>NZ_AP021972.1:2580012-5160024 GCF_014168815.1 Klebsiella sp. WP3-W18-ESBL-02
CCGGTCTGCCACGCAGCCAGGTGATCGGCACCGGCGTCTGGCTCGATACTACCCGCCTGCGCCGCAAGCTGGCGCAGGATCTGGATATTGGCGCACAGAGTATTGATGCCTTTATTCTCGGCGAGCATGGCGATAGCCAGTTCCCGGTATGGTCGCACTCCTCGGTGTACGGCTCTCCGATTGGCCAGGTTTATCAACGTGGTACCGGCCGCGAGCTCGATCGTCAGGCAATGGCCGATAGCGTGCGCAAGCTGGGGTTCGAAATCTATGCGGGTAAAGGCTGCACCGAATACGGCATCGCTGGCACCATTGCCGAAATCTGCCGCAACGTCTTTACCGGCAGCCACCGCGCGCTGGCTATTTCCTGCATTCTTGACGGTGAATATGGCGTGAACGGCGTGGCCATTGGCGTGCCGGCGGTTCTGGCGCAAAGCGGCGTTCAGCAGGTCATTGAGCTACAGTTGGCGGCGGACGAACGAGAGAAATTCGCCCGCTCGGTCGAGGTGATTAAGGCAAATATCGCCTTGCTGCCGTAGCCGTGTCAATTCTCTGACCCGGTCAAGAGGCCGGGTTAATCCAGCCGCACCTTACCCTGCAAATAGGTTCGCGCCTTTCCCCCCATCAGCACGCGGTCGCCTGCCCACTCACAGCGAATATCGCCGCCCCGCGTCGACACCTGCCGCGCCAGCATCTGCGTTTTACCGAGCTTCTCCCCCCAATACGGGATCAGCATGGTATGCGCCGAGCCGGTAACCGGGTCTTCCCATACCGCCTCGCCGGGTGAAAAGAAGCGGCTGACAAAATCATATTCGCCCTCACCGACGGCCGTTACCGACACCTTATGTTCGCCGGGGGTCATCGCGCCGATATCCGGCTGAAGCGCCTCTACCTGCTCGCGGTTATCCAGTTCAATCACCCACGCGCGCCCGCTGTAAGGTGACAGTTATGTAGTGAACATCGGAACGAATCCGGGAACAGGTGAAAGAAAGCGGGATCTGGTGGGACAAACTCAGGCAGATTAAGGCTTGGCGGCAATATGCTCGCTCGCGTGCTAAGACGGATTGTTCATTGTTAAAATTAGATCACCGCCGAGCGCTTGCATACTTCTGACACATAAAAATGTAACGTTAATGCGCTTTGTTTAATGGATTCATACAGCGTTTAAATATCTTTAACTGTGTAACTTGCTTTGTGGCACTTTGACGCTTTTTGTAATCAGTTGGTACTGCTTTGATCGAGTTAAAGCACAGCTTGATTAGAGTCAATTCTCACAATCCTAAAGGCCAGTTAAGTTGTTCTGATGAACACTTTAACCGGCCTTTTTGCTATCACCCAAAGGGCCTGGTGAGGCTACATCTGCACCAACCGCAGATGACCCTTTTTTGACTGTGGACTCAAGAAAAGTAAGCAGGCGTTCCTTCTCATAATCAGAGCATTGTATGAGCTGGAGGTTTCTCTCATCTTTCAGTTTTAAAACAGTATCGACCCCTTTTCGGGCAATCAACTCAAACAATGATTTTATCTCGTGTTCATTGAGGATGCTTAAAATGGAAACGAGGGTTGTTTCATAGCTCACGTGAACCAAAGTATTGCGGGATTCCTTATGTTTATCCTTCTTGGGTTCGACAGCGATGACAGCGTCATCAATCCAGCGTTCCAGCATAGCGTCATTCTCGTCTGGGCTCTGCCCAAGAAGCCATCCAATAGTCACGCCTTCGATACTTGCTATTTTACGTACTACCTCGATTCTTGGTGATGATTCAGGTCTGGCGTAATAGTTCTTGAGTGTACTGAAATTGATATCCCAATCTTTCGCCGCTCTGTACAAAGAACGACCTTTCAGTAGTAGGTTCAACCTTTCACAAAAGGGTTCTTTTTGATTGCTCTCAAAAGAACCTTTCGTATTATCATTTTTCATCTTAATGAATCCCTTGTATCTTGTTGATATTAATGTCTTTTATTTAAAATCTGATTTGGGACTCAAAAACACCTTGCAAACATCTCTTTCGAGTCCTAATCTTTATCCATACGGATACCCGCGCAGTTATCCGCGCGGATAACTTTTTAGGATAGATGAATCATGAACCGAAATGAAGATCTGACTGATTGGCACCCTGAGACGATTAAGGCGGAAATCCACAAGCGTGGTTTATCTTTCCGCTCTTTATCGGTTCAGGCGGGCTACCAAAAAGACTCTTTAAAGAGTGTATTGCGCACACCATGCCGCCCGTATCAGCAGATTGTTGCTGATGCTCTTGGTGTTTCTCCTGAAACCATCTGGCCGAGCCGCTATGCCGCTCATAGCTACATGAATAAGGCGGTCTGATTATGTTTGTTGTTGCAAAGGAATTGGTCGGTGTACCTGGTTTACCTAAAACGGTAAAAGGAATTCGTGAGGCATTAACGCGCTATTCCGCAGGTGCTGAAGATAAAGTGCGCAAGCGTGCAGGCGGCAAAGCATTAGAGTTTCACATCACCGTTTTGCCTCCTGAAGCACGTGCAGAGGTACTCTCCGCTAAAGGCATGGTGGAAACATCTTCTGGTGTCATCTCTCTGCCGGAACGCACTAAGGGTAATGCTGACTCTGCACATAACTTCGAGCGCCAGCAGCTCTGGAAACACTGGGAAGGTGCGACCAACGAACAGCGCCAGCGTGCTGAGCAGCGCACCACTGCGGTCTCTCTTGTAGCGGAGCTGGTCGATTCAGGTCTGTCTTTGCGCCTGGCTCTGAGAACAGCGGCAATGAAACTGCATATGAGCAAAGGCTCTTTGCGTAACCTGTATTACCGCGTACAAAACCGCAGCCGTGACGTCTGGGCCCCCGTTCTGCTTGACCGCCGTCTGCGTGAGAAGTGCAAAACCAACCGTGAAGCGCCAATCAGCGAAGATGCCTGGCAATTTTTCCTGGGGGATTATCTCCGCCCGGAAGAGCCCTGCTTCACGAAGTCGTATGAACTTCTCCAGATAGCGGCGCGGGAATATGGCTGGGAAATCCCTTCTGAACGCACACTGCGCCGCCGTGTGGAACGCGAAATTGATGCACGTGTCATTGTCGCTACCCGCAAAGGTGATAACGCACTGGCACGTATGTTCCCGAGCCAGCAGCGCACCGTCGCGCAGCTGCATGCGATGGAATGGATAAACGGCGATGGTTACCAGCACAACGTATTCGTGCAGTGGTACAACGGTGAAGTGATCCGCCCAAAAACGTGGGTCTGGCAGGATGTCCATAGTCGCAAAATTATTGGCTGGCGTACTGACGTCTCTGAAAACAGCGACAGCATTCGCCTGTCACTGATGGATGCCATTTCAGAATTCGGTAAGCCTGAACATGTCACCATCGATAACACCCGCGCAGCGGCTAACAAATGGCTGTCAGGTGGTGTTCCTAACCGCTATCGCTTCAAAGTTAAGCCGGATGATCCGATGGGTATTCTGCCGATGCTCGGTATTCAGGTTCACTGGACGAGTGTTATTGGCGGTAAAGGCTGGGGGCAGGCAAAACCGATTGAACGTGCGTTTGGTATCGGCGGTCTGGGGGATTATATCGACAAACATCCTTCTCTGGCCGGGGCATATACTGGCCCGAATACCCAGAATAAACCGGACAATTACGGTGACCGGGTTGTTGATGTTGAGACATTCCTTTCCGCTGTCAACGAGGGGATCGCCATCTATAACGCGCGTGTCGGCCGTGAAACTGAGATGTGTCAGGGCGAGCTGTCATTTGACCAGGCATTTGAGCGCAGTTACAGCAATGCGGTTGTCACCCGCCTCAGTGAAGAGCAAATCCGCCAGCTGATGCTGCCAGCAGAAGCCGTAACGGTGAAAACTACCGGTGAATTCTTCCTCCAGTGCGGCGGTTCTTTGTATGGCCGTAAAAACAGTTACTGGAATCCGGTTCTGGCCAATATTCGCCAGCGCAAAATTACAGTGCGTTTCGACCCTCGCAATCTTCACAGCGAAGTGGCGTGTTACGACCTTGATGGCCGTTTCCTTTGCATGGCGGAATGCCGTTCAGCTGTTGCGTTCGGCGATACCGAAACAGGTCGTGAACATAGCCGCCAGCGTAAGCAGATGATGACCCATACCAAACGCGCCGCCAAGGCTCAGCGCCGCATGACGGCAATAGAGGTGAACGACCTGCTGCCAAAAGTCGCGCCGCCAGAACCACCGCAGCGGCATGTTGTTGAACGTGTCTTTGCCCAGGGTAATGCACTGAAAAAAGTTCAGGAAGTCCAGGAGCATCAGCACGAGAACGATGTGATTTTCCAGACGCTGATGAAAAATGTCAGTAAATCGAAGAAATAAAAAAGCGACGTTTGAGCCGCCGCTTTTGAGAAGTGTTTAAAAACGTATTAACAATGGAAAAATACAGGATTAAAAACGATGACGCAAATTAACCATGATGTAATCCGTAATACCGTAAAAGGTCTGATTGATGACAAAACAATTTCTGGTGCTGCTCTGTCGCGTGAAACAGGGGTGTCTTCGTCTGCCCTTTCTCAGTTTATTAACGGTAAATACAAGGGCGATAATGATGCCGTGGCGGCATCAATCAGCACGTGGCTTGAATCCCGTAAGACGGCCCAGAGTGCACTGCCGGAAATCCCTGACTATGTCGTGACGCCGACCTCTGAAAAAATCACTGCGGCGCTGACGTATGCGCAGCTGACTCACACCATTGCGCTGATTTATGGCCATCCTGGTGTAGGTAAAACGGAAGCGCTGAAACAATACGCTCGTACCGGTAATAACGTCTGGCGTCTTACCGCCAGTAAATCCCGCACGAACGAGCTGGAAACCATGTACGAACTGGCGCTGGATATGGGCATTTCAGATGCGCCTTATCAGCGCGGCGCATTATCCCGCCTGCTGCGACGCCGGCTGCGTGACACTAATGCCTTAGTCATCATTGATGAAGCTGACTGGCTGAACTATGACGCCATCGAAGAGCTGCGCATCCTCCAGGAGGAATGCGGCATCGGGCTGGCGTTTATCGGTAACCATAAAGTCTATGACCGCCTGACCGGTGGTAGTCGCACCGTAGACTTTGCCCGTCTGTTCTCTCGCGTGGCAAAGAAAATTGTCATCAACAACGTGCTGGCTGCTGATGTGGATGCGTTCTGCGATGCATGGAAGGTTGACGGCCGCGATGAACGCAAACTGTTACGTGCGATTGCAAAGCGCCCTGGTGCTCTGCGCTCTCTCTCCCACATTCTGCCGCTGGCCCATATCTACGCCAGCGGTAAAAGCGAGCCGGTTAATTCTGGCCATATTCATTCAGCAATGCTTGAGCTGGGGCATGCTGAAATTGTGGAGGACTAATGAATAAAGAGAACATGGTCAAATGTACTCGTTGCCGGAATATTCATAAAGAAGGCGAGCGAATTGAGGTCAGGGATAAAGCATATAAGGGCATTAAGGTTTTTACCCTTGTATGCCCCCGCTGCGGTTGTAAAAACTTTTACGATTTGAGCAAAGAGGTCAGCAAACAATGATTAGCGAACTGATTTCCTCACATGTACAGCAAGCGATGGCCACTGAGGCGATGTTGAACAAAAAAGGCTGTCTGGTTACGGAGTTTCGCCAGACCCGTTCACGTCCCGTTCTGGAGGTGTCATGCCCTCCGGTTGACCTGCTCAACAGTGCTGTGCGTATTGTTGAACGTAACAATTCAGGTTCCCGCTCCGTGTGGGTAGCCAGTTTCAATGGTTGCCGGATTATCTGGCGCTGAGGAATCAAAATGGCAAAACTTATTTTTACAGTAATTACCAAGGATGTGTTTTCCGAAGGTGGTCAGGTTAAGGAAGTAGTCGATATCAATGCAGTTATGGAAGACGTAAATCATGAATGCCCATCGGCTGCTGACCACCTGGTCAATATCATTAATAAAATGGCACCACAAATTATTAAGGCCGCAAATTTCCATTATGTAAATGAATGGAAAGCGCGGACCGGGAATACCGAATCCAATACCACTCATTAAGGCGAATAGATGAATAATTCAAATACCGTACCTGTGGGTTACCGCACCAATGCTCAGGGGCATTTAATCCCTGAGTCTCAGGTCAAACCCGTGGATAAGCTGCGTGATGAAGTCGTGATGACGATCGTCGGCGCAGCACGTCAGCAGCGTCAGTTGCTGGCAGCGTTCAAACTGGAGTCTATGCAGAGAATCGCCGACTTCACAGACCTTTCGGCGTCTGAGTATGGCGTGGAGTATGGCGGCACGAAAGGCAATGTGACCCTGGTCAGTTTTGACGGCCGTTACAAGCTCATTCGCGCAGTCGGTGAGCATCGCGTATTTGATGAACGTATCCAGGCGGCTAAAGCGCTGATTGATACCTGCATCAGCGAATGGTCTGGTGGTGCGGATGAACGCATTATGGCCCTGGTAGATCATGCCTTCCGCGTTAACAAGCAAGGTCGCATCGACATCAACCAGGTTCTGGGCCTCCGTCAGCTCGATATCAATGACCCGAAATGGAATGAGGCGATGGACGCTGTTGCTGATGCAATTCAGGTTTCCGGCACCAGTCAGTATTTGCGTATTTATGAGCGTCAGGCGGATGGTAACTATCAGCAGATTTCGCTGGATTTAGCCAAACTTTAAATACTTTTAAATAAAACTTCAAATTGAAAACGGCGCTTGCGTCAGGGATTCGTTCGCGCCGAATTCAGCAAAAGGAATATTTTATGAGCGAACAACAATTAATTTCGATGATTATCGACCTGAAATCCTGGCATCAAAATCGCGTTGATAAATGCCAGATGGTTATTGACAACAAAGACGCTGATATCTGTTTAGAAATGGGCGAAAGCGAGGTGCTGGAATTTGGGGCTGACACCAAAGAAGCCCGTTTCATCCGAATTGGTGTCCAACTGGCACTTCTTCAGTTCCAGCCTTTTCCGATCACCATGAAACCGGCAGATGACAACATGGAGGATGAAGACGATGAATAAACCTCATGTTTTCGATGCAGCCCTGGCGATGTGGGGTTATGACCGTCAGGTTCTGGCAACAGCCGAAGAATGTAATGAGCTAGCCGCTGCGTGCACTCGTTTTGTTACTCATAAAGCGAACGGCAACCGTATCGCCGAAGAAGCTGCCGACGTTGAAATTATGATTGAGCAGCTTCGCCATAATGGAATGAGCGACATGATTGATCAGCATAAAACACGAAAAATGGCCCGTTTATCTCAACGCGTAGGGGCTGAGATACCTGATGCGGTATCACCAGCCAGCCCGTCAGTATCTTCCTTACTTGAAGAAGCTGCAGAGCAACTTGAAATGGCACAGGCGCTTTATATCGACAGGCAATCCAGTAACCGTCTTGCTGCCGCCAGAACCCGCCGTTGCATCGCCGTTCTGATGCATGCGGCCCAAAGCATGATCCGCGAGCAGCAACAGGCAGAACAGCGCCAGGGAGGCAAATGATGATCGACGCAATCAAAGCCGTGCTGTCCGATAAGGGCGAAATGACCTGTCTGCAACTGGTCAGTGCGACGGGAATCAGTGCCCAGTTGCTTATCAAGGCGCTACGCAAAGCGGTGGCACGTTCCGAGGTGAAAGAGCGTAACGGTTATTACGACATTATCCGCAGCAAATCACCTGTTGCGGCTCGACGCTCATTTGGGTGGATTGAGGGTACTGAGATTCCCCGAAGTGTGATGTACCTGGCTTCCGGGCCATGGTCAGCTGAAACGGTGTTTGTTCTGGTTGAGCTGGATGACAAAAAGCAGATGCAGGGCTGGCCACAATTTGAAAGTGCGTTAATCGATATTCGAATGGGGCATTTTCAGTGCTCCAGAACCGGGCAAATTATTACCCGGCATGTCCTTAGATACCTGCCTATTGATGTGCAAGGAGTTGCCTGATGGTAATCGTCATCGTTTGTTATATCGCTGGCGGCATACTGACCTTCGTGCTCGTTGCTGCGCTGCGTGGTAGCAAAATCATGGATAAAGAGGCTGATTCAATCAGCGCTCTGGTTGCGGCTGTAGCCTGGCCATTCACTCTGATGGCACTGATTGGGTGCATCACTCTCTGGTGGCTGTTTGATGTGCTGGAGCTGTTGTTTTTCGCCACCTCAACCTATTTCAGGAGTCGCAAATGACAACCACTATCACAAAGGAACAATGGAACGGTATCCAGAACACGCTAGGTGATTTGTATACCAGGGTTGAATTTAAGCTGTCTTCTGGAGAAAAAATTGCAGTTTATAAGGCCATTGTCTCTGAAAATAAGCTGGCGTTAATAGTCTGGATTGATGATACCCGCAGTGAAGCATGGGGCTGGCCGTCACATAAGGATTTTCGTCCGATTACGAAGGCAGTATGGCGTCGTAAAACGTATAAGCCAGGCGCTTCCATCATCTGCCGAGCGTCAAAAACCAGAGACGGCCTGCGCTGGTTGAAACGCAAAGAAAATGCGCACCTCCATGAGGTAGTGGAATACTGGGTATGTCATTTCAGCACCGCATCATCGTTGGTTCGTCAATTTAAGAAAATTGATGGTCTTGAGCTGGTATCACCACTGAGTGAGGTAATGGCTGATGCGAGCTAATACTATCAAATTGATCCACGTCGCGCGTCGTACTCTGGGTCTTGATGATGAGACTTATCGTGTTTTTCTTAGCACTGTTGTGCCGGGTAAAAGCAGCTGCCGTGATATGAGCTCGGCGCAGCTGCAGGCCGTGCTGGATGCTCTTAAAGAGCGAGGTTTTAAGCCTGTTTCATCTAAACCAAAAGCACCATCGGGGATTGCCGGCAAAATTCGGGCGGTATGGTTTACCATGTTCAATCAGGGTTTTGTCACCAGTAACGACACTGCAGCGATTGATGCGTATGTAAAGCGCATAACCCGGCAACAGAACGGTGGCGAAGGTGTGGCAAAGCTGAACTGGTTGCGTGATGAGAAAGCTCGAACCGTTCTCGAAAGCCTGAAACGGTGGCATATGCGGTGCATGCTGGAGCGTTTACCAGACACCGGTATCAAACCTATTTACGACCGTGTATGTGAGCGTTATCAAATCATGTTGAACATTTGCAAGGGGGAAAAATGAAACCAGAGTCTAGCAAAATCAGAGAGCTTTCAAACGCAGAAGTCCATGCCGCTGAGCTGATTGCAAGTGGCTGGCCAGAGGAGTTAATTCACGGTTTGTTAAAACCCTCAGCCCCTGTCTATCGCACAACCGTTATTGCTGAACTGACTCAGGATTTTAAACTTGAAATGATGTCAAAAATGAATCTGTACCGTGTTGTTTGTAATCTGGAAACAATCAGAACACAGGCTATGGCTGCTGGTGAATATGATGCTGCTGCAATCGCAGCAGCTCGATTAGCGGATCTATTACCTTCAGTCCCCCAGCCCTAATTTTTCTTTCAGCAATTTTTCTGCAAGGGCGCTGCCGATCTTGCGCAGGAGGGCGACTGGAGCCTCCTGCGCTTCTTCTTTCAGCTTTTCAAATACGGGGCGTTGGTTTAATACTGCCGCAAAATCATGTCCCGCTTGTGTCAAACGTATTGGTTTGATTGCAAAATTCCATGAGATGCCTGTACTTTTCTGCGTCGGATGCAGGCCCAAAGATTCAAAGCCTGTCTCCAGTTTGAGACTACTGATGAACCCGTTCTCGGCCAGAAGTAGCAAATGAGCAATCAATATGTTCTGTTCCTTCTCATCGACGTCAAACAGACCAAGTTCTTTAAGGGTGATGTAGGGTTCTGGGGATTCAATAAAACAATTTAGCAACTTCTTCATTTCATCAAGATCGAGTTTCATCCAAGTATCTCACTGTTAGAAAATTGTCCCGGCTCTTTGTGACCATGATGCCGCCACGGGGCAACGTTATCAGTAAATGCTTTTCAGACAAAACGGTGATAAATTTTAATCATTATTTTTAAGGGGGTTATATGAAGTATTTATTGGCAGTAGCGATAATGGTGGCTAGTCTGGCTTCTCATGCTGCAGAGAAACCAATCAAGAAAGATCCTGCGTCTGGGTTCTGGACTTGTAACGGCATCAAGCTTCATATGGGCGTTGACCTGGTTTCCTGGCAGAATCTTGATGATGGTGATACCTATGTGCAGACAGAGCCGCCGTCACCAGAGAATGACAAAGAAATTTCCGTGCATGGAACTTCGTATACCTTTGCTTCAATGCGTAACCCGGCAGTCATCAAGTTTTTTATAGTCGATAAATCGGGGAAAAAATTATATCTCCATGACGATATAAAATTCTTCAAGCTTCACCCATGCAAACGTGACAGCTGATGTCATCAACAATCCCGCCAACGTGCGGGATTTTTTGTATACTGACTGTGCACTTACCTTGAGGAGGGTTTATGTCACAACAGTCGGAGCTTTTTGAACACGACCCGGCCATTCACCAGTTGCTTGACCATATCGACAATATCCCTGTCGGTGAGCTTGAGCACCAATGGCCACAAATGCTGGTTGCACTTGTCGATGTGATGGAGGCAGAATTGAAGCGCCTCGGAATTGCTGAAGACAGCCGCTTGCTGGCGCGTAAACTGGCGCTGGCCATGTCCCACTATATGGGCGGACGTCAGTATTATCTGCCATCCGGGGACAAGCTTGTTACAGCGTTACGGGACGATCTTATCTTCTCCCGTTTCGATGGCCGCAACCTTGAAGACCTGCGCCGCGAGCATCGTTTATCTCAGACGCAGATTTACGATATCATCGCCCGTCAGCGCAAGCTTCATACCCGTCGTCGCCAACCGGATTTATTCCCGCACTAATTATCTGTAACAACCGACTGCGCTCGAGAGTGCGGGTTGTACTCAGATACCGGAATCACCTCTCTAATCAGCTTTTTCTTATCCTCGGATGCAGATCCACTCACCGGATAAGCTGATGCCCCAAATACCCCGTAGTCTGAAAGCGTCATTGCTGGCGATTGCTATCGCCGGTGGCGGTTATCACGAAATGACCCGCGAGACCCTTATCCACGTCGAGGGGATCGAATATACCCCGTACCGCGACATTGCCGGCATCCTGACCGTATGTGTTGGCCATACTGGCGCTGATATCCAGATGCGCACCTACACCCATGATGAATGCATGGCCCTGCTGGACAGTGATTTAAAGCCCGTTCGGGCAGCCATTAAACGTCTGGTAAAAGTCCCTTTAACCGATTATCAGCGCACCGCACTTGAGACGTTCATTTTCAATACCGGCACCGGCGCGTTCGCCAGTTCGACCCTCCTCAAAAAACTGAATGCCGGTGATTTTGAAGGTGCTCGCGACCAGATGCGTCGCTGGATATTTGCGGCCGGGAAACCGTGGAAAGGACTGATGACGCGCCGTGAAGTTGAGATGGCCATATGGTCAGTCGGAGGTGTTGATGACCTTCGCTGATCGTCTTATCGCTGCCGGCGCGGTTGCACTCCTGGTCACCGTGGGTGCGGTCTGGGTAAAGGCTGAGAAAACGCACAGCGATAACGTCCAGTTACGCCGGGACTTGCAGACCCAGACGCAAGCCAGAAACACAGCAGAATGGCTGCTACACGGCCAGG
The DNA here is from genome assembly GCF_014168815.1 of Klebsiella sp. WP3-W18-ESBL-02. Classification (NCBI taxonomy): domain Bacteria; kingdom Pseudomonadati; phylum Pseudomonadota; class Gammaproteobacteria; order Enterobacterales; family Enterobacteriaceae; genus Klebsiella; species Klebsiella sp. WP3-W18-ESBL-02. The sequence goes on from NZ_AP021972.1 coordinate 2,591,556, forward strand.
AGCAAACCATCCAGATATTCAGTGCCATCCGCGCGGCCAATGCCGCAGCACGGCGCGAAGACGAGAGGCTGCGCGATGAAGCTCAGAACCAGATCACCCTCATCCTTGAAAAAGAAGAATGCGCTAAGCGCGATGTGCCTGCTGCTGCTGTTGAGTGGTTGCAGCGGGTCGAGAACCGCGCCCGTTCCGGTGGTGGTGACCCCGCTGCCTATTGATGCAGAACTGCTGGCGGAAACGCCTGTGCCAGTGCGCCCCGCACCGTTCACATACGGTGCCTCGGTGGTCTGGAATGCCACGCTATTAACAGCACTTGGCCAGTGCAATCGCGATAAGAACGATGCCCGCCAGCAGGATTTAAAAAGGATTGAAATTTATGGACGCCGACCTGCTTCAGGAGGCTGAAGAGTTTCTGCGGGAACTTTGGCAGCAACAAGGCTGCAGCTGGCCTGGACCACAAATCCAGCGCTCTGAGCCTGACCGTATTTGTGCCTTATGTCGTCGCAGGCTGGGGATTGTTGAGCTGACTGGCCAGTATGAGACGTTGTGTCAGCGTTGTTATTCAGGGAGTTAAACGTGGGCATTTTTGAATATATCGGTCTGTGGCCATATCTGTTACCAGTAGCTTTTGGCGGGATTGTCTGGGCGATGCGGCGCACGTTCGCCAGTACCGAACGGGTAGAAAAGCTGGAAAATCGCCTCACCGAGATGGAAACCAAATACGCCAATATGCCTGGCGTTGAAGATATGCAGGAAATGCGCCTGCGTATGACGGAGATTGCTGGAGATATGAAGGTTATCGGCCAGCGCGTGCAGTCAATGACCCACCAGATTGAATTGTTACTGGAAAATGCGGTGAACCGGAGCAAATGATGATTAACGATATTCTGACTGAAGACCAGAGGCTGGTCATTCTTCGCAGCCTGATGGACTGCAACAACGAAGCGAACGAAAGCATTCTGAATGACTGCCTTGATGCCTACGGCCACAACATTTCACGCGATCTCGTTCGTACTCATATTGACTGGCTGCAGGAGCAAGGGCTGGTTACGGTTGAAAACCTGCGTGGTTTTTATGTCGTCACCATTACTGGCCGGGGGCAGGATGTCGCCGAAGGTCGTTCCCGCGTATCCGGTGTTAAAAAGCCCCGTGCCCGCTGAGGTTAGCTATGGAAACGACAAAACCCACTCGCGGCCGCGCGTCGAAAGTTGATCTGCTGCCTGAAGACGTCAAAAAAACGCTTCATGCCATGCTCAGGGATAAAGCCATTCCACAGGCGCAGATCCTGGAAGAGATTAATGCGCTGATTGATGATGCTGGGCTACCGGAAGACATGCGGCTTTCCCGTTCTGGCCTGAACCGTTATGCCACCAGTGTCGAGCAGGTGGGACAGAACCTGCGTCAGATGAGGGAAATGACACAGGCGCTCACCAGCCAGCTCGGCGATAAGCCGATGGGTGAAACGACCAAGCTCATACTGGAGATGGCCAGAAGTCAGCTCTTTAAAGCATTGATGCGCCAGATTGAAGATCCAGAAGCCGAAGTCGATATCGACATGCTCAAAAATGCCATGCTGGCGGCCCAGCGTCTGGAATCAACAGCCATGTCCAGTCATAAGCGCGAAAAAGAAATTCGCCAGGCCTTTGCAGAAGAAGCGGCTAATGCTGTCAGTGACGAACTGCGCGGTACGGATGGGATGAGCGAAGAGCTTGAGCAGCGTATTCGCAATGTGTTGCTGGGGAAAGCGTGATATGACCGCAACTACAAAACGACTCACCCCACTCAGCGAACCGCGCCAGATTGACCTGAAGGAAGAAGCCAGCAAACTCGGCGTGGATATTGTGACGGATGCCGGCAGTCTGAACCCGGCGAGCGAAGCCGTTTTCCTTCCCTATCAGGCCCGGTGGTTCAGCGATGACAGTCAGATTTGTATCGCTGAAAAATCCCGCCGTACCGGTCTGACCTGGGCAGAGGCTGGCCGTAATGTCATGACGGCCGCAAAGCCACGTAAACGCGGTGGCCGCAATGTCTTTTATGTCGGCTCCCGGCAGGAGATGGCGCTGGAGTACATCGCCGCTTGTGCGCTGTTTGCCCGTGCTTTCAATCAGCTGGCAAAAGCCGACGTCTATGAGCAGACCTTCTGGGACAGCGATAAGAACGAAGAAATTCTGTCGTACATGATTCGCTTTCCGAACAGCAATTTTAAGATCCAGGCGCTGTCCTCGCGGCCGTCCAACCTGCGTGGGTTACAGGGGGACGTCGTTATTGATGAAGCCGGTTTCCATGAGTCGCTTGATGAACTGCTGAAAGCGGCATTTGCGCTGACCATGTGGGGCGCTCGTGTACGCATCATCTCCACTCATAACGGCGTTGATAATCTGTTTAACCAGTACATTCAGGACGCGCGAGAGGGGCGGAAAGATTATTCCGTTCATCGTATTACCCTGGATGACGCGATCAGTGATGGTCTGTATCGCCGTATCTGCTACGTCACGGGTCAGGAGTGGTCCGCCGAAAAAGAGAAAAAATGGCGTGATGACCTTTACCGCAATGCCCCGAACAAAGAGAGCGCCGACGAGGAATATGGCTGCGTGCCGAAAAAATCCGGTGGTGCCTACCTTTCCCGCGTACTCATTGAAGCGGCGATGACGCCGGAGCGTGATATTCCGATCCTGCGCTTTGAAGCTCCTGACGATTTTGAATCCTGGTCGCCAGAACTGCGGGAAGCGGAAGTTTCAGCGTGGTGCGAGAAAGAGCTGGCCCCGTTACTGGCCGCGCTCAACGTTCAGCATAAGCACGCCTTTGGTGAAGACTTTGCCCGTAATGGCGACCTGACCGTTTTTGTCCCGCTGGAAATCACCGCCGACCTGTATAAGCGTGAATGCTTCCGCGTCGAGCTGAAGAACGTCACCTATGACCAGCAGCGTCAGATCATGCTGTTTATCCTGGCGCGTTTACCTCGCTTTATTGGCGCCGCTTTTGATGCCACGGGTAATGGTGGTTATCTCGCTGAGGCTGCGCGTCTGGTGTATGGCCCGGAGATGATTGACAGCGTGCACCTGTCAGCAGCCTGGTATCAGGAATGGATGCCAAAGCTAAAAGGTGAATTTGAGGCGCAGAACCTGATTATCGCCCGTCACCAGACAACGCTGGATGACCTGCTCAATATCAAGGTCGTTAATGGCGTTCCCCAGATTGATAAGGGCAGAACCAAAGACGCCAATGCCAGTGGCACCGGTGGCAAACGTCACGGTGACTTTGCGGTAGCGCTGGCGATGGCGGTACGCGCTTCTTATATGAATGGTTTTGTCATCGACGAAGACAGCGTGCAGGCGTTGCCAGGTAAGCGCCGGGAAGATGCGCACGATGATGAAACCCATGATGACTACCATGAATTTGAAAGAGGATGCTGGTAATGGGCCGTATTCTGGATTTAACGGGCAATCCCTTCGATTTTGATCCTGATTTGCAGACGGCGCAGGAATCACTGGTGATGATGGCAAAGCGTACCCAGGATCACCCGTCCAGTGGTATCACGCCAAACCGTGCCGCCATTGTTCTGCGTGACGCCGAACGCGGAGACCTGACGGCTCAGGCTGACCTCGCCTTTGATATGGAAGAAAAGGACACGCATCTGTTTTCCGAGCTGTCAAAGCGCCGGCTGGCCATCCAGTCTTTGCCCTGGAGTATTCAGCCACCGAAAGACGCCACTCCGCAGGAAAAGAAAGATGCGGCCATGCTCGATGAGATGTTGCAGGACGCTGCCTGGTTTGAGGACGGCATTTTTGATGCCGGCGACGCCATCCTCAAGGGCTACAGCATGCAGGAGATCGAATGGGGCTGGCTGGGTAAGCAGCGCGTGCCTGTTGCGCTTCACTGGCGTGATCCTGCGTTGTTCTGTACGCCAGAAAGCAATCTGAATCAGCTCAGGCTGCGCGATGGCAGCGCCGACGGAGTTGAACTTCAGCCGTTTGGCTGGTTCCGCCATCAGGCAAAGTCCCGCTCAGGGTATGCCGGCACGCTGGGTCTGGTCCGTACGCTGGTCTGGCCGTTTATTTTCAAAAACTATTCGGTACGTGATTTTGCTGAGTTTCTGGAGATTTACGGTCTGCCGATGCGCGTGGGCAAGTACCCAACCGGCGCAACCTCCCGAGAGAAATCCACTCTGATGCAGGCGGTCATGGATATCGGGCGTCGTGCTGGCGGTATTATCCCGATGGGTATGGCGCTGGAGTTCCAGAGTGCGGCCGATGGCCAGGCAGACCCGTTCCAGGCGCAAATCAGCTGGGCTGAGCGCTCCATGTCAAAAGCCATTCTGGGTGGAACGTTGACCACGGAAGCCGGTGACAAAGGTGCTCGTTCTCTGGGCGAAGTTCATAACGAAGTCCGTAAAGAGATCCGCAATGCCGACCTGCGGCAGCTGCGTCGCTCTGTCAACCGTGACCTGATTTATCCGTTACTGGCAGTCAACAGCCGAACCACCCTCGACCCGTGCCGTTTGCCGGGTATCGTATTTGATTCCGGTGAATACGAAGACCTCTCTATGTTTGCGGAGGCCATTCCGAAACTGGCGGCAGGTATGCCGGTGCCAGTGTCCTGGATTCAGGAAAAACTGAATATCCCGCAGCCTAACGGTGACGAGCAGGTATTCCGTGCCGCGCCAGTGGCTGAAGGTCTGCCAGCGGTAAACGGTCAGGCCAGTCTGAGTGCGACAGACCTGAAGCAGACTGATGATATTGACGATATGGGCGCGGCGGTGACGCCGGATGCGTTTAAACAGGCCATTGATCCGCTTTTAAAGCCCGTTATTGCCAGCATTATTAAAAACGGCCCTGAATCGGCGATGCAGGATGCGGCGACGCTCTATCCCGAACTGGATGATGCAGCGCTTATCGACCTCCTGACCCGCGCTATCTTTGTCGCTGACCTGTGGGGGCGTATCGATGGCACAAGCAGTTGATTTGGCATACGCCGCCCGGTTACCCCCAAAAGAGGCGGTCTCTTACTTCAGAGCCAAGGGCCATAACGTCACCTGGAACTGGTATGAGCAACTGACGGACGCGCATGCCCGCGCGTTTACCGTCGCTAAAGCGGTGCGGCTTGATGTGCTGAACACCCTTCGTGACGAGGTTGATCGCGCTGTCCACGACGGCATCACGCGTCAGGAGTTTACCCGGACGCTGGCACCGCGCCTGCAGAAGCTGGGATGGTGGGGAAAGCAGATTGTTGTTGATACCGAGGGTAATGCTAAGGAAATCGAACTGGGCAGCCCGCGCCGTCTTGCGACCATTTACAACGTCAATATGCGCACGGCTTATAACAGCGGCCGTTATGCGCAGATGATGAATAACGTTGAAGATTACCCGTTCTGGCAGTATGTGGCCGTTATGGACGGGCGAACCCGCCCGGAGCATGCTGCGCTGAATGGGCTGGTGTTTCGCTATGATGACCCGTTCTGGAAGACGCACTACCCGCCGAATGGCTGGAATTGCCGCTGCCGCGTCAGGGCGTTGTCTGCTGAACGTATGAAAGCGCTGGGGCTGAAAGTCAGTTATGGGGCATCTTTCGTGCACACCCATGACGTTGACGCCGGCATTGATGAGACCACGGGTGAAATCTTCAGGACGGAATCCACGACCTTTGATAACGGCCGCGTGAAAATGACGCCCGATGTGGGCTGGTCGTATAACCCAGGTTCGGCGGCGTTCGGCACTGACCAGACGCTTATCCGTAAAGTTATCGAGACCCGCGACCCGCAGCTGCGTGAGCAGGTTATCCAGTCGCTCAACAACAGCCGCGAGCGCCAGCTGGCGTTTTCAGTGTGGGCAAAACGGACCCTCACCAGTGGCCGCGCCGGTGAAGCCATTCAGACGCTGGGCTTCATGTCTGAATCCGTTGCCGCCGTGGTCAGAGCGCGAGTCGGTGCTGAACCAGCCCGGTTATTGGCGATCAGCGAAAAAGGTTTGTCTGATGCGGTTTCAGCTGCAGACCCAAAGCTCAGTGATGCCGATGTACAACAATTGCCGGCGCTGATGGCTCAGCCTCAGGCGGTGTTGTGGGATAGCGCAAGGAATGTGCTCATGTATGTAACGCCTGCAGATGATGCCGGACAGCAGATAGTTATCCGCACAGAGCCCGCAGTGAAGAACGGTGGAGACCTGCTTGACCAGGTCGTCAGCCTGTCACGGGCAAGCCTGAGCAGCCTGCAATCAGCGGTGAACGCTGGTTCGCTTGAAGTGATTGAGGGCCGTCTGGGGCTGGAGGTGGCACCATGAGTATTGATTTAGCGGTTGTGCTCGATATCAACAGGATCCAGACGGCGTTCATCAGCCTGGGCGCAATGGCCAACGATGGGGCCATTCCACGTGCCGCAGCTGCTGCACTGCTTTCCTCAACGGAGAACGCTTTTGAACAGCAGGCGGACCCGGTCACCGGTGAGCACTGGGCCAGCTGGAGCGATCCTTATCTTGCGTGGCGTGAGAAACATAATTATGTTCCTGGTACTATCCTGACCCTGAATGGCGATCTGGCCAGGAGCATCACCACGGACTATGGCCCGGACTGGGCACTGATTGGTTCGCCGATGATTTATGCTGCGATTCACCAGTGGGGCGGAAAGGCGCGATATACTGTCCTGAGAGCTCGTCCATATATGGGGCTTGATAAGGTCGGTCGCAAAGAGATTTACGCTGCTATCGAAAAACGTGCTCAGGCTGCTCTCAGGCCATAGTATGATGTTTGCTATACGTTGACGCTTATAAAATCTTTTAAACGCGTACAGAGAGATTTAAACGTGTTTTAAATGGGGTTGCGTCCGTTCTCCCGCTTCGCTTTCTATCCGGTTCGTTGTTTTCAGTCAGATACCGGAATCACCTGCATTTTCTTCCCCGCGTAAAAATGGCCTGAGTTTCTCAGCAACGAGCAGGCCATGAAAACAAAACCTTCCTCTTTTGGTATCGCCATTCTTGCGGCCACCGTCGGTGATGACGGCTGGTGCCAGTTGCTTCCCGCCGGGCGTTTTCGTGCCCGTGATGGTCGGCCGTTCGATGTTGCTGATGGCTGGTATATGGATGCGGCCATCGCTGCACGTCTGATTGATGGCGTCCGGGCTCTTGGCCAGGACGTGCTGATTGATTACGAGCATAACCAGCTGCGCAAGTCTGAAGGACTTTCGCCTGATGAACTGAAAGCGGCTGGCTGGTTTAACGCTGATGAAATGCAGTGGCGTGAAGGCCAGGGGCTTTTTGTTAAGCCTCGCTGGACACCTGCGGCGCTGACCTATCTGGCCAACGAAGAATTCGGCTTCCTTTCGGCCGTTTTTCCTTACGACCTTGTTACTGGTGCACCAACCGTGCTGCGCATGGTGGCGCTGACCAATGACCCTGGCGCGACTGGCATGCAAAAGCTGGCGGCGCTGGCTGCTTCCTTTGATGAACTCACTAACCACCCACATGAGGGACGTCCCATGAATGAAAACCTGCGTCAGCTGCTGGCGCGACTCGGTATCACGCTGGCTGAGAATGCTGCCGTGACCGATGAGCAGGCCACAGCCGCACTGTCAGCTTTTGATGCGCTCAAGGGCAAGGCAGATAAGCACGATGAACTGAACACCCGTGTGACTGCACTCAGTGCTGAACTGGTTACGGCAAAAGCCGAATCCGGCACGCCAGACCTCACCAAATGGGTACCGGTGGAAACCTATAACGCCATTCGCCAGGAGCTGGCAGAGGTCACTGGTAAACACTCCACGGTTTCCCTTAGCGCTGTTCTGGATAAGGCGGAAACCGAAGGCCGTATCTTCAAATCCGAGCGGGCTTACTTTGAGCAGGTTGGCGCTCAGGTTGGGGTTGTCGCACTCTCTGCTCAGCTCGATGCCAAGCAGCCGATTGCGGCGCTGACTGCACTACAGACTGCGACGACCAGTATCCCTGATACCCGCCGCGAAGGTCTTACGGCGCTGTCTGCCGATGAAAAATCAGCAGCAAAAGCACTCGGCATGTCTGAAGCCGAATACCAGAAACTCAAAGAGGAAGGCGATAAATGATCGTTACCCCGAGCTCCATTAAGGCCCTGATGACCTCATTCCGTAAGGATTTTCAGGGTGGTCTGGATGGTGCGCCATCCCAGTACCAGAAAATTGCCATGACGGTACCGTCATCCTCCAAATCCAATACCTATGGCTGGCTGGGTAACGCGCCGCAGCTGCGTGAGTGGGTCGGTGCGCGAGTTGTGAATCAGATGGCGGCCAGCGCTTACACCGTGGCCAACAGAACCTATGAAGGCACCGTCGGCATCAGTCGTGATGATTTCGAAGATGACAACCTTGGCGTTTACAGCCCGATGTTCTCTGAGCTGGGCCGTTCTGCGGCTGTACAGCCTGACGAGCTGGTGTTTGGCCTGCTGAAAGATGGCTTTAACCAGGCATGTTATGACGGCCAGAACTTCTTCGATACCGACCATCCGGTCTATTCGAAAGTGGATGGCACCGGGACGGCGACGTCTGTTGCGAACGTCTTCCAACAGGCCGCTGACTGGACGGGTGATAGCTGGTATCTGCTGGACTGCTCCCGTGCTATCAAGCCGCTGATCTTCCAGGACCGCCGCAAGGCTGAACTGGTTGCAAAAACAGCCATCACTGACGAACACGTCTTTACCGACAACGAATTCCTGTTTGGTGTCAGCTGTCGTCGTGCGGTGGGCTTTGGTTTCTGGCAGATGGCGATGGCCATGAACGCCGATCTGACACTCGACAACCTCTGGACCGGCTGGACCACCATGCGCAAATTCCACGCCGATGGTGGCCGTCCACTGGGGCTGCGTCCTACTCACCTGGTGGTTACTCCGGGCAATGAGAAAGCGGCCATCCAGTTGCTGGAGCGTGAACTGATTGCCGGCACCAACGGCGTCGTCAGTAACGAAATGAAAGGCAAGCTGGAACTGGTGGTCGCTGACTACCTGTAAGTTACCTGCAGTCTTAAACCGATGTTAAAGGCGGTTAATCCGCCTTTAACCTGCCGTTTAACGTGGATTCAAAGGGAGAACCCATGTCATGTCAGAAGAACTTAAGCAAGGCATTGATGGCACTTCACCGACTCGCGAAACAGCTGGCAATCAGCTTTTCGACCTGGTTGTCAAATGTTACCGGGACGTATACCGCCGCGCCGGCATCCCGTTCACCCGTGGCGAGAATCGCGTGGTGGGCGTCACTGAAGCGCAAGTGCGTATTCTCGAAGGCGACAGCGTCCTCAAAATCGTATCTGGCTCGCCAGCACCGGACGCGGAAGAGCCAGGGACCGTGGACAACGTGGGCCTGGGCAGTGAGCTGAAAACTGAAGAACTGAATGAGCCACCGTTGAACGAGCGCATCATTCTGGCCGTCGCGGGTCTGGATAAGTCTAACGCTGAGCATTTCACCTCTGCGGGAAAACCGCGCGTGGCTGCTGTGTCTACCGCTCTGGGGGAAATCATCTCCAGTGAGCAGCTCAATGCGGCGCTGGCCTCACAGGGTGAGGACGCGTAATGACTTATGCCACTGTCGCGGAAATGGCGTCCCGGTATCAGCGCCGCAATCTGGATCTACTGACCAAAACACGGACGGATAATAACCAGCCGGATGACGTCATCATTGATGCAGCGCTGGCTGACGCGACTGCGATGATGGATAGCTACATTGTCGCCCGCTACACATTACCGCTGACGGTGGCTCCAGCGACCTTGCCGCAGGTCTGCTGCGTCATTGCCTGGTACTTCCTGCAGGACACGCGAGCGACTGAACAATCAACACAGCGCTATAAGGACGCCATCCGCTGGCTGGAAGGCGTCCGGGACGGAAAGATTCCGCTTGGCACCGACACTGCCGGCAGTGCCCCAGATGGTGAGAACCTTGCTCAGGTGGTTTCTGATGCGCCTGTTTTCTCGCGTAAACAGCAGGGTTTTATCTGATGATTGGCGATACCGAAACCGCGCTGCTTGAGGCTGTTAAAGGACTTTTCGGCAACACCTTGCGCGATGTCGATACGCATCCGGGTACCTGGGATGATGTGGCTATCAAGCGCATGCTGCTCAGTGAGCCAGCGGTCTATATCGCCTGGCTGGGCTGTGGTCCCGGACGAACCTCTCGTGAGGTTGAAAGCCATTGGGTCCTCTACGTATGCGCCAGCATGCTCAACGGTCGTGAAGGTGACCGGCTGGGTATCTACCAGATTGTTGAGCGCCTGGTGGCGGGGATTAACTGGAAGACATTCGGCTCCACCACCGGCATGAAGCTGACCAAAGGACAAAACCTCTACACCGATGCGCAAGGGGGCGCAGGTTGTGCGCTTTACGGCCTTTATTTCAGCGGCACAACGCCCATCGATACCAGCATTGATCTCAGCTCTCTGGATGACTACGAACGCCACTGGCAGACGTGGAAACAACCAGACGGCACCCCGCCTTTTGAGGCGCATATCAACGTAAATGAGAAACAACCATGACTGATGTGCTGAAGATTAAGCCGGCTCCCGGCCGCACTGTTCGCGACCCGCAGACCATGAAACTGCTGGCCGTGGACGGTGAGACCAAGCCGCAAACCAGTTTCTGGCTGCGCCGCCTCAAAGATGGCGACGTGCTCCCGGTAGAAGCCACTAAGAAAGGTGCGAAATGAGCGATATTTCCTTTGATTCGATCCCGGCGGGCGGCGAAATTCGCGTTCCTCTGGCGTATATCGAGTTCAACAACAGCAACGCGGTTTCCGGCACTCCTGCGCCACGTCAGCGTGTTCTGATGTTCGGCCAGCGAGCTTCTGACGTTAATCAGAAGCCTGTGGGGTCGGTGCCGGCGAATACGTTGACGCGTATTTACTCCCCGTCTCAGGCATCTGCCGCATTCGGCCAGGGGTCGATGATCCACCTGATGGCGACGGAGTTCCTGAGGCTCAACCGCGTTGCGGAGCTGTACTGCATCGCCCAGGGCGATGGAACAGGTGTTGCCGATGCCGCTACCATTAAGCTGAGCGGTACAGCAACAGAGAACGGTACTCTGGTGACTTATGTTGCGGGTGTTCGTATTCCTGCCACGGTTAAGACTGGCGATAAAGGCGCGGATATCGCGCAGAGTCTGGCTGACCTGATTAATGCAAAATACGATCTGCCGGTGACAGCGACTGTCGTACCCGATAGCGGCGGCGAGAACGCAGACCCGACCCATGCCGATGTGAAGTTATCAGCTAAGTTTCTCGGCCGCTCCTGCCCGACAGATACGCGCTTCAACTATTACGATCAGGAAATGATACCTGGCGGCATTGTGGCCACGGTGACCTATCCGGCCGATACCAACAGCAACCCGGACCTGTCAGCCTCTATCGCCGCAATGGGTGATTTGCAGTTTAAATACCTGGTCATGCCTTATACCGACCCGACGAACCTGAACCTGTTGCGTACCGAATTGACGGACCGCTGGGGGCCGATTAACCAGGCGGATGGTATCGCGTTTACCAGCTATCACGGCACGATGGGTAGTCTGACGACCTTCGGGCAGAGCCGCAATGATCATCTGCTGTGCTGCCTTGGCGCACCAGCGACACCACAACCGCAGTATGTCTGGTGCACCAGTATTGCTGCTGTGGCGGCTGCGTCACTGAGCATCGACCCGGCCCGACCTCTGCAGACGCTGGTCGTCAGTAACCTGATGCCGCCGAAAGAGACAGACCTCTTCACCTGGCCTGAGCGTAATGGTCTTTTGTTTGACGGCATCAGCACCTTTACCGTCAACGACGGCGGTCAGGTGCAGCTTGAGCGTCTTATCACGACATATCGCACCAACAGCTACGGCGACCCGGACCCGTCCTACCTCAACGTTGAGACCATCGCGACGCTGAGCTATCTGCGCTATTCGACCCGCGTGCGTATTACACAGAAATTCCCGCGTCATAAGCTCGCTGACAACGGTACGAACTTCGCGCCGGGTCAACCGGTTGTAACCCCATCGATTATCAAAACGGAGCTGCTGGCACTGTTTACCGAGTGGGAGGAAGCCGGTCTGGTGGAAGACTTCACCACCTTTAAAGACGAGCTCTATGTGGTGCGCAACAAAAGCGATCGTGACCGTGTTGATGTGCTGGCCGGGCCGAACCTCATTAACCAGTTCCGCATCTTCGCGGAACAGATCCGCTTCATCCTCTAAGGGGGGAACATGGCAGGAAATCAACGTCAGGGCGTCGCCTTTATCCGCGTCAACGGCCTTGAGCTTGAAACGCTGGCGGGCTGTACCTTCACCCCTGCGGGTGACACTCGGGAAACCGTTAAAGGCAGTCGTGTCTATGGCTATAAATCGACGCCGCGTGAAGCCACACTGGAATGCAAAATCCCTGGTGGCAGCGGTATTGGTCTGGATGAAGTCATCAACTGGACGGATGTGACCGCCGAGTTTAAAGCCGATACCGGGGAAACCTGGATGATGCCAAATGCCTGGCAGACCGACGAACCACAAAACAGCGACGGTGAAATCACCATCAAACTCGCCGCTAAAACCAGCAAACGTATCGCGTAAGGAGTCACCATGTCCATGACCGAGATTAAAGACCCTGAGCTGGAAGCTTTTGAGTTCCAGCAGGAAATCCTTGATGCCCTGAAAAATGGAACTTTCCGTCTGCTCGATGGCATCCCCTATGGCGTGGGTGAAGAGGTGGAAATGCAATATGACATCACCTTCCGCGAGCTGACGGCCGGCGACATTATTGATGCACAGATGGCCTCTGAGCGAGTTGTGGAGACCAAAGCGGGTCCACAACTGGTGAGTTCACCTTCTCAGATGGGGCTGGAAATGCTGCGCCGGCAGATTGCAACTGTCGGCGCTATTAAGGGGCCATTGTCTCTGATTCTGCTTAAAAAAATGTCCCAGCGTGATTTCCATCGAGTCTCACTGGCGACCGATTTACGTGATGTTGCTCAGGCCGCGGCGATGACCCCTGACCGGGGGCGAGTGGCTGCAGTGTCGGAATGAGATTGAACAGGCGGCTATAGCGGTCGGCGTCATGCTTAAAGGGGGCCCGGAATGGGCCCTTTCTCTTCCGCTATCCCGCCTTTTCCGGCACTGCAAGCAGGCTGAAACCCTCTTTAAAAGGTAATTATCATGGCTGGGCAATTTCGCGCCTCAATCATTATTGATTTAATGGGCAATATTGCCCAGCGTTCCCGCCAGTTCTCCGGGAACATCTCCTCAATGGCTCGCAGCAGCCAGACGGCGATGAACGGTCTGCGCAATTCCGTCGCCAGTGTTTCAAACTCCATTGACCGCCTCGGTTCCTCGGCAACCCGCACGTTCGGCATGCTTACTGCTGGCGGTGCGACGATAGCCGGCCTCGGTTACACAGCCAATAAGCTATTCATCAGCATCGCGTCCACGCGAGAAAACCAACGTATCGCGCTCAACTCTCTCTACAAAGGCAACCAGCAGCATGCGTCAGAAATGATGCAATGGGCCATTCAGAACGCCAAAGACTCCACGTGGGGTCTGACTGGTGTTATGCAGGAACTGGTCAGCAGTAAATCGTTCGGTATGTCGGATAAAGAGACCACTAACTTTATCACCATGCTGCAAGACCAAGGGGCACTCAAGGGCTGGGATTTAAATGCAGCGCAAGGGGCATCTCTCCAGCTCAAACAGATGTTTTCTCGCCAGCAGATTACGGCAGCTGATGCCAACTTGCTAACAGGCTACGGTATCAACGTTTATCAGATTCTTGCAGATAAATGGAATAAAGATGTCAAGGAAGTCCGCAAGGCTGGTGAAAAAGGCAATCTAGGTCTGAAGTCTATTATTCAACTGTTTCAGGCTTTAAGTGAGGAATCGAAAGGGGCCCAGAAAACAGCGATGAACAGCTGGACGGGGCTGACCGCGCAGATGGGCGATGTGTGGGAAGACTTCGCCGATAAACTGATGAATAAAGGGCCTTTCGACATACTTAAAGGCCGTGTTAAAGGTGTGCTCGACTGGTATGGCCAACTGAGTAAACCTGGAGCAAACGGTGTAAGTGGTGTTGACCAGCTAACCGATGAGTTAGCCGCTAATTTCCAGACGGCTTTTGATACGATCAGCAGCGCCGCTCAGGAGACCTGGCGTTACCTGAAAATGGGTAAAGATGCCCTCAGTTGGGTGGATGACAATATTGTCAGCCTGAAAACGATGGCCAAGGTTATTGGTGGTATCTGGCTGGCGAACAAGGCGCTACGGATGGGCGGCGCTATCGTTCGTCCAACCTGGCAGGTTGCTACCTCACCATACCGTGCCTATCGGTGGATGCGCGGCCGAAACCAGCCAGGTGCGGGCGGGCCGGGTATGCCACCTATCATGAGCAATCCGCAGCTCATCCAGCAGGTCTTTGTCACCAACTGGCCAGCGTCGTTCGGCGGTGGTGGCGACGTCTATGCGGGTAATGGTAAACGCAAGCGTGGGCCGGGACGTGGTCGTGGCACCAGTGTCCCGGTTGTTCCATCACCTGCAGCAGCTCCTGCCGCAAAAGCGGGGCTGTTTTCCCGCATCTTCAGCGGCGCTGGCTCGATGCTTGCCGGCGCAGGCTCAGCCATCAAAGGTGCTGGTAGCTGGGTGGCCAACAGTGCCATTGGTCGTGTGGCTGCAAAAGGTGCCAGTGCGCTGGGCTGGCTTGGGCGCGGCGCAGGCCGTATGTTCTCCCGCTTTGGTGGGCCGTTGATGGCTGGCGCAATGATGGTGCCAACGTTGATGGATGAAAACGCGACGGCTGAAGATAAAGGCTCTGCTATGGGCAGCACAGCCGGCGCATGGGGTGGCGGCGCACTGGGCTCGTTGCTCGGCCCGGCGGGTACTGTTGTCGGTGCCACTCTCGGTGGTGTTCTTGGGGATTATCTGGGCGGATGGCTGGGGAATGTTTACGAGAAATTTGCCGGGAACGACAGCAGCGGCCAGCAGCAGACCCCGCCACCAGAACAGAAAGTCAGTGCTCAGGCACAGCTGAAAATCCAGCTGGCTGACGGCCTGCAGATCACCAGCACCAATATTCAGGAAGACGGCATGGGCATGAACGTCTGGACTGGTCAGAACCTTTACCCTTATTAACGGGATAAACCATGTTTGAAAGCACTGTAGCCAGCATTAACAGCGCCCGTGATTCGATGGGGCTTAAAAACAAAAGCGCAGACGGTGCGGGTTCGTTCCGTAACGTGCCATTCCTGATTTATCGTGAGCAACGCCAGACAGGTGGACGTCGAATCGTGAAACGTGAGTACCCGCTGCGTGATAAGGGTGGCGCGATTGATCTTGGGCGAAAACTGCATGAGTTCTCTTTCACTGCCTGCTTGCTGGGGAAAGACGTTGAAAACCAGAAAGACAACCTGATTGAGGCGCTCGATGCCGCTGGCGCAGGTGAACTCAGTCATCCTGAGTTTGGCACGTTGCAGGTTCTGGTCGAAACATGGGAGTGCAGGCATTCTGCCGATGACCTGAATTATTACGAATTTACGATCACCGTCTATCCGGCAGCCGAGGACAATGCGCCTGAGCCGTCTGCAGATACGGCAGCAGCTGTCAGCGCGAAAAAAGACAGTCTGTTTGGCTCTCTAGGCGATACGATGAGTGAGGCGTGGCAAACCGTTCAGGAAGCAACTGATGGCGCAGCTGCTGTGGCCGATGCTATTAGCGGTGTGTTTGAAGATATCTCCGGTGTGATTGAAAACGCTGGCGTGATGGGTAGCGTTAATGGTCTGCTTTCGGCGATCACGAAGGTAAAAGGCTCGGCGACAGCGATGGTCAATGCGCCAGCACTACTGGCCGCGAACCTTCTGGGGGCATTCTCCGGGCTGTCTGATGTGACCGATTCCGGTTCAGCATTCCAGGCGTGGGAGCGTCTGGGGGTGAATCTGAAGCGCCGGCAGTCCGGCACGACTACCGCCCATCTTGATCAGGCCGCTGCGTCCAACATTAATACACTGTATTATGTTGCGACCGTCGCCACACAGACCAGCCAGGCTGAAGCGGCATCTGCCGTTCTGACTGATGCACTGGCCACTGATGATGGACTCTCCCGCACTCCAGAACTGACGACCACGACGCCAGTCAGCTCTGTCTCCACACCTTCAGCAACTCAGCAGGACTCAGCCGCCGGAATCACCCGGAGCGATTCAACTTCTGTAGCCTCAGAGAACAGTCCGGCATCGTTTCCACTCTTTGAAAGCCAGGCTGATATCGAACGGGTTACCAGTGAACTGGGCCAGATGCTGGATGACAGCACCATTGCTGCTTCTGATGCCGGATTTACGGCCAGCAGCCTTGAACTGGCCACGTTTCGTCTTGTGGTGATTAACGATTTGCGTACTCGCGGTATTCATCTGGCGAATGTACGCAACGTCACCCTAAATCAGACGGAGCCGGCACTGGTTGCCCTGTATCGCGAAACTGGTGACAGCCTTTACTGGCAGCGTTTTGGTCGCCGAAACAGTGTACCCAATCCGCTCCTGATGCCAGGGGGCGTTTCTCTGGAGATCCTTGATGGCTGACGTCGAATTACGCACCGCAGGAAAGATTTTCGCCGGGTGGACGACCATCAATATTAACCGCTCCATCGAATCACTCTCCGGCTATTTCGAACTCGGTGTCAACGTTCAGCCAGAAACCGATTTATCATCACTTTCTCCGGGTCAGCCTTTTACCCTCACCATTAATGGCCAGACGGTCATTACCGGTTATCTCGATGGCCGTCGTCGCAACATGACGGCCGACTCTATGTCCATCACCATCTCCGGCCGGGATAAAACTGCTGACCTGATTGACTGCGCGGCTATCTATCAGGGCCGCCAGTGGAAGGGGCGCACGCTTGAGCAGATTGCGCGTGACCTGTGCGGCCCGTATAAGGTGACCGTCCGCTGGGAACTGACCGACAGTGAATCCTCAGCGCCGTTCCCGTCCTTCACACTCGATTATTCAGAAACCGTCTATGAGGCGCTGGGGCGTGCCAGCCGCGCCCGTGGTGTGCTGATGACCAGCAATGCCGCTGGTGAGCTGGTTTTCACCCGCGCGGATGAAACCCAGACCGATAAGCTGATCCTCGGTGAGAACCTGATTGAGATGGAGTTTGAAGAAGACGATCGTGACCGCTTCAGTGATTACATTGTCGCTGGCCACGGCCGCGCCAGCGGTAAAGTCGGTGACGACCAGAGCGCAAAAAACATCGCCAGTCAGAAAGCTGAGGTGAAAGACTCCGATATCACGCGCTACCGCCCGACGATCATCCTTGCTGACAGCAAAACGGATTCCAAAGGTGCCAGCGGCCGCGCGACACGTGAAATGCGTCGTCGCCTGGCTAAATCACGCACCTTCGAGGCGAAAGTAGACGGCTGGCTGCGCCGCGATGGTTCGCTGTGGATGCCTAACCTGCTGGTCGATATCGATGCATCCCGCTTCAGTATCACTACGGGACCGCTTCTGGTCAGCAAAGTCGTACTGGCGCTGGATGATCGCACCGGCATCATGACCACGCTGACGCTTACCCCGCGCGATGGCTGGCTGGTACCAATTGAGCCGGACAGTAAAACGAAAAAATCCCGTAAAAGCGAAGATAAGAGCGGCGTGGATGCGCTGGCTGAAGAGTATTACCGCAAGCACCCGGAGAAGCGCCCATGAGTGAACAGGCATTTCAGCGTCTGATTGCTCCCGTCATGCGCCGGCTGCGGCTGATGATTGGCCGCGCCGTGGTAACGCTGGTCAATGACAGCCTGAAGATGCAGAACCTGCAGGTGACGAGCCTTGATGATGGTCCACTGGATGACGTCGAGCGCCCTCTGCAGTACGGTCAGATTAGCGTCCCGCTGGCTGGCTCTGAAGCCATTATGGTGAGTCTTGGCGGCGATACTGATTCCGCCGTAGCTCTGGTGGTTGATGACCGTCGTTATCGTCCTGTCGGTCTGGTCGCGGGCGATAGCGGTCTTTATCACTACGAGGGGCACCGCATCCGCTTAACCAAAGACGGCCGGGCCATTGTGACCTGCAAAACGGTTGAGGTGTACGCTGATGAACGTGGGTTGTTCGACATGCCAAAAGCCCGGTTTACCGGTGACCTTGAGGTAGATAAAAATCTTCAGGTTAAAGGTAAAACGGAGCTTCAGGGTGAAGCCACTGCGCCAGATATCATCGTTGATGGTAAGTCCACCAAAGACCACGTACATGAAGAACATGACGGCCCATTAACTAAGGAGATGCAATGACTGACCTGGCATTCGTCTGGATTAATGGCCGGGGTGATATTGCGCAGAACGGCGAGGACATGCTGACCGACGACAGTCTGACTAATGACGTCATCATTTCTCTGCATACGGATCGTCGTGCGCTGGATTCAGATGATATTCCCGGCGATAACACTGACCGTCGTGGGTGGTGGGCAGATACCTTCCGTGACCGTCCTATTGGCTCAAGACTGTGGCTGCTTTCCCGTGAAAAGACACTCAATTCAGTGCTCACCCGCGCTGCTGAATATGCGCTTGAGGCGCTGGTATGGCTTAAAGAAGCCGGCCGCGTGAAAAAGATAGCCGTTTACGCCAGCCAGCCGGAAAGCGGCTGGTTGCAGCTGGATATTGAATTCACGCTGCCGGATGGCTCTGTCAGTCCTTATTCCTTTAAATCGCAATATAACGGAATTTAACATGCCTTATAAATCGCCTACGTTGCCTGAATTAATCGCGCGTGCTGAAGGTAATATTCAGCAGCGTTTAAAAGGTTCCGCGACAGGAAATAAGGAAAAAGTCCTGGGCGTGCTGGCGCGTGCGCAGGCTGGTCTCGATGCAGGTCTGCATGAGCATATTTCCTGGGCATATCGCCAGATTATCCCCGGTGATGCGGATGAAGCTGAATTGCTCAAACATTGCCAGTTCTGGGGTATTCGCCGCAAGCAGCCGACGCCGGCAAGCGACCCGATTACGGTCACGGCCAGCGCTGCCGGCACTATTCCAAAAAATACCCGCTGGCAGCGTGCCGGCAACATCCTTTATGCGCTTGAAGCTGATTTTGATGTCGCAGCGGCCGGGACCGTCAATGTCCCTGTGACGGCGGTAGTGTCAGGGACTGCCGGCAATGCTCCTGCGGGTACTGCATTGACGCTGGTCACGCCTGTCGCGGGGATTTCTTCAGATGCCGTGGCCACGAACGGGCTGACTGGCGGTAGTGATATTGAGCCGGTCTCTGAACTACTGGCGCGGCTTGAGTTTCGCGCTCAGCATCCGCCATGCGGCGGTAATAAATACGACTATGAGCGCTGGGCGCGGGAATGTGCTGGTGTAACTCGTGCATGGTGTCTGCCGACCTGGCAGGGGCCGGGAACGGTCGGAGTCGCGTTTGTGATGGATGGTAACAGCAGCATTATTCCGGGTGATTCAGATATTGCCAGGGTGACGGATTATATTGCAGGGCATCCGAATCCGATTACCGGCGTTATTGAGGGACAACCAGAAGGGCCGGAGGTGGCAGTATTTGCACCGAAATTAAAGCCGCTGGATATGACTATTAAAATATCACCTAAAACGGATGTTCTGAAGGGTGAAATAACGGATGGGCTGGTGTCGCTGTTTTATAACAAATGCGATCCCGGAAGTACGCTGACAACATCCAGTATCGTTCGTGTGATAGCTGCCAGTCAGAGCCTGACTGACTTTGAGCTAATTTCACCCACGTCACCAACTTACTCGGCTGCAGATGAACTACTGGTGCCAGGAACGATCACATGGTCATGACCCGATTTCAGCGAATCTTCCTGCAACTACTTCCTACAGGGCTGGCCTGGAATAAAGAGCCCGGTTCGGAGCTAAGCATGCTTGCTGGTGCGCTGGCTGATGGCCCGGAGCAGGACGATGAGTCGATTGAGCGTTTGCTGCCTGAACGTTTCCCCGACCAGTCGACAGTACTGCTGGATGACTGGGAGAAGTGGCTGGGATTGCCGGACTGTACCAGCGCTGGGCAGACATTTGATGAACGCAGAACGGCGGCTGCAGAGAAGTACAGGATGGTTGGTAGTCTCAACCGTCAGTTTTATATCGAACTGGCTGCCAAATATGGATTCGATATTGATATTGAATCTTTTAGTGATGGTGCTTATGCCACCTGCATGGATAACTGCCTCACTCGATTACGGAAAAATTACGGCCGTTATACGTCCCATATTATTGTGAAGAACAGCATAGAACGCCGTAATGCAACGGTACTCGATAATTGCCTGACGCCGCTTGTCGTTTACTCCGGTGGCGTTCTTGAGTGCCTTCTTGAGAAATATAAACCTGCTCACCAGGTCTTTATTTATATCTACCAATAAAGGAATACCAACATGTTCCATTTAGACAATAACAGTGGCGTTTCTGCCATGCCTCCAGTCGGTGCTGTGCAGAGTTCTGCACCCCGCTGGTATACGGAGGGTGGCGGCGGTACTCCTGCCAGTTATCCGGGGGCTGACTGGTACAACATTATCCAGGCGGAGCTTTTAAATTTGCTCAGTGCCTACGGTATTAACCCGAATAAATCTGATTTTAATCAGCTTCAACACGCTATTGAAGAAGCTATCAGCCAGAATGCCACTGCGAACAGTGCGCTGCTCACTGCGATAGCAGCTCTTGTCACATCGGCCAACAAAATGCCGTACTTCACCGGCAAAGATAAAGTAGCCATGACAGACCTGACAGCTTTCGCCAGAACGCTGCTTGGCCGTAGTGATGCTGCTGGCGTTCTCTCAGACCTTGGTTTAAACGATTCGCGCTTTGCCGTTGTCACTTCGTCCCAGACTGTCACTGTTCCCGACTGGGTAACAGAAATTTATATATCAGGCTGCGCCGCTGGCGGTGGCGGTGGCGCGGGTGCTGGGGCTGCGGGTAGTGGCTTTGTTGGCTCGGGCGGTGGAGGTGGAGGGGCCGGTCAGTCAGTCATCAGAAAAAAATTCGCGGTTACGCCAGGTATGGTTATTTCCGTAACAATCGGCGCAGCCGGTACTCCTGGCACTAAAAGCTCGACGGGCGGTGATGGCGGAAACGGCGGTGATGGCGGTAATACTGTCGTTGGAAACCTCTTAACACTGGCAGGTGGGAAAGGAGGAAAGGGCGGCATAAATCGGATATCTGGTAATGCCGGAGGAGCTCCGGGTGGCGTCGGGTATCCTGACGGCGGATATGGTTCTGATTCAACCGCGGGCAATGCTTCGGGTGATGGCGGCGCAGGGGGTAATAGTATCTTTGGTGGCGCTGGAACTCCTGGTCGCGGTGGTCGGGACGGTGGTATAGATGGAAAACCAGCGAGTTGTTATGGTTCCGGTGGCGGGGCTGGAGGCGGGTCATATACAGCTGCGAGTGGAAATGGCGGCGCAGGCGGCGCAGGCACGCCCGGTCTGGTGATTATTGAGTGGTGATGTGATGAGCAAAACATACGCAGTAATAAAAAATAATACCGTTGTAAATGTCGTCTTATGGGATGGCGAGTCAGAATGGTCGCCTGATAATGGCATAGCAATACCGGCTGCTAATGGTGTCGGGATTGGCTGGTTATATGCTGATGGCAATTTGACTGCGCCGGATATTCCCGAGCCTGTAAAATCTCACGATGAATTAGTCGCAGAGGTTGAATCAGAAAAGCTCGCCCGTATCGATACGGCGACCAACCGGATTATTGTCTGGCAAACCAAGCTTTTGATGGGTCGCAAGCTTACGAATGCTGAGTCATCCAGCCTTAACGGATGGATGGACTATATAGACGCGGTGGCAGCAATAGATGCCAGCACCGCACCTGATATCAACTGGCCAGCTATTCCGGCTTAACAGGCCAGTTAGTATGTTTCTTATATCGCTGGCGCTGGCAATATTTGCTGCATAATCTCAGTTTGCGCGTTATAAAATTCAATATAACGCGCATCATTCTCGCATTTCTCGATGCGCCGATGATGCCGGTTACTGTTTCTCGAAATTGAACCTTTTCGGGAAATAACAAAAACGTCAACCGAGAAGTTTCGCTAAAACGGTGAATCGTCAACCAGGTAAAGAGCCTCGTATCACATTCAATCCTGCGGTTCCTGAACCCCAACCTTCAGTGCTTTTTTGTTAGCCTGAACGCATTCAAACGAATGGAGATCAGACTTATGATTATTGGGTATGCGCGAGTATCAAGTAACCATCAGGACACCGAGCTTCAGATGCAGGCGCTCAGAGTTGCTGGATGCAAATTAATATTCGAAGAGAAGGCTTCAGGTCGTAAGACAAACCGTCCAATATTGAAAAAGGTGGTTGATATGCTGGAGCCAGGAGATGAACTGGTTATATGGAAACTGGATCGTATCGGCCGTAACGTTCTGCACGCTTTACTGACCTTTCAGAACCTGGCAAAGCGCAATGTAAACATACGGTCCATTACTGATGGTGTTGACCTCAGTACAGCTAGTGGCCGTTATAACTTCCGTAATATCCTCTCAGCAGCACAGTATGAGTCTGACCTTAATAGTGAGCGGACGCTGGCTGGTTTGGCTGTGGCCCGCGCCAAGGGGCGCTGCGGTGGGCGGCGACCTAAGTTTACAGACGATGACTGGAATAGATGTGAGTCAGCGCTGAAGGCTGGAAGAACGCATAAAGAGGTATCTGAACAATATGGAGTGGGAGTTTCGACACTTTATAAAAAATTTCCTATCTGCGCTAATTCTGCTTCAGTTTTGTGAACTACCGCACTAAGCCGCCAATCTGGCGGCTATGATACGTTTCCAACGTTCGGCATCATTTCATATCAAATCTTGCACCAATGTCACTTAAACTTAGAACGCTTGATGCGATCCAATTTTAGCTGTCAAAGTTTCGCGATTTATGTGCCGCGCTACACCCGCGACGCGCATGACGATAGGTACTGATGCCCAACGCACGCAGCATCGCGGGGGGCGGTGTCGCCGCTTTGGTGTCGCCGGCCGGAAAATCCAGCGTCAGCCAGTCACCGCTGCGCGTCACGGTTAAGCGCCCCGATAGCGTCTCGAAATGGATGCGATCATCCGGGTAGTTGAGATGGTTAAACACCACATGCGCGCTGGCGAGCGTACCGTGACCACACAGGTTGACTTCATTGCGGGTGGTGAACCAGCGTAGCGCAAAACCTCCCGGTTGATTGACGATAAAGGCCGTCTCGGACTGATTATGCTGCTGGGCCATACTGAGCAGTAGCGCATCCTCTGGCCACTCGCGAAGCAGACACACTGCCGCCGCATTGCCGCCGAACGCCTTGTTGCTAAAGGCATCAACCATAAAAAAATCAATCTCGTGCATCTGCTTCTCCGTGTTGTCATGGCGTTAAGGCAAACTGACACAGAACGTTAACAGCAACAAGTCTCTTTTGCCCGCCTAAACGTGACACTGTCACCATAATGTAAAAATGAGATGTAAATCACATAATGATTGTATTCGCGGCGGTAATAGCTTTAAGATCGTGCGTCTCTTCATTCCTCTCATACTCCCGGTGCATTTACCTATGACAACGAACACGGTCTCTCGTCGGATCGCGTGGCTTCGGGTAGTCACGCTGGCTATCGCCGCCTTTATTTTCAACACCACGGAATTCGTTCCGGTGGGCCTGCTTTCCGATATTGCGCAAAGTTTTGGTATGCAAACCGCCGAAGTGGGCATCATGCTGACCATCTATGCCTGGGTGGTGGCGCTGATGTCATTGCCGTTTATGCTGCTCACCAGCCAGATGGAGCGACGTAAGCTGCTTATTGGTCTGTTTATTTTATTTATCGCCAGCCACGTTCTTTCCTTCCTTGCATGGAATTTCACCGTGCTGGTGGCCAGCCGTATCGGTATTGCGTTCGCACATGCGGTGTTCTGGTCAATTACCGCCTCGCTGGCTATTCGCATGGCACCAGCAGGTAAACGCGCGCAGGCGCTGAGTCTGATAGCCACCGGCACCGCCCTGGCGATGGTCTTCGGTATCCCGATTGGCCGGATCGTCGGCCAGTACTTCGGCTGGCGTACCACCTTTTTCGCCATTGGCGTTGGCGCGCTGCTGACCCTGCTGGCGCTGATCAAACTGCTGCCGCGTCTGCCAAGTGAACACTCTGGCTCGCTGAAAAGCCTGCCGGTACTGTTCCGCCGACCGGCGCTGGTCAGCATCTATCTGCTGACCGTGGTGGTGGTGACCGCGCACTACACGGCCTACAGCTACATTGAACCGTTCGTGCAGACCGTGGCAGGCCTGAGCGGCAATTTCGCCACGATCCTGCTGCTGATTCTGGGCGGCGCGGGCATTATTGGTAGCATTGTCTTCGGAAAACTGGGTAATCAACACGCCTCCGGGCTCATCAGCAGTGCGATTGGCATGCTGCTGATTTGCCTGCTGCTGCTGCTGCCTGCCGCGCGCGACGCGAGTCACCTCGCGTGCTGAGCATCTTCTGGGGGATTGCCATTATGGTGATTGGTCTGGGAATGCAGGTCAAAGTGCTGGCGCTGGCGCCGGATGCAACCGACGTCGCCATGTCGCTGTTTTCCGGGATATTTAATATCGGTATTGGGGCCGGTGCGCTGCTCGGTAGCCAGATCAGCACCCACTGGTCGATGTCATCTATCGGCTACGTGGGCGCGCTGCCGGCACTGGCGGCGTTTATCTGGTCAGTGGTGATTTTCCGCCGCTGGCCAGCGGCGTCGTTGGAAGAACAAGCACATCAGCATTAATGACCCGCGACCGCAGCGCTGTTCCGTGCTGCGGTCGCGGACGGTATCAGGCGGGATAGGTCTTAATAATTTCGAGTACGCCGTTAATAATAAACTGTACCCCCATACATACCAGCAGGAAGCCCATCAGGCGCGAGATCGCCTCGATGCCACCTTTGCCAACCAGCCGCATGATCGCCCCAGAGCTGCGCAGGCATCCCCACAGAATCACCCCGACCAGTGCGAAGATTATCGGCGGTGCCACCAGCACCACCCACTCCGGGAAGTTAACCCCGTGTTTCACCGTAGATGCCGAGCTGATAATCATGGCAATGGTCCCCGGACCTGCCGTGCTGGGCATCGCGAGCGGCACAAACGCGATATTGGCAGTAGGCTCATCCTGAAGCTCTTCCGATTTACTGCGCGCCTCCGGGGAGTCATGCGCTTTTTGCTGCGGGAACAGCATCCGGAAACCGATAAAAGCCACGATAAGCCCACCGGCAATACGCAGCCCTGGTATTGATATGCCGAATGTATTCATCACGACCTGGCCCGCATAATAGGCCACCATCATGATAGCGAAGACGTAAACTGACGCCATCAGCGACTGGCGGTTACGCTCCGCGCTGTTCATATTCCCCGAAAGCCCAAGGAACAGCGCAACGGTCGTTAGCGGATTAGCCAGCGGCAGCAAAACCACCAGCCCCAGTCCAATAGCCTGAAAGAGTTCCTTCATAAGCGTTCAAAAATCCTGTCTGTGTTACGGAAAATGGCCTTTACGCCGCGCTGTCGCTTTTTACACAGCATGTATGACTTCAAAGCGACACTTTAGAGGATATCCTATTTGGGTCGATTTGGAGCGTTTTAGCAATTCGTGGCATCGCCCAATCCATTCAGTTGACTTATGGTTGCGTGAGAAATAATATCCACCGCAACTAAAGTACTTGCCAGGGCAACCATCGTGAACAGCACAAGCAATCTCTTCAATGAAATGATTCCACTTGGGCATTTGATTCACCTGGTTAACCAAAAAAAAGATCGCTTACTCAACGAGCATTTATCGCCGGAAGACATTACAGCCTCACAGTTCAGAGTGCTTTGCTCTATTCGTTGTCAAGGCAGTATCACCCCCGTGGAATTGAAAAAAACCTTGTCGGTGGATCTGGGCGCGCTCACCCGCATGCTCGATCGCTTGCTGTGCCGGGGCTGGATTGCCCGGTTACCCAATCCAAGCGATAAACGCGGTGTGTTGATTCAGCTGACGCCTGAAGGCGCAGCCATTTGTGAACAATGCCATCTGCTCGTTGGGCAAAACCTGCACCAGGAATTAACAAAAAACTTAACGGCAAATGAAGTTGCAACGCTCGAACTTCTCCTTAAAAAAATATTGCCGTAAACAGAAGAAGAGGTAAGACGATGTCCAGACGCAACACTGACGCTATCACTATTCATAGCATTTTGGACTGGATCGAAGATAACCTGGAATCACCGCTGTCGCTTGAGAAAGTGTCAGAACGTTCCGGTTACTCTAAATGGCACCTGCAGCGGATGTTTAAAAAAGAAACCGGCCATTCATTAGGTCAGTACATTCGCACCCGCAAGCTGACGGAAATCGCCCAGAAACTCAAAGAAGGCAACGAGCCGATTCTCTATCTGGCCGAACGTTACGGGTTTGAGTCGCAGCAGACGCTGACGCGGACATTTAAAAACTATTTTGACGTGCCGCCGCACAAGTATCGCGTCACCAATATGCACGGAGAGTCTCGCTATCTCCACCCTATTAATCACTGTGTTTGTTAATCGCCTGCAAAAGACGTATTGAGGAAATCATGAAACTGTTCGCTTCCGTTGCCTTCGCCCTACTGGCGATGGCCTCCATGCAGAGCTACGCGGAGCAACTTCCAGCCCACAAGAACGCGCACGACACCATGCTGATGCCGTCCGCCAGCAGCCAGTCACCGTTTGACTTTAATCATATGGGTTCCGGCAGCGATAAATCCGATGAGCTGGGCGTACCGTATTACAATGAAAACAATCGCTAAACGCTAATTGCCCCGCCTTTGCGGGGCTTTTTTTAGCCCTTCACCGCTCGCCTCAGTCCCGGCAAACGCAGCCCGAAGACATTAATAAACAGCCCGGCCATAATCAGCAGCGCACCGATGAGCTGCATTACCGATAGCGTTTCATCTAACAGCAGCGCTGCGCTGGCCAGCCCCACCACCGGCACCAACAGCGACAGCGGCGCCACGCGCCAGGTTTCATAACGCCCCAGCAACGATCCCCAGATGCCATAGCCGACAATACTGGCGACAAAGGACAGATAGGCCAGCGACAGCGCGGTAGTCAGATCAATATGAATCAGGCTCTGCGCCATTTGCTGCGATCCTTCAAAAATCCACGAGCTGAGCATGAAAGGTAAAATAGGAATCAGCGCGCTCCATACCACCAGCGACATCACGCCCGGCTTCGAATCATGGTGCATGATCTTTTTATTGAAGATATTGCCGCAGGCCCAGCACAGTGCCGCCGCCAGCGTCAGCATAAAACCTAGCAGCTTGACATGCTGGCCGGTCATGCTGGTTTCTATCAGCACCAGCACACCAAACACCGCCAGCGAAATGCCCACCAGTTGCTTGCGCTGCAGTCGTTCACCGAACGCGAAGGCACCGAGCACAATAGTAAAGAAAGCCTGTGCCTGGAGGACCAGCGAAGCCAGACCGGCCGGCATACCGAAATTAATGGCGCAAAACAGGAAGGCAAACTGGCCAAAGCTAATGGTCAGCGCATAGCCCAGCAGCAGCGAGAGCGGCACCCGCGGACGCGGCACGAAGAACAGCGCCGGGAAGGCAACAAATAAAAAACGCAGACCTGCCAGCAGCAGCGGCGGCATACCGTGCAGCCCCACTTTGATAACGACAAAGTTCAGCCCCCATACCACGACAACCAGCAACGCCAGCAGTCCATCTTTACGCGTCATACCCGCCCCGTCATTTATTAAATTTATGTAAACACAATCAAAGTAACGAAAAATTCACCCCAGGAATAGATCATTATTTCTGGCAGGCTGAAATCGCACTTCCCGACAAGACCCTGGCTATACAAGCCGCTTATGGCGTGATATTTCTGAAAGCGATAACAAAAAATAAGCCAACCACACTTCTCGGGCAGGAAAATGAAACCAACGACAAGGCGATCCACGATTGCGCTGCTGGCATCGTCGTTACTGTTAACCATCGGGCGCGGTGCCACACTTCCCTTTATGACCATTTACCTCACGCGCCAGTACGCGATGACGGTAGATACCATCGGCTACGCGATGTCTATCGCGCTGGTGATTGGTGTGGTGTTCAGCCTCGGCTTCGGCATTCTGGCCGACAAGTTTGATAAAAAACGCTATATGCTGATCGCCATCGCGTTCTTCATCTGCGGTTTTGTGGCTATCCCTCTGGTGCACAGCGTCACGCTAGTGGTGTTTTTCTTTTCGCTGATCAACTGTTCGTACTCGGTGTTCTCCACCGTGCTGAAAGCCTATTTTTCCGATACGCTTGCGCCTACCACTAAAGCGCGCGTGTTCTCGCTGAACTATACGTTCCTGAACATCGGCTGGACCATCGGGCCGCCTATCGGCACGCTGCTGGTCATGAGCAGCATCAACCTGCCGTTCTGGCTGGCAGCCATTTGCGCGGCGTTCCCGTTGCTGTTTATCCAGCGCTACGTTGAGCGTGTCTCAGCGGCCGAAATGGCCGAATCGCCGGTCGCCTGGTCACCGTCGGTTCTGCTACGCGATCGGGCGCTGCTGTGGTTTACGCTTTCCGGCCTGCTGGCGTCGTTTGTCGGTGGTTCATTCGCTTCCTGCCTGTCACAGTATGTGCTGGCCATTGGCGACAGCACCTTTGCTGAAAAAGTCGTGGCGGTGATCCTGCCGGTCAATGCCGCCGTGGTGGTGACCTTGCAGTATGCGATTGGCCGCCGGCTTACCTCGACCAACCTGCGTCCGTTGATGACCTTTGGCACCGTCTGCTACGTGCTGGGCCTGGCGGGTTTTATGATGTCGGGCAGCAATCTGCTGTTCTGGGGGCTGGCGGCCGCCGTCTTCACGTTGGGCGAGGTTATCTACGCCCCGGGAGAATATATGCTCATCGACAACATCGCCCCGCCGGGAATGAAAGCCAGCTATTTTTCCGCTCAGGCGTTGGGGTGGTTAGGGGCGGCGCTGAATCCGCTGTTGACCGGGCAGATCCTGACGCATTTCGCGCCCCTTGCGCTCTTCCCCATCATGATGGTGGTGATTGTGCTGGCCTGGCTGTTGATCTTCCGCGGCATTAAAGCCAGCGGCTGGCACCCTGAGCTTAACGCCGTGTGATAGCGCAATCGGCCGGATAAGCCTGCTGCCTGATCCGGCCTTTGCCTGCGCGAATCACCAGACCTGTGCGGCAATCCCCGTCACCAGACGTACCTTATCCCACTGTTGCTGTTCACTCAGACTATTGCCCTCTTCAGTGGAGGCAAAGCCGCACTGCGGGCTCAGGCAGATTTGATCCCGCGCCACGTAGTTTGCCGCCTCTTCCAGGCGCGCCTTCACCCCTTGCGGATTTTCCAGCTCACCGTTTTTGGTTGTAATCAGACCCAGCACCGCTTTTTGATGCCCAGGACGGATGAAGCGCAGCGGTGCAAAGTCGCCAGAACGATCGTTGTCATACTCCAGGAAGAACGCATCAACGTTCACACGGCCAAACAGGATCTCGGCTACCGGTTCATAGCCGCCTTCCGAAATCCACGTCGAGCGGAAGTTACCGCGACAGACGTGCAGGCCGATAATCAGGTCGTCCGGTTTACCTTCCAGCGCGCGGTTCAGCACATCGGCATAAATTGCCGCCAGTCGATCCGGATCGTCACCGCGCTCACGCACCTGCCGACGCTGGTCTTCGGAACACAGATAGGCCCAGACCGTGTCATCCAACTGAAGGTAGCGGCAGCCCGCATCATAGAAGGCACGGATGGCATCACGCCAGGTATCGGCCAGATCGTTAAAATAATCCGCCAGATCCGGATATACGGTGGCATCAATATCTTTGCGCCCGCCGCGGAAGTGCAGCACGCTGGGGCTTGGAATCGTCATTTTCGGCGTGGCATCGCCGCTGATGCTTTTCAGGAAACGAAAATCGTCCAGCATAGGATGGTCACCAAAGCCCAGCTTGCCAGTCACGCGAATGCCATGGGCCCGCGTCTGCACGCCGTTAAATTGAATGCCCTGCTCCGCATCATAGCGTTCAACGCCCTGTAGGCCGTCAAAGAAATCAAAGTGCCACCAGGCACGACGGAATTCACCGTCGGTCACTACGTGCAGGCCGCAGTCGCACTGGTGCTGCACAACGCGACGAATTTCCTCGTCCTCTACCGCACGCAGCTGCTGTGCGGTGATGTCTCCGTTAAGCCACTGCTGACGCGCCTGCTTTATTGCCAGCGGACGTAAAAAGCTGCCGACGATATCGGCGCGATAAGGAGCGTGTTGATGTGCCATGCGTTTCTCCTGACTTCCCGGGAGAATGTGTTTCCCCTGGGTGATTATTGGTTATTTAAACTATTTAGACTTCTGGATGGCTAGATATCCAAATAATGTCATCCGTAACCCACGCAGGCAAACGAGAATAATTCATGGATGATGAAGAAAATTCACGATCCCACGTTAAAAGCGAAACCTTCATCCTGCCAACCGGTGATACCGCCAATCATTATTTTCACCGGACGCCCAAGCATCGCCAGCTTAAGCGCTGCGCGATCTGCGCCGTTACAGTGTGGCCCCGCGCAGTAGACCACAAACAGCGTTTCCGGCGGCCATGTCTGCATACGCTCAGCGTTGATCTCTGCGTGACGAAGGTGAATCGCACCGGGGATATGGCGGAACGCAAAGGTCTCGGCGTTGCCCACCACGTGCAGTAATACAAAATCTAACGGCGGCTGCTGGAGCGCGGCATGAACATCAGCACAATCCGTTTCAACGCTCAGACGCTGGCGGAAATGGGCGGCGGCTTCGGCGGCGCTGGCGGCCGGAAATTCAGTTACGTAACTCATCGTTGACTCTCTCATTATGTGTTACCACTATGGTAACGATGAGATGAGTATAAACAGGCACCTGCCGAGAGGACCGCCCCCAGAGATGACAGAAAACGGCCAGAATATGACAATCCGCGCCCATCGCGTGGTGGTGCTCGCCTATGACGGGCTATGTACCTTCGAATTTGGCGTGGCGGTCGAGGTCTTTGGCCTGCATCGCCCGGAAATGGGCGACGACTGGTACCGTTTCGCCGTTGCCGCCGTCGATGACGGTGAACTTCGCGCCACCGGCGGCATTCGGATTATGGCCGATGGCGGCCTGACGTTACTCGACGACGCCGACACCATCATCGTTCCCGGCTGGCGTGGAATAGACAGCCCGGTGCCCGATGCGCTGTGCCAGGCGCTACGCCGCGCGCACCAGCGTGGTTGTCGGGTGATGTCGATTTGTTCCGGCGTCTTCGTCCTGGCGGCAGCCGGGCTGCTTGATGGCCAGCGGGCAACCACCCACTGGCGTTATACCGCCCCACTGCAGCAGCGCTACCCGCAAATCAAGGTGGCGGAGGACGTGCTATACATCGAGGAAGGGCACGTATTGACCTCCGCGGGCAGCGCTGCGGGGATCGATCTTTGTTTACACGTGGTGCGCCTGGATTATGGTCTGGAAGCGGCCAATCGCGTTGCCAGGCGGCTGGTCATCCAGCCGCACCGCGACGGGGCCCAGAAACAGCAGGTAAGTCGGCCGGTTGCCCGCTCCCGTGAGAGCCAGCGTCTGGGCGTGCTGTTTGATTTTCTTCATCAGCATCTGGCCGATAGCCATAGCGTCCGTTCGCTCGCAGGACGGGTGGGCATGAGTGAACGGACATTTCTGCGACGTTTCCAGGAGGCCACCGGCAAAACGCCTGCCCGTTGGCTGCTTGATGCCCGCCTGCAGCAGGCACAGCACCACCTGGCGTCCAGCAGAGACAGCGTAGAGCGAGTGGCGGAGATAACCGGTTTTGGTAACGCCAAAAATTTGCGTCTGCGTTTTCAGCAGCATTTGGCCACCAGTCCGCTGGCCTACCGTAAGAAATTTACCGCAACAAATAATTAATTCACAAATGACCGCGTTAGTCTAAGTTTAAAACAGTACGCTAAAGGATGTCCGGAGTGGAATCGTTAAAAGAGGAGGTCATCATGCTGGATAATATGCACGTGTTTCTGGTTGCAATGGGGCTTATTCTGTTTTCCGGTTTTCTGACTGCCTATTTTAGCGGGAAATGGAACGATTAACGACAACCGAAATAAGCCTGTAGCATATCGCGCATAAAAAAACCGCCAGGAAACTGGCGGTATAAATGCTTGCATGGATAGATTTTTACTTCTCCAGTTCCCCATCCGTCCTGAATGAAGAAACCGTTGCTGTAAAGGGATCTTATCACTGCTTTATTCAACTAATGCTAAACGGCCAACGCATTATTTAAGGCGGTGTGTTTCCACGCCTTCTTGCTCTGGCAGCCGGCCCGCCGGCCCGCCCACAATCTGCCGGAACGCGACTCCTGTAAGTCCTGATGCTCAGGACGGGTAGACCAGATGGATTCGCGACGAGCGTTACGCTGGGATTTTTTCATTATTGCCTCCGGGCAGATTGTCGATATTAAATCCATTAACTCAACGATTTACGCAGACATGTTAGCAAGCTGAATGGCGAGTTATTTCAACAACTGCACGTATTTGTAAAGAGCCTGTGAGCCAGCGCACCTCTCTGCGCCAAGAGGTGATACCCTACCGAAAATGTCAGGTTGCGTAATTGTTATCACCACGTAAAATCACAGCAGTTGCCTTCGCTCCAGGAATGGCAGCAACAATGCTCTATTTATTGTGGTACTTAACCCGCCAGCCCTGTGTGCGGGTTTTTTTTCGTTTTTTACGCTCGTCCGGAATATCTAAACAGCCGGACGAGCGGTGCGAGTATTAATCCGTTTCGCTTAAACCACGATTTTTCAGCATCGGCGCAATGCGCGGATCGTGTCCCCGCCAGCAACGATACAGTTTTTCTAAATCGCTGCTGTTACCGCGCGATAAAATAGCATCGCGAAAACGTTGACCGTTCTCGCGATTTAAACCGCCGCGCTCGACGAACCATTGATAACCATCATCGGCCAGCATTTGCGTCCACAGATAGGCATAATAACCCGCCGCGTAGCCGCCGCCGAAAATATGCGAAAAATAGCTGCTGCGGTAACGCGGAGGAACGGCAGCAAGATCGATACGCTCGCGCTGTAGCGCCTGGGCTTCGAACTCGTCTACGCTCTCAGGCAATGAATTTGCCGACAGGCTGTGCCAGTTCATGTCCAGCAGCGCCGCGCTGAGCAGTTCGCTCATATCGTAGCCTTTATTGAAGTTCGCTGCGCGGAACAGGCTATCTCGCAACGTTTCCGGCATCGGCTCACCGGTTTCGTAATGACGCGCATAGTGGGCAAACACCTCCGGATGGCTCGCCCAGTGCTCGTTTATTTGCGATGGAAACTCAACAAAATCGCGTGGCGTATTGGTGCCGGATAACGTCGCATAACGCTGATTCGCAAACAGGCCGTGCAGCGCGTGGCCGAACTCATGGAATAGCGTAATGGTATCATCCCACGAGATCAGCGCGCTTTTTCCGGCAGCCGGTTTCGGGTAATTGCACACGTTGTAGATAACCGGACGCGTGCCCAGCAGCGTTGACTGCGGGACGAAGTTGTCCATCCACGCCCCGCCGCTTTTGCTGTCTCGGGCAAAGAAGTCGCCATAGAACAGCGCCATTCCCTCGCCATCGGCATCAAAAATCTCCCACACGCGCACGTCGGGATGGTAAACCGGCAGATCGAAGCGCTCGATAAAACGAATGCCAAACAGCTGGCTGGCAGCCCAGAACACGCCATCAATCAGCACACGCTCCAGCGCCAGGAAAGGCTTAATTTGTGCTTCATCTATCGCGTATTTTTCGCGCCTGACCTGTTCGGAATAATACAGCCAGTCCCAGGCCTGTGCGCTGAAGGGCGCATCACCGTTATCAATCAGCGCCTGAATATCGGCCAGTTCACTTTCAGCGCGAGCGCGGGCCGCCGGGGTAATTTCGCGCATGAACTCAAACGCCGCCTGCGGCGTTTTTGCCATCTGGTCAGCCATGCTCCAGCTGGCATAATCGGCATAGCCAAGCAGCTCGGCCTGACGCGCGCGGATGGCGACCAGTTTGAGAATGCGTTCACGCGTATCGTTATCGTCGCCGCGCTGATTGCGCTGCCAGGCCGCATTAAAGAGTTTTTCACGGGTTTCCCGAACACGCAGACTCGCCAGCACGGGCTGCTGAGTGGTGTTCACCAGCGGAATCAACCAGCGTCCCGCCAACCCGCGTTCCGCGGCCGCAGCGGCGGCCGTGGCAATCTCATCAGCACTTAAGCCGGCTAACGCCGCTTCGCTGTCCACCACCAGTCCACCGTTTTTAGCGGCACCGAGAAGGCACTGGTGAAACTGGCTGCTCAGCGTGGCGGCTTCGGTATTCAGCGTTTTCAGCTCTGCCTTTTGCGTTTCACCCAGCATCGCACCGGCCTGGATAAAACGGGCGTAAATCACCTCAACCAGACGGTGAGACTCGCTATCCAACCCCAGCGATTCACGCTGCGCCCAGACGGACTGGATACGCTTAAATAGCGCATCGTTAAGATAAATATCGTTCGCCAGTCCGGCCAACTCGGCAGAAAACGCTTCATCCAGCCGCTGAATGGTCTCATTGCTGTTTGCGGCGGCCATGGCAAAGAACACGGCGGTGACGCGCGCCAGCATCTCGCCGCTGTTTTCCAGCGCCACGAAGGTATTGTCGAACGTTGCCGGCTCAGGGTTATGTGCGATGTCGGCAACCTCCTGACGTTTGCGCTTCAGCGCTTCATCAAAAGCCGGACGATAGTGCTCATCGTTAATCATATCGAACGGCGGCGCCTGATACGGTAAGGTGCTGCTGGCAAAAAAGGGATTCATGGCCGACATGGTGTACTCCTTAACAAAACGGTTAACCGTAGCAGAATAAACAAAACGGCGCGGGGCTGCCCGCTTATCTCAACATTCCCGCATTTTTCTTCCTCGCGGGTTATCGCCTTTCTTTCAGTAAAGCGCAGGGCCGTGATAGTTATGCCCCAGGCGTTCTGCTATCGTAATGTGACAGTTAAACGTTGAAGGAACAGAGAAATGATCGTACTGGTAACCGGAGCAACGGCAGGATTTGGCGAAAGCATAACCCGCCGTTTTATTGCCAACGGGCATAAAGTCATCGCCACAGGCCGTCGTAACGAACGTTTAAAAGCACTCAAAGATGAGCTGGGCGACAGCATCCTGACCGTGCAGCTTGACGTGCGCAACCGCGCGGCGATTGAAGAAACCATTGCTAACCTGCCGGCAGCGTGGCGCGAGATTGATATTCTGGTCAATAACGCCGGGCTGGCGCTGGGTCTGGAGCCCGCACACCGTGCCAGCGTTGACGATTGGGAAGATATGATCGACACCAACAACAAAGGCCTGGTGTATATGACCCGCGCGGTACTGCCGGGCATGGTAGAACGCAATCGCGGCCATATTATTAACATTGGTTCCACCGCCGGTAGCTGGCCTTATGCCGGTGGCAACGTCTACGGCGCCACCAAAGCCTTTGTGCGCCAGTTCAGCCTTAATCTGCGTACCGATCTGCATGGTACCGCCGTTCGCGTCACGGATATTGAGCCAGGGCTGGTCGGCGGAACCGAGTTTTCCAACGTTCGCTTCAAGGGTGACGATGCGAAGGCCGGAAAAACCTACGAAAATGCCAATGCCCTGACGCCAGAAGACGTTACCGAGGCGGTCTGGTGGGTCGCGACGCTGCCAAAACACGTCAATATTAATACCGTAGAAATGATGCCGGTCAGCCAGACCTACGCGGGTCTGAGCGTTCATCGCGAAAGTTAGCATTTAATCCCAGCCCGCCCCCCGGTCGGGCTGGGCTCGGCGGCAAAAAGAGCGTAAAATAGCTGCTTAATCAGCTGATAAGAACGACTCAATGGCCGCCGAAACCCAACTGAACCCAACACAGCCCGTCAACCAACAGATTTATCGCATTCTGCGTCGCGATATTGTGCACTGCCTCATTCCGCCAGGCACCCCGTTGTCGGAGAAAGAGGTATCTCTGCGCTTTGACGTTTCGCGTCAGCCGGTGCGCGAGGCCTTTATTAAGCTGGCTGAAAACGGACTTATCCAGATTCGTCCGCAACGCGGCAGTTACGTGAATAAAATTTCGCTTTCTCAGGTTCGTAACGGCTGCTTCGTGCGCCAGGCGATTGAGTGTGCGGTCGCGCGCCGTGCAGCAACCATGATTAACGATGCGCAAACCTATCAGCTCGAGCAAAATCTGCATCAGCAGCGAATGGCGATTGAGCGCCAGCAGCTCAATGATTTCTTCCTGCTCGACGATGAATTCCACCAGCTGCTGTCGAATATTGCCGATTGCCAGCTCGCCTGGGACACGATTGAAAATATCAAAGCGGCGATTGACCGGGTCCGTTATATGAGCCTCGATCATATTTCATCACCCGAAATGCTGCTGCGCCAGCATCACGAAATTTTCAGCGCGCTGGAACAGCGGGATGCCGATGCGGTTGAGAAAGCCATGACTCTGCATCTTCAGGAAATTAGCGAGTCGGTGCTGTTAATTCGTCAGGAAAATCGCGACTGGTTTAGCGAAGAGTAATAAAAAAGGCCTTCATTGCTGAAGGCCTTTTTTTTATCGAATAACCATCGTCGGTATATTTGCGTAACGCAAAATTGATTCTGCGTTAGACCCCAGCAGATGGGTGGTCATGCCGCGCTGGCGCGAGCCAATGACAATCGCGTCGTACTCGCCGGTTTTGCTTAACGCGATCACTTCATCGCGAATATTACCAAAGCGAACTTCGGTGTGCAGTCGCGACTCTGGAATATCAAACAGCCGCTGCAGGCTCTTCATCTTCTTTGCCGATTCCATCTGCATGAAATCTTCAAATTTTTTAATATCTGACGCGAATCCGCGTAATATTGAACGGTTACTGTTCGGCAA
Source organism: Klebsiella sp. WP3-W18-ESBL-02 (assembly GCF_014168815.1). Lineage (NCBI taxonomy): Bacteria > Pseudomonadati > Pseudomonadota > Gammaproteobacteria > Enterobacterales > Enterobacteriaceae > Klebsiella > Klebsiella sp. WP3-W18-ESBL-02. The sequence goes on from NZ_AP021972.1 coordinate 2,628,333, forward strand.
TACGTTTAATAACGTAATTTCACCAAACTCCCCCGCCAGATACGCGGCATGTCGAATTGCTTTGTCGCTCAAATCCATTTCGAAAATATCTACAGGCATGAGAATTTTTTTGTACATAGCCCGAGCTCCTTATTTCAGAGAATCCATTTTTGTTTCGCTATAACCATGACACAAGCAGGACTTTCTACATAGCATTAATTCACCAAAATGATAGTTTCAGCATGAAAATAATCGTCCATTATTTCAAGCGAGATGAATTAACTTAAAGAAGTGTAATGCGGAGGAAAAACAGGCAAGAAAATGCCGCCAGGGCTGGCGGCATTATAGGGTGTCATTAACGCGCAGCAAACTCGGCGACGGTCGCCTTCGCGCCTTTGCTCACCAGCGACAGGTAGGCCTGGGTCACCAGATCCACGAATTTGCCTTCCTGCGGCAGATCGTGACCGAAGATGGCTTCGATAGCCAGCAGTGCTTTCACGCGGGATTCGCCCTCTTCGCTCTGCTGGACCGCCGCCTGAATGACCGGCAGCAGCGGATCGCAGACTTCAATGGCGTTACCCTGTTCATCTACTCCACCCACATAACGCATCCAGCCAGCCACGCCCAGCGCCAGCAGCGCAAAGCTGCTGTTATCCGCCAGGTGCCAGCGTACGGAGTCCAGCATACGCTGAGGCAGCTTCTGGCTACCGTCCATGGCAATCTGCCAGGTGCGATGACGCAGCGCAGGGTTGGTGTAACGAGCGATAAGCAGGTCGGCATAGCGCGCCAGGTCAACGTTCTGCACTTTCAGGGTCGGAGCCTGCTCTTTCAGCATCAGATCGTGCGCAGCGCGGCGATAATTTTCATCGCCCATGCAGTCGTTAATGTGCTGATAGCCCGCCAGGTAGCCCAGATAAGCCAGGAACGAGTGGCTGCCGTTAAGCATACGCAGCTTCATCTCTTCAAACGGGATCACGTCGCTGACCAGCTCAGCGCCCGCTTTTTCCCAAGCCGGGCGGCCCGCGACAAAGTTATCTTCGATAACCCACTGACGGAACGGCTCACAGGCCACACCCGCCGGATCGCGTACGCCAGTCAGCTGTTCAATTTTATCCAACGTTTCCGGCGTCACGGCCGGTACGATACGGTCAACCATTGTGGACGGGAACGTCACATGGGACTCGATCCAATCGGCCAGACCCGCATCCACGGCGCGCGCATACGCGCACACGACGTTGCGCATCACGTGACCGTTTTCCGGCATATTGTCGCAAGACATAACGCTGAACGCCGGCAGACCCGCCGCTTTACGACGTGCCAGCGCTTCAACCACCACGCCCGGCGCTGATTTAGGCTGATGCGGGTTTTGCAGGTCAGCCGCGATAAGCGGATGATCGAGCATCAGTTGGCCGGTGGCCGGAGAGTGGCAGTAGCCTTTCTCAGTGATCGTCAGGGAGACAATCGCCACCTGCGGTTCACACATTTTTGCCAGCACGGTTTCCAGACCATCAACCTGGGCGTGCAGCGCTTCTTTGACCACGCCCACCACGCGGGCAGTCCATGCATCCGCGGACATTTCCGCCACGGTGTATAAATTGTCCTGATGATTCAGGTCGGCAATCTGCTGCTCACCGCCGATCAGGTTAACTTCGGTATACCCCCAATCGCTGCCGTGCTCAGCGGCAAGGATATCGGCATAAACAGCCTGATGTGCGCGGTGGAATGCGCCGAAGCCCAGGTGCACAATACGTGGCACCAGTTTGCTGCGATCGTAGGTCGGGAGAGTCGCCTTCGCGGTTAATAGCATATTCTGCATCTTTTTTACTCACTGTAGAGAATGTTGATTGCCATACTAGATTAACGAGTTCATCAAGCGAGATTTTGATTTGCATTAATTTATTGGCGATTGGTATGACATGATTTTCAAGCTGTGTGACAGCATCAGCAAAAGTCAGCGGCCGTTGCTGATGCTGTCACGGCGGGCGGTTAGTTTACGCGCGCTGGGCGGCGGTATGTGCTGTCGGTTTTCTGCGGCACATTCCAAAGGTCGTCATAGGAATAGCCGGTCAGGTCTTCCACAATATGCCGCGTTTCCGGCGTCACATCTTGTTTTGCCCCATTCGCCTTCAGACGTTCAACTTCATCAACGAAAATCTTATGCGTGCGTTTATTCAGGCGGAACGTCACCGCCTGCCACAATGCGATGACCAGCAAACCGGCGGTACCGATAAACAGCAGCATGGCAATGGTATTGACCGCACTCTCCGGCTGCACCTGGCTGCCCTTGACGAAGCCCCCTTCCTGCAGCATCACGCCGACGATGAACGTCGCAATCGCAACGGTCGTTTTACGCGAGAACGTCATGACCGCAGCGAACAGCCCTTCACGGCGCTGACGGGTGATCATTTCATCAATATCCGGGATAAACGGGAACACGTTCCACGGCGTAAATTCCAGCACGCAGCGGCCAACCTGATACAGCGCGGCCAGTACGACCAGAATCGTCACCTTATTGTCAGTCGGGAACTGGTAAACCATAAACAGCCCGGCCAGGCATAGCATCATCAGGGTATAGGCAAAAACGTACAGTCGTGACGGCCCGAACTTAATGATTGCCACCCCCGCCAGCAGCGTGACCGGCAGGCCGACGATACTCATCGACAGCAGCGTGCCGGACAGCGATGGCGACACGTTCAGGCAATATACACAGAAGAAAACAAAGACCGTGTTATAGACATCTTTTGCCGTAAAGGAGAACAAATAGATAGCCAGATGTTTACGGAAAGCGCGAACTTTCAGCGTCGAGTAATACTCTTTGAACAGTTTGCCCGTGGCGGCTACTTTCGCTGCAAAGGTGGTCGGCTGATGATCTTTTTCCAGCTCGGCCAGCATTTCCGGCGTGAGTTCACGCTCCCAGGTGACTTTCCAGGAGATGAAGACGCAGAACATAAACAGCACTGCAAATACAACGCCATTAATAAAATAAGCGTTTGGATCGTGCTCGCCAAAGTGGCTAATCAGCAGGCCAGGAATAAAGGTCGCCAGGAAAGTACCGGAAGCCGACAGGAACATCCGGCAGGTCGAGAGCTTAGTACGCGAGTTAAAATCTTTGGTCATCTCCGACGGCAGCGTCTCCCACGGGATCAGCACCATTGCCGCAATAATTTCAAAGGCAAGATACACAGCGAGGTAGAACCAGAAGCTCATCCCGGTAATCCACAGCAGAATGTACACCAGCATCAGCGGTGCGCCGATCAGTAAGAAGAAACGGCGGCGGCCAAAGCGTTTGCCTAAGCGGTTTTTATAGAAATGGTCGGTGAAACTGCCCATAAACAGGCTGACGATAGCATCAACGATACGAGCAATCGCTACAATTGAAGCGGCTTCAACCGGCGACAAACCGACAAAGGTTGTATAAAAGAATAAAAGCCAGGCGCCAATAACGGTAAACGCACCGCCCCCCATAATATCTGTTAAGCCATAACCAATGCTGACTGGAATTGTTATTTTTCTATTAGTACGAGACATGTTCTACCCTCATGTAAGGAAGGACGTTAGAATCTAAAATAGTTCACTGCATTATCGTGACAAATATTCTTAACCATCCGCGTTAATATCCTCTCATCATCAGGAATTTCACCACGGTCAACCCAACTACCTATTAAATTACAAAGAATACGCCGGAAATAATCGTGACGAGGATAAGACACCAGGCTACGTGAATCCGTCAACATGCCAACGAAGTGCATTAATAAACCCTGATCGGCCAGGCTATTCAGCTGGTTTTCCATTCCCCGGCGTGTATCGTTAAACCACCAGCCGGAACCAAACTGCATCGGAGATTTGACACCGTCATCCGCCGACTGGAAATTAGCGATAGTTGTCGCAACAATATCGTTATAACTGGCGTTCAGATTATAAATTATGGTCTTCGGCAGACCGCTATTCTGCGCCATCGCATCCAGCAGGCGATTGAGACCCGAGGCCAGATGATGCTGGTCGGCAATGGAATCAAACCCGGTGTTAATGCCAAGCTGCGCATGCATTTTGCCGTTATTGTTGCGAATAGCGCCAAAATGCACCTGCATCGCCCAGCCGCGCTGTTTATACTCTTTCGCCAGCATCACCAGCATAGCGCTATTGAGTTGTACGGTTTCCCGCTCGCTTAGCTGCATACCGCGGCATTTCTGGCTAAAAAGCGTATTAATCGTTTCCGCATCGGCAGCAAGATACGCAATGCTGACCGGCCCGTGGTCGGAGATGCGACAGCCCACTTCGTGAAACACCTCAATACGCTGCGCCATCGCAATGGCAAAATCGTTAAAGGAGCGAATCGACTGTCCGGTAGCCAGCGCGAGCTTGTCAATAAAGCGGCAAAATGCCTGGGAATCTTCGGTAAAAATATCATCCGGACGGAACGTAGGCAGTACCCTGGTCGTGAAACTCGGGTCCTGCTGTAGCCGTCGATGATATTCCAGCGTATCCAGCGGCGCATCGGTGGTGCAAATAACTTCAACGTTGGAGCGAGAAATTAAATTACGTGGTTTAAAATCGTCGCCGGAAATTAAACCATTACAATGCTGCATAATTTCCTGCCAGTTATCACTAGACAGCATTTCATTACAGGAAAAATACTGGCTTAACTCTAAATGCGTCCAGTGATATAACGGATTACCAAAAGCGGCTTCGACGGTTTCCGCATAGGCCTTAAATTTTTCTTCCGGCGTAGCATCACCGGTTATATACTTCTCGGCAATTCCATTTGCGCGCATCGCTCGCCATTTATAGTGGTCGCCAGCCAACCACAGCTGGGTGATATTTTCGAAATTTTTATTTTCGTAGATTTCTTTTGCATCAAGGTGACAGTGATAGTCGATGATCGGTAATTTTGCAGCAACGTCTTTATATAACCGAACACCGACTTCACTATCGATCATGAAACGATCGTTAATGAAGTCCATGTTTATTCTCTTGTTAAGATAAAGCTTACTTTACTGATTCCGGGGGATTACCAGTTCCACAGCGTGCCGTCTTCAAGACGAGCTACCGGTAAATATGCAGGGTCATACGGATATTTTGCCGCCAGTTTTTCATCAAACTCGATGCCTAAACCGGGTTTATCACCTGGGTGCATATAGCCGTTATCGAAGGTCCAACTGTGCGGGAAGACTTCCAGCATCTGCTCGGAGTAGCCCATATATTCCTGCACGCCAAAGTTGGGTACCCACAGATCGAAGTGCAGCGCCGCGGCCATACACACCGGAGAAAGATCGGACGGGCCGTGTGAGCCGGTACGCACCTGGTAAAGCGAGGCAAAATCGGCGATGCGGCGCATACCGGTGATGCCTCCCGCGTGGGTAATCGTGGTGCGGATGTAGTCGATAAGCTGCTCTTCGATCAGCTGCTTGCAATCCCAGATGCTATTAAAGACTTCACCTACCGCAATCGGCGTCACAGTGTGCTGGCGAATCAGACGGAAGCACTCCTGGTTCTCCGCTGGTGTTGGGTCTTCCATCCAGAACAGACGGTAATCTTCAACGCTCTTACCAAAGCGTGCGGCCTCAATTGGCGTCAGGCGGTGGTGCATGTCATGCAGCAGATGTTCGTTAAAGCCAAACTGGTTACGAACGGCATCAAACAGCTTCGGCGTAAAGTCGAGGTATTTTTCCGTTGACCACAGCTGTTCCTCCGGCCACAGACCCTTGGTCGCCGGTTCGTATGCCTGCCCTTTTCCTTTTGCCATCCCGTAGGTGGTTTTCATGCCCGGTACGCCGCACTGAACGCGTATGGCCTTGAAGCCCATCTCTTTATGACGTGCATAATCTTCCAGCACTTCATCAATCGTGTGGCCGGTGGTGTGACAGTAAACCATGACCCCTTCGCGTGACGCCCCGCCCAGCAGTTGATACAGCGGCATACCGGCCGCTTTGGCTTTAATATCCCACAGCGCCATATCCACGGCGGAGATAGCCGACATGGTCACCGGGCCACGACGCCAGTACGCGCCTTTATAAAAGAACTGCCAGATATCTTCGATGCGGTGCGCGTCGCGCCCCACCAGCTGCGGGCAAAGGTGATCTTTTAAATAAGATGCCACGGACAGCTCGCGGCCATTCAGCGTCGCATCGCCGTAGCCAATTAATCCGCTGTCGGTAGTAATTTTCAGCGTGACAAAGTTACGACCCGGACAGGTTACAAAAACCTCAGCACCCACAATTTTCATCTTCAATCCTTACATCTCATCGGTTAGTGCGAAAAATTTACGCCCTGAACTACTACCATACAAGTATAGAGATCAAAAATTACCGAGAAGGATCACAAAAAAAAGGGGAATGCGTGCTGAAGAAGGCATGACAAGTCACACCCGTTATGTCGAAAACTGATGGTCACGCGCGACGATAGCACTACGCTCTGCCCCAGCCGGCAACGATGATCAGCATGCCGCACAGCGCAACCGCCGCGCCAAGCCAATCGTACAGGGTCAGTTTTTCCCCTTCCACGACCCGCAGCCACAAGAGTGCGGTGAAGATATACACCCCACCGTAGGCGGCGTAGACGCGCCCACTGGCCGCCGGATGCAGCGTCAACAGCCAGACGAACAGCGCAAGCGACAGCGCGGCAGGCAGCAGCAGTAACGGCGTAGCGCCACGCTTAAGCCAAAGCCATGGCAGGTAGCAGCCGATAATTTCACACAGCGCGGTAGCAAAAAAAAGCAGCGAAGTTTTGAGCATCATGACGGATCGATAAACTAAGAATGGCGCCATCATACGGATAAATCATGACGAATCGACCACATGATTTTCGCGGGTATGCCAGCCAGAAGAGATGTAGTAGACTGCTCAACAGGAGCCATCGTTTTTATCACGTTAAAGGAACCCAAAATGAAAATTACACTTAGCAAACGCCTGTGCCTGACGGCAATGCTGACGCTGGGTGCCGTCGTGTACACCGCTTGCGCATCGGCTGAAACCAGCAAACTGATTATTGAATCCGGCGATAGCGCACAGAGCCGTCAGAATGCAGCGATGGACAAGGAGCAGTGGAACGATACGCGCCAGCTGCGCCAGAAAGTGAACAAACGCGCGGAAAAAGAGTGGGACAAAGCCGACGTGGCGTTTGACGCTCGCGATAAATGCCTGCAAAGCCCGAACGTCAATGCCTACTGGGAACCCAACACCCTACGCTGCCTTGATCGCTCAACGGGCCGCACCCTGCATCCATAAAAAAGCGCCGTGGCAGTAATGCTTGCCAGTTAAGGCGTTGACTTCAGAAGTCAGGAGCAGGGGCAGGAACGGTAGGCCGGATAAGGCGTTTGCGCTGCCATCCGGCAATCAGCGTGCAGTATGCCGGATGGCGCTTTGCTTATCCGGCCTACGTATTCAGCATTACGCCGTGGGCGTCTTTTTCCTTTCACGGCGGCTAGTAGTATTCAATCGTATTTTTGATCGTATAGCGCTGGGTCGTCGCAGGTTTGACGCTCTCATCAACGATCGTTAAATCACAGCTCACCGGGTTGTCATGGCCATCGTAATCGCAACGCTGGATCACGTTGCCGACCGGCTGTTTGTCCAGCAGGCTGACCGAGGTATAGTCAAGCTTCTTACGACTGTCCTGTGACGGGGTGGCCACAATCGACAGCGTTTTATTCTTCGTCGTTGACGTTTTCCCCAGCGGGTAGCCTTCCGCATCATAGCGATAGTCGACCTCACTCTCTTTGCCCTGTGCTTTCACCACAAAACCGTTATCGTCCGTTTCCCACGAAACGCCCGCCGACGGAAACTCGGCCAGCTGACATTTGCCCTGCAAACGCACGCGTTTTTCGCGCGTGACGCCGTCGAGATAATAGTTCGCGTCCAGCACCAGCAGCGCGCCGGTGTCATCCTCAATATTGTGAAACTCCAGCATATCGAAGCACCCCTCCCGCGAAAGCTGTGCGCTAACGCGTTTCGACACTTCGCCCTTCTCGTTGAGCAGCGTCTGGCTGAAATCCTTCACCGGCCCGCGCAGCGGATCAAAATCAAATTCGTTAGAAAAACTGGCCATTTCCGGCGTGAATGCCGCGGGAGCGCCGGGTTTATCGCAACCGCTGAGCAGGGTCAGCGCTGACGCCAGTAATAATAATTTCTTCACACCGCCATCCTGTTTCGGGAGTTTTCTCAATCATATTAGGAAATACAATTGTTTACACTAGCACTGCTATACTTTTTGCGAGTCTAAAGATAAAGGAGCCGACCATGAGATCTTCACGCTGGTTACTGGCACTTCTGTTAGCAGGCGCGATGCCCGCGCTCGCGGCAGTACCGGAGTCCTGCGAGCGCGTTCGTAGTGACATTCAGCAGAAAATTGAGCAAAACGGCGTAGCACAAGACGCGTTCAGTCTCGATATCGTCCCCAATGACCAGGCCGACCAGCCGGGGGCACAGGTGGTAGGCCACTGCGCCAACGACACCTTCAAAATTCTCTACACCCGCACCGATAACGCTCAGTAACCCCCTGCCGCCTTCGCCCGGAGGCGGCTCGCTTTATCCGCCCTGCTCAACGGTAAACTCAAGCGCTACGCCAATCAGCACGGCATCACGCAGTGAATGATCGTCAGACAGCGCGTCGAGATCTCCCTGAAAACGCAGCTTCTGCGTAGTCGTATTGATAGTCAGGCGCGAATGCAAACAGGGCAGCGACTGCGAGGTGATGGGATACACCACCCGACCGGAAACCAGCACCGGGATCTTGCGCAACGCCGTCGTTTGCAGCACGCCAACCGTCGAATAAAGCACCGCCAGCGGCGTCACCGCGATCACCGGTTTATCGGTGACGCTAATGAAATCGAGCAAAATTTCGGGGCGCAAAAAATTCAGCCCCTTATGCGGAACGGTGACCGTCTCAATCGCGGGCATCGGGATAACGTGGGTAGCAATATCGTGCATAGGGGAGGTTCCATCAGCATCAGAGTTTCGCATTGCCGGAGGGCCCGAAATGCGCTTTTTTTGTTGTAAAACAATTATGCATAGCCCCTCGAATACTGGCAAATATCGTTACGCAATTCCTTTACGCCGTTCCGTTGAGTTTTGACCACGGTTAATACTTGTATACCACTTAGCGGGTAGGATGACGCTCCATTAGCGTGTTTCTAATTGCACGATGTAATCATTAAATAATAATGGAGTGAGCAATGTCCGATCAGGAAAAGCCCGGGGGGCTAAGCCGACGCACCCTCATTAAATCGTCAGCGATTGGTTCGCTGGCCCTCGCCGCCGGTGGTCTATCGCTGCCTTTCTCCCTGCGAGCAACGGCAGCGGCCGTGCAGCAGGCGCGCGGTAAAGACAATAAAGTGGTCTGGGGCGCTTGCTCCGTTAACTGCGGCAGCCGCTGTGCGCTGCGGCTGCACGTGAAAGATAACGAAGTCTACTGGGTTGAAACCGACAACACCGGCGAAGATCGCTATGGCGATCACCAGGTGCGCGCCTGTCTGCGCGGTCGCTCCATTCGTCGGCGAATCAACCATCCCGATCGCCTCAACTACCCGATGAAACGTGTCGGCAAGCGCGGCGAAGGTAAATTTGCGCGTATCAGCTGGCAGGAAGCGCTGGACACCATTGCCGACAACCTGAAGCGCGTGGTGAAAGATTACGGCAATGAAGCGGTTTACATTAACTACTCTTCCGGCATCGTCGGCGGCAACATTACCCGCTCTTCACCGTCCGGTTCGGCCGTCATGCGTCTGATGAATTGCTACGGCGGCTCGCTCAACCAGTACGGAACCTACAGTACCGCGCAAATCGCCTGCGCTATGCCGTATACCTACGGCAGCAATGACGGCAACAGCACCTCTGATATCGAAAACAGCAAGCTGGTGGTGATGTTCGGCAACAATCCGGCGGAAACGCGCATGAGCGGCGGCGGCATTACGTATTATCTTGAACAGGCGCGGGAACGCTCAAATGCGCGCATGATCGTTATCGATCCACGCTATACCGACACGGCCGCCGGGCGCGAAGATGAATGGATCCCTATCCGCCCCGGCACCGATGCCGCATTGGTTGCCGGTATTGCATGGGTATTGATTGACGAAAACCTCGTCGATCAGCCGTTCCTCGACAAATACTGCGTCGGTTACGACGAAAAAACGCTGCCGGAAGGCGCACCGGCCAACGGACACTACAAAGCCTATATTCTCGGCCAGGGCGACGACGGTATCGCGAAAACGCCACAGTGGGCATCGGGCATCACCGGGATTCCGGCCGACCGTATTATTAAACTGGCGCGTGAAATAGGCAGCGCGAAACCGGCGTACATTTGTCAGGGCTGGGGCCCGCAGCGTCAGGCCAACGGCGAACTTGCCGCCCGTGCGATTGCTATGCTGCCCATTCTGACCGGTAACGTCGGAATTAACGGCGGCAACAGCGGCGCGCGTGAATCGACCTACACCATTACCATCGAGCGCTTCCCTGTGCTGGAAAACCCGGTGAAAACCGCGATTTCCTGTTTTACATGGACCGATGCCATCGACCGCGGAGCAGAAATGACCGCCACCCGCGACGGCGTACGCGGTAAAGAGAAGCTGGATGTTCCCATCAAGTTCTTCTGGAACTATGCGGGCAACACCATCATTAACCAGCATTCGGACATCAACAAAACCCACGAAATTCTGCAGGACGAAAGTAAATGCGAAATGATCGTGGTGATTGAGAACTTTATGACCGCGTCGGCAAAATACGCCGACATTTTGCTGCCGGATCTGATGACCGTCGAGCAAGAAGACATCATTCCAAACGACTACGCGGGCAACATGGGCTACCTGATTTTCATCCAGCCCGCCACCGCGCCGAAGTTCGAACGTAAGCCAATTTACTGGATCCTTAGCGAAGTGGCTAAACGCTTGGGCGACGAGGTGCACCAGAAGTTTACCGAAGGTCGCACTCAGGAACAGTGGCTGCAATATCTGTATGCCAAAATGCGCGCAAAAGACGCGGCGCTACCGGGTTACGATGAGCTGAAAAAAATGGGCATCTATAAACGCAAAGATCCCAACGGCCACTTCGTGGCCTATCGCGATTTCCGTCAAGACCCGCAGGCGAATCCCCTGAAAACTCCATCGGGAAAAATTGAAATTTACTCCAGCCGTCTGGCCGATATTGCCGCGAAATGGCAGTTGGAAAAAGATGAAACTATCAGCCCGCTGCCGGTGTACGCCTCCACCTTTGAAGGCTGGGACGATCCGCTGCGCGACAAATTCCCGTTGCAGCTGTTTGGTTTCCACTTTAAGGCCCGCACCCACTCCAGCTACGGCAACGTGGATGTCTTAAAAGCCGCCTGTCGCCAGGAAATTTGGCTCAACCCGATAGACGCGCAAAAACGCGGGATTCAGAACGGCGATATGGTTCGCGTATTCAACGAACGTGGTGAAGTGCGCATTGCAGCAAAAGTGACGCCGCGCATCATGCCCGGCGTGTCGGCCATGGGCCAGGGCGCATGGCACGACGCGAAGATGGATGGCGATCGCATTGACCACGGTTCCTGTATCAACACGCTGACCACCCACCGCCCTTCGCCGCTGGCGAAAGGCAACCCGCAGCATACCAACCTGGTTGAGATCGAGAAGGTATAAGGATTAGTCAATGAGCACGCAATACGGATTTTTCATCGACTCCGCCCGCTGTACCGGTTGTAAAACCTGCGAGCTGGCGTGTAAAGATTACAAAGACTTAACCCCGGACGTCAGCTTCCGCCGTATTTATGAATACGCCGGCGGCGACTGGCAGGAAGATAACGGCGTCTGGCATCAGAACGTTTTTGCCTACTACCTGTCCATCGCCTGTAACCACTGTGAAGATCCGGCCTGTACTAAAGTATGCCCGAGCGGCGCGATGCATAAACGAGAAGACGGCTTTGTGGTCGTCGACGAAGACGTCTGCATCGGCTGTCGCTACTGCCATATGGCCTGCCCGTACGGTGCCCCACAGTACAATGCGGCAAAAGGCCACATGACCAAGTGCGACGGCTGCCACGAACGCGTGGCGGAAGGCAAAACACCGATCTGCGTCGAGTCCTGCCCGCTGCGCGCGCTGGACTTCGGGCCGATTGAAGCGCTTCGCCAGAAGCACGGGCAGCTGGCAGCCGTTGCGCCGCTGCCGTCGGCGCACTTTACCAAGCCGAGCATTGTGATTAAACCTAACGCCAATGCACGTCCGTGCGGCGATACCACTGGCTACCTGGCCAACCCGAAGGAGGTGTAAGATGGGCAACGGATGGCATGAATGGCCACTGGTGCTGTTTACGGTACTGGGGCAATGCGTGGCGGGCGCCATCATCGTGAGCGGGATGGGCTGGCTGGCGGCACGCAGTGAAACCGACGATCGGCGACGCATCGTACGCAATATGTTCTTCCTGTGGGTGATAATGGGCATTGCCTTTTTTGCCTCGGTTTTGCACCTTGGTTCGCCGCTGCGGGCGTTCAATTCGCTCAACCGCATCGGCGCCTCCGCGCTCAGCAATGAAATCGCCAGCGGCTCGCTTTTCTTCGCCGTTGGCGGCTTCTGGTGGCTGTTTTCCGTACTGGGCAAAATACCGGAAACCCTGGGCCGTATCTGGCTGGTGATCGCCATGGCGCTGGGGCTGATATTTGTCTGGGCAATGACGCGCGTTTATCAGATAGATACGGTGCCAACCTGGTATAATGGCTATACGACGGCCACGTTCTTCTTAACCGTCATGCTAACCGGCCCGCTGTTTGCTGCCCTGCTGCTTAAGCTCTCGAAGGTGCCTTTTAACGGCAAGTTCTTTGCCGGTTTAAGCACGCTGGCCTTTCTGGCGAGCCTGGCCATTGTGGTAATGCAGACCAACGATCTGGGGTTTATTCACAGTTCAGTACAGCAGGCCAATGCGTTGATCCCCGACTGGGGACTCTGGCAGGTCGTGCGCTTCGTGCTGCTGGCGGCGGGTCTGGGCTGCTGGTTATGCCCGCTGCTGCGCCGTGTACCGCCTCGGGCCGTCGCCTGGCGCTCGGGCTGCTGCTGCTGATCGTGGGTGAACTGATCGGCCGTGGGCTGTTCTACGGCCTGCATATGACCGTCGGCATGGCGATTGCCGGATAAACTCTCGGCGCGGGACCTCTCCCGCGCCCTTTTAAGGAATTTGCAGTAATGAATGACGTTCAGCACAACGACGCTTTAGCTTTCTCTGCTCGCGTACTGGGAGCACTGTTCTATTTCGCGCCGGATAGCGCACTCGCTGAGCCGCTGGTCGCCGCCTTACGCGACGGCGAGTGGGCCGGGCAATGGCCGTATCCGCTCGAAAACGCCGATGCGCTGTCCACCGCATTTGCCGCCCACAGCGATGAATCGCTGGCCGAGGCCTGGCAGCGGCTGTTTATCGGCCCATCGGCGTTACCGTCGCCGCCGTGGGGCTCCGTCTGGCTAGACCGGGAAAACGTGCTGTTTGGCGATTCCACGCTGGCGCTACGCCAGTGGATGCGTGAAAACGCGATCGCGTTCGACGTTGAACAAAACGAGCCGGAAGATCACTTTGGTACCCTGCTGATGCTGGCGGCATGGCTGGTTGAAAATGATCGACCAGAAGCCTGCGAGCAGCTGCTTGCCTGGCATCTGCTGCCGTGGGCTCCGCGCTTCCTCAAGGAGTTTGTCGAGAAAGCCAATCACCCCTTCTTCACCGCGCTGGGGCAGCTCGCGCAGCATACCCTTACGCAGTGGCAGTCGCAGCTGCTGATCCCCGTCGCTGATAAAAAGCTCTATCGTTAAGCGTTTCAGTCTCATGCAGCGTCTTCATCATTATCCCGACATCAACGCGATGTTTCGCCGCCTTCTGCTCGCTTGCATCATTGGCGTTCTGGCGGCCCTGGCGGTCTCGGCGTTTCGCCATGCCATGCTGCTGTTGGAATGGCTGTTTTTAAGTAACGACAGCGGCAGCCTGGTGAACGCCGCCGAAGGGCTAAGCGGCTGGCGACGCCTGATTACCCCGGCGCTGGGCGGTCTGGCCGCCGGTACGCTGCTGTGGGGCTGGCAGCGCTATACGCGTCAGCGGCCCCATGCGCCCACCGACTATATGGAAGCACTGGAGAGCGATGAGGGCCGATTTGACGCCAGCTCCAGCCTGATCAAATCCACTGCCTCGCTATTGGTGGTTGCTAGCGGTAGCGCAATCGGCCGCGAAGGGGCAATGATACTGCTGGCCGCGCTGGCGGCATCGTTTTTTGCCCAGCGCTTTACGCCAAAAGCCGAATGGAAACTATGGATTGCCTGTGGTGCGGCCGCCGGGATGGCCAGTGCCTACCATGCGCCGTTGGCCGGGAGTCTGTTTATTGCCGAGATTCTGTTCGGCACGCTGATGCTCGCCTCTCTGGGGCCGGTCGTGATTGCGGCCGTGGTTGCCCTGCTCGCCAGTCAGCTACTCAATGGCGACGCCAGGCCGCTTTATCAGGTCGACGCGCTGCCTGCTCTCACTGCCGTTGACTATGGACTGATGCTTGCCGCCGGGTTGATCTGCGGCCTTGCCGGGCCGCTATTAATGTGGCTAATGGATACCACTCACCGCGGTTTTGTGGCGCTGAAGCTGTCGCCACCGTGGCAGCTGGCGCTCGGTGGGCTTATCGTCGGTCTGCTGTCGCTACTGACCCCCGCCGTCTGGGGCAATGGCTACAGCGTGGTACAGGGTTTTCTGCTCACGCCACCGACCCTGGCCATCATTACGGGGATCTTCGTGTGTAAACTGCTCGCCATTCTCGCCAGCAGCGGCTCCGGCGCGCCCGGCGGGGTATTTACGCCCACGCTCTTTGTCGGACTGGCTATCGGGATTTTGTTTGCTCAGGCATGCAGCGCCGGATTCCCGGGAAACGAGAGCCTGCCGATACTGCTGGCGATGACCGGGATGGCCGCGCTGCTGGCGGCGACCACGCATGCGCCGATTATGTCAGCGCTGATGATTTGTGAAATGACCGGGCAGTATACGCTGCTGCCCGGTTTGCTGATGGCCTGCGTGCTGGCGTCGGTGCTGTCGCGTACCTTACGCCAGAATTCTATCTACCGTCAGCACGTTCCGGAGCATCGCTAAATCAACGTACTGGCTGAGTTCACGCTGTTCCGGGCGCGGCAGATACGGCAATTCGCCAATGAGCGGCGCCGGCAGTTTCTTGCTCAACACATCGATAATTTCCGCGTAGTGCGCCAGCCCAGGGTTGATACGGTTGGCAACCCATCCGATCAGCGGCAGGCCGTCATTAGCGATGGCCTGCGCCGTCAGCAGCGCATGATTGATGCACCCTTCCTGGATCCCCACCACCATCAGCACCGGCAGTTGCTCCTGCACGACCCATTCAGACAGCGGGCGCAGATCGTTCATCAGGCTACGCCAGCCGCCCGTACCTTCAACCACCACGTTGTCCACCATGCCGCTGAGATTGGCCAGGCCGTCGGACAGCAGCGTGTAGTTGATTGGGCAACTGTGCGCCACGCTGCTTTCTTCTTCGCTCAGTGCGATAGGATTAATCGCTTCATAGGGCAGCGCCAACGACGAAACGCTTTGCAACACCAGCGCATCCTTGTTACGCAGCCCCTCGGCGGTTTCTTTGCTGCCTTTGGCTACCGGCTTATAACCTGCCACACGTTTCCCGCTGGCGGCGAGCGCCTGTAATAGCGCACGAGAAACCACCGTCTTACCGACAGAAGTATCAGTTCCAGTAATAAAGAAACGATTTAGCATCACTCACGAACCCCACAGGTATGCCGATAAAATATCAAGACAATGAATAATTCAACGGGGTGAAAGTTTACGTGATGCGCCAGGGGGTCGGATTGAGGTAGCGCAATTTTTTGCAAAACCGCGAAAAAATGTTAACCCTGTAACAGTCTGATCAGCAGCGTTCCGTTATACAGCGCATCTTTGACCAGCGCGGCACCGGCCATGGTGCCTCGGTTGGAGAACTGCGTTTGCTCCACGGAAATATGCTGGCTGTAGGCTGGCAACGACTGCTGGCGGATGCAGTCGCCAATGGCGGGGAAGAGAATGTCGGCCGCCTGGTTGAACGGCGAACCGATAAGAATTTTTTGCGGATTAAACAGATTCACCATGATTGCCAGTATGCGCCCGACGTTGGTACCAATACTGATGATGATATCTTTGGCGAGCAAATCGCCCTGCTTTGCCGCCTGGCACAGCCAGTCGACGGTCAGCGGCTGTTGATGCAGCATCGAGCTCATCGACTGCTGCATTCGCACCTGGGTCAGCTCCAGCACGCTTTCCACGCTGGCAATGGTTTCCAGACAGCCGTGGTTGCCGCAGTAGCAACGCTTACCATACGGATCAACCTGGGTATGGCCGATTTCCACCAGGCTGCTGCTGCCTGCATGCAGCAAACGCCCATCGGTAATGACACCGGCACCTACGTTGTGATCGATGACCACCTGAATGACATCGCGCGCGCCGCGCGAAGCGCCGAACAGCGCTTCAGCCATGGTCCAGGCGCTGATGTCGTGCTGAATGTACACCGGCACGCCGGTGTGCGCTTCCAGCGTTTCACCCAACGGTATATCCTTCACATCGTAAAATGGCATGCGGTGAATAATGCCGTTTTCGGTATCGATAATACCCGGCAGCGTAATCGCAATCGCGGTTAACCGTTCAAGCAGCTTCTGATGGCGGATAAAAAATTGATCGATATGGCTCAGTACGCGGTTAAGGAAAGGCGTTTCGTCCTCCAGCGCCAGCTCGAGCAACTCTTCCACCACCAGTTTACTGCTCAAGTCGCGCAGCGCCAGATGGATATCACCACGGCTAATGCGCACGGACAGATAGTGCCAGGCTTCAGTTTCTACCATCAGCCCAACCGCCGGGCGGCCGCGGCTACCCGCTTCCTGAATTTCGGTTTCCTGTACCAGGTGAGCTTCCAGCAGTTCGCGTACAATCTTGGTAATACTGGCGGGGGCCAGTTGCGCAAGTCGGGAAAGGTCAATGCGTGACACCGGGCCGAGCTGATCAATGAGGCGATAGACCGCCCCCGCGTTGGTCTGCTTGATTTGATCGATATGGCCTGGCTGACTATCCGCTACCACCGTTAACTCCCTTATTTTCGCGCTTCGAAATAAACTTTGGGCTATGGTGAATGACTTCAATGGCTGTCGTCAAATATTTACTTAGCCTTGTGATTTACCGCACAATTTTTCACGCTTTTTATCGCTCAACGCTCAGCTTTGCTGCATTTATCAGCTGCTGTTTAAAACGTTCCGCCGCCTGGCTAAGCTCATGATGTTTTGACCACACCAGCCACATTTCCGATACCGCATCCACCTCAGTAATGGGTACCCAGCGCATTTCATTCAGCTGCACGCGGCTAAACGAGGCCGGCAGGATGGAAACACCAAGTCCTGACGCCACGAGGCCGATAATGGTCATCGCTTCCCCAACCTCCTGAGCGATCGCCGGCGTCACGCCGTAGCGACGCATCAAGCCGAGAATATCGTCATACAGACCGGTCCCAACGTGAGGGTCAAAAAAAACGAACGGTTCTTTGCCCAGCTCAACCAGGCTGACCGAGGGTCGCTGAGCCAGCGGGTGGTCACGGTGGATCATCGCCAGCAGCGGCTCGCGCAGGATAATCTGCCAGTCGAGCGTGTCCGGCAGTTGCGTATTACGCATCAGACCCAGCTCAAGCGTCCCTTCAGTTAACGGCGCAATCTGTTCGCGCGTATTGGTTTCGCGAGTCTGAATGTGCACGTCCGGGTAGCGCTGTCGAAAGGCCGACAGCGTATCGGAAACGGCCTTGATAAATGGCGCAGAGGAGGTAAAGCCGATGTGCAGCTCGCCGGTTTCACCATGGTGCAGGCGGCTTGCGCGCGCGGCGGCTTCGTTGACCTGTAATAGGATCTGGCGGCTGTCGGCCAGAAACTGACGCCCGGCTTCCGTCAGGCTAACGCTGCGGTTAGTGCGGGCAAATAAACGGGCGCCCACCTGCTGTTCCAGGATCTGGATCTGCTGGCTCAGCGGGGGCTGCGAGATGTTCAGGCGGGCGGCGGCGCGGCCAAAATGCAGCTCTTCTGCGACAGCGATAAAATAACGTAAATGACGCAGCTCGATATTCATATTTAATACATATCAATTGAGATTATTAATATATTAGACAGAATATTTACATTTTCCTACTCTGATTATGTGACCTATGTCGCCATTACTCGTTGTTTTTAGCCAAGGATCTTCCCGTGAGCCGCACAACTACCGCAGACCATACGCCCGTTATTGATGTCCGCGATGCTAGCCCAACCTCCACCCATGTTTTTATCCGCCGCGGTACGCCGCCGTTTATCCGCGTCACGCTCGCCCTGTTTTCCGCGGGTCTTGCGACGTTCGCCCTGCTGTACTGCGTGCAGCCCATTCTGCCGGTGCTGTCGCATGAATTCGGCATCAGCCCCGCCGGAACCAGTATTTCACTCTCTATTTCAACGGCGATGCTGGCCGTTGGTCTGCTGTTTACCGGCCCGCTTTCCGATGCCATCGGGCGCAAGAAGGTCATGGTGACCGCCCTGCTGCTGGCCTCCTGCTGCTCGCTGCTGTCGACCGTCATGACCAGCTGGCACGGTATTCTGATCATGCGTGCGCTGATCGGCCTGTCGCTGAGCGGCGTGGCTGCCGTTGGCATGACCTACCTGAGCGAAGAGATCCACCCCAGCTTCGTGGCCTTTTCCATGGGGCTGTATATCAGCGGCAATTCCATTGGCGGGATGAGCGGCCGTCTGCTTACCGGCGTACTGACCGATTTCTTCGGCTGGCGCCTCGCGCTGGCGGTGATCAGCGCCTTTGCGCTGGCCGCCGCCATTATGTTCTGGCGTATTTTGCCGGAGTCACGCCACTTCCGCCCCAGCTCACTGAAGCCAAAGTCGCTGCTGATTAACCTTCACCTGCACTGGCGCGATCGCGGCTTACCGCTGCTGTTTGTCGAAGGGTTCCTGCTAATGGGGTCGTTTGTCACCCTGTTCAACTATATTGGCTACCGTCTGATGCTGTCGCCGTGGTCGCTGAATCAGGCGGTGGTAGGTCTGCTTTCCGTCGCCTATCTGACCGGCACCTGGAGCTCGCCGAAAGCCGGCGTCATGACCAGCCGCTACGGGCGTGGCCCGGTGATGATCTTCTTTACCGGCGTGATGCTGCTCGGCCTGCTGCTGACGCTGTTCTCGCCGCTGTGGGTGATTTTTCCGGGTATGCTGCTGTTCTCCGCAGGCTTTTTCGCCGCGCACTCGGTGGCCAGCAGTTGGATTGGCCCGCGCGCGCGCCGCGCCAGAGGCCAGGCCTCATCGCTGTATCTGTTCAGCTACTATCTGGGGTCCAGCATTGCCGGTACGCTAGGTGGCGTGTTCTGGCACCAATACGGTTGGAACGGCGTCGGTGCCTTCATCGCCATACTGCTGGTGGGTGCTCTGGCCATTGGCTACACCCTGCATAAACGCTTGCGTTGATCATAAGCGGCGGCGCACGCGTCGCCGCCCATTATTTTTAATGCTTATGTTATTGACATAAAATGCCTTGTTGTCTCGCCATACTAGATGGCACTTTCTATAATAAGCCCACCTTTGTCTTACCCGCTTCGTGTGATGACTACCTACGCTAACAATACCCAGCTCAATCTGCGCATTATCTCGATCGTTGTTTTTACCTGCATCTGCTACCTCTCCATTGGTCTGCCGCTGGCGGTGCTGCCTGGATTTATCCATTACCATCTTGGTTACAGCACGCTGGTCGCGGGTGCAGTGATTAGCCTGCAGTATATTTCCACGCTCGTTAGCCGCCCTCACGCCGGGCGTTACACCGATATCTGGGGGCCGAAAAAGGTCGTCAGCCTCGGGATCATCTGCTGTATGTTGAGTGGTCTGTTCACTCTGGCCGCCGCCGCCGCACACGGCAGCCCGCTTCTGGCGGTGACGATGCTGCTGGTTGGCCGCGTATTCCTTGGCGTCGGCGAAAGCTTTACCTCCACCGGGTCCACGCTTTGGGGCATAAAAACGGTCGGAGCCGTTCATACCTCGCGGGTTATTTCCTGGAACGGCGTCGCCACCTACGTTGCGATGGCCGCAGGCGCGCCGCTGGGCGTGATGCTGAATGACGCATTTGGTATCAGCGGATTTGCCGCGCTGATTGTGATTATCTCGGTCGTCGGTTTACTGTTTGCCCGCACCCGCGCCGACGTGAGCGTCAGCGCAGGCGTCAGAGCCCCCTTCCACGTCGTGGCACGTAAAATCTGGCCATACGGCCTGGGGCTTGGGCTGGGTACGGTGGGATTCGGGGTCATCGCGACGTTTATCACGCTCTACTTCACCGCCCACGGCTGGCAGGGTGCAGCATTCACGCTGTCATTATTCAGCGTCGGCTTTATCTGTATTCGTCTGGTACTCGGCAACACCATCATTCGCTTTGGCGGTATTCGCGTGTCGCTGGTCTGCTATCTGTTCGAATGCCTTGGGCTGCTGATTATCTGGTTTGCGCCGAATGCGTGGGTTGCCGGGTTCGGCGCTTTCCTGACGGGCTCCGGCTTCTCGCTGGTCTTCCCGGCCCTCGGCGTCGAGGCGGTCAGGCAGGTTGAAGAGCAAAACCAGGGCACCGCGCTGGGCACCTATTCTGCCTTCCTCGACCTGGCGCTGGGTATTACCGGGCCGGTCGCCGGATGGATCGCCGGCTATCACGGGCTGGACAGTATCTACCTGCTTGCCGCTATCGTGGTGGCAATGGCCTTTGTGCTTATTTTCCGCGTCTACCTGTCGCAGCGATCTGACCGGGCAACCTGCGCTGACTAACCTATTGAGGGCGATGAAAAATCGCCCTTGTACGTTTGTACAACAAGTCTTGTACATTCCGTTACACGCCGATACCAATCACTCACGGAAAGACTTATAGCCTGCGGGTATAGTTCTTTCAACGGCCCCGCAGTGGGGTTGAATGAAAAAACCAATTCGAGGGTATGAGAATGAAAAAAGTATTAGCTCTGGTTGTTGCCGCTGCTATGGGTCTGTCTTCTGCTGCTTTCGCTGCTGACGCGACTGCCACTCCGGCACCGGCTGCTGCTGCGACGGCGACTCACGCTGCTCCGGCAAAAGCGACTCACCATAAAAAACACCACAAAGCAGCTGCACCTGCACAGAAAGCTCAGGCTGCCAAAAAACACAAAAAAGCCGCTGCTAAACCAGCAGTAGAACAGAAAGCTCAGGCTGCTAAAAAACACAAAAAAGCAGCAACTAAACCGGCCGTAGAGCAAAAAGCTCAGGCTGCTAAAAAACACAAAAAAGCAGCAACCAAACCGGCTGTAGAGCAAAAAGCTCAGGCTGCTAAAAAACACAAAAAAGCAGTGAAACATCACGCCGCTGCTAAACCGGCTGCACAGCCAGCTGCTTAATCATTATTGATAGACATCGGCGCGGTGAACGCGCCGGTTCAGACCGCCGCGTTATCCCGTCACGTCATTCTCTGGCGTCGGATTCGCCAACGGTCTGAACGATCAACTATTCGCATCGGCGCTATTACAGCGCCGATTTTTTCCCGGAGAGCCAATCATGTTGCGGCGCTATCGTTTCGAGCTCATCCTGGCATTACTGATCGTCTGCGCGCTTATTGCGACCCAGTTCTTCTTTTACTGAGTGTAGTTCGCTGATTTTGCTCCCACTTTTCATTGCTCCCGTCTATAGTAGTCTCACTGGGTTTCGTTTTTATAATCATAATTGCCCCATCAGAGAGTGATATGCGTACAGCCTTTGTGTGTTGTTTACTGGGATCGTTATCCGTTCAGCCCTTCATGACTCATGCTGATGACAGTGATAGCGGCATCAGCGCAAAAGATATTAAAACCCTGTTCTTTGGTCAGGACGATCGCACCCTGGTCAGTCATCCATCGCAAGAGCCGTGGGATGCCATCGGTCAACTGGAAACCGCCAGCGGCAACCTGTGTACCGCCACGCTCATTTCACCGCACCTGGCATTAACCGCCGGACACTGTCTGCTGGAGCCGCCTCGCGGCAAGCTGGATAAAGCCGTTGCGCTGCGCTTCGTATCGCAAAAAGGCAGCTGGCGCTATGAAATTCACGGTATTGAGGGGCGCGTCGATCCTTCGCTGGGTAAACGGCTGAAGGCCGACGGTGACGGCTGGATTGTGCCATCTTCCGCCGCACCGTGGGACTTTGGGCTGATTGTGCTGCGCTATCCCCCCTCCGGCATCACGCCGCTGCCGCTATTTACCGGCAACAAAGCCGAGTTGACCGCCGCGCTGAAAGCCGCCGGGCGCAAAGTCACGCAGTCCGGTTACCCGGTCGATCATCTGGATTCACTCTATAGCCATGAAGACTGTACCGTCACCGGCTGGGCGCAGGACACCGTCCTTTCCCACCAATGCGATACGTTGCCTGGCGACAGCGGTTCTCCGCTGCTGCTGAAAACCGACGCCGGATGGCAGCTGATTGCCGTACAAAGTTCGGCACCGGCGGCGAAAGATCGCTGGCGCGCCGATAATCGGGCCATTTCTGTTACCGGTTTTCGCGATAAGCTGGAAGCGCTGGCCGCCGGTAACTAACTCTGCCGCTGCTGGCGACGCAAAGCCAGCAGCGACGATAACGGCATCGGTTCGCTAAAATAGAAACCCTGCAGCTGATCGCAACCCGCCAGGCGCAGTAGCTTCATCTGCTTCTCTGTCTCAACCCCTTCTGCAATCACCGTCATTCCCAGCGCACTGGCAATACGAATCGTACCACCGACCAGCGCCGCCGCCTGTTCATCATCGTCCACCAGTCCGGCCAGTGATTTATCAATTTTGATGGTGTCAAAATTAAACCGGCGAAGATAACCGATGCTCGAATAGCCGGTACCGAAATCATCCAGCGCAACGGCGGTACCCAGGGCCTTAAGGTTGGCAATCGCCGCGCGGGCGCGTTCAGGTTTCTCCAGCACGTAGGTTTCCGTCACCTCAAGCTGTAGACGTGAAGGCGGGAAACCGGACGACCTGAGTACGCTCGACACTTTATTTTCGAACTCAGGATCGCGGAACTGCGCGGGTGAAATGTTCACCGAGAGCTTTAGATCCGGATGCGCCAGCAGATCGCGGCAGGCCCGCGCCAGCACAAACTGCCCGAGAGAATAAATCAGACCGCTGGTTTCGGCGATGGCAATAAACGCTTCGGGCATCAGTTCACCCTTTGGCCGCCGGGGCCAGCGCACCAGCGCTTCCACGCCAATCATTACCTGAGTGCGCGCGCAGACAATCGGTTGATACCATACCTCGAACTCATCATGTTCCAGGCCGTGGCGGATATCGTTTTCAATAGAAAGCTGGTACTCGCGGGCGCCGTTCAGCTCGGCGTCATAATGGGTAATGCGCCCCTTTCCGGTGACTTTAGAGTGGTACATGGCGATGTCGGCCTGGCGAAACAGCTCGGAGCTTGAAATGGTTTGCAGGCGACCGCTGGCAATACCGATGCTGGCGCTGATGTGCAGCGTCCGTTCGCCGATACGAATCGGCGTGTTAAGATAATCCAGCACGCGACCCGCAAACGCCGAGGCGCGCGCTTCCGACTGTTCACCGCCAACGGTCATTGCAAATTCGTCGCCGCCCATTCGCGCCAGCATGCCCCCGGTTGGCAGCAACGTTTGCAGCATATCGGCAATGCGAATAATCAGAATATCACCGATATCGTGACCATAAATGTCGTTAACATCCTTAAAACCATCGAGATCGATAAATACCACCGTGGTGATATTGTCATCGCCGCGACGGCTAACGCGCTCAAGCTGCTCGATCAGCGCCCGCCGGTTTGGCAAATGGCTCAGCCAATCGGTCAGCGCGATTTCACGCGCCTGGCGTTCCCCGCGCGCCAGTTTCCAGAGCCCTAAGCTACTGAGCAATATAAAGAGCAAAATGAGCCCGGCGGCCAGCAGCGCAATGATACGGATCTGCGGCGATGCCGCGCTGGCCGCTTCAGCGCCCGGTTGACGAAGCTGCCAGTCTAGCCAGCCAACGACCTTATCGCCTGAGGTACGTAGCGGAATGTTGTACATATTCCTGGGCGCATCGACCAGGGTCAGGTTCTCAATCTGAAACGTATTACCAAGGTTTTTCAATAAAACAGGATTGATATGGCGGGTGATAACCAGATAGCGGCGCGTGGCGTCACGCACCTGTAAACGACCGACCATGGGGCGAATCAGGCCGACCCCCACAAAGGCAATCCCTTCACGGGTACGGGTAATACCGGCGAAAATATTGCTACCGCGACGCAGCGCGTCTTCATTTTTGGCAATCAGCGCGGACAATCCTTCGCCAAAAAAATCGAGATTGGTTTCCGTAAACGGCGCGCTGCGAAACGATCCCCACAGTACTTTATCGTGTTCATCAAGTACGAACGTACCGTCATAGAGATTGTTAATTTTAAAGCCTGCGCCCCAGGTATTGTACAGCCAGGTCGTGTTCAGCTTCGGTGCATACACCTCGCGCACCGCGTCATCCCAGATGGCGTTATCGATAACCAGCGACAAAACGCGGTTAATGGAGGTCTGTATCGCGCCATCAACGGAGAGTGCCGAACGGCGAGCATCAATATCGTTTGTTTTGCTGCTTATCAGATTCTGTGAAAGGTACAGTAAAGCGATAATGGAAAAAATCAGGCCGATGCCTGCTAAAAAGATCATCACGAACAGCGTTTTGGCCGTGGCAATATTACGCCAGCGTGACGGATTGAACATGTATCACCCTCGCAGAAACAAAGCGAACCCTTTGTTACAAGCGTAATACAGACAGCGAATTTCGCTGCCCGATTTCTCAGGCAGCGATCACATCAGGCCAGTTTAATCATCACCATACCGACCAGCAGCAGGGCTAGCCCCATCCAACCCTTATGGTTCAGACGTTGGCCGAAAAGAATCCAGCCCGCCGCCAGCGTTGCCGCGACGCCAAAACCACCCCAAATGGCATAGGCAACCGACAGGTCAATCCCCTTTACCGCCTGAGACAGCGCGCTAAAAGCGGCTAACACCGCCGCCAGCGACAGGAAGCCGTAAAGCTTGTGACGGAAGCCGTCCGAAAACTTGAGGAAAATATTAGCGACTATCTCCAGTACAATGGAGCCCGCCAGCCACAAGCCGTGAATCAATTCAAACTTAGGCATGATTCACCTCTTTTTTCATCATAACGCTTTTCTTCGGCGCTTTTCGCGTACCCGATTTGATCAACACGATGCCGACAACCAGGGTCGCCAGGCCGGTTGCTTTCATCACCGTCAGGCTTTCGTCAAACAATAAAACGCTGAACAGGGTAATCAACAAAATGCCGACCCCTTCCCAGAGCGCGTAGGCGACACCGAGAGCTATTTTCTTAACTGCGAACGAAAGAAAAATATAAGACAGTGCGATCATAACAAGCATTAAAATAAAACCAGCGTTGCCATCACTGACGCTCGCCCATTTCATAGACAGCGTACCCGTAATTTCAGCAACGATAGCCAGGGCTAATAAAATCCAGTAAAACATGATCCTTCTCCTGCATGAGAATATAATCTGCTACGGCTCGCGACGTGCGCAAACCGAAATAAAATGATTAGTATTTAGCTCAAACGAAGAGACGGACTATAGCGCGCTGCGCCAGTGATGCTCACCACAGAAGGCAGAAAAGGAAGGAAAAACAGAAGTTTTGGCAGAAACAAACGTCCTGAACATATTGTCCATAAAATTACAATCATCCGCGGTATTGCTTCTCATCGTTGCGGATTAAAATTGTCCTCAGTAGTTAAACACAGTTAATTTCTAACACAGCCAACGAAGTATTTCAAAATGTTTTCAAATCTTTACTAAGGTTGTTTGATGTAAATGCATTTATTATTAGATGATTCGCAATTATCATAATCAGCAGAATTTATAGCAGGAGCAACCATGGCCAGGCCGATCATCACGCTTAATGGATTAAAAATCGTCATCATGCTCGGCATGCTGGTTATCATTCTTACCGGTATTCGCTTTGCGGCGGAAATTATCGTGCCCTTCGTACTGGCGCTGTTTATCGCCGTGGTGCTTAACCCGGTGGTTCAACTGCTGGTGCGCTGCCGCGTCCCGCGCGTGCTCGGCATTTCGCTGCTCATCGCCGTGATTATCCTGGTTGCCGTGCTGCTGTTAGCATCGCTGGGCACCTCGCTTAACGAGCTGACGCGTACGCTACCGCAATATCGTTCGTCGTTGGCGGTACCGCTTTATAACCTTCAGCCATGGATGCAGCGCTTCGGCATTTCCGTCTCTCCCGATGAACTGATTAAGTATATCGATCCCAACGCCGCCATGACGCTGGTTTCACGTTTGTTAAGCCAGCTGTCAAACGCCATGTCGTCAATCTTCCTGCTGCTGCTCACGGTTGTGTTTATGCTGCTGGAGGTGCCGCAGCTCCCGGCAAAATTCCAGCAAATTATGTCGCGACCGGTGGAAGGGATGGCGGCCATTCAACGGGCGCTGGACAGCGTGTCGCACTATCTGGTGCTGAAAACCGCCATTAGCCTCGTTACCGGCCTGATTGTGTGGGGAATGCTGGAACTGCTGGGCGTGCGGTTTGCGTTTATCTGGGGTCTACTGGCATTCGCGCTCAACTATATCCCCAACATCGGGTCGGTGCTGGCGGCCATTCCCCCTATTCTGCAGGTGCTGGTGTTCAGCGGCTTTTACGACGCGCTTATCGTACTTGCGGGGTATCTGATTATAAATCTCGTTTTCGGCAATATTCTTGAGCCTCGCATCATGGGACGCGGCCTTGGGCTCTCCACGCTGGTGGTCTTTTTGTCGTTAATTTTCTGGGGCTGGCTGCTGGGCCCGGTCGGGATGCTGCTATCGGTACCGCTGACGATTATCGTCAAAATCGCACTCGAACAGACTGAAGGCGGTAAAAGCATTGCCATTCTGCTCAGCGATCTTAGCCATTAACGTCAGAACAGCGACAGCAGTAGCGCAACGGGGAAGCTGAATGGCCACGTTGCGCCAATCAATACCGTCGCTATCAGACGAATAGAGGTACTTTCTTTAGTGAGAAACCAGGTGATAAAGGCACAGATCACGGCCATCACGGCGTAGAAAACAAGCATGTGTTGATACAGCGTCACCAATTTAGTCCTTACAATTGATCGTTAAAGCGGCGCAATATGCTACGTTTTTTGACACACATCAAGTTTTTGCCGCTTTTCGCGTAGGGATCGCTAATCCACACACATTCATCTCCAGATGAATTCACTGCGTGGATGAATTAAAACCAAAGCAACGGTACGCCTCTTTAGTTTTTAATTCTGTGATATGGGTTACGATTAGCGTTTTGGTTGGGAAGCGGTAAAAACCGTATCGGCGACCGGGTCGCTCACCGCATAATTGGGATTGAACTGCGCGATAGGGTTCACTTTCTCCGTATCCCAGGCCTGCGCCAGGCAGGCGGCATCAAGCCGATGTTCGCCGTGACAGGCGGCAATATGATTCGCGGAATAGATAATACCCACGCCGATTAAGGCCGCGATAACGGCAGCGCTACACACAATACTCTTTTTCATGATGCTGACTTTGCCCGGTTTTACAACGGCGCGCATCCTCGCACGTTGCTCCGGGCATGTCAAAAATGGCGCAGTGGGCGGCAGGTTTTTCGCCTACCGCGAAGGGGGTAATCAGTGCTTAATCATCACATGGCGCACGACGGTGTAGTCCTCCAGTCCGTACATCGACATATCCTTGCCGTACCCCGATAGCTTCTGCCCGCCGTGGGGCATTTCGCTGACCAGCATAAAGTGGGTGTTGATCCACGTACAACCGTACTGCAAACGCGCGCTCAAACGGTGCGCGCGCCCTACGTCGCGGGTCCATACCGACGAGGCCAGGCCATACTGTGAATCGTTGGCCCACGCCAGCACCTGCTCTTCACTGTCAAACACCGTCACGCTGACTACCGGGCCAAACACTTCTCGCTGAACGATATCATCTTCCTGCAGCGCGCCCGCCAGCAGAGTCGGCTGGAAGTAATAACCGCTTCCCTCTGCCTTCTCACCACCGGTTACCACCTTAATGTGCGGCAGCGCCCTGGCCCGCGCCACGGCATCGCTGACGCGCGTCAGATGTGCCAGTGAACTCAGCGGCCCCAGTTCGGTGCTCACATCCTCCGGGTCGCCGAATTTAAGGGTTGCCACCGCCGCGCCAAGGCGAGCCACCAGCCGGTCATAAACGCCCCGCTGCGCATAGATTCGACAGGCGGCGGTACAATCCTGTCCGGCGTTGTAAAAACCAAACGTCCGTACCCCCTCAACCACGGCATCGATATCCGCGTCGTCAAACACAATCACCGGCGCTTTCCCTCCTAGCTCCATGTGCGTGCGCTTAACGGAAGATGCCGTATGCGCCAGAATATGCTCGCCGGTGGCGATTGAGCCGGTCAGCGACACCATGCGTACCTTCGCGTGGCCGGTCAGCGGATCGCCAACGGTATGACCGCGACCAAACAGAACGTTCAGCACGCCGGCAGGGAAAATATCTTTCGCCAGCTCGGCCAGCGTGAGCGCCGTAAGCGGCGTAATTTCAGACGGTTTCAGTACCACACAGTTGCCCGCCGCCAGCGCCGGTGCCAGCTTCCACGCGGCCATCATCAACGGATAATTCCACGGTGCAATCGAGGCCACCACGCCAACCGGATCGCGGCGAATCATGGAAGTGTGGCCTTCAAGATATTCCCCGGCCGCCAGGCCATTCAGGCAGCGCGCCGCGCCGGCAAAGAAGCGGAATACATCCACCACCGCCGGAATTTCATCACCGGCCACGCAGTGCAGCGGCTTGCCGCAGTTAAGGGATTCCAGCCGGGCGAACGTCTGAGCATGCGCTTCAATCACGTCGGCCAGTTTTAACAAACACTCTGCGCGGTGCTTTGGCGTGGTTTGTCCCCATTGTATGAATGCACGGTCGGCGGCATGCACCGCCGCATCTACCTGCGCGGCGCTGGCCTCCGCGATGTTCAGCAGGATCTCACCCGTAGCGGGGTTATAGACCGGCTGCGCTTCGCCTTCACCCGCGACCAGCTCACCGTTAATCAGTAACTTATGTTGCATAGCATGATCCTGTTTTATTTAAATGTCGTACCACCGCCGGTGGCCGCGTCGTCTTCGCGCGTCAGCCACCATGCCCCTAAAATCGGTATCATTGTCAGTATCATCACCAACAGCGCGACCACGTTGGTCACCGGCACATCGCGCGGGCGCCCAAGTTGGTTAAGCAGCCACAGCGGCAACGTGCGCTCATGGCCTGCCGTGAAGGTGGTGACGATAATTTCATCAAACGACAGCGCAAATGCCAGCATTCCCCCTGCCAGCAGCGCCGAGCCCAGATTTGGCAACACAACGTAACGGAAGGTTTGCCAGCCGTTAGCCCCTAAATCCATCGACGCTTCGACCAGGCTCCATGAGGTCCGCCGGAATCGGGCAATGACGTTGTTAAACACCACCACCACGCAGAACGTGGCGTGACCGATCACAATCGTGAACAGCCCCGGCTCCAGATTCACTACCTTAAACGCGGTCAGCAGCGCCAGTCCGGTAACAATGCCCGGCAGCGCAATCGGCAGCAGGAGCAGCAGCGATATCGCGCTTTTGCCAAAAAAATCCCGCCGCCACAGCGCTGCTGCAGCAAACGTGCCAAGTACCAGCGCAATGGCCGTCGACAGCGCGGCAATTTTCAGTGACAGTGTCACAGCCTCGTAGATATCACTGCGCCCAGCCGCCTCGCTAAACCAGCGCAGCGTCAGGCCTTGCGGCGGGAAACTGAAGGCGGCGTCTTCGGTGTTGAAGGCGTAAAGCGCGATAATCACCAGCGGGAAGTGCAGGAAAATAACGCCCCCCCAGGCGGCAATTTTGAGGAACTGCGGTGCGCGTTCAGAGTGCATCGAATGCTCCCAGGCGCTTCACAAACGCCAGATAGAGCGCAATCAGGACGATTGGCACAAGGGTAAACGCCGCCGCCATCGGCATATTGCCAATAGCCCCCTGCTGAGAATAAACCATATTGCCGATGAAGTAGCCCGGCGGCCCCACCAGCTGCGGGACGATAAAGTCCCCAAGAGTCAGCGAGAAGGTGAAGATAGACCCCGCCGCAATCCCCGGTATCGCCAGCGGCAGCACGACATGGCGGAAAGTCTGGCGCGGCAATGCGCCGAGGTCAGCGGATGCCTGCAACAACGAGCCGGGGATCCGCTCCAGCGCAGCCTGTACCGGCAGGATCATAAACGGCAGCCAGATGTATACAAACACCAGAAAGCGCCCCAGACCGGAGGTCGACAGCGTATTTCCGCCAACGCCCGGCACGCTCAGTATCGCCGCCAGCAGCGGCTGTAGACCCAGGTGATTTAAAAACCACTGGGCTACACCGTCTTTGGCCAGCAGCAGCGTCCAGGCGTAGGCTTTGACAATATAACTGGCCCACATCGGCAGCATGACCGCCACGTAGAAGAAGGCCTTTTTCTTGCCGTGGGTATAGCGCGCCATATACCACGCCATCGGAAACGCCAGCAGCGCGCTGGCGACCGTCACTGCCAGCGCCATCACCAGCGTACGGACAATAATGTCGTAGTTAGCCGGGTTAAACAGGGCGTACAGGTTTGCCAGCGTCAGCGTCGGGGTAACCGACATGGTGAAATCATCAAAGGTGTAAAACCCCTGCCACAGCAGCGTCAGCAGCGAACCGAAATAGACAATGCCGAACCACATCAGCGGCCCGAGCAGCAGCAGAAAAAGCCCCAGCGTCGGCTTACGCCAGAACAGGCTGGCTATCTTTCCGCCGCCGCGGGAGGAAGGTACCGGCGTCATGCTCATCTCCATTTACCTCCCTCCATCCAGCGCGATCATGGCATCGCGCGGCCAGGAGGCCAGAACATCCCGGCCCACCGCAGGTCCTTCCGCATCCAGCCCGACGGCAAAGTTCGCCTGGCTCACCAGTAGCTTATCGCCGCTTTCAAGCAACAGCTCATAGCGCGTCGCCGCGCCCTGATACTGCACCGCCTGTATCCGCCCTTTCACCTGCACTTCGCCACCTTCATTCAGGCGGATGTGTTCAGGTCGCAGCGCCCAGTTCCCCGTCATGCCGCATAGCGTCTCCGACATCGCCGGGTCGAACACGTTAGAGGTCCCGACAAAGCTGGCGACGAACGGCGTTCGCGGGCGCAGATAAAGCGCACGCGGCGAGTCCACCTGCTCAATGCGACCGTTGTTAAAGACCGCGACACGGTCCGACATCGATAGCGCCTCGCCCTGATCGTGGGTGACGAAAATAAAAGTGATCCCCAGGGACTGTTGCAGCTTTTTTAATTCGAACTGCATTTGCTCGCGCAACTTCAAATCCAGCGCACCTAGCGGTTCGTCGAGCAGCAGCACCCGGGGTTCATTAACCAGCGCGCGGGCAATCGCCACGCGCTGACGCTGGCCGCCGGAAAGCTGCGACGGCTTGCGCCCGCCGACGAAACCCAGCGCCACTTTCTCCAGCGCCTGCGCCGCCCTGGCCTGACGCTCTTTCTTGCCAACGCCCTTGACCATCAGCCCGTAGGCGACGTTATCAAGCACTGACATGTGCGGAAACAGCGCGTAATCCTGGAAGACGGTGTTAACGTCACGCTCCCACGGCGGCAGTTCGCTGGCGTGACGGCCAAAAATAGAGATAGCGCCGCCGCTCAGTTGTTCAAATCCGGCGATCAGCCGCAGACAGGTGGTTTTGCCGGAGCCAGACGGCCCCAGCATCGAAAAGAACTCGCCGTCATGGATGGCGATACTCACGCCATCCACCGCCCGAACGTCACCATAAAGTCGCGAGACGTCATGAAACTCTACTGCATACGTCATAATGGACTCCTGGGTAATCAACGGCCGCCCATAATGGCGATATAGTCCTGCGTCCAGCGGCTGTAAGGCACATACTTGCCGCCCTCGGCAATCGGCGTTTTCCAGAAGGCAATTTTGTCAAAGAAGCTGTAGCCGTTGGTTTCACAACCTTTGTCGCCCAACAGCGCGCTGGCTTTACACCCTTCAGCCACCACCGGCAGTGAGCCAAACCACGCCGCCACATCACCCTGCACCTTCGGCGTCAGCGACCAGTTCATCCACTTGTAGGCGCAAACCGGATGCTTCGCTTCGGCGTGCAGCATGGTGGTATCCGCCCAACCGGTAACGCCCTCTTTCGGGAAGACGGTCGCAATCGGCTGACCTTCACCTTTCAGGCCGTTGGCCTGGTATGGCCAGGCGCTGGACGCCACCACGCCTTCATTTTTGAAGTCGCTCATTTGTACGGTCGTGTCATGCCAGTAGCGATGAATCAGGCTATGCTGATCGCGCAAGACCTTCAGTACCGCCTGGTACTGTTCTTCGGTCAGCTGGTACGGGTCGCTAATGCCGAGCTGCGGCTGTGTCGCTTTCACAAACAGCGCCGCGTCCGCGATGTAGATTGGGCCATCGTAGGCCTGCACGCGGCCCTGATTGGTTTTGCCGTCCGGCAGATCCTGTTTCACAAAGACCACGTTCCAGGAATCCGGCGGCACAGGGAAGGTTTTAGTGTTGTACATCAGAAGGTTAGGTCCCCACTGATACGGGGTGCCATACACTTTGCCGTCGACGTTAAACCATGCACCTTTCTCAAGTCGCGGGTCGAGGGTTTTCCAGTTTTCGATAAGTGCGGTATTAATCGGCTGCACGCGCTTACCCATGATCAAACGCAGCGAGGCATCGCCGGAAGCCGTCACCAGATCGTAGCCGCCTTTCGCCATCAGGCTAACCATTTCGTCAGACGTCGCCGCCGTTTTGACGTTCACCTGGCAGCCGCTCTCTTTCTCAAACTGCGTGACCCAGTCGTACTGCTTGTCGGTCTGACCTCGTTCGATATAACCCGGCCAGGCAATAATATCCAGTCGTCCTTCGCCTTTTCCCAATGACGTTGGCGGCTCGGCGGCATTGGCGGTGGCAACCGTCATCACCAGCGCGCACAGGCTGCTGCGGGCAAATGTCTTGCTCATAAAGTTTTACTCCTGTCACAATGAATTTGAGCGGCAGCCGTGCCGTTAAAAATATCTCCCTGTTTAAAAATAGACGGCGCCATGACAACCACCGTTGCGGCAGATAAAAATTTGCACAGGTTGTGACAAAGTGCGCATTCCGCAAAAAAGCAATAATCAATGCAGATAATATGGATTATAGACAAGGAGTTACTGGCCGCAGGTGCTATGCGAATTTCCTATGACCAGCCAAAATGAAAAGCCCCCGAATAACCGGGGGAATAATTAAATACAGAAGCTGAAAATAAGCGTTGGTGATTAACTCAGCATTTGTCGAATAAGTTGCCCCAGGGTTTCGACCGCTTTATCTTCTCTTTCCCCCCAGCCCCACGCGGTATTAAAGCGGAAAAATGACGACCAGCTGTCGGTCGTCGAAAACATTTTGCCTGGAGCAATACTAATGTGGTGTTCCAGCGCTTTCGCACTCAACGTGCCCGCATCCATCCCGGCCGGCAGCTCCAGCCAGAGAAAATAGCCGCTATCGTTATGGTGTATGCGCACCTCAGGCGGCAGCGAACGCAGCAGCGACTGCCACGCCAATTGCTTACGTTCGGCCAGCTGGCGGCGCAAGCGGCGCAGGTGAGCGTCGTAGCGCTTCGTTGCCAGATAGTCGACCAAAGCGAGCTGCATCGGCGAACTGGTCGACAGCGTGCTCATCAGCTGCAAATGCTGAATGCGACGCGCATGTTTACCGGCCGCCACCCAGCCAATACGGAACCCAGGAACCAGGCATTTGGAAAACGAACTGCAGTGCAGCGTCATATCCTGCTTATCCCACGCCTTCGCGGGCAGCGGCTTCTCTCGGCCAAAATAGAGCTCGCTGTAAACATCGTCTTCAATCAGGGTCACATTGTGGGCGGTAAGGATCTGAATAAGCTTCGCTTTCTTTTCCGGCGTCAGCGTAAAACCCAGCGGGTTCTGGCTGTTAGTCATCAGCCAGCAGGCTTTCACCGGATAGTTCTGTAGCGCCTGCACCAATGCGTCGAGATCAATCCCATCCTTCACGTCGGTGGCAACCGACAGCGCTCTCAGCTTCAGGCGTTCCAGCGCCTGAAGCGCCCCGTAAAAACAGGGGTTCTCCACGATCACCCAATCGCCCGGCTCCGTTACCGCCTGAAGGCTCAGGTTCAGCGCTTCCAGCGCACCGGCGGTAATCACGATCTCATCAGGGGATATCGTCATACCCTGTAACGCATAGCGGCGGGCAATAGCATGACGCAGCTCATCGTTACCCGGCGGCAGGTTTTCAATCACGCTCATGGCCGTGGCGGTTTTACTCACCTGTGCCAGCGAACGGTTCAGCTGCGGCAGCGGGAACAGTTTAGGGTCGGGAAACGCCGAGGCAAACGGCAGCACCGCCGCGTTGCGGCTGGCCTGCAGTACCTCAAAGATGTAGGTATTGATATCGACGGCGTTATCCGGCATTACCTGTGCGGGGGCCGCCGCGCGCGGTGCTACCGGATGCGGCGCCACGTAATAACCGGACTGCGGGCGTGCAACAATCCGCCCCTGGCTTTCCAGCAGCTGATACGCATGGCTGACGGTCATAAAGCTCATACCGCTATTGGCCACCTGCTCGCGCAGCGACGGCAGCTTATCACCCGGCTGCCACACCCCGTGGGCGATCTGTTCCGTCATCTGCTCGGCAAGCCGCTGGTACTTTTTCATGGTCGATCCCAATCGCGCAAACTGTGCGAATATATTATATCAGCGTTACAATTTTTGCATTTTTATGTAACTGATATATTCACTCTATCGCCATGATTGAATTAGCTTTGTCGGAAAAACGGGCAAATAAAAAAGCAAAACTGTTATCATTTAAAAGGCGGCGACTGTTTCTGCAACCCATTCACGCCGCTGCGTAAAATCACCGGGAGTTATTCTATTTTCCGGAGTCTGCATGTTCGGTCTTGATGCGTTTCACCTCGCACGAATTCAGTTTGCCTTTACCGTGTCGTTTCACATTATCTTCCCTGCTATCACCATTGGGCTGGCAAGTTACCTGGCGGTGCTGGAAGGTCTATGGCTAAAAACCCGTAACCCGCTCTGGCGCTCGCTGTATCAGTTCTGGTCAAAGATTTTCGCCGTCAATTTTGGCATGGGCGTCGTCTCCGGCCTGGTGATGGCCTACCAGTTTGGCACCAACTGGAGCGGTTTCTCGCAGTTTGCCGGCAGCATTACCGGCCCGCTGCTGACCTACGAAGTGCTGACCGCCTTCTTCCTCGAAGCCGGTTTTCTCGGCGTGATGCTGTTTGGCTGGAACCGCGTTGGGCCAGGGTTGCACTTTTTCGCCACCTGCATGGTGGCCCTCGGCACGCTGATCTCAACGTTCTGGATCCTCGCTTCCAACAGCTGGATGCAAACGCCACAGGGCTACGAAATCGTCAATGGTCAAGTGGTGCCGGTAGACTGGTTTGCGGTGGTATTTAACCCATCATTCCCTTACCGCCTGCTGCATATGTGCATCGCTGCGTTTCTGAGCAGCGCGCTGTTTGTCGGCGCTTCGGCAGCCTGGCATTTACTGCGTGGCAACCCCTCACCGGCAGTACGCGTGATGTTCTCCATGTCGCTGTGGATGACCCTGATTGTCGCCCCTATTCAGGCGATGGTTGGCGATATGCACGGGCTGAATACGCTGAAGCATCAACCTGCAAAGATTGCAGCGATTGAAGGCCACTGGGAAAATCCGCCGGGAGAACCGACGCCGCTGCTGCTGTTTGGCTGGCCGGACATGAACCAGGAGCGTACCCGCTACGGGTTGGAAATCCCGGCGCTGGGCAGCCTGATCCTCACCCACAGTCTGGATAAACAGGTGCCTGCACTCAAAGACTTTGCCAAAGAAGACCGGCCAAACTCGACGATCGTTTTCTGGTCGTTCCGCATTATGGCCGGATTAGGCATGCTGATGCTGTTGCTAGGCGTCGTCGCGCTGTGGCTACGCAAAAAACAGACGCTTTATACTTCACGCCCGTTCCTGTGGTTCGCGCTGCTGATGGGGCCATCGGGGCTCATCGCCATTCTCGCGGGATGGGTGACCACCGAAGTCGGTCGTCAGCCGTGGGTGGTCTACGGCTTGCAGCGTACGGCGGAAGCCGTCTCGGCCCACGGCGATCTGCATATGAGCATCAGCCTGCTGGCCTTCTTTGTGGTGTACAGCGCGGTCTTCGGCGTCGGCTACAGCTACATGGTACGACTGATTCGCAAAGGGCCTCAGCCGTTTAATCCACCGCCGCACGGTACGCCGTCGCGTCCACTTTCCGCCGCGATCACCGCACAGTCGTCCCAGGAGAAGCGAGCATGAATGTCGATCTGTCTATTGTCTGGTTTGTGATTATTGTCTTTGCCACCCTGATGTATATCGTCATGGACGGCTTTGATTTGGGTATTGGCATCCTGTTTCCCTTCACCCGCAGCGCACAGGAGCGTGACGTAATGGTCAACAGCGTCGCTCCGGTATGGGACGGCAATGAAACCTGGCTGGTACTCGGCGGTGCAGCACTCTTTGGCGCGTTCCCGCTGGCCTACGCGGTCATTATTGATGCGTTGACGATTCCGCTTTCGCTGATGCTTATCGGGCTGATTTTCCGCGGCGTCGCCTTCGAGTTTCGCTTCAATGCCACGCCTTCACATCGCCCGTTCTGGGATAACGCCTTTATGGGCGGCTCGATGCTGGCCACCTTCTGCCAGGGCGTAGTTGTCGGAGCCGTCATTAACGGTTTTCCCGTCAGCCAGCGCGCCTTCAGTGGTGGCCCATTCGACTGGCTGACGCCATTCTCGCTCTTCTGCGGCGTAGGGCTGGTCATCGCCTATGCGCTGCTGGGCGCAACCTGGCTGGTCATGAAAAGCGAAGCCGCTCTGCAAAGCCGTATGCGCCGCGCTGCGCGTGGACTGCTGCTCGCGCTGCTGGCGGTGATGGCGATTATCAGCGCGTGGACGCCGCTTCAGCATGCCGCAATCGCAGCGCGCTGGTTTAGCCTGCCCAATCTCTACTCTCTGCTGCCGGTCCCGCTGCTGGTGCTGGCCGCAAGCGGCGCGCTATGGCATCAACTGGCGCTGCGTGAAAGCCATGTGCCGCCGTTTATTCTGACGCTCGCGCTGGTATTCCTGGGCTTTAGCGGGTTGGGTATCAGCATCTGGCCCGCGATTATTCCACCGTCTATCACGCTGTGGCAGGCCGCCGCGCCGCAACAAAGCCAGGAGTTTATGCTGATTGGCGCCATCTTTATTATTCCCGTCATTCTGGCGTACACCTTCTGGAGCTATTACGTGTTTCGCGGCAAAGTGCCGCAAAATGAGGGATATCATTGATGAAAAGCCGCTGGATATCACGCCTGTTCTGGTTAATTGCGCTGTGGGGCGGCAGCGTGCTGGCGCTGGCAACGGTGGGCGGCTTATTTCGCATGCTGATGACCGCTGCCGGTTTTAAAGCCTGAAAGAACAGCTGCCTGGGTATTGAATCGTACTGGCCAAGAGAAATCCTAATTGCTCTGGCCTTCACATTTCCTCCACTTTTTGTTGGTGAACTAACGCCATTGCACCAAAGCAATGTCTGGAGTACATGATGAAAAAACGTATTGCACTGTCTGCGATTCTGGCGCTGGGCCTGTG
This sequence comes from Klebsiella sp. WP3-W18-ESBL-02, assembly GCF_014168815.1. Taxonomy (NCBI): domain Bacteria; kingdom Pseudomonadati; phylum Pseudomonadota; class Gammaproteobacteria; order Enterobacterales; family Enterobacteriaceae; genus Klebsiella; species Klebsiella sp. WP3-W18-ESBL-02. The sequence goes on from NZ_AP021972.1 coordinate 2,665,969, forward strand.
TTCAACCGCCTTTGCCGCCGATCGTCAGGATCCGCCGAAAAAGCCGCCTGTAGAACAACAGCATCAGGGTCAGCACGATAACAAAGGCCCGCAGCACGATGGCAAAGGCCAGCCGCCGCGTGATGAAAAAGGTCAGCAGCAAGATGGCAAAGGCCAACCGCCGCGCGACAACAAAGGTCAGCAGCATGATGGCAAAGGCCAACCGCCGCGCGATAACAAGGGTCAGCAGCACGATGGTAAAGGTCAGCCGCCAAAACATGACGGCGACAACAAACTGCCACCGCCGAACGACCAGCGTAATTAATTAAAAAAGGCCGGAGAGCACACTCGCTTTCCGGCCTTTTACTTTATATGCCCCCGCGCTGGCGAGTGGCGTTAGCGTCAAACTTTCCGCTTAGGCAGCGTTTTCAGCAATTCGTCCGGGCTTACCGAGGCCACCACGCTCCCCGGTAGCGGCATCTTCAGTATGTGATTTTTAATCTTGCCAATCACGTGCATTTCGCATGGACGACAGTCAAATTTCAGCGTCAGGACTTCATCACCGTTGATGAGCTGCATCGGCGTCGCTTTCCAGCTTTTAATCGACCCTTTCGCCTGCTTCGGGCACAGATTGAAGGCAAAACGCAGGCAGTGCTTGGTGATCATCACCGGCACGTCGCCCTTCTCTTCGTGCGCTTCATAGGCTGCATCTATCAGCTGAACGCCATAACGGTGGTAAAATTCACGCGCTTTATGGTTATAAACGTTAGCCAGGAAACTCAGATGGCTTTCGGGGTACACCGGCGCCGGTTCGGCAACTGCTTTACGACTGCCGCGAACATAGGCATCCAGGCGCGCCTGGTCGAGCAACGCCACGGTTTCACGACGCAGCTGGTTAAGCAGACTGTTCGGAACAAACAGCGCTTCCGCCAGCAGCACTTCAACGTTGCGTGCGTAGTACAGCGTTTGCCCCAGTTTAGCGATCCCGTCTTGCAGCTGGCTCAGCGCTTTCTCTGCGTTATTCGCCGCTGCAAATTCCCCGTCTAAAGTGTGGGTCACCGCCACGCCGTCTTCGCTGGTTAGCGTCAGCACCAGCTGTTCCTGCCAGCCAGACAGCTCGATATCCACGGCGATGCGGCGCTCGCTGGAGGTTTTCAACAGCGCCTGCTGCCAGTTGTGATCGAGGTTACGGTTGAGCACCTGATGCGGACGCACCTTATGCAGGTCAGCCGGCATCTCGTTTGGCCAAACGCGGTAGCGATTTTCAGCAATCTTCTCCACCGTATTGGCACGAAAACCGACAACTTCGCGTTTGATGAGCACGTTGAGACCGTCGCCGTTGGCCAGCGGTTCGCTCACTTCAACATCCAGCGTCTCTTTGTTAACCTTCAGCACTTCCCCTACCGGCAGACCGACGAACTTCGGCGAGTCAAACGCACCAATGTTCATCTGACGCTGATTGACGAAATAATCCGTGCTGCCGCGGTGGAAGGTTTTATCGGTCGACGGCACAAAGAAATGCTCGGTACGGCCAGCGGAAGCCCGGGCCAAATCGCCGCGTTCTTCAATAATGGCGTCCAGCATCTGGCGATAGTGTGCAGTGATATTTTTCACATAGCTCATATCTTTATAGCGCCCCTCAATTTTGAAGGAGCGCACGCCTGCATCAATCAACGCGCCAAGGTTGGCGGTTTGATCGTTGTCTTTCATCGACAGCAGGTGCTTTTCAAACGCGACCACGCGTCCCCGATCGTCTTTCAGCGTATACGGCAGGCGACAGGCCTGGGAGCAGTCACCGCGGTTGGCGCTGCGCCCGGTTTGCGCATGAGAGATATTACACTGGCCGGAATAGGCCACGCACAGCGCACCGTGAATAAAGAATTCAATGGTGGCGTCGGCAGCATCGTGAATCGCTTTGATCTGCTGCAAATTCAGCTCACGCGCCAGAACGATCTGGCTAAAACCAACGTCAGAGAGGAATTTAGCTTTCTCCACGCTGCGAATATCGCATTGGGTGCTGGCATGCAGTTCTATCGGAGGGATATCAAGCTGCAGGATGCCCATATCCTGCACGATCAGCGCATCCACGCCGGCATCATACAGTTGGGTGATCAGCTTCTGCGCCGGCGCCAGCTCATCGTCATGCAGGATGGTATTGAGCGTGATAAAAATCTTCGCGCCGTAGCGGTGAGCAAACGGCACCAGCGCGGCAATGTCCTGAAGACTGTTGCTGGCGTTATGGCGTGCGCCAAAACCCGGGCCGCCGATATAAACGGCATCGGCACCGTGAAGTATCGCTTCCCGGGCTATCGCCGTGTCGCGGGCCGGGCTGAGGAGTTCGAGAAGAGCGTTCTGCTGGCGCATACGGTCTGAGTTATCCAGTAGAGTCACAAAATGGCGGCTATTGTAGCCAGAAGCGGCGAGAGACGAAAACAGTTTCCACCGCTTCTGCGCCACCGTTAGCTTAATTTCGAAAACCGATTGCCAGAATTCTCAGTTCCGAAGCCGGGAGCAACGCGTTACAGTCGCTAGCGTGTTCGGGATTTCCTCGTAACGGCCACATCAGGATTGATTGTCGCGATTTGCCGCAGGGTTTCCTGCGGCTTTTTCTTTGGGATAGTGAATCAGCGAGTGAAAATGCACGGTCTGCTCTGCGCTGTTGCGATATGCATGCGCAAGATCGCCAGCGAACCGTAGCCCTTCCCCTGCCGACAGCGTGCGCCATTCGTCCATCACGTGCATATCCAAACGCCCTTCAATCACCACCACATGTTCAATCACCCCTTTTTCGTGCGGAGTCGATTCGCTCAGCGCGCCGGGTGCCAGCGTAATGGAAAAATGGTCAAAACACAGTTCCGGATCCCACGGAAACACCGGCGTGACCACCATCGCCTGCTGCTGAGGATCGAACGCCTGTTCAAGACCGGGCGACGGCGGCGTGATAAACACCGAGAACGGCACGTTCAGGCCCGTGGCAATTTTCCACAGCGTTGCCACCGTCGGGCTGGACTCATTACGTTCAATCTGCCCGAGCATAGCCTTGGAAACGCCCGTCTCTTCGGCGAGCTTAGACAGGCTCCATGCCCGCTGCTGACGCAGGTGTTTTAGCGTTGTCGCCAGGTGTTGCGCAATATTCATTCAGCCTCCATGTCGTTGCCTTTTCGCAGTATACCCCAGCCAGCGCGTGTTTTCGCCCGTCGCACGCCACTTGTGCGCTATAGCGCACAATGATACATTCAATGTACGTTATAACGCACAAAGGTCTACAATGCGATCCTATCTTATTCCTTTCCCCTCGCTGCTGGCGGGGTTTGTAGCCGTTCTGGTCGGCTATGCCAGCTCGGCGGCAATTATCTGGCAGGCCGCCGCTGCTGCGGGTGCAAGCCCGCAGCAAATTTCCGGCTGGATGACGGCGTTAGGGTTGGCCATGGGCCTCAGCACGCTGGTTCTGACGCTGTGGCGTAAAGTCCCTATTCTGACCGCGTGGTCAACGCCCGGCGCGGCGCTGCTGGTTGGTGGCCTGCAGGGCGCGACGCTCAACGAAGCCGTGGGCATTTTTATTTTCGCTAACGCGCTGATTGTCATCTGCGGCCTGACCGGCTGGTTCGCCCGTCTGATGAGGCTGATCCCGCATTCACTGGCCGCGGCGATGCTGGCGGGGATTTTATTGCGTTTCGGCCTTCAGGCGTTTGCCACCCTACAGGGGCAACTGCTGCTATGCGGCAGTATGCTGATGGGCTGGCTGCTGTGTAAAGCGCTGGCGCCACGCTATGCGGTGGTGGCCGCCATGGCCGTGGGGATCGCGGTGGCATGGCTTAAAGGTGACGTTGTCACGAAATCACTTAACCTGGCTTTCGTTGCACCTCAGTTTGTCACGCCTCATTTTTCACTCACCGCGTTACTGAGCGTAGGCATTCCCTTTTTCCTCGTCACGATGGCCTCGCAAAATGCGCCCGGCCTTGCCACGCTACAGGCGTCGGGCTATCGGGTGCCGGTCTCGCCGCTGATGGTGATCAGCGGCGCCTTTGGCCTGCTGCTGGCGCCGTTTGGCGTTTATTCGGTGTGCATTGCCGCCATTACCGCCGCCATTTGCCAAAGCCCGGATGCTCACCCCGATCCGCAAAAACGCTGGTTGGCCGCAGCGGCGGCAGGCGTGTTTTATCTTCTGGCAGGCATCTTCGGTGGTTCGATCACCGCGCTGATGGCAGCGCTTCCCGTCGCGTGGATTCAAATGCTGGCGGGGCTGGCGCTGCTCGGTACGTTGGGCGGAAGTCTGTTTCAGGCTCTGAATGCGGAACGTGAACGCGACGCCGCGCTGGTCACTTTCCTGGTGACCGCCAGCGGCATAACCCTCGCGGGTATCGGCTCCGCATTCTGGGGCTTAGTGCTGGGTGGGGTGAGCTTCGCGCTGTTAGCCAGCAAGGCTCGCGCGTAGCTGCGATGGCGTCACGCCGATTGCCGTTTTGAAACGGTTGCTGAAGTGGCTCGCGGAGCTAAAACCGCAGCGTAGCGCAATGTCGGTTAATGGCAATGCGCTATAGCGCACCATCTGCTGAGCCGTATCCATCCGCCGCTGCATCACGTACTGATGCGGCGCCAGGCCCACAGACTGACGGAACATGCGCGCAAAGTGATACTCGCTCAACGATGCCTGCGCGGCGAGGTCGGCCAGCGTTAACGGCTCGCTGAGATGCGCGTCAATATAATCCAGCGTATTTCGTAACACCCCCGGTGCCAGCCCACCGGTGACCGTCGGCAGACGCCACTGGACGTTGGCATAATTTTGTAGCAAATGGGTCAGCAGCAGCGTGCTGGCGCTGCTTAACGTCAGCTGATTTGCCGGCTGCTGCCAGTCACAGCCGAGCAAAAACTGGCGGTAGAGCAGCGTAATTTTCGGGTCATCGCCAAAGATTTGTTCATCCAGCGTCACGCTAGCCGGACTACGATCCCACACCTGCTCCCCAACGTGGCGCAGGTGTTCATCGGTGCAGTAAAGATGCACGAACGACAGATCGCCACGAATATCCCACGTCGATTCACTGTCCTCCGGCATCAGGCAAAAACGGTTAGGCCCGCCGCCGTTTTTCCAGCCGTGTGGCGTTTTCTGGTAGCTTTCATAGCCGTCGGCGACGTACAGGCTTAGGGTATGATGATCGCTTTGCACCGTCAGCGTATCGAGTTTGTTGTACCACGCGGCAAGCTGAATGCCGGAATTGAGCGCGACGGTTTCCCGCAGAATAGCTTTCTGACTCCGTAGTCTTTCAAACGTCGCGTAGGTGTGGGTCATTACGATTTCTGTCACGATTAACGATAGCCCTAGTCTAGGGGCTGTCGCGGGTGGATGCTACTTTTCTGCGCCGCTATACGGCAAAAAACCGCAAGAATATGCAAGTCATCCGCAACCTTCTGCAAGCGGCGACGACACGCGTGCGGCAGACTGGATCTCTGTCGCGATAACCGTTGTGAGGAAAAATGAACGCGCTGCTCTATGCTTTAGTTGTCGTTATTTGGGGTACCACCTGGATTGCCATCTTTTTACAGCAGGGTCCGGTGCCCGAAGCCGTCTCTATTTTCTGGCGCTTCGCCATCGCCAGCACCACCATGCTGACCATTCTGCTGTGCCTGCGCCGCCTGCGGCCGCTAGCGCTGCGTGACCACCTGTTCTGCATGGTACAAGGCTGCTGCGTATTTGGTTTTAACTTCCTCTGTTTTTACACCGCCGCGAAATGGATCAATACCGGTCTGGAATCGGTTATTTTCTCGATGGCGGTTCTGTTTAACGCGATTAATAGCTTTATTTTCTTCCGCCAGACGCCGCCCAAACGCTTTTACGCGGCGGCGCTGTTGGGGTTGGCCGGGATTGTGACGCTCTTCTGGGACGATCTGCAGGCCGTGGGGATGAGCAGTACGTTGCTGGCCGGTATTCTCCTCAGCGCGCTGGGCACCTACGGTTTCTCACTGGGCAATATGCTCAGTCTGCGTCACCAGCGCCGCGGGCTAGAGACGCTCACCACTAACGCCTGGGCGATGCTCTACGGCACGATAGTCATTGGCCTTGTCGCCCTGCTGCGCGGCGATGATTTCACACCGCAGTGGACCCTCAGCTATATGGGCGCGCTGTTCTATCTGGCGCTGTTCGGCTCGGTCATTGCCTTCGGCGTCTATTTCACGCTGGTTGGCCGCATCGGCGCCAGCAATGCCGCCTACAGTACCCTGCTGTTTCCGCTGGTTGCGCTGACGCTGTCAACGGTCTACGAAGGATACCAATGGCACGCAAACGCCGTCGTCGGGCTGGTGCTGATTCTGCTGGGCAATCTGGTGATGTTCGCCAAACCGCTGGCCTGGCGTCTGCCGTTTCTCAGCCGCGCCTAGTCCTTCACGCAATGTGCTGTGGAAAATAAATCAACCGTGCCGTTCGAGAGTAAAAGTAATGACGCGAACATGCTGACGGCACGATATTTTCTCTGACAGGGAAAATAAGCGGCCACAAAATCGGAATAATGTATTCATCAAAAATATAATACCATCATAAATAAAGGGGCTACCTTATCGGTGCCCCTTTATTCATGATGGGATATTTTTTATTTCTGCGACGGATCGAATTTCACCGCATCAATCGCCATATCATCAATCACCTGTTTCAGCGTATCCAGCGTCAGCTTCGCATCTGAGTTCGACAGGTCTTTGCCTTCCCCTTTACGCACCACTTTGATAACCGGTTTGTTGGTGGCCGCATCAATCAGTTCGCCTTCAAAATACAGGTTGGTGTTCATGGTGCGATGGCCGGTGGCCGCCTGCGTACCGGCAACGACCATCGCAATCGGGATCACCTCGTAGAACTGCAGCCCTTCTTTGCTGGAGTCAACAGCAGTAATCGCACCGCGGAAAATCAGGCTATGCGGACCGGCGGTGGTCGCCAGCGGCTTGCGCTCGCTGATGGCTTTTTTCAGCTCGGTATTGGTATAGGCCAGAATGTCGTTCAGCGCTTTTTCACCCACCTGCGTGGTCGGTTTCGGCACCGGATAATAGGTAACAGGGTTATAAACAACGTTCGCGTAGTTGGCCGGTTTGTAGTCCGGAGAGATCCAACGCAGCTCGGTTTTCCCGGACGCCGTTGTCGTTTGTTTGAGGCCAGAATAATCTTTCAAAAAGCCGGAATACTGCTCGGGCGTGGTGGTCTTAGATGCACAACCGGCAAGAGCCAGAACGCCGACAAGAACCGCCGCTTTAAAAAACGTTTGAGTACGCATGAGATAATCCCTGAGAAATGCACAGATGCCAGTAAGTTATAGCAAAGGAATCAGGAGATTGTCGCGACAAAAATAGAGGAGACACGCAATATTAATAAAAAGAATTCACCATATAACGGGCTCTTCGCCCGTTATATAAATACTAATTATGATTTCTTACGCGCCAGCAGGGTGGCAAAGCGCAATTTAATTCGATTACCCTGCTCGTCCGTACGGTGAAGCTCGCCAACGTCTTCGTTATATTTCAACAGATCCCACCCCGCATAATATGCCTTCAACTCGCCGGCCTTAAACGCGAACGGGAAACCCACCGTGCACGGAAAATCATCGGTATCCATCGCCGCAACGATCAGGTTATACCCCCCTGCAACGGTGCAGCGCTGCATGTTGGCAATCAGACGCGGGATCGTCCCCGGCTCAAGGAACATCATCACCACGGTAGACAAAATAAAGTCGTACGCGCCATCAAAGCTCAGCGTATTAAGGTCCTTGACCGCCGCCTGCAAAGAGGTCAGCCCTTCAGCCTCGCGAATCGACAACAGATTCTGGATGCTCATCGGGTTTTTATCCCACGCCGTTACGTCATAACCGTTCGCCGCCAGATAAAGACTGTTACGCCCGTTACCGCAGCCCAGATCGAGTGCCTTACCCGGCTTAACGATCGTCGCCGCATGCACGACATCGGAATGGGTACGGGTCAGGCCGTATTTTTCGGTGAAGTAGTTTTCATCACGCATGGTCATTAGTCATCCTTCGGTTTCATCAGTGTCGACGCAGCAGCTCGCGTCAAAAATTTACCCTGAAGCAGCAACAGCAGCGTTTTAATCAGCAGCAGGCCGATCACGATATTCGTGAAGATAAACAGCGGCAGCGCCAGGTAGTGGAAAAAGCCGGAGCCGCTGGCATGCCCGAGATGCAGCCCGGTAGAGGCCAGCGCGGAGATACCGAACGAGAAGCTCCAGAACGAGGCGTTGAACGCCTGGCGCAGATACCACGGCATCAAACGCAGCATAAACAGCAGCTGAAGCAGCCCATAGCCAAACAGCATTTTGGCGAACACGTCCGCGTGGCCGCCGTTGACGCTCAGCCATGCGTTACAGGCCACCAGCGCGGGGGCCAGCTGAATGCCGAGCGAAGTACGCAGCGGAATCGATAGCGCGCCGCCGCTACGCAGGCGCTGTACAATCGCGGGTTCCAGCGTTATCCAGGAAATCACCCCGGCCCCCAGGAACACCAGCCCGGCGTCGTTAAAGCCCAGAGCACCGCAGGCCATGGCGCTGATAAAGTTATTCGCCACCGTCGGCAGATACAGCCCCGGCGTGGTGGCGTCTGCCGGATGTTCACCGCGCCACAGCCCGGCGGTTTGCCGGGCAGCATAGCTCAGTTGAAGCACAACCCCGATGATAAACAGCGCCAACGCCAGCGGCCGCAGCCACGGCGTTACGCCAATCGCGACCAGCATGGTGGTCGCCGGGAACAGGCTCACAAAGCTGCTGGCGATAGGATGGCGCATTTCCAGCCAGACGCTATACGGAAAGCGGACTGCGCGCACAATAAACGCCAGCGCCAGCAGCGCCCACATCACGATTGCCAGTATCACCAGCCCGTCGCCGATGGCGTGGCTCAGCGGCCAGATAGTGCTGGCGTAGCGCCAGGCGAAGCCCATCCCGATGGTGCCGAGAACCATGCCAAAATAGCCGGCGGGCAAATTCAGCACCTGGCGTTCGTCGTTTTTATTATGCATTTTGTTTATTTATTCAAATTTATTTAAGTTGCATTTTAAATGATTCTTTAGCGCGGCGCTAGCGTGAAAAAGAAGTATAGATAAGCTTCACGCCCAGCAGCCCCAAAATGGTCGCCGAGACCCTGTCTACCGCCCCTTTCATACGCAGATAAACACGACGCGGCTTCTCCGCCGACAGCAGCAGCGCCACCAGCGCGTACCAACCGGCGTCAATAACAAAGCTCATCAAGGGGATCAGGTAATAAAACACGGTAGGAATATGCGCGGGCAGCAGCGCAGTGAAAATTGAGGCAAAAACAATAGCCGTTTTCGGGTTGCTGAGCTGGGTGAACAGCCCATCGCGAAACGCCTTCCACAGTGAAATAGAGACCGTTTCTCCCCCCACGGCAATCGCCATCGGCTGACGTGCGCCGCGAAAAATTTTAATACCTATCCAGATAAGATAAGCACCGCCCGCCAGCTTCAGGCCGATAAACAGTTCCGGTACCGCATTCAGCACCTTTTGCAGCCCCAGCATCGCCATCAGCGCAAACGTCGCGGCCCCAGCCCCGGTGCCCAGCGCGGTCACCAGGCCGTGGGCGCGGGAGTGCACGACGGCCGTTCGCGCCACGTAGATAAAGCTGGGGCCGGGGCTCATTACCCCCATAATCAGCACAGCAGCAATGGCAAGCAGACTCGATAACAGCATATTTTCTCCTGAAGATGGACGTTAGCTAAGGTAAACGGTCTTTCCGTTATACGGCATTTTTCTGTCTTGCATAGAGATAAGCGGTAGCGCGCGAGATCCCAAGATGTTGGGCCACGGTGTCCATCGATTTACGTACTTCCAGCAGCCCTTCCTGACCCAGGGCCTGTATCAGCGCTTTGCGGTCGTCAACGCTCAGCGCTCGTGCGGTGGTCGCCCTTGTTGCCGCATAGCGGTCGATATAACGACGGATAGCCTCCAGGCCAGCAGGCTCAAGGTGCTCGACCAGGGGCGCGCTGGCCACTGCGGTAAACTGAGATAACGCGCTTTGCATACCGCGAAACAGCGTCATATCAACGTTAAGGCACAGTGCTGCGACGTATTCGCCATTGGCGTCTTTAATACCGATGGAGGTGCTTTTTACCGGGCGGCCATCGGCAAACTGATTGGCGTAATTCGCCACAATTTGCGGAAATTCCGCCGATGCAATGCGCGCCAGCCCCATTTCCGTGGCCGGCTGCCCTACCGTTCTGCCGGATAAATTGTTGTGTATCGCCAGAATGGCGTGATCCGGGTGCGTAAGGTCGTGAACCACCACCTCACAAAAGGGTGACAACGTTGCGCTCACCCCTTTCGCGATGTTATCGAGCTGCCGGAGCAGCGTATTATCATCCTGCATCAACTTTCCCTTTCACCGGCCAGAAAACGGGCATAGCGGTGGATATCCACATTACCGCCGCTGATAATCACACCGACCTTTTTGCCCCGCAGCGAGGATTTTCTTGCCCGCGCCGCGGCAAAGCCGAGGCATCCGGTCGGCTCGACGACCATTTTCATACGCTCGGCAAAAAACGTCATCGCCGCGATCAGCTCATCATCACTCACGGTCAGAATATCCTCCACCGTATGCTGGATAATGGGAAACGTGTAGTGGCCCAGATGCTGAGTCTGTGCACCGTCGGCGATGGTTTTCGGCGTCTCAATGTGGACAATTTGACCGCTGCGCAGCGACTGCTGCCCATCATTGCCCGCCTCGGGCTCAACGCCGTAGATAGCGCACCGCGGCGAAAGATGCCGCGCGGCCAGCGCCGAACCCGACAGCAAACCGCCGCCGCCCAGGCACACAAACAGCGCGTCCAGCGGCCCCACGTCCTCAATCAGCTCTTTCGCCGCCGTGCCCTGACCGGCGATCACCTGCGGATGATCGTAAGGCGGAATCAGCGTCAGCCCCTCTTTTTGCGCCAGCTCACGGCCAATCTGCTCCCGGTCTTCGGTATAGCGATCGTAGGTCACAACGCGGCCACCGTAACCTTTAGTGGCCGCCACCTTGGCCGCCGGGGCATCGAGCGGCATGATGATCGTTGCCGGAATCGACAGCAGCTTAGCCGCCAGCGCCACCGCCTGCGCATGGTTGCCAGAGGAAAAAGCCACGACGCCAGCGGCGCGCTGCTCGGGCGTAAACTGCAACAGCGCGTTCATCGCGCCGCGAAACTTAAACGCCCCCATACGCTGAAAATTCTCGCACTTGAAATACACTTCGGCACCAAAATCAGCGTTGACGGTGCGCGAGGTCATCACCGGCGTACGGTGAGCATAGTTGGCAATACGTTCCGCCGCGGCGGCGACATCGCCATAGTCTGGTAATTTTCGTTCTGTCATTTTTTCACCACTAATACATTTAGTATTAATTAATATTTTTTGTATTATTCGTTATACGCCTCATCCCCGCTTATGCCCAGCGTAATTTGCTACATTTAAGGTATCCGCCAGGTCAGAGGCCACCATGAAAAAGTACCGTCTCAGTGAGAATTCCCGTCGCGTGCAAATTGGCGAGCCTGGTGCTCGGGAGAGCGTACAGGTGTGGCAAATCATTGCCCTGCGTGATTTTGCCGATGTCGCCGCCGGCAGCCTGGGGGGGTGGATTGCGGATGAGCAGGCGTTAAGTCACGAAGGCGATTGCTGGATTTACGATGAAAATAGCCTCGTTTATGCGGGCGCAACCGTCGCCGGCAACGCGCGGCTGACGCAGATCTGCGAAGTCAGCCATCAGGCAGCCATTGGCGGCAACGTACGGGTATGTGCCAGTCGTATCAGCCACGGCGCGCGGCTGAGCGAGAACGTCATCGTTAAAGGGGCCAGGGTTCACGGCCACTGCCATCTGTTTGGCAGTGCCTACATAGGCGAACAGTGCCAGATTGTCGGCGCGAAGGGCCTGACCGCTGACAGCGATCTGCCGCTGCAAATCTACGATCGCGCCCGTTTAACCGACTGCCGGGTTGTGCACCAGGCGCAAATCTACGGTGATGCGTCGCTGTGTCACGCCTTTATCGAACACCGGGCAGAGATCTATGACCGCGCACGGTTAGAGGGCAATGAGGCGAACAACATCTGGGTGTGCGACTGCGCCAGGGTTTACGGCAACGCGCGTATCATCGCCGGACACGGTGAGGATGCGATCCCCACTCTTCGCTACAGTGCGCAGGTGGCAGAAAACGCGGTCATCGAGGGCAACTGCGTGCTGAAGCATCATGTCAGGGTCGGCGGAAATGCCCGGCTCCGCGGCGGGCCGATTCTGCTGGACGATCACGTCGTGATTCAGGGCGACGCGCGTATCGAGGGCGATGTGCTGATCGAGTATCACATTGATATTGGCGACAGCGTGGTGGTAGAAGCGCTGCCGGGTGAGGCCATCCACCTGCGCGGGCGTAAAGCGATTAGCGGCGCGCAGCGTATCACCCGCACCCCGCTGTTCGGTGCGCTATAAATCAGACTGTTCGATAATTCGCGCGTAGAGGTTTTGATCGTAGAAGACATCGTTAAGAAACTCGGCCTGACGTAAACATCCTTCCAGCTGGAAACCGTTACGCTGTGCCACCTGATTGCTGCGCAGATTATCAACCCGGCATTTGATCACGAAGCGGCGGATTTCGCCGCGGTCCACGTAATAGCGAATAAACGCCTGTAACGACGCCGACAGAATCCCCTTACCCTGCGCGGCTTCATCGAGCCAGTAGCCGATATACCCGGTCTTATTCGACGGTTCAATCTGGTTAAATGACAGCACGCCCGCCATTTTGCCGTCGACAAAAATCAGAAACATTTTCGCGATGCCGCGCTGGTGCAGCATCATATTGCCCTGCACGTTCTGGCGGGTGTCCTGCTCGCTGTTCACAAACTGCGGCCAGTTCAGCGTCTGCTGCAGCCAGTCACGGTTGCGCAGCACCATCTGGTGAAGATCGGTAATATGGCCTTCATTAACGGCCTGAAGGGTGATGGCGTCCGATACCACGATCGTTTCAACGCGGGTCATGTTAGGTTCTCACTCGGGAAGAAAACCCGGCCAGGCAAAGCTCGGCCGGGCCAGGGGCGTTATTTCATAATGCGGTCGTCAACGTACTGACGCTTATCTGGCGCTGGCGGGAAGTACTGATACAGCCAGGTTTCGCTGATCGCTTCGCCGCGGCAGCGCAGGAACAGGCGCATATCCACCGGTTCGGTTGAATCGGAAGTCGGGTACCAGTCGAACAGAATCCGGTAACCGTCAAACGGTTCTACGTACAGGATTTCAACCTGTTTCGCCTCACCGCTGGACAGCGTGATCACCGGTTCAATCCCCTTCGGCGCGGCGGCTTTCAAATCACCGCCGACGAAATCAATGGCGAAACGACGGGACCATTTGTCCGGGTAGTGTTCCCCCGGCGCCCAACCTTCCGGGAAGCTGCCCATCCCGGTACGCGTGGCCAGCACGCGCGCCAGCGGCGAACGAACCGGCGGCATCGCGCTCCAGTACAGGCGATAGCTAAAGTTGAGCTGGTCGCCCGCCTTCATCGGCTTTTCCGGCTGCCAGAAGCAGACGATGTTATCCAGCGTTTCGCCGGTAGTCGGAATTTCCATCAGACTGACGGCCCCTTTTCCCCACTGATTGCGCGGCTCAACCCACAGACTCGGGCGTTTGTTGTACCAGCCCATGACATCCTGATAGTGGGTAAAGTCGCGATCCAGCTGCAGCAGACCAAAACCTTTCGGGTTTTTGTCCTGATAGGCGTTGAACTGCAGCTTCTGTGGGTTATTCAACGGACGGCAGATCCACTCGCCGTTGCCCAACCACATCGCCAGACGGTCGGAGTCATGAATCTGTGGGTGGATGGTGTCACAGACGCGGCGCTCGTTATTACCGCAGCTGAACATACTGGTCATCGGCGCGATACCTAACTGTTTGATATCTTTTCGCGCATAGAGGTGGTTTTCCACGTCCATGATCACCTGCGCCTTCTCGCAGTGCACGACGAATTTATACGCGCCGGTGATGCTGGCGCTGTCGAGCAGCGCATAGACGGTGAAGGTGGTATCGCCCGGTTTCGCGGTTTCAAACCAGAAGGAGGTAAAGTCAGGGAACTCTTCCAGCGAATCCGTGTAGGTGTCGATTGCCAGACCACGCGCGGAAAGACCGTACTGATAGGTGCTGTCTACGGCGCGGAAATAGCTTGCCCCCAGGAAAGCGACGATATCGCGGCGCGCCAGCTCCGGCGCTTTAAACACGCGGAACCCGGCAAAGCCGAGATCGGTTTGCCCTTCCAGCTGTTTCGTATCGACACCGGCGTCGTGATACTGGAACAGCTCAGGGCGGAAATGAATTTCACGCGCCTGCTGGCTGGCCGGATCGAGTGAGAACATGCGCACGCGACGACGGAAACCCATTCCAACGTGGAAGAACTGGATATCCAGCTGGCGATCGTTGACGTTATTCCACAGAGAGTGCTGCGCATCGTACTGAATGCTGTTGTAAGCCTGCGGCGTCAGGTTGGCCAGGGTTTCCGGCAGCGCGCGCGGCGCGCCAACCCAGGGCTGACGGGAAAGATCGTGGGCCATCGATTGCAGCACGCCGAAATCAAAGCGACGCGTCTGGCCGTCGGCAATATCGGACTCCTGCGCCAGCGCGGCCTGAGAGAAAAGCGATGCAAAACCGGAAGTACCGCACACGGCGGCAACAGCCATTGAAGATTTGAGAAAGTGTCTGCGGTTCATGCCTGGCAAAGCGTCCTTTTTATCATCGGAATGCAGCAAAAAAATGCGCGTGTTAACTGCCGCCCACTCTAGACAAAATTCACTGATAATCCAATTGGTCAGGCAATAAAATCTGCTAATCCAGGTTCACATGGTGTTTCATTACGCGTTTGAACAGCGCCAGTCGCGCGCGCATAAAGCGGTTTTCAACGCGAAATCCGGCGCGCTTATGCAGCCCAATGCGCAACAGGCGATCCCGGCCGCGCACCGCTGCAGGCCAACGTACCGGCCCCGCCAGCACAACGTGCGCGGCGCTGGCTTCACGCGCGAAGCGTACCCAGTAGTCGGCAACCTGCGCGGCGAAGGCCAGATCGTCTTGCGTGGCATAGTCACAGGAGGGGGAAATGTGCCCTAACGTATCAAACACGTAAGGCACCTCGTTACCATGCCAGGCGCCGTGGGGATAAGTGGCGTGTTCAACCTCGGCAACATAGTCAAACCAGTAGCGCCAGCACGGTTGATTAATCCGCTGCTGCGCCTGCATCACAACGTAACCCAGGGTGGTAAAGGCCATGTCCCGGCACACCTCACGGCCTAGGGCTTCATCCGCCTTCACGCCCGGATACAGTAGCCGAATCAATCCCAGCCCCAGGCGGCGCTCGCGGCGTAGTTTTTGGATTTCACCGGCAAGATCGACGCCGAACACCGCCATAACGCTGGCTTCATCGCTATTGGAGCCAACCAGTACCGGCATCGCGTGCTGTTTACCGGCGAAGAACACGTCAAGCATCGGCTGCGGCAGCACCGCATCGCCCGCAATGGGCGCGGGGCCGGTGGTATGCGGCGCGGCTAGCGGCCAGAACGCCTCGGCGGGAATTTCACGCAGTCTGTCGGCGGACGCATTGGCGAGATTAAAATGTTCCGCCAGCCTTTCACCGCGAGCCAATGCGGCTTCACGCGGCACATCCGGCAACGTGTAGCCGCTCTGAATGATGGCTTTATGGAAGAGCCCTTCAGCTTTGGGTGAGGTCATCAGCGATAGCACGCTGCGGGCGCCAGCGGATTCGCCGAATAACGTGACGTTGTCACCGTCACCGCCGAACGCGGCGATATTCTCCTGTACCCAGCGCAGCGCGGCGATTTGATCGAGCAGGCCAAAATTATACAGCCGCTCGCCGTCTTCGCCTTCCAGCGCCGGATGCGCAAAAAAGCCCAGATGCCCAAGCCGGTAATTCAGGGTCACCACCACCGCGCCGCGTCTGGACAGCGCTTTACCGTCGTATGGCGGCAGCCCGCCAGAACCGATGGTAAATCCGCCGCCGTGCAGCCAGACCATCACCGGCAGCGGGCCGGAACGTTCTACGGGTGCCCAAACGTTGAGATAGAGACAATCTTCCGAGAAACGCCCCGGATCGCCGCCCCCCAGTTCCTGGCAGTATTCCCCATTTTGCCAACTGGCGGCAGAAAAAGTCTCGGCCGGGCGAACGCCCTGCCACGGCGCAACCGGCCGGGGCGCTCGCCAGCGAAGCGCCCCCACGGGCGGCGCGGCATAGGGAATACCGCACCACACATGAATATCGTCATCCACTCGTCCTGATAGCCATCCTTGACGGGTCTCTACGCGCGTTGCGGCATTCTGCATCGGTGTTCATCCTTTTTACATTATTCCTTTGCAGATTAACCGTTTCAGAGCAAACCGCAACGCCGTTTGCTGCGCATCTCCGCCTCTTCGTACAGGCTGAACTCGTTAAGTACCGGCCTTCCCAGCGCCGTTTCAAAGGCGCCGCGGCTGGCGTTGCCATGGCTGTGCGTCTGCGATTCACCGCCGAGATTGGACTGGAAAATACCGGCGGCGCTGACCGGCAGAAAATCTTCATAGGTGATGGGCTGTGCGATAACCCAGCCGCGTTCAATAAACGGCTGCGGATCGTCGCCGGGACGAATGGCCTGGCGATGCGCATCGCCGCTGGGGGTCAGACGATAGCGGAACCAGGCCAGCCCCTGCTGGCGCAGCAGAAATTCGCTGTCCGGGAACGCTTTGAACACGGCCTGTAGATGCTGCTGATGGCTAAGGTTATCTTTTCCCACACCCGCCTCGCTCAACAGCCGGTCGTACAATGCCCGTCCCTTAGGTGTCAGCGCCACGCCGCGTTGCTCTATTTCCCCAAAGCGCGCCGTGTGCGTGCCGCTGGCGTCACCGGCGAAGGAAACGGGTTCTTCCAGGGCTTTAAAGCTGGTCTGGCGCAGCAGCAGCGGCACCGCGCGACGCGGCGGCCCTTCGATCACCGCTTTCGGTTCGATGCCGTATTTCGCCATCAGCGACTGTACCTGGTCAATATCCAGGGTACGCGGCGTCAGATGGTTAATATGACAGCCGGGAAAACACACCACATCGGCAATCAGCCGATGCTGTTGATGCAGCGCCTGATACGTTTCTTTATCGACCGTCGTGTGGTGATGCCAGCGAAAGGTTTCCAGCGCTTCACGGACAAATTCCTGCCCCTGTGCCGGGGTCAAGCCACCCTGCTCGTCGTGAAGGGCCATCAGCGCCCGACAGCGCGGCGTGAAGATATCGCGTCGGGCAAGAATACGCGCCGCTTTGTCACGCAGCGCCGGGTCGTCAATCAACTCCAAACGCAGCAGCGAGGTAAAAATACGAAAAGGATTACGCTGGAGCGCCGCGTCATCAACCGGACGAAAAGCGGTGGAGTGCACCGGCACGCCCGCCACGGAAAGATCGTAATACCCCACCGGGTACATCCCCATGATGGCAAACATGCGGCACAGCGTCGCCAGCTCTTGCGCCGTTCCCACCCTGATAGCCCCGTGACGCTCCACGTTCAGGCGCGCCAGTTCATCGGCGTTGGCCAGCTGTTCATGTAAGCGCGGATTATTTTCCAGCACCGCCAGATTTACGTCAGCAACAAGCGCTAACAAAGTGCCATATTGCGGGACTTCCTGCTGGTACATTGCCGACATTGCTTGCGAAAAATCTTCCCGAATATCATCTGCTGAAAGGGTATGCGCCATGTTATCTCGCCTCCTGTGACTCTATTTGCAGTGTAGGTAAGCGCATAACGCCGTGCGGTAAGAATTTACAAAGTGTGATCCCGGCGACTGCATAAATTCCACCGTTAACTCTGGCGTTGCCATAACCAGAGGTTATTTAAAATACACCTTAAATTCACTATTAATTAACAATGCATTTACACACACTGAGTGCGGCAATAATAAAATACCCTACACGGAGCCACCTATGAGCACAAAATGGTCATCGCAAGAAGTGATTCATCGTGATTACAACAATCACCCGCCGGCCTATGCGCCAGGCTATAAAACCAGCGTATTGCGTTCACCGCGTAACGCGCTTATTTCCCTGCAAAATTCGCTGTCAGAAATCACCGGCCCGGTCTTTTCTCAGCAGGATATAGGCCCGTTGGATAACGACCTGATCCTCAACTACGCCAAAGATGGCTTGCCGATCGGCGAGCGTATTATCGTGCACGGCTATGTCCGCGACGGCTTTGGTCGCCCGCTGAAAAATACGCTGGTTGAAGTGTGGCAGGCCAACGCCGGCGGACGCTATCGGCATAAGAAAGATCAGTATCTGGCACCGATTGATCCAAATTTTGGCGGCTGCGGGCGAGTGTTGACCGATGAAAATGGCTACTACTTCTTCCGCACCATCAAGCCGGGCCCGTACCCGTGGCGTAATCAGGTCAGCGACTGGCGTCCTTCACATATTCACTTTTCGATCTTCGGCGAGGCGTTCGCCCAGCGACTGATCACGCAGATGTACTTTGAAGGCGACCCGCTCATCAAGCAGTGCCCCATCGTCAAAACCATTAACAACGATGACGCCGTCCGCACGCTGATTGCTGAACTTGATACCCATGCCGCCGTGCCGCTCGACTGCCTGGCGTACCGTTTTGATCTGGTGCTACGCGGCCAGCGCGCCACGCTGTTTGAGAATCGTACCCAGGGGGCTGCACGATGAAAGACTATTTACCGGAAACCGCTTCACAAACCGCCGGGCCATACGTTCATATTGGCCTTGCGCCGGACGCTGCCGGCTTTCATATTTTCGAGAAAAACTTTGGTCCCACGCTGACCAACAGCCACACGCCGGGCGAACGCATTGCCATTGAAGGACGCGTCTTCGACGGCTCAGGCACCCCGGTGCGCGACGTGCTGATTGAGATCTGGCAGGCCAACGCCGACGGGCGTTATAACCATGTCGCCGACCATCAGGAAGGCAAAGCGCTGGACGCCGATTTTCGCGGCTGGGGCCGCGCCTGCTCCAATTTTGACAGCGGCGTCTGGCGTTTTGACACCATCAAGCCGGGTCAGGCGGTCGGCCGCGATGGACGCATGATGGCACCGCACGTCAATCTGTGGATCGTGGCGCGCGGCATTAACATTGGCCTGAATACGCGCATGTACTTCTCTGACGAACAAGAAGCGAACGCCAGCGATCCGGTGCTCAACCTGATCGAATGGGAGGTTCGCCGTCAGACCTTGATTGGCCGAAAAGAGAGCCGTGGCAACGAAACGGTCTATCACTTTGATATTTATCTGCAGGGTGAAAAAGAAACCGTCTTCTTTGACGTCTGATGGCGGCCCCTTCGCCGCGATTGCGCGCGGGTGAGCAATAGGCCGACACGATCGCACCCGGCGAGGATCGCCACGCCGGGTTTCCTTTCTTCCTGCAACAAAACGCTTGTCTGTTAAACCGCACAAATGTTAATAATAATTTGCTAGCAAGTTATCAAAATTAAACAACATTACTTGTCACCCATGCTGCTCTGTTTTAAACATCGCTTATGGAAAAAAATGCTCTCTTTAGTCAGCGCATTCGTCTGCGCCATCTGCACACTTTCGTGGCCGTCGCCCAGCAAGGAACATTGGGGCGAGCGGCTGAAACCCTTAATCTTAGCCAGCCTGCGCTTTCTAAGACCTTAAATGAACTCGAACAGCTTACCGGTACCCGCCTGTTTGAACGCGGCCGCCTCGGCGCGCAGCTGACCTTAGTGGGCGAACAATTTCTGACCCATGCGGTGAAAGTGCTCGACGCGCTGAACACCGCCGGACAGGCGCTGGTACGTAAAGAAGGTGTTAATAATGATGTGGTGCGCATTGGCGCGCTACCCACTGCGGCTCTGGGCGTGCTGCCTGCGGTAATCGGCCCATTTCACCAGCAGCAAAAAGACGTCACGCTGCAGGTGGCGACCATGAACAACACCATGCTGCTGGCGGCGCTGAAGTCCGGCGATATTGACCTCGGCATTGGCCGTATGTCCGATCCTGAACTGATGACCGGGCTGAACTACGAACTGCTGTTTCTTGAATCGCTGAAGCTGGTGGTTCGCCCGGATCATCCGATTTTGCATGAAAACATCACCCTGAGTCGGGTGCTGGAGTGGCCGGTCGTTGTGTCACCTAAAGGCACCGTGCCGCGCCAGAACGCCGAGACCCTGCTACAAAGCCAGGGCTGCAAAATGCCTGCTGGCTGTATTGAAACGCTGTCTGCATCGCTGTCCCGCCAGCTCACGGTTGACTACAACTACATCTGGTTTGTTCCTTCGGGTGCGGTAAAAGACGACCTGCGACGCGGTACGCTCACCGCCTTGCCGATTGCGACCCAGGGCCAGGGCGAGCCCATTGGCATTCTGACCCGCGTAGATATGCCGCTTTCCTCCGGCGCACAGACGCTGCTGAGCGCGGTGCGAAAGGCCGTTCCCTCCTGATCGGCCTCCGCTGGCCTGCTCCCGGCAGGCCACGCGCTCAGCGTCTCTTTATCACCGTTTCCCAGGATTGTCGGGGAAAAACCGTCACCGCGCTCTCCGTCGATAAATTCACTACATTAATATCATGTTTATCACAATAGGAATGTGCGGCAGTAAAAGCCCGGGTTATTTTATCAAAATCGCGCTGCAGGCGCGTTGATAATATATTATCAGCCTGCTCATAAAAACGAGGCGAATGAAAACTGTTCATATCCAGTCCGGCAAAATAAATATGCTTATAGCCTAAGGCGCAGGCTATTTGTAGCGCGGGATAAGCGACCGTACCATAATCAAATACCGCACGAGATAAATGAGCAGAGAATCCTGTTTCATTAAACCAGTGATATTCGCCATCGTTCGGTTCTACCGGGTAGGCTTTCCCCAGAAAGGTTTCACACATTGCATTGGTGATCGTTTCAATAATTTTAAACTGACAGCGAATGCGCGAAGGCGGAATCAACGAGCAGATAGCCTCCAGACATTTACACGGGCAGAACAACACCAGATCGGACACGCCAACAATTTCCCTAATAAAATCAAGTTTATTGATAATGAAACTGCGATCGATAATCACATACCAACGAAAGTTTATCGGCGTCAGGGCACAGGCGCCGTTAACGCCCATATAGTCGAAATAATCATCATAAAACTCACCCCGGATACGATTGACCGACGGCCCGGAGGCCATAATCAGCAGTGGTTTATTTCTGGCTCGCGCCTCAATATCAATGTGGTTCAATCGACTATTTTTAAAATAAACGTTTTGAATCATTCCGCAGGGCTTACGCTGGACTTTAAAATAGGGCCAAAGATTTTTATTGTGATCGTATTTTTCAGAATGCGTCAGTCGGTAAAATGTTTTATAGACCCATCTGGAAAAAATATTTATCCCGCTCATATCATTCACACCATGAATATTATTAAATTATTTTTTATCCGGCGGGATTAATAATATTTACACATTTTTATTTCTACGTTTTGAATGCGGCGATTGGGTTCATAGACGGACTTTTCTGCACAACGCTTTTCGCGGCCCGTGTCTGTGGGGTAGACAATATCCGCTTGGTCGTCTGCGGTCGTGCGCATCACCGAACCAAGACCAATACGCAAATAATGCGAAATCTTTTATTAACAATTGCGCAATGCATTTTAACAGATCTATCATAGTCACCAGTTAACCAAATGGTTCACAACTGGTTTCACATGAGAACTAAAACCCTCACTTAGAAACAGGTACTCGCTTCATTCAAAATAAAAATACGGAACTTATACCCCATGTGGTTCAGCCGTGTGCAATATCTGCTGTCGTAAGGAGAACAGTATGTCTACTGGCAACGTGCCGCGAGGATTCCCGCGAATCCTGCAGTGGCTTCTTATTGGGCTGATGGCGATCGTCGGTCTGGCAATCGGCGCGCTGGGGGCGAAACTCGCCGCCGTGGGTGGCTCGGTCTTCTTTGCCCTGATGGGGCTGGTCATGCTCGTCAGCGCTGTGCTGATCGCGCGCCAGCGCCGCGCCGGGATTATGCTTTACGCACTGGCGTTTATCGTGGCAATTATCTGGTCAATTGGCGATGCGGGCTGGGATTTCTGGCCGCTGTTTTCCCGCCTCTTTACCTTTGGCGTACTGGCGCTGCTTTGCGCGCTGGTGTGGCCGTTTATGGCCACGACGGCACCTGCACGTAAAGGGCCCGCGTTTGGCCTGGCGGCCGTGCTCGCCGTTGCCCTGCTGGCAAGCGTAGGCGGTATGTTCAGACCGCAGACGCTGGTATCCGCCAACGAGGCGGTACCGGTGAAACCGGTGGCAGCGGGTGAAGCGCAGAAAAACTGGGCACACTGGGGCAATACTACTCACGGCGATCGTTTTGCTGCGTTGGATCAGATTAACAAGCAAAACGTTAATCAGCTGAAGGTAGCCTGGACGGCCCATACTGGCGATATTCCGCTCAGCAACGGTTCCGGCGCGGAAGATCAGAATACGCCGCTGCAAATCGGCGATACGCTATTCGTCTGCACGCCGTACAGCAAGGTACTGGCGCTGGACGTCGATAGCGGTAAAGAAAAGTGGCGCTATGATGCGAAAGCCACCGCGCCGAACTGGCAGCGCTGCCGTGGACTGGGTTACTTTGAAGACACGACCGCACTCACCTCACCTCAGTCTTCTGCGCAACCCGCCGCCTGTCCACGCCGCTTGTTCCTGCCGACCACCGATGCCAGGCTGATCGCCATCAACGCCGATAACGGCCAGCTGTGCGAAGACTTCGGCGACCGCGGCACCGTGGACCTGAGCGTCGGGATGGGTGAAATCAAACCGGGCTACTACCAGCAAACCTCGACGCCGCTGGTGGCGGGAAATGTGGTGGTGGTTGGCGGCCGCGTTGCCGACAACTTCTCTACCGGTGAACCGCCGGGTGTCGTACGCGCTTATGATGTACGCACCGGCAAACTGGCGTGGGCGTGGGATCCTGGCAACCCGAATCTGACCGGACTGCCGCCGGAAGGCCAAACCTACACGCGCGGGACGCCGAACGTTTGGTCCGCGATGTCCTATGACGCGAAGCTAAACCTGGTGTATCTGCCCACCGGTAATGCGACGCCGGACTTCTGGGCAGGTGAACGTACCGCGCTGGACGATAAGTACAGCTCGTCAATCGTTGCCGTTGATGCCACGACCGGTAAAGTTCGCTGGCACTACCAGACAACTCACCACGATCTGTGGGACTTCGACCTGCCGTCTCAGCCGCTGCTGTACGACCTGCCGAACGGCAAAGGTGGTACTACGCCGGTACTGGTGCAAACCAGCAAACAGGGCATGATCTTTATGCTCAACCGAGAAACCGGCGAACCGGTCGCGAAAGTCGAAGAGCGCCCGGTACCGGCAGGCAATGTGCAGGGAGAGCGTTACTCGCCCACCCAACCGTACTCTGTGGGTATGCCGATGATCGGTAATGACACGTTGAAAGAGTCCGATATGTGGGGCGCTACCCCGGTCGATCTGCTGCTGTGCCGCATCCAGTTTAAAGAAATGCGCCATCAGGGCATCTTCACCCCGCCGGGCGTTGACCGCTCGCTGCAGTATCCGGGATCCCTCGGCGGTATGAACTGGGGCAGCGTATCGGTTGATCCAAACAATAGTCTGATGTTCGTCAACGATATGCGCCTGGGTCTGGCAAACTATATGGTGCCGCGCGCCAACGTTGCTAAAGACGCCAGCGGGATTGAGATGGGGATTGTGCCTATGGATGGCACGCCATACGGTGCGATGCGCGAACGTTTCCTGTCACCGCTGGGGATCCCATGCCAGAAACCACCATTTGGCACCCTGTCCGCGGTGGACCTGAAGTCCGGTAAGATTGTCTGGCAGGTTCCAGTGGGTACCGTAGAGGACACCGGCCCGCTGGGTATTCGTATGCACATGCCAATCCCCATTGGCATGCCGACGCTGGGCGCCTCGCTGTCGACACAGTCTGGTCTGCTGTTCTTCGCCGGTACCCAGGATTTCTACCTGCGCGCGTTTGATACCGCAACCGGGAAAGAAATCTGGAAAGATCGTCTGCCGGTGGGGAGCAAGTCCGGCCCGATGACCTACGTGTCGCCGAAAACCGGTAAGCAGTACATCGTGATTAACGCCGGGGGCGCTCGTCAGTCGCCGGATCGCGGTGACTATATCATTGCTTACGCCCTGCCGGATTCACAGTAATCCACAGCCCCGTAGCCACAAGGCTACGGGGATTTTTCCTCGTCAGAACGTTTCCCAGTTATCGGCTCCGGCCGTCGCTACCGCTGGGCGCGTCGGCGTAAACGTTGCTTTTACACTCGCCTTCTCGTGCTCAACGCTTTCGCCGCGCCCAATGCGGAACGTGCCTACTGCCTGAGTTAAGCGCGCCGCCTGCTCTTCCAGCGAGGCCGCCGCCGCCGAGGCTTCTTCCACCAGCGAGGCGTTCTGCTGGGTGACGTTGTCCATTTCGGTCACCGCCTGGCTTACCTGCTGAATACCCCGGTTTTGCTCATCGGAGGCCGCCGCAATTTCCAGCATGATGTCCGTCACGCGTTTAACCGCATCCACAATATCAGTCATCGTCGACCCGGCGCGGACAACCTCATCCGAACCGCGTTCGATAAGCGTAACCGACTCGCTGATCAGCCCTTCTATCTCTTTTGCCGCCTGTGCGCTGCGGCTGGCCAGCGTCCGCACTTCGCTCGCAACCACCGCAAACCCGCGCCCCTGTTCGCCCGCTCGCGCCGCTTCGACCGCCGCGTTCAGCGCCAGAATGTTGGTCTGGAAGGCAATGCTGTTAATTACCGAGGTGATTTCGGAGATTTTCTTCGAACTGGTGGAGATGCTGCCCATGGTGGACACCACGCCGGACACCAGTTGCCCGCCGCGCGTCGCTTTGCCGGAGGCATCCTCTGCCAGCTTGCTGGCATGGTGCGCGTTGTCGGCGTTCTGTTTCACCGTTGCCGTCAGCTGTTCCATGCTGGCGGCGGTCTGTTCAATTGCCGCCGCCTGCTGCTCGGTACGCGAGGAAAGATCGGTGTTGCCCATAGAGATTTCACTGGTGCCGCGATAGATCTCTTCCGCCCCCTGGCGCACCGTACCCACGGTCTTCACCAGCGAGTGCTGCATTTTTTGCAGGTTGGCGTTAAGTTGGCCTATCTCACTACGCCCCGCGGGCTCATCAGCCATGGTCAGGTCGCCGCTGGCGATCTGCGCGATACGCGCTCCGGCACGCTGCAGCGGCAGAATGACCACCCGGCGCAGAGTCGTAAAGGTCAGCAGCGTCATCGCCACCGCCATGACAAAAGCGCCAATCATAAACATCACGCCCAATCGGGTGCGGTCGTGCGCCAGATCGGCCAGCTGGTTCGCGCGTGCGGTACGAATATCAATCACTTTCAAACGAACATCGTTGTAGGCATCATCCAACGCACGGGCCTGCTCGCTCTCATAGTTGATGATGGCCTCAAACATACCGTTCTGGGCATATTTCAGCATTGGCTTCATCCCCTCAAGATAGGCGGTATAACGCTGATTCATCTCGTTATCCAACGCCCGATCGGCCGGGGTTTTGACGCTGCGATCGGTATAAACCTTGAAACCGTCCTGTGAACGTTCAATCCAGTGGCTGGCCGCCGCGAGGTTCTTCTTCATGCTGTCCATTTCGGCGATACGGCTATCGGCACCGGCGTGGATCATCATTAAACGCGCTTCGCGCAGGTAGTTGGCGCTGTCTGACAGCCCCACACGAACCTGCAGTTCTCGGGTCACATCACGCTGATCGTTATCGGCTTTCCACATAAAGTAGCCCGCCAGTCCAGAGCTCAGGGCAAACAGCAGCAGAATACCGCCCAGAACGGAACTAAAAAACGGCACCAGCCGGATATGGTGTAAGAAACCGATCTTTTGCGCACGGCTCGGCGCAGCCTTGTTATCCATGAGTAAGCTCTCTTGTACTTGAGGTAAGTACTAGAGTCATCGGCCATAGCCGCTAATTTCTTATCAGCAAAGGCGTAAAACGTAAGGCGGGTCACACTTCAGAAAACCAGCGGGAAAACACCCGCTGGTTGATGGCGTTATTTATCGCCGAAATGAATAACGGTACGAATAGATTTACCTTCATGCATCAAGTCAAACGCTTCGTTGATGTGATCCAGCGGCAGGCGGTGTGTGATGAACGGATCGAGCTGAATCTTGCCCGCCATCGCCTCTTCAACCATGCCCGGCAGTTGGGTACGGCCCTTCACGCCGCCGAAGGCAGAACCGCGCCACACGCGGCCGGTAACCAGCTGGAACGGGCGGGTTTTAATTTCCTGCCCGGCACCGGCTACCCCGATGATAATGCTTTCACCCCAGCCTTTATGGCAGCACTCAAGCGCGGAGCGCATAACGTTCACGTTGCCGATACACTCAAAGCTGAAGTCCACGCCGCCGTCGGTCAGTTCCACAATCACGTCCTGAACCGGCTTGTCGTAGTCTTTCGGGTTGATAAAGTCGGTGGCCCCCATTTCCCCGGCCAGCTTGAACTTCTCCGGGTTGGTGTCAACGGCCAGGATGCGCCCGGCTTTCGCCTGCACCGCGCCTTGGATCACCGCCAGGCCAATACCGCCAAGGCCAAAGACCGCTACGGTGTCGCCCTCTTTGACCTTCGCCGTGTTGTGCACCGCACCGATACCGGTGGTCACGCCGCAGCCCAACAGGCACACTTTGTCCAGCGGAGCCTGTGGGTTCACCTTCGCCAGCGAAATTTCCGCTACCACGGTGTATTCGCTGAAGGTGCTGGTACCCATATAGTGGTAAATAGTTTCGCCGTTGTAAGAAAATCGTGTCGTGCCGTCCGGCATCAGCCCTTTCCCCTGCGTCGCACGTACGGCCTGGCACAGGTTGGTTTTACCGGATTTACAGAATTTGCACTCGCCGCATTCGGCGGTATACAGCGGAATAACGTGGTCGCCCGGCTTCAGGCTCGTCACGCCTTCACCCACTTCCACCACCACGCCGCCGCCTTCATGGCCCAGCACCGCCGGGAAGACGCCTTCCGGATCGTCCCCGGAGAGCGTAAATGCATCGGTATGGCAAACGCCGGTATGGGTGATTTTGACCAGCACTTCCCCTTTTTTCGGCGGTGCGACGTCAATTTCAACAATTTTCAGCGGCTGACCGGGGCCAAACGCAACTGCAGCACGTGATTTCATAGCTGTCCCTTCCGTTGTGATGATTATTTTAAATAGGATCGTAGCAGATGACCGACCTCAGCCATGCGCACCGCACGCTGATCCGGGGTGGTTTCTCCGCTGACCAGTTCGTCTTTGAGATGCATCTCAACCATTTCGCCCATCAGGCCGTTGGCGGCCCCGCGAATAGAGGCGATCTGTTGCAGTATGGTCAGGCAGGAATCGCCGGACTCCAGCGCGCGCTCCAGCGCTTCAACCTGCCCTTTAATACGGCGAACCCGGGTAAGCGCGCGTTTTTTATCTTCGGGTGAATGTGGCATAGCCCCTCCGGTGATATAGGGGGGTATACTATCATTTTCTATGTGATTGTAAAAAAATGATTTCATTAACGTCA
Source organism: Klebsiella sp. WP3-W18-ESBL-02 (assembly GCF_014168815.1). NCBI lineage: Bacteria > Pseudomonadati > Pseudomonadota > Gammaproteobacteria > Enterobacterales > Enterobacteriaceae > Klebsiella > Klebsiella sp. WP3-W18-ESBL-02. Next base: position 2,693,480 of record NZ_AP021972.1, read on the forward strand.
AAAAGATCGGGTTGAGGCGGTAAAACAGGCCCGAGGACAACGAATCTAACGCGGGATAAAGATCGGGTGCGTTGAGGATACCGGACAACAGGAAGAATGGCGGGGATTTCTCCCCGCCTGGCTCTTACCTGGTTTCGTAAGCCATGTGAACCACTATCTCCGTTTCGCCGCTTCGGAAGCGAACATCACAGAGGTTTTTATTGTTAAACAGCAAAGCGCACAAAAGCGTTATACCGATAACGATTAGCGCCAGAAGCGCTGATTTTCGTGGTTCCATAGCCCACTACTCCTTGACCCGAAGGTCTGTAAGAGGCTAGTCTCTATGTTGTAGGGCATAGATGTGGCCTCGGTAAATGTTAAGCGTCCTGCAAGACGCATAATGTTTCCGGGGCTTTCTTCTATCTGCCTTTCGGTCAATGCCTGAGACAAATAGCCTCAAGCACCCGCCAACATTCTACACCCGCCAATGACGTTCCCTACCGCGATTCAACCAGACGTACTTTTTTCGGAAAATGCCAGGGCTGCGGGCGTAGCAGGTCACGCGGGTGATTTTACGCGCGGCGAGAGTAATATCAGGAAGGCCGGCCGGGTGAGCATCGCGCAACCCGGCACAAGGGAATCAGGACTGGAGCGTAGCCAGGCGTGCGGCAAAACCAACAAACACCAGGCCAATCAGGCTGTTGCCAATTTTTGCCAGCTTTTTACGGGTTTTCACGTAGCGCGTCACCAGCGAGCCAGAAACAATCAGGAAGCTCAGGTAGGTAAAGCTGACCAGCTCAAGCGTCAGCGCCAGAATAAAGAACGCCAGCCCCGGAGTTGCCGCGTGCACATCAATAAACTGCACGAAAAACGAGACATAGAACAGGATAGCCTTTGGATTCGTCAGGCTCAGGGTCAGCGCGCGTTTAAAGATAGCGTGCCCCGGTTCCGCATGCGCGTCCTGCCCCGCCGCCTTTCGCTTCAGCGTGCTGTAAAGCATCTTGCCGCCAAGATACAGCAGATAAAATGCGCCAAGGTAGCGGACGATGTTAAACAGCAGCGGCGTGGTTTTGATCAGCGTCGCCACGCCAGCAAAGGAGAGGAACATCAGCACGGCATCGCCAATAAAGACCGCCAGCGCCGCCATGTAACCTTTGCGAATACCGTGCGCGACGCCGGTTTTCAACACAAAGAGGGTATTTGGCCCCGGCACCAGAATAATAAAAATGGCCCCGAGCAAATACGTCCAGTAATTCAGCACGCCAAAATCTGCGAACACCCTGTTCTCCCTGACTCATACGTTTAAAAGATGACGTATGGTAACGCGAAGCCCAGAGAGTTTAAAGCCTTGTTAACGCTTGCGCGGCATCATGCGCAGCAGCGTATTGTCCTTCCAGAAATAGTGATGCGCCAGCGCAGCCAGAGCGTGCAGCCCTATCAGCCAGTAGCCGAGATTAGCAAGCAGAACGTGATATTGCTTAAGCGTATCGGCCAGATCGAAATTCGCCTCAGCGGCATGCGGCATCACCATGCCAAACGCCAGCCACGGGTTCCCACGATTGTACATCATGACTAATCCGATAAGCGGCAAGGCAATAAACAGCAGATAGATAGCCAGATGCCCCAGGTGCGACAAACCGGTGATCATCGGCTTTGGTTTCGGCACAATCGGCGGCGCCGGTCGCTTGAGACGAATCAACAGGCGCGCCACCATCAGCAGCAGAATGCTGATGCCACAGGAAACATGAATCATATTGATGATTGGGCGATCGCTACGCGGGAAAAAACCGCGCAACTCCATGGCGGCGTAGGCCACAACCACCAGCAGGAACACCAACCAGTGGATCGTAATTTGCGAGCGGGAGTATTTGTCGTTCATTGTTGATGACACGCTAAAAATTCACATAAAGACAAAAATAGCCGCCATTCGTTAAAAATTCATTAACTTTTTCATATCACTACAAATTATTTTATCACGCTTACATTGCCCTTCAGCCCTGGCTGAACTAAGCCTGGACAGGTGAAACATATCATCCACACTTATTTATCAGCGATTGTTAAGTACCGATATTGGGTAAAGGCCCATCACTGACAGGAGAGTAACATGAGTAAAATTGGCATTAACGGGTTTGGGCGCATCGGCCGTCTGGTGCTGCGCCGGTTACTGGAAGTATCCAGCAGTCATGAAGTGGTGGCGATTAACGACCTGACGTCGCCAAAAGTACTGGCTTATCTTTTAAAGCATGATTCGAACTACGGCCCCTTCCCATGGAGCGTCGATTTCACCGACAACGCGCTGATCGTCAACGGCAAAACCATCACCGTTTATGCCGAAAAAGAGGCCAAAAATATCCCGTGGACGGCCCAGGGCGCCGAGCTTATCGTAGAGTGCACCGGCTTCTACACCTCAACCGAAAAATCACAGGCGCACCTTGATGCCGGGGCTAAAAAAGTGCTGGTCTCCGCGCCAGCCGGAGAGATGAAAACCCTGGTCTTTAACGTCAACGACGACACGCTGAACGCCAGTGATAAGATTATTTCCGTCGCCTCGTGCACCACCAACTGCCTGGCGCCGATGGCTAAAGCGCTCAACGATGCATTCGGCATTGAAGTGGGTACCATGACGACCATTCACGCCTACACCGGCACCCAGTCGCTGGTCGACGGGCCGCGCGGCAAAGACCTGCGCGCGTCGCGCGCGGCGGCGGAGAATATCATTCCGCATACCACCGGCGCGGCCAAAGCGATCGGTCTGGTTATCCCGGCGCTGAGCGGCAAGCTCAAAGGTCATGCTCAACGCGTGCCGACCAAAACCGGATCGGTAACGGAACTGGTGTCGATTCTCGGCAAAAAAGTGACCGCCGATGAAGTTAATCAGGTGATGAAAAAAGCGGCCGAAAACAATGAATCGTTCGGCTACACCGAAGAAGAAATTGTCTCTTCCGATATCATCGGCACCCATTTTGGTTCCGTGTTTGACGCCACGCAAACGGAGGTCACCGAAGCCGGCGGCCTGCAGCTGGTTAAAACCGTCTCCTGGTACGATAACGAATACGGTTTTGTGACGCAGCTGATTCGCGTGCTGGAGAAATTCGCCAAAATGTAACCCCTCCGGCGGGTGCTTAGCGCCCGCCTTTTCTCACAAAATGGTCGTCCAATTTTCGGTTGTGAGCAGGGTTGCCGTAGCGGCACACTCCGTCTGCACACACAACCGGAGACACTCATGGATTTCACTGCCCAACATTATCAACAAAAACCCTTAGTTATCGCCAACGTCTGGGACGTGCCCAGCGCGCAGGCTGCGCAGCGAGCCGGTTATCAGGCGATAGGCACCTCGAGCGCTGCCGTTGCCGCCATGCTCGGGTATCCCGATGGCGAAGCCCTGCCATTTGACGCCCTGCTGTTGATCGTACGCCGCATCCGCGCCGTCTGTTCGCTGCCCCTCAGCGTAGACGTTGAAGCAGGCTACGCCACGACCGCCGAAGATATGACTCTCCATTTGCGCCAGCTGGCTGAGATGGGCGTTGTCGGCATCAATCTGGAGGACAGTCGGGTCATTGATGGCGTGCGTAAGCTTGAAGATCCTGACCTCTTCAGCCAGCGCCTGCAGGCGGTTCGTACGACGCTGGTCTTCCATCGCTGCTCGCTGTTTATCAATGTGCGCAGCGATGCTTTTTTACTCGGTCTTACCGACGCCCTTGATGTGACACTGTCACGAATAACGCGTTATGCTGCCTGCGGCGCGGACGGTCTCTTCATTCCCTGCGTCATCGAAGCACAGGATATTGCGGCGCTGGTTCAGCACACCCGGCTGCCGTTGAACGTCATGGCCATTCCCGGGCTCAGCGACTTTACCACGCTGGCAAAACTTGGCGTACGCCGCATTTCGATGGGGAATGCGCTACATAGTGCAATACAACATCGGCTAAACGATCTACTGTTAACCGTTCAGCAGCAGCAGTCATTCGCAGGAGTCTTTAACGATGAAAATTACCGATAGCGCGCAGTGTGATCGCTGGTACCAGGCGCTGCTGGCGCGTGCGTCAGAATATACCGGGGTATTTTTCGTCGGCGTAAAAACGACCGGGGTGTTTTGCATTGCCGTGTGCCGGGCGCGGAAGCCCAAACGAGAAAACGTTGAATTTTACAGTGACTTCAAATCGGCGCTCGATGCCGGTTTTCGTCCCTGCAAAGTGTGCCGCCCCACGGAAAATGCCTGTACCGCACCGCCTTATATTGAGCAGGCGCTGGCGCTGGTGCGTCTGACGCCCAAAGCGCGGATTAGCGATAGTCAACTGCGCGAGCATCGCATCAGCCCCGAGCGCGTTCGCCGCTGGTTTTTGCAGCATCATGGCATCACCTTTCAGGCGTTCCAGCGGATGCAGCGAGTGAATGTCGCGCTGCAAGAGTTGAGAGGCGGCCGCAGTGCCACTGATGTCGCCTTCGACAATGGCTACGACTCGCTGAGCGGTTTTGGTTATACCTGTAAAAAACTCACCGGCCACTCACCGGCCGCTCGGCAGCAAACGATCGTTATCCACCGCTTTACCACCCCGCTCGGGCCAATGTTCGTTTGCGCTACCGAGCGCGGCGTCTGTCTGCTGGAGTTTGTCGACCGTCGTATGCTGGAAACCGAATTCAGCGATCTTCAGCGTCTGCTGCGCGCGCAGATTATCGCCGGTCAGAACGCGCATACCCGCCTGGCAGAGCGAGAAATCGGTGAATATTTTGCCGGCACGCGCCGCGCTTTCACTCTGGCACTCGATACGCCCGGTAGCGATTTTCAGCGCCGCGTGTGGGCCGCGCTGCGCCAGTTGCCCAGCGGTGAAACCACCCATTACCAGGCGCTGGCGGAGAGTCTGAATCACCCCACCGCCGCACGCGCGGTCGCAGCCGCCAACGGCGCGAACCGTATTGCTATCGTTATTCCCTGCCACCGGGTTATCGGCAAAGACGGCAGTATGACCGGCTATGGCGGCGGCGTTGCGCGTAAAGCCTGGCTGCTGGCGCACGAAAAAACCTGCCGCTGAGGACGGTAACCGCCATAAACACCACACCAAGGAGGAGAAAATGCACGTTGTCACCCAGGAAGATTTGCTGGCGCGGATGGATAAAGCCGCCCGCGCGGCCACCACGTTTTCACTATGGCCCGAAGGCGATGCGCCCGGTGCACGCAATAGCCATGCGGTCCCCGCGCTGGAGGCCGATCACACCGGCCCCAGCGAATGGGATCGTGCGGTAACCGGCATCCGCGCGCCGCACATTACGGTGTTTGAACCCGAACGACCAAACGGCGTGGGTATTCTGGTCACGCCCGGCGGCTCCTACCGCCGCGTCGTGCTGGACAAAGAAGGCACAGCGCTGGCCCCGGAGTTTACCGCGCGAGGCTATACGCTTTTCGTGATGACCTACCGCCTGCCCGACGATGGGCACCTCGAGGAGGCGAATGCGCCGCTGGCCGACGTGCAGCGAGCCATGCGCACGATCCGCAGCCGGGCGGCTGACTGGGGCCTACAGCCCGATAAACTCGGGGTACTGGGATTTTCCTCTGGCGGTCACGTCGCCGCTAGCCTCGGCACCCGATACGAGGAAACCGTATACCCTTCACAAGACACCATTGACGACCTTTGCGCACGCCCTGATTTTATGGCGCTGGTTTACCCGGTTATCAGTATGGACGACGCGTTTGGCCACGCAGGCTCTCGCCAGGCACTGATCGGCCATATGCCGAGCGCTGCGCAACGCGCACATTACTCGCTGGAAAAAAGAGTGACGCCGGAAGCACCGCCCACCTTTATTTTGCATGCTGTGGATGACCCGGCGGTCAAAGTGGAGAACAGCATCGCGCTGTTTAACGCCCTGCATGCTCAGGGCGTACCGGTCGAAATGCACCTGTTTGAGCAGGGGCGGCACGGCTTTGGTATTCGCGATGCGCAGGGTCTGCCCGTCGCGGTATGGCCACAGCTGATGATGAACTGGATAGCCACTAAAGCCTAGCGACATCTGCCATCCGGCGCAGCAGGTGCCGGATGGCACTCGATTTACGCCCCCTGCGATTGCAGGTAAACCACCTGGGTCTGCAAATATTCGTTCAGACCGTGACGGCCGTCGGCACCACCAATACCCGACTTACGCCAGCCCGCATGAAAACCCTGCATCGCTTCAAAGTTTTCGCGATTAATGTAAGTCTCACCAAACTTCAGCCCGCGGATCGCTTTCATCGCCAGGTTGAGGTCGCGGGTATACACCGACGACGTCAGACCGTAGTCGCTGTCGTTAGCCATCTTTAGCGCCTCATCGAGCGTATCAAACATCACCACCGGCAGCACCGGGCCGAAGGTTTCTTCATGCATGATGCTCATATCCTGACGCACGTTCAGCAGCAGGGTTGGCGGGTAGAAATAGCCCGGGCCTTGCACCGCTTTGCCGCCGAGCACCACGTTTGCCCCTTCAGCAACGGCCTTCGCCACCTTTTGCTCAACGCGCGCCAATGCCGCAGCATTAATCAACGGCCCCATGGCGATATCATTACGCTCCATCGGATCGCCGAATGAGACCGCCTTCATCGCTTCACCCAGTTGACTCACGAAGCTATCGTAAATGCCTTTCTGCACGTACACGCGTTCCGCGCAGTTGCACACCTGCCCGCTATTGATCACGCGGGAATCAACAATTGCCTTCACCGCCAGCGCAATGTCGGCATCATCCAGCACAATGGCCGGGGCCTTGCCGCCCAGTTCAAGGCAAACTTTGGTGATATTTTTGGCCGCCGCCGTCATAATCTTCTCGCCCGCCGTTACGCTACCGGTCATGCTAACCATCGCGACCTTCGGATTGCCCGCCAGTTCCTGGCCCACGGTCTCACCGCGCCCCAGCACCAGGTTAAAGACCCCTTTAGGCAGCCCGATATCGTGAACAATTTCGGCAAAAGCAACGGCGTTATTTGGCGTAAACTCGCTCGGCTTAATCACAATGGTATTGCCGGTAATCAATGCAGGCGCCAGCTTACGGGCTATCAGGAAGAACGGAAAATTCCACGGCAGGATCCCGGTGGTTACGCCCAGCGCACGTTTAAAGACAAAAATATTTTCACCAGCACGGTCGCTTTGCAGGATCTCGCCGTCATAACGACGCGCCCATTCAGCCATATACTCAATGTAATCCGCGGTAAAATTCACTTCCACCTCAGCCAACTGCTGTATTTTTCCGCCTTCGGCGACGATCAGCTTGCTGATTTCCGATGAACGCGCGCGGATGCCGGCGGCAATTTTGCGCAACCACCCTGCGCGTTCAATCGCAGGCAACGCCTCCCATCCAGGCTGGGCGCGTTCGGCAGCATCAATCGCCCTTTTCGCCTGTTCAGCGTCGCCATCGGGGATGCGTGAAAGGCACACCTCCGTTGCCGGGTTAATCACATCAATCCAGCCTTCGCCCTGCCAGTTGACAAACTGGCCATCGATATACATCGGATGTTGTACGGGTGACGTCATAAGCTGCTCCTTTCTGCGTGAGTGTTTAACAGGTAAAAATATTGTTAAACACATATACAATTTGGCAACTTTCCCCAACCAATTCACGCCGTTTATGTGAGGTCACGCGTAAAGATAACGCCGCTACGGCACAAATAATAAACTACCGTTCCAGCTTGGTTGAACCTTTGTTTATTACGAAGAATGTATGATGAAGGATATTATTTTACTTTTGAGTTCTTTCTGAGTTTTATCATGCGTAAAATCGCCAACGCGCTGGTATTTATGTCAGCAATGACGCCAGCTGCGTCGAGCATCGCGAGTGAGTTAAATCTGTATTCCGTGAATACCGGGTCATTCGTTTATCATATGACCGGGAATCACGGGCAATATAATGAGAATTTCAACAACCAATTCTTCTCCGTCGAGCGTAAATTCTCCGCCGAGTCAAAATACAGCGTCCTCGTTGGAACCATGAAAAACAGCTTTGCCGATCGCTGCCTGACGCTGGGCGTGCGCCGCGACTGGTTAAACGGCACGAACAGCAATAAAGGCTGGACCTTTAAAGGCGTATACGCCTATACGGGAGAGTTCTTTTTTGATGCCTTTAAACACTGCGGCGATGAAGGGGCTTACCATACGGCGAAGAAAATCACCGGTGTAGGCTTTTCACCGTATATTTACCACGGGCTGCAGTATAATTTTACCGACAACTTCGGGATTGAAAGCGGCGTGATTTTACCGTCGATATTTGTCGTGAGCATGCAGTGGAGTTTCCGCTAAGCGGTATGCCCCTCCGGCGTCGCTGCGCCTGGCCGGAGAGACTCATTATGCCATACGGCGGCTCGCTAATATTTGCTGTAGCTGCGGGTCGGCGGTTAACCGCTGCCACGCGGCCTCAACGTCCTGCGGAATATCGACATGGGCGATAAATCCCTTTCCTTGTGGACCATAGCCGTCTGCATTGTCGCGCAAACGCGGCAATTCGCCCAAAATCAACGATAAATAGCGCGCTAGCGGCCAGACGCCATTGTCCGGCTGCCGCCAGAGAATGCCCTGCGGGGTATAATCCACCACGGGAAGGTAACCCGGGTAGCTTAGCCAGCGCGGCGCGTACTCAACGCCCTGCCAGACACGGGCAAAGGTCGCCATGGTACGGCGCTGCATCGTTGGGTCCTGCACCACCGTGGCACTGGCTACGCGGATGCCCTTTTCTTCCATCACCTGGCGGGTAAACTCCGCGTTCTCACCGCAGTTGGTCGACTGCGCCTCAACCACAATCCGCGATCGCGGGATTTGCCAGAAACGCTGGGCGATTTCCGCCAGCAGCACCGCCTCCGGTTCGCCCTGGGTGGCAATGCTGCAATAGCGCGGATGATGGACGATGGCGTCATAAAGAAACGACGTTGAGTGGCCAATGCCGCCGCTAATCAGCAGCGTTCCGCCATGTTCGCTGACCAGCCGACAGGCGGCGTCAATGGTTGGCATAACCGCGTTACCCGCCAATACGACCAGTTGACTCTCCGCAGCACCGGGGCTTGCGGAGAAATCATCCTGCGCCAGCCATCCGCCGAGAAGGTTGGCATCCTCAACCGAGGTTTCCGATAAATGTAACAGACTCATCGCGCGCACAGCTCCTTTTAATACAGGCTCACAGAGTGCGGAAAAGCGCCTCATCGCAGCCGATTTGTAACAATAATGAAATAACCAGAAACGTCTAAAAACAATGCGGTTGCACCTGAATAATCCGCTATTAAATCAGATTTTTTCAGTATTTAAACCCAACAAATCCGCAAACAACAGTTCCAATTAATGAAAATGACTCTCATTTTTACTCACAAATTTCAATACCGCGCTTGCCAAAAATAACGCACATATCTAATTTGCTTAACAAACACACAACCTTTTTCACAATCCAGGTTGCACCCACAACATCAAAAAGGTGACACCTGATTTTAACCCAATGTGGCGGGAGTTATTCTTCATGACAATACAAGAAAGCAGCACCACAATCCTGAAAAAGAATAAAAGGGTTTTGATTGCTAGCCTGACGGGCAGTTCCATTGAATGGTTTGATTATTTTCTTTACGGCACGGCTGCCGCATTGGTGTTCAACAAGATCTTTTTCCCGATGGTTGACCCGGTCATTGGCCTGATTCTCTCGTATCTCTCTTTCTCCCTGACGTTCTTTATTCGCCCGATCGGCGGCGTGATTTTTGCCCACATTGGCGACCGTATTGGCCGTAAAAAAACGCTGGTGTTAACCCTGTCGCTAATGGGCAGCGCAACCGTGATGATAGGCCTGCTGCCCACCTACGATCAGATTGGTATCTGGGCACCTATTCTGCTGATTCTGATGCGTATCATTCAGGGGATGGGCATTGGCGGCGAATGGGGCGGCGCGCTGCTGCTGGCCTACGAATACGCGCCGGAAAAACGTAAAGGTTTCTTCGGTAGTATTCCGCAGGCGGGCGTCACCATCGGTATGCTGATGGCAACGTTTATCGTCTCGCTAATGACGCTGTTCAGCGAAGAACAGTTCCTCTCCTGGGGATGGCGTATCCCATTCCTGATGAGCGCGGTACTGGTACTGATTGGCCTGTGGATCCGTAAAGATATCGATGAAACGCCGGAGTTCAAAAAAGTGAAAGCCTCCGGTAACGTCGCCAAAGCGCCGCTGCGCGAGACCTTAACTCATCACTGGCGTGAAGTGGTTATTGCCGCCGGGCTCAAGGTGGTAGAGACCGCGCCGTTCTATATTTTCTCAACCTTCGTTGTCAGCTATGCCACCACCACCTTGACCTACCAAAAATCACAGGTGCTGGAAGCGGTGACCCTCGGAGCCCTGGTCTCCACGGTCATGATTCCGCTGATGGGCCTGCTTTCCGATAAAATCGGCCGTCAGCGAATGTATGCTATCAGCGTCGTGCTGCTGGGCCTGTTTATCGTGCCATGGTTTTTGCTGCTCAATACCGGCACCACCTGGGGGATTATCGTGGCAACGGTGATCACCTTTGGGGTGCTGTGGTCGCCGATCACCGCCGTACTGGGTACGCTGTGTTCGGAGATTTTCAGCGCTAACGTCCGCTATACGGGCATTACGCTCGGTTATCAAATTGGCGCTGCGCTGGCCGGCGGTACCGCGCCGTTAATCGCCACCGGTTTGCTGGCGAAATACAACGGCGATTGGGTGCCGGTTGCCTGGTATCTGGGTGCGACCGTGGCTATCTCGCTGACGGCGATTTTCTTCGCCAGCCGTCGTAAACGCCAATCCAAAACGGTTAACGCACAAACCAGTCAAATCTAATGCGGTCCCCGGGCGACGCCATTGCGTTCGCCCGGGCTACCCACAAATAGCAACGTTCTACTAACTTTTATTTTTCACATTCTCTTGAATTATGGGTTCCGGCGAATCTAAAATCATTAGAGCTCTAATGATTTTAACGATGATGCCATGGATAACCGCCAGCTGAATTTCTCCCATCTGCTCTATTTGACCGCTCACCACTGGCGGCTTGCCGTCGACCGTCGGCTGAAAGCGCTCGGCATGAGCCAGGCCAGTTGGGTTGCCGTTGCCAGCATAGCCCGTAATGAACGGCCGCTCTCGCAAACGGAACTAGCGCAAGAGCTCGGCGTGGAAACGGCTACCGTGGTGCCGCTCATTAACCGATTGGTCGCCCAGGGGCTGGTCGAACGCGTCCTCACCGAGCAGGACAAACGCAAACGCCTGCTGATTGCGACCGAGCAAGGGCTCGCGCTGTATCACCAGGTCAAAGCCGTCGCGGATGCGTTACGAGAAGAAATTCTGACCGTTCTCACGCCGCAAGAGCAGGCACAGACGTACGATGTGCTGCTCAAGCTGCTGCGTGAAGTGGAGAAGAAATAATGGCTCCTCCGCGCCGCGATCCCTACGCCCCTCGCGACTGGGCACCGCACGAAAGACCGGCCATTCTCGGTTCCCCCTCAACCCCAATTCACAGCACGCCCAGGCGTATTGCCTACGGCATCGTTGGCCTGCTGGTGTGCCTGACCGGTGCGTTGGGAAATGCGGTCGTCACCGCTAATTTGCAGAATTTACAGGGCTCGTTCTCCGCCTGGTCAAACGAAATCGCCTGGCTACCGGCGGTGTACGTGATGACCAACGTCTCCATTAATCTTCTGCTGGTGAAGTTCCGCCAGCAGTTTGGCCTGCGGGCGTTCACCGAAGGCTTTCTGGTGCTGTATGTACTGGTCACCTTTTTCCATTTATTCGTTAACGATCTCAGCTCCGCGCTGATGGTGCGAGCCGCACACGGCATGGTGGCTGCCGCGCTTAGCTCGTTAGGTATTTACTATCAGGTGCAGGCATGGCCGGCAAAGCATCGCCTGAAGGCGTTGACGATCGGCATTACCGGTTCGTCGCTGGCGATCCCCCTCGCCCGGCTGTTCTCAACCGAACTGCTACAAATTGACGAATGGCGCGGGCTGTATTTCTTTGAACTGGGTCTGGCGCTGGTCTCGCTGGCCTGCGTGATTGCCCTGAAGCTGCCGCCCAGCGATCGTAAAAAGGTCTTTGAGAAAAAAGACTTCATTACCTTTCTGCTGCTGGCCCCCGGAATGGCGCTGGTCTGCGCGGTGCTCTCACTTGGCCGCCTCGACTGGTGGTTTGAAGCGCCGTGGATCGGCTGGTCGCTGGCTGGCGCTATCGTCCTTATCGTCAGCGCCATTGCGTTCGAACACAACCGCAGTAATCCGCTGCTGAATACGCGCTGGCTCTCCAGCGGCAGTATTCTGCGTCTGGGGCTGATTATGGTGCTCATCCGTATTGTGCTGGCAGAGCAAAACACCGGCGTCATCGGCTGGCTCCAGTATGTTGGCTTGCAAAACGAACAGATGACCAAGCTGGCCTGGTCGATTTTCGCCGGTATCGTCTGCGGCATTGTCGCCAGTTGCCTGACGCTCAACCCGCGCCGCCTCTACTGGCCAACCGCCACCGCGCTGGCGCTTATCATGGCGGCTTCGCTGCTCGACAGCCAATCCAACAGCCTGACCCGGCCGGATCAACTGATGCTCAGCCAGTTCCTGCTCGGCTTCGGCAGCGCGTTTTTCCTTGCCCCGGCCATGCTGGCGGGCATCGGCGGCGTGGTGGCTGACCAGCGCAATCTGGTCAGTTTCTCGGTGCTGTTCGGCATGAGTCAAAACGTTGGCGGCCTGCTGGGCTCGGCTATTCTCGGCACATTCCAGACCTGGCGTGAAAAATTTCACTCCAGTCAGCTTGCCGATCAGTTAACCACGCTGAACCCGATTATTAACGAACGTTTGCAGCAGTATGCCCAGCAGTATCAAAGCCAGATAGGCGACAGCGCACTGCTTAACGTACAGGCCAGCTCACTGCTACAAACCGCCTCAACGCTGGAGGCCAATATCCTCGCCTACAATGACACCTATATGCTGACGGCCGCCATTTCCGCCGCCACATTATTGTGGGTGTTCTGGCGTTTGCTAAGACTGAAAATCACTGCCCATATCGCGCTCAAGCGCGCCACGGGCAGCAAGTTACCTTAAGAGAGATCGGAGTCGTCATGAGTCAGCAGGATGCCGCCAGGCAGCAGGCCAACACCCGCAACAACATCCGCGTGGTGTCCATTTTTACCGCTGCGGCCATTGGCCTTGTCGGCGTACTGGTCGTCCTGTACGCCTGGCAACTGCCGCCCTTCACCCGCCACAGCCAGTTTACCGATAACGCCTACGTACGCGGCCTGACGACCTTTATCAGCCCGCAGGTCAGCGGCTACGTGACCCAGGTCAACGTGCAGGATTTTAACCGCGTCAAACGGGGGCAAGTCCTCTTTCAGATTGACGATCGCATCTATAAGCAGCGAGTTCACCAGGCGCAGGCGCAGCTGGCGATGAAAGAGGCCGCGCTGAAAAATAACCTCCAGCAGCGAAAAAGCGCCGAAGCGGTGATTACCCGCAACGACGCGGCGCTGCAAAACGCCCGCGCGCAGAATCTCAAATCACAGGCCGACTTAGCGCGCGTGCAGGAGCTGACCGCCGACGGTTCGCTGTCGGTACGCGAACGTGACGCCGCACGCGCCAGCGCCGCGCAGAGCGCGGCCGATATTGAGCAGGCGAAGGCCACGCTGGAAATGTCGCGCCAGGATTTACAGTCGACCATCGTCAATCGCGCATCGCTTGAGGCCGACGTGGCGAACGCTAAAGCGGCGCTGGAACTGGCGGAGATCGATCTACAGAATACGCGTATCATCGCGCCTACCGACGGTCAGTTAGGACAAGTGGCCGTGCGCCTCGGCGCGTACGTCACGGCAGGTACCCACCTTGCCCCGCTGGTACCACCGCAGCACTGGGTCATCGCCAACCTGAAAGAGACGCAGCTGGCAAGCGTGCGCGTCGGCCAGGCCGTAACCTTTAGCGTCGATGCGCTGAACAGCGAAAAATTCCACGGCACCGTACAAAGTATTTCGCCCGCCACCGGGGTTGAGTTCAGCGCCATCTCGCCGGACAACGCTACCGGTAACTTCGTCAAGATCGCCCAGCGTATTCCCGTGCGTATTGCCGTGAACACGGGGCAGAAAAATCTCGAGCGTCTGCGTCCGGGGATGTCGGTGCAAGTGACGATTGATACGCATGCGGAGGCGGATAAATGATCCGGCCAGCGGTCGTTGCATTAGCGCTCGCCTTAGTGGGCTGCCAGTCGGCAGACGTTCAGCAGGCGCAGCCAACGCTGGCAATCCCTACGGCCTGGCGCGCTGATATCGGCCCCGCCAGCGCCGTCGAAGGTGTCTGGTGGCGTCACTTCCATGACGACGCGCTGAACCAGTACGTTGACCTGGCGTTGCGCCATAACAGCGATGTGCTCATCGCCCGCGAACGAGTCAATGAATATCAGGCCCGCGCCTACGCTGCCGACAGCAGCCTGTTCCCGTCGCTTGATGCCAGCCTGGGCGGTACCCGCGCCCGCGCGCAGTCGGCTGCGACCGGGCTGCCGGTCCACAGCACGGTGTACAAAGGCGGACTGACCGCCAGCTACGACGTCGATTTATGGGGCGTAAACCGTCGCGCCGCCGATGCCGCGCAGGCGAGCCTGGAGGCGCAAAAAGCCGCCGCTGCCGCGGCGGATCTGACAGTGGCCACCGCCGTCGCTTCCGGTTATCTCTCACTACTTTCGCTGGACGAGCAGCTACGGGTCACCGAACAAACGCTGAAATCACGTGAAGACGCCTGGACTCTGGCAAAGCGGCAGTTTGAAACCGGCTATACCTCGCGGCTCGAACTGATGCAGGCCGATTCAGAACTGCGTGCGACGCGCGCTCAGGTGCCAGTGTTACGTCATCAGATTGCTCAGCAGGAGAATGCCCTGAGCGTGCTGCTGGGTAAAAACCCCGGCGACGTTATGCGTCATGAGTTTGCCCAGTTGACGCCGCTGGTGTTACCTTCTCAGCTACCATCATCGCTGCTCAACCGGCGCCCGGATATCGTTCAGGCACAGCGCCAACTGCTGGCCGCCGATGCCACGCTGGCGTCTTCAAAAGCACAGCTGCTGCCGTCCATCAACCTGACCGCTACCGGCAGCTTACAGGACCGCACCCTGCCCGATTTGCTGGATAACCCGCTGCGGCTGTGGAGCCTCGGCGGTAGTATTCTGGCTCCGCTGTTGAATCGGCAGGTGTTAAACGCCCAGGTCGATGTTTCGATGGCCCAGCGCAATCAGGCGCTGTACGGCTATGAGAAAACCGTGCGCAACGCCTTTAAAGAGGTGAATGATAGTCTTGATGCTATCGCCCGCTACGGCGAACAGCTCAGCGAACTCCAGGGGCAAGAGACGGTGGCACAGGAAACGCTGCGCATTGCGCAAAACCGCTATCGGAACGGCTACTCCTCCTACCTTGACGTACTGGACGCGCAGCGCACCCTGTTCTCGACGCAGCTTAGCGAAGTACAGGTGAAAAATAATCTGCTGCTGGCGCAGATCGATCTTTACCGGTCGCTGGGAGGCGGCTGGTCTTCATCGTCAGGCTGACAAAACCATGAGAGCATCGCAATGCAAAAACGGTGGACCGATGTTGATAACTATCTGATTGAAAAACTGATTGGCGAAGATGCCATCCTGTCTCAGGTGCTGGAAAATAACCTCCGCGCGGGGCTGCCCGCC
The DNA here is from genome assembly GCF_014168815.1 of Klebsiella sp. WP3-W18-ESBL-02. NCBI lineage: Bacteria > Pseudomonadati > Pseudomonadota > Gammaproteobacteria > Enterobacterales > Enterobacteriaceae > Klebsiella > Klebsiella sp. WP3-W18-ESBL-02. The sequence goes on from NZ_AP021972.1 coordinate 2,709,080, forward strand.
CACGACGTCGCCGCCAATCAGGGGCAGCTGCTAGCGCTGTTTGTACGGATGTCAGGCGCGAAAAAAATACTGGAAATCGGCACGCTCGGTGCTTATAGCGCTATCTGGATGGCGCGTGAACTGCCCGCCAGTGGGCATCTGATAACGCTGGAAGCTGACCCGAACCACGCCCGAATCGCGCGGCAAAACATTGCGCTGGCAGGTCTTAACGATCGCGTGACGCTGCATGAAGGCCCGGCGCTGGATTCACTGGCCATGCTCGGCGATGCCGCGCCGTTCGATCTGATTTTCATCGACGCGGACAAACCCAATAATCCTTATTACCTGCAATGGGCGCTGAAATATTCACGCCCGGGTACGTTGATTATTGGCGACAACGTCGTGCGCGACGGTGAGGTGACGGATCCTGACAGCACCGACGAACGCGTGCAGGGCGTACGCCGGTTCATTGACATGATACATAACAACCCGCGCTTAACGTCAACGGCGTTGCAAACCGTAGGGATAAAGGGCTGGGACGGGTTTACGCTCACCTGGGTCAACGCATGATGCTGCGGGTTTGGCGGGACAACCCGCTTTTTCTCATCACGGGTGAAGGCCTGACATACAGCGTTTAATACCGCAAGGGAGCGGTCAGCCCGCTCCCTATCACTATTTGGCGCCTACGCGCTTACGCCAGTCGCTCACCACCAGTCCGGCAATCATTAGCATAATCGCCAGGCCGAATATCAGGCTGGTCATGTTCGCACCTAACCCAACGCCGCCGTTATCCACCGGTTGGGAAAGCAGATCCCCGCAGGCCGCGCCAAACGGTCGGGTCAGAATATATGCCGCCCAGAAGCAAAACACGCGGTTAGCTTTAAAGATAAAGCAAGCCCCGGCGGTAATCAGGATCCTCGTACCAAAGAACAGCGCCGCACCGTAATAGCCGAGGTCAATGCCCTCCGCCAGCCCGTCTCCCAATTAATTCTCGAAATATTGAATAAAGATCTTAATTAAGAACAATGCCTTATCAGCTGCAAATCAATCTGGAAGTCAGCAATCAGCATATTGATTTCTCAGAAGACAACGATAACGTTGCGATCCGAAGCAGCGTATGCGGGTTTATCGATATACCGTTGAGCAGGAATTGCAGTAAGGGGGGAACGGTGAGAAATATTGCAAGCGTAGCCAGGAACGAGACGCCCACGCCTTCTGGTTTGTGCCATGACTGCGTCAATCTGATGGTGAACGGATATCGTCACCATAAAAGCATGCGCCGAACCGGGCCGCAGGTAAACCTTACGCCCCGGTTCGTTGCCATCAGCAGCGTGGGTCACGCTTACGCCACTATCTGCTCCATCGCCTGCAATATTCGCTTATCGGAAATCGGATACGGCGTCCCGAGCTGCTGCGCAAAGAAGCTGACACGCAGCTCCTCGATCATCCAGCGGATCTCTTTCACGTCGTCATCTTCCCGGCGCGCTGGCGGCAGCTTATTCAGCCACTGCTGCCACGCCTGCTGAACGCTCTCCACTTTGAGCATCTGCGCGCGATCGCGGTGCGGGTCGACGGCCATTTTCTCCAGCCGTTTTTCGATAGCCTGCAAATAACGCAGGGTGTCGCCCAGACGACGGAAGCCGTTGCCAGTGACGAAGCCGCGGTACACCAGACCGTTCATCTGCGCTTTGATGTCCGACAGCCCCAGAGCCATCGTCATGTCGACGCGCCCTTTCAGGCGTTTGTTAACGTTGAATACCGCCGTCAGGATTTGCTCAACCTGCTTAGCAATGTCAACCACCGTCTCATTGAGCTCCGCGCGCACTTTATCATGCAACGCGTTAAAGCCTGCTTCCGTCCACACCGGGCCACCCGCTTCATCAATCAGCTTATCCACGCCGCAGGAGATGCAGTCGTCAATCAGATCCAGTACTTTGCCGTACGGGTTAAAGTACAGGCCCAGCTTGGCTTTGTTCGGCAGCTTCTCGTGCAGATACTTGATCGGCGACGGGATATTCAGCAGCAGCAGACGACGCAGGCCGCGCCACATGGCCTGTTGCTGTTCCAGCTCGTTATCGAACAGCTTGATCGCCACGCTGTCGCGTTCATCCACCAGCGCCGGCCAGGCCTTCACCTTATAGTTGCCGCGCTTCTGCTCGTAGCGGTCCGGCAGGTCGCCAAAGCTCCAGATATGCAGCCCGGCTTGTTCGATGCCGTCGTCGGCCACCGACGAAAGCGTCTCCTGCACTTTGCCCTTCAGCGCGTCCTTCAATTCCTGCAGCGAGCGGCCTTCCTGAAGCTTCTTGTTTTTATCGTCAACGACGCGGAAGGTAATTTTCAGGTGATCGGGCACCTGATCCCACTGCCAGGACTCACGATCAACGGTCACGCCGGTCATCCGGCGCAGCTCGCGCTCCATCGCATCGAGCAGCGGTTGTTCAAACGGCGTGACGCGGCCTAACAGCGCTTCCGCGTAGTTCGGCGCAGGCACAAAGTTGCGGCGCACCGGCTTCGGCAGTGATTTAATCAGCGCGATAATCAGCTCACGGCGCAGGCCCGGGATCTGCCATTCAAACCCGGCGTCATCCACCTGATTGAGCAGCGGCAGCGGAATATGCACCGTCACGCCATCGGCGTCAGCACCGGGTTCAAACTGATAAGAGAGGCGCAGCTTCAGGTTGCCCTGGTGCCAGAAGTTCGGGTAGTCCAGCTTGCTGACCTGCTCCGCCCCCTCTTTAATCAGCATGCTCTTCTCAAAATTGAGCAGATCCGGCGTTTCACGGCTGGCCTGTTTCCACCACTTATCAAAGTGGCGCGCGGAAATCACCTCATGGCTGATGCGCTGGTCGTAAAATTCAAACATCGTCTCGTCATCCACCAGGATGTCGCGACGGCGCGATTTATGCTCCAGCTCTTCAATTTCGGTACGCAGCTTCAGGTTATCGCGGAAGAAAGCGTGGCGTGTCTGCCAATCCCCCTCCACCAGCGCATGGCGAATAAACAGCTCACGACACAGCGCCGGATCGATCTGGCTGTAGTTGACCTTACGCGCAGCGACAATCGGCAGGCCGTAGACGGTCACCTTCTCCGTCGCCATCACCGCGCCCTGCGCGCGTTCCCAGTGCGGTTCACTGTAAGAGCGTTTGATCAAATGCTGCGCAACCGGCTCCACCCATTCCGGATCGATTCGCGCGGCAATACGCCCCCACAGGCGGCTGGTTTCCACCAGTTCGGCAACCATGGTCCATTTAGGCGGCTTCTTGAACAGCCCGGAGCCCGGGAAGATAGAGAAGCGCGCGTTGCGTGCGCCGGTGAATTCCTGCTTGTCGGCATCTTTCATACCGATGTGCGAAAGCAGACCGGTAAGCAGCGCGATATGTATCTCACGGTACTCCGCCGGTTCGCTGTTAACCGGAATGCCCAGTTCTTTCACCACCTGGCGCAGCTGGGTGTAGATATCCTGCCATTCCCGTACGCGCAGATAGTTAAGAAAATCCTGCTTACACTGGCGGCGGAACTGATTTGACGACAACGCTTTCTGCTGTTCACCAAGGTAATTCCACAGGTTGACGAACGCCAGGAAGTCGGACTCCTTATCATGGAAACGGCGATGTTTTTCATCGGACGCCTGCTGTTTGTCCATCGGCCGCTCGCGCGGATCCTGAATAGACAGCGCGGAGGTGATAATCATCGCCTCGCGCACGCAGCCGTGTTTCTGCGCTTCCAGCACCATACGCGCCAGACGTGGATCAACCGGCAGTTGGCTAAGCTGACGCCCCAGCGGCGTCAGCTTGTAAGCGGTTTGCTGCTCGTCGGTGGTGATGGCGCTCAGCTCTTCCAGCAGGCGTACACCATCCTGAATGTTACGTTTATCGGGCGCTTCAACAAACGGAAACGCGGCGATATCACCCAGCCCCAGCGCGGTCATTTGCAGAATGACCGACGCCAGGTTGGTGCGCAGAATTTCCGGGTCGGTAAACTCCGGGCGCGACAGGAAGTCGTCTTCAGAATACAGACGAATACAGATCCCTTCCGACACACGGCCACAGCGGCCTTTACGCTGGTTGGCGGAGGCCTGTGAGACCGGCTCAATAGGCAGACGCTGAACCTTGGTGCGGTAGCTGTAGCGACTGATACGCGCCGTGCCCGGGTCAATAACGTACTTGATGCCCGGTACGGTGAGCGACGTTTCCGCCACGTTGGTCGCCAGCACAATGCGACGCCCGCTGTGCGGCTGGAACACGCGGTTCTGTTCGCTGTTCGACAACCGCGCGTACAGCGGCAAAATTTCGGTGTGGCGCAGGTCGCGTTTGTTGAGCGCATCGGCGGTATCCCGAATTTCACGTTCACCGCTCATAAAGATCAGGATGTCGCCAGGGCTTTCCTGACCCAGTTCATCAACCGCGTCAAAAATCGCCTGTAGCTGATCGCGCTCAGTATCGTCCGCCTCTTCCACGATGGGTCGATAACGCACTTCTACCGGATAAGTCCGGCCGGAGACTTCAATGATCGGCGCGTTATTAAAGTGACGGGAGAAGCGCTCCGGGTCGATCGTTGCGGAAGTGATAATGACTTTCAGATCGGGGCGACGCGGCAAGAGCTCTTTCAGGTAGCCGAGCAGGAAGTCGATGTTCAGACTACGTTCGTGCGCTTCATCGATAATAATGGTGTCGTACTGCATCAGCAGACGGTCCTGCTGAATTTCCGCCAGCAGAATACCGTCGGTCATCAGCTTGACCATCGTGTTATCGCTGACGTGGTCGCTGAAACGCACTTTATAACCGATGCAGCCGCCCGGCTCGGTTTTTAACTCTTCTGCAATACGGTTAGCCACGGTGCGCGCCGCCAGACGACGCGGCTGGGTATGGCCAATCAGGCCTTTAATCCCGCGTCCCAGCTCCATACAGATTTTTGGCAGCTGGGTGGTTTTACCCGAACCGGTTTCACCGGCAACGATCACCACCTGGTGGTCGCGAACGGCGTTAAGAATATCCTGTTTCTTCTGGCTGACGGGCAGGTTTTCCGGGTATTCAATCGCCGGACGTGACGCTTCGCGTAGCACAACCTTACCTGCCGCCTGTTCAATTTCCTGCGCCATCTCCTGGTAAATGGCCTGTTGAGCATCAGGATTTTTAACCTTCTTCACGCCGTGCAGACGGCGGGCAAAACGCTGTTTATCCCGCAGCGTCAGCGCGTCAAGGCGCTGGCTGAGCGTGGCGAAGGTGATTTTTTGTTGTTCTGTCATAGTGTTATCGGGCAGCGGAGTGCCTGTAAAAAACGCTTATAAAGTATGGTCCTAGAGTACCACATTTGCGCATTTGTTGCCTTGTTCAAAAAAACTGAATATAGAATTCGATATATTGCGCTATCCCTGCGGCAGGAATGTGAATAGAGTGTCAGCAAGCAACAGGGCACAGCCCGTCAATCAAATATAAGGAATCACCCAATGAGCAAAGTATTAGTTCTGAAATCCAGCATCCTGGCAGGCTACTCTCAATCAGGTCAGCTGTCCGATTATTTCGTTGAACAGTGGCGCGAAAAGCACTCCGCTGACGAAATCACCGTGCGTGACCTGGCCGCCAACCCGATTCCGGTACTGGATGGTGAACTGGTAGGTGCGCTGCGTCCGAGCGATTCCCCGCTGACCCCGCGCCAGCAGGAAGCGCTGACGCTGTCTGATGAGCTGATTGCTGAACTGAAAGCGCACGACGTGATTGTTATTGCTGCGCCGATGTACAACTTCAACATCCCAACTCAGTTGAAAAACTATTTTGACCTGATTGCCCGTGCCGGCGTGACCTTCCGTTACACCGAGAAAGGTCCAGAAGGCCTGGTGACCGGTAAACGCGCTATCGTACTGACCAGCCGCGGCGGCATCCATAAAGATACCCCGACCGACCTGATCACCCCGTACCTGAACGTGTTCCTGGGCTTCATCGGCATCACCGACGTGAACGTGGTCTTCGCTGAAGGCATCGCTTACGGTCCGGAAATGGCGGCAAAAGCGTCTGCTGACGCGAAAGCGGCGATTGATAGCCTGGTGGCTTAATTGCCCTGAAATTGACAAGCCCTGCTCAAAGCAGGGCTTTTTTTATTCCGACTTTATGCCTTCGTAGCGTAAATACCCGACTACCCCGCCGCTGCCGCCATCTTTGGTGTGATTCGCACCATCAACGACCTCTACGCAGGCAAAATCAAACGGCGATACGCCTTCAATGCACGCAACGTTAACGCCATATTGCTGCGGATTAGAACGACGCTGGTGGAAGGTATAGATTCCGCATACCGAACAGAAAAAATGCACCGCTTCGCCGGTATTAAAGCGGTATTCAGTCAGCTTATCTCGCCCGCGCAGCACCTTAATCCCCGTCAACGGTGCAGACACGGCCACCGCGCCGCGCATCCGGCAATAGGAACAGTTACAGCGCCGCGCGGTGTTAAAACCCTCGCTCAGCGCAACGGTGAACGCGACCGTGCCGCAGTGGCACCGGGCCGAGAGCGTTTGCGTCATGTAACCTCCCGTTACCCTTTAGCAGCAATCCCGTCAAGCGTCGCCAGCGCCTCGGGCGGCAGCGGCAGCTGCGCCGCAGCCATGTTTTCCCTCAGGTGCGCCACTGACGACGTACCAGGGATCAGCAAAATATTTGGCGAGCGGTGCAACAGCCAGGCCAGAGCCACCTGCATTGGCGTCGCGCCCAGATCGGCGGCAACGCGATTGAGCGTGGTGGATTGCAGCGGTGAGAAACCGCCAAGCGGGAAGAACGGCACGTAGGCAATACCGTCGTGCGCCAGTGCGTCAATCAGCGCATCGTCGGCGCGGTGAGCAATATTGTATTCGTTCTGAACGCAAACAATCGGCACAATTTGACGCGCCTGCGCGACCTGCGCCGGGGTGACGTTGCTCAGGCCAATATGCTTCACCAACCCCTGCTGCTGCAGTTCTGCCAGTACGCTAATGCTGGCCTCAATATCGCCTTCTCGCGGCCCATGTCCGTCGCCAATCATCACCCGCATATTGACCACATCAAGCACGTCGAGGCCCAGATTGCGTAGATTATCATGCACCGCCTGCTTGAGTTCTGCGGCGGAAAATGCCGGTAGCCAGGACGCGTCATCGCCGCGGCGGGCGCCGATTTTAGTGACAATGGTCAGATCGTCGGCGTACGGGTGCAGCGCTTCACGGATAATCTGATTGGTGATATGCGGGCCGTAAAAGTCGCTGGTATCAATGTGATTGACGCCCAGTTCAAGAGCTTCGCGTAACACGGAAATCGCCGCGTGGCGGTCTTTTGGCGGGCCAAAGACACCGGGACCGGCCAGCTGCATCGCCCCGTATCCGAGACGATTAACAAATTGAGAACCAAGGGAAAACGTACTGTACTGAGTCATAACGTCCTGCCTGTCGCATCGTGAAGTGTCATTCTATTCTTAACCATCGCGCAAAGGCGCTCAACAAGAATAGATGGCTTTTAACGCTTTGCGCGGCAAATAGCGTTTATTCCATCACGTCAGTTCCCTGCTCAGCAAGCAGCCTATTTTAGTGTTGAAAAAAACATTCTGGCACGATAACGTTAACCAAACCAAGAAACCACTGTGAATCATAGCATTACGAATAAAGTAATGCCTGAAATCACGTGTAGTATTGCGTTTATAAAAGGTCTTGAATAATTAAAAGCAACATCCTCCTTCGTCCTTAATAAAAATTATTATCACGGATAAAAATGTATAAAAATATTTTAGTCAGTGGCCTGGTCGCCGTACTTCTGAGTGGATGCACCGCCGGTTTCCGACCTGCGCTTGAAGATTACAAAGGTAATGATGCCGCGCGTATTCGCGCCAGCACCTCTGGCAATACCGCATTGCAGTTTTATGAAAAGCAGCCTGATGGCTGCTATAAGAAAGTACTGGAAAGGCGAATTACCTCCGGACTGGCGATCATTGGCATTCCGGTAACCGGAAACAAACGCCTCTCAGACATGCCGGCATCAAACGATGTTAAGGGCGCATTTATCAATGAATTTACCATCAAACCGGGGCAACTCATTGATATCGTGCATTACGCCAGCACCACATCCTATTCTGATTTCGTCCCGCAGCCGAACCACAATTACGATATTATCGTCACCGGATCGTTATATTCCGGTGATTCTGTATCGGTAAAAGATCTCGATGCCAACGCCAAAATGGTTCGCTGGAAAACGGACGGCGTTAAATTGTGCCCGAGCAGCGCTTTTGATTAATCATCACGCATAAAAAAGGGAGCCTATTAAGGCTCCCTGTGCCGGATGGCGTCGCCAGCGACGCCCCCATTATCATCCCGCGCTTTCCTCCGCCACGCTGCGCTGATGGCGATTCATCAGCCAGAACACCGCCACGCCCGCCAGCACAATCCCCGGCGCGGAGGCGGCCATCACCCCCACGGTGCCGGTGCCCAGCGCCAGCATTTTTCCGGCCAGCAGCGGGCCGCTCATCGCCCCCAGCCGCCCGACCGCTACCGCCGTGCCAACGCCAGTAGCGCGAATTTCGGTGCCGTAAAACAGCGGCGCCAGGGCATAAAGCACGCTCTGCCCACCGGTCGCAAACATCCCCGCGACAAAACCTGATACCAGCATCATGGCAAATGAGTTCGCCATACCCAGTGAAATCAGCGACGCCAGCATTCCGCAGTAAATCAACAGCGACATTTTGAGCGGGCTGAGTTTGTCCATCAACGCACCCAGCATCAGCGTACCCAGCGCCGCCCCCATTTGCAGTGCGAACATCACGCCGGCAGCCTGCGGGCGGCTAAAGCCCTGATCGACCAGCAGCATCGGCAGCCAGTTAATCAGCATATACACCACCAGCAGGGTGAAGAAGTAACACAGCCACAGCAGCAGCGTTGATGAGGCGGTACCGGATGCAAAAATGGCCCGCAGCGGCGCCGGGGCATCCTGCTGCTGACGGCTAAACGCCTGCGACTCCGGCAGGCGGAGCATCAGCAGCGGAACCAACAACAGCGGCACAATACCGCCAACCCAGAAAATCGTCTGCCAGGCCTGCGTCAGGCCGCTGAACCCCATGGCGGCAGCCAGCGCCGCGCCAATCGGCACCCCGCAGTACATCAGGCTCACTGCGGTACCGCGAAAACGTGGCCCCGCCGCTTCAGAAGTGAGCGCAATCAGATTCGGCAGTGCCGCACCCAGCCCCGCACCGGTCATAAAGCGGGCAAATACCAGCGACGGGAAATCCCACGCCAGCGCGGTCACAATCGAAAACAGGCCAAACAGCACTACCGAGCCCAGCAGCACCTTCTTGCGGCCATGTCGGTCGGCCAGCATACCGCCAAACAGCGCCCCTGGCAGCAGACCCAGTATCCCGGCGCTGAAAATCCAGCCCATCTGCATTTTATCCAGCGAGAATGCCTGGGCAATGCCCACCGCAGCAATACCCGCGGCCTGTAAATCGAGCCCTTCCATCAGGGCGACCAAAAAGCAAAGCCCGACGGTCTGCATCAGGCGGGACGTTTTCGGCGGTGAGGAAACGTGAGTAATATTCGACATCGTGCTACCTTCTGTAGAGAACAGGTGAAAGGCGGCCGATACGTTGCCGGCCGCGTTATTTTTTCATTTTCGTTCGCCCGGTCAGTACATTGCCGACCGGATCGTTATCAAGCCTGCGCTTTGGCTTTCAGATCCAACGCCACGTCGACGATCATGTCTTCCTGGCCACCCACCATTCGGCGTTTGCCCAGTTCAACCAGGATATCAACCGCGCTGAGACCATAACGCGCCGCTGCCACTTCGCTGTGACGCAGGAAGCTGGAGTAGACGCCGGCATAGCCGAGCGCCAGCGTTTCACGATCGACGCGTACCGGACGATCCTGTAACGGACGCACCAGATCGTCCGCTGCCGCCATCAGCGCATACAGGTCAGTACCGTGCTGCCAGCCCTGCTTGTCAGCGGCGGCGATAAACACTTCCAGCGGCGCGTTACCGGCACCGGCACCCATTCCCGCAAGGCTGGCGTCAATACGGTCACAGCCCTCTTCTACCGCCACCAGCGAGTTGGCAACGCCAAGGCTCAGGTTATGGTGCGCGTGCATACCGGTTTGCGTTTCCGGTTTAAGCACCTCTTTCAGCGCGCGGAAGCGATCGCGAATATCGTTCATGTTCATTGCGCCGCCGGAGTCCACCACATAAATACAGGTTGCGCCGTAGCCTTCCATCAGTTTTGCCTGCTTCGCCAGATTTTCCGGCGTGGTCATATGGCTCATCATCAGAAAACCGACGGTGTCCATCCCGAGTTCGCGGGCGTAGGCAATATGCTGCGCGGAAACGTCTGCTTCGGTGCAATGCGTCGCCACACGCACCACGCGGGCCCCTGCCTGATAGGCATTTTTCAGGTCGTGCAGCGTGCCGATACCCGGGATCAGTAGCGTGGCGATTTTGGCATGTTGCACCACTTCCGCCGCCGCAGCGATCCACTCGATATCGCTGTGCGCGCCAAAGCCGTAGTTAAAGCTGGATCCCTGCAGGCCGTCGCCGTGCGCAACTTCAATCGAGTCGACGCGCGCATCGTCCAGCGCCCTGGCTATCTGCCGAACGTGGTCCAGCGAATACTGGTGGCGGATGGCGTGCATCCCGTCGCGTAACGTCACATCTGAGATATAGAGTTTTTTACCGTTCATGCGACTTCTCCTGCCACTTTAACCAGCGTTTGGGCCATTTTTTCAGCGGTAGACATTGCCGCCGAGGTCATAATGTCGAGGTTTCCGGCGTAGGCCGGCAGATAGTGAGCGGCACCTTCGACTTCCAGATACACGGCCGTTTTCAGCCCGGAGAACTGACCCACGCCGGGAATGTTCACCGGTTTATCCTGCGGGATAACCTCGAACTGCACTTTTTGCTTCAGACGGTAGCCCGGCACGTAGGCCTGTACCGCTGCCGCCATCGCTTCGATGGAAGCCTCAATTTCAGCCTGCGAGGCCGCTTCGCTCAGCACGTATACCGTGTCGCGCATCATCACCGGCGGTTCGGCCGGGTTGAGGATAATAATCGCTTTCCCCTTCGCCGCACCGCCAACCACTTCAATCGCTTGCGACGTTGTTTCCGTAAACTCGTCGATATTCGCGCGGGTGCCCGGGCCCGCGGATTTGCTGGAGATAGAGGCAATAATTTCCGCGTAGTGAACTTTTGCCACGCGGGAAACCGCCGCCACCATTGGGATGGTAGCCTGGCCGCCGCAGGTCACCATGTTGACGTTGCCCTGCGACAGATTTTTGTCGAGGTTAACGACCGGCACGCAGTACGGGCCAATCGCCGCTGGCGTCAGGTCAATCAGGCGGATACCCGGCTTTGCCTTACGCAGCGCGGCGTCATTTTTCACGTGCGCGCCCGCGCTGGTGGCATCGAATACGATATCAATGTCGGCAAATTCCGCCATCGCCATTAATCCGCTCACCCCTTCGTGAGTGGTGGCGACGCCCATACGCGCCGCACGCGCCAGGCCGTCAGAGTTCGGATCAATGCCAACCATCACCGACATCTCCAGATGCTTACCGTGACGCAGAATTTTGATCATCAGGTCAGTGCCGATATTGCCTGAACCGATAATGGCGACTTTACATTTGCTCATGACTGACTTCCTTCTTGCTCTGAAAAGGTCGCGGCAACCGAGCCAATGCCCTCGATAACCGCCTCAAAACGATCGCCCGGTTTGACCGCGACCATCGGCCCCAGTGCGCCGGTGAGTACGATATCCCCCGCACGTAGCGGCTCGCCGAGACTGGCCATTTTGCGCGCCAGCCAGACGGCGGCGTTCAGCGGGTGACCCAGACATTCGCTGCCGCGACCGCTGGACACCTCTTCGTGATTGCGGGTCATGGTCATCGCGCAGTTTTTCAGGTCCAGCGCGGCTGGACGCTGCGCCGGGCCGCCGACCACGTACACGCCGCAGGAGGCGTTGTCGGCGACGGTGTCAACAAACTTAATAGACCAGTCGCGCACGCGGCTGCCCACCACTTCAAGCGCCGGGACAACCCACTCAATGGCGTTATACAGTTCATCAAAGGTGGTGTCGGCATGCGGCAGATCGCGGTTCAGCACCAAGGCGATCTCGGCTTCAATCTTCGGCTGCAGCACGCGGTCGAAGGGAATGGTCTCGTTATCGCCGTAGCACATATCCGCAAACAGGGTGCCAAAATCCGGCTGGTCGACGCCCAGCTGTTGCTGGACTTTCGGGTGGGTCAAACCCACTTTGCGCCCCACGATGCGGCGGCCCTGCGCCACACCAAATTCGACGTTCAGGCGCTGAATGGCATACGCGGCTTCGGCGTTATCGAGACCAATCATCTCGCGCAGCGGCGCGATCGCCACCTCGGTGCGTTCTGCTTCGCGCAGCGCGGCGGCCAGTGTGGCCAAAGAATCGGTAGACATTGCGGCTCCTTATTGACGCGCCAGGAAATTCAGCACCAGCTGGTTAAACGCCTCTGCGTGCTCCCACTGTGCCCAGTGGCCGCAATCGCGGTAAATATGCAGTTCGGAACCGGCAATCCCGGAGAGCAGTCGCAGGCCCGCATCCATCGGGACAAAACGGTCGTTACGCCCCCAGACCACCAGGGTCGGCGCGCTAATTTCACCCAGCCGCGGGCCGAAATCCGGGAACTGTTTCGGGTTGGCTTCCAGGCTCTTAATAAAGTTTTCCAGGTGGTCACGGCGCGACAGCATGTTGTTCAGACGGGCTTCAAACAGCGCGTCGGTCAAATCGCGAGTGTCATAAACGAAAATGCTCATCATCTTTTTGAGATTTTCGATGGTCGGTTCGCGATACAGCGCGTTCAGCAGCTTGATGCCTTCCGTCGGCATCGGTGTGAACAGACTCATGCCGCCGGTGCCACCGCCCATCAGTACCAGTTTGCCGACGCGTTCAGGCCAGGTCAGCGTAAAGGCCACCGCGCTGTGCCCACCCATAGAGTTACCGAGCAGGTGTACTTTCTCGATATCCAACCGATCGACCACGCTTTTCAGAATACGGGCGTTCAAATCGGAGCGAGAGCCCGTGTTCACGATCGAGTCACTTTTGCCCCAGCCCGGGCAGTCCAGCAGCAGTACGCGATAGCCCGCCTCCACCAGCGGATCGATATTGCGGCTGAAGTTCGCCCAGCCGGTTGCCCCCGGTCCGGAACCGTGCAGCAGCACGACGGTTTCATCGCCCTGGCCGCAGTCGTTGTAGTGGATGCGCAGCGTTTGTCCGGCCTCTTCCACGTTAAGAAAACGGCTGGTTGCAGATTCGGTTTGTGGTTGATAGCTCATCATAATCTCCTGCTTAATCAATTCGTTGTCATGGCGCTCAGTGAGCCAAAGCCGGCGATCCATTCCGGGATCGGCCGATAGTAGCGGCCTTCGGCGCGGTAGCGCCCCATGGCGGCAAGCGTGGCAAACGCCGCAGCCCAGGTTTTCACTTCGTGGGTCGATTTGCCGGCGATCGCCGAAAGTTCTTCATTGCTGATAGCATCGAGCTCCGTCAGGCGGCCCTGTTCCAGCAACGTCATAAACTGGTTGTCCCAGATGGGGTTCAGCGGGTGCAGCGTTTTCTGGTCTTCAACAAAGCGTTCAGCCGCTTCAATGACCCGACGCTGGCGCAGCTCACGCTCGTCGGGCGGCAGCTGTTTACCGCTGCCGAGCAGGCGATCGCGCATATGGGCGTCCACCTTCGCCAGCTCCGGTACCGGCGGCTGGTGCGACAGGCCACCGGATCCTAAGATCAGCACCCGTTTATTCAGCGTCGACAGGAAGCGCCCCATGGCCTCGCCCAGCATGCGCGTACGCTGGAAACCCGGCAGCGGCGTGGCGACGCCATTGATAAACACCGGCAGTACCGGCAGTTTGTCCAGCCCGCCAAGCAGCAGCTCCAGCGGCTGGGCAAAACCGTGATCGACCTGCATACAGTAGGAAACCGCCAGATCGATACCGCTTTTCATCACCGAGTGAGCGCAGGCTTCCGCCAGCGCCGTCGGAACCGGCAATACCCCTGCCGCGCTGGAAAAGTCGCCGATGGAGGTGGCGCCGATGCCTAAGCAAAACGGCGGCATGACGTCATAGAAAAAGCCGTTGTAGTGGTCCGGTGCGAACAGCACCACCAGCTCCGGGTCAAATGCCGCAATGCGCGCGCGCGCTTCACTAATCACGCCGTTAACTTCGTCCAGCACCTCCTGTGCGGGGTCGACATAGCCCACCAGCGGCGTGTGGGAAAGACAGTGCAGGTATGCATTCATTTCAGGCCACCTTCTCTTCAGCCAGACCCGATGTCGCGGGGGTCAGCGCCATCGCCTGAGCAAGTTGGTCGAGGGTTGTATTCAGCGTCTGTGGTATAGCCAGCGCAGCAACAAAGCGGTCCGGGCGTACCACCACCAGGGAAGCGTTCTGCGCCGCAAACCATGTTTTCAGCCGATTCTGGCTATCACCGAGACGTATCACACCGGTGAAATTGTCCTGCGGCGTACGGATCTGCACATCCGGCACCACCTGAATAAAACAGGTTCCCAGCGCGCGCCATTGCGCGATTTGACTGTCGCTCATACCCCACAGCGGGTTGCAGCCCCAGGCAATCACGGCAAACTTCGGTCCAATAACCTCATCCAGCAGCACCACTTCACCGTTTTCGCGGGTCACTTTCGGTTGGATAAACATCTTGCCGACCGGTGAATTTTTAGCGTTAGCTTCCAGCAACAGCGCGCCTTCGCGGTACTGCGGCATGGGTTTAAAGCGCATTTCCAGGAAGTAGCGTTTTACCGGTGGAATGTAGTTCAGCAGCCAGGAGATGCCGTCACGCACCGTCCCGTGCCAGCGTTTTGCCGGTGCCAGTACGTTGCCAGCGGTCACCGAGAGATCGATCATGGCTTTGGCATGGTCGCGGCGTTCCTGCTGATACGTGTCCAGCAGCGTCTCGCCCGCTTTGCCGTTGACCACCATCGCCAGCTTCCATGCCAGGTTGAAAGCATCGCGCATACCGCTGTTGTAGCCTTGCCCCTGCCAGACCGGCATGATGTGGGCCGCATCACCGGCCAACAGCACGCGATCGATACGGAAGCGTTCTGCGATACGGGCGTTATGGGTATATACACGCTGGCGAATCAGCTCGACGTTATCCGGATCCGGTAGCACCTGGCTGAGCAGGCGACGCATATTCTCCGGCTCGCTCAACTGGGCTTCGGTTTCGCCCGGCATCACCATAAATTCAAAGCGGCGCACGCCGTGCGGCAGCGCTGCCGACACGTAAGGGCGCACCGGGTCACAGCACAAATAGATGTGCGGCGTAGCCAGCGGGTCATTAGCAATATCAATCACGATCCACTGGTTGGGCGCCGTTTTACCTTCAAACGGTACGTTCAGCGTACGGCGAATAAAGCTGGCGCCACCGTCGCAGGCCACCAGCCAGTTAGCCTGTACGGTTTCACGTTCGCCCTCCGGGCCTTTCAGATTAATGGTGACGGTGTCACCTTTTTGGGTGAACGCCTCCAGTTCACGGGAGAACAGGCAGCGCACGTTCGGGAAACGGCTCAGGCCTTGATACATCACCTCATCGACCTGCGGCTGGATAAACGCGTTGCGGCGCGACCAGCCAAATTCGTCGGTCATCGGCTGGATATCAGCAAAGCAGCGGCCTTTCGGGGTCAGGAAACGCATGGCATGCCACGGCGTCGTGTGTGGCAGCACGTTATCGACCAGCCCGACAGACTGCATGGTGCGCAGCGCTTCATCATCAATGCCGATGGCGCGCGGATAGTCGATTAATTTATCCAGCTTCTCGACAACCAGCACCTCCACGCCCATCTGTCCCAGGTAGTTCGCCATCATCAGCCCTACCGGACCCGCGCCAGCGATAGCGACCTGAACATGGTGTTGTACTGCAGGTTGAATATCCGGATTTGATGTTGTCATCTTCAATACCTCACGAATCGGACCAGCCGGGTTGGTGCTGTTAACGCACATGCTCGACTGTTAATTTGCTGTAAACATATTTTCATAATGAGCGCAGTATATGTCCGGGAATTTAGGCTACAATCAAAACAGACCAGGATGTGCACCAGGTGCACAACGTTGTTTTAGATATAAAAATGTCAGGAAATATGAAGAATAACGAGGCGACCGATTACAAAACCGTGCGGGGATTAACGCGGGGTTTATTGTTACTTAATTTGTTAAATAAATTCGACGGAGGCGCGTCAACCGCGACGCTGGCGGAGTTTAGCGGCCTGCACCGCACCACCGTACGCAGGCTGCTGGAGACCCTTCAGGAGGAGGGGTACGTGCGGCGCAGTTTGTCAGACGATAGCTTCCGTTTGACGATGAAAGTGCGGCAGTTAAGTGAGGGATTTCGTGACGAACATTGGATTTCTGCACTTGCAACGCCGCTACTTGGAGAATTATTGCGCGAGGTCATTTGGCCCACCGATTTAACCACGCTCGACGTTGATGCCATGGTCGTACGGGAAACCACCCACCGTTTTAGTCGCCTCTCCTTCCACCGCGCCATGGTGGGCCGACGCCTGCCGCTGCTGTTGACCGCGTCTGGCCTGACGTGGCTGGCTTTTTCGCCCGAGCATGAGCGTCAGCCCATTATTGAAATGCTGGCCGCCCGCCCGGAAGAGGAATACCAACTGGCCCGCGAGCCGGAAAAACTGCACGCGATACTCGAACGTACGCGGAAAAACGGCTACGGCGAAAACTTTCAGGGCTGGCAGCTGGAGCAAAAAATCGCCTCCATCGCCGTACCGGTACGAAGCCAGGCGCGGGTTATCGGCTGCCTGAATCTGGTCTATATCGCGAAGGCGATGACCATTGAGCAAGCGGCGGAAAAGCATCTGGCGGCGCTACAGCGCGTGACCCGGCAGATTGAAGAACGCATGGAAGAGGAAGAAATTTTCTTCGAACATCGTTAGCCCACGGCGTGATTTTCGCGGTTTGCGTATAAGTCTTATCGCCGCGACGCCGTTTTTCTCTTCATCGCTTATTTTTATTATCCGGGTAAGACAAATCAGACCTGGAGCCATGATGAAAGCCTTTGCCATTACCAGAGCCGCCGCAGACGGCAGCAACATTCCGTTTATTCAAGAGATTTCCCTGCCCGTTCCACAAGCTGCGGGCCACGACCTGCTGGTGGAGATCAAAGCGATTTCCGTCAACCCCGTCGATGCTAAAGTGCGCGCCGGTTTTTCAGGCGAGACGCCGCGCGTGCTCGGCTGGGATGCCGTTGGCGTCGTCAAAGCCGTCGGCGAACGTGTGACCCTTTTCACCCCCGGCGATGAAGTCTGGTATGCCGGCGCACTCGGTCGTCCTGGCAGCAACAGCGAATTTCAGCGGGTGGATGAACGTATCGTCGCACTGAAGCCGCGTACCCTGGATAACGCCGCAGCCGCCGCGCTGCCGCTGACCGCCATTACCGCCTGGGAACTGTTGTTCGACCGTCTGGGCGTTGCCCGCGGCGGCAATGAGGGCGATACGCTGCTCATTGTCGGCGCGGCGGGCGGTGTCGGCTCTATTCTGACTCAGCTTGCCCGTAAACTGACGAACATGACGGTCATCGGTACCGCGTCTCGCCCAGCCAGTCAGCAGTGGGTGCGTGAGGCTGGCGCCCACTATGTTATCGATCACAGTCAACCGCTGAGCGACGAGCTGGCACGCATTGGCGTCCCCGCCGTCACGCACGTTGCCAGCCTGAATAATACGGCAGAACACTATTTAGAGCTTATTAACGTGCTGGCCCCACAGGGAAAACTGGCGCTCATTGATGACCCGGAGCACCTCGACGTGGTGCCGCTGAAGCTAAAAAGTCTTTCGCTGCACTGGGAGTTTATGTTCACCCGTTCAATGTTTGAGACCAAAGACATGGATGCACAGCACCGTTTACTGTCTGAAGTGGCGACGCTGATAGATACTCAGGTTATTCGCACCACGCTGGGCGAGCATTACGGCGTGATTAACGCTGAAAACCTGCAACGGGCGCACGCTCAGCTCGAAACCGGCCGCGCGGTTGGAAAAATCGTGCTGGAGGGGTTTTAGGATGATCGCGATACTTGCCGTGCTGAAGGCCCAACCGGGAAAAACGCAGGCGCTGCGCGAGGCGCTAAGCGCTCTGCTGCGACCCACGCGTGAGGAGCCAGGCAACCTCGAGTACGCGCTGTTTCAACGGCGCGATGAACCAGAGACATTTTACATGCACGAGCGCTGGCGCGACCAGGCTGCGCTGGACCATCATGTATCGCAGGCGCACTTTCAGGCGTTTGTTGGGCAAATGGATACTCTGCTGGCCGAGCCGCTACGGCTGGAATATTTAACGCCGATCGAGGCGTAAGTGCGTTAAGACTGATGACCACGTCCGAAAGCCCGATGGCGCTACGCTTATCAGGCCTACGTGGATGGCGTCACTGATTGAAATCGACATCCGTTATAGGCCAGATAAGTCGCTTGCGACGCCATCCGGCACAGCGCGGGCTGGTTTGTGAGCCATCTGAACGCGCTCCCCACAGGGAAGCGCGTTTTGCCTGAGGGCTTATACGACTGCCGTCGTCAGCCGCGAGGAGCAGCAAAGCCGCCCTTCATCGTCGAAGATTTCAATCTGCCAGACCTGATGGCGCCGCCCGGCATGCAGCGCTTTGCACACTCCGCGTACCCGCCCGCTGCGCGCAGAGCGGATATGGTTGGCATTCACCTCCAGCCCCACCACCCGCTGATCGCCCTCCGTACACAGATATCCAGCCACCGACCCGAGGGTTTCAGCCAGCACCACCGACGCGCCGCCATGCAGCAGGCCAAACGGCTGATGAGTACGGTGGTCTACCGGCATGGTGGCTTCCAGCGAATCGTCGCCAATACTGTCGAACTGAATATCCAGCAGCCCGACCATATTGCCTTCGCCCATCGCGTTCAATGCCTCCAGCGTGGTTTGCCGTCTCCAGATCATCCGATAATCTCCAGTAAAGCCTGCAGGGGATGGCGTACGCCGTTACCTTCAACGCGCTTCACCTGGCTGCGGCAGGAATAGCCGGTTGCCAGACAGCGGTTGCGCGGCAGGCGCTGCATCGCCTGCTGCCACGATAGCTCATAAATGCCCAACGAATTGGCGTGATTCTTCACTTCATGGCCGTAGGTGCCCGCCATACCGCAGCAGCCGACGCTAACGTTCTCAAGCGTGGCGCCAAAGCGCGCAAAGATAGACGCCCACTGTTTCGGTGCCGTCGGCAGCGCGGTCACTTCCGTGCAGTGGCCGAACAGATACCAGGCCTCACCCGACGGCGGCGGGCTTTCACGTTGTGCCAGCGCCTGCGGCAGCCATTCGTGCACCAGCATCACGTTGAAGTCGCCGCGTTTGTCGCCCAGAACCTGGTTGTATTCGTCGCGATAGCACAGCACCAACGCTGGATCGACGCCTACCATCGGCATCCCCAGCGCCGCCACCCGGTTCAGGTAGTCGGCGGTTTTCTGCGCCGTTTTGGTGAAACGGGTAACAAAGCCTTTAATATGCTGTGCCTTACCGTTCGGTGAAAACGGCAGCAGCACCGGCTGGTAGCCAAGCTTGTCGATGAGCCGGACAAAATCGGCCACTACCTGAGCATCGTAATAGCTGGTGAAGGGATCCTGTACAACCAGCACAGTCTGCGCTTTTTGCGCCGGAGTGAGCGTTTCCAACTGCTCCAGCGTCATATTGGCAGAACGGTGCGTCACCATCTGCTTTTGCAGCGACGGCGCGGAAAGCAGCGGCAGATCGACCATGCCGATGTGTTTTTCCGACAGCTTACGCACCAGCGGCTGGCTCATAAAGAAGTTAAAGGTTTTCGGCGCGCGGGCCATCAGCGGCGCGTAGCTTTCCACCGTCGCGACCAGATGATCGCGCACCGGGCGCAGATAGCGCGTGTGGTAGAGCTGCAGGAAGCGGGAGCGAAACTCCGGCACGTCGATTTTAATCGGGCACTGGGTTGAACAGGCTTTGCAGGCCAGACAGCCGGACATGGCCTCTTTAACCTCATGCGAAAAATCATACTCGCCCTTGCGCGCATGCCAGCTATTACGGGTGCGCTCGACCAGCGCACGCAGGCTGGCGCGTTTCTCCGGAAGCTCTTTTTCCAGCAGCAGCGGATCGACGCCGCGGTCGGCCAACAGGCGCAGCCATTCGCGCACCAGGGTCGCACGGCCTTTTGGCGAGTGCATCCGGTTGTTGGTGATCTTCATCGACGGGCACATTGGGCTTTTAGCGTCAAAGTTGAAGCACAGACCGTTGCCGTTACACTCCATCGCGCCACGCCACGCCGAACGCACGGTGACCGGAATTTGCCTGTCGAAAGTGCCGCGCTTCACCGCATCGACTTTCATCATTGGCGCATCAATACCTTCCGGCGGGCAGATTTTGCCCGGGTTCAGGCGGTTGTCCGGGTCAAATGCTGCTTTCACCTTCCGCAGTTCGCCGTACAGCTGCTCGCCGAAGAAGGCGGGACTGTACTCGGCGCGGAACCCTTTACCGTGCTCGCCCCACAGCAGACCGCCGTATTTCGCGGTCAGCGCCACCACCTCATCGGAGATCGTCTTCATCAGAATCTCCTGCTGCGGGTCGCACATATCCAGCGCTGGACGCACATGCAGTACGCCCGCATCCACGTGGCCAAACATGCCGTAGCTCAGGCCGTGGCTATCGAGCAGCGCGCGGAACTCAACGATATAGTCCGCCAGATGCTCCGGCGGCACGCAGGTATCTTCGGCAAAGGGAATCGGCTTGGCCGCGCCTTTTGCATTACCAAGCAGGCCGACGGCCTTTTTACGCATAGCATAGATACGTTCGATACCGTCCAGTTCGTTACAGCGCTGCCAGCCAATCACGCCGCCTTCTTGCTGGCTGATGAGTTCATCCAGACGCTGGCACAGTGCGCTGACCTGGCCTTCGATCAGCGCATCGTCATCACCGGCGAACTCCACGATATTGAGCCCGAGCATGTCTTTGTCGGGAACGTCGGTAATCAGTTCATTCACCGAATGCCAGACGATGTCTTCCCGCGCGAGGTTCAACACCTTAGAGTCAACGGTTTCAACCGACAGCGCGCGCGCTTCTACCATAAACGGCGCGTTGCGCAGCGCCGAGTCGAAGGAGTCGTATTTAATGTTGACCAGCCGGCGCACCTTCGGCAACGGCGTAATGTCCAGACGCGCTTCGGTAATAAACGCCAGCGTCCCTTCCGAACCGGTAAGAATGCGGGTCAGGTCAAACTCGGTCATCTCATCGTTAAAGACGTGACGCAGGTCGTAGCCGGTCAGGAAGCGGTTGAGTTTGGGGAATTTGTCGAGGATCAGCTGGCGGTTTTCGCGACAGCGTTCAAACACGGTGCGATAGATTCGCCCTACCGCCGACTGCTGTTTGGCCAGCGTTTCGGCCAGCGCGATCGGCACCGGTTGAGTATCCAGAATATCGCCGCCCAGCAACACGGCGCGCACGCCCAGCACGTGATCGGAGGTTTTACCGTACACCAGCGAACCCTGCCCGGAGGCGTCGGTATTGATCATCCCGCCCAGCGTTGCACGGTTACTGGTCGACAGTTCAGGCGAGAAAAAGTAGCCATAGGGCTTAAGATATTGATTAAGCTGATCCTTAATCACACCCGCTTCGACGCGCACCCAGCCCTCTTCAGGGTTGATTTCAATGATGCGATTCATATAGCGGGACATATCAATAATGATGCCCTGGTTCAACGACTGCCCGTTAGTGCCGGTGCCGCCGCCGCGCGGGGTGAAAACCAGGGATTGAAAACGTTCTTCCGCCGCCAGACGAGCCAGCAGCGCGACATCGGCGGTGGAGCGCGGGAATACCACCGCATCCGGGAGCAGCTGGTAGATACTGTTATCGGTCGCCATCGTTAGCCTGTCGGCGTAGCGGGTGGCGGTATCGCCGGTAAAACCTTGTTGCTCCAGTGCCTGCAAATAATTCAGCACCAGCTGTACTACGCCGGGTGCCTGGGAAATCTGTGGGATCATTACGCTTGACCCTTTCTGAATGTTGTGTTGTACGCACCGTATGTTGCCGATTTGCGCATTCGCAGCAAACGGCAAAAAGACGGTGTATAAATAATTAATCGTTTGCGTCGTGCCGTTATCGTTTTATCACATTTTTTTCTTATACGCCCGGGAGTTTTTGTCGCAGAATCAGCGCCGGGAATTTATTGATATTGCTATCAATGAACGGATTTACGCTGCGTCAGTCCGCTGACGAGCAACAGAAGGTAAAACGCATTTATGAACACCATCCCTCGGCCTCGTGATATTCCACAAATACTGCTATCGGTGCTGTTTTTAGCGCTGATGATCATCGCCTGTTTATGGATTGTTCAGCCGTTTATTCTGGGCTTCGCCTGGGCGGCGACCATCGTCATTGCCACCTGGCCGGTGCTGCTTTGGTTCCAGCGCGTACTTTTTGGCCGACGCGGCCTTGCCGTGCTGGTCATGACGTTACTGCTTTTTTTACTGTTCGTTATTCCGATTGCGCTGCTGGTCAACAGCCTGGTTGATGGCAGCACGCCGCTGATTCACGCCATCACCAGCGGCACCTTAACCCTGCCGGACCTCGCCTGGCTGAACAGCATTCCGTTTATCGGCGATCGCCTGTACAGCGGCTGGCACAGCCTGCTCGATATGGGCGGCACCGCGCTGATGGCAAAGGTTCGCCCTTATATCGGCACCACAACCACGTGGTTTGTCGGTCAAGCGGCCCACGTGGGTCGGTTCCTGCTGCACAGCGGGCTGATGCTGTTGTTTAGCGCCCTGCTGTACTGGCAGGGGGAAAAGGTCGCTTTCGGGATGCGTTATTTTGCGACCCGCCTCGCTGCCAAGCGCGGTGATGCGGCGGTGCTGCTGGCCGGCCAGGCGATTCGCGCGGTCGCGCTGGGCGTAGTGGTCACGGCGCTGGTACAGGCCGTGCTGGGCGGGATTGGCCTGGGTATCTCTGGCGTACCCTACGCAACGCTGCTGACCGTCGTGATGATTTTCTCCTGCCTGGTGCAGCTTGGGCCGCTGATCGTGTTAGTGCCATGTATTATCTGGCTCTACTGGACCGGGGACACCACCTGGGGCACGGTGCTGCTGGTGTGGAGCTGCGTGGTAGGTACCATGGATAACGTCATTCGCCCGATGCTGATTCGCATGGGTGCCGACCTGCCGATGATCCTGATTCTCTCCGGCGTGATCGGCGGCCTGGTCGCCTTTGGTATGATTGGCCTGTTTATCGGGCCGGTACTGCTGGCCGTTTCGTGGCGTCTGTTTGATGCCTGGCTGCACGAAGTTCCCCCGCCATCGACTGACCCGGATGACGTTCTGGAAGAGCTCAGCGAGCTGGAAAAGAATAACTATCCGAAACCATAAGCACGTCAAAGGCGGGGAAACCCGCCTTGTTAGTTAAGCGACGCTGATTTAATGCGCCCCCTCGCCCCGCTCTATCCCCTCTGAACTGCGACATATCCCGGATATTATTCACATTTATTTAACTATTGAGACGAATCCGATCGACGGTAAAAAAGGCAATGCTTACTATTAACGTCAAGACATTAAATCAACCCCTTGATTTATATATCCCCTGAGTGAAACTAAGAATTGCTGTGTGTAGTCTTTGCCCATCTCCCACGATGGGCCTTTTTTTTACCTGTGACACAGTAATGACCCGGATGCGTAACATCCGGGCAGCTGATTAATACCCCACTTCACAGCGGCTCATCATTTCCCAGTCTGACGACAGAACCCGGGTTTGACCGATGACCGACACCGTTACACGCCCCTGAATATCCGCTGATGAGCGCCCTACCTGCAGCTCAAATTCGCCCGGTTCGACGATACGCTGGCCTTCATAAGAGGTGAAGTTGAGCATATCGACCGGCAGCGTAAAGGTCAGCGTTGCCTGCTCACCCGGCGCTAAGGTGACGCGCTGGAAAGCCTTGAGCTCCTGCAGGGGACGCACCAGGCTGGCGACCTTGTCGCGCACATACAGCTGCACCACCTCGCTACCGCGGCGATCGGCGCGGTTGGTTACCGTCACCCGCAGGGCAATTTCGCCGTCGATCGCCACCTGTGATTCCGCTAGCTCCGGCGTTCCAAATTGGAAGTCACCCCAACCTTTTCCGTAGCCGAAGGGGTAACGCGCGCCAAAGTGAAACGCAAACGGCGTACCGCCGCTTTTGAGCTTGTGGTTATAGTAAAACGGCATCGCGCCCGCACTTTTAGGCACGCTCACCACCAGGCGCCCCTGCGGTTCGACGCGCCCGGTAAGCGCATCGGCAATGGCCCAGCCGCCTTCCTGTCCAGGCGCCCACGCCAGCATCAGCGCAGCGACCTTGCTTTCCAGCCCCTGGAGGCTGTATGGCCGTCCACCGGTCATCACCACCACGACCGGCTTGCCGGTATCGACCAACGCCTGTAGCAGCTGCTGCTGTACGCCAGGCAAATTCAGGCTGTCGGTATCTGACCCTTCCCCCACCGTGCCGCTCTGAAACAGACCGGCCAGATCGCCCACGCAGGCAACGACCACATCGCTTTCTTGCGCAGCGCGCACCGCGTCCGCAATCAGGCTCAGATCCTGCGAAACGGGAGAAGACTGCATCGGTTTGCCAGAACTGTCGCCCGGGAAGACCGGCGCGCCGGCCATCCGTTGCTCAATGATGTGGCAACCTTTCGCGTAACGTACGCGGTCTGCGCCAAGATAATCGCGCAGCGCCACCAGCGGCGTGGTCACCTGCGATGTTTTCTCAACCATATCGCTGATGATCAGATGCACCGGGAAGCTATAGCCGCTAAGCAGCGCCAGCGGATCGTCTGCCGTAGGACCAACGACCGCCACGGTCTGTTGGCCGGACAGCGGCAGCGCATCCCGGTTCTCAAGCAGCGTCATCGAGCGGGTCGCGACCTCACGCGCCACCTGACGCGTGGTCGCCGATTGCAGTGAGATGGCGTGTTCGTCGGTGTAAGGATGCTCAAACAGCCCCAGGCGGAATTTCTCCGTTAACGTCCTTGCGACAATCTCATCAATCTTTTCTGGCGTAATCAGCCCACGAGCCACCGCCTCGGCTAAATGACGCGCACAATCGTCCTTCGGCAGCTCAACGTCGAGACCGGCATTAAATGCCAGCGCCGCCGACTCAGCCGGATCGTGAGAGACACCGTGGTGCTGGTGCAGCAGACTAACGCCGCCGTAATCGGCAACCACAATGCCGTCAAAGCCCCAGCGCTCGCGCAGAACCGTGGTCAGCAGGAAGCGGTCGCTGTGGCCCGGCTGATTGTCAATGTCGTGGTATGCAGGCATCACCGAACCGGCGTTGGCACGTTTCACCGCCATTTCAAACGGTAACAGGAAGGTATCGTTCAGCTCCCGGAAACCAAGATGAACCGGCGCATGGTTGCGCGCCCCTTCACTAAAGGAGTGACCGACATAATGTTTTAACGTTGCCAGCACGTCACGTTTTTCGCCCTGTAATCCCTCAACGTAGGCGCAGGCCATCACGCCCACCAGCCACGGGTCCTCGCCGAAGGTCTCTTCCGTCCGCCCCCATCGCACGTCGCGGGAGACATCCAGCACCGGCGCAAGCCCCTGCTTACAGCCGGTCGAGCGGGCTTCCTCGCCAATTTGCTGCGCGGCGCGTTTGACCAACTCAGGGTCCCAGGTGGAGCCGTAGTTTAATGATGACGGGAACAGCGTGGCGTCTTTACACAACAGGCCGACCAGACACTCTTCGTGGAACAGCGCAGGGATCCCCAGCCGCGTCTCTTCCATCAGCATTTTTTGCAGGCGGTTCGCCGCGCGCACGCCGGTTCTGGCATCGACAATGTGGGTGCCTAACGGACGGGTGATCTGCCCAACGCCCAGCTTGAGCCGCTCGCTCAGCGCGGTTTGTTCGCTGACGCCCGCAAACTCATCGCTCATGTCGGTACGTTCGCGATGATTGCCGTCGGGTGACAGCACCAGCCACCAGGCATGCATCTGGGCGTACTTCTCTTCCGGAGTCATTCGCGCCAGTAAATCGGCGACGCGTTCCTTGATGGGACGTTGAGGGTCTTTGTAAATCGGGGTCATAGCCACGCTCCTGATTCGCTGATAAATACCCGAAAACATTCAGGTAAGCACAAGGTATAAGTCTCAGTATTCAGAAGTGACCGGTGGGGAACAATTGTTGAAATTGCCTGCAGATTTACGATATTTGGTTTTTCTGGAGAAGTGTGATCGGCCGCAACTCCTGACCGATAAAAAAAATCCCGGGTGCATTGACCCGGGATTTGCGCGTTACCGCAGCGTTATTTTTTCAGTTCAGCCAGGCTCAGCCAGGTTTGCACGACGGTATCCGGGTTTAACGACAGGCTGTCGATCCCTTCTTCCATCAGCCAGGCGGCGAAGTCTTCGTGGTCAGACGGCCCCTGGCCGCAGATACCTACGTATTTGCCCTGTTTCTTCGCCGCGCGGATCGCCATCGACAGCAGCGCTTTCACCGCGTCATTGCGTTCGTCGAACAGCGCAGACACAACGCCGGAGTCACGGTCCAGGCCCAGCGCCAGCTGCGTCATATCGTTTGAACCGATAGAGAAGCCATCGAAGTGCTCAAGGAACTGTTCGGCCAGCAGGGCGTTGGACGGAATCTCACACATCATAATGATCTTCAGCCCGTTTTCACCGCGCTTAAGCCCTTGACGCGCCAGTTCATCAACCACCGCTTTCGCCTGCTCTACGGTACGTACGAACGGCACCATGATTTCAACGTTGGTCAGGCCCATTTCGTTACGCACGCGTTTCACCGCATCGCACTCCAGTGCGAAACAGTCGCGGAAGCTTTCCGACACGTAGCGACCGGCACCGCGGAAGCCCAGCATCGGGTTTTCCTCTTCCGGTTCGTAGCGCTCGCCACCGACCAGGTTAGCGTATTCGTTCGACTTAAAGTCAGACAGACGCACGATAACGCGCTTCGGATAGAATGCCGCGCCCAGCGTCGCGATCCCTTCCGTCAGACGGCCGACGTAGAACTCTTTCGGCGAGTCGAAGCCTTTCATCAGCTCGCGGATTTCGTTTTGCAGCTTCGGCTCCTGGTCATCAAACTCCAGCAGCGCACGCGGGTGCACGCCAATCATGCGGTTAATGATGAACTCCAGACGCGCCAGCCCCACGCCTTCGTTCGGCAGGCAGGCAAAGTCAAACGCGCGATCCGGGTTACCGACGTTCATCATCACCTTCAACGGCAGGTCCGGCATGGTGTCCACGCTGGAGCTTTTCACGCTGAAGTCCAACAGATCGGCGTAGACGTATCCGGTGTCGCCTTCGGCACAGGAAACGGTGACCTTTTCGTCATCCTTCATACGCTCGGTGGCATCGCCGCAGCCAACCACCGCCGGGATCCCCAGCTCACGGGCGATAATCGCCGCGTGGCAGGTACGCCCGCCGCGGTTGGTGACGATCGCCGCCGCTTTTTTCATGATCGGCTCCCAATCCGGGTCGGTCATGTCGGTCACCAGCACATCGCCCGGCTGAATGCGGTTCATTTCACTGATGTCCTGAATAACTTTTACCGGGCCCGCTCCGATGCGGTGGCCGATAGCACGCCCTTCAGAAACGATGCGCCCCTGCGAGTGCAGCGTGTAACGCTCCATCACCTGCCCGCGAGAGCGAACGGTCTCAGGACGCGCCTGAACGATAAACAGCTTGCCGGTGTGGCCGTCTTTCGCCCACTCGATGTCCATTGGACGGCCGTAGTGTTTTTCGATCTGTACAGCCTGCTTCGCCAGCTCCTGCACTTCATCGTTGGTCAGCGAGAAAATATCGCTTTGCTGCTGCGGCACGTCTTCAATACGCACCTGCTTGCCATGCTCCTGCGTAGGTGCGTAGACCATACGGATCTTTTTCGACCCCATGGTACGACGTACAATCGCCGGGCGACCCGCGGCCAGCGTCGGCTTGTGCACGTAGAACTCATCCGGGTTCACCGCGCCCTGCACCACCATTTCACCCAGCCCCCACGCGGAGGTGATAAACACCACCTGGTCGAAGCCAGATTCGGTATCAATCGAGAACATCACGCCGGAAGACGCCAGATCGGAGCGGACCATCAGCTGCACGCCTGCAGAAAGCGCAACGCCCCGGTGGTCATAGCCCTGGTGAACGCGGTATGAGATCGCGCGGTCATTAAACAGTGACGCAAACACATGTTTCACCGCCACGAGTACAGCATCGTAGCCCTGCACGTTCAGGAAGGTTTCCTGCTGGCCAGCAAACGAGGCGTCCGGCATATCTTCCGCCGTGGCGGAGGAACGCACGGCGAAGGAGGCGTTGGCGTTATCGGCGGCCAGTTGGTTATAGGCTTCGTGAATAGCCTCTTCCAGTTCGCTCTGGAAAGGAGTGTCGATGATCCACTGGCGGATCTGCGCGCCGGCTTTCGCCAGAGCGGTAACGTCGTCAATATCGGTGTTATCCAGCAGTTGATAAATCTGCTGGTTCACGCCGCTCTGGTCGAGAAACTGATTAAACGCATCGGCAGTGGTGGCAAATCCGTTGGGCACGGATACGCCCATTCCGGACAAATTAGTAATCATTTCACCCAAGGAGGCATTTTTGCCTCCAACTCTGTCTACATCATTCATGCCGAGTTGGTTGTACCAAAGCACCAGCGGTGACGAGCCATTGTTGGACATCGAGACAATCCTTTTTTGATTTAAAGAAGCAGTGATAAGAAACGACTGACTACTCAAAATATCTTGGCATATTTAAACCGCTGAAAAAAACGGTGAATCGTGTAAGCAAATTATTTTTTTACTTTTTAGGATTGATTCCTGATTATTCATAACCTACTGATTAGCCTGAAAAGGCACAGTAACCAGCGGTCTATTGGCAGCTTTTGGGAATTGAAACGACCATTTCATTAAAAATAAAAATACCATTTCATTTTTATTTTTAAGACAAAGATGAGCGGCTTGTGTTTAAATTTAATTACCCTTTCAGGCAATTAACGGGAGTCAAGCAATATGGATAACGCAGTCGACAGGCAGGTATTTTATATTTCCGACGGTACCGCGATCACCGCCGAAGTGCTCGGTCATGCGGTGATGTCACAGTTCCCGGTGGCGATCAACAGCATTACCCTGCCCTTTATCGAAAGCGAAAGCCGCGCACGGGCGGTGAAGGAACAGATAGACGCCATCTATCAGCAAACGGGCGTGCGCCCGTTAGTGTTCTATTCGATCGTTATTCCTGAAATTCGTGACATTATTCTGCAATGTGAAGGGTTTTGTCAGGATATCGTGCAGGCGCTGGTGGCCCCGCTTCAGGAGGAACTCCAGCTTGATCCTACGCCGATTGCCCATCGAACCCACGGCCTCACCCCCGGTAATCTGACCAAGTACGATGCGCGTATTGCCGCCATTGACTACACGCTGGCGCACGATGACGGCATCTCATTACGCAACCTCGATCAGGCGCAGGTCATTTTGCTTGGCGTCTCGCGCTGCGGCAAAACACCGACCAGCCTTTATCTGGCGATGCAGTTTGGTATTCGCGCCGCCAACTATCCGTTTATTGCCGATGACATGGACAACCTCGTCCTGCCCGCCTCGTTAAAGCCGCTACAGCATAAACTGTTTGGTCTGACCATTAACCCTGAACGGCTGGCGGCAATCCGTGAAGAGCGCCGTGAGAACAGTCGCTATGCGTCAATGCGCCAGTGCCGGATGGAGGTCGCTGAGGTTGAGGCACTGTATCGTCGTAATCAGATCCCCTGGATCAACAGCACCAATTACTCGGTCGAAGAAATTGCTACCAAAATCATGGACATCATGGGATTAAGCCGCAGAATGTACTAATACACTAGTACAATGCAGCAATTTTGTTTATCATGGCTTTGTGATTGAGCGCACATCACCTGCCACGCTTGAATTAAGCGCAGATTGGTTTATCGTGATGTGCATCACTTCTCGGCATTTTGGCCGACGAAGCAACAAATTTCTGAGACTTCCATGAATAAGACCGATGAATTGCGTACCGCTCGAATTGAGAGCCTGATTACGCCTGCTGAACTTGCTCAGCGACACCCCGTATCACCTGAAGTTGCGGCTCACGTCACCGCATCACGCCAGCGTATTGAAAAAATTCTCAACGGTGAAGATCGTCGTCTGTTGGCGATCGTCGGCCCCTGCTCAATTCACGATCTGGATGCGGCAATGGACTACGCCCGCCGTCTTCAGGTTCTGCGTGAAAAGCACCAGGGTGAGCTGGAAATTGTGATGCGCACGTATTTTGAAAAACCGCGCACCGTGGTGGGCTGGAAAGGGTTGATTTCCGACCCGGATCTCAACGGCAGTTACCGCGTAAACCACGGCATTGAGCTGGCACGTAAACTGCTGCTCCAGGTGAATACCCTCGGCGTGCCAACGGCAACCGAGTTTCTCGATATGGTTACCGGCCAGTTTATTGCTGACCTGATCAGCTGGGGCGCCATTGGCGCGCGCACCACCGAAAGCCAGATTCACCGGGAAATGGCCTCAGCGCTCTCCTGCCCGGTCGGTTTTAAAAACGGTACCGACGGTAACACCCGCATTGCCGTCGATGCCATCCGTGCCGCCCGCGCCAGCCATATGTTCCTGTCGCCGGATAAAAACGGCCAGATGACTATCTACCAGACCAGCGGGAATCCGTATGGTCATATCATTATGCGTGGGGGTAAAAAGCCAAACTACCATGCCGATGATATTGCCGTCGCCTGCGACACGCTGCATCAGTTCGATCTACCGGAGCATCTGGTGGTCGACTTTAGCCACGGTAACTGCCAGAAGCAGCATCGTCGCCAGCTGGAAGTGTGTGACGATATTTGTCAGCAGATCCGCAACGGTTCGTCGGCTATTGCCGGCAT
Source organism: Klebsiella sp. WP3-W18-ESBL-02 (assembly GCF_014168815.1). NCBI lineage: Bacteria > Pseudomonadati > Pseudomonadota > Gammaproteobacteria > Enterobacterales > Enterobacteriaceae > Klebsiella > Klebsiella sp. WP3-W18-ESBL-02. The sequence goes on from NZ_AP021972.1 coordinate 2,739,933, forward strand.
CATGGCGGAAAGCTTCCTGCGTGAAGGGACGCAAAAAATTGTTGCCGACCAGCCCCTCACCTACGGCCAGTCGATTACCGATCCGTGCCTGAGCTGGGAAGATACGGAACTGCTGCTGGAAAAACTGGCCGCAGCGGTCGCGACTCGCCTGTAATGCCCCCGCCCGCCGGACATCGGCGGGTGTTTTCCCTCCTGCCGTTCATTTGCGTAATAAATAAGACTTGCGGTTAACTTATTGAATATTGATAATAGTTATCATTGTTACATTAATTTTCATTATTAAATAACGCAAATGGATACGTGCGCAACGCAGGAACCGCAAAAGGATCATACTCCTCATCCCCTACCCAACGACCGCCGGGTCGACAGTAAAACGCTGCTGGGCCAGGAAGGCAGGTTAATCATTGAACACGGTGAGCAGCGCTATCTGCTGCGTCAAACTCAGGCAGGAAAACTGATACTGACGAAATAGCTGCGCCGCCGTTTGCTGGCGCAGCCAATAGCCCTTAGCTTGAACAGCTGACTTCCAGTCGTTTGCCCCAGTCCGGCGGACGACGGCTGTATTCGTCGTCACGATCGCACCACGGATCGCGAAGCGCATCGTGCAGGCGATGCAGTTCCTGATAGTCCCCCTTCTCCGCCTGCTCAATCGCCCGCTGGGCCAGCCAGTTTCGCAGCACAATGGCAGGATTGGCCTGCTTCATCGCCTGCTGACGCTGCGCATCATCAACCTGCTCTTGCTGTAAGCGCGCGCGATACTGCGTAAACCAGGTGTCAAACGCCGCACGATCGATAAACTCATCGCGCAGCGGCGAGGCGCCGTTATGCTGCTCAGTTTCGCTAAGCAGACGGAAGGTTCGGCTGTAGTCGCTGCCCTCGCGCTCCATCAGCGCATACAATCCATTCAGCAGATCGTTGTCGCCATTTTCTTCGCTAAACAGCCCCAGTTTACGGCGCATTCGCTGACCGTACTCGCGGAAGAGCACCGTCTGATAGTCGTCGAGCGCCGCATTAAGCGTATCGACCGCAATCAGCGGAGACAGCGCCTGCGCCAGGCACTGAAGGTTCCACAGCCCTACGGCGGGCTGGTTATCGAAGCGGTAGCGGCCCTGATGATCGGAATGGTTACAGATAAAGGCGGGCTGATAGTCATCGAGGAAACCGAACGGACCATAGTCCAGCGTCAGCCCCAGAATCGACATGTTGTCCGTATTCATCACCCCATGGGCAAAGCCGACCGTTTGCCAACGGGCAATCATCCGCGCGGTGCGGGCGACAATATCCTGGAACCACAGTGCGTAGCCGTCGGCCTCATGCTGCAAGTGCGGCCAGTAATGGCGGATGGCGAAGTCTGCCAGCGTACGCACACTGTCGATATCGTGGCGATAGTAGAAATGCTCGAAATGCCCGAAACGAATATGGCTTTCGGCAATGCGCATCAGCATCGCACCGGACTCGACCGTTTCACGGTACACCGGCGTATCGCTGGTGACTATCGTCAGCGCGCGAGTACCGGGAATACCCAGATAATGCAGCGCCTCAGAAGCCAGACTTTCGCGGATAGTTGAGCGTAACACCGCGCGGCCGTCGCCCATACGTGAATACGGCGTCAGCCCTGCGCCCTTGAGGTGCCAGTCAACCGTGCGGCCATTCGACAGCTGCTGTTCACCAAGCAAAATACCCCGCCCGTCACCCAGTTGACCGGCCCATGCGCCAAACTGATGACCGCTGTAGACCTGGGCCAACGGCGACATGCCCGGCAGCAGCGCTTCACCGCCCCAGACGCCAGCGCCCTGTGCAGGGGTAAAGAGTGATTCCGGTATCTCAAGCTCTTGCGCCAACGGTGCGTTGTGCCAGATAACGCGAGCGTTATGCAGCGGCGTGGGCCGTAGCGCTGTGTAAAAATCTGGCAGCTCGTCGCGCCAGCGGGTGTTAAATGACAGGTTCATGGTTCCTCCTGCCCGTAGTGTATTGGGTTACTGTACGTTAAACACCCGGGTAAGAGCAGGGTTATTGTTGAACGAGGGTGATGAGGGAGGATTCGGCAACGACAGGCCACAAGCTGCCGAGCATACCGCTAAAGCCATAGGACGCGACGCGCTGACGCGTATTGCCGTCATCGACGCCGGAAATCATGATTCCCTGACAGTAAGGCTGGATCTGCGTCACGATAGCGCGCATAAACGGCTCAAATGACGCCGATCTCGCCTGCCGCTGTACAAAGTTGCGGTCGAGTACGACACGGCTGAACAGCCCGCTAAACACCGCCCGGGTAGAGGCATCACCGGACCCAAAGTCGCTTAAGACCAATGGAAAGTACAGGCTCAGCTGCGCCAGCGGATGCTGATCGTCTATTTGATTCAGCCCTGGGAAACTTTCACTGACGGCTAATTCGAGAAACGGAAAACGCTGAGCGCTGGCGGCCAGTTCAGCATCGGCCAGCAGCACGTCTACGAGGCCAGGGGGGATCGTTATCCAGGCTTTGAGATTGTGCTGAAGAAAGAACAGCTGGCAGTTGTTCAGCAGCGCCAGCTTTTCCTCGAAGAGAGTGATTTCTTGCTGCGGCGTCAGGCGCGGCAGCACCAGGCCGGTGGGAATGCGGATGTCGTTATCAATACCGCTAAACTGGCTGACAATTTTCAGACCGACAAGCTGCCCGTCGCTATTTCTCGCGGGTAGGAAAAACAATTGAGAACAATACGTATTATCCAGCGATACCATCATTGCGACTGCCCTTCACTAAAAGTCATGTCCGGGTTCCTGACGTCACAAAGCAAAAAACCTACGGTAGTGAATGTGGTGGTTATTCCTTTCATCGGTCCCTTTTTATTTTTATAGTCCGTCACTGGATCATAATGATTGTAATCGAAAGTAATGGATTAACACAATCAACCTGAAGTTCTATGATCTCGCCTAACAAAATCAGAATAATACGGGCGGATTAATTAAATTTATGCCGTATATAAAAAGAAAAGGAGGCATTTCGCCTCCTTTTCTTTTCGATTAAATTCGCCTGGCCTGCCAGAAGTTTTTCTGCCAGTAGACGTTGTTAAGCGACGATCGCGTCACGCCCTGGCTGGTAGAGGCATGGATAAATTTGTTATCGGTGTCATAGATACCGACATGAAGCCCGCTCTCACCTGCTCCAGTCTTGAAGAACACCAGATCGCCGGGCAGCAGATCGTCTTTGTCTATTTCGGTGCCAATTTTCGCCTGCTGTCGCGTTTCGCGCGGTAGCTGCATTTCGAATTTATCACGGAACGTCACCAGCACAAACGCAGAACAATCAACGCCGCGACGATTCATTCCGCCATAGCGATATGGCGTACCGTGCCAGTTTTGCAGCTGATCGTTTAAGCTGGCAATCACGGTGATCGAATCCGCAAGCCGGGGATTCGGCGGCGGTGCACGATGGCTACTGCACCCTGCTAAAATGAATGCGACGAGAAAAAGAGCCCAGAAACGCATATCCAGCGAATCCTCTATTTTTTTATTCAGCCAATAAATTATATCCATTGCGTATTGGCTGGCAAGCAATCCGCGCCCCGACAAGCGGAGTTGGATTAATTTTCGCCGACTTCATCGTAAATGAGCATTTGATGACCGGCAATGTCCAGCCGCTGAAAATGCATATTATATGCTGCGGCTAAATTCTTCGGCTGCATTACATTTTCAGTTTCACCACGGGCAATGCATCGCCCCTGGCATAATAGCCACACGCGATCGGCATGGCGTAGCGTGTAGTTCAGATCGTGGCTGCTCATTACGATAGCCACGCCTGCGGCGCGGAGTTCATCCAACATTTTGTTCAGCGCCGCCTGCTGGGATACGTCGAGGCTGTTCATCGGCTCATCGAGCAACAGCAGCTGCCCGTCCGGATTCGCTGCGGGGTGAATTTGCAGCATCACCGCCGCCAGCCTGACGCGCTGCCATTCGCCGCCGGAAAGCTGATTAACGTTGCGTGCAAGCTTGTTTTTCAGCCCCAGCGCATCGGTAATATGGACGGCAAGCGGCGAGTGCTGCCCCCCCTGCTGATGCAGCATCAGAAATTGCCAGACGGGCATGGCAAAAGGCGGCGTCTGGTGCTGGGAGAGATAGGCTCGGTGGCGCGCAAGCTCGGGAGCAGGCCATGCCTCCAGCGGCTGCGCGTTCAACGTAATCTCGCCCTTACCGCGGTGCAGACCGGCCATTCTGGCCAGCAACGTGCTTTTCCCGGCGCCATTCGGCCCGACCAGATGCACGATTTCCCCGCGCGCCACGTCGGCGCTGAAGTCCTGAAGACGGACACCTTCGCCGACGTGTTGAAGCTGCATCAACGTGGTCATAGCTCGGCGATAGCCTGCTTAATTGCCGCCGTCAGAATCGGATCGTCCGGCGTCATATCCGGGGAGAAACGATCGATAACGCGTCCGTCACGGCCAATCAGGAACTTCTCAAAGTTCCACAGGATGTCACCAGGATGCGCGGGCGCACGTCCTTTGCTCGCCATTCGCTCATAAAAGCCGCTCCCCTGCGGTGCAATGGCAACCGGCGCCAGGCGCGTCAACAAACTGTACAGCGGATGACGCGTTGCACCGTTCACTTCAATTTTACTGAACAGCGGGAAAGTTACGCCGTAAGTCGTGCTGCAGAAGATTTTAATGTCTTCCTCGCTGCCCGGTTCCTGGCCCAGGAACTGATTACAGGGAAAGCCCAGCACGGTGAAGCCTTCATCCTGCAATGACGTTTGCAGCGCCTCCAGCTGTTCGTACTGCGGCGTCAGGCCGCACTTCGACGCCACGTTAACAATCAGCAGGACCTTGCCCTGATAGCGTTCCAGGGTCGTGTTCTCGCCGTCAATGGTGGTCACGGGGGTGTTCAGAATCGTGGTTTGCATAGCATCCTCATTTCAGCGTGTTAGGGGGTCTTATCGCCCGGTCTTTAATAATAGACAGATAGGCTAGCCCGACGGCAAGCCTTTTCATTCACGCGTAGCGTCCTGACCTGAGCAGCAGCCAGATAAACACCGGCGCGCCGAGCGTCGCCGTCACCACGCCAATTGGCAGTTCCGCCGCCGACAGCGCCAGTCGCGCGACAATGTCGGCAAACAGCAGCGTACAGGCTCCCGCCAGCGCGCTGGCAGGCAGCAGCACCCGGTGATCGGTCAGACCGCACAGGCGCAGCATGTGCGGCACCACCAGACCGATAAACCCAATCGCCCCAGCCAGCGCGACGCTCACGCCGACCAGCCAGCCGGTCGCCATCACCAGCAGCTTGCGCCAGAATGCGATAGGCACGCCCAGCTGGCGGGCAGACGTTTCCCCCAGCGCCAGCAGATTCAGAGGCTGTGATTGCAGGCAGACCCAGATAATCACCGGCAATAGTGCAATCATCAGCCACACCTGCTGCCAGTCCACGCCGCCAAAACCGCCCATCATCCAATACATTAATTGACGCAGATCGAACGAGGTCGAGAAATAGACGGCCCACGTCATGATGGCGCTGCAGATAATCCCTAGCGCCACTCCGGCCAGCAACAGCCGGCTGGTCGACAGGTAACGACGCGCGAAGCGCATCAGAATCGCGGTAATCACCAGCGCACCGGCAATGGCCGCAAGCCCGGGAGCCCATCCCGGCAGGTTGCCCTGGCCGAGCATAATCGCCGCGATAAGTCCGACGCCCGCGCCGTTAGAGACGCCCAGCAGCCCCGGCTCGGCGAGCGGGTTTTCAAACAACGCCTGCATCACCGCGCCGGAAAGGGCCAGCGCGGCACCCACCAACAGTACGGCGGCGGTTCGCGGCAGGCGAATCTGCCAGATAAACAGCTGGCCTTTTGCGGTCAGCCATTCGCCGGGCGGGATCCAGCGCTCACCCGCGCAAAGGCTGATCGCCAGCATACACAGTAGCGCCAGAGACAGCCCGACAAGCCAGCGGCGGTTGCGCCGCTGCTGTTGATGTACGTAAACCTGCATAGTTATCCGTCAGCCCGTAGAGAAGCGTTTGATTTTACGGTGACAATGCCGCACAGAAAAGAAAAAGGCCGCATCAGCGGCCTTTTTAGTTAGTGCAGAATTACTCTTCTTTGGGTGTTGCGTTTTCGACCCGGCTTTTTAACTTCTGTCCTGGTCTGAAGGTCACCACACGCCGGGCTGTAATGGGAATATCTTCACCCGTTTTTGGGTTACGTCCCGGGCGTTGATTTTTGTCACGCAGATCAAAGTTGCCAAAACCGGACAGCTTAACCTGTTCACCGTTTTCCAGAGCACGACGGATCTCTTCAAAAAACAGCTCCACCAGTTCTTTGGCATCCCGCTTGCTAAGCCCAAGCTTATCAAACAGATATTCTGACATTTCAGCTTTTGTAAGCGCCATAGGTTCAATCCCTCAATGATGCCTGGAATCGCTCTTTCAATGCCTCTACGCATTTGGCAACGGTAGTGGCAATCTCCTCTTCTTCGAGTGTACGGCTGGTATCTTGTAGAATCAGGCTGATAGCAAGGCTCTTATAGCCTTCCGCAACACCCTTACCGCGGTACACGTCAAATAAGTTTACGCCAACTACCTGATTTACGCCAACTTTCTTACATTCGTTTAAAATATCTGCCGCAGGCACATTTTCAGCCACAACGACGGCGATATCACGACGGTTTGCCGGGAAGCGAGAAACGTCACGCGCCTGAGGAACCACGCGGTCTGCGAGCTTGTCCCACTCCAGTTCAAACGCCAGCGTACGGCCGTTCAGGTCCAGTTTACGTTCCAGTTCCGGGTGGATAACACCAATGAAACCAATACGTTCACCGTGCAAATAAATGGCGGCGGACTGGCCTGGATGCAGGGCCGGGTTGGCTTCCGCTTTGAACTCAATTTCAGACAATTTACCGGTCAGGTCGAGAACGGATTCCAGATCGCCCTTCAGATCGTAGAAATCAACGGTCTCTTTCGCCAGATTCCAATGTTCGTCATAGCGGTTACCGCAAATCACGCCGCCCAGCAGCACGTCCTGGCGAATACCCAGCGGAGCCTGCGTATCCGGAACAAAGCGCAGGCCAGTCTCGAAAATACGCACGCGGTTTTGCTGACGGTTCTGGTTATAAACCACCGTCGACAACAGGCCGGTGAGCAGAGACAGACGCATCGCGGACATTTCGCTGGAAATCGGGCTTGGCAGAATCAGCGCTTCTTCACCTGGGTGCACCAGCTGCTGGACCTTCGGATCCACGAAGCTGTAGGTGATCACTTCCTGGTAGCCTTTGTCGTTAAGCATGGTTTTGACGCGTTTGAGCGACAGATTGGCTTCTTTATGGCTACCCATCACCAGACCGGCCTGTACCGGCTCGTTCGGGATGCTGTTGTAGCCGTAAACACGCGCCACTTCTTCAACCAGATCTTCTTCAATCTCCATATCGAAACGCCAGGTTGGCGCAACCGCCTGCCACTGGTCGTTACCGACGGTCACTTCACAGCCCAGACGGGTCAGGATATCCGTCACCTGGTCATCGGCAATGTGATGGCCAATCAGGCGATCCAGCTTGCTGCGACGCAGCGTGATAGTTGCACGCTTCGGCAGTGAGGCTTCGTGGGTAACGTCAACAATCGGACCCGCTTCGCCGCCGCACAGTTCAATCAGCAGCGCGGTAGCGCGTTCCATGGCTTTGTACTGCAGCGCCGGGTCAACGCCACGTTCGTAGCGGTGAGACGCATCGGTATGCAGGCCATAACGACGTGCGCGTCCGGTGATGGACAGCGGGCTGAAGAACGCCGATTCCAGCAGCACGTTCTGGGTTTCATCATTCACGCCAGAATGCTCGCCACCAAAGATACCGGCCATCGCCAGCGCTTTGTTATGATCGGCAATCACCAGCGTGTCGGCGCTAAGTTTGGCTTCAGAGCCGTCCAGCAGCACCAGCGTTTCGCCCTCTTTCGCCATGCGCACTTTGATGCCGCCTTCAATGCGATCTTTATCGAACGCATGCATCGGCTGACCCAGTTCCAGCAGGACGTAGTTGGTGACATCAACCACGGCATCGATGGATCGAATACCGCAACGACGCAGTTTTTCTTTCATCCACAGCGGGGTTGGCGCTTTCACGTTGATACCTTTGACCACCCGGCCCAGATAGCGCGGGCAGGCATCGGCTGCTTCTACGTCAATCGGCATCACATCAGCAATGGTTGCCGCTACTGGCGCAATTTCCGGCGCGTTGAGCGGCAGCTTGTTCAGCACCGCAACGTCGCGGGCAACGCCAATGATGCCCAGGCAGTCGGCACGGTTCGGAGTCACGCTGATTTCGATAGTGTTATCGTTAAGCTTCAGGTATTCACGGATATCGGTACCCAGCGGCGCGTCGGCCGGCAGCTCGATAATACCGCTATGATCGTCGGAAATGCCCAGCTCGGAGAAGGAGCACAGCATCCCTTCTGACGGTTCACCGCGCAGTTTCGCGGCCTTAATTTTGAAGTCGCCCGGCAGTACGGCGCCAATAGTCGCGACCGCAACTTTCAAACCCTGGCGGCAGTTCGGCGCGCCACAGACGATATCCAGCAGACGTTCGCCGCCCACGTTAACTTTTGTAACGCGCAGTTTGTCTGCATTCGGGTGCTGGGCGCATTCAACCACTTCACCCACTACCACGCCATGGAAGGAGCCGGCCACGGCTTCAACGCCGTCGACTTCCAGACCCGCCATGGTGATTTGATCGGACAGCGCTTCGCTGTCGATAGCCGGGTTAACCCAATCGCGTAACCACAGTTCACTGAATTTCATTATGTTGCCCTGCCCTTATTTAAACTGTTTGAGGAAACGCAGATCGTTTTCGAAGAATGCACGTAAATCGGTGACGCCGTAACGCAGCATAGTCAGACGTTCCATGCCCATACCGAAGGCGAAGCCGGAGTAAACTTCCGGATCGATACCCACGTTGCGCAGGACGTTCGGGTGCACCATGCCGCAGCCCAGCACTTCCAGCCATTTACCGTTTTTGCCCATCACGTCAACTTCCGCTGACGGTTCGGTAAACGGGAAGTAGGACGGACGGAAACGAATCTGCAGGTCTTCCTCAAAGAAGTTGCGCAGGAAATCGTGCAGCGTCCCTTTCAGGTTGGTAAAGCTGATGTTTTTATCAACAATCAGGCCTTCCATCTGATGGAACATCGGGGTGTGGGTCTGATCGTAGTCGTTACGATAGACGCGGCCCGGCGCAATGATACGAATTGGCGGCTGCTGATCTTTCATGGTACGGATCTGTACGCCGGAAGTCTGGGTACGCAGCAGACGGGTGGCGTCAAACCAGAAAGTGTCGTGGTCAGCACGTGCCGGGTGGTGCGTTGGGATGTTCAGCGCATCGAAGTTATGGTAGTCATCTTCGATTTCCGGGCCCGTTGCAACGGTAAAGCCGAGCTCACCGAAGAAACTTTCAATACGGTCGATAGTACGCGTTACCGGGTGTAAACCACCGTTCTCAATACGACGACCCGGCAGGGAGATGTCAATGGTCTCTGCGGCCAGACGGGCGTTCAACGCGGCGTTTTCCAAATCGGCTTTACGCGCGTTCAGTGCCTGCTGCACCTGCTCTTTCGCTTCGTTAATGACCGCGCCTGCGGCCGGGCGCTCTTCTGGCGGCAGGTCACGCAGTGTGGTCATCTGAAGGGTCAGATGCCCTTTCTTGCCCAGATATTCGACGCGGACATTGTCTAACGCGGCAACATCTGAAGCCTGGTTAATGGCTGCCTTGGCACTGGCAACCAGCTCTGCGAGATGTGACATGGTTTTCCTCATTATGTCGGTGCAGACACCGGTTTGGTGGACTTAATCTCGAATTCAGATACAAAAAAAGCCTCCATCCGGAGGCTTATTGGCGCTGATTTTTCGTTTCTTCTTTCACGCGCAAGCCTCCTGGATTCAGGTGCTAAAGTAAAAGAAGAAGCGGAAAATAGCAGCATTCATGCTTGCGTTACCTTGTGTGGTAAGGGTCGTAACACCTTTATTGAAAGGGCTACGGGAATAAATGTCAACGTTTTGATGCGATTAAAATGAAAAGAGGGAGACTAGCTCCCTCTTCCAACTGGCTTATGCCAGTGCTGCTTTCGCTTTTTCGACCAGAGCGGTGAACGCTACTTTGTCGAATACTGCGATGTCAGCCAGGATCTTACGGTCGATTTCAACAGAGGCTTTTTTCAGGCCGTTGATGAATTTGCTGTAAGAAATGCCGTTCTGACGTGCTGCTGCGTTGATACGCGCAATCCACAGTTGACGGAACTGACGCTTTTTCTGACGACGGTCACGATAAGCGTACTGACCAGCTTTGATAACAGCCTGGAAGGCAACGCGGTATACGCGAGAACGCGCACCGTAGTAGCCTTTAGCTTGTTTCAAAATTTTCTTGTGACGTGCACGTGCAATTACACCACGTTTTACGCGAGCCATATGTGCTCTCCTGTATCTATATTCTTAGTAAAAAATTTAAACGTTAACGGCTTATGCGTACGGCAGGCACGCGATAACCAGACCCAGATCGCCTTTAGAAACAAGGCCTTTTGGACGCAGGTGACGTTTACGTTTAGTAGATTTTTTGGTCAGAATATGACGCAGGTTTGCGTGCTTACGCTTAAATCCACCACCACCGGTTTTTTTGAAGCGCTTAGCAGCACCGCGTACGGTCTTAATCTTTGGCATCTTAATAACTTCCACTTCGCATTGTTAATAAACGAAACATAGGCGAACAACGCCAGTGAAGCCCGAAAGCTCCACGGACATTGCTACTTGAAGGCCTTACTGTTTCTTCTTAGGAGCGAGCACCATGATCATCTGGCGGCCTTCGATCTTCGTAGGGAAGGATTCGACTACTGCCAGTTCACTCAGATCGTCACGGACGCGGTTAAGCACTTCCATACCGATCTGCTGGTGGGCCATCTCACGACCGCGGAAACGCAGCGTGATCTTAGCCTTATCGCCATCTTCGAGAAAGCGTACCAGGCTGCGGAGTTTTACCTGGTAATCGCCATCATCGGTCCCAGGACGGAATTTAATTTCCTTAACCTGGATAACTTTTTGCTTTTTCTTCTGTTCCTTAGAAGACTTACTCTTTTCATAAAGGAACTTGCCGTAGTCCATGATACGACAAACTGGCGGTTCGGCGTTAGGGCTGATTTCAACTAAATCTACTCCAGCCTCTTCAGCCTTTTCGATTGCTTCTCTCAGACTCACAATACCCAGTTGCTCACCTTCCAGACCAGTTAAGCGAACTTCCTGGGCGCGAATCTCGCCATTGATACGATTCGGACGTGCCGTTTGAACTCGTTTTCCGCCTTTAATACCTTATTCCTCCAGTTGTTGAAGACTGCGGCTGCGAATCTCTTGTTGCAGCTTCTCAATCACTTCGTTTACGTCCAGGCTGCCCAAGTCTTTGCCACGACGGGTGCGCACGGCAACTTTGCCGGCTTCAACCTCTTTGTCGCCACAGACCAACATGTAAGGGACACGACGTAAAGTGTGCTCGCGGATTTTAAAGCCAATCTTCTCATTTCTCAAGTCTGCTTTTACGCGAATGCCTGCATTTTGTAGTTTACGGGTCAATTCGTTAACGTATTCAGACTGAGAATCGGTAATATTCATCACCACAACCTGCACCGGCGCAAGCCATGTCGGGAAGAAACCGGCAAATTCTTCGGTCAGGATGCCAATGAAGCGCTCCAGTGAACCGAGAATGGCGCGGTGAATCATTACCGGAACCTGACGTTCGTTGTTTTCGCCCACATAAGAGGCGCTCAGACGAGCCGGCAGGGAGAAGTCCAGCTGTACAGTACCGCACTGCCAAGCACGATCGAGGCAGTCATACAGGGTAAACTCAATTTTCGGACCATAGAACGCGCCTTCACCCAGTTGATATTCAAACGGGATGTTGTTCTCTTCCAGCGCGACGGCCAGATCCGCTTCTGCACGGTCCCACATTTCATCGCTGCCGATACGTTTTTCCGGACGCGTTGAAAGTTTGACCACGATTTTTTCAAAACCGAAAGTGCTGTACATATCATAGACTAAACGAATGCACGCGTTCACTTCATCACGCACCTGCTCTTCCGTACAGAAGATATGGGCGTCATCCTGAGTAAAGCCGCGTACGCGCATCAGGCCATGCAGCGCACCAGACGGTTCGTTACGGTGGCAGCTACCGAACTCCGCCATACGCAGCGGCAGGTCGCGGTAGGATTTCAGACCCTGGTTAAAGATCTGAACGTGCCCCGGGCAGTTCATCGGTTTGATGCAGTATTCGCGGTTCTCCGAAGAGGTGGTGAACATCGCATCTTTGTAGTTGTCCCAGTGGCCGGTTTTTTCCCACAGCACACGGTCCATCATGAACGGGCCCTTCACTTCCTGATACTGGTACTCTTTCAGCTTGGAGCGTACGAAAGTTTCCAGCTCACGGAAGATGGTCCAGCCGTCGTTATGCCAGAAGACCATGCCCGGCGCTTCTTCCTGCATATGATACAGGTCAAGCTGCTTACCGATTTTACGGTGGTCGCGTTTTGCCGCTTCTTCCAGACGCTGCAGATAGGCATTCAGGGCTTTTTTGTCCGTCCACGCCGTACCGTAGATACGTTGCAGCATTTTATTGTTGCTGTCGCCACGCCAGTAGGCGCCTGCGGTTTTCATCAGCTTGAAGTAGTGGCAGAAACGCATATTCGGCACGTGCGGACCGCGGCACATGTCGATGTATTCTTCGTGATGATACAAACCAGGTTTGTCATCATGCGCGATATTTTCATCAAGAATGGAAACTTTATAGGTTTCGCCACGTTTTACGAAAGTATCGCGAGCTTCATGCCAGCTGACCTTCTTCTTGATGACGTCGTAGTTTTTCTCGGCAAGCTCGTGCATACGTTTTTCGAGCGCGTCGATGTCTTCCTGGGTCAGCGTATGGTCAAGATCGACGTCGTAATAGAAACCGTTGTCGATAACCGGGCCGATCGCCATTTTGGTGTTAGGCCACAGCTGTTTGATAGCGTGTCCAAGCAGGTGAGCACACGAGTGACGAATGATTTCCAGACCGTCTTCATCTTTTGCAGTAATGAGAGACAGCGTGGCATCATTTTCAATAATGTCGGATGCATCAACCAGTTCACCGTTCACGCGCCCAGCGATGGTGGCTTTTGCCAGACCAGGGCCGATGTCCAGAGCGACATCCATCGGGCTAACGGCGTGGTCGTAATGGCGTTGGCTGCCATCAGGAAGAGTAATTACAGGCATTTCATGTCCTTATTTGCAGTGGTGCCCCACACGAAAGAGCACATACAAAACAAAAGTATTTAGAAATATCAGTTTGTTAAATGCGTTTCTGAGCTTCACTCTGCTAAGTGTGTACATCCACAAGTACTCTGAATGTACCCGCATTAACGCCCTGATACCGAAGCACCAGTGTACACGCCGCTGACCTGGCAGAAAAGTGTGAATTGGCGACGACAGCCGATGACTGCCGCTATCGACGATAAAAGCAGCGCATCGTCACCGCCAATGGCGATGATGGTGACTGACTGGCGCTTACAGCCCCTCCTCCATCACCCACACGCTGACGCTACCGCCATTACAGGTAAAGGTCGCCCCCCCCGCGTCGTCGGTTTCAACACACTCCTCGCGGTTATTAAGAAAATCTTTCCAGCGCTTATTGGCATAATTTTCGCCGAGCGTCAGCGTCTTTTCACCGGCGTCGCCATTAGACAGCACCACCACGCAGCCCGGCATATCTTCTGTTCCACTGCGACTAAAGGCAATGCAGTTCGGATGATCGAACCACAGGGTCTGTACACCGTGGGCGAAGCGCTGGCGGGCATGAATCAGCTCGTGTAGCTGCTCAATCACCGGCATGTCGATAACGTAGTTTTCACCGTCCCCGCCGCTATCTTCATAGTGGGCGCCAAACAGATCGGGATAAAAGACCGACGGCACGCCGTTTTCACGCAGCAGGATTAGCGCATAAGCCAGCGGTTTAAACCAGGCTTCCACCGGCGCTTCCAACGCCTGAAGCGGCTGGGTATCATGGTTCGCTACCAGCGTAACCGCATGGAACGGGTCGGCCTCTACCAACGTACCGGTAAAGATCTGGCTCATGTCATAATCGCGTCCCATGCGCGACGCATCGTGGAAATGCATTTGCAATGGAGCATCAAACAGCAGGGTTTTCCCCTCAACCTGAGCAATGTACTGCTGTAATTTCTCGACATCATGGGACCAATATTCCGCAACAACAAACAGCGGCTTGGCGGCCACTTCCTGCACGTGCTCAATCCACGCCTTATAGAACCACGCGGGGATATGTTTAACGGCATCCAGGCGAAAACCATCGCAGCCGGTCTGCTCAAGCATCCACCGTGCCCAGTATTTCAATTCTTCCGCCACCGCCTGATTGCGAAAATCAACATTTTCGCCCATCAGATAGTCATAGTTCCCCATTTCGTCGTCGACCTGATCGCTCCAGCCTTCGCCGGTATAGTCGTTCACGATTTTGAAGATGCCATCTTCGTCAGGGTTCTCGATATGGTCAATGCCGCTAAAACATCTGAAATCCCAGATAAACTGCGAGTATTTTCCTGCGCGCGCGGGAAACGTGTAGCGGGTCCACGCTTCACACTCAATGACTTCGTCATCGATTTGCGTACGATCGTCTGCATTCACGCGCTGTACGCGGATACGCTCCTTCTCATCTGCTCCCATCTTATGGTTGACGACCACGTCCATCAGCACCGCAATATCATGTTGTTTCAGGGCATCGATGGCCGCCAGCAGCTGAGATTTATCGCCATATTTGGTTGCCACCGTTCCTTTCTGATCGAACTCCCCCAAATCAAAAAGATCGTAGCTGTCATAGCCAACGGAATACCCCCCAGACGCCCCTTTGCAGGCCGGCGGCAGCCAAATCATGTTGATACCAATTTCGTTCAAGCTGGGCGCCAACGCCGCCGCTTCCAGCCACAATTCACCACCGGCGGGATAATACCAATGAAAGCATTGTAATAAGGTGGGGTTGCGCATACCTGTTCTCCGCATAAGACGACACAAGAACTATAAGAGGGAAATACGCCAGGTGCGAGATTCTGGTACACTAAGTGCATTCAACGCCAAAAGGAATGGACCATGCCAACACATCGATTTGCAAAAAAACACTGGAAAATGGTGCTAGTGCTGATCGCTATCTGTGGTGCCATGCTGTTGCTGCGATGGGCAGCAATGATTTGGGGATAATAAAACGGAAAGAATGAGGGTTGGAAAAAGTATGGTTAAAGATCATTTATATACAAAAAATGCGCTTAACCCGATTCAATTAACAATACGTGCCGTTAAAATATCCGAACTGTCGTTTTAAATATCAACATACTTAATTAGCTAAATATCAACAGCAGCAAGAAAAACCGGTACATCTCTACCCGGTTTTCTCTGCCGGTATAAAATAATTAAATCAAATTATTACAGCACAGAATGATTAATACCACTCACCCGCAACAAGGGTATGGACATTGAATGCGTCGTCCATAGAGCGGCCGGTAGACTGTGAGCCGGGGGCGATGTTAGAACCCGCTTCAACGTCATAAGCGCTGGAGATCCCCACGTGTTGAACGGTGGTGGCGTTAGTGGTACGGGCTGGCTGCGTTGCAGGTTCGGCGGCAAATACGCCGAAAGAGAGTGCTGACAGCAGAATAGCTGCAGATGCGATTTTGATATTTTTCATAATGTTTATTCTCTAACTGGATTAAGACTCTAAATAGCTGCGCCTAATACCGCTACACTTTTGCCTGACCATGTTTTCCTCCGGGGAATGGGCTGGCGGTTTCCATAAAATGGCGGACCTTTTTCAGTAACTGCCACATTGAGCGGCACTGATGATTACGGGTTATCGTGTCATGAAGTGCCTGCCATAGCCGTTCCACATGATTCACCCACGGCGAGTAAACCGGCTGGTAAATTACCCTGAACTTGGGATTTGCTTTCAACCAGCGCTGTGTTTCGCGGCTTTTATGGATAATGTAGTTATCAACGATCAGCGTGATTGTTTTCGCCCGCCGGTAAGTGGCTTTCAGGTGCTTCAGCAGAGCGATAAACAGCGCTGAACTTTTGCTGTTGCCGCCCACGTAGCTGACTTTACCCGTGCCACTGTGCAGTGCGCCGGCCAGATAGTATTTTTCGTTCTGCCCCGGCGTCACTACCCGTTTCTGCTGTCCGCGCAACTGCCAGTCCGCACCGATTTTAGGATTAAGGTGAATATCCACTTCATCTTCATAAAATACCGGATGCTCTGCGTTGCATTCATCCAGCGCTTTGTGGATTACCGCCATCTTTTCATCTTTATGTGGGTCACGGATGCGCAGAGTTGGCGCGGCCCTGCGCCATACAAGCCCCGCAGATGGCAACCAGCGGCGAACGGTTCCTGCATGTAACTGGCAACCGGTTATCTCATTGATTTTTATTGCCAGTAATTCGGTGCTCCAGCGTGAACGTTGATAACCAAAATCGCCGGGAGAATGCTTTATCAGCTCACGTAACAGGGTGCAGATATGTTCAAAAGGCCAGCGTCGGGAGCGCCCTGCGGGTAAGGATTTCAGGCCTTCAATACCTGAGTGCGTAAACCAGTTAATCCAGCGACCAACGGATGAACGGGCACAACAGAGAGTTCTGGCAACATCGCTGACCCGTTCACCCCGATGAAGCATCAGCATGGCCGTGAGTCTGCGGGCATGATTTTTATCGCGCGTTTTATGAATAGCTTTCTGCATCAGGCGTCGTTCGCCACGGGGTATTGGTGCTATGATCGGCATCGCTCAGTCCGGTTGGTGGTTTTGGTTGGTTTGGCGAATGATCAGATCGCGCAATCCGGGCTGAGTTCCCTTTCAGTGATCTACTATTCCGCGCAGCTATTTAGACTGCCAGGCATCATTTCGCCCTTGAACATAGTCTAGATCCAGATCACACTTTTGACTAGTCAAAATATTTAGCTATTCGTGTCAAATTTACTGAATATATGTCTAAAACGGCAAATATGGAGATATTATGGAGGGAGTGTATTTTTAATTAAATAAAACAGCGGTTGAATTTAAGAATAACACAATACGCTAAACTGAAAATACAGGCCGGAAGAAAACCGGCCCATAAATATTACATGGTATAACCCAGCGTCAGAGAAGTGCGGCGATCGGTGTGATTCGGCGCAGTTTCCGGCGGCTCAGAGTTCCAGGTGACGTTGTAAGCCACCTTCAGACCGAAGTGTGCGTTGATTGCCACGTTCAGCGCGGTCTCTGAGTTCACGGTGGTATCATCAGCCCCCAGGACGGATACGCCCTGAGTAAATTTGGCGGTGTCGGTCATCTGCCACGCGTAGGCAGCAGAAGCGTAGCCGAGCGCCTGGGTTTCCGTGTTGCCATCGGTATATTCGTCATAGCGAACCCCTGGACCAAATTCAAAGCGGAAGCTGTGAATAGGGCCATTCAGGAACTGACGACCATAACCAGCCGTGAAGACATCTCGTTCATGATAGCCGTTATAGCGGTCAGTCAACCAGCTGGCCTGACCGAACAGATAGTCTTGATTCGTCATGTTATAACGACTACGGCCGCCAACGGCGTACTTTTCAGAAGATCGTTCATCGTTAGCCGAAGTATTGCTGGCATTGCCCCACAGGGACCATGCTGTCGTATCGCCGTACCAGGTCAGCGTCGTATCAGCGGTGGCTGACGAGCTTTTAGTATTACCTGATTGCGCGAGGTAGCCCGCATTCACGTTACCTTCAAAAGGTTTCTTAGCGGCTGTTGGGTCATCCATGACAGTAAAAACGGTATCACTGGCGGTTGCATACGCAGACGCAAACACGCCCCCCAGCAGCACAACCGCTGCCGGTACTGTCTTCAAAAGCTTCATTTATTATGAGTCCGTACAACAAAAAAGGAGACGCTTACGTCCCGGAAACTTTCGCGAGGATCAACGACGGGGTGGTCCATAGAAAGGCAACAAATTATAAAAAGCCACGTATAACATAGCAATCCTAATCTGCTGTCATTTTTTGAATAAGAGCGTTCTTAAACCGCATTTTATTTCATAATAAAAGTAAGCATTTATTTACTCTTTTCTATAAAAATCATGCCGTTGTTGCTTTATTTATTGTTACCCAGGTGCCAGACTTACCTCTACATGTGTTTCGAGCCGCTCATTAGCTCATAAATGGAGTTTATAGCTATGGTTAAAATTTACACACTCACGTTCGCCCCTTCTCTCGACAGCGCGACCCAAACGCCGCAAATCTATCCTGAGGGGAAACTCCGCTGTAGCGCACCCATTTTTGAACCGGGCGGCGGTGGGATTAACGTTGCACGGGCGATAACCTTCCTTGGCGGCAACGCCACCGCCCTCTTCCCGGCGGGCGGCGCAACGGGCGAACATCTGGTTACGCTGCTGCAGACTGAACATGTTCCCGTCGTGACCATTGCCTCGCGTGAATGGACGCGTCAGAACCTGCACGTACACATTGATGCCAGCGGCGAGCAGTACCGTTTTGTGATGCCGGGCGCTGCGTTACATGATGACGAAATTCAGGCGCTTCAGACGCAGGTGTTACAGATTCCCCCGGGCTCGTTATTAGTCATCAGCGGCAGTTTACCGCCCGGCGTTTCACTGCTGCAATTTGTCGCCCTGATCCGTGCCGCTCAACAGCACGGATTACGCTGCATTATCGACAGTTCCGGCGAGGCGCTCACGGCCGCGCTGGAGATTGGCAATATCGAGCTGGTAAAACCGAATCAAAAAGAGCTAAGTGCGCTGGTACAGCGCGATTTAAGCCAGCCGGACGACGTCCGCAACGCCGCGCAGGAACTGGTCCGCAGTGGAAAAGCCCACCGTGTCGTGGTGTCGCTAGGTGCCCAAGGGGCGCTGGCCGTTGACGCGCATAGCTGCGTGCAAGTTGTCCCGCCCCCCATTAAAAGCCAAAGCACCGTTGGCGCGGGCGACAGCATGGTCGGCGCGATGACGTTGAAACTGGCGGAAAACGCCAGCCTGCAGGACATGGTTCGCTACGGTGTGGCAGCAGGCAGCGCCGCGACGCTTAATCAAGGCACCCGCCTGTGCTCGCGCGAGAATACGCAAAAGATCTACGACTACCTGCAATCGCACTAAATGTGCAGGAAAACGCCCCTGCGGGCTAACCCGCAGGTCGCTAAATTGTTGTAATCAACTATGCTAAGCAAACTCCATTGTTAACAATCGAGTGTCTCCGCTGGTTGAGTCACCATACGTCTGTAGCAGAAACGTTATTACGTCGCTTCTGCTTTCTACATTCTTTTTACCCGTTGTGCGGTATAGCTCGAATTTTTACCCGGCAGTAATGCGCTAACCTTATGATACGGCAGAAAACATGGGGAGAGACATCATGTGGCAAGCGATCAGTAGCCTGTTAGGCGAGCAACTCGGAAGTGGCGAAATCGATCTGCGTAATGAACTGCCCGGCGGAGAAATTCACGCCGCGTGGCATATGCGTTATGCCGGTCGTGATTTTTTCGTGAAGTGCGATGAACGTGAATTGTTGCCCATTTTTACCGCAGAGGCCGACCAGCTGGAGCTGCTCTCTCGCAGTAAAACGGTGTCTGTCCCAGAGGTCTTCGTCGTCGGCGCAGACCGCGACTACAGTTTCCTGGTGATGGAATATCTCCCGCCTCGTCCGCTGGACGCGCACAATGCCTTCCTGCTGGGTCAACAGCTGGCGCACTTACATCAGTGGAGCGATCAGCCGCAGTTCGGTCTCGATTTTGATAACGATCTCTCCACTACCCCGCAGCCCAACGCCTGGCAGCGTCGCTGGTCGACATTCTTTTCCGAGCAGCGCATCGGCTGGCAGCTCGAGCTGGCGGCGGAAAAAGGCATGGAGTTTGGCGATATCGACGCGATCGTCGATCACGTGCAGCAGCGCCTGAGCGCACATCAGCCTCAGCCTTCTCTGCTGCACGGCGATTTGTGGTCAAATAACTGCGCGCTTGGGCCGAACGGGCCCTACATTTTTGATCCTGCCTGCTACTGGGGAGACCGTGAGTGCGATCTGGCCATGCTGCCGCTGCATCCGGATCGCCCACCGCAGATCTACGATGGCTATCAGTCGGTGTCCCCGCTTCCGACCGATTTTCTCGACCGTCAGCCCATTTACCAGCTCTATACGCTGATTAACCGCGCTATTCTTTTTGGCGGCCAGCACTTCGTCGCCGCGCAGAAGGCGCTGGATAAAGTCCTCGCCGTATAACGACAAAGCCCCCTTTCGGGGGCTTTCGCTTAATTCATCTGCACGCCTTTCAGGCGGAATTCAATATTCATAATCAATCCCGTCCCCGGTTTCCCGGCTTCGTAACGCCATTTACGCATCGCCGTTTTCACGTCGCGTTCAAACATATTGGATGGCTGCGCCGAGAGTATTTCCACATTCTCCACACGACCATCGGCGGTCACGTCGAATTTGACCCGCACTTTACCTTCAATACGCAGCGCCTGAGCGCGCGTCGGGTACCCCGGCTGAGGACGATTCAGCGCTCGCGGACCGGTTGGTGCATTCACCGACGGCGCGCTGGCCCCGGGAAGATTGTTCGCTACTGAACTTGCCGGTGGCGCATCGCGGTTGACCGTTGACAGCGGACGAGATTCAACCGGCCGCACTTCTTGCTTCGGTTGCTCAATTTTTTTCACCGGTTTTGGCTTCGGTTTCGGTTTTGGCTTCGGTTTATGGATCACCACCGGCGCCTGCGGCACTTCAGGAATAGGCTCTGGTTCCGGCTCAGGTTCCGGTTCAACGACAGGCTGGGGCTGAACCACGGCCTGAGGCGGTTCTAAATCGGCAGGGGCCACCATCGTGACCGTAATCGGCTGCGCGGGCGCGGGCAGTTCAATAACCTGATGTACCGAGGTATACAGCAGACCGGCCACGACGGCGCCATGGATGCCAACTGAGAGCAACGTCGGCCAGGGAAACCGGCGAGGTAAATCATAGGTCATTGCAGTCATAGTCGTTACAGTTGAAAAATGAGAGCTCAATTTTAAATGCAAATAGCAATCATATTCAATAAGACATCTTATCTTCGGTCAATTTTCTCCCGCAGTTGCCCAAAAAGCGCGCACCGATTTCCCTCTTTTTACGGCAGTGCAACTTTGCATTGCAGTCACCGACGCTTTCCCTTACCGTAATCCGCAAACTATTTTAAACAGGAGTTCTGCCCGTGCTTTACGTCATTTATGCCCAGGATGTCGCCGACTCTCTTGAAAAACGTCTTGCCGTTCGCCCTGCTCATCTGGCCCGTTTGCAACTGCTGCACGATGAAGGCCGTCTGCTGACCGCTGGCCCAATGCCTGCAGTCGACAGCAACGATCCGGGCGCCGCAGGTTTCAGCGGTTCCACGGTTATTGCAGAATTTGAATCTCTTGAAGCCGCCCAGTCCTGGGCCCAGGACGACCCGTACGTGGCGGCCGGAGTCTATCAGCAGGTTTGGGTAAAACCGTATAAAAAGGTATTTTGATAATAAATAATCAATAAATACAATACATTAAAAAAGACACTGCCTTGACTTTAATTCTTAAGGGCGCAAACAAGTACACAATGTTTGTGCCCTTAACTTTACCCTCGATTTGCCTTCCACCGGGTTCAACGTGTTGTTTGCTAATGACATACTTGAAGTATAAGTGCCTGGTCTGCCATTTTGAAAGATAAGGTTATTGTCTGAATGAGTACTTTAGATGCGCTAGCTGCTTTGGCTTTTTGTCTGTGCGGCCTCTTCTATATCTGTCATACAGGAAGAGCTATCCAAACTGGCGTTTTCATTGGCTGGTACAAGGGCTCGTATGAAAAATACTATATCTACCGCGCAAAAGAACCCTGGAATTTCTATTTTAACGTTATCGGGATGGCGGTAATAGGCGCGCTGCTTTTCGCAATAGGAGTTGTTATATTCGATGAAAGTCTTCAGGTTTTTCTATATATGAGGTCGCTATCGGTGTAAGAATAAGATTGTTCACCTACGGATCCAGTGCGCCGTCTCGATGACCTCCCAGTCTGGTTTTACCATACTTTCCGTATTCTCCAAATCCCGTATCAACTCAGGGATTCTACCCGGTGATGCTCCTTGTAATATCATCAGATATGCGTATTACCAGGCCACAGCATTCTGATTTTTTGAATGACTTTCAAAACATCCTGGCTGAGGCCCGGCGTGGGTTGTTCCGGTGAATGTTATTAACGCTGCATTGCCATTCCACCAGGCCAAACCAACCAAATAACAGGAAGTTAATCTTCCGCTGATTTCCACCAAAAGAACCACCCCTCTTCCCTTCAGGCTGTAAAGCACGCTGAGCCTAATGCGATATACGTATTTGAATGACCGCTTGCTCACAAAAATTAACTATAGGCAAAAACGATCGATACATAAATATTGATCGTTAATGACAATCAATGATATAGTTACAATAAAAATAAAACGTGGTTTCGAAAAAATAAATACGTTTTTATTAAGTACATTTATTTTGCATGGATGTAGATATTAACAAGCTCTGGAGTAATTTATGATTGGTAGTTTAAGTTTTAAGAGACCATTAAATTTTATATTTACGATACTTGCCGTATGCGTATTTCTCTCTAGTCTTGTGCTAGTTCTATTGCAGAAAAATCATATATTCAAACATTATCACTCTCTGCATAATACGCATACGCAAAATATTGCGTCATTTAT
The DNA here is from genome assembly GCF_014168815.1 of Klebsiella sp. WP3-W18-ESBL-02. Taxonomy (NCBI): domain Bacteria; kingdom Pseudomonadati; phylum Pseudomonadota; class Gammaproteobacteria; order Enterobacterales; family Enterobacteriaceae; genus Klebsiella; species Klebsiella sp. WP3-W18-ESBL-02. Next base: position 2,762,637 of record NZ_AP021972.1, read on the forward strand.
TCAGAAAGACATAAATGCTAACGAAGAGTCTCTGTTATATCTAAAATCAGAGCTTATTGAAAAATACAAAGAAAAAAACAGCAAAATGAGTGACGGTGAATTATCGGCGTTTTTGACAAGTCATCTAAGGTTACTACCCGACATCCTGGCAATCATTACGTCTACTCCTGAAGACAGAGAGGTTCATGTTCCTTATGCATCAAGCACTGATTCAGTCGATCATAAAACGCGGCCATGGTATATCGCAGGTCAAATCAGCGCCGGTGATGTAGTATTTACTGAACCTTATACTGACCTGAATACATCAAGAAAAATATATTCAATGTCACTACCGGTCAGTGGCAGTGACGGTAAACATTTTGGTGTTGTTTCGTTCGACATTGATGTTATCAAAGGAGAGCGCTCATTAAAGAAACTGGCCTCACCGTTGCCGAACACTAAGTATCTCATAACCAGAGAGGGTTCTGTCGTACTCAGTTCAGATAGCAAAGATGAACTGACGCATATTCCTGATGTGATGTCCAATATCGGTGAGTACAATGGTACATTTTACCTTCCCGATACTAAGGCATATTATTACTATTATCATATTAGCCATCCGGATTGGTATCTGTTGATTAAAGTAGACCGTTCAGAATACAGCAATATCGCTTATAATAAAAACTTCCCAATTTTCATTATAACAACGATCTTACTACTTGTTCTCGCCACCTGCTGGTGGTCAATGAGGACAATACTTAACAATATATATATCCGTATTACGGGTTCCATACAGAATGGAATTATTGAGAAGAAAGCTGCTGACGAACTGCTCGTCGAGCAAATAAAAAACACCACCCTCCAGATGGATCACGTCAAATCAGAGTCGTTAACTGACAGCCTTACTGGTTTAAAAAATCGCCGTGCGTTTGACGCTGACATTCAGAAAAAAAGCAGTAATAACAATGCCATTCTTGCCTTGATAGATATTGATAATTTCAAACTGATTAATGATAGCTTTGGTCATACAACCGGAGATATCGTGCTCAAAACGGTTGCAAGCTTTGGAATGCGCTTGTGCGGGCTATCTGACATCACTTTGTATCGCTACGGTGGTGAGGAAATTGCTGTAATCTTTACCGATGTGAATTTAGATGATGCTATCAAGTGGCTGGAAAACTGGAAAAATGAAGTTAAGCATCGTCAATTCAGAGAGCCAAACCTGAAAGTGACGTTCAGTGGCGGGGTTTGCGTGCTGAGCGATAAAAAAACTGAAGATGCCATCGCTATCGCTGACGGCTACCTGTACCAGGCGAAATCTATGGGTAAAGATAGAATATATGATGGAACAAAAATTTAATCAGCGTTTAGCCGTATAAACTTATACATTGTCAGTATAAAGCAATAATCCTCTTATGCTTAGGGGATTACTGCTCAAACTAATCTCTGTATTGAGTAATATCTTGCTTGATAATATCCGAAAAGATAACCAGCACAGTCCTCCGTTGTGCTAAACGCCATGCCGCACACCAGGAATTTTATCACTGGCATTCATAGACCCATTAAAGACCATATTGGTTTTACAAAAAATACACTTCGCACCAAATGGGTTTTTCTCTGAGACATCAAACGCTGACATTCGATATTGAGAGCCATGGCAACATGGGCATCTAAAATGAATATTTAAATTAATACTATATACCTCTTTTTGAAGGTTTAACTTACTTTTTGTTATAAATGTGACTTTTACGTGGCAATACCGATGTAAAGCTAAAACAAAAAAGCATCCACATGCATAACCGTGTATGGTGACAGTCCATTCAATCAGGAGATGTCCATGTCCGGACGTAAGAATACACAATCAAACCGCAATTATCTGGTTAAGTGCCTATGCCCAAACTGCTCGAAGAACTCAGAGCATAGTTTTACTCGAGTTCAGAAGGGCTCACAGTTAGTCTGCCCGTATTGCAATAGTTTATTCAAATCCTCGCCGAACATCTAAAAATACGCGGTGGCCAAATGTTCTCATGGCGTTAACTAAAATCCTCATTTGGCAATCAAATTTGTATGCAATCATTCTTGAAAACATACCGACTTCTTTTACGTATGTTAATTTCGATGATTGCTATAAACACATAGTACTGTACGTTGAACTCAAAGGAAGGAGATATCAGCGATAGCGCCAGACGATGAAGGTTATACAGAAGAATATTTTACGTTTTGCTTGCGTTTCAAGCTTACGCAGCCATTAATGCATTTCCTATGCGGATTAGCAAATTTTATTTTAGCCATCCAGGAGTCCTGATTAAAATTCTGGCATAACATTAGCTTTTAATTTTTTTTAAGCGTATAGTTTGCCCGTAATTTTTAACAAGGAATCTATTTGTCTCGTAAAATGACAGGCATTGTCAAAAGTTTTGATGCTATCAGTGGTAAAGGTTTTATCACCCCTTCCGACGGTCGAAAAGACGTTCTGCTACACATTTCAGCAGTCTATTGTAGTCAATCCGAAAGCCTGATACCGGGAATCCGCGTTGAGTTTTGTCGTATCAATGGTCTCAACGGACCAGTGGCCGCAAACATCTACTTATCTTGATCTTATTTTCACCCGCAACGCAGCATGCCGTACTCACAGATACGCGTCGCGTCAGAGAGGACGGGGATTCATGGAATGGAACGTCTTTAATCGGAATACGCGAACGACAATATAAAAAGTGTTCTGATTGACGTTAACGCTGAGCCACCAGCAAAAACAGAGGGCACCCTGACGGTGCCCTTTTTTATCATCAGAGATCGTAGATGGCGAACAACAGGCAGTTACGCTGCCGACCGACCAGGCACTTTCTGATGGAGTGGATGCGCATGTTACGACGCGATTGAGCTTCCAGCCAACGCGCTTTACGGCGGCTTGCTTGTCTCAGCATCCGCCAGCGCCCCACTTCAGGTCTACTACGCTTCATTGCTCACGCTCTTGCTAAAAAAGACGCTCCATTATAGCCCCTTGCTAATCGCTGACCAGCGCTTTCTGGGTGCGTTTTTATTTGCCAGATGTCTCCTGATGCGTAAACTCTTAACATCTGGCATTCAAAAGGATTTTCGAACTATGACAACCGTGTACACCGTAGTAAGTTGGATGGCTATTCTGGGGTATTGGTTGTTAATCGCCGGGGTAACGCTGCGTATTCTGATGAAACGCCGCGCCGTGCCGTCGGCAATGGCCTGGCTGCTGATCATCTATATCCTGCCGCTGGTCGGTATTATTGCCTATCTCTCGCTGGGCGAACTGCATCTCGGCAAGCGACGCGCGGAACGTGCGCGCGCCATGTGGCCTTCCACCGCCAAATGGTTAAACGACCTGAAGGCCTGCAAACACATTTTCGCCGACGATAACAGCCAGGTCGCCTCTTCGCTGTTTAAGCTATGCGAACGCCGTCAAGGCATCGCCGGCCTGAAGGGCAATCAGCTACAGCTGCTTACCGACTCCGACGATGTCATGCAGGCGGTCATCCGCGACATCCAATTGGCGCGGCACAATATCGAAATGGTCTTTTACATCTGGCAGCCCGGCGGCATGGCCGATCAGGTAGCCGAATCGCTGATGGCCGCCGCACGTCGCGGGGTACACTGCCGCCTGATGCTCGATTCGGCTGGCAGCGTCGCCTTCTTCCGCAGCCCGTGGGCAGCGATGATGCGTAATGCAGGCATCGAGGTGGTCGAGGCGCTCAAGGTTAATCTGATGCGTGTATTTTTACGGCGCATGGATTTACGTCAGCATCGCAAAATGATCATGATCGACAACTATATTGCTTACACCGGCAGTATGAACATGGTCGACCCGCGTTTCTTTAAGCAGGACTCCGGCGTTGGCCAATGGATTGATCTGATGGCGCGAATGGAAGGGCCGATCGCCACGGGAATGGGTATTGTCTATTCCTGTGACTGGGAAATTGAAACCGGTAAGCGCATATTACCCCCTGCGCCGGACCTTAACATTATGCCCTTTGAAGAGGCCAGCGGGCATACTATTCAGACTATCGCCTCCGGCCCAGGCTTCCCTGAAGATTTGATTCATCAGGCGCTGTTGACCGCAGCCTATTCTGCTCGCGAATACCTGATTATGACGACGCCGTACTTCGTCCCCAGCGACGATCTGCTGCACGCAATCTGCACCGCCGCACAGCGTGGGGTTGATGTCAGCATTATCCTGCCGCGTAAAAACGACTCGGTGCTGGTTGGCTGGGCTAGCCGCGCCTTCTTTACCGAACTCCTGGCGGCCGGCGTCAAAATCTATCAGTTTGAAGGCGGTCTGCTGCACACCAAAAGCGTGCTGGTCGATGGCGAGCTGAGCCTTGTCGGCACGGTTAATCTCGATATGCGCAGCCTGTGGCTTAACTTTGAGATTACCCTGGTCATCGATGACAGCGGATTCGGCAGCGATCTCGCAGCCGTGCAGGATGATTATATTTCCCGCTCGCGGTTACTGGACGCGCGTTTATGGGTAAAACGTCCATTCTGGCACCGTATTGCTGAGCGACTGTTTTACTTCTTTAGCCCATTACTGTAAAACGTGCCCATCAGCACTCAACAGGTAGCCATCATGGATATGGATTTAAATAATCGTCTGACCGAAGATGAAACGCTCGAGCAGGCTTATGACATTTTTCTCGAGCTGGCGGCAGACAATCTTGACCCGGCCGACATTATTCTGTTCAACCTGCAATTTGAAGAACGCGGCGGCGCTGAGCTGTTCGATCCTTCCGAAGATTGGCAGGAGCATGTCGACTACGATCTGAACCCGGATTTCTTTGCCGAAGTGGTGATTGGCCTTGCGGATACTGACGGCGGCGAACTGAACGATATTTTTGCCCGTGTGCTGCTGTGTCGCGAAAAAGATCACAAGCTTTGCCATATTCTCTGGCGAGAATAACAACATCAAGGGCAGCCTGACTGCCCTTTTTTATGCCTGTAATACCGCCTTATTGCGGCTGATGTTGAGGAAGCGCGGTACCGCAGCTATTGCAGTAGTGCGCGCTGGGTTCATGATGCCGCTGTTTGCAGTGCGGGCAAACGCGCTCCTGGCGACGCTTTTGAAACTCGCTGGTCATCTGCGCGGTAATAATGCCGGTCGGAATGGCAATGACGGAATAGCCGATCAATATCAGTACAGAAGCCACCATTCTGCCCGCGGCGGTGTGCGGCGTAATATCGCCATAGCCCACGGTGGTCACGGTCACAATGGCCCAGTAGACCGAAGTGCTGAGCGTGGTAAAACCGTGCACCGGCCCTTCAATGCCGTACATCAGCGCACCGGACACCACCATCACAATGCCGATAAAGGCATAGAATAGAATCAGCTGATGGCGGGAATTGACGATCGCCGTCCAGAAGCTATTCAATGCGGGCATCAAGCGCAGCAGCTTCAGAATACGTAACACCCGAATAACGCGCATCGCACGCCAGGCAAACAGATATTCCACGCCTATTTCCGGCCACAGCATAATCACGTAAAACGGTAAAATTGTCGCCAGGTCGATAAAACCCCAGAAGCTAAAAACATAGCGAGCGGGATTTGGCCAGCAGAATAGCCGCAGAAAATATTCCAGCGTGAACACCAGCGTAAAGGCTATTTCCAGCCAGACAAAAGCATGCCATTCGTCGTAGCTCAGGTGGTAGGTTGTACCAATGCCCGACTCAATAAAAATAGCGCAGACGCTTAATAAGGCGAAAAAACCGCACAACGCTTCAAACCGGCGTCCGGTTCGTGTGCGTTGTTCAAAGAGCAAATGATAGAGACGATGGCGCAGAGCGCTAATACCGACCACGATGAACCCTCGTATAAAAAATAAGGGCTGGCAACCTGCCAGCCCAGATGATTATAACGGGTCAACCTTGAGACAGGAAACCGCGTGGCGGAAACTGCCTTCTAAGAGGGGGCGCGTTTGCGCACATTCTGGCCCGGCCAGCGGGCAGCGCGTACGGAATACGCAGCCTGAAGGCGGGTTAATCGGCGAAGGCAGCTCCCCTTCCAGCAATTGAATGGTTTTATTCTGCTCCAGATCCGGATCCGGAACCGGCACAGCGGACATCAGCGCCTTGGTGTACGGGTGCAGCGGGTTGTTGTACACCTCGTCATAGGTGCCCAGCTCCACCGCATGCCCCAGATACATCACCAGTACGCGATCGGAAATGTGCTTCACGACGGCCAGATCGTGGGCAATAAAGATGAGCGACAGGCCCATTTCACGCTGTAGCTGCTGCAGCAGGTTCACTACCTGTGCCTGAATCGACACATCCAACGCGGATACTGGCTCATCACAAATGATCAGCTTCGGCTCAAGAATCAACGCCCGCGCAATGCCAATACGCTGGCACTGACCGCCGGAAAACTCATGCGGGTAACGATTGACGAGGTTTGGCAGCAGCCCCACCTTCATCATCATGGCTTTCACTTTGTCACGAACTTCCTGACGCGGCATTTTCGGGTAGTAGGTGCGTAGCGGCTCGGCGATAATCTCGCCGATGGTCATACGCGGGTTCAGCGACGCCAGCGGATCCTGGAAAATCATCTGGATATCGCTGCGCACGTTGCGCCATTCATCCGGTTTCATCCCCAGCAGATCTTTCCCCAGCCAGGCGACTTTACCATCGGTCGCTTTCACCAGGCCGATAATGGCACGCGCAAAGGTGGATTTACCGCAGCCGGACTCTCCCACCACGCCCAGCGTTTCGCCTTCGTATAAACGCAGCGTCACGCCATCAACCGCTTTCAGAGTTTTTGGCGGCTGCCAGAACCACTGTTTGCCATCTTTAATCTCGAAGTGGACCTTTAAATCGGCGATTTCGAGCAGTACTTTTCTTTCGTCAGTCACGGCGCTCATACCAGTTCCCCCACGTTCTTAAAGCAGGCGCGTAAGCGGCCTGGCGCAAACTCTTCCAGCGGCGGCGCGCTGCTACACACGTCCATCGCATGCGGACAGCGCGGCTGGAACGGGCAGCCTGATGGTAAACGCAGCAGGTTTGGTGGGTTACCCGGAATGGTCAACAGCGATTCTCCTTCGCCGTCGAGACGTGGAACCGCATTCAACAGACCAATAGAATAAGGATGCGCAGGCTGATAGAAGACATCGCGCGCTTTGCCGTATTCCATGGTCCGCCCGGCGTACATCACCAGCACCTTATCGCAGATCCCGGCGACCACGCCGAGATCGTGGGTGATCATGATTATCGCCGTATTGAACTCGCGCTTAAGCTCGTTCAGCAGGGTCATGATTTGCGCCTGAACGGTCACGTCCAGTGCGGTCGTTGGCTCATCGGCAATCAGAAGTTTAGGGCGACACAACAGTGCCATAGCGATCATCACACGCTGACGCATCCCGCCGGAAAACTCGTGCGGGTACATCCTCATGCGCTTACGCGCTTCCGGCATTTTCACCGCATCCAGCATTTTCACCGATTCTTCAAACGCTTCAGCTTTTCCCATGCCTTTGTGCAGCATCAGCACTTCCATCAGCTGCTCGCCTACCCGCATATACGGGTTCAGTGAGGTCATCGGGTCCTGGAAAATCATGGAAATCTGCTCGGCGCGCAGCTTGTTAAGCGTATGCTCCGGCAGGTTCAGGATTTCTTTACCGTTAAACAGCGCCGATCCCTCAATACGCCCGTTGCTTGCCAGTAACCCCATCAACGCAAACGCGGTTTGCGACTTTCCGGAGCCGGACTCGCCGACAATCCCCAGCGTTTCGCCTGCACGCAGGCTGAAGTTGAGGTCGTTAACGGCGGTGACATCGCCGTCGGGAGTTTTGAAGGTGACGCGCAGATCTTTCACATCCAGCAGACGCTGTGACGCTGTTGCCGTTTCAATTATGCTCATGGCAACGCTCCTTAACGGTCTTTCGGGTCGAGGGCATCACGCAGGCCATCGCCGATAAAGTTAAAACAGAACAGGGTCACCACCAGGAACGCCGCCGGGAACAGCAGCAGCCATGGCGAAACTTCCATCGAGTTAGCACCGTCGCTCAGCAGAGCGCCCCAGCTGCTCAGCGGCTCTTGTGTCCCCAGTCCGAGGAAGCTGAGGAATGATTCAAACAGAATCATGCTGGGCACCAGCAGAGAGGCATACACCACTACCACCCCCAGCACGTTCGGTACGATATGGCGCACCACAATGCTGACGGTCGATACGCCGCCTACCTGGGCTGCTTCAATAAACTCTTTACGCTTCAGGCTAAGCGTCTGCCCGCGAACGATACGCGCCATATCCAGCCAGGACACCATCCCGATAGCAACAAAGATCAGCAGGATGTTTTGCCCAAAGAAGGTCACCAGCAGGATCACGAAGAACATAAACGGGAAGGAGTTGAGGATTTCCAGCAAACGCATCATTACCGAATCGATTTTCCCGCCCAGATAGCCGGAGAGCGAGCCGTACAGCGTGCCGACAACCACTGCAACCAGCGCCGCAGCGATCCCAACCATCAGAGAGATTCGCCCGCCGATTGCCACACGGACCAGCAGGTCGCGGCCGGAAGAGTCGGTACCAAAATAGTGCCCGGATTCCATATCCGGCGCATTGGACATCATGCCCCAATCGGTGTCGAAATAGGAAAACTGCGACAACATCGGCGCCAGGGTGACGAACAGCGCAATCAATACCAGCACAACCAGGCTGGCTACCGCCGCGCGGTTATGCATAAAGCGACGACGCGCGTCCTGCCACAGGCTGCGGCCTTCAACCTCAAGCTTCTCACTGAAGTTTTCCAGCGCCTCGCTGCTTTTTTTACTTAACATCATGGCGAACTCCAGCCTTAATAGCGAATTTTCGGGTCAATCACGGCGTAAAGTACGTCGACAACCGCGTTAAACAGGATCGTTAGCGCGCCAACCAGAATGGTCAGGCTCAGTACCAGGGAGTAGTCGCGGTTAAGCGCCCCGTTAACGAACAGCTGTCCAATCCCCGGCAAGCCGTAGATTGTCTCAATGACCATCGAACCGGTAATGATACCGACGAAGGCAGGCCCCATATAAGAAAGCACCGGCAGCAGCGCGGGTTTTAAAGCGTGACGGAAAATAATCCGCCGCATAGGCAACCCTTTCGCCCTTGCGGTACGAATAAAGTTGGAGTGTAAAACCTCAATCATTGAGCCACGGGTAATACGCGCAATGCTGGCAATATAGGCCAGAGAAAGCGCCACCATCGGCAGAATCATGAACTTCAGCGCCCCGCCGTTCCAGCCGCCGCCGGGCAGCCAGTGCAGTGTAATCGCGAAAATCATGACCAGCAGCGGCGCCACCACGAAGCTGGGGATAACCACCCCGGTCATCGCGACCCCCATCACCGCGTAGTCCCACTTGGTATTCTGATTAAGCGCGGCAATCACCCCCGCTGAGACGCCAAGAATAACCGCCAGCAGGAATGCCGCCGCGCCTAATTTGGCCGACACTGGCAGACTGCTCGCCACCAGATCGTTGACCGTATAATCTTTATATTTGAACGATGGCCCAAAATCGCCGTGCGCGAGCTGTTTCAGATAGCTGAAATATTGGGTGGTAATGGGATCGTTAAGGTGATATTTCGCTTCAATATTGGCCATAACCTCTGGCGGCAGCGTGCGCTCCCCCGTAAATGGGCTACCAGGCGCAAGACGCATCATAAAGAACGAAATGGTAATAAGAATAAATAACGTCGGAATCGCTTCAAGACAGCGACGGAGAATAAATTTCAACATTGCCCATACCTTTTGGCTGTGCCTGTAATAATACAATAATGCGAGACACCGTGGGGCAAGCCGAGCCTGCCCCACGTATTGCCATTAGTGCTTAATAATATACATATTTCTTGTATAAGTATTATCCAGCGGGTCTTTGCCGGTATAGCCACCGACCCATGGTTTCACCAGTCGGGCGTTTACATAGTAATAAACCGGTACAATCGCGCTGTCTTTGTCGAGCTGCTGCTCTGCTTTGCTATACAGTGCGGTACGCTGCGCTTCATCGGTCGCTTTCAGCGTTTCAGCCATGATGCTATCAAATGCCGGGCTCTTATAATGCGCGGTATTCATTGAGCTGTTAGACAACATGGTGTTCAGGAAAGAGGTGGGTTCGTTATAGTCGGCACACCAGCCTGCGCGCGCAATATCAAACGTCCCCTGGTGACGGGAATCCAGGAAGGTTTTCCACTCCTGGTTAACCAGCTTCACATCCACGCCAATGTTCTTTTTCCACAGCGATGCTGCGGCAATCGCCAGCTTCTTGTGCAGATCGGATGTGTTATACAGCAGGTTAATGGTCAGCGGTTTATCCGCGGTATAACCCGCTTCGGCCAGCAATTTCTTCGCTTCTTCGTTACGTTTGGCCTGAGTCCAACCGAACCACTCTGGTGGCGTCAGTTTTGCACCATCGGTGTAAGGTGGCGTATAGCCATAAGCCGGCATATCACCCTGTGCTTTTACCTTATTAACAATAATATCGCGATCGATACCCAGCTTCAGCGCAGTACGCACGCGCGCATCGGTAAACGGCGCTTTCTGGTTGTTAATTTCGTAGTAGTAGGTGCAGAGGTATGGGTCAACGTGAACTTCGCTCGGGATCTCTTTTTTCAGCTTCTGGAACAGTTCAATCGGCATGTTGTTATAGGTCATGTCGATTTCGCCGCTACGGTAACGGTTTACGTCCGTCACTTCAGAAGAAATTGGCAGGAAGGTAACCTGATCGATAACGGTTTTCGCGTTATTCCAGTAAGTTGGGCTGCGCTCAAGAACGATACGCTCGTTCACTACCCAATCTTTTAATTTATAAGCACCGTTGGTGACGATATTCGCCGGCTGGGTCCATTTTTCGCCATATTTTTCGATTGCTGCTTTTGGTACTGGCGAAGTGGAAGGATGCACCAGCAACTTGTAGAAATAAGGAACCGGTTCGCTTAAGGTCACTTCTAACGTATGGTCGTCAACCGCTTTTACGCCGAGATCGGTAATCGGTTTTTTACCTTCGAGGATTTCATCGATACCCGCGACATGGCCATACTGCAGGTAGCTTGCATACGGTGAAGCGGTTTTCGGGTCAACTGAACGCTGCCAGCTGTAAACAAAATCTTGTGCGGTCACCGGCGAACCGTCGGACCATTTAGCGTCTTTACGCAGATGGAAGGTCCAGACTTTAAAGTCTTTATTATCCCAGGATTCTGCTACGCCCGGTGCTGGATGGCCGTCCAGATCGCTGACCAGTAACCCTTCGAACAGATCGCGGCTAATATTGGACTCTGGAACACCTTCGATCTTATGCGGGTCAAGAGATTGCACTTCGGAACCGTTATTACGAACCAGGGTTTGCTTTTCTGCCAGCTGCACACCCGCGGGTACTTCTGCAGCCATAGCCGCGTTCCCTGCGATCAGCGCGGTGAGAATACCTGCCGCAACCAAACTTCTTTTTGTGATGATGGACATTGTGTTGATACTCCGTTCATTATTATTACTGACTGAAGTCAGCCTGTTTTAGTCCCCTTGCGGGTTCCTGTACAGCGCAGGAGATTTTTGCGTCTGCCAGGTCATTTACTGCCTGCTATCACCGACTTTTTTATTACGGTCGCTCTTTGTGGCAACCTGACGTCGATTCATTAAAGCCTCCCCCTGTCGGGACGCTTTTCTTATTCTGTTCATCACTGTTTACAAATAGAAACAGTTATCGTTTACATTACGTTATCCGCAAATAACTTAGGCCGGAAAGTACCAAATGACGATTATCACCGCCAATATAATTTGCAAATTTGTTAACCAATTCTCTTTTGCGCAGCATCCCACCCGCAGCAGGACAGCCTATAGAGAAAGCACCTAATCATGAAATCCATAAATTTCAGATAGATATGCAAAAATCTTTCGTATGACTCAACGCGTCAGCGTCGGAGGCGATTTTTTGCACAAAAACTTAACAGTTGCTCAATTTTTAGCACATAACTCTGCTGTGAAACTGAAATTACTAATATCATTTCAATTATCTAACGGCAAGCCCCAGAGTATCGTGTGAGAGAAATAACATTTCTATGCGGGAAGCAAGAAGATGAGGAAATGCATATCGCATTGATATTAATGGTTATTTTAGAATCATTCGAATTAATTATTTCTGTATCGGCATGATAAATGAACGATATGATTTTGTGATATTAACGGCAACAATAGATGTTAACATCCATTGCCGCCGTAGAATATTTAACCGACCAACCCCGGAAAGATGGATTTGATACCGGTCACAATAAATTCGATGCCAAGCGCCATCAATAATAGGCCCATGATACGGGTGACGACGTTAATTCCGGTTTGCCCCAGCATACGTACCAGCCAGGGAGAAATACGGAAAATGCCCCAACAGCACCAGGCAAACAGCGCAATAGATAAAGAAAAGCCGAGCAGATAAGTGAGCGAATGGTAGCGGGTACCCCAAACGATTGTCGAACTTATGGCCCCCGGCCCCGCCATCAGCGGCAGCGCCAACGGCACAACCCCCAGGCTTTCACGTACGGCGGTTTCTGATTTTTCCTGCTTGTTCTGCTTATCTTCCCCCAGCTTGCCGCTGATCATCGACATGGCAATCGATACGACCAGGATCCCGCCGGCAATGCGGAACGAATCGATGGAAATGCCGAACAGTTGCAGGATGAAATCCCCAAGGAAAAGCGAGGTCAGCAGAATAATTGCCACCGACAGGCTTGCCGTCAGGTTGGTTTTATTACGCACCGCCGCCGTTTGATAACTCGTCAGGCTGATAAAAACGGGTATCAGCCCAACCGGGTTCACCAACGCAAACAGCCCAATAAAGAACTTAAAGAAGATAGGAAAATCAAACAGCGTTTGAATCACGTGAACCCCGGAGCATCATTAAAAGTTGTAGTTGACGAACTGCAAATCGCGAGTCGCGCAGACAATACCCTTTTTATTAGCCATGTTCATTAGAATTATCCATAAAAATGAGGCAAAAACAGAGTGTTATGCATTTGTATAAAGTATGCTAATGTTTACACCACCAATACCCACCAATGATTAACAGTTTATACAATTTGCTAAAATCGGCCTGCTGAAAGGTGTCAGCTTGCCTTAAATTTGATTTAGATCACGTAAATCGTACTCAGAAGTGGGTAATCTGCTTACACCGAAAGAGAAACGGCCTCATAAATAAGGCGTATTTTCCGGTAAGCTCCTTGGCTAAATCGAAGCTCTTTTAGTAAATCAGTGAATCAGTTTGTGGGTAACACCTTGTTTCCTTAACTCTTTCACCAGCTGCAGGTGATTTGTCTATACTGACTTGTCGAGCAGATGATTCACTAAAAAAGTTTAACATTATCAGGAGAGCATTATGGCTGTTACTAATATCGCTGAACTTAACGCACTCGTCGAGCGCGTAAAAAAAGCCCAGCGTGAATATGCCAGTTTCACTCAAGAGCAAGTTGATAAAATCTTCCGCGCCGCCGCCCTGGCTGCCGCAGATGCTCGAATTCCTCTCGCAAAAATGGCCGTTGCCGAATCCGGCATGGGTATTGTTGAAGATAAAGTGATCAAAAACCACTTCGCTTCTGAATATATCTATAACGCCTATAAAGATGAAAAAACCTGTGGCGTGCTGTCTGAAGACGACACCTTCGGTACCATCACCATCGCTGAACCCATCGGCATCATCTGCGGTATCGTACCGACCACTAACCCAACTTCTACCGCTATCTTCAAATCACTGATCAGCCTGAAGACGCGTAACGCCATCATCTTCTCTCCGCACCCGCGTGCGAAAGATGCGACCAACAAAGCAGCAGACATCGTTCTGCAGGCTGCAATCGCTGCTGGCGCGCCAAAAGATCTGATCGGCTGGATTGACCAACCGTCTGTAGAACTGTCTAACGCGCTGATGCATCACCCGGACATTAACCTGATCCTTGCGACCGGTGGTCCAGGCATGGTTAAAGCAGCATACAGCTCCGGTAAACCAGCAATCGGCGTTGGCGCAGGTAACACCCCTGTTGTTATCGACGAAACCGCTGATATCAAACGTGCTGTTGCATCTGTTCTGATGTCTAAAACCTTCGATAACGGCGTTATCTGTGCTTCTGAACAGTCCGTTGTTGTTGTTGACTCCGTTTACGATGCCGTTCGCGAACGTTTCGCCAGCCACGGCGGCTACATGCTGCAGGGCAAAGAGCTGAAAGCGGTTCAGGATATTATCCTGAAAAATGGCGCGCTGAACGCCGCTATCGTTGGTCAGCCGGCGCACAAAATTGCCGAACTGGCAGGCTTCACCGTACCAGAAACCACTAAGATTCTGATCGGCGAAGTGAAGGTTGTTGACGAAAGCGAACCGTTTGCTCACGAAAAACTGTCTCCAACCCTGGCGATGTATCGTGCAAAAGACTTCAACGATGCCGTTGAGAAAGCTGAAAAACTGGTTGCGATGGGCGGTATCGGTCATACCTCTTGCCTGTACACCGACCAGGACAACCAGCCAGAACGCGTTGCTCACTTCGGTCAGATGATGAAAACCGCGCGTATCCTGATCAACACCCCTGCTTCTCAGGGTGGTATCGGTGACCTCTACAACTTCAAACTCGCACCTTCCCTGACTCTGGGTTGTGGTTCATGGGGTGGTAACTCCATCTCTGAAAACGTTGGTCCTAAGCACCTGATCAACAAGAAAACCGTTGCTAAGCGAGCTGAAAACATGTTGTGGCACAAACTTCCGAAGTCTATCTACTTCCGTCGTGGCTCACTGCCAATCGCGTTAGATGAGCTGATTACTGATGGCCACAAACGTGCTCTGATCGTGACCGACCGCTTCCTGTTCAACAACGGCTATGCAGACCAGATCACTTCTGTACTGAAAGCGGCTGGCGTTGAAACTGACGTATTCTTCGAAGTTGAAGCTGACCCGACTCTGACCATCGTTCGTAAAGGTGCAGAGCTGGCGAACTCCTTCAAACCAGACGTGATTATCGCGCTGGGCGGCGGTTCCCCGATGGACGCAGCAAAAATCATGTGGGTCATGTACGAACACCCAGAAACGCACTTCGAAGAACTGGCGCTGCGCTTTATGGATATCCGTAAACGTATCTACAAGTTCCCGAAAATGGGCGTGAAAGCAAAAATGGTTGCGATCACCACCACTTCCGGTACCGGTTCTGAAGTGACTCCGTTTGCGGTTGTAACCGACGATGCAACTGGCCAGAAATACCCACTGGCTGACTACGCGCTGACGCCTGACATGGCGATTGTTGACGCCAACCTGGTCATGGATATGCCGAAGTCCCTGTGTGCTTTCGGTGGTCTGGATGCCGTCACTCACGCCCTGGAAGCTTACGTTTCCGTACTGGCTTCTGAGTTCTCCGACGGTCAGGCTCTGCAGGCGCTGAAACTGCTGAAAGAAAACCTGCCAGCGTCTTACCATGAAGGTTCTAAGAACCCGGTAGCACGTGAGCGTGTACACAGTGCAGCCACCATCGCCGGTATTGCGTTTGCGAACGCCTTCCTGGGCGTATGTCACTCAATGGCGCACAAGCTGGGCTCTCAGTTCCACATTCCTCACGGTCTGGCGAACGCCCTGCTGATCAGCAACGTTATTCGTTATAACGCGAACGACAACCCGACTAAACAGACTGCATTCAGCCAGTACGACCGTCCGCAGGCTCGTCGTCGCTACGCTGAAATCGCTGACCATCTGGGGCTGTCTGCTCCGGGCGACCGTACCGCAGCGAAAATCGAAAAACTGCTGGGCTGGCTGGAAGAAATCAAAGCTGAGCTGGGTATTCCTAAGTCTATCCGTGAAGCTGGTGTGCAGGAAGCTGACTTCCTGGCACACGTGGACAAACTGTCTGAAGATGCGTTTGATGACCAGTGTACTGGTGCTAACCCACGTTACCCGCTGATTTCTGAACTGAAACAGATTCTGCTGGATACCTACTACGGTCGTGAGTTCGTTGAAGGCGCGCCGGCAGTAGAGAAAAAAGAAGCTGCACCGGCTAAAGCTGAGAAAAAAGCGAAAAAATAATTCGCTTTAACGCTCGCTGAAAGCACAAAGAACAAGCCCCATCCTCGTGATGGGGCTTTTTTTATTACCGTGAAATCAGCAATAAAAAACGCGCTTCTACTCCCCGGCGATGACAGGGGGTAGAAACGCGTCTGAAGGCGTTTAGCAGGAACGATGGGCTAGACGATGCTTATCCTGAATAACGGCCAGAGAGCCTGTTTCCAGCGCTTCTTTGTAATGTTTTCGACAAACGGAGACATAGCGCTCATTACCGCCAATCACCACCTGCTCACCTTCATTGTAAGGACGCCCTTCCTGATCGAGACGCAGCACCATACTGGCCTTCCGCCCGCAGAAGCAGATGGTTTTTAATTCCACCAGTTTGTCGGAGAGCGCCAGCAAATATTGGCTGCCGATAAACAGTTCGCCGCGAAAGTCCGTTCTCAGCCCGTAGCACAATACGGGGATATCGAGGTTATCTACCACGTCAGAAAGCGCATAGACCTGCTCTCGGGTCAGGAACTGGCATTCATCCACCAGCACGCAGTTAACCTGCTCACGGGCGTTCTCCGCACGAATTTCGTCAAACAGGTCGCTACTCTGGTTAAACAGCTTCGCTGGCGAAGAAAGGCCAATTCGCGAGCTGACTTTACCGGCACCAAAGCGGTCGTCTATTTCCGCGGTATAAACCACGGTGCGCATGCCGCGCTCCTGATAGTTGTACGACGACTGCAACAGGGCGGTCGACTTCCCGGCATTCATTGCTGAGTAGTAGAAATAAAGTTGTGCCATTGGCTGAGAAATCCTAATCGATGCGTTTTTTAAACGGAGCGCAGTGTAACATATTTTATCCCCAGGCTTCCTGCGTCATCCATACCATTTCCCCCTTACTTCGCACCAGCAACGCCAGAGAGGGATGAAAAAGGTCGGTAAAACCGAAATTAAACGGCTGCAGAGGTTTATTGCTGCCTATTTATAACCGACATAGAGGTAACTGCATCATAAATCTGAAATATTTAACCGCATCCCGTTCAGTCAGACGTCAATGTACCGCACACCGTGCGCCCACAAATTAGCTCGACAGGTTAATAGTTGAAAAGATTAATGAGTTTGCCTGAAAAAATGTGATCGCCGACAAATTGTGTAGCGCACTGCCGGGTATTGTTATCTGTAAATTAAACAGCATCGGCTTGAAATAACATCGCCATAACTATGGACTTAACCCTGTGAACCCCATTACGCCGGGCTTATTACCGTAGTTTCCTTGTTGGAATCGTTTTCTCTACCCAACAATTTACCCATACACGCGCTGAGGCAAATAGATGAATAGCGGTTAAGGATACCGCTGCCGAAAGCCGGCCTGGAGGCAGAATGGTTGAGCAGCGTAACCATTCATCATCGATAAAGTAATGCACAAAATGGATGCAACCACGCTAATACATAAGGTTGATATTTATCCATACGGGGTATATTTATGCACCCGTGTGCTTCAGCATGGCACTCGTTATCCCGCTGCGCTTTCCCGCAATAACGACCGATCAACCGAAGAAGTCTGGCCGCAATTTAACTTATAAATATTAATGGCAGCATCAAATAACACGTTATTTTGAATTCCTTACATTCTTCCCTATTGCACATCTGATTTTATCGCTCTATTATTACTTCAACAAACCACCCCACAATATAAGTTTGAGATTACTACAATGAGCGAAGCACTTAAAATTTTGAACAACATCCGTACTCTTCGTGCGCAGGCAAGAGAATGCACCCTTGAAACGCTTGAAGAAATGCTGGAAAAATTAGAAGTTGTTGTTAACGAACGTCGCGAAGAAGAAAACGCAGCTGCTGCGGAAATCGAAGAGCGTACCCGTAAACTGCAACAATATCGCGAAATGCTGATTGCTGACGGTATTGATCCGAACGAACTGCTGAATAGCATGGCTGCTGCTAAAACCGGCACCAAAGCAAAACGCGCTGCACGCCCGGCTAAATATAGCTATGTTGACGAAAACGGCGAAACCAAAACCTGGACCGGCCAGGGTCGTACCCCGGCAGTTATCAAAAAAGCGATGGACGAACAGGGTAAATCTCTGGACGACTTCCTGATCAAGGATTAATCCTTACGCTTCGCAAAAATCCCGCTACGGCGGGATTTTTTATATCCACAATACCCCGTCTGCACGAACGCACCTACGCAAGCACGCTCATTTTTTATCCTTTTGTGTTATTCAGAAATAAAAAAACCGGGTTTCCCCGGCTTTTTAGAGCATCCGTTATATTACTTAGCAATGCCCAGCGTATCTTGCAGCCACGCTTTGAACTCTTCGCCCAGCGTATTGTGACGAATACCGTATTCAACAAACGCCTGCATATAACCCAGCTTATTACCACAGTCATGGCTTTTGCCTTTCATATGGTATGCTTCGACGGTTTCTTTATCGATCAGCATATCAATCGCGTCAGTCAGCTGGATTTCATCGCCGGCTCCCGGAGGGGTCTTCGCCAGCAGCGGCCAGATATCCGCGCCAAGAACATAACGCCCAACGACCGCCAGATTAGACGGCGCAACGTCGGCTTTCGGCTTCTCAACGACGCCCACCATCGGTACGCTGTCGCCAGGCTTCAGCTCTGCGCCTTTGCAGTCAACCACGCCGTAGGCCGTCACGTCTGCAACCGGTTCGACCATGATTTGGCTCACGCCGGTTTCATCGAAACGGCTAATCATTTCGGCCAGGTTTTCACGGCTCAGATCGGATTCATATTCGTCGAGAATAACGTCCGGCAGAATGACCGCAACGGGCTCATCGCCGACCACCGGGTGCGCGCACAGTACCGCGTGGCCCAGGCCTTTCGCCAGACCCTGGCGAACCTGCATAATGGTGACGTGCGGCGGGCAAATAGCCTGCACTTCGTCGAGAAGCTGACGCTTAACGCGCTTCTCCAGCATCGCTTCAAGTTCGAAGCTGGTGTCGAAGTGGTTTTCAATAGAATTCTTAGAAGAATGAGTCACCAGCACAATTTCAGTGATACCAGCTGCAATACACTCGTTCACGACATACTGAATTAAAGGCTTATCCACCAGCGGCAGCATTTCCTTAGGAATTGCTTTGGTGGCAGGCAACATCCTTGTACCTAATCCGGCAACCGGGATAACAGCCTTTCTTACTTTCGAATTTAGGGCAGCCATTCAAATCTCCTGAACTGTTCAAACTTTGAACTTGCTCGTTTATTAATAACGCGCCGAGTATATCA
The DNA here is from genome assembly GCF_014168815.1 of Klebsiella sp. WP3-W18-ESBL-02. Taxonomy (NCBI): domain Bacteria; kingdom Pseudomonadati; phylum Pseudomonadota; class Gammaproteobacteria; order Enterobacterales; family Enterobacteriaceae; genus Klebsiella; species Klebsiella sp. WP3-W18-ESBL-02. The sequence continues at coordinate 2,781,861 of NZ_AP021972.1, forward strand.
TCACAACCTACTGAGGCTGCTCTGAAAAGGACGCGATGACCTCGAATTAAGATTTATACTCGAAAGTCGGGCTGAAGGAGGAGCGCCGCCCATAAGATCGGCGCTGGCATAAATCACCTAAGCCGAAGATAACGGGTTCGTTCAACGCACAGCACGCTGAAGTATGACGAGTATATCCACATCAATTTGCCTGATAGTATCACCACGGCAGTTAAGCTGTTAAAGCTATCCCTGAAAAAAAATGCGTTTGCTCATTCCGCAGACAACATTAAGCGTAAACGGCCGCCTTTACCCCAAATCTGGCACTGCCATGAAGTGCAGCGCTGGCTTATTTGGTTAAGGTAGGCGTTTCCTAACGTACCCAGCGGTACGCCATTGCTTATTTGTATTTGATGGTCGCCGGTATTTAATGTGCCGTTCAAACCGGCCGATACCAGGATAAGATTTTTTAACCCGCTGTGATAATAACCCACCAGCAGCGGGAACTGGCCGGGTAGATTGGCCTGACGGAGCAGTTGATTAACCTGTTTTAACAAACTGCCTAATTCTGGCAGACGCTGGCCTTGATGCGCGAACTGCTCTTGCAGCAGACCATTAAACAGCACACGTAATAGCAATGCGGCAAGAACGCCATTATCACCCGCGCGGGTAACATCCAGACAATAAAATGCCAGATCGTGTTCAGAAAGCGGCGCAATATCCAAAACTAAGCCTGGCGCATCCACCGCCATCAGCTGGCGATAATTTATCCGGCAATGGGATATTTTTTGCTGCACCGGCGGCTGTAGCTCTTGTAACAGTTTTGCCGCCGCTGCCGGATTGCTCACTAACGCATCCCAATCTTCAAATAACCGCTCTTCCTCTTCCACTCGGGAATTAAACATATTGGGATACAGACAAGCCAGCACGGTTTCCCGCAGCCGGTTGAGGTCTTTTACCGGCTTTAATAACACATCCTGCACGCCAAGGCGCAGTGCCCTCGCGATATCGGCCATATTTTCAGTCGCGGAAATAATCAGAATCGGCAAGGTATCACCTGCATTACGCAAATGCTCCACCAGCTGCAGGCCGTTCATCCTTGGCATGGCCAGGTCGCAAATCATCAGATCTGGCCTCTGACACTCTATCTGCGAGAGCGCATCAACGCCGTCCTGGGCCAGCAACGTGCGCGCGCCAAGCGACGAAAGCCATGAATCCATAAGTGAGCGGAAAACGGGTTCGTCTTCGACAATTAAAATGTGTTTACCCGCCAACGGCTGCGTCATGATATCTCCCCTGCCCGACGATATTTAAATAGTGGCATGCTATTGCGATCATCGCCTTTCAGATTTTGCTGAAGTAGTCGAAAAAAGTGCCTTAAGTTGAACTCTGAACCAAAGGCAAAAGCTCATCTGTCTTTTTTTCAACCGCTTGTTGGCCCGCGGCGATTGCAGATGAGGCTCGATGAAAATCCAGAGTTGAGATCTGGGGACAAAACGGTTGCAGTAAAATATCCGGCGGGTCACCCGCCATGCGGTTACGCTTGAGACGGTTTTCCAGCACCTGTATCGATGTGGTCATGATTTCCATTGCCGTAGGCGCCACCACGGAACGACGTGAGGCAACGCGTCCTAGCCGAGCGCGCAGGCGTTCATGCCATGATAGCTCATCGGGAGACTCATCGATCTCCGCATCGGGTTGAATATTCACGGACAGCAGATCCTGCTGCATAAGATGTGCGTCATGTTGCAAATCGACAGCGATAACAATGTCCGCGCCCAGCGCACGCGTGAGCGAAACCGGTACCGGGTTAACCACCGCACCGTCAACTAACCAGTAGCCGTTATGCAACACCGGCGCCATCAGACCGGGAATACTGCATGACGCGCGCACGGCCATATGTAAATCACCTTCCGTAAACCACAACTCGCGACCGGTGCTTAAATTGGTGGCGACGGCCGCAAAGCGTCGCTCGCACTGCTCAATGGTGTCATTGGGCATAATCTGCCGATATTGATTAAATACGCGTTCACCGCGCAGCAACCCACCGCGCCGCCAGGAGAGATCCATCAGGCGCAGTACATCCCAGTAGCTAAACGAACACACCCACTGCTCGAGCGCGGGAAGCTGGTTGCTGGCGTAAGCTGCCCCTACCAGTGAACCAATAGAGCAACCGGCAACAATATCAACTTCAATGCCCATTTTCTGTAGCGCTTTAATCACGCCGATATGCGACCAGCCGCGCGCCGCTCCTGAACCCAACGCCAGGCCGATTTTAATTTTTCTCATTGTTACCGACGAACATCCTCTTATTTCTGGCGTGGCATCATCTCCATCGCTCGGTTACCATATCGCAATCAGGCGAAACCTCGCCGTTATTTTATCGAATCAGGGAGATCTCTTTGTCTGAACTTTGCCCTTGTGGGAGCGCTCTCGAGTATAGCTTATGTTGCCAGCCTTATCTGTCTGGCAATGCCGCGGCCCCCAGCCCATCGAGTCTTATGCGTTCGCGCTATTGCGCCTTCGTGAAGAAGGATGCAGATTATCTGGTGAAAACCTGGCACCCCACCTGTCAGGCCGACGCGTTTCGCGACGACATTCGCAACGGTTTCGCCCATACTGAATGGCTGGGGCTCACCGTTTTCGCCGAGGAAGACGGCCGCCACGCCGACGAAGGCTTCGTGAGCTTCGTTGCCCGTTTTCGTGAACATAACAAGAACGGCGCCATCATTGAGCGTTCACGATTCTTAAAAGAAAACGGGCAGTGGTATTATATCGATGGCACACGGCCAGTCATTGGCAGAAACGATCCCTGCCCCTGTGGTTCAGGGAAGAAATTTAAAAAATGCTGCGGGCAGTAGGCCCGGCAACAGCTTCGCAAACATCATCAACAGGATTTACCCGGCAATGCATTCCATCCAACGAAAAGTTTTACGCACAATCTGCCCTGACCAGAAAGGCCTGATCGCGCGCATTACCAATATCTGTTACAAACACGAACTGAACATCGTGCAGAACAATGAATTTGTCGATCACCGCACCGGGCGTTTCTTTATGCGTACCGAGCTGGAAGGGATCTTCAACGATGCAACCCTGCTGGCCGATCTGGACAGCGCCCTGCCGGAAGGTTCGGTACGCGAGCTGAATCCCGCCGGGCGTCGCCGTATCGTGATTCTGGTGACCAAAGAGGCGCACTGCCTGGGCGATTTGTTAATGAAGGCGAACTACGGCGGCCTGGACGTTGAGATTGCTGCCGTTATTGGCAACCATGATACGCTGCGTTCGCTGGTTGAACGTTTTGGTATTCCGTTCGAACTGGTCAGCCACGAGGGTCTTGCCCGCGAGGAGCACGACAAGCTGATGGCGGATGCCATTGAAGCCCACCAGCCGGATTATGTCGTGCTCGCGAAATATATGCGCGTGCTGACGCCGGAGTTTGTTGCCCGCTTCCCGAACAAAATCATCAATATTCACCACTCGTTCCTGCCGGCCTTTATCGGCGCGCGTCCGTATCACCAGGCCTATGAACGCGGCGTGAAGATCGTTGGTGCCACCGCCCACTACGTCAACGATAACCTGGACGAAGGTCCGATCATTATGCAGGATGTGATTCACGTCGATCATACCTATACAGCAGAAGATATGATGCGCGCCGGGCGCGATGTAGAAAAAAACGTGCTCAGCCGCGCGCTTTATCAGGTGCTGGCGCAGCGCGTCTTTGTGTACGGTAACCGGACGATTATTCTTTAATCGTTAGCGAAATGAATTGATTAGCTTTAACCCGTTACGGATAAAAAGCAGGCAAACAGTTCATTTTCGACAAACGAATGCTTTACAGCGGCGCGTCATTTGATATGATGCGCCCCGCTTCCCGAGAAGGAAGCAGGCCAGTAAAACCTAGCATTACCCCAGTGGTGGGGTTCCCGAGCGGCCAAAGGGAGCAGACTGTAAATCTGCCGTCATCGACTTCGAAGGTTCGAATCCTTCCCCCACCACCATCACTTCCTGATAGTATCTCATTTAATTAAAACGCTAAAATTGTATATTCTGCCCATGCGGAGAAGGATGAGAAGCTTCGACTAAGGTTCGATTCGAGCGTAGCGAGAAAGCGTTGTCGCAGACAACGACCCGAAGGGCGAAGCGCGTAGCGCTGAGTAATCCTTCCCCCACCACCACCTTCTCTCGGTAGTATCTCCTCTGATTAAATATTCAAATCTTTCTCAGTTATTTCTTTTATTTCTCTAGCTCTATCTTGCGTCTTTGCCATATATATCCCGGCGGCGCTGCGCTTGGCCGGGCTACAAATGCTTCGATATCCGTGTAGCCCGGCCAAGCGCAGCGCCGCCGGGGAACACAGGCCGCACAAACAAAAAACCCCGCCGAAGCGGGGTTTAGCACGTCACTACGCCGTATTAATGGCGCGCACGAACAATCTGATACTTGCGGGTCAAATACTCGACCGGCACGCTCCAGATGTGCACCAGACGCGAGAATGGGAACAGCAGGAACAGCGTCATCCCCAGCACCAGGTGCATACGATAGATAAACGCCACGCCGTCCAGGTGTGCAGACGCACCACCGTGGAAGGTCACCACGGACTGCGCCCAACCAACCAGTTTCATCATCTCGCTGCCGTCCATATGTTGCGCCGAGAACGGAATGGTCAGCAGGCCCAGCGCACACTGGATAACCAGCACGGAAAGCACCAGGATGTCAGCACCGGTCGTCGTCGCACGCACGCGTGGGCTGAACAAACGGCGTTTAAGTAACAGCACGCCGCCGACCAGACACATCAAGCCAGCCGCGCCACCGCCAAACATCGCCATCTTCTGTTTGACTTCCAGCGGCAGCCACGCTTCATACATCCAGTGCGGCGTCAGCATACCCAGGAAGTGACCGGCGAACACGCCCAGGATCCCAAGGTGGAACAGGTTAGATGCGAGATTCATCCCTTTACGATCCAGCATCTGGCTGGACGCGGCGCGCCAGGTGTACTGACCGTAGTCGTAACGTAGCCAGCTGCCAATCAGGAAGACAGAACCCGCTATGTACGGATAAATGTCGAAGAAGAACATATTCAGGAAGTGCATTATTGCTGTCCTCCGTTAGAGATATTCAGATATTGCGGGGCCACGGCTCCAGCAAAGCGACGCTGGTGGTTAGTAATTTCCGAGTCACCACAGCCCTGGTCGGCAAAGAATTTCACCTGCTCTTCTTCCCACACCGCATCCAGCGCCTGAGGCGTATCATCGCGCGCTTCGTCGGCAATTTTTTCCGCCACTTTCGCTTCATCAACCGCGCTGTTCGCAAGCTTCAGCAACTGCTCAAACAGCACCGCATAACGACTCTCACGCTGTTGCAGACGCGCGCAGAGCAGCGCCAGAATCGGCGCGATGTCCTGCAAGCCGCCAATCGCTTCGCTCTCTGGCAGCTGCGCCAGGTACTCCAGATACAGCGGCAGGTGGTCCGGCAGCTCGCGGCTGTCGAGAACCAGGCCATGCTGCTCGTACTGATTCAGCAGATCGACCATCGCCTGCCCGCGGTCGCGGGATTCGCCATGCACGTGTTCGAACAGCAGCAGCGACGTCGCACGACCGCGGTCAAACAGCTCGCTGTAGGCAGCCTGAGCATCCAGCAGATCCTGCGCGGTTAAATCGCGCAGGAAAACGCCCAGCGCCTGGGCATCCGCTTTTTCCAGTTTTTCTGATTCAGACAGAACGTCAAAGAGTTCGCCTTGATGCTGCCATAAGGCAGCATCCGGGTACTCAAGGAGACGTGAAATCACCACGAGTTCAATCATGCGTGTGGCTCCGTTTTGCTGCTCACATCCACAGAATCAATACGACGGCTGTTGAACAGGTTGAACTTGCTGTCCGAACCGTGGCAGCCATCGCCGAAGCTAAAGCCACAACCGTTTTTCTCCGGGAACGCGTCGCGCGCTTGTTCACGGTGACTGCTTGGTACCACGAAACGATCTTCGTAGTTGGCAATCGCCAGGTAACGGTACATTTCCTGCGCCTGCGCTTCGGTCAGACCGACCTCTTCCAGCGCGCGGGTATCAATCACACCGTCAACGGTCTCGGTACGTTTGAAATGGCGCATCGCCAGCATACGTTTCAGCGCCAGCACTACCGGTTGGGTGTCGCCTGCGGTCAGCAGGTTTGCCAGGTACTGAACCGGGATACGCAGGCTTTCCACGTCCGGCAGAATGCCGTTGCTGCCCAGTTCACCCGCATCGGCTGCGGACTGAATCGGTGACAGCGGTGGCACATACCAGACCATCGGCAGCGTGCGGTATTCCGGGTGCAGCGGCAGTGCCAGCTTCCAGTCCATCGCCATTTTATAAACCGGCGATTTCTGTGCTGCATCAATCACGCTCAGCGGGATACCGTCTTTCTGCGCCTGCTCGATCACTTTCGGATCGTTCGGATCGAGGAACACGTCCAGCTGACGCTGATACAGGTCTTTCTCGTTCTCGGTGCTGGCTGCGGTTTCAATGGCATCCGCGTCGTACAGCAGCACGCCGAGGTAACGAATACGGCCCACGCAGGTTTCAGAACATACTGTCGGTTGACCGGCTTCGATACGCGGGTAACAGAAAACGCATTTTTCCGATTTACCGCTTTTCCAGTTGAAGTAGATTTTTTTGTACGGGCAGCCGGTGATGCACATACGCCAGCCGCGGCACTTATCCTGATCGATCAGTACGATGCCATCTTCTTCACGCTTGTAAATTGCACCGCTCGGGCAAGTAGCAACACACGCCGGATTCAGGCAGTGCTCGCACAGGCGAGGCAGGTACATCATGAAGGTGTTTTCGAACTGGCCGTACATTGCCTTCTGCATGTTCTCGAAGTTTTTGTCTTTCGACAGCTTCTCGAACTCACCGCCGAGGTCGTCTTCCCAGTTCGGACCCTTGGTGATTTTGTCCATGCGCTTGCCGGTAATCAGCGAGCGTGGACGTGCAATCGGCTGCGCCTTGCTATCAGCCGGCGCGTTGTGCAGCGTCTGGTAGTCAAAATCAAACGGCTCGTAGTAATCATCCAGACCCGGAAGATGCGGGTTGGCGAAGATTTTACCCAGCAGCAGCGCTTTGTTACCCATGCGCGGTACCAGCTTGCCGTTGATTTTACGGATCCAACCGCCTTTGTACTTCTCCTGATCTTCCCAGTTGGTCGGGAAACCGGTGCCCGGCTTGGTTTCAACGTTGTTAAACCATGCGTACTCGGTCCCTTCACGGCTGGTCCAGACGTTTTTACAGGTGACTGAGCAGGTATGACAGCCGATGCATTTATCGAGATTCAGCACCATGCCGACTTGTGAACGAATTTTCATTTTACGCTCTCCTGTACCTGGTCATTGCCTTCGCCGTCCAGCCAGTTAATGTTCTTCATCTTACGTACCACCACGAACTCATCACGGTTTGAACCTACGGTGCCGTAGTAGTTAAAGCCGTAGGCCAGGTGCGCATAGCCACCGATCATATGGGTCGGTTTTGGCGTAATGCGGGTCACCGAGTTATGGATACCGCCGCGTTGACCGGTAATTTCTGAACCCGGCAGGTTCACGATACGTTCCTGCGCGTGGTACATCATGGTCATGCCGGCCGGTACACGCTGGCTGACTACCGCACGCGCGGTCAGTGCACCGTTGTTGTTAAAGACTTCAATCCAGTCGTTGTCTTCAATACCGATCTCTTTGGCATCTTCTTCACTCATCCACACCACCGGGCCGCCGCGACCTAAAGTCAGCATCAGCAGGTTGTCGCTGTAGGTAGAGTGAATGCCCCATTTCTGGTGCGGCGTCAGGAAGTTCAGCGCCTTCTCTGGGTAACCGTTGGATTTCTTACCCATCACCTCTTTTACCGAGCGGGTGTCGATAGGCGGACGGTAAACCAGCAGGCTTTCCCCGAAGTCGCGCATCCACTGGTGATCCTGATACAGCGACTGACGACCAGACAGCGTACGCCATGGAATCAGCTCGTGAACGTTGGTATAACCAGCGTTGTAAGAGACGTGTTCGTCTTCCAGACCGGACCAGGTTGGGCTGGAGATAATCTTGCGCGGCTGCGCCTGAATATCACGGAAGCGAATTTTTTCGTCTTCTTTGTTGAGCGCCAGATGCGTGTGGTCACGACCGGTAAACTCACTCAGCGCCGCCCAAGCTTTTACTGCCACCTGACCGTTGGTTTCCGGGGCGAGAGTCAGAATCATCTCTGCGGCGTCGATTGCTGTGTCCAGCTTAGGCTGGCCTTTCGCCGGGCCTTCCGTCTTGGTGTAGTTGAGCTTACGCAGCAGATCCATTTCACTCTGGGTGTTCCAGGCAATCCCTTTACCGCCGTTACCGATTTTTTCCATCAATGGGCCGATAGAGGTAAAGCGTTCATAGGTTGCCGGATAATCACGCTCAACCGGAATAATGTGCGGTGCGGTTTTGCCCGGAATCAGGTCGCATTCGCCTTTTTTCCAGTCCTTCACGTCTAACGGCTGTGCCAGTTCGGCAGCGGAGTCGTGCTGAATTGGCAGCGTGACAACGTCGGTTTCTTTACCAAGGTGCCCCACGCAGACTTCGGAGAATGTCTTCGCGATGCCTTTGTAGATTTCCCAGTCGCTTTTTGATTCCCAGGCCGGGTCAACGGCGGCAGACAGCGGATGAATAAACGGATGCATATCCGAAGTATTCATATCGTCTTTTTCATACCAGGTCGCGGTAGGCAGCACGATGTCGGAGTATAGACAGGTGCTCGACAGACGGAAGTCCAGCGTCACCACCAGATCCAGCTTGCCGTCGAGGCCGTTATCCTGCCATTCCACTTCTTCCGGCTTCACGCCGCCCTGCTTGCCGAGATCCAGCCCCTGAATGCCGTGCTCGGTACCCAGCAGGTACTTCAGCATGTATTCGTGACCTTTACCGGAAGAGCCCAGCAGGTTAGAACGCCAGATGAACAGGTTACGCGGGTGGTTTTTACCGTTTTCCGGCTGTTCAGCCGCAAAACGGATAGAACCTTCTTTCAGCGCTTTAACGGTGTAGTCCACCGGGGTCATACCCGCTTTCTTCGCTTCATCGGCAATGCGCAGTGGGTTAGTACCTAACTGCGGAGCAGACGGCAGCCAGCCCATGCGTTCAGCACGCACGTTGAAGTCCAGCAGGTGACCGGTATAGCGAGATTTGTCCGCCAGCGGTGACAGCAGTTCCTGTGCAGTAACCGACTCATAGCGCCATTGGCTCGAGTGGTTATAGAAGTAGGACGTACTGTTCATATGACGAGCCGGACGCTGCCAGTCAAGGGCAAACGCCAGCGGCTGCCAGCCGGTCTGCGGACGCAGTTTTTCCTGGCCTACGTAGTGTGCCCAGCCGCCGCCGCTCTGACCGACGCAGCCGCAGAACACCAGCATGTTAATCAAACCACGATAGTTCATATCGAGGTGGTACCAGTGGTTCAGACCGGCACCGACGATGATCATCGAACGACCATGCGTCTTATCGGCGTTATCGGCGAACTCACGCGCGATACGGACGATCTGCGCGCTGGATACACCGGTGATTTTCTCAGCCCACGCCGGGGTGTACGCTTTAATATCTTCGTAGCTGGTTGCGCAGTTTTCATCGTTCAGGCCGCGTTCCAGGCCGTAGTTGGCCATGGTCAGGTCATAAACGGTGGTCACCAGCGCGGTGCTGCCGTCTGCCAGCTGCAGGCGTTTCACCGGCAGTTTGTGCAGCAGAATATTTTCCAGTTCTACGCTGGCGAAGTGTTCGGTACCGTCGCCGCCAAAGTACGGGAAGCCAACCTGTGCAACATCGTCATGGCTGCCCAGCAGGCTAAGGCGCAGCTCAACCTCTTCGCCGGTTTTGCCGTCGCGCTGTTCGAGGTTCCACTTACCTTTATCGCCCCAGCGGTAACCGATGGAACCGTTTGGCGCGATCATCTCGCCTTTTTCATCAAAAGCGACGGTTTTCCATTCTGGATGCTCTTCCTGGCCCAGGCCATCAACCAGATCCGCTGCGCGCAGCATACGGCCCGCGGCGTAGAAGCCGTCACGCTCTTCCAGCATCACCAGCATTGGCATGTCGGTATAGCGGCGAACGTAATCGGTGAAGTACTGGCTCGGCTTGTCGAGGTGGAATTCACGCAGCATCACGTGGCCCATGGCCAGCGCCATGGCCGCATCGGTACCCTGCTTCGGTGCTAACCACAGGTCGCAAAGTTTAGCGATTTCAGCGTAGTCCGGCGTGATAGCAACGGTTTTGGTGCCTTTATAGCGAACTTCGGTGAAGAAGTGGGCATCAGGGGTACGCGTCTGCGGAACGTTGGAACCCCAGGCGAGGATGTAGCTTGAGTTATACCAGTCGGCTGATTCTGGAACGTCAGTCTGCTCACCCCAGGTCTGCGGAGAAGCCGGCGGCAGGTCGCAGTACCAATCGTAGAAGCTCAGGCAGGTACCGCCAATCAGGGAAAGGTAACGTGCGCCGGAGGCGTAGGAGACCATCGACATCGCCGGAATTGGCGAGAAGCCTGCCACACGGTCTGGGCCGTAGGTTTTTACGGTGTAGACGTTAGACGCCGCAATCAGCTCATTCACTTCCTGCCAGGAGGAACGAACGAAACCACCGCGACCACGCGCCTGCTTAAAGCTTTTCGCTTTATCCGCATCTTCAATAATGGAGGCCCAGGCATCAACCGGATCGCTGTGCAGTTTCTTCGCATCACGCCACATTTTCATCAGGCGTTTACGCATCAGCGGGTATTTCAGGCGGTTGGCGCTGTAGAGGTACCAGGAATAGCTCGCGCCGCGCGGGCAGCCACGAGGTTCGTGGTTCGGCAGGTCCGGGCGGGTGCGCGGATAGTCAGTCTGCTGGGTTTCCCAGGTGACCAGACCGTTTTTAACGTAGATTTTCCAGCTGCAGGAACCGGTGCAGTTTACGCCGTGCGTGGAACGAACCACCTTGTCATGCTGCCAGCGCTGGCGGTATCCATCTTCCCAATCCCGGTTGGTATTTAGAATCTGTCCGTGCCCATCGGCAAATGTTTCACCCTTTTGTTTAAAGTAGCGAAACCGGTCCAGGAATTTACTCATCGGGTCTCTCCTGTGTGGAGCCTGACGGCTCTCTGATAAGTCGACATTGCTGAATTTGCAGCGAAGGTAACGCGCTGAAAGATGAAGGGAATTGATAACGATCAAGATGCTCTTGCTTAACAACCACCACGCAAAACACACATACCACTAAGGTGGTATTAACACCTATTTTTTAACACCATGTATTTTAAGGATATTTTATTAATTTTATGCGTTTCGTATTGTTACAACTTAGCGTACTGGTATTAAGGGGTAGGTATTTCTCTCTCCCTGCAAGGCCCCCAACGGGCACGCGGCTACAAGCACAGATTCGGTTATTAGTATGTTGTAACTAAGAGGGAATAAAATAAAAGCGCGAACCCTCGCGCTTTTATTTCACAAATAACCGTCGCGGTTATTATTTTGCTTTACGACCGTATACTGCCCAGATGACGATCACGCAGACAATATAGAACACGAGGAATACTTTCATCGCGCCAGCCGGTGAGCCGGTTAATTCCAGCGAGGTCCCGAAGGCTTTCGGAATAAAGAACCCGCCGATCGCACCAATGGCGGAAATAAAGCCCAACGCTGCCGCCGTATCGGTCGCCGCTTCACGCATCGCTTTCTCTTCAGAACCGCCTTCGGCTTTCACGCGATCCATCGTCAGCTTACGGAAAATAACCGAAATCATCTGGAAGGTAGAACCACTGCCCAGACCGGCCGTCAGGAACAGCGCCAGGAACACGCCGTAGAACGCGATAAAGTTACCGCCTTCACCGTTGCTCGGCAGCGTCATGAACAACAGCGCGCTGAATACCGCCATCATAATGAAGTTGATCAACGTCACGCGCGTGCCGCCCAGGCGGTCAGAGATCGCCCCGCCCGCTGAACGCGCCAGTGCGCCAATAAACGGGCCGAAGAAGGCGTAATGCAGGATCTGAATTTCCGGGAACTGGGTTTTTGACAGCATCGCAAAGCCCGCCGAGAACCCGATAAACGAACCGAAGGTCGCCAGATACAGCAGGCTCATGATCCACAGGTGGCCGCGTTTCAGCACCGGCAGCTGCTCTTTCAGCGATGCCTTAGACGTCGCCAGTTCGTTCATCCCGAACCAGGCCGCGACGGTGAAGATGGCCAGGAACGGCACCCAAATCCACGCGGCGTTTGCCAGGAACAGCTCGGAGCCGTCCGGCTGCTGTACGCCATGACTACCGAAAGCGGCAAAGATGGACAGCGAGATCGCCAGTGGAGCCACCAGCTGCATCACGCTCACGCCCATATTCCCCAAACCGCCGTTCAGGCCCAGCGCCCCGCCCTGCTTTTGTTTCGGGAAGAAGAAGCTGATGTTCGCCATGCTGGAAGCGAAGTTAGCGCCCGCAAAACCACACAGCAGTGAGATAATAATAAAGGTGCTAAATGGCGTAGACGTATCCTGAACCGCAAAGCCCAGCCATACGCAAGGAATGATCAAGATTCCGGTACTGAATGCCGTCCAGCGGCGGCCGCCGAACATCGGCACCATAAAGGAGTAAGGAACACGCAGCAGCGCCCCGGACACCGACGGCAGCGCCGTCAGCATGAACAACTGGTCAGTGGTAAACTGGAAGCCCACTTTCGGTAAATTCACCGCGACGGCGCTGAACAGCATCCAAACGCAGAACGCCAGCAGCAAGCACGGTACTGAAATCCACAGGTTCCGGCTTGCGACGCGATGGCCGCGCTCTTGCCAGAACGCCGGATCTTCCGGACGCCAGTCGGTAATGACAGCGCCGGTTGCCCTTTCGGGGGCAGTGGAGTGACTCATAGACACCTCTGATTATTAATATTAACCCCCGCCACATTAGGGTTTACACCGTGAGGTAAGTTGATATAAATCAAAGGAAAAGTTGGCTGTAGAATGCGCAAAAAAACAGCTTCATCCTTAGGGAGTAGGCTTTTATGCCCAAAAAAACCTGTTTTATCACGTGGCTGTTACGTCGCTACCCCTCCGCGTACCCGCGCTTTACTATTATGGAAATAAAGGGGTAACCCTTTAGGGGTATGGGTATACTCCAGGCGATAGCCGAAAATAACGCCACTCGCCGGAGAGTCTTCCGCCAGGAGCCGCATCGCACAATGTTTAAACGTTTTTTTACACCACTCACGCTGGTGAATCAACTGGCCCTCATCGTCCTGCTATCAACCCTTATCGGGGTGGCAAGCATGATGATTTCTGCCCGCCTGGTCAACGGTGTCCAGGGCAGCGCACACGCCATTAACCAGGCCGGTTCGCTGCGTATGCAAAGCTATCGCCTGCTGGCGGCCATCCCGGTAAAACCGAGCGACCAGACGTTATTTGATGAAATGCAGCGCACCGTCTTCAGCCCCGAGCTGCAGCTGGCAGCCGAGCGCGACGGCCAGGTGCCGCAGCTGAAGTCGTTACAGCAATACTGGCTGGGCCATCTGGCGCCGGACATTCGTAACGCCCGCAGCCAGGATGAGGTGCTGAACGACGTGACCGGTTTCGTGAGTCGTATCAATCAGCTGGTGACCGTCTTTGACCACACCACGGAAGAACGTATTACCCACGTGGTATGGATGCACCGCCTGATGGCCTTCTTCATGGCGCTGCTGTTTATCTTTACCGTCTTCTGGCTGCGTACTCGGCTGCTGCATCCGTGGCGTCAGCTGCTGCGTATGGCTGAAGCCATCAGCCATCGTGATTTTACCTACCGCGCGCAAATCAGCGGGCGCAATGAGATGGCAACCCTCGGTATGGCGCTGAACAATATGTCCGCCGAGCTCGCCGAAAGCTACGCCTCGCTGGAGCGGCGCGTTCAGGAAAAAACCGCCGGGCTGGAGCAGAAAAACGCCATCCTCTCCTTCCTGTGGCAGGCCAACCGCCGCCTGCACGCCAGCGCGCCGCTATGTGAACGCATTTCGCCAGTGTTGAACGGCCTTCAGGCGCTCACCCCGCTGCGGGAAATTGAAGTGCGGGTTTACGACACCGAAGATGAGGAAAACCATCAGGAATTCAGCTGTCATTCCGGCCGTGAATGCGACGACCGGGGCTGTTATTTGTGCCCGCGCGATGAAGAAGCCTCCGCGCCGGACGGCGTCACGCTGAAATGGCGGCTCACCGACCCTCGCAACCAGTACGGGATCCTGCTCGCCACGTTGCCACACGGGCGTGAACTGAGCCACGATCAGCAGCAGTTAGTCGACACGCTGCTCGAACAGCTAACGTCGACGCTGGCATTGGATAAACAGCTCGAACGCCAGCAGCAGCTGATCGTGATGGAAGAGCGGGCGACCATTGCCCGTGAGCTGCATGACTCTATTGCCCAGTCGCTCTCTTGCATGAAAATGCAGATCAGCTGTCTGCAAATGATGCAAAACGAAAACGCCTCGGCAGAGAGCCGCGAGCTGCTCGGCCAGGTGCGTAACGAGCTGAACACCTCCTGGGCGCAGCTGCGCGAGCTGTTAACCACCTTCCGTCTGAAGCTGACCGAATCGGGCCTGCGTCCGGCGCTGGAAGCCAGCTGTCAGGAATACAGTAATCACTTCGGCTTCCCGGTCCAGCTGGATTACCAGCTGCCGCCGCGCCACGTGCCGTCACACCAGGCGATCCACGTCCTGCAAATTGCCCGCGAGGCGCTCAGCAACGCGCTAAAACACGCGCAGGCCAGCGAAGTGAAGGTAACGGTCACCCAGCAGGCCAATCAGGTCAAACTGGTGGTGGCGGATAACGGCTGCGGCGTGCCGATGCACGCCGAGCGCAGCAACCACTACGGTCTTATTATTATGCGTGATCGCGCACAAAGCCTGCGCGGCGATTGCCAGGTTCGCCGTCGTGAAAGCGGCGGCACTGAAGTCGTGGTCACGTTTATCCCCGAAAAATCGCTTTCAACCCTCCAAGGAGAAATCCATGACTAATCAGGAACGGGCTACCATCCTGCTCATTGACGACCATCCCATGCTGCGTACCGGCGTTAAACAGCTGGTCAGTATGGCCTCGGATATCCAGGTCGTCGGGGAAGCCAGCAACGGCGAGCAAGGTATTGAACTGGCGGAAACGCTCGATCCGGATCTGATTTTGCTCGATCTCAATATGCCCGGCATGAACGGTCTGGAAACGCTCGACAAGCTGCGTGAAAAGTCGCTCTCCGGGCGCGTTGTCGTGTTCAGCGTATCGAATCATGAAGAAGACGTTGTCACCGCCCTCAAACGCGGCGCCGACGGCTACCTGCTGAAAGATATGGAACCCGAAGATCTGCTGAAGGCGCTGCAACAGGCCGCCGCCGGTGAAATGGTGCTGAGTGAAGCATTAACGCCGGTGCTGGCCGCCAGCCTGCGCGCTAACCGCGCAACGTCGGATCGCGACATCAACCAGTTGACCCCACGCGAACGCGATATCCTCAAGCTGATTGCCCAAGGACTGCCGAACAAGATGATTGCCCGCCGTCTGGACATCACCGAAAGCACGGTGAAAGTGCACGTGAAGCATATGCTGAAAAAGATGAAGCTGAAATCCCGCGTGGAAGCTGCCGTTTGGGTGCATCAGGAACGTATTTTCTGAGCCACCGCCGCTTAATTGTCGTGGCAGCCGCTGTCACGCACAATTAAGGTGCAACGTTCGACCAACCGTTCTCGGTCGGCGAAACGCTGGCCACCGGTTCGGTCAACGCCAGCGTGATCTCATTCGAGGTCACCCGCTGGCCTTTGTTATCCTCCACCACCACCGATAAATGCCAGGTGTTGCTGGCGCCTTCCGTATAATCCCACGCCGGCATGATGATGCTCCAGCCCTCGGTGCTGTTATTAGCCGCAGGTGGCGTCAGGCTGAGCGCCGTGGTATCCCCCTGCCAGGTCAGCGACTTCACGCCATACCGATCGCGCACCTGCAGCTTAAGCTCAACCGTTTCATCATCGGTGAGGTTCCACGGCGGCGTCGCCAGATACACCGTCAGGCTCTTACGCTGACGAAACTCCATGACCGGTAGATTATTGCGCTCCGGCGCATCGTAGCGGCTGCCGCGTAGCGTACGCCGCTGCGCAACCTCGTCGGCTGCCAGCTGTTTTTTTAACGGCACGCCGAAGCGGTAGTTCACCTTCATGCCAAGGTTGTTCTGATTAACCCCGCTTTCGCCCTGTTTGTGCTGGGCGCTGAAGGTAAGCAGCGGAACGGGCGTGTAATTGAGCCCCAGGGAAACGGCGACCGGATTGTGGTAGCCGGTACCGCTGCGAAACAGATCAACGTTATCACCAAAGTATTGTTCAACGCTGAGGCTGGTATTGATGTGGTTATAGGCCGGTATCCAGGCCTGTGCGGTCACATCGTAACCGCGCGCCATCCGCTGCTGCAACGTCGTACCGCCACGATACCAATCATGAAGAGGATGATAATAGTTGGCTGAGAAGCGCAGGTTCTCGCCCCACGCCTCCGCGCCGACGCCGCCGCGATCGAGGCTGGCGTCCAGCAGGCTGTCATAAAAGGTGTTATAGCCCAGCAGCCAGTGCCCCGCGACCCAACGCTGCCCCACGCCGAGATTGCCCACCAGCCCTTCATCCTGCTGGCTGAGTCCAAGCTGGCTCCAGGTGAGGTAGCGCGTATTGTCCTCAAGCGGAATAAACCAGCTGCCGTGGCTGCCGGTCAGTTTGCCCTTTTCATCCACCAGCATCTGGAAGTCGGTGTTCCCCCACGGCGACAGCCAACTGCCCAACTGTTCGTTCACTTCGCCGTTGACCTTTTCCTGGATCTGCGTGAGGGCAAAAAGCCGCGCCTGCTCGCCGGTATCAAGGCCGTTGTCGGTCATGCTGGCTTCGCCAAACGACTTTACCATTTCGGCAAACTGTTTTTCGCCATCGTGTGTTTCCGGCGCGATACCCAGATCCGGTAGATTATCGAAAGGGTGTTCGGCCTCTTCAATAAACGTTTGCCGTGCCCGCGCGCTGCCGCTGGTTAATATCAGCAGCACCAGAAATGACGAGTAAAAACGCAAAGACAAATCCACAACCTCATAGCCAGCGTAAATCAAAGGTCGGAAATCGCCGACCCTAACGCCTTAAGTCTATTCCCTTTACGCGCATTGTTCAGCTTCTGCGGCGCATTCCAGGAATAGACTGAAAGGCTATAAAATCGCCGCCCTGCGTTCGGCGCAGGCCAGCAGCGCCTTTAGCTCCGGCAGACACGAACCGCAGTTGGTCCCGCATTTCAACCGTTCCCCCAAAGCCTCCGTTGTGGCGCATCCCTGCCTTTCAATGGCATCGACGATGGTTTTTTCACCCACGCTGAAACAGCTGCACACAATTTTCCCCACCGCCGGCCGCGCCAGATCGCGCCCGCCGAGCAGCGCATGACGTTCGGCAAGCGCCTGCGGCGCTTCGTCGAAAGCGCGTAAAATCAGCGAGACGTCAACGTCCGGCAGCGTGCGGCTGCTCCAGAATCCCAGCATCAGCCGCCCGTCATGCCAGGCCAGCAGATGCCAGGTATCCCCCAGGCTTGCGACCTGAATCTGCCAACCTTGCCGTTGACACCAGGCGAGCAGCGCGCTCTGAATCAGGCGCTCGCCGCACAGCGTCAGATGATGCAACCCCGGTGCGGCTTTACGCCACCAGTGCAGATGGCGCGGTAGCATTACCGGCGCGCGGCTCAACAATTCCCCTTGCCACAGCGGCTGCCACGGCGCAATACGCACCGCCGTTTGCTTGCTTTCCGGCTGCCCGGAATGCGGATCGACCGTGGGGGCAACCAGATTGTTGACTTTACCCTGACGCGCGAAGCCGTCATTCCAGTGCATCGGCGTAAACAGCGAGCCCGGACGCTGCGTATCGCTTACCGCGACGCGAGCCACCATCACGCCGCGCGGTGAGCTGATCCGCGCCAGGCCGCCGTGCTGTATCGTATAGTGGGCGGCATCCTGTGGCGAAATTTCCACCATCGGCTGCGCGATATGCTGCATCAGCAGCGGTACGCTGCCGGTTCGGGTCATGGTGTGCCACTGATCGCGTACGCGCCCGCTGTTGAGAATCAGCGGATACAGCGGCTCGCTGCGCGCCTGCATGGTTTGCGGGGTTACCGGCACCATTCGCAGACGGCCATCCGTACGCCAGCCGCGATGAAGATCCCATTTGCCTTCACCACGGCTAACCGGCCAACGCACCGGCGCCAGCGCATCCCACTGCGCACGGGTAAGGCTCGCAAGCCCACTGATATCGAACGCCCGCTGGCCGTGGTTCTCAAACCCGGAAAGCGCCGCATGTTCGCTGAACACCTCATGCGGATGCTGCCAGCCGAATGCCTCGGCAAAGCCGAGTTTGCCGGCCACCTGAGCGATTATCCACCAGTCGGCACGCGCCTCGCCCGGCGGCGGTAAAAACGGGCGCTGACGGGAAATGCGCCGTTCGGAGTTCGTCACGGTGCCATTTTTCTCCCCCCAGGCCAGCGCCGGGAAACGAATATCGGCATAGTGCGACGTGTCCGTTTCCGCAGCGACCTCAGAGACAATCACCAGCGGGCAGGCCGCCAGCGCCTGACTCACCGCGTGGCTGTCAGGCAAAGATACTGCCGGGTTGGTCCCCATGATCCATACCGCTTTGACATCACCGCGCCCAATAGCAGTGAACAGGTCAACCGCCATCAGTCCCGGCGTCTGCGCCAGCCGCTCAGTGCCCCAGAACCGTGCTACACGGGCCAGATCCGCCGGCTCAAAATTCATGTGCGCCGCCAGCATCGTCGCCAGACCGCCCACCTCGCGCCCCCCCATAGCATTAGGCTGTCCGGTCAGCGAAAATGGCCCACAGCCTTCGCGGCCGAATTGACCGCTCGCCAGATGGACATTAATGATGGCGTTGCATTTATCGCTGCCGCTGGAGGATTGGTTGATGCCCATGGTGTAGAGCGTAATGGCACGCGGCGCCGCGATAAATTGGGCATAGAACGCCTGCACCTCGCCCTCACTCAGGCCACAAAATGCGGCGACGCGAGCCACCGTCCACCCCTCTGCCGCCGTCAGCGCAGCGCTAGCGTCGGCGTAGTCCATTCGGGCCACGCCCGCTTGCGCCAGCGCCCGCAGCAGGCCGACAAACAGCCCACCGTCGGTGCCCGGTGAAATCGCCAGGTGGCAATCGGCAATATCGCAGGTAGCCGTGCGTCTGGGATCGATAACCACCACTTTCATCTGCGGACGCCGCTGTTTTGCCTGAACCAACCGCTGATACAGCACCGGATGGGCCCAGGCAGCGTTGGAGCCCACCAGAATAACCAGGTCGCTACGCTCCACGTCTTCATAGCTGCACGGCACCACATCCGCACCGAACGCGCGCTTATAGCCCGTCACCGCCGACGACATACACAGCCGTGAGTTGGTATCAATGTTGCCCGCACCGATGAACCCTTTCATCAGCTTGTTGGCCGCGTAATAATCCTCGGTCAGCAGCTGGCCTGACGCATAAAAAGCCACCGCCTGCGGGCCGTACGCATCGATGATCGCCCGCAGCCGTTCGCCGGCCGCGGTCAGGGCTTGCGGCCAGCTCACCGCCTGACCATCAAGCTGCGGGTACAGCAATCGCCCTTCCAGGCCGATAGTTTGCGCCAGCGATGCCCCCTTGACGCACAGACGCCCCGCGTTGGCCGGATGAGTCGCATCGCCCTCCACGCTGACGACGCTGCCCTCAACGCGCGCGACAACCCCGCAGCCAACGCCACAGTAGGGACAGGTGGTTTTCGTTTCCCTCATGACGCCTCCGCGCGCAGTACCAGCGCCTGGTTGCCAACCCATACCTGCCCCTGTTCAATCTTCACCGGCCAGGCCCGCACGACCTGCTCGCCGCTGTCGCACTGTCGCCCGTCGCGCAGACGAATGCGCTGCTTATACAGCGGTGAAATGACAATCGGTTCACCGCTGGCGTCGCCCAGCAGCCCGCGTGACAGCACGTTAGCCTGGCTGCCCGGCTCCAGATTATCCAGCGCATAGACCTTATCGTTAAGCCGGAACAGCGCTATCTGCAGCTCGCCCAGACGCGCGCCAATACCGGCCTGCGGCGGAATATCCTCCAGCGAGCAGATAGCCTGCCAGGGCTTACGGCTGACCTCCAGCGCGAGCGGTGCAGCGATG
Organism: Klebsiella sp. WP3-W18-ESBL-02; assembly: GCF_014168815.1. Taxonomy (NCBI): domain Bacteria; kingdom Pseudomonadati; phylum Pseudomonadota; class Gammaproteobacteria; order Enterobacterales; family Enterobacteriaceae; genus Klebsiella; species Klebsiella sp. WP3-W18-ESBL-02. The sequence goes on from NZ_AP021972.1 coordinate 2,801,992, forward strand.
ACAGCCCGTTGCGGCTGCCCGCGCACCGGCTGTCGCTGCATCGCTTCGTCCGGCGTTTCGCTGTTGACGAAGGAACGGAACAGCGCCAGTCTCTGCGGATCGTTGAGGGTGGTTTGCCATTCGCACTGGTAGCTCTCAATCACCCGCGCCATTTCCTGCTCCAGCTCGTCGCCGATGCCCAGCGAGTCGTCCATGATCACGCTACGCAGATAGTCGATGCCGCCTTCCAGGTTATCCATCCAGGTGCTGGTGCGCTGAAGACGATCGGCGGTGCGAATATAGAACATCAGGAAACGATCGATGGTGCGTAGCAGCGTGGCATCATCCAGATCGCTGGCGAACAGATCCGCATGGCGCGGCTTCATACCGCCGTTGCCGCAAAGATAAAGATTCCAGCCCTTGTCCGTCGCAATCACGCCGACGTCTTTGCCCTGCGCCTCGGCGCACTCCCGCGTGCAGCCGGACACCGCCATCTTAATTTTGTGCGGCGCGCGTAACCCCTTGTACCGATGCTCAAGCGTCACCGCCAGCCCGGTGGAGTCCTGCACACCGTAGCGACACCAGGTCGAGCCGACGCAGGATTTCACCGTACGCAGCGATTTTCCATAGGCGTGTCCGGTCTCAAAGCCGGCCTCCAGCAGCGCACGCCAGATTTCCGGTAGCTGTTCTAATCGCGCGCCGAACAGATCGATACGCTGCCCGCCGGTAATTTTACTGTACAGCGCATAGCGCTTGGCGATCTGCCCAATGGCGATCAGCCCGTCCGGCGTGACTTCCCCGGCGGGCATTCGTGGGACAATCGAGTAGGAACCGTCTTTTTGAATGTTGGCAAAATAGCGGTCGTTAGTGTCCTGTAGCGGCAGATGCGCCGGTTTCAGCAGATATTCATTCCAGCAGGAGGCCAGCACCGAGCCAACCAGCGGTTTACAAATTTCGCAGCCATCGCCATGTCCATAGCGGGCAATCAGCTGATCAAAGGTATGAATACGGTTGACGCGCACCAGATGATAGATTTCCTGCCGCGAATACGGGAAATGTTCGCAGATGTCTTTCTTCACCTCCACCCCCTGCTGCGCCAGCTGATATTCCATCACCTGTTTTACCAGCGCGCTACAGCCACCGCAGCCGGTCGCCGCCTTGGTGCATTGCTTAATCGCCCCCACGCTGGTTGCGCCATCGCTGACCGCCTGACAAATATCCCCTTTGCTGACGTTATGGCATGAGCAGATCTGCGCCGAATCAGGCAGCGCCGCCACCCCCAGCGCTTTAGGCGCACTGCCCTCCAGCGCGGGTAGAATCAGCCATTCCGGCTGCGACGGCAGCGCCATGTCGTTAAGCATCATCTGTAATAACGTGGCGTAGTCGCTGGCGTCGCCCACCAGCACGCCGCCGAGCAGTCGTGTACCGTCGGCGCTGACCACGATCTTTTTGTAGATCTGCTGCGGCCCGTGGATCCATTGATAGCTCTGACTACCGGGAGTGCGCCCTTGGGCATCACCAAACGAGGCCACGTCAACACCCAGCAGCTTCAGCTTGGTGCTCATGTCAGCACCGGTAAACGCGGCCGGTTCACCGGCCAGGGTCGCGGCCGTGACGCGTGCCATCTGGTAGCCCGGCGCCACCAGGCCATAGATTTTGCTGTCCCACAGCGCGCATTCACCGACAGCGTAGATATCCTCACAGGAGGTACGACACTGATTATCAATCACGATGCCGCCGCGTTCACCCATGCACAGCCCGCTGGCACGCGCCAGGTTATCCTGTGGGCGGATCCCGGCCGAGAACACCACCAGATCGCCGCTCAGGCTCTCGCCGTCGGCAAAACGCAGCGTCAGCCCCTGCTCCGTCTCTTCAATGCAGGTTGTCGCCTTACTGGTGTGTACATTCACGCCCAACGCCGTGATTTTTTCACGCAGCATCGCCGCGCCGCCGTTATCCAGCTGTACCGCCATCAGATTTGGCGCAAACTCCACCACGTGCGTCTCCAGCCCCAGCTGACGCAGCGCATTCGCCGCCTCCAGCCCCAGTAAGCCGCCGCCGATCACCACGCCACGGGTCGCCGTTTTTGCGCGGGCGGCAATGGCATCCAGATCGTCGAGTGTGCGGTAAACAAAACAGCCGGGCAGCGTGCTGCCGGGGATCGGCGGCACGAACGGGTAAGATCCGGTCGCCAGCACCAGCTTATCCCAGTGCAGCTCGTGACCGTCGGCATCGCGAATCAGCCGGGCATCGCCATCAATCGCCGCCACGCGCTGCGACAAGCGCAGCTCAATGCCGTGTTCGGCGAAAAAGTCGCCCTCAACCAACGACAGCGAGTCGGCGCTGCGTCCGGCGAAATATTCTGACAGATGGACGCGGTCATAGGCGGCATAACGCTCCTCGCCAAAGACCACGATCTGGTACTGCCGATGCAGATTACGGCTGACGCACTGCTCAAGAAAATGGTGGCCGACCATGCCGTTTCCGACCACCGCTAAGGTTGATTTAGTCATTGTTTGCGTTCCTGCAGCCCGCGGCTGCGTCGTGAATTGGTCGAAGATCCAACCCGCTTGCGCAGGCTGCGTAGCGTGCAATAAATCGGTAAAGGTCGCCGCACGGGCGCAGTCGCCCAGCAGCAGAACGCCTATCAGGCGTTCATCGCGCACCAGCAGGCGACGATAATGGCCGGTCTGCGGGTCGAACGATGACCACTGTTCATCCTCATCGCGAGCCTCAACCTGCCCGGCGCTGAACAGATCGATACCGCTGACCTTGAGGCGCGTTCCCGCATCCTGCCAGTGAAAATCCTTGCCGGGCGCGCCGCACAGCCGCGCCGCCAGCACATCCGCTTGCTGCATACAGGGCGCGACCAGGCCAAAAGTCTGGCCATCAATTTCGCAGCATTCGCCGATGGCGCTAACGCCGGGGACCGACGTCGCCAGCTGGCGATCAACCACAATGCCGCGCTGACACAGCAACCCTGCGGCCTGCGCCAGCGCGATATTTGGCCGCACGCCGGTCGCCATCACCACCCGCTGTGCAGGAATGTTGCGGCCGTCATCAAGCATGACGGCCTGAGGGGTGATGGCCGCAATTCCGGCATTCAGTTCGCAGCGGATGCCGCGCGCCGCCAGGCGCTGTACCAGCAGTTTGCTGGCCTGCTCATCGAGCTGCTGCTCCATCAATCGACCGCTGCGCTGCACCAACGTGACGTTGTCACCGGATTGCCGCAGCGCGGCCGCCGCTTCCACCCCCAGCACCCCGCCGCCGATCACCACCGTCGCCCCCGGACTTGCCAGGATGGCATCAACATCAGCCTGAGTGCGGAAGGCAAACACATGCGGCAACGTGATGCCCGGCAACGACGGCATAAAAGCGTGGGAGCCACAGGTGAAGACCAGCTCGTCCCAGATCAGCGTGCGCTGAGTGGTGGTGACCCGACGGGCCGCAATATCCACCGCCAGCGCCGTCTCCCCGGTGCACAGCGTGATGCCGTGTCCGGCGTACCATCCCTCCGGCTGCAGCAGCGTCTGCGGAAACGTTTTCTCTCCGCCCAGCACCGGAGAAAGCAGAATACGGCTGTAGGCCGGGTGCGGCTCATCGCCGATAATCGTTATCGCAAACGCCCCCGGTGCAGCGGTCACCAGCTTCTCTGCCAGCCGGGTTGCCGCCATACCGTTACCGATCATCACCAGTTTCCGCATACGCCCGTCCCTTACGCCGCTTTGGGCTGTTTTTCGTAGAGGAAATGCAGAATCTGCTGACGCAGATGGTGATAGCGCCCGTCATCAGCCAGCTGTACCCGATTGCGCGGGCGCGGCAGATTAACCTCCAGTATTTCGCCCACGCTGGCCGCCGGGCCGTTGGTCATCATCAGCACGCGATCGGAGAGCAGCACCGCTTCATCCACGTCGTGGGTTATCAAGACGATGGTGGTATTCAGCGCCTGCTGGATCTGCATCACCGAATCCTGCAAATGCGCGCGGGTCAGCGCGTCCAGCGCACCGAACGGTTCATCCATCAGCAGCACCTTAGGTTTCATCGCCAGCGCACGGGCAATGCCAACGCGCTGTTTCATGCCGCCGGAGATTTCCGCAGGCCGTTTGTGCATCGCATGACCCATCTGTACACGATCGAGGTTGTGTTCAATCCACTCCCGGCGCTCGGCCTGGCTCATGCTGCGGCGGAAAACGTGGTCAACCGCCAGCGCGACGTTATCAAAGCAGGTCAGCCACGGCAGCAGCGAATGGTTCTGGAACACCACCGCCCGCTCCGGTCCCGGCCCCGCGATCTCCCGGTTATCGCAAATCAGCCCGCCTTCGCTTGGCAGGGTAATCCCGGCGATCAGGTTGAGCAGCGTGGATTTCCCACAGCCAGAATGGCCTATCAGACTCACCGTTTCCCCTTCGTGAATATCAAACGAGACGTTTTGTAAAGCCAGAAACTCGCCGCTGGCGGTATGGAAACGCTGGCTCACGGCCTGGACCTGAATTAATGGTTTCATGCGATTCTCCTTATTTCTCTTGCCAGCTAAAACGACGCGCAATCAGCATCAGCCCCTGCTCCAGCAGCAGCCCGACGACGCCAATGATGACGATCGCAATGAGGATGTTTTCCACGTTGAGGTTGTTCCACTCGTTCCAGATCCAAAAACCAATGCCCAGACCACCGGTGAGCATTTCCGCCGCCACAATCACCAGCCAGGCGATACCGATCGACAGCCGAACGCCGGTCAGTACCGAGGGCAATACCGCCGGGAAGAGGATTTTGCGCATGACCGTCCATTCAGAAAGCTGTAGCACCCGCGCAACGTTGAGGTAGTCCTGCGGAATGCGTCTGACCCCTTCAGCGGTGTTGATCACCATCGGCCAGATAGAGCAGATAAAAATGGTCCAGCTCGAGGCAGGCTCCGCCTTCTGGAACAACAGCAGGCCAATTGGCAGCCACGCCAGCGGGCTGACCGGGCGCAGCAGTGCGATAAGCGGCGTAAACATGCGGGAACAAAAGGTAAAGCGGCCAATCAGGAAGCCCAGCGGGATCCCGACCAGCGCCGCCAGACCGAACCCCACGGCCACACGCTGGAGCGACGCCAGCACATTCCAGCCAACGCCCACATCGTTAGGGCCATTGTTGTAGAACGGATCGGCGAACAGCGTCAGCGCGGAGTCGAGCGTGCTTAGCGGGGTCGGAAAACCTTTGCTGTTGACTGCCGCCAGTTGCCAGAGCAGCACCAGCATGCCTAATCCCATCAGCGCCGGGATCGCGCGCTCAGCCAGACCGCGAATCCGCCGACCCCATACGGGGGCCTGTCGACGTACCTGCACCGGCGGCAGCGTAATCACTTCTCCCGCTGGCGCGGGCATCTTCTCAACGGTTTTGTTTCTGCTCTTCATCTCATGCTCCCAAACGTTGAATGGCAAAACGGCGGGCGTATCCGGCGGGGTCACTCCCATTCCAGACGGTGCCGTCAATCAGTGTGCTGCTGCGTAAGGTTTGCGTTGGTGCGGCGATCCCTCCCACGGCCTGCGCGGCGTCTTTCCACACGTCGATGCGGTTGATGCGCTGGGCAACGGCCAGATAATCCGGATCGCTTTTCAGCAGACCCCAGCGACGGAACTGGGTCAGGAACCACATGCCGTCCGACAGCCACGGGAAGCTAACATCGCCCTGGTCAAAAAAACGAATCGGGTGCGCATCGTGCCAGCGACGCCCGATACCGTTGTCGTAGTCGCCGAGCATACGGCCGGTCAGGTACTGTTCTTTGGTGTTGAGCCACCAGCGCACGACTGGTATTCGGGTACTGTTCAACCCACTCACGGCGCGTGCCCAGGACTTTTTCCGGGTGTTCCGGCCAGATTTCCTGGCTGGTGGCGGCGGTAAAGCCGATGCGATCGTTGATGGCGCGGGCGTTCCACGGCTCGCCGACGCAAAAACCCACCATGTTGCCAATACGCATGTTCATCACCATCTGCGGCGGCGGAACCACCACGGTACGAATATCGCTGAAGGGATTAATGCCGCCGCTGGCCAGCCAGTAGTAGAGCCACATCGCATGAGTGCCGGTCGGAAAGGTATGCGCAAAGGTGTAGGTGCCCGGCGCGCTGTTGCCAATAAGCGTCTTCAGCGCGCTGAGATCGCTCACGCCCTGCGCATGCAAATCCGTCGATAGGGTGATCCCCTGGCCGTTACGGTTCAGCGTCATCAGGTTAGCCATCGCCTGCGGTTTACCCGCCACGCCCAGCTCCAGCCCATACAGCAGGCCATAGAGCACGTGCGCCGCGTCCAGCTCGCCGTTAACCAGTTTGTCGCGCACTGCCGCCCAGCTGGCTTCTTTACTTGGCACGAGGGTGATGCCGTACTTCTTATCGAATCCCTTTAACGCCGCAATCGCCAACGGCGCGCAGTCGGTGAGCGGGATAAACCCCACCTTGACCGTTTGCCGTTCCGGTTTATCGGAACCGGCCGCCCAGGCTGCCTGCATGATGCCCGGCAGCAGCATCGCGCCGCCCAGCGCCGCGCCCGCCTGAATAAATCGCCGCCGTGATAGTGAAAACGTCTCGCCCATATTCGCTCCCGAATGCAAAAAAAAAGCGCCCGGCAATGCTTCGCATTGCAGGACGCCTTTATCCTCGTGGTCTCCGAACCGCCGTTGGCTCGTGACCGATGATTTATTAAGTTAATGCAATTCAGATGCCAGGTCGTAAACACATGGGGTTGCGGCAAATAATGTTGTCTGCGTCACCTTTTTTGCACCGCAGCAAAGCATTCATGCCCGTTCATTGTGCAACGGTGGGGGGGCCTCCTGCTGCCATAACGTCTTTACCGCCAGCAGCGCGCGCGCGATCTCTACCATGCGCTGATTCTTCTCCATCGCCATTTTGCGCAGGCAGTGCCAGGCCTGCTCTTCGTTCATCTGCCGGTAGGTCATCAGCACGCCTTTGGCTTTATCAATCAGCCGCCGCTCTTCCAGCGTATCCTTCAGCGACGCCAGCTGGCTGGAAAGCTGCTCCAGTTCGCGCGCCTGCTGGCGCACCAGCGGCAGCAGCTGCCTGTCCAGGTGCAGCAACATACCGTCGCTGACGGCGTCATCCTGCCGTGGATCGGGGGCGTTATCGTCCAGCAGCAGGCCATCAACGGCCGTCATCAGCTCGCCAATCAGCAGCTCTTCCAGCCCGCGCATCTGCTCCAGCCGCTGAGTTTGCAGCTGGAACCAGCGCAGCGCCGTTTCGCCATCATCCTCGCCGGGCTGGCGGGTACAGGCGATCCGCCGCAGCTGTTCAATCGCTATCCCCGCCTGACATTCGGTGTAAAACAGCATCTTCAGCGGGCTCGTCGCCAGCGACAGAAAGCTGTCAAAACAGGGCTGCTGGCCGTCAATACGATCGACCAGCCGTTGGCGAAGCTCCTGGCTAAAACAGCCCAGCGCAAACCCCTGCGCCCCCAGCGCACGCTCCTGCCCCACCAGCTCTTTGCCCTGCATAAAGCTGTACAGCGCCACCAGCCGCGCGGCGAGCTGCGGATCGTCAATGCTGTCGTTCAGCTGTGGAATAATGTTGAGTAAATGGCGAATGGTGCGGCTGAACTGGCCGGTGGCCGTCTCGGCGGCAATTTGCCGGCTGGCAACATTTTCGCGCAGCGCGGGCAGCTGTTCCAACGACCAGACCGCACGAGCGATGCGCTGGCAAAGGCCGCTGGTTGATGGCAGATGGCGCGGCGACAGGCACCGCAGCAGCGGGCGCAGCTGTTCATCCACCAGCGCGGCGCTGGCCCGGCGCTCGGCGCCGTACAGTCGCCCCTGTGAACATAACCAGATGTTGGAGGCCCCGCGTTCACACTGTAACATATGCACGACGTGGCTTATCTGGCTGACCAACTGCCCTTGCCGCGCCAGCTGCCGAAGCTGGTCTTTCTGCACCTGCCGCGCGTAGCGAAACCACTCGATAGCGTCGGGGGTATCATCTTCATGATTTATCATATGCGCTCCCGGTAGAGGATTTACCTATCTTTAGCAACAACCAGCAATAACTGTGCCTAAAAGGAGTTCAGATGCAACGTATCGTCATTATCGCCAACGGTGCCGCCTACGGCAGCGAATCTTTGTTCAACAGCCTGCGCCTTGCTATCGCCCTGCGCGAACAGCAGGAAGACCTGCATCTTCAGCTATTTTTGATGTCTGACGCCGTCACCGCAGGCCTGCGCGGGCAAAAACCCGCGGAAGGCTACAACATTCAGCAAATGCTCGAGATCCTCACTGCGCAAAACGTGCCGGTGAAGCTGTGTAAAACCTGCACCGACGGCCGTGGCATCACCGCCCTGCCGCTGATTGACGGCGTCGAGATTGGCACGCTGGTCGAGCTAGCGCAGTGGACGCTGGCCGCGGATAAAGTGCTGACCTTCTGATATCGTCGCCATTTACCCCGTTTTTAAAGGATTTTGTATTACGTCTGCTGCATTCTGCGCAGCAATGTGGCGAAGGCTGAATGCATTCAGGAACATTGTCATTTTTGTTGAAGCATTGCGGCATTTTTTGATCAAAATCAGCATCCGCAGGCACAGGGTTTGGTGTTATGCGATGAGTGAATTGTGAACAACATCACAAGCAGGATTTCATCGCAGGGAGCGCATTGACTCATGGCAGCGGGGTATTTGGTGATGGTAAAGGCAAGTTTGACGTTATTTGGCGGAGATACGGTGGTGGTGCGTTGCTCTGAGCGTTGCCACATTCATTTAATGAGCACCCAAAAGAGCGCCAGCAATCACGGCGCCGATATTCTGAGCGTACAGAACGAAGAAAAGGCATACCTGACCGTGCCTTACAGCGGTACCTGGAACGTACTGATTGACAGTCATAGCCAGTCTCTTGAGCACTCTATCAGCTACGTCGCTGCCTGAGCCCTGCCCCGGAAGCACGCTTCCGGGGTGGTCCTGCGACTAAGCCAGCCCCGGCGGATTGACGCCCCCCACCAGCAGCCGCACTTTATGAATCAGTTCATTTAATCCATCGTCCGGCATACCCAGCTTTTGCAGTTCCTGTTCCAGCGAGAAAAGATACTGCGCATTTGTGCCAAGCGGGCCGCTTGCGCGCGCAATCAGCGGGGCAATGACCTGCACGCTGGTGTCGGATTCATACAGCGGATGGCGCGGGTCCATAATAAACACCAGCGCATTTACCGTACGCCCATCGTCGAGCGCCAGTTTGCACCAGGTGGGCAGGTAGCAGCCGGTGATCATCTCGCGTTTCCACAGCAGCGACAGCTCGTTTTCAATTTCGTCATCCGGCAACCGATAGGCGACGCCCGTGGTGCGCCCGCCTTCTTTCAGCGCCAGCATACGGCCCGGCTGGCACGCGCTGCCGCGCCCCGCCGTCAGGCGCAGGCAGAAGGCCCGATGCCAGCCAACCAGCGTGCCGGTAACCGACTCGCTGTAGTTGAGCGCCGGGTTCCACATCAGCGAACCGTAGCCAAATATCCATACCGGGCCATTATCCGGCCGACAGGCCAGCGTTGCCGCCAGCGATGCCGCGCGCTGTTCAGCTGACCATAGCAGCGACGCCTCAATGGCGCCAAACGCCGTCGTACAATCCGCCTTCATTAAGAAATCACGCGTTAACACTTTAAACCTCCACCACCACAACTCGTCCTTGCAACACATACGCTCTCAAGGGAACGGATGGCGACTTCCGGCGCTGTCATTGACGAAATATTATCCAGCTTTACGCCCTCGGATGCAATTTGTCTGCCGGATCCCTATTGCGTTTCACCGTGAACACTCCAGACGAATAATAAAAATAACAACATGACAATTGACTGTTATTTAATAGATATTTATCCGTTGTTTTATATTATAGACCTTTAACCATAAAATTCGCGCCATGGGTAAATTTTAGTAAAAGATTGCCTGACACATGGAAAATTTTGTTAATTTATGCCCCTGATTTTTTCTATAATTATAAATACCTGCATATATGGAGAAACACATGACCCACGCACATGAGGCGGTGAAAACTCGCCACAAGGAGACGTCGCTCATTTTCCCGGTCATCGCGCTGGCAATCCTGTTCTTCTGGGGAAGCAGTCAGTCATTGCCAGTGGTTGTTGCGATTAATGCTCTCGCTCTGGTTGGTATTCTGAGCAGTGCCTTTAGCGTGGTTCGCCACGCCGACGTCTTAGCCCACCGTCTCGGCGAGCCCTACGGCTCCCTGATTTTAAGTCTCTCTGTCGTCATTCTGGAAGTCAGCCTGATTTCTGCGCTGATGGCCACCGGCGATGCCGCCCCTACCCTGATGCGCGATACGCTGTATTCGATCATTATGATCGTGACCGGCGGACTGGTGGGCTTCTCGCTGTTGCTTGGCGGGCGCAAATTTGCCACGCAATATATGAACCTGTTCGGCATCAAACAATATTTGATTGCCCTGTTTCCGCTGGCCATTATTGTGCTGGTGTTCCCGACGGCGCTGCCGGGGGCCAATTTTACCATCGGCCAGTCGCTGCTCGTGGCGCTGATTTCCGCCGCCATGTACGGCGTATTTCTGCTTATTCAAACCAAAACGCACCAGAGTCTGTTTGTCTACGAGCATGAGGACGACAGCGACGATGATGACCCGCACCACGGTAAACCGTCGGCGCACAGCAGCCTTTGGCACGCCCTGTGGCTGATTGTCCATCTGGTGGCGGTGATTGCAGTGACCAAAATGAACGCAAACCCGCTGGAGACGCTGCTGACCAGCATGAACGCGCCGGTCGCGTTTACCGGTTTCCTGGTCGCTCTGCTGATCCTCTCGCCGGAAGGCTTAGGCGCGCTGAAGGCGGTTCTTAATAACCAGGTGCAGCGTGCGATGAACCTGTTCTTTGGCTCGGTGCTGGCGACCATTTCCCTCACCGTGCCGGTGGTGACGCTGATCGCCTGGCTGACCGGTAACGAACTGATGTTCGGCCTGGGGATGCCGGAGATGATCGTGATGGTTGCCTCGCTGATACTGTGCCACATCTCGTTCTCGACCGGGCGTACCAACGTGCTGAACGGCGCGGCGCACCTGGCGCTGTTTGCCGCATACCTGATGACCATTTTTGCCTGAATGGCAGCATGCGCCCGAACCAGGCCGCCGCGGAAACGCTGCGGCCTTTTTTGTTTTCAGGAGAAATTTAGGGGTATTTCCGTCAGACGGTTTGCATTTCCCTTCGTTATATAATCAAATACACACCGATTACTTCCCCTCCTGAATGAGCGACTCATGTCTACATTACACCGTTTACTTGTTGGTCTGACGCTAGCCTGCGCCAGCCTGGCGGCAGCGACCCCTGCGCTTGCCGACCGTACCGTAACCGACCAGCTTGGCCGCCAGGTTACCCTTCCCGATACGGTCAACCGCGTGGTGGTGCTCCAACACCAGACCTTAAACCTGCTGGTACAGTTGGACGCCTCTGCGGATATCGTAGGCGTCCTGAGCAGTTGGAAAAAACAGCTCGGCCCGGGTTTTGCCCGCTTCATGCCCGGCATTGAAACGCTGCCGATGCCGGGCGACCTCACCCAGGTCAATATTGAAAGCCTGCTGGCGCTGCACCCACAGGTGGTGTTTGTCGCCAACTACGCACCGGCGGCCATGATTCAGCAAATTTCCCATGCGGGGATCCCCGTCGTTGCCATCTCTCTTCGTGAAGACGCCGCCGGTGAGCAAAATAAAATGAATCCCACCATGGCCGATGAAGAACGCGCGTATAACGAAGGTCTGAAACAGGGTATTCGCCTGATTGGTGACGTGGTTAACCGTCAGGCACAGGCGGATGCGCTCATTGATTACACCTTTGCCGCGCGCGCCAAATTCAACGCGCCGGTCGCCGCCATTCCGTCCGCAGAGAAAGTTCGCGTGTACATGGCTAACCCGGATCTGAATACCTATGGTTCAGGGAAATATACCGGCCTGATGATGCAACATGCGGGCGCTATCAACGTGGCCGCCGCAACCGTAAAAGGCGCACGCCAGGTATCGATGGAACAAGTGTTGCAGTGGGATCCGCAGGTTATCTTCGTGCAGGACCGCTACCCCGAGGTGGTGAAACAGATAGTCAACGACCCGCAGTGGCAAGGCATTGATGCTGTGAAAAATCACCGCGTCTGGCTGATGCCGGAATACGCGAAAGCATGGGGCTATCCAATGCCGGAAGCGCTGGCCATTGGCGAACTGTGGCTGGCGAAAAAACTCTACCCGCAGCGCTACAAAGATATCGACGTCGATGCGCAGGCGCAGGATTACTACCATCGTTTCTACCGTACCGATTGGCAGGCTAATGCACATCCGTAGTCGCCCCAAAACGTTACAGGGTGGGCTGATGCTGCTCACGCTCACCGTTGCCGTGCTCTCTTTGTGTTTTGGTCAATACGGTTTATCTATCGGTGAAGTGCTGGCGCAGTTGATACACCCGCATAGCCGCGATATCGCCCACCAGATCGTCTGGTCCGTTCGCCTGCCGCGCATTCTGATGGCGCTGCTCGCCGGCGGCGCGCTGGGGCTATGCGGCGCGACGCTCCAGGGCGTGTTCCAGAATCCGCTGGTCGACCCGCATATTATCGGCGTCACTTCGGGCTCTGCCTTTGGCGGCACGCTGGCTATTCTGCTCGGACTCAGTATGCCGCTGATGATGGGCACCACCTTCTTCTTTGGCCTGCTGGCGCTCACGCTGGTTTACCTTCTGGCGGCGCTTCAAGGCCGGGAAAGCACGCTGGTGCTGATACTTGCCGGGATTATTCTCAGCGGTTTCTTCGCCGCACTGGTCAGCCTGATGCAGTACATGGCCGACACGGAAGAGGTATTGCCGAATATTGTCTTTTGGCTGCTTGGTAGTTTTGCCACCGCCAACTGGCACAAAGTGCTGCTGCTCGTCATCCCGGTGGCGGCCGCCTCGCTGGTGCTTTACACGCTGCGCTGGCGCATCAACCTGCTGTCGTTGGATGATAAAGACGCCCGCGCGCTGGGCGTTAGCGTAACCGCGTTGCGCCGCGTCGTGCTGCTGTGCTGCGCGCTGCTGGTCGCGGCGCAGGTGGCCGTCAGCGGCAGTATTGCCTGGGTTGGTCTGGTGATCCCTCACCTCGCGCGAATGCTCAGCGGCGCCGATCACCGTCGCCTGCTCCCCTGCGCCTTCTGGATCGGTGCCAGCTTTATGGTATTGGTTGACGATCTCGCCCGTACGCTGACCGCGGCAGAAATCCCCATCGGGATTATTACTGCGCTGGTCGGTGCGCCGCTGTTTGCCATTATGCTGGTACGCGCCAGCCGAAAAGGAACGATCTGATGACCCCGACGCTCACATTCTCGCAGCTCGAATATGGTCACCACTTGCCGCTGTTTACCCCGCTGAATCTGCACTGCCAGCCCGGCGAAGTGTGGGCGATTCTGGGGGCCAATGGTCGGGGGAAAAGTACGTTACTGGACACCATTACCGGCGTACTGCCGTCGTTATCCGGCCGGGTGGTGGCCAGCGGTGGCGTAGGGATTGTTCCACAGTCTTTTCGCCCCGCTTTTGGCTGGCGGGTTCGAGAAATCGTACTGATGGGACGCGCGCGCCATATTGCCCTGTTTTCACAGCCGCAGGAAGAGGACGAACGTCAGGTGCAGGCGGCGTTGGTTCAGCTGAATATCGCCAATCTGGCTGACGCGCTGTTCAGCAATCTGTCCGGCGGTCAGCAGCAGCTGGTGATGATCGCCCGCGCGCTGGTCAGCGCCAGCCAGAATATCCTGTTGGATGAACCCTGCTCGGCGCTCGATTTGGGCAATCAGCAGACGGTATTACAGTTGATAAGCGATCTGTCGCGCGCCCAGTCGCGTACCGTGATGTTTACCACCCACGATCCTACCCACGCGCTTCAGGTGGCGAGCCATACGCTACTGCTGATGCCTGACCGTCAATGGCTGGCCGGACGAACAGCCGAGGTGGTACAGGAAGCCAATCTCCAGCGCGCTTACGGCGTACGGGTTCGTAAGCTTCAGCTTGAGGATTACCCTTCCCCGGTGGTGACTCCGCTTTTTACTATTCACCGCTCGCCGACATAAACCCGGCGTCGCGCAGGCAGCGCTGCCCCTCTTCACCCAGTATAAACTGGCGGAACACCCGCGCGTCGTCATGCTCATCAACATCGGTCAGGTAATATTCACAGTGAATATTCCACGGCTCGGGAATAACGACGCAGCGAACGTTGCTTTGATTCTCCAGCGCGGTGGCGTAGTGAGCATAGCCGATAAACAGATCGGCGAACCCCTCATCAATCAACCATTGGCTGGCCATCGCCCCGTTCGGCAGCGCGAGCGAATGCCGCCCGCCAACCAGCGGCATTGCGCGCTGCTTGAGCGCATTGCCCAGCGCCGGATAGCAGGACGCTATACGCTCAAAAAGCTGCCAGGTGTAGTCACCGGAAGGGTCGCACAGCGGCGTCGAAGTCGCTAACCGCAGCGTCTCATCCGCCAGCAGTTCCCGCCACGTTTTTCCCTTCGTCTGCGGGGTATTTCGCACGGTAAGCATCAGCGAATTGCGGGCAAAAAGATGGAGACCGCTTGCGCGGCCGGCGTCACAAAGCGCCTGAGGATGCTGGCGATTCGCCGATGCAAACAGCGAACACGGTTCACCGCTTTCAATACGCTCGCGCAGTAAACCGGCGGGGCCAAAAACCAGCTTCAGCGCAATGCCGGTTTGCCCGGAAAACTGCGCCTGTAACGGGATAAACGCGCGGCGCAGGCTGCCGGCCGCCAGAAGTGTTAACGTGGAATGCATAAGAAGAAACGAAGTAGCCCAGACATAAGCGTTATATTATCTGGGCTATTACGCTTCTGACCAGCACTTTAGTCGTGAATTTCCGCCAGCATCCGCAGCCGATCCGGCGTTGCCACCGGCAGATGGAAGAAGTCCAGATAGGCCGGGATCATTTCAAACAGCATATCCGTCCCTGGCTGTACCGGACACCCGCGCGCCATTGCCGCCTGCAAGAAAGGCGTAAACGTCTGCTTCATGACGACTTCGCCCACGAACGTGCCGGGCTCTATTCGCTGAACGTCCATCGGCAGCGGATCGGCAGGGAGCATGCCCAACGGTGACGCATTGACAACCAGGCCATGCCCCGCAGGATCGTTGTCCATCACCGTCAGTTCGAGCTGCGGGTAATGCCCCTGTAAACGGTCAGCCAGCGCGTGCGCCGTGCTTTCCCGCGCATCGTATAGCGTCAACGCACTGACGCCCGCTGCCGCTAGCGAAGCCGCAATCGCCGACCCCACGCCGCCGCTGCCCACCACCATCGCGCGTGCCCCGACGGTACCAAAGCCCTTGCGCTGAATGCCACGCACAAAGCCGTCACCGTCAAACATATCGCCGGTCAGCGAACCATCGGCTTCGCGGCGGATAGCGTTGCAGGCACCGGCAATTTGCGCGGTGGGACTCATCCGGTCGACCAGCCCGCAGGTCGCCACTTTATGTGGCATCGTCACCAGTGCGCCCGCAATATTGGTTAGCGAAAACAGCGCGGGGATCAACGACGCATAATCTTCCGGCTTGATGCCCATCGGTACCACTTTGACGTCGACGCTCTGGTTTTCAAACCAGGGGTTATAGATCATTGGCGCCTTGAAGCTTTCCGTCGGATATCCCAAATGCGCAATCAACCGCGTACGCCCACTAATGTGCATGCGTTTCCTCCTGTTCAGGCAGATCCAGTTCGATGCGCTTCACATCACCGAGAATAAACAGATACGCCACCACGCCAAGCAGCGCCGCGCCGCCGATATACACCAGGGCGTAGAAGAAGCTGCCAAACGCCGCCACGATAAAACCAATCACCAGCGGCGTGAGGATCCCCGCCAGGTTGGCGCAGAAGTTAAATAGCCCGCCGGTCAGCCCGCCCAGCCCCTTCGGTGCCATATCGGAAATTAACGTCCAGCCCAGCCCGACCATCCCCTGGCCAAAGAACGCGAACGACATCACCAGGATCACCGCCGTGTCGCTGGACAGCCAGTTAGCACTAATAATGCAGCTCGCCATCAGCAGCCCCGCGATAATGGGCAACTTACGGCCCAGGTTGGCGCTGCCGGTAGCTTTCAGCAGCTTATCCGACACCCAACCGCCGAACATCACGCCGCCCGCCGCTGCCAGAAACGGCAGAATGGCGAAGAACCCGACTTTCAGCCACGGCATATGCCGCTCGGTCGCCAGATAGGTGGGGAACCAGGTCAGGAAAAATACCAGCACGGTATTGCCCGCAAACTGGCCGATACTGGCGCCAATAATTTGCCGTTTGCGCAACATCTGACGTACCAGCGGCCAGCTGAACGCCTTGCGCTGCTCAGCGCCAGAGCTGATGCCGCCGCCGGCGGCAATGTACTCGCGCTCCTGCTGGCTCAGACGGCTGTCCTCATGCGGTTCGCGATAGCATCGCCACCAGACCAGCGCAAATAACATGCCGACGACACCTACCGAGATAAACAGCGTGCGCCAGCCAAAACCGCCCATAATCCAGAACAGCAGCGGCGCAAAACAGGCCAGCCCGAGATATTCACCAACGGTATACACCGCGGTCGCTTTTGCTCGTTCATGCTGCGGAAACCAGGCGCTCACCACCCGGCTATTCACCGGGAAGCACGGTGCTTCGCTGACGCCAAGACCAAAACGGCACAGCAGCAGCGTTTTCAGACCTACGGCAAAACCATGCAGCAACGTAAACAGCGACCAGAAGCTCAGCGCCAGAAAATAGGTCAACTTGTTGCCGAAGCGGTCGAGGAACATGCCGCCGGGGATCTGCGCCAGCGCGTAGGTCCAGGCAAAGGCGGAAAAGACAATCCCCATCACCGCGGCGCTAATGCCCAGCTCCTGGGTCAGCTGCGGCGCGGCAATCCCCAGCACCGTGCGGTCGAGATAGTTGATCATGGTCCCCACGGCCAGCAGCGCCAGAATACCAATGCGCCGCCGGGAGCGAGGGATCGCGTTCACCGCCGCAGCGGTGGCCACACGAGGTTGGCCGAGTGAATTCATAGTGTTTACCTGTCGTTGTCGAGTGCAGATGAATGTTTATTGTTATGGTCTAGCCTGCGGCGCCAGCGTACCGAATGGTACATTCCGGCGCTAACGGTACTGCATTGCCGCCAGTCGTACGGCAGCATTCACCGCGCCGTACTGCGCGTAGCCGTGACGACGTTCGGTAAATTCAAAGAAGAAGCGCCCTTCGCTGAACGGTAAGGTGTAACGATGTAAAAATTCGCCGCCCGTACCGTCACGATCGTAGAGAATCTGCTGGCGGCGTAGGGTTTCCACCTGCGCGCTATCGCCAAATCGCGCCTGCAAATCATCGTAATAGTTTGCCGGAACCGGCAGCGACAGCGCGGCTGCCAGCGGTTGGTTGTCCAGCAGCGTGGGGAGATCGCGACCCGCGAACGCCGCGTGCTGTAGCCCGGCCCCCTGATAGCAGGCCACCGAGCGGGCAATCTGCGTTGCGCGGCTTTGAGAGATATTCAGCGCCAGGCGTACGGTGCCCTGCGGGCTTTGCACCGCCAGGCTGCGCACCAGGCCGTAAGGGTCTGGTAGCGTTTGTTCATGCTCCAGCGTAAAACCCAGCACCGCGCGAACAAACATCACCCAGTTGTCACGGCTGTCGGCCTCCATCCCTAGCGCCAGATGGTCGATCCCCAGCAGCGGCCCCACGTTCGCCGTTTCGGTAAGGGTAAAATCCTGCGCGTAAATATCCTGTTGGCTATCGACAAGATAAATCAGGCTGCCGTCCGGTGCGCATACCGCCGGGATGGTGCTTTCATTCGGCCCGGCTTCGCCCTGCCAGGTGGCGTAGCCATAGGCTTTGGCGCGAGCGATCGCTGGCGCACTTTCGCTGACCCGTAGCGCAATCGCACACAGCGAGACGCCGTGACGTTGATAGAAGTGATCCGCCCAGCTGTGGGGCTGATAGTTGATAATTACCCGCGCGCCGCCGTTACGCCACAGCGCGACCTGCTTGGAACGGTGCATCCCCTCCAGCTGGAATCCCATACCGCCGAGCATGGTGCTCAGCTTTTTCGCTTCGCCAGGGCTCGCGGCGAACTCAATAAACTCAATGCCCTCAAAAGTTGGTAGATTGGCCGTGTGGAACAGATCCGCCCCGCTCTCACCGAGTGTGCGTTGAGTCTGCTCTTCCAGCCACAGCAACGAGCGATAGCCGTCTTTGGCCGTCGCGCCGTTGGGCGAGGCGCGGAAGCCGTCGTTAAAAATTTCCAGCGACCATGGGCCACGGTAGCCAAGGCGCGTCAGTTCTTGAGTAAACGCCACCAGCGGCAGTTCACCCTGCCCCGGAAAGCAGCGGAAATGGCGGCTCCACTCGAGCACATCCATTTTCATCAACGGTGCATCGGCCAGCTGGAGGAAGGTGATCTTGTCCATCGGCACTTCGTGCAGACGACGCAGATCGTCGCCTAATGCCAGGATATGGAAGCTATCGAGCACGATCCCCAACGCCGGGCTATCTACCGCTTTCACCCGCTCCCAGGCCTGATACCAGCGATTTACGTGGGTACCCCACGCCAGCGCTTCATAGCCAATGCGGATATTTTCCCGCTCCGCCAGCGTCGCCAGCGCGCGCAAATCTTCAACCTGCAGGGAAAAGTCGGCAGAACAGTCGGCCTGAACGTTACTGCACAGCAGCAGCGTGTCGCAGCCCAGCTCGTGCATCAGCGCAAATTTGCGCTCGGCTCGCGCCAGGTTAGCCGCAAACCGCTCGCGCGGGCCGCCTTCAAAATCGCGAAAAGGCTGAAATAACGTGATTTTAAGCCCCAGATCGTCGGCCATATTACGGACATCCGTCGGCGTACCGGTATAATAGAGCAAATCGTTTTCAAAGATTTCAACGCCCTGATAACCGGCAGCGGCAATCGCGCTGAGCTTTTCAGGCAGGGTTCCAGAAAGGGATACGGTAGCAATTGAACGCAACATGGTTTCACCTGGCTTTGGCGGTAGCAGTTGCATCGAATATGAATCATTTGGTTCAAGCGCGCCAGATTTGGTTGCTAATTTGTGATCATTGTGTATATTTTTTGTGCCCGGTAAAAATGAACAGGAGTGGTTATGTCAGCCATCGCTCACGATGAAGCGCAGTCGCTAAAAACACGGATTTTTACCGCCGCAATCGCGGTTTTTGCGGAACACGGCTTGGCCGGTGCGCGTATGGAACAGATAGCCGGCGAGGCGCAGACGACCAAGCGTATGGTGGTGTACTACTTTAAGACTAAAGAGCTGTTGTACCAGGCGGTACTGCAGTACGTCTATACGCGCATTCGCGAGACCGAGCAGCAATTGGGGCTGGAGAACCTGCCGCCGGTGGAAGCACTCGTCCAACTGGTGAAATGGAGCGTACGTTATCACGCCGAGCACGCTGATTTTATGCGGATTATCTGTATGGAGAATATGCAGCGCGGGAAATGGCTGCTGGCTTCGGGCGATCTGAAGCGGCTGAATAAAAGCGCCCTCTCCTTGCTGGAGCAGATTCTGCACCGCGGGCAAGAACAGGGCATATTCCAGCCCGCGTTAGACGCGCGCGACGTTCACCGTCTGATTAGCAGCTTCAGCTTTTATCAGGTGTCTAATTTTTACAGCTTTAACAGCCTCTATCTGGACGGTCCGCTTCCGGATATCAACGATGAGGGGCTGATTCATCACCACAGCGAGCTGGCGGTGAAATCGATTTTGCGCTTTGTGATCGCCTGATCCGCTGTCAGGCCTGCCCTGACAGCGCGGTCACCACCTTCTGCATCGCTTCACGCGTCAGCTCTGAACGCTGGACCTTGGTGTTTGCCAGCGCCGTGCGGACCACGCCAGCGATCACAATATGCTTCGGTTCCTGGCCCAAATCGCGCATTTCCAGCACAACTTTTCCCACTACGCGGCACATTTCCTGGTATAAAACGTCGTCTTTTGCCTGATTTCCCATCGTTTACGCTCGCTAATTTCCATTAAGAATCAAATTATTATTGTTTCGTTTCGCACAGAAAGCAAATCAGCAGGCTCCCGGCGTCTGCCGTTGCGCATCTATGCTGTTACATTTTCACCTATAATTCGTTTTTATTTTGTTAAACAGCCTTCATTCATTTTGAAACAGCGTTTTTATTTTCTTTTTTCGCCATAACATCGTATAATCCGCCGCGTTTCTTTCTTGAATGGTTTCAGCTCATTGGACTACATCAATAAACGATTAAAACATCGCCTTTTTGACTATGCTGAACCTCTAGCACACTTTCCTCTGCACGCTTTTTTTATGTCACCTATCCTTATGGCGTGGCATAGCAACTTTCGTAACACAGGTTTGACTCCGTGGCCGTGCGCGCATGGGGCGAGAATTCCAAATCCTTCTCAATCTCAACTTAAAGACTAAGACTGTCATGAAAAAGACCAAAATTGTTTGCACCATCGGGCCGAAAACCGAATCCGAAGAGATGTTAGGCAAAATGCTCGACGCGGGCATGAACGTTATGCGTCTGAACTTCTCTCACGGCGACTATGCTGAACACGGTCAGCGCATCAAGAACCTGCGCAACGTGATGAGCAAAACCGGTAAGAAAGCCGCTATCCTGCTGGATACCAAAGGTCCGGAAATCCGTACCATCAAACTGGAAGGCGGTAACGACGTCTCCCTGAAAGCGGGCCAGACCTTCACCTTCACCACCGACAAATCCGTTATCGGCAACAGCGAAATCGTTGCGGTCACCTACGAAGGCTTCACCTCTGACCTGAAAGTGGGCAACACCGTGCTGGTTGACGATGGCCTGATCGGTATGGAAGTGACCGCTATCGAAGGTAACAAAGTTATCTGTAAAGTGCTGAACAACGGCGACCTGGGTGAGAACAAAGGCGTTAACCTGCCGGGCGTTTCCATCGCGCTGCCAGCGCTGGCTGAAAAAGACAAACAGGACCTGATCTTCGGTTGCGAACAGGGCGTTGACTTCGTTGCCGCATCCTTCATTCGTAAACGTTCTGACGTTATTGAAATCCGCGAGCACCTGAAGGCGCACGGCGGCGAAAACATCCAGATCATCTCCAAAATTGAAAACCAGGAAGGCCTGAACAACTTCGACGAAATCCTCGAAGCCTCTGACGGCATCATGGTTGCTCGTGGTGACATGGGCGTTGAGATCCCGGTTGAAGAAGTTATCTTCGCCCAGAAAATGATCATCGAAAAATGTATCCGCGCGCGCAAAGTCGTTATCACTGCGACCCAGATGCTGGATTCCATGATCAAAAACCCACGTCCGACCCGCGCTGAAGCCGGCGACGTAGCAAACGCCATCCTCGACGGCACCGATGCAGTCATGCTGTCCGGTGAATCCGCAAAAGGTAAGTACCCGCTGGAAGCCGTGACCATTATGGCCACCATCTGTGAACGTACTGACCGCGTGATGACCAGCCGTCTGGAGTTCAACAACGACAGCCGTAAGCTGCGCATCACCGAAGCCGTCTGCCGTGGCGCAGTAGAAACCGCTGAGAAACTGGACGCACCGCTGATCGTGGTAGCAACCCAGGGCGGTAAATCCGCACGCGCTATCCGTAAATACTTCCCGGATGCCACCATCCTGGCGCTGACCACCAACGAAACGACTGCGCGTCAGCTGGTGCTGAGCAAAGGCGTTGTCGCACAGGTTGTCAAAGAAATCAGCTCTACCGATGATTTCTACCGTCTGGGCAAAGAAGTCGCTGTAGAAAGCGGTCTGGCACAGAAAGGCGACGTCGTGGTGATGGTTTCCGGCGCGCTGGTACCGAGCGGCACCACCAACACCGCCTCCGTACACGTACTGTAATAATCCACATACTTATTATAGTTTGCCTAAAAAGCGCCCATTGGGCGCTTTTTTTATACACTCAGATAACCCTGCTCAATAAAAAATCAAATAGGCTCTCACTATTTAAACTTCGATTATCTAAGATGAATCCGATGGAAGTCCTCTGTTTTCACACGCATTTTCCCGGCAAAAGCGCAAAGTCGGTGCTTCTTTGAGCGAACGATCAAAAATAAGGGAAAACGCATAAAAAAATATTCTCAATATAAAAAAGTTTGTGTAATACTTGTAACGCTACATGGAGATTAACTCAATCTAGAGGGTATTTATAATGAATCGTACTAAACTGGTACTGGGCGCGGTAATCCTGGGTTCTACTCTGCTGGCAGGTTGCTCCAGCAATGCTAAAATCGATCAGCTGTCTTCTGACGTTCAGACTCTGAACGCTAAAGTTGACCAGCTGAGCAACGACGTGAACGCAGTGCGTTCCGACGTTCAGGCTGCTAAAGACGACGCAGCTCGTGCTAACCAGCGTCTGGACAACCAGGCTCACTCTTACCGTAAGTAAGAGTTCTGGTAATAAAAATGGCGCACATTGTGCGCCATTTTTTTTGCCTGTAAATCCCCTGCCCTACTGCGTAACCTTCCCTGACGTCATGTCTGCATTCTGTGCTGACACGACCGGCTCCGAAGCTGAAGCCGCCCCAGCGCCCTGAGACACCGCCACCGGATATCCGGCACGACGAGACAGCACGCGCTTCACCTGCGCTTCATCCACGCTACCGTGACCAGCAAACGCTTTAAAGCCGGATGACAGCGTCATCTTCATCGTTTGCGTGTCCTGCTCGGCGTTCTGCGACAGCGGGCGGTGCACTTCCAGATAGCGCGCGCCGTTCGGTTCCACTGAATATTTCACCGGCTCATTGATCACCCGCACCGGCGTCCCGCTGCGCACCTGGGCGAACAGCGCCTTAATGTCCGGCGCATTCATGCGAATACAGCCCGAGCTGACGCGTAGCCCGACGCTATCCGGCGCGTTGGTACCATGGATAAGGTATTCACCGTTACCGTACGCCAGACGCAGCGCATACAGCCCTAGCGGGTTATGCGGCCCGGCAGGCACGACAGCGGGCAACGTCACGCCGCGCTCCAGCGAACGCGCGCGGATACCCGGCGTTGGCGTCCAGGTCGGGTTCGGGATCTTCTGCCCGACCCGAGTCGTCATTTCCGGCGTTTCCAGCCCCTGCAGGCCGATGCCTATTGGATAGACCTGGACCTGCTGTTCACCCGGCGGGAAGTAATACAAGCGCAGTTCGGCGAGGTTGACGACAATCCCTTCACGCGGGACGTCCGGCAGCAGCATCTGCGACGGAATCGTCACCACGGTGCCGGGACGGGGAACCGGTGCGATGGTATTGTTGGCTTCAAGAATCAGCATCGCCGCCGTATCAAAGCGTCTGGCGATGGCCTGTAGGTTCTTATCCCCCTCCTGAACCGTGTAGGTTTGATTGTGGCCGATTAAACGACTGTTGGCAGGGGGTAATGGGTAGTCAACCGCCCAGGCGCTTGAGATCGCGCTGAGGGCGCCTAAAATGCCGAGTGTTAAGAGGGACGCGCGCTTCATATCTGGATTCCTTATTCATATTCACTGACAACATGCCAGAAAGCTGAACCACCAGCGTGGTGGGCTGCCCGCCCACCTTTCGTAACAGAATGAAAGCTGTCTATTTGATATTAGCTAAAACTTGCCGCCTGCGTGCGGATAGCGCGAATCATGGCCTCCAGTCCCTGAGAACGTGACGGCGTCAGATGCTGCGCCAGCGCCATCTGTTCAAACCAGGGCCGTACATCAAAAGCCTGTACGTCCGCAGCGGTCATCCCATCGTAGAGGATAAACACCACGGCAATCAAGCCTTTAACAATTGCCGCATCGCTGTCGCCCTGCAGCGTGATACGACCCCGATCGTCACGCCCCATCACAATCCACACCTGGCTCTGGCACCCCTGAATAATATTCTCCGGGCGGTGCTGCTCGGGGCTGAGCGGCGCCAGACGCTGGCCCAGCTCAATAATATAGAGATACTTCTCTTCCCAGTTGGCGCAGCGGTTAAAGTTGCGCAACAGTTTATCTTTGTCCGGTAAAGCCGCCATGGTTGCTCCCTGTTACCCCAGTAATCGGCGAATGCGCTGCAGGCCCGCCACCAGGCGGTCGACCTCTTCAACGGTGTTGTACATGGCCAACGACGCCCGGCACATCGCGGGCACCTGATAAAACGCCATCAGCGGCATCGCGCAGTGATGGCCGGTGCGTACGGCAATCCCATAGTTATCGAGAAAGCTGCCAACGTCGTAGGCATGATGCTTGCCGAGATTAAAAGCGATGACCCCCAGGCGTTCGGCGGGCCCGTACAAATGCAGATCCGGCACGTCTGCCAGCGCGTCCAGCGCGTAGCGCATCAGCGTCTGTTCATATTCAGCAACGTGCGTCAGCCCCAGGCCATTGACATAATCCAGCGCGGCGCCCAGACCGATAATGCCGCCGGTATTCGGCGTGCCGGCCTCGAAACGCCACGGCGCTTTCGCCCACGTGGTGCCTTCCGTCAGGCTAACGGTGGCAATCATTGACCCACCGCCTTCCCACGGCGGCATCGTCTGTAGGATGTCGGCGGTAACATACAGCGCGCCAATTCCCGTGGGGCCGTAGAGTTTATGGCCAGAGAAGGCGTAGAAGTCGCAGCCCAGCGCCCGCACGTCGACCGGGTGATGCATCACCGCCTGCGCGCCGTCCACCAGCACTTTCGCGTTATGGCGATGCGCGATGGCAATCAGCTCCGACAGCGGGTTCTCGGTCCCCAACACGTTAGACACCTGGGTCACCGCCAGCAGGCGGGTGCGCGCATCAAATAGCCCCTCGACCGCCGCCATCTGCAACGTGCCATCGGCGTTGAGCGGGATGACCCGCAGCTGTGCCCCGGCACGTGCACAGAGCATTTGCCACGGCACAATATTGGCGTGGTGCTCCATCGCCGTGATCACGATATTATCGCCCGCCTGAACGTTACGGTTGCCCCAGCTGTTGGCGACCAGATTAATCGCTTCTGTCGTACCGCGCACAAAGACGATCTCTTCGGCGCTGGCCGCATTAAGAAAACGCGCGACCTTCTGGCGCACCTCTTCCATTCGCTGGGTGGCTTCGGCGCTCAGCGTGTGAATGCCCCGGTGTACCGCCGCGTAGCCGTTGCGATAAAACGCCGCTTCCGCGTGGATCACCTGCTCGGGTTTCTGCGCGCTGGCCGCGGAGTCCAGATACGCCAGCGGCTGGCCGTTGACTTCGCGGGAGAGTACCGGAAAATCGGCGCGCACCTGTTGTACGGAAAAAGTCATTGTTTACCTCCTGCCAGACGCAGCCCGATCCGCGCCAGTACGTGCTGCTTCAGCGCCTCCAGGGTAATGGCATCGGTCAGCCCGGCGGCAAACGCATAAAGGATGATGTTCCTCGCTTCCTCCAGCGCCACGCCGCGTGAACGTAAATAAAAGAGCTGCTCGTCGTCGATTCGCCCGACGGTGGCACCGTGGCTGCATTTCACATCGTCAGCGTAAATCTCGAGCTGCGGTTTGCTGTCGACTTCTGCCAGCCGCCCCAGCAGCAGATTGTTGTTGGTCATCTGGCCGTCGGTTTTAACGGCGTGCGGCGCCACGGTAATCACACCGTTGAATACCGCCCGTCCCTTATCATTGACGATGGTTTTATGCAGCTGCCGGCTGTTACAGTAGCCCTGATTATGTTCAAGCCACGTGCGGGAATCGCACACTTCAGCGTTAACCGGCATCGCCAGGCTATTCAAACGCAACGTGCTGTTTTCGCCATTCAGCTGGCTGCTGGTGTGGTGTCTGGCAACCGCCGCGCCCAACAGGAAGCTGTGGCTGAAAGCGGCTGCGTCTCGCCCTAGCCGTAGATCGTTATGGGAAAAGTGGTAGCTCTGATCGTTTTCAAACCCCAGCTTCAGATGCTGTAGCTGGGCATTATCGGCCACGTCCATCGTCAACCTTGCGCCGGTAAAGTGGCGCAGCGCATTCAGGCTGACATAGTGCTCGATAACCGTCGCCTGGGCCCCTTCCTCTAGCTGTAAATGGTGGCGGTAATGCGCCGTATTCATCTCGCCCGTTTCCAGGCCGCGCGTCAGATGCAGCAGCAGCAGCGGTTTTTCGGGACGCTGATTACGCCGTACGCGGATACGCGTCACGCTGGTGGCCAGACTTTCCGTCAGATGCAGGAAGGCCTCGGGATGAACCGCATCCGGCAGCGACTGGCGCTGATTATCCACCGTCACCTCAAACCCGCTACCGCCAGGATCATCGCTGAGACGTGCATCAAACTGACCGTCAACGAACACCAGCCGATGCGCCGCCAGCGCTACCGCGTGAGCATCGCGCTGTTGAGCCGTCAATGCAGGCAGCGCGGGCGCGACAAAGGTGCTGGCGAGCAGCTTATCAAGCGCGGTGTACTTCCAGTCTTCATCCTTACGAGTGGGCAGGCCAAGCTGATGGATCTGCTGCAGGTGCACCAGCGCCTGCGGTGACGGCTGTCCGCCGCGCGCCTGTAATAGCGCATGCCACTGCTGCAGCGCGCTACTGTTGTTCGCTAAGCCAGCCATAGCCCTGCTCCTCCAGCTGTTTCACAAGCCGAAAATCACCCGATTTCACGATCCGCCCCTGATACAGCACATGCACCACGTCAGGCTTGATATAGTCCAGGATACGCTGGTAGTGAGTGACGATAATAAAGCTGCGTTTGCCGTCCCGTAGCGCGTTAACGCCTTCCGAGACAATTTTCAGCGCATCGATATCCAGCCCGGAATCGGTTTCATCAAGAATGCATAATTCAGGCTCCAGCACAGCCATCTGCAAGATATCGTTGCGTTTTTTTTCACCGCCAGAAAACCCGACGTTCACCGACCGGGTCAGCAGGTCCGCCGGCATTTTCAGCAAGGCGATTTTCTCTTCCATCAAATCCTGAAAATCGAAGCGATCCAGCGGCTCTTGCCCACGATGGGCGCGCACCGCGTTGAGCGCGGTTTGCAGGAAAAACTGGTTGCTCACGCCGGGAATTTCAACCGGGTACTGGAAGGCCATAAAAATCCCTTCCCCGGCCCGCTCTTCCGGCGACAGCGCTAACAGGTCATGGCCTTTAAAGGTGACAGCCCCTCCGGTCACCGTATAGTCTTCACGGCCAGCCAGCGTCGCAGAGAGCGTACTTTTCCCCGACCCGTTCGGTCCCATAATGGCGTGGACTTCGCCCGGGCGGACGTTCAGGCTGACGCCGCGCAGAATCTCTTTATCCTCAACGGAGACCTGTAAATCTTTGATATTCAACATATCGTTTCCCTTAATGCTTAACCGACGCTGTGTTCAAGGCTGATAGCCAGCAGTTTTTGCGCTTCCACGGCGAACTCCAGCGGCAGCTCCGAGAAAACATCCTTACAAAATCCGTTAACAATCATTGAGATGGCATCATCTTCGCTGATGCCGCGTTGCAGACAATAGAACAGCTGGTCTTCACCAATACGCGAAGTGGTCGCCTCGTGCTCCAGCTGGGCGCTGTTATTGCGACACTCCACGTACGGAAACGTATGTGCACCGCAGTCAGGGCCGATGAGCATCGAGTCACACTGGGTGTAGTTGCGGGCGTTGGTCGCCGTCGGCATAATTTTCACCAGCCCGCGATAGCTGTTCTGGCTATGCCCGGCGGAAATCCCCTTCGAGATGATGGTCGATTTTGTGTTTTTACCGATGTGGATCATCTTGGTGCCGGTATCAGCCTGCTGGTGACCGCTGGTCAGCGCCACGGAGAAAAATTCCCCCACCGAGTTATCGCCGCGCAAAATACAGCTAGGGTATTTCCAGGTAATGGCCGAGCCCGTTTCCGACTGCGTCCACGACATTTTGCTATTTTCACCTTCGCACAGCGCGCGCTTGGTCACGAAGTTGAGGATCCCGCCGCTGTTGTTGTCACCGGGGAACCAGTTCTGCACGGTAGAGTATTTCACCTCGGCATCTTTATGAATGATCACCTCTACCACCGCCGCATGCAGCTGATAGCTATCGCGCACCGGCGCCGAGCAGCCCTCAATGTAGCTCACATAGCTGCCCTCGTCGGCTATCAAAATCGTGCGCTCAAACTGGCCGGTTTTTTCTGCGTTGATACGGAAATAGGTCGACAGCTCCATCGGGCAGCGGACGCCCTTAGGGATATAAATAAAGGTACCGTCTGAAGCCACCGCCGCGTTTAACGCAGCAAAGAAGTTGTCATTTTCCGGAACAACCGTACCGAGGTAACGCTGGACCAGCTCCGGATGGTCATGAATCGCTTCACCAAACGAGCAAAAAATAATCCCTTGTTCAGAGAGTTTTTCCCGGTAGGTTGTCGCCACCGACACCGAATCAAAAATGGCGTCTACCGCCACCTCTTTGCCTTCACGTACCGGAACACCAAGCTGGTTAAACGCGGCTTCAACCTCATCGGTTAAAAAGCTGCGGCTCCCGGTTTGCTGCTGTGCGCCAGGTTCAGAGGCGCAGCTATCGTCGCAGTTTCCGCAGGACGGCGCGGAATAATAGCTGTAGTCCTGATAGTTCAGCGCATCATAGTGCGCCTTCAGCCAGTGAGGCTCTTCCATTTCCAGCCAGGCACGATAGGCCTTGAGGCGAAATGCCAGCATCCATTCCGGCTCGTTGCGCCTGGCGGAGATCGCCCGCACCACGTCTTCGTTAATGCCCTTCGCCAGCTCGTCGGTTTGCAGCTGAGTGAAAAAGCCTTCTTTATAGTTCAGCGGGCCGCCGGCCCAGGTCTGGACATCGTCAGTTGCGTCAGTATTACGCGTCATTATGTACCGCCTATACCCCGAAGCTTTCGCCACAGCCGCATTCGTTCTGCGCCTTGGGGTTATGATATTTGAACAGCTGATTCAGCCCTTCGCGCACGTAATCCACCTCTGTACCGTCAATAAACGGCATTGCGCGTAAAGGCACCCACAGCTTCGCGCCCTCGTACTCAAACAACAGATCGTCACGATCCGGCTCGCTGACTGCGTCCAGCACGTAGCCGAAGCCCGCACAGCCGGTTTGCTTAACCCCCAAACGCACGCCCTGGAGCGTCGGCTGCTGTTTGACCAGTTCGCGAATATGCGCCGCTGCCGAAGGCGTCAGCGTGATACCGCGCCAGGTCACATCGTTGGGATCAAAGGTTCCAGAATGCACTTCCATAGGTCTACCTCATCAGTGGAGCCACAAAGGGAATAACGCCATGTTAGTGATAATGATTATCACTTCAACCCGCGCCGCGTGGGGGTATTGCGCCTGCGCCCCTTTGTGTATCGCTTTTTATAAGCATAGACCCTGCTACGGCAGGTGAATGGGATAGAGAAAATTTTGCAATACTTTGAAAAATAATAGATTTAATTGCATTGATAGGCTTAATGCGGCAGAGAATTAAAGATGCATAGCTAATGCCTATTTATTTAATCGGTTTTGGCGTGTTCTGTGAATCAAGGGGTTAGAGCACTATCAATGGGTTACGGAAACTACTGTATAGCTATATAGGGACATATACAGACTTTTTTATGCCCCCAAACATGCCCCCACAATACCTTTTGCCCCCATTCCCCCCCAGATTTGTGCTATTGCATTTCGCTGTAACCTCTTAATGATCGCAGGGAATTTTAAATCGTAGAATCTCTGGTAGTGTGCTGCAATGGTAACTCCCCCTACCGGCTCCTAATAAATCATCATGTCACGGTATAGCTAACGTCCGCCTCTGGCACAAAGCGGAAAAGATCACAGAGCTAAAGGGCTGCTGTGAGCTAGAAGCAGCCCCGAAATCAGGGCCCGCCTGTTTTATCTGAGCATTAGCAGGGGCTGACGGCTATCAGATAGCATCTCTGTTGTGTTGCTGCCGATAAAGAATTTGCGCAGCCGTGAATGTCCGTACGCTCCCATAACCATAAGATCAATCCCGTGTTCCTCGGCGTAGCGGCACAGCGCATGAGCCACAGTATCGGCTTTTAGCAAACTTGCCTGACTGGTTATGCCTGCTCTTTGCAGCAGAGACTGAGCGACCTCCAGCGACTCTGACCTTCCATTCACCATCACCAGATGGCATGTCAGATTCAAAAACAATGGACTTACGGATAATTGGCGCAAATTTTCCAGACTCGCTTCACTTCCGTCATAGGCGAACATGACACGTGAAGGAACAGAGAAGGTTTCGGGTACAATTAAGACAGGATTTTTTTGCAGACGAATAACATTCTCAAGATGGCTTCCGACCGGATTTGATGCCCCTCGACGCCCCAGCACCATAAGACGCGTCTCCCCTAATTCAGCCAAAATCCCATCTAGCGTGCCATGTTTTTGCAATTGTTGTGGTGCTTGTAGCCCCGTCTCTGCCAGCAGCTCAGAACAATTTTTCAGAATGGCTTTACCCTGCGCCATCAATAATCGGTTACGTTCGCCCTCAAGGTGAACCAGCTCTTCTGTAAAATGTTCCCAACTGTCTAAGCCGATGGTTCCAGTCAGGTCCGAAGCCACAGGCTGGCTACTTTTTTCCAGTACATGAAGCAGGGCCAGAGAGACCTTCAGCGTGGAGGCCGCCCAAGCCGAATATTTACAGACGGCCTGTGTTGATGACGAACCATCCACACAGGCAACAACGGTGTTGTTCATTTCATGACTTCCGGACATTAATGACCTCCCATTAATTTATCAACTTCTTCGGGTTTATCATGCATACCAAACCGATCAACAAGGGTGCGTGTGGCATCATTCATCCCGCGAATCTCAACCTCAGTACCCTCTCTGCGGAACTTAATAACCACTTTGTCCAGGGCTGTAACCGAAGTGATGTCCCAGAAATGGGCATGTGAAACGTCTATCACCACATTCTCAATCGCTTCACGGAAATCAAAGTGGCTGGTAAAGCGATCTGCTGATGCAAAGAATACCTGGCCGGTAACGGTATACGTCCGGCTCATCCCTTCCAGAACTGAGGTTACACGCATGAACCGGGATACTTTAGTGGCAAAGTTAAGCGAAGCAATCAGTACACCGGTCAGTACACCGAAGGCCAGATTATGTGTTGCCACCACAACCAGGACGGTGGCAAGCATGACCACGCTGGTTGAAAGGGGGTGTGAACGCAGGTTTGTAATAGAGCGCCAGGAGAATGTTCCGATGGAAACCATAATCATCACTGCGACCAGCGCCGCCATCGGTATTTGAGATACCCAGTCGCGCAGGAACACAATCAGGCAAAGCAGAACCACGCCCGCCGTGAGGGTTGAAAGCCGTCCACGTCCACCAGATTTTACGTTGATAACGGATTGCCCAATCATCGCGCAGCCTGCCATTCCTCCGATAAAGGATGTGCAGATATTCGCGATACCCTGAGCTTTGCACTCCCGGTTTTTGTCACTTGGCGTGTCGGTCATGTCATCCACAATCGTGGCGGTCATCATCGACTCAAGCAGGCCAACCACCGCAAGCCCGGCAGAATAAGGCAGGATGATGAGCAGCGTCTGGAGATTTAAAGGTACGTCAGGAAGCAGGAATACCGGCAGGCTGTCGGGAAGTTTCCCCATGTCCCCGACGGTCCGAACATCAAGCTGCAGCAACACGGAAATGCCGGTCAGTACCACGATGCAGACAAGAGGTGAAGGAATGGTTTTGTTGAGATAGGGGAAGAGATAGATAAGCCCCAGGCCCGCTGCAGTCATGGCATAGACATGCCAGGTTACGTTGGTCAGTTCTGGCAACTGGGCCATGAATATCAGTATTGCCAGCGCATTAACGAATCCCGTCACCACTGAGCGTGAAACAAAGCGCATCAGCCCGCCGAGCTTCAGATAGCCGGCTATCAGTTGGAATACCCCTGTAAGAATGGACGCGGCCAGTAAATATTCCAGGCCTTGATCTTTCACCAGAGTCACCATCAGCAGCGCCATTGCCCCCGTGGAGGACGAAATCATTGCCGAACGCCCGCCAAAGAAGGCCGTAACGAGAGGGATACAGAACGCTGAGTAGAGGCCTACCTGGGGATCCACACCGGCAATAATGGAAAATGCGATCGCTTCTGGAATGAGCGCGAGCGCGACAACAATACCGGCAAGAACGTCACCACGGACGTTACCCAGCCAGTCCCTACGTGTCGAGGACAGCAGCATAATAATTTCTCAGTTTTTAGATACAGTCAGCCCTGGAGGGCAACGATTTTACGTACGATAAAGCACATCCGCAGACGGGATGTAATTGAGTGCGTGCTGAGACTCGCTCAGTACGACGGAGGTAGGAAAAACTCAGGGTGGCGTAATACGCATAACGGTTATCAGATTCTCCATTGCTGGTGTATATGTATTGTCCGCGTGTTGCCTGGGGGCAACTGACAGGCATAAGGCCGGAACCTGAATTCGTTCAAAGCCGAACAATACTATAAGCAAACCACAGACAGGGTCAAACTGTGAGTGGACTTCTGTACGCGCTATTTGACATTTATTTATCCATTCTGTTTTGGAAGTGTCCGCTTTTGGCACAACGCGGACCAGCTAGCTGAACTGAAGTTCCGCAGTAAGCGAGTAACGGACATTAGGCTTACAGGATAACTGAACCGTTCTCCAGATAGTCTTTGAAAGTGAATGGTTCGGTTTGCCATGGATACTTATAGGGGCTGTTCCCTCACCTGAACAAGGAGAGATGTGTTCTGAGCATTCCTACCGACGTCAAGACTGCCAGTCTTTAAATACCTCAATACCCTGAAGCAAACAGCTTCATCATTTCTACAAGGTGTATTATCAACTTTGTGAACAAGGCGGCTATTCGACTCCCATAACTATATGTATCATAAGCCAAAATCACAAATTTTGTTAATGATGAAAACTATCTATCTAATTAAGGTTGATATGATATGAAAATAGAGAAAATAATCATAATTGCAGCAATATCTCTTGGGGTTACTGGATGCGCAAGGGTACTGCCCCTTGATTATGATAATTATAATGGCAGTGATGCTGCAACATTGTATGTACTGAATCGTCAGGGAAACATAGGAACTATCTATCTCGGCTCTTACGTCCTGAATAGTAAAGATGATTGTTTCGAAATGGCTGATCGTTATGAGCTTGATTCTAATGTTTTCAAATCAAAAGGAAACGTAGTCGTCAGTAAAGTAAAACCGGGTGCTTTGTATTCTGTCTCACAATTAAAGAATCTCGGCTCATTTATTAGTAGCACTCATTCATCACTTATTCCAGAAGCAGGAAAGTACTATTACATATCATCCGGAAGCCACGCGGTTCAGGTCCCTGCGGACTTTGTTCCTGACGCGTCAGTCAGCTCAGAAGAGGTGGTAAAACAATACAGCAATAATCCAGTTAAATATTGGAATGTTAAAAAAATATGTTCTCGCCCGTTCTGGAAGGTTTTTTAATTTCGGCTTCGTAGCAAGAAATACGACATTCTGTCTGCCAGTAATTCAGGCCCACGCTCAGTGAGCCTATGTATCCATCATTGACTGTAACAAAATAGATGATCGCTACAGTGCGCAACTTACTGACTGCGCTAAGGGTGAACTGCCACAAGGGGAGATGGAGGTCAATGTTGACGATTAATTCAGCCATTACAAAGACGCACTAGCCCTTCCGTGCCGGAGCCCAACCGCACGCTCCACAATGCCTGCGCAGGAGGAACGTACGTTTGGCTTTCTTGTTCATTAAGCCACCTGTTTTATGTTGTGGTGAGAATATCACCTTTAATCAGGTGGCCAAATTTACTGCGCCACTAGAGCGATTTCTTCAAAGAACTTCTCCCGGCTATGGCTGATCATGGTCTTCTCGCCGCTGCGGCCGCGCTGAATGCTGACCTCGTCCAGCACAAGCAGGTCAACCGTGCATAGATTCTCCTGGTGAGAGGCTTCCGACTGGCCGCCGTCGTAGCACTCTCGAACCCGAAGCATCAGATCCGGAATGGTGACGACCAGGGCCGAATAACCAGCAGACAGTAGATGGTTACCAATCGCCGCGGCAAGATGGTTTTTCCCGGTACCCCGGCCGCAGCTAAACACGAAGCGAGCAAAGCCATTCCCGAAGTTCTGCGCGTAGCTTTTCGCTATGGTGTAGGCCTTGCGCTGTTGCTCGCTGGACCCTTCGTCGTTGGCGAACGTACAGCTGCGATGCAGGCGTTTAATGCCGGAACCACTGCAGATTTTATCTGTCCGCGCTTCTGGTTCAGTTTGTCCAGCGCCTCACACCGTTTGAGTCCGTCTTCCCGTTGCCGCGCCAGCAGCTCTGCTGGGTTGGTGAATTTCGGCTAGATAGCACATCCCCCCCTATTATCGGAGGGATGAAATCAATCACCGCTTTAAAAATACATATTCATATCCTGTATACTTTGCGGCGAATGAATCCACTGAATGAGAATTACGATGAAGACTTATGGTGTTTTAGCCACAGGATTGGGTTGTTTAATAATAGGTGGCCTCGCCGGTTACCATTTTGCTGGCAACTCCCACGATAGCGCAGGGGAGATCCCACCATCAGTTCCGCACCAGCAGGAAGTAAAGCCACAACCGAAAATTGAGGTTTACACATACAGCATCGATAGCGTATCCGAGCAGCGGCTTAAAAACGAACTGAAGCTGAAAGACCAACTTAAACGAGGCTGGATCAGATTCTCAATGACTATCGACCGTATTCAATGTGAAACAGACGTTGATTGTTACGCAGTGAGTAAAGAAGGCGGCATGGGATTTTCTTTCCGCCCGCACAATACGAAATCTGAAGACATTCAGTGGCTGAAAGATCTGGATGTTGGCAATGCTGTAGACCTGGTTTGCAGCCGCTACATCGACAAAGGGCTGTATTACGACATGCGCGATTGCGTGCCATTCGACCGCCTGAAACCCGAGTTAATCAATACGCATAATATAGGTGAATAATTAATCACCAGAACGCCCCTTCTTTTCAGGTGTATGAAAAAAGCCGCAATCTGCGGCTTTCGTTGTTATTTTTTCTCGTCAGTGTAACGACGAGCATTATCAAAAAGATTAGTGCACATATTACCCCCATTAAAAATATGACAATAACATGCCCCATAATGGGGTGATATCTGACCAGTTTTCTCCCATGGAAGCAGCGTAGATTAGACATAAACGCTGGCGATTTGGGTTCCATGCAAAACCACCGCGGTGCGAAAAACACCAGCATACGGCGGTTTCATTTCATCGTGGGCAATGGAGGGTGGATAATAAATCCCCTTCGTCCGACTGGATTTTTCCCCCGCACCATCCGAATAATGCATAAAAAAAGCCAGCGTTCAGGCTGGCCTGGCGGTCGTTCTGGCAGAGAACGAAACTCAGCTTCCTTTATAGGTCGAATATCCATACTGACTCAGCAGAAGTGGAATATGCAGCTTTTCATTGGTCTTTGTCACCGTGAATAATACCGGGACTTCAGGGAAGAACGACGCGTACTTTTCACGCTTAAAATAATCCCCGGTTTTAAACGTGACCCGATAAACGCCTGGCTGCATGTCCCGATCGTCAGGATACAGCGATTTAATCCGGCCATCGCTGTCCGTTTTTCCTTTCGCCAGCATATCCCAGCCCGTCGCCTGCTGTTTTTCCAGCGTCACATCAACGTCTTTTGACGGTATCCCGGTTTGCTGGTTGAGAATGTGGACGCTGAGCGTTCCTATTGGTGCGCTGTACGCCACCGGCGCTAACAGAGAGGTCAGTAACAACGCCAGACTTATTTTTGCATTCATTGTTTGCTTCCTGTAATCAAAATCACAGGTCAATCTTAGTCATCTTATTGATAAATAAAATTCAACTTTTTGTTATCAATTGATGGGAAAATGTCCTCTGTTCACGGAGTGGTGTTCTGAAGAAGCACGCGCATATTTTACATGGTGAGCCGCATCTGATGCTGGCGAATAAGACAAGCGGTAAAGCGGCTTCCGGCGTTTTTGTCGATGCCGATGGCCAGTGTTTCAGCCTGAACAACATTCAGCTTGTCCATCGGGATAGGTATTAAGCGGGCAAGGACACAGTTGTTTTGTCCATAAATCCCGACAAAAAAAGCCGCATTTTGACAGAGCGCAAAACATGACACCGTCTACCGCGCTATTAATTCATACCGCCAATCTAACCCGTCTTACAATGTGAAAGGAGGAGACGATGAAAACTTACGATCGTAACCGTAACGCTATCACCACTGGTAGCCGTGTGATGATCGCCAACAATGGCGCAACCGGTGTGATTACCACTATCCACGGAGAAGGCAAAACGGCGGAACAGCTACGCCGCGCAAGCTGCGTAGAGATTGATGGTCAGGACGGTACGTTTTGCCCGATTGATCTGATCCGCCTGGGGCTCAACTAATCAGCCCCCCTGTTCTCACCGCGTTAAACGGTGAAAGCACGCCCATTAAGGCCGCTCAGCGTGGCCTTAATGGCAGCCCGCTATCTGGCAACCGGCAGATCCGTATAGCGCGTTGTGTAGCCAGGAGACAGCATCGCTCGCTTCATTGCCCATGCCTGTTCAATTCCTTTACCAGCAAAACCAATGTGCCCCCGTCCCGAGTGATTAATACTATCGATAACTTGCATCAACGCGTGCCCGTTAGCCTGCGGCGGATGAGGGTCAAACAAGTTAAGCTGCGCTACGCCCTGGCTGAAAAAATCGCTTAGCATCACCCCCGCCTTCATATAACGAAAACCCTCGCGCCAGACGGTGTCCAGCGAACGGGTCGCTGCACGAATAATATCTCGGGTGTCACAGGTCGGAACGGCCAGCCTGCCGCTAGACTGCGGCGCGTAAAATACCTCATTTACCGCATGCGGGCTGGTGCGCATAAACAGACTAATCACACAACAGTACTGCCTTTCCGCACGCAGTTTCTCCGCTGCGCGTTCAGCATAAGCACAAACAACCTGATGCATTTCATCGTAGTCCGTGATGCGGTGGCTAAACGAACGGCTATAGATAATTTGCTGCTTAATAGGCGCAAACTCCTCAAGCGCCAGGCAAGACTCGCCGCGCAGCTCCCGCACCGTACGCTCCATCACCACGTTAAAATGCTGGCGAATCACCCATGTTGACGTGTCAGCAAGCTGCAATGCTGTCTCAATGCCCATCAGTTCGAGTTTTTTACGCGTGCGACGCCCGACTCCCCAGACTTCATGTGCCGGGAGCAGCGCCAGCAGCTTGCGCTGGCGCTCTGTCGCTGAAAGATCCACCACGCCATGGGTTTTACGCCAGGTTTTAGCGGCCAGGTTCGCCAGTTTGGCGAGGGTTTTGGTTGGCCCGATCCCCACGCCGACCGTCAGCCCGGTATGCTTCTGCACCGTTTCGCGTATCTGGTGGCCAAATGATTCCAGCGAACGGCAGCCCGACAGATCGATAAACGCTTCATCAATAGAATAAATCTCGACATTCGGCACGAACGCCAGCAGCGTCTGCATGACCCGATGGCTAAGATCGGCATACAGCGCGTAGTTTGAGCTAAAAACGGTTACTCCCTGACGGCGCAGCTCATCCTTAATTTTAAAATACGGCGCAGCCATCTTGATGCCGAGCGCTTTTGCCTCTGCCGAGCGCGAAATAATGCACCCATCGTTATTGGACACCACGACCACTGGTTTACCCTGGAGATCGGGGCGAAAGACCGTCTCACAGGAAGCATAGAAATTGTTAACATCAACCAGCGCGAACATATTTATGGGCTTTTAAACTAAAGGTCACGACGCCGAAGATTTGCAGCTCCTCTTCCGCGTGAAAAACAATCGGCGCATAGCGAGCATTATGCGCAACCAGCTGAACCGATGGCCGGATTCGCAGCTCTTTAACCGTAAACTCCCCCGCCACCGCCGCCACCACGATGTCGCCATGGCAGGCTTTTAGTGAGCGATCCACGACCAGCAGGTCGCCATCACCGATCCCCGCGCCAATCATCGAATCCCCGCTCACCCGGATAAAATAGGTCGCACTGGGATGCTTGACCACCAGCGCAGTCAGATCCAGACTTTCTTCCACATAATCCTGCGCCGGGCTAGGAAAACCGCAGGGAACCCGCTCTAAGAACAGCGGCAGTTTGACAGGGGGTTCGGGTTTAGAGAGATAAGGCACCTTCATATTCAACCACTCAATAACACTGTTTATATATACAGTATTATAGGACACATAAAAAGATCAAGTCATCCCGTGCCCCACGGCGTGAACCTATTGAAGACGAACAACATTTACCGCGTGGCAACGACCATCGGCGGGTCAGTCGGCGCTGTCGTGCAAAACATGCTGGCATTCGTCGCCGTAATCCGTACCATACACGCCACACATTCGCTGATTCGCCGTCAGCGCGGGACAGCGCTTTTATCGTAAATCAAATGGACTGGAAGACGCTGTAGTGGGCCTGAGTTTCCATTTAGATTTCTGAGTAACTATTAAATGCAACAAAATCAAGAAATTAGCAAAAAAGAACAATACAATCTGAACAAATTACAGAAGCGTCTGCGTCGTAACGTGGGCGAAGCCATCGCCGACTTCAACATGATTGAAGATGGCGACCGTATTATGGTCTGCCTGTCCGGCGGCAAAGACAGCTACACGATGCTGGAAATTCTGCGCAACCTGCAGCAGAGCGCGCCGATCAGCTTCAGCCTGGTGGCGGTCAACCTCGACCAGAAGCAGCCGGGCTTCCCGGAGCATATTCTGCCGGAATACCTTGAGAAGCTGGGCGTCGAGTACAAAATTGTCGAAGAGAACACCTACGGCATCGTGAAAGAGAAGATCCCGGAAGGCAAAACCACCTGCTCGCTGTGCTCTCGCCTGCGCCGCGGTATTCTCTATCGGACAGCCACCGAACTGGGTGCGACGAAAATTGCCCTCGGCCATCACCGCGATGACATTCTGCAAACCCTATTCCTGAACATGTTCTACGGCGGGAAAATGAAAGGGATGCCGCCGAAGCTGATGAGCGATGACGGCAAACATATCGTTATCCGCCCGCTGGCCTACTGTCGTGAAAAAGACATCGAGCGCTTCTCCGAAGCGAAAGCGTTCCCGATCATTCCATGTAACCTGTGTGGTTCGCAGCCGAACCTGCAGCGTCAGGTGATTGGCGATATGCTGCGTGACTGGGATAAACGCTATCCTGGCCGTATTGAGACCATGTTCAGCGCGATGCAGAACGTGGTACCGTCGCACCTGTGCGATACCAGCCTGTTTGACTTCAAAGGACTGACCCGCGGTTCTGAAGTGGTTGACGGCGGTGACCTGGCGTTTGATCGGGAAGAGCTGCCGCTACAGCCGATGGGCTGGCAGCCGGAAGAAGAAGACGGCCAGCTGGACGAGCTGCGTCTGAACGTGGTCGAAGTGAAGTAAGCGATTTAGCGTCTCAGGCTGCGGCCTGAGACGCTGATTCAAGCGGTTATTTCAGCAGACGCGCACGGCACGCTTTGCCTTTGATTTTCCCTTTCTGCAACAGTTTCCAGGCCTGATGGGCCACGCCTTCGCGCACCGCCACGTAGACATGCGCCGGGTGCACGTCAATTTTCCCGATATCCGCAGCCACCAGCCCCACGTCACCGGTTAATGCGCCCAGCACGTCGCCCGCGCGCATCTTGGCCTTTTTACCGCCGTCGATGCACAGCGTCATCATTTCCGGCGCCAGCGGCGTCACGCGCGTTTTGGCCGGTTCCGGCATCCAGTTCAGCTTTAATTGCAGCATTTCGGCCAGGATATTGGCGCGCTGCGCCTCTTCCGGCGCGCAGAAACTTACCGCCAGCCCGCTGTTACCCGCGCGGGCGGTACGGCCAATACGGTGAACATGCACTTCCGGATCCCACGCCAGCTCGTAGTTCACCACCATCGCCAGCGATTTGATGTCCAGCCCGCGAGCCGCGACGTCAGTTGCCACCAGAATACGCGCGCTGCCGTTGGCAAAGCGCACCAGCGTCTGATCGCGGTCGCGCTGTTCAAGGTCGCCGTGTAAGGCGATCGTGCTCTGCCCTGCGGCATTCAGCTCCTCAAACACGGCCTGGCAATCTTTTTTGGTATTACAAAACACGACGCAGGATGCTGGCTGATGCTGGCTCAGCAGCTGCTGTAAGAGTGCAATTTTACCGTGGCGCGGCACATCAAAGAACTGTTGCTCTACCGCCGGTAATGCATCAACGCTGTCGATTTCGATTGTCTCCGGCGAGCGCTGCACGCGGCCGCTGATGGCGGCAATGGCCTCCGGCCAGGTGGCGGAGAACAGCAGCGTCTGGCGAGACGCGGGCGCAAAGCGGATCACCTCATCCATCGCATCGCTAAAGCCCATATCCAGCATGCGGTCCGCTTCATCCATCACCAGCGTATGCAGGGCATCCAGCGAAACGGTGCCCTTTTGCAGGTGATCCAGCAGGCGGCCCGGCGTCGCCACAATAATATGCGGCGCGTGCTGTAAGGAATCCCGCTGTGCGCCGAACGGCTGACCGCCGCACAGCGTCAGCACCTTAATATTCGGCAGATAGCGGGCCAGTCGACGAATTTCACCAGCGACCTGATCGGCCAGCTCACGCGTGGGGCACAGCACCAGCGATTGGGTCTGGAACAGGCTGGCATCAACGTGCTGGAGCAGGCCGAGACCAAACGCCGCCGTTTTACCGCTGCCGGTTTTTGCCTGCACGCGCACGTCCTTCCCGGCCAGAATTGCCGGCAGCGACGCGGCCTGAACCGGCGTCATAGAGAGATAGCCCAGATCGTTCAGATTATCGAGCTGGGCGGCAGGAAGGGCA
Source organism: Klebsiella sp. WP3-W18-ESBL-02 (assembly GCF_014168815.1). Taxonomy (NCBI): domain Bacteria; kingdom Pseudomonadati; phylum Pseudomonadota; class Gammaproteobacteria; order Enterobacterales; family Enterobacteriaceae; genus Klebsiella; species Klebsiella sp. WP3-W18-ESBL-02. The sequence continues at coordinate 2,842,571 of NZ_AP021972.1, forward strand.
TTCAGGGTGGCAAAAGCGGTCACAATATTTTCTCGCGAATTAGGGGGCTAACGGTCAGCAGGCGCGTATCGTCGCAGATCTCGCCGCGGGATGCGACAAATTAATCGGCGGGTGCGGTCAGGCCGCGGAAAAAGGACAAAAAAAAGCCGACTATTCTAAGCCGGCGTCGTACGAATCAATTGTGCTATGCAGTAATTCAAAAAAAGGAAGTAAGACAATATGGAGCGCAACGCCCATCGCTTGACGTTGCATTCACCTGCGAGATCGATATTGCCTCGATTGGCATACCGTTTTATTGACTTCGCTCAAATTAAGTGGCGTTACCCTATCCTAAGGGGGTAAAAAAGGCGATTTTTTACAACCAGTTACTACGATGTAACCACCACGTAACACCGCCTATCAGCAGCACCAGCATAATGCAGAAGAGCGAAAAACCCAGATGCGATCCGCCGCCGGGGATGCCGCCAAGGTTGACGCCAAACAGCCCGGTCAGGAAGGTGCTCGGCAGAAAAACCATCGCCATCAATGACATGGTATAGGTTCGTCGGGAGAGCGATTCCTGCATCATCTGGGCAATTTCATCGGTCATGACTGCCGTACGCGCAATACAGCCGTCAATCTCATCCAGCCCGCGTCCCAGACGATCGGCGATATCCTGCATCCGTCGGCGCTGGTCATCGGTCATCCACGACAGACGTTCGCTGGCGAGCCTGGCGTAAACATCACGCTGTGGAGCCATATACCGGCGCATGACGATAAGCTGCTTACGCAGCAGCGCCAGAAAACCGCGCGGCGGTACCTGCTGCTCCAGCAGGTTATCCTCAAGGTCGATAATTTTATCGTGCAGTTGTTCAATGAACTCGCTGGCGTGATCGGTCAACGCATCGCAAATATCCACCAGCCAGCTGCCACAGTCCGTCGGGCCGCTGCCCTCTTGCAAATCGCTGACCACGTCATCAAGCGCCAGCACTTTCCGCTGGCGGGTAGAGACAATCATACGTTCGTCAATATACAGACGCATCGCCACCAGCTGATCGGGTCGTTCATCGGTGCTGCCGTTAATGCAGCGCAGCGTAATCAGCGTCCCCTCACCCAAGCGGCTCACCCGCGGCCTCAGGCTCTCGCCAGCAAGCGCATCGCGCACCACGTTTGGCAGCAGCGGCGTGGTCGCCAGCCATTGGGCGCTGTCTGGATGGGTATAGTTCAGGTGCAGCCAGCACGGATTGTCCTGGCTGACACAGTCCGCATCGGTTAACGGCTTCACGCCGCCCTGGCCATCCAGCAGCCACGCAAATACCGCATCGGGTACGTTAAGGTCAGATCCTTTTATGGCTTCCACTTCGCCTCCGCTCACCGCTCTTTATCCTGATAGTCTAGCCATCTCGCTTTGTTAAGCAACTTGTGACTGCGCCATGGCGCTGAAATCGTTCATAAAAGCGGCAGTGAGTGGGCGTAAGGCAAAAAAAACCCGGCATCTCTGCCGGGGTGAGGGAAGCAAAACGGGTTAAAACGATTGCCAGAAATTCTGCTCGCTGCTGCCCGCCACCGCAGGCTGTAGCGGTTGACCTACGATGGCCGGGCGTGGAGATGCAGCCTGCTGTTCGTCACCAACGCGGAAATTCTGCGTCCGCGACTGTAGCTCAATAACCTGACGTTTCAGAATATCCGACGATCTCGCCAGCTCTTCGACCACCGTAATATTGCTTTGCGTGACGGTCTCGAGCTCATTCAGCGCCAGGGTTATCTGGTCGATACCTTTTTCCTGCTCGGACGTCGACACCGCAATCTGCTCCATCAGACCGTTCAGCTCGCCAGAGCCGGTCACGATCTCCTGCATATTTTTCTCCGCCTCGGCGACAATACTTGCCCCCTGGGTGACGTTTTCGCTGGTGACATTGATCAAGGTCTTGATGCTCTTCGCCGCTTCCGCGCTGCGGTGCGCCAGATTACGCACTTCACCGGCCACCACCGAGAATCCTTTTCCGTGGTCGCCCGCCCTCGCCGCCTCAACCGCCGCGTTCAGCGCCAGAATATTGGTCTGGAAGGCAATACCGTCAATCATGGCGATAATTTCCGTCATCTGCCGGGCGCAGTCGGTAATAGACTGCATATTGGTCGCCACTTCCCCCATCAGCGCGCCGCCTTTGCGGGCGCACTGGGTTGCGTCACCCGCGCGCTCGCTGGCCAGCCGCGTATGCTCGGCGTTATTTTTGGTACTGGCGGCAATTTGTTCCATGCTCGCGGCGGTTTCCATCAGCGTGGCCGACTGCTGTTCCGTTTTTACCGACAGTTCACCGCTGCGGGTCGCCAGCTGTTCAGACAACGTCATCGCCGTGTCTGACGAACTGCGTATTTCGGCGACCAGCGTCGAGATATTATTCGATAAGTTATTGATCCCCGGAATTAAGCGGCCTGCACAGTTATTGCCAAAGACCGGAATACGTACCGACAGGTTGCCATCATTGACTTCATCTATACTGCGTTTCACCGCATTGATAGGCGTGACCAGATATTTGGTCATATACAGCCACAGCAAGGCGATCGCTGCCACCCATATAATATTAATAGCCAAAAGCAAGAATATATTTTTAGACAATATAAGGCAGATCACATCCGCAATAAAAAATACCGCCAAAATAAACACCAGGATAAACGTTCGGACGCTAATGTTTTTAAACATAAATTCCCCTCAACGCTCGTTGTGTCATTTTGTTATATCACCAGAAGATGTATTTTCCAGACTCTTTTAAATATTTTCATCACTTTAACCGTTAGCTGTGCGAGTTTCACTTTTTTCAGCGCATTATCTCAACCAAAGCAAAACTTATTACCACAGCCACCAGAAAATAGATTAACTCCATAGAAAGCAAGCACAATATAATGCCCGACGCTGTATTATTCACTGTCATTTCACCGTGTTTAAGCCCTGCTTAATTAATTTCTAAAGGTATCTAATCCGTGAAAAAAAACGGATTTTGATAGTTATTTTTCTGGATAAAATTCGGATTATGCTGATAGATTAAATAGAACCCACTTTATGAAAAGGTATGGATTGCATGATGCTGCACGCTTCGTGGGACCCGATACTGGTCGGTATTTCATTTTTGGTGGCATTCATCGCATCTTTCGTTGCGCTTGATAGTGCTGCAAAAATCGCTGCTTCAAATAAGAAAGCGGCTATCTTCTGGCGCATAACCGGTGGCGCCACGCTCGGCATTGGTATCTGGTCAATGCATTTTATCGGCATGCTGGCGATGAAAATGTCGATGCCCATGAGCTATCACCTGGGGCTCACGGTTATTTCGCTGCTGGCCGCGATTATTGCATCATCGCTGGCCATTAATATTGCCGTTGCCGGTAACACGCTATCGCTTAAGCGGTTGTGTATTGCCACCGCGCTGCTGAGCAGCGGCGTCGTGACCATGCACTATGTGGGCATGGCGGCACTGATGGCTCACGATGAAATAACCTGGAGCATTCCGCTGATTATCGTCTCGGTGGTGATAGCCATTGTCGCCTCCTGCGTCGCCCTGTGGCTGGCGTTCAGCCTGCGACTGAACAGCAAAGGCGTCCTGCTGACGCGCATTGGTGCAGCGCTGGCGATGGGGATAGCGATTGCCGCCATGCACTATACCGGCATGAGCGCCGCCACCTTTACCGGGCATGGCCACATCATGGTAAGCCATACGGCGATGGTCAGCGAAGAAGGCCTGTCTATTTGGGTCTCCGTCACCACGCTGCTGCTGCTGGGGCTGATGCTGATGATTTCCATGGTCGACTCTCAGGTCCGCACCACGCGGCTTACCGAAAACCTGCAGTGTTTGAACCAGCAGCTTGAACAGCAGGCCCGCTACGATGGTCTGACTGGCCTTGCCAACCGCAGCCAGATCGATATGCGTCTGCTGGCCTGCCTGCACCAGGCTCGGCTGGCGGGTAGCACTTTTGCTCTGGTGCTGATGGATCTTGATCGTTTTAAACTGGTCAACGACGCCTGGGGGCATCACGTTGGGGATAATCTACTGGTCTCCGTTGCCAACCGTATGAGCGCCTGCCTGACGCCTAAAATGACCCTTGCCCGTATCGGCGGCGATGAATTTATTCTGCTGGCCCCCGACAGCACCGAAGCCGAGATTGCCGATATCTGTACGCGCATGGTCGAAAGCATCCGGCGGCCGTTTTATCACTCCGGGCAGATTCTGCAAATATCGCTGAGCGTCGGCATCAGCCTGTACCCGGGTCACGGCGAAACGCCGCAGGATTTGAAGCTTTCTGCCGATACAGCGATGTATCACGTGAAGCACAATGGTCGCAACGGCTGGGTGTTTTATCATGAGTCGATGCTCGACAGCACATGGCAAGGCGCGCACTTCTTGCAGGACCTGACCCAAGCGCTGGAGCGCGGCCAGTTTGAGTTGTGGTATCAGCCCAAATATCATGTCAATGAAAAGCGCATTTACGGTTTTGAAGCGCTGCTGCGCTGGCGCCACCCGAAAAAAGGCATCCTGCTGCCGGAAGTGTTCCTCTCGACGCTGCAAAACACCGGGCTCATTGTACCGGTGGGTAACTGGATCCTGGAACAAGCCAGCGCGCAGCTGCATAAATGGAGTCTTGCCGGGCACGATGACTGGACGCTGTCGATTAACATTTCCCCGGTGCAGTTTGAGCAGCAGAACTTCTATGAACTGGTTTGCGACACGCTGGTCCGCCATCGCGTCTCGCCAACGCGCTTAACGCTCGAACTCGCCGAAACCGCAGCGCTGCACGGATTTGATCGCAGCGTTCAGATCTTTCACGATTTCTGCCGTATCGGTATCACGATCTCAATTGATAACTTCGGCGTCGGTTATTCCAACATGCTGGCGCTGCAGGACCTCCCTGCCGGAGAGCTGAAAATTGATAGAAGCTTTATGAAAGACATGCGGGAAAACAGCAAACATATCAAAATCGTCTCCACGATTATCTCGATTGCGCATTCGATGAATATGGCCGTCGTGGCGGAGGGCGTAGAAACGCAGGAACAGCAGCGCATTCTCACCGGGCTGGGCTGCGATGCGCTACAGGGCTTCTGGTTCTCCGATCCGGTCCCGGCAGAAGATATTGAAGTGATGCTCAATAATCTCCCGCTCAGCGGCGAGCTGAATGCCCCCGCCGCGCTGCGCCGCGATATCTCCTCTTCCGCCGGGAAGAAAAAGCACGCCTGAACGCCGATGGCCGGCAGGTCTGGCCATCGGTTATGAATAAAATTCATTAAGCTTATCGAATTAGACCCTCTGATAAAATAAATCCACCCGCGCTATTCTCTGCTCACACAAGACAGCCCGCAGCACCCTCGCCCGGCGGGCCGCCGTTTCACGTATTGAGGAGCTTGATATGCAACAACGCACTCTTGGCCGTTCCGGCCTCACCATTTCCGCGCTTGGCCTAGGTTGCATGGGGCTGAGCCACGGCTATGGCCCGGCAACGAACACGCATGAAGCTATCGCATTAATTCGCGCTGCCGTCGAACGCGGCGTGACGTTCTTCGATACTGCCGAAGTTTATGGCCCTTATGTCAACGAAGACGTGGTCGGTGAGGCGCTGAAACCGTTTCGTGAACGTGTGGTCATTGCCACCAAGTTCGGATTCACATTCGGCAATGATAACAAACAACAGATCTTAAACAGTCGTCCGGAGCATATCCGCCAAGCGGTAGAAGGCTCGCTGCGCCGCCTGAAAACAGAGACCATCGACCTGCTTTATCAGCATCGCGTCGATCCGAATGTGCCGATTGAAGAGGTGGCGGGCGCCGTCAAAGACCTGATTGCCGAAGGTAAGGTGAAACACTTCGGCCTGTCTGAGGCCGGTGCACAAACCATTCGCCGCGCGCATGCCGTACAGCCGGTCGCGGCGTTACAGAGCGAATACTCTATGTGGTGGCGCGAGCCTGAAGAGGAAATCATTCCGTTACTGGAAGAGCTCGGAATCGGATTTGTGCCGTTCAGCCCGCTGGGAAAAGGTTTCCTGACCGGGGCGATTAACGCCAGCACCGCTTTTGGCAGCGACGATTTTCGCAGCCAGGTGCCCCGTTTTCAGGCCGATGCGCTGGCCGCTAACGCGCAGCTGATAACCGTACTGGGCGCGCTGGCCGCCGAACGTCAGGCGACGCCCGCGCAGATTGCGCTTGCCTGGCTGCTGGCGCAAAAACCGTGGATTGTGCCGATTCCCGGCACCACAAAACGGTACAGGCTGGAGGAAAACCTCGGCGCGGTGGATATCCAACTGACCGCCGATGAACGCCAGCAAATCACCCGTGCGCTGGACGCCGTGAAGATAGTCGGTGACCGTTACCCGGCGGCGCTTCAGGCACGCGTAGGGCGATAACCACGGCAGCCCGGAGACGATACTCTCGTCATGCCGGGCTATCTCAGCGCGCCCCGCGTTCGAGGTATGCCAGAGTAAATGTCTGATAATCGCGCGCATCCACCCGCTCTTCCACACCGTGACACCGTAACCGATTGGTCGATTCACCTAGCGAATGTCGCTCATATTTCTCCACCACTGAACACTCTTCCAGCCAGCGTTTGCCCAGCGACACTTCATCCTCCCGGATCCCCGGCATCAATACCAACACCACCAGCAACGCAAACGCCGCGGCAGTAGAAAGCCAGGTGGTCAATAGCACGGAAATCGGGAAATTGAATTTTGCGAAAAGATAGCTTGCCAGCAACAGCAGCAAAAGAATGGCGAGCAACACTTTGCCAAAGATCATGATATCAGATGCATAGATCATCTCAGTTTGCCCGCAGCCAGAATTGGAAAATTGCTTGAGCAAGTATAGCAGCGGCGGCGGCAAATGGAGCGCTACGCAAGCAGCTATACTCCTTGCTGGCAGCGCGGTCTGCCGCACGTCATCATCATCGTCGCATCATCTGCATGAGGGTCGATTCTATGTCTGTCTTTCAGAATAAATCCGTACTGGTTTTAGGCGGCAGCCGCGGCATCGGCGCGGCCATCGTCAGGCGCTTTGCCGCCGAGGGCGCGGCGGTCACGTTCAGCTATGCTGGCTCACGAGAAGCCGCCGAACGGCTGGCGGCAGAAACGGGCAGCACTGCCGTAGTGGCGGATAGCGCTGACCGCGATGCGGTCATCAAACTGGTAGGCGATTGCGGTCCGCTGGATATTGTGGTGATTAACGCGGGTATCATTATTTTCGGTGATGCGTTAGAGCAAGACAGCGACGCCATCGACCGCCTGTTCCGGATTAACATCCATGCGCCCTATCATGCTGCGGTGGAAGCCGCCCGCCTCATGCCCGACGGCGGGCGGATTATTGTGATTGGTTCAGTCAATGGCGACCGAATGCCCCTTCCCGGCCTGGCCGCCTATGCGGTGAGTAAATCGGCGCTACAGGGGTTGGCTCGCGGGCTGGCGCGCGATTTTGGCCCGCGCGGTATCACGGTGAACGTGGTGCAGCCGGGGCCGATTGACACCGACGCCAATCCGGAATCCGGCCCGCTAAAAGAGCTGATGCACAGCTTTATGGCGCTGAAACGCCACGGACGCCCGGAAGAAGTCGCCGGGATGGTGGCCTGGCTCGCGGGGCCTGAAGCAGCATTTGTTACCGGCGCGATGCACACCATCGACGGCGCATTCGGTGCCTGACGCTGTCCTCGCCGTCTACCGCGCGGGCTCTCGTCATATCCGTGATGCAGCGCGCGGTTTGCGGTTCGCTATCCCTTCACCGCCAGGCTATATCTTAAACATCTTGATTTCTTGAGGGTAGATTATGGTTGGCAAGAAAATTCTCATGCTGGTTGGTGATTATGCGGAAGATTATGAAACCATGGTGCCATTTCAGGCGCTGCAGATGATTGGCCATCAGGTTGATGCGGTCTGTCCGGATAAGCCGAAAGGCGATTACATTATGACGGCGATCCACGATTTTGACGGTGCCCAAACCTACAGCGAAAAGCCCGGCCACCGCTTTGTGCTGAACGCCGATTTTGCCTCGGCAAACGCGCAGGATTATGACGCCCTGCTGATCCCCGGCGGACGTGCGCCCGAGTATCTGCGCCTCAATGAGCAGGTGATTAAGCTGGTGCAGGACTTCGATGCAGCCAACAAGCCGATTGCCGCCGTGTGCCACGGCCCACAGCTGCTGGCAGCCGCTGGCGTATTAAAGGGCCGTACCTGTAGCGCCTATCCCGCCTGCGCGCCGGAAGTCAGGCTTAGCGGCGGTCAGTATGCCGACATTGGTATCGATCAGGCGCACGTGGACGGTAATCTGGTGACGGCTCCTGCCTGGCCCGCGCACCCACAGTGGCTGGCCAGGTTCGCAGAGGTGTTGCAGCGGTAAGAGAAGAAAGACCGCTGGCGCAGTTCACTGCGCCAGCGAAGAGGTTAGTGCTTGATAATATACATCGTGCGCGTATAGGCCACGTCTTCCGGATTGGTGATCGGGTATCCTTTCACCCAAGGCTTAATTAAGCGCCCGTTGGTATACTGGTAAATCGGCGCAATCGGCGCTTTTTCCGCCAGAATTTTCTCGGCCATGTTGTAATCGGCGTTACGCGCCTCGGCGCTGCTCTCCAGGCTGGCCTGGCGAATCACCTTGTCATACGCCGCATCGTTAAAGCGTGCGATATTGCCGCTGTTGGTTGAGGTGAGCAACGACAAGAAAGTCGACGGCTCGTTGTAGTCTCCAACCCACGACGCGCGGATCACATCGAAGTTGCCGGTGTTGCGGCTGTCGATATAGGTTTTCCATTCCTGATTTTGCAGCTTCACGTCGACGCCCAGATTTTTCTTCCACATCGACGCCACGGCAATGGCAATCTTCTGGTGAACTTCCTGGGTGTTATACAGCAGCGTCAGCTTCAGCGGGCGATTCGGACCGTAGCCTGCGGCCTGTAGCAACATTTTGGCCTGCGCGTTCAGCTCGGCCTGGCTACTCTCTTCCAGCGCCGACGGTTGCGGCTTAAAGCCTGCCGTGACATCCGGAGTAAAGCGCCACGCCGGTTTTTCACCGGTTCCCAGCACTTTATCGGCGATAATGCGCCGATCGATGCTCATGCTGAGCGCCAGACGCACGCGCGCATCGGCGGTCGGCCCCTTCTGGGTGTTAAAAGCGTAGTAGTAAGTTCCCAGCTGTGGGGGCGTAAAGACCTGGCCCGGCAGCTCTTTTTTCAGCTTCTGATACAGGTTTTTCGGGAAAGATTCAGTGATATCAATATCCCCGGCCTGATAGCGTTTAGTGGCGGCTGACTCCTGGTTAATCGGCATAAAGGTGACTTTCTGGATCACCGTTTTGCCGTTATCCCAGTAATGCTTATTCGGCACCAGCTCCAGCTTTTCGTTAACCACACGATCGGCCAGCACGTAGGCGCCGTTGCCCACCAGTTTGCCCGGACGCGTCCAGTTTTTATCGCTGTCAACGGCGGCTTTATTGACCGGATAGAGCGAGAAGTTAGCGGTCAGGTTGACGAACCACGGCAGCGGTTTGTCGAGCTGCACGCGCAGCGTATGGGTATCAACCGCCGTCACGCCCAGCGTTTCAGGCTTCGCTTTACCATCGATGATGTCCTGCGCGTTCATGATCCCCGCCAGTGCGGCAAACCAGGCAAACGGCGAGGTGGTTTTCGGATCGACCAGACGCTGCCAGCTGTAAACGAAGTCCTGCGCGGTGACCGGCGTGCCGTCCGACCATTTCGCATCACTGCGCAGGGTAAAGGTCCAGGTTTTCTGATCGTTCGTTTGCCAGCGGGCAGCCACGCCAGGAATGATATTGCCGTTAGCATCCTGGTTAACCAGGCCTTCAAACAGATCGCGAATAACCTGAATTTCCGGCAGCCCGACGGCTTTTGCCGGATCTAATGAAGCGGGTTCATCTTTAATATGGCGAACCAGCTCCTGCTGCTTCGCCAGCGTCGTCCCGGCAGGCACTTCCGCCGCCACGGCGACAGTACTCAGACCCACTAACAGCGCAGCACAGCAGGTCAAGGTGAAAGGATACTTCATGACATCCCCTTAAAAGTAGATAAACCCACACAACATAATGAAAATATTATTTGTTTCACTTGCCATAATTGCAAACGCCATGTCGCAGAAAGTTGATTTACACCGTCAATTCATATGCAGGAAACTATTTGATTCACGGCGAATTTTGCACAACACTGCACAATATCCCCTTTATGTATCAGGACTCACGCTATGGCTGCTACCCGCCCCCGCGCCCAGCGCGGCGCTTTCCCACCCGGGACACAACACTATGGCCGCTCGCTGCTGGGCGCGCCGCTGATCTGGTTCCCTGCGCCGCTGGCCGGGCCGCAGAGTGGCTTAATCATCGCAGGCACCCACGGGGATGAAAATTCCTCGGTGGTCACGCTCTCCTGCGCTCTGCGCACCCTGTCGCCGGATCTGCGTCGGCATCACGTGGTGCTGGCAGTCAATCCGGACGGCTGCCAGCTCGGACTGCGCGCCAACGCCAACGGCGTGGATCTGAATCGCAATTTCCCGGCGGCAAACTGGAAACAAGGGGAAACGGTATATCGCTGGAATAGCGCTGCGGAACAGCGCGACGTGGTATTGCTCACCGGCAGCCGCCCGGCCTCCGAGCCGGAAAGCCGCGCGCTATGTCAGTTGATTCACCAGATTAGCCCCGCGTGGGTGGTATCGTTCCACGACCCGCTGGCCTGCATTGAAGACACCCGCGGCAGCGAGCTGGGGCATTGGCTGGCGGACGCCTTCACTCTGCCGCTGGTCAGCAGCGTCGGCTACGAGACGCCCGGTTCATTCGGCAGCTGGTGCAACGATATAGGGCTGCACTGTATTACCGCCGAGTTCCCGCCCATCTCCTCAGACGAGGCCAGCGAGCGTTATCTGGCGGCGATGACCAGGCTGCTGCACTGGCAGCCGAAACCTCACAAATGAAGCTCACCGCAGGTAAAGCGTAGCGCCGGCTGCGCGTCGGCGGCGAGCCACGTGGGGCCGTCGAGATCGGCAAAACGTACCTGTGGTGCCAGCGGTAGCGCGGCGGCAATGGCCCGCGACGTGCAAAGCATACAGCCAAGCATCAGCGCAAAATTCTGCGCTTTTGCCTCGGCCGCCAGCGCCAGCGCTTCGGTCAACCCACCGGTTTTATCGAGTTTGATATTCACCATCTCATAGCGCCCGTGCAGCATCGACAGGTCTTCACGGGTATGGCAGCTTTCGTCAGCGCAGATCGGCAACGGGTGAATAAACGTCTCCAGCGCGTCATCTTCGCCCACCGGCAGCGGCTGCTCCAGCATGGCGACGCGCAGGTCCGCCAGCAGCTGGCAGCGTGCGGCCAGCCCCTCGCCGCGCCAGGACTCATTGGCATCGACAATCAGCGTCGCCTCCGGTACGGCTTCGCGAATCGCCACCATTCGCTCACAGATAAAATGATTGTCCAGCTTCACCTTCAGCAGCCTGGCGCCGCTGGCATACAGTGCCTTTGCGCTGGCGGCCATTTGTTCGGGCGTGCCGATCACCACCGTTTGCGCCGTCGTCACCGTGCCGGGCAGCGTGACGCCCAGCTGCTTGACGACGGAGCGACCGGCCAGTGCGCTTTCCAGATCCCACAACGCGCAGTCGACCGCATTGCGGGCGGCCCCGGCCGGCAGCAGTTGAGCAAGCTGTTCGCGGGTTATCCCGCGCTCCAGCTGCTCCCCGATGGTCATAATCTGCGCCATCACCGAGGCGATGCTCTCGCCATAGCGCGGGTACGGCGTGCACTCACCGACGCCTTTTACACCATCCTGCTCCAGTTCAACCACCACCACTTTTGCTTCGCTGCGGCTGCCGCGGGCAATCACAAAAGGCGTATGCAGCGGCCAGGCCTCTTCAAACACGCGCAGGTTTCTCATTTTGGCTCCTTTTATTCAGGCGTAAATAGGGTTTGCCGTGTTAACGTCTGTTGTCATACACTAGGGTTGACGTTAACTATATGTAAACAGGAAGATAATCATGTCGCAAACCGTACATTTCCAGGGCAATCCCGTTGCTGTTCAAGGTTCTATCCCACAGGCGGGCGATAAAGCTCAACCGTTTACGCTGGTGGCAAAAGATCTGTCCGACGTCACCCTGGGCCAGTTCGCTGGCAAACGTAAAGTTCTGAACATTTTCCCGAGCATCGATACCGGCGTATGCGCGGCATCCGTGCGTAAATTCAACCAGCTGGCTGGCGAACTGGAGAACACCGTTGTTCTGTGCGTGTCCGCTGACCTGCCGTTCGCCCAGTCTCGCTTCTGCGGCGCAGAAGGCCTGAGCAACGTCGTGACGCTGTCTACTCTGCGTGCGCCGGAATTCCTGCAGACCTACGGCGTCGGCATTGCCGATGGCGCGCTGAAAGGCCTGGCCGCTCGCGCGGTTGTCGTGATTGATGAGAACGACAACGTGGTATACAGCGAACTGGTGAACGAAATCACCAACGAGCCGGACTACGACGCTGCGCTGGCAGCGCTGAAAGCGTAATATTCTTGTCCTGACCGCACTGCGGTCAGGACAATTTCTTATCCCTCAGCCTCTTAGACTATATGATTTGCGGTACTGGAGGGGGGTTTTTGCCATATATTTTCGAAAACTGGTGATAAACCAGGCATATTCCGTAAATCCCGAGCGCTTCCCCACTTCCCTGACCGACAGGGTTGTATGCACGAGCAGTTCACAGGCATGGCGGATCCGCCTCATGATCAAATATTCCTGCAACGTACCGCCCGTTTCGCGACGAAAGCGCCTCGATGCATGCCCCTCCGAACAGCCCGATGCGGCAGCCAGCGCCTCCAGCGAGCAGTGCTCCTGAAAGTGTTCTTCAATCCAGCGAATAATACTGGCGGAAAACGCATTCTGCTCTGAATGCAGCGCATTCTCCAGTTCCTGCCCGGGCAGAAAGCTAATCAGTTGCATCAGCAACAGCGCGCTATCATTGATTGTGACCAGGCCATCATGCCCCAGACCGTCGAAGCGCTCGAGCAGCATTTCAATCATTGGCTGAATAGCAGAAACATCGAAAATACGTATTTTCTCACCGTAACTGCTCAACTGGCGCAGCAGTATCTGCAGCCGGGGAAAGTCACGAAAGAAAGGTTCCAGCAGAGTGCTATTGAAATGTAGCGTCGTACGGTGATATTGATTGTTCGCCCCTTGTTCAACATAAATTTTATGCACTCGCCCAGGCGGAAAAATAAATAGCCGCCCGGGTTTCACCGTAAACTGCTGATGTTCGGCGACGGCAATGCCAATACCCCGGGTAATAAAAAGCATTTCAGGGCATTCATGAAAATGATAATAATCAGCTGATGTATTTTTCATTCGATTGAAATAGATGGCCGTTTCATCAATTTCAAGGGTTTCCAATAGGGTGGCATCTTTTCCATAGCCGCGCGATGTCGCCATAGAACCTCAGTTCAGAGAAAGTAAATTTATCCGGGCTTACGCCTGGCCGCCCGTTCGAGACGACAATAGAATTGTCTTCGTGCTGACCAGGTTAAACCCAGAGACCCATCACATTAAATCAATCAATTAATGTTCCAGCCTCCTGCGTCCGTCAATATGATGATCTTGCTCACCCGCATGGTCATATTCAAATAGCCGCAGAAGCCCTTAAGCGAGTGATATAAAATCATCGTAATATAAAAGGAGGTGATAAATAGATTGATGACGCGTCGTGTATTTTATCGCCCCGCCAGAGGCAATTTATTCATTGTATTGTACCTGCCAGCTAACGGTGAACTCCGTTCGTTCGGCGCACGCGAGGCTGCCAACGATTTCCTGCGCCAGCGGGCCGGTCGGGCTACGTAGCGTGGTCGCCCGACGCTGGATCTGCGTATACCCTTGCAACCGGACCGGCGTGCTTTCAGCATAAACCGCCGCGATCAGCTCAATGCGCAGCGATCTACCCGGCGGACAGGTAAAGGTATCCTCGCGCGTCACGCTCCCGGGCGCGATCAGAAAGCGCGTCCTGCAACCGAATTCGGCGTCGCGCAGCGGTTCTTGCACCACCTCACCAGCTTCGGCGACCACGTCCAGCCCGTCATATTCGATAATAATTTCCCATCCCCCGGCGGTCTTTTGCTGCCGAGTACCGCGAAACCAGACCAGCGGACGCAGCACGCGGCCGCGCTCATCATAAATGCCGGGCACCCATAGCGGCGCATCGCCCTGCGCCACGCCGGTAAACAGCCCTTCACTGAACGGAATAGGGAAATAAGGCGACGTACCGTGGTAGGGGCGAGCACCGTTTATCAGCGGCAGCACAAAAGCACGCTGCCCGTCATACCACTGATACAGGCCGCGAGCATAGCGCGCTTCACGAAATGCGGTGAAGGTTAGCGCAAGCTGCGCCGGACGTGGCACTGACGCCGATGCGGCAGCTCGCGCGGACCAGACCTGCTGGACGTTCAGGTGCTGCACGCAAAGGCTAATATTCTCCCCGACCAGCCGATGCTCGGCACGATAGGCGTCGGTCTGACGGCCCTTAAACCACAAATTTACGCTCTGCTCATCCGGGTCATACCAGAAGCTCAGGAAGCGTTCGCTACAGGCCAGAGAAAACGCGCCTGCCGCCGCCAGTTCCTGCGCATTCAGCAACCCAAGACGCGCACTGACCGCCAGAATCTCATTAAAGGCACTGTCGCCATAGGCACCGATCGAACGTCCCCACTGGAAACCGCTACCATTATCGGTACACATCGACAGCACCAGCGTTGCCGCCTGGCGCAGCGACGCTTGTAACCAATCGGCGACCGGCAACCCGGTTTCGAGGTGGCGCTGGCAAATTTCCGCTACCAGCAGCACGCTGTAACGATCAAAGCGGCCATGCCCACGGGTTTCGTCACAACAGCCGTTCTCCGCGTGGGCGCGGTAATGCTCAAGGAGCCGCTGTAAGATTTCCTGCGATGCCCGTTCGCTTTCCCACCCCAGCAGGAACCTGAGCCGCGCCACGCTGAACGCAACGCCGTAGAAGTTAGTGGGAAAGCACGATTTCAGCTGCCACGTCGTCTCTTCGACCATCTCCTGCCAGTCTAGCTTACCACGCAGCACCGCGAGCTGCCCGGCGGTCAATACCTGTTCCAGCACCCTTTGTTGTTGCAGCCTCAGCAGCGCCTGGAGGAAATAATATTTGCCCCAGTTATCGCAAGGCGCACTCACCAGTTCAGGCCAAAGGCTTTCCCATTCCGCGCAACGCTCTGGAGACTGTTCAAGCAGCAGGCTCAACGCCAGCGAAAACTTCCCGCTAATATAGGGATCCCCCGCTAATGTTAATGTCTGAGCAAAGCTTTGTTGTTTATTCAGCGTTCGGGTTACGGTGCTATTTATTATCTGGTAAAGTCGACTGATAATTCGCGCTCTTGTCATTTTCGGCTCATGAGTGTCGGGGGTTCAAGGTTAATTGCGCTGTTTTACGATTATTGTTCAACAGCACCGCCGATAAAACCGTAAACAGCAGTGCGGTACCGCCCATTAATAAATAGGTATCAGCAAAGCCGATTTTTTCGTATAAATAACCGCTCAACGGTGACAGCAAAACGGTGCCCACATAGTTCACGCTTTGATAGCCTAATAAATACATGGTGCCGTTAATTTTTTTATCAAAATTTATCTCGAGGTATTTAAATACCGACACCAGCAGAAAGGACATTTCAATGCCCCAGGAAAGTTTGATAATACCAATCGCTAGCGCGCTGGTGACCAGCCCGGAACCGATAAAACGTGCGGCGACGACAAAACCGGTGATCAGCATCCCCGCTTTTGGCCCCAGCCGGTTAACGATTCCCGGCGCAACCATCATGCACAGAAACTCGCAGCCAAGGCTCGCTGCGCCAAGATAGCCGTACATCTGATGTCCCGTCTCTTTACTGTCATAAAAGGTAATAAAGAAACGAGGATACTGCTGCTCCGCGACAAACAATACCCACACCACACCGCAAACATAAAGGACAAACGTCCAGAAATTGCGCTGGCGGAACAGGGCCGTGATGTCTTTCAGCGTCGTTTTTTCTTTGGCGATAATCCGGCTTTTCACCTCATCGCTGACCTCAATCTTCATGGTCAGAACAATAATCAGAATGACCAGCGCACCGGCAGAGCTGATGCCAAAGTTAATCATGGGGTTAATATTAAAAATGTAGCCAGTGCTGGCCGCCGAGAAAACTGAGCCAATCGCTCCCCACATGCGAATTTGCCCAAACTCAAGGTCAAACAGGCGACCAAAGCGGTCAAGATATGACTCGGCCGCCGCGCAGCCCGCGTAATACCCCATACTTAAAAAGACCGCACCCGCCACGATCCCCAGATAAAGAACATTCTGTAATAGCGGTTTGTAAATATAAAAGAAGAATGGAAACACGGTAATAGAAATAAGTGATATGAAAAAAAGCAAATCCTTACGCAGCCCAAGCCGATCGATTAAAAATCCGTAAACCGGTTTAATCAATACCGCACAAAAACCGTTTACTGCGAAAACAATACCGATCGCCACGCCGTCCAGACCTATTTTTTCTGATAACCAGAAGGAATAGGTATCCAGGGTCGCTTTCCATGAAAAAAAGTACACTAATATAAATAAGCTCAACGTAATATAAATTTTACGCTTTGCTTTTACTGCTTCGTCGCACGTATTCATAGGCTCTCCTATATTGGAGTGCCAACAGTATTCGGGCAACCTGTTCTAAAACGGCATTGAGATCACAAAAAAAATCATTCTGCTAAAAACGTGGAAGTAATTGTCGTCGGGGCGGGGAAAAAGTTTGGAATTATGATGCAAACTTTTCTATTTTGATATGTCCAGAATAACCCGGTGGCACGGCACCACCGGGTTATTACGCGGCAGGGATTACTCTTCGCCCTTCTTATTACTCAAGCCATATTCCCGCAATTTATTGGCAATCGCCGTATGCGATACGCCAAGACGCTTAGCCAGCTTGCGCGTACTCGGATAGCTGCGATAAAGCTGAGTCAGCACCGAGCGCTCGAAACGGCGGGTAATGTCATCCAGCGAACCTTCCATCGCCTCTTCACCGACCGCCGCGCTTGAGACATCGTGATCCGGCAGCAGCACGTCCTGCGGACGCAGTTCGTAGCCTTCCAGCTGCGTCAGCGCACGATAGACTGCATTTTTCAGCTGCCGCACGTTGCCCGGCCAGCCATAGCGGGTCAGCACCGTATTCAAATCGGCAGACAGCTTCGGCCGCGCGATCCCCTGCTCATCGGCAAAGCGCGCCACGAACAGCTCGGTCAGCGGCATGATGTCCTGCGGACGATCGCGCAGCGGCGGCAGGTTGAGCGTCAGCACGTTGAGGCGATAGTAGAGATCCTCACGGAATAATCCCTTTTGCACCAGCTCGACCAGGTTTTTCTGCGTGGCACAGATAACGCGCACGTCAACGTGCACTTCATGATCTTCACCCACCCGGCGGAAAGTGCCGTCATTGAGGAAGCGCAGCAGTTTCGTCTGCATACGCGGCGACATTTCGCCAATTTCATCCAGCAGCACCGAGCCGCCGTTAGCCTGCTCAAAGAACCCTTTTTTGCCATCGGCAGCATCGCCAAACAGCTCGCTCTCGACGGCATCTTCCGGGATAGAACCACAGTTCAGGGCCAGGTACGGCTTCGCCGCGCGCGGGCTCGCCAGATGGCAAGCGTGAGCCAGCAGATCTTTACCGGTGCCGGTTTCCCCCACAATCAGCAGCGGCGCGGTCAGCAGCGCCAGCTTACGAGCCTGATCGACCACCTGCCGCATACGCGGGCTGACGGCGACAATCTGGCTGAACGCGCTAACATCCTGCGTGGTCATGGTTTGCAGCTGACGGCCCATACGCAATGTCGAGCGCAGCATGACGACTGCCCCCGCCAGGATTCGGCTATCGCCCTCGCCGTTGATGTAGACCGGCGTGGCTTCCAGCAGGAAGTTTTGCCCGTGGATCACCACATGCTCAGCATGTGATTCCACCGCATCGCTCTCCAGCCAGCGCTGGAAGTTGAAGCCGCTAATCAACTGCGCCACGTTGTGGTTACGCATGCGATCCTGGCTCATGCCAAACAGCTGGCAGCTCGCCGGGTTGGCACGTTCGATTTTGCTACGCGTATCCAGCGACAGCACCGGTTCCGGCATGGCTTCCAGCAGCGCGCTCAGCGCCAGGTGTTCGCGCTCGGAGGGCATCCACGGTACGGTACGTACGTCAGTGACGCCGGCGATACGGCGGATTTCCGCCATCAGGCTGCTGAAGCTGGAGAAATCCAGCTCCGCGAAATTAAGGTAGATTCGGCCAACAGGGTCGATATCGATACCGCGCAGATCAATACCGCGCAGGACCAATAAATCGAGCAGTTCACGAGTCAGACCAAGGCGGTCTTCACAAAAGACTTCAAGACGCATGGGAGTGTTCACCCTTAAGAGCCAAAGACGTATGAATAATAAGACAGTTATCGGTCGGCGGGAAGATGACTGTCAACAATTATTGACAGTATGGCGGAAAAATGGCCTTTGTGCCGTAAAGTTATACGATCAATCGGACAGAATCACTAAACCGCACCCGCGCCCTCTCCCTTTTAAGGGTGAGGGCGCGGACTGTGTCGGGCATTGAGGGGTTACCCCATACGGTGTTCGCCGCGCGTTAACGCTTCGCGATCGAAAAAGCGCTGAATGACGCCGCCGGCCATAAACGCCGCGCGATCCGACATATGCGCAATCACGTCCGCATCGTGGCTGACTAACAGATAGGTCATGCCGTGCGCCTGTTTGAGACGGTTAAGCAAATTAAGGATCTCCGCCTGCACCGACATATCCAGCGCCGATGTGGGTTCATCCAGCAGCAGGATTTTTGGACGCAACAACAGCGCGCGGGCAATGGCAACGCGCTGACGCTGGCCGCCGGAGAGCTGATGCGGATAGCGCCGCGCGGCATCGGCGGGCAGGCCCACCTGCTCCAGCGCGGTGCGCACGCGCATGTCGACCTCCGTCTCGCCGTGAATGCGCAGCGGTTCGCCCAACGTGCGCCACAGCGTATGATTCGGGTGCAGCGAGGCGTAAGGGTCCTGGAATACCATCTGCACATTGCGCCGCAGATCGCCGTGAAAGCGCGCCCCCGCGCCAATCTGGCGGCCGAACAGCGCCACCTTCCCGCGCCATTCCCGCTGAAGCCCGGCAATCACCCGCAGAATGGTCGACTTCCCGCAGCCGGACTCGCCGATCAGGCTGAACGTTTCGCCCTCCTCGACCTGAAAACTGGCAGCAGAGACTGCCGTTTTGTCACCAAAGGTCACCTGAAGCGACTCAAGATTAACGATCGCCATGCGCCGCCTCCTCAAAATTCTGCGTACGGTCCAGCGTCGGCAGCATTTGTCCATAGGTTTGCGCATTCGGGCGACAGGTCCACAGGGTGCGCGTATAGGGATGCGTAGCCTGCGGCAGGTCTGCAGCCGCCATCTCATCAACGCCGTTGCCCTGGTACATCACCAGCACGCGGTGGCAGTGCTGCGCCACCAGCGGCAGGTCGTGGCTGATCAGTAGCATGGCCATATGGCGTTGCTCGCACTGGGCGACCAATAGCTCAAGGATCTGGTTGCGCAGCCGGGCATCCAGCGCCGAGGTCGGTTCATCGGCGATCAGCACCTGCGGGTCGTTAATCAGCGCGATGGCGATCATCACCCGTTGCCCCATTCCACCGGACAGTTCGCCGGGATAGCGATCCAGCACGCGCACGTCCAGCCCCATGGCCAGCACGGCGGATTCTATTTTTTCCTGCCGCTCGCGTCGCCCCAGACGCTGATGCAGGGTCAGCGCTTCTTCCAGCTGTACCCGTATGGTTTTCACCGGGTTCAGCGCATAGCGCGGGTCCTGTAATACCATGGCGATATCGTTACCACGCAGCTCATGCCAGCCACGCGCGTTGAGCGTCAGCACATCGCGGCCTAGCACGCTCAGTCGTTCGGCGCTGACGATACCGGGCTTACGCACCAGCCCCATCAACGCCCGTGCGGTCATCGACTTACCGGAGCCCGATTCACCCACCAGCGCCAGGCGTTCATTACCCAGGGTAAAATTCATATTATTGACCACCCGGGCAGCAGGATAGTCAATATTCAGCCCCTGTACGCAGAGACGTTGTTCAGTCATGTTGCGGCTCCAGTACGTCACGTAAACCATCGCCTAGCAGGTTAAATGCCAGGCTGGCCAGCAGAATGGCCGCGCCCGGCGCGGCGGCAATCCACCACTGGTCAAAGATAACCTGCATACCATCGGCAATCATCGCCCCCCACTCCGCCATCGGCGGGCGAGCGCCCAGCCCGAGGAAACCGAGTCCCGCCGCCGCAAGAATAATGCCCGCCAGATCCAATGCCAGACGCACAATGGCGGACGGTAGGCACAGCGGCAGAATGTGGCCCACCAGCAGCCGTAGACCGCGAATGCCCATCATTTCGGCGGCGGCCAGATAGTCGCTGTGGCGCAGACGCTGAATCTCGCTGCGCGCCTGGCGCGCATAGGCAGGCCAGGTGGTTAAGGCCAGCGCCAGCGCACCGTTCACGAGGCCAGGGCCGAGCATCGCGACAAATGCGAAGGCCAGAATCAGCCTCGGCATCGACATCACGACATCGGTAAAGCGCATCAGAACGCGTTCCAGCCAGCCGCCGTAATAACCGGAGAGGATGCCAATCAGCAGCCCAACCGGCAGGGTAATCACCGTCACCAGCGCGACCAGCCCCAGCGCAGGCCGGGTACCGTAGATCAGCCGGGAAAGCAGATCGCGCCCGTAGCTGTCGGTCCCCAGCCAGTGCTGCGCGCTGGGCATTTGCAGACGCGCGGCGGCATCCTGCCAGTTCGGGTCCTGCGGCGCGAGCCACGGCGCAAACAGCGCCGTCAGGACCAGTAAAGCAATAACCGTCAGCCCACAGCACGCCGCAGGTGAACGCAGCAGACGACGTAAAAATAGCGAAGTGGGCATTAGCGAACCCTCGGATCGGTTAGCCGCACCAGCACGTCGGTGAGGTTATTTATCAGGACAAAACACACGCCAATCAGCAGCGTTCCGCCCATAATCGCCGACGTATCACCGGCAAACAGTGCCGTCGTCAGGTAACGCCCGATGCCCGGCCAGGAAAAAACCGTTTCGGTCAGCACCGCGCCTTCCAGCATGGCGGTATAGGCCAGCGCAATCACCGTCAGCAGCGTGCCGCGAATGTTCGGCAGTACGTGGCGCAGCAGAATGCTCATTTCTCCCGCCCCTTTGGCGCGCGCCAGCAGGATGTATTCTTTATTCATTTCGCTCAGACAGGCCGAACGCGTGAGGCGCGTAATGCTGGCCATCGAATAGTAGGCCAACAGCAGCACCGGCAGCACCAGGTGGCTGAAAGCGTTGCGGAAAGCCTCTTTATCGCCGGAAAGCCAGGTATCGATCAGCGCAAAGCCGGTTTTTGGCTCAATGGTGAACTGATAAATATCGTCAAGGCGACCGGGGCCGGGGCTCCACTGTAGCTTCGCGTAAAACAGCGCCAGCATCAGCAGCCCGAGCCAGAAAATCGGCACCGAGTTACCCAGCAGCGTCAACGTGCGCACGGCAAAATCCCACGGCGAGCCAGCATAGCGGGCGCACAAGACCCCGGCGATAACGCCGAAAATCGCACCGATAATCAGCGCCAGCGTCGCCAGTTCCAGCGTGGCCGGAAATGCCGCCAGCAGATCGTGCAGTACCGGCTGTCCGGTGGCGCTCGCGGTACCCAGATCGCCGTGGGTCAGATTCACCAGATAGTGCCAGAACTGTACCGGCAGCGATCGATCCAGCCCCAACTGGTGGCGCACCTGGTCATAGGTAGATTGGCTGGCATGGTCGCCAACAATTTGCAGCACCCGATCGACGGGCGAAAGCGCAGAAAGCGCAAAGGTCACCAGCAGCAGCCCCAGAAGCGTCAGCGCCAGCGTCAGTAGCCCCTGAAGCAGCGCCGACAGCAGACGCCGGGTTCGCAGAGCGGTTAGATTCGGTAAAACGGCGGGCATGGGAATTCCGTATTTCTATCAACGACAAAACAAACGGCCGCGGCCCGTAGGCGGATACCTGCGGGCCGCGGCGGCGATAGCGGTTACTTGGTCACGCGATCGTACCAGACCATATCGGCGTTAAGCCCCTGCTGGTAGCCTTTCACATTATCGCGGATAACAATCTGCGTTTTCCCCTGATCGATAAAGATATACGGCGAGCTGCGCTGTAGCTCTTCCTGCATTTTCTTATACAGGTCAAGACGTTTAGCCGCATCCGGCTCAGCCACTGCCGCCAGCGTCGCTTTGTTCAGCTCAGGAATTTTCCAGCCGTTTAGCCCGGCGACGGTGCTTGATTTACCGTCATTAAAGGCAAAAGCGCTGGCGTTAGAGTGCGCATCGAAGTAGTCCGGGATCCATAGACGGATGGCCGCCTGGTGCTGCTTCGCACGCACGCGAGCGTACACCTGGCTGCCCGCGGCCGGCAGCAGTTCAACCTTCACGCCACCCTGGGCAAAGCTGGCCTGCATCGATTGCGCGATGGTGATAAACGGCGGCTTGTTTTCCACATCGAGGGTAAAGTGCGCATCTTTAATGCCCGCTTTCGCCAGAATCGCTTTCGCTTTTTCAGGGTCAAATTTAAACGGCGTGTTGTCCAGCGCGCCCGGGAAGCCGACCGGCAGGAAGCTCTGATGCACAAAATACTGCCCTTTCAGCAGATCTTTGGTAATCCCGTTATAGTCGACCAGCCAGCGCGCGGCCTCCCAGAACGCCGGGTTAGCCAGCAGCGGGTTGGCGGTATTGGCAGTGTTGAAGGCAACGTAGTTTTGCTCCGCAGAAGGAATGCTCAGCACCTGTAGGCCTGGCTTGCCCTGCAAGGCATCAATTTGGTCGGCGCCGAGATCGCGCGCCACGTCAGCGTCACCCTGCTGAATCAGCAGGCGGCGCGAGGCCGGATCGGGCACGTTTTTAATGATCACGCTTTTCAGCTTCGGCGCACCGGTTGGCGAGGTAGCGTTTGCTTCCAGTACGATGGCCTGGTGCGGCTGGTAAACGCGCATTTTAAACGCACCGCTGCCGGCCGAGTGCATTTTTAGCCACTCGTTGCCAAAGTCATTCCCCTTCACGTTGGCCGCGACCAATTTTTCATCCACGATAGAGGCAATTGGCGTCGACAGAATATTCAGCGCCACCGCCGGGCTGACGTCAGCGGTCCAGTGAATTTGCAGCGTGTGATCGTCAACTTTCTTCAGTTGGCTAGCAATGTTATCCGGCTGCCAGCCTAAAACGTTGAGGATGAATGCCGGCGACTTGTTGAGCGTCACGGCGCGGGTGTAAGAGAAAATCACGTCTTCTGGACGAAGGGCGTTGCCGGAGGCAAATTTGGCGTCACTCTTAAGCTTGACGGTCAGCGTTTTCGCCGCCGCATCGGCCTGCCAGCTTTCGGCGAGAATCGGCGTGATTTTTGCCGGATCGTTGCGGTCCGGCTGGACCAGCCGCTGGTACAGGCTCGGCACCGTCTGGATGCTGGAAAGCTCGTTCGCTTCCGCCGGGTCAAGGCTGACGATATCATCCAGGCCCTGTGCGACCACCAGCGTCGTGGGCGGCGTAGCGGCATAGGCAGAAGCTGACAGCGCGGTCAGCACCAAAAACGGCAGCAATTTTCTTGTCATCGGGACTTCCTGATAATGATCATGCGGTTGGCGATACCCGCTAAGGTAGCGCCGCTTGTCACTTTCAGTAAAGATAAGTATAGATATACCTTATGCTATTTTCGCATAAGGTTATTTTATCTCGTTCAATCGTCCCGCGACGGCGCGCTTTTGCCCTTCTGTACCGTCGCCTTCAACTGCCCGACCAGCTCGCGGCGGAAATCCCCCAGACGCGGTTTGTCGTTGTCGATCCACGGCAGCGGGCGGCACAGTTCCATGGCTTTAATGCCCAGTCGTGCCGTGAGCAGCCCGGCACCAATACCCTGCGCTGCGCGAGTCGAAAGACGCGCGGCCAGATCCTGCGACATCCAGTCCATGCCGATTTCACGCACCAGCTCGCTGGCGCCGGCAAAAGCGATATTGATCAGCACCAGTCGGAACAGGCGCAAACGGCTGTAGTAACCGAGCTCAATGCCGTACAGGTTAGCAATACGGTTAATCAGCCGCAGGTTACGCCAGGCGATAAACCCCATGTCCACCAGCGCCAGCGGACTGACGGCGATCATCAAGGTCGATTCTGCCGCTGAGCGGCTGATTTCGCGCCGCGCCTGCGCATCGAGCACCGGCTGCACCAGGTGTGCATACAGGCTCACCACTTCACGGTCGCTTTGGGTCTCGTGTATTGCGGCATACCAGCGCTGTAGCGCCGGATGAGATTGATCCAGCCCAGCCTGACGTGCCAGGCTCTCACAGAAGGCACGCGCTTTGCCGACGCTGTGGCTGTGCATCAGCGTGCGGGCCTCATCACGCTCCTGCGCGCGCTGGCGTAAACGCCACAGCCTGCGCCACTCGGTGGCGACCGAGCCCACGCCCGCGCCAACGATCAGCGCGCCCGCAACGCAGCCGCCCAGCGCGGCCCAGTCCTGGGTTTGCCAGGCATTCACCGTCCACTGCACGCCCTGCGCAACCACGCTGGCGCCAAACAGCGTAAGCCCGGCGGTGACCATTTTACGCCACAGACTGCGTTTCGGGCGCAGCGCCGCTTCCACGGTAGCTTCGGCCTGTCCTTCCTGCTCGCCGATGTCATCCAGCGCCACGGGGGCGAATTTTTCCGCCGCTTCACCGTCAAACGCCTGCGCGCCTTTAAACTGTTCCGCCTTCGCTTCGTCAAGCGGCCCGTCAAAATCGATTCGCGGTTTAAAAGAATCGGTCATCGCAGCTTATCTCCAATCAAAAACTCCAGCGCCGCATCCAGGCGGATGTGCGGTAGCGGCTGGTCAACGTCCATCGTTAGCGGGCGAAAAGCCTCGAACTGGAAGCCCTGTTTGTCCCAGAAAGCCTGGCCCGGCAGCCGTGCAGGGACTTCGCCAGGATAAACCGTCAGCGGCTGGCCGTCGCTCAGACGATGGCCGCGCAGCGCAGGGATCTTCTCGCCGTTGACCTCAATCAACCCGCTTTGCGTCGCCTGCACCGAAGCCAGCCCCAGGCAGTCCATGGTGATACCTTCAAAGGCGGCATTCTGCCAGGCATCCTGAATCAGCTGTTGTAGCAGCGACACCATATTGCCGTGCTGATCGACGGTCACGTGATCCGCCTTGGTAGCGGCAAACAGCAGCTTATCAATCACCGGCGAAAACAGGCGGCGGAACAGCGTGCGCTGACCATAGTGGAAGCTGTGCATCAACTGAGTCAGGGCCAGACGCATATCGTTAAACGCCTGCGGCCCGCTGTTGAGCGGCTGTAAACAGTCAACCAGCACGATCTGGCGGTCGAAACGCAGGAAATGCTCTTTGTAGAACCCTTTCACCACTTTTTCGCAGTAATAATGGAAGCGTTCGCGCAGCATCCCCGCATTGCTGTGTTTGTCCGCCTGCGCCAGTTTTGCCTCACCCGCACCGTCGACGTCAGGCCACGGGAAGAACTGTAATGCCGGGGCGCCCGCCATATCACCGGGCAGCACAAAGCGCCCTGGCTGAATAAAGTGCAGCCCTTCCTGCTTACAGCGGTGCAGATAGTCGGTCCAGGCCTGGGCGATTTCCGCCAGACGGTTTTCATCGGCGGGAGCCAGCGGATCCAGCCCGGCGCACAGCTGGCGCCATTTTGCCGACCACTCGCCGCGCTGGCCGTTCAGCAGACCGGTCATCTGTCGCGACCAGGTCAGGTAGTCCTGATTCAGCATCGGCAGATCGAGCAGCCATTCGCCGGGATAGTCGACAATCTCCAGATACAGCGTGGAGGTCTCTTTGAAATGACGCAGCAGCGAATCGTTGGATTTGTAGCGTAGCGCAAGGCGAATTTCACTCACTCCGCGAGTGGGCGTCGGCCACGCCGGCGGCTGGCCGTAGAGCTGCGCCAGCCCTTCGTCATAGGTAAAGCGTGGAATGCCGAGATCGCGCTGGGGAATGCGCTTCACGCCCAGCAGACGCTCCTCACGCACCGCGCTCAGCAGCGGCAGCCGCGCGCCGGTATGCACGTTCAGCAGTTGATTCACCAGGCCGGTGATAAATGCGGTCTTGCCGCTCCGGCTCAGGCCGGTAACGGCAAGACGAAGATGCCGGTCAACGCCACGGTTGACCAGCGCATTGAATTCATTTTTGAGTCGCTTCATTGCTTATCAGACACTCCCGTCCACGCCGATAGCGCTATTTTGCCATGGGGAAATAGCGTTTGGCGAGGCGCGACAGCAGCGGTTCCAGCGCCACCGCCAGGATCATTTTCAACGGACGGCGCGCCACGGACTTCACCGCCCATCCGGCGACGCCCGCCGGACCGTAACGCAGTGCGGTCAGCAGAGCGAGTTTGCCGACGATTTTCAAACCGGGCTTCACCTTCTGTCCCGCCCGCTGCCATTTATTGCTCATCGTTTACCTCTTTATCAGAGCTGACGGAAGCGGCTGCGCAACGTAAAGGTATCGGACGTCACGTAGCGTTCCATCTCGCGTAACCGCTGTTCGCCAGCGGCCAGTTCGGCATCGACCGCGTCCAGCAAGTCGCGGCTGGTGGGCTGATGCTCGCCGTTCATGGCCCCTTCCGGCATCGGATCGAGGGCAAAGGTCAGAATGACGTAGGCGACGAGGATGAAGAAAAACAGGCCGAACAGCATCGCCAGCACGGTAATAATACGAATCAGCTTCACCGGCACGTCGAGGTACTCGGCAATGCCGGCACAGACCCCTTTCACCATGCCCCGCTGCGGGATTCGCCACAGCTTTTTGTTAAAATCCAGCGCCATTATTTGTCTCTCCAGTTTGGATGCTCGGCATCGAGAATCGCCTCCAGCGCCTGAATGCGTTCGCGCATTCGCTTCGCGTCATCGGTCAGCTGCAGCAGACGCTGCTGCTCGCCCTGCGAAAGCTCACCCGAACGGGAGCGGTTGCTGTAGTGAAGCCAGAGCCAAATTGGCAATACGAACAGCACAAACAGCGTCAGCGGTATGCCAAGAAAAAGCGCGCTCATAATAACTCCTTATCATGTATGAGCAGCGGCGCGGGGATGGCGCGCCGCTGGAATAATTATTCGTTATCTTGCTTCATTTTGGCTTTCAGCGCGGCCAACTGCTCGCTGATTTCATCGTCCGCCTTCAGCTCAGCAAACTGCTGGTCCAGCGACGGCTGTTTACCAAAGCGGTGGCTCTCAGCCTCGGCTTCCATATGATCGATACGACGTTCAAAGGACTCGAAGCGGGCCATCGCTTCATCCAGTTTACCGCTGTCCAGCTGACGACGCACATCGCGGGACGAACTGGCCGCCTGATGACGCAGCGCCAGCGACTGCTGACGGGCGCGGGTTTCGCTCAGCTTGTTTTCCAGCTCGCCAATCTCTTTTTTCATTCGCGCCAGCGTTTCATCCACCAGCGTGACTTCATGCTCCAGCGTATCGATAACGTCGGTCAGCTTTTGTTTTTCAATCAGCGCCGCGCGCGCCAGATCTTCTTTATCTTTGCGCAGCGCCAGCTCGGCTTTCTCCTGCCACTCAACCTGTTGCGCCAGCGCACGTTCCACGCGGCGGGTCAGGTCTTTCTTTTCCGCCAGCGCGCGGGCGGAGGTGGAGCGCACTTCCACCAGCGTATCTTCCATTTCCTGGATCATCAGTCGCACCAGCTTCTGCGGATCTTCTGCTTTCTCGAGCAGCGAGTTGATGTTGGCGTTCACGATGTCGGCAAAACGAGAAAAAATACCCATTGTTCAATCCTCATAGTTCTGTGTTTCGGGCTTAGCCCTGCGTAATGCTTATTACAACTTCCGTGCCAACTTTTTATCTCATTGATTATAAAAGAGGTGATTGAATTTTGCGCCGCAAACGCCTACAGTGAAATGGCGAATTACACCAACAAGTGGCGAATTTCATCATGGCAGAATACAAAGATAACCTTCTCGGCGAGGACAACCGCTTTCTCGAAGTGCTGGAGCAGGTTTCCCGGCTGGCGCCGCTGAATAAACCGGTGCTGATTATCGGTGAGCGCGGGACGGGCAAGGAGCTTATCGCCAACCGTCTGCACTACCTCTCCTCCTGCTGGCAGGGGCCGTTTATTTCGCTCAACTGCGCGGCGCTGAATGAAAACCTGCTCGATTCCGAGCTGTTCGGCCATGAGGCCGGCGCCTTTACCGGCGCGCAAAAGCGTCATCCAGGCCGTTTCGAGCGCGCCGATGGCGGCACGTTGTTCCTTGATGAACTGGCCACCGCGCCAATGCTGGTACAGGAGAAACTGCTGCGCGTCATTGAATACGGCGAGCTCGAACGCGTCGGCGGCAGTCAGCCATTGCAGGTCAACGTCCGCCTGGTCTGCGCCACCAACGCCGATCTGCCCCAGCAGGTTGCGGAAGGCGCCTTCCGCGCCGACCTGCTTGACCGTCTGGCGTTTGACGTGGTGCTGCTACCGCCCTTACGCGAGCGCCAGAGCGATATCATGCTGATGGCCGAACATTTTGCGATTCAGATGTGCCGCGAGCTGAAGCTGCCGCTGTTCCCGGGCTTTACCGAACGCGCGCGCGACACGCTGCGGCACTACCGCTGGCCGGGTAATATTCGCGAACTGAAAAACGTGGTGGAGCGTTCAGTTTATCGCCATGGCTCCATTGATGAACCGCTGGACGACATTATTATCGACCCCTTCCACCGCCAGCCCGCCATCAGCAGCGCAACGGAAGAGGCTACCGCCCGCCCCGCGCTGCCGCTTAACCTGCGCCAGTTTCAGCTGGAGCAAGAAAAAAGCCTGCTACAGCAAAGCCTGCAACAGGCCCGGTTTAATCAGAAAAACGCCGCTGAACTGCTGGGGCTAACCTACCATCAACTGCGCGCGCTGTTAAAAAAACATCAGATCTGACAACGGCACGACGCGCCGCACCAGCGGCGAATTTTGCGTGGCGATCAGAGAGCAACACGCGGGTGTTATACGCGTTAACCCCACTGATTTGATGACTTTTAAAGCAGTTACGCGCAGACATTTGTACCTGGCAGCCGTAAGTGCGATACACTTTGCAGATCAATCGAAAAAACACAGAAACTATGCGCCTGAATTTGTCACCTTTCCTGGCAGCGTTGGGGTTAATCTGCGGCCAGGCGATTGCCGCACCGCAGCCGCTTGCCCCACCCCATGCCGACATTCGCGACAGCGGCTTTGTCTACTGCGTTAGCGGGCAGGTTAACACCTTTAACCCGCAAAAAGCGGGCAGCGGGCTGATTGTCGATACCCTCGCCGCACAGCTTTACGACCGTCTGCTGGACGTCGACCCGTACACCTATCGCCTGGTACCGGAGCTGGCGGAAAGCTGGGAGGTGCTGGACAACGGCGCAACCTACCGTTTCCATCTGCGCCATAACGTGCAGTTTCAGACCACCCGCTGGTTTACGCCGTCGCGCGCGCTGAACGCCGACGACGTGGTGTTTACCTTCGAGCGCATTTTCGATCGCCAGCACCCGTGGCATAACGTCAACGGCAGCGCGTTCCCCTATTTCGATAGCCTGCAGTTTGCCGACAGCGTACAGAGCGTGCGCAAGCTCGATAGCCACACGGTTGAGTTTCGCCTCGCGCGGCCGGACGCGTCTTTCCTCTGGCATCTGGCCACCCACTACGCGTCGGTGATGTCAGCAGAATACGCCGCCAGGCTCACCCAAGAGGATCGTCAGGAGCAGTTGGATCGCCAGCCGGTAGGCACAGGGCCGTTCCAGCTTGATGAATATCGCGCCGGGCAATATATCCGCTTGCAGCGTCACCCGCAGTTCTGGCGCGGTACGCCGCTGATGCCGCAGGTGGTGGTTGACCTCGGTTCCGGCGGCACCGGGCGGCTGTCGAAGCTGCTGACCGGCGAGTGCGATGTTCTGGCCTGGCCTGCCGCCAGCCAGTTAACCATTTTACGCGACGATCCGCGCCTGCGCCTGACGCTGCGCCCGGGGATGAACATCGCCTATCTGGCCTTCAATACCGACAAACCGCCGCTCAATAATCCTGAGGTACGTCATGCGCTGTCGCTGGCTATCAATAATCAGCGTCTGATGCAGTCGATTTATTACGGTACCGCCGAAACGGCGGCGTCGATTTTGCCTCGTGCCTCCTGGGCCTACGATAACGAAGCTAAAATTACCGAATACAACCCGAAAGAAGCGCGGCGCCGTTTGCAGGCTCTGGGCCTCGATAAGCTGACGCTGCGCCTGTGGGTGCCTACCAGCTCTCAGGCGTGGAACCCCAGCCCGCTGAAAACCGCGGAGCTGATTCAGGCCGATATGGCGCAGATTGGCGTCAAAGTGATTATCGTCCCGGTGGAAGGCCGCTTCCAGGAGGCCAGGCTGATGGACATGAACCACGACCTGACCCTCTCCGGCTGGGCCACCGACAGTAACGACCCGGACAGCTTTTTCCGCCCGCTGTTGAGCTGTGCGGCGATTAACTCGCAAACCAACTTTGCCCATTGGTGCAACCGCGAATTCGACAACGTGCTGCGCAAAGCGCTGGACTCGCAGCAGCTGGCATCACGTATTGACGCCTACGACGAAGCCCAGCAGATTCTGGCTCGCGAGCTGCCGATACTGCCGCTGGCCTCCTCGCTGCGGCTGCAGGCCTACCGGTACGATATTAAAGGGCTGGTGCTGAGCCCGTTTGGTAACGCCTCGTTCGCCGGCGTCTCGCGGGAAAAAGAAGAGAAGGTGCAAAAACCATGATTATTTTCACCCTTCGTCGCCTGTTGCTGCTGCTGGTTACGCTCTTTTTCCTGACCTTCGTTGGCTTCAGCCTGAGCTACTTTACCCCGCACGCACCGCTTCAGGGCGCATCGCTGTGGAACGCATGGACGTTCTGGTTTGAGAGCGTCCTGCACTGGGATTTCGGCGTGTCGAGCATCAACGGCCAGCCGATCTCCGAGCAGCTGCGCGAGGTCTTCCCCGCCACGATGGAGCTGTGCATTCTGGCGTTCGGCTTTGCGCTGCTGATGGGTATTCCGGTCGGTATGCTGGCCGGGATCACCCGCAACAAATGGCAGGACAAAGTCATCAGCTTCTTCGCGCTGCTCGGCTTCTCCATTCCTGTTTTCTGGCTGGCGCTGCTGCTGACGCTGTTCTTCTCGCTGACGCTGGGCTGGCTGCCGGTTTCCGGCCGCTTTGATCTGCTGTACGAAGTGAAAAACGTCACCGGTTTTGCGCTGATTGACGCGTGGCTTTCCGACTCGCCGTGGCGCCATGAGATGATCGTCAGCGCCCTGCGTCATATGGTGCTGCCGGTACTGACGCTGGCCGTCGCCCCAACCACCGAAGTGGTGCGCCTGATGCGTATCAGCACCATCGCTGTCTACGACACCAACTACGTGAAGGCTGCCGCCACCCGCGGCGTATCGCGCCTGACCATTCTGCGCCGTCACGTGCTGCACAACGCGCTGCCGCCGGTTATTCCCCGCCTGGGGCTGCAGTTTTCCACCATGCTGACGCTGGCAATGATCACCGAAATGGTCTTTAGCTGGCCGGGGCTCGGACGCTGGCTGATTAACGCCATTCGCCAGCAGGACTACGCGGCCATTTCGGCCGGTGTGATGGTGATTGGCGCGCTGGTGATCATCGTTAACGTGATTTCCGATATTTTGGGTGCTATGGCTAACCCGCTGAAACATAAGGAATGGTATGCCTTACGATAGCGTCTACCTTGAGAAGCGCCCGCCGGGCGCCCTACGCACCGTGTGGCGTAAGTTCTACGGTGACACCACCGCGATGATCGGCTTTTACGGCTGCATCGCCCTGGCGGTAATCTGCATTCTCGGCGGCTGGTTTGCGCCATACGGTATCGATCAACAGTTCCTCGGCTATCAGCTGCTGCCGCCGTCGTGGTCGCGCTACGGCGAGGTCTCCTTCTTCCTCGGCACCGACGACCTGGGCCGTGATGTCTTAAGCCGTCTGCTGAGCGGCGCGGCCCCCACCGTTGGCGGCGCGTTTGTGGTGACCCTCGCGGCTACCGCTTTTGGGCTGGTGCTGGGCGCGTTTGCCGGGTCAACCCACGGCCTGCGCTCGGCGGTACTGAACCACATCCTTGATACGCTTTTATCCATCCCCTCTTTGCTGCTGGCGATTATCGTGGTGGCCTTTGCCGGGCCACACCTGACGCACGCTATGTTTGCCGTCTGGCTGGCGCTGCTGCCGCGCATGGTGCGCTCTATCTACAGCATGGTGCACGACGAGCTGGAGCGCGATTACGTCATCGCCGCGCGTCTGGACGGCGCGACGACGCTGAATATTTTATGGTTTGCCATTCTGCCGAACATCGCCGCCGGGCTGGTCACCGAAATTACCCGCGCCCTGTCGATGGCGATTCTGGACATTGCCGCGCTGGGCTTTCTTGATCTTGGCGCGCAGCTGCCTTCCCCCGAATGGGGCGCGATGCTGGGTGATGCGCTGGAACTTATCTATGTTGCGCCGTGGACGGTGATGCTGCCCGGCGCGGCCATTATGGTCAGCGTACTGCTGGTCAACCTGCTGGGCGACGGCATTCGCCGCGCGATTAATGCGGGGGTGGAATAATGCCGTTACTGGATATTCGCAACTTAACCATTGAGTTTAAAACCAACGAAGGCTGGGTGAAGGCCGTCGATCGCGTCAGCATGACGCTGGCAGAAGGTGAAATTCGCGGCCTGGTAGGGGAGTCTGGCTCGGGCAAGAGCCTGATTGCCAAAGCAATTTGCGGCGTCACCAAAGACAACTGGCGGGTCACCGCCGACCGTATGCGCTTTGATGATATTGACCTGCTGCGCCTGTCCAACCGCGAGCGCCGCAGGCTGGTCGGCCACAACGTATCGATGATTTTCCAGGAGCCGCAGTCCTGTCTCGATCCGTCTGAACGTGTGGGCATGCAGCTGATGCAAAATATCCCTGGCTGGACCTTTAAAGGCCGCTGGTGGCAGCGTCTGGGCTGGCGTAAGCGCCGCGCCATCGAGCTTTTACACCGCGTGGGGATTAAAGATCACAAAGACGCGATGCGTAGCTTCCCCTACGAGCTGACCGAAGGCGAATGTCAGAAAGTGATGATCGCGATTGCGCTCGCCAACCAGCCGCGTCTGCTGATTGCCGACGAGCCAACCAACGCCATGGAGCCCACCACTCAGGCGCAAATCTTCCGCCTGCTGACCGGCCTTAACCAGAATAACAACACCACCATTTTGTTGATTTCACACGACTTGCAAATGCTGACCCACTGGGCGGATAAGATTAACGTCATGTACTGCGGGCAGACGGTGGAGAGCGCGCCCAGCGAAGAGCTGGTGACGATTCCACATCACCCGTATACCCAGGCGCTGATTCGCGCTATTCCGGACTTCGGCCGTTCGATGCCGCATAAGAGCCGCCTGAACACCCTTTCCGGGGCCATTCCGCTGCTCGAACAGCTGCCGATGGGCTGCCGCCTGGGGCCGCGCTGCCCTTATGCACAGCGCAAATGCATTGAAACCCCGCGCCTGACGGGAGCGAAGAACCACCTGTTCGCCTGTCATTTCCCGCTGAACATGGAGAAAGAGTGACATGGTTGAAACGCTGCTTGAAGTTCGCAACCTGAGTAAAACCTTCCGCTACCGCACCGGCTGGTTCCACCGCCAGACGCTACAGGCGGTGAAGCCGTTGAGCTTTACGCTGCGCGAAAAACAGACGCTGGCGATCATCGGTGAGAACGGTTCCGGCAAATCGACGCTGGCCAAAATGCTGGCGGGGATGGTCGAGCCGACCACCGGCGAGCTGCTGATTGACGATCACCCGCTGGAATTCGGCGATTATTCGTTCCGTAGCCAGCGTATTCGCATGATTTTCCAGGACCCGAGCACCTCGCTGAACCCGCGTCAGCGTATTTCGCAGATCCTTGATTTCCCGCTGCGCCTGAACACCGATCTCGAGCCGGAGGCGCGGCAGAAGCAGATTATCGACACGCTGCGTCTGGTCGGCTTGCTGCCGGATCACGTCAGCTACTATCCGCATATGCTGGCGCCGGGCCAGAAACAGCGTCTGGGGCTGGCGCGCGCGCTAATCCTACGTCCTAAAGTGATCATCTGTGATGAAGCGCTGGCCTCGCTGGATATGTCGATGCGCTCGCAGCTGGTTAACCTGATGCTCGAACTGCAGGAAAAACAGGGGATCTCGTATATTTACGTGACCCAGCATTTAGGCATGATGAAACACATCAGCGATCAGGTGCTGGTGATGCACCAGGGTGAGGTTGTGGAACGCGGCAGCACTGCTGATGTGCTGGCCTCTCCGCTGCACGATTTAACCAAGCGACTGATTGCTGGCCACTTTGGCGAGGCGCTGACCGCCGACGCCTGGCGTAAAGATCGCTAACACTGAAGAGAAGGATGAAATACGATGGGTTTTCTTTCCGGTAAACGTATTCTGATTACGGGCGTCGCCAGTAAGCTCTCCATCGCCTACGGTATTGCCCAGGCGATGCAGCGCGAAGGCGCCGAGCTGGCATTCACCTATCAGAACGACAAACTGAAAGGCCGCGTAGTCGAGTTCGCCGCCTCTCTGGGCTCCAGCATCGTTCTGCCGTGTGACGTGGCGGAAGATGCAAGCATCGATTCCCTGTTCACCGAGCTGGCTAAAGTCTGGCCGACGTTTGACGGTTTTGTTCACTCTATTGGCTTTGCTCCGGCAGATCAGCTGGACGGTGATTACGTCAATGCCGTGACCCGTGAAGGTTTTAAAATCGCCCACGACATCAGCGCTTACAGCTTTGTGGCGATGGCGAAAGCCTGCCGCAGCATGCTGAATCCCGGCGCTGCGCTGTTGACCCTTTCCTATCTGGGTGCCGAGCGCGCTATCCCGAACTACAACGTGATGGGGCTGGCTAAAGCGTCGCTGGAGGCCAACGTGCGCTATATGGCGAACGCTATGGGGCCAGAGGGGGTGCGCGTAAACGCGATTTCGGCCGGCCCAATTCGCACGCTCGCCGCCTCCGGCATCAAGGATTTCCGCAAAATGCTGGCGCACTGCGAAGCCGTCACGCCGATTCGCCGCACCGTCACTATCGAAGACGTGGGGAACTCCGCCGCCTTCTTGTGCTCTGACCTTTCCGCTGGGATCACCGGAGAAGTGGTGCACGTGGACGGCGGTTTCAGCATTGCCGCGATGAACGAACTGGAACTGTAGGCCGGGTAAGGCAACGCCGCCATCCGGCAATGTGCTCCGCATTGCCGGATGGCGCTACGCTTATCAGGCCTGCATTCTCCGGCGTCACTGCGTTCTGCCGGGCGACAACGTTTCCCTTCTTCCCCCTCTGTTATTCCAGTCAGTTATTAATTATCGCCGAACAATATTTTCTCCCTCGTCACGCATGCGCCAGGATATTTACCCATAACGATCCGGCAACATCACCTTCGACGCTGCTGGTTCGCCACCTTCAGATCAAGGAACACCCATGGAGCCACGCCGCGTTTCCGGCAAAAACCACTGGTATCACGAAACCCAGTCGAGAACCCAACACAGCGACGTGATGCCGCTGGTTCCCGAAGCCGCGCACGTAGACGACCGTTTTTTACTGGATCTCGCCCTGCCCGATGCGTTGCTAAACGCCAATCTGCGCTGGTTGAGTGCCGCCACGCGGTTAGCCAATACCCTGTTCCCTGATACCGTCGCCGTCAGCCGTTTACAGACCTTCAGCGCGTACGACAGGCTGAGCACCGCGCTGACCGTCGCCCAGGTTTCCGGCGTTCAGCGGCTGTGTAACCACTATGCCGCACGCCTGGCGCCGTTGCCCGGCCCGGACTCCTCGCGTGAAAGCAACCGCCGTCTGGCGCAAATTACCGAATATGCCCGCCAGCTCGCCAGCTCGCCGTCAATCATCACGCCACGCGCGCGCCAGCAGTTTGGACGACGTTGGCCTGACGCTCCACGATATGATTCTCATCAACCAGATCGTGGGGTTTGTCGGCTTCCAGGCGCGAGTGGTGGCGATATTCCAGGCTCAGCTCGGCTTTCCGGTGCGCTGGATCCCCGGCATGCCGGTGCAGGAAGATGCAGACGCCGAACGTTTTCGCCACGAGAACGCGCGCTGGCACAGCGATCTGCCGACCATTGAGGCCCAGCAGGCCAATACCCCGCAGAGTGATGTTCTCGCTCGCTGGCAACATCTGCCTGAGCTGAACGCACTGGCGCCGGTGCTGGCGCACGAGGCGGCGCTGCTTGATGGCTTTGGCGAGCTGATTAATGCGTTAACTTTCGCCCACCCGATGCTGCCGCTGGCGGCGCTGATCCCGGCGCGCGTCAATGGCAGCGTCAGCTGCTTTAACCATTACAGCACCCTCTGGCAAGGCGCCAGCGGCCTGCCCGACGCTGTGCGTAACGGCGAGCGCGCGATTCAGGCCTGGAGCCACCACTATCCCTGCGAGCGCGCGCTTGCGCTGGCAACACAGCTGTTGACCCGCGCGCCGGACCGATTTAGCGCCGCGCAGCTGAGCCCGCTCGCCGAGCACGGCATATCAACACCTGACGCAATTGCGCTGCTGGTCTGGAGCGCGCTGAGCGGCTGGCTAAACCGGCTGCGCATCGCGTTTAGTAGCGCACAACAAGTTACGTAAAAGGGTGAAAGAGCGCTTGCTGCAACCCATCGATTCGCGTAAAAATGTCAGCCGCTCTTTTGGCCACGAAAATAGATCAATATGCTTCAGGACAACCCGCTGCTTGCGCAGCTAAAACAGCAACTCCATTCCCAAACGCCCCGTGCGGAAGGGGTCGTCAAAGCCACGGAAAAAGGTTTCGGTTTCCTCGAAGTCGACGCACAGAAAAGCTACTTTATTCCGCCGCCGCAGATGAAAAAAGTGATGCACGGCGACCGCATTATCGCGGTAATTCACTCTGAAAAAGAGAAAGAGAGCGCCGAGCCCGAAGAACTGGTTGAGCCGTTCCTGACTCGCTTTGTGGGCAAGGTTCACCGCAAAGACGATCGTCTGTCTATCGTGCCTGACCATCCGCTGTTGAAAGATGCGATTCCATGCCGCGCTGAACGCGGCGTAACTCATGATTTTAAAGAGGGTGACTGGGCCGTTGCTGAAATGCGCCGTCATCCGCTGAAAGGCGATCGTAGCTTCTACGCCGAACTCACCCAGTTTATCACCTACGGTGACGACCACTTTGTGCCGTGGTGGGTCACCCTCGCCCGTCACAATCTGGAAAAAGAAGCGCCGAACGGCGTCGCCACCGAAATGCAGGACGAAGGTCTTGAGCGCCGCGATCTGACCGCGCTGGACTTCGTCACTATCGACAGCGCCAGCACTGAAGATATGGATGATGCGCTGTACGTAGAAGAAGCGGCCGACGGCAAGCTGCTGCTCACCGTGGCCATCGCCGACCCAACGGCCTGGATAGTCGAAGGCAGCAAGCTGGATGAGGCGGCAAAAATCCGCGCATTCACCAACTATCTGCCGGGCTTCAATATTCCGATGCTGCCGCGTGAGCTGTCTGACGATTTGTGCTCCCTGCGCCCTAACGTCGTGCGTCCGGTGCTGGCCTGCCAAATGACGCTGGCCGCCGATGGCACCATCGAAGACAACATCGCGTTCTTCGCCGCCAACATCGAGTCGAAAGCCAAACTGGCCTATGACGACGTGTCCAACTGGCTGGAGAACACCGGTAGCTGGCAGCCGCAGAACGATGCCATTGCGCGCCAAATCACCCTGCTACAGCGCGTGTGCCAGCTGCGCAGCGAGTGGCGTAAAATCCACGCGCTGGTCTTTAAAGACCGCCCGGACTATCGCTTCGTCCTCGGTGAAAAAGGTGAAGTGCTGGATATCGTGGCCGAGCCGCGCCGCATTGCCAACCGCATCGTTGAAGAGTCGATGATCGCGGCGAACATCTGCGCTGCCCGCGTGCTGCGCGATAAGCTCGGGTTTGGTATTTACAACGTTCACACCGGCTTCACTCCGGACAACACGGAAGCGCTGGCCGCCCTGCTGAAAACCCATGACGTGCATGTTGATCCGGTTGAGGTTCTGACGCTACCGGGCTTCTGCAAGCTGCGCCGTGAGCTGGATGCACAGCCGTCAGGCTTCCTCGATAGCCGCATTCGCCGCTTCCAGTCGTTCGCTGAAATCAGCACGGAGCCAGGCCCGCACTTTGGGTTAGGGCTCGAAGCCTACGCCACCTGGACCTCACCGATTCGTAAGTACGGCGACATGATCAACCATCGTCTGCTGAAAGCAATCGTGAAAGGTGAAAGTGCAACGCGCCCTCAGGACGACGTTACCGTGCAGATGGCCGAACGCCGCCGTCTGAACCGCATGGCGGAACGCGACGTGGCCGACTGGCTCTACGCACGCTACCTCAATCCGCAGGCGGGTAAAGATACCCGCTTTGCCGCTGAGATTATCGACGTCAGCCGCGGCGGTATGCGCGTGCGTCTGGTTGATAACGGCGCGGTTGCCTTTATCCCGGCACCGTTCCTGCACGCCGTGCGCGACGAGCTGGTCTGCAGCCAGGAAAACGGCACCGTGCAAATCAAAGGCGAAGTGGTTTATAAAGTGACCGACGTTATTGATGTCACCATTGCGGAAGTCCGCATGGAGACACGCAGCGTGATTGCCCGACCAGCAGCATAATGCTGTAAAACGGCCCCTGACGGGGCCGTTTTTTTATCCGCGATACCCTTCTCTTTTTTTTCCAGCGAAATTACCCAAATGCGTTCACACTGAATACCAATGACGTGGAAATTGGTCTCATCAAACGCAGGTGTACGAGGGGAAGAAATGGAGAAATCTCTGGCACAAAGTCTGCTCGACCCAAACTCCAGTGAAAGCAGCCTGTACTGGCGTATGTCGCACGGTGAGTCCGCGCTGCATATGGGGACGGACCCCGACAGAAACACCGACCTCGCCATTCCGCTAAGCGAAGAAAGCGTCAGCCGTATTCGCGCCATGACCGTTACGACCTCAAGCGTGGCTATCTCTATTCAGCTCAACGGCTATGACGTGCCTGTTCATCTGATTGGCCGCAAAATCAGCTGTACCGAATGGGCCGGTACCGCCTCCTCCTGGTTCGACACCTCTTCCGTCGCCCGCGATCTTTTACAGGGTCTGCTGTTTGCCGAACAGGTCGTTTCCGAGGCCAATACCGTCATCGTTATCCTCGACCGTGAAGGCAAAATTCAGCGCTTTAACCGCCTGTGCGAGGAATACAGCGGTGTCAAAGAGCAGGACGTGATTGGTAAAACAGCGTTTGAGCTGTTTATGTCCGCCCCGGAGGCCGCCGCCGCCCGGGAAAACGTTGCCCATTTTTTTACTAACGGCGGGCCCTATGAAGTTGAACGCTGGATTAAAACCCGCAAGGGGCTACGCCTGTTTCTGTTCCGCAACCGCTTCGTCCACAGCGGCAGCGGCAAAAATGAAATCTACTTAATCTGCTCCGGCATCGATATTACCGAAGAGCGTAAGGCTCAGGAGCGGCTGCGGGTGCTGGCGAATACCGATACCATCACCGGCTTACCCAACCGTCACGCCATCACTGAGATGATCGGCCACGCCATTGACGCCCGCCAGGGGGACGAGCAGATTGGCATCGTCTATTTTGACCTCGATAACTTTAAGAAAGTGAACGATGCCTATGGCCACGTTTTTGGCGATCAGCTGTTGCAATCGGTCGCGCTGTCGATTTTAAGCTGCCTGGAAGAGGGTCAGACGCTGGCCCGGCTCGGCGGCGACGAATTTATCGTACTGGCGGTCAATACGTCGCAGGGGGCGTTAGAGGCGATGGCATCCAGGGTTCTGAGCCGCCTGCGCGATCCGTTCCGCATTGGGTTGATTGAAGTTTACAGCGGCTGCTCGCTCGGCATTTCGCTCGCCCCGCAGCACGGTGAAGACCCGGAAAGCCTGATTCGCAATGCCGATACCGCCATGTACACCGCCAAGGAGCGCGGACGCGGTCGTTTTAGCATATTTTCCCCTGAGATGAATCTGCGGGTATTTGAATACCTGTGGCTGGACACCAACCTGCGCAAAGCACTGCAAAGCGATCAGCTCATCATTCACTATCAGCCCAAGGTGACGATGAACGGTGAAGTACAAAGCGTAGAGGCGCTGGTACGCTGGAATTCGCCGGAGCGCGGGCTGATCCCGCCGATGGACTTTATTGCCTACGCCGAGGAGTCCGGGCTGATTGTCCCGCTGGGGCGCTGGGTGATGCTGGAGGCTATCCGCCAGCTGGCGCAGTGGCGCGATCGCGGCATTCATCTGCGCGTCGCAGTGAACGTCTCAGCGCGCCAGCTGGTCGATCAATCCATCGTCAGCGACCTCAAACAGGCGCTAAAGGCGCAGCATTTTGCGGAATGCCCGATTGATATCGAGCTGACCGAAAGCTGTCTGATTGATAACGCGGAACTGGCGCTGGAGGTCATCAAGCAGTTTCGTTCGCTGGGCGCGCAAATCCATCTTGATGACTTCGGTACCGGCTATTCTTCTCTTTCGCAGCTGGCGCGTTTCCCTATTGATACCATCAAACTGGACCATCTTTTTGTGCATCACGTACACACGCATTCCGTATCGCAATCGCTCGTGCTGGCGATTATCGCGGTGGCCCGCGCGCTGAATTTACGCGTTATTGCCGAAGGCGTGGAGGATGCAAACGACGATGCATTTTTGACCCACAACGGCGTCGAGGAACGTCAGGGCTATTTTTTTGCCCGCCCCATGCCCGCATCCGAGCTGGAAAGCTGGCTGGCGGCGCGCCAGGGGGTTATAAGCTAAGCTTTTTTTTCACTTCTCTTTTGTCTGTAAATTTTGCATCATTGATTTCAATCGAATTTATTAACAGGATCCCACCATGTCCGAGCTCGATGCGCGCCAGGTTGCCCAACGTATTGATACCGTATTGGATATTCTGGTCGGCGGCGATACCCACTCCGCCATCAATAATCTGGAAATATTAAAAGCCGAGCTGCTGGCGTATGCCGCAGATGAACGCGATGCCAAAACAGGTCAGCCTAAATCCCCGTGGGAAATCTGACGCCATTTGCCCTGCCATCGCGTAACGGACGCCTTAGCATAGAGAAATTAATCGATTTATTATGAACGCCCGACAGCAAACTATTCTCCAACTGGTCATTGATAAAGGCCGTATGAGCGTCGCCGATCTGGCGAAAATGACCGGCGTATCGGAAGTGACGATTCGTCAGGACCTGAACCTGCTGGAAAAACAGAGCTACCTGCGCCGTACCCACGGCTATGCGGTGCCGCTGGACAGCGAAGACGTCGAAACGCGCATGATGAACAACTTCGCCCTCAAGCGTGAGCTGGCAGAGTTTGCCGCTTCGCTGGTTCGTCCGGGTGAAACCGTATTTATCGAAAACGGCAGCAGCAACGCCCTGCTCGCGCGCGCGCTGGCAACTCAGGCGGATATCACCATTATTACGGTCAGCAGCTATATTGCCCATCTGCTCAAAGAGACGCCGGGAGAAGTGATTCTGCTGGGCGGCATTTACCAGAAAAAAAGCGAGAGTATGGTCGGCCCACTGACGCGTCAGTATATTCAGCAGGTGCATTTCAGTAAGGCGTTTATCGGCATTGACGGCTGGCAGCCAGAGACTGGCTTTACCGGCCGCGATATGATGCGTGCCGATATCGTCAACGCCGTGCTGGAAAAAGGCAGCGAGGCGATTGTACTTAGCGACAGCTCGAAATTCGGTGCGATTCACCCTTACGCGCTCGGCCCGATGAGCGCATTCAACCGGGTGATCACCGACGATAATCTGACCACCGAAAAGCAGCTTCAGCTTGAGCAAACGGGTCTGACCGTGAACATCGTTAAACGCCCGTAACGCCTTGACCCGATGCGCACCGCGTCGGGTTGTTTCCCTTTCCCGCCCCCGCCTCGCTATGAGATTTTTCCGACCACGGAATTAAGAGTTTTTACCTGTCTACAACATCACAAAACCGTAAAATTAATGTTAGCGATATAACAGGAAGTAACTATCACTTGCGTGACTTTTAGCAGCAAAATTTACAACCTGCGCAACAAGCTTTACGGGAGAGGACCGCCTGCGATGTCTATAATGACGGTAGCGCTTCCGTGAATAGAAACATTCAGGAGAAACAAAATGACTTCAATGAGCAAAAAAATGGCTGCCGCGATGGTAGCAGTAACACTGGTCATGTCGCTGAGCGCATGTTCTAACTGGTCTAAACGTGACCGTAACACCGCGCTGGGTGCCGGTGCAGGTGCCATCGGTGGCGCAGTATTAACGGACGGCAGCGCCCTGGGTACGCTGGGTGGCGCGGCGGTTGGCGGGATTATCGGCCATCAGGTTGGCAAGTAAGTCGCACGCAGAATTGCAGGGCTCCGATGAAAATCGGGGCCCTTTTCATGGAGGCTACTCAGCCTCCCGCCAGCTTCACCTTCATGCCTTTCGCTTCCAGCAGTGATTTCAGCAGGTCACGTTTATCGCCCTGAATTTCAATCACGCCGTCCTTCACCGCACCGCCACAGCCGCATTTTTTCTTCAGTTCGGCGGCCAGCTTTGCCAGCGCATCGTCATCCAGATCGATGCCGGTAATCAGGCACACGCCCTTCCCTTTACGCCCGCTGATTTGGCGCTGTATACGCACAATACCATCGCCTTTCGGACGCGCTGCGACAACTTTCGGTTCGTCAATACGCCCGGTTTCCGTTGAGTAAACCAGACGGCTGTTCGTCTCGCTCATTACGCCCCCAGATTTAACGATGCGTTAATATCACGCAGAGTTTGTGCCGGATTGTCGGACTGCGTCACCGGACGACCAATCACCATATAGTCCACGCCCGCCGCCAGCGCCTGTTCCGGCGTCATAATACGACGCTGATCGCCCGCCGCGCTGCCAGCCGGACGAATACCCGGCGTCACCAGCTTAAACGCTTGTCCCAGCTCCTGCTTAAAGCGTACCGCTTCCTGCGCCGAGCATACCACGCCGTCCAGCCCGCAGTTCTTGGTCAGCGTCGCCAGCTTAGCCGCGTAGTCGGCCGGGGTCAGCGCGATGCCCAGATCCTGTAAGTCGCTGGACTCCATGCTGGTGAGCACGGTGACCGCAATCAGCAGCGGCGCATCGTGGCCAAACGGCACCAGCGCTTCACGCGCGGCGGTCATCATGCGCGCGCCGCCTGAAGCGTGGACGTTCACCATCCACACGCCGAGATCGGCTGCTGCCGCCACCGCGTGGGCGGTGGTGTTTGGGATATCGTGAAACTTCAGGTCGAGGAAAATATCAAAACCGCGCTGCTGTAAATCACGCACCAGCTGTGGGCCAAACAGCGTGAACATCTCCTTGCCGACCTTCAGGCGGCAGTCGCGCGGATCGATACGGTCAACGAAGGCGAGCGCCTTATCGCGATTATCATAGTCGAGAGCAACAACAACGGGAGAGGATGTGACGATACGAGAAGAAGATGAAGCAACGGACATGACTGGACCTTCTTGTTGATGGGCACGCGCGGTGCAGAAAAGGTAAACGGGCAGCATTCTACCTGCGTGACCCAGCAGGCACAATGGCAGAGGCGGCAACGGTGGGGAAATTAAAGTATGTTGTAACTAAGGAGGGCGTTTTTTTACAATTACTGCCCATCAAGGCCGCGAATTGGTTTTATGGTTGACCATGCCCGGCACGACGGGCAGTGCCAGTAAAGCGTATAAGCGGTGAAGCCGCACTTCTGGCAGCGGTAGCGCGGCTTGCTGCGCACCTGTTCGCCAACCATGTCGCGCAGTACCATCAGGCTCTCTTTCGCGCGCCCTTCTTCCGCCTCGTTGAGGTGGTAGTCCATCAGCTTATGGAACACGCGCATCGTCGGGTGACGCTGGAGCTGGCGCGTAACGTAGGTTTGCGCCGCGTCGCTGCCTTTGCTCTGCTCCACGACCTGCGCGAGCATCAGTTCGGCCGCTGCGCCGGTGTTTTCTTCCACGCAACGCTGCAGGAACGGTTCCCACTCTTTGTCTTTGCCCAACTGGTGATAGCA
Organism: Klebsiella sp. WP3-W18-ESBL-02; assembly: GCF_014168815.1. Lineage (NCBI taxonomy): Bacteria > Pseudomonadati > Pseudomonadota > Gammaproteobacteria > Enterobacterales > Enterobacteriaceae > Klebsiella > Klebsiella sp. WP3-W18-ESBL-02. The sequence goes on from NZ_AP021972.1 coordinate 2,886,611, forward strand.
GGTTTGCAGCATCTCGAGGGTTTCGCTAACCAGTTCTTTATCCTGGTTAATCACCCGCAGCAGGCTGTCCATGGCTTTGGCGTAGTCGCCTTTCGCCATCCACGCGCGGCCCATCATAATGGAGACACGGGCGCTGGACGGATCGGCCGCCGCGCCGCGCTTGAGTAACGACAGGGCTTTATCCAGCTCGTCGTTGCCCATCTGCTGAAGCGCCAGTTCACACCAGAAGTGGGCAATTTCGCCGCGGTGTTTGTCTTTACCCAGTTTGACCAGCCGCTCGGCGGTATCAATCGCCTTCTGCCAGTCGCTGGTAGCCTGATAAATTTGCAACAGCTGCTGCAACGCGCTAATGCGAAAATCGGTTTCGTCGACCAGCTGGCTGAACATATCTTCGGCGCGGTCGTACAGCCCGGCGGCCATATAGTCGCGGCCAAGCTGCTGCACCGCCAGCAGACGCTGGTCGTAAGTTAAGGAGGCGCTTTCCATCAGCGTCTGGTGAATGCGGATAGCCCGGTCAACCTCGCCGCGCGAACGGAACAAGTTGCCCAGCGTCAGGTGCGCTTCCACGGTGCCGGTGTCCTCTTTCAGCATGTCGAGGAACAGGTCAACCGCTTTATCCTGCTGATTGCTTAAAAGAAAGTTGACCCCTGCCACGTAGTCACGCGACAGGCGGTTCGCTTCGTCCTGTTTGGACTGTTGCGCACTTCTGCGGCCCATATACCAGCCATAGGCGGCGGCGACAGGCAAAAGCAGAAACAACAACTCCAGCATAGATAATTATTCCTTCGCCGCCGCTGCCGCCGGCGTTACCGCTGGGGCCGTCTCTGGGGCAAGTTGATGTTCCAGTCGTTTGATTTTACGTTCCGCACGCATCAGCGACACGCGCACACGCAGCCAGAACAGGCCACAAACCAGCCAACCAATGGCGAAGCCAACGGCAAACAGCACCGCAAGCAGCGTCGAAATTCTGAATTCACCCTGTGCCAGCAGATAGTTGAAGGTCACAAGCTGATCGTTTTGCGCACCCAGCGTCACTGAAATGACGAAAATCGCTAACACTAATAAGAATATGAGTAAGTATTTCACATGACTTCCCGTTATGCGGCTTCTGCAGTGTTAACACAGCATCCAGCCTTATAAAATAACATCTTCACCGCGGCGACGAAATGGAAAAGCGTTCTGTAAGACCAGGATCTATGGGTGACAACGAAGGAAATCAACCCTTTTCCCCTTTTCATCGCTTCGCGCCCTGTTTTTATGTCTCTTTTTCCAGCAGCCCACAGTACCTCACGGCGAGCCAGCCGGCGAGCGTCGCCAGCACCCACGACATGACGGTGGCCACCATCAAATCCAGCGGCCAGTGCATCCCTAACAGCAGACGGCTGCCCATCACGGCAATCGCCCAGGCCATCATCAGCGCTACCGCAATCGCGCGACGCCGCGCCCACAGCAGCCCGGCGGCCAGCAGAGCCCAGGTTGCGGCAAACATGGTGTGTCCTGACGGGAACGCAAAACCGGTCTCTTTTTGCCAGTGATGGCGTAAAAAACCGGGAATATCACGCTGTTGCGCCAGCTGCTCTTTGACCAACGCCGAGCGTTCGCTCCGTTTTAAAGTGTAGAACTGCTCAACCGGGATTTGCTGCGTTTTTTCCAACCAGACCACAAACGGCCGGGGTTCCTGCACCATGCCCTTCACCAGCGATTTTGCCCCCTGCCCCAGCACAACCGCTGCACTCAGAATCAACACCAGCACAATCGCGCCACGCGGACGCGGGCGCAGCGCCCAGACAAACAGGCCGCATAGCAGCAGATGGGTGATAATCCCCCAGGGCTGAGTGACCGTTTCCGTTACCGCGTATAGCGCCTTGAGCCCCCAGCCGCTCGGCCCCGGAAGCCACTGCCAGCCGGTTATCCACACCGCGAGCGGCATCAGTAAAAGTATGGCGGCTCCAATAAGGGTTCGCGTGGCAATGGTCGGCATTTTTCTTCCTTTTTTCAGCGATGTCACAGTGTGGAAACCCAATAAAGTGTCAATTTTGTGCGCTTTAACGGCGGTCGCCCGCGCACGATTAGGTGAAGTAAAGCACGTTGTGGCAAAATAAGGAAAACAGAAGGCGTCGTTGGCGCTGACATAATCTGGAGAATCACATGCAGCTTAAACGTGTGGCAGAAGCCAAACTGCCAACCCCCTGGGGCGATTTCCTGATGGTGGGCTTTGAAGAACTGGCAACCGGGCACGACCACGTCGCGCTGGTTTTTGGTGATATTACCGGGCAAACGCCGGTGCTGTCGCGGGTACACTCTGAATGTTTGACCGGCGATGCGCTATTCAGCCTGCGCTGTGACTGTGGTTTCCAGCTTGAAGCCGCGCTGTCGCACATCGCGGAAGAAGGCCGTGGGATCCTGCTGTATCATCGCCAGGAGGGTCGCAACATTGGTCTACTGAATAAAATTCGTGCCTATGCGCTGCAGGATCAGGGCTACGATACCGTAGAAGCCAACCACCAGCTCGGCTTTGCCGCCGATGAGCGCGACTTCACCCTGTGCGCCGATATGTTCAAGCTGCTGGGCGTTGACGCGGTGCGTCTGCTGACCAACAACCCGAAGAAGGTCGAAATTCTGACCGAAGCGGGAATCAATATCGTGGAACGCGTGCCGCTGATCGTTGGCCGTAACCCGAAAAATGCCCACTATCTTGACACCAAAGCGGCCAAGATGGGGCATTTGCTGACTAAGTAATATTTGCGGTCGCCGTTACGTTCCTGAACGGCGACCGTCCCCCACCCTACAGCGAAATATTCAGCTCGCTCTGCGCATCAAAGATGTGACATTTCTCCATATCAAAGCAAAACCAAACCGGGCGGTGAAGACCGGCGTCAAGGATCTCTTTCGCATCGTCTGACGGTATTCGCGCCGTCATTTCAAACTCCCCTACCTGCAGATAGAGGAAGAACTCATGGCCCATATTTTCCGCACGGATCAGCGTGCCCCTACCGCCGCCTTCCGCGAACGGACGGACTGATACCGCAACATATTCAGGGCGAATGCCGAAGAACACGTCTTTGTCGATGTGGCCGACGACTTTACGCTGCTGCTGGGCGCTCAGCGGCAGCGTATCGTGGCCGACGGTCACGTGCAGCCCGTCCGCTTTTTTCAGTATTTTCGCCGGTTTGATGTTCATCTCCGGCGCGCCGATAAACCCGGCAACAAACATATTATGTGGATAGTGATAGAGGTTGTCCGGGGTATCGACCTGCATAATATGACCCAGCTTCATCACGCAGATGCGGTCGCCCATGGTCATTGCTTCGGTTTGATCGTGGGTGACGTAAACGGTGGTCGCCGGCTTACCCGATTGTTTGAGCTGTTTATGCAGGTCAGAAATACGGATGCGCATCGACGCACGCAGCTTAGCGTCAAGGTTAGACAGCGGTTCATCAAACAGGAACACGTCCGGCTTTTTCACAATCGCGCGGCCCACGGCCACACGCTGCGCCTGCCCACCGGAGAGCTGTCGCGGCAGACGGTCCAGCAGCTCTTCCAGCTCGAGGATTTTGGCGGCTTCGTTCACCTGGGCCGCAATCTGCTCTTTCGGCATTTTGCTCAGCTTCAGGCCGAACGCCAGGTTTTCACGCACGGTCATGTGCGGGTACAACGCATAGTTCTGGAACACCATCGCGATGCCGCGCGCTTTCGGCGCGAGGTTATTCACCACCTTGTCACCAATGCGAATTTCGCCGCCGCTGATGGTTTCAAGCCCTGCCAGCATGCGCAGGGTCGTCGATTTAGCGCAGCCGGATGGCCCGACGATCACCATGAATTCGCCTTCGGCGATTTTCAGGTCGATACCATGCACCGCTTTGAAGCCGTTGGAGTACACCTTTTCCAGTTTGTTAAAAATCACTTCAGCCATGATATTTTCCTTTTAACCTTTAATTCCGCTACTGGAGACACCCTGGACGAAGTAACGCTGCGCCAGGAAGAAGACAATGATCGAAGGCAGAATGGAGATACTTGCCATAGCCAGAATTTCGTTCCACGGCGCGCCTTCGGTGACGTCGATAGACATTTTCAACGCCAGGGCGATCGGGTACTTATCCACGCTGTAGACGTAGATCAGCGGACCGATAAAGTCGTTCATCGACCACATAAACTGGAACAGGGCCACGGAGATGATCGCCGGCTTCAGAATCGGCACCAGCACATACCACAGCACCTGAATGGAGTTACAGCCGTCAATCTGCGCGGCTTCTTCCATGTCACGCGGCACGCCGCGCAGGAACTGAATCAGCATAAAGACGAAGAACCCCTGAGTGGCGAATGCGGTGGGCAGATACAACGGCAGATAGCTGTTGAGCATGCCCATTTCGCGGAACATCAGGTACTGAGGAATCAACAGCACGGTGCTCGGCAGCAGCATGGTGGCAATCAGGGTTGCAAACCAGAATTTCTTCCCTGGGATGTCAAAACGGGCAAAACCGTAGGCCACGATGGTCGAGGAGATAATGGTCAGAATAACTTTCGGGATCACGTACTTGAAGGTGTTGAGCATGTAATGACCGAAGTGATATTCCGTACCGGTCTTCCAGCCGTTAATAAAGCCGTCCCAGGTGGCGTGTGAAGGCCACAGACTCAGCGTGGTGAAGATTTCATGGTTCGGTTTAAACGCGGCTGAGAACATCCACGCCAGCGGGTAAAGCATCAGCAGCCCCACCAGCATCAGGATGGTATAACGGATGTTGCGGCTGATCTTTTCACGCCGCAGCGTACGTGCAACCTCGCGCGCGGCTGCCATTTCCGAAGGGGTCTGGTGGGTCAGTTCACTCATTTTTGCCTCCCTTATCGGCAGAATAAAACACCCAGTATTTCGACGATTTAAAGGCAAGTAAGGCGAAGGTAGCCACGACCAGGAACAGCACCCACGCTAGCGCAGCGCCATAGCCCATATCGAAGTATTTAAAGGCGGTATCATAGATGTACAGCGAGAACAGGTAGGTGTAATACGTTGGGCCGCCGCCGGTGATAACATACGGCGCGGTAAATTCCTGAAAGGCACCGCTGGTTTGCATAATGAAGTTAAAGAAGATAACCGGGGTAATCAGCGGCACCGTGATTTTCAAAAACATCTGCCATTTTGTCGCACCGTCGATCATCGCCGCTTCATATTGCGACTGCGGGACGTTTTGCAATGCAGCGAGAAAGATCACCATCGACGAACCAAACTGCCATACGCTCAGCAGCGTGACCGAGAGCAGCGCTAAAGGCGGCTCCCCAAGCCAGTTAATCGGGTCAACGCCAAATACGCCAATAAAGCTGTTCAGCAGCCCATCAATGGCGAACAGCGCTCGCCACAGCACCGCAATCGCGACCGAACTGCCGAGGATCGAGGGAATGTAATAAGCCGTGCGAAAAAAACCGATGCCACGCAGCTTAAAGTTAAGCACGAAGGCAATGCACAGCGAAAACGCGAGCTTGAGGGGAATCGTGACAAAAACGTATGCAAAGGTCACCCCAAGGGACTTCCAGAACAGACCATCCTCCGTCAGCATATACCGGTAGTTTTCAATACCGGTAAACTGCGGCGGGCTCATCAGATCGTATTGAGTAAAACTCAATAGGAACGATGATACAAAGGGGAATGCGGTAAACACCAGTAACCCTATTATGTAGGGCGAGATCCATGCCAGACCTAAGGAAGGTGCGAACAAGTCCCTGATATGAGATCATGTTTGTCATCTGGAGCCATGGAACAGGGTTCATCATGAGTCATCAACTCACCTTCGCCGACAGTGAATTCAGCAGTAAGCGCCGTCAGACCAGAAAAGAGATTTTCTTGTCCCGCATGGAGCAGATTCTGCCATGGCAAAACATGGTGGAAGTCATCGAGCCGTTTTACCCCAAGGCTGGTAATGGCCGGCGACCTTATCCGCTGGAAACCATGCTACGCATTCACTGCATGCAGCATTGGTACAACCTGAGCGATGGCGCGATGGAAGATGCTCTGTACGAAATCGCCTCCATGCGTCTGTTTGCCCGGTTATCCCTGGATAGCGCCTTGCCTGACCGCACCACCATCATGAATTTCCGCCACCTGCTGGAGCAGCATCAACTGGCCCGCCAATTGTTCAAGACCATCAATCGCTGGCTGGCCGAAGCAGGCGTCATGATGACTCAAGGCACCTTGGTCGATGCCACCATCATTGAGGCACCCAGCTCGACCAAGAACAAAGAGCAGCAACGCGATCCGGAGATGCATCAGACCAAGAAAGGCAATCAGTGGCACTTTGGCATGAAGGCCCACATTGGTGTCGATGCCAAGAGTGGCCTGACCCACAGCCTGGTCACCACCGCGGCCAACGAGCATGACCTCAATCAGCTGGGTAATCTGCTTCATGGAGAGGAGCAATTTGTCTCAGCCGATGCCGGCTACCAAGGGGCGCCACAGCGCGAGGAGCTGGCCGAGGTGGATGTGGACTGGCTGATCGCCGAGCGCCCCGGCAAGGTAAGAACCTTGAAACAGCATCCACGCAAGAACAAAACGGCCATCAACATCGAATACATGAAAGCCAGCATCCGGGCCAAGGTGGAGCACCCATTTCGCATCATCAAGCGACAGTTCGGCTTCGTGAAAGCCAGATACAAGGGGTTGCTGAAAAACGATAACCAACTGGCGATGTTATTCACGCTGGCCAACCTGTTTCGGGCGGACCAAATGATACGTCAGTGGGAGAGATCTCACTAAAAACTGGGAATAACGCCTTAAATGGCGAAGAAACGGTCTAAATAGGCTGATTCAAGGCATTTACGGGAGAAAAAATCGGCTCAAACATGAAGAAATGAAATGGCTGAGTCAGCCGAGAAGAATTTCCCCGCTTATTCGCACCTTCCCTAGTGGTGTAGAGCATGAACGCATTAATGATGCTGTTCAACATGCCGGGTCCGTTTTCCCTTTTGCAATCGTCCGTTTTGGGGGCCGTCACCGGCCCCCTTTTTTTAATGCAGCATATTGCGAATCACATAATGCAAAATGCCGTCGTTCTGGTAGTAGGTCAGCTCGGTTGCCGTATCAATTCGGCAACGGCACGGCACGGTTTGCTGCTGACCGTCCGCGCGGGTGAACAGCACCGGAATAGTTGCGCCGGGCTTCAGTTGCTGTAACCCGCCGATATCAATCCGCTCTTCGCCGGTCAACTGCAGCGTTTTGCGTGTTTCGCCCTGCGGGAACTCCAGCGGCAGAATGCCCATACCGATCAGATTCGAGCGGTGAATACGTTCAAACGATTCGGCAATAACGACCCGAACGCCCAGCAGACGCGGGCCCTTTGCCGCCCAGTCGCGGCTGGATCCTGAGCCGTACTCTTTACCGGCAATCACCGCCAGCGGCGTTCCCTGGGCCTGATACTGCATGGCCGCGTCATAGATAGACATCACGTCGTTGCCCGGCAGCAGTCGCGTCATTCCCCCTTCAACGCCAGGCACCATCTCATTGCGGATACGGATGTTGGCGAACGTCCCGCGCATCATGACCAGATGGTTACCGCGGCGTGAGCCGTAGGAGTTGAAGTCGCGGCTGGCGACGCCGTTCTCCTGCAAATAGCAGCCAGCGGGGCTATCGGCCTTGATACTGCCCGCAGGGGAGATATGGTCGGTCGTCACCGAATCGCCGAGCATGGCCAGCACGCGAGCACCGTGGATATCCTCAACCGGATCGGGCGTTACGCCCATCTCATCAAAGAACGGCGACAGCCGGATGTAGGTTGAATTCGCCTGCCAGCCATAGGTATCAGAGGCAGGCACGCTGATGGCCTTCCACTCCGGCGTCCCCGCGAACACTTCTGCATACTCCTTATGGAACATATCGGTCGACACCTGCTGCACCGCATGCGCAATCTCAGCGCTGCTCGGCCAGATATCCTTCAGATATACCGTGTTACCCAGGCTATCCTCCCCAAGCGGCTCCTGCGTCAGGTCAACCGTCATGGTGCCCGCCAGCGCATAGGCCACCACCAGCGGCGGAGAAGCCAGCCAGTTGGTTTTCACCAGCGGATGAATACGCCCTTCAAAGTTACGGTTACCGGAGAGCACCGCCCCAACGGTTAAGTCGCCCTGCCTGATCGCGTGCTCAATCGGTTCCGGTAGCGGGCCGGAGTTGCCGATACAGGTTGTACAGCCATAGCCGACAAGATTAAAGCCCAACTGGTCGAGATACGGCGTCAGCCCGGCGTAATCCAGATATTCGGACACCACCTTCGATCCCGGTGCCAACGAGGCCTTGACCCAGGGTTTGGGCTTCAGGCCGCGCGCGACGGCGTTTTTCGCCAACAGCCCGGCGGCCATCAGCACACTGGGATTGGACGTGTTGGTACACGACGTGATGGCCGCAATCACCACCGCCCCTTCCGGCAGCGCATGCTGTTTACCATCGAGCGTGAAGCCAACGGCCGGTTTCGCACGCGGCGCGCCGTTAACCTCGAGCTCCGTCGCGGCGCTAAAGGCTTTCGGTACGCTGCCCAGCGCAACGCGGTCCTGCGGGCGCTTCGGTCCAGCCAGGCTGGCTTCGACAGTGCCCATATCCAACGCCAGCGTCTGACTGAATACCGGTTCGTCTCCGCTCTGTCGCCACATCCCCTGCGCTTTGGCGTAGGCTTCTACCAGCGCGACCTGCGCGTCGCTACGCCCGCTCAACCGCATATAGCCAAGGGTAACCTCATCAACCGGGAAAAAACCACAGGTTGCGCCGTACTCCGGCGCCATATTGGCAATCGTGGCACGGTCTGCCAGCGGCAAAGCGTCGAGCCCATCGCCGTAAAATTCGACAAATTTACCCACGACGCCAAGCTGACGCAGCATCTGAGTAACGGTCAGGACCAGGTCGGTGGCCGTAATGCCTTCACGCAGTTTACCGGTCAGCTTAAAGCCCACCACGTCAGGTATCAGCATGGAGACCGGCTGCCCCAGCATCGCCGCTTCGGCTTCAATACCCCCGACGCCCCAGCCCAGAACACCCAGACCATTAATCATCGTGGTATGCGAGTCGGTGCCGACCAGCGTGTCGGGATAGGCAACCCATTCATTGCCCTGCTGTTCGCTCCACACCGCCTGGCCAAGGTACTCAAGGTTGACCTGGTGGCAAATACCGGTGCCCGGCGGCACGACGCGGAAGCGGCTGAAGGCCTGCTGCCCCCAGCGCAAAAAGGTATAACGTTCGTGGTTACGCGCCATTTCGAGGCGGACGTTGTCATCAAACGCCTCATCATCGCCAAAGCGGTCCACCGTCACCGAGTGGTCAATCACCAGGTCGACCGGCGACAGCGGGTTAACCTCGTGGGTATCGCCGCCCAGCCGTTTTACCGCTTCACGCATGGCGGCCAGGTCCACCACCGCCGGTACGCCGGTGAAATCCTGCATCAGCACGCGCGCAGGGCGATAGGCAATTTCTCTGTCCGCATGGGCACCATGAAGCCAGCCGGCCAGCGCCTGAATATCCTGCGCGGTAACCGAGTCGCCATCCTGCCAGCGCAGCAGGTTTTCAAGTAAGACTTTGAGTGATTTGGGCAGGCGGGAGAGATCGCCCAAGGCTTCAGCGGCGCGCGCTAAACTGTAGTAGTGGTACGTTTTATTATCGACCTGTAGCGTTTCCTTGCAGGCCTCTCGTAGGGTTGACGACATAGCTCCTCCTTAAATGGCGGGAATTGCGGTACTCAGACACTCCTTAGGGTCCTTATTAAAGATAACACACAGGCCCGAACACGCCGGAAAAGGGCTCGGAATGACAAATGCGATCAACGCCTTATTCAGGGACAGCGATGGGACGTAATAAAGAGCTAAGGGGAATAGCAGGCTGGTAAACAGGAGGGATCGGACGGCGGCAAAACAGCTATATTGTTATTGTTTCTTATTCTCATCCTGATTGAAGAGTTCGATAAATTCCTTTTGCTCCGGCGTCAGTTTCCATTCTTCAGGGAGCTTAACCTTATTCTCATCATCGCGGGCCGGCTTCTCTACCAACGGGGCGCGAGGTTTCTTCGGCTTAACGCGTTCGGACGCCAGCATGTCAGCCCCAGAATTTCCAGATCAGCAGCGCAATGACAATCCAGAACAGCGCAGACCCGAGGAACACGCTCAGCCAGGCTTTACGTTTCACGCCTGATGCTTTATTTTCTGACGTCATTACCGCCCTCTCACAATCGATATTACTTATCACTTTCACACCAATTAATTGTTACAACTAATCATCATTGAGATAAATCCTAAGTAAATTTTAAGCAAAGATCCAGCGATTTTACGAACCCGCGGCGGAGATTTATTTAATCTTTTGACAGCCGTGGGTTATTTACGCGAAGAAGTTTGCCTTACCTTAAATTTATTTCTACTTTTGTGGCTAAATGGCTAATAGAAACAATTCTTATTTCTTGAAATTGCAGGATGACAGCATAAAAAACAGGGGATTATTGGGGAGTATTATAAGCATTTCCGCCTTCAAGGGCTGAAGGCGGATAATCATTACGGATTACTTCTCAGGCAGCTTAATATCTTTAAACATGGCCTCGATATCTTCATTCGAGCGCAGCGCAACCGCTGTATCCACTACATCTCGGGTCAGATGTGGGGCGAAACGCTGAAAAAAATCATACATATAACTACGCAGGAAGGTGCTGCGACGGAAACCTATCTTAGTGGTGCTGTGGCTGAAAATACCGTCCGCATCGAGCCTCACCAGATCGGGGTCGGAAATCGGATCGACCGCCATGCTGGCAATCACCCCCACCCCGAGCCCCAGACGCACGTAGGTTTTAATCACGTCCGCATCGGTAGCGGTGAAGACGATGCGCGGCGTCAGGCCCGCGCGGTTAAATGCCGTATCCAGCTCAGAGCGGCCGGTAAAGCCGAAGGTGTAAGTGACCAGCGGGTACTGCGCCAGCTCTTCAATGGTGACCGACGTTTTCGACGCCAGCGGATGCTCCGGCGTCACCACGATAGAACGGTTCCAGTGATAGCACGGCAGCATAACTAAATCGTCATAAAGATGCAGCGCTTCGGTAGCAATAGCAAAGTCAGCGTTCCCCTTAGAGACCGCCTCGGCAATCTGAGTCGGCGACCCCTGGTGCATGTGCAGGGACACGCGCGGATAGCGCTCAATGAAGCCTTTAATCACGCCCGGCAGCGCATAGCGCGCCTGCGTATGGGTTGTCGCCACGTACAGCGAGCCTTTATCCGGCCAGGTGTGCTCCCCGGCAACCGACTTGATGGCGTCAACCTTCGACAGCACCTCTCGCGCAATGCGGATAATTTCCTGTCCAGCGGGGGTAACCTGCGTCAGATGTTTACCGCTACGGGCGAAAATCTGAATACCCAGCTCGTCCTCCAGCATTCTGACCTGCTTACTGATACCCGGCTGTGAAGTGTATAACCCTTCTGCGGTAGAGGAGACGTTGAGGTTATGGTTTACCACCTCAACGATATAGCGGAGCTGCTGTAATTTCATGCGGTTGTATCCAGTCTGTACTCAGAAATCGATCATAAAGACGATTTAATCATAAGAAATGCATCGGCTATAACCACTATATCATTTATAGCAAGTGTGTATAGATGGAAACAAAAAATAATAACGAGGTTATAAAAAAGGGCCGCAATGCGGCCCTTTGTGATGTTTTGATGAAAAACGTTACTTTTTCGCTTCGACCCATTTACCGTCAACGAAGAACGCTGACCAGCCCGTCGCTTTGCCGTCTTTTTCAGAGGCAACGTACTGCTGTTTGGTTTTACGGCTGAAACGCACCATCGTTTTGTTGCCCGCGGGATCCTGCTGCGGCGCGTCGGCCAGGTAGCGCAGTTTCTCCGGCAGACGGTCGCGGAAGCGGAACAGTTCTTCCACCAGCGGTGCGCGAGTTTCACGTGATTTCGGGAAGGTGTTAGCGGCCAGGAATACCCCAGCGGCGCCATCACGCAGCACGAAATAGGCGTCAGACTTCTCGCACGGCAGCTCCGGCAGCGGCACCGGATCTTCCTTCGGCGGCGCCACTTCACCGTTACGCAGAATTTTACGCGTGTTCTTACATTCGTCATTGGTGCAGGCCATGTACTTACCGAAACGCCCCATTTTCAGGTGCATCTCAGAACCACATTTTTCACACTCGACGATCGGACCGTCATAGCCCTTGATGCGGAACTCGCCTTCTTCAATCTCGTAGCCGTCGCAGGTCGGGTTGTTACCACAAACGTGCAGCTTACGCTTCGGATCGATCAGGTAGCTGTCCATCGCCGTGCCGCATTTCTGGCAGCGACGTTTGGCGCGCAGCGCGTTGGTTTCGGCATCGTCGCCTTCCAGCACGTTGAGGACTTCGTTTTCCGGCACCAGGTTAATGGTGGTTTTGCAGCGTTCTTTCGGCGACAGCGCGTAGCCGGAACAGCCGAGGAACACACCGGTGCTGGCGGTACGAATCCCCATCTTACGGCCACAGGTCGGGCAGTCGATGCTGGTCAGTACCATCTCGTTCGGCTGCATGCCGCCCTCTTCTGGCGGTTTCTCAGCTTTTTCGAGCTGCTTGGTGAAATCACCAAAGAACAGATCCAGCACCTGCTTCCACTCGGCTTCATGGTTCGCCACGCGGTCGAGGTGGTCTTCCATCTGCGCGGTAAAGTCGTAGTTCATCAGCTCGCGGAAGTTCTCTTCCAGACGATCGGTGACGATCTCGCCCATTTTTTCCGCGTAGAAACGACGGTTTTCGGTACGCACGTAGCCGCGGTCCTGAATGGTCGAAATGATCGACGCATAGGTCGACGGACGGCCAATTCCGCGTTTTTCCAGCTCTTTCACCAGCGATGCTTCGCTAAAGCGCGCAGGCGGTTTGGTGAAGTGCTGCGCCGGGGTCAGTTCAACCAGGCTCAGTTTATCGCCCTGGTTGACCATCGGCAGCGTGCGGTCTTCATCGCCTTTACGCAGCGCTGGCATCACTTTAGTCCAGCCGTCGAAGCGCAGCGTACGACCGCGCGCTTTGAGTTTGAAATCCCCGGCCTTCACGGTCAGCGTGGTGGAGTCATACTGTGCCGGCGTCATCTGACAGGCCACGAACTGGCGCCAGATCAGCTGATACAGCTTCTGCGCGTCCGCTTCCATGTCTTTCAGCGCTTCCGCCTGAACGGAAACGTCGGAAGGACGAATCGCTTCGTGCGCTTCCTGCGAGTTCTCTTTGCTGGCGTACTGGTTCGGGTTCTCCGGCAAATATTTTTTACCGAAGTTATCGCCGATATAGTCGCGAACCATGTTGACCGCATCCTGACTCAGGTTGGTTGAGTCGGTACGCATGTAGGTGATGTAGCCCGCTTCATACAGGCGCTGCGCCATCATCATGGTTTTCTTCACGCCAAAGCCCAGACGGGTGCTTGCCGCCTGCTGCAACGTGGAGGTAATAAACGGCGCACCCGGCTTGCTGCTGGTCGGCTTATCTTCACGTTCCAGCACGCTATAGCTGGCTTTTTCCAGCAGGCTGACCGCCGCCATGGTTTCGTCACGGTTTACCGGACGGAACGGCTTGTCACCCTGATGGGTTACCTCCAGCGCCAGCGCATCGCCGCTCGGCGTGGTGGTGCTGGCGTCAACTTCCCAGAACTCTTCCGGAACGAAGGCTTTAATTTCGCGCTCGCGCTCTACGACCAGGCGCACCGCAACGGACTGTACGCGACCGGCGGATAAACCACGGGCGATCTTTTTCCACAGCAGCGGCGAGACCATATAACCCACAACGCGGTCCATAAAGCGACGCGCCTGCTGGGCGTTAACACGGTCGATATTCAGTTCGCCCGGCTTTTCGAAAGCCTGACGAATCGCATTCTTGGTAATTTCGTTAAACACCACGCGGCTGTAGCGCGTTTCATCTCCACCGATCACTTCCCGCAGGTGCCATGCAATGGCCTCCCCTTCGCGGTCAAGGTCGGTTGCGAGATAGATGTGGTCGGCTTTTTCCGCCAGCTGTTTGAGTTCCGAAACTACCTTTTCTTTGCCTGGCAGCACTTCATAGTGTGCCGCCCAGTCATGCCATGGGTCGACGCCCATGCGGTTAACCAGCGCGCCTCGTTCATCCTTTTTAGGCTTTTTGGCCGTTTTGGTGGAGGTAGAGTCAGCGCTCTTTTTGGCGGCTGAGCCACTTGTCGGCAAATCGCGGATATGACCGACGCTGGACTTAACCACGTAGTCATTACCCAGATACTTATTGATCGTTTTGGCTTTTGCCGGGGACTCAACGATAACGAGAGCTTTACCCATATTCACCTTTACCTAATTTGATTCTTCCAGGAATACATCGCACATGTTCCACATCCCACTGGCGACAAACCTTGTATGTTGCGGCAACGCCAATGGATATCAACCCTTTACTGACCGGCTTTTGAGGCAAGCGGCCAGGCGGCTGAGTTTACAGACTTTTTTTCGTCAGGTGCTATAGCACGAAGAATATTTGGTCGAATGTCAAGCAAATCTGCTGCCAGATTGCCGAAAGCGTCACACTGTACCTGATAAAATTCGTTACGCAACTTTATTAGCATGCAAACACCATTCGTGCCAACTTTGCGATAAAATGATTGCCCCTGGTAAACGTCGGGAATATTTGCCCACAGCATCCTCCCGGCGTACACTAGCGCGAGAATGTTGAGGAGTTGAATATGTCAAAGAATAGCCAACCTATCGATCGTCAGACGCTGCTGATTGAAGCTAATCGCCTTATCCGCGAGCACGAAGATACCCTGGCCGGAATTGAAGCAACGGGCGTTGAACAGCGTAACGGCGTGCTGGTTTTCAGCGGAGAGTACTTCCTTGATGAACAGGGCCTGCCGACGCCGAAAAGCACAGCCGTGTTTAATATGTTCAAGTATCTCGCCCACGAGCTATCTGAAAAGTATCACCTGGTTGACTGAGCGTAAGGCCCTGGCCTAAGCCCCAACAAAAACGCCCGGTAAACGATGTTTACCGGGCGTCGTCATTTCAGACGGAGGCCTCTTACAGCATCGGCTTCTGCCCACGCTGCCACCAGCGCATCATCAGACGATCGGCGCTTTCTGCAGCACTGCCGGTAAAGCGATCCATCATTTTTTTACGCTGAGTGTAGCGCACGTTCACCACTTCATGGTCGGCCATCAGCCCCAGCAGCAGCTCATCGCTGGTGCCCACTTCATCCACCAGCCCTTTTTCCTGCGCCAGCGAACCGTACCAGTGTTCACCGGTGGCAACCTGTTCGATGTCCAGCGACGGACGCATCGCTTTCACGAAGTCTTTAAATAAGTGGTGGGTTTCGTTGAGCTCTTCGCGGAACTTCTGTCGCCCTTCTTCGGTGTTCTCGCCCAGCAGAGTCAGCGTGCGCTTATACTGGCCGGCGGTATGCAGCTCTACGTCGATGTCTTTATTTTTCAGAAAACGGTTCAGGTTCGGGATCTGCGCCACCACGCCAATGGAACCGAGGATCGCAAACGGCGCCGCAACAATTTTGTTCGCCACGCAGGCCATCATGTAGCCGCCGCTGGCGGCGACTTTATCCACCGCCACCGTCAGTGGGATTTGCTTATCGCGGATACGCTGTAGCTGGGAAGCCGCCAGACCATAGCCGTGCACCACCCCTCCAGGACTTTCAAGACGCAGCACCACCTGATCTTGCGGAGTCGCAACCGTCAATACGGCGGTAATCTCTTCGCGCAGCGAGGCCACTTCGTGAGCGTCCATGCTGCCTTTAAAATCCAGAACCCAGGCGCGCGGCTTGCTGGATGTTGACGACTCACCCTGTTTAGCCTTCGCCTTCGCGGCTTTCGCCTCCTGCTTCAGCTTTTTCTTCTGCGCTTTCTGCCACAGCTTCTGCTGCGGGCCATCAAGCAGCGCCACGGCTAAGTCTTCCTGCATGTCCTTGTGCTGCTCGCTTAAGTTGGTGATCCGCAGCTCGCCGCGCTGCCGCTTACGCGACGACAGATTAACAATCAGCACCGCCACCACGGCGATGGCAACGACAACGGTGACGATTTTCGCCAGAAACAGACCATACTGAAAAAGTAATTCCACACATCCACCTTGTACAAAAATCACATATTCTGTCGCTCAGTGTACAACACCGAGCCCGGCGCGTCTCGGCCCGAGTATCAGCCTTCGAGGCGGCTTCCAGATGACTTTTTTGCAAATGAAATCATTGCAAATTGTTAATCAGACGTTGTCTCTCCGGCTCGCTGATTGAAATAGCGAGCAGATTCAGGCATAAAGCCCAAAAGCCATGAAAAGTACATAAAATATGGTCAGCAAGGGCCATAGAGGAGCAACCGTGCACTATCAACCCCAGCTCGACTTGTTGCAAAACCGTATCATTCTGGTCACCGGTGCCAGCGACGGCATCGGTCGGGAAGCCGCAATCACCTACGCGCGCTACGGCGCCAGCGTCATTTTACTGGGCCGCAGCGAAGAAAAATTGCGTTCAGTTGCGCAGGAAATCAGCAAAATCAGCGCATTGCCTGCCCACATTTACACGCTGGATTTGTTAACCTGCACCCCGCAGGACTGCCAGCAGCTTGCGCAGCGAATCCGTTTGCACTCCCCGCGCCTTGACGGCGTGCTGCACAACGCCGGGCTATTGGGCGACGTGGTCCCGATGGCCGAGCAGGATCCGCAGGTCTGGCAGCAGGTGATGCAGGTGAACGTCAATGGCACCTTTATGCTCACCCAGGCACTGTTGCCGCTGCTGCTGGAATTTGAAGCCGGCTCACTGGTCTTCACTTCCTCCAGCGTCGGGCGCGAGGGCCGCGCTAACTGGGGGGCCTACGCGGTGTCTAAATTCGCCACCGAAGGTATGATGCAGGTGCTGGCCGAGGAGTATCAAAGCCGCCATCTGCGCGTAAACTGCATTAACCCGGGCGGCACGCGCACTAAAATGCGCGCCAGTGCGTTCCCGACGGAAGATGCAATGAAGTTAAAAACCCCTGCCGATATTATGCCGCTTTACCTGTGGCTGATGGGCGACGATAGCCGGCGGAAAACCGGCATGACTTTTGATGCCCAGCCAGGGCGTAAACCAGGAATTGCCCAATGAGTGATGAACGTTACCGCGAACGCCAGCAGCGCGTAAAAGAGCGCGTGGCCGCCCGCGTCGCCGCCGCCCAGGATAGCCGGGGGATCGTGATTGTCTTTACCGGCAACGGCAAAGGTAAAACCACCGCCGCCTTCGGCACCGCCACCCGAGCTGTGGGCCACGGCCATAACGTCGGCGTGATTCAGTTTATTAAAGGCACGTGGCCTAACGGCGAACGTAACCTGCTTGAGCCGCTAGGCGTTGAGTTTCAGGTGATGGCGACCGGCTTTACGTGGGATACGCAGAACCGCGAAAGCGATACGGCGGCCTGCCTTGAAGTCTGGCAGCATGCCAAACGAATGCTGGCCGACGATAGCCTGGATATGGTGGTGCTCGACGAGCTGACCTATATGGTGGCCTATGATTATCTGCCGCTGGAAGAGGTGTTAACCGCGCTGAAAAGCCGCCCGCATCACCAGACGGTCATCATCACCGGTCGCGGCTGTCACCGTGACATCCTCGACTATGCCGATACGGTCAGCGAACTGCGCCCGGTAAAACACGCGTTCGAAGCCGGAATCAAGGCGCAGATTGGCATCGATTACTAAGCAGCGTGAGCCTGTCGAGCAACGCGCGGTTGAGCGGCAGGCACAGGCAATCTTCCCCCTGTGCCAGGGTACTCTCCGCCAGATTCTGACGCGAAATAAAGCGCTTTCGGTATTCGGTCGGCGTTAGGCCACAGTATTTATTAAACGCGGCGATCAGCGATTTATGCTCCTGAAAACCGCAGCTGTGGCTGATTTCCGTAATCGGCGTTCGCGTATCACGCAGCAGCGTGCGGGCTTTGTTGAGCCGCACCAGCGTCAGATACTCTTTAAAATTGTGTCGACTGACCTTTTTAAACAGCCTGGAAAACCACGAGTAGCTCATGCCGCTATGGTGGGCGACATCGCTAAGCGTCAACGGCCGGTCGAAATGCTGGTTAATGTAGTCAATGCCTTCTTTTATCATCGCCTCTTCCCGCAGCGTACTTTCCGCCCGCTGGGTAGGTTTACCGCCGGCAACTAATGCATCCAGCAACAGGTAAATTGCCGCGATGCGCTGAAACGGCGCACGTTCATCAATAATCTGCGCCAGCAGCGCGATGAGCCGCTGAAACACCTGCCGAGCTGCGTCAGTCGGCGCCTGGCGAGATGTCCGCCAGTCCAGTACCGGCGCCGGGTGCAGCTCATCAAAAAGTCCGGGGGAAAACTGGACGGTCACCAGTTGACTCCCGTCCTCTAGCGCACTCAGCGCGTGTACCTCTTCCGCATTGATGTACAGCATCTCCCCCTGCCCGAGTTCCACATTGCGCTGACCAACCGTCAATGAAAAACGGCCGCTGAGGACGGTGATAAGCTCCGGCGCAAGATGCCAGTGGGGTTCGCAGTAGCGAACCTCCGCGGCAAATACGTTCAGCTTCTCGGCGTCGAAGGCAATCAGCTCATAGCCGCTGTGGGCCGTCTGCCGCCCGGTTTGTACCACCGGGCCCGGGTGAGTGACTGAAAAAGGAAACACGCGCGCTCTCCTGTGTACTTACGGGTAAGGCCGCCCTGCCAGTACTGCATTCAGCTCATCGCGCTCAATATCCAGTGCAAGGAA
Organism: Klebsiella sp. WP3-W18-ESBL-02; assembly: GCF_014168815.1. Lineage (NCBI taxonomy): Bacteria > Pseudomonadati > Pseudomonadota > Gammaproteobacteria > Enterobacterales > Enterobacteriaceae > Klebsiella > Klebsiella sp. WP3-W18-ESBL-02. Next base: position 2,905,285 of record NZ_AP021972.1, read on the forward strand.
CTCCGTCAATGCAATCAGCAGGCCGCAAAACAGATCCGGGGCCAGGCGAATCAGCTTTTCCCGCACCCGATCCGCAGGCAGATGGCTTTTATCGCTAATCAGCTGCACCACGCGGGCAAACGCTTCCGGCTGCTGAATCAGCTGCTGCAGCGAGTTATCGTCGCGCAACGGAACATGGCGAGCCGGGCAGTCAACGGTAAATTCCGCCTGAAACGGCAGGTCACGGGAAGAGCCGCCAATCTGGACCTGCCATGTCCCCGGGGTTACCAGCCAATCGGCCAGCCCCGGATGATAGCAAGCCAGCTCCGCAACCGGCAGCCTCAGCGTTACCCGCCGAGTTTCCCCGGCCGCCAACGCAATTTTATCAAAACCTTTCAGGGCACGGACTTCACGAATCAGCTCGCCCTGCGGCGCGCTGACGTAAAGCTGAACGACTTCTTTACCGTCAATCTGGCCCACGTTGCTCAAATCAAATGATACCGCCAGCGTGTCCTCCGCCCCTAACCGAGTGGCCTCCAGGGTCAAATTCGCGTAGGTAAATTGCGTGTAGCTTAAGCCGAACCCGAACGGGAACAGCGGCGTCAGGCGGCGTTTATCATAGTAGCGGTAGCCAACAAACAGCCCTTCGCCGTAGTGATGGCGCAGGTTTTCCCCCGGGTAATGCAGCCAGGCGGGCGTCTCTTCCAGCGTATTTGGCACCGTCACCGTCAGCTTACCGCTGGGGTTACGCAAGCCGAAGAGGATCTCGGCCACCGCGCGCCCCATGCCCTGCCCGGCGAAGAACGTCTCCAGTAGCGCCTTACATTCCCCCAGCCACGGCATCACGACCGCATCGCTGTTAGCCAGCACCACCACGACATTAGGCTGTACCGAGGCGACTTCGCGGATCAACCGCTCATGCACGGCGAGAATATTCAGATCCTGGCGATCGCCGTTTTCACCGTCCTCACCGACGGCCGTGCTGACAAAAATCACCGCGACGTCAGCTTCCTGGGCCACCGCTTTCGCCTGCGCTAGCGCGGCTTCGTCACTGTGGACATCATCCGGTGCCCCTACCGCCCAGCTCACGCTGAAATCGTCCCCGGCGAGGTCAAAAATTTCGTCCAGCGGGCGGTCAAGCAGGTACGGTACCGTGGTTGCACAGCCTGAACCTTGAATAACCGGCTCCTGCGCGGGCTTGCCCAGAACGGCAATACGTCGCGTTTTTTCCGCACGCAGCGGCAGAAGATCGTGTTCATTTTTCAACAATACAATGGATTCAGCAGCCAATTGTTGAGACAGCGCGTGATGTGCAGGGAAGTCCGCCTGCACGTCAGGCCGCCGGTGACGATGTACTTTATCCAGTAGCGTCAGCATTCGCAGACAGGCTCGATCCACCACCGCCATCGGTACAGTCCCTTCCTCAATGGCCGCCAGCAGCGTCTGTTTATCGCGACGCGTCTCCGGCATGGCCAGATCGTTGCCCGCCAGCAGCGACGCCGGGCGATCTTTCACGCCGTACCAATCAGACATCACCAGACCGTCGTATCCCCACTCTTCACGCAGCACCTGCGTCAGCAGGAACGGGTCCTGAGAGGTTTGCACGCCGTTGAGGCGGTTATAGGAGGACATCACCGTCCACGGCTGCGACTTCGCAATCGCCCGCTGGAAACCCGCGAGATAGATTTCACGCAGCGCGCGTTCTTCAATAATCGAATCCATCTCGGTACGACGGTATTCCGAGTTGTTGGCAGCAAAGTGCTTGAGGCTTGCCCCCACCCCCTCATCCTGCAGGCCGTTAATCAGCGCGGCGGCAATATCGCCGCTTACAACCGGGTCTTCGGCATAATATTCATAACCGCGCCCGGCCAGCGGCGTACGGCGAATATTGATCCCCGGCCCAAGCAGAATGCCGACACCCATATGCTGGCACTCACGCCCAAGCGCCTGCCCCATTTGGTAGACCAGTTCACTGTCCCAGCTACAGGCCAGACTGGAGCCGTTCGGGAAGCAGGTTGCCGGCAGTGACGCGCTAAACAGAGCCTCACTGCCCCCTTTCGCGGCCGATTCTTCAGCGCTGGCCTGATTGGCGGTTTGCGTGATGACGGAGATGAAGTCATCCATGCTCCACTTCTCGCTACCGTCTATCTGCGCACTGCTGTAGCGCACGCCATAGGTGCCGTCGGTCATCACAATGTCGCGGATGCCATGCTGTGGCAGGTTCGCCGTGCGCCACAGGCCGCTTCCGGTAAGCAGCGCAACTTTCTCTTCGGCGCTCATTGCCGTAATGATGCTGGTAAAATCACGATTCATTTCTCTGACTCCCTGAGGTTAAAGCGCATTCTGCTTACGCAGGCTGATTTTTTGTACGATGTCGCGATAGGTTTTCTCATCCAGCGCGTAACTGGCCACAAAGATGGCACCGATCGCAAACATCGCGCCGGGGAACAGCGTCATCAGAATATTGATTCCCGCCAGCGCGCTGGCGCTCACGTTAGCCGCATCGTAGTGGTAGTAATCGAGCATCCATCCGGCACAGCCGCCGCCGATAGCCATGGCAATTTTGGTGATGAAATTGAAGAAACCGTATATGGCGCCTTCCGTACGCACGCCATGGTGCCATTCAGCATACTCAACGGTATCGGCAATCATTGACCACATGGCGACGAATCCCATGCCTAGCGTAATACTGAATAAACAGACGCCGGTCATAATCAGCCAGATATTATGACCGGCAACAAAATACTGCATGAGCATCCCCAGTACGCCTATCAGCAGCGCCACCAGGGTCATTTTCTTTTTGCCCATGACGGCGATGACTTTCTCAGAAATGACGGTCCCCAAAATATAGGCCGCCGACTGGATCATAAAGAACGAGGAGGTAAAACCTTCATTGCCAATAATGTATTTAATAAAGTAGATAGCAATCGCCATCCAGACCGTATAGGCAATATAGAAAAAGACGGTAAACAGCGACAGGTTAATCAACGGCGCATTCCCCATTACCGCACGGAACATTTCACGCAGCGTTGGCGCGGGCGTATCTTCCTCTGCCCCCACGCGCTCTTTGGTCATGCCAAAGCAGGCCAGGAACAAAAACGTCGCCAGCAGCGCAAAACAGGAAACGGCAAAAACGTAGCCCATTTGCTTGTCATCAAACGGAGAAATCAGAATATCTGCAGTCGTTGATACAATCAGATAGCCGACAATCGCCAGCACGAAGCGATATACGGACAGCGATGAACGCGAGGCTTCATGCTGCGTTAAGCGGTTAGTCATGGCCGAATACGGCGTATTGACGGCGGTATACGCCAGGCAATAAAGGGTATACGAGCACAGCGCAAACCAGAATTTCACCTCACCGCCAAACGGCAGGAAGCAGAGTACGGTTAATAACCCAAGGGGGATTGAACCATATAATAACCAGGGGCGAAGCTTGCCGTAACGGCTGTGGGTTTTATCAATCGCAAAGCCAATCAGAATATTGAAAATGGCGTCAACCACCCGCGCAATCACAAATATCAGGCTCGCCTGAACGGCGCTAATGCCGTAGATGTTGGTATAGAAAAATAATAAAAAGAGCGAAACAAAACCGAAGGATAAATTAGAGGCAAAATCGCCAAAGCCATAGCCAATTTTTTCTTTTACGCCGATAACCACATAGCTTGCCGAGAGTTTTTGGGTTGTTTCCATTTCGGGCTACCTGTTTAAGTAATCTGTAGCGACAGTATATGGCGGGGGTTATTTTATCACTTTGCGTTCTTTGTCTGGGGAATTCCTGTTTTTTGTCTTTATACAGAAGTGTGAATGCAATCACAGGAGAGAATGAAAACGAGAAGATGGTTCCGGCGGACACCCGCCGGAACCTACGTCATTACCCTTTCGGGTTGTTACGCGTGCTGGAACGACGGTTGCCGCCGTTACCGCTATTGCCGGTGGTCGCATGGCGCTTCACGGCGCGACGAATCTGGTTGGCCTTCATACGGCGACGGTCTTTTTCCACCGCCACTTTTGAGGACGTTTCTGCCGGCAGTTCAACCAGCTCACGCAGATAGTTGGTCTGCGCCAAATCCAGCTCGGTCCAGCCGCCGCGCGGCAGGCCTTTCGGCAGCGGAATGTCGCCGTAGCGGACGCGAATCAGTCGGCTAACCTGTACGCCAACGGCTTCCCACAGGCGGCGTACTTCACGGTTACGGCCTTCAGTCAGGGTCACGTTGTACCACTGGTTGATACCTTCACCACCGCTGAATTTAATGGTTTTGAACGCCGCCGGGCCATCTTCCAACTGCACACCGCGGGAAAGCTGACGCACCTTATTGTCATCGACCTCACCGAACACACGTACCGCGTACTCACGTTCAACTTCACGGCTTGGGTGCATCAGGCGATTAGCCAGCTCACCGTCGGTAGTAAACAGCAGCAGACCACAGGTGTTGACGTCCAGACGCCCCACGGCAATCCAGCGTGCGCCACGCAGTTTAGGCAGGCGATCGAACACGGTCGGACGCCCTTCCGGATCATTACGCGTACACAGTTCACCTTCCGGCTTGTAATAAGCCAGAACGCGACAAATTTGTTCTACGGATTCTTTAACGGAGATCAGATGCCCGTCGATACGAATTTTGAGACCAGGGATGACTTCAACGCGATCGCCCAGCTTGGCGATTTTGCCGTCGACGCTCACGCGGCCCGCTTCAATAATCGTTTCAATTTCACGACGGGAGCCGTGGCCAGCGCGTGCCAGCACTTTTTGCAGTTTTTCGCTTTTATCGCTCATTGAGCTTCCTTCAGGTGTCGCCTTCACAGGCGTCTTAGAGACTTCATTAGCCGCGCGGGAAGTATACACCGGGCCGCATAAACAGGCCGGCAGCGGCGCTTTACAACAGCGCAGGCTACCCGCCCAGAATGGTGACCGCACATACTACACGAATTTTAGAAGAAATGGGCAGCTTGTTCCTGCCCTTTTCTACCGCGCGCGACATGATAGCGTCTGAATGAAGCAAAAGCGTCGCCGCCCGCTACAGGGTTTGCATCATCTCGAACCACTCTTCGCCACCGTGGGTCGAATCGGAGCGCTTAAGGAATTGATAGCCAAAACGCTTATACATCTCCAGGTACTGGGCCTTACACATCAGATAAATGGCCGTTTTTCCCTGCTGACGCAAGTGGGCGATAAAGGCCTGCATCATTTGCGTCGACAGCCCCTGGCCCTGATAATCCGGATGCAGCACAACGGACATAATGACCGCATTGGGTGCCGCCGGATCGTGGCCGACCAGCTCTTTAAAAGCCTCATCCGACATCACCACCTCCCAGGCGCAGCCGGCATTAATAAAGCCGATCACTTCTCCGCGCTGCTCCATACACAAAAAGCCCTGTGGATAGCGGGCGATACGTATGGCGATTTTTTCCCGGGTTGCCGCCTCGTCGGCCGGATAGGCCGCCGATTCGATTTCATAACAGCGGTCAATATCCGCCGCGGTCGCCTGACGAAAAGTCACGTGTGACACAATGCCTCCTGATTAACGCACTCCGATAAGAAGTCGCTATTTTAGCGCTAACATGATATGAACACGCTGCATTCTTTTCACTACTAAACTGAATATCATGCATCATAATCTTCGCCTGCTCGATCTCAATCTGCTGCTGGTGTTCGACGCGCTTTACCGGCTTGGCAGCGTGACGGAAGCCGCCAGCGAGCTCGCCATCAGCCCATCGGCTTTTAGCCATGCGCTCGCGCGTTTGCGTGTTGCGTTAGAGGATCCGCTCTTCGTCCGCCAGGACAGCCAGATGCAGCCCACGCCAAGAGCCGACGCGCTTTTTCCCGCGATCTCCCGTGCGTTGGAAACGCTCAATGGGGAATTGGGGAAAGTCGACAGCTTCGATCCCGCCACCAGCACTCAGACCTTTACCTTTGCGGCTACCGATTATACCGCCGCCGTTTTCTTTCCCGAACTGATTGCCCGCCTGCAGGCCGCTGCGCCGGGAATTCGTGTCCGTATCATCTATTCACGGGAATATGATGCGCTGGAAGACTTACTCGCAGGGCGCGTTAATTTCGCGGTGGGATTTGAAGAGGAAAAAGTTCAACCGCGCCACGGCCTGGCGTCGCTGGCGCTGTTTACCGATGATTATGTTGTTGCGGTGCGTAAAGGCCATCCGCTGGCGGGAGAGACGCTGACCCCAGAAACGTATCTCCAGCTCGGTCACGTGGTCGTTAGCCCATGGAACGAGCACCACCGTCCGATCGACAGCTACCTGCTATCACACCACGTCAGCCGCAATACGGTGGTAGAGCTGCCAAGCGTTATGTCGGCGCCATTCATCGTCAGTCGAACCGATCTGGCGATTACCCTACCGCGCCGTGGTGTGCATCAACTGTTTGATACCCGCCAGCTGGCGCTACACGCACCGCCATTCCCTATTCCACCGTATACGCTAAAAGTCTATTACCGCCCGTCCAACGGACAGGCAAAAGCACAGCAGTGGATGCTGGCGCAGATTGCGGCCTTGAAATAGCAATAACCCGGCGGGCGCCGGGTTATAAGAAGCATTACAGGAACGGTTTAACGTCCCCCACGCCTTCACGCACCACCACCGGTGCATCTTCGGTAAGGTCGATAACCGTAGTCGGCTGCTGTCCGAGATAGCCACCGTGAATGATCAGATCGACCACTTTCTCGAGGCGATCTTTAATCTCTTCCGGATCAGACTCGGTAAACTCACTGCCTGGCAGCATCAGCGAGGTAGAGAGCATCGGCTCACCTAAGGTTTCGAGCAGCGCCTGCGCGATCGGGTTGGACGGCACGCGCATCCCGATGGTTTTACGCTTCTCCTGCAACAGCCGACGCGGTACCTCTTTCGTCCCTTTCAGGATAAAAGTGTAGTTACCCGGCGTGTTGTTTTTCATCAGGCGAAACGCCACGTTGTCGACGTAGGAATAGGTCGACAGCTCGGACAGATCGCGACACATCAGCGTAAAGTTGTGGCCGTCCGGCAGTTGACGAATGCGGCAGATACGCTCCATCGCGCCTTTATCTTCAATTTTGCAGCCCAGCGCGTAGCCGGAGTCGGTTGGGTAGACGATAACGCCGCCCTTACGCACAATTTCGACCGCCTGGTTAATCAGACGCGCCTGCGGGTTATCCGGATGGATATAAAAAAACTGACTCATGCTTCCCTCTCAGTTGTATTCTGCGGCTGTTCCCAGCGCTGCCAGACGCCCTCGACGCCCGCCGGGAGCCACAGTTTGCGGCCCAGCTCAATCCACGGGCAGGGTTGATGGAAATCCGACCCCTGTGACGCCAGTAATCCGTATTCACGGGCATAGGTGGCAAGCTGAGCGCGCTCGTGAGGCGCCTGCTGGCACTGGGCCACTTCCATCGCGTCACCGCCGTGTTCACTGAAGTGTGCCAGCAGTCTTTTCAGCCACTTGGCGGACAAATTGTACCGCCCCGGATGGGCCAGTACGGCGACCCCACCCGAATGATGAATGACATCAATAGCTTCCCTTATTGTACACCACTGTGGCGGAACGTAACCGGTTTTCCCTCGCGCGAGATATTTTTTGAAGACATCGCCGATATTGCTGGCCTTGCCCTGCTCGACCAGAAAACGGGCAAAGTGGCCGCGGGTAACCGCTCCGCCGTCGGCCAGCGCCAGAGCCGCTTCCCACGCGCCGGGGATATGCGCCTTTTCCAGGCGCTCGGCAATCATCATGCCACGCTGCTGGCGGCGTTCGATCTGGGCGCGTAAAAACGCCGTCAACGCCGGGTCAGCAATATCAATATTCAGCCCGACGATATGAATTTCGTGATTTTCCCACAGCGTCGAAATTTCAACGCCGGTAATTAACGTTAACGGCAGCCCGGCGCGGGCAATTTCTGCCCGCGCGCGCGGAATGGCGTCAACGGTATCATGATCGGTGATGGCGAGCGTCCCCACGCGCATCTCCCCGGCGCGGTGCACCAGTTCTTCCGGCGTCAGGCGGCCATCCGAGGCGAGAGTATGGCTGTGCAGATCGTAAATCACTGCGTAATTGGTGTCGCTCAAAACGGCTTCCTTTGTGCTACTCAGAGTTATTCGCGACCTATCATAGCGGGAATACGGGAAATTCTAAAATCAGGGGTTGACTTTGCCTTCATGAACTAGTTAACTAGTACGCAAGTTCACTTAGTAAAGGTATCTGCAAATGGCTCGCAAAATGATTGCTCTGCACGGCGGTTGGTGGCGTACTTCCCTATAGGGCGAAGTCATCACGTCTGCGTTACGCATACAGATACCAGCCCGCCAATGAGCGGGCTTTTTATTAAGCAAAGATTATACAGAACAGGCGAGAACAACGATGCAAACACCAAAACCCATGCTCGAGCTTCTGACCAGTGACGCGATTTACCGTGAAAACCCAACCGCACTGTTTCACCAACTCTGCGCGAAGCGCCCGGCCACGCTGCTGCTTGAATCAGCCGACATTGACAGTAAAAACGATTTAAAAAGCCTGCTGCTGGTGGATAGCGCACTGCGCATCACCGCGCTGGGCGATACCGTCACCCTTCAGGCGCTCTCCGCCAACGGCGCGTCTCTGCTGCCGCTGCTGGACGCGGTACTGCCCGCGGGCGTTGAGAATACGCATCAGCCTGACGGCCGCGTCCTGCGCTTCCCGGCGGTCAGTGCGCTGCTGGATGAAGATGCCCGCCTGTGCTCGCTGTCGGTCTTCGACGCCTTCCGTCTGTTACAAACGCTGGTCAACGTGCCGCAGAACGAACGCGAAGCCATGTTCTTTGGCGGCCTGTTCGCCTACGACCTGGTTGCCGGGTTTGAAGATTTACCGCATCTTGACAGCGACACCGCCTGCCCGGACTACTGTTTCTACCTGGCAGAAACGCTGCTGGTGATCGACCATCAGACCAAAAGCACCCGCATTCAGGCCAGCCTGTTTACGCCATCAGCAGCGGAAAAAGATCGCCTGCTTGAGCGTATTGCCCAGGTTCGCCAGCAGCTCAATGAGCCGCCGTCGGCGCTGCCGGTAGAAGAAATCAGCACCATGCGCTGTGAAACTAACCAAAGCGATGAAGAGTACGGCGACGTCGTGCGCAAGATGCAAAAAGCGATTCGCGCCGGGGAAATTTTCCAGGTGGTGCCGTCTCGCCGCTTCTCACTGCCCTGCCCGTCACCGCTGGCGGCCTACGACGTGCTGAAGAAGAGCAACCCAAGCCCGTACATGTTCTTTATGCAGGACAACGACTTCACCCTGTTCGGCGCATCGCCGGAAAGTTCGCTGAAGTACGATGCTACCAGCCGCCAGATTGAAATTTATCCGATTGCCGGTACCCGTCCGCGCGGCCGTCGCGCCGACGGTTCGCTGGATCGCGACCTCGACAGCCGTATTGAGCTGGAGATGCGCACCGACCACAAAGAGCTGTCGGAGCACTTAATGCTGGTTGACCTCGCGCGTAACGATCTGGCGCGCATCTGCACCCCGGGCAGCCGCTACGTCGCGGACCTGACCAAAGTTGATCGCTACTCGTTCGTCATGCATCTCGTCTCCCGCGTGGTCGGCGAGCTGCGTAAAGATCTCGACGTGCTGCACGCTTATCGCGCCTGCATGAACATGGGCACCCTTAGCGGGGCACCGAAAGTGCGCGCGATGCAGCTGATTGCCGCCGCCGAAGGCAAGCGCCGCGGCAGCTACGGCGGTGCGGTGGGCTACTTCACCGCACACGGCGACCTGGACACTTGTATTGTTATTCGCTCTGCGTTTGTTGAAAACGGTATCGCCACCGTTCAGGCTGGCGCAGGCGTGGTTCTGGATTCCATCCCGCAGTCTGAAGCCGATGAAACCCGTAATAAAGCGCGCGCGGTGCTGCGTGCCATTGCCACCGCGCATCATGCACAGGAGATTTTCTGATGGCTGACATTCTGCTGCTCGATAACATCGACTCATTTACCTATAACCTGGCAGATCAGCTGCGCGCGAACGGGCATAACGTGGTCATTTACCGTAATCACGTTCCAGCTCAGACCTTAATCGACCGTCTCGGCACTATGGATAACCCGGTGCTGATGCTCTCCCCGGGGCCGGGGGCGCCGTCCGAAGCCGGCTGCATGCCGGAGCTGCTGACCCGTATGCGCGGCAAGCTGCCGATTATCGGCATCTGCCTCGGCCATCAGGCCATCGTGGAAGCCTACGGCGGCTACGTCGGCCAGGCCGGCGAAATTCTGCATGGCAAAGCGTCCAGCATTGAGCACGACGGCCAGGCCATGTTTGAAGGCTTAAGCAATCCGCTACCGGTAGCGCGCTACCACTCGCTGGTCGGCAGCAACATTCCGGCCGGCTTGACCATCAACGCCCACTTTAATGGCATGGTGATGGCGGTTCGTCACGATGCCGATCGCGTCTGCGGCTTTCAGTTCCATCCGGAGTCCATCCTGACTACCCAGGGTGCGCGTCTGCTGGAACAAACGCTGGCATGGGCGTTGCAGAAGCTGGAGCAGAGCAACACCATCCAGCCGATTCTGGAAAAACTGTATCAGGCACAAACGCTGAGCCAGCAGGAAAGCCACGTACTGTTTTCCGCCGTGGTGCGCGGCGAAGTGAAACCGGAGCAACTGGCCGCCGCGCTGGTCAGTATGAAAATTCGCGGCGAGAGCCCGAACGAAATCGCCGGCGCCGCCACCGCGCTGCTGGAGAACGCCGCACCGTTCCCACGCCCGGACTATCCGTTTGCCGATATTGTCGGCACCGGCGGTGATGGCAGCAACAGCATTAACATCTCCACCGCCAGCGCTTTTGTGGCCGCGGCCTGTGGTCTGAAGGTCGCCAAGCACGGTAACCGCAGCGTCTCCAGTAAATCAGGCTCGTCAGACCTGCTGGCGGCATTTGGTATCAATCTCGACATGAACGCCGACAAGTCTCGCGCGGCGTTGGACGAACTGGGCGTCTGTTTCCTGTTCGCACCGAAGTATCACACCGGTTTCCGCTACGCCATGCCGGTTCGCCAGCAGTTGAAAACCCGCACCTTGTTTAACGTGCTGGGGCCACTGATTAACCCGGCTCACCCGCCGCTGGCGCTGATCGGCGTTTACAGCCCGGAGCTGGTGCTGCCGATTGCCGAGACTCTGCGTGTGCTGGGTTATGAGCGTGCGGCGGTGGTACACAGCGGCGGCATGGATGAAGTGTCGCTGCATGCGCCGACCGTGGTTGCCGAGCTGAACCATGGCGAAATCAAAAGCTATCAGCTGACTGCCGACGACTTCGGCCTCAAGCCCTACCACCAGGCCGAGCTGGCGGGCGGTACGCCGGAAGAAAACCGTGACATTCTGACGCGCTTGCTACAAGGTAAAGGCGAGACCGCGCATGAGTCCGCCGTCGCGGTAAACGTCGCCATGTTGATGCGCCTGTACGGTCATGAAGACCTGAAGGCGAACGTCAAGAAAGTGCTGGACGTGCTGCACAGCGGTGCAGCCTACGACCGCGTAACCGCATTAGCGGCAAGAGGATAAGAAATGCAGACCGTATTAGCAAAAATCGTTGCCGATAAAGCGATTTGGGTAGAAGCCCGCAAACAACAACAACCGTTAGCCTCGTTCCAGAACGACGTGCAACCAAGCCAGCGTCATTTTTATGATGCGCTCAGCGGCACCCGCACCGCGTTTATTCTGGAGTGCAAAAAAGCCTCTCCGTCAAAAGGGGTCATTCGCGATGATTTCGATCCGGCACGTATTGCCAACGTTTACAAGCATTACGCCTCCGCCATTTCGGTACTGACCGATGAAAAGTACTTCCAGGGCAGCTTTGATTTTCTGCCGATCGTCAGCGGTATCGCACCGCAACCGATTCTGTGCAAAGACTTTATTATCGACGCCTATCAGATTTATCTGGCGCGTTTCTACCAGGCGGACGCCTGTCTGCTGATGCTCTCCGTGCTGGACGATGAACAGTATCGTCAGCTGTCCGCGGTGGCGCATAGCCTGAACATGGGCGTGCTGACCGAGGTGAGCAATGAAGAAGAGCTTGAGCGCGCCATTGCGCTGAAGGCAAAAGTCGTCGGCATCAACAACCGCGACCTGCGCGATCTCTCCATCGACCTCAACCGTACCCGCCAGTTGGCACCGCGTTTGGGTCACGAGGTCACCGTCATCAGCGAATCCGGTATCAACACGAATGCCCAGGTTCGTGAGCTGGCCCATTACGCCAACGGTTTCCTGATCGGTTCAGCGATGATGGCGCACGATGACCTCAACGCGGCGGTCCGCCGTGTACTGCTGGGGGAGAATAAAGTCTGCGGGCTGACCCGCGCGCAGGATGCCCAGGCGGCCTATGAAGCGGGCGCTATTTATGGCGGACTGATTTTTGTCCCCACTTCACCGCGCGCGGTAAGCGTTGAGCAGGCTCGCGAGGTTATCGCCGCCGCGCCGCTGAGCTACGTCGGCGTATTCCGCAATGCCCCGGTTGCGGAGGTCGTTGGTCGCGCGACTGCGCTTTCCCTGCGTGCGGTACAGCTGCACGGTGATGAAGAACAGGCCTACATCGATGACCTGCGCGCCGCGCTACCGGCCGATGTACAAATCTGGAAAGCGCTGAGCGTCACCAATGCACTGCCGCCGCGCAGCCTGAAGCACGTCGACAGATATCTGTTCGACAACGGCCAGGGCGGCACCGGCCAGCGGTTTGATTGGTCACTGTTACAAGGTCAGGATCTGAGCAATGTGATGCTGGCCGGTGGGTTAAGCGCAGACAACTGCGTAGATGCAGCCAAAAGCGGCTGCGTCGGGCTGGATTTCAATTCAGGTGTCGAGTCAAAACCGGGTATTAAAGATGCCAGCAAACTGGCCTCGGTGTTTCAGACGCTGCGCGCATATTAAGGAGCAAGAATGAGTACTTTACTGAACCCCTACTTCGGCGAATTTGGCGGCATGTACGTTCCGCAGATTCTGATGCCCGCCCTGCGCCAGCTGGAAGAAGCGTTTGTCAGCGCGCAGAAGGATCCCGAATTTCAGGCCGAATTTACCGACCTGCTGAAAAACTACGCCGGTCGTCCGACTGCGCTGACCAAGTGCCGCAACCTGACGGCAGGCACCAAAACCACGCTGTACCTCAAGCGTGAAGATCTGCTGCACGGCGGCGCGCACAAAACCAACCAGGTTCTGGGTCAGGCGCTGCTGGCAAAACGCATGGGTAAAACCGAAATTATCGCCGAAACCGGTGCTGGTCAGCACGGCGTAGCCTCCGCGCTCGCCTGTGCCCTGCTCGGTCTGAAGTGCCGCATCTATATGGGCGCGAAAGATATCGAACGTCAGTCGCCGAACGTTTTCCGTATGCGCCTGATGGGGGCAGAGGTTATTGCGGTACACAGCGGCTCCGCGACGCTGAAAGATGCCTGTAACGAAGCGCTGCGCGACTGGTCTGGCAGCTATGAAACCGCGCACTATATGCTCGGCACCGCAGCAGGCCCGCACCCGTTCCCAACCATCGTGCGTGAATTCCAGCGCATGATTGGTGAAGAGACCAAAGTGCAAATCCGTGAAAAAGAAGGTCGTCTGCCGGATGCGGTTATTGCCTGCGTCGGCGGCGGTTCTAACGCCATCGGTATGTTCGCCGACTTCATCGATGAAACCAGCGTTGGTCTGATTGGCGTTGAGCCAGCCGGTCACGGTATTGAAACCGGCGAACACGGCGCGCCGCTGAAACACGGCCGTGTCGGCATCTACTTTGGTATGAAATCGCCGATGATGCAGACTGATGAAGGCCAGATTGAAGAGTCTTACTCAATCTCTGCGGGTCTGGACTTCCCGTCCGTTGGGCCGCAGCACGCCTTCCTGAACAGCATTGGCCGTGCTGAATACGTCTCGATTACCGATAACGAAGCGCTGGATGCGTTCAAGGAACTCAGCCGCCATGAAGGGATTATCCCGGCGCTGGAGTCCTCCCACGCCCTGGCCCACGCGCTGAAAATGATGCGTGAAAACCCAGAAAAAGAGCAGCTGCTGGTCGTAAACCTGTCCGGGCGCGGCGACAAAGACATCTTTACCGTACACGATATTCTGAAAGCGCGAGGGGAAATCTGATGGAACGCTATGACAACCTGTTTGCTCAACTGAAGGCCCGCAAGGAAGGCGCGTTTGTTCCCTTCGTCACCTTAGGCGATCCGAATCCGGAACAATCACTGAAAATCATTGATGCGCTGATTGAAGGCGGCGCCGATGCGCTTGAGCTGGGTATTCCGTTCTCCGATCCGCTGGCCGATGGCCCAACCATCCAGAACGCGACCCTGCGTGCGTTTGCTTCTGGCGTCACGCCGACTCAGTGCTTTGAGATGCTGGCGGCTATTCGCCAGAAGCACCCGACGATTCCGATTGGCCTGCTGATGTACGCCAACCTGGTGTTCAACCGCGGCATTGACGAGTTCTACACCGAATGCGCGCGCGTAGGCGTCGACTCCGTACTGGTCGCCGATGTGCCGGTGGAAGAGTCCGCGCCGTTCCGTCAGGCCGCCATGCGTCATAACGTGGCACCGATTTTCATCTGCCCGCCGAACGCCGACGACGAGCTGCTGCGTCAGATTGCCGAACACGGTCGTGGTTACACTTATCTGCTCTCCCGTGCGGGCGTGACGGGTACCGAAACTCGCGCCGCCCTGCCGCTGCACCACCTGGTGGCGAAACTGGCAGAGTACAACGCCGCGCCGCCGCTGCAGGGCTTTGGTATCTCTGCGCCGGATCAGGTATCCGCATCGATTGAAGCCGGTGCCGCCGGGGCTATCTCGGGCTCCGCCATTGTCAAAATCATTGAGCGTAACGTCGACAATCCGCAGGCAATGCTGGATGAGCTTTCACGCTTTGTGGCCCGTATGAAAGCGGCCACCAAATCGGCGTAACGCCTCAAGCCGCCTGACGCTCGTCGGGCGGCTTATTGCTGTTGCAGGCTGTCGGCGTATTTACGCGTCAGCGTAAACAGCGTCTGTACCTCTTCCGGCGACCAGTTCCCCAGTACCCGATTCATCAGCGTCTGCCGCGCGACCGCTATCTGCGCAAAAATCGCCTGCCCCTGCTCGCTCAGCGTCACTTCGCTAATCCGCCTGTCGCGTTCGTTCGGCTGCTTATGTGCCAGCCCCTGAGCTTCAAGCTTCTTCACCTGGCGGCTGACGGTGGTGTAATCCCGCCCGAGGTTATCCGCCAGCTCCACCACGCCTATCGGCCCACAGCGACCAATCGCCACCAGCAGCGGAAACAGCAGCTGTTCAAGCTGAACGCCCGCCGCCTGTAACAGCTGCTCGTCGCGGGCCGGCTGATTCATGACGCCGATAATATCCAGCAGCGCACCGTGGAAGTCCGTGATGTCATAATTATTATGTGCATATTGCATATATTTTCCAACCAAGTATAGTGCCGTTATCTGATATGTGCATTTTACACATAATTATCTTCTGGAGACACCTTTATGCAAGCAGCCGTCGTTTTTGACCTTGACCAGGGCCCGGTATGGGCCGATTTTGATGAACCGCCGGTGGGCGATGAACAGATGCGGATTCGCGTCCGTGCCGCCGCCATCAGCCACGTCGTGAAAAGCCGCGCCTCGGGTAAACATTACAGCTTTGACGGCAGGTTGCCGTTTGTCGTCGGCATCGACGGCACCGGCACGCTCCCTTCCGGTGAACGAGTCTATTTTGCCTTTCCAACCGCGCCGTGGGGCAGCATGGCGCAGTACGCCCCTGTTGACCGTCAGAACTGCTTTGCGTTGCCGGACGACCTGGACGATATCACCGCCGCGGCGATGGCCAATCCAGGCATGTCCGCCTGGGCGGCGCTGGTGAAGCGCGCGAATTTCCGGGCCGGTGAAACCGTACTGGTCAACGGCGCAACCGGCAGCGCCGGACAGCTAGCGGTGCAAATTGCCCGCCATCTCGGGGCCAGCAAAGTGATCGCTACCGGGCGTAACCCCAGCACACTTGCGGCACTGGACGCTGATGTCAGCATCCTGCTCACCGGAGATGACACCGCCCTCAGCGCCGAATTCGCCGTTCAGGCCAACCTGGGGATTGATGTCGTCGTCGATTATCTCTGGGGGCACAGCGCGGAACTGATGCTGCCGGCGCTGGCGAAATACAGCCGCGGCCACACCCCCATTCGTTACGTACAGGTCGGGTCACTCGCGGGAAGCGACATTGCGCTTAACGGCGCGATACTGCGATCCGCCCCGCTGCAGCTAATGGGAAGCGGGATTGGCAGCCTGCCAATGTCGCAGCTGTTGCAGGCGACCGGCGAGATGCTGAATGCGGCGGTTGCGGGCGGATTTACCATCGCCACCACGCCCGTGCCGCTGCAAAACGTTGCCACAGCCTGGTCACTGGACAATAGTCTGAAACGGACGGTCTTCACCCTCGGATAAAAAAATCGCTTTCACACAAAAGATAGGGTTGATATCTTAAATGAGAAATATTATCTTTCTCATTACCGAGTAGTTGAGCAAATCACTCAGGTATTCGGTACGACATTGCTCACATTGCTTCCAGTATTTTTGCCCGCATCCGATGCGGGCTTTTTTTTCGCCCGAAACGCTACGCCTGGCGTAACTGACCTTCCCACTAACAATGACCTCCGCAGTAAAGCCTGGCATCGTAGGATGAAAAAATCACCGTCTCGCTGGGCATGGCGCTGACGCCGGGTCCGAATATGATCTACCTGATTCCGCGTTCTATCGCCCAAGGGCGCGCGGCCAGGCTGGCGGTGAAAATCACTACCGAGGCCTGCCGCTAGAAAAACATCCCGACCGCATAAATTGCCGCCGGGAACGCCTTAGAAGCGATAACCCGCCGAGAACATAAACACCCACGGATCCAGTCGGGTACTGACGCTCTGGTTCACGCCATTGTGTTTAAACTTCACGTTGGTGTCGATATCCATGTACCAGACGGACATGTTGATCAGCCAGTCGCGGTTGATCAGATAATCCAGCCCCACCTGCCCGGCCGCGCCCCAGGAATCGTCAAGACTGAGATCCGACAGCCCCGCCTCTTTACCGGTTTTATTGAAATCATTATCAAAGAAGGTGGTGTAGTTAATACCCGCGCCAATATAAGGACGGAATTTGCTCTGCGCGTCGCCAAAGTACCACTGCGCCATCAGCGTCGGCGGTAAATGATGGACAGTGGCGATATCGCCGGTAGGGCCCGTGCCAACCTTATGACGGAACGGCGTGGCGGCCAGCAGTTCAATACCAATATTGTCAGTCGCCATATAGGTAAAGGTTAAGCCTAACTGAGTGTTATTACTGACGTTAAAGCTTCCCAGACTGCCGAGGACGCTATCCGATCCTTCCGTAGGACGTACCGTTGCCGAACCCGCACGAATAAAAAACTCGCCGGCTTCATGCGCCCAGGCGCCGCCGGAAACAGTACTTAACGCCAATGCAACCGCTGCTAACTTTTTCATATCCACTTCCTCATTATGGTTTTTCAAGCGCGGCAAATATACCCACAATGAGTTACTTTTGATCCGTCACGGATCACACAAAGTCATTAGATTTAACATTTGTTAATCCAGATCAATTTTGTGGCTTTATGTCACAACCGTTATTAATAGCTATATCAATTTTATTGATTTGTCGGAAAATTTTTTTTGTCTCCTCTTGTCGGCTTCTCAGCGGCTGGATAATTTAGGACACGACAATATTGTTGATGCGTTTTGATCAGGTGTAATCATGAGTGAAATCAACCCGTGCATGACGTGCGGTGCCTGTTGTGCGTATTTTCGAGTCTCTTTTTACTGGGCAGAAGGTGATGATGCAGGTGGCCCCGTCCCCGCGCAGCTTACTGAGCCTGTTACCCCCTTTTTGCGCTGTATGACCGGCACTAACCAGCGTCAGTCGCGCTGCTCGGCCCTTTCGGGCACGATAGGCGATTCCGTCAGTTGTACTATCTATGCTCACCGTCCCTCTCCGTGCCGCGAGTTCGCGATGTCCGGTGAGAACGGCGAACTCAACGAAGCGTGCAATCGAGCCCGCGCGCGATACGGCCTGCCGCCGCTGGAACCTCTTTACAAAGATATACTTAGCGGAGCTGGCGCAGAGGCTGCTACGCAGGCGCGATTTGCGGTACAATTGCCGGCTAATTAACACCTGCAATACTCAAGGAGAGTGCATGTCTATCACGGCGCAGTCTGTATACCGTGACACGGGTAATTTTTTCCGCAATCAGTTCGTCACCATTTTACTGATTGCCTTGCTCTGTTCATTTATCACGGTGGTGCTTGGCCATGCCTTTTCCCCCAGCGATGAACAGCTGGCGACGCTGACAACCGGCGATCATCTCGCCGGCAGTACGGGGCTGTTTGATTTGGTTCAGAACATGACGCCGGAGCAACAGCAGATCCTGCGGCATCGACCTTTGCCGGGCTGATTGGTAATGCCATCCTTGCGGGCGGTATTCTGCTGATGATTCAGCTCATCTCTGCCGGGCAGCCGGTGAGCGCGCTTCGCGCCATTGGCGCCAGCGCGCCGGTGCTGCCGAAGCTGCTGGTGCTGATTTTTATCAGTACCTTCCTCGTCCAGATGGGCGTCATGCTGATCGTGGTGCCGGGCATTTTGCTGGCTATCGTGCTGGCGTTCGCGCCGGTCATGCTGGTCCAGGACAAGCTGGGTGTCTTTGCCGCCATTCGGCACAGTACCCGACTCGGCTGGGCTAATATGCGCCTGATTGCGCCCGCCGTCGTGGGCTGGATGCTGGCAAAAACGCTGCTGCTACTGTTTGCATCAAGCTTTGCCTTCCTGACGCCGTACCTTGGCGCCGTAGTGGTTAATGCGCTCAGTAACCTGGTTTCCGCCCTGTTGCTGATCTATTTATTCCGCGTGTATATGCTTATTCGTCAATAATCTCATGCCGCCCGCTGGCGGGCGGCGCTGAACTACGGAATCGAAGTATGAAGCAGTTTCTGGATTTCTTACCGCTGGTTGTCTTTTTCGCTTTTTATAAAATTTATGATATCTATGCGGCAACCGGCGCGCTGATTGTCGCCACTGCCGTGGTCCTGATTTACAGCTGGGTGCGCTATCGCAAAGTCGAAAAAATGGCCCTGATCACCTTTATCGTGGTGGCGTTCTTCGGCGGTTTGACCATTTTCTTCCACAACGACGAGTTCATTAAGTGGAAGGTGACGGTGATTTACGCCCTGTTCGCCGGCGCGCTGCTGGTGAGCCAGTGGGTAATGAAAAAGCCGCTGATTCAGCGCATGCTCGGCAAAGAGATTACCCTGCCGGCCGCGGTCTGGTCGAAGCTGAACCTCGCCTGGGCGGTGTTTTTCATCCTCTGCGGGCTGGCAAATATTTATATCGCCTTCTGGTTACCGCAAAACATTTGGGTAAACTTTAAGGTGTTTGGCCTGACGGCGTTGACGCTGGTATTCACCGTACTGAGCGGCGTGTACATCTATCGTCATATGCCACAAGACGACCACAAGTAAGCACAGAGAATAAGAATGACACTACAGAATGACGCTCCGCAGGGAGAGCTGGTATTACGTACGCTAGCCATGCCTGCGGATACCAATGCCAACGGCGATATTTTTGGCGGTTGGCTAATGTCACAAATGGATATTGGCGGCGCCATTATGGCGAAGGAAGTGGCCCACGGCCGCGTGGTGACGGTACGGGTCGACGGCATGACGTTTTTGCGCCCGGTCGCGGTCGGCGACGTCGTGTGCTGCTACGCACGCTGCGTCAAGCGCGGCAATACGTCGGTCACCATCAATATTGAAGTCTGGGTCAAGAAGGTTTCATCAGAACCGATTGGCCAGCGCTATAAAGCCACCGAGGCGCTGTTTATCTACGTTGCGGTCGACCCTCAGGGCAAACCGCGCGCCATTCCCGCTGCATAAAACAATAGGCCCGGCAATGAATCGCCGGGCCTATTGTTTGTCGACCGGATACGGTCAGATGACCGAATAGCGGCGTAAACGCCCTATCCGGCCTGCATTAGAGAAAACCCAGCACCTTCAGAACGAAATAACCGATCGCGATGACGATAATCGGCAAAATATACAGCGGGAAGAACTGCACAAAAATCGTATGGCGAGGTACCTCTACCCGCGCCTCCAGCGCTTCACGGCTCAGCCCTTCCGCCCCTTTCGCTTTCTCCAGGATGAGCTGATCGTTCACCCCTTCGCGCAGGAACTTCGCCTGACGCGCCATCCGCGCCCCGGAATCCTGCAGCGCCAGCGCCACAAAGATCAGCGCAAAGATAATCCAGAACATAATATTCAGCCCGTTATGAAAGTCCGGCTGCGGCGAGTTGTACCAGAACAGATTCAAAAACGGCGTATTGAAACGCATCATGTCGACCATCACGTGTACGAAATCCATCATGACGGCATCGATCCCCGGCTGCTTTGCACTGTGCTCGTACATGAATTTCAGCACGGAAATCAGCGTAGAGATAAGCGCAGGAATAAATATCACCCACCCGGCGATACGCTTGAGGATGGCAATGCGTCCAGCTTGTTGATACGTCATGAGTTCCCCTTGTTAAGACGCCTGAATCTCGGGCTAAGTGCTTATGAAGTCTACCTGCTGAAGGCGACTTTCGCCCGACTTTACGCGCGATATGATATACCATTAAGCCGCATTCGTTACCCTAAAGGAGAGGTAGTTATGTCCGCCGAGCGTCAAATACGCGCCGCTATTTTCGATATGGATGGCTTACTGATCGATTCTGAGCCGCTGTGGGATCGCGCCGAACACGAAGTACTGAGCGAACTGGGTGTCGATTTCTCCCGCCGACACGAGCTTCCTGACACCCGCGGTTTGCGCATCGACCTGGTGGTGGATCTGTGGTTCGGTCAACAACCCTGGAGCGGCCCGGACCGCGCGACGGTCGTTGAACGCATGATTGCCCGAGTGATTGCGCTGGTTGAGCAAACGCGTCCACTGCTGCCGGGGGTACGCGAAGCCGTCGCCCTGTGTAAAGCGCAGGGGCTAAAAGTGGGCCTGGCCTCGGCCTCTCCGCTGTATATGCTGGAAAAAGTGCTGACCATGTTCGACCTGCGTGACCAGTTCGATGCGCTCGCTTCCGCCGACAGCCTGCCCTACAGCAAACCGCACCCGCTGGTGTATCTCAACTGTGCGGCGGCGCTAGGCGTTGACCCGCTGTGCTGCGTGGCGCTGGAAGATTCCGTGAACGGCATGGTTGCCAGCAAGGCCGCCCGCATGCGCTCGATTGTCGTGCCTGCCGCAGAAAGCCAGCTCGACCCGCGTTTTGCGCTTGCCGACGTTAAACTGACGTCGCTGGAATATCTGACCCGCGAAAATCTGTGCGGCTAATGATAATGCGGGCACCAATTGTGCCCGCAAATGCCAACCCAATCATAAAAATGAAACGCTGTTTTATTTTTATTTGAAATTTCTGCTATGCCCTTCTATGCTCTAGCCCTGTAAGTCTTCTCATAACGATAAAAACCAAATACAGGGGTCGAAATCATGCTTCATACTTTCAATCTGCAAGGTAAAGTCGCGCTGGTGACCGGGTGTGATAAAGGTCTTGGTCAAGGGATGGCGCTGGGGCTGGCGGAAGCCGGCTGCGATATCGTGAGCGTCAGCCGCAGTATCCCGCAGGAAACCGCAGAAAAAGTGGCCGCGCTGGGCCGCCGGATGTTTGCTATTCAGGCCGATCTCAGCCGACCTGAGGGGATCGCCGATATCGTGCCGGCCGCCGTTGCTGCCGCTGGCCGCATCGATATTCTGGTGAATAACGCCGGGACTATCCGTCGCGAAGATGCGCTGAGCTTCAGCGAAAAAGACTGGGACGACGTCATGAACCTGAATCTGAAATCCGTATTCTTCCTTTCCCAGTCGGTAGCAAAGCAGTTCCTGAGCCAGGGCAGCGGCGGCAAGATTATCAATATTGCGTCAATGCTCTCTTTCCAGGGCGGCATCCGTGTGCCATCCTACACCGCCTCCAAAAGCGGCGTATTAGGTATCACCCGCCTGCTGGCTAACGAATGGGCGCAGCATGGCATCAACGTTAACGCCATCGCCCCGGGCTACATGGCGACCAGCAACACCGAGGCGCTGCGTGATGACGTCGAGCGCAATAAAGCCATCCTCGAACGCATTCCCGCCGGTCGCTGGGGAACGCCGGACGATCTCAAAGGCCCGGTGGTGTTTCTTGCCTCGCCGGCATCAGACTACATCAATGGCTATACGATAGCCGTAGACGGTGGCTGGCTGGCACGTTAATTTTTTGACAAAGAGTTACACCGTAACCTCTTCCGCCTACTGTACAAAAACCCTATACTGTATGAATTCACAGATTAATGGGTTTTATCATGACGGCGGAAGGTCATCTGCTCTTTTCTATCGCCTGCGCGGTATTTGCTAAAAATGCCGAACTGACGCCGGTACTCGCACAAGGAGACTGGTGGCACATCGTGCCTTCGGCGATATTAACTTGTCTGCTTCCGGACATCGACCATCCGCGCTCCTTCCTCGGGCAACGGCTCAGCTGGCTGTCTAAACCCATCGCCCGAATGTGCGGCCATCGCGGCTTTACCCACAGCCTGCTCGCCGTGTTCGGCGCGCTAACCCTTTTCTACCTGAAAGTCCCGGATAGCTGGATTGTCCCCGCCGATGCCGTACAGGGCATGGTGCTGGGCTACCTGAGCCACATTCTTGCCGATATGCTCACGCCCGCCGGCGTACCGCTACTCTGGCCGTGCCGCTGGCGCTTTCGTTTGCCGATTCTCGCACCGCGCAAGGGCAACCAATTAGAGCGCGTACTGTGCATGGCGCTGTTTGCCTACGCCGTTTTTATGCCGCAATCGCTGCCAGACAACAGCGTGGTGCGCTGGTCTTCGTCGATGATTAATTTGCTGCAAAACGACTTCGATCGCTTTATTAATCGCCGGGCTGAGCAATAATCCAGCGATAATGTCTTTTTTGGCATAATCCATTCCATTTGGATATAAGCGGACTTTTTTCAGTTCTGTTAACCTTCTCACATCCAGACAAATCTTTACGGGTTTGTCCTAAAAAGACACCCGCTGCGGCATCTTTACTGCCCGCAGACGGCGTGGAAAATACTTCAGGAGAACGGGGATGAACCTTCCATTAATCGCGAACGTCGTTGTGTTCGCCGTATTGCTGCTGGCGCTGGCGCAAACGCGTCACAAGCAGTGGAGTCTGGCAAAAAAAGTGCTGGTCGGTCTGGTTATCGGCGTGGTCTTCGGGCTTGCACTGCAGCTTATTTACGGGTCTGATAGCCAGGTACTCAAAGACTCTATTCAGTGGTTTAACGTTGTCGGCAACGGTTACGTACAGCTGCTGCAAATGATTGTCATGCCGCTGGTCTTCGCCTCGATTCTGAGCGCGGTGGCCCGTCTGCACAACGCCTCTCAGTTGGGTAAAATCAGCGTGCTCACCATTGGTACTCTGCTGTTCACCACGCTGATTGCCGCGCTGGTCGGCGTACTGGTCACCAACCTGTTCGGCCTGACCGCCGAAGGTCTGGTACAGGGCACCGCCGAGACGGCACGCCTGAACGCAATTCAGAGCAGCTACGCAGGTAAAGTGGCCGACCTCAGCGTTCCTCAGCTGCTGCTGTCGTTTGTGCCGAAAAATCCGTTTGCTGACCTGACGGGTGCTAACCCAACGTCAATCATCAGCGTGGTTATCTTTGCCGCTTTCCTCGGCGTTGCTGCGCTGAAGCTGCTGAAAGATGACGCGCCGAAAGGCCAGCGCGTGCTGACGGCTATCGACACCTTACAGGGCTGGGTCATGAAGCTGGTGCGTCTGGTCATGCAGCTCACGCCGTACGGCGTACTGGCGCTGATGACCAAAGTGGTTGCCGGTTCTAACCTGCAGGACATCATCAAGCTGGGCAGCTTTGTGGTTGCCTCATACCTGGGCCTGCTGATTATGTTCGTTGTGCACGGCATTCTGCTGGGCGTCAACGGCGTCAGCCCGCTGAAATACTTCCGTAAAGTATGGCCAGTGCTGACTTTCGCCTTCACCAGTCGCTCCAGCGCGGCCTCCATCCCGCTGAACGTTGAAGCGCAGACGCGTCGTCTGGGCGTACCGGAATCTATCGCCAGCTTCTCCGCCTCTTTTGGCGCGACCATCGGCCAGAACGGCTGTGCGGGCCTCTACCCGGCCATGCTGGCGGTAATGGTTGCCCCAACCGTCGGCATTAACCCGCTGGATCCGCTGTGGATTGCGACCCTGGTCGGTATGGTCACCGTTAGCTCCGCAGGCGTTGCGGGCGTTGGCGGCGGTGCAACCTTCGCCGCGCTGATCGTCCTACCCGCGATGGGTCTGCCGGTCACGCTGGTGGCGCTGCTGATCTCCGTTGAACCGCTGATCGACATGGGGCGTACCGCGCTGAACGTCAGTGGCTCAATGACCGCCGGTACGCTGACCAGCCAATGGCTGCGTCAGACCGATAAAGACGTATTGAACAGCGAAGAAGATGCCGAGTTAGCCCACCGCTAATCTGTCGGGCTACCGTTATCGCCGCCCCTCTCCGGGGCACAAAAAAACCGCGGGTTAATCACCCGCGGTTTTTTGATATCCGGTGTTATACCTGCTACGCCTCAATGTCCCCTTCCTGACGCATCTGCACCGCCCAACGCTGGGCCGATTCCGGAACGCTGAACGCCTGAGAACGTCGAAACGCGCTGCCCATCAGCACAAACGCCACGTATTTGCCGCGCAGCAGCCACACGTCGCGAAAGCCTTCAACCTTCACAGCATGCTCGGGCGGAGCGGGTTCGGAACGGGGGACATAGCTGATAATCTGCCGATTTTGTTGGCGAAGCGGTTTCATAAGCAGTTAAATTCACAATCAGTAAGACAAAGCGGTAAACCCTTATGATAGCAGGATTCACGCGCAATCGTCATACACAAAAAAGCCCGACAGGGTGGCTGTCGGGCAAAGGGTTGAGGGGGTAAAACAAGGATTACACGTCGCGGAATGTACCGAGGCGGTAGCCTCTTTCCGCAATAGCATATTTCAACGACGCTGAGGTCAGTACATCCAGTTCAGCCAGACGCGGGTAGCAATACGCGCTGCCCATAATGGTGTTGTCGACAAACGCCGGATGGCACATCACTTCCAGCGACTGCTCGCCGCGCGCGGCAGAGCTATCCAGTACCTCAAGGAACAGCGCATCTGAGATAGCATCGCCATAAAACTCGCTGCTGAACCCTTCACTGCTGCGCAGCCCTTCCGGGAGGGTAAACGGATACGGAATGGTGCGGTCAACCCGCAGCGCAATGCCTTTGGATTTCGCAAACTCGGCCACCAGCGGGAAGATTTGCGGGATCATATGCACGTGATGATGGCTGTCAAAATGCGTCGGCTCAGCGTCGAACAGGTCGACAAAGCGCTGGTACTGACACTCCAGCTCGCGGGCAATCTCATCCATCGGCAACGCGTCTTCTTCCGCCATCTGCCAAATCCATTTGCCCAGCTTACCCTCACGGGTCAGACCCGGCATCGGCGTCAACGGTTCGCCCAGCGTCAATACGAAGTGCATCCCCACCGCCAGCGCTGGCGTGCGGCGGCTCAGTTGAGCCGCGTGGTCGATAGCCGCGCCGTTAACCAGCGCGGTGGTCGAGGTAACCAGTCCATTCTTACAGGCTTCGATAATGCCGTAGTTCTGCCCTTTGCTCAGGCCAAAATCATCGGCATTAACGATTAACAAACGCTCCATCATGCCTCCTGTCACTGTTTCAGTTTATCCACGGTGGCGGCGAAGTTCGGCAACCATTTTTCATGGGCCAGAATCAGTTCGCGCGCCAGCACCTCTGCATCTTTATCAGAGTGGATAAGCGGGCTTAAGTTCAGCGCCAGCAGCACATCGTTGAATTCACCGCTGATAGCCGCCTGGCTAGCGGCAATTTCGAAGCCTTTGATGGTGTGAATCAGGCCCAGCACCTTCTCATCGAAATGGGTCACACGCGGGTGCGGTTTCGCGCCGTCGCGGCCCAGAATAGAAGTGACCTCAATGGCCCAGTCCGCCGGAATATTGTCAATGTGCCCATGGTGCGGAATGTTGACGTAGTGTTCGGTCTGCTTATCGTTGTAGATAGCGTTGATCACTTCACACGCCGCGTCGGAGTAATACGCTCCACCGCGCTGTTCCAGCTCCTTCGGTTTGACGTTCAGATCCGGATTCTTGTACAGCTCAAACAGCTGTTTCTCAACCTTCTGCACCACCTGCGCGCGCGCGCCGCCTTTGTAGTACTCGCCCATTTCGATAGCCAGCATCTCTTTCTGCTTGAAGTAGTACAGCAGATAAGAACACGGCAGCAGATTCAGGGAGCGCAGCAGCCCTTCGCTGAACGGCATGTCGAAAATGTTCTTCACCGTGTTGGCAGACAGCGTACCGGAGGCCACGCCGTCCAGCAGTTCGGCAAAACGGGACTCGCCGTTGACGATCACATCACGCACGAAGACCATGTGGTTCAGACCAAACAGGTCGATGGAAAGATCGTCTTTCTCAGTCAGTCGCAGCACGTCGGTGAAGAACATCTTCATGCCGATCGGAATGTTGCATACGCCAATAAAACGCTTGAAGTTGGTATGGCGATACACCGCCTCGGTCACCATCCCGGCCGGGTTGGTGAAGTTGATAACCCACGCGTTCGGGCAAACATCTTCAACATCTTTAATGATGTCGAAAATCACCGGAATAGTGCGCAGACCTTTAAACAGGCCGCCCGCACCGTTGGTTTCCTGGCCCAGGTAACCGTGGCTCAGCGGAATGCGTTCATCTTTTTCACGGGCTTTAAGCTGGCCCACGCGTAGCTGGGTGGTCACGAAGTCGGCATCTTTGAGGGCTTCACGGCGGTTCAGCGTCTTATAGACCTTCATCGGCACGCCGGCCTTTTCTACCATGCGCTCACAAAGTGCGTGAATGATGTCCAGCTTCTCCTGGCCATCTTCCACGTCCACCAGCCACAGTTCGCTGACCGGCAGTTCATGATAGCGCTTGAGAAAACCTTCCAGTAATTCCGGCGTATAGCTGCTACCACCACCAATTGTGACAACTTTTAATTTCTGGCTCATACTTTTCTCCCTCGTGATCCACAAGTTAAACGTGGGTTACCCTCCACATTATGCGTGGATAGTTAAAGTCTTTAATTCAGAGCTGCGGCGAAACTCCGCAGCGCGTTATTTAATAACCGTCAGTTGCTTCCGATAATTGCTCGGCGTGAATGAGGTGAGCTTTTTGAATGTTTTAATAAACAAACTTGGGCTGCTATACCCTGACTCATAGGCAATATCGGTAATCGAGTAGTTGGTTATTTCAAGCTGTTTTCTGGCGAAGTTAATGCGGATATCATTAATGATCTGCATTGGCGTTTTGCCATAGTAGCGCTGGGTCGCTCGAGTTAAGTGTTCCTGAGTTTTTCCGGATAACTCGACCATATTTTCCAGAGCACCTTCACCAAATTTTAATTTATCGTGCATGGCTTCAACGGTGGATTTTAACCACGCTGGCGTAACATCCTGCGCCTGTTCTTCACGGTAATGCCGCAAGCGGTTAATCACATAGAAGGAAACCAGTTCAATAAATTCGTCAAATTCCGTTTCACGAAAATGCAGCGAAGAAATAACGGACTCAATGTAGCTAAGAAACGTGCTTTTAATCGAATAGACTTGCGAAGCAACCAAAGCAAACGGTACCAGCGCCTGATAATGGGTGTCGAAGAAGTCTTTGCTGATCCCGACGTTGAGGATCCGCGTCGCGCCAAACTCGTAAAAGCTCTGGTGGTGCGAACCCATCGGGATGAAAACAAAGTCTCCGCGCTCCAGCATGACCCGCTTGCCGTTTATCTCCTGATAATAGCGCCCGGTCAGTACGATGGTGAACTCGTAGTAGTCATGCTGGTGCAGCCCGCTGATGCTTTCCGTTTTGTTGTAGATGAAGACATGAAAATTCTTACCGTTAAAGAGCTGTTGTTCTCGGGCGGTGTTGATTTCCATGGTGATCATCTTTGGTTGCCTCATATGGAAAAGCCTATTGTACCTTCTCGTGAAGTTCGATCAATTCAGCAACCAGCTCGCGCGCTAACATTGACGTCATAAGATGATCCTGCGCATGAACCAGCACCAGGCTAACCTTCATGCGGCCTTCACCTTCATCGCTTTCAATCAGCTGCGTCTGTACGCGGTGTGCTTCGCTCAGCGCGATGCGGGACTGTTCCATGGTCGCCTTCGCGGCCTCAAATTCACCCTGCTTTGCCTGCTTCAGCGCGGCGTATGCCAGGCTACGCGCCTGACCTGAGTTGATAATCAGACCCATCACCACTTCTTCGAGATCGTTTTCCTGCACGTCCTCAGCAACAACATTATCCAGATCGAACATACTTATTCCCTTTTGTGAGGGCGGTATGGAGGTTCGCTCCATACCGCATTGGCATTAGAATTTCAGAGCAGCGGCGATGTCTTCTTCGCTTTCTTCTTTGTCAATGGTGGCCTGCGCTTTATTCGAGATAATCACGAACGGCATGTAGACCAGCGTTGCGACACCCAGGTTGAACAGCGCCAGAATCAGTGCGGCTACGCTACCGTTGGTGTTAAAGAATGCACCCAGACCGGTTGGCATTGTCCATGGCGCCACGTTGGTGATTGGCGGGATGATGCCCAGGGTATACGCGGTCATGGTAATCGCGGCCAGCAGCGGCTGAATCAGGATGAACGGAATAAACATAACCGGGTTCATGATGATTGGCAGACCGAACAGAATCGGTTCGTTAATCTGGAAGATGCCTGACGGCAGCGCCAGCTTAGCAACCTGACGGTGATCTTCGCGGCGAGAGGCGATGAAGATAGCGATGATCAGACCCAGCGTTGCACCCGTACCGCCGAGGAAGATGTAGGAATCCAGCATCGGCTTCGCCCACATGTGGAACTGGTGACCGGCGGCAACCGCGGCTTCAACAGAACCGTACTGCTGGTACAGAGAGATGTTTTCCAGCGCCCATGGGGTCATGATGCCGCTGTCCAGCGCGGAAAGCGCCAGGGAACCGTGCACACCGAAGAACCACAGCAGCGAGGTAAAGATAACGTAAGCCCAGCCCACGACGTGACCCATAGAAGCCAGCGGCGTAGAGATGGTGTCCATGATGATCTGGTGGAAGTTGGTGCCCCAGTGGGTCAGCGCCCAGGAGATAATCCCCATGATGGACAGAATAATGAACCCCGGGATAACCGCTGAGAACGAACGGGACACCGAGCCCGGTACGCTATCCGGCAAACGGATGACCCAGTTACGGCGCACCACAAAGGTGAACAGTTCGGCAACAACCAGACCGATAATGATACCGGAGATAATGTTTGCCCCGCCTAACCAGTTAGCGCCTACGGCATAGGCTTCGCCTACGCTGTACGGCGTAACGGTCATAAACGCGGCAATTGCAATTAAGCTTGCGGCCATCGGGTCAACTTTGCGTTCTTCGGCTAACGCTGAACCGATAAAGAAAGGCGCCATCAGCGACATAATGCCTAAGGTACCGTTATAAACGTTACCGCCGATGGCTTTAAAGCCGTTTAATGTTTCAATGGTGGACGCATCCAGACGAATGCCCATTGAATAGAAGAATGACCCCTCACCAAAGCTCAGAAAAACGTTATTAATTAATACAAACATGGCCCCCGCGAGGGTCAGTGGCATTAATTTAATAAAGCCGTTTTTAATGGCATTGACGTGTGGCTGCTTTCCTATTTTAACAGCAAAAGGAAGGAGTACCTTTTCAAGCGAATCGATCACTTTACTCATAGAAAAATACCCTTAAAGGGCCGCAATAAAATTGCGGCGATTAAATATGAAATAACTCTTTGACGGGAAAAATAAAAAATTACTGCGAAGCTGACTTCTTAATTGCAGCAACCGCTGCTTTTAACACACCTAAACCATCTACTTTGCCGTAGAGCGTTGAATCGATAACCTCAACCGGCTTGTTCGGTAATAACTTTTTAATATCGTTCAGCATGTAGGCAATTTGTGGGCCGAGCAAAATCACGTCAGCCTGTGGGCCTTTTTCCCCAGCAAACGTTTCAGAGAATGCTTCAATTACGACCGGCACTTCGTATTTCTCAGCCTGAGCACGCATTTTGGATACCAACAATGAAGTGGACATCCCTGCAGAGCAAAAGAGATAGATATGTTTCTTTTCCATTCACGCTTCCTCAACTTGTGAAATCTGTCATCATCGGGCGATGTTCCATGTGCCCATAACCCTCGTATGTAACAGATGAGTTATCTACTGTTTATGCCTTGAGTATACGGCAACAATTTGTCTACCGATAATTCCTAAGAGCCAAAAATTGTCTCTCATTGACCTCTTGTTTTGACTACCTTCACACTTTGCTCAAAATAATTCGCGACAAGAAATAAGCATGACGTCTGATAAAAAAGCCCGACGCTAAGGTCGGGCTTTCGTAGATGTCCTCTAGATGCGCGATTATGACTTCTTAACCGCCGGATCGGTGTCGTACTCAGCGCAGGTCTGATAGCCGGAATTGATAACGTGACCGGTGTCATCCAGGGCCACAAAGTAGGTTTCCGCTTTACCATCTCGTTGACCCAATATATAGGTCTGACAAGTACCCCGGGCGTGAGTCATGGTTATTTCTGATGACGGCTTGCCGGCAATCTGCATCACCTGTGAACGGCTCATCCCTTTTTTAACATCTTTCACAACCGGCTGCGTGAACTGGTCTTTGGTACGATCGTAAGCGGTACAGCCTGCCAGCATTGCCAGTAC
This sequence comes from Klebsiella sp. WP3-W18-ESBL-02, assembly GCF_014168815.1. Classification (NCBI taxonomy): domain Bacteria; kingdom Pseudomonadati; phylum Pseudomonadota; class Gammaproteobacteria; order Enterobacterales; family Enterobacteriaceae; genus Klebsiella; species Klebsiella sp. WP3-W18-ESBL-02. The sequence continues at coordinate 2,936,024 of NZ_AP021972.1, forward strand.
GGCTGCGGCACCCAGAAGTCCTGCAACATGCTTTTTCATCTTCCCTCTCCTTTCGTTCGATGTTTTTTAAGCCTGGAATAAATATTGCTAATTATCAACCGATACGCCGAAATCAACGCCAATCAGGTTAATGAATCGGATTTATTTACCTCTGGTAAAACTGTGATCCTTGTCGTTTTACCGTCAAAGAGGTAGCTTTAACACTTTGTTCTGATGGGCTATCGGCAAGGCTGGCACACTCATTCCGGAGGGGTAAATGGCATTACAGCAAGAGATCATTCAGGCGCTCGGCGCAAAACCACAAATAGATGTACAAGCAGAGATCCGCCGCAGCGTGGATTTTCTCAAGGCATATCTGAAAACCTATCCGTTTATCAAATCCCTGGTGCTGGGAATCAGCGGCGGTCAGGATTCGACGCTAACCGGCAAGCTGTGCCAACAGGCCATTAACGAGCTGCGCGCGGAAACCGGCGACAGTGCGCTGCAGTTTATCGCGGTCCGCCTGCCCTATGGCGTGCAGGCCGACGAACAGGACTGTCAGGATGCCATCGAATTTATTCAGCCGGACCGCGTACTGACGGTCAATATTAAAGGAGCCGTGCTGGCCAGCGAACAGGCGCTGCGCGAAGCAGGCATTGAGCTGAGCGACTTCGTTCGCGGCAATGAAAAAGCCCGTGAGCGCATGAAGGCCCAGTACAGCATCGCGGGGATGACCCACGGCGTGGTGGTCGGTACCGATCATGCAGCGGAAGCGATAACCGGCTTCTTCACCAAATACGGCGACGGCGGCACCGACATTAACCCCATCTTCCGCCTCAACAAGCGCCAGGGCAAACAGCTGCTCGCCGCGCTGGGCTGCCCTGAGCATCTTTATCTGAAAGCCCCCACCGCTGACCTTGAAGATTCCCGCCCTTCTCTGCCGGACGAGGTCGCGCTGGGCGTCACTTATGACAACATTGACGACTATCTGGAAGGTAAAACCCTGGCGCCTGAACAGGCGAAGATTATCGAAGGCTGGTATCTGAAGACGGAGCACAAACGCCGTCCGCCGATTACCGTTTTTGATGACTTCTGGAAGCGATAAATGAGAAAACCGCCGGAGCTGCCCATAGCCATCGGCATTTATGGGCAACTTCGGCGGTCTTAAGATCGTATGCCGGGTCGATTATTCGGCAGGCGCAGGAGGCATTTTACCTTCCGGTGCATTATGTTCTGTCAGACGCTTCTCAAAATTAGCATTAAACTGCTTTTTCTGTTCCGGCGTTAAAATGTTGTAAATCTTGTTCTGTGTTTCCAGACGAGACAGCATCATGGTCTTATGCTGCTCTTCCATCTTGTTAATCTGTGCTTCAGCCTTAGCCTTGTCGAAGCTGTCGCTGGCAATCAGGCTGTGCATTGCACGCATCTCTTCCTGCGGCGGGCGTTTCATGTGTTCGCGGCTGTCTTTCATAATGTCGCGAATCTGCTGTTTCTGTGCATCGGTCAGGTTCATCCCCTGGAACATCATATCGTGACGTGGGCCCATCTTACCTTTGTGATGATGCATCATCTTACCGGCCGGCTGCGTCGCATCTGCCGCGGTGGTCGTGGTGGTATCCGCAGCGTGAGCCAGATTAGCCGCGCCCAGAGCCAGGGTAGAAGCAACAAACAGTGCAGTTAATTTTTTCATCATCAAGTCCTTACTTTCAGTTATTCTGACGGCGCATTGCCGTGTTGACGAGATTAACTTTACGGGGTTTATCGTCAAATAATCAGAGTGTAGGTAAAACAATGAAAGTGTAAAAAACAATTTTACGACAATTATGAGGAAATTAAGGATAAACTGTGGAGAGTTGCAACAAAAATATGCAATATGCTGATTAAGAAGAGATTTTTAAGAAGTATAAAGCAAGCATGTTTATTAATAAAGCAAAACACCAGGAATATTCTGCAATATCCTCGAGGATAAATAATAAAAAGCCGCAACACCATGATGTGCGGCTTTTTTATATTATGGGGGAAGACGTTCAAGCATGAGCCCCGCCCGCATACCCAGCGCGACGTCAGGGTTAGGAAACAGCACGTACTCGCAGGGCGATTGCACCACGTAGCGGATCTCGCCGTCCTGCGCCAGCAGCGTCCCTTTGGCAAACGGCGTAAAGTTCAACGTCTGTGCTGACATGTGCAGCTGGAACTCAGCGCTGCGACGCGTTATTTCTTGTACCACCCGGTAGTTGAGCGGCGGCGTTGCACAGCCGCCGCCGCGCTCGTCCGCCAGCAGATTGGCCAACTGTCGTTCCACCAGGGCAAACTGACTCAGCTCGTTTTGCCCAAAAGGCCGCGCTTTACCCAGCTCCAGCGTGCATGACAGCGCCGCAAAGGCCTCGCTAGTAAAATGGCTGAACGTGCCGCCCGGTGCCTGATGAAACACCAGCGCCTGAAGCCCCGCTGAGCCTAACCAGCTTAAAAACTCCGGCTCCCAAGGCAGCTCGCGCGCCGGCAGGACGCCAAAGCGCGGGTGATGTGAGCCGCGAATGGCGGTGTGCATATCAAGGTGCCAGCGCGTGTCGGCCGCACAGCGCTGGTAAAATGCCGTCACGGTCTGCTCCAGACTGGCGGCACGGATGGTTTCATCGCTGACCGGAAAATGCAGCCAGCGTCCGCCGAACATGCGGTTAAGATCGCTGTGCAGGTAGCGCTTGTTATCACGCAGCGCCGGCGGGTTACCTAACACCACCAGCAGATGCCAGCGTAGCGCCTGCTTGCCGCCGATCAGCGCACTCAACAGTTTATCGAGGATTTCGACCGGTGCCGTTTCGTTACCGTGGATCCCCGCCGACAGCACCATCGCCTGCGAGCAAGGGCGGTGCGGCGTCAGCTGCAGCACCCCCGCTTCTCGCCACTCCCAGTGAAACGTGCCCATGTCCCCTTCGGGCTGCGACGGCAACCGCCCCGCCAGCGTTAATGCCAGAAACTGTTTCATGCCGCCTCCTTAACGCTGAAAGGGGTAGAGGGAACCCAGCTGTAAAATTTGCGTCAGACGGTCGAGCGCTTCGCGCCCTTCTGTCAGCAGCAGCGGATCGGCAAGATCGGCCTGAGTCAACCGATCGCGATAATAGCGGTCGACCCAATTATTGAGCGTGGCAAACAGCGTATCGTTCATCATCACCGCCGGGTTTACCGCCCGGCGCTCATCTTCGGTCAGCACGACCCGCAGACGCAAGCACGCCGGGCCGCCACCGTTGGCCATGCTTTCGCGCAGATCAAACACCTTTAGCTCGTCGATAGGATTATCCTGCGCCAGCAGCGTATTCAGATAACGCCAGACGCGCGGGTTCTCCTCCACTTCTCCCGGCAACACCAGCAGCATGCTGCCGTCAGGCTTACTCAGCAGTTGGCTGTTAAACAGGTAGGTCGCCACCGCTTCCGCCACCGTCACCTTCGCACGGGGAACTTCGATGGGCATAAACCCCGGCACTTTATGCGCCAGCAGCTGCAATAACGCCGGCTGGTCAACAAACGCCTGCTCATGGCAAAACAGCACCTGGCGGTTACTGACGGCGATAACATCATTATGAAACACGCCACCATCGATCGCCTGCGGATTTTGCTGGGCAAAAATCACCTGATTGGGATTGATCTGGTTAAGCCGGGCCACCGCTTCGCTAGCGGCGCGGGTCTGCCGCGCCGGATAGCGCTGCGGTGATGTGCTGGCATGCGCATCACGGCCGTAGATAAACAGCTGAGTGCCCGGCTGCCCGTAATCACGCCCCAGCCGATTATGGTTTGCCGCACCTTCGTCCCCCATCGATGTGCCCGCAGGCAGCGGGCCATGTACCGCAAACTTATCCGGATCGGCAAATATCGCCTGCAGGATGGCCTGGGTGGTGGGCGCTTCGCTGGCGCGATGCAACAGGCTGCTCAAATTGGCAACCGTCAAATGGACCTTTCCGTCCAGCGCGTCGGCGGAGGGGCATACCGTCGCCGCATTCGCCACCCACATCGCCGACGCCGAACTGGCGGCGCTGAGCAGCGCTGGCGCCTGCGTCGCGGCTTTCGCCAGCACCTGCTCGTCGCGGCCGCTAAACCCAAGCTGACGCAGCAGCGCCACGTTGGGCCGTTCCTGCGGCGGAATCACCCCCTGCGGGAAACCGGCATCAGCCAGCGCCTTCATTTTCAGCAGCCCCTGTCTGGCCGCTCGCTGTGGATTCGACACCTGATGTTGATGACGCGTCGACGCCTCGTTGCCAAACGACAGCCCGGCGTAGTGGTGCGTCAGACCCGGCAGGCCATCGAAGTTAACCTCCCAGGCGTTCATGAGGGCACCTCACGCTGAAAATCCAGCCCGGGATTAAGCGCGGCAGGCAGCACCAGCGTCGGCGATTCGAGGCTGGCCATTGGCCATGCGCAATAATCCGCAGCGTACCAGGCACCTGGACGATGGTTGCCCGATGCACCCACGCCGCCAAACGGTGCGGTGCTGGCCGCGCCGGTTAACGGTTTATTCCAGTTCACGATCCCGGCGCGCGCCTCCAGCAGCAGACGGTCAAACTTGTGCCGGTCCGGCGAAATCAATCCGCAGGAAAGCCCGTAACGCGTCGCGTTCGCCAGCGCGATAGCCCGATCGAAATCATCATAACGCCAGACGCCCAATAGCGGGCCAAAGACCTCTTCATCAGCCAGATCGCGCGCTTCGCTCAGATCAACAATCCCCGGCGTGAGCAGCGATGTTCCCGGCTGGAGAAGACGCGGGGCCAGCAGCGTCACGCCGCCCTTTTCCACCTGCATTTGCCAGGCCTGATACACGCGTTCGGCGGCCTGCGCAGAAATCAGCCCACCGATAAACGGCTGCGGTTCAGCGTCCCAGGCGGCCGGAATAATCCGTCCGCTCACCTCGACCAGCCGCTGCAGGAACGCATCGCCCAGCGCGCCGCGTTTCACCAGCAGACGGCGCGCGCAGGTACAACGCTGACCGGCGGTGATAAACGCCGACTGAATGGTCAAATGTACGGCAGCGTCAATATCCGCAGGTTCATCGACGATAAGCGGGTTGTTGCCGCCCATTTCCAGCGCGAGTATCTTCTGCGGCTGACCGGCCAGCTGACGATGCAGATGGAAACCGGTCGCCGAGCTGCCGGTAAACAGCACGCCGTCGATTCCCGGCTGGGCGCTCAGCGCCTCCCCGGTCTCCCGCCCGCCCTGAACCAGGTTAAGTACGCCCGGCGGCAGCCCCGCCCGTTCCCACAGTTTCACCACCGCCTGCGCGCAATCTGGCGTCAGTTCGCTGGGTTTAAACACCACCGTGTTGCCTGCCAACAGCGCCGGTACGATATGCCCGTTCGGCAAATGACCGGGAAAGTTGTAGGGACCGAAAACCGCCAGCACGCCGTGCGGGCGGTGCCGCAGCGTTGCGGCCCCGTCGGCCATATCGGCCTGGCTTTCGCCGGTCCGGCTGTGATAGGCCTTCACGGAAATGGCGATTTTGTTGATCATCGCCGCCACCTCGGTCGCCGCTTCCCAGCGCGGTTTGGCCGTCTCGCGTGCCAGGGTTTCCGTCAACCCCGCCTTATTCGCCTCAAGCAGCCCGGCAAAGGCCTCAACAATCTGCTGACGTTCGCCGAACGGCCGGCGCGCCCAGGCGGGAAACGCCGCCCGCGCCGCGTCCACGGCCAGGGTCACCTGCTGCACGCTCGCGTCGTGCCCCTGCCACACCGTTTCACCGCTTACCGGGTTTGCGCGCTGGCGACGCGGGCCATCGCCAGCAAGCCAGGTTCCATTAATCCACAGGCTCATTATTTTTTCTCCTCTGGGCACAGGCGCACCAGGCGTACGTTATCGCCAGGATGGCAGTTCAGCGCATCTCGCTGTTCGGCGCTTAAGCTCAGGCTGTCACTCGCCGGGTCAGCGTGAACCAGCATGGCGCGATAATGCTGGTACTGTTCGTTAGCCACTACGCACAGCGGCAGGTCGCCGCCGCCGGGTTCGCCTTCAGCCACCGTCACCAGACGGCTTTTACGCACCGCGCGCACCCGGTCAATTTCACATTCCAGCGTCGGGCCACCGTCGAAAATGTCGACATAGTCACGGTAGCGAAAGCCTTCTTTTTCCAGCACCGCCCGCGCGGGAGCCGTTTGCGGATGCACCTGGCCTATCACTGCCCGCGCTTCTTCGCTCAGGAAATCGGTGTAGATCGGATGCTTTGGCATCAGCTCAGCGATAAACGCCTTTTGCCCGGTGCCGCACAGGTAATCCGCGCGAGCAAACTCCATAGAAAAAAAGCGTTTGCCCAGGCTTTCCCAGAACGGCGAATAACCGTGCTCATCAATTACCCCGCGCATTTCCGCCACCACCTTGTGGTTAAAGCGATCGCGAAAAGCCGCCATAAACAGAAAACGCGACGAGGACAGCAGGTGGCCATTACTTTCTTTGCGCCACGCCGGGTCGAGAAACAAGGTACACAGCTCGCTGCTGCCGGTATGATCGTTGGTCAGGAACAGCGTCGGCAGCGCGTTATACACGTTCAGCTCCTTCGAGGCATGTACCAACGTACCGACCCGGTAGTTATACCAGGGATCGTTGATGCCAACGGCGACCTCAATCGCGCACACCCCAACCACCGCGCCGCTGCGGGTATCTTCCAGGACAAAAACATAGCCCTGGTCGCCGCGCGGCAGCGTGCCCTGCCAGGTGGCCTGCGAGCGGGCGATACGCGCCGCCAGGGTCTGTTTGTCGGCCGGCAGTGAGGTCAGCCCGCCGCCCGTTTCCCCCGCCAGCGTATAGAGGCCGGGCAGATCGTCTACGCCGACCGGACGGATAATCATCATGATGATTCTCCCGCAATGAACCGTTCACAGGCGGTGGCGAAGCGATTGAGGCCAAGGGTCACATCGTCTTCTTTGATAATCAGCGCCGGCGCAAAACGCACCACGTTAGCCCCGGCAATCAGCACCATCAGCCCCTCTTCAGCCGCCAGTTGGCTTATCAGCTTCGCCTTCCCGGCATACTCATCCCGCAGCGCGCAGCCAATCAGCAGGCCAACGCCGCGGATCTCTTTAAATAACGCAAACTGGTGGTTAATCGCCTGCAGGCGTTCTTTGAACCACTGTTCGCGCTGCTTCACCCCGTTTAACACCTGCGGCGTATTCACGATCGACAGCACTTCACCGGCCACCGCACAGGCCAGCGGGTTACCGCCATAGGTGGTGCCGTGCGTCCCCACCGTCATCACGCTGGCATACGCATCGCGTGCCAGCAGCGCGCCAATCGGGAAGCCACCGCCCAACGCTTTGGCGGTCGTCAGCAGATCCGGCGTCACGCCATAATGCTGATACGCATAGAGTTCTCCGCTACGCCCTACGCCGGTCTGCACCTCATCAAAAATCAGCGCCGCGTGGTGACGATCGCACAGCGCACGTAGCGCCTGTAAAAATTCACCCGATGCCGGTACCACGCCACCTTCGCCCTGGATAGGCTCCACGATAACGGCACAGGTATCGTCATCAATCAGCACGCTGGCCGAGTCGATGTCGTTATATACCCCGTGACGGATCTCCCCCGGCAGCGGCGCGAAGTCCTGCGAGTAGGCGGGCTGCCCGCCGGCGGTTACGGTAAACAGCGTGCGGCCGTGAAACGCATTCTTAAAGGCCACGATCCCACTCTTATGGCTGCCAAACTTGTCGTGCGCATACTTACGCGCCGTCTTCAGTGCCGCTTCGTTAGCTTCGGCGCCGGAGTTACAGAAAAACACGCGGTCGGCAAACGTGGCATCGATCAGCTGCTTTGCCAGTCGCAGCGCCGGTTCGTTGGTGTAGCCATTACCGGTATGCCAGAATTTTGCCGCCTGCTCGGTCAGCGCACGTATCATCGCCGGGTGGGCGTGTCCCAGCGCATTTACCGCGATACCGCCAGCAAAATCGATATAGCCTTTCCCCTGTTGATCCCACAGCCAGGCGCCCTCACCGCGAACCGGAATAAACGGTGCCGGTGCATAAACCGGCATCATCCACTGATCAAAATCTTGACGGCTGATTGACTGAGACATAGCGACCTCTACAGGTAAATGAATGGTTTAATTTATGTTAATTATTTGAGTGTTTTTCACTGTAAATGTAGATTGCACGGTTCGTGCCAGCGAGAGAGAAAACTGCATAAACGCGGACTGCAAACGAAATATCAATAGGTTACACACCATCACCATTCAATAAATGTGCATAAAAAGTGAATATTAAGGCATTAACGGCGCTTTGCAGGGCAAAATTAAGAAATGTTATGCATCAGCAAAATATCATTCTGGATTTGTGATCCACTGCGAAATTTATCGTAGCTTTACGCTTCATCACGGCGCAGATTGCCTCAACCTGGTGCACATTTTGCTCGGGAAGATGGCAGCAGCCATCAAAGAAATTGGCGATACCGCGGAGTGAAGGCAGCGGCTGACGTTAAATTCTGCTACTATCCCGTCACAATTCACTCTGCAAAGTGGCAACGACTATGAAATTTGTCTCTTTTAATATCAACGGCCTGCGCGCCCGTCCTCATCAACTGGAAGCCATTGTCGAAAAGCATCAGCCCGACGTGATTGGTCTACAGGAGACAAAAGTTCACGATGACATGTTTCCTCTGGAAGAAGTGGCAAAGCTCGGCTATCACATTTTCTATCATGGCCAGAAAGGTCACTATGGCGTGGCGCTGCTGACCAAGGCCGAGCCGGTAGCGGTTTATCGCGGCTTCCCGAACGATGACGAAGACGCTCAGCGCCGCATTATCATTGCCGAAGTGCCGTCGCCGTTTGGCAACGTGACGGTAATCAATGGCTACTTCCCGCAGGGAGAAAGCCGCGATCACGAAACCAAATTCCCGGCCAAGACCAAGTTCTATCAGGATCTGCAGGATTACCTGGAAACCCGGCTGAACAAAGATAACCCGGTACTGATTATGGGGGATATGAACATCAGCCCGACCGATCTCGACATCGGTATCGGCGAAGAGAACCGCAAGCGCTGGCTGCGCACCGGTAAATGTTCGTTCCTGCCAGAAGAGCGTGAATGGATGCAGCGTCTGCTCGGCTGGGGTCTGGTGGATACCTTCCGTCACGCCAATCCGGAAACCAACGACCGCTTCTCGTGGTTTGATTACCGCTCCAAAGGGTTTGACGACAATCGTGGCCTGCGCATAGACCTGCTGCTGGCCAGCCAGCCGCTGGCAGCACGCTGCGTGGAAACCGGCATCGATTATGAGATCCGCGGGATGGAAAAACCGTCGGACCACGCGCCGGTATGGGCGACGTTTAAATAATCGGTTGCCGCGCGGCGCGCTTTGCTGACGTAAAGGGCGTCGCGTTAACGCAGCTTTGTAAAAATCCTGAGCAAAATCAACAAACAGGCGCGAAATCCTTGCCGAGATGGCCGTTCTATAATACCGTCGCGCGCACCTTTTCTTCCCGGCAGGAGGACCCCCATGCAAAAGAAGTCGCAACCACGCAGCCGTTAAGCTCCTGCTGATTGTTGCCGTTGTCGCACTGCTGTCCTTTCTGATACACCGCATCGGCCTGATTGAGCTGGTCACCCATTTACGTCAATTACAGGATACCGTGCAGCAAAGCGGCGCGATGGGCTATGCGCTTTACATCACCCTGTTTGTGCTCGCGTCGCTCTGCCTGCTGCCGGGCAGCGTCCTGGTGCTGGCGGCGGGCATGGTATTCGGCCCATGGCTCGGTACGCTGCTGTCGCTTATCGCCGCGACCGTTGCCTCGGCGCTCTCTTTTTTGCTGGCCCGCGGGTTGGGACGCGCGCTGGTGCTCAAATACGTCGGCCATACCCGCACCTTTCAGGCTATCGAGCGCGGCATCGCCCACAGCGGCATTGATTTTCTGATCCTGACCCGACTTATCCCGCTGTTTCCGTATAATATTCAGAACTACGCGTACGGCTTAACGTCGATGCCCTTCTGGTCATACACCCTGGTTTCTGCGCTCACCACCCTGCCGGGGATTGTTATCTATACGTTGATGGCCAGCAAACTGGCGGCGGAAGGCATCACCCTGACCTTTGTGCTTCAGCTTAGCCTTGCCGGGCTGGTGCTGTTTGCGCTGGTACAGGCGGCCAAGGCTTACGCACGCCATAAGCACATTGCGCTGGCCGAAGAGGACGAGAAATGAAGCCTATCTGGTACGCCCGACTGCTGATGATTGCCGCGCTGACGGCGCTGGTGCTCGCATGGCTATTGATTCCCGGCGTACATGCGTTCGTTCGCGATAGCCTCGATGCCTTTCTGGCGGTAGACCAGCAGGGCATCGAGCGTTTTATTCGCGCCTACGGTTCGCAAGCGGCGATCGTCTCGTTTCTGCTGATGATTTTTCAGGCTATAGCCGCGCCGCTGCCGGCGTTTTTGATCACCTTTGCCAACGCCTCGCTGTTTGGCGCATTCTGGGGCGGCGTGCTCTCCTGGAGCAGCGCGATGGCCGGCGCAGCGCTATGTTTTTATATTGCGCGCATTATGGGCCGCGGCGTGGTAGAAAAGCTCACTGGAAAAGCGGTGCTCAACGGCGTCGACGGTTTTTTTGCACGCTACGGTAAACACACGATCCTTATCTGCCGCCTGCTGCCTTTCGTGCCGTTCGATCCGATAAGCTACGCCGCCGGGCTAACGTCAATGCGCTTTCGCCACTTTTTGATTGCCACCGGCCTCGGTCAACTGCCCGCCACCATCATCTATTCGTGGGTCGGCAGCATGCTTACCGGCGGCACGTACTGGTTCGTGACGGGGCTGCTGATTCTGTTCGCACTGACTATCGTTATCTTTGTCGCGAAGACATTTTATCTCGAACGCCAGAAGAGGAAATCCTGATGCGTTATCACGGATCACACCGTTACCTGCGCGGCGCGCTGCTGGGCCTGCTGTCGCTATGTTCATCGGCAGCCATCGCCGCCGACTGGCAGCAAATTGAACATGAAGCCAAAGGCCAAACCGTTTGGTTCAACGCCTGGGGCGGCGATGAAGCGGTCAATCACTACCTGGATTGGGTCAGCGGTGAAGTGAAGCGTGATTACGCCATCAACCTGCGGATTGTGCACATTGCCGACGCGGCGGATACGGTTAAACGCATCCAGTCCGAAGCCCGTGCCGGGCGTACCCAGCGCGGCTCGGTCGACCTGCTATGGGTCAACGGTGAGAACTTCCGTACGCTTAAAGAGGCCAACCTGCTGCGCACCGGCTGGGCAGAACAGCTGCCAAACTGGCGCTATGTCGATCTCAGCAAGCCCGTACGTGAAGACTTTTCCGTGCCGGTCGAGGGCGCTGAATCACCGTGGGGCAGCGCGCAGCTGACCTTTATCGCCCGTCAGCAGCAAACGCCGCAGCCGCCGCAATCACCGCAGGCGCTGCTCGATTTTGCCCAGGCGCATCCAGGTACGGTGACCTACCCGCGTCCGCCGGACTTTACCGGCACCGCGTTGCTCGAACAGCTGCTGATCAACCTGACCACACAACCCGACGCCCTTAAGCTGCCACCGGACTCCCAGAGCTTTGCCGCCGTTACCGCGCCGCTGTGGGCTTATCTCGACCGGCTGCATCCGCTGATGTGGCGCCAGGGCAAAGATTTCCCGCCCTCGCCCGCGCGGATGGATAGCATGCTGGCCAACGGCACGCTACGCCTGTCGTTGACCTTTAACCCTATGCACGCCAGACAGAAAGTGGCAAAAGGCCAACTGCCGAAGGACAGCTACAGCTTCGGCTTCCGCTCCGGGATGCTCGGCAACGTTCACTTCGTCACCATTCCGGCAAATGCCTCGGCCAGCGCCGGAGCGCAGGTGGTGGCGAATTTCCTGCTGTCGCCGACGGCACAACTGCGTAAAGCGGACCCCGCCGTATGGGGTGACCCGAGCGTGCTCAACCCGGCAACGCTCAGCGCCGGCCAGCAAAAAACGCTGCGGGCGCTGATGCCGGAAGATACGCCGCCGGTGCTGGCTGAGCCGCACGCTGCCTGGGTGAACGCGCTGGAGCAGGAATGGCTTCGCCGCTACGGTACGCACTGATTCTGCTGTGCTGGGGCATGATGCTGGTCATCTATCTGCCCCTGCTGCCCGCTGCGGGTGTGCTCTTCACGCCTGTGCTATCGCTATCCTCCTGGCAACAGCTGCTGGCGGATCCTCAACTGCCTCAGGCTGCAGCGGCGACGTTTATCTCAACGCTGATTGCCGTCGGCGGCGCGCTGCTGTTAACCCTGCTGATTATCGCCACCCTTTGGCCCTCTCCCACCTGGCAGCGGCTGGCCTCGCGTCTGCCGTGGCTGCTGGCGCTGCCGCATGTGGCCTTTGCCAGCGCGGCGCTGCTGCTGTTTGCCGAAGGCGGCGCGCTGTATCGGCTGCTGCCGGCCCTGAGCCCGATTCAGGATCGCTATGGCATCGGACTCGGGCTGGTGCTGGCGGTGAAAGAAAGCGGCTTTCTGCTATGGGTCTGTTGGGCGCTACTCGGCGAGCGGCGGCTGGCGGAACAGGTGGTGGTGTTCAAAAGTCTCGGCTACGGGCGCGGCCAGTGTCTTAATCGGGTGATCCTGCCCTCGCTGATGCCATCGCTCAGCGTTGCGCTGCTGGCGACCACCGCCTGGACGCTTTCAGTGGTCGACGTCGCCATAATAGTCGGCCCGGGGAACCCGCCGACGCTGGCAGTCCAGGCCTGGCAGTGGTTGAACGACGGCGACGTCGACACGCAGGCCAAAGGCGCACTGGCCTGCCTGCTGTTGCTGGCGGCCCTCGCCGTCATTGCCAGCGCCGCCGCGCGACTGTGGCGGTACGGGCAAAACCGCACGCCGCACTTTGACGGCGAACGGCAGCCGCATTTCCCGTTGCTACCGGGGCGCAGCCTGGGGCAACTTCTGCCGCTGTGCGGCCCGCTTTGCGCGCTGTTCCTGCTGGCGCTGGCGCACGGCGCGCTGCCCGGCCAGGAAACGATCGGCAACAGCCTGTGGCTGGCGCTGCTGTCGGCCACGATTGGCGCTGTCGTCTGCCTGCTGTGGCTGGAATGGGGGCCTGCGCGGCATCAGCGCTGGCTGGATCTGCCGCTGCTGCTGCCGGCGCTGCCGCTGGCCGCCGGGCAGTATCAGTTAGCGCTGTACGGCTGGGTAGACGGACTGTTCAGTACCGTGCTGTGGGGACATCTGCTGTGGGTCGTCCCCTGGATGCTGTTTGTACTGCGTCCTGCCTGGCGGCAGATAGACCCGCGCCAGACGCTGCTGGCACACACGCTGGGATGGGGGCGCGGGCGCGTCTTTTTACAGCTAAAGTGCCCGCTGGTCATCCGCCCCCTGCTCTCTGCGTTGGCCGTCGGCTTTTCCGTCAGCATCGCGCAATATCTCCCCACGCAATGGCTCGGCGGCGGGCGCATTCCCACGCTCACCACAGAAGCGGTCGCGCTGAGCAGCGGCGGCGCCACCGCCACGCTTGCCGCTCAGGGACTCTGGCAAACGCTGCTGCCGATGTTCTTCTTTTTGTTAACCGCGCTACTGGCGCGGCGAATCAGCCATTTCAGACGAGGGCTACGCTGATGCTACAGGTGCAGAATTTAACGCTCATGCAGGCAGAGCAGCCCCTGCTGCGCGAGGTTAACTTTAGCGTCGCGCCGGGTGAAATTGTGACGCTGATGGGGCCTTCCGGCTGCGGAAAATCGACGCTCTTTTCGTGGATGGTTGGCGCCCTGGACGGCGCGTTCCGCAGCCAGGGCCAGCTGTGGCTCAACGGCCGCCGCTGCGATGCGCTGCCTACCGAGCAGCGGCGCATCGGCATTCTGTTTCAGGACGCGCTGCTGTTCGATCATCTGAGCGTTGGGCAGAATCTGCGGCTGGCCCTGCCCGCCAGCGTGCCGCGCAGCGCACGTAATGCGCAGGTTGAACAAGCGCTGACCCACGCGGAGCTGGCCGGGTTTTTCTCGCGCGATCCGGCGACGCTTTCCGGCGGTCAGCGCGCCAGGGTGGCCTTGCTCCGCGCTCTGCTGGCGCAGCCGGATGCTCTGCTGCTGGATGAACCGTTCAGCCGTCTCGATCAACAGCTGCGCGGCAGCTTTCGTCAGTGGGTCTTTCACGCGCTACGCGCGCAGCAGATTCCGGTCGTTCAGGTCACCCACGACCCGGACGATGTGCCGCCGAACGGCCGCTGTTTACCGCTCGCGGACTGGCGCTGACGCGGTAAATACTGCGTTAACGCAAGGTATTTCTTTTAGCAGAGGTTCAGAATGACGCTCCTTTTATCTTCGTCGGACGATTTGATGAAACGTGTTTCTCAACTGACTGCGCTGGCCCTTGCGCTTGGCCTCGCCTCTTCTGCTTTCGCCGCTGAAACGGCGAGTACCCTCACCTTTACCCACCTGCTCCAGCAAAAGGGTGCCGCCATCGATACGCGCATGAGCGCCTTTTACAACGGCTGGCCACAGCAGGAAAATGGCCCTCGCGGGCATGAGCCAGGCGCGCTGAACCTCTCTGCCAGCTGGCTGTCAGCCATGAACAACGAGCAGCTGGAAGCCTGGGCGCAGCAGCATCAGCTGAAAAAAGAGACCGACATTGCCCTCTACGGTGACAGCAAAGATAACGATGCCGTGGCGAAGCGCTTAAAAGCGGCAGGTTTCACCCGTATCTCCACCCTCAGCGATGCGCTGCAGCAGCCGGAACGGCTGCAAAAGCTGCCGCACTTCGAGCAACTGGTGTACCCGCAGTGGCTGCACGACCTGCAGCAAGGTAAAGCGGTGGCCGCCAAACCGGCGGGCGACTACAAAATTATTGAAGCCGCATGGGGCGCGCCGAAGCTGTATCTGGTCAGCCATATTCCGGGGGCTGGCTATATCGATACCAACGAGGTTGAAAGCGAGCCGCTGTGGAATAAAGTGTCCGACGAGCAGCTCAAGGCGATGCTGGCCAAACACGGTATCCGCCACGACACCACCGTGATTCTCTACGGTCGTGATGTGTACGCCGCAGCGCGCGTCGCGCAGATCATGCTGTATGCGGGCGTGAAGGATGTTCGCTTGCTGGACGGCGGCTGGAAGACCTGGGCCGATGCCGGGCTGCCGGTCGAGCGTGGCTTACCTCAGGACGTGAAACCAGCGCCTGATTTTGGTGCCACCATTCCCGCGCAGCCGCAGCTGATGCTGGATATGGAACAGGCGCGCGGCCTACTGCACCGTCAGGACGCTTCGCTGGTGAGCATTCGCTCATGGCCGGAATTTATCGGTACCACCAGCGGCTATAGCTACATTAAGCCAAAAGGTGACATTGCCGGCGCGCGCTGGGGCCATGCGGGCAGCGATTCAACCCATATGGAAGACTTCCACAACCCGGACGGCACTATGCGCAGCGCCGATGATATCACCCGGATGTGGAAATCCTGGAATATCCTGCCGAGCCAGCAGGTTTCCTTCTACTGCGGTACCGGCTGGCGCGCCTCGGAAACCTTCATGTACGCGCGCGCCATGGGCTGGCAGAACGTCAGCGTCTACGATGGCGGCTGGTACGAATGGAGTGCGAACCCGAAAAACCCGGTTGCCACCGGCGATCGCGGGCCAGAAAGCGCACGCTAATTCGCGCCTTCATGACGCTGAAGCCCTTTCAGCGTCATGTAACCTCCCCACACCCGGTTAAAGGTCGTCAGCCAGCACAGCGCGCCGAAAACCCACGCCATCCACGCAAACCACGCCGGAAACAGGCAGCCCAGCACAAACAGCAGGATCGTCTCCGTGCCTTCAGTTAAGCCGCCCAGGTAATAAAACGATTTATGAGCATAGCCCGGATTGTCGATTTGGTGCTTCGTCGCCAGCGCGGCAAAGGCCAGAAAGCTGCTGCCAGTGCCCATAAACGCAAACAGCAGCCAGCCGCCCGCCAGCGCATTGGCTGCCGGATCCGCCAGCATAAAGCCGAACGGCACCAGCGCGTAGAACAGAAAATCGAGCGCGATATCGAGAAATCCCCCGGCATCCGTCAGGCCGCGCCGCCGCGCCAGCGCGCCGTCAAGACCATCCAGCAGACGGTTGGCCACAATCGCCACCAGCGCCGCGCCATACCAACCGAGCGCAAGGAACGGCAACGCCAGCACCCCAATGGCGAACCCCAGTAGCGTAATGCCGTCCGCCGATACGCCGGGCTTGTCCAGCGCCTGCGCCAGGCGGTTGAGTACCGGCTTAAGTCGCGGATGAAGGTGCTTATCAAGCATCGGCTTTTTCTCCCATCTGACACAGCCCCTGCGACGGAATATCCAGCGCGGCGTTGAAGCGAGCGGATAAATTCTGAAACGCCACCAGCGCCGTCATTTCGCTAATCTGCTCCGCATTAAAGTGACAACGTAACGCATCTTTTTGCGCAACAGTGACCTGCGGCGGCGTAGCGGTCATCGCTTCTGCATAATCCAGCGCCGCGCGCTCAGCATCGTTAAACAGCGGCGACGATCGCCAGTCGCTCAGCGCCAGCACCTTGTCCATCGCCCCGCAGCGCTGAGCCAGGCGGAGGCTGTTGGCGTCAATGCAAAACGCGCAGTCGCACTGCTGGGAGACGCGGGTCATCAGCAGCGCGCGCAGCGTCGGCGTCAGACGCGCTTTTTTCCGCTCCAGGTAGCCGACAAACAGCGCCACCAGCCAGAACAGTCGCGGCATCCGCCCCCACCAGCGCGTGGGGTTCAGCACCTCGCCATAGTGCTTTTGCTGCATCGCGGTAATCGGCTTCAGGCTCAGCGGCAGCTGGCTGAGCGGCGGCACCCAGGGTTGTTGATTTTTCACCCGAAAACTCCTGTAAGGCTTTAGCACACGACAAAGCAGCGATAATATGGCAACTCATTCACGGAGTCTTTGACCGCTATGCTGAAAACCATTGATGTTGTTGCCGCTATTATCGAACAAAATGGCAAAATTCTCCTTGCGCAGCGCCCGCCGCATGCCGATCAGGCCGGGCTGTGGGAATTTGCCGGTGGGAAAGTTGAAGCCGGTGAAAGCCAGCAGGAGGCGTTAGTGCGCGAACTACAGGAAGAGCTGGCTATCGTCGCGTGGCCGGGGCGCTATATTACTAGCCATCGGCGCGAAGTCTCAGGAAGGATCGTGCATCTGCACGGCTGGCACGTCCCCCGTTTCGACGGCGAACTCATTGCCCGCGAACACAGCGCGCTGGTGTGGTGCACGCCGCAGGAAGCCTTACGCTACGCGCTGGCCCCTGCCGACGTGCCGTTACTCGCCGCGTTTATGGCTTTACCCGACGCCACACCAGGGGATTCGTACTGATGGCGCGCTCATCGCGCTGGCACTGAAGCAGCACGCCTTCCGCTTTAATCACCGCCCCTTCCGAGTAGTTCCTGTCTTCATACATGCAGCAACGGGCGCACGGCTGTGCGCGCTGGCTGCTGGCATTGTTGCTGAACACTTCAGGTGGAACGTTCACTTCCACCTGCTGCCTCGCCTGCGCGACGCAGCACAAAAGCGACAGCCCACCGACCATCCACACCCATTTCATCAGCAATCTCCTTTAAAAAGCCCTTTTATTACTATCGACCAAATGGACGTCTAACTTAACTTTTTTACGTCATCGCTTTTCGTTATGACCCGACGCGACGTATTAATTTTATTACGCACCCGGAAATTCCTTGTCATCCGTTAGCAGGGTAGTGATATAGTCGAAATAACGCACGTTATTAAACACAACCATAACAACTACATACATTCACAATCATAAGAGGTACTTATACTTATGGACAAGGCTTGCTCCCTTAATACCTTCCTGGCTCATGTTCAACAGCGCGACCCACACCAGACCGAGTTTGCTCAGGCCGTACGCGAAGTCATGACGACCCTCTGGCCGTTCCTCGAGCAGAACCCGCGCTATCGTCAGCTTTCCCTGCTGGAAAGACTGGTTGAACCTGAGCGCGTCATTCAGTTCCGCGTGGTGTGGGTAGACGACCGTAATCAGGTTCAGGTGAACCGCGCATGGCGCGTCCAGTTCAGCTCGACTATCGGGCCGTTCAAAGGCGGGATGCGCTTCCACCCGTCCGTAAACCTCTCTATTCTGAAATTCCTCGGCTTTGAACAGACCTTTAAAAACGCCCTGACAACCCTGCCGATGGGCGGTGGCAAAGGGGGTTCTGACTTCGATCCAAAAGGCAAAAGCGAAGGTGAGGTGATGCGCTTCTGCCAGGCACTGATGACCGAACTGTATCGTCATCTGGGCGCCGACACCGACGTTCCAGCGGGCGATATCGGCGTAGGCGGCCGTGAGGTCGGCTTTATGGCCGGAATGATGAAGAAACTCTCCAACGACACCTCTTGCGTGTTTACCGGCAAGGGTCTCTCTTTTGGCGGCAGTCTGATTCGTCCGGAAGCCACCGGCTACGGACTGGTGTATTTCACCCAGGCAATGCTGCAGCGTCACGGCCTGGGCTTCGAGGGGATGCGCGTCGCGGTCTCTGGCTCCGGCAACGTAGCGCAGTATGCGATTGAAAAAGCGATGGAGCTGGGCGCGCGCGTGATCACCGCGTCTGACTCCAGCGGTACCGTGGTTGATGAGTCTGGCTTCACTAAAGAGAAACTGGCGCGCCTGTGTGAAATCAAAGCCAGCCGAGACGGCCGCGTCGCCGACTACGCGCGTGAATTTGGTCTGGTGTATCTCGAAGGCCAGCAGCCGTGGAGCGTGGCGGTGGATATTGCCCTGCCGTGCGCTACCCAGAACGAGCTGGATGCCGATGCGGCACGCGTGCTGATCGCCAACGGCGTGAAGGCGGTCGCGGAAGGTGCCAACATGCCAACCACGATCGAAGCGACCGACCTGTTCCTCGACGCGGGCGTATTGTTCGCGCCGGGCAAAGCAGCCAACGCCGGTGGCGTTGCCACTTCCGGTCTGGAAATGGCGCAGAACGCCGCGCGCATGAGCTGGAAGGCAGAGAAAGTCGACGCGCGTCTGCACCACATCATGCTGGATATTCACCACGCCTGCGTTGAGCACGGCGGTGAAGCGAAGCAAACCAACTACGTGCGCGGCGCGAACATCGCAGGCTTCGTGAAAGTGGCCGATGCCATGCTGGCGCAGGGCGTGATTTAATCGCGTTATCCCGCCATCCTGAGCAGGTTGTCGGATGGCGGCGTAAACGCCTTATCCGGCCTACGATAGTCTTGTAGGCCGGATAAGCGCAGCGCCACCAGGCATGAGGGGCTATCCGGGCTGCTCTGAACTCGCCGCGGGCTTCTTACTCTTCCCCTTCCCTTTACTGAATGACTTCTTCGTCCCACCCGGCGCTGCCAGTCCGCGGAACTGCCGCACCGGCGTGCTCTTAGCCTGGTCAATCAGCTGGAACAGCGTCCCCACCAGCGGCTGCATAAAGTCCTGATAGCGACACTGTTTTTCGCTGATCTGCGTCAGGGTAGACTCCCAGTGCGCGGTCATATCCGGACGCGTCGCCATCTCGGGTAGAGAGTGGAACAACGCTTTACCGGCGTCGGTAGAATGGATATAACGCCCTTTCTTGGTCAGGAAACCGCGTTTAAACAGCAGCTCGATAATGCCAGCACGCGTCGCTTCAGTGCCTAAGCCATCGGTCGCGCGGAGGATTTTTTTCAGGTCTTTATCCTGCACGAAGCGGGCGATCCCGGTCATCGCCGACAGCAGCGTAGCGTCGGTAAAATGCCGCGGCGGCTGAGTTTGCCGCTCGACAACTTCGCCGTTCTCACACAGTAATTCGTCAGCTTTCGCCACCACCGGCAGCGGCGTGCCGTCGTTCTCTTCATCACGTTCTTTCGCCCCCAGCAGCGTACGCCAGCCCGCTTCCGCAAGGAAGCGCGCTTTGGCGACAAATTTACCGTTGGCGATATCGAGGTCGATCTGGCATTTACGGTAGACCGCATCCGGGCAAAACTGCATCAGATACTGGCGCGCAATCAGGTTATACACCTTTGCTTCGTTGTCATTGAGATTCACGTGGCTGGCGCGCGCGGTCGGGATTATCGCGTGGTGAGCATCAACCTTTTTGTCGTCCCAGCAGCGGTTGCGGGTATCGGTATTGACCACCGGCTGCGGCAGCAAATCCGTCGCATGCACGCCGATGGCGTTAATCACCGCGTGGCGGCCAGCAAAATGCTCTTCCGGCAGATAGCGGCTGTCAGAACGCGGATAGGTGATCACTTTATGGGTTTCATACAGTTTCTGGCAGATATCCAGCACGTTCTGCGCGCTCAGGCCAAAACGCTTCGCCGCCTCAATTTGCAGCGCAGAAAGCGAAAATGGCAGCGGCGCCGGTTCAGAGTCACGCTTATCGTTATAGGCGGTGACCAGCGCCGGCTGGCCGGTAATGCGCTTCACCACATGCTCGGCCAGCGCCCGGTTGAGCAAACGGCCTTCTTCATCCTGGTGCGGTTCACAGGCTTCGCTTGGCTGCCAGACGGCGGTAAAACGCTCATCTTTCGGCGTCACGATGTGCGCTTTCACCTCGAAGAAGTCTTTCGAGACAAAGTGTTCAATCTCTTCATCACGACGCACCACCAGACCCAGCACCGGCGTTTGCACGCGCCCGACGGAGAGCACGCCCTGGTAACCGGCGTTACGCCCCAGAATAGTGTAGGCGCGGGTCATGTTGATGCCGTACAGCCAGTCGGCGCGGGCGCGGGCCAGCGCCGAAACGCACAGCGGAATAAACTCGCTGTTGGCGCGCAGGCGCGAAATCGCACGCTCCACCGCCTGAGGGTTAAGGTCATTAATTAAGCAGCGCTGCACCTGATGGCGCTTCTCCGCCGGCAGTTCCAGGTAATCCAGCACTTCATCCACCAGCAACTGCCCCTCGCGATCCGGGTCTCCGGCGTGAATGACTTCGCTGGCGTCGTGAAGAAAGCGCTTAATGACGTTGAGCTGCTTCGTCACCGAAGGCCGCGGCTGCAGCCGCCATTTTTCCGGGACGATGGGTAAATCCTGCAGATTCCAGCGCGCATAGCGGCTGTCATAGACATCCGGCTGCGCCTGCTCCAGCAGGTGACCGATACACCAGGTCACCACCTGGCCGTTGCCACACTCGATAAAGCCATCGCCCTTGCGGTGAGGCTTTGGCAGTACATCAGCAATGGCGCGGGCCAGGCTCGGTTTTTCCGCAATAAACAGCCGCATGGGTTCAGCGCAGCTCGATCATCGGACGACCGCCGCGGGCCGTCACCAGCTCGCCGATGGCGGTCAGGGTGATGCCAAATTCGGCTGCCGCTGCCTGCACGTCAGCTTCCGCGTCCGGCGTCACCGCCAGCAGCAGGCCACCGGAGGTTTGCGGGTCGCACAGCAGCGCGCGCTGAGCGTCGCTCATCGCGCCCATCAGATGGCCATAGCTGGCAAAGTTGCGCTCGGTTCCACCCGGTACCGCGCCCAGCGCGATATACGCTTCAACGCCCGGCAGCTTCGGTACGGCGGCAAAGTCAATCTGCGCCTGCACGCCAGCGCCCTGGCACATTTCGCTCAGGTGGCCCAGCAGGCCAAAACCGGTCACGTCGGTCATGGCTTTAACGCCTTCGATATTGGCAAACGCCGAGCCAACCAGGTTCATCTGGCACATCACTTCCGTCGCCAGCCCCTGATGTTCAGGCTTCAGCAGCGATTTTTTCTCGGCGGTGGTTAACACGCCAATGCCCAGCGGCTTCGTCAGGAATAGCTTGCAACCCGCCTGCGCGGTGCTGTTTTTCTTCACCCGTTCGGTTGGTACGATGCCGGTAACCGCCAGGCCGAAAATGGGCTCTGGCGCGTCGATGGAGTGGCCGCCCGCCAGCGCAATGCCCGCCTGTTTGCAGGCAAAGCGCCCGCCTTCGGTCACTTCGCGAGCAATTTCCGGCGCCAGCGTGTTGATAGGCCAGCCGAGGATCGCAATTGCCATAATCGGCTTGCCGCCCATGGCAAAAATATCGCTGATGGCGTTGGTCGCGGCAATGCGGCCAAAGTCGAACGGATTGTCGACAATTGGCATAAAGAAATCGGTGGTGCTGATGACCGAGGTACCGTTACCCAGGTCGTAAACGGCAGCATCGTCGCGCGTTTCGTTGCCGACAAGCAGGTTGGGGTCGATAAACTTCGTTTGCTCGCTGTGCAGGATAGTCTCCAGCACTTTCGGCGAAATTTTACAACCGCAACCTGCTCCGTGGCTGTACTGCGTTAAACGAATGGCCTGCTCGCTCATGGACAACTCCTGTCATTGCTTTGGCATGGGAATAGAGATGTATGTTAACGCCAGAACACTGCGGTGATAAGTACGACTGTCTGAATTCGCGGGCATTTGCGTGAAATCCAGACAATCGTAGCCGTTTTTCAGAGATAACGGACGAACGGCGCGGTATCCGGCACGCCGATCGTCGTCGACGCTTTCAGCTGCGGGGTACCCAGATAGAGGAAGCCAACAATTTTATCCTGCTCGGTGCAGTCGAAGCCTGCACGCACCACCGGGCTGTCGATCAGCGCACCGCTGCGCCAGATACCGTTGAACCCTTGGGCTACCGCGGCCATCTGCATCGCCATCACCGCGCAGCCAGCCGACATCTCCTGCTCCCACTTCGGCACCTTCGGGTGATCCTGGCATTTGGCGATCGCCACGATAATCATCGGCGCACGGAATGGCGCGTTGCGCGCTTTTTCAATCGCCTTATCATCGCCGTTAGCGGCCACCGCGCCCTGCTCAAGCAGCTGACTGAAGCGCTCGCGGCCTTCGCCTTCGACAATCACAAACTGCCACGGCTGCAGCGTGCCGTGATCCGGCGCGCGCAGCGCGGCACGGAGAATATTTTGCAGCTGTTCGCCCGCCGGCGCCGGTTCGGCCAGGCGCGACGCACTGCGGCGATTCACTAATAGTTCCAGGGCATCCATTGAACCACTCCTCTCACGTTATTTTTCATAAAATTAACATGCGCAAGGATTTTGTTACAGCGCCGAAGGCGATTCCTGCTGACAACCGGCGGCGGTCTATTTAGGATAGCCAGACGTTTTACCGTTTCGGTAAACCTTTTTTGTTTTGCAGGGAGAATACATGCGAACCGTATGGCGCTTCATTGCCGGATTCTTTAAATGGACGTGGCGATTACTTAATTTCGTCCGGGAACTGGTGCTGAACCTGTTCTTTATTCTGCTGGTGCTGGTCGGCGTCGGCATCTGGATGCAGCTCAGTTCCAGCAGCAGCACGGAGCACAGTACCCGTGGTGCGCTGCTGATGGACATCAGCGGCGTGGTGGTGGATAAACCCTCGCCCAGCAGCAAGCTCAGCGTTCTGGGCCGTCAGTTCTTTGGCGCCAGCTCGGACCGTTTGCAGGAAAACTCACTGTTCGATGTCGTTCAGACCATTCGCCAGGCGAAGGATGACCGTAACATCACCGGCATCGTGCTGGACCTGAAAAACTTTGCCGGCGGCGACCAGCCTTCAATGCAGTATATCGGTAAAGCGCTGCGCGAGTTCCGCGACAGCGGTAAACCGGTCTATGCGATCAACGACAGCTACAGTCAGGCGCAGTATTACCTCGCGAGCTTCGCCAATAAAATCTGGCTGTCGCCGCAGGGCGTGGTTGATTTACACGGCTTCGCCACCAACGGCCTGTACTATAAAACGCTGCTCGACAAGCTGAAGGTTTCGACCCACGTGTTCCGCGTCGGCACGTATAAATCCGCCGTCGAACCGTTTATCCGCGACGATATGTCCCCCGCCGCGCGCGAGGCCGACAGCCGCTGGATAGGCGAACTGTGGCAGAACTACCTCAATACCGTCGCCGCCAACCGTCAGGTTACTGCGCAGCAGATCTTCCCGGGCGCGCAGGGCGTGCTGGACGGCCTGCGTAAAGTCGACGGCGACACGGCGCAGTACGCGCTGGATAACAAGCTGGTGGATGCCTTAGGCTCAAGCGCAGAGATTGAAAAAGCGATGACCAAAGCGTTCGGCTGGAGTAAAAAAGACAATAACTTCAGCGCCGTCAGCATGTATGACTATGCGGTGAAAACCCCGGCCGACACCGGCTCAAGCATCGCGGTGGTGTTTGCCAACGGTGCTATCATGGACGGTGAAGAAACCCCGGGCAACGTCGGCGGCGACACCACGGCAGCGCAGATTCGCGACGCACGCCTGGACGCGAAGGTGAAAGCGATTGTGCTGCGCGTGAACAGCCCAGGCGGCAGCGTCAGCGCCTCTGAGGTGATCCGCGAAGAGCTGGCGGCGGCGAAGGCGGCGGGCAAACCGGTTGTGGTCTCAATGGGCGGCATGGCGGCCTCCGGCGGCTACTGGATTTCCACCCCGGCGGATTACATCATCGCCAGTCCAAGCACGCTGACCGGCTCTATCGGTATCTTTGGCGTGATCAATACCGTGGAAAATACGCTGGATTCTATCGGCGTGCACACCGACGGCGTCGCAACCTCACCGTTGGCCGACATGGCGGTCACCAAAGCCTTAACGCCGGAAGTGCAGCAGATGATGCAGCTGAGCATTGAGAACGGCTACAAACGCTTTATTACCCTTGTCGCGCAGTCGCGTCACAGCACCCCGGAAGCGATCGATAAAATCGCCCAAGGCCACGTCTGGACCGGCGAAGACGCGAAAGCGAACGGCCTGGTAGATAGCCTCGGCGACTTCGACGATGCGGTGGCGAAAGCCGCTGAACTGGCGAAACTGAAGGTGTGGCACATCGATTACTATCAGAGCGAGCCGACGTTCTTTGATATGGTCATGGATAACCTCTCCGGCTCGGTGCGTGCATCGCTGCCGCAGGCGCTACAGGCCTACCTACCGGCACCGCT
This sequence comes from Klebsiella sp. WP3-W18-ESBL-02, assembly GCF_014168815.1. NCBI lineage: Bacteria > Pseudomonadati > Pseudomonadota > Gammaproteobacteria > Enterobacterales > Enterobacteriaceae > Klebsiella > Klebsiella sp. WP3-W18-ESBL-02. The sequence continues at coordinate 2,960,742 of NZ_AP021972.1, forward strand.
GGCGAATGCCGCCAGCGCGATGAAGGCTGAAGGCGACAAGCTGGCGATTTTTAACGATCCGCAAAATCGCTATGCAATTTGCCTGACCTGCGCCAATATTCGCTAATCGTAATCCCCTCCTCGCCGGAGGGGATTTTCTTTTGCTCAATCAATAGACGAACCATGCCTAAAAAATCCATTTACGTCGCCTACACCGGCGGGACCATCGGGATGCAGCGCTCAGACCACGGCTATATTCCGGTCTCTGGGCACCTGCAGCGTCAGCTGGCGCTGATGCCGGAGTTCCATCGCCCCGAGATGCCGGACTTTACTATCCACGAATACGAGCCGCTGATGGACTCTTCCGACATGACACCGGAAGACTGGCAGCACATCGCTGACGATATTAAAGCGCACTACGACGAGTACGATGGCTTTGTGATCCTGCACGGCACCGACACGATGGCGTTCACCGCCTCGGCGCTGTCGTTTATGCTGGAAAACCTCGGTAAACCGGTCATCGTCACCGGCTCGCAGATTCCGCTGGCGGAGCTGCGGTCTGACGGGCAAATCAACCTGCTCAATTCGCTGTACGTGGCGGCCAACTACCCGATCAACGAAGTGACGCTGTTTTTCAACAACCGTCTCTATCGCGGTAACCGAACCACCAAAGCTCATGCCGACGGCTTCGATGCCTTTGCGTCACCGAACCTGACGCCGCTGCTGGAAGCGGGCATCCATATCCGCAGGCTCGGTACGCCGCCCGCCCCGCACGGTGAAGGCCCGCTTATCGTGCATCCCATCACCCCGCAGCCGATTGGCGTGGTCACGATCTATCCGGGCATTTCCGCCGACGTGGTACGCAACTTCCTGCTGCAGCCGGTGAAAGCGCTGATTCTGCGCTCCTATGGCGTAGGCAATGCGCCGCAGAACGGCGTATTCCTCAACGAACTGGCGGAAGCCAGCAAGCGCGGCATCGTGGTGGTCAATCTGACACAGTGTATGTCGGGTAAGGTCAATATGGGCGGCTACGCCACCGGCAATGCGCTGGCACAGGCAGGAGTGATTAGCGGCTCGGACATGACCGTTGAGGCGACGCTGACCAAACTGCACTATCTGCTAAGCCAGGGGCTGGATGCGACGGCGATTCGTAAGGCCATGCAGCAAAACCTGCGCGGTGAATTAACCCCGGACGACTAAGGAGAGCATAATGAGCGCACGCGCATTGTTATTAGTTGATCTGCAAAACGATTTTTGTGCGGGCGGCGCGCTGGCCGTTGCCGATGGCGACAGCACCGTTGATGTGGCGAATGCGCTGATCGCCGCCGCGAAACAGCGCGACGAGGCCGTTATCGCCAGCCAGGACTGGCATCCGGCCAACCACGGTAGCTTTGCCCGCCAGCACGGCGTGGAACCTTACAGCCAGGGGACGCTTGACGGTTTGCCGCAGACCTTCTGGCCGGATCATTGCGTGCAGGGCAGCGAAGGTGCCGCCCTGCACCCGCTGCTCTCTCAGCAGGCGATCGACGCGGTGTTCTACAAAGGCGAAAGCGTCAATATCGACAGCTATAGCGCCTTTTTCGACAACGGGCATCGGCAGAAAACCGGGCTGGACGCGTGGCTGCACGAGCACGATATCCGCGAACTGATCGTCCTGGGCCTGGCCACTGACTACTGCGTGAAATTCACCGTGCTCGATGCGCTGCAACTGGGCTATACCGTTAACGTCATTACCGACGGCTGCCGCGGGGTGAATCTTACGCCGCAGGACAGCGCCAACGCGTTTATGGAGATGGCAGCGGCAGGCGCAACGCTGTATACGCTGGACGACTGGCTGGAAATTCACAACTAGCACCACGTAGGCCTGATAAGCGCAGCGCCATCAGGCACTGCGGCACAGTTTGCCGGATGGCGGCTTTGCCTTATCCGGCCTACGCGCCTCCTCTCCCTTCGGCGTGAACCACCTCGCAGATTTCCCCTCACGGCAATGCTATGTTCAGGCGGTTGTTTTTTCGCCACACCCTTTCCGTGGCATGTTTGCTTTTTCAATGTCAAAGAGGACCGTGTATGAAACTTTTGCCTTTGCTGGCAGCATTACCCCTGCTCTGCGTTTCGGTTGTTTCCGCGAATTCCCTGATGTCCGTCGGCTACTTCAACGGCGGCGGTGACGTTACCGCCGGGCCGGGCGGCGATATCAATAAGCTCGACGTGCGGCAAATCACCCACCTGAACTATTCGTTTGGCCTTATCTACAATGACGAAAAAGATGAAACCAACGACGCCTTAAAAGATGCCGCCAGGCTGCATCAAATCTGGCTGTCGCCGAAGGTGCAGTCCGATTTAGAAATCATCCCCACGCTGCGTAAACAGAACCCCAATCTGAAAGTACTGCTGTCGGTCGGCGGCTGGGGGGCTCGCGGCTTCTCCGGCGCGGCAGCGACGCCTGAAACACGCGCGGTGTTTATCCGCTCGGCCCAGGCGGTAGTGGCAAAATACGGCCTCGACGGAATCGATCTTGACTGGGAATATCCGGTCAACGGCGCGTGGGGGCTGGTCGCAAGTCAGCCAGCGGATCGTGATAATTTCACCGCGCTGTTGAAAGAGCTCCGCGCGGCGTTCGGGCAGAAAAAGCTGGTCACTATCGCCGTGGGGGCCAACGCAGAAAGCCCGAAAAGCTGGGTAGACGTGAAGACAATTGCGCCACTGCTGGACTACATCAACCTGATGACCTATGACATGGCATACGGCACGCAGTATTTTAACGCGAACCTGTATGATTCAACCCAGTGGCCAACGGTGGCGAACGCCGATAAATACAGCGTCGACTTTGTGGTCAATAACTACCTTGCCGCCGGGCTGAAGCCCAGCCAGATGAACCTCGGCATCGGCTTCTATGGTCGGGTGCCCAAACGCAGCGTAGAGCCGGGCATCGACTGGAGCAAAGCGGACGCACAGAAAAATCCGGTTACCCAGCCTTATTTCGGCGAGCCGGAGCTGGCGCTGTTTAAATCGCTCGGCGTTGACTTAACCAAAGATACGTACGTCAAGTACAACGATATCGTCAGCAAGCTGCTGAACGACCCGCAGAAACGCTTTACCGAGCACTGGGACGACCAGGCGAAGGTACCGTGGCTGTCGGTGCAGTCAAGCGACGGTAAACCGCTGTTTGCGCTGTCGTATGAGAATCCGCGATCGGTCAGCATTAAGGCCGACTACATCAAGCGTAAAGGTTTGGCTGGCGCGATGTTCTGGGAGTACGGCGCGGATGACCACAACCAGCTGGCGAAGCAACTGGCTGAGTCGTTAGGCATCAAGCATTAAGACGCGGTGATCCTATAGGCCTGATAAGCGCAGCGCCATCAGGCGCTCCGGCGCCGTTTGCCGGATGGCGGCGTCGCCTTATCCGGCCTACAAAATTCAGACCGGCGTTAACAGCCCGCTGGTTTCATGAATACGGTAACCGGCCCCCGGATGTGGCGCCTGAAGCCGGGCGCTACCGCCGAATAGCTTCTCGCGCAACGTCCCCTCGCGGTACGCTTTTTTATACACGCCGCGTTTTTGCAGCTCGGGGATCAGCAGCTCCACCACGTCGGTAAAGGTTTCATGCGTCACCGCATACGCGAGGTTAAACCCATCAACGTCGGTCTCTTCCACCCAGGATTGCAGCTCATCGGCCACGGTCTGCGCGCTGCCGACCACCAGCGGGCCAAACCCGCCGATGCCCACCCACTCCGCCATTGCCTTCACCGACCACTGTTTATCGGGATCCGCGGTTGAAAACGTATCCACCACCGACTGAATCGCGTTGGTTTTGGCATAGGTAAACACTTCATCCGGCTGATACTGACCAAAATCAATGCCGGTCCAGCCGGAAATCAGCGCCAGCGCGCCTTCGTAGCTGGTCCAGTTTTTATACTCCCGCCATTTGGCCTGCGCGGCGAGATCCGTCTCGCCAACGATCGCCGTTTGCATGTTGAAGATCAGAATGCTGCGCGGATCGCGCCCGGCCTCTTCGGCGCGACGGCGAATATCGGCCACCGTTTTTTTCAGCGCGCTTTTCGACGGCGAAGCCACAAACACGCATTCCGCATGGCTGGCGGCAAACTGTTTACCACGGCTTGACGCGCCCGCCTGGTACAGCACCGGCGTACGCTGCGGCGACGGCTCGCACAGATGGTAGCCCGGTACATCGAAGAATTTACCGTGATGATTGATAGCGTGAATTTTACTCGGGTCACTGAAAATACGCCGCTCGCGATCGCGCAGAATAGCCCCTTCTTCCCAGCTGCCTTCCAGCAGTTTATACACCACTTCCAGATATTCATCGGCGTAGTCATAGCGGGCATCGTGCGCCGTTTGCGCCTGCTGGCCAATATTGCGCGCCCCGCTCTCCAGATAGGAGGTGACAATATTCCAGCCCACGCGGCCCTTGGTGAGGTGGTCCAGCGTCGACAGACGGCGCGCAAACGGATAAGGGTGCTCGAACGACAGCGAGGCGGTGAGGCCAAAGCCCAGATGTTCGGTCACCAGGGCCATCGGCGTCACCAGCGCCAGCGGATCGTTTACCGGTACCTGGGCCGCCTGGCGAATCGCCGCGTCGCCGTTACCGTTATAGACATCGTAAACGCCCAACACATCGGCGATAAACAAACCGTCGAATTTGCCACGTTCCAGCAGACGCGCCAGATCGACCCAATATTCCAGGTCTTTATACTGCCACGAACGATCGCGCGGATGCGCCCACAGTCCCGGGGACTGGTGGCCGACGCAGTTCATATCAAAGGCATTTAGACGAATTTCACGTTGTGATGGCATAACGGTCTCTCCTGCGCCCGGATTCCCCAGCGCAATCATAAGGTTGTATTAATTTCAGAAGGCTACGGATTGCCGACAGGCCAGGGTTTGTAGTACCGACCGGGCCACCCGTTGAGCGTGGTCCGCAACCTGCGGTAGCCCCATCAACTCACCGAAATAGCCGCGCGCCGCCGGTCCGGCGACCCAGATGTGGTCGGCACGCCCCACGGCCAGGGATTGCGCATCGACAGCTATCCCCAATCCCAACGCATCCGCGCGAATCAGTCCTGCCTGCCGCAGCGCGGTGAAAAAAGGCTGGCCGTCGAGTAAATCGTGATGCGCAGGCCCGGTAGTCAGCACCAGATAATCCACCGCTTCCCGATGCTGACCGCCGCCGCGCAGCGCCAGATGAAGCGCCAGCGCCTCGTCATCGGCTTCCAGCGTCTGCAAACGCGCGGCCAGCGAGCGAAACGTTCCGTTGGCGCGTCGTGCCTCAATGGCCTGCGCAACCTGTGGCGCAATCCGGTAACGGTGCACGTCCCAGTAGCGCCGCAGGTGACGTAAGAACTGCCGTTTTTCTGCATCGCCCATCTGCTGCCAGAGGGTTTGTCCCTGTCCGCGCACCGCGTCCAGCACCGCCTGCCACGGCAGCCCCACCGCCGCTGCCCGGGCGATATCGACGCGAATCTGGCGTAAACGCTGGCGCAGCGTTCCCGTCTGATAGTCGGCCTGCCATTTCTCGGCGGTCAGCGGCGCATTGGGCCGCGAGAGCAGCCCATGACGTGAAAACGCGACAATGTCACCGTGATGCCCCTGACGTTGTAGCGTCGCGACCGCGTCAGCCATGCTCAGCGCCGTTCCCATAATGGCGACCCGCGCGGTGGCGGGGATCGCCGACAGCGCCCCGTCGCGCCAGGGATCGGCAATTAAGCGCGGGTGCTGCGCCAGCGGCCGTGCAGCCTGAGGCAGTCGCGGCGGCGGATGGCTCACCGCCAGCACCAGGCCATCCGCGCGCAGGCGTTGGCCTTCAGCTGTGATAACGCAGCCATCCTGCCAGCCCACCGCGCGCTCCCGGACGTGAGTCACACGATCGCCATGGGCCCGCGCCGCCGCGGTAAACGCGTCCTGAACATAGCGACCAAACGCGCCGCGCTGCGGGTAAACGCTACCGTCCGCCAGCAGGGCCTGCGGGTCCTGAGGGAAATCACCGTGCCGCCGATACCAGCGATCGAACGCGCCATCGTCGTCACCGGCAAGCTGCATACGTGCGGCAGGCACGTTAATGCGGTGCGCCGGATCGGTGGCTGAATAGGCCACGCCGAATCCCAGACTCGGGCGCGGCTCCACGACGCTAATGCGCAGCGGGCTCGTCGCCTCGCGCAGCAGATGAATCGCCACGGCCGTGCCGCTAAAGCCGCCGCCGACAATCACAATATGCGGGTCCTTCTCACGCTCGGGCATGGTTTCCTCCTCAGCTGGCGCTGGCGTGCTGAGTGGGGCGTTTGGCCCCGCCGATGGTTTCGCCAAACGGCCCGGTGTTCACCTGCCCCGTTGCCGAACGCGGCTGGCTGCTGGTGTTCAGCAGCGGCATCACCAGCTCGGCAAAGCGGTGCGCCTCTTCCAGATGCGGATAGCCGGAGAAAATAAAGTGGCTGATGCCCAGCGCCTGATACTCACGAATACGCTCCGCCACCTGCTGCGGATTGCCCACCAGCGCGGTCCCCGCGCCGCCGCGCACCAGCCCGACGCCCGCCCACAGATTGGGCGCAATGCGCAGGTTGTCGCGGCTGCCGTTATGCAGCGCGCTCATCCGCGCCTGCCCCGCTGAATCCATACGGGCGAAAATCTGCTGCGCTTGAGCGATGGTGTCGTCGTCAAGATGCGCAATCAGCCTGTCTGCCGCCGCCCATGCCTCTTCTTCCGTCTCGCGCACAATCACATGCAGACGAATGCCATACTCAAGCTGACGACCTTTTTCTTGCGCCCGCGCCCGGACTACTGCCAACTTTTCCGCCACCTGCTGAGGCGGCTCGCCCCAGGTCAGGTAGGCATCGATGTGGTCAGCGGCAACGTCGATCGCCTGCGTCGACGAACCGCCAAAATAGAGCGGCGGCCCATTTTTCTGCGCCGCCGGGAACAGCACTTCTGCCCCTTCCACCTGAATATGCTGGCCGTGGTAATCCACTTTTTCGCCCGCCAGCAGTCGGCGATAAACCTCCAGGAATTCATGGGTGACTTCGTAACGCTCGGCGTGGCTGAGGAAAATGCCGTCGCCTTTGTTTTCGACCGGATCGCCGCCCGTAACCACGTTAATCAGTAGCCGTCCTTCTGACAGGCGATCGAGGGTAGCCGCCATGCGCGCCGCCAGCGTCGGCGGTTGAAGCCCGGGACGTACCGCCACCAGATAGCGCAGGTTGCGGGTCATCGGTGCCAGCGCGGCGGCCACCAGCCAGGAATCTTCACAGCTTTTACCTGTCGGGATCAGCACGCCGTAATAGCCAAGGCTGTCCGCCGCCAGCGCAACCTGCTGGAGATACGGTAAATCGACCGGCCGACCGCCTTCGGTAGTCCCCAGGTAGCGCCCGTCACCGTGGGTGGGTAAGAACCAGAAAACATTTATTTTCTCAGCGGCTTGTACTGTCATTATCCATTTCCTTTATAACTATATTTGGTATTTATAGAAGGCATTATCTTCGTCAGTTATAAAGACATTAGCGAAATGCGTGCCAGTTTTTCGTTAAAATAAAAACGTTATTTATCATTGAATTAAACAGAAAGCCGTCGTTCGGTGCGTGTTGCAAATACAACAGCGCAACGGCGAAAGCTGCTGCAATGGCGACAAACCGCCGCCTTCCCCCTCTGGTATCTTGCGTGGGCAACGGATAACGTCGAGCCATTAATCCGCAGGAGATACACGATGCTTAACGCCGAACTCACATTATCCGGACCCGCGCCGATCGACCCCGCGTCGCAGGCCTTCCAGAAGGTCCTTGCGCGCCTTGCGCCTACCGACGCGACGGTGCTGATTATCGGAGAAACCGGCACCGGCAAGGAGGTGGTGGCGCGCTACCTGCATCGCCATAGCCCGCGCGCCGGCGGGCCATTTTTAGCCGTCAACTGCGGCGCGCTGACCGAGTCGCTGGCGGAGTCGGAGCTGTTCGGCCACGAAAAAGGCGCATTCAGCGGCGCCACCCACACCCATCAGGGCTGGTTTGAGGCGGCAGAAGGCGGCACGCTGCTGCTTGATGAGATTGGTGAGCTCAGCCTCGCGCTGCAGGTGAAACTGCTGCGGGTGCTTCAGGAACGGGAAATTACCCGCGTCGGCTCTCATCGTCCCATCCGTATTAACGTGCGGGTGCTGGCGGCCACCCACGTCGATCTGGCGCAAGCGATTCAGGCGCGCCGTTTTCGTGAGGATTTGTTTTATCGTCTGAACATCGCCGCCGTCACGCTGCCGCCGTTGCGCCAGCGTCGGCAGGATATTCCGGTGCTGGCGCACCATTTCGTGCAGCTGTATGCCAGTCGTCTGGGGCGACCAACCCAGCGGCTTTCCGCCCAGGCGTTGGCGCGGCTGAGCGCTCATCCGTGGCCAGGCAACATCCGCGAGCTGGAAAACACGCTGCACAACGCGGTGCTGCTGAACCCGGAAAGCGAACTCGGCGCCGAACATCTGCGCTTAACGCCGGTTTCGCCCACGCAGCCGGGCGCACCGGAGGAGAGCGATGAACTGGCCGCCTTTATGCGTCGTCAGTTGGACAGCCACAGCGGCGCGCTGTACGACCGCCTGCTGCAGGCGATGATCCACGCCGCCATGGACCGAAGCGACCATAACCAAAGCCAGGCCGCTCAGCTTCTGGGTATCAGCCGCCATACGCTGCGCACGCATCTGGCACATTTGGGCGTGATTAAACAGCGGAGGAAAGCCGGGGTGCTGCCGCCTCCTGCGCCACGCGAACGCGAACTGCGTATCGGCTATCAGCGTTTTGGCAACCTGGGCGTGCTGAAGGCACGTCAGCTGCTTGAACAAAACTTCGCCGAACTGGGGGTTAACGTGATGTGGAGCGAATACCCGGCAGGCCCACAGCTGTTACAGGCCTTAAGTCACAACGAAATTGATTTTGGCACCACCGGTGAAGCCCCGCCGATTTTCGCCCAGGCGAAGGACAACGCGCTGCTGTACGTTGCCTGGGAGCCGCCAGCGCCTAGGAGCGTGGCGATGGTCGTGCCCAACGCGAGCGATATCCGCACGCTTGAGCAGCTCCGGGGAAAACGGATTGCGTTGAATAAGGGATCGAACGTGCACTGGCTGTTGGTACAGATTCTGAAGGAAGCCGGGTTGGGGCTTGAAGATGTGAAAGTGGTTTACGCGCCGCCGAAATACCCGCTGACCGCCAGCGACGTGTTGTCAGCCGACGCCTGGATGATGTGGGACCCGCTGCTGAGCACCGCCGAGCGCAGCGGTACGCTGCGTGTCCTGGCCACGGGCGAAGGCCGCGTCAACAATCATCAGTTTTACATCACCCGCCGCCAGTACGCTCAACAAAACGAGGATATTATTGCCGGGGTGGTGGCCGCGCTGGTCAAAACTGGCAAATATATCGATCGTCACCGCCAGGAGGCCGCGCAGCTGCTGGCCGGGGAGTTGGGGCTGGATACCGGGTCTCTGGCCTGCGCGCTGGCAAGGCGCAGCCATCAGACCCGGGAAATGGACATGCAGGCCATTCGCGCGCAGCAAACCATCGCCGATCGCTTCTACGCGCTTGGCCTGCTGAGCAGGCCGGTCGCGGTCAGAGAGGCGATGTGGTACGCCAAAGAGCGGTTAATTGAGCCGTGGGCCGCCGCTTAGTGCTGCTTAAAGGTCGCAATAGGCTTCGGCGCAATACCGAAGTCTTCCTTCAACTGCTGCTTGCTTTTCATCACCATCTGGCCGTTGGTATCAATGGTCATGTGCTGGGCATCGCTGTTGTTGCGCGACTGCCACAGCATCACCAACTGCAGGCAGTTTTCTTTTTGCTCTGCGGTCAGCGCCACGCCGTCGGGCCATTTACCCAGCTCCACCGCGGTGGCTAAACGCTGGTAAATTTCCGGCGTCATATTGTCGATCATTTGCTCAATACTCATGTTCAGCCCCCTCTCCTGTGGAATAATTTGCTGAATCGTTTCTTCACCCTTTGATTGCGTCGCCATTTTCGTCATCCGTGAAGCTAAGCGATGCGGAATTGACGCAAAAACGTTCACCCGTTGGCTGCGGACCGTCGGGAAACACGTGCCCCAAATGCGCGTCACAATTTCCGCAACGAATTTCAGTGCGTTGCATACCGTGGGAGTAATCGTTGAGATAACGAATGGCCGTATCGCTAACCGGCTCATAAAAGCTCGGCCAGCCGCATCCGGAATCGTACTTACTTTGGGAGTGGAAAAGCGGCGCATCGCACACCAGACAGTGGTAAATCCCATCACGCTTGTTGTGCAATAAACGCCCGGTAAACGGCGGCTCTGTGCCATGTTTCTGCGTGACATAGAACTGCATTTCACTCAGGGTATTTTTCAGTTCTTCTGGGGTGGGTTTGTTCACCATTTTGCTCACATCTCGCTATGAAAAATACATTTGCCAGTCGATTCTAACAAAACATTAACAATGAAGCGTGAACTTTTGTTCTAAACTTAATCGGCGTAAAAAAGCTGCCGGGTAATTGTGACGCCAATCACATTTTTATCTCCAGTGCCCTTTAAAATTCCCGGCGCCGCCCCCACGTGGTTTCAAGCTCAAAGGGAGAGTGAGGCAGGTTAGTCGTGCAAAGCTTAGGCAGCAGATTGATTTGTCGCAATGATTGACACGATTCCGCTTGACGCTGCGTAAGGTTTTTGTAATTTTACAGGCAACCTTTTATTCACTAACAAATAGCTGGTGGAATATATGACTATCAAAGTAGGTATCAACGGTTTTGGCCGTATCGGTCGCATTGTTTTCCGTGCTGCTCAGAAACGTTCTGACATTGAGATCGTTGCAATCAACGACCTGTTAGACGCAGAGTACATGGCATACATGCTGAAATATGACTCCACTCACGGCCGTTTCGACGGTACCGTTGAAGTGAAAGACGGTCATCTGATCGTTAACGGTAAAAAAATCCGTGTTACCGCTGAACGCGATCCGGCTAACCTGAAATGGGACGAAGTTGGTGTTGACGTTGTTGCTGAAGCTACCGGTATCTTCCTGACCGACGAAACCGCTCGTAAGCACATCACCGCTGGCGCGAAAAAAGTTGTTCTGACTGGTCCGTCCAAAGACAACACCCCGATGTTTGTTAAAGGCGCTAACTTTGACAAATACGAAGGCCAGGACATCGTTTCCAACGCATCCTGCACCACTAACTGCCTGGCACCGCTGGCTAAAGTTATCAACGACAACTTCGGCATCATCGAAGGTCTGATGACGACTGTTCACGCGACCACCGCCACTCAGAAAACCGTTGATGGCCCGTCTCACAAAGACTGGCGCGGCGGCCGCGGCGCAGCTCAGAACATCATCCCGTCCTCTACCGGCGCTGCTAAAGCTGTAGGTAAAGTACTGCCAGAACTGAACGGCAAACTGACCGGTATGGCGTTCCGCGTTCCTACCCCGAACGTATCCGTTGTTGACCTGACCGTTCGTCTGGAAAAAGCTGCTTCTTACGAAGAAATTAAGAAAGCAATCAAAGCTGCTTCCGAAGGCGCAATGAAAGGCGTTCTGGGTTACACCGAAGACGACGTTGTATCTACCGATTTCAACGGTGAAGTTTGCACTTCCGTATTCGATGCTAAAGCAGGTATCGCTCTGAACGACAACTTCGTGAAACTGGTTTCCTGGTACGACAACGAAACTGGTTACTCTAACAAAGTTCTGGACCTGATCGCTCACATCTCCAAATAAGTTTGAGATGAGAACCTGATCCAAAAAGGCGACTTCGGTCGCCTTTTTTTATGGCTAAAAGTTATCAACACCAAGGATTGCATCATGATTAACAAAATTTTCGCTCTCCCGGTTATCGAACAGCTTACCCCTGTCCTCTCCCGTCGCCAGCTCGACGAGCTGGAACTGATTGTCGTAGACCATCCCAAAGTAAAAGCCTCAGTGGCCTTCCAGGGTGCACATCTGCTTTCCTGGAAGCCAGAGGGGGAACAAGAAGTGCTGTGGCTAAGCGCCAATACCCCGTTTAAAGACGGCGTTGCCATCCGCGGCGGCGTGCCCATTTGCTGGCCGTGGTTTGGCCCAGCCGCGCAGCAGGGTTTCCCGGCGCACGGTTTTGCCCGTAACCTGCCGTGGGCGCTGAAGGCGCATAATGAAGACGATAATGGCGTGGTCTTAACCTTCGAGCTCAAAAGCAGCGATGCCACCCGCCAGTACTGGCCGCACGAGTTCTCTCTGCTCGCGCGCTTCAAGCTGGGTAAAACCTGCGAGATGGAGCTGGAAGCCCACGGTGAATTCGAAACCACGACCGCACTGCATACCTATTTCAACGTCGGCGACATTCATGCCGTGAAAGTGAGTGGTCTGGGCGATCGCTATATTGATAAAGTGCTGAATGCGCAAATCGGTGAGCTGAGCGACGGTGTACAGACCTTCCCGGATCGAACCGACCGCGTTTACCTGAACCCGGAAGCATGCAGCGTGATCCACGACGCCTCGCTGAAGCGTACTATCGACGTGATTCATCATCACCATGTGAACGTTGTCGGCTGGAACCCTGGCCCGGCCCTGTCCGTTAGCATGGGTGATATGCCGGATGACGGCTATAAAACCTTCGTTTGCGTAGAAACCGCCTGCGCCAGCGCAACGCAGAAAGCCACCGAAGAAAAACCGGCGCGCCTTGCGCAAACCATTCGCGTCCTCAACCGCTAATTCCCTCCTCCTGGCCGGGCCTATCCTATTGCCCGGCCTTTTTCTCTACGGCACATCAACAAAGCGCATTTATTCAAAATAAGTTACCGGTAACATTGAATAGATCAATCTTCTAAGCAAGATCCTAAATCGGCACAAAAATCGGTGATAGTCTGAATCGATAAAAACAACTCACTAGCTAATAGTGAATGAATACCATTTTTATCTATTTAAATCCCTCCTCGCCTCCCTTATCAACTCTATTGCGCAAACCATGACGCCATAAAGGCCTCACCTGCGCAAAGCGTATATGTGCCGATTCAGTTTTTAGCAGAGGATTACCATGCCTGTTTTACACGCGCTCCCCTTCAGGCAGAGCGCAATTGCGTTTGCCACAAGCCTGGCGCTTTACGCCGCCTTCAGCCAGGGTGCCTATGCCGCCAACGGTGCGGATGGCAGCCCAGCGACATCGGATGCCAGCGCCCAGGGCGGACGCGGCGGCAATATGGACCTTGTCACCGGCGTAGGGGGTAACGGTGGCCGCGGCGGCGTCGGTGGCCGTGGCCAGGCCAGCAGCGATGGTGAAAACGGCTATGCTGGCAGCACCGGCAGCACGCCGCTCCCCGCAGGAACAGGTGGCCGTCATCAGGAGCCCGTTAGCAGTGCAAACAGCGGGTCCGGGGCCGCAGGCGGGGGCGGCGGCGGCGGTTCGGCTGGCGTTGTCTTTAACGGCAGCGGATCAACCAGCAATACCGGTACGATCGTCGGGGGCCGTGGGGGCCACGGCGGCAACGGCGGCGCAAACACTGCGGATATCGCGAATGCCGGCAACGGAGGTAACGGCGGCGATGGCGGCGGCGGCGGTAGCGGTGTGCTGTTAACCACCAGCGGCAGCTATACCAACAGCGGAACAATAAGCGGTGGCGATGGTGGCACCGGCGGGAATACCGGTAGCGCCAGCGCTAGCGCTCTGACCACCAGCGGCAGTACGCTTCATGCGGGAAGCGGCGGATCCGGCGGGAAAGGCGGTGACGGCGTGACCGCCACCCAGGGCGGCAACATTAATAACACCGGTACCCTTCGCGGCGGTCGCGGTGCGACGGGCGGGCTGGCGGCTAACGCCAACAGCACGCAAAACAGTACCGTTACCGGCGTTGGCGGCACCGGTGGTGAAGCCGCCAGCGGCGGCAGTGGCGTCTGGCTGAGTGATACCAGCACCCTTACCAACAGCGGGCAGATCGTCGGCGGCATTGGTGGCGACGGCGGTAACGGCGGGGCTGCAGAAGTGGGTCAGGGATCCGGCGTTGTCGGCTATGGCGCAGAGGGCGGCGACGGCGGCAGCGGGATCACCGTCGTTGGCAGCGGCATCATCACCAACCAAGCCGCAGGACAGATAGTTGGCGGTAGCGCCGGTACCGGCGGCGGCGGAAACTCCACCAGCAGCGGGCTCAACCTGACCGGCGGGGACGGTGGCGACGGAGGGAACGGCGGCAGCGGCATTGCGTTACAAAACGGCGGGAACGTCGATAACTTTGGCGCCGTGCTCGGCGGCACGGGCAACCGAGGCGGCGGTAGCGGTAACCTCCCCTCTGCGCGCGGCGGTGATTCAGGCACCGGCGGCACCGGAATCGAAATCAGCCAGCAGGGCAACGTCACTAACGAAACCTCCGGTAAGGTATCGGGCGGCAAAGGCGGCGATGATTCTGCCGGCGGCGGTGGCGTCGGCGGCGTTGGCGGCACCGCCGTCAGCATTACCGGCGCGGGCGAGGTATTGAATAAAGGGCAGTTTATCGGCGGTGACGGCGGCGCGGGAGCCAATGCCAACGGCACCAGCGCGAACGGCGGTACCGGCGCGCAGGGCGGCAACGGGCTCGCCATTGACGGCCAGGGCACCGTCACCAATGCCGCTGGCGCCTCGGTGCGCGGCGGGATGGGCGGTACCGGCGGCGGCGGGAGCAATACCGGCAACGGTGGCGCTGGCGGGAAAGGCGGTAACGGCGTGCTGATTGGCGCGGGGGGAACGGTGACCAACGACGGCACGATCCTCGGCGGTACCGGTAATCGCGGCGGTGGCAGCGGTAAAGCGGATGGCGGTAGCGGCGGCGACGGCGTACACATCGCCAGCGGCGGCGGAACGCTCAATAATACCGGGACCATTGCCGGTGGCAGCGGCGGCAATGCCGGAACGGCCAGCGGCACCTCCGGCGCGGGCGGTATCGGCGTCTACGGCAGCAATATGACGATTATTAATAGCGGCACACTTGAAGGCGGGATGAGCCAGGACGGCAAGACGCGAGCCCGGGCGGTCGAGTTTACCGACGGCACGAACTCACTTACGCTGCACGCGGGGTATCAGGTGATCGGCACGGTAAGCGGCGATAGCGGTGACGATACCCTTATGCTCGGCGGGTCGCAAAATGCCCGTTTTGATGTTTCCAGCATCGGCAACGACGCCCAGTATCAGGGCTTTGACCATTTTACGAAAAAAGACGCGAGCACCTGGCTTTTGCAAAACACCACGACGGCCACGACGCCGTGGACACTCTCCGGCGGCATACTGCAAATCGCTAAAGATGCCAACCTCGGCAGCGCCAGCGGTACGCTGACGTTTGACGGCGGTACGCTGCAGCTGCTGGATAATCTGGATTTAAACAGCGCGCGTCCGATCGCGCTTAACGACGCGGGCGGCACGCTCGATACTCAAGGCTACGATACGACGATTACGCAAGGGATCACCGGCCACGGGGGCCTGACTAAACAGGGGGCGGGTACCTTAACGCTGAGCGGCGACAATCGCTTTAGCGGCGAGACGAAGCTTGCCGCCGGGCGTCTTGATGTTACCGGCTCACTTGCAGGAGCCGTGCGTGCGCAAACCGGGACGGCGCTTTCAGGTAACGGCAGCGTTGGCAGCACCACTCTCGATGACGGCAGTTCGTTGACCGTCGGCTCGCTCGCCCAGGCTACGAGCGCTGATGCCGTCTTTAGCATTACCGGAGCGCTGGATAATAGCGGAACCGTCACCCTCTCACGCAGCGCCGGGCATGCCGGTAATCAGCTTAATATTAGCGGCAATTACCGCGGCCAGGGCAGCGCCCTGCTGGCGATCAACACCGTACTTGGCGGCGATCATTCGCTGACCGATCGCGTCAGCATTGCCGGCAGTACCGCCGGAACCACGGCGGTCAGTTTTCGCAACGTCGGCGGGCTGGGAGCGCAAACCCAGCAAGGGATTGAGGTCATTAGCGTTAGCGGGGCCTCCGCTACGGGCGCATTTCGCCAGACGGGGCGCGTGGTTGCCGGGCCATGGGATTACAGCCTGGTGCAAAAAGGGAAAAACTGGTACCTGACGTCGATCAATACCACCACGGTAACGCCAGTTTCACCGCCATCGCCGGTGCCACAGTATCGCCCGGAAGCCGGCAGCTATCTGATGAACCTTGCCGCCGCCAACACGCTGTTCAATCTCTCGCTCGACGATCGTGAAGGGGCCACTGAATACGGCGTTCAGGGAGATCACCGCCCTGCTCTCGCCGGGTCATTCTGGCTGCGCCAGGAAGGGGGGCAGAATCGCGTTAGCGCTGCCGAAGGGCAGCTTCGTTCGCGGGCCAATCGCTACGTTGCCCAAATGGGCAATGAGTTCCTCCACGGCAGCCGCAACGGTGACGATCGCTGGGGGGCTGGCTTAATGGCGGGCTACGGCGACATACAAGGTTCAACCCGCGCCGCCACGACGGGCTATCGCTCGCGCAACAGCATGGATGGTTACAGCGTCGGGGCTTACGGCACCTGGTATCAGAATGCGCAGAACCGTCGGGGCATGTATCTGGACAGCTGGCTCAACTACAGCTGGTTCAATAACCAGATTAAAGGCGAGAGTCTGGCCAGCGAGCATTACCGCAGTAAGGGAATGACGGCCTCGATTGAGAGTGGATACAACATTCTGCTGCATCAATCGCGGCGCCAGGCGGTCTATCTTGAACCTCAGGCTCAGCTGACGTGGATGGGCGTAAAAAGCGCAGCGCATACCGAGGATAACGGGACCCGAATTCAGGACAACGGACACGGGAATATGCAGTCGCGGCTGGGGCTTCGTCTCTATCTGCGCGGCCATCGTGCAGAGGGTGACGGTAAAAACCGTGAATTCAAACCTTATGTTGAGCTCGACTGGTTGCACAATACGCACGCTGCAGATATTCGCATGAATACCGTACGCATTACCCAGCAAGGCGCGCAAAACGTGGCGCAGCTTAAGCTTGGCGTTCAGGGGCAACTGACGTCGGCGTTGAACGTCTGGGGCGGAACCGCACTACAGGCAGGCAACAATCGCTACAGCGATGTCTCGGTGATGGTTGGGATGAAATACGCGTTTTAGCGGGAGGGATCATGACGGTGCGACGCACCGTCATGGGGCCTGAATTCGGTGCGACATGTCGCACCGAATGCTCACGCCTTAGAAGGTGTAGGTGATACCGGTAGACAGCAGTCCGGACCAGCTCTTATCAACCATCGGGCTATCGGTGATTTCGTCAGACAGACGGGTATAACGCGCGGTACCGTACACGCTCCAGTTTCCAGCGAAACGATAATTCGCGGTCATTTCCAGATACGGGTTCCAACTGCTGTCTGCGCTGTAGCTACGCAGGCCGCTGCGCGCCGCTTCACGACGGGAAACGCCGTAGTAGTAGTCGTTCTGGTTATCGCTGTTCCACTGTACGCCGATGCCCGGCGTTAAGGTCAGGCCACCGTTGGTGTAACGGTAAACCCAGCCCAGATCCCAGACCAGACCGTTGCTTTCATCCAGCATATCGCCCGCCAGGGTGGTACGCAGAGAACCGTACTGAGTATGGTGGAACCAGGACAGCCCGCCCATCATCGTGGACTGACGACGATCCAGTTTACGCAACTGGCTGTTATCGCTGTCGCCCGGTTTGAAATACATGGGTGACCAGTACGCCGTCAGAGACAGCTGGTCAGTACCGTCATTCCACAGGTAGTAACCACCACCAAAACCACGGAACCAGAAGTTATCGCCTTCATAGGTGATTACCGGTACCGGGTACACATCGTGGTCATACTGTTTGTATGCATGCTCAACGACGCCGACGCCCGCACCCAGCGTGAACTTACTTTCCGCTTGAGCAGCGGTAGCAGAAGTGGCAATCAGCACCCCTAGGGCTAGAAGTTTGATTCGATTCACAATCTGTAATTCCTTTTTTTTCAACGTATCAGCGGCGAAAGTTTACCTTCCACTTAGCCGGACGACAAATTTTTTACCTGTAATTACATAATGTGACTTGTCATTATCTCGCCTATTGATGGCAATGCCCTTACAAATGCATGACGGCTATATGAAAGCACAAAAAAGTTGAAAAGATTTAATGCTCGTATTTTTTGATGAGTTATTGATATGTCATTGAAAATCGATTTTATCGCCATGCAAGTTTTGCAAATGCCATCTACGCTTATTTTTAGAAGGCGTAATCGCCACACGCGTAACCGTTAATTGTCCGCAGACCTGGCATACAGGTTGCTGGGTCAAGGTTGAACGGCGTTCGGCTTACCTCTTCCGGGAGCCCCCATTATTCATACCAACGGCTCTTAACCTGTGCTAAAAAACGAAAGGACGGCATGCCATGAATATATTCGATCACTATCGCCAGCGCTATGAAGCTGCCAAGGACGAAGAGTTCACACTGCAGGAGTTTCTTGCTGTATGTAAGCAGGATCGCAGTGCCTATGCTAACGCGGCAGAACGGCTATTAACGGCTATTGGCGAGCCGATAATGGTTGATACCGCCCAGGAACCGCGGCTTTCCCGTCTCTTTTCGAACCGAGTCATCGGGCGCTACCCGGCGTTCGAAGAGTTTTACGGCATGGAAGAAGCCATCGAACAGATTGTTTCCTACCTGAAACACGCCGCCCAGGGACTGGAAGAGAAAAAACAAATTCTCTACTTATTGGGACCGGTCGGCGGCGGTAAATCATCGCTGGCTGAACGTCTGAAATCCTTAATGCAGCGCGTGCCCATTTATGTGCTGAGCGCCAACGGCGAGCGCAGCCCGGTAAACGATCATCCGCTGTGTCTGTTTAACCCGCAGGAAGATGCGCAGATTCTGGAAAAAGAGTACGGCGTCCCTTCCCGCTACCTCGGCACGATCATGTCGCCGTGGGCGGCGAAACGGCTGCATGAATTTGGCGGCGACATCACCAAATTCCGCGTAGTCAAAGTGTGGCCATCCATTCTTGAACAGATTGCGATTGCCAAAACTGAACCCGGCGATGAAAACAACCAGGATATTTCGGCACTGGTCGGTAAGGTCGATATCCGTAAGCTTGAACACTACGCACAAAACGATCCGGATGCCTATGGGTATTCCGGCGCACTGTGCCGCGCCAACCAGGGGATTATGGAGTTCGTTGAGATGTTTAAAGCGCCTATCAAGGTGCTGCATCCGCTGCTGACCGCCACCCAGGAAGGGAACTATAACGGTACTGAGGGGATCTCTGCCCTGCCGTTTAACGGTATTATCCTCGCGCACTCGAACGAATCGGAGTGGGTGACTTTCCGTAACAACAAAAATAACGAAGCGTTCCTTGACCGTGTTTACATCGTCAAAGTGCCTTACTGCCTGCGGATCTCCGAAGAGATCAAAATTTACGAAAAACTGCTCAACCACAGTGAGCTGACCCATGCGCCGTGTGCGCCAGGTACGCTCGAAACGCTGTCGCGCTTCTCGATTCTTTCGCGTCTGAAAGAACCGGAAAACTCCAGCATTTACTCAAAAATGCGCGTCTACGATGGGGAAAGCCTGAAGGATACCGACCCGAAAGCCAAGTCATACCAGGAGTATCGCGACTATGCTGGCGTCGACGAGGGAATGAACGGTCTGTCGACCCGCTTCGCCTTTAAGATCCTCTCGCGGGTGTTTAACTTCGATCACGCCGAAGTGGCGGCTAACCCGGTACATCTTTTCTACGTGCTGGAGCAGCAGATTGAGCGCGAACAGTTCCCTCAGGAGCAGTCGGAGCGTTACCTGGAGTTCCTGAAAGGCTACCTGATTCCGAAATACGCCGAGTTTATCGGTAAAGAGATCCAGACGGCGTACCTTGAATCCTATTCTGAATATGGACAGAACATTTTCGACCGTTATGTCACCTATGCGGACTTCTGGATTCAGGACCAGGAATATCGCGATCCGGACACCGGACAGCTGTTCGATCGCGAATCGCTGAACGCCGAACTGGAGAAAATTGAGAAGC
This sequence comes from Klebsiella sp. WP3-W18-ESBL-02, assembly GCF_014168815.1. Classification (NCBI taxonomy): domain Bacteria; kingdom Pseudomonadati; phylum Pseudomonadota; class Gammaproteobacteria; order Enterobacterales; family Enterobacteriaceae; genus Klebsiella; species Klebsiella sp. WP3-W18-ESBL-02. Next base: position 2,980,636 of record NZ_AP021972.1, read on the forward strand.
CTGCCGGGATCAGCAACCCGAAAGACTTCCGCAACGAAATTGTCAACTTTGTGCTGCGCGCCCGCGCCAACAACAACGGCCGCAACCCGAACTGGACAAGCTACGAGAAGCTGCGCACGGTCATTGAGAAGAAAATGTTCTCCAATACCGAGGAGCTGCTGCCGGTGATTTCGTTTAACGCCAAGACCTCAACTGACGAACAGAAAAAGCACGATGATTTTGTCGATCGGATGATGGAAAAAGGCTATACCCGTAAACAGGTTCGCCTGTTATGTGAATGGTATTTGCGCGTACGTAAATCATCATAACAGCCACATACGGCCCGGAAGCTTACGCTTACCGGGCCAAGGCATGCATAAGTTGGCAACGCAGTTCAGGAGGGGCTATGACCTGGTTCATTGACCGGCGTCTGAACGGCAAAAACAAGAGTGCGGTTAACCGCCAGCGCTTCTTGCGCCGTTATAAAGCGCAAATCAAACAGTCGATCTCCGAGGCTATCAATAAACGTTCGGTGACCGACATCGACAGCGGCGAATCTGTCTCTATACCGACGGATGATATCAGCGAGCCGATGTTCCATCAGGGGCGCGGCGGATTACGCCACCGGGTACATCCCGGTAACGATCACTTTGTGCAAAACGATCGCATCGAGCGCCCGCAGGGCGGCGGCGGTGGCGGCAGTGGTCAAGGACAGGCCAGCGCCGATGGCGAAGGTCAGGATGAGTTTGTCTTCCAGATTTCCAAAGACGAATACCTGGATCTGCTGTTCGAGGATTTGGCCCTACCGAACCTCAAGCGCAATCAGCAGCGCCAGCTCACCGAGTACAAAACCCATCGCGCGGGCTTCACGTCTAACGGCGTGCCCGCCAATATCAGCGTGGTACGGTCGCTGCAAAACTCCCTTGCTCGCCGTACCGCCATGACGGCCGGGAAGCGCCGCGAGCTGCACGCGCTGGAGGCCACGCTTGACGAGGTGGCCAAAAGTGAGCCCGCACAGCTGCTGGAAGAAGAGCGCTTACGCAAAGAGATAGCCGAGCTGCGGGCCAAAATTGACCGAGTTCCGTTTATCGATACCTTTGACCTGCGCTACAAAAACTATGAGAAGCGGCCAGAACCCTCCAGCCAGGCGGTAATGTTCTGCCTGATGGACGTTTCCGGCTCGATGGATCAGTCCACCAAGGACATGGCCAAGCGCTTTTATATCCTGCTCTATCTGTTCCTGAGCCGGACCTATAAAAACGTCGAGGTGGTGTATATTCGCCACCATACCCAGGCCAAAGAGGTGGATGAACATGAGTTCTTCTACTCGCAGGAAACCGGCGGCACCATCGTGTCCAGCGCGCTGAAGTTAATGGACGAAGTGGTGAAGGCCCGCTACGACCCGGCACAATGGAATATCTATGCCGCGCAGGCGTCGGATGGCGATAACTGGGCGGACGATTCGCCGCTGTGCCATGAGATTCTGGCGAAGAAGATTCTGCCGGTGGTGCGCTACTACAGCTATATCGAAATCACCCGCCGGGCACATCAAACCCTGTGGCGCGAGTATGAACACCTGCAGCAGACGTTTGATAATTTTGCCATTCAGCATATTCGCGATCAGGATGATATCTATCCGGTGTTCCGAGAACTGTTTCATAAGCAAGGCAGTACCGTTAAGGACTAAGTCATATCAATCAGCCGGTGAAATTTTGCTGGCTGATTTTCCTTCACAATAGCCATTGAACGCTCTCTGGAGGATTGATTGTCCCTTTTTACTTCGCAGATCCCCCGGTCATATCATCATCACTTGATGAAACGCTCACCACAATTAGGAGAGTATGCCCGACGTAACGATTAATCATACAAAAAGTGTATAATAGGTCTAATTGAATGATGATGAGAGTATCTCTGTGATTAATGAAGTCGCTATAAACGTTAAAATAGACAGCATCCTTGAAGCCGATAACCGCCTGTTTCTGAAGCCAAACAGTTTAGGCCTGTATAATGTCTCAGAAATGCTTGACCGTTTTGCGCTGGCCAGAGCGGACTTAGCGAAAAAAAACAATGACCCTTTTGCTACCACGACCTATAAAGCCGTCTTGCAAGCAACACAGCTATTTGTCAGTAACCTTCCGCAAAGTGAGTCACTTGTCACGATTAACGGTGCCTACTGGTGCGATCTGGACCACCTCAAATTAATCCTCAAATTTTGTAGCCCTCTGTACGCCGATGCGGCTAACATGCTTGAATCTAAAGAGGATATAACCTTAAGTGAATGGTCAGATTGTCACGCTAAAAAATACAGTGTGATCTGTTTCTTTGGCGATAGCGATGAGTGCTATATTTCCGGCGCTATTTGGGGCGCATCGCGTATTCTGCATAACGAAAAAGACCTCTATGAATATGTCATATGCACCGAAATAAAAGTGGATGAAACAGCGAAAAAATATCATCTCAGTCAAGAAGCCAAATTTACGCTTTATCAAAACACATGGCGCTATTGTGCTCATGGTATTGAGCTTTACATGCAATATTATGCTCAACAGCAGATCCACAGTTACCCGAAGCTGACTGAAATAATGAAAGAATGCTTTGTTGCGGTCGAAAAAAATGCGCTTGAACTTGCCGTGCCCCCTACGCCCGCGGTGGTCACACCTAAAAAAGGGTTCTGGTCTCGTTTATTTTAAGGTATCGCTATGTATAGGCCACCATCCAATATAATGACGGTTGGCAGAACAGTATGATGAACCAGGCTTTTGTTGAGCCAGGCCCCTCTGTGGATGACTGCCCATCCGGCAACGGATGAGGCATGCTCAAAGCGTTTCATTTTATTATGATTTAATCATTTCACCTACTGACAACATGGTAGGGCTAAAATGCTTTACATGTTACTTTCACATAACCGATGAAACAGGCAAGAAACAAAAACGCATTGCGGGAATCGCCCTCTGCCAGCGCATCTACGTGTTTTGAAACATTTTCGTTGCTAATGCTTTACTAGAGATACGGCCCCGCCCATGGTAAAATTCCGAATTACACGGAAGAAGATTTAATTTCACCATGAAACTGCAGAGCAAAATATTACGTTTCGTCATCTCCTCCGGTGTGGTAATACTGACATCATCATTTCTGATCTATGAATTGGTGGCCAGCCACCGGGATATGACAGAATATATGCGATATATCATAGACAAAGGAGAAGCCGCTTTTCTCTATGATAAATATCAGAACCAGCTAATTATATCGCAATTCACCCGCAAAATGGGCGACCGACCTACTGCCCAGGCGGCGGCGCGCGCCTGCGCCAGCGTTCAGCACCGCGGTGACATCAGCGGCCTGAACGTCGACGACTACACCTATACGCCGCTGCAGGGCACGTTGACCGCGGGTCATTCTCCCTGCCAGACGTGGGTGAACGATCTGCCCGCGCTGGAAGCCTTTGATTCTGCCATCGCCAATAATACAGCGTGGAAATCTATTCTGCCGAATGAACCGCAGCCACAAAAACGTTTTCGTTATTATATTGATTTAATGAATCAATATATTTATTTCAATTCCCCGGTTAAAATTACAAATACGGCGTTAACCGGCTGGAATTTCCTCTACGGTGGGCGTTTGGGTATTTCTCCCGCCAGTCTGGAAAACCTCTTTCTGGGTAGAACGGTGGTATCAAGCATCTATGCCGATACCTTTACCCGTAAGAATATCTTAACTTTCCTGACCCCTGTCTTTCAGCATGAACTGCTGAAAGGGATCGTGATGGTCGATCTTTCTCATCAGGATATGCGCGATATCTTTTATACCCACGATCGGCCGCTGGTCTGGCGCTACCTGGATATCTCGTTCACCGACTCCGACAATAATGCGCATATTGAAGTCCATCGCAGCGCAGCGCATCTACTGAGCTATGTGAACTACTCACGCCCGCTAGCAGAAAATATGCGCATCGAGCTGTCGCTGGACGTGATGTACTTCCTGCTCAGCTCGTGGAAACTGTTCCTGTTTTATCTGCTGACAACCGCGACCTTAATGCACCTGGTGCGCACCCACTTCCGTCTTTACCAGATGGTCAGCAAAGAAAACATCAGCGATTCACTCACCGGGCTGTATAACCGGAAGATCCTCTCGCCGGTGCAAAGCATGCGCCTTCAGCGCCTGACCGAGCAAGGTGCCAGCATCGTGATCATCGCGCTCGATCTCGACAAGTTAAAGAAAATCAACGACACCTGGGGGCATAACGAGGGCGACCGCGCCATTATCCTGCTTGCCCAGGCGATTTCCGCTACCGTGCGCAAGAGCGATTATGCGGTGCGTCTCGGCGGCGACGAGTTCTGCATTATTCTGGTCGACTATGACGAAGAAGATGCCCGGTTGATCCCGCAGCGCATCAAAGCGCAGTTGGCGCTGCTTGACGATGAAAATCGCGTTAGCTTCTCGTGGGGCGCGTATAAAATGCAGGTAGGCGATAACCTGGATACGGCGATGGACATTGCCGACCAGCGCCTTTATCAACATAAACATCAGCGAAATGGCAATAATGGGGGGAAGCATGATTGAGCCCGTATCACCAAATATCCACCAGCGGCTGCTGGCATTATTGGATAACCAACAGGCGCGCTATCGGGTGATGGAGCACGACGCAGTGGGTAAGTGTGAAGCCGTTTCCGCCCTTCGCGGTACCGCGCTTGGCCAGGGCGCAAAGGCGCTGGTATGCAAAGTAAAAGGCAACGGCGTGAACCAGCATGTGCTGGCGATTCTGGCGGCCGACCAGCAGGCCGATCTGTCGCGCCTGGCACAGCATATTGGCGGGCTGAAGGCATCGCTGGCAAGCCCGGCGGAAGTTGAAGCGCTCACGGCCTGCGTGTTCGGCGCTATCCCGCCGTTCAGCTTCCACCGCGCGCTGCGGCTTATTGCCGATCCGCTGCTGTTTGAACGCTTTGATGAAATTGCCTTTAACGCAGGCAGTCTCGAAAAATCCGTGATCCTCAATACCGCTGATTACCTGCGCATTGCCCAGCCGGAGCTGGTTGCCTTCCGCCGCCAATCCTGATGATACCCCTGGTCGATCGTAGGCCGGATAAGCGAAGCGCCAGCCGGCACCCTGACACCCATTGCCGAACGGCGCTACGCAAAGTATGGCTGAAGACGATTCCACTGTTTATGCGCGAAGGCAGCCCATTAATGACGGTATTGGTCAAATAATCAGGCAAATGCCTGAAATCCTGCGCAAAGATTGAAAAACACCTGCCAGCGCGCCGCTTCTTGCGTACAGTAGGGAAACGGAAATACGTAGCCCGGCCGAGCATAACAACGCCGGGGCACGACCCGGGGGACAATAAATGCCTCGCCAGGGCTACGGCAACGCTGTCTTTTTCTCTTTTTGGCAAGGATTACCGCTCTATGCTCGATACCACCCTGCTGATCCTCCTGGGTCTGGCGGCGCTTGGCTTTGTAAGCCATAACACCACCGTTGCCGTGTCTATCCTGGTTCTGATTATTATCCGCGTTACGCCGCTGAGCGCCTTTTTCCCGTGGGTGGAAAAACAGGGGCTCAGCATGGGTATCATTATTCTGACCATCAGCGTCATGGCGCCTATCGCCAGCGGCACCCTGCCCGCCAGCACGCTGATTCACTCTTTCGGTCACTGGAAATCACTGGTTGCTATCGCCGTCGGGGTCTTTGTCTCCTGGCTTGGCGGGCGCGGCGTGACGCTGATGGGCAGCCAGCCGCACCTGGTAGCGGGTCTGCTGATAGGTACCGTGCTCGGCGTAGCGCTGTTTCGCGGCGTGCCGGTAGGGCCGTTGATTGCCGCTGGGCTGGTGTCGCTGCTTATTGGGAAGTCGTAGTCAGCGCCGTCAGATAGCGCCCCGGCGTTTGCCCGAGCCCCTTACGGAACATGGTGATAAACGCGGTCGTCGAGTCATAGCCTAACGATAGCGCCACCTGCTGAACGCTCAGGCCACGTACCAGCATCTGTAGCGCGAGGATCAGCTGCAGCTGATGCCGCCAGCGGCGAAAATTGAGGCCGGTCTCTTTAACCACCAGCCGGGCAAGGTTACGTTCGCTCATCGCAAAGCGGCTGGCCCACTGCGTCAGCGTCTGCCAATGCGCCGGTGCCGATGCCATCGTGTCGACCATCAGGCGGATTTTCGGGTGCGTGGAAACCGGCAGCTGTAGCTGTTGCTCCGGCTGCTGCGGCAGTTCATCAAAGAGAACCTGTATCAGCCGCTGGCTTTCCACCGTCAGACGCGCGTCCTTATCCCGCCGGGCCAGCGTCAGAATCAGCTCACGTACCAGCGGCGAAATTTTTAGCGTGCAGCAGTGCGCGGGCATCTTCGCGGCGCCCGGTTCAATAAACAGAAAGCACAGCTCCGCCTGTGGCGTCGCGCGATTGCTGTGCGGTACTTCTCCGGGGATCCACACCGCAAACTGCGGCGGCACCATCCACATAGCGTTTTCAACTTCGCAGGTAATCGCACCGTGCAGCGCCAGAATCAGCTGTCCTTTTCGGTGCTGATGCAGCGGAATATGCTGTTCCCCTTCTGATACCTGCACACCAAAGGCTACTGCAGCATCCTCATGGCTGTCAGGATGATAGCCACCTAAACCCAACCCCAGCATTATTTTGTCCGAATTTAGCGATAATTTGTCATTTTAGCTTGATTTAAACGAAGGCTAAAGCAGGTATCGTAGCGTCTCTACTGTTGACCTGAGAACACTATGTCTGACGCTGTGACTTCTTCCAGCCGCCGCTGGCTGCTGATTGTCGGTATTTTACTGATTGCTTCGACGCTACGCGTCACCTTTACCGGCGCGGCACCGCTGCTTGACGCCATTCGCGCCGAATACGCGCTCACCACCGCGCAAACAGGCCTGTTGACCACCCTGCCGCTGCTGGCGTTTGGGCTGGTCTCGCCGCTGGCCGCCGGCGTCGCTCGCCGTTTTGGTATGGAACGCAGCCTGTTTGCCGCGATGTTACTGATTTGCGCCGGCATCGCCGTACGCTCACTGCCCTCGATTGCGCTGATGTTTATCGGTACCGCGGTGATTGGCTGCGGCATTGCGCTGGGCAACGTGCTGCTGCCAGGGCTTATCAAACGGGATTTTTCTGGCCAGGTCGCGAAAATGACCGGTGCTTATTCGGTAACGATGGGGGCCGCCGCCGCGCTGGGCTCCGCGCTGGTAGTACCGATTGCACTCAGCGGCCTGGGCTGGCGCGGTGCGCTGCTGATGTTAATGGTATTCCCGCTGCTGGCACTGGCGTGCTGGCTGCCGCAGTGGCGTTCATCGCGCGCTAGCGCAATCTCCAGTAGCGGCGCGATGCATAACCGGGGGATCTGGCGTTCGGCGCTGGCCTGGCAGGTCACGCTTTTCCTCGGGCTGAACTCGCTGGTCTACTACGTCATTATTGGCTGGCTACCGGCAATTCTGATTAGCCAGGGCTACAGCGAAGCGCAGGCGGGTTCTCTGCATGGCCTGCTTCAGCTGGCCACGGCCGCACCCGGTTTCGCCATCCCGCTGATCCTCCATCGGCTAAAGGATCAGCGCGGGATCGCCATTGCCGTGGCGTTAATGTGCGCGATCGGCGCGCTGGGCTACTGGCTGCTGCCGGCACAGGCAGCGCTGTGGACGGTTATTTTTGGTTTCGGTTCCGGCGCGACGATGATTCTCGGGCTGACGTTTATCGGCCTGCGCGCCAGTTCGGCACATCAGGCGGCGGCGCTGTCCGGTATGGCTCAGGCTGTGGGCTATCTGCTCGCCGCCTGTGGCCCGCCGCTGATGGGGAAAATGCATGACGCCACCGGAGCATGGCAGCTGTCACTGATGGCGGTCGCCGGGCTGGCGCTGGTGATGGCCGTATTTGGCGGATTGGCCGGGCGCGACAAAGAGATTCGCGTCGGCCAGTAGAGAGAGAGAGTCACAGTCGGCCGGGCAAGGCGTAGCCGCCATCCAATCGACTGTGAGTCTATTTTTACTGCGCGGCGGCGTGCAGGAAGGCCTGCACCAGCGGTGCCGGCCGGCCCGCCAGCGCATTGCGCTCATGCTGGAACAGCGTCGCGACAAAGAACGGGTGAGTGACCAGTTCTACCGCGCGAATATCACCATTATCATCCCAACCCGTCACGCGCAGCGGCTGCGCATCAAGCTCGGCGGCGAAGTCGGCGGCAATCCCGTAGTTGCAGTGATACCCTTCTTCGATCGTGTCGCGGCCGTAGGCGCGGGCAATCAGCGTGTTGGCGCGCAGTTCAATGGCATCACTTTTTTCCACCAGCGAGCAGGTGAGCGGCGCGATGACCATCCGCCCCTCGCGGTCAGTTTCCGCGTGCGCGGCATCTTCCCAGCCCATCACATTACGCGCGTATTCAACAATCGCATGCTGAAAACCACCGCAGGTACCCAGAAACGGCAGGCTGTTTTCACGCGCATAGCGCACGGCAGTCAGCGCGCCTTCGGTATTCTGGTACGGGCTGGCAGGCACCAGCCAGAGGGCATCAAAACCGGCCAGATCGTCAGCGCTTTTCACATCGCGCGTGGCCAACCAGCAATATTCAACGGGCAGTTCCAGCACCGCGGCAGCATCGTCGATCGCCAGCGGAATCGCCTGATGCGCAATGACATCGGCATTGTAGTCGCCAACGAGGGCAATACGGAGAAGAGGAGTAACGGCGGAGTTTTCCATGATGAGTCCTTATGGGCTGACGTTAACGTACGGCATAAGGAGCCTCAGACTAGCGATGTCTGCGCACAATAGCAATAGCTGACCAGAGAACCCAACCAAAGTTTGTGGTATGGTCAAAAAGGACAAAGGGAGGAAGGATATGATCCAGTGTAAACGCGTATACGAAGACGCTGCACCTGATGATGGCTACCGTGTTCTGGTTGATAGGCTGTGGCCGCGCGGCATTAAAAAGGAAGACCTCATCTACGATGAGTGGTGTAAAACCCTGGCCCCGTCGGCAGAGCTGCGTAAGGCCTTTCACGGAGAAGTGATCGATTTTGCCAGCTTCTGCCAGCACTATCGCGAAGAGCTTTCACACCATCTGGAGGACGGTCGCAGGCTGGCCGACATTGCGCATAATCAGGGCGTTACGTTGGTTTACGCCGCCGCAAACACCGCGCAAAACCACGCGCGCGTGCTCGCCGACTGGCTGAAAAATCTCTGACCTACCGCGCGACGTCAGCCGACGTCGCGTTTACGCTACCTGCACCTCACGCTCACGCGCCGGCAGCATATCGGGCGTCAGCGGCATTAAATATTCCGATCGCACAAAGGCAAAACCGTGCAGACCGTCGCCGGCGCTGACGTCACCGGTCACCAGCCACAGCGCGCGCGGCGCGTCGGCAGCCAGTTCAGTCATCACGCCGTTGACAGGATTCAGGCAGCGTTCACCGGGTTGGATGAGAGCGAAAAGCTCAACGCTCTTGCCTATATTGGCACGGCCAGCAACCGTACGGGCACCGATGATCATGGCGGTAGTGCCCGGTTTTAGCGAAAACATACATCACTCGTTAGTCAGAATAATCCTGGTTACGAAGTGTACTGGATGTCACCTTCGCTGTCATTTTTTCTGCGGATGATCGCGACGCCACAGCGCCCATTCTTCGATCGTTTCCCCATCTGGCAGTTTACACAGGCTGAATTGTCCCTTCTCATTAACCTGCGGAATGCTTTCTCCGCCCTTCTGCTGGCAGTAGACGGCAGCAGGATTTGCCATACCGATCTGCGGCGGTAATGGCGCCTCCGGTTGAGCCTGTTTTGCGCAGCCAGCAAGGAACAGCGGCAGCAGTAAAAGATAGCGGGATGACATAATTTTTCCTTATTTTTACGCCGGAGTTTAGCTTTAAACTCCATAATTTCTTCATTTTAACTACACTTTTGATAGGTAAAGTCATTCTCGTTCTCAACTGACCAGAGAACAGAACATTCCATAATCAATGAGTTACTTTGCCCCATCTCCCCCGATGGGGCTTTTTTTTACCCGTCATTCACGGTGCTTCTCGGTAAACACCCCCGTTTTGCCAGCACTATGCTTACCTTTCTGATACAGAATGTATAAAATTCAGGAGATACGATTTCGTTTGAGGATCATACACTATGATCGCTCATACCATTCCAGGGGACCGTTGTTTTCATGTCAGATATTATTCTCGCCAGAGTGTCACAAACGCTTGCTACGGAACAGTCGCTGGAAAGCCTTGTCCGGCAACTGCTTGAAATGCTTGAGTTAGTTACTAATATGGAATCGACCTATCTGACAAAAATTGATACGCAGGCCGACCTGCAGCACATTGTTTATTCGCGCAACAGCGGCGATATGACCATCCCCGAAAACCTGACGGTGCCGTGGGGCGATACGCTATGTAAGCGCGCAATGGACGATCGCTGTTTCTATAGCGACAACGTGCCAGAACGCTGGGCCGACTGCGAAGCGGCAAAAGCGCTGGGTATCACCACCTTCCTCAGTACACCGATTCACCTTACCGATGGTTCGCTCTATGGCACGCTGTGCGCCACCAGCACGCAGCAAAAGCCGCTCAGCTTTAACAGCGAACAGGTGCTGCAGCTGTTTGCCAGCATTATCGCGCGCTATATCGAAAAGGAGTCGCTGGTCACCCAGCTGCAGGAGGCCAACGCGGCGCTGGTCTATCACTCCTATACCGATGCGCTGACCGGCCTGCCTAACCGCCGGGCGGTTTTTGAAAACCTGGAGACGCTGTTTTCACTGGCGCGTCATCTGAACCTCGCGGTCATTCTCGCGTTTATCGACCTCGATCGCTTCAAGGAAATTAACGATGTCTACGGTCACCAGGCGGGCGATGAATTTTTACAGCTGGTGGGGCAACGTCTTAGGCACGGCATTTCTGTCGACGATCAGCTCGGCAGACTAGGCGGCGACGAATTTATGGTCGCCACGCTTGAGCGTTCGACCACTCAGCTTGCGCAGTTTACCGAAACGCTGCGCCAGTTGCTGATCGGCGATTATCTGCTGGGTGAGGTGTTGATCCACTATCCTGGCGCCAGCATCGGCGCAGTGCGCGTCGACCCATCGCACATGGACCCGGACAGCGCCCTTCGCGCCGCCGATAGCGCAATGTACGAGGACAAAAAATTTCGCCATCGGCCGCAAATTAGCGCCCAGCGGGTAGGCTAATTACAGTATCATACGCGCTGTTTATAACAGGAATCAGGATGTCACCATGAGATTGGGTATCGCTTTCCCTATCGTTATCTTTGTTATTGCCGTGATCTTTCTGGGCTGGTTTTTTATTGGCGGCTACGCGCTGCCGGGAGGAGCACAATGAGAAAGACCACGATTATCATGCTGATCGTCGCCATCGTCACCGTCGTTGGCGTCCAGCTCGGCTGGTGGTAGCTCGCCAAAGATAAGCCGCGCCCCCGCCGGCTTATCCCCTTTCCCCGCGCCGCTTTTTCATCTGATACATTTCCGCATCCGCCTGCTGAATCGCCTCGTCCAGGCTATCCCGGCACGATGCCACGCCCCATGATACCGACAGCGGCACCGGCGTCCCCTGGACGCTAAATGGCAGCATGGCAATACCGGAAGCTATCCGTTCAGCCACCATATGCGCGTGGGCAACATCCGTACGGCTGAGCAGCACAATAAACTCATCGCCGCCGCTGCGAATGACCCAGTCACCGTTAGCGCGCACTGAATCCAGCATGCGGCCAGCAATCGCCTGTAGCGCAAGGTCGCCCACCTGGTGCCCGTAGCTATCGTTAATTGACTTAAATTTATTACAGTCGAAGAGGATCACCGTCATATACGGCAGCGAGCGTTGCTGAATCACAGAGAAAATATTGCGCGTAAAGCAACCAGTCAACGCGTCGCGATAAAAGCGCAAATCGGCGCGATTAAGGTGGAAGCGAATCAGTATAAACAGCAGTATGAGCAGCACAGGCGCAAGTGTCAGGGTGGTTATCGCCGCAGGATCTTCGCCCAGGAAGGACCAGAAAGGCAGCGCATATTTGATCTCATAACGCGACGACACCGTATGGGTATGGTAGTTATCCAGCCAGCTACAGTCATTAACGATACACAGCAATTCGCCCGTACGACGATTCTGAAAACCCAGTATTAATCCGTCCTGCACCCGATTATTAAATGCCTCCTTCAGGGCAGACATCAGTTGGGGTGAAGATAAATCATAAACCAGGTAAGCAACAATATGATTGCTGGCCTCCCCCTCGGAAAGATCGTAAATATAGCTCACCACGCTATAGGCTTTACTGCCCGTGATTTTATCATCATAAAAATCCGTCGAACTGCGCGATTTTTTCAGGACACTGGTCTGTAATACGCGATCGTAAAACGGTTCTGGCTCGGAAAAGAACTTTCGCAGGTTATTAGCCATTTGTGATGTGTCAAAATTAAACGGCACGGAGTCAGAGGCGTTAAACCAGTAAAACCAACTCGCGTCGCTGGCAATAACATAGCGGTGAATGTCTTTGAGGGCTGGATTCAGCGCGTGGCTTTTCTGACGCACGAATTCGGCGGCCAGGTACATGCAGCGGCCACGACGCTCCTGGGTGCGGGCAACCATCGCGCCGCGCTGAAGGTCAAGCGCCTGCGGGTTAGCGTTAATCCCCCATGCGCTACCTCGCGCCTCGAAAATATCGGCCTCGCCACACATCGCGTGAGAGCTTATCTGCTGAAAGCGCACGCCCGTCGCATCGGCAATCAGCTCATTATCATTAAACATCTCCGTCATCTGATTTTGCAGAGCGTTAATGCCTTCGTTAACCTGCGACATGGCGCGGGAATAAAGAATGAAAAGCGTTACGCAGATCAAACCCAAGGTCATCAATGCCGATGCCAGCAGCGCCTGTTTCTTACGTAAACTGTCCTGGATAATTCTCACTGGCACCCCGAATGAATGGGCTTTCTTCCTGAAACACGCTCTACGTTAGCATTTTTCGTATTGCGATAAATTTGCATTACGAAGCAGGATCATTCTGGATAACGAAGTGCGCACGCGTGAATTTGATCGTGTCAGGTCTTTATCAAAATGGCAATCAGAATACGGTAAGGCGAGCAGAACGCTCGCCGGAAAGAATTAACGCTGGTTATCAGAGCCTAAAAAGAAAAAACCCAATGGAATTGAAAACAGTAAGGTAAAAATAGAGCTGTAAACCAGCACCATTGCCCCCTGCAGCACAAACATGCTTGTGGTCCATTCGGAATACGGCAGGTTGTATTCACTCACCACCCCACCGAAGGTCGCTCGTCCCACCACCACAACGGCAATCGCAAACACCACAAAAGCGGACAACAGGAATTTTTTGCCGTTTGACGTCCGCAGTTTCTCCAGAATCATTGCATCCTCCCGACGCTGACTTCACGATATTTCACCGTATTTGTAACACTAATGAAGCATAAATTGAATATTTATCATTGCAACAAGTGAACAATTAACGGCAAAAAAGAACAAGAATTTAACACCACACGAAAGATGCATTTAAAATGCATTTTATTGTAAACAGGCTGGAAAAAATGTGCTTTAATACATTCAACGTATAGGGGGAAAACATGCTACGCATTCCGCAAACTTGTATTCATACCCGTTCCACCCCGTTCTGGAACAAAGACACCGCGCCGGCCGGTATTTTTCAACGTCACCTGGATAAAGGTACGCGACCGGGCGTTTATCCGCGACTGTCGGTCCATCAGGGGGCCGTTCGTTATCTGGGTTTTGCCAGCGAAACCTCACCGGAGCCGGAGAGCGAACTGGTTATCAACGCCGGCCATTTTGGCGTGTTCCCGCCGGAGAAGTGGCATTACATCGAAACGATGACCGACGATACCGTCTTTAACATCGACTTCTTTGTCGAAGCTGATGTGCTGAAATCCCTATAGAACACTATGGTGATGTAGTAAGGAGCCATCCATGTTACGTATTCCTGAAAACTTTGTTCATTCGCGTTCGACCCCGTTCTGGAATAAAGACACCGCGCCGAAAGCCCTGTTCACCCATCACAACACTAAAGCCCACGTTTACGGACGGTTATCCGTGATGCAAGGGGCCGTGCGCTACTTTGGCTTCCCCGACGGCGACGCAACCGAACCAGACGTTGAGGTGGTGATAGAAGCGGGCTCCTTTGGCATTTCACCGCCGCAGAAGTGGCATCGCATTGAGCTGCTCACTGACGACACCTATTTTAATATCGACTTCTTTGCCGATCCTGATGCTACGCTTGAGGGTATTGGCCTGGGCAAAGTGGTTAATTCACATAAGGGGTAACAGCAATGGGTAAGGCAACCTATACGGTGACCGTCACCAACAATAGCAACGGCGTTTCCGTCGATTATGAAACCGAGACGCCGATGGAGCTGTTGGTCCCAGATGTTGCCGCTGACGTGGTTAAAGAGCTGGTCAATACCGTGCGCGCTTATGATACCGAAAACGAGCATGATGTTTGCGGCTGGTAGCGTTCGCATGAAATGAAAAAAGGAGCCTGAAACGGCTCCTTTTTTTTGTTCTCGCCCGGATGGCGTAGGCCATCAATGCAGATTCATACTTTGGTTGCAGCGCCCTAGCCCCCGCGTTTTGCCAGGTTTAAAACAATCACTGGCGGAGGAAAACGCAATGGCCTGGCGACCTTTTCTTTATTTGATCATCAACAAAACACCACACCTTACGCCAGGACGCGGCAAGCTCAGGTTGGTCAGCAGCGTATAGCGACGCAGGTTTGTCGATTACTCGAAGAAAACGTCTGGGTTATCGGCCAGCGACACGAAGCGCTTGCTGTTTTTTTCCAGCGCACGAATTTCGCCGCTCTCAATGTCGTATACCCAGCCATGCAAACGCAGCGCGTTATCGCGCAGGCCTACTGCCACCGACGGATGGGTTTTAATATTATTCAGCTGAGCAATCACGTTCTCTTCAACCATGGCGTTCACTTTATCGGTTTCGTTGACGAAGGTTTTCTTCTCAACGACCGCTTTCGCCGCATCGGAGTAACGCAGCCAATGGGATACCGCGGGCATAGGCTCCAGGCACTGGCAGGTCGCAATGGCTTTCATGGCACCGCAGTTAGAGTGACCGCAGATAACGATATCCGTGACGCCTAACGCGACAACAGCATATTCGATCGTCGCTGATACGCCGCCCGGCTCCGGGCCAAATGACGGCACGATATTCCCGGCGTTGCGGATAACAAACAGCTGCCCCGGCTCTTGCTGTGTCACCAGTTCAGGCACCAGACGGCTGTCTGAGCAGGAGATGAACAGTGCTTTTGGATTCTGGCTAGACGCCAGGCTGCGGAAGAGTTCCTTACGCTGAGGGAAAACTTCTTTCTGAAAGTTGAGGAACCCTTCAATGATATGTTGCATAGCAGTATCTCTTTTTCGTTTTTACGCAGGTCATGATTAACATCACATTTTCAGTGTACCACCTGCGCGCAGAAGGAAAAGACCCTTCTGGCATTAACATGCAAGTTACGTACTCGTCATAACCCGGTTACGCCCGGCGCGCTTGGCGGCGTACAGCGCGCTGTCGGCGAAAGAAATACATTCATCGGCGGAGAACACTTTGTCCGACGAACAAAACAAACCTATGCTAATCGTCATTGGCTCCGGAGTCCGATACGCCAAGCCCTGCGCCGTTTCCCGCTCTATTTCAACGCGTATTCTTTCGGCAATCCGCGCCGCCACCGTCGGGGGCGTGTCGTGCAGTAGCACCGCGAACTCTTCCCCGCCGATGCGTGCCAGAATATCCTCCTCGCGCACCGCGTTTTTCGCCAGCGCAACCACCGTCTTAATCACCGCATCGCCCGCCGGGTGCCCATAGCGGTCGTTGATACGTTTAAAATGATCAATGTCCATAATCATCAGGCTGATTGGCCTCCTGGAAACCATCAACTGCTGCAGCTCCTGGTAGAAATAGGCGCGGTTATAGATCCCGGTAAGCGGATCGTGAATCGACAACATCGTCGATTTTTTATGCATTTTGAAAATATCGTACAGCAGCACGACAATCACAAAGAAGGTACAAACGACCTCCACGCCGCGGCTAAGGTACCAGACGGGGAAATTGTACTCGTTCAGGTTAAGCAAAATAATATTGCTGAACAGGCTGGAAACGCAGAACGCGGCGATGCTGCACCACAGCAAGCTGCGCAGTTGGGTAATCACAATAGTCAGCACCAGAGTCATAAACCAGGCGGCCACAACGGCAACGCCGTAGTAGGAATTCCAGGCATTGCGGCCATTCGCAAAGCGCGTCCCCATAAGATTAAGTGAAATCTGCGGATTATAGCTGGACAAATTATGCGCAGAGATCGCCATCACCAGGAATATGCAGGCAAGGAGCAGCACCAGCGCTTCATCTTTACCCACAGGCGCAATATTCTGGTTCATTCGACGGGCATAAAACAGCGCAATCAGAAATGACGACATCAGCGTTAGCTGGCGAAACAGATAAAAAATCGCTAAATCATTGGTGATAGCTTTCAATGGAATACACAGCGCAATCATTTCCTGGATAAGAACCAGAACCTCGACCCAATAAATATCCGCACCGAGAAATCCCAGCCCAAGGATGGCGACAAAAAGCAGTTTTCTATTACAGATAAACTGGAAAAACATAAAGAAAAAGATAATTGCATCAAGCAACAGCAGTAGCCCGGAAAAAACCAGGTAATAAATATCGGCAATAAAAATGGTATAGGTAGCCAGATGGCCCGCCAGCATAAACATCGCCACGATAAGCAGGCTGACGGCGGTGAGGCTAAAAATAATTCGTTTACTGACGCAGGAACAGCACAGGCTCATCAATGAGTCCTCCATGACAACTTCTCATGTTATAGTCTGTCGTCACGCCAATGCATATTGCGCTTAATCAATATTTAACTTTATAAATAGCAGGACATCCACTTGCTATTTCTTTGCTAATGTTTTATCAGCCATTTATATGAAGAGAAAAATCATTCACGCGATGAATACTTTAATCACCATCATTAATAAAATGTATTTATATTGGCAAAAAGCGTTCCAAATAAATGCCCGCATTAATAGATAAACCGCCTGATACGCTTCACGTCGGAAATAACCGCCCGAAGGCGGTATTGCGATACTACACGTCTGACTCCAGCGCATCCTGGATTGCATCAGCCAGGGTAGCAACCTCTTGTGAGACGTTACGCAGGTCCATCTGCGAACGAATTCCGGCATTCGCAGTGGTGGCAGACACGGCCGCTTTAGCTATCTCTAGCGCAGCCTGAACGGCCAGCAGACGCTTGCGGTTCTCAGCGGCATCAACGCCGGTTGCATCATCAAGATCAAAGTACCCTTCTAACATGGTTATCTCCTTTATAAGTGCTTGCCTAGTGTAGGGGGATAGCCGCGCGCAGGCCACCAAAATCGCCCACCGTCAGCCACATAAGCGCGGCGTAACCTGCGCAAACAGACAAAATAACCATCACAAACTATTAGTTTTGCAATCAATCGTCTACACTCATCTCAGGGAATACAGGGATGGTGAATCAATAAAATTAATATAAGAAACAGGGATACAGGGGAGATAAAAATGGAATTGAGCGACACGCTGTGCGAACTTTTTGAGCAAGTCAGGTATAAATCTGATTTCCCGCAGTTCTTAACACAGTTAAAACAAAATGATATTTCGTATTACATTTATTTTGTCGCCACGGGCAATGTCAAAATTGTCACGACCTCTGACTCTTACGTATCCATGAAGAGTGACCGTAGCTTAATTAAAGTCAGCGCAGGCGGCAGCAGCCATTTGGCCCGAATGGCCGCAAAGCGACATTTTACCGGCATCACCCCGTTTGAACAATATTGCCGCGAATTAGCCAGAGCGGGCGTCTTTAAGTGGGTGGTGGATGTGAATGAAGTCAACCGCTCATACTGGTCGAAAGACAATCAGCTATTACATACCGAGAATATTATTAGTCCCACCTGATAATGACCCATAAAAAAACGGGAGAACGCCGGTTACGATCGTCTCCCGTTTCTGCCATCACAGCAATGGTTAGATTTTAAGCAGCTTTATCGTGGCGTCAATATCGATCTCATCTTCCGAGAAAATCAGCGTCGTCCCCTGGAAGGTCGTGATCGCCAGCTTTTTCAGAGAGCGCATTTCGCCGGGCTTCGCTTCTGATTTCGGGCGGATACTGTTCATCAGCAGGCCAACCGACAGCACCGCATTCTCTTTATCGACACGCGTCTCAGCGGGCACCTCTTCGCTGTAGACCACGAAAGATTTGATTGACGTCAGCTTCAGCTTTTCGCCTGCAATGTAGATGTACTTGCTATCCGGTATCACCTTCACCGCATAGGCCGACAGGCCTTTATTATTGGTGGTCGGTTCAAAAGTGACGGCTGCATCTTTTTTTATCAGCTCAGGGTTGGCAACCTTAATCACGTGAAAATAGCGGTTGTCGCCATTTTCATCTTTGATAAATCCAAAACCTTTATCTTTAAACCACGTTGTGATTGTTCCGTTCATCGCCGTTACCGCCTGGTTAATCGTTAATCAACTCAATTTTTTGCAGCGCGCAGTGTAATGCACAATGCGCGCGCAGACTATGTCTTTGGGTTAAGTGTGGATGATAATTTTCTGACGGGCGAGCGTGTAATTCGCCAGCCGAGGGAAAATTGGGTATCATCCGCTTCCACTCTCCAGCCGTGCAGCCTGATGTCTACCATTCTCGATACCTTTATTGCGCCACCCTGCGATAAGCAGATTGAAATACGCTATCAGGACGAATACCTGGTGATTATCAATAAACCCAGCGGGCTGCTCAGCCTGTCGGGGAAGAATCCGTTAAATTTTGATTCCGTGCACTACCGTCTGACGCAGCGCTTTCCGGGCTGTACCCTGGTGCATCGCCTGGATTTCGGGACCTCCGGGCTGATGGTGGTGGCGCGAAATAAGGCCATCAACGCGGCGCTCAGCCAGCAGTTCAGCCAGCGGACGGTCAGCAAGGCCTACAGCGCTCTGCTCTGCGGGCACCTGAGCCATGACGAGGGGCTGATTGACGCACCCATCGCCAAAGACCCGGCACGTTTTCCCCTGATGTCGATTTCCACCGCCAACGGTAAGCCCGCGCGCTCGCGCTATCGCGTGCTGTCGCGTTTCTGCCAGGAGCAGGAAAACGGCAGCGCGCTGCCGCTCACCCGGGTACATCTGCTGCCGGAAACCGGGCGTACCCATCAGCTCCGTATCCACTGCCAGCTGCTGGGCCACCCGATACTAGGCTGCAATCTGTATGGCGGCCTTCTGCTTCCAGGCACCGAACGGACGCCGCGGCTGATGCTGCACGCCAGCGAGCTGCGTTTTGTCCATCCCGTCACTTTGGAACATATCAACGCCCACTGCGCGAGCCCGTTTTGATGGGCAATGCGTTACCACATCAGATCGTCAGGGATTTTAAAATCAGCGTACGGATCGTCTTCATCCTGCACATCCTGACTTAGCGCACTGTGCAGTACGATGCTGCTGGTATCACGCTGGGCAATTTTATCCGCGACAATCGCCGGAATGATCGCGTACTCACTTTCCCCAGCCGCATTCGTCGCCAGGCGTGCAATCGCCAGACGGCCGTTAATCAGCTGAGTCTGCGTCGGTTTATCCACCACCAGCTTTTTGATCACGTTATTATCGGTGAAGTTAAAGTTGATATCCCCCCGGGCAATAGTGATGCGGTTCATCTCAATCAGTTGCTTCACCTGCGCTTTATACTCTTTAGACAGCGTCGCCTGCTTTTGCTGTTCGCTCAGCTGCTTATCGCGCTCCAGCTGGGCCTTTTTATTCTCTTCCACCGCTTCTCTGGCCTCACGAGCCTGAACGCGCGACTTTTTAGCCGTTCTTTGTACTTTGGCCATTTTCTTGCTGGTGACGAGCCCGGCTTTTAGCATCTGCTCTTGTAAGGTCAGTTTGGTCATCGTTGTTTTAAACTCATTGAAAAATTTAGTCCGATTATAGCCGCAATGACCACCGCGAAGCCAGTTGGCGGAGCCGCTAAGCGCGTATCGCGAGATGTATAAAAAATAATCATTGCTCAAATATGCTTCGATCCGCTAAAGTCACTGCGTTTTACGGTTGATGCCAATAACATCATCCGAAGACGCCGTTGACGATCCGATGTTTGTTGAAATGAGGTATACCGTGAAAGTATTTCCGCTGATTGCCCTGCCAGTTGTCTGGGCAATGAGTTTTAGCGTTTTTTCCGCTGATGCCCCGGCCAGCGCCGATGAGAGCACCGCAGAAGCATTAAAGGATCTCGACCGCACTCTGCCTAAGTTAGCCCCCGTGACCTTCACCGCCGCTGATGAAAAACACAAGGTTCTGGTGTTCATCGATAATCAGTGTTCTTTCTGCTCGCAGGTTGTAAAAAACATCAAGAGCTACAACGACGCCGGGCTGACAATGTCATTCCTGACCGTCGCACCGCCTTCCATCCGTGATTCCGTGATTGAAGATATGGGGCGAGTGTGGTGTGCCGATGACCGTAAAAAAAGCCTGCAAGGCGCAATGGCGGGCTTTTTGCCCAATAATGGCACCAGTACCTCCTGCTCGGACGAAGTGGCGCAACAGTCGGCCTTAGCCGAACGCCTGGGGATTCAGTTGACCCCAACGATGATCGTGCTGGATAACCCGCCAAAGGTCATTCTGGGCAGCGCCAAGCCGGATGCCATTCTGGACAAAATAGCCGGCAAAGCCCTGTAACCCGCAGGCGCCTGAGATAACCCCGCACGGCGGTAATCCCGCGAGGTTAAGCATTATGGCGCCGATAGATTCATCATAATCGCGCGGTAGGCCGGCCGGATAAGGCGTTGACGCCGCCATCCGGCAATCAAGTACAGGCTGCCGGATGGCGCTTCGCTTATCCGGCCTGCCACCCGCTAAAACCTGCATTGCCGTACAGCGTTTTTTGCGCAAACCCTGGCCGATACGCTCGCTGATATTGACACCACCACGCCTCCGATATATATACTGTTATTATATACAGTAAAATGGAGTGTTAGCATGTTTGTGGAACTGGTGTATGACAAACGGAATTTTGAAGGGTTGCCCGGCGCAAAAGAGATTATCCTGTCAGAGCTCAGCAAAAGAGTTCATAACCTCTTTCCCGATGCCGACGTTCGCGTAAAGCCGATGATGACGCTGCCCGCCATTAACACTGACGCCAGCAAGCACGAAAAAGAACAAATCAGCCGGGTCGTCACGGAAATGTTTGAGGAAGCTGAATTCTGGTTGGTCAGCGAGTAAGCGCGTTATTCACCGATAAAAAAACGGGAACCATCAGGCTCCCGTTTCACACTAACCCAGAATCTGGATTACATGTTTGAGATGATCGCGTCACCAAACTCTGAACATTTCAGCAGTTTAGCGCCTTCCATCAGACGTTCGAAGTCATAGGTCACGGTCTTGTTGTTGATCGCGCCTTCCATACCTTTAACAATCAGGTCAGCCGCTTCGAACCATTCCATATGACGCAGCATCATTTCTGCGGACAGGATGATAGAACCAGGGTTCACTTTGTCCTGGCCTGCGTACTTCGGTGCTGTACCGTGGGTCGCTTCGAACAGTGCGCATTCGTCACCGATGTTCGCGCCCGGTGCAATACCAATACCGCCAACCTGCGCCGCCAGGGCGTCAGAGATGTAGTCACCGTTCAGGTTCATACAGGCGATCACGTCGTATTCTGCCGGACGCAGCAGAATCTGCTGCAGGAACGCATCGGCAATCACATCTTTAATGATGATTTCTTTACCGGTGTTCGGGTTCTTGATTTTCTGCCACGGGCCGCCGTCGATGAGTTCGCCGCCGAATTCGTCGCGAATCAGCTGGTAGCCCCAGTCTTTGAACGCGCCTTCGGTGAACTTCATGATGTTGCCTTTGTGCACCAGGGTCAGGGAGTCACGGTCGTTGGTGATCGCGTATTCGATCGCCGCACGTACCAGACGCTTGGTCCCTTCTTCGGAACACGGTTTAATGCCGATACCGCAATGTTCCGGGAAACGAATTTTCTTCACGCCCATCTCTTCGCGCAGGAATTTAATCACTTTCTCAGCGTCTGCGGAGTCAGCTTTCCATTCGATACCTGCGTAGATGTCTTCGGAGTTTTCACGGAAGATAACCATATCGGTCAGTTCTGGGTGTTTCACCGGGCTAGGCGTGCCCTGGTAGTAACGCACCGGGCGCAGACACACGTACAGGTCGAGTTCCTGACGCAGCGCAACGTTCAGAGAACGGATGCCGCCGCCAACTGGCGTGGTCAGAGGGCCTTTGATAGCAACGCGGTAATCGCGGATGAGATCCAGCGTTTCTGCTGGCAGCCATACGTCCTGGCCGTAGATCTGAGTGGATTTTTCCCCGGTGTAAATTTCCATCCAGGAAATTTTACGCTCGCCTTTGTAGGCTTTCTCAACAGCGGCATCAACCACTTTCAGCATTGCCGGAGTCACGTCAACGCCGATACCGTCGCCTTCAATAAATGGGATAATCGGATTGTGTGGCACATTCAGCTTGCCGTCTTTCAGGGTGATTTTTTGACCTTCCGCCGGAACAACTACTTTGCTTTCCATTCACCTCTCCTTCGAGCGCTACTGGTGTGCTCGTCATCCTTTACGCCACAGGTTCTTGCCGCTACTACGCCCACTCCACTTAGTCTGGAGATGCACTGTCTTACCGTCTTCCTGCAACACAAAGAGTTAGAGCATTTTTGTTAATGTTTTGTAATAAGCCTGTCAATACTACCTGATTGTTTGGCGCCATGAAAGACTCTCGTTCTTAGGCTATAATGCGCGAATCTATAAAGCCTGAAAATACTATGATTAAAACTTCTTTTAGAAAACACCGGGTTGAGCGATTCAGCTCAAAACAAGCCGCTAAGCCGCGCCGGGATAACCAACCAAAACGCGTCATACTGTTCAATAAACCCTATGATGTTTTGCCGCAATTTACCGATGAAGCGGGCCGCAGCACGCTGAAAGATTTTATTCCCGTGCAGAATGTGTACGCCGCCGGACGCCTTGACCGCGACAGTGAAGGGTTGCTGGTGTTAACAAATGACGGCGCGCTGCAGGCCAGGCTCACCCAGCCGGGTAAGCGGACGGGCAAAATTTACTATGTACAGGTAGAAGGCGAGCCTGGCGAAGAGGCGATGCAGGCGCTGCGCGACGGCGTCACGCTCAACGACGGCCCGACGCTGCCGGCCGGTATCGAACGCGTTGAGGCTCCGGAGTGGCTGTGGCCGCGTAACCCGCCGATCCGCGAGCGGAAGTCTATTCCCACTGCCTGGCTCAAAGTGACGCTCTATGAAGGCCGTAATCGTCAGGTAAGGCGGATGACCGCTCACGTGGGCTACCCGACGCTGCGGTTAATTCGTTACGCGATGGGTGGCTACACGCTGGACAACCTCGGCAATGGCGAATGGCGTGATGCCAGCGGCGAGCGCGAATAGCGCTCGCCTGGCGTGAGCGGTCAGGAAATATCAGGAACGATGATACTTTTGTATTTTTCGAGTACCGGCGAATTGATATCCGAGGCGTTCTTCAACTGCCACAGGTTGCGGGTGATCCCGTCATTGACCAGATAAATGACGCCGGTTTCAATGGCCGACATCAGGCACAGCATGACCGGTTCATTCACCGTGTAGCCCACTTCCCCTTCCAGCAGACGCTGATAGTCGATATAGCGGAAGACGCCCGCCTGGAACTCGTAGGACAGAATCGTTTTACTGGTATTTACCGAGGAAAGTACTTCGCCGGTGCTCACGTTGACGACCCTCAGGTTGACGGCAATCTGATCGAGCTGGTACTGCGTGCTGGCGCCAATACCAAAGTAACGCGCCCCCGCCCCGCCCGATTTCACATTACTTTCATAACCGATGATCGAACCTTCAATCAGGATATTAGCCGCCACCAGCGACGGCAGCTGACCGCGGTTATTTTCTGCGACGGTACCGTTTTCCTGCGCGGCGCGAATAATTTTGCGCTCATTGAGCAGGTTTTGCAGCCCCTGACGTTCCAGCGGCGTAAACCAGTTGGAATCTTTCAGCGCCGAAACCAGCATCGCGGTGGCGCTCTGCGGGACAGAGGTTGAAAAGTTACTCGCCGGGTAAGGTTTAAACTGCCCGGTTTCATCCTGGATATTATAAACTGAGACAAACAGTTTACCCTGCGGTGGCGGCAGATGCGTTAAGTCCTGATAGCTCTGCGAGCGCGGCAACAGCGTTGGTTTTGCAGCCTGTTTAGGGGGAGAGGTAATGCAGCCCGTAAGCATCGACAGGCTAATTAAAATGACCACTACGCCGGTTATATTTTTCATCTCAGCATCCCGCCACTGATTAATTTGTTGAAACACTGCTCAGGCCGCTGACCTGAATAGAGGACGATTTCCCGGTAGAGCGGTCAAGGATGTTCATCATCAGCTGACCGTCGGTATTGGTGATATCAACAATAAAGTCTTTAGTGACCAGCCGCCCCGGTTTACCGGTAGAGAGGTTGCCCATCAGGCTACCGAGCAGCTGCGACTGGATAGCTGAAGTGAAATTATCAAGTGTTGAACTTGATGACGAAGTACTCCAGTCGTAAGCATTGGGATCTTTATAGGAGTTTTGCGCATTCGCCTCCGAGAGCAGAAAAGAACCATTATTGGGGTTGCCGCCAAAATTAGGGTTAACAAACTGGAAGGTCAGGTTCCCCGCCTGGGCTGTGGTAGATAAAAAACCAATACCAAGAATTAAAGAAAGCACTTTCATCGTACGCTCCTAGAACTCATCTTTGGTTAAGTCGCCAGTATTTAATAAAGCTTTATTAATGGCGCGCTTCTGCAAAGCCTCATACACGGAAGCTAATGCGACATTAACTTGTTTATCAAAGTCATTTTTACTTGGAAATAAAAACGTCTGATACAGCAAATCTTGATCGACCTTGATCGTTATCCAGCTGCCCCAGCGGGCACTGGGGCGTTCATTAATCGTAATCGAACCCGGGTACTCTTCCTCCCAATGGTCGGTAAACTCCCGATAAAAATCGTGGCCCACACGGGTGATCGTATTATCCGTCACCAGCCCCGGCACCTCTATTTCTGCTGCAGCGGTGACGCGTACTGCCAGCAGCATTATTAATGTTACCGTTATCACTATCAGTTTTTTCATGATTAGCGTCTAAGGTTTTCGTTAGGGAAGGTGCGAATAAGCGGGGAAATTCTTCTCGGCTGACTCAGCCATTTCATTTCTTCATGTTTGAGCCGATTTTTTCTCCCGTAAATGCCTTGAATCAGCCTATTTAGACCGTTTCTTCGCCATTTAAGGCGTTATTCCCAGTTTTTAGTGAGATCTCTCCCACTGACGTATCATTTGGTCCGCCCGAAACAGGTTGGCCAGCGTGAATAACATCGCCAGTTGGTTATCGTTTTTCAGCAACCCCTTGTATCTGGCTTTCACGAAGCCGAACTGTCGCTTGATGATGCGAAATGGGTGCTCCACCTTGGCCCGGATGCTGGCTTTCATGTATTCGATGTTGATGGCCGTTTTGTTCTTGCGTGGATGCTGTTTCAAGGTTCTTACCTTGCCGGGGCGCTCGGCGATCAGCCAGTCCACATCCACCTCGGCCAGCTCCTCGCGCTGTGGCGCCCCTTGGTAGCCGGCATCGGCTGAGACAAATTGCTCCTCTCCATGAAGCAGATTACCCAGCTGATTGAGGTCATGCTCGTTGGCCGCGGTGGTGACCAGGCTGTGGGTCAGGCCACTCTTGGCATCGACACCAATGTGGGCCTTCATGCCAAAGTGCCACTGATTGCCTTTCTTGGTCTGATGCATCTCCGGATCGCGTTGCTGCTCTTTGTTCTTGGTCGAGCTGGGTGCCTCAATGATGGTGGCATCGACCAAGGTGCCTTGAGTCATCATGACGCCTGCTTCGGCCAGCCAGCGATTGATGGTCTTGAACAATTGGCGGGCCAGTTGATGCTGCTCCAGCAGGTGGCGGAAATTCATGATGGTGGTGCGGTCAGGCAAGGCGCTATCCAGGGATAACCGGGCAAACAGACGCATGGAGGCGATTTCGTACAGAGCATCTTCCATCGCGCCATCGCTCAGGTTGTACCAATGCTGCATGCAGTGAATGCGTAGCATGGTTTCCAGCGGATAAGGTCGCCGGCCATTACCAGCCTTGGGGTAAAACGGCTCGATGACTTCCACCATGTTTTGCCATGGCAGAATCTGCTCCATGCGGGACAAGAAAATCTCTTTTCTGGTCTGACGGCGCTTACTGCTGAATTCACTGTCGGCGAAGGTGAGTTGATGACTCATGATGAACCCTGTTCCATGGCTCCAGATGACAAACATGATCTCATATCAGGGACTTGTTCGCACCTTCCTTAGCCCAGGTAACAGCCTGCGTTCTATTTTTTACAGATATCTTGCGAAAAAGATTATATAAATGTGTCTTCACGGTATTCTCGCTAATAAATAGCAGGCGGGCAATTTCAACATTCGAGGCACCCATTCGCAGCTTATTAAGAATATCCTTTTCGCGCTGCGTCAACCCGCTGGTATCGTCATGGTACCGGTAACTGCCCGACTGATTAATAAGATAGCTGGTGAGATCGTGAGGAAAATGGCAACCACCGTTCATCACGTTGCGAATGCCACCCACTAAGGTTTGTTCATCGACGGAAAGATGAAACACTGCGCTAATACCAAACCATGACTCTACTTCATGAAAGTGATAGTCCTCTGGCATATTAATGAGCAAAACTTTCACTTTTTCACGTAATCGTCGTAGTTCACTTTGCCAGAGTAAGGTCCTTTTTTTATCCGACTCACTAAGATCAAAAAGAACCAGAACGCGCTCGGCGTCAGTCTGCTCGAGCATTTTTTGAATATTCTGAATTCTGACATTAATTGGTAATGATGTTTTGAGTTGATGAACCAGGGCAGTGGCCTGCAATGACGGCCTGGTTATTAACAGCAAAATATCGTTATGTACCGGTTCAGTTTCTTTCGGCATTATGAAACCCCATCCCGCTTGCTGCTCGGAACGCGATCTCTTTCTGCTATGCACACAATATGCATACGCAGAAAGAGTCGCCGTTCTGTGTAGTTGCTGATTTAATAAGTATGACAATTAATAAGTATGACAATAAAGGCTATTAAGCACAGAATGTGCGCTTGTTTCCTAAGTGCTGCAATACTGTTCAATCTAGACATTGGCATTTTAATCGCAAGGGTTATTTGTGTTTCAAAATGTAACAATAACATGTCAGGTTATTACGAAGAAATACACTATTGGTTATGATTTATATAAAGAAAATAATTTTATCTTTTCCCATAGCGCCTGAGCCAACATGCGTATTTACACTTCAGTCTATTCAAGGTATGCCATCTTCTGCCGACAATGCCGCTAGCTGTAAACTTTCTATTCCATCATTTAGCTTATGGAAGAATAATTTAGCTTAGAGCCTATCCCAATAGGGTTTTGTTCCAGACAATGACACCACAGGCAAAATGCAGCATCGCCTCATAATTCTCGACCTTCTTCTCCCAACGAGTCAGGACACGGCGGTAGCGATTCATCCAACTGTGTGTTCTCTCTACAACCCAGCGGTGAGCCTTAAAATCCGTGTATTTGATGGCCTCTGACTCATCCTTTCGTGACTGGATATGAGGTTCATAGCGACGACTTTTCAGATACGATTCCAGCCATTCCGCTTCATACCCTTTGTCCATGCACAACCGGAGCCTCTTGCCCGGTCTGCCCGTCTGGAGGGCATCGAGCGTATCCGTAACCAACTTTATGTCGTGCGTATTTGCTCCGGCAACAACCAGTGCAAGCGGTAGCCCGTTCCCGTCAGTCATCAGACTGCGCTTTACGCCCTGTTTCCCCCGGTCTGTAGGGTTCCTGCCTGTTTTTTTGAGCCTGCCAGCGGTGATTTGGTTATACAACCATCCATCGACAGCCACGACCAGTCAATAGAGTCCAACTGTTCGC
The DNA here is from genome assembly GCF_014168815.1 of Klebsiella sp. WP3-W18-ESBL-02. NCBI lineage: Bacteria > Pseudomonadati > Pseudomonadota > Gammaproteobacteria > Enterobacterales > Enterobacteriaceae > Klebsiella > Klebsiella sp. WP3-W18-ESBL-02. The sequence goes on from NZ_AP021972.1 coordinate 3,008,602, forward strand.
AAGCAAGCAACCCATTTTGCCAGAAGCGTTCAAATACTCCAGCATCTCGCCACTCCTGAAATCGGCGATGAGCAGAGCTTGACGAGCATATACCGGTGGCATTCAGCGCATTCCATTGGCAGCCCGTCCTGAGTACGAAGAAAATGGCGTTCATTGCAGCGCGATTATCAACCCGCTTGCGGTGCGTACCCAGCGGGTGTTGAGTTTTATGCTCCGGGATGAGTGGAGCCATTTTCTCCCAGAGTCCATCACTGATCTGCCACTTGTTGCCCGCCACGCTTCGCCCTCAGAAATTATCATATTTTATTATCTGACAATTCCTTTTGGGATAGGTTCTTAGGCCGTAAAGCGCTAAATACTGTTGTGCTATCGCGGCAGCCCGCTCCGTTTGCATCCGCCTGGTGACGCCGCTGCCAGCCTGTCTCATTCCTGAATCCTCATACTATCGACTGACGCTCATTTTCAAAATACGTAATCCAGGCGAAAACAATGATTATTTCTGTCGAACATACTCAATCCATAAATCAGCGACTGCCGCACTCCGTAAGCGGACGAAGCTATCGCTGGTTTAACTCCTGACTTTAACCGTCGGTTAAATCAAGGTGCCATTATGAAACAGTGGTTCTTATTAATACCCTTATTGGGCTGTTCATATCTGGCTACTGCGGGAGGCGATCTGGCGGGCTCTGAGTTTTCAGGGTTAAGTCAATATCGTCAGAACTACGATATGGTAGCAATTACTGGCCAACATGGCAGCGGTAATAACGCGTCTATTAACCAGTCAGGCTCGCATATTTATGGTTCTATTTCTCAGGTGGGTGGGTATAACAACGCGATATTAAATCAAAATGGTTTTAATAATCGCGCTGCAATAGCGCAATACGGTAATGGTAATAACGCTACGGTAAGCCAATCAGGGACGAATAATTCTGCAGAGGTCGTGCAGGCAGGATCGGCGAACCAGGCGGATATTACGCAAACTGGTTTTGATAACTCTGCAAAAATTGTCAGCAAAGGCGTTGGCAATATTACGCAGATTAATCAAACAGGCACAAGCCGCGGCGCGGCCGTTGTGCAAAATTCGGCAGGAATGGCAATTCGCATTACCCAAAATTAGCGTTTTAACTGATTGACCAATCTCTAAACCTATGGGGTATCTTAATGAAAACGTGGAAAATTGTTATTTTGTCAACACTGTTAGCATCGGGTGTCGCTGTGGCAAGTGAAGATGGCAAAGGCGGTGGTAGTTGGCCTGGTAATGGTAATGGCGGCGGCGGTGGCAGCGGCGTCACGCTTCCGGATATCCCGACAATTACGGGCAAAGCCCCTATCGTCCCGCAAAGCGGCAAATGGGATCAGGCCATTCATATTTACCAGCCGGGAAACGGTAACTTCTCCCAGGCCGATCAGGCGAGCTCATCCGGCTCCGTCATTGATGTCCATCAGTACGGCAGTTATGGCAGTTCTATCGTCAACCAGGCTGCGACCAAAAGCGCTGTCTTCGTAAACCAATATGGTTCGGGTAACCAATCTTCGGCGACGCAGAAAGGTACCACTAGTTCTATCAGCGTCACTCAAAAAGGCGCAAACAACATCTCTTCTGCGACACAGCAATCGGGTGGTCAGGGTAACGCCATTGTGGTGTCACAAGATGGCACTGGCAATAATTCCGGCGTTAAACAATCTGGCACCAGTAACTCAAGCTCTGTAGTACAGAGCGGCAACTACAACCTCTCTGATATTGTCCAGGCGGGCAGCAAAAGTATTGTTGATGTACAGCAGTCTGTCGGCAACAACAAGTCTTACGTGAATCAGAGCGCTAATGATTCGGCTATTTTAGTGTCTCAGACCAACGCGGGTAACTTCAGCAGCGTCGGTCAGACGCATAACAATGCGGTGACCTACGTTCAGCAATCCGGTTCAGGTAACATTTCGTACGTTAATCAGAACTAACCCCTACAGCCGGATGAATTTTTCATCCGGCTGTCTTTCGCTCAATGACGAGGACTTCTATGCACCTCCTGCTTATCGCCGCCGCGCTCAGCAACCAACTGTGGTTTGAAACCCAACAGCAGGATAACGCGCTGGTTGTCACACCGATGGCGACGCTGACAAACGATTGCAGCTGCCAGATGACGATTAACGTGATTCATCAGGGGCAGTCCGGGCAAAGCAACAGCAGCCAAAGCGGCAGCGTCGTGATAAAAGGTCAGCATCCGCAGCCGCTGGCCAGCATGATGCTGGATATTCCCCACGGCGAATGGACACAAATCACCGTCACCCTCAGCGACAGTAAAGGCGTTATTTTGCAGCAAAGCTGGAGTTCGCCGACGAAGGTTTGATTTTCCCCTCCCCTTCTTTATATCCTTATCCTCTTTCTTGCCCGATAAGGATGCCGCATGTTTAAACCTCACGTTACCGTCGCCTGCGTGGTTCACGCCGAAGGCAAATTTTTGCTGGTAGAAGAAACCATCAATGGCAAAGTGCTGTGGAATCAGCCTGCCGGCCATCTGGAAGCCGACGAAACCCTGATACAGGCCGCCGAGCGCGAGCTGTGGGAAGAGACCGGCATTCGCGCAACGCCGCAGCATTTTGTGCGTCTGCATCAGTGGCTGGCACCCGACCACACGCCGTTTCTGCGCTTTCTTTTCGTCATTGAACTTGCCGAAATGTGCGCCACTGAACCGCACGATAGCGATATCGATCGCTGCCTGTGGCTCAGCGCCGAAGAGATCCTCAATGCCAAAAACCTCCGGTCTGCGCTGGTTGCCGAAAGCATCCGCTGCTATCAGCAGGGCGAGCGCTATCCGCTGTCGTTGATCGGTGCATTTAACTGGCCGTTTACCGAGGGTGCCAAGTAACAGGCTGCGTGCTAGAATATGCCGCCTTGAAGTCCAATGTCGTGAGTATTCCAATGTCAGAAAGCCAGAAAAAAGTGATCGTCGGCATGTCCGGCGGTGTTGATTCCTCCGTTTCCGCCTACCTGTTGCAACAACAGGGCTATAAGGTGGAGGGCCTGTTCATGAAGAACTGGGAGGAAGACGACGGCGAGGAATACTGCACTGCCGCCGCCGACCTTGCCGATGCGCAAGCGGTATGCGATAAGCTCGGCATTGAGCTGCACACCGTTAACTTTGCCGCCGAATACTGGGACAACGTATTTGAGCTCTTCCTGGAAGAGTACAAAGCGGGCCGCACGCCCAACCCGGATATCCTGTGCAACAAAGAGATCAAATTCAAAGCCTTCCTCGAGTTTGCCGCAGAAGATCTCGGCGCCGACTACATTGCCACCGGCCACTACGTGCGCCGCGCCGATGTTAACGGCAAGAGCCAGCTGCTGCGCGGCCTCGATGGCAACAAAGACCAGAGCTACTTCCTTTATACGCTGAGCCACGAACAGATCGCGCAAAGCCTGTTCCCGGTCGGCGAACTGGAAAAGCCGCAGGTGCGTAAAATCGCCGAAGAGCTGGATCTCATCACCGCGAAGAAAAAAGACTCCACCGGTATCTGCTTTATCGGCGAGCGTAAATTCCGCGAGTTCCTCGGCCGCTACCTGCCCGCACAGCCGGGTAAAATTATCACCGTCGATGGCGAAGAGATCGGTACTCATCAGGGGCTGATGTATCACACGCTGGGCCAGCGCAAAGGTTTGGGCATCGGAGGCACCAAAGAAGGCAGCGAAGATCCGTGGTACGTGGTGGATAAAGACGTTGAGAACAACATTCTGGTTGTCGCTCAGGGTCACGATCATCCGCGCCTGATGTCCGTGGGGCTGATTGCCCAGCAGCTGCATTGGGTGGATCGCGAACCGGTCACCGGCACCTTCCGCTGCACCGTGAAGACCCGCTACCGCCAGACGGATATCCCGTGCACCGTCACCGCGCTGGATGCAGAACGTATTGAGGTTCGCTTTGATGAACCTGTTGCCGCTGTTACCCCTGGCCAGTCCGCCGTGTTCTATCGCGGTGAAGTCTGCCTCGGCGGCGGCGTGATTGAGCAGCGCCTGCCGCTGCCTGTGGAATAAAGCCCTCCCCGAGCAGGGCATAACGTAGTCTGCCTGGCGTCGCGCCGTCGGGCAGCGCAACAAGGAGTTAGCGTGGCGAAGAATTACTATGACATCACCCTGGCGCTGGCGGGAATTTGCCAGTCCGCCCGTCTGGTGCAGCAGTTGGCCCATCAGGGGCACTGCGAAGGCGACGCGTTACACGTTTCGCTCAACAGCGTCATCGACCTTAACCCAGACTCCGCGCTGGGTGTGTTTGGTGGCAGCGAAGCCAATCTTCGTCTCGGCCTTGAAACCTTACTCGGCGTGCTGAACGCCAGCAGCCGCCAGGGGCTGAACGCCGAGCTGACTCGCTATACGCTCAGCCTGATGGTGCTCGAGCGCAAGCTTGCCGCCGCCAAAGGCGCAATGGACACGCTGGGCAACCGCATCAGCGGCCTGCAGCGTCAGCTCGACCATTTTGATTTGCAGTCCGATACGCTGCTCAGCGCCATGGCAGGTATCTATGTGGACGTCATCAGCCCACTCGGCCCGCGTATTCAGGTGACTGGCTCCCCTGCAGTGCTGCAAAGCCCGCAGGTGCAGGCCAAAGTCCGTGCTTCGCTGCTGGCGGGGATCCGCTCGGCGGTGCTGTGGCACCAGGTCGGCGGCGGACGTCTGCAGCTCATGTTTTCTCGTAATCGCCTGACCACTCAGGCAAAACAAATTCTCGCTCATTTAACCCCGGAGTTGTGATCTATGGAATTATCCTCACTGACCGCCGTTTCCCCTGTCGATGGACGCTACGGCGATAAAGTCAGCGCGCTGCGCGGGATTTTCAGCGAATATGGTTTGCTGAAATTCCGTGTACAAGTCGAAGTACGCTGGCTGCAGAAGCTGGCCGCACACGCAGCCGTCAAGGAAGTTCCTGCTTTTGCTGCCGACGCAAACGGTTACCTTGATAGCATCGTGGCTAACTTCTCTGAAGAAGACGCCGCGCGCATTAAAACTATCGAGCGCATCACCAACCACGACGTCAAGGCGGTTGAGTATTTCCTGAAAGAGAAAGTCGCGTCGGTGCCTGAGCTGCACGCCGTGTCTGAGTTTATTCACTTTGCCTGCACCTCCGAAGACATCAACAACCTGTCTCACGCACTGATGCTGAAAACCGCGCGCGAAGAAGTGGTGCTGCCGTACTGGCGTAAAATTATTGATGCCATTAAAGACCTGGCGGTGCAGTATCGTGATATCCCGCTTCTCTCCCGTACCCACGGTCAGCCCGCTACGCCGTCCACCATCGGCAAAGAAATGGCCAACGTCGCGTACCGTATGGAGCGTCAGTTCCGTCAGCTGGGCCAGGTAGAAATTCTGGGCAAAATCAACGGTGCGGTAGGTAACTACAATGCCCACATCGCCGCATACCCGGACGTTGACTGGCACCAGTTCAGCGAAGAGTTCGTGACCTCGCTGGGCATTCAGTGGAACCCGTACACCACCCAGATTGAGCCACACGACTATATTGCCGAGCTGTTTGACTGCATCGCGCGCTTCAACACCATCCTGATCGACTTCGATCGCGACGTGTGGGGCTACATTGCGCTGAACCACTTCAAGCAGAAAACCATCGCTGGCGAGATTGGTTCTTCCACCATGCCGCATAAGGTCAACCCAATCGACTTCGAAAACTCCGAAGGCAACCTGGGCCTGTCGAACGCGGTGCTGCAGCATCTGGCGAGCAAACTGCCGGTATCTCGCTGGCAGCGCGATCTGACCGACTCCACCGTGCTGCGTAACCTGGGCGTGGGTATCGGCTACGCGCTGATCGCCTACCAGTCTACGCTGAAGGGCGTGAGCAAGCTGGAAGTGAACCGCGATCGTCTGCTCGACGAGCTGGATCACAACTGGGAAGTACTGGCCGAGCCTATCCAGACCGTTATGCGTCGCTACGGCATCGAGAAGCCGTACGAGAAGCTGAAAGAACTGACCCGCGGCAAACGCGTTGACGCTGAAGGCATGAAACAGTTCATCGACGGCCTTGCGCTGCCGGAAGAAGAGAAAACCCGCCTCAAGGCGATGACACCGGCTAACTATATCGGCCGCGCCATCACCATGGTCGACGAGCTGAAATAATCCCGTCTCCTCCTCTCCTTCTTTCCGAAGGAGAGGGCATTCCTTATCCGGCCTACAGCATTAGGGACTTTTCCTGTAATTTAAGAAATGTTTATCTCCATCGCGACATAATCAGCGTTAAACTATTCATGTCACTAATTTAATGGAGAAACAGCATGCGCGTACTCGTCGTAGAGGACAACGCTCTGTTACGTCACCATCTGAAAGTTCAGCTCCAGGAAATGGGCCATCAGGTGGATGCCGCAGAAGACGCGAAGGAAGCAGATTATTATTTAGGCGAGCACCTCCCCGATATTGCGATTGTCGATCTGGGCCTGCCGGATGAAGATGGCCTGTCGCTGATTCGCCGCTGGCGCAGCCACGATATCTCACTGCCGATTCTGGTGCTGACGGCCCGTGAGAGCTGGCAGGATAAGGTGGAAGTTCTGAGCGCCGGTGCTGATGATTACGTGACCAAACCGTTCCATATTGAAGAGGTCGCCGCCCGCATGCAGGCGCTGATGCGCCGTAATAGCGGCCACGCGTCGCAGGTGATATCTCTGCCGCCGTTCCAGGTTGACCTGTCGCGCCGCGAGCTGTCCATTAATGAAGAAGTGATCAAACTCACCGCCTTCGAATACACCATTATGGAAACGCTGATCCGCAACAATGGCAAGGTTGTCAGTAAAGATTCTCTCATGCTTCAGCTCTACCCTGACGCCGAACTGCGCGAAAGCCACACGATTGATGTGCTGATGGGGCGTCTGCGTAAGAAAATTCAGGCCCAGTATCCGCACGACGTGATTATTACCGTGCGCGGTCAGGGCTACCTGTTCGAACTACGCGAATGAAGCATATTCGTCGGCATATTCTGCCGCTGTCGCTGCGGATGCGTTTTCTGCTGGCGACGGCTGCCGTGGTTATCGTGCTGTCGCTGGCCTACGGCATGGTGGCGCTGGTCGGCTACAGCGTCAGTTTTGATAAAACCACTTTTCGTCTGCTGCGCGGCGAGAGCAACCTGTTCTATACCCTGGCAAAATGGGAAAACAATGCGCTGAGCGTTGATATTCCCGACAATCTCAATATGCAAAGCCCTACGGTAGCGTTGATCTACAACGACAAAGGCCAGCTGCTGTGGCAGCAAAAAGACCTGCCGTGGTTGACCAAACGTATTCAGCCGGAGTGGCTGCGGGGCAACGGTTTTTATGAAATTGAAGCCGACGTCAACTCTACCAGTACGCTGCTGCGCAACGATCATGAGATGCAAAAAGAGCTCACCGAGATGCGTGAACAGGGGGACGACTCAGAAATGACTCACTCGGTGGCGGTCAACAGCTACCCGGCCACCAGCCTGATGCCCGCGCTGGTGATCGTGGTCATCGACACCATTCCGATAGAGCTGAAACGCTCCTATATGGTCTGGAGTTGGTTCTCCTACGTGGTTGCCGCCAACCTGCTGCTGGTCATTCCGCTGCTGTGGATAGCCGCTCACTGGAGCCTGCGCCCGATTGCCGACCTCACCCGCGAAGTGCGCGAACTGGAAGAGCACCACCGTGAGCATCTTAATCCCGATACCACCCGCGAGCTCACCAGCCTGGTACGCAACCTGAACCGACTGCTGAAAAGCGAACGCGAGCGCTATGACAAATATCGCACCACCCTAACCGACCTGACGCACAGTCTGAAAACGCCGCTGGCGGTGCTGCAAAGCTCGCTACGTTCGCTGCGCAGCGAGAAAATCACCGTCAGTGAAGCCGAGCCGGTTATGCTGGAGCAAATCAGCCGTATCTCGCAGCAAATCGGCTACTACCTGCACCGTGCCAGCATGCGTACCGACAGCACCCTGGTCAGCCGCGAGCTGCACCCGGTTGCGCCGCTGCTAGACAGCCTGACCTCGGCGCTGAATAAAGTCTATCAGCGCAAAGGGGTGAACATCACGCTGGATATTTCGCCGGAGATAACCTTTGCAGGTGAACAAAATGACTTTATGGAAGTCATGGGCAACCTGCTGGATAACGCCTGTAAATACTGCCTGGAGTTTGTGGAAGTGTCCGCCCGCCAGACCGACGATTACCTGCACATTATCGTTGAGGATGACGGCCCCGGTATTCCACAGAGCAAGCGTGATATCGTCTTCGACCGCGGTCAGCGCGCCGATACCATGCGTCCAGGTCAGGGCGTTGGCCTCGCCGTCGCTCGCGATATTGTTGAACAGTATGACGGCCATATTGCTGCCCACGATAGCCTGCTCGGCGGGGCGAAAATGGAGGTTATCTTCGGCCACCAGAACCTGGACAGTCACGAAGGGTAAATTCTGTTTCCGCAGCAAGGTAGTTTTGTGAATAAGATGTATAATCCAGGACATATCTCTGCTGCGGAAATAGTCATATGGAATACCACTTAACGTTAAACTGGGCCGATTTTCTGGCTCGCTACTGGCAAAAGCGCCCGGTCGTTCTTAAACGCGGCTTCGCCAACTTTATTGACCCCATATCACCGGATGAACTGGCGGGTCTGGCGATGGAAAATGAGGTCGATAGCCGCCTGGTTAGCCATCTCGACGGCGACTGGCAGGTGAGCCACGGCCCGTTCGAAAGCTTCGACCACCTCGGCGAGAGCAACTGGTCGCTGTTGGTGCAGGCCGTCGATCACTGGCACGAACCGTCCAGCGCGCTGATGCGTCCATTCCGCGCCCTGCCCGATTGGCGTATTGACGATCTGATGATCTCTTTTTCGGTACCCGGCGGCGGCGTTGGCCCGCATGTCGATCAGTACGATGTCTTTATTATCCAGGGGACCGGCCGCCGTCGCTGGCGCGTAGGCGAGAAAACCGCCCTTAAACAGCACTGCCCGCACCCTGACCTGCTGCAGGTGCAGCCGTTTGACGCCATCATTGATGAAGAGATGGAGCCGGGCGACATTCTTTACATCCCGCCAGGATTCCCGCATGAAGGCTACGCGCTGGAAAACTCGCTTAACTACTCTGTAGGCTTCCGTTCGCCGAACAGCCGTGAGCTGATCAGCGGCTTTGCCGACTACATTCTGCAGCGCGACTTGGGCAACCAGCACTACAGCGATCCGGACGTGCCCTCGCGCGATCATCCGGCAGACTTACTGCCACAGGAAGTCGACAGCCTTCGCGAGATGATGCTGGGATTAATTCAGCAGCCGGAGCACTTCCAGCAGTGGCTGGGCGAATTTATCAGCCAGTCGCGCCACGAGCTGGATATTGCGCCGCCGGAGCCGCCGTACCAGCCGGATGAAATCTACGATGCCTTGCAGCAAGGCGACATGCTTCAGCGTCTGGGCGGGCTGCGGGTGATCCGTATCGGCGATGATTTCTTCGTCAACGGCGAGAAGGTGGATTCTCCGCACCATCAGGCGCTGGATGCGATGGCGGGCAGCATCATGCTGGAAAGCCAGCATTTTGGTGAAGCGCTGGACGATCCATCGTTCCTGGCGCTGCTGGCTGCGCTGGTCAACAGCGGCTACTGGTTCTTTGCAGAATAAACCACCGAATCTATACCGATAGTAGGCCGGATAAGGCGTTTACGCCGCCATCCGGCCTACATAAAAACCCAGCGCGAATCTACGCCGGGTTTTCTTTGACGGTTAGCCGCGCTGGGCCGTCAGCTCAGCGATACGCACAATCACCTGCACCGCTTTCTCCATCCCTTCCAGGGTCACAAATTCATGCTTGCCGTGGTAGTTATAGCCGCCGGTGAAAATGTTCGGACACGGTAGCCCCATAAAGGAGAGCTGCGCGCCGTCGGTGCCGCCGCGAATCGGCTTGAGATCCGGCTCAATATCGCAGTCGCGCATCGCCTGCTGAGCAATCTCGACGATATGCGGATGCTCCGCCACCTTCTCGCGCATATTGTAATAGCTGTCTTCAATGATCAGTTCAATATAGCAATCCGGGTGCAGGCCTTTGCCGACCTTTTTGGCGATTTCCATCATCTTGCGCTTACGGGCTTCAAACTGCTTACGTTCAAAGTCGCGCACAATGTAGTGCATCTCGGCGCGATCTACCGAACCTTTGATGCTGGTCAGATGGTAAAAACCTTCATAGCCTTCGGTTTTTTCCGGGCTTTCATCGGCGGGCACTTCCGCATGAATGCGCGCCGCCAGCGACAGCGCGTTGACCATCACTCCTTTCGCAGTTCCCGGGTGGACGTTATTACCGACAATCTTGATCGTCACCGATGCGGCATTAAAGTTTTCGTACTCCAGCTCGCCCACGCCGCCGCCGTCAATGGTGTAGGCCCACTGAGCGTTAAAAGCCTCAACGTCGAAATGTTTTGCCCCTTTGCCCACTTCTTCGTCCGGCGTGAAGGCCACGCGAATGTCGCCGTGCGGGATATTTTTCTCTTTCAGCACCGCCAGCGCGGTCATGATTTCGGCGATCCCTGCTTTATCATCGGCGCCGAGCAGCGTTTTACCATCGGTGGTGATCAGCGTCTGCCCCAGCAACTGGTGCAGCACCGGGAACATCACCGGTGACAGCACTTCGTCGCCGATACCCAGCGCGATATCGCCGCCGCGGTAGTTTTCCACGATCTGCGGGTTAACGTTTTTACCGCTAAAGTCCGGGGCGGTATCCACATGGGAGATAAAACCAATCGCCGGAATGTCGCCGCTGACGTTGGCCGGCAGAGTCCCCATGACGGTGCCCTTTTCGCTCAACGTGACGTTAACCAGCCCCATCGTTTCCAATTGCTCTTTGAGCAGATGTAACAGTTTCCACTGCCCTTCGGTACTCGGCACCTGACGCACGCCGGGCTTCGATTGCGTGTCCAGAGAAACGTACTGCAAAAAACGCTCAAGCAATTTATCCATGTAGCCACCCTCACTTTTTGTGACAACATTATCAATAAGCCATAAAAGACAAATATTGCGTCAGGTCACTTTTAGCCCGTCAAAGGCGACTTTTTTTCCCCGAACGGCATCTAATCGTCAGATATTCCTATAGGAAGTTTAACAAGGATTGGCGATTGAGTACGTTTGCCGTAGAATGCCAGCCCTTATTAATACGAATCAGACCTCTAAACGTCTAAAGGTGGTTAACCACAAACCCCGCATCGGGAAGCGATACCGTCGATCGAAGATGATGTGTATCCACGGTGCGTTTACATGGGACAGAGTAATAAATTGAACACAAAATCGCGTTCGCTGTCGCCGCTGGTCGAACTGGTGGGGATTCGCAAGGACTTCGATGGTAAAACGGTCATTTCGGATCTCGATTTGACCATCAATAACGGTGAGTTCCTCACGCTGCTTGGCCCTTCTGGCTGCGGCAAAACGACCGTACTACGCCTGATTGCCGGGCTTGAAAGCGTTGACGCAGGGCAGATCCACCTGGAAAACCAGGATATCACCCGCGTTCCGGCCGAAGATCGCCACGTTAATACCGTATTTCAGAGCTACGCGCTGTTTCCGCATATGACCGTTTTCGATAACGTCGCGTTTGGCCTGCGTATGCAGAAAACGCCGGCGAGCGAAATTGCGCCACGCGTGCACGACGCCCTGCGGATGGTACAGCTGGAAGAGTTTGCCCAGCGCAAGCCACACCAGCTCTCCGGCGGCCAGCAGCAGCGCGTCGCCATCGCCCGTGCGGTAGTCAATAAGCCAAGCCTGCTGCTGCTCGACGAATCGCTCTCTGCGCTTGACTACAAGCTGCGTAAACAGATGCAAAACGAACTGAAGGCGTTGCAGCGTAAGCTCGGTATCACCTTCGTGTTCGTTACCCACGATCAGGAAGAAGCGCTGACGATGTCCGACCGTATCGTGGTCATGCGCGACGGCAAAATCGAGCAGGACGGTACGCCGCGTGAAATCTACGAAGAGCCGAAAAACCTGTTTGTCGCCGGCTTTATTGGCGAGATCAACCTGTTCGATGCGACCGTGATCGCACGTCTTGACGATCTGCGGGTACGCGCCAACGTCGAAGGCCGTGAATGCAATATCTACGTCAACTTCCCGGTTGTTCCGGGACAAAAGCTCAACGTTCTGTTGCGCCCGGAAGATCTGCGCGTCGAGGAGATCCATGACGGCAATGAACTGGAAGGACTGATTGGCTACATCCGTGAACGTAACTATAAAGGGATGACGCTGGAGTCGGTCGTTGAGCTGGAAAACGGCAAGATGGTGATGGTCAGCGAGTTCTTTAACGAAGACGATCCGGACTTTGACCACTCGCTGGACCAGAAAATGGCGATTAACTGGGTCGAAAGCTGGGAGGTCGTACTGGCTGATGAAGAGCACAAGTAAATTCCAGAATGTGGTGATTGCCACAATTGTCGGTTGGCTTGTGCTGTTCGTGTTCCTGCCCAACCTGATGATCATCGTCACCAGCTTCCTGACCCGTGACGATGCCAACTTTGTTCAGATGGTGTTCACGCTGGACAACTATACGCGTCTGCTCGATCCGCTCTACGCGCAGGTGCTACTGCACTCGCTGAACATGGCGGCCATCGCCACGCTGGCGTGCCTGGTACTGGGCTATCCGTTTGCCTGGTTCCTGGCCCGGCTGCCGCAGAAAGTGCGCCCGCTGCTGCTGTTTCTGCTGATCGTGCCCTTCTGGACCAACTCGCTGATTCGCATCTACGGGCTGAAAATCTTCCTCAGCACCAAAGGCTACCTCAACGAATTTCTGCTGTGGCTTGGCATCATTGATACGCCAATGCGGATTATGTTCACCCCCAGCGCCGTGATCATCGGCCTGGTGTACATCCTGCTGCCGTTTATGGTGATGCCGCTCTATTCCAGCATCGAAAAGCTCGATAAACCGCTGCTGGAAGCCGCTAAAGACCTTGGCGCCAGCAAGCTGCAAACCTTCATTCGCATTATTATTCCGCTTACCATGCCGGGTATTATTGCGGGCTGTCTGCTGGTGATGCTGCCGGCGATGGGCCTCTTCTACGTCTCCGATCTCATGGGCGGGGCGAAAAACCTGCTGATTGGTAACGTCATTAAGAGCCAGTTCCTCAACATTCGCGACTGGCCGTTCGGCGCGGCCACCAGCATAACGCTGACGGTGGTGATGGGGCTGATGCTGCTGGTGTACTGGCGCGCGTCGCGCCTGCTCAATAAAAAGGTGGAGCTGGAATGATAGGTCGACTGCTGCGCGGCGGCTTTATGACCGCCATTTATGCGTATCTTTATATTCCGATTATCATTTTGATCGTGAACTCGTTTAACAGTTCGCGTTTCGGGATCAACTGGCAGGGTTTTACCACCCAGTGGTACAGCCTGTTGATGAACAACGATAGCCTGCTGCAGGCGGCCCAGCACTCGCTGACGATGGCGATTTTCTCCGCGACCGCCGCCACGCTCATCGGCTCGTTAACCGCCGTGGCGCTGTATCGCTATCGCTTCCGCGGTAAACCGTTCGTCAGCGGCATGCTGTTCGTGGTGATGATGTCGCCAGATATCGTCATGGCTATCTCGCTGCTGGTGCTGTTTATGCTGCTTGGGATCCAGCTCGGCTTCTGGTCGCTGCTGTTCTCCCACATCACCTTCTGCCTGCCGTTCGTGGTGGTCACCGTCTTCTCCCGTCTGAAGGGCTTTGACGTACGCATGCTGGAGGCGGCAAAAGATCTGGGGGCCAGCGAGCTGACTATCCTGTGGAAAATTATTCTGCCGCTGGCGATGCCGGCGGTGGCGGCGGGCTGGCTGCTGAGCTTCACCCTGTCGATGGATGATGTCGTGGTCTCGTCGTTCGTTACCGGGCCCAGCTACGAAATTCTGCCGCTGAAGATTTATTCAATGGTGAAAGTCGGCGTGTCGCCGGAAGTGAACGCGCTGGCAACGATTCTGCTGGTTCTGTCGCTGGTCATGGTGATTGCCAGCCAGCTGATTGCTCGTGATAAAACCAAGGGCCTGAAGGTCAGGCGCACAACTCAGGGGACGTAAAATGATGAAATGGTCACGCCACCTGCTCGCGGCAGGTGCTTTAGCGCTCGGCATGAGCGTAGCCCACGCGGACGATAGCAAAACGCTGTATTTCTATAACTGGACGGAATACGTTCCGCCCGGACTGCTGGAACAGTTCACCAAAGAGACCGGCATCAAGGTTATCTATTCGACCTACGAGTCGAATGAAACCATGTACGCCAAGCTTAAAACCTATAAAGACGGTGCCTATGATCTGGTGGTGCCGTCCACCTACTTTGTCGACAAAATGCGCAAAGAAGGGATGATTCAGAAGATCGATAAAACCCAACTGAGCAACTTCAGCAATCTTGACCCAGAGATGCTCAACAAGCCGTTTGACCCGAACAATGACTACTCTATTCCGTACATCTGGGGCGCAACGGCGATCGGCGTCAACAGCGATGCCATCGATCCGAAAAGCGTCACCAGTTGGGCCGACCTGTGGAAGCCGGAATACAAAAGCAGCCTGCTGCTGACCGACGATGCGCGCGAAGTGTTCCAGGTTGCTCTGCGCAAGCTCGGCTACTCTGGTAACACGACGGATCCGAAAGAGATTGAAGCCGCCTATAACGAGCTGAAAAAACTGATGCCGAACGTTGCCGCGTTCAACTCCGACAACCCGGCGAACCCGTATATGGAAGGCGAAGTTAACCTCGGTATGGTCTGGAACGGCTCGGCGTTCGTGGCTCGCCAGGCCGGCACGCCGCTGGAAATCGTGTGGCCGAAAGAAGGCGGTATCTTCTGGATGGACAGCCTGTCGATTCCGGCCAATGCCAAAAATAAAGAGGGCGCGCTGAAGCTGATTAACTTCCTGCTGCGCCCGGACGTGGCAAAACAGGTTGCGGAAACCATCGGCTACCCGACGCCTAACCTGGCGGCACGCAAACTGCTGAGCCCGGAGGTGGCCAACGATAAGTCGCTCTACCCTGACGCCGAAACCATTCAGAAAGGCGAGTGGCAGAACGACGTCGGCAACGCCAGCGCGCTGTATGAACAGTATTATCAGAAACTGAAAGCCGGACGTTAAGCGTCCACGCGTCGGGACACCGTGCGTCCCGACGCTCACCTCACCCGCGGGTAGAAATAGCGCACCCGAAATTCATCGTTATTGTTATACAGTACCGAATAGTCGAGCGGCCTGCCCGAGGGTTCCACGGCCTGCGTTTCGATACGAATCACCGGGTCCTTTTCGCTCAGATTGAGCATCCGCGCCACGTCTCGGCGAGCTAAAGTGGTAGAAAACGTCTCATAGCAGCCGGCGATGGTAATACCGCACTCTTGTTCGAAGAAGTCGAACTTTGAGTGGTTCATGTGCTCCAGCGTCAAACGAGGAAAACGCAGCGCCGACAGCCAGGTTTCCTCCAACTGCATTGGGGTTTTATCCATAGTGCGAATCCGCTTCACGTGGAACAACGGCTCACCCGGGTCACACTGTAGCCAACCGGCAATATTCTCCACTGCCGGGATCACCTCAAAGCTCAGCACGCGGCTGACCGCCGGTTTGCCTTGAATGCGGGCAATCTCGCTAAACCCCATAAATCCATTCAGCCAGGCCACCGTTTTTTTGTGGCGAATAATACTGCCAGCGCCCTGCCGTTTTTCAATAATACCTTCCGCTTCCAGCACCGCCAGCGCTTTACGCAGCGTATTTCGCGACACCTTGAAATGCGCGGCGAGCGATTTTTCCGCCGGTAGCGCATCGCCCTCCCGCCGGTTCGACGTATCAATATATTCATTTATTAAATGGACAACCGAACGGTAAATCATGGCAGCCTCCCTGCGGTTCAGAGAAACAGCATAACGCGATTTCCCCGGATTGCCAGCACGCAAAGGCACCACTAAGGAACACGTTTTTTCATCATTATTTCAATAAGATAAATAATGATTACGCACCATTCCCGCCTACCTATTCCTGTCTGGCGATGTAAATGGACACGTCAGCGCAGAAAAATATTGATGGACTTAACATTATCCCGAGCCAATTAAAACAAAAATACCCGACGACCTGACCACTTATCATTAACCTCATGAATAAATTAGAAAAAACCTTTCATAAAATAAATCCTCTTATTGTCTGGCTCGGGAAAAGCCCATGGCTACAGGCCATCTCTATTTCAATGGTTTCTACCGTCGCAATTACGCTCATCGGATCGCTCAGCGTGCTCCTGATGGTGCTGCCTATCGACAGCGTGCATCAATTTTTTGTCAGCAGCAGCATGATGCCGGTGTTTAACAACGTCACGACCAGCACGCTAGGCATCCTGGCCATTTACGTTACGTTCTTCATGGCGCGCAACCTGGTCCGGCAGTACAACGTCGACACGGACAGTACGCTGAGCGGCGTGGCGGCTGTCATGGCCTTTTTAATCGTGACGCCGATGGCGGACGAAAGTGGCGCAATTACCGCTATTCCCCTGACCTGGCTCGGTGTACAGGGTGTTTTTTCCGCGATGCTGATTGGCCTGGGCGTCGGGCGTCTGTTTATCTTTACCATCCAGCGCGGCTGGACGCTGCGTCTGCCAAAAGGCGTGCCGCCGATGATTGGCCGGGTGTTCGAAGGCCTGTTTCCGTTCGTGCTGGTGGGTATTGTGTTTCTGCTGATTAACCGCCTCTTTGTGGCAACACCGTGGGAAAACATTCACCAGTGCATCTATACCCTTATCCAGCAACCGCTGAAAGGGCTGGGCGGTAGCCTCTGGGCGTTCCTGCTGGTCACGCTGGTCATGCAGCTGATGTGGTTTCTCGGTATTCACGGCACCAACGTGGTGCTGCCGCTGGTGACCCCCATCTGGCTGGCGATGGATCTCGAAAACCTTGACGCGTGGCGTAACGGTCTGGAAATGCCCAACGTGCTCGGGCTGGCGTTCTTTAACATCGTGACCTGGAGCGGGCTGGCGCTGGGGCTGGTACTGTTGATGTGCCTGTCAAAAAGCAAACAGTTTAACCAGATGGGCAGGCTGGCGCTGATGCCCGCGCTGTTCGGCATCACCGAACCGGTGATCTTCGGTACGCCGCTGGTGATGAACTACCGCCTGATGGTGCCGTTTGTGACCAACAACGCCATCGCCATCGTCATTGCGTGGCTG
This sequence comes from Klebsiella sp. WP3-W18-ESBL-02, assembly GCF_014168815.1. Taxonomy (NCBI): domain Bacteria; kingdom Pseudomonadati; phylum Pseudomonadota; class Gammaproteobacteria; order Enterobacterales; family Enterobacteriaceae; genus Klebsiella; species Klebsiella sp. WP3-W18-ESBL-02. Next base: position 3,025,714 of record NZ_AP021972.1, read on the forward strand.
CTGATCAAACTGGGGCTGGTGGCCAAAATCGTGGGGGCTCAGACCCTCTTTGGCCTGCCGGTCGGCTTCTTCGCTGCGGTAGGCGGCGCGACATCAATTATCGCCCTGCACCTGTTCCTGCAGCTGATTCTTTCGCCGCTGCTCTGGTATCCGTGGTTCAAAATGGCCGAGCGCGCCGCGCTGGCGGCAGAACGCAACGCTGACCAGGAGGCCCAATGACCTCCCTTCACGCGCTGCTGGCGCAGATGACGCTGGACGAAAAAATAGGCCAGCTGGTACAGCTGTCCGGGGAGTTTTTCCTTGATGAGCCCCAGCTGACCGTGGGGCCGAAGGCGAAGCTGGGTATCGCGCAGGCGGTGGTGGATAACGTCGGTTCGGTGCTGAACGTCTCCGGTGCGGTGAAAACGCGCGAAATCCAGCGCAAACACCTGCAAAACAGTCGGCTAAAGATACCGCTGCTGTTTATGGCCGACGTGATTTACGGCTACCGGACGATCTTCCCGATCCCGCTGGCGCTCGGCTGCAGCTGGTCGCCCGCGCTGATCCGTCAGTGCTGCGTCGTGGCGGCGAGAGAAGCCGCCAGCGCCGGTAGCCATGTGACCTTTGCGCCAATGGCCGACCTGGTGCGCGATGCGCGCTGGGGTCGCTGCATGGAGTCAACCGGCGAAGATGTGTTTCTGAACACACAGTACGTGCGCGCCAGCGTTGAGGGTTTCCAGCAGGATATGCCCACGCAGCAAGGGTTGGCCGCCTGCGTGAAGCATTTTGCCGGCTACGGCGCGCCGATCGGCGGTCGCGACTACAATACCGTTGAGCTGTCGCACCAGAGCCTGTTCGAAGACTATTTCCCGCCCTTCCAGGCCGCCATTGACGCGGGCTGCGAGATGGTGATGACGTCCTTCAACACCGTTGACGGCGTTCCCGCCACCGCCAACCCATGGCTATTGAAAACCCTGCTGCGCGAGCGCTGGGGGTTTCAGGGGATCACCATTGCCGACTATGCCGCCGTGAAAGAGCTGATTGCGCACGGCGTCGCGGCCGATGAACAGGACGCCTGCGCGATCGCGTTCAACGCCGGGCTGGATATCGACATGAAAACCGCCTGCTATGCCAACGGCCTGAAGCCGCTGCTGGCGGCCGGAAAAATCAGCGAACGCGCGCTGGATGACGCCGTCCTGCGCGTGCTGCGGCTGAAGCAGAAGCTGGGGTTATTCGACGATCCGTATCGCGGCGTCACCCCCGAGGGCGAGCAGCGCTGCTGCTATCACCCGGAGCATCTGCGCCTTGCCCGGGAGACGGCGGGGAAATCGCTGGTGGTGCTCAAAAACGATCGTCAGACGCTGCCGTTTAACCCGGCGACAACGCGCGTTGCGCTGATTGGCCCTTATGCCGACAACCCGGATATCTTTGGGCTGTGGGCCGTTTACGGCGAGAAATCGCGCTGTACGACGCTTAAGACCGCGCTGCAAGAGGCCATCCCCGACGGCAACCTGTGCGTAACGCCGGGCTGCGACCTGCTGCTGGACTACGGTTTTCTCGGCGAATTTGGCGCAACGCACCAGGTAGAACAAACCCGCTGCCTGACCGATAACGAGCGAGCGCAGGAGCTTGAGCGCGCGCTGGACTACGCGCGTCAGGCCGATGTGGTCCTGCTGGCGATGGGGGAGCATATGATGCAGAGCGGCGAAGCCGCCAGCCGCACCGACCTGCACCTGCCCCGCCATCAGGTCGAATTTATTCAGCAGATCGCCGCCGTGGCAAAGAAAACCGTGCTGCTCCTGTTTAACGGCAGACCGCTGGTGCTGACCGACGTTGTCGACCACGTTGATGCCATCGTCGAGGCCTGGTTCCCCGGCATTGAGGGCAGCCACGCGCTGGTCGATGTACTCAGCGGCAAACGCAACCCTTCCGGACGGCTGTCGATGAGTTTCCCTTATGCCAACGGCCAGGTGCCGGTCTATTACAACGCGCTGAATACCGGCCGACCGGCGCATCAGTCCGACCATAGCCCGCGCTTTCTGTCCAAATATCTGGACTGCCCGAACGCGCCGCTGTTTCCCTTTGGTTTTGGCCTATCGTGGCACGAGACGCGCCTTAGCGATCTTCACGTGACGCCCCGTCTGCTGCCCGGAGGGACGGTCATGGTGAGCGTGGCAGCTCACAATACGTCTGACGTTGACGGCCTCGAAACCCTCCAGTTGTATCTTCATGATTGTGTCGCCAGCATCGCCCGCCCCGCCCTGCAGCTGAAAGGCTTTACCCAGGTGATGCTCGCCGCAGGTGAAACGCAGGTGGTTCACTTTGAGATAACGCCGCACGATCTTGGCTTCTACGATGCCGAAGGCGATGTTCGGCTGGAGTACGGCAGGTTCAGGGCCTTTGTCGGCCTGAACAGCGCATCACTGCTGGAGGGAGAATTTTACTACGCAGAAAGTTAATTTTCGGGCGCCCGGCGAGTTGTCGCGGGCGCCCGAACGTTTACAGCGATTTCAGCAGCGCGTCGACGTAGGCTGGGACCACTTCGCTCGCCAGACCGTAATGCTTCTCCTCAAACTCGCTGCCCACCTGGCTCGGTTCAAGATTCAGCTCAACGGTATGCGCACCGTGCAGCTTCGCCTCGTGCACAAAACCCGCCGCAGGGTAGACGTGGCCAGAAGTGCCAATAGCGATAAAAATATCGGCCATCGACAGCGCAAGATAGATATGGTCCATCTCGAACGGCATCTCGCCAAACCAGACGATATGCGGGCGCAGCGGCGCCGGGAACTGGCAGCAGTGGCAGCGGTCCTCCACCGTTAAATCCCCCGGCCAGTCGAACACCTGGCCGCTTTGGGTACAGCGCACCTTCAGCAGCTCGCCGTGCATATGCAGCACGTTGTGATTGCCCGCGCGCTCGTGCAGGTTATCGATGTTCTGCGTCACCAGCATAAAGTTCTCGCCAAGCGCCGCTTCCAGCCGGGCCAGCGCCAGGTGCGCCGCGTTGGGCGCAATCTCCGGCTGCTGAAGCTGGCGACGACGGGCATTATAGAAATGTTGCACCAGCTGCGGATCGCGCGCGTAGCCTTCCGGCGTCGCCACATCCTCAACCTTGTGTTCTTCCCATAAGCCATCCGCCGCGCGGAAGGTCCGAATACCCGACTCTGCCGAAATCCCCGCGCCCGTAAGCACAAGTACTCTTGGTTTATCCATCTGTTCTGGCATCACCCTGTCCGTGAAAAAAATACGCTGGCGCAGACGCTGGCGCAGTTGACGTTTATTCCGACGGAAACGGCTCAATCGATGTAAGCGGCGCGACTGCATATCTACTCCATGTTAGTTGGTCAGATGAAGGAACGCAGCGCCGCGCATTCCCCCTGCATCGCCGTGGCGCGCGCGTTCAATACGCGGCGTGCGGGCTACAGGCAGTAAATGACGCGGTAGGCGGTGCGCTAGTCCATCGGCGATCGCTGAAAAGTTTGATAGCCCACCGCCGAGCACCAGCAGATCCGGGTCGACAATGGTCAGTATATTGCCCAGGCAGACGGCAAGCAGATCCAGGTAGCGTTCAACGTGTTCACGCGCCTTTTCATCTCCCTGCTGCCACAGGGCCACAATCTCCGGTGAAGTGAGCGACTGTTGATAAAAATGGTTATACAGCCAGGCAAACCCGCGACCGGATAAATAGTTTTCAATGCAGCCAAGCTGGCCGCAGCCGCAGCGGACGAGCGGAAAATCACGCCCCACGACTTCCAGCGCATCGACCGGCAGACGAATATGGCCAAACTCGCCGGTGATATAGCTATGCCCGGTAATCGATTTACCGTTCTGTACGATGCCGCCACCCACGCCGGTGCCGAGAATCAGCCCCATCACCAGCGGGTACTGGGTAAACTCGTCGTCCCAGGCCTCGGAGATGGCAAAGCAGTTGGCGTCGTTGTCGAGCCGTACGTCACGTTCCAGTAGCCTGCTCAGGTCCGCGCGCAGCGGGCGTCCGGTCGCCGCTGGCACGTTCGCCGCGTACAGCGTACCGTCTTCGGTTTCCGGCATACCGGGAATACCGATACCGACAGAGCCCCGGCAGTGAAAGCGTTCGTCAGCCTCCGCCACCAGGCCGGTCACCGCCTCAAGAAAGCGTTCATAGCTCTCTGTCGGCGTCGGAATGCGTTTTTCCCACTGAAGCTGGCGCGATGAATCAAATACGCCCAGCGCGATTTTGCTGCCGCCAATGTCAAATCCATAATGCATCATGATCAATTCCTCTAACTGACGCACGCAGCAGCAACGCCGCGTGGTCAGGACGTCAAATTACTGGCCACTCAGCACCCTCGCAGGGTCGATACGGCTGGCGCGGCGGGCGGGATACCAGCTTGCCAGCAGACTCAGCAACAGTGCCGTGACCAGCACATAAACGACATCCAGCCAGTGCAGTTCAGACGGCAGGAAGTCGATAAAATAAATGTCACCCGACAAGAATCGGTGACCAATCAGTTTTTCAATCACGTTAATAATGCCGGTCAGATACAGGGATGCCAGCACCCCGATAACCACACCGCAGATGCTGCCCAGCAAACCGGCCAATAAACCATACCACACGAAAATTGCGCGAATCAGCCCGTCTTTGGCACCCAGTGTGCGCAGCACCGCAATATCGCTACTTTTATCTTTAACGGCCATCACTAACGTCGACACGATGTTGAAGCAAGCCACACCTATCACGAGTACCATCGCCAGATACATGATCGCACGGATCATCTGGATATCGCGGTACATATAGCCGTAGGTGCCAATCCAGCTTTTGATATAGACGTAGTTATTCGTCACCTCGCCCGCGTCGCGCACCAGTTTATTGGCGTTAAACACGTCGTTCACTTTGATGGCGATACCGGAAATGCTCTCGCCCATATCGAGATACTGCTGAGCATCCTGGAGCGGGATCATGGCGAAGCTATGGTCAAGCTGGCCGCTCAGCTGCAGAATGCCGGTCACGTGCAGACGCACGCGTTTTGGCTGCAGCAGCTTGTGTTCAGGGTTGGAGTTGGGGATCATTATCGATACCCAGTCACCGGCTTTGACCTTTAGCGCATCGGCAACGCCTTTGCCGAGAATAATTTGCTGTTCACCGGCTTTAAAGTTGGCCCAGGCATCGGCCTGCACAAAGCGCGGTAGCGCGCTCAGTCGGGTTTCCTGCTGTGGATCCACGCCTTTAACCTGAATCGCGCGCAGATTGCTGCCGCTCTCCACCAGACCGGTAAAGTTGATGTACGGCGCGGCGGCCTCAATGCCCCTCACCGCTTCAACTTTCGGTAACACGCTCTGCCAGTGGTTCCACGGCTGGTTGACCGCCTCAATTTCGCCGTGCGGTACCACCGCCAGAATGCGGTTGTTCAGCTCGCGCTCAAAGCCATTCATCGCGCTTAGCCCGACGATCAGTACCGCTACGCCCAGCGCAATGCCAACGGTTGAGATAACGGAAATCAGCGACACCATGCCGCTGCGCCGACGCCCGCGGCTAAAGCGCAGGCCGATCAGTAACGACAGCGAAGGAGCCATTAATGCGCTCCCATCAGGGTCAGTTGGTCGCTCAGGTGGCCGTCGCGCATCTCAAGCTGACGCCCCATACGTTTCGCCAGCTGCAAATCGTGGGTCACGACGAGAAAAGCGGTGCCCTGAGACTGATTCAGTTCGCCAAGCAGTTTGAAGATGCTATCGGCATTTTTGGCATCCAGGTTGCCGGTCGGCTCATCCGCCAGCACCAGACGCGGGTTATTGACCAGCGCGCGGGCGATCGCGACGCGCTGACGTTCGCCGCCGGACAGCTCCGATGGACGATGGCTGGCGCGATGCGCCAGGCCGACCGCATTGAGCATTTCCAGCGCGCGGGTGTTAATTTCTGCCGCTTTTTTCTTGCCAATCAGCAGCGGCATCGCCACGTTTTCAAGCGCCGTGAAGTCTGGCAGCAGGTGGTGGAACTGGTAAATAAAGCCGAGTTTCTGGTTGCGCAGTTCGGCTTTTGCCGCCGACGACAGTTTGCTCATCGGCTGGCCGCTGAAAATCACATCACCGCTGGTCGGCGTGTCCAGGCCGCCCAGCAGGTGCAGCAGCGTACTTTTGCCCGAGCCGGAGGTGCCGACAATCGCCATCATTTCCCCCTCGCCGACGCTGAAGCTGACGTTGTGCAGCACGTCAGTCTGCACCGAGCCTTCCTGATAGCGTTTGCACAGGTTGTCGCATTGCAACAGGATCTTATTCATAACGTAAAGCCTCAGCGGGTTGGGTGGCGGCAGCGCGCCAGGAAGGGTAAAGCGTTGACAACAGCGCCAGGGCCATCGCCACCAGCGCAATCACGATAACCTGCAGCGGCTCGATGGCAACCGGCAGCGCCGCGCCGTCGAGGAACGCACCGATAATCGGCATTAAATTATTGAGCTGGCTGGCCAGCAGCACGCCAAGCACCGCGCCTAACAGTGCGCCGATAATGCCCGCGCTGGCCCCCTGCACCATAAAGACGGTAAGGATCTGCCGCGGCGTCAGGCCCTGGGTTTGCAGAATAGCCACTTCGCCCTGCTTCTCCATCACCATCAGCCCCAGCGAGGTAATGATGTTAAATGCGGCAACGGCGACGATCAGGCTGAGCAGCAGGCCCATCATGTTTTTTTCCATGCGCACGGCCTGGAACAGCTCGCCTTTACGCTCGCGCCAGTCCTGCCATTTGGTGCCTGTCGGCAGCGTTTGCTGGCTAAGGGTGTCGACCTGCAGCGGTTTATCCAGCCACAGACGCCAGCCGGTGATGTTGCCCAGCGGGTAAAGCATCAGGCGCGAAGCGTCCTGAATGTTGACCAGCATCTGGTAACCGTCGACCTCACTGTTCGCCGCAAAGGTGCCAATTACCGTGAACAGACGCTGACTCGGCAGACGCCCCATCGGCGTGAACTGGCTGGCCGAAGGCACCATCACGCGGATTTGATCGCCGCGATTCACGCCCAGTTGGCCTGCCAGCTGTTCACCCAGGATCACGTTGTATTTGCCCGGCGCCAGGTCGGTTTGCTTAACGTTCACCAGATATGGCGTCAACGGATCTTTCTGCGCAGGGTCAATGCCCAGCATCACGCCAACCGACACGCTGCGAGCGCTTTGCAGCACGACGTCGCCGGTCGTCAGCGGTGCCACGCGGGTCACGCCCTGTAGCTTCACGCTATCCTGCGGAATTTTTTGCGGATTGAGTGAGCCCTGATCGGCGCTCAGAATGGCCTGCGGCATCAGCCCCAGGATGTTGTTTTGCAGCTCGCGTTCAAAGCCGTTCATCACCGAAAGTACGGTGACCAGCGCCATCACGCCAAGCGTAATGCCGATAGTTGACAGCCAGGAAACAAAGCGACCAAAGCGGTCCGCTGCTCGCCCGCGCATGTAGCGCAGGCCGATAAATAATGCGACAGGTTGGTACATGTAATCCGTCTGGTTGCTGATAGCAGAAGCACGAGTATATAAGCGAAAGCAGGATGGGTAAATGACTGAACCGTAAGCGCAAGGTTGACAATTCTCCGCCGGGCGGCGACAACGTTGAAATTTTCGCCGTAACGGTTAATAGTGATGTTTTCCCTTATTAGCCGTGAATTCATGATGATCCGCACCGTTCCCCCACAGATATTAGCCGCTGGCGCCCTGTTGCTGAGCCTGTTCTTACTGTATACCGGCGTCAGCGCCGCAGAAAAAGTGACCTGGCTGATGGAGGTGACGCCGGTGATTATTGTGGTCCCGCTGCTGCTGTTAACGGCAAAGCGCTACCCGCTGACGCCACTGCTGTATCTGCTGATTTTCCTGCATGCCGTCATTTTGATGGTCGGCGGCCAGTATACCTATGCGAAAGTCCCGCTGGGGTTTGAGGTGCAGGAGTGGCTGAGCCTGAGCCGTAATCCCTACGACAAACTCGGCCATTTCTTCCAGGGGCTGGTACCGGCGCTAGCGGCGCGCGAAATTCTGCTGCGCGGGCACATTGTACGCGGTGAAAAAATGCTGGCGTTTCTGGTGTGCTGCGTGGCGCTGGCGATCAGCGCCACCTACGAGCTGATTGAATGGTGGGCGGCGCTGGCGATGGGGCAAGGCGCGGACGATTTTCTTGGCACTCAGGGTGACCCGTGGGATACCCAGTCGGACATGTTCTGTGCGCTGCTGGGCGCATTGACGACGGTGCTGCTGCTGGCGCGCTGGCACAGTTGCCAACTGAAATCTGCCGGATGGCGTTAGCGCTTATCCGGCCTACGGATCGAGTTGTAGGCCGGATGGCGGCGCACGTTACCCGCGACGAAACTTGATAATTAAAATCGGCAGAGCAAACACCAGCGTCAGAAAATTCGCCATGCTTACCGCCGCGTCTTCAATCATCAGGCCATAAACCAGCCACATCACCAGCCCGCAGACAAACATCACGTACATCAGCCCGGAAATACCCTGCGTGTTGCGCGTGGCGATAACCTTTATCGCCTGCGGTAAAAACGAGAGCGTGGTGAGGCTGGCGGCCAGATAACCAATCCATGACGACCATTCCATGCTCATGCCTTTACGTCACGTGCCGTTGCCACCGCAATGGCCGGTTTCTCCGGGGTCACCGTCGGCTGCGGGACTTTGCGGTATTTATCCAGCAGCTGGATTTGAATCTTACGCAGCATATCGCCATTCAGGCGATAGAAGCGGTAATAAAGCACCAGCGTCACGATGAAAAACAGCACCGGCAGCGCAATCATAATGAACTGCATCCCCTGAATGGTTTGCGCCGACTGCGCCACGTTAGGCGTATAGCCAATCACCCCGAGCACCACGGCGATAAAGAATGCGGCAAACGCCGAGCCGCCTTTTACCACCATTGTTTGTACCGAATAGGCAATACTTTCACAGCGCACGTTGAGCTTATACTCGCCGTAGTCGACGGTGTCAGCCACCATAATGACCTGAAGCACCCAGAACAGCGCGGTACCGACGTTAAGGAAGATCCCTGCCAGCACAATCATCGGTGCGTTATGATAGCCCGCCAGCGCCATGGCAAATAACGCCGCGCAGCTGATAACCGGCAGCACCGATGCCCCGGCCCACAGTACCCGGCGCGAGAGCGCATTCACCAGCCGCGGGAACAATATCAGCGTCAGTAAATTTGCCGCCCCGGCGTAGGACAGGTAATACGGGAACAGCGCCGCATCGCCAATCACGTAGGTGAAATAGTAAATCGCAAAGCCGGTAATGATGTTTGAGGCAATGTTATAGGCCAGCGCCATACCAAGCAGACAGGAGAGCTGATCGTTTTTGTAGATCAGCGCGACAATCCCTTTCAGCGTCAGGCGAGCGCCGTCGGCAGAGGCGTCACTATCCGAGGAAAAGACCTCATGGACATTGCGCAGCGTGACCAGGGTGGAGACGATAAAGAAGGCAATTAACACCAGCGTAAACATCTGGAAGCCAAAGCCGCGATCCGCCCCGCCGACAAATTCCACAAACGGCAGCGTAATACCCGCCGTGACGAACCCGGCCAGGCTAGCGAAAAAGCGTGGATACGGCACCAGCTGCTCGCGTTCACGTTTATCAAGCGTAATGGTCGGTACCAGCGACCAAAAGGGAATATCCATAATGGTGTAGGTCATGCCCCACAAAATGTAGGTGACGCAGACAAACACCACCTGCGCGGTGCCTTCAAACAAATGCGCACTGAACAGCAAAAACAGTACCAGCGAGTTCGCCAGCGTGCCGATAAAAATCCACGGTTTAAACTTCCCCCATCGCGTGCGGGTCGCGTTGACAATCCACCCCATAATCGGGTCGTTTATCGCGTCCCAGATGCGCGCCACCAGAAAAAGCGTGCCCACGAGGCCCACCGACAGCCCCACAACATCGGTGTAGTAATACATCAGGTACATGTACACAATACCGATAGCGAAGTCCTTACCAAATGCCCCGAATCCGTAACTCAGTTTTGTCGTCAGAGAGATGCTCATAGGGTAATCGGGTCGCTGTTACCAGCGCCCGCCTTCTGTAGAGTAGCAAAAGGTAACGCGCCGGATACATTGCCCGGCGCAGTGTCATTTTGATTAATGATGCAGCCAGGCTGGCAACCAGTCGCCGTGGGCAGCAATCAGGTCATCCACCAGCGCATAAATCTCCTCAATACCCAGCACGGCGGCGGTATGCGGGTCCATCATTGCCGCATGGTAAACACGATCGCGGTTTTCCGTCAGAATGGCTTCCGTGAGCAGCGTCTGCACGTTGATGTTGGTCTGCATCATCGCCGCCAGGTGCGCAGGTATCGCCCCGACTTTGGTTGGCTGGATCCCGTTAGCATCAACCAGACAAGCCACTTCCACGCAGCTGCCCTGCGGCAGGTTATCAATCAGCCCGTCATTGCGCACGTTGCCATAAATGACGCTGGGCTCACCGGTCCACAGCGCGTTCATAATGGTGCTGGCGTACTCGCGCGACGGTTTAATATCAATGCGATCGGCGCGTTTGTACTCCTCCAGCTCCTTATGCCAGTTCGCCACCTGCTCAACGCAGCGTTTCGGGTACTCATCCAGCGGAACGCGGTAGCGCGCAATGAGATCTTCCCGCCCGGGTTTGATAAACCACGGGGTATATTCCGCAAAGTGTTCAGACGACTCGGTGACGAAGTAGCCCAGCTTTTTGAACATTTCATAGCGCACGATGTTCTGGCAACGCGTATTTCCATGAATATTCGGCTTAGGCGCCTGCCCGGCCTCATAGGCAGCCAGCAGCTCAGGGTACAGATTGACGTAGCGGCCATCGGCCGTTTTACGCTCCAGCTCAAGATAAAACGCCATATGGTTAATTCCGGCGCAGCGATAGCGGAGCAATGCCGGATCGATATCCAGGTCACGCGCCAGCTCTTCCGCCGTTCCCTGTACGGAGTGACATAACCCAACCTGTTTGATATGCGGATAGCGGGCATACATCGCCCACGTGTTCATCGCCATCGGGTTGACGTAGTTCAGCATGGTGGCATCCGGACACAGTTCGCTCATATCCTCACAAATCTGCCACAAATGCGGGATCGTACGCAGCGCGCGCATGATGCCGCCGGGGCCAAGGGTATCGGCGATCGTCTGTTCCAGACCGTGGCGCTTACAAACCTCAAAGTCGGTGACGGTGCACGGCTCGTAGCCGCCAATCTGGAAGGCGACGACCACGAAATCAGCCCCCTGCAGCGCAACGCGCTGGTCGGTGTGGCAGGTAATATGGCCGGATGCGCCGGCGGAATCCATCAGCTTGCGCACCACGATATGCGACTCTTCCAGCCGCGTTTCGTCGATATCCATCAGCGCGATATGCGCCGACTTCAGCGCCTCGCGGTGGAACACGTCGCCGAGGATATTCTTAACAAAAATGGTGGAACCGGCGCCGATAAAGGTAATTTTTGGTGCTGTCATCATGACTCTCCCGAACAGTATTGGACACCTTCATGGTGGCACGCGCCTGGTACAGAAAACTTCCACCTTCCACAATGAGCATTCCCATAAACTCAGATCCTCTGCGGGAAGGCAAATAATCTGAGTTTATGGGAACAAATAGGCAAAAAAGCAGAGTATCCGGCCCTTTTTTGAGTCTATTCTTATGAGTAACGGTGGCTTTTGCGTCCTGCTTCCCGGTTTAAAAGCCGCCGCGATGGCATGATTCTGATAAATCAGGAAATGGAGCAATCATGAGCAGCGAACCGATAGTCTTTCTTCCTCCCGACCCGCACATGTGTAACGGCGATGAAAAACAGACCCGCAGCCCGCTGTCGCTTTACTCCGAATACCAGCGGCTGGACGTTGAGCTGCGCCCGCCTCACGCCATGCCCGCCAGCCACTGGCACGGGCAGGTTGAGGTCAACGTCCCGTTCGACGGCGATGTGGAATACCTGATTAACAACGAAGTGGTGCAGATAAAACAGGGGCACATCACCCTGTTCTGGGCCTGTACGCCGCACCAGCTAACCCGCCCCGGTAGCTGTAAACAGATGGCCATTTTCAGCCTGCCTATGCATCTGTTTCTCTCCTGGCCTTTGGACCGGGAACTGGTCAATCACGTGACGCATGGTATGGTGATTAAATCACCGGCTACCCAGCAGCTCAGCACTTTTGAAGTGATGCGCTGGCAGCAGGAAATCAGCAGCCCCAACGAGCAAATTCGCCAGCTGGCGATCGACGAAATCGCCCTGATGCTCAAACGCTTTAGCCTTTCCGGCTGGCAGCCGATCCTGCTGAACAAAACTTCACGCACCCACAAAAACAGCGTCTCGCGCCACGCGCAGTTTTATGTCAGCCAGATGCTGGGCTTTATTGCCGACAACTACGATCAGGCGCTGACGATCAACGACGTCGCCGAACACGTGAAGCTTAACGCTAACTACGCAATGGGCATCTTCCAACGCGTCATGCAGCTCACGCTGAAGCAATACATTACCGCCATGCGCATCAACCACGTGCGTGCGCTGCTCAGCGATACCGATAAAACCATTATCGACGTTGCCATGACCGCCGGGTTCCGCTCGAGCAGTCGTTTTTACAGTACCTTCAGTAAATTTGTCGGCATGTCGCCGCAGCAATACCGCAAGCTCAGCCAGCAGAGACGGCAAATGATCTGAAACCCGAACGCCCCGCACTTTCAGCGGTTGCACTCCCGCCGCCATCACGGATAATAAGTACAGCAAATTTATATTATTACCGTGAAATTACGGCCTTCTGGAGAACGTGCGCTGACTATGCCTGAACTTGCTCGTTATGCCCTACCGACAAAACCTGGCGACCAGCGCCAGCTTGGCGAACTGACCGGCGCGGCCTGTGCGACGCTGGTGGCAGATATTGCCGAACGCCACGCGGGGCCGGTGGTGCTCATCGCCCCGGATATGCAAAACGCTCTGCGCCTGCACGATGAAATCGGCCAGTTTACCGACAGCATGGTGATGAACCTTGCCGACTGGGAAACCCTGCCCTACGATAGCTTCTCGCCGCATCAGGATATTATTTCCTCGCGCCTGTCGACGCTGTACCAGCTGCCGACCATGCAGCGCGGTGTACTGATTGTGCCGGTCAGCACGCTGATGCAGCGGGTATGCCCGCACAGCTTCCTGCACGGCCACGCGCTGGTGATGAAAAAAGGCCAGCGCCTGTCGCGCGACGCCCTGCGCGACCAGCTAGACAGCGCGGGTTACCGTCACGTTGATCAGGTTATGGAACACGGCGAATTCGCTACCCGCGGCGCGCTGCTCGACCTCTACCCGATGGGCAGCGACCGACCCTATCGTCTCGATTTCTTCGACGATGAAATTGACAGCCTGCGCGTGTTTGACGTCGACAGCCAGCGCACCCTGGAAGAGGTTGAGGCCATCAACCTGCTGCCCGCGCACGAATTTCCCACCGACAAAGCGGCTATTGAGCTGTTCCGCAGCGCGTGGCGCGACAAGTTCGATGTCAAACGCGATGCCGAGCATATCTACCAGCAGGTCAGCAAAGGCACCCTGCCCGCCGGGATCGAATACTGGCAGCCGCTGTTCTTCAGCGAGCCGCTGCCGCCGCTGTTTAGCTATTTCCCCGCCAACACGCTGTTGGTCAATACCGGAGATCTGGAAGCCAGCGCGGCGCGTTTCCAGGCCGATGCGCAGGCGCGTTTTGAAAGCCGCGGCGTTGACCCGATGCGCCCGCTGCTGCCGCCTGCCCAGCTTTGGCTGCGCACCGACGAGCTGAACAGCGAACTCAAAAAATGGCCGCGCGTCCAGCTGAAGACCGACCGTCTGGCCGAGAAAGCGGCCCACACGAACCTGGGGTTCCAGCCGCTGCCGGACCTTTCCGTGCAGGCGCAGAATAAATCGCCGCTGGATAACCTGCGCAAATTTATTGAGTCCTTTGGCGGCTCAGTGGTGTTCTCGGTAGAGAGCGAAGGCCGCCGCGAGGCGCTGGGCGAGCTGCTGGCGCGCATTAAGCTGTCGCCTAAGCGTATTCAGCGGCTGGATGAGGCCAGCGGCAAAGGTCACTATCTGATGATTGGCGCGGCCGAGCACGGTTTTATCGACACTCAGGCCAATCTGGCGCTGGTCTGCGAGAGCGATCTGCTGGGCGAGCGCGTGGCCCGTCGTCGTCAGGACGCACGGCGTACCATCAACCCGGATACCCTGATTCGTAACCTGGCGGAGCTGCACGTTGGCCAGCCGGTGGTGCATCTGGAGCACGGAGTCGGCCGCTATGCCGGAATGACTACGCTGGAAGCGGGCGGCATTACCGCCGAGTATCTGATGCTCACCTACGCGAACGACGCCAAACTGTATGTGCCGGTGTCGTCCCTGCATCTGATCAGCCGCTATGCAGGTGGGGCCGAAGAGAACGCACCGTTGCACAAACTGGGCGGCGATGCCTGGACCCGCGCGCGACAGAAAGCCGCCGAGAAGGTGCGCGATGTCGCAGCAGAACTGCTGGATATTTACGCGCAGCGGGCGGCAAAAGAAGGCTTCGCCTTCAAACATGACCGCGAGCAGTACCAGCTGTTCTGCGACAGCTTCCCGTTCGAAACCACGCCGGACCAGGCGCAGGCGATTAACGCCGTGCTCAGCGATATGTGCCAGCCGCTGGCGATGGACCGACTGGTGTGCGGCGACGTCGGCTTTGGTAAAACCGAAGTCGCCATGCGCGCCGCTTTCCTCGCGGTAGAGAACCACAAGCAGGTGGCAGTGCTGGTACCGACCACCCTGCTGGCTCAGCAGCACTACGATAACTTCCGCGACCGCTTCGCCAACTGGCCGGTGCGTATTGAAATGCTCTCGCGTTTTCGCAGCGCCAAAGAGCAAACACAGATCCTTGCCGAAGCCGCTGAAGGCAAAATTGACATTCTCATCGGCACCCATAAGCTGCTGCAAAGCGACGTCAAGCTGCGCGACCTGGGCCTGTTGATTGTCGATGAAGAACACCGCTTCGGCGTGCGCCATAAAGAGCGCATTAAGGCGATGCGTGCCGACGTCGATATACTGACCCTGACCGCCACCCCGATCCCGCGAACCCTGAATATGGCGATGAGCGGGATGCGCGATCTGTCCATTATTGCCACCCCGCCCGCCCGACGTCTGGCGGTGAAAACCTTCGTGCGCGAGTACGATAGCCTTGTCGTACGCGAAGCGATTCTGCGTGAAACCCTGCGCGGCGGCCAGGTGTACTATCTGTACAATGACGTCGAGAATATCCAGAAAGCGGCCGACCGGCTGTCTGAGCTGGTGCCCGAAGCGCGTATCGCCATCGGTCACGGCCAGATGCGCGAACGCGAGCTGGAACGGGTGATGAACGATTTCCACCACCAGCGTTTCAACGTGCTGGTGTGTACCACCATCATCGAAACCGGTATCGACATTCCGACCGCCAACACCATTATCATCGAGCGAGCGGACCACTTCGGCTTAGCGCAGCTACACCAGCTGCGCGGCCGCGTCGGTCGGTCGCATCACCAGGCCTACGCCTGGCTGCTGACGCCGCATCCGAAAGCGATGACCACCGATGCGCAAAAACGCCTGGAAGCCATTGCGTCACTGGAAGACCTCGGTGCGGGCTTTGCGCTGGCGACCCACGACCTCGAGATTCGCGGTGCGGGCGAACTGCTCGGCGAAGACCAAAGTGGTTCCATGGAGACCATCGGCTTCTCGCTGTATATGGAGCTACTGGAAAACGCCGTCGATGCGCTCAAAGAAGGTCGCGAGCCGTCGCTGGAGGATTTAACCAGCCAGCAAACCGAAGTCGAGCTGCGCATGCCGTCGCTGCTGCCGGACGATTTTATCCCGGACGTCAACACGCGCCTGTCGTTCTACAAGCGTATCGCTAGCGCGAAGGGCGAAAACGAGCTGGATGAAATCAAGGTTGAGCTGATTGATCGCTTCGGCCTGCTGCCGGACGCCGCGCGTAACCTGCTGGATATTGCCCGTCTGCGTCAGCAGGCGCAGAAGCTGGGCATTCGCAAGCTGGAGGGCAACGAGAAAGGTGGGGTTATCGAGTTCGCCGAGAAGAACCACGTTAACCCGACGTGGCTGATTGGCCTGCTACAGAAGCAGCCGCAGCACTTCCGTCTCGACGGCCCGACGCGTCTGAAGTTCTTCCAGGAGCTCGGCGATCGTAAAACACGCATGGACTGGGTACGCCAGTTTATGCGTCAGCTTGAAGAGAACGCGCTCGCCTGAGTTTCTCCTGCCGAGCGGCGCGACGTTTACCCGGCTTTTAACCTCATCATGGTAGGCCCGGTAAGCGTCGCGCCGCCGGGCCATTTCTCCCCGCCCCCCTTTCCTCACCGATCGCTCCCGACTGAAAAACCGTTTCACTTCGCCCCTTATCCGGCTTACTTTTGTTTACATATTAATAAAAATGCGTATATTTCTCATTTGCATTTATCTTTAAGTGCACATTGGCATCACTCATTGACCGTGGCCACAGAGCTGCGGAACACAACAACACTCGTTAGATTAAGGGTTTATCATGTCTTTCATTTCCACTACCCGGGATAACCGTGCCGCCCTCACTCTCGTGGCTATGGGCATTGCGCTGGCGCTCTACCCAGGCCTCGGCATTGCTGCCAGCAGCGGCGAAGACACCATCGTCGTCGATGGTTCGGCCGACAGCAGTGCTGCCAACGACCAGCAGGACTACAGCGTAAAATCCACCACCGCTGGCACCAAAATGCAGATGGTTCAGCGCGATATCCCGCAGTCGGTCAGCATTGTGAACGAGCAGCGTATGCAGGATCAGCAGCTGCAAACGCTCGGCGACGTCATGAATAATACCCTCGGCATTACCAGCAGCCAGGCCGACTCCGATCGCACCAGCTATTTCTCACGCGGCTTTCAAATCGATAACTATATGGTCGACGGTATCCCGACCTATTTTGAATCGCGCTGGAACCTGGGCGATGCGCTTTCCGATACCGCGCTGTTTGAACGCGTGGAAGTGGTACGCGGGGCAAATGGCCTGATGACGGGGACTGGGAACCCTTCCGCCTCCATTAACATGATCCGTAAACATGCCACCAGCCAGGAGTTCAAAGGCAACCTTTCCGCTGAGTACGGTAGCTGGAATAAACAACGCTATGTTGCCGACCTGCAAAGCCCGTTGACCGATGACGGTAAAGTGCGCGCGCGTATCGTTGCAGGCTATCAGAACAATGATTCCTGGCTTGACCGCTACAATAACGAAAAGACCTTCTTCTCAGGCATTCTGGATGCGGATCTCGGCGACACCACCCGCCTCTCCGTTGGTTATGAATACCAGCAAATCAATGTCAACAGCCCTACCTGGGGCGGTTTACCACGTTGGAATACCGACGGCAGTACCAACCATTACGATCGCGCGCACAGCACCTCGCCGGACTGGGCCTATAACGATAAAGACATCAATAAAGTCTTCATGACGCTGACGCAGCGCTTTGCCGATACCTGGCAGGCGACGCTGAATGCCACCCATTCAGAGGTGAAGTTCGACAGTAAAATGATGTACATCGACGCCTATGTTAACAAGGCGGATGGAACATTAGTTGGCCCGTACGGCAGCTACGGTCCGGATTATGAATACGTTGGCGGGACGGGCTGGAACAGCGGTAAGCGTAAAGTTGATGCGTTAGATCTTTATGCAGACGGGAGCTATGACCTGTTCGGCCGCCAGCATAACCTGATGCTGGGCGGTAGCTACAGCAAGCAGAACAATCGCTATTTCAGCTCCTGGGATAACGTTTTCCCGGATGCAATCGGCAACTTTGATAACTTCAATAGCGCCAGTTTCCCGGAAACCAACTGGTCCCCACAGAGCCTCGCGCAGGACGATACCACGCGCATGAAGTCGCTGTATGCGGCTACGCGCATCACGCTCGCAGACCCGCTTCATCTGATCGTTGGGGCACGTTATACCAACTGGAGCGTTAACACGCTGTCCTACAGCATGGAACAGAACCACACGACGCCGTACGCGGGGCTGGTTTACGACATCAACGATAACTGGTCTACCTACGCCAGCTATACCTCCATCTTCCAGCCGCAAAAGGACAAAGACAGTTCCGGCAAATATCTGAAGCCCATTACCGGCAACAACTATGAAGTCGGCCTGAAATCCGACTGGATGGACAGCCGCCTGACCACCACGCTTGCCGTGTTCCGCATTGAGCAGGATAACCTGGCGCAGTCTACCGGGGTACCGATCGCCGGCAGCAACGGCGAAACGGCCTACACCACCGCCGACGGCACCGTCAGCAAAGGCGTTGAATTTGAAATTAACGGTGCGCTGACTGACAACTGGCAGATGACCTTTGGCGCCACCCGCTATGTTGCCACCGACAATCAAGGTCAAGCGGTTAACCCGAACCTGCCGCGCACCACCGTGAAGCTGTTCACCCACTATCGCCTGCCTGCAATGCCCGAACTGACCGTTGGCGGCGGCGTGAACTGGCAGAACCGCGTCTACAAAGATACCGCCACCGCATACGGAACGTTCCGAGCAGAACAAGGCAGCTACGCGCTGGTGGATTTATTCACCCGTTATCAGGTCACCAAAAACTTCGCTATTCAGGGCAACCTGAACAACCTGTTTGATAAAACCTACGACACCAATATTGATGGTTCAATCGTGTACGGTGAACCGCGTAACGTGAGCGTGACCGCGAGCTATCAGTTCTGACCGGGGAGCGTCACTAGACAAAAGGAGCCTGATGGCTCCTTTTTTATTGCCGGATGGCGGCGGCACCCTGCTCCAGACGTAAAAAAGGCAGCCATTCGGCTGCCTTAGTCTCCCCAACTTTTCGACTTCGAATAACTTAGTTATTACGAATATAGTCGTCCATCTCGGTTTTCAGGTTATCGGATTTGGTACCGAAAATAGCCTGAACGCCGGAACCTGCAACCACCACACCCGCAGCGCCCAGTTTCTTCAGGCCAGCCTGATCCACTTTCGCGACGTCGGCTACGCTCACGCGCAGACGAGTGATACAGGCGTCAAGGTTCGTGATGTTTTCTTTACCGCCGAAGGCTGCAATCAGCGCCGGAGCCATTTCACTGGTTGCGCCCGCTTTGGTTTCTTCAGTGGTGTCTTCGCGGCCCGGCGTCTTCAGATCCAGTGCTTTAATCAGCACGCGGAAGATGACGTAGTACACGATCGCATAGCAGATACCGACAATCGGGAACAGCCACAGTTTGCTGCTGTTACCAGACAGGACGATAAAGTCGATCAGGCCGTGAGAGAACGACGTCCCGTCACGCATACCCAGCAGGATACAGATCGGGAATGCCAGACCCGCCAGAATCGCGTGGATAACGTACAGAATCGGCGCTACGAACATGAAGGAGAACTCGATCGGCTCGGTGATACCGGTCAGGAACGAGGTCAGCGCAGCGGAGATCATGATACCGCCCACTTTTGCACGGTTCTCTGGTTTAGCAGAGTGCCAGATTGCAATCGCAGCAGCCGGCAGGCCGTACATTTTGAACAGGAAACCGCCGGACAGTTTGCCCGCGGTCGGGTCGCCTGCCATGTAACGAGGAATATCGCCATGGAAGACCTGACCCGCTGCGTTGGTGAATTCGCCGATCTGCATCTGGAAAGGAACGTTCCAGATGTGGTGCAGACCGAACGGCACCAGGCAACGCTCGATGAAGCCGTAAATACCGAACGCCACAACCGGGTTCTGGTAAGCAGCCCACTGAGAGAAGGTCTGAATGGCGGTACCGATTGGCGGCCAAATGAAGGACAGGATCACACCGGTAAAGATGGCGGCCAGACCTGAAATGATCGGAACAAAACGCTTGCCCGCGAAGAAGCCCAGGTATTCCGGCAGCTTGATACGGTAGAAGCGATTGAACATGTACGCGGCAATCGCACCGGAGATGATCCCGCCGAGCACGCCGGTATCAGCCAGGTGTTTCGCGGTAATCTCTTCAGCCGGTAAGTGCAGTACCAGCGGCGCGACCACGGCCATGGTTTTCACCATGATGCCGTAAGCGACGACGGACGCCAGCGCGGAAACACCGTCGTTATTGGTGAAGCCTAATGCGACACCAATAGCGAAGATAAGCGGCATGTTAGCAAAAACAGAACCGCCTGCTTCTGCCATAACATGGGAAACGACGGCTGGCAGCCAGCTGAAGTTTGCGGAACCGACGCCCAGCAGAATACCTGCGATAGGCAGTACGGATACCGGCAGCATCAGCGATTTACCGACCTTCTGCAGGTTAGCAAATGCATTCTTAAACATAATAAGGAGTGCTCCTGAGTTTGTACTTTTATCTACGTTTTCACGCATCGGTGAGATGGGGAGAAACTCACCAGGGACAGGGCATCTAAGTGCCCTTTTTATTTATTACACAGAGTAAAATAAATCCCTGTGCTTTTGTTTGACGGCTATCACGTTTCAAAGAGCCATGGCTTAAAAACTTAATCTTCTTTACATAAAACGTGTCTGTATGTTGCAAGATTAACATTCACCGCCACTTTTATGGCGGTGAACTGTACTCGCTTTGACCATTAATTACGAGCATTAAAATAAGCTCTAAAATCAGGCAGATTGCAGGCGGGCGGGGTCGATATGGAAGAGCGTAGAGAAGTTTTCGGTGGTCTGTTCGGCCAGCTGTTCAACGCTTACGCCCTTCAGCACCGCCATATATTCGGCGACGTCACGAACCATGGCCGGCTGGTTCTCTTTGCCACGATGCGGTACCGGCGCCAGATAAGGTGAATCGGTCTCTACCAGCAGACGATCCAGCGGCACATAGCGCGCGGCCTCGCGAAGCTGTTCAGCATTACGGAAGGTCACAATCCCGGAAAATGAAATATAGAACCCCATATCCAGCAGCTTACCCGCCGTCTCCGCGTCTTCAGTGAAACAGTGTAGTACACCGCCGCAATCCGTCACTTTTTCTTCCCGCAGAATCGCCAGCGTATCGGCCCGGGCGTCACGGGTATGGACGATAACCGGTTTGTTCAGTTCACGACCAATCTGAATATGCTGGCGAAACGACAGCTGCTGCTGCGCTTTGGTTTCCGGCGTATAGAAGTAGTCCAGGCCCGTTTCACCCATGGCCACGACGCCCTCCTCCGCCGCGAAACGGCGAAGCTCTTCAACATCGTAGGCTTCGTCCTGGTTGAGCGGGTGTACGCCGCAGGAGAACACCACCTCCGGGCGCGCGCCCACCAGCTCGCGCATATGACGGTAGCCCGGCAGCGTGGTGGCCACCGCCAGAGCAAAACGGACGTCACGCGCGGCGGCTTTCGCCATCACGTCGTCTACGTCTTTGTGCAGGGATTGATAATCAAGGCCATCAAGATGGCAGTGCGAGTCGACTAAAAACATGGTGTCTCTCTTAGAGGTGAGATACTGGCAGTACCGCACCAGGTTGCAAATACTGTTCCCAGCGCAGCAGGCGCTCGGTGAGGATTAATTCGCGGTTCAGCCCGGTCACGCTTTGCAGCTGCTCACGGCAGGTGCAGGCATCGGCGGCAATCGCCTGCAGGCGAGCGCCGGACAGCGTCTGCGCCAGCTGGTGAACCAGCGCCGGACAGTCGGCATTGGTCAGGCGCGTAATCCGCTGCTGATGCTTAAGGGCATCCAGCAGCAGCGATGAAAACCAATGTAAACGCTGTACGACTGAATCATGGTTCAGCGACGGCAAAAATGCCAGCCAGTCGCCGCTGTCGATCGTGGCACTCAGCGCCTGACATAATTTTTCCCGTGCCGCCCAGGTATCGGGGGCAAGCAGTTCCAGCGCCGCAGCGGGCGCGTGATCGGACAGGCGCAGCGCGCTCAGCAGCGTCTCACGCGACGCACTGATTTCACGCTCAAGCCACGCCAGCGCGTACCCTTCACCCGGCGGAGCCAGATGGTAAAAACGGCAGCGGCTGCGCAACGTAGCCAGCAGCCGCGCGGGCTCCTGACAGGCCAGAAAGAACCAGGTATTCTTCGGCGGCTCTTCCAGCGTTTTCAGTAACGCGTTAGCGGCAGCCTCGGTCAACAGCGCCGCATCGGCTATCCACACCACTTTAGCGCCACCGAGACGCGCGTGCTCGTACAGCTTTTCGCTGACCTCGCGCACCGCATCAATCCCCAGCGTACTTTTGCCTTTCTCAGGCTGTAGCGCATAGTAATCCGGGTGCGTACCGGCCTGCATCAGCTGGCAGCTGTGGCAGTGGCCGCAGCTTTTATGACCGTCCGGCGTCTGGCACATCAGGAAGCGGGTGATAGCATAGACCAGAGAGTCAGCCCCCATTCCGCTGCGCGCCTGAACCAGCAGCGCATGGTGACCACGTCCGGCCTGATAGCTCGTGACGAGCTGTTCAAACGGCGGGCGTAACCACGGATACCATTTCATGCCTGTTGCTCCACCACCCACGCGGTCACCGCCGCACGGATATCGCTCATCACGTTGTCCAGCGGCTGGGTGGCATCAATGGTGAGAATACTGTCATCCGCCGCAGCCAGTTCAAGGTAGCGCGCGCGGGTGCGGTTAAAGAAGTTCAGCGACTCTTGCTCAATGCGGTCAAGATCGCCGCGCGCGCGGGCGCGCTTAAGGCCAACTTCCGGCGTCACATCAAGGTAAATCGTCAGGTCAGGACGGAAGTCACCGAGCACCGCATCACGCAGCGTCGACAGCAAATGGCGATCGATACCGCGCCCGCCGCCCTGGTAGGCCTGGGTTGAAAGATCGTGGCGGTCGCCAATCACCCACTGCCCGCTTGACAGCGCCGGTTTAATCACCGTTTCAACCAGCTGCACGCGCGCGGCGTAGAACATCAGCACTTCGGCCTTATCAGTAATGACTTCGTCGCCGACTGATTTGATATCCAGAACCAGGCTGCGCAGCTTCTCTGCCAGCACGGTGCCACCCGGCTCGCGGGTAAACAGCAGATCGTTGACGCCGAGGCCGCGCAACGTGTCAACGACGACATCCCGTGCGGTGGTTTTCCCGGCCCCTTCCAGTCCTTCAATGACGATGTAATTACTGCGCATTTTTATCCTTTAGCACTTTCAGGTAATCCTGCACCGAGCGATTATGGCTCGCAAGATTGGTATTAAACGTATGACCACCTTTACCGTCGGCCACAAAATAGAGGTACGGCGTTTTTGCCGGATGCGCGGCGGCATTCAGCGACGCTTCGCCCGGGCTGGCGATCGGGCCCGGCGGCAGGCCAGATATCGTGTAGGTATTATACGCAGTTGGGGTCTCAAGATCCTTACGCGAGATCTTCCCATCGTAGCGCTCTCCCATGCCGTAAATCACGGTGGGATCGGTTTGCAGACGCATACCTATACGCAGGCGATTGATAAATACCGACGCCACGCGATCGCGCTCTTCCGCTACCGCCGTCTCTTTTTCAATAATCGACGCCATGGTCACCAGCTGGTTTTTATCCTGATACGGCAGGCCGTCCATTCGCCCTTCCCAGGCTTTATCGACCTGGGCAACCATTTTCTGGTGCGCACGCTTGAGGATGGCGACATCGGTCGTGTGGGCGGTATACATCCAGGTGTCAGGCCAGAACCAGCCTTCAATCCACTCTGGGTTCTCCAGCGCCAGCGCTTTCGCCACGGTGGCGTAGCTATCGTCACTCAGCGTGTGTTTGATATAAGGCGCTTCGCGCAGCTGCTTCAGATAATCGCTCAGACGCATACCTTCAACGAAGCGCAGCGGGAACTGCGCCTCTTTGCCGCTGGCCAGCAGCTGCATCACGTCGCGAACGGTCATCTGCGGCGTAAAGCGATAGGTCCCGGCTTTGAAGTGGGAAAGCTCCGGCTCAAGGCGCAGCAGCCACTGGAACACCCGCGGACGATTGATCACCTTCTCGGCGTACAGCTGGTCGCCCAGCGCCAGTCGCCCGGTGCCCGCTTTTAAGGTGAAGATGGTCTCGTCTTTCACCAGGATAGTGCTGTCTGCCAGCTGGCGCACTTTCCACATGCCGACGCCGGCGGCAACGCCGAGGGCAACCAACAGTAACAGAACAAGGCGTAACAGTTTCTTCATGCTAATCAGACGACTCACAAATTGGGGCTAAATATTGGTAAAGTTCGCGCGCAGGCCACTGCTGCTCCGCGTAGCGCTGAACGGGGATCACCGGCATCAGCGCGTTACAAATAAGGACTTCATCGGCCTGTGCGAGCGCCGTTAGCGGCGCATTCACTTCGACAACGCGATACGCGGTCAGTGCCAGCTGGGCGATGATAAACTGCCGCATAATACCGTTTACGCCAGCCTGGTCGAGGCACGGGGTATAGACATTCTGCCCGCAGCGCCAGAACAGATTTGCGGCACAGCATTCCGTAAGCCACCCGTCGCTGTCAAGAACAAGGGCCTCATCGGCGTCCGTCTGCTCAAGATGAGAACGAATCAACACCTGCTCAAGGCGATTGAGGTGTTTCATTCCTGCAAGATAAGGATTGCGGCCCAGTGGAACCGGGCTGAGGGCAAGCGTTATGCCCGTTTCTTTCCAGCGGGTGTAGTGTGCGGGCACGGGAGAGGTAGACAAAATGCGCGTCGGCGCGAGGCAGGCGCTGCCGCTGTAGCCGCGGCCGCCGGCACCGCGACTGAGAATAACCTTCAGCACGCCGTCACGCTGCGACTGCGCCAGCTGCGTCATCTCCTGACTCAGGGTAGACCAGTCGGTAAAGGGAATCGCCAAGCGCTGGCACGCCTGCTGCAGACGGGTGATGTGGGCCGCCAGCATCTGTACTCGCCCTTGTATCACCCGCGCGGTGGTGAAACAACCGTCGCCAAACTGCGTGGCGCGATCGCCCGCCGCAAGGGCGTTCTGCTCAATACCATTAATTAAGAACATCATGGCTCCTTATTGATGGCCGGGTAGTGTCGCAGGATGAACAACGCTGAACAAGCAGAGAAAGCCGAATAAAAAAAGGCCCGACTAGCGGGCCCTTATCACGGCGTTGTCAGACAACGAACTCAGACTTTTTTGAAAATCAACGAGCCGTTGGTACCACCGAAGCCGAAGGAGTTACACAGGGTGTATTCCATTCCGCTGACCTGACGCGCTTCGTGCGGAACGAAGTCCAGATCGCAACCTTCATCCGGGTTATCCAGGTTGATGGTTGGCGGCACGGCCTGATCGCGCAGCGCCAGGATGGAGTAGATAGACTCTACTGCACCCGCAGCGCCCAGCAGGTGGCCGGTCATTGACTTAGTGGAGCTGACCATAACGCGGCTGGCGGCGTCGCCGAAGACAGACTTAACGGCCTGTGCTTCTGCTTTATCGCCCGCTGGCGTAGAGGTACCGTGAGCATTGACGTAGCCAATCTGGCCCGCTTCAATACCTGCATCGCGAATGGCGTTAACCATCGCCAGCGCAGCACCTGCGCCGTTCTCCGGCGGTGACGTCATGTGGTAGGCATCGCTGCTCATACCGAAGCCAACGACTTCCGCATAGATTTTCGCACCGCGTTTTTTCGCATGTTCGTACTCTTCCAGCACGACCATACCTGCGCCGTCGCCCAGCACGAAGCCATCGCGATCTTTATCCCACGGACGGCTTGCCGCCTGCGGGTTATCGTTACGCGTAGACAGCGCACGCGCTGCGCCAAAGCCACCCACGCCCAGCGGGGTACTGGCTTTCTCGGCACCGCCGGCAACCATGGCATCTGCATCGCCGTAGGCGATGATACGCGCGGCCTGGCCGATGTTATGCACACCGGAAGTACAGGCGGTCGCGATAGAGATGCTTGGCCCACGCAGACCGAACATGATGGTCAGGTGACCTGCCACCATGTTAACAATCGTGGACGGAACGAAGAAGGGGCTGATCTTACGCGGCCCGCCGTTTACCAGCGAACTGTGGTTTTCTTCGATCAGACCGAGGCCGCCAATACCGGAGCCGATAGCGGCGCCAATACGGTGAGCGTTCTCTTCCGTCACTTCAAGGCCAGAATCCTGCATGGCCTGAACGCCAGCGACAATTCCATATTGAATGAAGGCATCCATCTTGCGCTGTTCTTTACGCGAGATGATGTCATCACAGTTAAAATCCTTTACTAAGCCAGCAAATTTGGTTGCATAGGCGCTAGTATCGAAATGGTCGATCAGGCTGATGCCACTCTGACCGGCAAGGAGAGCTTTCCAGGTAGACTCTACGGTATTGCCGACAGGAGACAACATGCCCAGTCCGGTCACAACTACACGACGCTTAGACACGTTTGTCCTCCAGGGAGGGATAAAATAGATACTTGTGGGACAAAAAGATAAAACTCAGGCGGTCGAATGACCGCCTGGAGATGTTCACTTACGCCTGGTGACCGTTGATGTAATCAATGGCAGCCTGAACGGTGGTGATTTTCTCAGCTTCTTCGTCCGGAATCTCAGTATCAAACTCTTCTTCCAGAGCCATTACCAGCTCAACGGTGTCAAGAGAATCTGCGCCCAGGTCTTCAACGAAGGAAGCATTGTTGGTCACTTCTTCCTGCTTAACGCCCAGCTGTTCGCCGATGATTTTCTTAACGCGTTCTTCGATAGTGCTCATACTCTTAAATTTCCTATCAAAACTCGCTTTCGCGATGGTTTTCGTAGTGTATAAAATGTTGAAAAATTTGCAACTAAATCCCGGCAGGTCATACCACGATTTTACGCTATTTTGCGGGTGTTTGCCCTCATAACGCAAATGATTTTGCACTAATCATACTCAGACATACGTAGATTGCCCGTTGTCTGAGCACTTTGTGCAAAACACGATCAGACCATGTACATCCCGCCGTTTACGTGCAACGTTTCACCAGTGATGTAACTTGCTTCGTCGGAGGCCAAAAATGCAACCGCACTGGCGATTTCATTTGGAGTGCCGAGGCGCCCCGCAGGAACTGCCGCCAGTGTACCCGCACGCTGCTCATCGGTCAGCGCACGCGTCATGTCCGTTTCAATAAAGCCCGGAGCAACAACGTTCACAGTAATACCGCGTGACGCAACTTCACGCGCCAGTGATTTACTGAAGCCGATCAGACCGGCTTTCGCCGCAGCGTAGTTAGCCTGACCCGCATTTCCCATGGTACCAACCACAGAACCGATAGTGATGATACGCCCATGACGCTTTTTCATCATAGCGCGCATTACCGCTTTTGACAGACGGAAAACAGATGACAGGTTGGTTTCGAGGATATCGTTCCACTCGTCATCTTTCATGCGCATTAACAGGTTATCACGAGTAATCCCGGCATTATTGACCAGAATATCGACTTCACCAAACTCTGCGCGGATATTTCCCAGAACAGATTCAATAGATGCAGGGTCGGTCACATTCAACATCAGACCTTTACCGTTCACACCCAGATAGTCGCTAATCGCCTGCGCGCCGCTTTCGCTGGTCGCAGTGCCGATAACTTTTGCGCCGCGAGCGACGAGAGTTTCAGCGATCGCGCGGCCAATACCGCGGCTTGCACCCGTTACCAGGGCAATTTTTCCTTCAAAGCTCATGCGTTCCTCTTTATTGCGCAAGTGCCGCTGACAGGGCAGTCGGTTCGTTAATGGCCGACGCAGTCAGGGTATCTACAATACGTTTGGTCAGGCCGGTGAGGACTTTACCCGGACCAACTTCATACAGATGCTCTACGCCCTGGGACGCCATAAACTCAACGGTTTTGGTCCACTGAACCGGGCTGTACAGCTGGCGAACCAGCGCGTCGCGAATCGCGTCGGCATCGGTTTCGCACTTCACGTCAACGTTGTTCACAACCGGAACCGTCGGCGCATTAAAGGTGATTTTCTGCAGTTCTACGGCCAGTTTTTCTGCGGCAGGCTTCATCAGCGCGCAGTGAGACGGCACGCTGACCGGCAGCGGCAGCGCGCGCTTGGCGCCTGCGGCTTTACAGGCTGCGCCCGCACGTTCAACCGCCTCTTTATGGCCCGCGATAACCACCTGGCCCGGCGAGTTGAAGTTAACCGGAGAAACCACCTGCCCTTCAGCAGACTCTTCACACGCTTTGGCAATAGAGGCGTCATCCAGACCGATAATTGCGGACATGCCGCCGGTGCCTTCCGGTACGGCTTCCTGCATAAACTTGCCGCGCATTTCAACCAGACGTACCGCGTCAGCAAAGGCAATAACGCCCGCGCAAACCAGCGCAGAGTATTCGCCCAGGCTGTGGCCCGCCATCACCGCCGGTGCTTTACCGCCCTGCTGCTGCCATAGGCGATACAGCGCAACGGAAGCCGTCAGCAGCGCAGGCTGCGTTTGCCAGGTTTTGTTCAGCTCTTCCGCCGGACCCTGCTGGGTCAGCACCCACAGGTCATAACCAAGCGCCGCAGAAGCTTCATGAAAAGTTTCTTCGATAACCGGATAGGTAGCCGCCAGTTCAGACAGCATGCCTACCGCCTGTGAACCCTGCCCCGGGAACACAAAAGCGAATTGCGTCATGTTTTTTATCCTTATACTTAGAAACGAACCAGCGCAGAGCCCCAGGTGAAACCACCGCCGAAGGCCTCCAGCAGCACCAGCTGACCGCGCTTAATGCGGCCATCGCGTACGGCTTCATCGAAGGCGCACGGTACGGAAGCCGCCGAGGTGTTACCGTGACGGTCAAGGGTGACGACGACGTTGTCCATGGACATGCCGAGCTTCTTCGCCGTCGCGCTGATAATACGTAAGTTCGCCTGGTGCGGCACCAGCCAGTCCAGTTCAGAACGGTCGAGGTTGTTCGCCGCCAGCGTCTCATCAACGATGTGCGCCAGTTCGGTCACCGCGACTTTAAAGACTTCGTTACCCGCCATCGTCAGATGGATAGAGTTTTCCGGGTTAACGCGATCGGCGTTCGGCAGCGTCAGCAGCTTACCGTAGCTCCCATCGGCGTGCAGATGGGTAGAGATGATGCCCGGCTCTTCGGAAGCGCCCAGCACCACGGCGCCCGCGCCGTCACCGAAGATAATGATCGTGCCGCGATCGGTAGGATCGCAGGTACGAGCCAGCGTATCTGCACCCACAACCAACGCGTACTTCACCGCGCCCGTTTTCACGTACAGATCGGCCACGCTCAGTGCATAGGTAAAACCTGCGCACGCGGCGGCAACGTCAAACGCCGGCGCGCCTTTCACGCCCAGCATATCCTGAATCTGGCAGGCAGCGCTTGGGAACGCGTGGGTCGCCGAAGTGGTCGCGACCACAATCAGGCCCAGTTCGCTTGCCTCAATACCCGCCATTTCCAGCGCGCGTTTTGCCGCTTCGTAACCCAGCGTAGACACGTTTTCATCAGGGCCAGCAATACGGCGCTCACGGATACCTGTACGGGTGACAATCCACTCGTCAGACGTATCAACCATTTTTTCCAGATCGGCGTTAGTCCGCACGTGCTCAGGCAGATAGCTGCCGGTACCAATAATCTTCGTATACATGTACGCTCAGTCACTTTTCGCTAATTTAGCCGCTCTGTTTAACGCACGGCGAAGCGGGCCTTACTGCTTGCCCGTTTCCAGCACGTCAAACCCTGCGGGGTATACGGATTCCAGGCGAGCGGCAATTCGCTGAGGAACTTGTCGCTGCACCGCCTGCACTGCCTGTTCAATGGCGATCGCAAAGGCTCGCTGGTTGGCGGCACCATGGCTCTTAATCACCGTGCCGCGCAATCCTAACAGACAGGCGCCATTATACTGGTCGGGGTTGAGGTGACTGAATCGCCTTGTCAGGCTTTTTTGTAACCAACGCTTTAATAAAATCAGCCACCACGCCCGTTTTTTCCCCTCGCTCTGCGATTTCAGCAGCGAAAGGAACATGCGAACCACCCCTTCCATCGTCTTTAAGGTGACGTTTCCTGTAAAGCCGTCGCAAACCAGAACGTCAGTTTTGCCCGTTAACAGCTCATTGGCTTCAAGATAGCCGATATAATTGAGCGAAGAGATTGTTTTTAACATTAATGAGGCGTCACGAATACTATCATGACCCTTAATCTCTTCTTCGCCGATGTTGAGCAAGGCAACGCGCGGGTTAGCAATTCCCAACACTTCCTCGGCCATCACCGACCCCATGACGGCAAACTGCACCAGCATGGTACTGTCGCAATCTACGTTAGCGCCGAGATCCAGCACCACCGTTTTGCCCTTCTGCTGATGCGGCAGTACCGTCACCAGCGCCGGGCGCTCAATCCCTTTAATGGGCTTTAGCAGCAATTTTGCCAACCCCATCAGCGCACCGGTATTTCCAGCGCTGACGCAGGCTTCGGCCCGCCCTTCTTTCACCATCTCCAGCGCCAATCGCATTGAGCTGCCGCGACTGTGGCGGATAGCATGCGATGGCCGCTCATCACTGGCAATAACCGACTGGGCAGGAATAATCTGCAAACGTGAACGTTGTTCAAAGTCAGCTCTGGCAAGTAATGGCGTAATGTCGTCGGGATTGCCGACTAAAAGAAGTGAGAGTTGCGGATTAGAACTCAGTGCCTGCAAAGCTGCAGGCACTGTCACGGAAGGACCAAAATCGCCCCCCATGACATCTAACGCCAGGGTTAGACGTGTCAAGGTATCGTCGCCGCTCGGTTTGGTTTATCCCCGCTTGCGCGGGGAAATCCTCACTAAGCTTCACCACGCTTTCGCGTGATTACTTAGCGATGACCTTACGGCCACGGTAGAAACCGTCGGCAGTGATGTGGTGACGCAGGTGTTGTTCACCAGAAGTTTTGTCTACAGACAGGCTGGTGACTGCGGTCAGAGCGTCATGAGAACGACGCATGCCACGTTTGGAACGGGTTGGTTTATTCTGTTGTACGGCCATGGACCTTACTCCTCAATTACTTTTGCTTTAAGCTGGCTAATACGGCAAATGGATTTGGCTTCTGTGCCTCTTCAGGCAATTCACCAAAGACCATGTCCGCCTCGGACACTTCACAGTGTTCAGAATCATGCACCGGAACTACCGGCAAGGCGAGGATGATTTCATCTTCTACCAACGCCAGCAGGTCGATTTCACCGAATTCGTTAACCTCAATCGGCTCATACGCTTCCGGGAGTGCCTCAACCTGATCGTCATTTTTGACCGGGCTGAAACAATACTTTGTGTAGACATGATGAGTAAACGGTTTCCCGCAACGCTGACATTCCAGCGATACCGTCACCTTCGCATCACCGGTCAAGACCGCGAGGCGTTGGTTATCGATAGCGAAGGACATCTCGCATTCTACATCACTGTCCACACTGACTACGGACGCGGCGACGCGCTCCGCCTGATCGGGGGTATAGATACCCTGGTAATCAAGGCGTTTTTGAGCCGTACGAACCGGATCGAGAGTCAGGGGTAATTTTACCTTTTGCATAGGGCGCGCATATTAACTTTGTAACGTCATAGAGTCAAAGAAAAAGGCAGCCTCGGGTTGCCTTTTGCCAATAATTCGCACACATTGCGGCCTATAGTTTAAAATGTCGGAATCTAATTCGCTACCGTCTATTTGAAAAATTATGCCTGATTTGATCCTTGCCTCTACTTCCCCCTATCGCAAACAGCTGCTAGAGAAGCTTGGCGTGCCCTTCGAATGCGCGGCTCCGGAGGTGGACGAGCTGCCGCTGCCGGGCGAAACGCCACGCAGCCTGGTGCTGCGTCTGGCGCAGCTAAAGGCGCAGGCGCTGGCAGAACGCTTCCCGAATCATCTGATTATTGGCTCCGATCAGGTCTGTATGCTGGATGGTGAAATTACCGGCAAACCGCACACGCCGGATAACGCCCGCCTGCAATTACAAAAAGCCAGCGGTAATGTGGTGACATTTTATACCGGGCTGGCGCTGTACAATTCCGCTAACGGACAATTACAGACCGAATGCGAACCGTTCGATGTGCATTTCCGCCATTTAAGCGAACAAGAAATCACCGCCTATATTCGCAAAGAAAACCCGCTCAACTGTGCCGGCAGTTTTAAAAGCGAGGGGTTAGGTATTACGCTTTTTGAACGGCTTGAAGGCCGTGACCCCAATACGCTGGTGGGGCTACCGCTGATTGCGCTGTGCAAAATGCTGCGCCGCGAAAATCATAACCCGCTGTTAGATTAGTCGCTTCCCGGCGTTGTGATCCGGCGTCGGGAAACGCGCGCTATAAACGTGCTTATTTCTTCCACGATCACAGTTTATTTTTTCCTCACCGTTAAAATCCCCTTACCATATTGAAACAACGTTTTAATTTAAGGGGTGATAATGCGTGGCAAACGTAACATATTATTTATGCTGGCAATGCTAACCGCAGTTCAGGCGCACGCCGCTGATGACTGGCAAACAGAGGGCGTGGTGGAGGGCAATCTCCCTGCCAGCTGGCAGCAGATGAAAACCAGCATGCAGTACCCTGATTCGTGGCTTTCCGGGCATTTCACTGATTTTAAACGCTGGCAGCAGCACGCCCGGCAGGTATTCCGGCAATCCCTGCTGACGCCGGACGCAACCAAACCTTTCGATGCGCGTAAAGTCGCCAGTGAAGACCGCGGCAGCTATACCGCGGAAAAGCTAGCGCTCAATATTACCGACGACAACCGGATCTCCGCGCTCATGCTCACGCCCAAATCGCCCGGCCCGCATCCGGCCATCGTCCTGCTGCACGACCATGGTTCAAAATTCGATATTGGTAAAGAGAAGCTGATTCGCCCCTGGGGCAATCCGGAACAGCTCGCCAGCGCCCAGGCGTGGGCCGATAAGTTCTTTACCGGGCGCTTTATCGGTGATGAACTGGCCAAGCGTGGCTATGTGGTGATCGCCATCGACAGCCCCGGCTGGGGCGATCGTGGCCCGATGGTCTACGAACAGCAGCAGGCGCTGGCCAGTAACTACTTCAATCTTGGCCGTTCGTTAGCCGGGGAAGTCGCCTATGAAGATATGCGTACCGTCGACTTCGTCGCTTCGCTTAAGGGCGTCGACCCTCAGCGTATCGGCGTGCTCGGCTTCTCAATGGGCGGTTTCCGCGCCTGGCAGCTGGCTGCGCTCTCTGAAAACGTCGCCGCCACGGCGGTTATCTCCTGGTTTGGTACCTACGATGGCCTGATGACGCCGGGCAACAACGTGCTGCGCGGCCAGTCGGCGTTTTATATGCTGCATCCGGGGATGCCTGCCAGAATGGATATCCCTGATATCGCCAGCCTCGCCGCGCCGAAACCGATGCTGATTTTCAGCGGCGGGCAGGACAAACTGTTCCCGGCGAACGCCGTCAATGATGCCTTTGCTAAAGCACACCGCGTCTGGTCTTCGCAAAACGCCGACGATAGGCTCGTCACCAAAACCTGGCAAGATTTAGGTCACGTCTTTTACCTGCGACAGCAGGAGGAAGTTTTCCCCTGGCTGGATAAATGGCTGAAGTGAGTGAAAATAAGAGAGGCTAGTAGGCCGGATGGCGCTTCGCTTATCCGGCCTGCGGCCTTACAGCTTACTGCTGCTTGCTTTGATTACGCAGTACCTGAAGACAACGCTTAAGCTGGTCGTCCATCG
Source organism: Klebsiella sp. WP3-W18-ESBL-02 (assembly GCF_014168815.1). NCBI lineage: Bacteria > Pseudomonadati > Pseudomonadota > Gammaproteobacteria > Enterobacterales > Enterobacteriaceae > Klebsiella > Klebsiella sp. WP3-W18-ESBL-02. Next base: position 3,059,093 of record NZ_AP021972.1, read on the forward strand.
GCGCTTCCACGCGCATAACTTCGCCGGTACCCGGGTGGGTAAACTTCAGCGCCGCCGCGTGCAGGAACAGGCGATTCAGGCCGGTGCCCGCCAGCTGTTTATCAAACTCGCGGTCGCCATAGCGGTCATCAAAAGCGATGGGATGGCCGGCATGCAGCGTGTGTACGCGAATCTGGTGCGTACGTCCGGTCACCGGGCTACAGCGCACCAGCGTAGCGACCGCATAGCGCTCTTCCACCTTAAAGCGGGTTTCCGACGGTTTGCCTTCCTGACTCACGCGCACAATGCGTTCGCCGCTTTGCAGAATATTTTTCAGCAGCGGCGCCTGCACCGATTTCACGTGCGACTGCCACTGCCCGCGCACCAGCGCCAGATAGTCTTTCTGCATCCCCTTCTCGCGTAGCTGCTCGTGCAGCGAACGCAGCGCCGAGCGCTTCTTCGCCACCAGCAGCACGCCGGAGGTATCGCGGTCGAGACGATGAACCAGCTCAAGGAAGCGGGCTTCCGGGCGCAGGGCGCGCAGCCCTTCAATCACCCCAAAGCTTAAGCCGCTGCCGCCGTGCACTGCGGTACCGGAAGGTTTATTGAGCACCAGGATATGATCGTCTTCATACAGTATCACATCGCTCAGCGCGGCCACCTTTTGCAGATGCGGCGAGACCGCTTCTTCTTCACGCTCGGCGACGCGCACCGGCGGAATACGCACTTCATCGCCGGCTTCCAGCTTGTACTCTGGCTTGATGCGCTTTTTATTCACCCGCACCTCGCCCTTACGCAGGATGCGATAAATCATGCTCTTTGGCACGCCCTTTAACTGGGTGCGCAAAAAGTTATCAATTCGTTGCCCGGCTTCATCAGCGCTAATGGCAATCATTTTTACGGTCGGAGTCTCAGTTTTCATGGTGCGCGATTTTAAATATCCCGGCACATTAGCGCCACTCATTTTTCTATGCTTATATTTATCATTACCCGTTTATTGCTGTTGCTTTTCCCCGCGAGCTGTTTGTTATTAGAACAATCTCAGTGAGCGAGTGAAGAAACTGTGAGTAACCGGGTGATAAAAGGTGAAAGTCATCTTGCTATAACCGGGTTACCAAGGAATAATGAAGCTGTTTTCCGTGTTGAACCTGGAATAACAAGGATAAATGCACAAAATCCTTCTAGCGGCATCAAGGCGGCAAGGGAGTGAGCCCGCAGGAGCGTACTTGAGTACGTCACTGAAGCGAACGAACGCAGCCAACGCCGAAGCAGCTTGAACGATGAAGTGTATGACGGAATGACCAGTTTTGTCTGTTCGATCATCCACGCAGCAATGGCGTAAGACGTATTGATCCCTCAGACAGTTAGCGGGCTGCGAGTTGCAGTCCTTACCGGTACATATACTGTACGAATTTTAGATGGCAGAAAGAAAACGCAACGGGAAACATCCGTGCACCCTCTACCTTCTGAAAGATGACGAGTATAAATGGAATCTTCTCTGGAGAGTTATCCCAGGCTGTTCCCCGAATAATTGCGCTGTGTTTCCGTTTGAAACACAGGCTACCGACACTCTGCGCCTCTTAAGCGAGCGACAACCGTGAGGTTGGCGACGTGAATAGTCACGAGGCCATCGGTTTACCCCGGAAAGGCAACACTCTGCTCGCAGCTTAGTCGTCAATGTAAGAATAATGAGTAAGTTACGATGAAAAGAATGTTAATCAACGCAACTCAGCAGGAAGAGTTGCGTGTCGCCCTTGTTGATGGGCAGCGTCTGTACGATCTGGATATTGAAAGCCCAGGGCACGAACAGAAAAAAGCGAACATCTACAAAGGCAAAATTACCCGTATTGAACCGAGCCTCGAAGCCGCATTTGTTGATTACGGCGCCGAACGTCACGGTTTCCTCCCTCTCAAAGAAATCGCTCGCGAATACTTCCCAGCCAACTACAGCTCACACGGTCGTCCAAACATCAAAGATGTGCTGCGTGAAGGCCAGGAAGTTATCGTCCAGATCGATAAAGAGGAACGCGGCAACAAAGGCGCTGCGCTGACGACCTTTATCAGCCTGGCGGGCAGCTATCTGGTACTGATGCCGAACAACCCGCGCGCGGGCGGTATCTCCCGTCGCATTGAAGGTGACGATCGTACCGAACTGAAAGAAGCGCTGTCCAGCCTCGAACTGCCTGACGGCATGGGCTTAATCGTTCGTACCGCAGGCGTTGGCAAATCCGCCGAAGCGCTGCAGTGGGACTTAAGCTTCCGCCTGAAGCACTGGGAAGCCATCCAGAAAGCCGCTGAAAGCCGCCCTGCTCCATTCCTGATTCACCAGGAAAGTAACGTCATCGTTCGCGCCTTCCGCGACTACCTGCGCCAGGACATTGGCGAAATCCTGATCGACAACCCGAAAGTGATGGAAATGGCGCGTCAGCACATTTCTGCGCTGGGCCGTCCGGATTTCAGCAGCAAAATTAAGCTGTACACCGGCGAAATCCCGCTGTTCAGCCATTATCAGATTGAATCGCAGATTGAATCCGCCTTCCAGCGTGAAGTCCGTCTGCCGTCAGGTGGGTCTATCGTTATCGATAGCACCGAAGCGCTGACCGCTATCGACATCAACTCCGCGCGGGCAACCCGCGGCGGCGATATCGAAGAAACCGCCTTCAACACCAACCTTGAAGCGGCCGATGAAATCGCTCGCCAGCTGCGTCTGCGTGACCTCGGCGGCCTGATCGTCATCGACTTTATCGATATGACCCCGGTACGCCACCAGCGCGCGGTCGAAAACCGTCTGCGCGAAGCGGTGCGTCAGGACCGTGCGCGTATCCAGATCAGCCACATTTCTCGCTTCGGCCTGCTGGAAATGTCCCGTCAACGTCTGAGCCCGTCGCTCGGCGAGTCCAGCCATCACGTTTGCCCGCGCTGTTCCGGTACCGGCACCGTGCGTGATAACGAATCGCTGTCGCTCTCCATTCTGCGTCTGATTGAAGAAGAAGCGCTGAAAGAGAACACCAAAGAAGTTCACGCCATCGTCCCGGTGCCGATTGCATCCTATCTGTTGAACGAAAAACGTGCGGCAGTCAGCGCCATTGAATCCCGCCTGGGCGGCGTTCGCTGCATCATCGTTCCGAACGACCAGATGGAAACGCCGCACTACTCCGTACTGCGCGTGCGTAAAGGCGAAGAGACGACCACCCTAAGCTACCTGCTGCCGAAGCTGCATGAAGAAGCCATGGCGCTGCCGGTTGAAGAAGAGTTTGCTGAACGTAAGCTGCCTGAGCAGCCGGCGCTGGCAACCTTCGTCATGCCGGAAGTTCCGCCTGAGGCGACTGCCGAGAAAGCTGCACCGGCCGCCGTACAGCCAAAAGTCGCTGTTGCTGCCGCACCGGGCCTGCTCTCTCGCTTCTTTGCCGCGCTGAAGAGCCTGTTTGCCGGTAGCCCGGAGAAGCCGGTTGAAGCCGTACCGGAGAAGCAGGATGCGAAACCTGAGCGTCAGCAGGAGCGCCGCAAGCCGCGTCAGAACAACCGTCGCGATCGCAACGAACGCAGCGACCGTCGTAACGACCGTAATGATCGTAACGATCGCAGCGAACGTAACGAAAACACCGAAGCTCGTGAGCCGCGCGAAACCCGTGAAGGTCGCGAAGACAATCGCCGCAACCGCCGCGAGAAGCCGCAGCAGACCGAAGCCCGCGAAAATCGCCAGCAGAACGCCGTAGATGACGCCGAGAAAGCGAAGTCACGCGACGAACAGCAGCAGTCCCGCCGCGAACGTAACCGCCGCCGCAATGACGAAAAACGTCAGCAGCCGCAGGAAGCGAAACCGCAGCAGGTGCGTGAAGAATCGGTTGTCGAGTCAGACGCCGCGCAGGAAGAACGCGTACAGACCATGCCGCGTCGTAAGCCGCGTCAGCTGGCGCAGAAAGTGCGTATCGAAACGCCTGAGCAGACCGCAGCCCGCGAGCTGATCGTCGACGATGAACCTCAGCAGGAAGCGCCGCGTACCGCGCTGGCCAAAGTTGACCTGCCAGCCGTTGTCGATGCCCCGGTTCAGGGCGAGCAGGACGAAAGCGCCGAAGGCCGCGATAACAACGGTATGCCACGTCGTTCTCGTCGTTCCCCGCGCCACCTGCGCGTGAGCGGCCAGCGTCGTCGTCGTTACCGTGACGAGCGTTACCCGACCCAATCACCGATGCCGCTGACTGTCGCCTGTGCGTCACCTGAGCTGGCTTCCGGTAAAGTGTGGATCAGCTACCCGATTGCACAGGTGCAAAATCAGGCCGATCTCGAAGCACCGGTTGAGCAAGAAGAAGTCGTGCAGCCGATTGAGACGCAAGCCACCGAGCAGGCTGTCGTTGCTGAAGCCGTCGCGGTAGAAACCGTAACGGAACACGCTGAAACCGTCGTGACTGAACCGGCTGTCATTGTGCAGGAACAGGCAGCGGAAAGCGAAGCCCCTGTCGCCACGGTCGTCGAAGACGCCGTCGTAGCACAGGTGGAAGAAGCCGCCGCGCCGGCAGTCGTCGAAGAGGCAAAAGCCGAAGCAGAAGCACCGGTCGTCGAAGCGGCACCGGCTGTTCAGGCTGAGCCGGTCGTTGCCCCTGCGGTTGAAGCTGAACCGGTTGTTGTTGCTGCCCCGGTAGTTGAGGCTCCCGTTGTTGAAGCGCCGGTTGTTGAAGCGCCGGTCATCGAAACACCGGTCGTCGCTGAACCTGCCGCCGCCAGCCCGGCGATTGCCGAGCCAGCTCCGGTTGCAAAACCGGTGGCCGCTAATCGCGCCTCTGCACCGATGACCCGCGCACCTGCGCCGGACTACGTGCCGGAAGCGCCGCGTCATAGCGACTGGGTTCGTCCGTCCTTCGACTTCGACGGCAAAGGTTCCGCTGGCGGCCACAGTGCAACGCACACCGCTACCGCAGGCCCTACTCGCCCGCAGTCGGTTGAATAAACCGCGCGCGTGAAATAAAAAATCGGCCCTCCGCGGCCGATTTTTTTTATCCGTCGAGTGGCTGCTAGCGCCAGGCCTGGGGCCTTCTAGTCCTGCTCCGGCAGCCGCATCCCCGCAATCTGCGGCATCACTTCGCGCATCAGGTTCAGAAACGTGCGCAGACGCGCCGGATAATAGCGCGCCCACGGGTAGACCAGATGGACCGGCAGCGGCGCTGCCTGCCATTCCGGCAGCAGTTCCACCAGCGTACCGTTTGCCAGCTCCTCTTCCACCGTCCAGCTTGATACGACCGCCGCCCCAAGCCCCGCCAGCGCCGCGTTCTTTGCCACATACAGGCTGTCGGTGCTCAAACGGGCGGCGATCGCAATATTCTCACTCAGCCCGCGTTCCACATGGTGCAGCACAACCTCATGCTGATAGAACGTACTGATGGCAATCCACGGCAGCGCAGATAGCTGGGAGGGCCCGGCTATCGTCGGATAGTGGGCCAACAGCTGGGGTGAGGCTACGGTACAGCGCGGCACTTCCGCCAGCAGTACCGAAACCGTTGCCGGATCGACCTCAGCGCCAACCCGAATCGCACAGTCAATATTATCGCTAATAAAATCCACCGCCCTGTCGTGCAACATCCACTCCACGGAAAGCTGCGGGTAGCGCGCCAGGAATCCCACCAGCGGCATCAGCAGCTGCTGCTGGCCGAACGCATGCGGGGCACGTACGCGTAGCGTCCCCACCGGCTGTTCCTCGGTAAGCTGCAGCGCGTCCTCCAGCGCCAGCCATGCGTCGACCACCTGCCGCGCGTGCTGGTAAGCGCGTTCGCCGTCGTCAGTCAGCTTCATCGCATGGGTCGAACGCAGCAGCAGCTTCGCCCCCAGCAGCGCTTCCAGCGATTGCAGGCGACGGCTGATGGTCGCCTGCGTGGTTTCCAGCTGTCGCGCCGCCGCCGACAGCGAGCCGGACTCGACGATGCGAATGAAGGTGCGCATCAGCTCGACGCGATCTATACGCTCATTTCTTTTCATTACCCTATTGCCTATACGGAAACGTATAACTGTTTTACCACCGCTGCGGCTACCGCACCACCCTGAAGAAGCAGAGAATACGCGGCATACACCGTTGAGGATGACACCATGAAAACCGAACATATCCACACTCAGGCATCTCGCCTGATGATTTTTGTCCTGGCGCTTGGCGCAGGCTTTAGCGTCGCCGCCATCTACTATGCTCAGCCGCTGCTGCCGCTAATGGGGGAAACGTTGAAGCTGAGCGTTGAAGGGATGGGGCTTATCCCGACGCTGACCCAGGCCGGCTACGCGCTGGGCATTTTGTTCCTGCTGCCGCTCGGCGACCGCTACGATCGCCGCACGCTCATTTTGCTTAAAAGCCTGTCGCTGGCAGCGCTGCTGCTTGTTTACAGCCTGACCCAGCAGTTTCACTCGCTGCTGGCGGTCAGCCTGCTCATCGGTATGGCGGCCACCATGGCGCAAGACATCGTTCCGGCGGCGGCCATCCTCGCCCCGGCGGGTAAGCAAGGGAAGATGGTCGGCACGGTCATGACCGGCCTGCTGCTAGGGATCCTGCTGTCGCGTACCGTCAGCGGCGTGGTGGGTGAGCTGTTCGGCTGGCGCGTGATGTATCAGGCCGCCGCCGTCAGTATTGCGCTGATTGGCGCGCTGCTGTGGCGCGTGCTGCCGCACTTTACCGCCCACTCCGAGCTGCGCTACCCGGCGCTGATGATGTCGATGGCGCACCTGTGGCGTCGTTATCCCACGCTGCGCCGCGCCGCGATGGCGCAGGGCTTTCTGTCCATCGCCTTTAGTGCTTTCTGGTCAACGCTGGCGGTGATGCTGGCCGAACGTTACCACATGGGTAGCGCGGTCGCCGGGGGTTTTGGTATCGCCGGGGCGGCGGGCGCGCTGGCCGCCCCGCTGGCAGGTGGTTTAGCCGATAAAGTAGGCGCGGAAAAGGTTACCCAGTTGGGTGCTCTGCTGGTCAGCATTTCGTTTGCCCTGATGTTCCTGCTGCCTGCCCTGCCGCCGATGGCCCAGCTGGCGCTGATTGCCATCTCCGCGATCGGCTTTGACCTGGGTCTGCAATCAAGCCTGGTGGCGCACCAGAATCTGGTCTATAGCCTGGAACCTCAGGCGCGCGGTCGCCTGAATGCGCTGCTGTTTACCGGCGTGTTTATCGGCATGTCCGTGGGCTCCGTGCTGGGCACGCAGGTGTATTCACTGGCAGGCTGGGAAGGCGTGGTGGCGTTAGCGACGGTCGCAGGCCTGGTGGCGCTGGCTATTCGCGTGAGTGAAACCTACCGTCTGCGCCAGACGGCGCTTAACGCGCGATAAAACAGGAAAAAAAGCCCGCGACGGGGTAGTGACGCGGGCGACAAAAACATATCCAGTTTCCAGACATGTTCAAAACTGCATGTTGTTATTTATTCAGTTGGAACAGTGACATGCCCTGCATATCGGTAAAGGCTTTATAGGCCGCCTGCAGCGCCGTTTGCTGCATGGTGTAGTTGGAAATCGTCGAGTTCCAGTCCACATCCACCAGGTTGCTCATCTGCTGCGTTTGCGCCAGCGCACGGTCATCGCCCAGGGAATCCAGCTTATCCAGCTCATTGAGCTGGGTGCCCAGTTCGGCGCGAACGGTCAGCACGTTATTCAACGCATTGCTCAGGCTGCGGTTAGTTTTATCAATCGCCGCCGATGCCGTCGCCTGGGCGGTTTCATCGTCAGCGACCGGGATTTTCAGCTGAGCAATGGCCGTATCGAGCGCGGTAAAAATGTTTTTATCCGCATCCGGCTTGGCATTGCTGGTCGCATTATCAAAAATCAGATTGCCCGTATGCCCGATAACCATGGTCCGCGACGAATCCACCTGCTGCTCAACGTTGATATTGCCGCCGACGTAGGTGCCATCATCGCTAAACGGTGGCTTATCCGTTTTATAGCCCGCAAAAATGTAACGCCCATTACCGTCCTGGCTGTTGGCCATATAGCCCGCAAAAATGTAACGCCCATTACCGTCCTGGCTGTTGGCCAGGTTCATTAACTGGTCGCGGATCCCTTGCAGGTCGGTTGCCAGCGAAGCGCGGTCATCGTCGCTCAGCGTGCCGTTACCGGCATAAACGATCTTCTCCTGCGCCGACTGAATCGCAGTGGTCACCTGCGACAACGTGCTTTCTTCAATCGATACGCGCTGGGTGGCAAAGGTTCGCGCGGTAGCGTACTGGCTGTTCTGCGCCTGGGCCTGTGACAGCACCACCGCCTGCGACGCGGCGACCGGGTCATCCGAGGCGCGGTTAACCCGCTTGCCGGTAGACATCTGTTCGCCGTACTTTAACCATTCAGACTGAGAGTCCGTGATGCCTCTCATATTCTGCTGGTACATCATGATGGTACTCACGCGCATGGCTGCCCCCTTCCTTAGCGGATATTAATTAATGCATCGAACAGCGTGCTGGCGGTTTGCAGCACCTGCGCATTGGCCAGATAGTACTGCTGAAACAGCTGCAGGTTACCGTACTCTTCGTCGAGGTTAACCCCGGAGATAGACTGCTGCTGATTGCTCAGCTGGGTCACCACGTTCGCCTGAGTGGTACTGCTGCTCTTCAGCGTCGCCGTTTGGGTACCGATATTACTGACCAGCGCGGCGTAGGCATCGTTAAAGGTCTTCGATCCGCCGACTACCTTGCTGTTTTGCAGATCCAGCAGCTTCTGTCCGTTACGGTTATCGCTTTCACCCACGCTCGTGCCAGTGGTGGTATCCGCCAGCCCCATCGCAATCTGCGATTCACTGCTGATGGCCACCTTCATATTCACAATGGTGTCGCTGACCGGTTTAACGGTAAAGCTGTCGCCGGTGTTGGCAGCGCCCTTGGTGCTGTCAACTTTGACCGACAGACCATCAAACACCAGAGTCTGCGCGTCGCTGGTCGGGTCCAGCGTCACGCTCGTGTTGTTGGACAGACGAGTCACTTCCCAGCCGGAATCGGTTTTGGTAATACGATAATCGGTCGCCTGCACCGCCGATGAACTGGTCATCGTCGCCGTCAGCTCGGCTTTACCGCTGTTTTTACCGTTAGCCACTACCGATGGATCGCCGAAGTCGAAGAAATCGACGTTGGTGTTGCCATCGGCATCAATCCCGCCGCGATGCACCTGGTTAAACGCGTCGGCAAAGGCCAGCGCCATCTGGTTCAGGCTATTACGGGTCTGGTCCAGGTCCTGTGAACGGAAGGTCAGCAGGCCGCCCAGCGAACCGGTGGTCAGCAGTTTTTCCGGGATTTCCACGTTGCCGGCTACATTATCCACATACGCTACGGTCGTGCGCGACGCGTCTGCGCTGCTCGGTACCGCGGCAAGCTGGTTTGACTTCGTCCCCGCCACCAGCGTATAGCCGTTGGCCATGGTGATGTTGTAGGTGCTGCCGTCCTGCACGCTGACTTCCACGCCCACCAGCTTGTTCAGATCGCTCACCAGTTGATCGCGCTGGTCCAGCAGGTCGTTCGGTGACGCTCCGGCGCCCACGCCGGTCAGGCGCGAGATCTTGTCGTTGAGGCTGGCGATCTGTGAGGTGTAGTTGTTGATCTGATCAACGCTCGAGGCAATCGACAGGTTAACCTGCTTGTCCTGATCGCGCAGATACTGATCCGTCACCTTAAACTGGTTCACGACGCCGTCGGCCTTGCCGAGCACGGTCTGGCGCGCCGCCGGATCTTCGGCGTTGCTGACCAGCGTTTGCAGGCTGCTGAAGAAATCCTGCAGCGTTGTCGACAGGTTGTTGGTTGAGCTGGAGAGCATATTGTCAATTTTCGACACCTGCTCATAGCGGGTGGTTAAACCGCTGCTCTGGCTCTGCGCCGAGCGCAGCTGGTTGGTAATGAAGGCATTATATTCACGCTGCACGCCAGAGACGTACACACCGTTGCCCACCCAACCGCCGGCACCCAGCGTACTGTTGGCAGAGGCCAGCACCGTTGTCTGACGCGTGTAGCCGGCGACGTTATAGCTTGCGATGTTGTTACTGGTGGTATTCAGCGCCGACTGCGCGGCGCTGAGCCCGCTCATCGCGCTGTTAATTAAACTGGACATGAACGCTCCTTCTTAAGACCATGGTATTACTTATCGGTTGGCGGACGGCAAACTTGAGATGAATCAGAACAGATTTTCAATATCATTTCGGTAGGCGCTGCTGACCTTATCGCTCATTGATTTCAACTGCTGAATCATGCTGGTCAGCTTACGCGCGTACTGCGGATCGGTCGCATATCCGGCGTTCTGTAGCGCCTGCGCGCCCTGCTCTGCCGTCGCCGCCGAGGTCACCGCCGCATAGCGCGGGTTGCGGGTCAGCAGGCTGACATAGTCAGACAGCGCTTCCAGATACGAGCCGTAAACGCGGAACTTCGCCTTCACCTTTTTCGCCTCGCCGTTTTCAAATTCTGTGGTGGTGATCTCGGTAACCTTGCCCTTCCAGTCGCCGGACGCTTTCACGCCAAACAGGTTAAAGCTTGGTTCACCGTTCTCGCGGCGAATCTGCCGCTGGCCCCAGCCAGATTCCAGCGCCGCCTGCGCCAGAATCAGGTGATGCGGAATACCGCTCTGCTCGCTCGCCAGCCGCGCGGGCAGCGACAGCTGTGCGAGGAAGTCTTTACTGTCGCCGGACAGCGGCGTATCGCTGTTGTCCGGCGCCTTCGGCAGCGCTTTACGCACCATCTGCGTCAGCGCGGCGTTCTGGTAGCTGGTGACCGTTTGCATATCAAACTTCATCGGAACCTGGCCGACGGAGTCAGCCGGTTCCTGCTGCTGCGCCGACAGCTGTTTGACCATCTCATCGGCCAGGCCAAGGCCCTTCCCGGCGGTCATCTGCTGGGCGATTTGCTGGTCATACATACTGGTATAGAGCCGGGTCTGATCGCTGCTGAACAGCCCGTCTTTGGGCAGGGCTTCGCGCATACTTTTCAACATCATCTGCACGAACATCCCCTCCACCTGACGCGCCACCGGACGCAGGTTGGCCTGCGGGTCTTGCCCGGCTTTGGTTTTCAGCTCGTTCAGCGACTGCGCATCCCACGCGGCGCTAGACAGTAATTTGCTGTCGGTCAGCATCAGACAATCTCCACCTTGGCGCGCAGGCAGCCCGCGCTCTGCATGGCCTGAATAATCGACATCAGCTCCATTGGCGAAGCGCCCAGTGCGTTCAGCGCGCGCACTACGTTGTTAAGATTGGCGCTAGCGCGCACGCTCTGCAACGAACCGCCGCTCTGGCGCAGGTCTATCTGGGTTTGCGGTGTAACCACCGTCTGACCACCGGCGAACGGCGTATCCGGCTGGCTGACCTGCGCGGAACGGTTAACCGACACGGAGAGATTGCCCTGCGCCACGGCACAGGTATCCAGCGTCACTTCGCGGTTCATCACCACCGAACCGGTACGCGAGTTGATAATGATCTTCGCGTCCTGCGGCGGCATCCCCACTTCCAGGTTCTGGATATCGGCCAGTAACCGCACCTGACCGCTGCCACCGACCGGCGCGCGCACCTGGACGGTACGCGCGTCCAGCGCGGTGGCGTTACCCAGGCTGCTGCGGCGGTTAATGGTGTCGGCAATCTGCTGCGCCATAGTGAAGTCATCATCATTGAGCTGCAGATTGATGGTGTTGCCCGCGCCGAACTGGCTCGGCAGCTCGCGTTCAATGGTCGCGCCGCCGGTGATACGCCCGCCGTTAAGCTGGTTCACCTGAACGCTGCTGCCGCCCGCCGACGCGCCCGCGCCGCCGACCAGAATGTTGCCTTGAGCCAGCGCATACACCTGACTGTCGACGCCCTTCATCGGGGTCATCAGCAGCGTGCCGCCGCGCAGGCTTTTGGCGTTGCCCATGGAAGAGACCACCACATCGATGGTCTGCCCCTGACGACCAAAGGCCGGTAGCTGTGCGGTTACCATCACCGCCGCCACGTTTTTCAGCTGCATATTCGTGCCCGCTGGGACGGTGATCCCCAGCTGCGACAGCATGTTATTCAGGCTCTGGGTGGTGAACGGTGTCTGGGTCGTCTGATCGCCCGTGCCGTCCAGGCCCACGACCAGACCGTAGCCTATCAGCGAGTTTTCCCTGACGCCCTGGACGCTGGTCAGATCGCGGATGCGCTCGGCGTGCGCCAGGCCGGTGACCAGCACCAGCGCCAGAGTAAGCAGAGTTTTAAACATGGTTCACCTCGTTACATCGGCGATAAGTTAAGGAAGAAACGCTGCAGCCAGCCCATATTCTGCGCTTCGTTGATATAGCCGTTGCCGACGTATTCGATGCGCGCATCCGCCACCTGCGTCGACGGAACGGTGTTACTACCGCTGATCGTGCGCGGGTTAACCACGCCGGAGAAGCGGATAAATTCGGTCCCCTGGTTGATGGCGATTTGTTTCTCGCCCACCACGTGCAGGTTGCCGTTGACCAGCACCTGGTCGACGGTCACGGTCAGCGTGCCGCTAAAGGTGTTGCTGGCATTCGCGCCGCCCTTACCGTTAAACGAGTTGCTGCCGGAAGAGTCCACGTCGGCGCGCGCATTGCCAAACAGCCCTTGCAGATAGCGCGGCACCGTATCAATGCCAAAGCTGGTTTTGCCATCGCGGCTGGCATTCGCTGACGAGCTCTTGCTTGCGCTGACGTTTTCCTGCAGCTGAATGGTCAGCGTATCGCCAATATTGCGCGGACGACGGTCTTCAAACAGCGGCTGGTAGCCGTAGTTAATCGGCTGAGCGGTCTGGAAAATAGAACCGTTCACCACCGGCACCGGGCCGGGGATCGGTTGTGCGGTCGTCGCCCCTTCGACCAGCGGCTTAGAGGGGATCCATGCACATCCCGCCACGCTCATGGCGATGACGGTTAAAAGCGGATAACGAAACGCTGCGGATTTTTGCATTGTTTTCTTCTTCTGAATCTCGGGAACATCTCGGCCTCGCGTCGCTCAGCCTGGCGACGGAGTGCCGGATGGCGGCTTCGCCTTATCCGGCCTACAAACGATGGAAGTCCGTAGGCCGGATAAGCAACGTGAGCGTCGCCATCCGGCAATGTAGTCGCCCTGCTTACCGTTACAGCTGCGTCAGTTTTTGCAGCATCTGGTCAGTCGTCGATACCGCTTTACTGTTGATTTCGTACGCACGCTGCACCTGAATCATGTTGACCAGCTCTTCCGCCACGTTGACGTTCGAGGTTTCAACATAGCCCTGATACAGCAGCCCCGCGCCGTTCAAGCCCGGCGTGGTGTCGTTCGGTGCGCCCGACGCCTGGGTTTCGATGTACAGGTTTTCCCCGATGCTTTCGAGACCGGTTTCGTTCATGAAGGTCGACAGGTTCAACTGCCCCACCTGCACCGGATTCGCCTGCCCCTGCTGGTTCACACTGACGATCCCGTCGCGGCCAATGGTGATGCTGATGGCGTTCGCCGGAATGGTGATCGCCGGCTGCACCTGATAGCCGCTGGAGGTCACCAGCTGGCCGTTCTGGTCAACCTGGAACGAGCCGTCGCGGGTATACGCCGACGAGCCGTCCGGCAGCAGGATCTGGAAGAACCCTTCGCCTTTGATCGCCACGTCTTTGCTGTTATTGGTTTGCGACAGGTTGCCCTGGCTGTGCAGGCGCTCGGTGGCGACGGGGCGTACCCCGGTACCGATCTGCAGGCCGGAAGGCAGCGTCGTTTGCTCGGATGATTGCGCACCCGGCTGGCGCACGGTTTGATAGAGCAAGTCTTCAAACACCGCGCGCTGGCGCTTAAAACCATTAGTACTGACGTTCGCCAGGTTGTTGGCGATAACGTCCATATTGGTTTGCTGCGCGTCGAGACCGGTTTTGGCGATCCACAATGAACTGATCATAATTTTCCTTAGCTCATGGACAGCAGCTGGTTAGCTTTCTGCGTGTTTTCATCCACGCTGCTGATAACCTTCATCTGCATTTCAAAACGGCGCGAACTGGCGATCATATCCGCCATCGCCGCCACAGGTTTCACGTTGCTCCCCTCCAGCACGCCGGACTGCAGGCGCAGCGTCGGGTCGGCCTGCAGTGCCTGCCCGCGCGCGGCAATGGCCGTCGGCGTCAGGTGAAACAGCCCGTCATCGCCGCGGGCGACTTCGGTCGGGTTAGCTTTGACCATCTTCAGTTTGCCCACCGGCGACACCGTATTCGGCGGGTCCCCCGGGGTGAGCGCGGAGATGGTGCCATCGGCGGCAATGGTCACCTGCGAGCCTTCCGGCACGTTCAGCGGCCCGGCTTCGCCGATGACCGGGTTGCCCTGGATAGTCAGTTGTCCGGTGGCGCTGACCTGGATATTACCGTTGCGGGTATACCCTTCCGTGCCGTCGGCCGCGCGTACCGCCAGCCAGCCGTCCTGCTGCACCGCGACGTCCAGCGGACGCGCGGTGTAGTCGAGCTGCCCGGGCGTCATATCCGCCCCCGGCGTGGTGGCGGCAACCAGCGTACGGGTTTCCACAATCGGGCCGACCACCGGTACCGCGCGCATCGCCGTCAGCTGGGCGCGAAAGCCCGGCGTCGAGGTGTTGGCCAGGTTGCTCGCCGTGACCGCCTGCTGCTGCATGGTCTGGCTGGCGGCACCCATGGCCGTGTATATGGCGTGATCCATAACGTTACCCTGTTAAGCGATTAACGCAGGTTAACCAGCGTGTTGAGGATCTGATCCTGGGTCTTGATAGTCTGCGCGTTCGACTGATAGTTACGCTGCGCGACGATCATGTTCACCAGCTCTTTGCTGAGGTCAACGTTGGATGCTTCCAGCGCACCGTTGGTCAGCGAGCCGAAGTTACCGGTACCGGCGGTGCCCAGCAGCGCGACACCGGAAGACTGAGTTGCCGACCAGACGTTGTCGCCTTCCGACTTCAGGCCTTCGTTGTTGGCGAAGTTCGCCAGCACGATCTGCCCCAGCAGCTGGCTTTGCTGGTTGGAGTAGTTACCCACCACCGTGCCGTCTTCGTTGATCTGGTAGCTCACCAGGTTGCCCGGCGCGAAGCCGTTCTGAGTGGTGGCGACGATATCGTTCGAACCGGTGTTCTGCTGCATCGAGTTGAGGAAGCTCAGGCTGAACGTGGTGTTAGTGGCGGAGCCATTTAACCCTGCGAGCGTAATATTGATCTGCGGAGCCGCATTCGCGCCTGTTGCCGTATCCAGAGCCCAACCGTCCGTTGCGGTGGCATCCGCTTTATAGTTCGTGACGCCAAGCAGCGTGCCGCTAGAGGAAAACTCCATCTGCGCCGCTTTCACCGGGGTTGCGCCGCTGACGCTAGAGTCCAGCGTCCAGACATCCCACTTGTTATCCGTGTTCTTCACGTAATAAACGTTCATGTCATGGGCGTTACCGAGGGTGTCATAAACCGTCACGGTACCCTTTTTGTTGTAGGTATCCGGATCGCTGGCGTTAAAGGTCTTGGTAATAGCGCTGTCGGTGGAGTTCAGGTTCATCTGCATCGCTGCCGTCGACGTCGCTTTTGCCGACATCAGCGTATTCGGAATCGTCAGCGCAACCGGGTTAGCCCCCTGCTGGATCGTCGCAGGTGAACCGGTAGCCGGGTAACCGGTCACGCTCAGGCCCTGGGTATTGACCAGATTGCGGTTTTCATCGAGCTTAAACTGACCGTTACGGCTGTAGTAGACGGAACCATTAGCATCCACCAGGCGGAAGAAGCCGTTCTGGCTGATTGCCACGTCCAGCGCGCGGCCGGTGTTGGTTGTCGTACCGTCGGTAAAGTCCTGGGTAATTCCCGCCACTTTGACCCCCAGCCCGACTTTGGAGCCGGCGAACATATCGGCAAACGAGGCGGTCCCCGATTTAAAGCCATAGGTGGCGGAGTTGGCGATGTTGTTGCCGATAACATCGAGGTTGGTGGCAGCCGCGTTTAAACCGCTGACCGCTTGTGAAAAGGCCATAACGTCTCTCCTGAAATAGTTAAAGGCTTAAATAATCTGGCGAACCTGATCCAGCGTGGTGGTGCCGTACGTTCCCAAATCCAGTTTGTTGCCATCGCTGCCGAGCGTGACGCCCTGCACCAGTGCGAACTGCAGCGGCTGAACCACCAGCTGCGTGGTGCCCTGGCTGGCGGCAAAGTTGATGTTGTAGGCGCCGTCCGGCGCTGCGGTACCGTCGTCCATCTTGCCGTCCCAGGTATAGGTATGTACGCCCGCGGTCTGCGCCCCTAAGTTCAGCGTGCGGACGACCTTACCGGTACCGTCGACGATAGTGGCCGTCACCTTCTCAGCGGCCTGCGTCAGCTCAATACCAAACGGCGTGGTGTCCACGCTGGTTTCATCGCTGCTGTTTTTGCCTGCCAGAATGGTGCTGCCCGGAATCATCACCCCGTGGCCGACCAGCGCGCTGGCCTGCAGCGACTGGCCGCTGTTGATCTGTCCGGAGATAGACCCCAGCGTGGTGTTGAGCTTCTCAATGCCGCTCAGGGTGCTGATCTGCGCCAGCTGTGAGGTGAGTTCGTTGTTTTGCAGCGGATTGGTTGGATCCTGGTTTTTCAGCTGAGCGACCAGCAGCGTCAGAAAGCTGCTTTGCAGATCGGACGAACTGTTGGTGCCGGAACTGCTGAGCGACGACGATGACGAAGTCGCGCTGCTGCTGGTGGTATCGTTAATATTGGCTACGACAGACATCGGTGACCTCCGTTATTGCCCAAGCGTCAGCGTTTTGAGCATCATGCTCTTCACGGTATTGAGAACCTCGACGTTCGCCTGATAGCTGCGTGACGCCGACATGGTGTTAACCATCTCTCCCACGACATCCACGTTCGGCATACGTACATAGCCTTTAGCGTCCGCCAGCGGATTACCCGGTTGATAAACCAGCTTGTCCGGATCCTGGCTTTCCACCACGTCGGCCACCTTCACGCCGCCGGTCGCTGCCCCCATCGGGGCATCTACCTGGAACACCACCTGTTTGGCACGATACGGCTGGCCGTCCGGCCCGGCTACGCTGTCGGCGTTCGCCAGGTTACTGGCGGCCACGTTAAGACGTTTGGACTGCGCGGTTAGCGCGGAGCCGGCAACGTCGAAGATATTGAGTAATGCCATGGATTAGTTCCCCTGCAGGACACTCATCATGCCCTTGATTTGTCCGCCCAGAACCGAAAGCCCGGTCTGGTACTGGAGGCTGTTATCGGCGAACTGCGTGCGTTCCCGGTCCATATCGACGGTGTTGCCGTCCAACGCGGGCTGGTCAGGAATGCGATACAACAGATCGGCGTTGGGCGTAGAGATCGCCTGGGCTGGAATATGCCGTTCAGAGGTCAGGGTCAGCGCCACGCCGCTGTTTTCCGGACGTCCGCGCGCCATCACTTTTTTAAGTTCGCTGGAAAAATCAATATCGCGCGCCTGAAACCCTGGGGTATCGGCGTTCGCGATATTGGCAGCCAGAATTTCCTGCCGTTCGGCGCGCAGGTTTAATGCCTCTTGCTGAAAACGTAATGCGGCGTCGAGTTTATCGAGCATGTCTCCTCCGCTAATGACAAAGTTTCAGCCGACAGCTTAATTCTCATTACGCGCGCGTCATCGCCGGAATAAACGCAATATGCGTCGCTATTTGTTGCGTTGATGTCATCGCAAGATGGGTAAAATACGTCCATTCGCCACCCACTGGAGCGTTCAATGCGTCAGCTCATTGCCCCACTCACCGCTGCGATACTGGCTTTTAGCCCGCTGGTTCAGGCGGCCGATATTCAGACGCAGCTGACTGCGTTTTTTAGCCAGCGGCTTGCCGGTTTTAGCGATGAAGTCAGCGTGAGTCTGCGCAATACGCAACGCCAGCCGCTTGCCTGCGAAGCGCCCACGTTCAGCACGCCGGGCAACTCGCGGCTGTGGGGAAATTTGACGGTGCAGGCCCAGTGCGGAAACGCGAAACAGTTTTTACAGGTCAACGTTCAGGCGATGGGTAACTACGTGGTCGCCGCCGCCCCCATCGTGCGCGGAGCCCCCATCGAAGCACAGAGCGTGGCGTTGATGCGTGGGCGACTCGACCAACTACCGCCGCGTACGATGCTCACGCTGTCGCAGGCAGAAGATGCCATCAGCCTGCGCGACGTGGCGATAGGCCAGCCGCTTCAGCTGTCGATGGTGCGCCAGTCATGGCGGGTGAAAGCCGGGCAAAAAGTCATGGTGGTTGCGCAGGGTGAAGGCTTTAGTATTAATAGTGAAGGCCAGGCGTTAAATAACGCCGCCGTTGCCCAGAACGCGCGGGTGCGAATGCCCTCTGGCCAGGTGGTCAGCGGGCAGGTCGGCGCTGATGGGAATATTCTGATTAATCTATAAACTTCTTAAAGAATATGTGTCGCTTGCCGATAGATAATTAACAATTAATGAGAGTCGGCGCCTGCGCCATACAAAAGCCTCCAATGAGGAATACATCATGAGCATCGATCGTACATCATCTTTGAAAGCGGTAACGGCGGTACAGCATCGCGAAACTCCGGAAACCCATTCACAGAAAGTGCGCGCGGAAAAAACCGAAACGGCCACCAGCGCCAGCGTCACCCTGAGCAATGCACAGACCGCACTGACCCGTTCAAGCAGCGGTGATATCAATATGGCGCGCGTTGAGGAACTGAAAACCGCCATTCGTAACGGCGAGTTAAAGATGGACACCGGTAAAATTGCCGACGCGTTAATCCAGGACACGCAAGATTATCTGCAGAGTAAATAATCACATGAGCAGTTTGTCAGCCATTCTGGACCAAATGACCAGCATCCTTCATTCGTTGAAAACGGTGATGGATGCTGAGCAACAGCAGCTCTCTGCGGGTAACGTTAACGGCCTGCAGCTTGCCAGCATTACGGAAGAGAAAAGCTCTCTGCTGGCCACGCTGGACTACCTGGAAAAACAGCGTCGCGTCGAACAAGACGCCCAGCGCAGCGACGATGCTGAAGACATCAGCGGCCGCTGGCAGCATATTACCGAGACCACGCAGCAGCTGCGTCGCTTAAACCAGCATAACGGCTGGCTTCTGGAAGGGCAGATTGTCCGCAACCAGCAGGCGATTGCGGTACTGAAGCCGTATCAGGAAACGGGGCTGTACGGAAAGGATGGTCAGGCGGCGGGCAACCCTATCGCCCGCAGCGCGAAGAAATTCTCTGTCTGACAGCGTGCGGGGTCAAAAACGACCCCGCGAAGTGCCCCTTCATTACGCCGTCCGGCGCGCAAACTCTTTAATCTTGAAGCCCAGAATCGCCAGCGTCGCAAAATAGGCCACCACGCCGACCACCACCACGCCCAGCAGGCGCAGCAGACGATATGGCATGGTGCCCAGAGACCACTCCGGCATTACGTACATCATGCCGAGCAGCGCGGCCGCCATGACCAGCACCGACACCACCAGACGCACTAAGAACGCGCCCCAGCCCGGCTGCGGCGTGAAGATTTTCTGCTTACGCAGCTGCCAGTACAGCAGCGCAGCGTTCAGACAGGCTGCCAGACCAATCGACAGCGACAGCCCGGCGTGTTTAAGCGGGCCGATAAACGCCAGGTTCATCACCTGGGTCATGATCAGCGTCACGATGGCAATTTTAACCGGCGTTTTAATGTCCTGACGCGAGTAAAAGCCCGGCGCCAGCACCTTCACCACAATCAGCCCCATCAGGCCAACCGAGTAGGCGACCAGCGCGCGCTGAGTCATGGCCGCGTCAAAGGCGGTAAACTTGCCATACTGGAACAGCGCTACGGTGAGCGGTTTAGCCAGAATACCCAACGCCACGGCGCTCGGCAGCGCCAGCAGGAAGCATAAACGCAGCCCCCAGTCCATCAGGCGGCAATATTCATCGTGGTTGCCGCTGGCGAAACTTTTCGACAGCGACGGCAGCAGAATGGTGCCCAGCGCCACGCCCAGCACGCCGGAGGGGAACTCCATCAGGCGATCGGCGTAGTACATCCACGACACGGAGCCCGAGACGAGGAACGAAGCAAAGATGGTATTGATGATGAGTGAGATCTGGCTGACCGAGACGCCGAGGATCGCCGGCCCCATCTGTTTCACCACCCGCACCGCGCCAGCATCTTTAAAGCTGATACGCGGCAGCACCAGCATGCCAATTTTTTTCAGGTGCGGCAGCTGATAGGCCAGCTGCAGCACGCCGCCGACCGTTACCGCCCACGCCAGCGCCAGCACCGGCGGATGGAAGTGCGGCGCGGCAAACAGCGCAAAGCCTATCATGCTGATATTGAGGAACGTCGGCGCAAAGGCCGGCACCGAGAAACGGTTCCAGGTGTTCAGAATGGCCCCCACCAGCGAAGCCAGCGAGATCAGCAGGATATACGGGAAGGTAATGCGCAGCAGCTGCGTGGTCAGCGCAAACTTATCGGCGGTATCGGCAAAGCCCGGTGCGGTAATGGTGATCACCCACGGCGCCGCCAGCATCCCGAGCACGGTGACGATCGCCAGCGCCAGCGTCAGCAGCCCGGAGACATAGGCGACAAAGACCCGCGTGGCCTCTTCGCCCTGTTTGCTTTTGTATTCGGCAAGAATCGGCACGAATGCCTGGGAAAAAGCGCCTTCGGCAAAGATACGGCGCAGCAGGTTCGGCAGCTTAAACGCCACGAAAAAGGCGTCGGTTGCCATACCGGCACCAAACACCCTGGCCACAATCGCGTCGCGCGCAAAACCCAGCACGCGCGAAAACATTGTCATCGAGCTGACGGCTGCCAGCGATTTTAATAGGTTCATTAACTTGTGATTCCACAAACCGGAACGAGCGCCCGATGGATGAGCGCTAAAAAAGTGGCGTTAGTCTACCGGGTTCGGGATGAATTGCTACTGCCAGTTGTTACAGTGGATTGCTCCGGTCATGTGCCATAGGGTGCCGGATGGCGCTGCGCTTATCCGGCCTACGGCACGTCCTACTCGCGGATCGCCTCACGCCACAGCCCTTCAACGATACGCTGCGCCAGGATGGCCTGCTCTCCCGCCGTTTCCGGAACGGTCTGATTTTGCACGCATTCGATAAAGTGTCGCGCGCAACCCACAAAACCGCGCTGCTCAAGCGTGGTTTGCCAGCCGGGAATCGGCCGGGTCACCACGCCCGCGCCGCGTTCCTCGCGCCATTCGCGCATGTCGATCACGTCGTACAGACCACCGTCCGCGACCGCCAGCACTGACTCACGCTGGCTGCCCGCGCGGCGGTGCATGCTGGTGGTGATTTGCAGACCCGGCTGGCTGAAGTGATGCTCAGCATAGAACAGACAGCCTTCGTCGGTGGTGTGCAGAACGCCGCCGCCGAGCTTCGCTCTGCCCCCCGCCAGCCATAGCGCGGTGTCGACCACGTGCAGGTAATCATCAAGCAGGGTAAAGCGCAGATCGTGCGGCCCGACGCTGTCGCTACGGTGTTTATCCATGCGCAGCGAAGACATCTCTCCCGCGCGCTTTTTCAGCTCGCGATACAGCGGCGAGAAGCGACGGTTAAAGCCCACCATCAGGGTCAGATTTTTACGTGCCGCCAGCGCCACCAGGCGTTCGGCGTCGTCGAGCTTATCGGCCAGCGGCTTATCCACGCAGACGTGAACGCCGGCATTGAGAAGCTCGCTCACCACCGCGTAGTGCGAGGCGGTAGAGCTATGCACAAAGACCGCGTCGCACTGGGCCGCCAACGACGCCAGCGAGTCGGCATACGGCATTCGGTAGGCTTCGCACACCTTCAGCGCTTTCTCTTTGCCCGGCGACCACGCCGCCTGCAGCGTCCAGTCGGTCGCCGCGCTGACGACCGGCAGCCACGCCTTCTGGGCGATTCCGCCCAGCCCAACGACGCCAATGCGAATCTTCGCCATGCTGATTACTCCCCTAAATGCGCCAGCAGTGAATCCAGCCGCTGTTTCAGTTCGGCAACCTCACCTTCCAGCACCTCAACGCGCGCGCGCAGATCGTCATCGACCGCCGACGCGTCGCTCTGAACCGCCGCAGTCTGGAGGTCGACCTCGCCGCTGAACAGATGCATGTAGCGGCTTTCACGTTTACCCGGCTCGCGCGGCAGGCGCACCACAAACGGGCCGTCCTCGCGGTTTGCCAGCCGTTCAAGGGTGCTTTCGACTTCCGCCATATCGGCAAATTCGTGCATCCGCTGGGCGCGACCGCGCAGCTCGCCAGGGGTTTGAGCCCCGCGCAGCAGCAGCGTAGTGACCAGCGCCACTTCCGCGGAGGAGAGCTTCAGATCGCCGAACTCAGAGTTACAAAAACGCTGCTCGTATTTGGTCACACGATTGCCGAAGCCGCTCACCGTGCGTAAATAATGGCGCTTCACCAGGGTATCGAGCTGCTCCTGCACCTCGGCTTCGCTGAGCGTCATCACCGGCTCGCGGTTGGTTTTCTGGTTACAGGCCGTCGCCACGGCGTTAATGGACAGCGGATACTGCTCCGGCGTGGTGACCTGCTTTTCCAGCAGACAGCCGATCACTCGAGCTTCAAGAGGTGTTAATTGGTATTTCATCGTTTTTCCTTAGCGGCCAGGCGTCCATTGTGGGGTGGTTAACGCGGTCAGCACGTGATCGCGCCATTCGCCGTCAATCAATAAGTAGTCCTTCGCATAACCTTCTTTTTCGAAGCCAAGGCGCGCCAGCAGATTCCCGCTGCGCTGATTATGCGGCATATAGTTCGCCATAATGCGGTGAATATGCTGCGTGCGCTGCATATAGCGAATGGCGCTGGTGAGCGCTTCGTACATCATGCCCTGCCCCTGCCATTTCTGGCCAATCGAGTAACCGAGATAGCAGGCGTGAAATGAACCGCGCACCACGTTGGAGAAATTGGCTACGCCGATAATTTCCTTCTCTTCCGGGTCGAGCAGCGCAAAATAAAAGGCCGTGCCCTGCTTATGGAATTCATTAATCATCGACAGGCGCGCCTGCCACCCGGAGGGGTAGCAGTGGCTGTCATCGCGAATGGGCTCCCAGGGTTTTAAAAACTGCCGATTTTCGGCGTAATAGTCCGCCAGACGCCATGCGTCGCGGTCATGGATCAGCCGAACAACCAGCCGGTCCGTCGTTAACCTCACTTTCGGCACATTACTGCGATAGCCAAACATCTCACTACTCCTGTACCCAATCTATACCCTGGTCATTTCACTATACCTGCCTGACGGCAGCCAATGAAAACAACACGCTGTCTTTTTGCATTGTGATAAAAAAGGGTTACCGCTGGCAATACGTGAAAAGGTGAGATAGCGCGGAAAATGAAGATGTTTCTCCTGGCCGGGCCTCTGCGGCTAAGCAATTGAGAAATGTGATAAAATGCAGCGGCGATTTTTTTGTCATCGGTGCCCCGTCTCGTGGCGTTATTGTTCGGCGTACGCGACCGCTTTCACGCCGTTTCGCGGCCCACGGCCTCAGCCATTTTGTCCGTCGGCGGCACTTTCAGTATTTTCCGCTGTCAGAGACCTACTGACAGCGTATGCTGCTTTATGTCAGGATGCATACAACGCTTTACGTTGAGGAACCCCATGAAAAAATTGTTTGTCATTGCCGCCCTGATCGTCAGCGGTCTGGTCGTCGGCTGCAATCAGCTGACGCAGTATTCCGTCAGCGAGCAGGAGATTAACCAGGCGTTGCAAAAACGGAATAACTTCTCCAAAGATATCGGGGTCCCCGGCGTCGCCGACGCCCATATCGTCCTTAACAATCTGACCAGTGCGATTGGCCGCGCAGAGCCCAATAAAGTGACCCTCAGCGGCGATGCGAAGCTGGACCTGAATTCGTTGTTTGGCAGCCAGAAAGCCAACATCGCGCTGACGCTGAAGGCGCTGCCGGTGTTTAACCAGGAGCAGGGAGCCATTTACCTGCAGGAAATGGAAGTGGTGGATGCCAAAGTGACGCCAGAGAAAATGCAGTCAGTCGTGCAGACGTTAATCCCGTATCTCAACCAGTCCCTGCGTACCTACTTTAACCAGCAGCCGGCCTATGTGCTGAAAGAAGACGCCAGCAGAGGCGAAGCGCTGGCGAAGAAATACGCCAAGGGCATTGAAGTCAAGCCGGGCGAAATTATCATCCCGTTCACCAATTAAGCCTCGTGCCACGTATGCCCGATCGCGTATCGGGCATCACCCTCCCCGCGTTATTTTTTACAGAAAAGGATGCAAAGGAAAACGTTTCCGCTTATCCTTAGTGCCCGGCAAAAATGACTGATATCCCACCAGCCGGAGCCTTACATGACCGCACTACCGCAAGTTCTGAAAATTCGCCGCCCAGACGACTGGCACATCCATCTTCGCGACGGCGAGATGCTGAAAACGGTTGTACCGTATACCAGTGAGCTGTATGGCCGCGCAATTATCATGCCGAACCTGGTTCCGCCGATTACCACCGTCGACGCCGCGATCGCTTACCGCCAGCGTATTCTCGACGCCGTTCCCGCCGGGCACGATTTCACGCCGCTGATGACCTGCTATCTGACCGATACTCTCGATCCGAATGAGCTGGAGCGCGGCTTTAACGAAGGCGTATTCACCGCCGCCAAGCTGTACCCGGCCAATGCCACCACCAACTCCAGCCACGGCGTCACCAGCACCGATGCGATTATGCCGGTGCTTGAGCGCATGGAAAAATTGGGTATGCCGCTGCTGGTGCACGGTGAAGTCACCCACGCGGACATCGATATCTTCGACCGGGAAGCGCGCTTTATCGACACCGTCATGGAGCCGCTGCGCCAGCGCCTGCAGGGCCTGAAAGTGGTGTTTGAGCATATCACCACCAAAGATGCCGCCGAGTACGTGCGCGACGGTAACGATCTGCTTGCCGCCACTATCACACCGCAGCATCTGATGTTTAACCGTAACCATATGCTGGTCGGCGGCGTGCGCCCGCATCTGTACTGCCTGCCGATTCTCAAGCGTAATATTCACCAGCAGGCGCTGCGTGAGCTGGTCGCTAGCGGCTTTGAACGCGCGTTCCTCGGCACCGACTCCGCGCCCCACGCTCGCCATCGTAAAGAAGCCAGCTGCGGCTGCGCCGGCTGCTTTAATGCGCCGACCGCGTTGGGCAGCTACGCGACGGTGTTTGAAGAGATGAATGCCTTATCGCACTTTGAGGGCTTCTGCTCCCTCAACGGCCCGCGTTTCTACGGCCTGCCGGTGAACGACAGCTACGTCGAACTAGTGCGCGAAGAAAGCCAGGTCGCCGAAAGCATCGCCCTGAGCGATGACACCCTGGTGCCGTTCCTCGCCGGGGAAACGCTGCGCTGGACGGTAAAAAAATAAAATCACGCCCCCTGTTGTAAATATTCGCGAGTGACTGTATAAATATACAGTATATTACACAGGGGGCAATTATGCGCATTGAAGTCACTATTGCAAAAACCACCGCGTTGCCGGCAGGCGCCTTAGACGCGCTGGCCAACGAACTTTCCCGCCGTATCAACTCTCAATTTCCGGACCGTGATGGCGCCGTCAGCGTGCGCTATGCGGCCAACAATAACCTTTCCGTGATCGGCGGCATTAAAGAAGACAAAGACCGCATCAGCGAAATCCTCCAGGAAACCTGGGAAAGCGCCGACGACTGGTTCATCACCGATTAGTTTTTCCCTCATTGTGTCTTTGCCGGGTCGCCCCGGCTTTTTTTATCTTCCCGCTTGTTTTTTTGTGATCCATCCCCACTTTTTACATTAGCGGCAAAACAATGGCCGACATGGTCGTTTATTGCGCAAACAGGCCGCTAACTCAGGAATTTATGTTGCTTTTGATTTCGATTCTCGAGTATTTATTGAAGTGTTGTATACTGATAAAGCTTCACAAAAAATTGCATTAAACCTCGAGAGTTGTTGCCTTTTAACACGTAAATAAGGGGTTATGATGGAAAAGAATAATGAAGTCATCCAGACCCATCCCCTCGTCGGATGGGACATCAGCACCGTAGACAGCTATGATGCGCTGATGTTGCGCCTGCACTACCAAGACCCCAATCAATCGAGCAGCAAAGAGGCAGAAGTTGGCCAGACCTTGTGGCTAACCACGGACGTCGCACGTCAGTTTATTTCCATACTGGAAGCCGTGATTGCCAAAATTGAATCTGGCGATTACCAGGTCAACGAGTATCGCAGGCACTAACGCCGATACTTTCCGCCGATTTCGGGCAAACAGGCACCTTAGGGTGCCTTTCTTGTTTTCACGCTTGTATAACAACTGTGGCTTAATTACTCTACAAAACACAGATTTCAGCCTTATTATCGCGTCAGGAAAGACTATGCAATACGATCTCATTATTCTGGGCAGCGGCTCCGTTGGTGCCGCGGCTGGATATTACGCCCGTAAAGCGGGCCTGAACGTTCTGATGACCGACGCCCATATGCCGCCTCATCATGAAGGCAGCCACCACGGCGACACCCGCCTGATGCGTCATGCCTACGGCGAAGGCGAGAAGTATGTTCCGCTGGTGCTGCGTGCCCAGGCGCTGTGGGACGAACTGGCCGCCGTCAGCGGCGAGCCGTTGTTCGAGCGCAGCGGCGTGGTCAATCTTGGCCCTGCTGATTCCGAATTTTTGCGCACCGTGGCCCACAGCGCCGCACAGTTTAACCTCGAGGTAGAGCAGCTTGATGCCGACGCGCTGATGGCCCGCTGGCCGGAGATTACCGTACCCGCCCATTACCGGGCTATTTTCGAGCCGGGTTCTGGCGTACTGAAAAGCGAGCTGGCGGTCAAAACGCTGATTGCCATGGCCAAAGAGGCTGGCTGCGCCCAGCTGTTTAACTGCCCGGTCACCGCGATTCACAGCGATGCTGACGGCGTGACGATTGACACCGCCGAAGGTAGCTGGCGAGGTAAAAAACTGCTGCTGACCGCCGGGACCTGGGTAAAGCAGTTTTACCCTGAGCTGCCGATTCAGCCGGTACGTAAGGTTTTTGCCTGGTTTCAGGCCGACGGCCGCTACAGCCAAAAAAATAACTTCCCGGCCTTCACCGGCGAGCTGCCGAACGGCGATCAGTTCTACGGTTTTCCGGCCGTCGACAACGAACTGAAGATAGGTAAGCACAACGGTGGCCAGCTGATTCACCAGCCGCAAGAACGTAAAGCGTTTGGCGCAGTAGCCACCGACGGCTCGGAGGCATTTAGCTTCCTGCGTCAGATTCTGCCGGGTATCGGCGGCTGTCTGCACGGAGCAGCCTGCACCTATGACAATTCGCCAGACGAAGATTTTATTATTGATACCCTGCCGGGCCAGCCCGATGTGCTGTTTATCGGCGGTCTCAGCGGTCACGGATTTAAGTTTGCCACCGTGCTGGGCGAAATTGCCGCGCAGTTTGCGCAGCAGCAAGCCCCGGCATTCGACTTAAGTCCCTTCGCCCTCACCCGCTTTAACCGCTAAAATAGCAACGGCCCCGACGATGCGGGGCCGTTTAGCAGGAATGACTATGCGCCGTCTGTTCTACTTTCTGGTCAACAATATTCGCGAGCATCTGATGCTCTATCTGACGCTATCGATGCTGTTGGCTATCGCCGACCTTCTCTGGCTCTATTTCAGCTAGTCATTATGCGTCTGGGGGTCGGGGATCCCCAGACGGGTATTCAGACGGCCGCGCGATTTATTAAAGATCTTATTGCCGTTTTCACGGCCGGCGCGGCGCTGACGCTGTTCCTCTTCCGGCAGCTTGTGTTCTTCCTGACACACTTCACTGCAGCAGCCTTCGAACTTCTCGGCACAGGCCGGGCACTGGATAAACAGCAGATGGCAGCCGTCATTAAGACAGTTGGTGTGGCTGTCGCACGGCGTTCCGCACTGGTGGCAATGCGCGATGACCTCATCGGAAATACGCTCGCCCATCCGCTCATCAAAGACAAAATTCTTGCCAATAAAGCGCACCGGCAGCCCCTGCTCGCGAGCGCGGCGGGCGTATTCAATGATTCCGCCTTCAATATGCCACACCTGCTTAAAGCCGTTGTGTTTCATCCATGCGCTGGCTTTTTCACAACGAATACCGCCGGTACAGTACATCACGATCTTTTTATCTTTATGTTCCTGCATCATCTCAACGGCTTTCGGCAGCTGTTCGCGGAAGGTGTCCGCCGGGATCTCCAGCGCCTGTTCGAAATGGCCTACCTCATATTCGTAATGATTACGCATATCGATAAACACCGCATCCGGATCGTCAAGCATGGCGTTCACTTCCGCCGCCTTCAGATAATCGCCAACGTCGCTGGCGTCAAAGGTCGGATCGTCAATGCCGTCGGCCACGATACGATCGCGCACCTTCATACGCAGCACCCAGAAGGATTTGCCGTCATCATCCAGCGCGATGTTCAGACGCAGGTCCTTCAGCGCCGGATCGAAGCGGTACAGACGCTCACGCAGGCTTCCGACCTGACTTGCCGGCACGCTTATCTGGGCGTTAATCCCTTCATGGGCGAGATAGATGCGACCAAAGACCTTCAGTTCGGTCAGCGCAATGTAGAGGGCATCGCGGGTCGCTTTTGGATCGACGATGGTGAAATATTTATAGAATGAGATGGTGGTGCGCGGCTCGGTTTCAGCCAGCATTTGCGCTTTCAGCGTCTCATTCGAAATGCGGTTATGCAACACTGGCATGGTGTTCTTATCCTGCAAAAGAGAATGGAGAGTTATGATCGGGGCGCATGATATAGCAATCATCGTTAATTTACATCCCCACATTTTGCGCTACATTTTCATCACCATTAATCCTGGCGCGTAAAAACTCTGCCTAAAATAGCGCCACTTGCGCCCCCCGCATTTTGGTTGAGGGAAAAATAGTGCGACAATAGAACCCGTTGCTCGTAAAAACAGGAAACACATGACCCAGTTACCTAAGTTCACCGCTGCGCTGCTGCACCCCCGCTACTGGCCCTCCTGGCTGGGTATTGGCCTGCTCTGGCTGGTTGTTCAACTGCCGTATCCGGTCATCTATCGCCTCGGCAACGCCATGGGGCATCTGGCCATGCGCTTGATGAAGCGCCGCGCGAAAATTGCCTATCGCAACCTTGAGCTCTGTTTCCCGGAAATGAGCGCGGCCGAGCGTCACCGAATGGTGGTAAAGAATTTTGAGTCCGTGGGCATGGGCGTGATGGAAACCGGCATCGCCTGGTTCTGGCCGACTAAACGCATCAATCGCTGGATGGACGCCAGCGGCCTCGAACACATTCGCAGCGTGCAGGATTCAGGGCGCGGCGTTCTGCTGATCGGTATCCATTTCCTGACCCTCGAAATGGGTGCCCGTATGTTCGGTATCCAGAACCCGGGGATCGGCGTCTATCGGCCAAACGACAATCCGGTTCTTGACTGGCTGCAGACCTGGGGCCGCATGCGCTCGAATAAAAGCATGATCGATCGTAAGGATCTGAAGGGCATGATCAGAGCGCTGAAAAACGGCGAGATTATCTGGTACGCGCCGGATCACGACTACGGCCCGCGCGCCAGCGTGTTTGTACCGCTGTTTGCGGTTAAAGACGCCGCGACGACCTCCGGCACCTGGATGCTGGCCAAAATGTCAAAGGCCTGCGTGGTACCGTTCGTACCGCGTCGTAAGCCGGACGGTAAAGGCTATGAGCTGATCATCCTTGAACCGGAGTGTAATCCGCCGCTCGATGATGCTGAAACTACCGCGGCGTGGATGAACACCGTCGTTGAGAAATGCATCATGATGGCCCCCGAGCAATATATGTGGCTGCACCGACGCTTTAAAACCCGCCCGGAAGGCGTTCCTTCTCGCTACTGATCCCCCGTGCGCGGTCCCCGACCGCGCGCGTTTTAGCTTTAAAAGCCCTTCGCGTTGCGGTGATATGAACACAGGCGCATAATTAGCAGGCTTACAAATACACCCTTTTTCCTGCGGAACCTTATGCAACCCTCAGATGCCCCCATTAACTGGAAGCGTAACCTCGCTGTCGTCTGGCTAGGCTGTTTTTTAACCGGCGCCGCCTTCAGCCTCGTCATGCCCTTCCTCCCGCTTTACGTTGAACAGCTTGGCGTGACCGGACATGGCGCGCTGAACATGTGGTCTGGCCTGGTATTCAGCATCACGTTCCTGTTTTCCGCTATCGCCTCGCCGCTGTGGGGCGGATTAGCCGACCGCAAGGGGCGTAAAATCATGCTGCTGCGCTCGGCGCTAGGCATGGCTATCGTCATGCTGCTGATGGGGATGGCGCAGAATATCTGGCAGTTTCTGATTCTGCGCGCGCTGCTCGGCCTGCTTGGCGGCTTTATTCCCAACGCCAATGCGCTGATCGCCACGCAAATTCCACGCCATAAGAGCGGTTGGGCGCTGGGCACGCTGTCCACCGGCGCCGTCAGCGGTGCGCTGCTCGGGCCGCTGGCCGGCGGCTTTCTGGCCGATAACTATGGTCTGCGTCCGGTGTTCTTTATGACCGCTACCGTGCTGTTTATCTGCTTTGTGCTGACGCTGTTTTTCATCCGCGAACAGTTCACGCCGGTGTCCAAAAAAGAGATGCTGCACGTCAAAGAGGTGTTTGGTTCGCTGAAAAACCGCGAACTGGTGCTCAGCCTGTTCGTCACCACGCTGATTATTCAGGTGGCGACCGGCTCGATTGCCCCCATTCTGACGCTCTACGTCCGCGATTTAGCGGGTAACATCAGCGATATTGCCTTTGTCAGCGGCATGATAGCCTCGGTACCCGGCGTGGCGGCGTTGATCTGCGCGCCGCGGTTAGGCAAGCTGGGCGATCGTATTGGGCCAGAAAAAATTCTGATTGCCGCGCTGATCGTTTCCGTGCTGCTGCTGATTCCCATGTCGTTTGTACAAAACCCGCTGCAGCTTGGCATTCTGCGTTTTCTGCTCGGTGCCGCTGACGGCGCGCTGCTGCCGGCCGTCCAAACGCTGCTGGTCTATAACTCCAGTAATCAGATCGCCGGGCGCATATTCAGCTATAACCAGTCGTTCCGCGATATCGGTAACGTCACCGGGCCGCTAATCGGCGCCGCGGTGTCGGCCAACTACGGTTTCCGCGCCGTATTCTGCGTCACCGCCACGGTGGTCCTGTTTAACGCTATTTATACCGGTTTTAGCCTGCGCCGTAGCCCCGAGCCCTCCCGCCCCTAGTCATCCCTGCCCTGCGCTGAGTATGAAAACATCGCGCAGGGCGTGTACAACCGAAAACTTCAGCTATTATTTCCCTAAATACCACGTCAAATTGCAGGGAGTTGAGATGACTTTATACGCCACGCTCGAAGAAGCTATTGATGCGGCACGCGAAACTTTTCTCGCCGATAACCCTGGTCTTGAGGAGAGTGAAGCGGACGTACAGCAGTTCAATATGCAAAAGTACGTTTTACAAGACGGTGACATCATGTGGCAGGCCGAGTTCTTCGCCGATGAAGACGGTGAAGGAGAGTGTCTGCCTATGCTCAGCGGTGAAGCCGCGCAGAGCGTGTTTGACGGCGATTTTGATGAGATAGAACTGCGTCAGGAGTGGCTGGAGGAAAACACGCTGCACGAGTGGGACGAAGGCGAATACCAGCTGGAGCCCTCTCTCGATACGGAAGAGGGGCAGACCGCCGCGGATGAATGGGATGAACGCTAGCTACTCGTAGGGGCCATGGCTGGCGTCAATAGGGAGCAGCAGCGTGTCAAACACCAGTGAAAACGGCAGATCGATGATGGTGACATAGCGCCAGGCAGAGTCGCGCAGGTCCCACTTCACGCCCGGATAGTACTGGTTTCCGTGGCCCTGCCCGGGGATCGTTCGACTGATAATACTACCGCATCCGCTGAGCACGATCGCCATGGCGGCAACCAGTATGATTCTTATCACGTCATTCTCCTCATTAAACAGACAAAAAAATACCGGCTTGATGGCCGGTATTTTTTGCGGCAAACAATGGCTCAGAGCCCTCTCTGGCGGTGCCACACTTGCCCGGGCTACTAACCGGCAGCCCGGACGAGGCACAACACCGACGCCAGAGAAGCGCCGCGCTATTTGGCTTTCAGCGCCAGCGGGTTCAGCGTCAGCTTATCGTACTCGGCCACCCATGAGGAGTATTTCTCCGGTGCGGCCCAAACACGATAGTGCATTCGCGACAGCGTGACCGGGTCGCTCAGCAGTACCAGGCGACGATCGCGGTTCAGCTTGTCCGGCGTTTCGTTCAGCGCCTGCTCGACGTGGCGATCGCGAGCGATCTCCAGCACGTGGCTCGCGCGGTGACGCGCGGTGGCCATCGCCGTGGCCAGGGCGTTAAACGACGGGTTAAACACCGCGTGCATAAAGCCATCGTCCAGCACGCGCGCACGGTTCTGTTCCAGATAGGCTTCGGTATCGGCCAGCACTTTCGGCGTGCTGTACTCTTCCGGAATCAGGAACAGCTTCCAGCGCTTGGTGCGCAGCCCCATAGTGGAACGGCTGGAAATCACCGACACGAATGGCGAGAGGATCAGCGAGAACACAATCGGCGCCAGCCAGAACAGGAAGCGCAGATCCAGCCACGCCATCCCGACCGCCCATACCAGCCCCAGCAGCAGCTGAGAACCATGACGCATAAAGGCTTCGCTCCACGGCGTAGAGTCATCGTCACGCTGCGGCGAGTTCCAGACCACTTCCCAGCCGAGGAACGCGCTGACCACAAACACGGTGTGGAACAGCATACGTACCGGCGCCAGCAGCACAGAGAACAGGACTTCAAGCAGCAGAGAGATCGTCACGCGCACAAAACCGCCGTACTCTTTCGACCCTTTGCACCATACAAGGATGATACTCAGCAGTTTCGGCAGGAACAGCAGCACCATGGTCGATGCAAACAGCGCAATCGCCAGCTCAGGACGCCACTGTGGCCATACCGGGAACAGCTGACGCGGCTGCAGGAAGTACTGCGGCTCGGTCAGGGCGTGAACCACCTGCAGTGCGGTCGACAGGGCCAGGAACATAAACCACAGCGGCGCAGACAGGTAGGACATCACGCCGGTCAGGAACACCGCACGGTGAACCGGGTGCATCCCTTTCACCAGGAACAGGCGGAAGTTCATCAGGTTACCCTGACACCAGCGGCGGTCACGCTTCAGTTCGTCCAGCAGGTTCGGCGGCAGTTCTTCATAGGAGCCCGGCAGGTCGTAGGCGATCCATACGCCCCACCCTGCGCGACGCATCAGCGCGGCTTCAACAAAGTCATGCGACAGAATCGACCCGGCAAAGTTACCGTCGCCCGGCAGCGGCGCCAGCGCGCAGTGCTCGATAAACGGCTTCACGCGGATGATGGCGTTGTGCCCCCAATAGTGCGATTCACCGAGCTGCCAGAAGTGCAGACCGGCGGTAAACAACGGCCCGTAGACGCGGGTAGCAAACTGCTGGCAGCGCGCGTACAGGGTGTCCATACCGGAAGCGCGCGGCGAAGACTGGATGATCCCCGCATTCGGATTCGCTTCCATCAGGCGCACCAGGTTAGTCAGGCAGTCGCCGGACATCACCGAGTCAGCGTCCAGCACGACCATATAGCTGTACTGGTTACCCCAACGACGACAGAAATCATCGATGTTACCGCTTTTACGCTTCACGCGACGGCGGCGACGGCGATAGAAGATCTGCCCTTCCCCTTGCACTTCGGCAATCAGCTCCATCCAGGCCTTTTGCTCCGCAACGCAGATATCCGGATTGTAGCTGTCGCTGAGGATATACACGTCGAAGTGCTTCTGCTGGCCCGTGGCTTTCACCGACTCCCAGGTCGCACGCAGGCCGGCGAAGACGCGAGAGACGTCTTCATTACAGATAGGCATGATCAGCGCCGTCCGGTGCTCTGGATTTAGCGGCTCATCGCCAACGGTTGACGCAGAAATACTGTACTTATCGCGACCTATCAGCAGCTGTAAGAAGCCCATCAGCGCGGTCCAGAAACCGGCGGAGACCCAGCAGAACAGCACGGCGAAAAGGATCAGAATCCCGGTTTGCAGCAGATATGGCAGCAGCTGCATAAAGGAGACCCACAGATTTTGCCCGACCATATCGGCCGGGTTAATCAGCGCCCAGCCCTGATACGGCAGGATGGTCTTCATATACCAGGTGGCGACGACGGTCTGCGCCAGCGTCAGGATCAACAGGGTGTAACGGCGTAACGAACCCACCGTACGCCATTTCGCCTCATGCTCCTGCTCTTCTTTGGTCAGACGAGACAGGTAGCGCGGGGTGACATCGCGACCACGTAGACGATCCCAAAAGCGGCCGACCGGGTTGGTCCGCCACGGGTCCGGGAACATAGAAGAGCGCGTTGCTTTCGGCATCGCCTGCAGCTGCGTGCGCCCTTCGTCGTCTTTGATAAGCTGCTCGCCGCCCAGGGAGTCCGGCCAGCCCTCTTCCAGACGCGCCTTCACGGACGCCAGCGGCGTGTCGTCATCGCGTGGAAAAGCCTGATGCTCGTCATCCAGCGCTTCGTGCACGGCGCGCAGCGTCGTGTCCGGGAGCGCCGCTTTTTCTGCATCCGTAAGCGACAGTGCGTCGATATACTTCGTTGTCTTATTCATTTGCAGGCAGCTGATAGCTCCAGGTTTCACTCAGCGTCTGGTCAGCGTTGACCAGCGCAGCGCGCATTTCAGTGGTTTTCTTCGGATCTTTCACCTTCACGCGCAGCGTCAGACGCCAGCCTTTGGTCACCGGATTGTAGCGAACGCTGTTTTCAACGATTTCACCGTTATCACCGATGCTGGCCTGCGCCGTTACCGGCGTGTCCTGCGGCATTTTGCGCATATCCGCGCCGGTAAAGTCGATGATAAACGCCTGCGTACCGTCCGGCTGACGGATCAGGTTCGACTGCTTCACATCACCGGTGGAGCGACGCGTCTGCATCACGTATGCGCTGTCCGCATCGTGCAGTTTGTCTTCGTCACGGGTGAAGGTGATGGTGTACTTATAGTTCATCTCTTTACCGGCTTCCGGCAGCTTGTCCGGCGTCCAGTATGCAACGATGTTATCGTTGGTTTCGTCGTTGGTCGGAATCTCTACCAGCTCAACGGTGCCTTTGCCCCAATCGCCTTTCGGGGTGATCCAGGCGCTTGGGCGCAGATCGTAGCGGTCATCAAGATCTTCGAAACGAGAGAACTGGCGGCCACGCTGTAACAGGCCAAAGCCCTGCGGGTTTTCGGTCGCATAGCTGCTGACGGCCAGATGTTTCGGGTTGTTCAGCGGACGCCAGATCCACTCATCGTTACCGGCATGAATAGACAGACCGTTAGAGTCATGCAGCGCCGGGCGATAGTTGGTTGTGGTCGAAGGCTGGTTCGGCCCGAACAGGAACATGCTGGTCAGCGGCGCGACGCCCAGTTTACCGACTTTATCGCGCAGATAAATTTTGGTCTGTACGTCAACCACGGTATCGCGGCCCGGCATCACCACGAAGCGGTAAGCACCGGTCGCGCGCGGGGAATCCAGCAGCGCATAAATCGTCAGGCGCTTGTCGGTCGCTTTCGGACGCTCGATCCAGTATTCGCGAAAACGCGGGAACTCTTCGCCGGACGGCAGGGCGGTATCAATCGCCAGACCGCGAGCGGACAGACCATAAACCTGGCCCTGACCCAGCACGCGGAAGTAGCTAGCGCCCAGCATGCTGACGATTTCGTCGTTTTTGTCTTTGCTGTTGATCGGGTACAGCACTTTGAAGCCCGCGAAGCCAAGATCCTTCACGGTATCTTTGTCATGCTGAACGTCGCCGAACGTGAAGTAGTCCGGGCTGTACTTAATTTTGCGCACGGAGGTTGCCGTGACTTCATTAATCGTCACCGGCGTGTCGAAATACATACCCTGATGGTAGAATTCGAGCTTAAACGGGGTCTTAACTTTGCTCCAGTATGCCTTATCGTGATTAAACTGGATTTGCTGGTAGTCCGCGTATTTCATGTCGCGGAAGACGGAAGGCAGGTTGCTTTTTGGCGCTTCGTAGCTCTTGCCCGCCAGCGTTTTAGCCTGCTTTGCAACGTCATCAATACTGAATGCCCATGCAGATGAAGTACACAGGGACAACATTACGGCTGCGCCTAACCAACGCAGTTTCATCATCTGTGGTTTCTGTTTCATATAACTAAGCACTTCCCCCTTTGTGTGCTTAAATCGATCCGATCCATTTTACTGGAAATTCAAGCTATCCGACAACATAATCCCCGTATTGTTGAGCGCGGTGGCTTATCGAGTAAGCAACTGTTAACTGCGCTTTGCACTTTGCGTGCTTATCCTGGAGACAGGTAACCAGAGTTCGTGTAGGGTTGCCAACGAATGTAAACTTTATCACCTTACGCTGTAAGGCGATTAGTCTGAGAATCGTACCTAACCCTATGAATAACAAACCCGCACAGCGTGAATATTTTCTCGACTCGATCCGGGCCTGGCTGATGCTGCTGGGGATCCCCTTTCACATCTCACTTTTGTATTCGACCCACACCTGGCATATGAACAGCCCGACGCCGTCATGGTGGCTGACGCTGTTTAACGATTTTGTGCACGCGTTTCGCATGCAGGTGTTCTTTGTCATTTCCGGCTACTTTTCCTACATGCTTTTTCTGCGTTACCCGCTGAAAAAATGGTGGAAAGTTCGCGTGGAACGGGTCGGTATCCCGATGCTAACCGCCATTCCGCTGCTCACGCTGCCGCAATTTTTGATGCTGCAATACGTTAAGGGTAAGACGGAAACGTGGCATACGCTGACGTTTTACCAAAAATATAATACGCTGGCCTGGGAGCTGGTGTCACACCTGTGGTTCCTGCTTGTGCTGGTGGTGCTCACCACGCTCGGGATTATGGCCTTCCGCTTTATGCGCCGTCGCCAGACGCGCCGTCGCGCGGATCTTTTCGATAACATGACGATGGGCAAACTGACGGTCATGTTTCTGCTGCTTGGCCTGCTCTACGCCGCCATCCGTCGCACCATTTTCATCGTCTATCCGCCGATTCTGAGCGATGGGCTGTTCAACTTTGTAGTGATGCAGACGCTATTTTACGTGCCGTTCTTTATCCTGGGCGCGCTGGCCTTTATTCATCCAAAGCTCAAAACCCTGTTCACCACCCCGTCACCGTGGTGCATCGTCGCGGCGCTGCTCGGCTTTATCGCCTACCGCCTGAACCAGCACTATGGTTCTGGCGACGCATGGATGTATGAAACGGAATACCTGATTACGATGGTGCTGGGGCTGTGGATGGTGAACGTCGTGTTCTCGTTCGGTCACCGCATGCTCAACTTCCAGTCTGCCCGCGTGACCTATTTCGTGAATGCTTCCTTGTTTATCTATTTAGTACACCATCCGCTAACGCTGTTCTATGGCGCATGGATTATGCCGAGCATCAGCTCAAACTCACTCGGCTTCCTGACGGGGCTGGTCTTTGTGGTCGGCTGTGCGCTGGTGCTCTATGAAATTCACCTGCGTATCCCGTTGCTGCGTTTCCTGTTTTCCGGTAAACCGCAGCAAAAGGTGACGAAAACCCAGGCTGCCAGCCACTAAGTGTTCGCATCGTTGGCCAGAACGGGGATTCTCGTCTGGCCAAGTACCTCCCGATACAACCGGGTGGTCGCGTCATCAAAGCACACGAAATAGACCGTCTCCGGTAGGCTACGGCGGGTCAAAAATGCCGCCACCGTGCTGACGGCGATTTCCGTTGCCGCCTTCAGCGGGTAGCCATAAGCGCCCGTTGAGATCGCCGGAAAGGCGAGCGTGTGATAGCCATTATCCAGCGCCAGCTGAAGGCTGTTATAATACGCCTGCTGTAACAACGATGCTTCCTGCTCACCGCCCCCCTGCCACACCGGCCCGACCGTGTGAATCACGGCTTTTGCTTTCAGGTTTCCCGCATGCGTAATCACCGCATGCCCCGTCGGACAGGTCCCCTGCTGCTGACGCACAACCGCGCAGGCTTCCTGTAACGACGGCCCGGCAGCGCGATGAATCGCACCATCAACGCCGCCACCGCCCATTAACGAAGGGTTGGCTGCATTGACGATAACATCCACCTCCAGGGTGGTGATATCCCCCTGCAGCACCTGAATTCGTTCGGCCATGCTTACTATCCTCTCACTCAGACAAATCGATTATCTACCATAGACAACACGACTCGTCATTTCGTTTCGGCTATTTGTATTCCACGGTGAGGACTGCTGTTTTTTTATCCTTATCAATCCAGCGCAGGTTGGCGGTGCTTTTTTCATTCACGAACTGCCGCCCGTCCAGCAGCGTATGGATGGGAACCGACTGGTGCCGGGTTTTTCCATCCTGATAACAGCTGACCCCCACTTTGCCCGGTAGGGTTTGATAATCACAGGGGGATTCGACAATCTGCCCACGGAAATGGATAACACCGCTGTTTGCCGCCAGCGCTCCGGTTGTAAAAACAGACAGCAGTGAAACGATCGGAATGAAAATGCGCGTAAATGTTTGCATGGTAACTCCCCGTTTATCTGAGATCGTCCCTGAGCAGGATCTGTCCCGAAGCAGAAATGGTTAGTTAGCACATTTTGTAAACATTATGTTTACAATAGTAACCAAGCCTGCCAATTGCAATCTCTTTTTATATAGAAAATTTATATAGTTAGACTCATTATCGGCAACTGAACCATATACTTTATGCCTGCCGTGCAAACGACAAAAAAAGGCCGTAACGCTTGGGTTACGGCCTTTTACTAACGATCTGTCTTGATGCTTTGTTAACGATAAAGCGTTATCGCTCAATTAGCGGAAGTTACAGCCAATAGCACCCGGTTGGTTGCACAAGCCGGAGCGCGACCTGTCGCCGTTGTTGCCGCTTGATTGTCTTCCGGTCGTCGTCACCGTGGTGCCCGTAATTCCGCTGGTTGTTTGAACCCCGCCGACGTTACTACCACCATTGCTGCCACCGTTATTACCGCCGCCATTGTTGCCACCGCCGTTGTTACCGCCGCCGTTGTTACCGCCGCCGCCGTTACCACCGTGGTGACCACCGCCATGGTTATCATCGCCGCCGCCGTTTCCGCCGTGGTGACCACCGCCATGGTTACCATCGCCGCCGCCGTTTCCGCCGTGGTGACCGCCGCCATGATTATCATCGCCGCCGCCGTTACCGCCGTGGTGACCGCCGCCATGATTATCATCACCGCCGCCATTACCGCCGTGGTTACCATGACCGCCAAACGGGTTATGACCCTGGCCGCCGCCCATACCGCCGTGATTATCACCACCGCCCTGGTTACCACCGCCGCCATTGCCACCGTGATTACCATGACCGCCAAACGGGTTATGACCCTGGCCGCCGCCCATACCGCCGTGATTATCACCGCCGCCCTGGTTGCCACCGCCGCCGTTGCCACCGTGATTACCATGGCCGCCAAACGGGTTATGACCCTGACCGCCGCCCATACCGCCGTGGTTATCACCACCGCCCTGGTTGCCGCCGCCGTTGCCACCGTGGTTATCATGACCACCGAACGGGTTATGACCCTGACCGCCGCCATTACCGCCCATACCGCCGTGATCGCCACCGCTGCCGCCCTGGCCACCACCCATACCGCCGTGATCGCCGCCGCTGCCGCCCTGGCCACCACCCATGCCGCCGTGATCGCCGCCGCTGCCGCCCTGGCCACCACCCATACCGCCGTGATCGCCGCCGCTGCCGCCCTGGCCACCACCCATACCGCCGTGATCGCCGCCGCTGCCGCCCTGGCCACCACCCATACCGCCGTGATCGCCGCCGCTGCCGCCCTGGCCACCACCCATACCGCCGTGATCGCCGCCGCTGCCGCCCTGGCCACCACCCATACCGCCGTGATCGCCACCGTCGCCGCCGCTCTGGCCACCACCCATACCGCCGTGATCGCCGCCGCTGCCGCCCTGGCCACCACCCATACCGCCGTGATCGCCGCCGCTGCCGCCCTGGCCACCACCCATACCGCCGTGATCGCCACCGCCTTGGCCACCACCGCCATTATCGCCGCCTCCATTGCCGCCACCGCCATGGTCGCCACCACCGCCGTTGCCGCCACCGCCATGGTCGCCGCCACCGCCGTTGCCGCCACCGCCATGGTCGCCGCCACCGCCGTTACCGCCGCCTCCATTGCCGCCGCCTCCGTTGCCACCGCCGCCTCCATTGCCGCCACCGCCGTTACCGCCGCCTCCGTTGCCGCCACCGCCGTTGCCGCCGCCTCCATTGCCACCACCGCCGTTGCCGCCGCCTCCATTGCCGCCACCGCCGTTGCCGCCGCCTCCATTGCCGCCACCGCCGTTGCCGCCGCCTCCATTGCCGCCACCGCCGTTGCCGCCGCCTCCATGGTCGCCGCCACCGCCGTTACCGCCGCCTCCATGGTCGCCACCACCGCCGTTACCGCCGCCTCCGTTGCCACCACCGCCGTTACCGCCGCCTCCGTTGCCACCACCGCCGTTACCGCCGCCTCCGTTGCCACCACCGCCGTTGCCGCCGCCTCCGTTGCCACCACCGCCGTTGCCGCCGCCTCCATGGTCGCTGCCGCTATTGCCGCCTCCACCCTGACCGTTATCCTGACCGTTTCCGCCATTTCCGTTGTCGTTGCCATTCCCCCGGTTATTTGAATTTTGACCGCGGTTGTCGTTATTACCATTCTCACCTGCAGCTACGGCATATATAGTCGTCGCAGGGTATAAAACGGTGAGCGCCATAATTATGGCGAGTTGCTTCATTTTCATGATGAACCCTTTCACACGTTATAAGTTGCTGTATGCTATTGCCGTAACAATCGATTATTTTGCAATATAAACAAAATAGAACTGGTGATAATCACGACACCCATTGATAAATGACCTAGCATTCTGACGATATAGATAAAAGCCAATCTGCAGATAATGGTCTTTTTTTCAATCCGTTATCGCAGAGAATGTCGAAAGAAGAAAATAATGGCCAAAAATAAGTTGATAGCTGCCCGGCACAATCTGAAAAAGATTACGCACAGTATTTGATGGTATAATAATCCTCGCCACGAATTTAAATAAAACCCGTAGTGCAGACCGCATCCCATTTATCTGTATTCGGTTAGCTCATCATACTTTTGAAAACAAACCACCCCGCCATGTTAGAAATATCGAAGGAAAGCTGCATTATGTTTACCACACCGATAATACTGAGTGACTCGATGCTATATGGATGAGTATGCATACCAGTTTGGCGTGGCGATCTCATAACAAAGGTTGATTTATTTTCAAAAAGTCAACCTTTAGTATTAATAAATCCCCAGAGAGGCTAACCGAATAACGCACACGGAAAACAACACGTTATAAAGAAGACGATTCAACAAAAGTTTGAAAAGTGCTTAAGGTCACACGCAATCATCACACAAATTATCTGAGGCGATCATATTACTTAAAATAAATCAACCGATATCATATTGAATAATAACAAAATAAAATATAAAGGTGCAATATGTATGATCATTAAGAATGCAGGTTAAAAACTTAATAAATCGGCCTTATTTACATTTTGTAATTTATTTTTACA
The DNA here is from genome assembly GCF_014168815.1 of Klebsiella sp. WP3-W18-ESBL-02. Classification (NCBI taxonomy): domain Bacteria; kingdom Pseudomonadati; phylum Pseudomonadota; class Gammaproteobacteria; order Enterobacterales; family Enterobacteriaceae; genus Klebsiella; species Klebsiella sp. WP3-W18-ESBL-02. The sequence continues at coordinate 3,100,400 of NZ_AP021972.1, forward strand.
TTATGTTTCATGATTATTTCTTGATTTAGGTTTATCAGCGTCTAAATTTTAAATTAAGAAACTTTAGTTTTAATTCTCTTATTTGAAACACTTCATCCATACAGCAACCACATTTCAGCAGTGCTTAAATAGATGATTTGATAATATTTGCCTGCTGCATAATTTATATTGGGGACTCATCATGGCAAAAGAGCTTACCTCGACAAACCAGACTCTCTCCTTAGTCACAAGGCCTTCATTACAGTCTTGTGCCCTGTCGCAGAATTTGAAAAAGTTACTCAGGATGGAAATTAAAATTGTTAATATTCATCTAGTTAACATTGATAATTTAGACCCGGGCATTATCCTTTTCGATATGATGGATACCGATAGACGGTTAATGAAGGCCTGGCAGGAAGCGCTGTGCAAATTGAACAACGGTGCAAAATTATTGCTGTTCAACACGCCAGAAGAGTACTCCTATCCCGACATCGAGGCATGGCCGCACATCAGCGGCATATTCTATGAACATGATGAAGAACACTTTCTGGTCAAAGGGCTGCAAAAGGTGATGGAAGGCGAATGCTACTTTTCACGTAAATTAGCAAGCTATCTTATTATGCATTCCGGTAACTATCGCTATGATAATTCGGAAAGTACTATTCTCACCTATCGCGAGAAAGAGATCCTGAACAAGCTGCGGATCGGTGCCTCCAATCTTGAGATCGCCCGTGCGCTCTTTATTAGTGAGAGTACCGTTAAAACGCATCTCTATCATTTATTTAAGAAAATAGCCGTCAAAAACCGCACACAGGCCGTTTCCTGGGCTAACGATAACTTCAAACATTAAGATCGCGTGACAAAAAAACGGCGGCCAGGGTATTCCCCCGCCGCCGTTTTGTCTTCGTCATGTCTGCACCGTTATAGCGCCGATTCTTCCGTTTGCTTACGTTCCGCCTTACGATTTGCCAGCCATAGGCCGCTGTTTTTCATGGCATAGCCAAACAACAACCCCACCAGCAGCGACGGCACAACCGCGCGCCAGTCGCCCTGTCCTGCGAACGTAGTGCAAGCGCCAATAAACGTGCCGGGGACAAATGACAACAGCAGCTGCTTAGACTGAATGCACATCAGAAATGCCACGACGCCAGTCATCATGTAGCCAACAATCTCCAGATGCGGCGCTAATGCGCTGCCGTAGATAATCACCAGCGCCCAGACAACCCCGCTCATGGTCGTGCAGGTGGAAATAGCCAGCCCTTTCAGCCCGCCCTGCGGACAGGCGAAATAGGCCGTACAGCCAAGAAAACCGGCCCAGCTCAAGAGTCCGAGAGACACGGCCACCCATCCCCAGATACCGGAGAGAATGCCTGTTGTGATTGCGATAGCTAAGATAACGTTCATGGCGAGCATCTTAGCAGATGCCCGCCGTTATGATGAGATCACGAGCACATTATGTTCATCATATACATTTCATTTTCACCAAAAGCGTGACTTAAATCACTCCTCAGCTTCTTCCTGCAGCTCATCCCACATGGCCGCAATCGCTTCGCGGGTCAGCGGTGCCATCGTACGCCAGAAGGCGGTCGTGGCATGAGCTTCGACCTTCCCGAGGAACGTTTCAAACCACGGTAACAGATAGTCGGCAAACAGGGTTTCCAGCGCCTCATTATCATCTTCAACGTTGTCTTCCAGCCATGAAGCCGCCAGCAGCAGCGTCCCCATCTGATCCGCCGGGCTCTCCCCCAGCGGCATACCTTGACCGCTGAGGAACGCACGCACTTCCGCTTCGCTCGCCCCTTCTACCCAGGCGCTGCGCACCGGCGGCACGCGGCACTCTTCACCCACAAACAGCGCGTTATAGTCGGCAGCAATCTGCTGGATATCGCAGCTTTTTTGCAGACGAGCCAGCAGTTCATCCTGCTCCAGCGGCCAGCTTGCCGCCAGCTTGCCTTCCCGAATCAGGGTAAACAGCGGCACCAGCAGCGGATCCTGCGGCTGACGGTAGTACAGAGAACCCAGCGCGCGGCAGAGGATAGAAAACTCGTTCATTCAATTATTCCAGTTAGTCGTTAAAATTCAGCAAATTCAGGAATCGGCGGCATCCCGCGCGACTCAAGGAAATTCAGAAAACGTCGCGGCGTGACGTTCAGGATCCGCTCCTGCGGGAAATCAACCGCATCAAGGATCTTCTGGCATTCGGTAAACTCACCAAGCGTGAACGCGGTGTGCGAGTCCGAGCCCAGGGCCAGCCAGCCCCCCGCATCCCGAACCGCTGCGGCAATAGCCCGACAGTTATGTTCACTGCCGACGCGCGAGCTGACAAACGATGAGTTGTTGATTTCCAGCGCCACATGATATTTCGCCGCCGCCGCCGCGATGGCGGGAATATCCACCGGGAATTTAGGGTTTCCCGGGTGTGAAATCATATGCACATTACCGCTCGCCATCGCCGCGATCATCGCCTGAGTATGGGTCTCTTTGTCCTGCGGCGCGAAAACCGGCTCATGGAACCCGGCGATAATAAAGTCCAGCGACGTCAGCATCGGCCCGGTGCAATCAATCTCACCCGCAATATTTTTAATATTGGATTCAATACCGCGCAGGATACCCACACCATCGACAACGCGCGGCCAGATACGCATATTCACGAAGTGCCAATAGTGGGGCGCATCGGCCATGTCCGGGCCATGGTCGGTGATGGCGAAGAGCTTAATCCCTTTACGTTTCGCCTCGGCAATATAGTCATGCAAGGTACTGTAAGCGTGCGTGCTCGCAACAGTATGCATATGTAAGTCAACAGGATACATCACTTTCTCCTCTCTCGTGATAAACCAAGGATAGCAGGAATGGCGTGCGTTTATAACGCCTGGCTCAATAGCCGCGAACTCGGTCGACCTGCCCGCCTGGCGTTTCACCGCGCTCCAGCTGCGTGATGGTGCGGGCAATATAGGCGATGGCTTCCTGCGGACGGGTGACGGCCGCCACGTGCGGCGTCATGGTGACGCGCGGATGACGCCACAGCGGACTTTCAGCCGGCAACGGTTCACGGCTGAACACGTCAAGCATCGCCGCTTTAAGTTTACCGCTGTCCAGCGCCGCCAACAGATCCTCTTCAACCACGTGAACGCCGCGCGCCAGATTAAGCACGTAGCTATTGTCCTGAAGCTGCGCAAGCAGCGGTGCCTTAATAATGCCAGCGGTTTCCGCGGTATTCGGCAGCAGGTTGATCAGGACGCGGGTACCGCTGAGGAACGCACTCAGTTCGCCTTCGCCGGCAAAACTGGTGACCTGCGGCCACGCTTTGCGGCTGCGGCTCCAGACCCGTACCGGGAAACCCCACGCCAGCAGGCTTTCCGCGACCTTTGAGCCAAGAACCCCCGCGCCCATAATGCCAACGGTGAATGCATCGTGGGTATAGTCCTCCAGCGGCTGCCAGAGAGATTCTCGCTGCTGCGCCTGATAATCATCAAAACGACGGAACCAGTGCAACACCTGGCTGACCGCATATTCCTGCATCTGAATACCCATGCCGGTATCTTCAAGGCGGAACAGGGGGATCGACAATGGCAACATCTCCGGATGTGCCTTTAGCTTGCTGAGAATCGAGTCAACGCCCGCCCCCAGCGCAAAAACCGCCTTCAGCGTTCTGCCCTGTAACATCTCAACCGGCGGATGCCACACCAGCGCATAGTCAGCCGGCGCATTGTCCCCGCGCACCCAGGCACGAATATTGGCACCGGGCAGCTTTTTGCTCAGTTCGGCAATCCAGTAAGGGGTATCAAACGTCGGGTGATAAAAGATGATCTCCATAGTGACTCCAGCTCAGGGCGCCCGTATTTGTGCGATCGGACGCGGTTTTTGATTATTTTTGTGATTTTACAGAATAACAAATTTCGCCAGGCTGTCCTGGGAAATGCGGCGGCGATCGCAAAAAAGACGATTTATGAATGTTTAAGAAGCAATTTGATTGAAGTTTGTCTAAACGCGCGATTTTTCGAAAAAGTTTATTGACGCTGGAGAGCCTTTTCCCTACATTAGCGCTCGTCCCAGCGACGCTGGGAAGACAATATGGTGAGGTGTCCGAGTGGCTGAAGGAGCACGCCTGGAAAGTGTGTATACGGCAACGTATCCGGGGTTCGAATCCCCGCCTCACCGCCATATTTAAAGAAGAGCTCGTACGCAAGTACGGGCTTTTTTTTCGCCTGTTGCACAGCCTGGCGGGGTGAGAACCCCGGACCCGGGTTCGACACAAAATTGCCGGGAGCAATTTTGAACAGCGCATGCGCTGGCCCCGGAGGGGCGAGGCCCAGGGATGGGCCGAGTAGCGGCGCAGCCAGTTGGACAGACCGTGAACACAGTGAACGGGCTGCCCGCAGGGCGCGCGAAGCGAGTCAATCCCCGCCTCACCGCCATATTTAAAGAAGAGCTCGTACGCAAGTACGGGCTTTTTTTCGCCTGTTGCATGGCATGGTGGGGTGAGAAGTCCGTCCCTGAATGACTAATGGCTCTCCATCAGCCAGTTGTTAAAGACTTCGCTGCGCAGTTTTTTCAGCAGATCCACCGCGCCGCTGCATCCCATCTTTTTTATCAGCGCCCGGCGCGTCTGATAGATCGTTTTGATATGCAGATCCAGGTGATCGCCCATATCCGCCATGCGTTTACCCTGCTTAATTAAATCAATCAGCCGTCGTTCCCGTGGCGTCAGCAACACCCTGTTTTTACGGGCAGCCCGTCGCCCTTTTTGATTCACAACCGACAGAATAAATTCATGCAGTTCTTCAACGCTTGATTTCATCGGAAACTGATACACCGACAGGTCATCGAGAAATTCAAAACGCGAACCATCGGTCAGCAGAATTATCCTGCTTTTTCTCAGGTTATAATTATGATTAATAACTTCGGCATATTCATGTTCAGTTAAAAATACATAGCGGATTGCGTTATCGCCAAAGGACACCTTTGTCAGAATATTCTCCAGGCCACAGCGGAGATAGTTGTCGGAAAGCCAAAGGTCGGCATGCCCCGTCCGTACATAGTCGTCGCAGCACATTGTTCATTTTCCACTGAAAATCAAACGGCAATTACCAGGCTGGTCAGCGTCTACCGACCGCCATAGCGTATTGGGTTAGAGTACGGATGAATTAACCCGCTGACATCGCGATCAAATATCATCCATGGTATGACCAACCACAATCTCCAGCGTCTTTCTTATAACATCTGCCTGTACCACGTCAGCGGTGACCTCCAGCCGTTGTACAAGTGATAAAATAATATTCTTATTATTAATATGCTCACCGTTCATCAGAATATGTCGGATGGCTGAACCTAATACAGCCGCTTCCTCAGCAAGCACATCGCCAGCATGACGAAAATAATCGGACAGAGAATGATCGGATAAAGCGCTGTAAATATCGGGTTGTTGAATCATTGCTGTGTTCATTCTTTTCACCACTGTTGATAAGTAAAGGTTTTAGTGAACTTTCCTTTTTCGTTGTCTCGAGCCGTCGCGCGATCTCCATCGGGCATTTTCCCTATGCTCGCCCTGCGTTAATTTGGTTTGCTTACCCGTCGCCGCTTCAATGCGGGCAATCAGCGACGGGAAAACATCACGTCGGGACCGTTCAGTTTCAGTCGCCTGCATCGCACGAAGCTGAGTGAGCAGCGCCATTGAGTTCACTGGAACGTTGCGTTTAAGCAATAACAGCACTGCCTGCCCGATAAGTTCATCCGTGAGTTTCTCAATGTCATTTTTGTACATTACCGCTCTCTTATACCCCTTGAGCCAGAAACGAAGTCGCAGCATGCTGCTGCTCGCCTCTGGCGTGACCTGCGCTCAGCGTTCGAAAAGTAAACCGATTAACGCATTGTAATGACCTTTTTCCTCAGCGCAGGACGCCTGTTCAAGGCGACTCAGTAATTTCGTGCACAATGATTTACGATTAAGGTTTCGCCCATCGTGCAAAATTTCGACCACAATCTCTCCTAGTGTCTCCTGCTGTGTAGGCAGGCTGGCCTTATTGAAATACTGTGCGATGGCACCAGCCGTATCAAAAATGTAACCATTCTGCTGCATGAGATGCTCCTGTACGAATCAGTAAAAAAGTAAACGCTTCGTCACTCAAAGTCATAAAAATTGTACACAATATCTGTACAAACATATGTTTTAAAATTTAGCTAAAAATGCTAATGCAATACTTTCAATTACTTACTGTGCTAATTTTCATTTTTTAACCATTGTTATTGTACTAATTTTGAAAGAGAAAAAACGCTACCCCCCTCTCCTTCTGGCATAACGTAAGCGTGATAATCATGAGTGGTAAAACTTTTGTTAATTTAATGTGTTAATTACGCTGCTATCTGTTAGGGTTAAGGTCCTTCTCTCCTACGCCGGAAAATCATGCTTACTACCATCATCTACCGCAGCCATCTCTGTGATGACGTGCCGGTGAAAGCGCTCGAAAGTATGGTCGCCGCTGCGAATCTTAAAAATGGTCATGCCGACGTCACGGGCATCCTACTGTTCAACGGTACGCATTTCTTTCAGCTCCTCGAGGGTCCGGAAGAAACGGTAAAACCCATCTACCGCGCAATTTGCCAGGATCGCCGCCACTACAACATCGTCGAGCTACTTTGCGATTACGGTCCTTCACGTCGCTTTGGCAAAGTCGGTATGGAGCTTTTCGATCTCCGTGAACACGACAGGACAGAAGTACTGCAACTCATTCTTAATAAAGGCACTTCCCGCTACCAGCTCACCTATAACGATCGTGCGTTGCAATTCTTTCGCACGTTTGTCGAGTCGGTAGAAAAGGAAAATTATTTCGAGATCCCGCCCGCCGATAGCTGGGCGTTTATCACCACTGAACGCGACCACATCCTCGACGCTTCCGTCATCCGCTGCGAAGCGCAATGCGGCTTTGCATTTCAGCCCATTATTGACCCGCTTGCTCAGGAGGTTGTCTCGCTTGAAGCGCTGGTCCGTGCGCCCTCCGGCGGTTCTCCCGCGGTTTTCTTTGACTCACTCAACGGCGACGACCTTTATCTGGCTGACCTGCACAGTAAGAAAACGGCCTTCGCGCTTGCCGTTGCGCTCGGTATTGGCGATCTGACGCTGTCGATTAACCTGCTGCCGATGACGCTGGTTAACGTGCCGGATGCGGTCAACATTTTGCTGCAGGCGATTGCCGACAATGGCCTCATTCCCGAGCAAATCATCGTCGAATTCACTGAAAGTGAAGCCATTTCGCAATTTGATGCTTTCACTCAGGCCGTGCGTACGCTGAAGGGTTCTGGGATAAGCGTCGCTATCGATCATTTTGGCGCGGGATTCGCGGGCTTGCAGCTGCTGGCGCAGTTCCAGCCCGACAGAATTAAAATCAACCGCGACCTTATTCAGGATGTTCACAAAAGTGGCCCACGTCAGGCCATTATTCAGGCCATCATCAAATGTTGTTCGTCACTTGAAATTGCCGTGTCTGCGGTAGGCGTCGAAAAGGCGGAAGAGTGGATGTGGCTTGAATCTGCTGGGATTACCGAATTCCAGGGGCATTTATTTGCGGCGCCGTGCCACTATGGGATCCCGGCCATCACCTGGCCAGAGAAAAAAACCGAACTGTAATTAATTATTTCGCCTGAGGTTCCGGCCGAAGGCGCGCACCATTCTTTTTTGTCATTAAAAATCAATAAATTACCATCTTAATCACCTCTACACTTACTTCTTCTCGGCAGGTAATCATCCACGATGACACCTGTACAAACGGCACTGTACAATAAATTATAAATTGTACAGATGGCGGTGAATTCGTTATTTTTATACAGGACGTTTGGTTATAGCATGAGGGATTGTATGAGCTTTTACAGCATAGGCGATGTTGCCGAACGATGCGGTATCAATCCCGTCACCTTGCGCGCATGGCAGCGACGCTACGGCTTATTAAAGCCCCAGCGTAGCGAAGGCGGCCACCGACAGTTTGATGAAGAAGATATTCAGCGTATCGAAGAGATAAAGCGCTGGATCAAAAGCGGCGTGCCCGTGGGTAAAGTCAAAGCGCTGCTTGAAGAAAGTCAGACCACGACGCACGATGACTGGAGTGCCTTGCAGGAAGAGATGATGGCAGCACTCCGCTCCGCTCGCCCGGCGCGGCTGCGCGCCAAAATCAGCGCATTAGGTCGTGAACATCCCTGTGATGCACTGATCGACCATGTTTTTGTTCCCGTTCGTCAACGTCTCAGCCTCGACCAAAACACTGCCCGCATCATGTGCAGCCTGCTCGACGGCGTGCTGATTGAGTTTGTCACCTCCTGCCTGTCCGAATCACGCCGCAAAGCCGGCAAAGATGCGCTGCTGATGGGCTGGGACACCGACGATCGTACGCGTTTGTGGCTTGAGGCCTGGCGGCTTTCTCAACGGGGCTGGCATATTGCAGTGCTCGCCGAGCCGCTGGAATCACCGCGCCCTGAACTGTTTCCCGGCCAGCAGCTGTTCGTCTGGACGGGGGTTACCCCCACCCGCCGACAGCAGGAATTGCTACAGCACTGGCATGAACAGGGCTATTCTCTGGCTTTCCACCTCGCCTGATTACCTGCCCGGAAACGTCACTCTTCAATCATCTGCGCATACTCCTCGCGGAGAAAATCCACCAGCGCTCGCACTGCGGGCAGTTGACCGCGACGCGAGGGGTATACCGCGTGAATGACTTCCCGCTTCGGCTCCCAGTCCTCCAGCACGCGCACCAGCGCGCCTTTCGCCAGCTGTTCCCGCACCATCAGGAGCGGTAGCTGTACCACGCCCACTCCCGCGACGGCGGCTTCACGCAGCGCCAGCATATCGCTAGCGATCAGCCGCGGGGTGAAATGTACGTCCGCCTTCGCGCCGTTCGGTCCGCTAAGCGACCATGAGTGAACCTGTTTGCCCATCGCCATGCTTAAGCCTGGCCAGCGGCTCAGATCGTCCGGCGAGCGCGGCAGGCCGTGCTCCGCAACCAGGGACGGGCTGGCGACGAGGCAATGCCCGCGATCGGCCAGCACGCGCATCACTAAGTCACTGTCGTCAAATGGCCTTGGCCGCACGCGGATGGCGACGTCAACGCCTTCTGCTATCAGGTCAACCCGTCGATTGGTTGCTTCCAGATGAAGCTGAACGCCCGGGTATCGCCGCATAAAGCGCGCCAGCATCGGGCCGATGTGGACATGCAGTAACGTCACCGGGCATGTCAACCTGACGCTGCCACGCGGCTCCGCCTGTAACACCGCAATCGCCTCCTGTGCCGCCTCCGCTTCAATCATCATCGCCTTGCAGTGCTGATAAAAGGTTTGCCCCACGTCGGTGACCGTAAACTGGCGTGTGGTACGGTGAATCAGCCGCACGCCGAGCTGCGCTTCCAACTGGGCAATGCGTCGGCTGAGTTTTGACTTGGGAATATCCAGCGCTCTGCCTGCCGCCGCAAAGCCACCGTGATCGACCACATGCACAAACCACGCGAAATCATTGAGATCCTGCATACCCACTCCATCGTTCTATTTTTGCAACAGTGTAGGTCACTTTTGCTATCTACCGGATATTTACCCTCGAATATAAGCTTATTGACATCCAGACTCGCTCCTGAGGAGAAAACCATGAAAAAAATTACGGGTGTTTATACCGCACCACGTCCGCACTGGGTGGGCGACGGTTTTCCGGTTCGTTCGTTATTTTCTTATCAGTCGCACGGCGAAAGCCTGAGCCCGTTTTTACTACTTGATTACGCCGGGCCGCAACACTTCCCCGCTGACGGTGCTAAACGCGGCGTGGGTGAGCATCCGCACCGCGGTTTTGAGACGGTCACTCTCGTCTACGCGGGAGAAGTCGAGCATCGTGACTCTACCGGTAAAGGCGGCGTTATTGGACCCGGCGACGTGCAGTGGATGACCGCCGGCTCGGGCATTCTGCATCAGGAATTTCACTCGGCAGCGTTTGCCCAGCGTGGCGGCGAGCTGAAAATGATCCAGCTGTGGGTCAATCTGCCGGCAAAAGACAAGATGACCGCGCCGGGATATCAGAGCATAGAAGCCGCATCGATTCCTGTCGTGGCGCTGCCGGATGACAGCGGAACGCTACGCGCGATCGCCGGGCGCTACCGCGACACCAGGGGCCCGGCCCACACCTTCTCGCCGCTTAACGTCTGGGATATCCAGATTAATCAGGACAAAGAGGTCATGTTTGAGCAGCCCGACGGCTGGAGCACCGCACTGGTGGTGCTGGAGGGTAGCGTAACGGTCAACGGTGAAAGTGCCGTCCAGGAAGCGCAGCTGGTTGTCATGAGTCATCAGGGCGAGCAGGTGCATTTGCACGCCAGCAGCGATGCCAGGGTTCTGGTGCTGGCCGGAGAACCAATTAATGAACCGATTGTGGGCTATGGCCCCTTCGTGATGAACAGTCAAACCGAAATTGCCGAAGCCGTTCGCGATTTTAACGCTGGCCGTTTTGGTCAAATGTAAAACGACAGAAGTTAAAAACATGGCGCTCCCGCGACACAAAGGCGCAGTGCGTGATTACGCATTGAGCGGCTCGATCCACAGCGTCAGTCCCCTCCCCCGCCGTTTACGGTGGGGGAATGCTCAATGCTTAACCGAACGATAAAGAAAGCCGAAATTATGCTTGACCGTTTTAGGTCAACTCCCTATAGTAGCGCCCCGTTGACCACCTAAGGTGAGCAGCAAAACAATATGGTGAGGTGTCCGAGTGGCTGAAGGAGCACGCCTGGAAAGTGTGTATACGGCAACGTATCCGGGGTTCGAATCCCCGCCTCACCGCCATATTTAAAGAAGAGCTCGTACGCAAGTACGGGCTTTTTTTTCGCCTGTTGCACAACCAGGCGGGGTGAGAACCCCGGACCCGGGTTCGACAACTGGCGCAGCCAGTTGGACAGACCGTGAACACAGTGAACGGGCTGCCCGCAGGGCGAGCGAAGCGAGTCAATCCCCGCCTCACCGCCATATTCGAAGAAGAGCTCGTACGCAAGTACGGGCTTTTTTTTCGCCTGTTGCACAGCCTGGCGGGGTGAGAACCCCGGACCCGGCACAATCACGTAGCCCGGCCAAGCGCAGCGCCGCCGGGGGCCGCTCGGTCTACCTGACCGCCACCTTATCCGCGACCTGAGTCACCCGCTGCAAAGACTCCGCCGTCAGCGGCGTATCGACACGCACCCGCAGTTGCCCAACGATCCGCCCCTGAATCGGTTCACAGCTGCTGTACACCAGCTGCGGGTGACCACCGAGCGCCTTCGCAATCTGCTGCAAATCCGGTTCCCGCCCGTTCACACCATTAAAATGCAGCGTGATCAGCTGCTGTCCTTCGACCATGATTTCACGATTCTCCTCGCGCCCGTGATGCAGCGTCCCGAGCATTCCGCGCGTCACCTCATGCTGCGGGTCGCCAAACACCTGCCAGACTTCACCGTGCTCAATAATCCGTCCTTTCTCCAGCACCGCCACCCGATCGCACAGCGTACGAATCACGTCCATCTCGTGGGTAATCAGAATAATGGTCAGCCCCAGACGCTGGTTAATCTCTTTGAGCAGGCTCAGCACGGCTAGCGTATTTTCCGGATCGAGCGCCGAAGTCGCCTCATCGCAAAGCAAAATTTCTGGCTGCGTGACCAGCGCCCTGGCAATCCCGGTTCGCTGTTTTTGCCCACCGGACAATTGCGAGGGATAGCTCGCGCGGAGTGACTCCAGCCCCACCAACCGAAGCATCTCCTCAACGCGGCGGCGGCGTTCGATGGCCGGAATACCGGCCATTCGCAGCGGCAGTTCAATATTCTCCGCCACCGTCCTGGTGGAATGCAGATTGAAGTGCTGGAAAATCATCGCCACCCGGCGGCGTAAATCGCGCAGCGGCCCGCTGCCGCCGCCATCAATGGGGACGTCGTGAATACCTATTTCACCGCGATCGGCGCGCTCCAGGCGGTTAAACAGCCGCAGCAGCGTCGATTTCCCCGCGCCGCTGCGCCCGATAATGCCGAATATTTCACCCGCGTGAATATCGAGACTGATGTCTTCCAGCGCCTGAACGCCGTTCGGGTAGGCTTTACTGATGCCACGCAGGCGGATGTGCGGCGTATTCTGGTGCTGTGTCATACGCTGTCTCCTAAAAACCGGGGGCAATCTTTCCCTGATAACGGGTCAAAATAAACTGGCGCACCGCGTCGGAATTAAGCGCTTTCGCCAGCTTTTGAATGCCGGGATCGTTAATGTTGTCGGGGCGCGCCACAAGATATTCAACGTACAGGCTTTTGCCTTTTTCAACGATCAACGCTTTGTCCGTATCAATTCCCGCTTCCAGCGCATAGTTAGCAAAGACAAACGCCAGATCCACCTGATTCAGCGCCCGCGCCAGCATCGCCCCTTCCAGCGGGCGAATTTTGAAATGGTGTGGATTGGCGGTGATATCTTTCTCCGTCGACTGCGGGTCCTGTGGGTTTTTCAACGTAATCAGCCCCGCTTCGCTGAGCAGCACCAGCGAGCGCCCGGTATTGACCGGATCGTTAGGAATCGCGATCGTTGCGCCGTCCGGCAGGTCGTGCAGATTTTTATATTTCGTCGAGTAGGCGCCAAACGGCTCGATGTGGACACCCACCACCGGCACCAGGTTGGTATGACGGTTTTTGTTATAATCATCGAGGAACGGGCGATACTGATAGTAGTTGGCATCGAGATTTTTCTCCGCCAGCTGCTGATTAGGCTGAATAAAATCGTTGAAGACTTTGATTTTCAGATCTACCCCTTCCTTCGCCAGCACCGGTTTCACAAACGCCAGTATTTCAGCATGCGGAACGGGCGTGGCGCCTACCAACAGGGTTTCATTGGCCATCGCCGAATAAGAGAACAGCGCCAGCAGCCCGGCAATCACGGTTTTTTTCATTGTTGATACCTGTTAAGCGATTTATTGACGACTCATACGGCGCACCAGGCGGTCGCCGCTCATTTGTAAAACCTGTACCAGCGCAATCAGCAGCACCACCGTCACCGCCATCACGTCGGTCTGAAAACGTTGGTAGCCAAAGCGTATGGCTAAATCTCCCAGCCCGCCGCCGCCGATAACGCCGGCCATTGAGGTGTAATCCACCAGCACAATCGCCGTGACGGTAACGGCGGCAATCAGCCCCGATCGCGCCTCCGGCAGCAGCGTGTACCAGATTAGCTGCCAGGTGCTGCCGCCCATCGCCCAGCTGGCTTCCACCAGCCCGTGGTCCACTTCGCGCAACGACGTCTCTACCAATCGTGCAAAGAACGGCGCACAGCCCGCGACCAGCGGCGGAATGGTACCTTCCACGCCCAGCGAGGTGCCGGTAATCAGCGTGGTCAACGGGATCATGACGATCAGCAAAATGATGAACGGCAGCGATCGCAGTACGTTAACCAGCAGCGAGAGCACGCGATACAGCGTCGGGGCATGCAACAGCCGCGGCTGCCCGGTGAGGTAGAGCACCACGCCCAGCGGCAGGCCGATCAGTACGGTAAAGCCCAGTGCCCAGGCCAGCATCGTCAGGGTATCTGCCCCCGCCTGCGCCACGTCACCCCAATCAATTTCGGCCAGAAAAGCGAGCATCGTGCCTCCTCAGTTCCAGTCGTGGCGCGCGGGCGCTTTGCCGTTCAACACCCAGTTACCCAGCAGGTGATACTTCCAGCGCACCGGATCGTGCAGCGTGTGAACCCGCCCGTTGCGCCAGTGGCGATCGAAGTTGTAGCGCGGATGGGTCGAGCGCGTACCGCCCAGCTCAAACAGCCGCGTCGAGGCCTCCAGCGCGGCTTCGGTGGTAAATATTTTGGCGCGAGCAACCGCTATAGACGCTAGCGCCACGGTCTCTTCGGTCAGCGTGTGTTTATAGCGGTCGAGCACTCTACCCGCCTGTTCAAGCAGCGCCTCAGCGGCGGCGAGTCGGCTATCCAGCGCACCAATCTGATACACCGTCAGCGGATCGTCTCCGGCCCGCTCCACCCCTGCGTCGATCCACGGGCGAGCGAACTGATTCACAAAACTGACGGTATCGTTCAACGCGGCGCGGGCGATCCCCGCATCAATAGCCGCCGTCGTGAGCTGGGCAAACGGCCCGGCGAGAGTGGGCGTCGCGTAAGATTTCCAGCTGGGAATGATATTGAACGGCTCAACCCGCAGGTTCTCCACCAGCACCGTACCGCTGGAGGTGGTGCGCTGGCCCAGGCAGGCCCAGTCGTTGACAACCGTCACGCCCAGCGTGTTGCGCGGCACGAAGGCCAGCTGTGCCAGCCCATCCTCATCCAACGCCAGTACGCCAAGCCAGTGAGCATACAGTGAACCCGTGCAGTAGCCTTTGCGTCCGTCAATGCGCAGGCCATCGTCAGTCTGGGTCAGCCGGGTCTGAATATCCTGTACCGTTTTACCGCCGGTTTCCGACAGCGCATTGGCAAATCGATAGCCCTGCAGCACGAGATCGAAGAAGTAGCGCTGCTGTTCTTCGCTGCCCTGCAGGCGAATATCTTCCAGCAGGCAGTAGTGGTTTTGCGGGATTTGCCCCAGCGCCGGATCTGCCGCCGAGATAATGGCAATCACCGACGCCAGCGTCGCCGCGGAAACCTCGGCCCCGCCAAAACGGCGCGGTACGGTTATCCCCCATAGCCCGCTGTTGGAGTAGGTATTGACGACGTCGGGCGGCACTACGACGCTCAGGTCTCGCTCGGAGGCGCCGGCCTGTAAAAAAGCAGCGATCTCGTGGGCGATGCTCAGCGCCTCTTCATCACTGGCGATACGATGGGCGTTCGGCGCATGGTGCGTATAGTCGGGAACAGCGTGATTTACGGGCATAGCATGGTCTCACTTGAATGTTATCAGCACGTTCAGACGCAACATCCGGTTGATATTTATACATATCATTAAATGGAATGAATTATTGCGTCTTTAACTTTTTAGGTTATATGCATTGATAGCAAACTTTGTGCCATACATTATTATTTATATTTTTCAGTACGTTATTGCCGTTATCGCGCGATAAGGAGTGTAAAATGCAACACGCTGCTGCTGCCACTGTTGGATTTGCAACAACCAAAAACAACAAAGCCCGGTTTCCCGGGCTTTGCAGACGTAACTGCGATTAATAGTAGGCTTTCAGCGTGCGCTGGCACAGCGCCGAACGCACGCAGTCATCTTTGGTAAAGCGGACAATGCCTATCATTTCATCTTCTTCAAAACGATCCAGCGCGTCACTAAGACCGGACTGAACGCCGCGCGGCAGGTCACATTGGGTGATATCCCCGTTGACGATAACCGTGACGTTCTCCCCGAGGCGGGTTAAAAACATCTTCATTTGCGCTGCGGTAACGTTCTGAGCCTCATCAAGAATCACCACCGCATTTTCAAATGTACGTCCGCGCATATAGGCGAATGGCGCAATCTCTACCTTACCAATTTCCGGGCGCAGGCAATATTGCATAAAGGAAGCCCCCAGCCGTTTTACCAGCACGTCGTAAACGGGGCGGAAATACGGCGCGAATTTCTCTGAGATGTCGCCGGGCAGGAAGCCGAGATCTTCATCGGCCTGCAAGACCGGGCGCGTGACGATGATTTTATTCACATCCTTATGTATCAGCGCCTCGGCCGCTTTGGCCGCGCTAATCCAGGTCTTGCCGCAGCCTGCCTCGCCGGTGGCGAAAATCAGTTGCTTACTCTCGATAGCATTCAGGTAACGTGCCTGAGCGTCATTGCGGGCCACGATGGGCGAATGGTCGCGGCTGTCCCGCGCCATGCCAATCGCTTCCACTCCACCCATTTGCACAAGCGAGGTGACCGATTCGTCTTCACGTTGTTTGTGGCTGCGTGAATCCCGCCTCAGCACACGTTTTGCTTCGCGATGAGCTTTGATCACTGCTTTCTGTCTTCCCATGGATAGCACCTTGAGTTGTTGGTTTACATCACACGCGCTAAATACAGCGCGATTATGCGCACGAACGTCTGAGGTTTGGCTTCCTTGTAAGCCATAGCAACTGCCTGTCGAAATGACGAAAACGCACGGCTACGCGCACCGCACAATACGTCGGGAACAACGAGATGAATGCACATTGGATGAAAAATTGAGGTGACGAAATCGCTGCCGGAGAGAGGGCCTCCGCGCTGGATGGTACGGGCTGTTGGTTTGTTGAGTCCGGTCAAGGACGCTACCATTCGCGATCTCCATAGTGAAACGGAAACTACCGCTTTATTTATTATTACATCCAAATCAACAAAAGATGCAACATAATTTTTACATAAACATAACGATAGCGTTCAGAGATAGCATCTGACACTTATGTGACAGTTTTATATCAATCAGGGGGGAAATGAAAAAAAAGGACTGATTTTTGGCGATATTCTGAAGTTTGGGAGAAATCCCGGGGTCGCTTACGCTCGCCCGGGCGACAAATAGGCAGCCGGATGGCGGCGTGAACGCCTTATCCGGCCTACAAGCGTGCACCGTACAATGTAGCCCGGCCAAGCAAAGCACCGCCGGGACTGCACTCAAGCCTGCAACAGCGTGCTGCCCAAATAACGCTTATCCGATGCCACGCCCGGCAGCACAAAGAAATACCCGCCGCCAATCGGCTTCACGTACTCCTCTAGCGCTTCACCGTTCAGGCGTTTCTGCACCGTCAGGAACCCTTTTTCAAGGTCATGCTGATAGCAGACAAACAGCAGGCCCATATCGAGTTGACCCGAGTTAGACACCCCCAGCGAGTAGCTGTAACCCCGCCGCATCATCAGGCCCGACTGCGTCTCTTTAGTGCGCGGGTTGGCCAGACGAATGTGGCTGTCCAGCGCAATCACGTCACCGTTCGGGTCACGGGTGTAGTCAGGCGTATCGTGCTCGTTCTTCATCCCCAGCGGCGCGCCGCTGTGCTTATCACGCCCGAAAATCGTCTGCTGCTCTTTAAGCGGCGTACGATCCCAGGACTCAACGTGGAACTGAATAATGCGCACAGCCTGATAAGTACCGCCCTTCGCCCACGCGGGTTCACCCTGATCGCCCGTTACCCACACCACCTCGTCCATCAGCGGTTTATCGCTGCCGTCCGGGTTGGCGGTGCCGTCTTTAAAACCGAGCAGGTTGATGGGTGTCTCTTTGCCTTTACTGCGCGCGGCATGGTCAGAGATAAACCCTTCCCGCTTCCAGCGCACGCTCAGCAAATCTGGCGAGTGCTTGATAATGTCGCGCAGCGCATGGATCACTGTATCCTGCGTGTTGGCGCAAATCTGCAATAGCAGATCGCCGTGGCACAGCGCCGCATCCAGCGAATCATTCGGGAAACGAACCATTTTTTGCAGCTTCTTCGGCGCTTTATCGGCAAGGCCAAAGCGGCTATCAAACAGCGAGTGTCCGACCGACACCGTGATGGTCAGATTATCCGGCGCGATAAACGCGCCGAGAATGCCCGAATCCATCGGCGGCAGTCGCGGGTTTGGCGTATCCGGCGCCGGGCCACCTTTGGTGAGGAAAGCAATGCGGTCCGTCAGCAAACGAAACAGACGCTCAAGGTCTGATTTGTCTGCCGCCAGCACATCAAACGCCACCAGCATCATTGCAGCCTGCTGCGGCGTCAAAACGCCTGCCTGATGCTCGCCGTAAAACGGCTGGGTTTCCATCCGGCTATTGGCCACCGGCGCATCACTGGCTTTCGCCGCGTGCGCCACCGGGCAACCGCCTGAAATTGCCAGCGCGCCGCCCAGCGCGCCGATCCCTTTTAATAAACGGCGACGTGAAGGTTCATTCAGGTCGTCGGCGTGTTGCTTTGCCATCTTACTTAATCCAGCCCCAGAATCCCGCGCAGTTGAGACAAATCTTCCGCCAGCGTGGTGATCGGCCCCTTCAGCGCATTACGGTCCGCATCGGTCAACTTGTCATAAGTTTCAAAACCGTCTTTCGTGCGATATTTCGCGAGAATGCCGTCCACTTTCTTGAAGTTGGCGTCAACTTTCGCCAGCAATGCGGCGTTCTCTTTTTGCAGCTGCGGACGCAGCAGGTCGACAATTTTCTGTGCGCCGTCGATATTCGCCTGGAAGTCCCACAGATCGGTATGGCTGTAGCGGTCCTCTTCCCCGCTGATTTTGCTCGCGGCCACTTCTTCAATCAGGCCAGCTGCACCGCCCACCACTTTTGACGGCGGGAAAGCCAGCTCGTCGATACGTTTTTGCAGCTCCAGCACGTCGCCATTAAGCTGGGTCGCGTAGTGCTCCATGCCCTTAACGCTGTTGTCGCCAAACAGCGCTTTTTCCAGACGGTGGAAGCCGGTAAATTTCGGGTCGGCCGCTTTTTGTTCGTAGTCGTCTTCACGCGCGTCAATGCTGCCGTCGAGGTCAGAGAACAACTCGGCAATCGGTTCAATACGCTCGTAGTGCTGACGCGTCGGCGCATACAGGGATTTCGCTTTTTCGATATCGCCCGCTTTTACCGCGTCGGTAAAGGCTTTAGTGCCTTTGACCAGTTCGGCGGTTTCGGCCGTCACGTAGGCTTTATACGCGGTAATCGCCGCGCCCAGATCGCGCAGCGCGTCGGCTTTCGCCACGTCTTTGCCCGCTTCTCCCTTCACGATCAGCTTGCCTTTCGGGTTGGTCAACAGGCCGCAGGTCATCTCGTACTCACCCGGCTGCAGGTTGGCGGTCATCTTCTGGGTAAAGCCTGGCGCGATATTCTCGCGCTCTTCCACCACCATCACCCCTTTCAGGATCTCCCATTCCAGCGCCTTCTGGCTGTGGTTCTGAATGATAAACTGGGTTTTACCCGCGTCCACGGTAATCGACATCGGTTCACACTGTTTGTCGTTTACCGTCACTTTAACCTGCGGAATATCGGCAGCGTGTGCCATAAACGCCGTCGAGAAGAGCGCGGCAATCCCCGTCTGCAACGCGCTGCGGCGGAAGTTCTTGGTCATGGTCCATCCCTTTCAATAAGTAGAGTGTGATGCCATCACCGTTATCGCTTTCAAGGGGCGATACGGGATGTTGACGTTGTTGCACGCGGCGGCCAGAAGAACAGCACCAGTGCCGGAATCAAATACAGGAAATAGACCGCCACTTCGCTGATGCTCGGCGCTTCCTGATAGCCAAAGATACCTTCCAGCAGGGTGCCGAAAAGCGAATGCGTAGTCAGCGTGCCGCTGAGATCGAAGGCGACATCCTGGAAGGCGTTCCACAGGCCCGCTTCGTGGAAGGCGCGAATCGCCCCCGCAGCCAGCCCAGCCGCAACCAGCAGAATAAACAGGCTCGTCCAGCGGAAAAATACGCCAAGGTTCAGGCGAATACCGCCCCAGTAGAGCAGAAAGCCCAGCACTACCGCGGTGGCCAGGCCGAGCATCGCACCCAGCGGCGGCCAGATACCGAGATCCTGCTGGAAAGCCGCCAGCAGGAAGAAGACCGACTCCAGCCCTTCGCGCGCCACGGCGAAAAAGACCATCATGATCAGCGCCCAGCCGTGGTTATTCCCCTTTTGCAGGGCATTGTCTACCGCCTGCTCCAGCTGCTGTTTGACGTTGCGGGAGACTTTACGCATCCAGAACACCATCCAGGTCAGGATAACCACGGCGATGACCGCCACCAGCCCTTCAAACAGTTCCTGCTCTTTTTGCGGGAACTCACCGGTCGTCTCGTTAATAAAGATCCCCAAGCCCAGGCACAGCGCGGCGGCCAGGAAAACGCCAATCCACATTACCCCAATCCAGCGACCGCGCTGGGTTCGCTTCAGATAGCTGGCAATCAGGCTGACAATCAGCGCTGCTTCCAGCCCTTCGCGCAACATGATGAGAAAAGGAACAAACATGCAAACACCCTTAAATGTGAAACGCCGTCAACTTATGCAAAGACAGGTAAATGTGAGTGATAGTGATTATCATTAAGCCAAAAAGAAACACAAGTGAAATATGTGGGAAATAATGACGAGATGTAAAAGAATAGCAACGATATAGTTGCGTTGATTATCACTGGCACGCTAGAGCAATGGGCGTAAAAAACCCGCGAAACCGCGGGTTTACGTAGGCCTGATAAGCGTAGCGCCATCAGGCTGTTCGGCTCATATTGCCGGATGGCGGCGTAAACGCCTTATCCAGCCTACCGCTGTTCCTGTTCCTGTAAACGTGACGGCGGCGCAGAGTGGTAATGGGCGTCTGCTTCAGCAAAACGCGCCTGCATCGTCTTCGACGGCGCCTTATCCAGCAGGCTGAACAGCACAATGCCGACGCTACCGAAGATAAAGCCAGGAATAATTTCGTACAGCCCCAGCCAGCCGAACTGTTTCCAGACGATAACGGTAACGGCACCGATGATCATCCCGGCCAGCGCGCCGTTGCGGGTCATACGTGACCACATCACCGAGAACAGGACCACCGGGCCAAACGCAGCGCCGAAGCCAGCCCACGCATAGCTCACCAGTCCCAGTACGCGGTTTTCGGGGTTAGCGGCCAGCGCAATGGCCACCAGCGCCACCACCAGCACCATCAGGCGCCCTACCCACACCAGCTCTTTCTGACTGGCGTTTTTACGCAGAAACGCTTTGTACAGATCTTCGGTAATCGCGCTTGAACACACCAGCAGCTGGCAGCTCAGGGTCGACATCACCGCAGCCAGAATCGCTGACAGCAGAATACCGGCAATCCACGGGTTAAACAGAATCTGCGCCAGCTCGATAAACACGCGTTCGGCGTTCTGGCCAACCGGTCCGGCCAGCGCCGGGTTGTTCTGGAAGTAGGCAATACCGAAGAAGCCTACCGCCACCGCACCGGCCAGGCAGAGGATCATCCACGTCATGCTGATACGACGCGCATGCACAATGCTGTGGTGGGAATCCGCGGCCATAAAGCGCGCCAGAATGTGCGGCTGGCCGAAGTAACCCAGCCCCCAGCCCATCAGCGACACAATGGCAACAAAGTTCAGCCCTTTGAGCATATCGACGTTCTCAATGCTCTTCTGCTTAATCACTTCCAGCGAATCGCCAAGGCCGCCAACGGCGAAAATAACGATAACCGGCGTCAGGATCAGCGCGAAAATCATCAGGCTGGCCTGCACGGTGTCGGTCCAGCTCACCGCCAGGAAACCACCGATGAAGGTATACAGGATGGTCGCCGCCGCCCCCGCCCACAGCGCGGTTTCATAGCTCATACCGAAGGTGCTTTCAAACAGTCGCGCACCGGCCACAATTCCGGATGCGCAATAAATGGTGAAGAACAGCAGGATCACCAGCGCAGAGATAATGCGCAGCACGCGGCTCTTGTCTTCAAAGCGGCCGGTGAAATAGTCCGGCAGGGTTAAGGCATTATTATTGACTTCGGTATGCACGCGCAGACGCCCGGCAACCAGCTTCCAGTTGATCCACGCGCCCAGGGTCAGGCCGATAGCGATCCAGCTTTCAGAGATCCCGGCGATAAAAATCGCCCCCGGCAGGCCCATCAGCAGCCAGCCGCTCATATCAGAGGCACCGGCGGACAGCGCGGTCACGAATGGCCCAAGACTGCGGCCGCCAAGAATATAGTCATCAAAGTTTTTGGTGTTGCGCCATGCAATAAAGCCAATGAGGATCATGCCAAAAATATAGACAAGAAAAGTCACCAGCATCGGGGTGCTAATAGTCATTCAACTCTCCAGAAATATGCGTCGGCAACATCCCAATTTGCCGTTTTTTATCATTGCCGGAACGGGGCAATCATTTGAAGCGACCGTATCCTGACGGAAGCGGAATTTTTTCACAAACGATTTAACACTGCATTTACATCAAATGCATCAGGCTGGAGATAGCATTTTTCTATAGGTTGCACTCCCTCACGCTTTTTCAGGTTGCACCCAAAATAACTGTTAAGTAGCGCATAAAAACTCGCACCATGACGTATTGCTCAGCGCCTTTATCATAAGTTTTACCTTTAACAATTAATTCATTTTTAAGCCTGCAACAGACGTCACATTTAACACGGTTGCACAAAGTTGCAACATGAGTGATATTCCTGTTACGCAAAAAATATGACAACCGAGCAACAGGAGTAGA
The DNA here is from genome assembly GCF_014168815.1 of Klebsiella sp. WP3-W18-ESBL-02. Taxonomy (NCBI): domain Bacteria; kingdom Pseudomonadati; phylum Pseudomonadota; class Gammaproteobacteria; order Enterobacterales; family Enterobacteriaceae; genus Klebsiella; species Klebsiella sp. WP3-W18-ESBL-02. Next base: position 3,122,392 of record NZ_AP021972.1, read on the forward strand.
TGGCATGGGCACCACCACCATGGGGGTTAAGCTGGATGACGCAACGCGTGAGCGAATTAAGAGTGCGGCGACCCGAATCGACCGTACCCCTCACTGGCTAATCAAGCAGGCAATTTTCAATTATCTGGAAAAGCTGGAAAATGACGAGCTCCTGCCGGAGCTGCCCGCGCTGCTGTCCGGTGCCGCTAACGAAAGCGACGAAACGCCACAGCCGGCCGACGACAACCCTCAGCCGTTCCTTGAGTTCGCCGAGCAGATCCTGCCCCAGTCGGTCACCCGCGCCGCGATCACCGCCGCCTGGCGCCGCAGCGAAACCGACGCCGTCCCCATGCTGCTGGAGCAGGCACGTCTGCCGCAGCCGATCGCCGAGCAGGCGCATCAGCTCGCCTGGAAGCTAGCGGAAAAGCTACGCAATCAGAAAACCGCCAGCGGTCGCGCCGGAATGGTACAAAGCCTGCTGCAAGAGTTCTCCCTCTCCTCTCAGGAAGGGGTCGCGCTGATGTGCCTGGCGGAAGCGCTGCTGCGTATTCCTGACAAGGCAACCCGCGATGCCTTAATCCGCGATAAAATCAGCAACGGCAACTGGCAGTCGCATATTGGCCGCAGCCCGTCATTATTTGTTAACGCAGCCACCTGGGGGCTGCTGTTTACCGGCAAACTGGTCTCCACCCACAACGAAACCAGCCTGTCGCGCTCGCTGAACCGGATTATCGGTAAAAGCGGTGAACCGCTGGTGCGCAAAGGCGTGGACATGGCGATGCGCCTGATGGGCGAGCAGTTCGTCACCGGCGAAACCATTGCCGAAGCTCTGGCCAACGCCCGCAAGCTGGAAGAGAAAGGCTTCCGCTACTCCTACGATATGCTCGGCGAAGCGGCGCTTACCGCCGCCGACGCCCAGGCCTATATGGTCTCTTATCAGCAGGCTATTCACGCCATTGGTAAGGCCTCCAACGGCCGCGGCATTTATGAAGGCCCGGGCATTTCTATCAAACTGTCTGCCCTGCACCCACGCTATAGCCGCGCGCAGTACGATCGCGTGATGGATGAGCTGTACCCGCGTCTGAAGTCCCTGACCCTGCTGGCACGCCAGTACGATATCGGCATTAACATCGATGCCGAAGAAGCCGACCGATTAGAGATCTCCCTCGATCTGCTGGAGAAACTGTGCTTCGAACCGGCGCTGGCCGGCTGGAACGGCATCGGTTTCGTGATTCAGGCCTACCAGAAGCGCTGCCCGTTCGTCATCGACTACCTGATCGACCTCGCCACCCGCAGCCGTCGCCGTCTGATGATCCGTCTGGTTAAAGGCGCGTACTGGGACAGCGAAATCAAACGCGCGCAGATGGACGGCCTGGAAGGCTATCCGGTGTATACCCGCAAAGTGTATACCGACGTTTCTTACCTGGCCTGCGCCAAAAAGCTGCTCGGCGTCCCTAACCTGATTTACCCACAGTTCGCGACCCATAACGCCCACACGCTGGCGGCGATTTACCAGCTGGCCGGCAATAACTACTATCCGGGGCAGTACGAATTCCAGTGCCTGCACGGGATGGGTGAGCCGCTTTACGAGCAGGTGGTGGGGAAAGTGGCTGACGGCAAGCTGAATCGCCCGTGCCGCATTTATGCTCCGGTGGGGACCCACGAAACGCTGCTGGCCTACCTGGTTCGCCGCCTGCTGGAAAACGGCGCGAATACCTCGTTCGTTAACCGCATCGCCGACAGCAGCCTGCCGCTGGATGAGCTGGTCGCCGATCCGGTGCTGGCCGTCGAGAAGATGGCTCTGCAGGAAGGCGCGTCCGGGCTGCCGCACCCGAAAATTCCGCTGCCGCGCGATCTCTATGGCAGCGGCCGCGTCAACTCAGCAGGCCTGGATCTGGCCAACGAACACCGCCTGGCGTCGCTCTCCTCCTCGCTGCTCAACAGCGCGCTGCATAAATGGACCGCAAAACCGATGCTGGAGCATCCGGTTGCCGACGGCGATATGCTGTCGGTGATTAACCCGGCGGAGCCGAAAGATATCGTCGGCTATGTCCGGGAAGCCAGCGAACAGGAAGTAGAGCAAGCGCTGGAAAGCGCGGTGAACAACGCACCCATCTGGTTCGCCACCCCGCCGCAGGAGCGCGCCGCCATTCTCGAACGCGCCGCGGTGCTGATGGAAGATCAGATGCAGCCGCTGATGGGCATTCTGGTACGTGAAGCCGGTAAAACCTTCAGCAACGCCATCGCCGAAGTGCGTGAAGCAGTGGACTTCCTGCACTACTACGCCGGTCAGGTTCGTGACGACTTCGATAACGAAACCCACCGCCCGCTGGGCCCGGTGGTGTGTATCAGCCCGTGGAACTTCCCGCTGGCGATCTTTATGGGGCAGATTGCCGCCGCGCTTGCCGCAGGCAACAGCGTGCTGGCAAAACCAGCCGAACAAACGCCGCTCATTGCCGCGCAGGGTATCGCACTGCTGCTGGAGGCTGGCGTACCGGCTGGCGTGGTCCAATTGCTGCCGGGTCGCGGTGAAACCGTCGGCGCGCAGCTGACCTCTGATGCCCGCGTGCGCGGCGTCATGTTTACCGGTTCGACGGAAGTCGCCGGCCTGCTGCAGCGTAATATCGCCACCCGTCTGGACGCACAGGGCCGCCCGACGCCGCTGATTGCCGAAACCGGCGGGATGAACGCCATGATCGTTGACTCTTCCGCCCTGACCGAGCAGGTGGTGGTGGACGTAGTCGCCTCCGCCTTCGACAGCGCCGGTCAGCGCTGCTCCGCCCTGCGCGTATTGTGCCTGCAGGATGACGTCGCGGACCATACGCTGACCATGCTGCGCGGCGCAATGGCCGAATGCCGCATGGGCAACCCGGGCCGCCTGACGACCGACATCGGCCCGGTGATTGACGCCGAGGCGAAAGCCGGCATTGAGAAACACATTCAGGCCATGCGCGCCAAAGGCCGCACCGTGTTCCAGGCCGCGCGTGAAAATGCCGAAGACAGCCGCGAATGGCAGAGTGGGACCTTTATCCCACCGACGCTGATTGAACTCGACAGCTTCGACGAGCTGAAAAAAGAGGTCTTTGGTCCGGTGCTGCACGTTGTTCGCTACAGCCGCAACCAGCTGGATCAGTTGATCGCGCAGATCAACGCCTCGGGCTACGGTCTGACCCTGGGCGTGCACACCCGCATTGATGAAACCATTGCGCAGGTGACCGGCAGCGCGAAAGTCGGCAACCTGTACGTTAACCGGAATATGGTGGGCGCAGTGGTTGGGGTGCAGCCGTTCGGCGGTGAAGGCCTCTCCGGCACCGGCCCGAAAGCGGGCGGCCCGATGTACCTGTATCGCCTGCTGGCGAGCCGCCCGGAAACGGCGCTGGCGAAAACGCTGGCACGCCAGGACGCCGGTCAGGCCGTCGATACTCAGCTGAAAACGCTGCTGGAAAAACCGCTGACCGAACTGCAGGGCTGGATGGCCGATCGCCCGGCGCTGCTGGCGATCAGCAAGCAGTACAGCGAGCTGGCACAGGCCGGCACCCAGCGGGTGCTGCCGGGCCCCACCGGCGAGCGCAACACCTGGACGCTGGTCCCACGCGAACGAGTGCTGTGCGTGGCGGATAACGAAACGGACCTGCTGACCCAGCTGTCTGCAGTGATGGCAGTAGGCAGTGAAGTGCTGTGGCAGGATGCGCCACTGCAACGTGAGCTGGTGAAATCATTGCCGAAAGCGGTGAGCGAACGTATCCACTTCGCGAAGCCGGAAACGCTGATGAACGCCTTCTTCGATGCGGTGATTTACCACGGTGATTCTGACCAGCTGCGCGAACTGTGCGAACAGGTGGCGGCGCGCGACGGGGCGATTGTGTCGGTGCAGGGTTTTGCCCGCGGTGAAACCAACCTGCTGCTGGAGCGTCTGTACCATGAGCGTTCGCTCAGCGTGAACACCGCCGCAGCGGGCGGAAACGCCAGCTTGATGACGATTGGTTAAGATTTTCAAACCCGGCGATTGCCGGGTAAGACTGATGACAACATCCGCAATGCCCGATGGCGCTACGCTTATCGGGCCTACGTGGATGGCGTCGCTGATTGAAATCGACATCCGGCACCGCGCGAGCGGGTTTGTCTGCAATCTGACCCGGCAATCGCCGGGTTTTTTATGGGGAGGCCGGATAAGGCGTTTACGCCGCCATCAGGCCGGCCTAAAACATCGACTTCGTTGTCCACACCCGGCTGCGCCAGCGGCGGTACATCAGTATCGCCCGCAGCCCTTCATCAATAATATAGGCCAGCCAGACCCCCACCAGCCCCAGCCCGATGTACACGCCGAGGCAATACGAAAACGGCAGGCTGATAATCCACATCACAATAATGCCGCAGATAAACGGAAAGCGAACGTCGCCGGTGGCATTCAGGCTGCTGATCACAATGATATTGGTCGCACGCCCCAGTTCCAGCAAAATAGACAGTAAAAACAGCTTACGGGTTAGCGCGATAATTTCCTGATTCGGGGTAAAGAGCTGCATGATCGGCGCAGCCAGCAGGTAGATAACCACGCTGATAGAAAACGCCACCGCCAGCCCGAGGCGCCAGCTTTTCAGCCCCTGCCGGTAGGCGGACTCAATCTCCCTTGCCCCCACCGCACGGCCGATAATAATCTGCGAGGCCTGGCCTATCGACATCGCAAACAGCGCGACGAACTGACTGATGGTCGAGGCGTAAACTTTGGTCGTCAGCGCCTCGGTGCCCAGAAAAGCGATAATTCCGGTGACCACCAGCTGCGACCCGGCATAGGAGAGGTTCTCACCCGCCGATGGCAGGCCGAAGCGCAAAATCGCGCCGAGTATTTTGCGCGAGCAGTGGCGCAGGTTTTGCCAGCGAAAGGCATAGCCGATGTACTTTTTCAGCATCCACGCCGACATCAGCATCCCCACAACGTTGGCAATGCACACCGCGATACCGACACCGGTAACGCCAAGCCCAAGGAAGCTCAGCTGGCCGTACAGAAACAGATAGTTAAATACCACGTTGATAATGCTGACGGCGATCGGCACCAGCATAGCCTGACGCACGTAGCCGTGGGTACGTAGAATCGGCAGGATGGAGGAGTACAGCGCAATAACCACCGAAATGCCGCCGATAATACGAATAAACGGCGACCCCACTGTCACCAGTTCGTCGCTGAGCCCCAGCAGCCGTAGGAAGGTATCGCCAAACAGCACAAACACCAGGCTCATCGCCACGCCGATCAGAAACGCGACCACCAGCCCGTTGGTGATCACCCGCTCAATGCGCCGGAAGCGCTTCGCCCCCAGCAGCTGCGCCACCACAATTTGCACGCCGACGGTCAGAAAGCCGTAGAAGATCACCGAAATGGCAAGGATCTGGTTAGCCACGCCGGTGGCGGCCACGGCCTCATCCGAGTAGTGCCCCAGCATAAAAACGCTCACGTAGCCCAGCATCAACCGCAAAAGTTGTTCCACAAATATCGGCCACGCCAGAGTAAAAAGCCCCAGCCGCACCTGACTTTCCGTGCCCGTCATCACTGACAATCTCCCTTGTTTCACACCCAGCGTGGGATCATCAACCTTCTCGACCAAAGGCGTCTATCCGAACATTGCGCTGGCTTTGAAATTCAGAAAAACGCACGCTGGTTGGAGGAGATTCCAGGTTAAAATCGTGTTATATCCAGAGCCTATGCTCGGGAAGCCTACTTTTGGGAGTCAACGAATGAAATCTGTTTTACCGGCCCTCGCCCTGCTGTTAACCAGCGGCTATGCGCTGGCCGACGAATGCGCCAGCGCCAATACCCAGGCCGAGATGAACGCCTGCGCCGCCGAGCAGTATCAGGCAGCGGATAAGAAGCTCAATCAGACCTGGCAGGACGTACTAAAGCGCGCGGAACCGACCCAGCGCGATTTACTGAAAAAAGCCCAGACGGCGTGGATTGCCCTGCGCGATGCCGACTGTGCGTTTCTCAGCTCCAGCACCCACGGCGGCAGCGTACAGCCGATGATCAACAGCCAGTGCCTGACCGATAAAACCACCGAGCGCGAAGCGTTTCTCGCCTCGCTGCTCCAGTGTGAAGAGGGTGACCTGAGCTGCCCTCTACCGCCCGCCAGCTAGCGCACACGAATACCGTCGATAATGATCCGCTGGACGTTCTCGACGGTTTGCTGGAAGAAATCCTCATCGCGCAGCGTTTTGCCGGTCACCGCCTCAACCTGAGTGGCGAAGTCCGCATAGTGCTGCGTGGTGGCCCAAATCATAAAAATCAGGTGGTGCGGATCGACCGGTGCGAGTTTGCCGCTCTTCACCCACGCGGCGACGATCGCCGACTTATCGGCTACCAGCTGTTTCAGATCGCCGGTTAACGCGTCCATCACCAGCGGCGCCCCCTGAAGCATTTCCAGACAAAACAGCTTAGAAGCCTGCGGGTAGTCGCGCGAAACCTCCAGCTTGCGGCGAATATATTCGCCGATGGCCGCCAGCGGCGCCAGATCTTCGCGAAAGGCGCGCAGCGGCGCCAGCCAGATATCGAGGATCTGCTGCATGACGGCAACGTACAGCGCCTCTTTTGACGGGAAGTAGTACAGCAGATTCGTCTTTGACACCCCGGCCAGCTCGGCAACCTGATCCAACCGGGTGCCGTGGATGCCATACTGGGAAAAGGTATTTAGCGCAGCGTTGAGTATCGCCTGTTTTTTGGCGCTTACCGCCTGAGAACGTTTGCCGCTTTTCTTTACTGCATCCTGAGCCATACGCCCTCTCCTTGTGAATTCCCCTCTATTTTGCGTATCGCGTCGCCCTGCTTCAACCCCCAAAAAAACACCGCCGGTAAAACCGGCGGTGGGCAGAGAAAAATGCCGTCAGCCGCGCCTAGGTTCCGCGATGGCTACCGTGACTGTTTTTCCCGCCTTTCTTACCCGCTTCCGAGGCGCGCTGGGGATCGTTTTTAAAATTCCCGCCGCTGTGCTGGCCTCCCTTACGACCTGCTTCTGCTGCTCTTTCCCGGTCTTCAGCAAAATTACCGGAACCGCCGCGATGATTTGCCATGACTGACCTCCCGTTAAGAGAACGACATCGTGCATGACGTCGATGTAAAGCGTCATCACCCGCGAGATTGCGCGGGTAGTCATAAGCGTAGCTGGCAAAGACAGGCACCGCAGCGGCTGGATATATTTTGACATATCTGCCGTCGGGTTTTAGGTTTTCCCCCTCACGCCAGGCGATAACCAACGCTTGCGGCAGGGAAAAGCGGCGGGAGAAAAATGTATCGTGATGCGTCAGCGTGATTTTAGTACTCCCAGGTAGGTGCCGTTCTTCATTAACCTCACCTTACCCGTGCGTTTGTGGAACACGATGCGGTACGGCCCGTGAACAAACACATCGGCGTCGGCGCTGTATTCCTGTTTTCGCGCCGCCTCACCGTTCACCCTCACCGCGTCGCCCGCGCGCGTGACGGTGATACCAAACCCGTGATACGCGCGCTTTTTCGCCACCTGCGTGTACTGCGTCACCGCCTGCGCAGATGCCAGCGTGACCGCCAGCAGGCTCGCGCCCATCAGCGCTGCCGCAACCATCCGTTTTTTCATTCATCTTCCGTCATTGCGCTGAATCATTCGCAGGCATTGTCCTGATAAGACGGGGCGGTTTTGTTGATGATAATCAATCAAATAAATAATTAATGCTCAGTATTATTTATTATGGTTATTAATAACATATCCATTTTCACTCAAAACCTGAGCAAGTTTCGTTTAATAAAGCAGCAAACGAACGCAATCGGCAATTAATTGCCGCTGCGATGCAGCGAATCCTGCAACACGAACTATGCTTATTGGAGCTTGTTACGTAACCAACGAATTTGACACAGGAGAGTTAAGATGAGTGGAAATGCAAGTGTTCTGGTGCTCTATTATTCTATGTATGGACACATTGAAACGATGGCCAAAGCCGTTGCTGAAGGCGCAAACAAAGTCGATGGCGTAGACGTTGTCATCAAGCGCGTACCAGAAACCATGCAAGCAGAAGCATTTGCGAAAGCCGGCGGCAAAGCACAGGCGGTCCCTGTAGCCACCCCGCAGGAACTGGCAAACTACGATGCCATTATCTTCGGTACCCCCACCCGGTTCGGCAACATGGCCGGACAAATGCGTACCTTCCTCGATCAAACCGGCGGTCTGTGGGCATCCGGCGCGCTGTACGGCAAACTGGCGAGCGTCTTTAGCTCTACCGGTACCGGTGGCGGCCAGGAACAGACCATCACTTCGACCTGGACGACGCTCGCCCACCACGGTATGGTCATTGTACCGATCGGTTATGCGGCACAAGAACTGTTTGATATTTCGCAGGTGCGTGGCGGTACGCCGTATGGCGCAACCACCATTGCTGGTGCCGATGGTTCACGTCAACCAAGCCAGGAAGAGCTGGCGATTGCCCGCTATCAGGGCGAATACGTCGCAGGCCTGGCGGTTAAATTAAAAGGCTAATTGAGGGAGAAGAGATATGCCCACACAAGAAGGCAAAACACATCATATCGGTGAATGGGCGAGCTTGCGCAACACTTCACCAGAGATCGCCGAAGCGATTTTTGAACTCGCAAAATATGATGAAAAAGCGGCGGAACAAATCTGGGAAGAAGGCAGCGATGCCGTCCTGGAGCTGGCCTTCAGCAAAACAGATAAAGACTCTCTGTTCTGGGGCGAACAAACCATCGAACGTAAAAACGTTTGATCCGAGCGTGTAGGCCAGATAAGGCAACGCCGCTATCCGGGATAGCGCTATACTTATCAGGCCTACAAAATTCATTCAGTAGCCCGGCCAGCCATCGCGACGCCGGGCTATTTTTTTATACCCTCAGTCGCCGCTGCCAGCGCTTTGCCCCCCTTTCCAGGCCGAAACACAGCAGATAATAGACGACGCCGATAAAGGCAAAGATTGCCGTCGGATAGATTTGCACGCGGTTGTTCACCTGCCCGGCCACGGTCGTCAACTCCGGTACGTTAACGATAAACGCCAGCGATGTATCCTTGAGCAGGCCGATAAAAATACCCACCAACGACGGCAGTACGTTGCGCAGCGTTTGCGGTAGCAGAATCCGCCACAGGATTTGGCCGGCGCTAAAGCCCTGCGTCAACGCCGCTTCATACTGCCCGCCCGGCAGCGCATGCAGCCCGGCCAGCACCGAGTGCATTACCGAGGCGGCGGTAAACCACGCCAGCGCAAAAGTCACCGTCACCGCGCCTGGCATATCGCTGCCGGTCAGCATCGGCAGCAGATACCACAGCCAGAAGATGACAAAAATCAGCGGAATACCGCGAATAATCTCTGCCCACAGATACAACAGGCGACGCACGGTGCCGGGAAAACGCCACGCTGCGCAGGCCAGCAGTACGCCGCCCGGTAGCGCCATGGCCCCCGCCCCCAGCGCCATCATTAGCGTGAGCACGACCCCGCCGGGCTCTCCCTCGGCCAGCCGCCCCCACAGCAGATAGTCGAGATTATCCACGATCGTCGCCAGACTAGCGTTCATGCTGTATACCTCTCTGCGCAATGGCCGCCCGACGCCGTCGCATCGATACTCCGTGCGGTTTCGGCCCCAGGCGGCTCAACAGCAGCCCCAGCACCACGCCGGTCAGCAGATACAGTACGGTGCCCACGGCGAAGGCCTCCAGCGCATGGGCGTTATAGCTTTCAATCTGCCGTACCTGATAGGTCAGTTCGGCAAAGCCAATGCCGCTCGCCAGCGAAGAGAGCTTCATCAGGTTAAGATATTGCCCAACCACCGGCTGCCAGGCGTTCGCCAGCCCCTGCGGCAACAGAATATGGCGCAGCAGGCTGGCATGCGAAAAACCCTGCGCCAGCGCGGCTTCCCGCTGACCGTCGGGGACGCTGCGTAGCCCGGCGGCTATCTCTTCGACCAGAAACGCCGACGTGAACACGCCAAGGCCCCACGCTGAACAGAGAAACTCGGGCGTCAGCCACCAGACATTACCCGGCAGAATTGACCAGTCGTGCGGATCGTTAACGAAGTCGCGTACGATCTGCGGCAAAAAATTCCAGCCGGCAAAGTACCAGAACAACAGCTGCACCAGCAGCGGTGTATTGCGAAAAAGCGAGACCCACACGGCGGCCACCGCCGCACCACCGCGACCGCCCGCCAGCCGCAGCAGCAAAAACAGCACCGCCAGCAGGCTGGCCAGCGCCATGCCGGCAAGCGTCACCCAGAGGGTGGTGAGAAAACCGGAGAGTATCCACTGCAAAGGCTGCCCGCTGAGCACGCCCTGCCAATCAAAAGGAATCATCACGCCATTCGCTCCTGATGCAGCGGGTCGAGCACCTTCTGCAAAAAACGTACCGCGCGCGGGTGCTGCGGCCGGGTGAAAAAGGCCTCCGGCGCGGCGACCTCCAGCACGTCGCCGCCGTCGATAAACACCACGCGATCGGCGATTTCACGGGCAAACTGCATTTCGTGGGTCACCACGATCATCGTGATACCGCTGTGCGCCAGCGACTGCATGACGTGCAGCACCTCGCCAATCGTTTCCGGATCCAGCGCCGAGGTGGGTTCATCAAACAGAATGATTTGCGGCGATGAGGCCAGCGCCCGAGCTATCGCCACGCGCTGCTGCTGACCGCCGGAGAGTTCAGACGGCATGGCGTCGGCTTTTTCCGCTAGCCCAACCTTATGCAGCAGAGCCAGCGCGCGCGCCTGTGCGTCCTGATGAGGCCAGCCGTGCACCGTCTCTAGCGCCAGGGTAATGTTTTGCGCTGCGGTCAGGTGGGCATAGAGATTGAACTGCTGAAAAACAAAACCAATGCGGCTGCGCAGCTGGCGTAGCGCTCTGCCGCTGAGCCCTCGGGTCGGTTTACCGTCTATCAGGATCTCGCCGCCGCTCAGGTTTTCCAGCTGATTAATGAGGCGAATCAGCGTCGATTTCCCCGAGCCCGAAGGCCCGAGAATCGCCACCACCTCGCCGGGGTTAATCGTCAAATCGATGCCGTTAAGCACGCGATGATCGCCGTAGGTTTTCACGACCTGTCGGAAGGCCACGCTGGCATTCTCCAGATGTGAAAAATCCGCGGCCTTGGCCGCGGAAAGAGTGCGTAAAGCCGACAACATATTATTTTGCTTCTATGGTAAAGGAACGGGGCTGTGGCGCTTTGGTGGCGGGGCCAAACCAGACGTCATAGATTTTTGCCGCGTCGCCGGATTTTTCCAGCGCCACCAGCTCATCGTTAACCGCTTTCAGCAGCGCCGGTTCGCCTTTCTTCACGCCGACGCCAATCTCTTCTTTGCTCAGCAGATCCGGCAGGATTTTGAATTTGGCTTTATCCGGCGCTTCGCCCAGCAGACCGGCCAGAATCGTACTGTCCTGGGTAATCGCCTGCACGTTACCGTTGCGCAGGGCGGTCAGCGCCAGCGGGATATCGTCATAAGAAAGCACGCGGGCCTGCGGGAAGCGCTGGTGCAGCGTTTGCTCACCGGTCGTCCCCTTCACTGCCCCAATGCGCGCCTTGCTGTAGCCGTCAAGCTTATCGCTACCGCTGACCGGTACCAGGAACTGCTGTCCGGTCACAAAATAAGGCGTGGAGAAGTCAATCACCTGCGCACGCTCCGGGGTGATGGTGATATCGGCCACAATCAGGTCGGCCTTGCCGGACTGTAGCAGCGGGATGCGGTTCGCCGGATTGGTTGCGACCAGCTCCAGTTTTACCCCCAGCGATTTGGCCAGCGCCTTCGCAAAATCGACATCGTAGCCGACCAGCTCGTGCGTTTTGGCATCCACGGAACCAAACGGTGGGTTCGCGTCAAACGTGGCCACCTTCACCACGCCCTTCGCTTTAATATCGGCCAGCTGATCTGCCTGCGCGCTAAACGCGGTAACGCTGGCGACGACCAGGCCGGTCATGATGGCGAGCTGTGCTACTGTCTGTTTTGTCTTTGCCATAATTTTTCTGGATACCCCTGTTTTTGTATTGTCTTTTTACGCTCCCACACTGCCCTTAGCGGAACAAATAACGATTTGCTATGCCTTATTACCAAATATCATTTGGCGAAAGTGATTGTTATATAAAGGTAAAATAATTGATGCGCGTGGCTAAAGGCGGGTGAAAAATGCAAATGCTTAGCGATATTTCGCATTTCCTTTTGCCACCATTTAAGGTTGAAATAGGCGTTCGAAGAGAAAGAAGAAAACGGCCTTAATAGGCAAAAAGTCATGATGTCGTGCGGTGATTGTTTCCCATCGTGACCCGCGGAAACAGCGATCCGCGATATGCGCATCGCGGATGAACGCTATGATAACAGGCTGATTTCTACTACAAGTTGTGACCTCTCACGCATTACCCGCATTCATTTTACGGACATCCCGCACGCCTTGATCGCCGTCAAAAATAATCATACCGTCTGGTCGGTATGATTCGGCCCATGAATATCGACACTCAGCACCGTAAAAAAGATCCCGTCCGTTTGCATCAGCAGCTGCTTGAGTCCGCTGCGACGATCGCCGGACGAGACGGCATTGCCGCTCTCTCGCTAAACGCCGTGGCCCGCGAGGCTGGCGTCAGCAAAGGCGGTCTGATTCACCACTTTCCCAATAAACAAGCGCTGATCTTTGCCCTGTTCGCCCGTTTGCTGGCCATTATGGAAGAAGCGATTACCGCGCTCATGCAGCAGGACGGCGTGAGCTACGGCCGCTTCACCCGCGCTTACCTGAACTATCTTGCCGATCTGACGGACACCCATGAAAGCCGCCAGCTGATGGTGCTATCGCTGGCGATGCCCGATGAACCGGTGCTACGTAAATGCTGGCGCGACTGGATGCTGGACAAACTGGCGCAGGGTGACGAGCTGGACAACGGCCCAACCGGCACGCTGGTGCGCTACGCCGCTGACGGAATCTGGCTGTCGGAGTTGACGGAAGGGATCACCATGAGCGCAGGCCACCGCCGCGCGCTGGTTGACTCCCTCAATAAGATGACGCTTCCCGCATGAAGCACTGAGACTGAGGCCGCGATGCGCTACAACATCAATGCCCGTTTTATTTACGATGCTACCGACGGTACCCTGACGCTGCCGCAAAGCGATGAGCCGGACAGCCAGCTGTCGATTACCGCCAGCGCGCTGCTCGATTTTTTCTTGCGCCACCCCGGCATCGTCAGCCGCGAAGAGGTGTTGAAAAAAGTTTGGGATGACAACGGATTAACCTCCTCGAACAGCAACCTGAACCAGTACCTCAGCATGCTGCGTAAAACGTGCCGCCACTACGGTATCGACAACATCATCATCACCGTCTCGCGCGGCTATTTGCAGCTTAATCCAGACGTGTTGGTGGAACCGCTGGACGCCTCCCCGCCCGTTGAACCCGCGGAGTCCGTCCAGCCCGAGACGCAGCCAGACGCGCAGCCCGAGGCGTTACCCTCTGCCGCCAACACAGCGCTGCCGCGCAGCGCCCACGCGCGCGGTATGTGCTGGTATATGGCGGGAGGATGTTTACTGACTATCGCGCTGCTGCTGATCCTGTTTAGCCTGATTGGCCCGCGGGAATCGCGGCCCATTGCGCTTACCCGTCTCAGCCACAGCCAGTGCGAGCTGCTGGCCAGCGACGAGATGCGCCGTTCGGTCAGCGCCGGTGCCTACGGTAAAAATTTCGATGAGGTGCGCCAGCGTTTAAATATCGCCTGCAAACCGGGGGAACGCTTTCTCTTTTTCTACGGCGACCGGCTGGAAACCAACGGTCTGGGACGCGTGTTTCTTGCCCACTGCGCCATGCATGAAGATAACCCGTTCAGCTACTGCGATAACTACTTTTACTATTCCTGGAAGCCGCAATGAGACTCGCGCCGCGTACCTTTTTTGCCCTGTCCGTTCTGGTACTGATTGCCGCCGTCGGATTTAGCGCCTGGCGGCTGCTGCCCGCCAGCGACGCCGGGGCGATGAGCTGCTCTACCAAAGGCATTATGCGTTTTGAAAACATGGACAAAGAGAATGTAAACGGCAATATTCACTTCAACTTTGGCCCTCAGGGGAAAGGCTCAATGGTGGTGGAAGGCTATACCGATTCTGCCGCCGGCTGGCTGTACCTGCAGCGCTACGTGAAGTTCAACTACAACAGCAAGCGCATCTCCGCCACCGAGCGCCACTATCGCATCAGCCAGTGGGAGGCCAGCGCCTCGTCCATCGATGAGTCGCCGAACGTGATATTCGACTACTTTATGCGTGAAATGTCCGACAGCCACGACGGGCTGTTCCTCAACGCCCAAAAGCTGAACGATAAAGCTATCTTGCTGAGTTCCATCAACTCCCCGCTGTGGATCTGCACGCTGAAATCAGGCAGCACGCTGAACTAACCCACATCATCAAAAAAGCCCCTCCCCGGAGAGTCATGCTGGTCAGTTAACGCGTTGAATTCAGGAACCGGAACCGTAGGCCGGATAAGGCGTTTACTCCACCATCCGGCAATCTGCCGCGCGGTATGCCGGATGGCGCTTTGCTTATCCGGCTTACGAATATAGCTTAACTGACTGGCATGACTCCCCGGAGCAAAATCCCTCTCTGCCGCGCTAAATGCATAGTGAAGGCCGTCACCGCGAGCCACTCGCTCGACAAAAATGTCGTTATTAACGAAGTTAATAGTGTGATACACCGCACTCTTCGGCTTAACCTCATTTTTTCAACTGAATAAACAGCACTTTTTGCATTTAGACTCCATAAAAAATCTTGAGCCTCGCCACAGTTAACCGCCCGCCTTTTTACCCCAGCCGCATAATTATTTAGCAAATAAATAACATTTATCGCCGATGAAAAATTTGCGCTCCAGGCCGCGATATTGGCAGCCAAATCGCCTCCTCCACAACAGGACAAATAGATAAATAGTGGTAATAAAATAGCTAAATCACAGAGTTTTATTCTAATTCACTACGCCTTCTGGATTTAAATTCCAAATCACTCGCCCTTCCTTATAGTGACTCACGAACGCCGCAGCCGTGGGTAAATGCCGTGACACGGACGGTTTTCCAAATCACAAACCTGTTCTGAGGAGAGAGCCATGGGTGATGCATTAGGGCTTATCGAAACCAAAGGTCTGGTGGCCTGCATTGAGGCGGCGGATGCGATGTGTAAAGCCGCTAACGTCGAACTGATTGGCTATGAAAACGTCGGCTCCGGCCTGGTCACCGCGATGGTGAAAGGCGACGTCGGCGCGGTGAAAGCGGCGGTAGATTCCGGCGTCGAGTCCGCGCAGCGCATCGGGGAAGTGGTGACGTCGCTGGTCATTGCGCGTCCGCATAACGACATCAACAAAATCGTCATTAAACACAAGGCTTAAGGCCAGGAGAACGCAAATGGGTGATGCATTAGGTTTGATCGAAACCAAAGGCCTGGTGGCCTGCATTGAAGCGGCGGACGCGATGTGTAAAGCCGCTAACGTCGAACTGATCGGCTATGAAAACGTCGGCTCCGGCCTGGTTACCGCGATGGTGAAAGGCGACGTCGGCGCGGTAAAAGCGGCGGTGGACTCCGGCGTCGAGTCCGCACAGCGCATCGGTGAAGTGGTGACCTCGCTGGTTATCGCCCGCCCGCATAACGACATCAACAAGATTGTCGCTCACTACAAAATTACCGAATAACCGGAGAAATCATGATGAAAGAAGCGCTTGGCTTAATTGAAACCAAAGGACTGGTGGCCTGCATTGAAGCGGCAGACGCCATGTGTAAAGCCGCCAACGTTGAGCTGATTGGCTATGAAAACGTCGGCTCCGGCCTGGTCACCGCGATGGTGAAAGGCGACGTCGGCGCGGTGAACGCCGCGGTGGATTCCGGCGTGGAAGCGGCAAAACGCATTGGTGAAGTCGTCACCTCCCGCGTGATTGCGCGCCCGCATAACGATATCGAAAAAATCGCGTCGCAGCACAAAGCATGACCTGACTGGGCACGCCCCGTCTGCACTCTTTTAGTCTGATGAAGGATAGACTCATGATTGAACTGGATACCGATTTGCGCTCTCGCCAGAATGCGCGTGAGCTGGTGCGTAACGCCAAAAAGGCGCAAGCGATTATGGCCACTTTTTCGCAGCAGCAAATCGACGCCATCGTGAAGAACGTGGCCCAGGAAGCGGCGCATCATGCCGAAGCGCTGGCGAAAATGGCCGCGGAAGAAACCGGGTTTGGCAACTGGCAGGACAAAGTCCTGAAGAACCGTTTTGCCTCGCTGCGCGTTTACGATGCCATCAAAGATATGAAGACCGTCGGCATCATTCATGACGATCAAGCGAAAAAAGTGATGGACGTGGGCGTGCCGCTGGGCGTGATTTGCGCGCTGGTGCCGTCGACCAACCCGACCTCGACCGTCATCTACAAAACGCTGATTGCGCTGAAAGCCGGTAACGCCATTATCTTCTCTCCGCATCCGGGGGCGCGTCAGTGCAGCTGGAAAGCCATTGAGATCGTTAAACGCGCGGCAGAAGCGGCGGGCGCACCGGCAGGTATCGTCGACGGTATTACCGAACTGACGCTGGAAGCCACTTCCGAGCTGATGCACAGCAAGGACGTCTCGCTGATCCTGGCGACCGGCGGCGAAGGCATGGTGCGCGCGGCCTATGCCTCCGGTACGCCGACCATCAGCGGCGGCCCGGGTAACGGCCCGGCGTTTATCGAGCGCAGCGCCGATATCCACCACGCGGTGAAAGATATCATCACCAGCAAAACCTTCGATAACGGCGTGATCTGCGCCTCTGAGCAGTCGATCATCGTCGAACGCTGCATTTACGATGAAGTCCACCGCGAACTGGAAGCTCAGGGCGCCTACTTCATGAACGAAAGCGAAGCGGCGAAAATGGCGGCCCTGCTGCTGCGCCCGAACGGCACCATCAATCCGCAAGTGGTCGGCAAAACGGCGCTCTATTTAAGCCAGATGGCGGGCTTCTGCGTTCCGGCCAGCACCCGCGTGCTGATTGCCGCACAGACCACCGTCTCCCACAAGAACCCATACTCGCGCGAAAAACTGTGCCCGGTGCTGGGCTTGTACGTGGAAGAGGACTGGAAAGCCGCCTGCCACCGCGTGGTGGAGCTGCTGACCAACGAAGGTCTTGGCCACACGCTGGTGATCCACACCCGTAACCAGGACGTGATCCGCCAGTTCTGCCTCGAAAAACCGGTCAACCGCATCCTCATCAATACGCCCGCGGCCCTCGGTGGCATCGGTGCCACCACCAATATCTCGCCGGCGCTGACGCTCGGCTGCGGCGCGGTCGGCGGCGGTTCCAGCTCCGACAACGTCGGGCCGATGAACCTGCTGAACGTGCGCAAAGTGGGTTACGGCGTGCGTTCGATTGATGAACTGCGCGCGCCGGGCAGCCGTGTGGAACCGCAGCCGACGGTCGTCAGCCCGCAGGCAGACCCGCGCCGCAGCATCCTCGACGACGCACGCTTCGCCTCCCCTGCTCCGGCCAGCACCGCGGGTGATAACCGCTTTGCCAGCGCAACGGCAGCCGTAGAAGGCGACATCAGCGAGCAGAACGTGGAGCGCGTCATCCGCCAGGTGCTTGAGCGCTTAGGCAAGTAACGCATTGATATAAGGCGATAAAAAAGATGATTCTCGCAAAGGTAACCGGACATGTCGTCGCCACGCAGAAATGCGATGAGCTGCGCGGCAGCAATCTGCTGATGATCACGCAGCTGGATGATGAACACCGCCCCATGAAGGACCGCACCTGGGTCGCCGTCGACAGCGTCGGCGCGGGGATGCACGACATCGTGCTGGCGGAGGAGTATTTCGCGCTCAACAAGGACCGTTATAAAGCGATGTCCGTGGTCGCCATTGTCGAGAACGTCTTTCGGGACGCTTGAGGAGTGAATAACCCAATGAGTGAATTTTTACTGAAACCCCGGATCTGCTTCGGCCAGGACGCGCTTGCGGTCCTGACCGAAGTGAACGCCCAGCGTGCCCTGCTGGTCACCGACCAGGCGATGGTCAAGTTTGGCCTCGCCGACCGCGTGACGACGATTCTGCGCGCGCGCGGCGTTGACGTGCAGATCTGGGACGACGTGGTGGCCGACCCGGATATCGCCACGGTCGTGCGCGGTATGAAGCAGATGGACAGCTGCGCGCCGGATCTGGTGGTCGCGCTCGGCGGCGGCTCGGTGATTGATGCCGCCAAAGCGGTTATTTTCACCCTGGCGCAAACCCGCCCGGACGCTGCACGCCAGCGCCCGCAGTTTGTGGCCATCCCCACCACCAGCGGCACCGGTTCGGAAGTCACCAGCTTCTCGGTAGTCAAAGCCCACGCTGAAAAGCTGGTGCTGGTTGATCCGTCGCTGCTGCCGGATATCGCCATTCTGGACCCGACGCTGGTGGCCTCCGTGCCGCCGGCGATTACCGCCGACACCGGAATGGACGTACTGTGCCACGCGCTGGAGGCCTACGTCTCCACCGCCGCCAGCGACTTTTCCGACGCGCTGGCCGAGAAAGTGGTGCAGCAGGTCTTCCGCTATCTGCCCACCTGCTGGCGCAACGGCGGCGACCTGCTGGCGCGCGAGAAAATGCACAACGCCTCCTGCATGGCGGGGATGGCGTTTACCAACGCATCACTCGGCGTCACCCACAGCCTGGCACACGCGCTGGGCGGCGTGTTCCGCGTGCCGCACGGCCGCGCCAACGCGCTGCTGATGGCATCGGTAGTGGCCTGGAACGCCGATGTTAACGGCCAGTGCGACACCGACGCTGCTCGCAAATATGCCCGTCTGGCGCATCTGCTGGATCTCCCGGCGCACACCGTGCGTGAAGGGGTGGCCAGCCTGCTGGTCGCCATTGAGACGCTGAAAGAAGAGATGCAAATGCCCGCTGGCATTGGCGCCACCGCCGTCGATGCCGCCGATTTCGAGCGCCGATTGCCGGAAATGGTCGGGCAGGCATTGCGCGACAGCTGCACGCCGACCAACCCGCGCACGCCGGACGCGCAGGCATTAACCGAACTTTATCGCCAGGCATGGAGCGGCGCGCCGCTTGCACGAGCCAACGGGTAACGTCCTGGTAGACCGGGTAAGCGAAGCGCTACCCGGCACAATACGGGCACCCAATAAGAACATCTGGAGAATACGACATGGCACTCTACAGCTTAACGCCGCGCGTCAAAGTGTTGGCAGAACGTTTACTTTCGCAAAAAAGCACCCTGTGCACCGAGCACGCCGCCGTGCTGAACGCGCTCGATAGCGATATCGCCGGCGTTCCTGCCGCCGTAAAACCGGCGCGCCGTTTCTATGAACTGATGCGCCAGCTGCCGCTGACCATCAGCGCCGACGAACTGATCGTCGGCAACCAGACCCGCAAACCGCACGGGGCAATTTTCCACGATGACAGCGCCGCGCATCGCCCGTCCGCCTTCCAGTTCCTCAATCTGAACAGCAACCTCGACTCCCCGGATTACAAACTGGTGGTCGAAAAAGGCGTGCTGGCGATTAAACAGCAGCTGGAAGAGAAAACCCGCGCGCTGGGCAGCGCCGTCAGCCGCAGCGGCATGGACGAAGTCAACGGCTGCCGCGCCGCCATTTACGCCTGCGACGCGCTGATGGCGCTGGCGCAGAACCTGGCCAACAGCGCCGAAACGCTTGCCGCTGCCGAAACCAACGCCTATCGCAAAGCGGAGCTGTTAGACAGCGCCGCCATTCTGCACCACGTTCCGGCGCACCCGGCGCGCAGCTTTAAAGAAGCCTGCCAGGCGTTCTACCTGTTCCAGTTGGCGCTTCAGCTCGACAACGGTAGCTACGCCGTCAACCCGGAAGGTGCCGATAAAGCGCTGCTGCCGTACTACCAGCATGATGTTGCCAACGGCACGTTAACCGACGCACAGGCGTATGAAATCGTTGAATGCCTGTGGTTTAAGCTGGCGGAATTAAGCGAAGTCCGCGCCGCTTGCGCAATCGACGGCTACCCGATGTTCGACGCCCTGCTGCACGGTGCGAGCCTTGAGAACGCGCGTATTAACGCGCTCTCAGAGATGTTCCTCAGCGCGCAGCAAAACCTCAGCGCCCTGAATCTGCCGGTGCGTCTGTTCAGCGGCGCGCAGCAGGTGTCTGGCGCGCCGTTCGCACAGGTCAGTGAAACCGCTACCGTGGAAGGGCTGACGCCGCGCATGCAGCGCCTGCGTAACCACTACCTGACCGTGCGCCCGAGCGTCTCTATCTACCGCGCGCTGGCCTTCACCGAAGTGGTCAAAGCCAATCCGGGCATGCCGACCATTCTGCTGCGTGCCAAAGCCTTCCGCCACGCCTGCGAAACCGCGCCGATTCTGATTCAGGACGACGAACTGATCGTCGGCCATCCGTGCGGTAAGCCGCGCGCCGGGGCCTTCTCGCCGGATATCGCCTGGCGCTGGGTGCGCGACGAGCTCGACACCATGAGCACCCGTCCGCAGGATCCGTTCGAAATCAGCGAAGAAGATAAAAAGACCATCCGCGAAGAGATCGTGCCGTTCTGGGAAGGCCGTTCTCTGGATGAAATCTGCGAAGCGCAGTACCGCGAAGCGGGCGTGTGGGCGTTCAGCGGCGAAACCTTCGTCAGCGACCTCTCCTACCACCAGATCAACGGCGGCGGCGACACCTGCCCGGGCTACGACGTGCTGCTGTTCACCAAAGGCATGAACGGCATCAAGGCCGACGCCGAGGCGCACCTCGCCAGCCTGAGCATGGAGAACCCGGACGATATCGACCGCATTTACTACTACAAAGCGGCGATTGAAACCTGCGAAGGGGTGATTAACTATTCGCACCGCATCGCCGCCCGCGCCCGCGAACTGGCGGCCGTTGAGCAGAACGCCCAGCGCCGCGCCGAGCTGCTGACCATCGCCGACGTGAACCAGAACGTGCCGGCCAACCCGCCGAAAACCTTGCAGGAAGCGCTGCAAAGCATCTGGACGGTGGAATCGCTGTTTGAAATTGAAGAGAACCAGACCGGCCTGTCGCTGGGCCGCGTGGACCAGTACTGCTACCCGATGTTTGAAGCTGATATCCGCGAAGGCCGCCTGACCCATGAGAGCGCGCTGGAAATGATGCAGGCGTTTATCATCAAATGTGCCGAGCTGATGTGGATGTCCAGCGAGCTGGGGGCTAAATATTTCGCCGGTTATCAACCATTTATCAACCTGACCGTTGGTGGCCAGAAGCGTTCCGGCGGCGATGCCTGTAACGACCTGACCTATCTGATCATGGACGCCGTGCGCTTTGTGAAGGTTTACCAGCCGTCGCTGGCCTGCCGTATTCACAACCAGTCGCCGCAGAAGTACATGGAAAAAATCGTTGACGTGGTCAAAGCGGGCATGGGCTTCCCGGCCTGCCACTTTGATGATTCCCACATCAAGATGATGCTGCGCAAAGGCTTCGATTTCGAAGACGCCCGCGACTACTGCCTGATGGGCTGCGTTGAGCCGCAGAAATCCGGCCGTATCTACCAGTGGACCTCTACCGGTTACACCCAGTGGCCGATCGCTATCGAGTTTGTACTCAACCGTGGTCGCATGGTGCTGTTTGACAGCTACCAGGGGCTGGACACCGGCGACCTGCGCGACTTTAGCACCTTCGAGCAGTTCGATGCCGCGGTCAAACAGCAGATTGCCCATATCGTGCGCCTGTCCGCTATCGGCACGGTAATCAGCCAGCGCGTACACCGCGACGTGGCGCCGAAACCGCTGATGTCGCTGCTGGTCGAAGGCTGCATGGAGAAAGGTAAAGACGTTGCCGCCGGTGGCGCGATGGTCAACCACGGCCCGGGGCTGATTTTCTCTGGCCTGGCGACCTACGTCGACTCGATGGCGGCAATTCGCAAGCTGGTGTTTGAGGATAAGAAATACACCCTCGAGCAGGTTCGCGATGCGCTGCTGGCCAACTTCGAAGGCTTTGAAGCGCTGCGCCGCGACTGCCTGAACGCGCCGAAGTACGGCAACGACGACAACTATGTTGACCAGTATGCGCTGGACATCACCGAGTGGACCGAGCGCGAGTGCCGCAAATACCAGATGCTCTACTCCACCCTGAGCCACGGCACGCTGTCGATTTCCAACAATACGCCAATCGGCGAGCTGACCAACGCCACGCCGAACGGCCGCCTGGCGTGGATGCCGCTCTCCGACGGTATCAGCCCGACCCAGGGCGCGGATAAAAATGGCCCCACCGCCATCATTAAATCCGTCAGCAAGATGAACGTGGAAACCATGAACATCGGCATGGTGCACAACTTCAAGTTCCTCAAAGGGCTGCTGGATACCCCGGAAGGCCGCCACGGCCTGATTACGCTGCTGCGTACCGCCTCCATTCTCGGCAACGGCCAGATGCAGTTCAGCTACGTCGACAACGAAGTGCTGAAAAAAGCCCAGCAGGAGCCGGAGAAATACCGCGACCTGATCGTCCGCGTGGCGGGCTACAGCGCCTACTTCGTGGAGCTGTGCAAGGAAGTTCAGGACGAGATCATCAGCCGTACGGTGATCGAGAAGTTCTGATAACACGGACAGTAATCGGACAAGGACGTCCGCAGTTTTCAGGAGGCAAGCGTGATTGGCAATACACAAGAATTAACCGGGCGCATTTTCAATATCCAGAAGTACTCGATCTACGACGGCGACGGCATTCGCACACTGGTGTTTTTCAAAGGCTGCAATATTCGCTGCCCGTGGTGCGCTAACCCGGAAGGCTTAAGCAGCCAGTTTCAGGTGATGTTTTCGCAGGACAAGTGCATCAACTGCGGCGACTGCGTTAACGTCTGCCCGGCGGGCATTCACTACCGCGCGGAAGAAAACGGCGAAATGAAGCACTTCGTCAACCGCAATAAAGACTGCATTGGCTGCCGTAAATGCGAAGAGATTTGCACCCAGCACGCGCTGGATATTCTCGGCAAAGACGTCACCGTCAGCGAGCTGATGGACATCATCATGCAGGACTATGACTTCTATGTCTCCTCCGGCGGCGGCGTCACCATCGGCGGCGGCGAGATGAGCCTGCAAACCGATTTTGCCGTCGCCCTGTTCAGCGAATGCAAGAAGATGATGATCAACACCGCCGTCGAGACCCAGGGCACCACGCCGCTGGCCAACTACCAGAAGCTGGCACCGGTGACCGATACCTTCTTGTTCGACATTAAACAGATCGACAGCGATCACCATAAAACGCTGTTTGGCATCGGTAACGAAGGGGTGCGCCGCAACCTGGAGTGGCTGGTGGACTCTGGCGCTAACGTCATTGTGCGGATGCCGCTGGTGCGCGGCTACAACGACTCATGGGAAGCCATTACGGGGGCGATTGACTACGTCCAGAAGCTGGCGAAGCGCGGCAATATCCGCCGCATCGACATGCTGCCGTACCACCAGTTGGGGCGCAAAAAGTACGATCGTCTGGAGATGCCCTACCCGATCCTCAACGATCCCACCTACAGCGTGGAAGAGCTGAACAAGCTGGAGGCGTTTTTCGCACAGTTTGATTTTGATATTCGCTTAGTTCGTCATTAAAGGAGCCGATAATGAAAAGTTTAGGCGTCATTGAAACACGTGGACTGGTCGCCGCCGTTCAGGCCGTCGACGCCGCCTGTAAAGCCGCGGGCGTGGCCTGCATTGGCTATCGCAAGGTCGGTTCCGGGCTGGTGAGCGTCTGTTTTGAAGGCGAGATCAGCGCCATTCATACCGCCATCGAGCGCGGCGTCGCGGTAGCAAAAACCGTCGACTCGCAGGTGAAATCACTGGTGATTGCCCGCCCGGAACGCTGCGTGGTGGAAGCGCTCAGCAGCCTGAAAGGCCATCCGCCGCGTGCTAAAGCGCAGGAAAAGGTTCACGCTGAACCTGCCGTTGAGCCTCAGATTCCTGCCGTAGAGCCGACACCTCTCTCTCCGGTTGTTGATGAGAAAAACGCCGTGCATAAGAAAGGGAAAAAGGCATGATTGACGCCCTGCTACAGGAAAAAATCACCGCCCGGCTGGCCCACACTGCGCCCGCCATTCCGGTGGGCATCTCTAACCGTCACGTGCATCTGTCGCAGCCGGACGTCGAAGCGCTTTTCGGCAAAGGCTATACGCTGACGCCGCTTAAGCCGCTGCGCCAGCCGGGGCAGTTTGCCGCCGAAGAGTGCGTGACCATCGTCGGCCCGAAAGGCTCGCTGACCAACGTGCGCGTCCTCGGCCCTACCCGCCCTATCACTCAGCTGGAAGTGTCGCGCGCCGACTGCTTCGCGCTGGGTATTAAGGCGCCGGTCCGCGAATCCGGTCAGTTGGAGAACGCGGGCAGCGCGCTGCTGGTGGGGCCGAAAGGCCACGTTGAACTTCATTCGCAGGTGATTTGCGCCTGGCGTCATATTCATATGTCGCCGCAGGACGCTCGGGCGCTGAACGTCAGCAATGGGCAAAAGGTCAGCGTACGCAGCGGCGGTGAACGCCAGCTCACCTTCGACGAAGTGGTGGTGCGGGTGCGCGATGATTTCGCCCTTGAGTTTCACATCGACACCGAAGAAGCCAACGCCGCCGGGCTGAAAAACGGCGCGCAGGTGACGCTGGTGCGTTAACGGAGGCCATCATGACCGAGCAACAGATTGACCGCCTGGTGGCGCAGATTCTCCAGCGCTTGCAGCCTCCGGTGCTGGTAATGGTGACCGCCGCAGAGGGCTATCGCCACGAGATTTGCCAGCGTCTGGCGCGCTGCGGCGAGCGGCTGCATCTGGCGCTAGAGGGCATGCTGCCCGATAGCGAACGCTGGGCGTCGCTCGGCGAAACGCTGCCTGCGGAAAGCTGGCAACGCGCGCTGCCGCCGGCCCCTTACAAAGCGCTGCTGCTGCCGTTTCTTGATTATCCGCTGGCGATGGATCTGCTGAACGGCACGCTGCACAGCCCGGTAGCGCAGAGGGTACACGATGCGCTATGCGCCGGTATTCCGGTTCTGGCGCTGCGCTACCTTTGCGATCCGCACAGTGAGCTCAACGCCCTGCGCGGCGAAGCGGACAGCGCCTATGCGGCCCATCTTGGTACGACCCTTACCCGTCTGGCCGAATGCGGCATCATGCTCGGATCGCTGAACGATCTGCTGGCGCGGCTAGAAGCGGGCGCAAAGGCGCCCACCGTCACCGACGGCACACGGCGTTATCTGACTGTCACAGATATCGTCAATAATCCGGCGTTGGCCGATTCACCCGACGCGGTATTAACCGATGCCGCCGTCGATTTTTTAAAAACACAGAGAAAAATAACCTTACCTCGATAACACACCCTGGAGTGTAGATATGTCTTCGAAAACAAAATGCTGGCTATGGATGCTGCTGGTTATCGTCTCAGAAACCTCGGCCACCTCAACGCTTAAAATGTTTGATTCCAGCGAAGGGATGACCAAAACCCTGCTGCTGGCGCTGATCGTTGTGCTGTACTGCGTGTGCTACTACTCGCTGTCCCGCGCGGTGAAAGATATTCCGGTTGGGCTAGCCTACGCCACCTGGTCGGGCACCGGTATTCTGGTGGTCTCGACGCTGGGCATGGCCTTCTACGGCCAGCACCCGGACACCGCCGCCATCATCGGCATGGCGATTATCGCCAGCGGTATTGTCATCATGAACCTGTTCTCGAAAATGGGCCACGAAGACACAGAAGAGACGCCGCCTACCCCGGTCGCCAAACTCGATAACAATATCGCTAACTAACGCAAAAGGAATCGCTCATGTTTAATCTCGGATTTTTATGGCTGGCGCTGTCTATCGGCTCCGAAATCACCGGCACGTCAATGATCAAAAAAACCCACGGCTTTAGTAAACTGGCGCCATCGGTACTGGTGGTCTGCGCGTACGCGCTTTGCTACTTCGCGCTCACCCGCGCGATGAGCACCATTCCGGTCGGCGTGGCCTATTCGCTGTGGTGCGGCTTTGGCATCGTCGGCGTCACGATCTGCTCCATGATCCTCTACAAACAGAAACCGGATCTGCCCGCTATCTTTGCTATGCTGTTGATTATCAGCGGCGGCATCATCATGAACGTTTTCTCCGGCATGTAACGCCCGACGGCATCTTCCCCCTCGGGGAAGATGCCAGCGATTCCCCTCAGCCCATCCCTGATTCGCCATTCAGATGAAATGGCATCCCTCTTCATGATATTTCTCCCCTTTATCAGCGTTAAAAATCCGGTTAGAAAACGCCCCTGAATTATTATATTCATGCAAAAAGGGAAGCTACACTTCCTTTAATATGGAATTCTTTATTCCTTAATACCTAATATTTTCCGCTAATATGTAACTTTCAGAAACATACATGCGCAACACCTTTATTGATTAAAAATAATTTATTTTTTATTGCTTTAAAACAGAATAATAAAGGCTGAAACTATCGCACCGAATTAATAGTAACAAATTGTTCTAAAAGGATTTTACACGGAAAGTTTTTATATATTAAGATCGTTTTCACCAATCAATAATAGGTTATCGATCGTTCTGCCCTGGCGTTTCATTAATGATAGTTACGATCGGTTTGAACGATCGATATGAATCAATTTAATCGTCTTTGACAATGATATTTACAGGTTGTAACATGCGCCTCCTTTAATAAATAGCAGCCTACCTTGTTCAATGGATGAATATGGCAAAATAGGGAACATAGTGTTTCCTTTTTGTAAAACGCTGCAATAGCACAATGAAAACATTGCTCTGGTACGAATGGACCTGTTGATTTTTGCTTCTGGAGAAAGCTTTGATTAGGAACCTGAATTTTCGTCGCCCTTTAAATATCTGCTTCCTGATAACGGCTATCGTATTTACCTTAGTCTGCACGGCAGTGCTGGCGCTGCAATGGCAAGATGCCAAAAGTACCTACCAACGGCAGAATTTACGCTACGTCCAAAATCTGTCGACCTATACCGCCAAATATCTTTCTGGCTACGAAAGCATGCTGGACGAAACCATCAAGCAGCTGGCCGCCAACACTCAGGGTAAAATCCGCGACGGCGAAAACCTTCGCCACTGGCTGTTTGAGCGTTTCAACGCTATGCCCGACGCGCGTTCGCTGATTTATGCCAGCAGCGACGGTCGCTTTATCCGTCTGCCCAATGTCGATCTGGACGATGAAACCACGCGTCAGGCCGACCCACGCAACAAGATTTGGTTCACCGTCGCCATGCGCGATGACTTTGACAGCGCGCATTACACCAGCAGCCGCGACATTTTTGATAACGGCAGCCGCACGCTCACTATCTCAAAATCGTTGGTCGACAACGATGATGGTGAGAAAATTGGCGTGCTGGCGGTGCGCCTGAACCGCGCGTCCACTGCGGATATTCTGAACGCCGCCGTGCCTCCCCTGCCCGGACAAAAGTGGATCATGGACGGTGAAGGGCAACAGATTGCAAGCGATCGAGGCGCAATTAGCCCCGCCGTGCTGGCGGAAGTCTCGGTGAAGCTGCATAAATCTTCCCCTTTCTTCTCTCTGCCCGAAACCGGTAAATGGTATTTCACCAGCGCGATAGGCGATACCAGCTGGTACCTGGTGCACGAGGTACGCGACAGCGACTTAACATCCCATGTCTTTGACCGCAGCGACAACGTGCTTTACTGCCTGCTGTTTGGCCTGCTGGCGCTGTTCATCTGCTGGTGGATGGTTCGAATCGCTCTGAACGCGCTGTATATTCGTATCGCTAACGGTATCCGTAACGGCGCGATTGAACAAAAAGCGGCGGAAGAAATGCTGTATGAAGAGATCCACAACACCTCGGTGCAGCAGGAAAATATCAAAAATGAGGCGCTGACCGACGGCTTGACCGAGCTGAAAAACCGCCGCGCGTTTGATAACGATCTTGAGTTCATGCAGCACGCCGACGATTTGTGCCTGGCGATGATTGATATTGATAACTTTAAGTCGATTAACGATACCTACGGCCATGCCACCGGCGATATGGTGCTGAAAACCGTCTCCGACATTGGGCTGCGCCTGCGCGGGCTGGATAACATTACGCTCTACCGCTACGGCGGTGAGGAAATTGCGGTGTTATTCCAGAACGTGAGCCAGGAAGACGCACGGGTCTATCTCGAACGCTGGCGAGAAACCTGCGATCAGCGGCGGTTCCGCGAGGCGAATTTGCACGTAACGTTCAGCGCCGGTCTCACGGCCAAGGGCACAATGAGTATCGAAGAAGCGCTGGCCCTGGCGGACAAACGGCTGTACGAAGCCAAGCGCAACGGAAAAAATCGCATCATCAACACATCGGCCGAAAGTCACTAAGGTCACACGCGCCCTTCAAACCTCACCCGCACCGCAACGGCGCGGGTGAGTCAATGGATTCCACGCCCTGCCCTCGTTCAAGCGGCGAAAACCTCGATGACCCGCGCCTTCATATAGTATGACAAATTATGTTTATTTTGTGACCTGATAAGCATCTTATGACCTTTTTTCTGGCTAAAAATCGGCTGAAGGCGTTATTTTCCCATCAAATAGTCATACTAATAAACATAAACGGAGATGCTTGATGACGCTCGACCGCTCCTTATTCCTCTCACCCCCTGATATCACCGCGCTGCAGCAGCACTTCACGCGCGATACGCAGCCCGGCATCACGCTGCGTGAACAACGCCAGAAGCTGGAAACGTGGCTAGCGCGCCCGCAGTGGATCCCCGGCCACGGCGAAGGCGGCGGCCCGGAACATGCTCAGCATAAAGACAACTATCAAATGATGGATCTCGCCGGCCTGCACTGGCTGCTGAGCGGCGACATTCGCTATCGTGATGCGCTGCTCGCGCTGCTGCGCGGTTATGCCGATGTCTACCCGACGCTTGGCAGCGCCACCAGCCGCGACAGCAACCCGCCGGGCAGACTGTTCCATCAGACGCTCAATGAAGATATGTTTTTGCTCTACGCCGCCGCGGCATGGGCCTGTGTGAAAGGCTCAGCCAGCGCCCACGATCGTGCGCACATTGAAGAGAATTTACTGTGTCTGATGGCGCATGAGGCCATCACCGTCCACCATAGCACCTTCGATATCGTCCATAACCACGGAATGTGGTCGGTGACCGCCATTGCCGTATGCGGCCTGGCGACCGATCGCCCGGAGTGGGTGGAGATCGCCCTGCACGGCAAACGGTACGATGACGTTAGCGGCGGCTTCTACGCCCAGCTCAATCAGCTGTTCTCCCTCGACGGCTATTATATCGAAGGCCTCTATTACCAACGATTCGCTCTGCGCCCGATGCTGCTGTTCGCAACGGCGCTCGAACGCTGCCAGCCGGAACGGGAAATCTGGTCCTACCGCGATCGTTTAATCCACCGAGCCTGCATGACCCTGTTCGATATGGCCTTCCCGGACGGAACCCTGCCTGCGCTGAACGATGCCTCAAAAACCATGAATCTTCGCGATGAAGGCGCGCTGATGGCGGTCGGCCTATGCCGTCAGCACTACGGCGCATCGCCACAGCTATCGGCTATCGCGCGCTATCAGCAGGCCTGCTGGCCGTGTCGGGGCGCGCTGTTGCTCAGTGAAGACGCGCAAACGCCGTCCCCTGCCCCCCTTCGCAGCTCACAGCTGGTGCGCGACGGCGTGGAAGGCGAGCGCGGGGCGGGCGGAATTCTGCGCGCTCAGCCCGCCGGGCAGTCAGAAAGCATGGCGCTGTTGTGGTGGGGCGGGCACGGCAATATTGCCGGTATGCACAGCGCCCTGAACCACGGCCATTTTGACGGCCTGCACCTGAGCTACTTTACCCGTGGACGCGAAATTCTTCAGGACTACGGCTTCGCCCGCTGGGTCAACGTCGAGCCCAAATTTGGTGGCCGCTACATCCCGGAAAACAACGGCTATGCCAAAAAAACCGTAGCGCATAACACCGTGGTGGTGGATGAAGGCTGTCAGAACCTGGGCGACAAAGAGCGGGCGGCGGCGCATTTTGGCCATACCCATTTCTTTCTCGGCAGCGGCCAGTATCAGGGCATGAGCGCCTTTGCCGACGACTACTGGCCGGGAGTCAACCAACAACGCACGGTGCTACTGCTGTCGCTGCCGCAGTGCGAGCGCCCGCTGCTGGTCGATCTGTTTGCGCTCTATAGCGACAGCCGCCATCAGTATGACTATTGCCTGCACACTCTGGGGCAAATTATCCATTGTAACCGGGCGCTGACGACGGAACCTACCCGCTCGCCGCTTGGCGTATCGCAAGGCTATGAGTACCTTTGGCGCTGTGCCAGCGCCGAGGTGCCTGCCTCACTCGGTGCCCAGCTAAGCTGGCTTTGCGCCGACAGCTTCTACACGCTGACCAGCGCGATGCAGCAGCCCGGCGAACTGATCGTCGCCCGCAGCGGCGCCAGCGATCCGGCGTTCAATCTGCGAGAAGAACCGGCCTGGCTGCTGCGCACCCACGCACAAAACACGCTGTTTGCCAACGTGCTGGAGTGCCACGGCGAGTTCGACGAATCACGGGAAGTCTCGCGTCAGGCGCGGGGCAACGTGCGGGAGGTCATCATTGAGGAACATACGCCGACGCGGACCGTCATCCTGATTGCTTTCCATCATGGCGAGACTTGCCGGGTAGAGGTGGATAACCGCCGCGGGCGCGGCGGATTCAGCATCGCATGATTACAGGCGGTGCTTGCTGGCGTCCATCATCCCGAGGGACGCCTGGAACGCCGCCTCCGCATCGCCGGCCATGATCGCTTTATAGATACGTTCATGGTCGTCGAGGCACATACCGCCCTCTTTTGAAGAGTGGCTGATAAACCATTTGAACACCGTCGTCAGCACGTTACCAAACGGCTGATAGAAGCAGTTGCCGGAAGACATAAAGATGATGCGGTGAAAGCGCGTATCGGCATCCACCCACTGTTCGGCATCAAAGTGTTGCGCGATTCGACACATCTCTTCCCACGTCTGGGACAGAGCAATACACTGCTCCCGGGTAGCGTTAATGGCCGCCAGACGCGTAGCATGCGGTTCAATCACTCGCCGGAACTCCAGAAACTGCTGGTACATTTCCAGCGTGCCTTCCATACCGCTCAGCCATTCTAACAGCTGTACGTCGAGAATATTCCAGTCGGTGCGAGCACGAACGCGGGTGCCGGTTTTCGGGCGAGACTCCAGCAGTCCTTTGGACGATACCAGCTTCAGGGCCTCACGCAGCGCCGTACGGCTAACGCCCAGCTGTTCACACAGCTCTACTTCTGTCGGTAATACGCTGCCGGGCTGCAATTGCCCGGAAAAAATCTTGCGGGCAATGTCGCTGGCAATCAGGCCGTCCAGGCCACGCTGTGTCGTCGTAATCGTCGTGAAGTTCATGCTTTTGTCATACCTGAACAAGAATGATGCCTCAGTGTAACATAGCGGCGGGCGCCAATTAGCGCATCCAGCGCAATTTTATCGGGTTTTTCCGTACATTTAACCATCGATAGTTCACTCAATAAGACATTTAGTCATACTAATACGGATTATTTTCACGCCACATTGTTTAATTATTCAACGCAGATCACAAGTAACTCCCTTTTAAACGCCAAAAATTGAACCCGCTCGCAAAACGGTCTACCGCAATTTTATTAGTCATACTAAATGACAAATAATACCTCATCTCCTGATACAACAAGCGAGTGTGGACATAATGGATATCAACATTATTGTGATGGTCGTGTACTTCGTACTGATGATTGCTATCAGCTACGCGTTTAAGAAGATGGGAACCGGTTCGGCAAGCCACTACTTCCGCGGCGGCGGCAGGATGCTGTGGTGGATGGTGGGCGCAACGGCGTTCATGGCGCAGTTCAGCGCATGGACCTTCACCGGTGCCGCCGGTCAGGCCTATCGCTACGGCTTTACGGCCATAGGCGTCTTTGCGGGGAACATTATTGGCTACATCGTCGGCTGGTGGTGGTTCGCTACCCGCTTTCGTCAACTGCGCGTCGATACACCGACGCAGGCTATCAGCCAGCGTTTTGGGCCGAAAAACGAGCAGTTCTTCACCTGGATTCTGATTCCGCTCAGCATCCTGAACGCGGGCGTGTGGCTTAACAGCCTGGCGGTGTTCGCCAGCGCGGTCTTTAAGTATGACTTAACGTTAACCCTGTGGATCACCGGGCTGGTGGTGCTGCTCATTTCACTACTGAGCGGTTCATGGGGCGTCGTGGCGAGCGATTTCGTACAAACGCTGATCGTCGCCATTATTTCGGTGGTCTGTGCGGCGGTGGCGCTGTTTAAAGTGGGCGGACCGGTCAACATGGTCAATGAATTTCCGTCCGGCTTCTTTACCGGCCCGGACACCGGCCCGCACTATATCTTGATCCTGATAGTCTGCTTCGCCTTCTTCTTTGTGAAGCAGCTGCAAAGCTTTAATAACCTGCAGGATTCCTATCGTTACCTGAACGCTAAGGACAGCGCCAACGCCAAGAAAGCCGCGCTGTTTGCCCTGTTCCTGATGCTATTCGGCACCCTGATTTGGTTCATTCCGCCATGGGCGACCGCCATTCTCTATCCGGATATGGCCCAATCGCACCCTGAACTGGGAAAAAACGCCACCGATGCGGCCTACCTGGTGTTTGCTGAACGCGCCATGCCGGAAGGAACCGTCGGGCTGCTGATGGCTGGCCTGTTTGCGGCCACCATGTCATCAATGGATACCGCGCTCAACCGCAACTCGGGGATCTTTGTGCGCAGCTTCTGGACGCCGGTGGTGAATCGTCATGAAGCGAAAAGCGAGCGCTACCTGCTGCGCGTGGGGCAAACCGCCTGCATCGTCAACGGCGTGCTGGTGATTCTGGTCGCACAGTATATGCAGTCACTGCAAGAGCTAAGCCTGTTCGATCTGATGATTCAGGTGGGAACGCTGGCCTCCGCGCCGATTATCGTACCGCTGTTCTTCGGGATGTTTATCCGTAAAACGCCGGACTGGTCGGCGTGGGGCACGGTGGTATTTGGTCTGATCGTCTCTTACGTCATCACCCACTGGATCACGGTGAAAGACGTCACCGATACGCTTGGCCTGACGCTGACTAACCGTGAACTCAAAGACCTGTCCGCCGTCTGGAATATTTTCTGTCACCTGGTGTTCACCGGCGGCTTCTTCTGCCTGTCGACGCTGTTCTACCGCGAGCCGGGCAAAGCACGCGCTTCGGTACTCGCCACCTTCTTCAGCAATATGGAAACACCGGTGTATGCCGACCACGAGCAGGACGGTTTCGACCAGCTGCAACGTAGCAAAATCGGCAAAATTTCGCTCGCCATGGGTCTCTGTATGCTGCTGATGATCCTGATTCCAAATCCATTGTGGGGACGCCTGCTGTTCCTGCTTAGCGCAACCGCCATCATGCTCTTCGGCTACGTACTGTGGCGCAGCGCCTCTTCTGATTCTTCAACACAAGGGAGCAACTATGTTTACCGACCTGAAAAATAAGCGCGTATTAATTACCGGGTCTAGCGCAGGTATGGGGCTGGCCGCAGCGCTGGCGTTCGTTCGCCAGGGGGCTAAAGTCGGCATCAACAGCCATACGGCACCGCCGGAGCTGCAACAAACCCTGGACAAACTACGTCAGTACAGCGGTGAGGTGGAGTTTTTCCAGGCCGATATCACCCGCTCGAACGACTGTGCGCATCTGGTTGATGCATTTGTTGCCCGCTTCGGCGGCCTGGACATATTGATCAACAACGCCGGCGGCCTGGGGGGACGCGCCAATCTGGAAGCCATTGACGATGCGTTCTACGATCGGGTGATGGACCTCAACGCCCGCTCGGCGCTGATGATGACAAAATTCGCCATTCCGCATCTGCGCGCATCGGCAAAAGCCCGCGGAGAAACCAGCTGTGTTATCAGCACGGGCTCCATCGCCGGACGCGAGGGCGGCGGCGTTGGCGCGGGGATTTATGCCGCATCAAAAGCGTGGCTCCACGATATTCACCGCAACTGGGTGAAAGAGTTCACCGCCGACGGTATCCGCTTCAATATCGTTTCACCGGGGACTATCGATACCGCCTTTCACGACGGCAAAAGCGACGAGCTGCGGGCGAAAATTGCCGCTAGTATTCCGATGGGCCGCTTCGGCTACGCCGAGGAGGTGGCGCCCGCGTTCCTGTTCTTCGCATCTCATGCCTGTAGCGGCTACATAACCGGACAGATCCTGGACGTTAACGGTGGACAAATAGCGCCATAAACGCAAAAGACGCCCCTTCAGTTAATTCTGAAGGGGTATTTCGTATCAAGCAAAAATCCGAAAGTCACAGAATAGTAGGTACAATCTTTATATTGTTATAGTCTATGGGGTCTGACCAACGATATAATCCGTCGCTAATCGTTTGCTTACTAACCTCCCGCTCGAGCACTAAGGAATCATGATGACCACGCAGCGTCTGGTGAGCATAATCACGGGCGTGCTGATTATCCTCATCTTCCTGCCCATTACGCTCAGCCTCTGGCTAGCCCACCGTCAGGCCCACGAACTCTTTAATCAGGAGCTGGATAGCTATACTGAACGCGTGATTGCTCGCTCCGAACGCGTGAGGCAGCAGACCCGCGACGCGCTGGAAGAAGTCGATCGTTTTCAAGGCGAACTCTGTAGCCTGGCGCACCTGCGTCAATTGCAGAAGGTTTCCTACCTTCATCAGTACGTACAGGGCGTATTCTACCTTGAGAACGCTGCGTCTCCCTGCGCCCTGCTGAGCAATACGCTGGCAGAGAAGGTGCCTGACTCCGAATTCACCGCGCCTGGGGGCTATCACGTCTGGCTGACCTCGCGCCACGACCTACAAACCGATGACAAAATGGTGGCCGTCAGCAACGGTCGCTACGTTGCTATCGTCGATCCCGATTCACTGATTGACGTGTTGCCGCACCCTAACTACCCCATTCACGCTGCGTTAATTAGTGAAAACGGGCATCGGGTGATCGCCAGCAATGCCGCTATCGCGCCCGATTTCTGGCTCAATAATCTGCATGTTTTTCAGTCGACGATAGAAAAAGACGGTACGGTGTACCGCCAGCAGCATCTGCCGACGGTAGGCGCAATTTTGTTGACCTGGTCTTCCCAGCAGCCGATGGAGTCCAGCCTGCGTCACCAACTGATGGTGTGGGTTCCGCTTGGCGTTCTCCTGAGCGTTATCGCGGCGTTTCTGATGCTGCGGGTCCTGCGTCGCCTGCGTTCATCACACTACCGCATTCTCGACGCCATCCGTGCGCAAGAGATTTCCGTCCACTATCAGCCGGTGGTTGACCTGAACAGCGGGCGTATCGTTGGCGCAGAAGCGCTAGCGCGCTGGCAACAGCCGGACGGCAACTGGCTGCCGCCGGATATATTCATCCCGCTCGCTGAACAGACCGGCGTCATTAGTCAGCTCACCGAGTACATTGTGCGCTCGGTATTTGACGATCTGGGCAACTGGCTGGCGGCGCATCCGCAGCAGCATATTTCGATCAATATTTCCGCCGCCGATCTCAGTTCGCCGTCCCTACCGGCGCTGATTAAGCAACAGCTCGCGCGCTGGCGGGTATCCCCCAAGCAGATTGCCATCGAAATCACCGAGCGCGATATGGTGATGCCCAAAACCGCGTGCCCGATGATTCAGACCTACCGGGAAATGGGTCACACCCTCTCTATTGATGATTTTGGCGTCGGCTATTCGAGCCTCAGCTATTTGCAGGAACTGGACG
Organism: Klebsiella sp. WP3-W18-ESBL-02; assembly: GCF_014168815.1. NCBI lineage: Bacteria > Pseudomonadati > Pseudomonadota > Gammaproteobacteria > Enterobacterales > Enterobacteriaceae > Klebsiella > Klebsiella sp. WP3-W18-ESBL-02. Next base: position 3,157,962 of record NZ_AP021972.1, read on the forward strand.
TCGACACGCTGAAAATCGACAAATTCTTCGTCGACGCGCTGGAACATAATCGGGTGATCGGCCACATCATCGAAATGGCGAAATCGCTCAACCTCACAATGGTGGCAGAAGGGATTGAAACACCTGCTCAGCGCGAATGGCTACGAGCCCACGGCGTACAGTACGGCCAGGGCTGGCTGTTCAGCCAGGCGCTGGACAAGAAAGCGTTTATTCGCTGGGCGAAAGAGAACCTGCAAGCACATCATGCCTAGTGGTGATAGGCCAGCGTTTGTACATGCAGCGGGCCTTCGGAGAGCTTCCGGCAGTGCTGCCATGTTTTTTGCCCCGCGTAGCGGTACAAAAATTCATCGGTGCGGCTGCGGTGAACCAGCCTGTCGCCGTTCGTAAAGCTCACCAGCACGACGCCATCGTGCTTACGATGGCCGGACCCCACTTCATAATGCCCCTGCCACAGTTCGGATACGTGGTCATAGACATGCAGGGTAATTTCAACCAACCCGCGCGATGGGCAATTAAGATGCAGCGCCGTAGAGGTAAAATTAAGGGCCGAAGCAGGGGTTGAAACAAAAATAAGAGATAATAATAACAGCAGGTTTTTCATCATTTTACAGGTAAGCAGACTCAATTTGAGGCGCTACCATACCGATCTAATGAATACGTTTTTTTTGTTCTCGCGCAATAAAAATGCATAAATGAAAATGCAATTTTAGAAATTAAATACACTTCACAATATTATAAAAAATAAGCGGAAATATACTTTCCTGAATGGTGAATTATTTTATTTCAGAGGATGCAAAACTTCCGCCCTTTATTTCCGCAGGTGCCACACACCAGGCAACGCCGCGCTATTCTCGCTTCGCCAGCCACACGGTATGCCCGGTGCATTCCGGGTCCTCCGCGCGCATCGCCAGCACCGTGAAACCATTTTCTGCCAGCAGCGCGCGGTATTCTTCGGGGGCCAGGCTGGCGTGGAACAGCGGCTCGCCTTCAAACTCCCCCATGGCAATCCCGTCACCGGGGCCGCTGGTAAACAGCAATGCGCTCCCGGGATGACTGTGGCGGGCAAAAACCGCAAACATCGCCCGCTGATCGCCCTGCGAGAGATGGAAAAAACTGTCCCAGGCAACCAGGCCATCGAAGGTTTCCTTCAGCGCCAGAGCACGCATGTCCTGCAGACACCAGCGCTGCGTTGGAAACTGCGCGCAGGCATAGGCCAGCATCGCCTCGCTGCCATCAACGCCGGTCAGCGTGTACCCCTGAGCCATAAAATAGGCGGCGATAGGCTCGCCGGTACCGCAGCCGATATCCAGAATATGCCCCGTTTTTCCAACGGCGGCGAGGAAGGCATCCAGCCAGCTTTTTTCAAACAGCGCGCGCGAACGTAAGCGCACGAAGGCGTCGGCGTGACGCTGATAAAGACCGAGAATGTGCTGCGCGGCAGGATGGTCCATCCAGGGCCTCATGACAAAGGTGAATGAACGCACAGGTTAGCGAAATCGTATTCAAAAGTCCCCATCTGCTTTTCGTTCGTGCCTTTCCTTTCCCCACCGTGCGCCAAACAATGTCAGGGCATCTGTACCCTATGAAAACGTGGAGAAAACCATGACAGAATTACAAGCATCCCCGGACTGGCTGGGCCTGCGCGGCCAGGTATTTGCCGTCACCGGCGCGGCGAGCGGCATTGGCGAAGCCATCGCCACGGCGCTGGCCCAGCAGGGCGCTAACGTTGCGCTGCTCGACAGTCACCCGCAGCGCGGCGATGCGGTACGCCAGAAGCTTGAACACCTGCCGGGAAAACGGGTGGCGGTGGCCTGTGACGTCAGCTGCGAAGCGCAGGTCAAAGAGGCGGCGTTGAGCGTGCGTTCGCTGCTCGGTTCGTGCGACGGGCTGGTCAATGCGGCCGGTATTTTACGCCCCGCGGGGCTAGCGGACATCAGCCTTGAGCAATGGCAAACGCAGCTCAACGTCAATCTCACCGGCTATCTGCTGTGCGCCCGCGAATTTGCCCACGATATGCGCGCGGCCAAACGCGGCAGCATCGTCCATATCGGCTCGATTTCCGGGCGCATTCCGCAGCCGTGGAGCGGTGCCTATAGCCCCGGCAAAGCCGCCGTCGGGCTGCTGTCGCAACAGATTGCCGTGGAATGGGGTCAGGATGGCATTCGCAGTAACCTGGTGGCACCGGGGATGATTGAAACCGCGCTGACTGCCGACTACTACGCTCAGCCTGGCGTGCGCGAGAGCCGCGAGGCCTTTACCGCCAGCCAGCGCATCGGCAGGCCGGAAGATATCGCCAACGCGGTACTGTTTTTACTCAGTGAAAAATCCAGCTATATCAACGGGGCGGAAATTGGCGTCGACGGCGGCCTGCCGACCATGTTGATGGGCAAGCTGCCGCGCCCGGGCTTCACCCGCTAGTCGAAAGACCTGCCCGGCGACGTCGTTCGGGCAGGTTCAACGCCGGTATCGGATGGCCTATCGCGGAAATCGCGCGGTGAAAAACCAGTGCTGCGGCGGAAAAAACGAGAGAAATAGGTGGCGTCGCTGAAACCGAGATAGTCGGATATCTGGCTGACGGTCATGCTGGTATACAGCAAGCTGCGCTTCGCCTCCAGCAGCAAACGGTGGTGCAGCACGCTCAGCGCACTGCAGCCATGGAACTCGCGGCACAGCGTGTTGAGATGCACGCCGGACATCCCAATTTGACTCGCGTAGTGCGCCAGCGGCAGATGCTCGCGATAGTGGTTTTCCACCAGGTGATTAAAACGGCGAATCGTTGCCCGTTTGCGTTCTACTTTATCGCTCACTTCCACCGGCGTCGCACCGCGTCGGTTCAGCCACACCACCAGTGCGCTAAGCTGCGAATGCAGCATCATATCGCGCGCCTCGCTATCGGACTGATACTCCTGCTGTAACGTGTGGAACAGCGTATGAAGATAGTCAGCGGCCTCGCCGACCGCTACGCGTCTGGCCTGATTCAGCACCTGTAAAGCACGGCCAAACTGCCGCTCGAGCTGCGCCACCAGCGGGGCGGCAAGCGACAGGGAAAACCCCTGCGTCCCCGGCGAAAAGCGAAATCCGTGCACGCAGAGCGCGGGGATAATCTGCACGCAGGCCCCGCAGAACGCACGACGCTCACCTTCAATTTCAATGTCCCCCTGCCCCTGCTGCACGAAGAGGATCTGCACCAGATCGCTATGCTGATGGGCGCGAATGCTCCAGTCATAGAGGCTACTGCGGCTTTGAATCGATTCGCAGTGCAGCAGATCCGGCGTCGGCCAGTGCCAGCTTTCGCCGTACAGCTTGAATACCGGGATGCTGTTGGTCAGGTTCATGGTGCCTCCGTGAGTGTGATGAGCGGTTTCCCCTCACCCTAACCCTCTCCACAAAGGGGTGAGGGTTATTGCCGCACAAAACTACCCCGCTACCGACGGCATTGCCGTGGCGCGAATCAGCCGCGTCTCCTGCGCCACAATATACGGCTCCGACGCTTTAAGGTAGGCGGCAAAATCCGGATGCGTATCGCGCAGCAGGCTGCGACGTTCATATTCCGCGAGGCTTTCATAGCCCCACAGATGAACGAACTGGTTCTGCGGCCCGACAAAACTGGTGTAAAACCCCAAAGGATTCCCCAGCGTTTCGCGCAGCACCGGCATCGCCAGGCGGTCAAACACCGCGATAAAGTCATTCATTTTACGTGGACGAATCGTGTAGATCCGGTGATCGATAAGCGGCAGATTCATCCTCTGGCCTCCTGCGGACGGTGCGTCGGCCAGCCCAGCGGCCCGAAGCGGTCATACGGTTTTGGCCAGGGCGGGTTTTCCCCAAGGGCTATCGCCGCATGAATCGGCCAGTTCGGGTCGTCAAGCATCCCCCGGCCAATCGCCACCAGGTCCGCCCGCCGATCCTGGACGATCGCCTCTGCCTGCTGCGCTTCATAAATCAGCCCAACGGTAATGACTACCGCCTGCGGCAGCGCCTTTTTCACCGCTTCGGCGAACGGCACCATATAGCCCGGTTGGTCGGCCGCCGGGGTCTGACTGTAGATGTTATAGCCGCCGGAAACGTGGAGATAATCATAGCCCAGCGCGTGCAGTTCACGCGCAAACAGCACCGCTTCATCCAGCGACAGACCGCCTTCGGCAAATTCACCGCCGTTGAAGCGGACGCCGAGAGCGCGGTTTTTCGGCCAGACCTCGCGCAGCGCGCGAGCCACCTGCAGCGGAAAGCGCATACGGTTTTGCGGGCTGCCGCCGTAGTCATCTTCGCGTCGGTTGCTCAGCGGCGAGAGGAACTGGTTCAGCAGATAGCCGTTGGCCGCATGCAGCTCAATAAAGTCGACTCCCGCGTCCAGCGCCCGGCGGGCGGCATCGACGAAGCCCTGGGTAATGCGCGCCATACCCGTCACGTCCAGCACCTGCGGTACGCGCCAGCCGGGTTTATAGGCAATCGCCGACGGCGCAACCGTCGGCCAACCGCCCTCTTCATCGCTCAACGATGCGCCCTGGCTTCGCCACGGCGCGTTGGTGCCCGCTTTACGCCCGGCATGGTTAAGCTGCACGCCAATCGGCGTCGAACTGTAGGTGCGAATACCGGCCAGCAGCGTTTGCAGCGCCTGCGCCTGATCGTGATTCCACAGCCCCAGACAGTGCGGGGTAATGCGGCCATCGGCCGTCACGCCGTTGGCCTCGCAAATCACCATACCCGCGCCGGAAACGGCCAGCCCGCCAATATGCTGAGCATGCCACGGAGTGGCGATGCCGTCCGCCCGCGCGGAATACTGCGACATGGGCGGAACCACGATACGGTTAGCCAGCGTTAGCGGGCCAACCCGTAATGAACTGAAAAGTGTCGACATGATGTTCTCCTGATTCATGAGGCGGCTTGTGCAGGCTGTACCGCCGTTTCACCGCGTGCCGCCATACTGCGGGCGGCGATGTAGCCAAAGGTCGCCGCGGGGCCAATCGTGATCCCCGCGCCGGGATAGCTGCCGCCCATGATGCTCGCCATTTCATTGCCGGCCGCATAGAGGCCCGGTATCACCCGCCCCTGGTTGTCCAGCACTCGCGCTTCGGCGTCGGTTTTCAGGCCGTGGAAGGTGCCGAGATCGCCCATATACAGCTTCACCGCATAAAAGGGCCCCTGTTCTATCGGCGCCACGCAAGGGTTAGGCTGATGGTGACTGTCGCCGAGATAGCGGTTGTAGGCCGATTCACCACGGCCAAACTGCGGATCCAGTCCCTGCCGCGCGGCGGCGTTGTAATCGCTGACGGTGCGTTCCAGCGCCTGAGGCGGCACGCCCATTTTTTGCGCCAGCTGGTGCAGCGTTTTACCTTCGAGCAGATAGCCGTTTTTCAGGTACAGCGAGACGGGTATCGGCGCCGGTTTGGCAAAGCCCATACCGTATTTGCGCAGCGCCCGGCGGTCGCAGATCTGCCAGGCGAAGGTTTCCGTATCGTCACGGCAGGTTTCTATCATGGCGATCCCGACGTCGTGGTAGGAATCCGCCTCATTACAAAAGCGCACGCCGTGACGGTTTAGCATGATAAAACCGGGCTTGTAGCGGTCGACCAGATGCGGGAAGACATACGACTGGCGGCCAATTTGCACCTTCGACGCGGGGATCCACGCCGCACCGTTTGGGTAGCTGTCATCAAAGCGGGCGCCGATTCGTTCGGCCATCGCAATGCCGTCGCCGGTATCGACGCCCGGCGGCGTCGGCGACAGCTGAACACCGCCGCGCTGTACGTGCGGGTACAGTTTTTTCAGCCTCGCCTCGTCGCGGGCAAAGCCGCCGGAAGCCAGCACCACGCCACGGCGGGCGTACAGGGTGATTCGTTCACCGCCGCGTTCAACCACAACGCCGCGCACCGCGCCCTGCTCGACAATCAGATCTTTTGCCGCCACGCCGGTGTGAATAGGGATGCCAAGATCCCGTGCAGAACAAGCCAGCCGGGCGACGACCGCGTTGCCGCCGTTAGCGGTAATACCGCGCCCGTAGCGCGCCACCTCCAGCAGGTGGCGGCTCAGGCGTTTCACGACGTAGGTAAACGACTTCAGCGAACGGGTCGCGTTAAAGAAGTGCTTGAGATCGTTATTGGACGAGCTGAACATCATTCCCATAAAGGTGATGGTCCGCAGCGGCTTGCGCAGGCGCGGCATCGCGTCACCGAGCTCGCGGATATCAAATGCCTCCGGTACCACCGAACGGCCGCGCATAACGCCGCCGGGCGCGTCGGGATGATAGTCGGGGTATTGATACAGGTTGCAGCGAAAGCGGGTATGCTCTTCAAAAAAACGCAGCATTTCCGGCCCGTTTTTCAGGAAAGCGTCGACGACCTCCGGGCGGAAGCTGTCGCCCGCCTCCCCCTGCAAATAGGTACGCGCCGCGGCCTGACTGTCATCGATGCCCTGCTGACGCGCCAGATGGTTGTCAGGGATCCACAGCACGCCGCCCGAAAACGCGGTGGTGCCGCCAAAAACCGCGTCTTTTTCGATAACCTGAACGCTCAGCCCGTTCAGGCCAGCGGTCACCGCCGCGGACAGCCCGCCGACGCCGCTGCCAATCACCAGCACATCGCACTCACGAGCAGGAAGTTCTACAGCCATAGGGTACCTCGCAGATGAAGGATTCCGATCGTTCCATTGATGTTGCAAAAAAGTTACATGTGCATTTTTCACAGCCCTACCGGGAAAAAGAAGGGCACTTTCACGCCAAAACCTGCACTTTTCGACAATTGCCAGGAAGTGTGTGCTGGCGCAACTTTTACGCCCGTGCTGCCATAGAGAAGCGCCGCTGAGCCGACCCTCGCCACATCACAAGATGAATATTCAGCGCTTGCGCCCGGGTCCGTTTTACCGCCGAATAACAGGTCATCTCATCGTTGGAGTCGCCCATGACAACCGGACAAAACCCGCACCATGCCCGCTAACGCCAGCGCCCGTCGCCACCTGCCCAACTACGCGCTGTACGGCGCGCAGCCCGGCCATGCCCCGGTGGACAGCGTGCACCATGAACGTATTCCATCGCGCGCCAGCCGCTTTGGCTTCGAAATTGAGCCGCACTTTCACGATGCGCTCATCCAAACGCTGTACATCACGCGCGGCGGCGGTGAGACGTCGATAGATGGCCAGCGCTGGCGGCTGGAAGCGCCGTGCCTGGTGGTTATTCCGGCCCGCTCGGTACACGGTTTTCACTTTGATGCCGACATTGACGGCCACGTAGTGACCACCGCGCAGTCGGCTATTGAATCGGTCGCGATGACCGCCGCGCCCGAACTGCTGGATTTTGTGCGTACACCAGCGGTGCTGACGGTCGATCCCTACAGTCGCCGCGGCGAACCCCTGGCGGCGCTTTTCGAAGGCATCGGCCGCGAGGCGGCGCATCCGGAACGCTGGCAGTACACCGCCGGGCTGGCGCTCACCCTTGCGCTGTTTGTACAAATTGCCCGCCTGAGCGAGAAGGCGCGGCTGACGGGTAACCCCGCGCGTGCGGCCCTGGTCGCACGAATTGAACGCTTCCGCCTGCTGCTCGATGCGCGTTGCCGTAGCCGTCAGCCGGTCGCCCGCTACGCCGAGGCCATGGGTATCTCCGCCGGGCAGCTCACCCGAATCTGCCGCGAGGCGTTCGGCATTTCAGCCATTGAAGCCATTGACCGCCGCGCCGTTCACGAAGCCCAGCGGCTGCTGATGTACTCCAGCCTCAGCGTTAAACAGATAGCCCGCGAGCTGGGCTTTCGCGACGAAGCCTACTTTGGCCGCTTCTTCCGCAAGCAAACCGGACTGCGGCCCACCGAATACCGCCTTCGGGAGCAGGGCCGCCTGTCACACTCCGCTTAGTCCGCCTTTGCGCGCATCTGCACAAACAGGTGCGCCGGGCCAGAGTTGGTCAAATTGTTACCGCGCACATACTCGATGGGGCGCGCAGGATCGAGACGAATCTCGCTGACCTTACGCGCCACCAGCTTCGTGGCAATCAGGGTTTCGAGCTTCGCCAGCGGCTGGCCAAGGCACTTGTGGGCACCGTTGCCGAAGCCAAGATGGCCTTGCGTATCGCGATCGATATTGAAGGTTTCGCCATCGGCAAACTTACGGCTATCGCGGTTCGCCGCCGACAGCAGCAGGCGTATCACCGCGCCTTTCGGGATCTCGACCCCCGCCACCGTCGTGGCTTCAGTGGTGATACGGCTTACCCGCTGTACGGTGCCACGGTAGCGCGCCACCTCCTCCACAAACAGTTCGGCGTCATCCATATTGTCGCGAATGCGCGCCACCAGCTGCGGCTGTTCGGCAAACATGCGAAAAACATTGGCCACCAGGATGGTGGTGGTGTCGTGCCCGGCGATGAAAACGAAGGCGCACAGCTCTTTGGCCTCTTTTTCCGACAGCTCCCCGGCTTTCCACATTCGCGCGATATGACCGCCAATGGACGGGCTATTGCTGAGATACAACCGCTCCATCGCCGCCTTTAGGTAGGCGAAGAAGGCCATTGCGCTTTGTTCATCGGTACCGGTTCCGGGGGCATTGCGCGCCAGACGCCCGAAGTAGCTGAAGGTTTCATCAGACCAGAACTTCATCTTTTCTTCGTCTTCGTTCGGCACATCGATCATCGCCGAAATGGTGGCGATACTCAGCGGAATGGCAAAATCCTCCACCACATCGCCGCCGCCACGGGCAAGCATTCCGTCGATTAGCGCCTCGGCACGACGTTCTATTTCAGGGATAAACGGCTCCAGGGCCAGTGGCATAAACGACGGCTGCGCCACTTTACGCAGCCGGGTATGCCCAGGGGCGTCAAACAGCGTGAGGAACGTCAGCGGCGGAGGGCTTACCACCTCAGAGGAAAACAGTTTCGGGTTGCGGATTGCCTGATAAACATCGTCATAGCGCGAGATAAACCAGACGTCAGAAGTCGCGGAGCGGCAGCGCAGCACTGGCGCGTGTTCGCGCATCCAGTTGTAGTGTGCATACGGGTCGCCCTGTGCGCCGTCGTCCACCACTTTAAAAGGCTCGAGCCCCGGCGGCCAGGCCAGCTCGTCTGAGTATGGCGGCAGCGGCGGCGCCGGCTCATGAAATGGACAGCGCGGCGCATCTGACGCTGGCAGAGGTGTAGCCACAGGCGGCAATACGGCGCAGGGCACGTTTTTCAACGCCAGCGACCGATTCATGGTGGTGCGTGAATGCTGGGCGTGCTGGGCCAGCACGTCGCGAGCGGCATTTAAATCACCGAATTCGAAGGCGGAAACTAAATCCCGATGCTGCTGCACAATGTCGCCAACAATCTCGACGCCTGCGGTTAACGCGCGGTCGATATAGTCCTGCACCGCCAGCTCGGCATACAGCGCGATAAGCTGCGCATTACGGGTCGCTTCAATCAAGAACCGGTGGAAGGCCTGGTTAGCCGCAGCGTAGCCCGCCACGTCCAGGAAGCGCCGCCCGGAGACAAATTCGGCCGTCGCATCGGCCAAACGGCGGAAGGTGGTGAGCTGCTCGCCGCTCAGCCGCCCCATGGTCAGCTGTACCGCACCGAGCTCCAGCGCCAGCCGCAGGTCAAAGGCATCGTCGACGTCCGCAGACGCGATCGGCGGCTCATCATCTGCCGCCACTGGCGCGGCGACTGCACCGGCGAACTTCTCGTAGTAGAAATGACGCGGCGTCAGCCCCTCGCGATCGAGATAGCTGCGTACCGCATCGACCATTGGCGGCGGGCCGCAGAGATACACATCGACATCGCCACCGTGAAGCTGCCGGGCATCAATATGCGCGGTGACGTAGCCCTTATGCGGATGGCTGCTTTGCGGATCGGCCACGGTACAGCGGTAGCTGAAGTTCGGCAGGCGCCGCGTGTACGCATCCAGTACATCAATCGCCACCCGATCTTCATCGCGGGTCACGCCAAAAATCAGGTGTATCGGCATTGACGCAGCGCCATCATCCGCCAGCTTTGCCAGCATCGACAGGAACGGGGCCAGCCCGGTTCCCCCTGCCAGAAAGAGCACCGGGCGCTCAAGCGGACGTAGGTAGAAACTGCCCATCGGCCCACGAAAGCTTATCGCATCCCCCACGCGGGCCCGTTCACGCAGCCATTCGGACATCAGACCCTGCGGGACATTGCGCACGACAAACGACGCTTCAGGGTCTGAGGGACCGGAGCTAAACGAATACGCGCGTGTCTGGTCGCTACCGGGCACCTGCACGTTGACGTATTGCCCGGGCAGGAAGCTCAGCGCATGACGATCGTCGAGCGCAACGGAGAACGTTAACGTGGTTGGCGACAGCATCCTGCTGGCAGTGATGCGCCCGTGATAGGTCGCTACGCCGGCAGCCTGCGAAGCCGCGGCAATCTCCACGACGCAATCGCTCTGCGGGCGCATCTGGCACGTCAGCACTCGCCCCGCGCGGGCTTCTTCGGCCGATAACGCGTCGTCAACGTAGTCGCCGTGCTGGTAGTCGCCGGATACACAGGTCGCTTTGCAGGTGCCACAGACGCCGTCACGGCAGTCGAGCGGAATGCTAATTCTATTGCGCAGCGCGGCGTCAGCGACGGACTCACCGGCGCGGCACGGCAGAGTTTGCGTTGCGCCATCCTCAAAACGCAGGGTAATTTGATGGGTCATCTCTTCTTATCCTCCAGGCAGTTGCGGTCGGAAAATCCGAAGCCTCATCAAATGCTGAATGCGGTTCTGGCGCAACGGACAGAGATGACATTAAACAGGACAAAAACCGCATCCCGTCGGGTTAGCGGTACCGATCACGTTTCTTAATCCGCTGTCAGCAGAGCCATAAACGTTTCCCCCGAAGAATGCCCCTTTGCTCCCCCGGCCGCGGCGACGGCAGATGAGGGTTAATACCCCGCGGCTGACGCCCATCATAATTAATAGCTATACAACACCCCGTTTTTTAGATAAAAATTCTCCCTACGGCGTCAAAAAACGATGGAGTGATAGATATAAAAGATTAAACCAGTCTAATATGTCGACTTTTAAAATAAATTAACAAAACGCATCAATCTGCCGATAATACCTTTTTAAATTAACGTATATCGTGTACAGGCTAAATACACTGAAGCATTTTTTGACAATCATCAAAAATATAAATCAGCTGCCTGCACATGGGTTTTACTCAATACGCAAACAATGTTATATCTTGCTGGAATTTATTGTTTCTGGCTTCATCGCGATCAATCTCTTCTGGCATATAACAAAATAAACAGTGATATTTGATAGGAAATCAGCATGAATAAAATAGCTAAATGGTTCGCCGTTTTCACATTCATTAGGGAAGGTGCGAATAAGCAGGTCATTTCTTCCCAAGCTGACTCGCTGATTAAAATTTCGCGGATCTGGGCCGATTTTTTTCCCGCAAACACATCGAATCAGCCTATTTAGGCTATTTTTTCCACCATTTCTGGCGTTATTTCCGGTTTTTACTGAGATCTCTCCCACTGACGTATCATTTGGTCCACCCGAAACAGGTTGGCCAGGGTGAATAACATCGCCAGTTGGTTATCGTTTTTCAGCAGCCCCTTGTATCTGGCTTTCACGAAGCCGAACTGCCGCTTGATGATGCGAAACGGGTGCTCCACCCTGGCACGGATGCTGGCTTTCATGTATTCGATGTTGATGGCCGTTTTGTTCTTGCGCGGATGCTGCTTCAAGGTTTTTACCTTGCCGGGACGCTCGGCGATCAGCCAGTCCACATCCACCTCGGCCAGCTCCTCGCGCTGTGGCGCTCCTTGGTAGCCGGCATCGGCTGAGACAAATTGCTCCTCTCCATGAAGCAGATTACCCAGCTGATTGAGGTCATGCTCGTTGGCCGCGGTGGTGACCAGGCTGTGGGTCAGGCCACTCTTGGCATCGACACCAATGTGGGCCTTCATGCCAAAGTGCCACTGATTGCCTTTCTTGGTCTGATGCATCTCCGGATCGCGTTGCTGCTCTTTGTTCTTGGTAGAGCTGGGTGCCTCAATGATGGTGGCATCCACCAAAGTGCCTTGGGTCATCATGACGCCTGCTTCGGCCAGCCAGCGATTGATGGTCTTGAACAATTGACGGGCCAGTTGATGCAGCTCGAGCAGGTGGCGGAAATTCATGATGGTGGTGCGATCCGGCAGGGCGCTATCCAGGGATAATCGGGCAAACAGGCGCATGGAGGCGATTTCGTACAGGGCATCTTCCATGGCACCGTCGCTCAGGTTGTACCAATGCTGCATGCAGTGAATACGCAGCATGGTCTCCAGCGGATAGGGCCGTCGGCCATTGCCCGCCTTGGGATAAAACGGCTCGATGACAGCGGTCATATTCTGCCATGGCAGAATCTGCTCCATGCGGGAGAGGAAAATCTCTTTTCGGGTCTGACGGCGCTTAGTGCTGAATTCACTATCGGCGAAGGTGAGTTGATGGCTCATGATGTCCCTCTGGGATGCGCTCCGGATGAATATGATGATCTCATATCAGGAACTTGTTCGCACCTTCCTTAGCATTCTGGCAGGCTGCGCGCGCACGGCGCCAATTGAACAAATTAACACCGTCGTATCGGCAGGCCACAGCGCCGAACAGGTAAAAAACGCCATCTTAAAGGCGGGCATCCAGCGTGATTGGATCATGACGGAAGCGGCACCTGGCGTGATTAAGGCCACTCAGAAAGCCCGCGACCACTCTGCAACGGCAAACATCAAATACTCCGCAACGGGCTATTCCATTGTTTACGATAGCAGCTTCAACCTGAAAGCTTCCGATGGAAAAATTCACAAGAATTACAATCGCTGGGTGAGAAACCTCGACAAAGATATCCAGGTCAATCTGGCCAGCGCTGCTCTGCAATAAATTATCGCCGCCTAATCCCGCCACCTGCGGGATTAGGTTCTTTTACCCTCTGTATACCCGTGATCATTGAAGACGCTTGATTTTTCAGCAACAGGAGATCATGCTGTCCCCATGAAAATCTTTATCACTGACCAACAAAAAGCTGAACTTGAGCGTCTTCATGACTCCAGTCGTGATAAGCGCGTTTGCGATCGCATTAAAGCCATTCTTCTGGCCTCCGAGGGCTGGAGTTCGGCCATGATCGCTCAGGCTTTACGCCTGCATCAGACTACTGTTGACCACCATATCAGCGAGTTTCTGAACAAAGGCAAGCTGAAGCCCGAAAATGGCGGCTCAGACAGCAAACTCAGCGCTGAACAAACGGCTTTTTTAATCAGCCACTTATCCGACAATTTATTTTACCATACCCGTGATATTGTCGCGTTTGTCGCGCGGACATGGAACATCGTTTTCAGCATTCCGGGAATGAATAAGTGGCTGCACCGGAACGGCTTCACCTATAAAAAACCGTCAGGCGTCCCGCATAAATTCAGTGAAGAGAAACAAAAGCAATTCATTGAATATTATGAGGAACTCAAAGCCACCGCAGGTGATGAACCGGTTCTTTTTATTGATGCTGTCCATCCGACTCAGGCCACCAAAATAGGTTATGGCTGGATACGTAAAGGCCAGAGAAAAGCGGTAAAAACAACAGGTAGTCGTACACGGCTGAATATCATGGGGGCGCTGAATCTGAAGGCCCCGGAACATCCGCTAATCTGCGAATATAAAACGGTTAATGAATACAACGTATCTCGTTTTTTCAATGAGATACGTAAAATTTATCCAGATTATCAGCAGAAAGTTCATGTTATTCTGGATGGTGCTGGTTATCACCGTTCACAGTTAGTGAAAGACTGGGCGGAGGTGGTAAATATAAAACTTCATTACCTCCCGCCGTACAGCCCGAACCTGAATCCGATAGAACGAATGTGGAAGTTAATGAACGAACATGCCCGGAATAACCGCTACTTCAGCAACAGCAGGGAGTTCAGGGATGCAATATCTGAATTTTTCAGCCATACGTTACCGGGGATAGCGGGTTTTCTGACGTCCCGAATTAACGATCATTTTCAGGTGCTCAAACCTGCATCTTGAGGTTTATTGGGTATATAGACCCTAAAACAATGTATGAACAGGACTCACTCAGCGCACTGGAAGCGATAACGGAAGCCCAGAAAATTGCGTTTGCTCCGATGCTATTTCAGACGGCGCTCAGCCTTCGCAATACCGGTATTCTCGCTTATTTAGATAAACAGGGTAAAAATGGCGCCACGTTGTCAGATATTGCGGCGCAATGTCCTCTCAATGAATATGCTATTAGTATTCTTCTGGATATGGGGCTGAGTGGGCGCATCGTTACCGCGCAAAACGATGCGTATTGTTTAACCAAAATCGGCCATTTCCTGCTGCATGACAAGATGACTAACGTCAATATGGATTTCACGCAGGATGTTTGCTATCAAGGGTTATTTTTTCTGGAACAGGCGCTAAAAGAAGGTAAGCCTTCGGGGTTGAAAGTTTTTGGCGATTGGCCGACAATTTATCCCGCGCTTTCTCAGCTGCCGGAATCGGCGCGCGCGAGCTGGTTTGCCTTCGATCATTATTACTCGGATGAAGCCTTCGCGGCGGCGCTTCCGCGCATTTTCGCCAGCAATCCAACGATATTGTATGATGTCGGTGGAAATACCGGTAAATGGGCGCTGCATTGTTGCCAATACAATGACAATATTACGGTAACGATATTAGATCTGCCGCCGCAAATTACGCTGGCGCGCGCGAATATTGCTAATGCGGGCCTCACGCATCGGGTTAATTTTCACCCGGTGGATATGTTAAGCGCTGCCCCGCTGCCCGGTGAGGCTGATATCTGGTGGATGAGCCAGTTTCTTGACTGCTTTTCGCCCGAACAGATTATTGCTCTGCTGGCTAACGTCGCCCGCGCAATGAAGCCCGGCGCGAAGCTGTGCATTATGGAACTGTTCTGGGACGCGCAGAAATTTGAAGCGGCGGCCTTTAGCCTGAATGCTACCTCGCTGTACTTTACCTGCATGGCGAACGGTAACAGCCGGTTTTATAGCGTAGAGAAGTTTTATCACTATCTGGACCGCGCAGGTTTCCAGGTAGATGAACGCCACGACAACCTGGGTATTGGTCATACCCTACTGATTTGTCATAAGAAATCATTCTAAGGCAACATAATTTAGCGTTGGGCATTCAAAAAATGCCGATGGACTCATTGATTTAGGCGCGAGTGGATGAAATTTGCATTAAACATAATTGACTGGCAGGCCAGCGCGCCGGGCATCAATGACGCAGAACAGTGGCGGCAATGGGCGCAGCAGCCGTATGCCATCGATCCTGCTGCGCCGCTCGCTAAACCCAGCGAACTGCCAATGATGACCGCGCGACGCCTCAGCTCCGGCAGCAAGCTGGCGGTCGACTGCGGCCTGTCTTTACTGCGCAAACAGGATATCGATGCCGCGCTGTTCACCAGCCGTCACGGCGAGCTGGAGCGCAACTTCCGCATTCTTCAGGCGCTGGCCACCGAGCAGCCGCTCTCGCCCACCGATTTCGCCCTTTCCGTACACAACTCGTCGGTCGGTAATTTGACCATCGCCGCCAAAAAGCCGCTGGTCTCGTCGTCGCTGTCGGCGGGAAGAGACACCTTCCAGCAGGGACTGTGTGAGGTCATAGGCCTGTTACAGGCCGGCTACCAGCGCATCTTAATGGTCGATTTCGATGGCTTTTTGCCGGCCTTTTATCATGACCGCCTGCCGCCGACGATGCCCACCTGGCCTTTTGCCGTCGGGCTGGTGCTGGAGGCGGGCGACGCATGGCAATGCGAAACGCTGCCCGCTGCGCCGCAGGATGAAAGCGCATTGCCGCAAAGCCTGCTGTTTTTACAGCATTATCTCCAGGATGCCGCCACGTTCACCGTTCCCGGCGAACGCGCGCAGTGGCGCTGGAGCCGATCATGAGCACGCTATTTTCACGCCTCAACCGCCTGTGGCGCGCGGCAATGACCGGCGTGTGTTTCGCGCTGTTCGGCCTTGGCGGGCTAATGCTGTCGCTTATCTGGTTCAACCTGCTGCTGATTGTCGTGCGCAACAAAGCGCGTCGCCGTCGCCTGGCGCGGCGCAGCATCTCCGCCAGTTTCCGTCTTTTCCTGACGGTGGTCAGAACCGTCGGCGTACTGGATTACCAAATCACCGGGGCCGACAGGCTGCGCCAGGAGCGCGGCTGTCTGGTGGTGGCGAACCATCCCAGTCTGATTGACTACGTGATGCTGGCCTCTATCATGCCCGAGACCGACTGTCTGGTAAAAAGCGCGCTGCTGCATAATCCGTTCGTCAGCGGCGTTATCCGTGCCGCCGATTATCTGATTAACGATCAGGCCGACGCGCTGCTGCCGGCCAGTCGACAGCGGCTGCAGCAGGGCGACACCATTCTGATTTTTCCGGAAGGCACGCGCAGCGTTCCCGGCGAGAAAATGACGCTTCAGCGCGGGGCGGCCAATATCGCGGTACGCTGCGGCAGCGACCTGCGCGTTGTGGTTATCCGCTGCACCGAGCACATGCTGGGCAAACAGAGCAAATGGTACGACGCGCCGCCGACCAAGCCCGTGTTCACCATCGCGGTCGGCGAACGGGTGCCGCTCAATCAGTTTTACAACGCGAATTCACAAGAACCGGCGCTGGCGGCACGGCAGCTAAACCGGCATCTTTTACTTAAATTACAAACAAATTCTACGAATGGCATAGGACTTAATGATGCAAGCGCTTCATCTTGAAATTAAAAATCTCATCATCAATACCTTAAATCTGGATGAGCTATCCGCAGACGATATTGATACCGACGCGGCGCTGTTTGGCGACGGTCTGGGACTGGACTCCATTGATGCCCTGGAACTGGGCCTGGCGGTCAAAAATCAGTACGGCGTGGTGCTTTCAGCGGAAAGCGAAGAGATGCGTCAGCACTTCTTCTCCGTTGCCACGCAGGCCTCTTTCATTCACGCGCAACGTGCCTGAGGATCGCTCGTCATGACAGAACAACAAGCCATTTACGACGAAGTCTCTGCCCTGCTGGTTAAGCTGTTTGAAGTGGACCCGCAGGATATTCAGCCGCAAGCGCGCCTGTACGAAGATCTCGAGCTGGACAGCATCGATGCGGTTGACATGATCGTTCACCTGCAAAAGAAAACCGGCAAGAAGATCAAACCGGAAGAGTTCAAAGCGGTACGTACCGTGCAGGACGTGGTTGACGCGGTAGAACGTCTGCTGAAAGAAGCCTGATTCACGATGCCGAGCCTTCGCTCGCTGCCCGTCGTCCCGCTGCTGACAGGTTTATTGCTGCTGGCCTGGCCTTTTGTTATTGGCTTTGGTCTGGCGCATAACGACCTGCACTGGCTGCTGCCGCTGATGGCGCTGCTGCTGTTTTTACGCTTGCGCCAGACCCGACAACAGGCGGGACCGCTACGCGTGGTCACGCAGGTTGTGGCGGCGGCGGGCATCGCCCTGTGCCTTGCCAGCTACCTGCTTAAGACCCACCAGATGCTGCTGTTCTATCCGGTAGTGGTGAATGCGGTCATGCTGGCGGTATTCGGCGGTTCTCTGTGGTCGGCGATGCCGATCGTCGAGCGTCTGGCGCGCCTGCAGGAACCCGCGCTTCCCGAGTCTGGCGTGCGCTACACCCGCAGAGTCACGCAAATCTGGTGCGCCTTTTTCATCATCAACGGCAGCGTGGCGCTGTTTACCGCCCTGCACGGCGATATGTCGCTGTGGACCGCATGGAACGGCATGATTGCCTACCTGTTAATGGGGCTGCTGATGAGCGCGGAATGGCTGGTGCGCCGGCGGATGATTAAACGAGATTCACAATGAAGCAGACCCTGACGCTGACGCAATGGCTCACGGCCTCGCGTCCTGCGCATACCCCTATTGCCTGGCAGGACCACCACACCTGGACGCTCGGCCACCTGCGGGCGGATGTCGCGCGGCTGATGGCCGACCTGCAGCGGCTGGAAGGTGAACGCTGGGCGCTGTGCTTTGAAAACAGCTATTTGTTTATCGTGGCGCTGCTGGCCACGCTGCACGCGGGAAAAACGCCGGTGATACCAGGGCATAACCGCGTGTCGCTGCTGGATGAACAACGTGCATTTTTCGACGGTGTCCTCAGCGACCGGCCGCTGGACTGGCATGGGCCACAGCAGGTCGTGCACTCGGCGATGACCGTGAGCCTCGACGCGCTTTCCCTTCCCGCGCTGCGCCACGACGCGCACGTAACCCTGTTCACCTCCGGTTCGACCGGGCAACCCAAACGCATCAATAAATCGATCGCCAGCCTCGATCGCGAGGCCATGCTGCTGGCTGCACGCTTTGCCGATCGCCTGGCCGACAGCCGGGTGGTGGCGTCCGTGGTGCCGCAGCATTTGTACGGCCTGACGTTTCGTATCTTCCTGCCGATGGCGCTGGGCCTGCCGCTGCACGCCGCGATGCTCTATTACGCCGAACAGCTGGCAGCGCTCGACCCGCAGTATCGCTACACCTTTATCAGCAGCCCGGCCTTTTTAAAGCGGCTTGATTCCCGGCTCGCCGCGCCTCCGCTGGCGGCGCTGGTTTCGGCGGGCGGCCTGCTGCCGTGGCAGGATGTTAGCCACGCCGCCGAATGGCTCAGAATCTGGCCGGATGAAATCTACGGCAGCACCGAGACCGGCGTTCTCGCCTGGCGTTCCCGCCAGCAGGATAACGTGAGCTGGCTGCCCTTCCCCGGCGTCCGATTTGTGCCTGAAAACGACGCGCTGCGCGTTTTTTCACCGCTGATCGCCGACGCTCACGGTCTGCTGCTCGACGACATTCTGCGCTTCGATGCCGACGGTCGATTCCATCTCGCGGGCCGTCGCGGCCGGGTCGTCAAAATAGAAGAAAAGCGCGTTTCGCTCAGCGAAGTTGAGCGCCGGCTGCTGTCGCTGGAAGGCATCCGTGAAGCGGCCGCACTGCCTATCAGTCGCGGCGGGCGCCAGAGCGTGGGCGTGCTGCTGGTGCTGGATGACGCCGTGCGTCAACGCTGGCAGGCGCGCGACGGCAAGGCCCTGGAACAGGCGTGGCGACACGCGCTGCGGCAGTGGCTGGAACCGGTCGCCGTGCCGCGCTACTGGCGGGTGATCGAGCAGATGCCCGTCAACAGTATGAATAAGCGTGTCTATGCGCAATTACAGGAATTATTTCATGAAACCCCGTGAAATTGAGCGCCGCCAGGCACAGCCGCATCGGCTCGACGTAGTGCTGTCTCTTGACCCCGATCTTTTCTGGTTCAAGGGGCATTTTGCCGTGCAGCCTCTGCTGCCCGGCGTCGCACAGCTGGACTGGGTGATGCACTATGCCACCACCTTACTGGCCCCCGGCTGGCGTTTTCACAGCATGCCGAACGTGAAGTTTCAGGCTCCGCTGCTGCCGATGACGCGCGTCACGCTAAGCATGGAGTGGCAGGAAACGCGCCAGACGCTCACGTTCAGCTACCAGCGCCACGACGGCGAAGCCCGCCATACGGCCAGCAGCGGGAAAATCCGCCTATGCCGCTGACATTCTCTCCCTGTGTGCTGATCCCCTGCTATAACCACGGCGCGATGATGCCGGGCGTGTTGGCGCGCCTGCGATCGTTTGCTCTGCCCTGTATCGTGGTCGACGATGGCAGCGATGCCGCCACGCGAGAGACGCTCACCCGACTGGCAGCGCAGACTGAAGGCCTGACGTTGATACGCCTGGACGAGAACGCCGGCAAAGGTGCCGCGGTGATCCGCGGGCTTGAAGCCGCCGCGGCCGCAGGCTATAGCCATGCCGTGCAGGTCGACGCCGATGGCCAGCACGCCATTGAAGATATTCCCAAACTGCTGGCGCTTGCCGAGGAGCACCCGACGGCGCTGATTTCCGGTCAGCCCATTTACGATGACTCCATTCCCCGTTCGCGCCTCTACGGCCGCTGGGTCACCCACGTATGGGTGTGGATTGAAACGCTTTCGCTGCAGCTCAAAGACAGCATGTGCGGCTTTCGCGTCTATCCGGTGGCCCCCACTCTCCAGCTCGCCGAGCGCGCAACGCTCGGCAAACGGATGGATTTCGATACCGAAGTAATGGTCCGTCTGTACTGGCAGGGCAACACCAGCTATTTCGTCCCCACCCGCGTCACCTATCCGCTGGATGGGCTGTCGCACTTTGATGCGCTCAAAGACAACCTGCGGATTTCCCGTATGCACACGCGGCTGTTCTTCGGCATGCTGCCGCGCATTCCGACGCTGCTGTTTCGCCGCGCGTCGCCGCACTGGGCGCGGCAGCAAGAAGTGAAAGGACTGTGGGGGATGCGTCTGATGCTGTGGGTATGGCGATGCCTCGGTCGGCGGGCATTTACCCTGCTGCTGTATCCGGTGGTTGGCGTTTATTGGCTGACGGCAACACAGGCGCGGCGCGCTTCGCAAAACTGGGTAGCCCGGGTGCGCTCCCGGCTCACCGCCCGCCAGATGCCGGTACCGGCCAACCTGACGAGCTATCAGCACTTTCTGCGCTTTGGCAACGCAATGCTCGATAAAATCGCCGGCTGGCGCGGCGAACTGCAGCTCGGCCGTGACGTGGTCTTTTCTCCGGGAGCAGAAGCGGCGCTTCACGCCGATGACACGCGCGGCAAGCTGCTGCTGGCCTCACATCTCGGCGATGTTGAAGTCTGCCGTGCGCTGGCGCAGCGCCAGGGCAGCAAAACCATCAACGCGCTGGTGTTCAGCGAAAACGCTCAGCGCTTCAAACAGATTATGCAAGAAATGGCGCCGCAGGCGGGCATCAACCTGATGCCGGTCACCGACATCGGCCCGGAGACGGCAATCTTACTCAAAGAGAAGCTGGATCGCGGCGAATGGATTGCCATCGTCGGCGATCGCATTGCGGTCAATCCGCAGCGCGGCGGCGAGTGGCGCGTTTGCTGGAGCCGCTTTATGGACCAGCCCGCCCCCTTCCCGCAGGGGCCGTTTATTCTCGCCTCGATTCTGCGCTGTCCGGTGGTTTTACTGTTCGCACTGCGCCAGGCAGAGAAGCTGCATATTCACTGCGAGCCGTTTGCCGATCCCCTGCTCCTTGCGCGCGCTACGCGTCAGGAGGCCTTACAGCAGGCAATTGACCGCTACGCACAGCGTCTTGAGCACTATGCCCTGCAGTCGCCGCTCGACTGGTTTAACTTTTTCGATTTCTGGCAGCTGCCGGATCCCCAAAACAAGGAGTAAAGGGTGCTAAACGATCCCCGCTTTACGGCTGAAGTCGAGCTGACCATTCCCTTTCATGATGTCGATATGATGGGCGTGGCGTGGCACGGCAACTATTTCCGCTATTTCGAAATTGCACGCGAGGCGCTGCTTAACCAGTTTGACTATGGCTATCGCCAGATGAAGGACTCGGGTTTCGTCTGGCCGGTGGTTGATACGCGCGTGAAGTACCGCCATCCGCTGACCTTCGAGCAGCGTATCCGCGTGCGCGCGCGCATTGAAGAATATGAAAATCGCCTGCGCATAGGCTACGAAATTTTTGACGCCAACAGCGGCCAACGAACCACCACCGGCTACACCATTCAGGTGGCGGTCGACGAAGCCAGCCGCGAGTTGTGTTTTGTCAGCCCGGATATTTTGTTCGAACGCATGGGGGTGACGCCGTGAGATTTCTGCCATTGCTGGCGCTGCTGATAAGCCCATTTGTGAGCGCCCTGACGCTCGACACGCTGCAACAGCGTTTTACGGAACAGCCGGTGATCCGTGCGCACTTCGATCAGACCCGCACGATTAAAGATTTGCCGCAACCGCTGCGATCGCAAGGCACGATGCTGATCGCCCGCGACCAGGGCCTGCTGTGGGACCAGACGGCGCCGTTCCCGATGCAGCTGCTGCTGGATGATAAACGCATGGTACAAGCTATCAACGGTCAGCCGCCGCAGACGATTACCGCAGACAATAATCCGCAGATGTTCCAGTTTAACCACCTGCTGCGCGCGCTGTTCCAGGCCGATCGCACGGTGCTCGAGCAGAACTTCCGCGTCGATTTTGCCGACCTCGGCGACGGGCGCTGGACGCTGCGCCTCACGCCGACCTCCACGCCGCTGGATAAAATTTTTGCCACCATTGATTTGGCCGGTAAGACCTATCTGCAGCACATTACGTTGAATGATAAACAGGGCGATCGCACCGATATCACTCTTTCCCAACACCAACTGACGCCCGCCCAGCTAACCGATGACGAACGCCAACGCTTTACCGCCCCGTAAACGCCCGGCGCTGCTGTGGGCCCTCGCCTGCCTGCTGATGCTGGCGGCGCTGCTCACGCTGCTGCCCCAGGCACGCCTCAACAGCAGCGTGCTGGCCATGCTGCCCAAACAGGCCATGGGCGCGCTGCCGCCGAACCTCAACGACGGCTTTATGCAGCGCCTCGACCGTCAGCTGGTCTGGCTGGTCAGCCCCGGTAAGCAGGCCGACCCGCAGGTCGCCCGCGACTGGCTGACGCGGCTACAGCAGTCGCACGCGCTCGCTACGGTAAAAGGCCCGATGGATGCCGACAGTCAGCAGGCCTGGGGCGCTTTTTTCTGGCAGCACCGCAACGGCCTGATTGACCCTGACACCCGCACGCGGCTGCAAAACGGCGGCGAAGCACAGGCGCAGTGGATCCTCTCCCAGCTCTATTCGGCTTTTTCCGGCGTGAGCGGCAAAGAGCTGCAAAACGATCCGCTGATGCTGATGCGCGGCTCGCAGCTGGCGATGGCGAAAAACGGCCAGCGCCTGCGGCTGATGGACGGCTGGCTGGTCACCCAGGATAGTGAAGGCAACTATTGGTACCTGCTGCACGGCGAACTGGCGGGTTCTTCTTTTGATATGCAACAAACGCACCGCCTGGTGACCACGCTCAATACGCTTGAGGAGGAGCTCAAGGCGCGCTATCCGCAGGCTCAGCTGCTGTCACGCGGTACGGTATTTTACAGCGACTACGCCAGCCAGCAGGCCAAGCGGGACGTCTCGACCCTCGGCGTCGCCACCCTGCTGGGCGTGCTGCTGCTGATTGTCGTGACCTTTCGCTCGCTGCGCCCGCTGCTGCTGTGTTTGATCTCCATCGCCATCGGCGCGCTGGCAGGGACCGTGGCGACACTGCTGGTGTTTGGCGAGCTGCACCTGATGACGCTGGTGATGAGTATGAGCATCATCGGAATTTCCGCCGACTATACGCTCTACTATCTGACCGAGCGGATGGTGCACGGCGCGGAGGCCACGCCGTGGCAAAGCCTCGATAAGGTGCGCAACGCCCTGCTGCTGGCGCTGCTGACCACCGTCGCGGCGTACCTGATTATGATGCTCGCCCCGTTCCCCGGCATTCGCCAGATGGCGCTGTTTGCGGCGGTGGGGCTGAGCGCCTCGTGCCTGACGGTCATTTTCTGGCATCCGTGGCTGTGCCGCGGCCTGCCGGTGCGTCCGGTTCCGGCAATGGTACTGATGCTGCGCTGGCTGGCGGCCTGGCGGCGGAATAAAAAGCTGTCTGTCGGGCTGCCGCTGGCTCTGGCGCTGCTGTCGCTGGCGGGCCTGGCGACGCTACGCGTCGATGATGATATCGCCCAGCTTCAGGCGCTGCCGCAGCATCTGCTGAAGCAGGAAAAAACCATTACCGCCCTCACAGGGCAAAGCGTCGATCAGAAGTGGTTTGTGGTGTACGGTGCCTCCGCGCAGCAAACGCTGGAGCGCCTGGAAGCCTTTACGCCCGCGCTGGACGCGGCGCAAAAATCCGGTCTGCTGAGCGGCTTTCGTCCCCTGGCGCTGAATTCGCTCGCCCGTCAACAGCAGGATCTCGCCCTCTTAAGAACGGCCGCGCCCGCTATCATCAATGCGTTGCACAGCGCCGGGTTGACAACGGTGACGCCGGACCTGTCGCCGATGCCGGTCACGGTTGATGACTGGCTCAATAGCCCGGCCAGCGAAGGCTGGCGGCTGCTGTGGCTCACACTGCCCGCTGGCGAAAGCGGCGTGCTGGTGCCGGTTGACGGCGTAAAGGACAGCGCGGCGCTGAACGCACTGAGCGAGAAATACGCCGGGGTAGCGTGGGTGGATCGTAAGAGCACCTTCGATGCGCTGTTCGCGCTGTATCGTAGCGTGTTAACCGGACTGCTGTTTATCGCCCTGGCGGTGATCGCCTGCGGGGCGATCGTCCGGCTCGGCTGGCGGCGAGGGCTTATCAGCCTCGTGCCGTCGGTACTCTCGCTCGGCTGCGGCCTGGCGGCGCTGGCGCTGAGCGGTCACCCGCTCAATCTGTTTTCGCTGCTGGCGTTGGTGCTGGTGCTGGGTATCGGCATTAACTACACCCTATTTTTCAGTAATCCGCGCGGCACGCCGCTCACGTCAATGCTGGCGATCGGTCTGGCGATGCTGACGACGTTGTTGACCCTCGGGATGCTGGTTTTCAGCGCCACGCAGGCCATCAGCAGTTTTGGTATCGTCCTGGTGAGCGGGATTTTCACCGCCTTCCTGCTGTCGCCGCTGGCGATGCCGGGCAAAAAAGAGAAGAAAAAACGATGATGATAGCGACATTTTTTGCCGGATGGCGACGCGTTGCCGTCCTATCCGGCTTACACACACCACCACACCCGGCAGGCCGGATCACGCTACGCCGTCATCCGGCAATCCACGCCATAATCCTGAGCTGTGCGTTCGTCCTGGCCGGCTGCAGCCATTCGCAGCAGGATCAATCCGGCCGCCCGCAGGCCTGGCTGGAACCGGGTACCCGTGTAACCCTGCCCGCGCCGGGCATCACGCCGGCGGTCAGTTCACAGCAGCTACTGACCGGCAGCTTCAACGGTCAGACCCAGTCGCTGCTGGTGATGCTGAACGCCAACGATCAAAAACTGACGCTGGCAGGGCTGTCATCGGTCGGTATCCGTCTGTTTCTCGTGACCTACGACGACCGTGGGCTCCACGCCGAGCAGTCGATCGTTGTGCCGCAGCTGCCGCCCGCCAGCCAGGTGCTGGCCGACGTCATGCTCAGCCACTGGCCGATTAGCGCCTGGCTGCCGCAGCTGCCGAAAGGCTGGACCCTGACGGACCACGGCGATAAACGCGAGCTGCGCAACGCGCGCGGCGCGCTGGTGACGGAAATCACCTACCTGAACCGCAAGGGCAAGCGTGAGCCTATTAGCATTGAGCAGCACGTCTTTAAATACCACATCACCATTCAATATTTAGGTGACTGATATGATTTATATTTCTGCGGTCGGCATGATTAATGCGCTGGGCAGCCATACGGATGATATCGCTGCGAATCTCACCCGCGGCGTGGCGCCAGGCATGCGTGCCAGAACCGGCTGGCTCCAGGGGCACCCACACGCGGTGCTCGGCGGCGTCGACGGCGAGCTGCCCGCTATTCCTGATACCTTTTGCGATCACCGTTCGCGCAACAACCAGCTGCTGCTGGCCGCCCTGTCCCAGATTGCGCCACAGGTCGACGGCGCCATCACCCGGTACGGGCGCGATCGGGTCGCCGTTGTCCTGGGTACCAGCACTTCCGGTCTCGATGAGGGCGACGCGCACGTTAACCTGACGCTCAACGGCCAGCAGAGCGCCGCGTGGCATTATCCGCAGCAGGAGCTCGGCGATCCGTCGCGCTTCCTCAGCCGCTGGCTGGATCTCGATGGCCCGGCGTTTACGCTGTCTACCGCCTGTTCCTCCAGCGCTCGCGCCATTATCAGCGGGCGTCGCCTGATCGAAGCCGGGCTGGCCGATGTCGCGATTGTCGGTGGCGCCGACACGCTCAGCCGCATGCCAATTAACGGCTTTCACAGCCTGGAGTCGCTCTCACCAACGCGTTGCCAGCCGTTCGGTGAGGGGCGCAGCGGCATTACCATCGGCGAAGGCGCGGCGCTGATGCTGCTCACCCGCGAACCACAGCCCATTGCGCTGCTGGGCGTCGGAGAATCCAGCGATGCCTACCATATTTCCGCACCGCATCCGCAGGGGGAAGGCGCCATTCGCGCCATTGAGCTGGCGCTGAGCGATGCCGGTATGGCCCCTGACGATATTGGTTACATCAATCTGCATGGGACCGCCACGCCGCTGAACGATCAGATTGAATCACGGGTGGTCAATGCGCTATTTGGCGAGCGGGTACCGTGCAGCTCTACCAAACACCTGACCGGGCATACGCTTGGTGCGGCGGGCATCACCGAAGCCGCGCTCAGCATGTTGATTTTACAGCGCAATTTGCCGCTACCCGCCCAGGACTTTAGCCAGTCGCCGCGCGACCCGGCGCTGCCACCCTGCGGCATTATCACGCAGCCACAGCCGCTGGAACGCCCGGTTATTTTGTCGAATTCCTTTGCCTTTGGCGGCAATAACGCCAGCATTTTGCTCGGGAGAATCGCATGAGCCCCTATCTGTCGCCCGCCGAATATCTGCCGCACGACGCCCCGATGCTGCTGCTCGACGAGGTCGAGTGGGTCAGCGAGGAGCAGGCGGTTTGCCGCGTGAGCATCGACAGCACCGGCGTGCTGTCGCCGTTTCTTGACCCGGAAGGAAATCTACCGGGCTGGTATGCGCTGGAGCTGATGGCGCAGACCGTTGGCGTCTGGTCAGGCTGGCATCGCCATCAACAGGGGCAGGCGGCTATCGCTCTCGGCATGGTGCTGGGTGCCCGCGAACTGATCTGCGCCGCAGGCTGTTTGCCCGGCGGAAAAACCCTCACCATCACCGTCAAGCTGCTGATGCAGGACGCGCGCTTTGGCAGCTTTGAATGCGCCATTACCGCCGATGAACAGACGCTGGCCACCGGCCGCGTTAACACCTTCCAGCCGACGGCAGAAGAACTTCAATCACTCTTTCAACAGGGAGCGTCCTCATGAGTCGTTCAGTTTTAGTGACCGGCGCAAGTAAAGGTATCGGCCGCGCCATTGCCCGTCAGCTGGCCGCCGACGGCTTCACGGTCGGCGTCCACTACCACCGTGACGCGCAGGGCGCGCAGGCAACGCTGGAAGCGATTCTCGCCGCCGGTGGCGCCGGGCGTCTGCTGTGTTTTGACGTCGCCGACCGCGCCCAGTGCCGCGAAGTTCTGGAGCAGGATATCGACGCACACGGTGCATGGTATGGCGTGGTGAGCAACGCGGGCATCGCCCGCGACGCCGCCTTCCCGGCGCTAAGCGACAGTGACTGGGACGCGGTGATCCATACCAATCTCGACAGTTTTTATAACGTCATCCAGCCGTGCATTATGCCGATGATTGGCGCTCGCCAGGGCGGTCGCATCATCACGCTGTCGTCAGTCTCCGGCGTGATGGGCAACCGTGGGCAGGTCAACTACAGTGCCGCCAAAGCCGGGATCATCGGCGCGACCAAAGCGCTGGCCATTGAGCTTGCGAAACGCAAAATTACCGTTAACTGCATTGCGCCGGGGCTTATCGACACCGGCATGATTGAGATGGAAGAAGCCGCGCTGAAAGAAGCGATGGCGATCATTCCGATGAAGCGCATGGGCCAGGCCGACGAAGTGGCCGGGCTCGCCAGCTATTTAATGTCAGACGTGGCGGGCTATGTCACCCGCCAGGTGATTTCCATCAATGGAGGGATGTTATGACACGTCGCGTAGTCATTACCGGCATGGGCGGCGTGACCGCCTTTGGGGAAAGCTGGCAGAACGTCTCCGCCAGGTTGCTGGCCTACGAAAATGCCGTGCGCAAAATGCCGGAATGGCAGGTTTACGACGGGCTGCACACGCTACTGGGCGCCCCTGTTGACGATTTTGCTCTCCCGGAGCACTACACCCGCAAACGAATTCGCGCCATGGGCCGCGTGTCGTTGATGTCGACCCGCGCCACCGAGCTGGCGCTGGAACAGGCAGGTCTGATTGGCGACGACGTGCTGACCAACGGGGATACCGGTATCGCCTACGGCTCATCAACCGGCAGCACCGGTCCGGTGAGCGAATTCGCGACCATGCTTACCGAAAAGCACACCAACAATATTACGGGCACCACCTATGTGCAGATGATGCCGCACACCACCGCCGTGAACACCGGGCTGTTCTTTGGCCTGCGCGGTCGGGTCATTCCCACCTCCAGCGCCTGCACCTCAGGCAGCCAGGCTATCGGCTACGCGTGGGAAGCGATTCGTCACGGTTATCAAACGGTGATGGTCGCCGGCGGTGCGGAAGAGCTGTGCCCGTCGGAAGCGGCGGTATTTGATACGCTGTTTGCCACCAGCCAGCGCAACGATGAACCGAAAACTACCCCTTCGCCGTTTGATGAAAGCCGCGACGGTCTGGTGATCGGCGAAGGCGCCGGGACGCTGATTCTGGAAGAGCTTGAGCACGCTAAAGCGCGCGGTGCGACGATTTACGGCGAAATCATCGGCTTCGCCACCAACTGTGACGCCGCGCATATCACCCAACCGCAGCGGGAAACCATGCAGATTTGTATGCAGCAGGCGCTTAAGATGGCCGGGCTGAGCCCGCTAGACATCGGCTATATTTCCGCGCACGGCACCGCCACCGACCGGGGCGACATCGCCGAAAGCCAGGCGACGGCCGCTATCTACGGCGATAACGTTCCCCTCTCCTCGCTGAAAAGCTATTTTGGTCACACCCTGGGTGCCTGCGGCGCGCTGGAGGCCTGGATGAGTCTGCAAATGATGCGCGAGGGTTGGTTCGCACCGACGCTGAATCTGCATAAGCCGGACGCCAACTGCGGCGCGCTGGACTACATCATGGGCGAGGCCCGTCGCATCGACTGTGAGTTTTTGCAGAGCAACAACTTTGCGTTTGGCGGCATCAATACCTCCATCATTATTAAACGCTGGCCGTAGCGTGTACCGTCTGCTGCTGGGGAAAGTGTCGGTATTAAGCGCAGGCTTTCTGCCGCCCGCGCTTATTGCCGAGGCACCGTCTGGCCCCCGGCGCCCCCGCTGGCTGGCCGGTCGGGCCCTGCTTGCCCGCGCCGTCTCACCGCTGCCCGACATCGGCTACGGCGAGCAGGGCAAGCCCTGCTTCTCCTCGCCTTCCCCGCTGTGGTTCAACCTGAGCCACAGCGGGGATAATATTGCTCTGCTGCTCAGCGATGAGGGCGAAGTCGGCTGCGATATCGAAGCGCTACGCCCGCGAGCCCGCTGGCCCGCGCTGGCCGAGGCGCTGTTCAGCCCCGGCGAACGCGCGCAGATCGCGGCAGCGCCACCGGCGGCACAGCTGCCCACCTTCTGGCAAATCTGGACCCGTAAAGAAGCGATGCTAAAACAGCGCGGCGGCAGCGTCTGGCAGATGGCGCAGGCCGACAGCACGCAGCCCGATTCGCTTTTTATCGCGCATCATTGGCTGAATACGCTCAGCATCGCCGTTTGCACGCCAACGCCGGTTAATCTGGCGGCGCTGATAACGTCAGCAACCGTGCGTTAATCCGCCCCACGTGCAGTCTGCACAAATGCCAGATAAACGGAAAATCGCTTATTTTGATGCACATCATTTTTACCGCTATCGTCGGCGGCGACCTACAACATTGATTCTGGTCAACTCCATTCCGCCAGCGGCAGTGCATTTTATGCGCCATTTTATTTATGCGGTGAATGAGAAATTGGTTTTAAGACTTGAACAAATGTTTGTCCGGCCAGCCAGTCTGTGGGGGTGGTTGATGTGTAATGCGCTGAATGCGATGGCTATCGTTATCTGCTTTTCCGCCATCAGCGCGTTTATTGGCATCCGGGAATCTGCCTGGCACATCGTGGTGACGGTAGCGATAATTATCTCCACATTCTACAGCGCTAACTATTTTTCCGCGCTGGAGTCGCGTAACGACAGGCGGCGTTTTTTCCTTTTCGCCTGGGTGGTTGTGACCATCATTCTGAACTTCATCCATATTACAGGCTGACTCGCCGCGTAACGGATGCCGGTCCTCTCCCGTTTCGGGAGAAAGACCTGACGATGATAGCCTACGGACGCGGGCCGAACATCTCGATCAGCTGTTTTTCATCCGGCATGCCAACCACCTGCTGCAGCTCATTTTTATCATTCATGTAGTAAATGGCTGGCGTGACGTTAGCCCCGAGATCGTCCATCAGCTTCTGATGCTGCTGGAGTAAATTGAAGGTTTCGCGCGGCGTCGTTCCGGTAAAATGCGGCAGTTTTTTACCGCCCGACAGTTCGTAGTCCCGCCAGGCCGCTACCGGGTCGGCCGCATTCAGAATCGCCGTCGCGTTGCGGCCGCTTTGCGGGTTCAGGAAGGCCACCAGCAGCGTGTTGAGCTGTACTTTACCTGCCGCTACCCAGGGCTGGGCCGCCGACCAGAAGGTTTTACAGTACGGACAGAACGGATCGGCAAACACCACCACCTTGCGTTCGGCGCTATCGGGCCCCTCTTTCAGCGCGTGAGCGTCGTTCAGCTTCTGCCACATCTCGCGCCCCAGCGGGATGTAAATCTCGCTTTTGAAAAAGTCCTCGCTCAGGTTTTTTCCTTTATCATCATAAAGGTAGCCAGAAACCACGTGTTTACCGTCGGGAGTAAGAAACAGCGTGACGCCCATATCCTGATACTGACCGACCCAGCTTTTGAGCCCGCCTGGCGCATCAATTTCTTTGATAATTTTGATGTTTTGCTGCTCGCTAAAGCGTTTAACAACGTCGGGCAGCGGCGTGCTGGCAAAAGCCAGCGCGGGCATCAGCGTCAGCGCCATCAGTAGCGTGGATTTCATTTTCGTCTCTCCTTAAAGCGGGGACGCCCCGCGAGTGAAGTGGTTCGCCGCTGGAGAATCGGCCTGATAGCGTCGCCATCAGGCCGTTGAGGCAGGTTATGGCGCAGTACGGTGAATTTCCGCTACGCGCTTGCGTACGCCAAACCAGCCCGCGACCAGCAGAATGGCAATCAGCGGCAGCGCGGCAATAGTGTAGGTACCGTTCGGGTAGTCAAACGCCATCAGCACCAGCACGCTCAGCAGGAACAGCAGCGTCAGCCACGAGGTAAACGGCGCGCCCGGCAGCTTGAAGCTCACGTCGGCGGCTTTGCCCTCTTTGATGGCCTTACGCAGACGCAGCTGGCACACCATGATGAAGCCCCATGACGCAATAATCCCCAGCGAAGCGAAGTTAAGGACAATCTCAAACACCTGCGATGGTACCAGATAGTTGAGGAACACGCCCACCACATAGACCACCAGCGTCGCCATAATACCGGCATACGGCACGTGCTGGCGGCTCATTTTGCTCATGAACTTCGGCGCCGAGCCGCCCATCGCCATGGAGCGCAAAATACGCCCTGTGCAGTACAGGCCTGAGTTCAGGCTGGAGAGCGCCGCAGTCAGCACTACGATATTCATAATGCTGCCAATGTACGGTACGCCCAGCTTGGAGAAGAAGGTCACGAACGGGCTTTGCCCCGCCTGATAGGCCGTCCACGGCAGCAGCAGCACCAGCAGTACGACTGAACCAACGTAGAACAGACCGATACGCCAGATGACGCTATTGATTGCACGCGGCACCATGGTCTGCGGGTCTTTACATTCACCGGCGGCGGTGCCCACCAGTTCAATGGACGCAAAGGCAAAAACCACCCCCTGCACCAGCACCAGCGCAGGCAACAGGCCGTGCGGGAAGAAACCGCCGTTATCGGTAATCAGGTGGAAACCGGTCGCGTTGCCGTCCAGCGGTTTGCCGCTGCCGAGGTAGACGGTGCCGACCACCAGAAACACCACGATCGCCAGCACTTTAATCAGCGCGAACCAGAACTCCATTTCGGCGAACCACTTCACGCCAATCATGTTCATGGTGCCCACCACCGCCAGCGCGCCGAGGGCAAACACCCACTGCGGGACATCGCCAAAAGCGCCCCAGTAGTGCATATACAGGGCGACCGCGGTGATGTCGACAATGCCAGTCATCGCCCAGTTAATGAAATACATCCAGCCAGCCACATAGGCCGCCTTTTCACCGAGAAATTCGCGGGCATAAGAGACGAAACTGCCGCTCGAGGGGCGGTGCAGCACCAGCTCACCCAGCGCACGCAGGATGAAGAACGAGAAAATACCGCAAACCAGGTACACCAGCGCCAGCGCGGGCCCGGCCATTTGCAGGCGCGCACCTGCGCCGAGGAACAGACCGGTACCGATTGCGCCACCGATCGCGATCATCTGTACCTGGCGATTACCCATCGCCTTGTGATACCCCTCTTCGTGGGCATTCAGCCAGCGTCTTTTCGCCGCGCGTTGCTCCGCGGCAGATGTGTTTTGTGTTTCCATTTTTCCCTGTTACCTGTCTGATTTTAGGAGGACTTCAGGCCGTCGGCGGCGGAACGCAGGCCGCGACGGTCAACGCGATTTTTCCCGTCATTCTGCGTAGGGATAAAATCGCCGCGAAGCATCCTACCTGCAATTAATAAGCGGTGCAAAACATACGCGGGGGTCAGCGGCGACGCCGGCAGATAAAGCGCGCGTTGCCGCCGCTGAGCACAGCGATTTGCTCTGCGTCAGACCGCGCAGATTTCACGTTGTTGCCGCAATAAGGATCGTCTGTCGACAGGCAGAGAAAAGGCCTCTGCAGAGAGGCCTTGGGGAAAGAGAAAGCCGCAAGAAAACTTAATTTCGTCGAATCAACTTAGCGCTAAAAATATATTTTTCATTCAGAACGGTGCGTTGCCGGAAAAAGATTAACCGATGCCCCCAGGCACAGCATATAACCAAACAGCTCGCAGCCCTCTTCAACCATATTTTTAACCACACGAACATAGCCGTCCTGTAAAATAGAGTGCCAAAGCATCGACATGCCAAACAGGCGAGAGAAAATAAGAATTGCCAGCAGGCCCGAGATCATCAGCCCGTACGACGGCGTGGTGGTATACTCAACCAGCTGCACGAGTACCCGCTGCGGACGGCGAAACGTGTAGGCTATCGTCACCAGGCTGACCGCCAGCGCAAACCACAGCCAGCTGCCGTGGTGGATAAGGTCAAAAACCGCGTCCAGCTCGCGAATGAGCATAGCCATAAAGAAGCCGGCAATCAGGATATGACGCTGTCGCGCGATGCGCGCTTTACGGGCGCGGAAAAGGTGTATCACCACGATGCCAAACAGAATGCATTCCTGGACAATTTCGGTGAGTGAATCTTCCGACAGGTCGTTTTTAAAAATATTCACATCAACATGCAAACAGAGAACCGCCACCACCACGGCCGCAGCCAAAAAAATAACGCGCAATAATAAATTAACTAAAAGCATAAAATTCACTACATTTTATAAAACGTTAATATTACTGCGCCCACCTTTCTGTAACTTATCGTTCTGTGCCACATCCTCTCGATATTTAACATTACATGCTATTAACCGGCAAGATTATTTAAACCACACAAACAGCATTGTTAAAATAATCGCTAAAAAACGTCTATTTATCATGTTGCATTTTCATACGCATAGCGGCACAGCGTGTTAATGCCGCGCTCTGGGCTTTTAATACCGGTATGGAGATAGAGCGCTTTTGCCTCATGCACCCAGAAGCTGCCCCCGGCTCTCGCCTGCGCATGAAACAGCGTCGCCTGCGGGTACATGGCAGACAAATTCCCTTTACTGAAGCCAAACCACTTGCGCGACACCTCGCGCAGCTCGCGAGTCGTTAGCAGCCGTCCGCCGAGGCGGTGGCAGCGCTCGCGGGCTTCTGCAAAATTATCATCGACCGCACCGTCGCCCACCAGCCAGACGCCGAGCGTAAAGCGATAGCGCTGGGTATCGCCGGTTTTGCGATTGTGCATCGTCAACACCCCTTCTCGCTCACTCGCCAGCGGGCGCCTTTTCATACGCAGCGTCACTCGCCCTTCATGATGTGCCCCGACTTCCAGCCAGCCATGGTTAAAGCTAAAGGTAACGTCATTCAGATTGAGTCCTTCATAATTACTGCTCATGGTGACGGTCGCGCCGGTAAAACCGGCGGTCAGGATACTGGCCGTGCGAAAACCGGGCGTGCTGGGGGCATGAAAGCTGATGCGCCGGAACTCATCGCGCATCTCAGCCTGCGCCGCCAGACCCGCTGACGGCAGTAAAAGCGCGGCCATCGCGACGGCCCACGGGGAAATCATCATCTGCACACATCCTGTCGTCGCTAGCGAAAACCCTGATGCTGACAGAATAGTGTGACGCATTGATAAATAAAGATAATTTACATATTCTGACGCTTTAAAACCGCGCGTGCCCGGCAGTACTACCGTTCCGGCATATCGCGGTTGAATGGCCGATGAACAAGGGGAAGATTGGGAAAGACGTCGCCCGCTACAGCGACTGTTCCAGCTCGCGTAGAAATTCGGCAATGACCGACTCGTTGCGCTTGTAATAGGTCCAGGTCGCGACCTTTTTACTGGTCAGCAGCCCTGCCTTGTGCAGCTTATTAAGATGCGAAGAGATGGTCGGTTGCGACAGCGCGGTTTTATCCTGAATAAAGCTGGCGCATACGCCGTCCTGCTGCGGATCGAGCAAATGCGGATAGTCGGCAAAATGACGAGCAGGCTCGCGCAGCCAGTGGAGGATCTCCCGGCGCGTGGGGTTAGAAATGGCTTTCAGAATATCGTCAGTATTTAGCGGCATCAGGCTGGCTACGGCAAGAAAGATGGGCTGTACATTAGGCAGCGTGCCCACAAAAGTCAATGCGGGCGACGTCTGCCGCCCGCATTGCGCTTATTTCGCGCGGTAAACCGGGTAATCGGTATACCCGGCAACGCCTCCGCCAAACAGGGTATTGCGATCCACCGGGTTCAGCGGCCAGCCGTGGGCGATGCGCGCCGGCAGGTCCGGGTTTGCAATAAAGGTACGACCAAAACCGAACAGGTCGCCCAGCCCGGCATCCAGCATACGGCTGGCTTTTTCTGCGGTGTATTTCCCGGCATACATCAGGACGTTACGGAAGGTTTCCCGCAGCGCATGATAAAACTCCTGCGGCAGATCCGGCGCGTTATCCCAGTCGGCTTCGGCGATGGACAGGTAGGCAATACCCAGCTCATTAAGCTGGCGAGCCGCCGTAATGTAGGTCGTGAACGGATCCGGCTCCACCAGTCCCAGATAGACGCGATCTTCCGTAGTGCTTTCAAACAGCGGCGCAAAACGCACGCCCACGCGCTCTTTTCCTACAACCTCAATCACCGCCTGGGTGACTTCACGCAGGAAGCGCAGACGATTATCAAGGGAACCCCCGTAAATATCATCACGTTGGTTGGTATGCACGGACATAAACTGGTTGATCAGGTAGCCGTTGGCCGCGTGCAGCTCCACGCCGTCGAAACCGGCCTCCATCGCGTGACGCGCGGCGGCGGCGTACAGCGCCACCAGCTCACGGACTTCATCGGTGCTGAGCGCGCGCGGTGCGGACGGCGCAGCCAGCGCGCCGGTACCCGGCCCGGTTTCGATAAACACTTTCACATTGGTCGCCGCAATGGCTGACGGGGCGACCGGCGCGCCTTCGGCGGGCTGAAGAGAGGTGTGCGAAACGCGACCGACGTGCCACAGCTGGGCAAAGATCACCCCACCCTGCTGGTGAACGCGATCGGTGACTTTTTTCCAGCCCGCGATCTGTTCCGGCGTGTAGATCCCCGGCGTCCAGGCATAGCCCTGACCACGTGGTTCAATTTGTGTGCCTTCGCTAACCATAAACCCGGCGCTACAGCGCTGGGCGTAATATTCTGCCATCAGGTCGTTAGCGACGTTGCCCGGCTGGCCGCTGCGCGAGCGGGTGAGCGGTGGGAGGGCGATGCGATTTTTCAGATTGAAGGCCCCAAGCGTTAAGGGGGTGAACAGCGCGGCGTTTTCCATGATCTTATCCATTGCGGGTTCTCTGGCGGGCAACATCGCCCGCCGACGGTGAAACGCAGGCTACGCCTTATATCGAAACATTTCAATATTTATATATTTCAATATTTGAATTAATGACGCTCTTGCTCGCCCCCACGGCAGACCAGCCCGGTCGCAACAGCGTTGCGTGGCCCTTCCGTGCCGCGGATATTCCCCTGACCGGCAACAACCCCGTAGTGCGACAGCGCATCGGTAATCAACTGCGGTATTTCAAAATCCAGCGACGAGCCGCCGACCAGAACGACAAAGGCGATGTCGCGGATCTCGCCTCCAGGCGATACCTGACGTAGCGCGCGCAGACAGTTGGTGACAAATACTTTTTCTTTTGCCTGCCGGCGCACAAGGCGGATTTTTTCCAGCGATGTCTGGTTATCGATGGGCACCAGCGTGCCGTTTTTGATATAGACCACCCTGGCAAATACCGCAGGACTGAGCGGTTCGCGGAAAAATTCGACGGCGCCGTTTTCATGGCGAATGCTGAACAGGCTTTCCACTTTCGCCAGCGGGTATTTTTTGATTTCCTCTGCCAGCAGTAAATCACTTAACCCCAGTTCGGTTTTAATCAACAGGCTCACCATATTACCGGCCCCGGCCAGGTGCACCGACCTGACCTCTCCCGCCTGATTAATGGTGGCGGCATCGGTTGAGCCTGCGCCGAGATCGAGAATCGCCAGCGGCATATCGCTGCCCGGGGTGGTCAGCGCACCGACGATCGCCATGTCGGCCTCAACGCCACCCACGTCGACCCGCGTCGCCAGCTGCTGGCTCAGCTCATTGGCAATCGCTTCCATTTGCAAGCGGTCTGACTTCACCATGGCGGCAATCCCCACCGCATTTTCCATCGAGAACTCTCCCGCCAGCCCGCCCTGAACCTTGCGCGGAATGAACGTATCAACCGCCAGCAAATCCTGAATAAAGACGGCGTCCATACCGTGACCGCTCAAGGACGCCATCACCTGGCGCACGCGCTCCAGCATCCCTCCGGCGTGCGTACCGGCTTCCCCGCGAATATCACGGACTGGCGCGCAGCCCGAAATCACCCGCATAATGGCACCGGCGCCGTCAGCAACATCGACCTGCACCGTGCGTTTATCGCCACGCACGGTGATATGCCCCGCCGGAATCACCCGAGATTTCACATCGCCCTGAGGCGTTTTCAGCACCACCGCCGAACGATTGCCTATCAGCGCCCGCGCAACGGGCACGATCATCTTCGTCTCTTCAGGGGTCAGTTGAAACCAGGTGGCGATACCATAGGGGTTAGAGAGCAATGAAATAACCTGCCCGGTCGCGGCCACCTCAACCGCCGCCAGCACCCCTTCCGGGACCTGCTCAATGAGCGTCACCTCATCGACGATCGGCAAGGTGCGTTGCAGACGATTGTTGATCAGCACGCCGTCATCCTGTTGCAGGATCACCGCCACCACGTTAATGCCGCGATCGAGCGCGGCGTTTAGCTGCCACGCCGCCTCCATAAAATCAATCTGGCGGCCGATTAGCGGGATCCAGCCTTCGTCATAACGCGCCCTGGGCAGCGATGCCAGATGATTGAGGCTAATGGTGGTGCCCACGCCCAGCCCTTCGCCACCGGGGGTCTGCGGATTGTGCCCAATCATCGTCGATTCAGTGATGATGGTCTCGGTGATGGTTTCCATGGCCACATCACCGATCACCGGTGCGGCCTCATTGAGATAGACGCGTTCCAGCGCCTGCGGACTGCGGCCCGCTTTTTCCAGCGCCTGATGGAGCGAGGCGATCACGCCGTTGATGTTCTCGCGCGTACCTTTGGTACCGGTCGTGGCAACAATACCGCTGGCCAGAAAGCGTGGTCCGTGTGGTGTGGAGTCCGCTAATGCCACTTCCGTGGTGGCATTGCCGATATCAATTCCCGCCATTAACGCCATTATGCCTACCCTTAATCTTCTTTTTTCCGCAGCTTATCGCGCTGGCGATAAACCTCCGCCGCCTCGCGGACAAAATCCGCGTTGACCGTGGCCTGATACTGCTGTTCCAGCTCGTCGGCAATGGCAAGCAGCTCCTGTTCGGAAGAGCGGTACGGGCGCAGCGCATTGTAAATTTCGAGGATCCGGCCATCGGGAATCGCGATCAGCTCCCCGGCGCGGCGCAGATTGCGGGCTATCGCATGGCGGTGCATCTGTTCAGCTATTTGTGCCTGATATTCCAGCGTTTCCCGTGAGATACGCACATCCTGCGGCCCAATCTTCCCGGCAAGGACATTTTCGAGGGTAATCTCGGTTAACGGCTTACCGGTAGGCGTCCGGATGCGTTCCGGGCAGCGGGAGGCCAGCGGATAATCGGCGGCAGTCATCGTGGTTTTATTGCTCATACGTCCTCCCGGGTAATGTCAATCTTCAGCGCGACAGGTTTGGCGTTCGGCACGACGTGCTTAGTTTCTTTAATGTGGAACAACGCTGCTTTTGCCATAAATTTCGGCCGCACCATCTGGTCGTTCACCACCGGTACCGGCGATGGCGATTCTTTACGGGCATAACGTGCGGCGTTTTTTCCTATCTGGCGGTAGGTTTCCAGGGTAAGTAACGGAGCCTGCGAGAAGAGCTCCAGATTACTGAGCGGCAGCAGGTCACGCTGGTGAATCACGGTTGTACCTTTGGATTGGATACCAATACCGATTCCTGAACCGCTCAGGTTGGCTGCATCCCAGGACATAAACGAAACGTCCGAGGTCCGTAATACCCTGACCACTCTGGCATGGAGCCCTTCTTCTTCTACACCGGCGATCAGTTCCTTGATAATCGCTTTATGCGGCATATCAATCAGCGTGCGATGCTGAAATTTATCAAACGCCGGGCCGACGGCAATCACCACTTCGTCCACGCGTTCACCCGCTTTCGCGACCCCGTTCTCGACCAGGTTAAGCGTAAAAACCGGGCGTTTACTCTGTGTTGTATCCATTGCGTATCCCCGTTTACTCGATGCTGTCCGGTTGAATGACCGTGGCAATGTTTTTGATCTCTTCCCAGCGCTCTGGCGACAGGCGGTAGCCCGTCCCCGGCCCCTGATAGTCATTGACATCATTGACCGCGCTCACGACTTCAAACTGGCGGTCGAGAATGGCGGAGGTTTGCAAGTAGTCACCGGTGACGCGCTGGCGCAGCATCGCCAGAATATTGTTAGCGACATCATCAAAGCCGTTTATGCTCAGAGCCTTAACGATATCGAGCCCGGTGATGTTGCGCTGCATCATGTCCTCGACCGCGCTGAGATCCTCCACCACATTGCGCGACGGCATGTCCTTACTGCCGTGGGCGTAAGTGGCTGCCGTCACTTCTTCATCGGTAACCGGCGGGAGCCCGAGCTCGCGGAATACGGCCTGCACCGCGCGTGCGGCCTTGTTACGAATGGCAATGGTCTCCGCCTCTGAGACCGGGCGCAGGCCGCCATCGACCATCAGGTCTCGTTGCAGAATGTTGTAATCGTCAAAGTCTTCCGCATCGAAGTTCGATCCGGCAAACATGTTGTCGTAGTTCGGCACCGCGCTGTAGCCGGAGAAGATAAAATCGGTTCCCGGCAGCATCTGCATCAAGGTACGTGCCGTGCGGCGAATATCTGAATGAGAGAAGGTTTGATCGTTGGCGGAAGCCACTTCGAGGTCGAGCATCGAAGCAATCAGGTTTTCAGCCAGCACTGCGCGAATGCCGGATGGCACGGCACCTGTCATGCCGATGCAGCTTACCGCCCCGTTCTGCAGCCCCTGAACGCCCGCACCTTTGGTGATAAAAATACAGCGCGACTCGAGGTACAGCATGGATTTACTCTCTGCATAGCCCATCAGCGCCTCAGAGCCTGTTCCGGAGGTGTAGCGCATTTTCAACCCGCGCGAGGCGTAGGCTGATGCGAGAAAACCCTTCGACCACGGCGTGTCATCGCCATCGGTGAACACCGCTTCGGTTCCGTAGACAGAGACCGTTTCCGCATAGCTGGTAAAGCCGCGCATGCCCAGCTCCAGCTCCGTGGCCTCTTCCACTGAACACTGAGTTAACACGCCAGGCCGACCGGACTGGGAGCCAATCAGCAGCCCCAGCGCGTTAAACGGCGCATAGCGCGCAATCCCGACGGTGGTTTCTTGTTCAGAAAAACCGCGGATCCCGGCTTCAGCGGCATCCGCAGCAATTTGCACGGGATTATCCTTCAGGTTGGTAACGTGACATTGATTAGACGGCGTACGGCGGGCGCGCATCTTTTGCATCGCCATCATCATCTCCACCACGTTCATATGCGCCATCACCTCTACGGCTTTGGCTGGCGTAATGGCGGTCGTTATCTTGATGATCTCAGCGCGGTCAACGTGGATATCCACCAGCATGCGCGCAATGGTTAGCGCATCAAGAGACATCGCATGCTCGGTTTCATTGATGTTAATGGCGTAGTCAGCGATAAAGCGGTCAATCATGTCAAAATCGGCGCGCGCTTTGCCGTCCAGTTCCACAATGCGCCCATTTTCCACTTTTACCGATGACGACGGATCCCAGGGGCTGCCCATCGCGATCAGCCCTTCCTCTGGCCATTCGCCGATCAGCCCATCCTGGTTTACCGGCCGTTTTTCAAGGACTTCAAATCGTTTTGATCGTCTCATTTTCTCTGGCTCATAAAATTAAAAATAGCGCCCGGCAATGCCATGCCGGGTGAGAATGATCGGCAACTTAAAGGGTCGAGAGGCACAAACAAATTAAATAAATTACGTTCCATTTTGATACGCATTTTTATTAATGCGTTTCAAATTGGAACTGAAAAATACGATTCACGAGGCAAATGTGATATTCGGCCGTCGCCAAATCAAAAATGACGCTAAAAATACTCCCCCACTGAAATAACGTACCTATTTCGCACCGTTGACTTAGTCTTTTTTTTGCCAAAAATATCACTAAAGCGTTAATGCCGTTTTCGACATTTCATCCTTCACGACACAACCTTTTATTAATTTATAACTACTGCTATTAACAAACTACGGATTAGGTCAGGAGTAGCCATGAATAAAAGTCTTTCTCGCGCCACCGTAAGCCTGGCGATGGCCAAAGCCATGGCGGCAGAGGCTGAAAAAAAAGCCATTGAAATCAGCGTTCCGGTGGTTATTTCCATCGTCGACGGCGGTGCTCACACGCTGTTGCTGCAGCGAATGGACGATGCATTGGTGACCAGCTGTGATATTTCGCTAAACAAAGCATGGACCGCATGCTGTATGAAACAGCCCACCCACGCGCTGACTGAAGTCGTGCAACCTGGGCAATCTCTGTACGGTTTAGCGCTAACCAACCAACAGCGCATTGTTATTTTTGGCGGTGGTTTTCCAATAATGGAAAAAGGCGAAATTATTGGCGCCATTGGCGTTAGCGGCGGCACCGTCGAGCAGGACATGGAAATAGCCAGCGCGGCGCTGGACTATTTTAAAAAGAATTAATCACGCTAATTCATTCATTATTTCAGAAGGTGCAACATGAGCGACCGTATGTATGATTTTCTTGTTCCCAATGTAAATTTCTTTGGCCCGGGGTCAGTCTCGGTGGTGGGCGAGCGCTGCAAACTGCTGGGCGGTAAAAAAGTCCTGCTGGTGACCGATAAGGGGCTGCGTTCAATAAAAGACGGCGCCGTCGATCGGACCGTGAAGCATCTGCACGAGGCCGGTATTGAGGTCGTGATTTTCGACGGCGTAGAGCCAAACCCGAAAGACACCAACGTTCTCGACGGGCTGGCCATTTTCCGCAAGGAACATTGCGATATGATTATTACCGTCGGCGGCGGTAGCCCGCACGACTGCGGTAAAGGTATCGGCATTGCCGCGACCCACCCGGGCGATCTCTATCAGTATGCGGGTATTGAAACCCTGACCCATGCGCTGCCGCCCATTATTGCCGTCAATACCACCGCCGGCACCGCCAGCGAAGTCACTCGTCACTGCGTGTTAACCAACACCAAAACCAAAGTAAAATTTGTCATCGTCAGCTGGCGTAACCTGCCTTGCGTGTCAATCAACGACCCGCAGCTGATGCTGGGCAAACCGGCGGGTCTGACCGCCGCTACCGGTATGGATGCGCTGACCCACGCGGTGGAAGCCTATATTTCGAAAGACGCCAACCCGGTGACCGACGCGTCGGCCATTCAGGCGATCAAACTGATTGCCACCAACCTGCGCCAGGCGGTTGCGCTGGGGAGCAACCTCAAGGCACGTGAGAACATGGCGTGCGCTTCGCTGCTGGCCGGCATGGCGTTCAATAACGCCAACCTCGGGTATGTCCACGCGATGGCGCACCAGTTGGGTGGTTTGTACGACATGGCTCATGGGGTAGCGAACGCCGTCCTGCTGCCGCACGTTTGCCGTTACAATCTGATCGCTAACCCGGAAAAATTCGCCGATATCGCCACCTTTATGGGGGAAAATACCGCCGGACTGTCCACCCTCGACGCCGCAGAGCTTGCTATCAAGGCCATTACCCGTCTCTCTAAAGACGTCGGTATCCCTCAGCACCTGCGCGAACTGGGCGTAAAAGAAGCGGACTTCCCGTACATGGCCGAAATGGCGCTCAAGGACGGCAACGCGTTCTCTAACCCACGTAAAGGGAATGAAAAAGAAGTCGCCGAAATCTTCCGCCAGGCGTTCTGATCCTGTCGCGTCGCGGGCCTGTAGGCCCGCTCTTTTCCTTTCCCCCGTTTGGAGCGATGTATGCCAAATCCCGGTATTTCTGCCTCACCGGCGGTGCATCTGTGTTATTACCACAGCCTCGCCGATAGCAATATTCTGCGCCAGATTTGCCTTGGACTGGAAGAACAAGGGGTGCCCTGCCGTCTCCAGCCCTGTTCCCACGACGACAGCGCGCTGGCGTACGCGCGTGCAGCGGCGGCGCGTTCAGCCCTGCAAACCGGCCTGGGGGTTAATGTTAACGGCGAAGTGGTCCTGACCCACCAGCAGTATCCGGCGGACCGCGCGTTGCGTCGCTGCTCACCGGGTAGCTCATCTGCCCAGTGGCGCAATATCGGCGCAAATGCCGGGCAGTTAGTGAAAGTGATCCCGTTTAGCGAGGCACAATAAGCATGTACCGTATCTACACCCGAACCGGTGATAAAGGCACCACCGCCCTGTTTGGCGGCAGCCGAATCGATAAAGACGACATCAGAGTAGAAGCCTACGGCAGCATAGATACCCTGATCTCGCTGCTTGGCGTTTGCCGCGCAGCCAGCGAGAAGCCGACGATTTGCCGCACGCTGCTGCGCATTCAGGAAGAGCTGTTTGTCGTCGGGGCCGAACTGGCCAGCGATGAGCGCGGCGCCGCGCGCCTCAGCCGCCTGATTGCCGCCGAAGACATTGCGCGACTGGAGCAGGAAATTGACCACCATATGGCGGCCACTGGCCCGCTGAAGGCTTTTGTGATTCCGGGTAAGACGCTGGCCTCGGCGCAGCTGCACGTTGCCCGCACGCAGGCCCGGCAGATCGAGCGTACCCTGGTCGCCATGGATCGCCGCAGCCCCTTGCGCGAGGCGCTCAAAAGCTACATGAACCGCCTGTCGGATGCGCTATTTGCGATGGCGCGATTCGAGGAAGGCCCGCTTACTCTTGATGCCGACGTTTAAACTGGCTGACGTCTATCTCAAACTGCTTCAGCTTGCGCCACAGGGTGGTGCGCCCGATATTCAGCAGATGTGACATCTCCTGAACCCGGCCATGGGTGATCCTGGCGGCGTGAATAATCGCTTCCTTTTCAATAGCCGAAATGCTCATCCCGGCAGGGGTCGCCGCGCTGTTGGCCGCCGTACCGGGATGGTCGTTGAATAACCAGCCGGGCAGGTTGCTCAGCCGAATGTGGCCGTGCTCGCTGCTGATGGCAATATTTTCGATAATGCTATTCAGCTCAAAATCATTTCCCGGCCACGAATAGGCCACCAGCCGTGCCAGCGCGTCGTCATCCACCTTGAGCCGGGAGGAAAAGCGCCGCTCCAGCGTGCGCAGCCGGCTGTGAACCAGTGAAGGAATACTGTTACGCCGCTCGCGTAGCGGCGGAATGCTGATTTCAAAGGAGTGCAGCGCATAGTAAAGCTGGCGGCTAAAGCGGTTTTGTTCCACCAGGTTCGCGAGATCCATGGTGGTGGTCGCGATCACTTTCACATCCACCGGGATCAGCCGTCGGGCATCCAGACGCGTCACGACCCCTTGCTTAATGACCTGCAGCAGCACCGATTGCAGCTCCGGCGCAAGATACTCGACTTTTTCCAGAAACAGCGTCCCGCCGGAGGCCAGTTCAAGGCGGCTCAGGCGGCCATTTTCTTCTTCCGTCGCGCTGCTGCCCATAAAGTCTACGCCCAGCGCGTTATCGGCATACAGCTGGCAGTTCACCGCAATAAACGGCCCCGCCGCCCGCGCGCTTTCATTATGAATCGCCTGGGCAATCAGCTCTTTGCCGACGCCCTCTTCCCCGCACATTAACACCGGGAAGCTGCCGCGCGCGGCCTGGCGGCCAAAGTGGATCACGCGGCGGGTTTCCGGGTCGTCCGCCGACATCTGCGCGAAGGTGTGGCTCACTTTGCCTAGCTGACTGGTCATCAGCTGGCGCATTTGCTCAACCGGGTGCAGCAGCAGGATAAAGCTGGTGCCCTGCGATTCGACAATCGGCTTGAGCGTGATGACCGCATCGACAAACTGGTGCTGACTTTCGAAAGTCACTTCTGCGTGGCTTAGCGGCCTGGCGTGCTTGATGGCACGGCGCAGCAGCGCGGGGAGCGTCACCAAATCGC
Organism: Klebsiella sp. WP3-W18-ESBL-02; assembly: GCF_014168815.1. NCBI lineage: Bacteria > Pseudomonadati > Pseudomonadota > Gammaproteobacteria > Enterobacterales > Enterobacteriaceae > Klebsiella > Klebsiella sp. WP3-W18-ESBL-02. The sequence continues at coordinate 3,202,426 of NZ_AP021972.1, forward strand.
CGATATTTTTCCCCTGGCTGGCCTGACCATCGAGATGCAGCAGGCGCGCCGCCTGAGGATTAATAAACTGTAATATCCCCTGCTCATTCCACGCCATCACCCCATCGTCCATGCTTTCCAACAGGCCGTACATCTGGTTTAGGTGGCGATTCGACTCTGCCAGCAGGCTATCGGTCAGCAGCGAGTTGCCGACTTCTCGGGCCATCGCCAGGGTCAGCGAGAGATCCGCCGCGCTCGCCTCCTGCGTAAGACAGCACAGGGCGATAGAACCAGACAGCCGGCCATGATTGTCAAAGATGGGCGTCGAACAAAATGCCCAGGGGAACAGCGCCTGCTTAAAATGCTGCTCCCCCTGCGTTTTAATCGGCTGCCCCACCAGCGAGGCCAGCGACAGCGCGCAGGTGCCGATGATGCTTTCCGCACAGTAGCTGCCGGGCAGGAAGCCAAGTGCGTCAAGCTGCTCAAGGGTGTCGGGGTGACCGCAGCGGGTGAGAAGGCAGGCGGACTCATCCAGAATAAACAGCGCGCACGGGCGGCTGTCCATATATTCCCATGCGTCTTCCAGCGCCGCCTGTCCGATGGTCAGCAGCGCCGTCTTGCGTCGACCTATCGACTGAAACGTCAGCCCCTGCGCCTGGTGCGGCGTGGTCCAGGTCTCGCGCTGCATCATTTTGCCGCAGCGATGCCAGGACGGCGCGATAAACGACGACGGCGCCGATTCGGCGCGTTGATTCTGCATGGTCATACTCTCTTCTTGAGTGCCGAGAACGGCAAATCCATAAACGCAACAACCCCCGGCGCCGGGGACCGCTCGCCAGGGGGAAAACCACAACGCAGGTGGCACACCAACCGGGTTAACGGTCGGTGGAAAATTTTACTTCGCGGCCAGCCATTCCGCGCCCAGACGATCGGCGGTCAGAATGGCGCCATACACGCTGTCCGGGGTCACCGGGAACGGCATATTGTGAATGGTCTCGCCTTCCGCACAGGTGGCTTTGGCCACCGCGGCAATTTTCGCTTCAATCCCGTCCTTCACGCCCATCTGGGCCAGCGTAACCGGCAGCCCGACCTTCTGGCAGAAGCCCAGCACGGTTTCAATTTCTTCCATCGGGCTGTTTTGCAGCACCAGCTGCGCCAGGGTCCCGAAGGCAACTTTCTCACCGTGATACAGGTGATGGCACTCTTCCAGAATCGTAAAACCATTATGGATAGCATGCGCCGCCGCCAGGCCGCTGCTTTCAAAACCAATGCCGCTCAGGTAGGTATTCGCTTCGATAATCCGCTCCAGCGCCACCGTCACGACCCCCGCTTCGGCTGAGCGACGGGCTTTCTCGCCTTCCGCCAGCAGGGTTTCATAGCACAGACGGGCCAGGTTCAGCGCCGCAGCGGTCGACTGACCGCCCGCCATACTGACCGCATGGGCGTCGTAACAGGCTTTGGCTTCAAACCAGGTTGAAAGCGCATCGCCCATCCCGGAAACCAGCAGACGAACCGGCGCTTTGGCGATAATCGCGGTGTCCATCACCACCATATCGGGGTTTTTCGGGTAAATCAGATACTCTTCAAATTCACCCGATTCGGTATAGATAACCGACAGCGCGCTGGTCGGCGCATCGGTTGACGCAATGGTCGGAATAATCACGACCGGCAGGTGCTGGTAATAGCCGATCGCTTTCGCCGTATCGAGCGTTTTACCACCGCCAATCCCCACCACCCCTTTACAGCCTTTTTGTTTAGCTATTGCCCCAAGACGGTTGATTTCCGCATGGCTGCACTCGCCGTTAAAACGTTCCGCGTGGCAGGTGATACCGTTTTCGTGCAGGCCGTTAAGGACTTTATCGCCCGCCAGCTTCATCACAAAATCATCGGCAATCACAAAAAAGCTGTCCGCCAGATTTTTAGCGTACTGGCCGAACAACGCTGATGCATCAGGACCCTGGAGATATTTTGCTGGAGACTGAATAACTTGTAGCATTCTCTACACCCTCACATTGAACTCGTTTCCATGATGGCGCCTGGCGTTGCTCGCTTCTGCCTTTACGGGAGGGAAGCATCGGCATGGCCGGCGCGGTAGACATCACTTTAGAGCGGGTGCAGCGCAAAAAAATGCTTTGCTATTTCGTTCCACAACGAAACCTAAGCCCGAAATTTTCGTTCCATGATGAAACGCTAACACGCAAAGAGCGTCAGGTTTGCGATCCAGGTCCGGATCGTTCTCACACTATTGTACGCCGTAAAACGCCCTTTCCCGCGGCTTTGCCAGCGCTGAACGAAAAAAAATGCACGCCAACGGCAAAGCGGTCAGCGGCAAATACGCAACGGTGGCGAGAAAAGCTTGTTCAGGCTCTCACTTTTGCGTCCTGTCCGCAAAAAACGTTTCATTAAGAAACATTTCTCTGCAATCAGGTTTCGACTTGAAACTAAAATAAGTGGGGATTTTCTTTTTTCCATGCCAGGCCAGAATCACTCTATCGGCACCCACCTGAATGCCGACCCTACGCGGAGTTGCCCACGGGCGCTCCACATCACATCCAGCGGAGTACACATAATGAAAAAACTGATTAACCGTGTGGAAGAGGTATTAACGGAACAACTGGCCGGGCTGGCAAAAGCGCACCCGTCACTGAAATTGCATCAGGATCCGGTGTACGTGACCCGCGCCGATGCGCCGGTCGCCGGGAAAGTGGCGCTGCTCTCCGGCGGCGGCAGCGGCCACGAGCCGATGCACTGCGGGTTTATCGGCCACGGTATGCTGAGCGGCGCCTGTCCTGGCGAAATTTTTACGTCGCCAACCCCGGATAAAATGTTCGAATGCGCGATGCAAATTGACGGCGGCGAAGGCGTACTGCTGATTATTAAAAATTACACCGGCGACGTGCTGAACTTTGAAACGGCCACTGAACTGCTGCACGAAAGCGGCATTAAGGTCACCACCGTGGTGGTGGATGATGACGTCGCCGTGAAAGATAGCCTGTATACCGCCGGGCGTCGCGGGGTCGCCAATACCGTGCTGATTGAAAAACTGGTCGGCGCGGCGGCTGAACGCGGCGACAGCCTGGACGCCTGCGCCGAGCTTGGCCGTCGGCTCAATAACCAGGGCCACACGCTCGGCATTGCGCTGGATGCCTGCACGGTACCGGCAGCGGGCAGGCCGTCGTTCGAACTCAATGATAATGAAATGGAGTTTGGCGTTGGGATCCACGGCGAACCCGGTATTGACCGCCGCCCCTTCACGTCGCTTGATGACACCGTGGACGCCATGTTCGCCACGCTGCTGGAAAATGGCCAGTACAGCCGCACGCTGCGTCAGTGGGATACCGTCAACGGCAGTTGGCAGGAAGTGACCCAGAGTAAACAGGCGCTGCAAAAAGGCGATCGGGTGATTGCCATGGTCAATAACCTCGGCGCCACCCCGCTTTCTGAACTGTACGGCGTCTATAACCGTCTCGAAAGCCTGTGTGGTGAAGCCGGGATCGTCATCGAACGCAACCTGATAGGCTCCTGGTGTACCTCGCTGGATATGTCAGGTTTTTCCATCACCCTGCTGAAAGTAGATGAGGATATTCTCACTCTGTGGGATGCCCCGGTTCATACCCCTGCCCTCAATTGGGGTTGCTAAGGAGATCTGCAATGTCACTGAACAGAGAAAACATTGTCGACTGGCTGTATCGCTGCGGCGAAATTTTCACCACCCAGTGTGACTTTCTGACCGGCCTGGACCGTGAGATAGGCGACGCCGATCACGGCCTCAACATGCACCGCGGTTTTAGCAAAGTCGTCGAAAAACTGCCGTCTATTGCCGACAAAGACATTGGTTTTATTCTTAAAAACACCGGCATGGTGCTGTTGTCTAACGTCGGCGGCGCCAGCGGGCCGCTGTTTGGCACCTTCTTTATTCGTGCCGCACAGGCTACTCAGGCGCGGCAAAGCCTCTCGCTCGACGAGCTCTATTTGATGATTCGGGAAGGCGCAGACGGCGTCGTCAGCCGCGGCAAGGCGGAGCCGGGCGACAAAACCATGTGCGATGTCTGGCTGCCGGTCGCCGACTCGCTGCGGCAATCCAGCGAACAGCATTTGTCGATCGACGCTGCGCTGGACGCAGCCTGCGACGTGGCGCAACGCGCCGCACAGTCCACCATTACCATGCAGGCGCGCAAGGGCCGTGCCAGCTATCTGGGGGAGCGCAGCATCGGCCATCAGGATCCGGGGGCGACCTCGACGCTGTTTATGGTGCAAATGCTGGCCGCTGCGGCAAAAGCCTAAGATAAAGGATAAGGCGATGGTAAACCTGGTAATCGTATCTCACAGCGCCCAACTGGGCCAGGGGGTCGGGGAACTGGCCCGCCAGATGTTAAGAGGTGATGGCTGCAGGCTGGCCATCGCCGCCGGGATTGACGATCCCGACAACCCTATCGGCACTGACCCGATTAAGGTCATGGATGCCATTATTTCGCTCGCGGACGCCGATGCCATTCTGGTGTTGATGGATATTGGCAGCGCCTTAATGAGTGCAGAAACGGCCCTCGATCTGCTGGAGCCTGAGATCGCGGCGAAGGTACATTTGTGCCCGGCTCCGCTGGTTGAAGGCGCGCTAGCCGCTGCGGCCAGCGCCGCAGGCGGCGCGAGTATCGACAAAGTGATTTTTGATGCACAGACCGCGCTGCGGGCCAAACGCGTTCAGCTTGGCTTCCCCGCGCAGGAGACGGAGGACGACGCCGCGTCGGGCGAAGAGAGCGACTTCAGCGACGCACAGTCTATTACCGTTGAAATTCAGAACCCGAATGGCCTGCATGTTCGTCCGGCGGCCCGGCTGGTCGAAGGGCTTGGCGGTTTCAACGCGGCGCTGCTGCTCGAAAAAGACGGCAAATGCGTGAATCCCGACAGTATCAATCAAATTGCCCTGCTGAAGGTTCGCTGCCACGATCGGGTACGTCTGATTGCCAAAGGCCCGCAGGCGCAGGAAGCGCTGGCGGCGTTTCGGGCGCTGGCAGAGGATAATTTTGGCGAACGCCTGGCGGCTATAGCACCTCCGGAAGACCGCCCGAGCACGCCGTCTACGGCAAGCGGCCAGGTCCTGCACTATCAGCCTGCCGCCTACCCGGTCGTACGTACGGCAAATGGGCGAGCAGAAGACGAATTTCGCCGCCTGAAAATCGCCGTCAGCCGTACCTTAGACGATCTCGCGGGCCTCACGGCGCTGGCGGCCGAAAAATACGCTGACGATATTGCCGCCATTTTCGCCGGCCACCAGACCCTGCTCGATGATCCGGAGCTGATGAAAGAGCTGGAACAGACGCTGCGTGAACAGAAGTGCAGCGCAGAATGGGCCTGGCAACAGACGATGAGCGCACTCAGCCAGCAGTATCAGGCGCTGGACGATGCCTATCTTCAGGCACGGTATATTGACGTCGACGATATTCTGCACCGCACCCTCGGGCACCTGCTCGATGCCCCCGACAGCGCGCCAGCGCTGCTGCATCGCACGATCCTGATTGCGGATGATATCTACCCTTCCGTGGTGCTGCAGCTTAACGCTGAAAACACCGCTGCCATCTGCCTGCGGCAAGGCAGCCCGCTGGCTCACGGGGCCCTCATAGCCAGACAGGCCGGTATTCCCTGGCACTGCCAGCAAGGCCCGGCTTTCGACACGCTGCGCAACGGCGACCCGTTGACGCTTAATTTCACGCTTTAATCTCCCCGGCAATGTTCTGCGCAGCGCGCTGCGCAGGCTTGCTACAGCCAAAATTCAGGAATCTGTTATGTCGCAATTTTTCTACAATCAACGCGAAAACCTTGTTAATGACGCTATCGAAGGGGCCATTATCGCCAGCCCGTGGAATAACCTGGCCCGTCTGGAAAGCGACCCGGCCATTCGCATCGTGGTGCGCCAGGATTGGGATAAATCAAACGTCGCGGTGATTTCCGGCGGCGGTGCCGGCCACGAGCCAGCGCATACAGGTTTCGTGGGTAAAGGTATGCTGACGGCGGCGGTGTGCGGCGACCTGTTTGCCTCGCCTAGCGTGGACGCCGTGTTGACGGCCATTCAGGCGGTCACCGGCGATGCGGGCTGCCTGCTGATTGTTAAAAACTACACCGGCGACCGTCTTAACTTCGGACTTGCCGCCGAGAAAGCCCGCCGTATGGGCTACAAAGTGGAAATGGTGATTGTCGGCGATGACATCTCATTGCCGGATAACAAACACCCGCGCGGTATTGCCGGTACTCTGCTGATCCACAAAGTGGCCGGTTATTTTGCTGAAAATGGCTACAACCTGGACACCGTCACCCGCGAAGCACGGCTGGCGATGGCGCGCGTGTTCAGCATCGGCGTGGCGCTGGCAAGCTGTCACCTTCCCGCAGATCCGAATGACGGCGTGCGGCATCATTCCGGCCAGGCCGAACTGGGCATGGGGATCCACGGCGAACCGGGTGTCAGCATCGTCGACACGCAGAATAGCGTTGAGATTGTACGCATGATGGTAGACAAAATTCGCGCTGTGCTACCGGATACCGGGCGGCTGGTGCTGATGCTGAACAACCTCGGCGGCGTGTCGGTCACGGAAATGGCGATTATCACCCGCGAGCTGGCGCACAGTGCCCTTGGCGCCCGTACCGATTGGTTAATCGGCCCGGCAGCGCTGGTCAGCGCGCTGGATATGAAAGGTTTCTCCATCACGGCAATGGTGCTGGAAGAAAGCATTGAAAAAGCGCTGTTATCAGAAGTCAGGACCGCAGGCTGGCTGCCGCCGGTGCGGCTGCGCGCGCAGCGTACTCAGCCCTGCGCCATTCGCAGCGCCCGGGTAGAATTTACGCCGTCGGAAAATGCGCTGGCGGGCCACTATGTTGAAACCGTTACGGCAACGCTATCGGGCCTTGAAGCCGAGCTGAACGCGCTTGATGCCAAAGTGGGCGACGGCGACACCGGCTCTACCTTTGCCGCCGGCGCACGCGAGATTGCCCACCAGCTGCATCAGCACCGCCTGCCGCTGGCACAGCTGGATACGCTGTGTGCACTCATTGGCGAACGCTTAACGGTGGTTATGGGCGGTTCCAGCGGCGTGCTGATGTCAATTTTCTTCACCGCCGCAGGCCAGGCCATTCACGAAGGCCAACCCTTCGTCGCGGCCCTTCAGGCGGGCCTGACGCAGATGAAATTTTACGGCGGCGCCGACGTAGGCGATCGCACGCTGATTGACGCGCTCCAGCCCGCACTGGAGGCGCTGGCCCAGCAGCCAGACAATCTTAGCGCCGCCTATCTGGCGGCACAGGCTGGCGCCGACGCCACCGTCCACGCCACCCGCGCCAATGCAGGCCGCGCATCTTACCTGAACAGTGACAGTCTGGCGGGCAATATGGACCCGGGGGCACACGCGGTGGCCATGGTGTTTAAGGCGCTGGCGCAGCGGTAGTCGGGAGAGAAAATGGGCACCCGCATGGAGCAGCGGGTATTTTATTCTTTCGCAAACAATTGCTGAATTGTACGTACATAAACGCGGGACGATAAATATCGTACCCGCGTGAGTTAATCATAAAGGGCTGAACGGCCAGGCATAGCCCGACTGTTCGGTTCGATATTCCATCGATAACGACATCAGTAGATGTATTTTGTGCCCTATCGCGCTGACACCTACCTTGCTCTGGTGATACTCATTTTTTATTGAATTGTTCAAATGTGACATTGTACAGAAACGGTTTAAATTCAGGTCATAAAAAGAAGACGACCTGGCTTTATGGTGGTTGAGAGGCCAGTAAAGAGGCCTCTCAGTACGTACATAAACGTTAATAATATCATTATGTTGGTTGAGTGTACCTGAAGATAGTTTAGAGATAATAAGCTTCTCTATTTACAGGCATGCCGCAAGATTGATACGCGTTCAATTATTCACTACTGATATTAACGAAAAATACGTTTGCATATATCATCAGATTATAAAATCGAAAACAGGGCTCAAACTTTATGGCAAGCCGGGGTATATTTAACCCAAAAATCTTTCCCATGCAAAACGCTTTTTTTGTAGACTCTATAACCCAACGAAAACGCCCATAACGCAGCTGCTTCTGGATCATCAAATGATTTCATAACAGAATGTTCAATCAGAACGCTGGCTTTATTATTATTCTCAACAATATATGCTGTCTTTATCATATCCGACACCTTTATTTAGTATTGATTATCTACAACCTGACGCTATCACCGACCTTGGCATTCTCACAAGGAATATTAATATTCCATTTTTTATGGTGTGGAATTGATATAATCAGTACCCAATTAAAGTTTGCATTAAATGAATTTATTTAAAAATTTAACGATATCGAACATTTGGTAAGGCATATGAATATCAAAATATACCGTTCAACAAACCACGAAATCCACTATCTTATGTCATACATAGGTGGTTGTATGGAAGTGATGAGCTTTATTTATCTCTATAAAGCGTTGATAGGGTTTATGACGTCAAACATGGTATTTGGTATAACATCGCTTGTAAAATTCAGTTTTGACTTTGAATCTGTTTATCATATTTTAATCATTATTATATGGCTTGTGATAAGCGCCATCCATCAACTTATCGAATATAAATACATCAGTAAAACCAAAAGTCCGTGGCATGTTTATGCTATAAGTCTTACGCTAAATTGCTTTTTAATGATTGCATTTATCGCGCTGGGGAATTATATGTTTACGCATGAATTATTCACAAACCATCCAACGATAAAAGTAATGCCGCTAGTAACCATCGGTCTTATTTTTATGTACATACAGAATTTCATCATTAAAAGTGGCGGCACCAAACTCCCGACGTCGACTTCTGTTGTCACATCCGTTTATATACTGATGATAACCACGTTATGCCAATCGTTTCTGAAAAACAAAAACAAAGAAAGGACAAGGTTAAGATTTGAAAGTTTGCATTATTTCCTTGTGATTCTGCATTTTTTCATCGGTGCATTTATTACTGCGATATTAAATAAATACATTCATTTTTATGCACTTATTATTCCATCAGTGGTATTAATAGCATTTTGCATTAAAATCTGGTCGTTGCACATGTCCAAAGCTGCATAGTGTGCATCATCTTTAATATATTGTTGCAGTCAGAGCCCGATGGCAGTTATGCAAAGCACAACTGCCATCAGCGAACAGCGAACAGCGTCGTTATCATGCTCAGGGGATAAACCTGACAATCAGGCCCGTCACTTCGCCTGAAGAAAATAGGCTTATTCTGTATTTCATTTTTTCAGTAGCAACTAAACTAAAAATGAGCGCAAGAATAAACGCTTATGACTACTTAACTCGTGTAAAGACAAGCGTGTAGGGGGTTTTATTCTTATCAAACCATAATATTTCAGCGCTATCACCAACAAACATCTCTGCATATACTGCTCGTGAGCGTATATAAGAAATATTTTTCCCTAACATACATGAAAAGAGACTGAGACTGTGAAAATAGACTATATCCCCTGAAGGTTTGATAACTTTAAGGGAATAGGCTCTTTGTCGCATTGCACCACGTATTGATGAATTAAATGGAGCGAAGGTTCTGTATCCGCTGGTTGTTAATGGCATCCCACCGCCTCTCGCATAATATTATCTACACCATCAAATATGGAGGTCTATCTTTCGTGATCCATCTCTCTATTACCATTCATATTGGCTATTGCCGCACGGATCAGAGTATGAACAGGATCTTTTGTAGAGCGTTCGTGCCACATAAGATTATAGGCAAATGATGATGTTGCATCATTTAATTTAATTTCACGATACTCACCTTCTTTCAGCAACTCGTTGCCGGTGGTTCTGAGCGTAACTAAGATTACATTATCGTCAGTCAGCTGCGAGATCCACTGCCTAAAGTTATTGGTTACCGTCATAAGAATATTTAACGCATTCTTGTTTAATCTATTTTCTTCGATAAAACTATTAAACAAGTAAGGACTAACATTGTACACAAGAAGTGGTGTAGCGTATATTTTTTCAAGATCAATGCCATTCATATACATATCGCTATTTTTCTTGCATAGAAAAATAAGCTCAGAAAATCCAAGTATTTTAGAATGAAATCCTGCAGGTATATCATGGAAAAAATGACATACCGCAACATCTATTTTCCCCTGTTTTAAATTCTCAAGAATTTCTTTGGAACCAGAGATATAGGGTGGGGAGAAGTTTAATGAAATATCGGTATAGCTTGCTCTGATCTTTTGGAGCAACGTCGGGGCTTCGTACAAGTTAAACCAGTGCGGTAAAATTATGTTATATGTTTTCTTAACTCCATTTTTCAGCTGCTCTAAGATCGACTGGTTGGCATAAATCGTATTTTTCACAAGTGAACACAAGACTTCACCCACAGGCGTCAATGTGTATAGATTATTAGACTTAATATATAACGGATCGTTAAACTCCTTTCTCATCTCCATCAACAACTTACTCATTGAAGGCTGACTAATACCAAGAGCAAATGCGGCAAAACTGACGCTCTGCTCATCAAAAAGCGTTGCTAATGCAACCATACCCTGGTATGAATTGTTGAACATTGAACGATAATAGTTATTATTCATATTAACCCTATATGACATCTGTAACACGCTATCGCGCTACGCGAAGTCCACCTCTGACTCCATTTTTACTCAATAAGACTTGCCATAGCTGGATTTCTCTCGCTCTAAATGCACCGGCACAAGAGCAAAGATAATAATGGAACATTCTTAAAAATCTTTCATCATAATCTTTTTCGTGAAATTTCCAGTTGTGAAGGAAGTTCTCATCCCACGCCATCAATGTCTTATCGTAATCAGCACCGAAATTGTGCCAGTCTTCCATGATAAAACGTCCTTCAGTGCAGGATGCTATTTCCTGTATAGACGGCAGGCGTCCATTAGGAAAAATGTAACGATTAATCCACGGATCCACCCCACCGCCGGATTGATTACTGCCAATACAGTGTAATAAAAACAAGCCATCCTCTGTTAAGCACTCATGCATTTTATTGAAAAACACACCATAATTCTTCAATCCAACATGTTCAAACATGCCTACGGAGACAATCCTGTCAAATTTTCCCTGCAACTCACGATAGTCGGTTAGTTCTATCGTGACATCTAGCCCACGGCATCTGTCTTCAGCCAGTTTCTTTTGTTCTTCAGAAATTGTTATCCCTGTTACCGAAACATTATAATTCTGAGCTATAAATGATGCTAATCCTCCCCAGCCACACCCAACGTCTAAAACTTCCATTCCTGGTTTTAACATTAATTTATCACATATTAATGATAATTTATTAACCTGAGCCTGCTCGAGATTACAAGCGTCTTTCCAGTATGCGCAAGAATATTGCATCCATGGTTCAAGTATAGACTCAAAAAGGTTATTCCCAAGATTATAGTGTACTTTAGCTACTTTTCGGGAGCGTGAAATAGACTGTAAATTAATAGCCCGCGAGACAACATAGTAGACAGCATCGTGAAAATTATCCGAGACTTTGCTATCAATTCCCTCACTCAATAATTTATAAAAAAATGCGTCCAGATACTCGCAATCCCACCAGCCATCCATGTAGGCCTCACCTAACCCTATTGAACCCTCTTTTAAAACACGTTTATATAGCCTGGAGTCATTAACTTTAATGTCTCCCGGTTTGTCTCCATTTATGATGACGTCACATTGGTATAATAATGATTCAATGATTTGACGACTGCGGCTAATCTTACTTATTTCTAATGTGCTCATTATATCTCCTTAAAATACAGTGAAGAATGTTATGCAAAGGAGCCATAAAAAATCAATGAATATAAATATTCTTATAATGAATATTTCACAGATAACATTAACGACGTATGATTATCGTTATCTGAACCATCTAAAGGTGAACAGTATATTGCTTGATTTCACTGCGAATGCACCTTCTGAAGTAAAGTTGACAGCCTCATCGGTTATCAATCTGCAACGGGCAGCATCAACAGCTGAATCCGCAACGGTAGAGAACATAGTGGCGGCTGTAAGGATGCGCCAAAAACAACGCCAGCAGCAAAATGCTATTATATACAGGCGATGCTGCTGCAAAACTTAAAATATACGATACCGCTTTTGTCTTTTTATATTAAAGCATTCCAATATAAAATCTTGTTTGTTCATTTTTAGCCACAGGAGTAAACCACTGGAAGCCTGATCCCTGCGTTACGCCCGAGCTATATGATCGCCCACTGACGTAATCAGCGCACGGCTTTACAGCCTAAACCTTCATAATAAATACATGCACTCGATGTCAATCCATTATTATTTAACAAAGACATCTGCTTTACCGAGCATTCCTTATTAAGGCGGCACTTACCCTTCCCGTAAATATTGATCGCCATCAAAAACAATAAAATAAGATTTTATTGAAAACTTATTTTTTGTAAACACGTGTATATATTTTCAATTCAACGTCAACCAATACGACTAGCGCCATTCATTTAGCATAGGTTTAATATTGAGAAGATTAAATAACACTCAACATTCATTGCCAAAAGGATTGGTGCCATGACATTCATAAGAAAACCTCTGGCTTTTACAGTACCATTAGCTTTATTTGGCATTTCCTCACCCATTATCGCTTCAGATTTTGAGGTTAATGATGGTGAAACGACCAGTGGTGTTATTGTTAATAGTACGCAGATACAGAATGTAAATAATGGTGGCACATCGACAAGTACATCGGTAAACACGGGGGGAGTGCAGAATATCTATGATGGCGGTATGGCAAATAGATCAACCGTTACCTATGGCAAACAAAACGTCTACTCGGGCGGTATAGCAAATAGTTCACTCATTCAAGGTGGCACCCTCACCATTGATGGAGGGACGTCTAACGATGCTTTTATGCTGTTGGGCGTTGTGAATATTATCAACGGAGGTATCAGTAATGGTCTAACACAAACAGGTGGGAGTACCTATGTTGCAAATGGCGGAATAGCCAATAACACAACCATCCATGGCAATAATACGCATATGATCGTTAATGACGGTGGAATATCGAATAACACCACCATTATTGGCCGCAATGCCGCACGTGAAACCATTAATAGCGGGGGAATATCTTATGGTACTACCATATATAATGGCGGCACTCAATATATTAATAGCGGTGGCTTAGCCAACGGGGCGATTATCCATGACGAAACGGCTCAGCAGATTGTTTCCGCTGGCGCTACGACCCATAATAGTATTATGCACAATGGATTAATTACGCTAGCGGGCACCGCTAATAATACCGTTATTCACGGCGGCACAATGGAAGTGAATCGTACCGGCCTCGCCAACAACACGCTCATCAATAACGGCATATTACATATTTTCGGCACATCGACTCACACCACGATTAATGGCGGTCAATCCTGGTTATATACCGGGGGATTCGCTGATGGCAAAACCGAAATCAACGCCTCGGGCGAAATGCTGATGGAAGCGGGTTCTCATGCCACTGACGTTGTGATACAGGGAGGCACCCTTTCCATCACTGACCTGACGGACGATACGACAAGCTATACGGCCGCCCAGGTTGATAAGCTAACCCTGTCGGACGGTTATGTTTCCTTCCTGCGTGATAGCGAAGGAGACTACGCCGCGCTTAATATTACCGAATTAAACGGCACGGGTAATTTTCTGTTCAACGCGTCGCTGGCTGAACGTAATGCCAACTTCGTGACTATCGCGCATGGCACGGGTCATTTCGGCGTGGTCGTCATCGATTCTGGCCAAGAAATTACCGACCATACCGACCTGACCGTTAACCTGATTCACGATCGGGGCGGAGATATTGATTTCTCCATGGTGACCACAAACGGCCGCAGTACGCGGGCCGTTGATGGCGGTACCTATATGTACACCCTTCACAGCGCGCAGGATAAGGATGGACTGGACGGCGGCACCGTCTGGTATCTGGGGGCCATGACCGATGAAACAGACGGCGGTGATAACGGCGGGAGTGATGGCGGCGGCAATAGCGGAGGTGGAAATCTGGTCACGACCCCATCGACTGATGCCATTCTCAGTATGGCGAATGCCGGGCTGAACATTCTGCGCACGGAACTCGATGCTCGCCGCGTTTATCGCACTAACCAGAATACAGAACGCAAGCGCGGCGAAGGCAACGTCTGGGGACACTACCTGGGTAAAAAGAGCGCTATCGACCCCCGCAACGGCGCGGCTTATAAACTGTACCAGAACGGCTTTGTACTCGGTGGCGATCTCAATACCTCGTTTGAGCGCGGCGATCTGGTGACCGGGGCGTATATGAGCGTATCCGATAACCATGTGAATCACTCGCGCGGCGGCCAGAGCAAAATTGACAGCTATGGTCTGGGCCTATACGCCACATGGTATGACAACCGAGGTTTTTACCTGGATAGCGTGATGAAAACAAACCGCCTGGGCAGCCAACTCAACGCCAGAATGACCCACGGTGGCCAGGCATCCGGTAACTGGCATCATTACAGCATCAGCTCAGCAGTGGAAGGCGGTATTATTTTTAAGCCTACCGAAAGCCTGCGCATAGCGCCCTTTACCCGCATAACGGGTAGCCATATCAACAATGCCAACATAAAACTTTCCAATGGCATGAAGGCTGAAACAGGCAAAGCTCGTTCATTCATCGCAGAAGCAGGAACGCGCGTGGGGACGCAATTGAGTCTGGGGGGAATCGCGTTTGCACCGTATCTTAGCGCAAGCGTGGAGCAAGAATTTGCTAAATCAAACCAGACCACCATTAACGGCCTTAATCGATTTGATAATAATCAGAACGGAACCTCTGGTAAGTATAGCACGGGAATCTCCGTCTCCTTTGCCCAGGATGCCGCATTCTATGGTGAAGCCAGCTATCGTCAGGGCAGCTATATTGAAGAACCTGTTCAGGGTGCGCTGGGGATCCGCATTGGGTTTTAATACTGAATACGTGACAGATCCCCTCGGCGTGTGACGGGGACTGACAGCGCGGATCGTGATTGCGTTCTTAACCCCATCCTGAATGGTATCCACACCCTGAAGGTTGCCGTACAGGGCGTAATCACGACGACGATCATCACTGACAAGCTAACCATTTTTATTTTATTGCGATGTTTTAAAGAACATCGCAATAAAATACTCACATGACGGCAATTGAAAATAAAGAGACCTACTGACCGCAGAGAATCTACGCGAACAAGATGTAATAACGTTCGGCGATCACCATCGGAGGGTCGGTGATTTATCACAAAATAGATTCAAGATTACCCTGTGATATAACGCCATAAATATCAGAATCAGCCATAAAAATAATTGCCCTGTCGATAACCTCTTCTGCTGCATTTACTCTTTTTTTTCGCTGGCGTATTACTTATCTCGTCCCAACATACCGAAGAGATTAACGAGATGAGAATACTAATTGTTGAAAGCGAATTTCTACGCCAGGACACCTGGGTTGGCGCTGCCGTGCATCGCCTGGTGCAGGCACTAAGCCGTCAGGGTATTGAGGTGATGCAATCCGCCTCGCTTGACGACGGTTATGCCATTATCGCAGCCAATGAAGCCATTGACTGCCTGATGTTCAGTTATCAAATGGAAGAGCAAGATGAACACCAGCGCGTGCGCCAACTGCTCGATAAGCTTCACGAACGTCAGCAAGACGTGCCGGTATTTCTGCTCGGTGAGCGTGAGAAAGCCACCGCGCTGATTGACCCGCAACTGATGGAGCTTATCGATGAGTTTGCCTGGATTCTGGAGGATTCTGCTGACTTTATCGCCGGACGCGCCGTCGCCGCAATGAATCGTTATCGACAGCAACTTCTGCCCCCGCTGTTCTCAGCGCTGGTCAAATATAACGATATTCATGAGTACTCCTGGGCCGCACCGGGGCACCAGGGAGGCGTCGGCTTTACCAAAACGCCGGCAGGTCGCCTGTATCATGACTACTACGGTGAAAATCTGTTCCGCACCGATATGGGGATTGAACGCGCCTCTTTAGGCTCTCTGCTGGATCACACCGGTGCCTTTGGGGAAAGTGAAAAAAACGCGGCACGCGTGTTCGGAGCCGATCGCTCCTGGTCCGTCGTGGTCGGGACTTCCGGCTCGAACCGGACGATTATGCAAGCCTGCATGACCGATGATGATGTCGTGGTGATTGACCGCAACTGCCATAAATCGATCGAGCAGGGTCTGATCCTCACCGGCGCTAAACCCGTTTATATGGTGCCCAGCCGAAACCGCTATGGCATTATCGGACCTATCTACCCGCAGGAAATGCTGCCGGAAACCCTGCAGGAAAAGATTCGCACCAGCCCGCTGACACACGAGTATGCGGCGCATAAACCATCCTACAGTGTGGTGACAAACTGCACCTATGACGGCGTGTGTTATAACGCCAAAAACGCCCAGGCGCTACTGGAACAGACCAGCGATCGTATTCACTTTGATGAAGCCTGGTACGGCTACGCGCGTTTCAATCCGGTGTATCACGATCACTATGCTATGCGCGGTAATCCCGGCGACCACACCGGCCCTACCGTCTTCGCGACCCACTCCACGCATAAATTGCTCAATGCCCTCTCTCAGGCTTCCTATATTCATGTGCGCGAAGGCCGTGGCGCGGTGAACTTCTCGCGCTTCAATCAGGCCTATATGATGCATGCCACCACCTCACCGCTGTACGCCATCTGCGCATCAAACGATATTGCAGTCTCCATGATGGACGGTCATAGCGGCCTATCGCTGACTCAGGAAGTCATTGATGAGGCGGTAGATTTTCGTCAGGCGATGGCGCGTCTGTATCGCGAGTTCAGCGACAATAACGATTGGTTCTTTAAACCCTGGAACAAAGAAACGGTGATTGATCCGCAAACGGGTAAAGAAATCGCCTTCGAGGATGCCCCCGCTGAACTGCTCAGTCACGATCAGAACTGCTGGATTATGCGTCCAGGAGAACGCTGGCACGGTTTTAAAGATCTGCCGGATGACTGGAGCATGCTGGATCCTATCAAGGTCAGTATCCTCGCCCCTGGCATGGGGGATGACGGCAACTTGCTGGAAAGCGGCGTACCAGCTGCGCTGGTCACCGCCTGGCTTGGCCGTCACGGTATCGTGCCAACCCGCACCACCGACTTCCAGATAATGTTCCTCTTTTCAATGGGTATTACCCGCGGGAAATGGGGTACGCTCATTAACACGCTGTGCTCCTTTAAACGCCATTATGATAGCAATGCCCCGCTGTCACAGGTCATGCCGGAACTGAGCAATCAGTATCCGAAAACTTATGCGGCAATGGGCATGCGTGATTTGGGCGATAAAATGTTTGCCTGGTTGAAAAGCAATAACCCGGGAGCCAGTCTTAATGCTGCCTACGCGTCGCTGCCAGAAGCCATGATGACGCCGCGCGATGCGTATCAGGCTATTGTCTCTGATAACGTTGAAATGGTGGCGATTGAACGGCTAGAAAAACGCATTGCCGCCAATTCCGTGATTCCTTATCCGCCAGGCATTCCTATGCTGCTTTCCGGAGAAAACTTCGGTGACAGCAATAGCCCACAGATTGCCTATTTGCGTGCTTTGCAGTCCTGGGATCACGAGTTCCCTGGTTTCGAACATGAAACAGAAGGAACAGAAATTATTGAGGGCATTTACCACGTGATGTGCATAAAGGCCTGAGGCCATTGACGGCTTTTTATATGAAATCTAAAAGCCCGGAAATGTCATTAGTTTAAATCCTGAGTCTCATTTTTGCGCGGGTCGCCCCGCGCTTTTTTCAGTCATGGAGTCAGTTTATGATTTTTATGGTCACCAAAGATGAATTCCTGTATCAGGGGGTGGCACATTTGTTCAATAATGAAAACGTCATCAGAATAGAACGTGTACCTGATATCGAGCGGCAGATGACGGATTCCACCGCCAAAATGATTATTGATGTCTATCACAATCATGTTATTGACGATAATGCCGTCAAGATCATTCAGTCACTCAATATCGACCGTATTGTCGTGCTGGCACCGTTTCATATCAGTAAGATAAAATGCCGATCGCCGCTGTTTTTCATAAATAGAAAAATGCCGCTGGCAAACTGGCCCGCACTATTGGCCAGCGGCGGAACATCCTATCGCAAACCCAAAATAGGTTTCTCACACAATCAATTCAAAATTGTCAGCTATATTTTGCATGAGGAAGATAATGATGGCATCGCTTCTGCGTTAAACATCTCCGGAAACACGCTACGCAGCCAGAAGTTTAACATTATGCTTAAGCTAAAACTTCGCAGGATGAGTGACATCGCCACGCTCAGTATCTCTCCGTACTTCTGAATGTGGTCTGTCACGCATGATCTACCCGCCCTCGGGTAGATCATTAACCGTCGGTTTATTATTTTGTGAACAAGCGCACCAGTGACCAACAGCCCATCGCACTCACCATCAGTTCAATTCCCACCACCAGCGAAACCATCACTACCGACGCCTGCGGTGCGGCGCCGATAAAGCACCAGGCAATTAGCAGGTCAAGCACGCCAATCACGATCTGCAGCCAGCGGCCTTTAACCTGACGATGGTTAAACCAGTCCATAATGCGAATGACCCCACCAAGCGCAAACAGGCAAGCGAGAAAACTGGCTATCGTAAACAAACCAAACGCGGGTGCGGTAATAAAAAGGTATCCCATGACGGCGTAAGCGATACAAATAATAACACCAGAGACCACCGGCCAAAAATTATGCAACCGATTTTTTATCATAATGGCCGCATAGGCAATACAGCTGCAGATCAGCACGATGCCCAAAATCATGGCCAGAATTTCTCCTGAAATAAAGGGGTATACAATGAGCAGCACGCCGGAGATAAACATCAAAACGGCAATAATTCTTAGCAGATTTTTTTGTTTTTCGAGCATTTGCACATCGAGTTTAGCAATAATTTCCTGATTGATATTTAACACACTACACCTCTAAAAAATGAATAAGAGCACAGTGTAAATTTACAACAAAAAGGGATGACCAGATAAAACCAATTTAATAAAATATTCTGATACCAGACTCTTAAAATAAAATTAATCAAATGAATTACAAGAATTTTTTAAAATGTAGCATGCATTTTAAAAATAACTGATACTCTGTTCCTCGGCACCGCTAGTGATATAATTTCGCGGTGTCGTTAACTGTGTTATTGAGGATTAAATGATGAAGAAAATATCCGGTATTATTCTCGGTAGTCTACTGTTGATCCCGGTCCTGGGTCAGGCGGCTGAAAACCAAAAACCCGTCAACACCTGGACCTGTGAAGATTTTCTGGCCCTCGACTCCACTTTCCAGCCTACCGCTGTGGGTTTTGCCGAAGCTTTAAACAATAAGGACAAACCGGAAGACGCGGTGATGGATGTTAAAGGCATTGAAACCGTCACTCCGGCCATCGTGCAGGCCTGCACCGAGAATCATAAAGCCAGCTTCAAGGAAAAAGTAAAAAGCGAATGGGACAAGCTTAAAAAACATATTTAATGAATAAAATTTCAGTTAAGTCTGAACTGACTTAACGGACTGTTCAACAGGGGTGAATTCCCGGCACGATAAACATATCACCCCTGCTGATAAAATTTAAAGTTAGAAATACTTATCTATTTTACAGATACCGACCATTCCCTTGACCGGCCCTTTTCCCTTTCCAGTTGTGTCAATAAAAATTGACACTATCAATTCATCTATCACAATTGCCATTATCATTAGTTCGTGTATTTTATGCCTGCCCCTGATTCATCATACAATTCATTTTTAACCTCAATATACATCCTTTGTTTTGAGGTTTTTTTGTTCGTATCTCTGGAGTGCGTGTATGAGACTGAATAGCAGTGCCCCCTGCGTTGTTGTATTAACAGAAGATGACGTTGCCGTAAATATTAACGACAACACATCCCTGGTATTACCGGCAAATCATCTTAACATCATAGCCTGCAACAATAACGTGATTGATTTTTCCTACCTGGATAATGCCCTCGTCGCACACATGAGCCGTGAGGTTTTGAATGATTATTTACTCTTTTTGAATAGAGATTTGACGCAGGTTTCGCCATGGCCAAGACAGGCAATTTCCGTTATCTCCTGTCATTGCCGGACGCCAGAGATCTTCCGTGAGGCAGCGTTACATAGCGTGCTCAAAACCAGCGACAGATGCGAAATTGAACGTACCCGGTCATTGCTCTTTACCGTTTTGTCTCTCTTTCTCGATAGCCCGGGCTTCATTTCACTGATCATGCAAATGCTGAGAAATAGCGTCAAAGAGAGCGTTTATCAGATTATCCAGAGTGATATTCAAAAAGAGTGGAATCTAAGTCTGGTGGCCAGCGCGCTCTGCCTAAGCCCAAGCTTGTTAAAAAAGAAGCTGAAAAGTGAGGACACCAGCTACAGTCAGATAATAACCGACTGCCGTATGCGCTATGCTGCTCAGCAGCTGCTCATCGCGGAAAAAAATATTTCACAGATTTCGCAATTATGTGGTTATCGCAGTACATCCTATTTTATATCCGTTTTTAAGACCTTTTACGGCATGACACCATTACATTATGTCACACAGCATCGCCAACAATGTGTTAGCGCCTGAGAAGATTAAGATATTAGCCATAATAATACCCACAACGGACATACCCCCCTGCGGCGACTAAAACGATAGCGGCAATACGTTATTATCTCCGTCGAATTAAATTCAGGAGAAATACTATGTCGAGCGACGCTGATGCAAACAAAGTGGGCCTTATTCCGGTAACTCTGATGGTCTCCGGGAATATCATGGGCTCAGGGGTTTTTCTACTACCCGCTAACCTGGCAGCAACCGGCGGAATTGCTATCTATGGATGGCTTGTCACCATCATCGGCGCGCTAGCGCTGTCAATGGTATATGCCAAAATGTCGTCCCTGGACACCAGTCCCGGCGGTTCTTACGCCTATGCCCGCCGCTGCTTTGGGCCTTTTTTAGGTTACCAGACCAACATTCTGTACTGGCTTGCCTGCTGGGTGGGAAATATTGCCATGGTGGTGATTGGGGTGGGCTATCTGAGCTACTTCTTCCCCATTCTCAAAGACCCAATGGTGTTGACGGTCACCTGTGTAGCAGTGCTCTGGATATTCGTTCTGCTCAATATCGTCGGGCCTAAAATGATCACCCGCGTGCAGGCCATTGCAACCGTGCTGGCGCTAATCCCTATCGTCGGCATTGCCCTCTTTGGCTGGTTCTGGTTTAAAGGGGAAACCTATATGTCTGCCTGGAACGTCAGTGGACTTAGCACCTTCGGAGCGATCCAAAGTACGCTCAGCGTAACGCTATGGTCCTTTATCGGCGTAGAAAGCGCTTCAGTCGCCGCTGGCGTGGTGAAAAACCCAAAACGTAACGTACCGATCGCCACTATCGGTGGCGTACTGATTGCCGCCATCTGTTATGTGCTATCGACCAGCGCCATTATGGGCATGATCCCCAATGCCGCCCTGCGACTTTCCGCTTCTCCCTTCGGCGACGCCGCGCGCCTGGCGCTTGGCAACACCGCTGGGGCAATCGTCTCATTTTGTGCCGCAGCGGGTTGCCTTGGCTCCCTCGGCGGGTGGACATTGCTGGCTGGTCAAACCGCAAAAGCAGCGGCCGATGATGGCCTGTTTCCCCCGATTTTCTCTCGCGTGAACCAGGCCGGCACGCCGGTGGCCGGATTACTGATCGTGGGCGTGCTGATGACCCTTTTCCAGTTCAGCAGCATTTCGCCTAACGCGGCAAAAGAGTTTGGTCTGGTCTCTTCGGTCTCGGTCATTTTCACCCTTGTGCCGTATCTGTATACCTGCGCAGCGCTGCTGCTGCTCGGTCACGGCCACTTTGGGAAAGCACGACCGCTGTACTTGTTCGTCACCTTTATCGCCTTTGTTTACTGTATCTGGGCCGTCGTGGGCTCCGGTGCAAAAGAGGTGATGTGGTCATTCGTCACCTTAATGGTTATTACTGCATTCTATGCGCTTAACTATAACCGTATTCATAAAAATCCCTATCCGTTAGATGCGCCAACCGACAAGGCATAACGAGATAGAAGAGAAATTGACGACCTATTTTGTCTACAGAAAATAGTAAGATGAGCGCCAAAAAATATCGCTAATGGCTATTTTTACGCATTCATGCCCCAGATTTTTTTTGGCGCGCTATTATCGCCCTGCCCGACATATCAAGTATTGTCGGTCACCGCAGCATCTCAATATTTATTATGGAGTCTATTATGATCAACAGATTTAAACTATCCACTATCGGTATTATCGCTACGGCACTTCTGGCTACCGCTGGGGTTAACGCCGTGGCCAAAGAAGTGACGCCGAAAAATATGAACTGTCAAGAATTTACCGACCTCAACCCACAAACCATGGCACCCGTAGCCTTCTGGATGCTGAATCAAGATGTTGATTTTAAAGGCGGTGACTACGTTGACTTCAATGAAACCGAAACGACGGCGGTCCCCCTCACTCTTGAAATTTGTCAAAAACACCCACAGAGCACACTGAAAGATATTAAAGACACAGTAAAACAAGAACTAAAAAAATAATCACCTTTTTATTATGAGATAACGAGGTATAGAACAACGAATGGCTCATATTATGAGAATATGAGCCGAAATTAAACATCGATGCTGCAGCGTGATCGCCTTGCGTAAAATTAATTATAATCGGCCCTGCCGCATAGAATAAAATATATTATCGCGAGAAAATATTATTAATATTTTCTTTCCCGCCAGATTAGGCACAGATATTCCTGTTGCCATTTAATATCAACTATCTTGTCTCAGCGCATCCATTATTTTAGTTAGGTTACGCCTTGCTCAAGATTTGACGATACCAACGTTGCTTGTCCCTCGCTCACGTCAAGGCAGTTAATCGTTTTGAAATGGATAGAAAAGTCTGTATACCGACACAGCTGATCATTTCGCTGCTGACAAAAGAAGAAGAGTTGATGAGGGGATAAAGCGAGAAACGTGATGGCAGCGATACCAACAGCCAAAGCAAAAAGGGGTTACCTTTCGGTAACCCCTTTTCTGATTTGGCGGAAGCGTAGAGATTCGAACTCTAGAACCCTTTCGGGTCGCCGGTTTTCAAGACCGGTGCCTTCAACCGCTCGGCCACGCTTCCAATGAGGCGCACTATAAACATCCCGAACGGACCTGTAAAGCACCAAAACGTTCGTTTGCCTGAAAAACAGCCAAAAAGTTGTTATTCGTCTGAAAAAACAACAAAATGGCTAGTTTTAAAACGCTTTTCCCGCCCTCATCCTGCTTAATGTTTTTTGATAAACATATCTTTGGTGTAGTAGTACCCCAAGCGATCGGGGGTAAATCCCCCTACCCACGGTTTCACGAGGTGCGTACGCACGTAGTGATAGACCGGGATTGCGGGGACATCGCGAGCCAGCAGATCTTCAGCCTTCTGGTAATCGCGAGCGCGCTGGGCGACATCCTGCGTTTTCGCCGCATCGCGCAGCGCCGCATCATAGTCCGGGTTACTGTATTTAGCGGTGTTCTCGCTGTCGCCGGTACGGAAGGTGTTCAGGAAGGTTGAAGCGTCGTCGTAGTCGGCAATCCACGCATAGCGCACCACGTCAAAATTACCGGTGTGCATCGCGTCCAGCATGGTCTTCCACTCCTGGTTTTGCAGCTTCGCCTCAACGCCAAGATTTTTCTTCCACATTGAAGACGCGGCAATCGCCACGCGCTGGTGTGATTCCGAGGTGTTATACAGCAGATTAAACGACAGCGGATGCGCCTCACTGAACCCGGCCTCCGCCAGCAGCTTCTTCGCTTCAGCAATACGTTTTTCACGCGGCCAGCTTGCATAGTCAGGCCCGTTCAGCTTCACACCGCCAATCTCCGGTTGGCTTATGACCCACGCCGGACGCTGCCCCTGCCCCATGACCTTTTCAGCAATAATGTCTTTATCCAGCGCCATATTCAGCGCACGACGGACGCGCGCATCGTTAAACGGCGCTTTGGTGGTATTGAACTCGTAATAGTAGGTAGCCAGCTGCGGCGATACATCCACCTCATCGCCCAGCGTTTTCTTCAGTTGGCTGAACTGGTTTATTGGCAGCGTATACACAATATCAACCTCACCCGCCTTATAGCGGTTGACGTCCGCCGCTTCGGAACGGATAGGCAAATAGGTCACTTTATTGATCACCGTATGCTTATCGTCCCAGTAACGTGGGTTACGTTCGGCGACAATGCGCTCGTTAACCACCCATTGCGACAGGTGATAGGCGCCACTGCCGACAAAATGCTCCGGCTTCACCCATTTATCGCCGTAGCGGCCGATCAGTACTTTATCCAACGGCACCATCGACGGGTGCGCCAGCATAGCAAGGAACGCCGAGGTCGGCTGCGTCAGCGTCACTTCCAGCGTAGTATCGTTGATAGCCTTAACGCCAAGGGTATCCGGCGTTTTTTTGCCCAGCGCGATATCGGCAGCATTGACGATGTGCATATTGCCAGGATAGCTGGCGTACGGCGACGCGGTCGTCGGCGTGACCAGACGCTGCCAGCTCCACACGATATCCTGCGCGGTTATCGCCGAACCGTCCGACCAGACGATCCCCGGGCGCAGATGGAAGGTCCAGACCGTGTTGTCTTTATTCTCCCAGGATTCTGCCAGCCGCGGCTCGATGCTGCCGTCCGGTTTTACCGCCACCAGACCGTCAAACAGGTCGCTGATAATATTGAACTCAACGTCGCTTTCCACTTTATGCGGGTCGAGTGACGCCGGTTCATTGCCGTTACTGCGAACCAGCTCCTGTTTGTCGGCAAGTGGGGTTCCCTCCGGCACGGTTGCCGCCTGCGCCGCCCCCGCCAGACCCATTGCCAGAAATACCGTCGTGATGGAGTTATGTTTGTATAATTTCATTTCCATTGCCTTGTTGTTATTACCCTTTTCACTGTTGACACAGACACGCATTAACGCAAGTTCTTTCAATAACCTATAAGAGATTGATCTCGCTCTTTGGCGCAGAATGAGGTGATTCTGTGACGCGCTCAAAGTCTGAGTAAAGATGGGTAAAAACATTTGGGAATAAAGAAGAGTTTTCTTATGCTGACCCACTAATAACATCTGTCATAAGAGAGTGACTCATGGATCGCATAATTACTTCATCGCGTGACCGCTCATCACTGCTGAGCACGCACAAAGTCCTGCGTAATACCTACTTCCTGCTGAGCCTGACGCTGGCATTTTCCGCTATTACCGCAACCGCCAGCACCGTGCTGGGGCTGCCGTCGCCGGGCCTGATTCTGACGCTGGTTGGTATGTACGGCCTGATGTTCCTGACCTATAAAACGGCAGATAAACCGGTGGGTATTCTGTCCGCGTTCGCCTTTACCGGCTTCCTGGGCTATATCCTTGGGCCCATCCTGAACGCCTACCTGTCTGCGGGCATGGGTGACGTGATCGGCATGGCGCTAGGCGGCACCGCGCTGGTGTTCTTCAGCTGCTCGGCCTACGTGCTGACCACCCGTAAAGACATGTCCTTCCTCGGCGGTATGCTGATGGCCGGTATCGTGGTGGTGCTGATCGGTATGGTGGCCAATATCTTCCTGCAGCTGCCGGCACTGCACCTGGCGATTAGCGCGGTGTTTATCCTGATCTCCTCCGGGGCAATCCTGTTCGAGACCAGTAACATCATCCGCGGTGGTGAAACCAACTATATCCGTGCGACGGTGAGCCTGTACGTTTCGCTGTACAATATCTTCATCAGCCTGTTAAGCATTCTGGGCTTCGCCAGCCGCGATTAAGGCTTAACGCTTCAGTCTCCAGGGCCTCGCTTATGCGGGGCCTTTTTATTTGCTACACTTCCCGCCATCTGTTTGTTGTGTGAAAAATTATGCTTATCTACGAAAACATCGAAATTGAGACCGATAGCGAAGGCTATCTCAAAGACACCACGCAGTGGAGTGAAGGGCTGGCTCAGGCGATTGCCGCCAACGAAGGGATTGAACTGAGCCCTGAACATTGGGAAGTGGTGCGCTTCGTGCGCGAATTTTACCTGGAGTTCAACACCTCGCCGGCCATCCGTATGCTGGTTAAAGCCATGGCGAATACCTTTGGCGAAGAGAAAGGCAACAGCCGCTATTTGTACCGCCTGTTCCCAAAAGGCCCGGCTAAACAGGCGACGAAAATTGCCGGCCTGCCTAAACCGGTAAAGTGTATTTAATAGCGAATACTGAACTTGTTCCACGCCTTATCGGGTTGGTGAGGTTCCGCCAGGACTTTATCAACCCGCGCGCTGCGTGGCCCACCGGCTTTTAGCCAGGCCAGTAGTTGCTCTACCTGCTCGCTTTTGCCGCAGGCAACCACCTCGACGCTGCCATCGTCCAGATTCAACGCATAGCCGCTTAGCCCCAGGCGCTGCGCCTCCTGCTGGGTAAAAAAACGAAAACCCACGCCCTGCACCTTGCCGTAGACCCAGCAGATCACACATTTATCCATCATGCTTCCTCCTGTATATACCCCAACTGTAGCGCCAATTCTCCCCACATTCTTCCGCCGCGCGTTGCATTTGTGCGGGGAAGTCGGGAAAATGCAGCCTGATTCCCTCAAACAGTCAGATAAATAAACTATGAGTGTACGTTTAGTGTTAGCCAAAGGGCGCGAAAAATCATTGCTGCGCCGCCATCCCTGGGTCTTTTCCGGCGCGGTCGCCCGCATGGAAGGCAAAGCCAGCCTCGGAGAGACCATTGATATTGTCGATCATCAGGGTAAATGGTTAGCCCGCGGCGCATACTCTCCCGCTTCGCAGATCCGTGCGCGCGTCTGGACGTTTGACGCCCATGAAAGCATTGATATCGATTTCTTCGTGCGTCGCCTTCAGCAGGCACAAAGCTGGCGCGACTGGCTGGCGAAAAAAGACGGGCTGGACAGCTACCGTCTGATCGCCGGTGAATCCGATGGCCTGCCGGGCGTCACCATCGACCGTTTCGGCAACTTCCTCGTATTACAACTGCTGAGCGCCGGTGCGGAATATCAGCGCGCCGCCCTCATCAGCGCCCTGCAAACCCTCTATCCGGAATGCGCTATCTACGATCGCAGCGACGTGGCGGTGCGTAAAAAAGAAGGTATGGAGCTGACCCAGGGCCCGGTCACCGGCGAACTGCCGCCAGCCCTGCTGCCCATCGAAGAACACGGCATGAAGCTGCTGGTCGATATTCAGGGCGGCCACAAAACCGGCTACTATCTTGACCAGCGCGACAGCCGCCTTGCCACCCGTCGTTACGTGGAAGACAAGCGCGTTCTCAACTGTTTCTCCTACACCGGCGGCTTTGCGGTTTCTGCCCTGATGGGCGGCTGTCGCCAGGTCACCAGCGTTGATACCTCGCAGGAAGCGCTGGACGTGGCGCGCCAGAATGTTGAGCTGAATAAACTCGATCTCAGCAAAGCCGAGTTCGTGCGTGACGACGTTTTCAAACTGCTGCGCAAATACCGCGATCAGGGGGAGAAATTCGACGTTATCGTGATGGACCCGCCGAAATTCGTCGAGAATAAAAGCCAGCTAATGGGTGCCTGCCGCGGCTATAAGGACATCAATATGCTGGCTATCCAGCTGCTGAATCCGGGCGGCGTGCTGCTAACCTTCTCCTGCTCCGGCCTGATGACGTCAGATTTATTCCAGAAAATCATCGCCGATGCCGCTGTGGATGCCGGTCGTGATGTACAATTTATAGAGCAGTTCCGTCAGGCAGCCGATCACCCGGTGATTGCGACGTACCCGGAAGGACTGTACCTGAAAGGATTTGCCTGCCGCGTCATGTAACTTGAAAAGCGAAATGGTGTCTATATATCTAGAGAGAGGCCATTTCCCGGGAGGTGAGTATGATGATGACCAGCAAATTCGGTATCGGCCAGCAGGTGCGTCACTCCCTGCTGGGCTATCTGGGCGTGGTGGTGGATATCGACCCGGTATACTCGCTCGACGATCCTGAACCCGACGATCTGGCGGCTAACGACGAACTGCGCGCGTTGCCGTGGTATCACGTGGTGATGGAAGACGACGAAGGCCAGCCGGTGCATACCTACCTGGCCGAAGCCCAGTTAAGCAGCGAGCCGCGCGAGGATCATCCGGAACAACCCACGATGGATGAACTGGCGCGTACTATCCGCCGGCAGCTACAGGCCCCACGGCTGCGTAACTGACTGCCGCATCAAAAAACCCCGCGCTGCGGGGTTTTTTATTTACAGCGCAACCGGGCTTCTCTCTTTGCCCAGCCCCCGCTATTTTGCGAGCCCTAAGCGCGGAATTTCGATTGCCGGGCAGCGGTCCATCACCACGTTTAACCCCGCATTGCGCGCCAGTACGGCAGCTTGTTCATTGATGACACCGAGCTGCATCCACAACGTTTTCGCCCCGATGGCGATAGCTTCCTGCGCGACGCCCCACGCGGCCTCTGAATTACGGAAGACGTCCACCATGTCCACTTTCTCTGGCACCTCGGCAAGGGTTGCATAGCCTTGCTGCCCGAGCAGGGTTTTACCGCCCACCTTCGGCGAAACCGGAATGACGTGGTAGCCCTGATCTAACAGGTATTTCATCACCCGATAGCTCGGGCGGTCAGGTTTGTCGCTGGCGCCTACCAACGCGATGGTACGGGTGCTGGTCAAAATGCTGGCAATATCGTTTTCAGTCATCATTATCCTCCTGGCCAATAACTTAAGTGTACGCGAGTCCGCTAATGTCGCGCGTCAAATTTTTGCCAATCAGCGCTTGCAGCCTGAGTCGCATGCAGTAATCTGTCTGCATTTAACACTCAGGGATCGTTTTATGGAACTGACCACTCGCACCTTACCGGCGCGTAAACACATTGCGCTGGTTGCGCACGACCACTGCAAAGATATGCTGATGAAATGGGTGCAGCGCCACCAGGCATGCCTTGCGCAGCATACGCTGTCGGCGACCGGCACCACCGGCAACCTGGTGCAGCGCGCAACCGGCCTGGAAGTTAAAGCGATGCTCAGCGGCCCGATGGGCGGCGATCAGCAGGTGGGCGCGCTCATTTCAGAAGGCAAAATCGATGTGCTGATTTTCTTCTGGGACCCGCTCAACGCCGTGCCGCACGATCCGGACGTTAAGGCTCTGCTGCGCCTCGCGACCGTGTGGAACATCCCGGTCGCGACCAATGCTGCTACCGCGGACTTTATCATTCAGTCACCCAACTTTGCCGAGCCGGTAGATATCCTCATTCCAGACTACCCACGCTATCTGGCCGAACGTCTCAAATAAGCCAGGCTGCGCCCGGAGCAAAAACTTCGGGCGTCATTCAGGGTTTGCGTGCCACTGGCACCGACAGCTGCTTCAGTATCTCAACAAACGGAGACGGCTGCGCCTTGTTAAACAACAGCCAGACGCGCAACCGCGCGCGGGTCATGGCCACGTACAGCAAACGCCGCTCTTCCGCGTCGGGAAAATCCTCCGGCTCCGGCAACAGGGCCTGCTCCATAATCGACTCCCGCACGGGAGCGGGAAAACCGTCGAAGCCCTCTTGCAGCCCCAGCACAATGACATAGTCAGCCTGCTGCCCCTTACTGGCGTGCACGGTCATAAAATCAATATTCAGCTTCGGCCAGCGGGTAGCGGCTTTTTCCAGCGCGGCAGGCTTAAGATGATGATAACGGGCCAGCACCAGAATACGCTGGTCTGGCGTGGCGTAGCCGCTGAGCTTATCAAACAGCGCATCGAGCTTATCGTCTTCCAGCAGCGTAACGGCGTGCTTATCGCCAACGGTCAGGCTGTTCAGCGGTTTACTCAGTTGATGTGGGTTCTGCTGAATGAAGCGGTTGGCAATTTCACCAATGCGGCTGTTAAAACGGTAAGTCGTATCCAGCGCGCAGTTATCGCCCTCGCCAAAATAGTGGCTAAAAGCCGTAGTCAGCGACAGCTGCGCGCCGCTGAAGCGATAAATTGCCTGCCAGTCGTCGCCAACGGCGAACAGCGATGTTTGCGAATTCTGTTTACGCAGCGCCGCCAGCAGCGCGGCGCGCTGTGGTGAGATATCCTGGAATTCATCAACCAGAATATGCTTCCACGGGCTCACAAAACGGCCCTTATCGAGAATAATAATAGCCTGGTGAATTAAACCGGAAAAATCGACGGCGTTCTCGTCTTTCAGCGCGGCTTTCCACGCTTTCAGCAGCGGTGCCATTAGCTTTATCCGTTTACCAAAGCACTCTCGCACGGCTTCCGGCGCACCAGCGATCATATCCGCCTGCGAACCGCCGTGCATTCGCATCAGGCTCACCCAGCGGTCGAGGCGGCTGCCCATCCGTTTTACGATTTTGTCATCTTCCCAGAAGCTGTCTTCGCCGACCTCCCAGCCCAGTTCGTCCTGTAGCCACTGCCGCCAACCTTTCGCCTGCGCTTTTTTCTCGCGGCACTGCTGCTGCCAGCAATCGGTAAACAGCTTATAACGTGCGGCAGCATCGTTTTCCAGTTGACTGACGACAGGCACTTTTTTACTGCCCTGCTGGATAATCGACAGCGCCAGCGCGTGGAAGGTGCGTGCGGTAATGGCATCCGTATTCAGGCGTGATTGTAGACGCTCGTCCATCTCTTCAGCCGCCTTGCGGCCAAAGGCTAACAGCAGAATCTGTTCCGCTGAGGCCTCCTGGCGCTCAAGCAGCCAGCCGGCACGCGCCACCAGCACCGACGTTTTACCGCTGCCGGCCCCGGCCAGTACCAGCAGTGAACGCTCACCGTTCACCACCGCGCGAGCCTGTGACGGGTTCAGCGGTGAAGATTCAATGCGAGCAAAAAAGTCGCCGTACTGTGTCAGCATGGCGTCGGTATAGCGTTGATTATGCTGCACGCGACCGCTTTCTTTATCCGCCAGCCAAGCCTGGCACTGCCGCCAGGCCTCTCGGCAGTTATCAAATTCTGCCAACCGCGTGGTTGGCAAGGGCAGGCCTTCGAGCGCGTTAACGATCTGCTGCCGGATAGTCTGCGCCTGCTGGCGGGTAAGCCAGCGCGTCTGCTCGCGGCTACCGGTAATAATTGCCAGCTGCGCCTCGAGCAGCCCAGCGGCGATATCGCTCATCTCTGCGCTCCACTGCTGCCACAGCGCCGTCAAGTGGCGGTGAAAACGCTGGGTTTCACCCCATTCCGTACCGTGCAGGCGCACAACTTTGTCCTCGGGCAGAACAAACTCCAGCTCCCCCCACACCAAACCACGCTTGCAGTTGATGGCCAGTAACTGATTAAAAGGGATGAGATATTCATGCTGAGGGCCGGACACCCTGACGCCCGCATTGAGGATCTCAACCCGGTCGTAAGGATGCTGCGCCATGCGCTTGCCCAGCGTCGTTGCTTTTAATTCCATGTCGTGCTGAATCCTGACTTTTTCGATATCTCACAGTGTAACCGCCAGAGAATAGGTGCTCCAGCCTAAAAAAACGTTACAATCAACAGGACTTATTATTCACAGCGCTGCACTGAGGATTTATGCGTACTGTTCTGAATATTTTGAATTTTGTGCTGGGTGGTTTTTTGACAACGTTGGGCTGGCTGCTGGCAACGCTGGTCAGCATCGTGCTGATTATTACGCTGCCGCTCACGCGGTCCTGCTGGGAAATCACCAAATTATCGCTGCTGCCTTACGGTAATGAAGCGGTACACGTTGACGAACTGGAGCCCGGCGCGAAAAGCGGCGTCATGAACGCTGGCGGCACCTTGCTCAACATTCTGTGGTTCGTGCTGTTCGGCTGGTGGCTGTGCCTGACGCACATTATGGCCGGGATCGCCCAATGCATCACCATTATTGGTATTCCTGTCGGCATTGCGAATTTTAAAATTGCCGCTATTGCTTTGTGGCCCGTAGGACGCCGGGTTGTGCCTGTCGAAGTTGCACGCGCGGCGCGTGAAGCGAACGCCCGCCGCCGTTTCCAGTAATCAGGACGATTAATTGCTATGCTAAGCCCGCTGCTTCGCCGCTATACATGGAACAGTACCTGGCTATATAACGCCAGGATATTTATTGCGTTAATTGGCACAACCGCTCTGCCCTGGTGGCTGGGCGACGCAAAGTTGACCATTCCGCTCACCCTGGGGGTGGTTGCTGCTGCGCTAACGGACCTCGACGATCGTTTGGCCGGGCGGCTGCGTAACCTGGTCATTACCCTCATCTGCTTTTTTATCGCCTCGGCGTCGGTAGAACTGCTGTTTCCCTGGCCGTGGTTATTTGCGGTAGGACTGACCCTTTCCACTATCGGTTTTATTTTGCTCGGCGGCCTTGGGCAGCGCTATGCGACTATCGCCTTCGGCGCGCTGCTGATTGCCATTTATACGATGCTCGGCGTATCGCTGTACGCCCAATGGTATCAGCAGCCGCTGCTGCTGATTGCGGGAGCCGTTTGGTATAACGTGCTGACCTTAACCGGGCACCTGATTTTCCCAATTCGCCCGCTGCAGGATAACCTCGCGCGCAGCTACGAACAGCTCGCCCGCTACCTCGAACTGAAATCGCGTCTGTTCGATCCCGATCTCGACGATGACAACCAGGCGCCGTTATATGAACTGGCGCTGGCGAACGGGCAACTGATGGCGACGCTGAACCAGACTAAAACATCGTTACTGACACGCCTGCGTGGAGACCGCGGCCAGCGCAGCACGCGCCGGACGCTGCACTACTATTTCGTGGCTCAGGATATCCACGAACGCGCCAGTTCGTCGCATATCCAGTACCAGGCGCTGCGCGATCAGTTTCGCTACAGCGACGTCATGTTCCGCTTCCAGCGCCTACTCTCAATGCAGTCTATCGCCTGTCAGGATCTGGCGAAGGCCATCCTGCTGCGCACGCCGTATCAACACGATGCTCGCTTTGAACGCGCGTTTACCCATCTGGATGCCGCGCTCGATCGTATTCGCGCTGGCGGCACCGCGCCGGAACAAATGAAAGCGCTGGGTTTTCTGCTCAATAACCTGCGGGCAATTGATGCCCAGCTCGCCACCATCGAGTCAGAACAGCTCCAGTCGCAAACGCGAAGCGAAACGGAAAACCTCCTCGCCGACGACAGCCTGCACGGCTTCGCCGATATCCGTTCGCGGCTGAGCCGCAACATGTCACCGGAGTCAGCGCTGTTCCGCCACGCCGTTCGCATGTCTGTGGTGCTGTGCGTGGGCTATGCCTTTATTCAGTTCACCGGTCTACAGCATGGCTACTGGATCCTACTGACCAGCCTGTTTGTTTGCCAGCCCAACTATAACGCCACCCGTCACCGCCTTGCGCTGCGTATTATCGGCACGCTGGTTGGCGTTGCGCTGGGTCTGCCCATACTCTGGCTGGTACCATCACTGGAAGGTCAGTTGATTCTGATCGTCGTAACCGGCGTGCTGTTTTTCGCTTTTCGCAACGTACAGTACGCGCATGCCACCATGTTTATTACTCTACTGGTGCTACTGTGCTTTAACCTGCTCGGCGAAGGATTTGAAGTGGCGCTACCGCGCGTCGTAGATACCCTGATTGGCTGTGGTATTGCGTGGCTGGCGGTAAGCTTTATCTGGCCGGACTGGAAGTTCCGTAACCTGCCGCGCGTGCTGGAACGCGCCGTGGATGCCAACTGTCGCTACCTGGACGCCATTCTTGAACAGTACCACCAGGGGCGCGATAACCGTCTGGCCTATCGTATTGCGCGCCGCGATGCGCATAATCGGGATGCCGAGCTGGCGTCAGTGGTGTCGAATATGTCGACGGAACCGAAAGTAACGGCGGAAATGCGGGAAACGGCGTTTCGACTTCTCTGCCTTAACCACACTTTAACCAGCTATATCTCTGCGCTGGGTGCCCATCGAGAGAAACTCACCACACCGGAAATCCTGGCGCTTCTCGACGATGCGGTCTGCTATGTCGATGATGCCCTGCACCATCAGCCTTCCGATGAGGAGCGGGTTCAACGTGCGCTTAGCGAGCTCGCGGCGAGGATCCAGCATCTCGATCCTCGTCCGGACAGCAAAGAACCATTGGTCCTGCAACAAATTGGGTTGATGATTTCACTTCTGCCTGAAATTTGCCGTCTGCAAAAGCAGGTTATGATGTAATCACCGTCGTTGGGTGTAGTTCTGCACCCATATTTCCAGCTCCTGGCGCGTTTGCGCCGGGAGCGCGGCAGAATGTACTCCGATGATTGCCCCCTCTAGCGAATACAGCACGCTAACGTTCAGCTGTTTACGTATCTGCCGCAAACGCATCCACGCCGTTTTCGCGCCCATCTGCCGCAGCGTACGCACATCTTTGATTCCAGCCTCGAGCAACAGCAGTTCCAGATGAAAAGAAAGATTGGGAAGATCCCTGAGCCTGCGGCACCGTCGTCGTCGCTTTTCATTTTGCGCATCTTCCAGGGAACATTGGCCAAGCTGCACTAAGGCAGATTTATTCGACCAAAGCCGTTCGTCGACGCGAAAATAGTTGAGCTGCTGTTCATGCCCGCGTTTGCGTACCGTCAGCAGAGGCGGCGAGTACTGACTCTGATAAGCAGCGTTTTTTTCACACGCCCTCAGATACAGTTCCCCTTCTGCAACCATGGCAAAAACGGTATTGTCGACCGCAAGGCTGTAGCCGCCGAACAGCGCCCGAGACTGCACTTTGCCCAATCCAGAAAAATATTCCATGGATTGGTAAATCCTTTTATACGAGATTATCTTCATGATTAATCCTTAATAATCATGCACATGAATACATCAGATTTGTTAATCGATCAGATAATAAGCAACATAGGGAAGTTCCGCCGGTACGGCAAGGTGTATTTGTAGTCACGGGTGTTTCTTATGCAATTTTGCGAGTTGGTTTCAGAAAATGAGGTTGATCTTTAGTCTTCAGGGTAGTACTGTATATTCATACAGTAACCCACAGGGCTGGATTAACTATGTATACTTCTGGTGTCGTAAATCGTTCTTCTGTCGCTGCCGTCACTACGGCCTCCCATACGCTGACTTCCGTCAATAGCGCGCATACCGCGTTAATTAGTGAAGTGCAATATCGTGAGGATCAGCCAATGATGGCACAGCTGCTGCTCTTGCCATTATTACAGCAGTTGGGCCAGCAGTCGCGCTGGCAGCTCTGGCTCACACCACAGCAGAAACTGAGCCGCCAGTGGGTACAAGCTTCCGGCTTACCGTTGACCAAGGTCATGCAGCTTCGCCAGATGTCATCTTGCGACATGCTTGATTCAATGATCCGCGCGTCGCGTACCGGTAACTATAGCGTGGTTATTGGCTGGTTGACGGACGAGTTGTCCGCTGAGGAACATGCACGTTTACAGAGTGCAGCGGAGAAAGGTAACGCGATGGTGTTCATTATGCGACCAGTTCGGTCTGCGTTACACCCAACAGGACAATACAATGGGATAAAAATTCACTCAAATTTGTTCCATTGAGCCAAATTAGGAATTTTCCTGGGAATTTTTTTGCATTTTTTTTATGTCGCCGTTTTTCTGGGCATTTTCAGGCAGAATGCCGGTCTGATGCGGTTTCCCGCCGTTAATATCGATTATTTTTTCGACGCATTTGTTAAATATTGCGTATACAACTCTTTTTTTTTCATAAGCCTGACGGAGTTCACACTTGTAAGTTTCCGGCGACGTTGTAGACTTTACATCGCCAGGGGTGCTCAGCTTAACACCGCAGATATCTGCTGAGTATTTAACTAAGCCCCGCCCCCGGTGGAAGGATTTAACCGTGAGTCTATTTAGAACTTCATGGCAAATTTTGGATGATAACGAGGCGCAAAAAATGAAAAAGACAGCTATCGCGATTGCAGTGGCACTGGCAGGCTTCGCTTCTGTAGCGCAGGCCGCTCCGCAAGACAACACCTGGTATGCTGGTGGTAAACTGGGTTGGTCCCAGTTCCATGACACCGGTTGGTACCAGAGTGACCTGAACAACAACGGTTCCACCCACGAGAGCCAGCTGGGCGCAGGCGCGTTCGGTGGTTACCAGGTTAACCCGTACGTTGGTTTCGAAATGGGTTACGACTGGCTGGGCCGTATGGAATACACCGGCAGCCAGACCAATGGCGCTCTGAAAGCTCAAGGCGTTCAGCTGACTGCTAAACTGGGCTACCCAATCACTGACGACCTGGACATCTACACCCGTCTGGGCGGTATGGTATGGCGTGCTGACTCCAGCAACAACATCGCTGGCGACCATCACGACACCGGCGTTTCCCCAGTATTCGCTGGCGGCGTTGAGTGGGCTGTTACTCGTGACATCGCTACCCGTCTGGAATACCAGTGGGTTAACAACATCGGCGACGCAAACACCGTCGGCGTACGTCCTGACAACGGCATGCTGAGCGTAGGTGTTTCCTACCGCTTCGGCCAGCAGGATGCAGCAGCTCCGGTAGTTGCTCCGGCTCCGGCTCCGGCTCCAGAAGTACAGACCAAACACTTCACTCTGAAGTCTGACGTTCTGTTCAACTTCAACAAAG
This sequence comes from Klebsiella sp. WP3-W18-ESBL-02, assembly GCF_014168815.1. Taxonomy (NCBI): domain Bacteria; kingdom Pseudomonadati; phylum Pseudomonadota; class Gammaproteobacteria; order Enterobacterales; family Enterobacteriaceae; genus Klebsiella; species Klebsiella sp. WP3-W18-ESBL-02. Next base: position 3,238,868 of record NZ_AP021972.1, read on the forward strand.
CAACCCTGAAACCGGAAGGTAAACAGGCTCTGGATCAGATGTACTCCCAGCTGAGCAACCTGGATCCGAAAGACGGTTCCGTTGTTGTTCTGGGCTTCACTGACCGCATCGGTTCTGACGCTTACAACCAGGGTCTGTCCGAGAAACGTGCTCAGTCCGTCGTTGATTACCTGGTATCTAAAGGTATCCCGTCTGACAAAATCTCTGCACGTGGCATGGGCAAATCTAACCCGGTTACTGGCAACACCTGTGACGGCGTAAAAGCGAAAGCTGCGCTGATCGACTGCCTGGCTCCGGATCGTCGCGTAGAGATCGAAGTTAAAGGCATCAAAGACGTTGTAACTCAGCCGCAGGCTTAAGTTATCGTCTAATAAAAAACCCCGCGCTGCGGGGTTTTTTTTGGCCTTTTCTCGGCCTGCTTTGCAGAACGACGAGCAAAATAGCCTATTTATCTTTGCCCAGCATAGCCTCAAGGTCCTGCTTCAGGCTGGACATTTTACTGGCGTATTTCTCTTTATTTTCCGCATCTTCAATCAGCTGAACGATAGTTTCAGAGAGCGTAATACCGCGACGCTGCGCCAGCCCGGCCAGACGTTGCCAGACCACAAATTCCAGATCGATAGATTTCTTGCGGGTATGCTGATGCTCGGCGTTGAAATGGCGCTTACGGCGCGCACGAATAGTTTGCTTCATCCGATTAACGAGCTGCGGATTGATATGCTGAGCAATCCAGCCATTGACCTGCACCGGCTCGTTTTCCAGCTTCAGCAAAACATCGACGGCCTCTTGCGCGGCGCTGGCTTCAATATAGCGGGTGATGGGCTCGCCTTCCCGGTGCTTTTTCACCAGGTATTTCCACTTCCAGCCGCTTTCAAGATTTTCCAGTTGTTGATATTTCATTGCGATCTCAGTGTGACCGTGTAACTCTTTTCAGGATAACAGTTTTTTCTCAATGTGCTGAGAAGAAATCTGCAACTGTGATACGGATAAAAACCGTGGTACAAGATACTTCCCTATTCTCCGTGAGCTTCCCGACGGCATCGGGTATAATCACGCACTTTACATCTGACTAAAAATAGCGACATTGACTATAAATACTCTTTCCCGGCGCTTTCTCGCCCCCGCGACTGAAGCATTCCAGGCGCTATTTACCCAGCCTGATTTAGCCTCAGAAAACGACATTTTATTCAGCGAGCTACAGGCTCGTTTACACTACGCGCTTGAGCAGTTTCTGCATCCTCAGGGCATCTCCCCTTTCTTACTGGTTAAAGCGCCAGAAGAAAAAGAGTACCTGCAGCTGCTCGCTCAAACGACGCAGTCCCTGCGTGATGACGCAGAACCAACCCTGACGGGCGTCGACTATCAGGTTTCCGGCAGTCACATCACCATGCACCCCGCCAGCAGTGCCGAAGACAACTTCGCTAGCCAGGGGCCGGTCATTTTTGCCGACTGGGCTGAGGCCGAGCAGCTGTTTGGCTGCGTGCGTCAGTTTAATGGCGAAATCAGCCTTCAGCCGGGCCTGGTGCATCAGGCGAACGGCGGCATTCTCGTGCTGCCTCTGCGCACGCTGATGAGCCAGCCGCTGCTGTGGATGCGCTTAAAGAATCAGGTGATCCAGCAGCGCTTTGAATGGCTGACCTTTGACGATGCTCGTCCACTGCCGGTCAGCATTCCCTCAATGCCGCTTAATCTGAAGGTTATTCTGGTCGGCGAGCGTGATTCGCTGGCGGATCTTCAGGAAATGGAGCCAGAGCTCTGCGAATCCTCACTGTACAGTGAATTTGAAGACAGCGTGCAGCTTGCCGACGAAGAGACGCTGCGCCAGTGGTGTCAGTGGGTATGGACCGTAGCGCGTGAAAAATCGCTGCCCGGGCTGGCCGCTGACGCCTGGCCACTGCTGATGCAGGAAGGCGCGCGCTATACCGGTGACCAGGAAATCATGCCGCTCTGCCCGCTGTGGATTAGCCGCCAGCTGCGCGAAGCGGCGCCGTTTACCACCGATAAAGTGATTAACGCAGAACAGCTGAAAACGATGCTGACTCAGCGCCAGTGGCGCGAAGGTTTCCTTGCCGAGCGTATGCAGGATGAGATTCTGCTTGAGCAAATCCTGATTGAAACCGAAGGCGAATGCATCGGCCAGATTAACGCCCTGTCGGTCATTGACTTCCCAGGCCACCCGCGCCCGTTCGGTGAACCGTCGCGTATTAGCTGCGTTGTCCACATCGGCGACGGCGAGTTCACCGACGTTGAACGTAAAGCCGAACTCGGCGGTAACATTCATGCTAAAGGCATGATGCTAATGCAGGCTTTCCTGATGGCCGAACTGGACCTGGATCAGCAAATCCCGTTCTCCGCCTCGCTGACCTTTGAACAGTCATACAGCGAAGTCGACGGCGATAGCGCGTCAATGGCAGAACTGTGTGCGCTGATCAGCGCCCTGGCAAACGTCCCGATTAATCAAAGCATCGCGATGACCGGTTCGGTTGACCAGTTTGGCCGTGCTCAGCCGGTCGGCGGACTGAATGAAAAAATTGAAGGTTTCTTTGCTATCTGCGCTCAGCGCGGCCTGACCGGAAAACAGGGGGTCATCATTCCCTCTGCCAACGTACGCCATCTGAGCCTCGCAACTGAGGTACAGGAAGCCGTAGAGGCCGGTGAGTTCTCTATCTGGGCTATTGATGACGTCACCGATGCGCTGCCGCTTCTCACCCAGCTCAACTGGGATGGCGAAGGCCAGACGCTGTTGCAAACTATTCAGGAACGCATTGCACAAGCCACTCAGCAGGAGCCTCGATACCGCTATCCGTGGCCGCTACGCTGGTTAAACCGTCCGAATTCCAACTGATCGGACTTGTTCAGCGTACACGTGTTAGCTATCCTGCGTCCCGAACTTAAAATAAGGCTTACTTAAAACATGGTAGATAAACGCGAATCTTATACAAAAGAAGACCTTCTTGCCTCTGGTCGCGGTGAACTGTTCGGCGCTAAAGGCCCGCAGTTACCGGCTCCTAGCATGCTGATGATGGATCGTGTCGTGAAAATGACCGAAACCGGCGGCAATTTTGACAAAGGTTACGTTGAAGCCGAACTGGATATTAACCCGGACCTGTGGTTCTTCGGTTGCCACTTTATCGGCGATCCGGTAATGCCTGGTTGCCTGGGTCTGGATGCAATGTGGCAGCTGGTCGGTTTCTACCTCGGCTGGCTGGGCGGCGAAGGCAAAGGCCGTGCGCTGGGCGTGGGTGAAGTGAAGTTCACCGGTCAGGTACTGCCAACGGCGAAGAAAGTGACCTACCGTATTCACTTCAAGCGCGTTGTTAACCGTCGTCTGATTATGGGCCTGGCGGATGGCGAAGTGCTGGTTGATGGTCGCCTGATCTACTCCGCAACCGACCTGAAAGTCGGCTTGTTCCAGGATACCTCTGCATTCTGATACGAGTTATCGCCACTTTCTGCTGGCGATAAATTTGTCTGATGAATCTAAGGCGAAACCTCCGCACTGCGGAGGTTTCTTTTTAAAGAGACAGTGTCAGGCAACTACTGCCCTGTCCTCCATGGCCTCTCGCCAGCCTCCCAGCCAGTAAGACCTCTGGTTTATAGTCTGGTAAGGACACATTTCTTTCGGACGCCCGGTAATACCGGCCTGATATCCACGCTGATGTGCCCGCTCCAGGCGATCTCGTTTTTGTCTCTTCATGCCTCGTTTCCCTCATATCTTGGTCTGGTGGAAAAGAAAACAGTGGCTACAAAGTATGCAACCACATAATACGAATACCGCTAAAAAATGGCCCCGTCAATGCGTAGAATTCATACCTTTGTCATATTTGTGAGCTACTCAGAAGAACATTTGTACAAGAAATGTGAGGCCGCACAGGTAACACGCTGACATCAGGGATAAAAAAACCGCCGTCGGTTTAACACCGGCGGCGGCCTTTAGAACGATTAATTCTACTTATAGTTAACGATTGATAGTCCTGGCGATAGATGCCGCTTCCTGGCTCCATGCCTGGGCGAGCGTTTTCACCATCGCATCGTAACCGTCCTGCTGCTGAGCCAGCTCAATGTGGAAAGGACGTTTGGTCAACTGCCCCTGGTGGTTAAGCAGCCATTCGCCGCTGACCACCACTTTGCCATCATAACGGCCATGGAAGCCGCTCACCGAGACATTCAGCGTATCCTGATCGCTACCTAGCGGCTGCGACGACACGACCCAGCCTGGCAGCTGATTGCTCAGATTGGAGACCAACGTCGTGCGCAGCTGCTGATCCAGCGGGCTGGCCCACAGATTGTTACTGGCAATCACGTACTGAACGTCGCTGGTCTGGTACACCACGCCGCTGCCGGCAAGAAAGTCAGGAATATTCACCTGCTCAATCCACAGCATCCGCTGACCGGTGCTGCTGGCACCGTTTTGCACCGTGCCCGTAGCCAACGGCAGCTGATAGTACGTTTTATTCTCCGTGCTGCTACAGGCTGCCAACAGGCAGGCGGCGGCAATGACTAACCACTTTTTCATTATTTCGCCCTCTTAGGCTCTGGATCTTTTTTATCCTTCGCTTCGAATACCAGCGCGTTGCTCTTCTCATTCAGCGTCTTCAGCACCGGCTGCAATTCGCGCAATACCTGATCCAGGCGCTGCATATCGGCGACCATTTTGTTGTAAGCCGCAGATCCTGGCTGGAAGCCCTGCATGCTACGGTTCAGCTCACGCAGTGTTTTCTGCATGTCGGCCGGCAGCTGCTGAGCGGACTGGCTGGCGGTGATTTTGTTCAGATTATCCAGCGTTGTTTGCAGACGGCGCATGGTGTTCTGACTTTCCGACAGCGTGTTGGTCGCCTGTTCAACCATCGGCGTTAACGGCAGATTGTTGATCTTATCCAGGGTGTCCATCAGGCGCTGCTGAATCTGCGCCAGGCCACCGCTGACGGTAGGCACAATCTGGTAGCCGCCGAAGCTTCTCATGCCGGTCACTGCCGGTTCTTTCGGATAAAAGTCCATGTCGACATACAGCGCGCCGGTCACCAGGTTCCCCGTTTTCAGCGCCCCGCGCAGGCCGCGCTGGGTTAGCTCATCAAGGTGGCTGGCGATATCCGGATTTTCACCCAGCGCGCTTTTCAGACGCTCCGGCTCAATGCGAATCTTGACGGGAATACGGTAGTCATTATTCAGCGCCTGCTGAAGCCCCGGAACGAAGAAAGGCACCTGATCGACCGTCCCCAGACGAATGCCGCGGAACTCAACCGGAGCCCCCGGCTGCAGACCACGCACTGAATCTTTAAAGAACATCAGATAGTCAACGTGCTCGGTATACAGCGAGTCCTGGATACTCTTCTGATCGTCATAAAGCTTGAACTCGGTCTTTTCGGCGATCGGTTGCCCCAAATCTACACCTTCCGGCACGTCAAAACTAACGCCGCCGCTAAATAGCGTCGCCAGTGAGCCCATTTCTACGCGCATCCCGGCAGAAGTCAGGTCTACCGCCACGCCGCTGTCCTTCCAGAAGCGAACGTTGCTGGTCACCAGACGATCGTTAGGTGCGCTGATAAACAGCTGATAGGAAATGCTGCGACTCTGCGGATCGAACGAGCTGGTTTCCACCGAGCCGACGCGATAGCCGCGGAACAGTACCGGATCGCCGGGGTTAAGCTGCCCGGCCTTCTTGCTGTCGAGAAGGACACGAATCCCCTTCGCATCCGGCGGCGCCAGCGGCGGCGCATCAAGGAGTTGATATTGGTCCTGCGTCGAACCTTTGGTGCCCGGCTGCAGCTCAATATAGGCACCGGACAGCAGCGTGCCCAGCCCGCTAATGCCCTCGCGGCCCACCTGCGGTTTCACCACCCAAAAGACGGAATCTTTATGCAGCAGCTTCTCCATCCCCGAATTCAGACGCGCCTTAATCTCCACGTGCGTCAGGTCATCGGTTAGCGTAGTGCTTTCGACCACGCCCACGTCGACGCTGCGGCTTTTGATGGTGGTTTTACCGCCTTCAATGCCCTCTGCGTTGGTGGTGATAAGCGTCACTTCCGGGCCCTGATGGCTATAGTGATAGAACAGGATCCACGCGCCAATAAGCGCAGTCACAATCGGGAAGATCCAAACGGGAGACCAGTTTTTCACTTTTTGCACCTTTGCCTCCCCACTCTTGGTTTCCATGCTTTTACGACTCCTCATGGCTTGATTCAGGTTCCCGATCCCACGATAAACGCGGATCAAACGTCATTGCCGAGAACATGGTCATTATGACAACCAGCGCAAACATCAGCGCACCGATTGCCGGGTAAATATTCATTAATCCCCCAATGCGCACCAGCGCAGAGAGTACGGCGATCACGAACACGTCAATCATCGACCAGCGGCCCACGAACTCGACCACTTCATAAATCAGATGCATCCGCTCGCTGTCGCGATGGCGTCGCTTCATGCCGTTGGCATCCAGACACAGCCAGGCAATGGCAATCATCTTCAGCGTCGGCACCATGATACTGGCCAGGAAAATCACCATCGCTACCGGATATGACCCTTCGCTCCACAGCAAAATGACCCCCGCAATGATCGTCGATGGCATTTTGTCGCCGAGCAAATCGGTAATCATAATCGGCAGAATATTGGCCGGGAGATACAACATAATCGAGGTCACCAGCAGCGCCATGGTCCACTGCAGGCTGTTCTTACGGCGCACGTGGCCTTTACTGTGACAGCGCGGGCACTCGAGCTGGTCGGCAGGTAAAATCGCCGTGCAGCACGCACACGAACGCAGCCCCTGGCGAATACCGGTGACGCCAGGTTGCAGCGTCTGCTTCAGCGGCGGCATGGGCGCAATATCATCCCACAGCCAGCGGCGGTCGACGCACTGGAACGTACGCAACTGAAGCAGGCAGAACAGACACCAGGGCAGGAAACTGCTGCCCACGCCAATATCGCCATAGGCCATCAGCTTCACGAAGCTCACCAGCACCCCGGCAAGGAAGATTTCCGCCATTCCCCAGGTTTTCAGCGTGAACAGAATACGTGCCAGGAAAGCCTTCAGCCGATGCGGCATACGCACACGGTTTACCAGCAGAAGAATAGTGACAAGACAAAACGCCGGCACTAGCTGGACAAACAGCAGGAAGAAAGTGCCCAGGCTGGCGTAGTCTTCGGAAAACATGACTCCGGGAATTTCCAGCAGTTCAATCTGGCTGTTAACCCCCGCCACGTTCATGCTGATAAACGGGAACAGGTTGGCCAGCAGCAGCATAAACAGCGCCACCAGCACATAGGCCGTGGGACGGCGTCTCGGCTCGTCCCACGCGGTGGTCAGCGTTGTGCCGCAGCGCGGGCACGCGGCCTTATGTCGGTGCTCAAGGTGCGGCAACGCCACCAGCATGTCGCACTGTGAGCAGAGAATATGCTGCGCAGCATGATGTTGATCGCACATGAAAATTCCTCAATCAGGCGCCGTTTTTCAACGCTTCCAGATATTCCCAACGTTCAAACGCCTCTTCCAGCGCCTGCTCTGCCTGGGACAGGTCGGCCAGCACCTTTTGGGTATGGTCGTGTGGCTGACTAAAGAACGCCGCATCCGCTACCTGCGCCTGTAACACCTCGAGTTCGGCTTCCAGCGACTCCAGTTTTTGCGGCAGCTGTTCCAGCTCGCGCTGCAGGTTATAGCTTAGTTTGTTACTGCCGCGTTTGACAGTTTCTGCTTTTGGCTGAACAACTTCCGTCGTTTTTTTCGCTACTGCCTGTTTTTGCGCCAATGACTGCGACTGCTGACCGCGCGCATCATGATAGCCGCCAACATACTGACCGATGCGCCCTTCGCCTTCGAAGATCCAGCATTCGGTGACGGTGTTGTCGACAAACTGACGGTCGTGGCTCACCAGCAGCACGGTACCCTGATAGCCGTCAATTAACTCTTCCAGCAGTTCAAGCGTTTCAACATCGAGGTCGTTGGTGGGTTCATCGAGAATCAACAGGTTACTTGGCTTCAGGAACAGACGCGCCAGCAGCAGACGGTTACGTTCCCCACCGGACAGCGCGCGCACCGGCGTCATTGCCCGTTTCGGGTGGAACAGGAAGTCCTGCAGATAGCCCAACACGTGACGCGGCTTGCCGTTGACCATGACTTCCTGCTTGCCTTCCGCCAGGTTATCCATCACCGTCCGATCCGGATCCAGTTCAGCGCGGTGTTGATCAAAATAGGCGACTTCCAGTTTGGTACCGACGTGAATGCGACCGCTATCGGCCTGCAGCTGGCCAAGCATCAGCTTCAGCAGCGTGGTTTTACCGCAGCCGTTGGCCCCGATAAGCGCAATTTTGTCACCGCGCTGTACCTGCGCGGAGAAGTCTTTCACCAGCACCTTGCCGTCAACCTGGTAGTTGACGTCTTCCATTTCAAAGACAATTTTGCCGGAGCGCGAGGCCTCTTCAACCTGCATTTTCGCGCTGCCCATCACTTCACGACGGGCACTACGTTCGTTACGCATCGCTTTCAGCGCGCGGACGCGGCCTTCATTACGGGTACGGCGCGCTTTAATGCCCTGGCGAATCCACACTTCTTCCTGCGCCAGCTTGCGGTCGAACTCGGCGTTTTGCAGCTCTTCTACGCGCAGCGCCTCTTCTTTCTCGATCAGATACTGATCGTAGTTGCCCGGATACGTCACCAGCTTGCCACGATCGAGATCGACAATACGGGTCGCCATATTGCGAATAAACGAACGGTCGTGCGAGATAAAGATAATCGTACCTTTGAAGGTTTTCAGGAAACCTTCCAGCCAGTCGATGGTTTCGATATCCAGGTGGTTAGTCGGTTCATCGAGCAGCAGTACGCGGGGCGCGCTGACCAGCGCACGGCCCAGCGCCGCTTTACGCAGCCAGCCGCCGGAGAGCGAGGCCAGTTCCATATCCGGCTCCAGCCCAAGCTGCGCCAGCACTTCGTTGATACGGTTTTCAAGCTGCCACAGGCCGTGGTGATCCAGCTGTTCCTGAACCTTTGCCAGCTCCTGCAGGTTTTTATCGCTCGGATCGCTCATCACCAGATGCGAGATATCGTGATAGCGTTTGAGGTATATCGCCTGTTCTTCAATACCTTCGGCGACAAAATCATACACGCTGCCCTGTACGTTGCGCGGCGGATCCTGCTGCAGGCGCGCGACGACCAGATCCTGCTCGTAGACAATGCGTCCATCGTCCAGGCCCTGTTCGCGGTTGAGGATCTTCATCAGCGTTGATTTGCCCGCGCCGTTACGGCCGACCAGACAGACGCGCTCGTTATCCTCAATATGCAGTTCGGCATTATCGAGAAGCGGCGCATCGCTGAACGACAGCCAGGCGCCATGCATACTAATTAATGACATTCTTTATTCCTTTCAGGCTGCGGTAATCAGCCAGCAGTTGTGGATCTGACGGTTACGAGCGAAATCCTGTGACTGTGTTTTTTGGGTAATATCTTGTGCTTTCAGTCCCAGTTCTGCCAGGCCGTCGTGATCCATACGGAAACCGCGTTTGTTGTTGGAGAACATGATGGTGCCGCCTTTGCGCAGCAGACGCTTCAGATCCTTCATCAGACGCAGGTGGTCGCGCTGAACGTCAAACGCATCGTCCATGCGTTTGGAGTTAGAGAAGGTCGGCGGATCGATAAAGATCACGTCGAACTGTTCGTCAGTATCGCGCAGCCATGCCAGCACGTCTGCCTGCATCAGGCGATGCGCGCGGCCGGTCAGGCCGTTCAGGCGCAGGTTGCGCTCCGCCCACTCCAGGTAGGTACGCGACATATCCACGGTGGTCGTGGAGCGTGCGCCGCCCAGACCTGCGTGCACGCTGGCGCTGCCGGTGTACGAGAACAGATTGAGGAAATCTTTGCCCTTGCTCATTTCACCCAGCATGCGGCGAGCGATGCGGTGGTCGAGGAACAGGCCGGTATCCAGGTAGTCGGTCAGGTTGACCCACAGGCGCGCGTTGTATTCGCTCACCTGCATAAAGTCGCCCTTCTCGTTCATCTTCTGGTACTGATTTTTACCTTTCTGACGCTCGCGGGTTTTCAGCACCAGCTTGTTTGGCGCGATGCCCAATACGGCGATAGTGGCGGCAATAATGTCGAACAGACGCTGACGCGCTTTATTGGCATCAACGGTTTTCGGCGGCGCGTATTCCTGCACCACCACCCAGTCGGCGTAACGGTCAACGGCCACGTTGTATTCCGGCAGGTCAGCGTCGTACAAGCGGTAGCATTCAATTCCTTCCTGTTTTGCCCACTTTTCATATTTCTTCAGATTTTTACGCAGACGGTTGGCGTAATCTTCTGCCAGAGAAGCGGGCTTCTCACCGGTGGTTTCGGTCAGATGGTAGTTTTTCTGTACGCAGTCCAGCGGGCCGTTTTTGGCTTTAAACTGACGCTCAGCGCGCAGCTGCAGGCAGCTTAACAGCTCCGGAGAGGCGCTAAACAGCGACAGGTTCCAGCCGCCAAAGTGGTTTTTCATATTGCGGCCCAGCAGGCTGTGCATCGCAATCAATGCCGGTTCGCTTTCCAGACGCTCGCCGTATGGCGGGTTGCTGATAACGGTACCGTAAGGGCCTTTCGGCAGCGGGTTGGTCAGCTGCGCCACGTCTTTCACTTCAAAGGTGATAAGCTCGCCAATTCCGGCGCGACGGGCGTTGCTGCGCGCCAGCTCAACCACACGGCTGTCAACGTCAGAACCAAAGAAACGGGATTCATAGGCCGCCAGACCGGCACGAGCGCGGGTCTGAGCGTCAGCTTTTACCTCTTTCCAGACCGCATCATCGTGCTGTGCCCAACCGTTGAAGCCCCAGTGACCACGATGCAGCCCCGGCGCGCGGTCGGTAGCCCACATTGCCGCTTCGATAAGCAGCGTACCGGAACCACACATCGGATCGAGCAGCGGCGTCCCCGGCACCCAGCCGGAACGCATGACGATAGCGGCCGCCAGGTTCTCTTTGATCGGCGCCATACCGGTACGATCGCGGTAGCCGCGCAGGTGCAGACCTTCACCGCTCAGATCAAGCGAAATATAAGCGGTCTCTTTATTCAAACGGACGTTAATGCGCAGATCCGGATTGTCACGATCGACGTTCGGACGCGGCAGATTCTTACGTGTAAAGGCATCGACAATCGCATCTTTCACCTTCAACGCGCCGTACTGGCTGTTACGAATGCTATCGTTCAGGCCGCCGAAGCTCACCGCAAAGGTGGCATCGGGGGTAAAGATAGACGTCCAGTCAATGGCCTGCACGCCCAGGTAAAGATCGAGATCGCTCCAGACGCTACATTCTCCCAGCGGCATCATAATGCGCGACGCCAGGCGGCTCCACATCAGGCTTTTGTACAGAAGCTGCGTGTCGCCCTGGAAATGGACGCCGCCCTGGGCAATCTGGCACTCTTGGGCGCCCAGGCCTTCCAGTTCAGTTTTTAACAGCTCTTCCAGCCCACGGGCCGTACTGGCAAACAGAGAATTCATATCGTCACTTTTACTCGCAGAAAATTGTTGCGCATTATAGCCAATCTGCGCCCCATGTCATAAAGTTAAAGGCTTATTTTCGACTCAGGGACAGCGTTGTGGCCACGTTATCGCGACTTTTTATACATCCGGTGAAATCGATGCGGGGCATTGGCCTCACGCACGCCTTTGCTGATATTAGCGGATTAGCATTTGACCGCATTTTTATGATCACCGAACCCGACGGCACTTTTATTACCGCCCGCCAGTTTCCGGCGATGGTTCGCTTTACCCCCGCGGTCCTGCACGACGGTTTACACCTCACCGCGCCCGACGGCAGCAGCGCGCTGGTGCGCTTTGCCGATTTCATCGGCCAGCCTTCGCCGACCGAAGTCTGGGGCAATCATTTTACCTCGCGTATCGCGCCGGATACCATTAATCAGTGGCTTTCTCCGTTCTTTAAACGCGACGTCCAGCTGCGCTGGCTCGGTGCCGACCTCACGCGCCGCGTCAAACGCCATGATGCCGTGCCGCTGTCGTTTGCCGACGGTTTCCCTTTCCTGCTGGTCAACGAAGCCTCTCTGCGCGACCTACAGCAGCGTTGCCCGGCCAGCGTAAGGATGGAGCAGTTTCGCCCTAACCTGGTGGTCACCGGCGTAGCCCCATGGGTAGAAGATACGTGGAAAACGATTCGCATCGGCGACGTCGTGTTTGACGTCGTTAAGCCGTGCAGCCGATGTATTTTTACAACCATCAGCCCGGAGAAGGGGCAAAAGCATCCCGCCGGGGAACCGTTAAATACTCTGCAGACGTTTCGTACCGATTCGGCCAGCGGCGACGTCGATTTTGGCCAGAATCTGATTGCCCGCAATAGCGGCGTTGTACGCGTGGGTGATGAGGTGGATATTCTCGCGACCGGGCCGGGCAAAGTCTATACCGCCGCGCAGAGCGACGAAGCCGTGGCGCCGCAGGCGCAGCAAAATGCGTTGGTCGATATTGACTGGGAGGGAAACACCTTCAGCGGCAATAATCAGCAGGTATTGCTGGAGCAGCTCGAGCAGCAGGGTATTCGCATCCCCTACACCTGCCGCGCTGGCCTGTGCGGTAGCTGCCGCGTGACGCTGGTTGAAGGGGAAGTCAGCCCGCTTAAGAAAAGCGCGGTCGCGGCCGACGGCACCATACTGAGCTGCAGCTGCATACCTAAAACGGCGCTGAAGCTAAAAAGTTAAACCGCCTGTTCCAGGCTGTAACCGTCGAGCCCAGGCTGCGGTTGCAGCCTGTCATTCATCACTTTGATCGGGTCGCCAAGCTGCATTGTGCGCCCGGCCAGAACCAGACCCGGCTGGGCCAGCAGACACAGCGCGGCGTTCTCACCCGGCTCAACCACCAGCAGGTTCACCTGGCTGTCGTCATCGCTCAGCCAGACGCGAGCCGCATCGCCGGTGACCGGCGTCCAGGCATCTTGATGGGCGCGGAAGTGCCAGCTTTTCGGCATTTGCGGCTTCAGGAAGCGGATCGCCACCAGCGCGTTAAGAATAAGTTCAGCGCGGTGTTCTTTCGACAGCAGCAGGTCGCGGCATTTTTCTTCAAAAGAGAAATACAGTGCAGCGTCATCGACGCAAAAACCGGTAGGAGCAAAAGCATCGGGCGTTAACATGCGACGAGCAAAACGCGAGCGGAACAACATGCCGTTGGCTAAATCGAGCATCATACGATCGTGCTCTTCATCATAATACCAGCGCCAGTTATCATCAGGTTTAATTCGCATGTGTTTCCCCCATCATTTTTGCATCCATTGCGCTGTCTGTTCTTCCATTCCGTTATTGTCGCCCTAAATAATAAAAGACTAATATGTCTAAATAAGCAACAATAGGGAAATATAAAGCAACCAGGGCTGGAAATAAAGCCCTGGATCACATTACGAAGAAAAAGACTAGATGTGGGTGACGATTTCTTTAATCAGCGGTGGGCCTTTAAAAATAAAGCCGGAATAAATCTGTACCAGCGTTGCGCCAGCCGCCATCTTTTCGCGCGCCGCCATCACTGAATCGATACCACCGACGCCAATAATAGGCAGCTGACCTTTTAATTCAGCCGACAGCATACGAATAATTTCGGTACTTTTTAATTGTAATGGACGACCGCTCAAACCACCGGTTTCATCACAGTGTTTCATCCCCTGAACCAGCGAACGATCCAATGTCGTATTGGTGGCAATTACCCCATCGATATTATGGCGAAGCAAACTATCGGCCACCTGGATCAACTCCTCGTGAGAAAGATCCGGCGCGATCTTCACTGCCACAGGAACATATTTATGGTGCTTTTGCTGAAGCTCTGATTGTTTATTTTTAATACCAGAAAGCAGATCGTCCAGCGCCTCACCATATTGCAGCGTGCGTAATCCCGGGGTATTTGGCGATGAAATATTAATCGCAATATAACCGGCATAGGCGTAGATTTTTTCCATACAAATCAGATAGTCATCTTTGCCGTGCTCGACAGGGGTGTCTTTATTTTTGCCAATATTAATCCCCAGAATACCGTCGAAATGCGCCTTTTTAACGTTCTCAACCAAGTTATCTACACCATGGTTATTGAAGCCCATGCGGTTGATCAGCCCTTCCGCATCCACCAGGCGGAACAGGCGCGGTTTATCGTTACCCGGCTGCGCGCGCGGCGTAACGGTGCCAATTTCGATCGAACCAAATCCCATGGCCCCTAAGGCATCTATACATTCACCGTCTTTATCCAGACCGGCGGCCAGACCGAGAGGGTTTTTAAACGTCAGCCCCATACAGGTGACCGGTTTTTCCGGTACTTTCTGGCGCACGAGCGCTTCCAGCGGCGTACCGGTGACACGGCGTAATTGTTGGAACGTTAATTCATGAGCGCGCTCTGGATCGAGCTGGAAAAGTGCTTTACGAACGAAGGGATAGTACATGAACTCTCCTGGATTCCCGGTGTGCAAACCGGGGGCGTATTATGTGCGATCTTGCTTCGAAAGGGAATTGACCTATGGCAAAAAAAGCGCAATCGTTTTCCTCTCCTCCTTTATCGCGCTCAGCGCATATGCATTTTCCGGTAATCCTACGCCGGAAAAAGTATTTCGCGCGCCAGAACGGCTTTGAGACACTGGTACAAATGTTATCAACTTTAACTTTATGTTTATTTTTGGTTATAAGGAGAGATTATGCGCGTCATTACTTTAGCTGGCAGTCCCCGCTTTCCTTCTCGCTCCAGCGCGCTGCTGGAATACGCACGCGAGAAGCTGTCAGCGGCCGACGTCGAAGTGTTTCACTGGCATCTGCAGAATTTTGCGCCGGAAGATCTCTTCCACGCTCGTTTTGACAGCCCGGCGCTGCAAACCTTAACCGAACAGTTGAGCCATGCGGATGGGCTTATTATCGCCACGCCGGTGTATAAAGCCTCATTTGCCGGCGCGTTAAAGGCTCTGCTCGATCTGCTGCCAGAGCGCGCGCTGGAAGGAAAAATCGTGCTGCCGCTGGCCACCGGCGGCACCGTGGCGCATATGCTGGCGGTCGATTACGCCCTCAAACCGGTGCTCAACGCGCTGAAAGCACAGGAGATTCTGCAGGGCGTATTCGCCGACGACAGCCAGGTGACCGATTATCAGCACAAGCCGCAGTTCAGCCCGAACCTGCACACGCGGCTGGACAACGCGCTGGAGACATTCTGGCAGGCGCTGCACCGGCGGGACATTCAGGTCCCCGCTTTAAATACCGCGCGACAGGCTGCCCATGTTTGATAAAAAAAACGCCGCAGGCAAATACCCGCGGCGTTTTTCATTTATTGCGTGAAGAACCCCCGGGAGGTTAACGCCTTCCGGGGCAACGATTACGCTAGCGCTTTCGTAATCTTCTCGAACAGATCGCCGGACAGATTTTCCAGCCCTTTCAGCTGCTCCAGCGCCGCACGCATCAGCGCCTGGCGTTTGGCATCATAGCGTTTCAGGCGGATCAGCGGCTCAATCAGACGTGAAGCCACCTGCGGGTTTTTGCTGTTCAGTATGGTGAGCATTTCCACCAGGAACTGGTAGCCGCTACCGTCCTGGGCATGGAACGCCGCCGGGTTACTACCGGCAAAAGCACCTATCAGAGAGCGAATACGGTTCGGGTTATTCATACTGAATGAGCGATGGTTCAACAACTTACGCACCGTCGCCAGCACATCTTCCGCCGGACTGGTCGCTTGCAAAATCAGCCATTTATCCATCACCAGACCGTCGTGATGCCACTTATCATCATATTCCTGCATCAGGGCATCGCGACACGGCAGCTCTGCCGCCACGGCCGCCGACAGCGCCGCCAGCGCATCCGTCATGTTATCGGCATGATGGTACTGATCGCTCACCAGCTTATCGCCAAGCTCACGGTCACCAAATGCCAGATAGCGCAGGCAGGTATTGCGCAGCGAACGCTTGCCTATGTCGGCATGCTCTACGCGATAGCTGTCGAGCTTGTTGGCGTTATACACCGCCAGACATTCATCGGCCAGTTCAGTCGCCAGCGTACGGGTCAGCGCTTCGCGCACCGCAGCAATAGCGATAGGATCAATAATCTCGAACAGCTCAGCAATTTCGCTCGTTGATGGCAGCGTCAGGATTTCAGCCGCCAGCGCCGGGTCGATGTGCTCATCAAGCAGAATCGCGCGGAACGCATCGGCAACGTGTACCGGCAGCGACAGCGGCTGGCCCTGCTGATGGCGCGCGACGTTGAGTTTGATATAGGTCGCCAGCAGGCTCTGCGCCGCATCCCAACGGGAGAAATCGTTACGCGCATGACGCATCAGGAACGTGAGCTGCTGATCGCTCCATTTATACTCCAGCTTCACCGGCGCGGAGAACTCACGCAGCAGCGATGGCACCGGCTGGAAGTAAACATTATCAAAAACAAACGTTTGTTCTGCCTGAGTGACGTTCAGCACGTGATGCACCGGATGACCGTCTTTTTGCAGCGGGATCACCTTCCCCTCGTTATCGTACAGTTCGATATCGAACGGAATGTGCAGCGGGAACTTCTCTTCCTGCTCGGCGGTTGCCGGCGTGCGCTGACGAATAGTTAAGGTGTATTGCTCCGTTTCCGGATTGTAGTCATCGTGGACGCTGACAATCGGCGTACCGGCCTGGCTGTACCAGCGGCGGAAATGCGAGAGATCGATATTGGAGGCATCTTCCATCGCCTGAACAAAATCATCACAGGTTGCGGCGCTGCCGTCATGGCGCTCGAAATAGAGCTGCATGCCTTTCTGGAAGTTTGCTTCGCCCAGCAGGGTGTGCAGCATGCGGATCACCTCCGCCCCTTTCTCGTAGACCGTCAGGGTATAGAAGTTATTCATTTCAATAACTTTATCCGGGCGGATCGGGTGCGCCATCGGGCTGGCGTCTTCGGCAAACTGCAGCCCGCGCATGGTGCGCACGTTGCTGATGCGGTTCACGGCGCGTGAGCCGAGATCCGAGCTGAACTCCTGATCGCGGAACACGGTCAGGCCTTCTTTCAGGCTCAGCTGGAACCAGTCGCGGCAGGTCACGCGGTTGCCGGTCCAGTTATGGAAATATTCGTGGCCAATAACGCGTTCGATATCGAGGTAATCTTTATCGGTGGCGGTATCGGTACGCGCCAGCACATACTTGGAGTTAAAGACGTTCAGGCCTTTGTTCTCCATTGCCCCCATATTAAAGAAGTCGACGGCGACGATCATATAGATGTCGAGGTCGTACTCAAGGCCGAAGCGCTCTTCGTCCCATTTCATGGAGTTTTTCAGCGAGGTCATCGCCCACGGCGCACGGTCAAGGTTGCCGCGATCGACAAACAGCTCCAGCGCAACGTCGCGCCCGGAACGGGTTTTGAAGGTATCGCGCAGCACGTCAAAATCGCCCGCGACCAGGGCAAACAGATAACATGGTTTCGGGAATGGGTCCTGCCACTGAACCCAGTGACGACCGTCTTCCAGCTCGCCTTCGGCAATGCGGTTCCCGTTGGACAACAGGAACGGATATTTGCTTTTATCGGCGGTAATTTTGGTGGTAAAGCGCGCCAGCACATCCGGGCGATCGAGATACCAGGTAATATGACGGAAACCTTCAGCTTCACACTGAGTACATAGCGCTTCGCCAGACTGATACAGCCCTTCCAGCGCGGTATTCGCCGCCGGGCTTATCTCGTTAACAATCTTCAGGATGAAACGCTCGGGCAGGCCGGAGAGCACCAGCTGATTATCTTCTTCTTTATAGTCGGCCCACGGCGCGCCGTTAACATGAACGGAGACCAGCGTCAGGTCTTCGCCATTCAGGCGCAGCGGCACATCAGACGCTGCATGACGGGAAACCTGGCTTTCCGCAGTCACGATGGTTTTTGCGGCATCCAGGTCAAAGGCCAGGTCGATATCACTAATCAGGTAGTCCGGCGCACGGTAGTCGTGGCGGTACTTGGCTTGGGGCTGTTGTGTCATAAAAAACCTTTAGCATCTTTTGTAAATGTCACCTCAGTCTATTCCTGTTGTGTTAAACGCGCTACGCAGAATCTTCATCTTTTCCAGTCAAATAGGGAAAAATGATACATTTACGCAACATGCCGCACAAAACGCACAGGTGGCGCTTCGTGCCTTATGATGTGATCGGGGTTCAATAAATCGATAAACAAGGTATACTCCAGCCATTCTCCCCTGTTGTTTATTGTACTAAACGCTCCTGTGAGAGGATGCTACTGCGCACCATGACACAATTCGCTTCTCCTGTTCTGCATTCGCTGCTGGATACAGATGCCTACAAACTGCATATGCAGCAGGCCGTTTTCCACCACTACTACGACGTAAACGTCGCGGCTGAATTCCGCTGCCGTGGGGACGATCTGCTGGGCATTTATGCTGACGCTATTCGCGAACAAGTCGAAGCCATGCGTTCACTCACGCTGCGTGATGATGAATACCATTGGCTGTCCGGTCTGCCTTTCTTCAAGCAGGACTACCTCCGCTGGCTGCGTGACTTCCGCTACGATCCGCAGCAGGTTACCGTCATCAACGATAACGGTAAGCTGAATATCCGTCTGGAAGGGCCGTGGCGTGAAGTGATTATGTGGGAAGTTCCGCTGCTCGCCGTAATAAGCGAGCTGGTGCACCACTATCGTTCGCCGGAAAACGGCGTGCCGCAGGCGCTGGCAATGCTCGAACATAAGCTTACCGACTTTAATCAAATGACGGCTGACCTGAATATGTCCGCTTTCAAACTGATGGACTTCGGTACCCGCCGCCGTTTCTCCCGTGAAGTACAAGAGGCTATCGTCAGCCGCCTGCAGCAGGAGCCGTGGTTTACCGGCACCAGTAACTATGACCTGGCACGTCGTCTGAACCTAACCCCTATGGGCACCCAGGCGCACGAGTGGTTCCAGGCACATCAGCAAATTAGTCCGGATCTGGCCACCAGCCAGCGGGCCGCGCTGGCCGCCTGGCTGGAAGAGTATCCCGACCAGCTTGGCATCGCACTCACCGACTGCATCACGATGGACGCCTTTCTGCGCGACTTCGGCCGGGAGTTTGCGACGCACTATCAGGGGCTGCGTCACGATTCCGGTGATCCGGTTGAATGGGGCGAAAAAGCCATCAACCACTATCAGAAGCTGGGCATTGACCCGATGAGCAAAGTGCTGGTGTTTTCCGACAACCTCGATCTGCCGAAGGCCGTAGAGCTCTACCGTCACTTCTCTTCGCGCATTAACCTGAGCTTTGGCATCGGCACTCGCCTGACCTGCGATATCCCGCAGGTGAAGCCGCTGAACATTGTCATCAAGCTGGTCGAATGTAACGGCAAACCGGTAGCAAAACTCTCCGACAGCCCGGGCAAAACCATCTGCCACGATAAGGCATTTGTTCGCGCGCTGCGCAAAGCCTTCGATCTCCCACAGATCAAAAAGGCCAGTTAATCACCAAAGGGAGCCCTGAAGGCTCCCTTCTTCTTATTTATTTCTCAAAACACCCTCTCGCTATGCGAATTCTGCTTGTCTGACGGAAGATGACAGGTAACATAGATATCCCCCGCCGTTCCGGGGTAAACGATTTTTTTATTGGACTACGAATAGAGAGACTATTATGAGCGTTGTGCCTGTAGCCGACGTACTCCAGGGCCGCGTAGCCGTTGACAGCGAAGTCACCGTGCGCGGCTGGGTACGTACCCGCCGAGATTCAAAAGCTGGCTTTTCCTTCCTCGCCGTCTATGACGGTTCCTGCTTTGATCCTGTACAGGCCGTTATTAATAATTCTCTGCCCAATTACAATGACGAAGTCCTGCGCCTGACCACCGGCTGCTCGGTGATTGTCACCGGTAAAGTGGTCGCGTCTCAGGGTCAAGGCCAGAGCTTTGAAATTCAGGCTGCCAGCGTAGAAGTCACCGGTTGGGTTGAAGATCCCGACACCTACCCGATGGCGGCGAAACGCCACAGCATTGAGTATCTGCGTGAAGTCGCGCATATGCGTCCGCGTACCAACCTGATTGGCGCGGTTGCCCGCGTTCGCCACACGCTGGCACAGGCGCTGCACCGTTTCTTCGACGAACAGGGTTTCTTCTGGGTTTCCACCCCGCTGATTACCGCTTCCGATACCGAAGGCGCTGGCGAAATGTTCCGCGTGTCCACGCTGGACATGGAAAACCTGCCGCGTAACGATCAGGGCAAAGTCGATTACGATAAAGATTTCTTCGGCAAAGAAGCCTTCCTGACCGTTTCCGGCCAGCTGAACGGCGAAACCTACGCCTGCGCGCTGTCAAAAATCTACACCTTCGGCCCGACCTTCCGTGCAGAAAACTCCAACACCAGCCGTCACCTGGCGGAATTCTGGATGCTGGAACCGGAAGTGGCGTTTGCCGATCTGGAAGATAACGCCCGTCTGGCGGAAGCCATGCTGAAGTATGTCTTCAAAGCCGTACTTGAAGAACGTGCCGACGACATGAAATTCTTCGCTGAACGCGTCGATAAAGACGCGGTCGATCGTCTGCAGCGTTTCGTATCCGCCGATTTCGCGCAGGTCGACTACACCGACGCGGTAACCATTCTGGAAAACTGCGGCAAGCAGTTCGAAAACCCGGTTTACTGGGGTGTGGACCTTTCCTCTGAGCACGAGCGCTACCTGGCCGAAGAACACTTCAAAGCGCCGGTCGTAGTAAAAAACTACCCGAAAGAGATCAAAGCCTTCTATATGCGTCTTAATGAAGACGGTAAAACCGTTGCCGCAATGGACGTTCTGGCTCCGGGCATTGGTGAAATCATCGGGGGCTCCCAGCGTGAAGAGCGTCTGGACGTGCTCGATGCGCGCATGGCCGAAATGGGCCTTAATAAAGAAGACTACTGGTGGTACCGTGACCTGCGTCGTTACGGCACCGTACCGCACTCCGGCTTTGGCCTGGGCTTCGAACGCTTGATTGCCTACGTCACCGGCGTACAGAACGTTCGCGATGTAATTCCGTTCCCAAGAACGCCGCGTAACGCCAGTTTCTAAAGTCCGACGTCTCTTCAAGGCCAGCCGTTCGCGCTGGCCTTTTTTTTACTGCTCATGTAAAGAAATCTTTATTAATTTTAACAAACCTAAACATCAACACCTTGCCGCGCGCTGTTTGTTACATCACATTTCGCAGAAATAAAACTGTACAAAAAACACACTAATTCTTATTGCACCTAAGAATCACCTTGCGCTTAGCACGTTTTTTGTTCAAAACAACAGCTATCCAGACGGCTAAAAAATATCATAACGAAATGATCACACATCCGCTCTGTGCGATAGGAAAAAGCGTTATGCGAATAAAAGATAAGAAATTCATATTGATAGATAAGCTGCTGCTTAATTAATCTCCGCCACCCCAGAACTTTGAGGTACTTCACAAAGTTCCTTAAAATACACATTTAGTTACACATTATTTCTTTTGCTTACTCATTCTCGATGTTTGTAGCATTTTCAGGGGGGCGAAAGAGTGTTTTGAATGGAAAGATGCCTCTCAGACACATAAAGACACCAAACTATCATCAATAGTTCCGTAAATTTTTATTGACGGAAGTTATTGACGGCAGTGGCGAGTGTCTATAAAAAAAAACCTAATGAGGGTAATAAATAATGATAAAGCGTAATATCCTGGCAGTGGTAATCCCTGCCCTGCTGGTAGCTGGCGCGGCCAACGCGGCCGAAATCTATAACAAAAATGCCAACAAACTGGACTTCTACGGTAAAGCAGTTGGTGAGCACATTTGGACCACCAACGGTAACACCAGCAACGAAGACACCACCTATGCCCGTATCGGTTTCAAAGGTGAAACCCAGATCAACGATCAACTGATGGGTTACGGTCAGTGGGAATACAACATGGACGCCTCCAACGCGGAAGGCTCCCAGGGCAACAAAACTCGTCTGGCGTTCGCTGGTCTGAAATTTGGCGATGCAGGTTCTCTGGACTACGGTCGTAACTACGGCGCTATCTACGACGTCGCAGCTTACACCGATATGCTGGTTGAGTGGGGCGGCGACTCTTGGGCTGCTACCGACAACTTCATGAACGGTCGTTCTTCCGGCCTGCTGACCTACCGTAACAGCGATTTCTTCGGTCTGGTTGATGGTCTGAGCTTCGCGTTGCAGTACCAGGGAAAAAATGATCGTAACAGCCCAATTACTGTTGACTACGATGATAACAGCGGCGCAGCACAGAGCTACAGCCTGACCGGTAACGGCGCGAAAGCAAACGGCGACGGCTTCAGCACATCTGCACAATACGACTTCGGTAACGGCATGGCATTTGCTGCTGGTTATGAAGTTGCAGACCGCACTAACGCCCAGGTTAATCCGAAAACCTTCACCGTTCCATCCGGTCCTAACGCTGGTTTGGTTTACGGGAATGCAAGCGCAGATGGTAGCAAAGCGGAAGCATGGTCCACAGCATTCAAATATGATGCAAACAATGTTTATGCTGCTGTCATGTATGCTCAGACTCTGAACATGACTCGTGAAAACGACGGCAACTTTGCTGAAAAAACGCAGAACATCGAAGCAGTGGTTCAGTACCAGTTCGACTTCGGTCTGCGTCCGTCCATCGGCTACGTACAGTCTAAAGGTAAAGACCTGCATGAACGTGTAGGCACTGGCTTCAAAGGCGGCGATGCTGACCTGGTTAAATACATCGAAGTGGGTACCTGGTACTACTTCAACAAAAACATGAACGTTTACGCGGCGTACAAGTTCAACCTGCTGGACGACAACGCTTACAGTGCAGCTACCGGTCTGGCGACCGACGATCAGGCTGCTGTGGGTATCGTTTACCAGTTCTAATCAGCAGACCCTCGCTGCTATATGCCTCAAAAGCAGGACTTCGGTCCTGCTTTTTTGCGTTCAAGAGAGGAAGATCGCAACTTTTGAAAAGCTTCGCGCTTTTAGTCTCTAACGGTTGGCATTTTGTAAATCTGCCGTTAACCTGATAGCGGATTTCCCCAGAACTTATTAATGGAACCTCGTCATGTTTGAGAACATTACCGCCGCCCCTGCCGACCCGATTCTGGGCCTGGCCGATCTGTTTCGCGCCGACGAACGCCCGGGAAAAATCAATCTCGGGATTGGTGTTTATAAAGATGAAACCGGCAAGACGCCGGTGCTGACCAGCGTTAAAAAAGCTGAGCAGTATCTGCTGGAGAATGAAACAACCAAAAACTATCTCGGTATTGATGGTATTCCTGAGTTTGGCCGCTGCACGCAGGAGCTGCTGTTCGGCAAAGGCAACAGCATCATCAGCGATAAACGTGCGCGCACCGCTCAGACGCCTGGCGGTACCGGCGCCCTGCGCGTAGCGGCGGACTTCCTCGCAAAAAACACTGACGTGAAGCGCGTTTGGGTAAGCAACCCGAGCTGGCCGAACCACAAAAGCGTCTTCGGCGCTGCTGGCCTCGAAGTACGCGAATATGATTACTATGACGCCGAAAAACACGCCCTCAACTTTGACGGCCTGCTGGCAAGCCTGAGCGACGCTCAGGCCGGTGACGTAGTGCTGTTCCACGGCTGCTGCCATAACCCAACCGGCATCGATCCTACGCTGGAGCAGTGGCAGCAGTTGGCTACCCTGTCCATCGAAAAAGGCTGGCTGCCGCTGTTCGACTTCGCCTACCAGGGCTTCGCCCGCGGTCTGGAAGAAGATGCTGAAGGTCTTCGCGCGTTCGCCGCGCTGCATAAAGAGCTGATCGTCGCGAGCTCTTACTCGAAAAACTTCGGCCTGTATAACGAACGCGTTGGCGCCTGCACCCTGGTGACCGCCGATGCCGATACCGCCGATCGCGCCTTCAGCCAGATGAAAGCCGTTATCCGCGCCAACTACTCTAACCCGCCGGCTCACGGTGCCTCCGTGGTGGCGACCATTCTCAGCAACGACGCGCTGCGCGCCATCTGGGAACAAGAGCTGACCGATATGCGCCAGCGCATTCAGCGCATGCGTCTGCTGTTTGTGAACACGCTGCAGGAAAAAGGCGCGAGCCGCGACTTCACCTTCATCACCAAACAGAACGGGATGTTCTCATTCAGTGGCCTGACCAAAGATCAGGTGCTGCGTCTGCGTGAAGAGTTTGGTATCTATGCCGTCGCTTCCGGGCGCATCAACGTGGCAGGCATGACGCCGGACAACATGGCGCCGCTGTGCGAAGCCATCGTCGCCGTGCTGTAACCGCGTAGGCCGGATGAGGCGTTTACGCCGCCATTCGGCTATGTCTTGCAGACGTCACCAGAAAGTAAAAAGGCCGCATTCGCGGCCTTTTTTATTATCACTTACCAGACAGGAAGTTCATCCTGCAGGAACGGGTTGTGCTGCCGTTCATAGCCCAGTGTCGACATCGGCCCGTGGCCCGCAATAAACTTCACGTCGTCGCCCAGCGGCAGCAGTTTACGCTTGATAGCATCAATCAGCTGCGTGTGGTCGCCACGCGGAAAATCACTGCGCCCAACGCCGCCCTTAAACAGAACATCGCCAGAGATCAGCAAACGCGCCTGGTCATCGAAGAAGACCACGTGCCCCGGCGTATGCCCCGGACAATGCAACACCTGCAGCTTCACGTTACCAACGCTAACCACATCACCTTCGTTCAGCCAGCGGTCCGGCGTTAACGGCTGACAGTCGTCAAGGCCAAACATCCGGCTTTGCGCAGGTAGCCCCTGCAACCAGAACTCATCTTCTTTTTCCGGCCCGATAATCGGCACACCGTAGTGCTGCGCCAGCTCGGCCGCCGCGCCCACATGGTCAAGATGACCATGGGTCAGCAAAATTTGCTGCAACGTTACGCCCGCTTCAGCAACCTGCTGCTTGATAGTTTCAGCATCACCGCCCGGATCGACCAGCGCCGCCAGTTTGGTTTGCTCACACCAGATCAATGAACAGTTTTGCGCGAACGCAGTCACCGGAATAATACGATAATTCATGTTGCTCCTGTTTAGGCTCGTCACCGTTCAAACGCATCAATGTGCCTGAACGATTGGCGTAGAGCTACCAGTGCCGGACCGGACCGGTATCAATATGCACAAAGTTGCTTCGTGGGTAATATCCTACACCACCTGCGCGCATAGATAACGCGGCTTTGCGTATATTACTCAATGAAACGCCTTCGATATGGAAATCCATTGCCTGACCTTTCGTGTGATAGCTATTTTTAGCCACCCCACGGCTGTGCGCTCTGAGCTCGGTATTGGTATCAATAGAACGATACCCGGAGATTAATTGCACAGGTTTATTTGTTCCTAATAATCCCTGAAGGCGATAAAGCTGATCGAACAAAGAAGGATCGATACTCTTTATTTTATTCGCGCGATAGTCACGGAAAAAATGGTTCAGTTTTGCTAATTCATCCTGAATATAGCCTCGGCCGTCAAAAAACTCGGCTTTTATCAACTCACCTGTATGCAGGTTATTCAGCGTTAAAATACGCGGACGTGGGGTCGAGAGGGTTGCAAACGCAGGCGTGGGCAAGATGGCGGCAGCGCCGAGCGCAACCCCACCTAACGCCAGCAGCTTGCGGCGATTAGCGTCAAATTTGTCCATGATAATCAGGTCTACAGTCAGTAATGTAATCGAAATATATGCACTTCTGGCGCACGTTAAGCACCTTACCGGGCATGAAAGCCAGCGTCAAGGCGGCCTACCGCGCAGAGCCGCCAGCCCTGGACCTGCGGGGCTGGCATCTGCGCTTTTAGTTCGACAACTACATTACCTGAACTACTTCATTTATCTGATCAATTGTTCCGCTTTTGGCAAAATCTGTGCACCCGATCGCGCGGTGATATCGTAATTGTAAATATCTGTTCGATATTGTGTCTGACCATCAGCGCCGACAAAGGCGGTCAGATAATAGAGATTAACCGGAATATTCTGCCGGATATTCACGTATCGCGTATTCCCGCCCTTCAGCGCATCAGAAATTCGCGCGTCATTCCAGCCCGCATCCTGCAGCAACATATTTGCCAGATCGGAGGCCTTATTTACCCGCACGCAGCCCGAACTTAATGCCCGCACATCTTTCTGGAACAGATTATGGTTAGGCGTATCATGCAGATAAATGGCGTCGGAGCTTGGCATATTAAACTTATAGCGCCCCAGAGAATTGTGTTCTCCCGGCGCCTGCTGGAAGCGGAACGGCAGATTTGACGGCGTGATGGTAGACCAGTCAACCCGCCACGGATCGATGGTTTCTTTGCTGTTCCAGCCGCGTAGCACGGTGTAGTTATGCCGTTCAAGGTAGCCCGGGTCGTTGCGCAGTTTCGGCAGAATATCGTTACGCGCCAGCGTCGGCGGCACGTTCCATGGCGGGTTAACCACCACGTTATTCAGTGCGCTGCTCATCATCGGCGTTTTGCGATCGGGGCGGCCCACAATCACCCGCGAAGCCAGCGCTTCGCTGCCGTTGAGGTAGTACACCAGCGAATAGGCCGGAATATTCACCATAATGCCGGTTGATACTTTCCCCGGCAGCAGACGCAAACGCTGAATGTTCAGCGCCAGCACGCCGGCACGTTCAGCAGAGGAAACGTTCAGCCAGTCCCGGGTGGATGCTCCAATAACTCCATCGGCCCCCAGCCCCTGAGCGGCCTGAAAGCGCTTCACCGCCTCCACCAGCTGACGGTCGTAGGCCTGCGGTCCGCTCTTCGCCGTTTTTTTCGTTTTACCGACATTATCGCCCGGCAGCGCAATCGCCGGGCCGTTATCCAGCATACCGTTACGCTGGAGGATTTCGCGCAGCGCTGGCACGTCGCTGCTCCACTGCCCTGGACGCAGCGACGCCGTTGAGGTCAGCTTCGGCCACGGGCGCGCGTCGCCGGTTAGCGCCAACAGCGCCTGATGCATCGTTGCATACTGCGGATGCTGGGGTGCCAGCTCGGCAATAAACTGCGGCAGCGAACCGTTGTCCAACGCGAGCTGCCATTGATTCATCACCGACAGCGGCGGTGTCGCCAGCGCATACGGCTTAGCGCTATACAGCCAGCGGTTGCCCTGTACCGGGATACCGCTGATAAAGTGCAGATAGCCCATCAGCGCATCGGAAAGCACCACATCACGCGCCATGCCGTTGACGCTGGGATCGGTCAGCAGCTCAACCCAGCGGGTAAACTGCGGCTGAAAACCGGCAATCGCTACCTCCGCCAACTGCTGCTGGAAGGCGCGCACCGCCTCGCGATTTTCCCACATGGGCTTCATTTCGCGGGCGGCATACAGCGTCACCAGCGGGTTGAGATAGACGGGTTGGTAGCCAGAAGGCAGCGTGGCAAGAAGCTCGGCGCGGCTTTTTGCTGCCGTCCCTTCGGCCAGCGGTTGCGCACCGGTGAGGCTCGCCATTGCGGGCGATTGGGCGCCAGGGTGCAGAAGCACCGGCGACTGGTCTGCTGGCGTTGCGGTACTGTCAGAAGGAACCAATTCAGGCTCGTCCGCAAAGGCAGTAAACAGTGGAGCAAACGTCATAGCCAGACACAAACTCACGGCTGACAAACGACGACCATTTTCTTTTTTCAGCAACATCCCTTGCCCCCTGTTAAATATACGAAGACCCCTAACGTGGGCTTACCTTCAGTATATAAAGACAAAAACTTTTTTGCCCGCTCAAATGTAAAGAAGTCTAAAGATAATAACGCGCTAGCGGCCAAAAGCAGAAAACAAAAAGGGCGACATCGCTGTCGCCCTTCATTCCGTTTTCAAACTTCCGGGACGGCCTGCCTGATGGCGCTACGCTTATCAGGCCTACACAGTCCGATACCTGTCAGCCGGATAAGGCAAAACCGCCATCCGGTAATGTTATCCGGCCGGTGACGCCTCGGCGGTACCCGGCAGCGTTTCCGGCAACTGGGCGGCAAAGCCGCGCAGCCCTACCACGTGGACGTGTTCATGGTTATTCACCACTTTACGTACCAGCTTGTAGGTGGTGCCTTTTTCCGGGCTGATGTTTTCCGGCGCCGCGATGATAAGCTGCATTTCCAGTCGTTCACACAGTTCGAACAGCGTGGCGATAGAACGCGCATCCAGACGTGCGGCTTCATCGAGGAACAGGAGTCGACACGGTGACAAATCTTTACCGCGCAAACGCCGCGCTTCATCTTCCCAGCTCTGTACCACCATCACCAGAATCGACATCCCGGTACCGATCGCTTCACCGGTGGACAGCGCACCGGACTCCGCGCGCAGCCAGCCGTCGGAACCACGGTTAACCTCAACTTCCATCTCCAGATAGCTACGGTAGTCGAGCAGTTCTTCACCGATAGTCTGCGGCGTACGCTGCCCCATGTCGATCTGCGGGTTCAGGCGCTGGTACAGCTTCGCCAACGCTTCCGAGAAGGTCAGACGGTTGCTGTTGAACAGATCCTGATGCTGTTCATGCTGTTCTGACAACACATCCAGCAGCATTGAGTGGGTTTCGCGTACGTTCACATTCAGACGCACGCTGTTGACCTGGCCAAACGACACGCTCTGCAAGCCCTGGTTCAGCTGGCGAATACGGTTCTGCTCGCGCTGGATGGTTTTACGGATAATGTTCGCTACGCTGCGGGAGCTGATGGCCAGCTTCTGCTCGCGATTGGTCAGCTCTTCGGTCAGACGGCTCAGCTCAATTTCCATCTGCTCGATGGCTTCAACCGGGTCGTCGGTGCGAATAATATCCTGACGGATACGTTCGCGCAGATGCTGGTACACCGCGACGAAGAACTGAATCTTACGCTCCGGACGCTTCGGATCTTCCGACATGCGCAGCACATCGCGCAGATGTTCGTTATCCGCCACCGCCAGACGCAGCGCACCCAGCGCCTTATCCGACATCGAGCGCAGATCGTCAGCGGAGAGATAGGCCAGCTCGCGACGGTGCAAACGACGTTCGACGTTATTGTCTTTCACCAGACGCATCACCGCGCACCAGCCCGCTTTCGCGCTCACCACCTGCTCGCGCATTTCGAGGTAATCACGCTCCAGCTTGCGCAGCCTGCGGGTCAGGTTATCCATCTCCGCTTCGCAGAAGGTCAGCGCTTTTTCCAACTGGTTACGACGCGCGCGGTTGTTACTCAACTGCGCATGCAGCTCGTCACGGCGAATACGCGCGCGCTCTTCGGCACCCGCATCGGCGCGCACGCCAATGTCTTTCAGCTCTTTATACAGATCGTTGAGCAGCTCTTTCTTGGTGTCATAAGAGCTTTTCAGCGATGCCAGTACCTGGCTGTACTGACTCACCTGGGCGGCGTGGCTACGCATGGCTTCACGCGCGCGGCTACGCTCGCTTTCCGCCTGCGCCAGACGCTCACGCAGTTTTTCGTTCAGGTCGCTATTGCCGCTCAGCATTTCCGCCGAGTCGGAGTAGCCAAAGTGGGCGCGACGCTGCACGACTTCCGTCAGGGCAAACGCCTGCTGACGCGCTTCGCGCTGCACCTGCTGTGACCAGGCATAGTCTTCTTTCAGTTGTTCAAACTGCTCCGGGTCGCTCTGTAGTACAGAGACCATCGGCTCGAGCTTCGCCAGTTGGTTACCGTGCTGCTGAATAAAGCGCGCGGCTTCCTGCGCTTCATCCAGACGCTCCTGAATTTCATCCACGCGGTCGGCCAGCGTTTCATCGGCCAGCAGGCTCAGGCGCGGCAGGATGCGGTTAAGCAGCGCAACGCCCTCTTTTGCCTGTTCGTACTGCACCTGCTGCTGCTGGTTATCGCTTTCGTGGCTGCTGAGCGCACGCTCCAGCTCGTTGCGACGAGTATTCAGCTTACGAATTTCTGCTTCCGGGTCATCGTCAAACGCCACCGACAGATGACTACCGATAAAGCGGCTGAACGCCTGGTGCAGACGCTGGGTCTTCTGGACGTCAAACGACAGGGTCGCGAAACGCTCAGACAGCACTTCACGCTCGGCATGCAGGCTTTCAATGCGGCTTTCGCGCGCCGCGCGACCAAACAGCGGCAGCGACGGGAAGCGCGAGTAGCGCCACTGGCGATCGGCAATTTTCACCACCACCGCTTTTTCCAGCTCATCGACGCTGAATACGCTGTCATCAAAGGACTGCGGATCCCCCTCAATGAGATAGAGATCTTCCGGGCAATCTTCCAGCCCTTCCAGATACTCGGCGATCTGCGACAGATCCGGCACCACGATAGCGTGTCGAGACGGGCCGTACAGCGCGGAGAAGTACGGCGCATCCTCCAGGCTAACGTCGTCGTAAATTTCTGACAGCAGCACGCCGCCAAAACGTTCTGCGAGCGCGTTCAAACGTGGGTCCTCAGAACCGCCCGGCTGGCTTAAACGCTCAATTTCGTCGTCAACGGCACGCTTACGCGCCCCCACTTCGTCGCGTTCAACGATCGCTTCACGCTCACGCTCCAGCAGTTGCTGGAGATATTCGGTCACGTCCTGGCTGGACTCAAACTGTTCACCGCTCTGCTCGCACAGCTGGCTCAGGCTGTTCTGCGCCGCCAGCCATACCGGCGCACGGTGCATCAACGCGGAGATCCGCGATTGCAGCTGTTCCTGCTCCTGGCGCAGCTGCAACCGCTGCTCGCGAGCGTCGGTGACGCTGTCGCTCAGCGCAGAAATACGCGCTTCCAGCTCGTGATGCAGGTTTTCCAGATCGTCAATATCGTACTGTTTACCCTGGCGTTTACAGAAGTCAGCGAGCAGGCGCTCAGCCTCCTGCTGTTCACGCAGACGCTGTTCCAGCTCATTCAGACGGCTGCGCAGCGGCTGCGCCTGTTCTGCCAGATGGCGCTGATTCACGCCGTCGCGCAGCAGCTCTCGTGCCACGTCCCAGGCTTCATTACGCGCCAGCGGACCGTTGATGGCCGCCACCAGTTGGTAAGCTTGCTCAAACTGACTGTGCGCCGTTTCAGCCACGCTCATTTTTTGCTCGAGCGACAGCAGTTTTTCCGTCGCTTCCTGCTCTTTGGCCTGGAAGGTTTCCAGCCATTCACCGGCGCTTTCCGGCGTTAGGTCCGGCAGGTGGCACAGTTCTTTTGCTCGTTCCAGCGCCTGGAGGGCCTGGGTGTACTGAATCGCGCGCGTTTGCTGTACGTCCAGCGCCTGCTGGTAATCGGCAAGCTGGCTTTTCAGCTCATCCACTTCCAGTTCGGCGGCTTCGGCGCGGGCTTCGTTTTCTTCCTGCTTTTCGGCAGCTTCCGCGACCACTTCGTTCTGTTCTTCCAGACGAATTTGCAGCTCGTCTAAGTCCGCTTCATAGCGTTCAATTTTTTCCTGCTGACGCAGTGCGGTCTGCACCAGGTTGAGATGGTCGCTGGCAGCCTGGTGATCGGCTTCGAGATCGCCTTCCGCACCGTTGTGCTCCTGTAGCTCACGCGCCATCTCGACGTGCTTGTACTGCTCCGCGGCCAGCTGCGAGCGGGAGGTGAACAGCTCGCGGCGATACTCCAGCGCCTTATCCAGATGCACCCGGCGCTCGTTGGCGTGGCGCATATAGTCAGCGGCCACGTAGTCGGTCGCTTCCGAGATCAGGTGCTTAAACAGGTCGCGGTCAGACTGAGTAACGCGAATCGCCTCCAGCGTCATGCGGTTTTCGCGCAGCGCCGCTTCCATATCCTGGAAGGCTTTACGCACGCCGCTGTTTTCCGGCAGCAGGTAGTCACGCAGCGAGCGGGTAATGGCGCTGGAGATCCCGCCATACAGCGAGGCCTCAATCAAACGATAGAACTTGCTACGGTCGGCTGCAGAACGCAGGCGGCGCGCGACGATGCCCAAATCAAACATCAGCGCATGGTAGTCGGTGATCGAGTTGAACTGCTTGAACTGCACGCCTTCGATGGCTTCGAGCTTATCTTTCAGCTCCTGCAGCGTCAGCACGCGCGCCTGTCGCTCGTTGAGCGTCTCGGTCAGCAGTTGGGTCGGCTGGATAGAGGTCGGCAGCCCCTGAATGGCGAACGGCTTGATGTCGACTTTACGGTCGCGTCCCGCGACCTGCTGCAGACGCACGCCCACCACCACGCGCTGGTGGCGCGAGTTCATGACGTCCAGCACGGAGTAGCAGACGCCCGCCTTCAGTTTACCGTGCAGGCCTTTATCGCGTGAACCGCTGGTCGCGCCCGCTTCGGTGGTATTACGGAAGTGCAGCAGGGTTAAATCGGGGATCAGCGCCGTGACGAAGGCCGCCATGGTGGTGGATTTACCCGCCCCGTTACCGCCCGAGAGGGTGGTAACCAGTTCATCTAAATCGAAGGTACGGGCAAAGAACCCGTTCCAGTTAATCAGCGTTAGCGAACGAAATTTACCGCGTTCGATCATTACTCTTCCTCCCCGCTATCCTGCTGATGGTCATCGTTCTCGTCATTGAGCTGCAGATGATTTTCAATCGCCATGGCTTCACCGTCGCGAATCATGCGCAGCTGCGCTTCGCGCGCGTCGTCGCCGGAGCGCACGTCGGCGCCGAAGCGGAACACGGACTCGGTAATGCGAAACTTGCTGCTGTCATGGCCCATAAACCACACCATGCCCAGGCGGCGCAGGCGGTTGAGCGACGAGCGCACTTTCTCCTGCAGCTTCTGACGGTCAAGGTCAGAGCCGGTGGAACGGTTGTTAACCAGCTTCAGCAGCTTGGCTTCGTCGGCCAACGCCAGCAGCTCGTCATACAGCTCCTGCTGGGTGAAGATGCCTTCATTCGCCAGGCGCTCCGGGCTGAGGTAGAGGTAGCAAAGAATTTTGCCGACCATCATGTCCAGCTCGGACAGCACCGAACGCGGAATCAGCGTCGTCGAACGCGGGCGCAGGTAGAAAAACCCTTCGGGCGCGCGAATAAGTTCAACGTTATAGCGGGCATAAAACTCTTCCAGGTATTCCTGGAAATCCATCAAAAAGGCGTGGTTATCGAGCTCGTCCAGGCCAATGTGGCGACCGGCACGCAGCGCGCTATCCAGCGCAGGGAAAAGGGGGTTGGCCAGGGCCTGTGCCAGTTTAACCGGCATCACTTGTTCAATATTTGTCGAT
Source organism: Klebsiella sp. WP3-W18-ESBL-02 (assembly GCF_014168815.1). Classification (NCBI taxonomy): domain Bacteria; kingdom Pseudomonadati; phylum Pseudomonadota; class Gammaproteobacteria; order Enterobacterales; family Enterobacteriaceae; genus Klebsiella; species Klebsiella sp. WP3-W18-ESBL-02. The sequence goes on from NZ_AP021972.1 coordinate 3,271,757, forward strand.
GACATGCGCCTGTACCTTGGCTCCGTAATCATTAATTGCCTGCCATTTGGCCGGCAGTCCGGTGAAATCTGCTTGCGCGACGCCCAAACGAACCGCCTGGTCCACCACAATACGCGCCACGTCGAAGTGCCGCGCACGCGGATACTGTACCAGGTACTCTTTCACCACCAGACCGAGGTCCAGAGGCAGCTGTTTGGTTTTATAGATAGCCAGCTGTTCTTCAATCAGCGCGGCAAGCTGTTCGCGGATTTCGTTAAATTCTTCGTACTCTAAGTCCGGCGGAAGTTCCCCGGTAACCTCTTCGTCGCGCAGCGTCATCTCTTCATCGCGCATATCCAGCAGACGATCGGCGCTGGCGTAGGTCAGGGCCCACGGCGCATCAAAGTAGGACTGCACCGACTGGCGCAGACGCTGAGCGAAGACGCGGTTTTTATCCATATCAATCGCGGTACGGATAAATTTGTGGACGTGGCGGTCGTAGCCGATCCACAGGTCGATGGCCTGCTGTCCCCAGCTGACGATGCGGTCGAGCTTGCTTTGCAGATCGAACACCAGCCGATCGACAAAATGCAAATCGTTATGGCTGAGCGTGGCATCCTGAATGCGCAGCAGGTTGGCCTGCAGCTTATCGCCCGCCGCGTCCAGCGTATCCTGCAGCTCGCGCAGGGTGCCGGAGGTTTCAGACAGCAACAGCTCACAGCTGGAGATCGCCGCGCGCCAGTCTTTATTCAGCAACTGGGCGATATCGTCTTTCACCGATTGCTGCTGTTCATCCATGATGCGTTGCGTGAGGTCGATACTGTCGAAAATCTCCGCTACCGAATATTTCAACGGCGCATAGACGTTACGGTGCCAATGGAATTCATCGCCGCCCTCTTCCGCCGCATCGGCGGCTCGCTTCAGTTCGCCGGCGACGATCGACAGCTGCATCGACAGACGCAGCGTGGAGAACTCGCGCTGACGAATATAGTAGTCGGTAATGCCAATGCCCAGCGGCGTCAGACGATAGATGGCGTTTCCTTCTGTGACTTCGCTGGTAAAGCGGTTCAGCAGACGCTGGCGAACCAGATCGTTAATCGCGTTATTCGCACGCGTACCGATGGTTTCACTGGTTTGCTCAAACGCATCACTGACGTGACGGAACGCATCCACCAGCTCGCCTTCCGTCATTTCACCTTCCAGCCGTTCACCGTTCAGCGTTGCGACGGCCAGCAAAAATGAGAGCCTATCGACGGGTAGCGAAATGGCGAAATCATTTTTTCTGGCCCAGGCAACCAGTTCGGGGACTGTCTGGGAAAATTCACTCATCGTTTATCCTTGTTTCTGTCTGCGGCTTAAGCGCGGTGACATGAATGTAGCGCCCCAGGCTGACGTAAGGTTCCTGACGGCAATAGCGCGTTTCCAGCTCGAGCAGGATGTCATAGCTGTCCTGCTGTTTATGCTTATCGCGCAAATAGTCATGAAACACCCGCACGCCGGTTTTCCCGTTAATGCGCCAGCCGATCTCTTCCAGCCAGCCGTAGACCTGCTGCGGGTCGCGCGGATAGTTCGGCGACAGCGTACGCTTTTTCTTTTTCGGCATGCCGGCAACGACGTAGTCAAAGTTGCCCGCTACCATGTTGTGCATCAACAGGCCGTTTGCATTGTAGAACATTAATGATAATGCGCCGCCCGGGCGAAGCACCGACCACAGCGTTTTTAATACCGCCTGTGGTTCAGCCACCCACTCCAGTACAGCGTGAAACAATATCAGATCAACCGGGCTTTCCAAATGCCCGGCCACGTCCTGCGCCGCGCATTGTATGAAATGCATGTTGTGGCTCACACCTTTGTCGCTGGCTGCCTGGCTTGCCCGGGCGATCATTTCAGCAGACAGATCGCACAGCGTCACATGGTGACCACGCTGCGCCATTTTGATCGCCGTCTGGCCTTCCCCGCCGCCGGCGTCCAGAATACGCAGCGGCTGCGAACCCAGGGTTGCGAGCAGCGCATCAAGATCCTGCCACAGAATAGCCTGACGCAGTTGGCCCTTAGTGGTGCCGTATATATTGCGCGAAAACTTTTCCGCAATGTCATCGAAATTGCGATCCTGCACGGGATGTCCTTACTTCGCCAGCCACAAAGGGTCTATTTTGTCACACCCACGGCGAGAATGAAGCTATCTGGTGTAATATCCCTGCATTCATGCGGTCAGATGGTTAAAAAAGGTACGCTACAGAATGCTTTTTATGCTGAAAAAGTTCATCGGCGGGATGATGCTGCCGCTGCCTCTCCTCCTTTCATTCATCGGTTTAGGAATTGTCCTGGTCTGGTTTACCCGCTTCCAGAAGCTGGGTAAAAGCGCCATTACCCTCGGCTGGCTTTTTTTACTCCTGCTAAGCCTCCAGCCGGTGGCCGACGGCTTGCTCAAGCCGATTGAAGATACGTATCCTACCTGGCGCGGCGAACAGCCGGTTCAGTATGTGGTCGTACTCGGGGGCGGGTATACGTGGAATACCGAATGGGCGCCAAGTTCAAACCTGATCAGCAACAGTCTGCCCCGCCTGGCGGAGGGCATTCGGCTGTGGCAGTCCAACCCCGGAGCGAAGCTGATCTTTACCGGGGCGCGAGCGCTGACTAACCCGGTCAGCACCGCCGAAGCGGGGGCGCGCGTCGCCGAAAGCCTCGGGGTGCCGCGCAATGCCATTATTGTCCTCGATACGCCGAAAGACACCGAAGAAGAAGCCAGCGCCGTGAAGGCCGCCATTGGCGAGGCGCCGTTCCTGCTGGTGACGTCGGCATCACACCTGCCGCGAGCCATGATTTTCTTCCAACAGGCGGGCCTTCACCCGCTGCCTGCACCGGCTAATCAGCTGGCGATCGCCTCGCCGTTGAACCCGTGGGAGCGCATGATTCCCTCACCGGTGTGGCTGATGCACAGCGACCGGGTGGGCTATGAAACGCTGGGGCGTATCTGGCAATGGCTGAAAGCCGATTCAGACAAGCCAGGGGCGCAGTGATTTCGCCGCCAAATCGACATTATCACGGCTGAATTTACCCGTATTCACCAGCCTGTCGACTTCGTCCCACAGCAGGTAGAGCCAGCGCCGCCACATAAACCCCTCGGCGACTGGCGCGCGCTGGAGATAGCGCCACAACAGCTGTTCAGCCTGCGGGCTTTCATGCAGCCGGAACAGTTCATATTCGCGCGGGGCCCATAAAATCGGCCCCGGGCCTACCATGGCTAACAGTTGGTCACTCCGCGAGTCCTTCAGCATGCTGCGCAGCGTCAGGTGGCCATGGATTAACACGCAGTTGTCGTTAAAGTCCTCAAAAAGCGTATCCAGGCATTCGCGGGTGCGGAACAGCAGCCGCTTATCCTGCATCGTCAGGCCGGTGTTCTGGTACAGATTCAGCGTCCCCCACAGCACTTCAATTCGCTGGCGATACCAGTGTGGCCAGCTGTTTTCCTGAGCGCTATCGACAAAGCCGACGCAGCCGGCGCTGTCCACGCGGTGCCAGGCCAGCAGCGCTTCGACAATTTGATCTTTGAGCGCATCCCAGCGTTGCGGGCTGCGCGTCGGTGCTTCAACGGCGACGCCGCGCAGGCGCTCTAGCAGCAGGACATCGGGTCCGGGATGTTCTTCATGGGTCATGATGCCGTAAACCACGGGCATACGTACGGTGCCCTGGCGCGCAAGAGTCGAGATTTTCCACGCCAACTGGCGCGCCACGCCGGGGGATGAAAAGCTGCGCGCCAGCAGCGGCAGCGGGTTACCTTCAGCATCATACAGCGACCACAGCGCCGTATCCGCCTGCTCATTAATGCACTCCACGCGGCTGAGCGATTCACCCAACAGATGGCTGAGTTCTACACGTAGCTGTTCCATGTCAGATTACCCCTATGAAAGCCATTGCTTTCATAATGAGCATATGAAGGGTGAATTTCACCAGACAAGATCAAAATTGCAACAGAAAGAGAGGAAATACCCGACGGGAGGCGCCCCCTTGTGGCAAGGGGGCGGCAGGACTACTTCAGTTCGGCGCGAACGCGGGCCAGATCTTCCGGCGTATCAACGCCTGTCCCCGGCACTTCTTTGGCGACGGCAACGTGGATTTTTTCTCCGTACCACAACACGCGCAGCTGCTCGAGCATCTCAATGTGCTCCAGCGGGCTTGGCGCCCAGTTGACATAGCGGCGAATAAACCCGGCGCGGTAGCCATAGATACCAATGTGGCGCAGCAGGGTGCCACCAATCTCGTCGCGACTTTTGGCGAAGCGATCGCGGTCCCACGGGATGGTCGCACGGGAGAAATAAAGCGCATAGCCGTCTTTGTCCATCACCACTTTCACCGCATTCGGGTTAAAGGCTTCTTCCGCATCGTGAATCGGTACCGCCAGCGTCGCCATGCCGGAATGGCTGGCAGCGAGGTTTTCAGCCACCTGACGAATAATGACCGCCGGGATCATCGGCTCATCGCCCTGCACGTTGACGATCACCGTGTCGTCGCTGAAACCACACTTCTCTACCACTTCCGCCAGGCGTTCGGTACCAGACTGGTGATCGGCGCGGGTCATGCAGACTTCCCCGCCCGCCGCTTCAACGGCTTTTGCAACGTCGGGATGGTCGGTGGCGACAATGATACGCTCGGCACCGGATTCGCGCGCGCGCTCCAGCACGTGCACAATCATCGGTTTGCCGTTGATGTCCTGCAGCGGTTTGCCCGGCAGGCGCGTAGAAGCAAAGCGCGCCGGAATAATCACAACGAAACTCATGGTCGGTTCTCTTCTGCAGCTAAAACGCGGGCTTCGTTTTCCAGCAATACGGGGATACCGTCACGCAGGGGAAACGCCAGATTATCAATTTTGCAAATCAGTTCTTGCTTGTCCTGGCTATAGTAGAGTTTGCCGTTGCAAACCGGGCAGGCAATAATTTCAAGTAGACGGTGATCCATGATTCCTCCTGATGGGCCGTATCGAAAACCAGTGCAGCATATCATAGAGCGCTACCGGTCGGCGTCAATCTCCCAACCGTCGCGTTGATTGAGAAAGAGTTTCTCCGCTACCGCGCCAAGTTTAACCCGCGTCGCGCCCTGCCAGCGGGCAAAATCGTTGATGGCCTGCGTCAGGCCTTTTTCCAGATGTTGGCTGACCCGCACGCCCGCCTCCAGATAGAGGGCGAAAATCTCCAGCACGCCGTCGCTGCGGTGCATTTTGCTGTCCATGCGGCCGACAATCTCACCGCGATGCAGCAGCGGCAGGACAAAATAACCGTACTGACGCTTCGGCGCAGGCGTGTAGCACTCCAGGCGGTAGGTGAAGTTGAAAAACTGTTCGGCGCGTTTTCGATCCCAGACCACCGGGTCGAAGGGCGACAGTACCGCACTGTGCGTCGCCGTCAGCTTACCCTCCGCCGCACGCTCCAGCGCGGGCTGAAGGCTGCGATGTACCCACATCTCACCGAGCTGTTCAACCTCTACCGGTACCACCTGCGCCAGCGCCTGCCACTGCGCCAGCAGCGCGTGGAGATCTGGCTGCCGTAGCCGGTAATAATCCGCCAGCCACTGAGGGCGGAAAATACCCAGGCTGCGGGCGCTGTTTTCCAGCATCGCCGCCTCGGCCTGCGATTGCGTGAGCGCATCACGGCGATCGTCCCACTGCGGCATCACCCGTTGCGTCAGATCGTAAACCCGATGAAAGTTGCGGCGTTCAACCACCATCACTTCGCCAGCGGTAAACAGCCCTTCCAGGTGGCGCTTATGCGGCTTCCACTCCCATCAGCCGCTCTGCCCTTTACGCGGATGCGCAAAGTCGGCGGAGCGTACCGGCCCGTTTTCAGCAATATGCGCCTTCAGAGCAATAATCTCGTCGGCGTGCTCATCCATCCAGCTTTGATGGTACTTCCAGCCCATCTTATGCGGCGCAAGCATACGATGGCGAACCAGCGGAAAATCGCTGCGCGGCAGGAAACAGGCCTCGTGGGCCCAGTATTCCATAAGCTCGCCGCGGGCAAGCGCATCATCAAGCCATGCGGAAGGGTAAGCGCCAAGACGGCTGAAGAGCACCAGATAGGGGCTGCGGGCGACCACGTTAATGGTATCGATTTGCAGCAGCGACATTTGCTGGATGGTACGAAGGATATCCGCCGCTTGAGGCTGGCGGCGCGGACGGTTCAGAAGCCCCTGCGCCGCCAGGTGAAGATGACGCGCGGCGCGAAGGGTTAACTGCAGCTGTGTCATGCTTTTCCCCTGCTATCGCCGACGCCTATTAACGCCGTGCGAGGGTAATCAAATCCTGTAGCAGCGTCTGCGCACGATCGCCGGAAAGCACGGCATCGACCGGCAGATACCACCAGTTCTCCTGCGCAAAACGGCGGCATTTTACCGCGTCTTTTTCGGTCATGATCAGCGTCTGCCCAGGTGCCACCAGCGCTTGAACGTCGGCTGCACTCAGCGCCTGATGGTCGGCCAGCGCCACCGTGCGCACCGGCTTCAGGCCGCCGTCGTTAAGGGTGGCAAAAAAGCGCGGCGGATGCCCAATACCGGCCATTGCGACGACGTTGTTCAACGCGGCAACCGGCCGGCGCTCGCCGGTCAGCAGATTGACTGCCTCACCAGGACGTAGCGTCATCGGGATCTCGCCCGCCAGCGCTTCGCCGCCGTTAACGATCCGCGCATCTACACTCTCAAGACGCGAGGCTCGTTCACGCATGGGCCCGGCCGGCAACCACCAGCCGTTGCCGAATCGGCGTATGCCGTCGATCACCACGATCTCTTTATCACGGGCCAGACGGTAATGCTGCAGCCCGTCATCGGTGACGATCATCTGGAGATCGTGAGCCGCCAGCAGCGCTTTGACGGCATCCACTCTTACCGGCGAAACCGCTACGGGCGCACCGGTACGTTGATAAATCAGCACCGGTTCATCCCCGGCCTGCGCGGTCGTGGTATCCGCGTTTAGCAGCAGCGGGTAACGCTCCGCTTTACCACCGTAGCCACGGGAAACCACGCCAACGCGAACGCCCTGACGCTGAAGCTGCTCCACCAGCCAGATGACCACCGGTGTTTTACCGTTGCCACCTGCCGTCAGGTTACCCACCACGACGACCGGACACGGCGCACGCCAGGACTTTTTCAGCCCCAGTTGATAACACAGGCGGATGATGCCGCTCACCAGACCATATAGCCAGGAGAGCGGCAGCAGCAGCCGCCAGAGCGGCGATTCACCGGACCAGATTCTGGCTATCATTCGCCAAACTGCATTTTATGCAGCTGAGCATAGACGCCGCGCTGTTCAAGCAGATCGCTATGGCTGCCGCGTTCAACAATCCGGCCGTCTTCCACCACAATGATTTCATCAGCCTGTTCAATTGTCGACAGACGGTGCGCAATCACCAGCGAAGTCCGGTTTTTCTGCAGTTCATCCAGCGCCGCCTGAATCGCACGTTCCGATTCGGTATCCAGCGCCGAGGTGGCCTCATCAAGAATCAGGATTGGGCTATTACGCAGCAGCGCGCGCGCAATCGCGATACGCTGACGCTGGCCGCCGGAAAGCAGCACGCCGTTTTCACCGATGACCGTATCAAGGCCGTTATCCATTTTGTTGATAAAGTCCATCGCGTAGGCCATCCGCGCCGCTTCTTCAACCTGCTCACGGCTGAACTCGTCGGTACGCGCATAGGCGATGTTATTCGCCACCGTGTCGTTAAACAGATGCACGCTCTGCGAAACCAGCGCTACCTGATTACGCAGCGAAGAAAGCTTGTACTCACGCAGGTCATGACCATCGAGCAGAACTTCACCTTCATCGATATCATAAAAACGGGTCAGCAGGCTGGCGATGGTTGATTTACCTGAACCAGAACGCCCTACCAGCGCCACCGTTTTTCCCTGCGGGATCGACAGGTTGATATTTTGAAGCGCCGGCGTTTCACGGCCAGGATAGGTGAAGGTCACGTTACGGAACTCAACGCTGCCTTTGGCACGGTCTACTTCGAGCTTACCTTCATCTTTTTCCTGCTCGCTATCCAGAATAGCGAACAGCGTCTGACAGGCCGCCATCCCGCGCTGGAACTGCGCGTTGACGTTGGTTAACGATTTCAGCGGGCGCATCAGCGCAATCATGGAGGAAAAGACGACCGTGATCGTACCGGCAGTCAGGGTTTCCATCACGCTTGGGAAGCTCGCGGCATACAGCACAAACGCCAGCGCCAGAGAGGCAATCAGCTGGATAATCGGGTCAGAGATAGACGATGCCGAGACCAGCTTCATCCCCTGCAAACGCATCTTGTTGCTGACCTTATCAAAACGCTTGGTTTCCACTTCCTGGCCGCCGAACATCAGCACTTCTTTATGCCCTTTCAGCATCTGCTCAGCGCTGGTGGTCACCTGCCCCATGGTGTTCTGCATATTTTTACTGATGCTACGGAAGCGCTTGGACACCACGCGGATCGCCATCGACACGATAGGTGCCAGCACGATGAGGATGACCGACAGCTGCCAGCTGTAGTAGAACATCATGATGAACAGGCCAATGATCGAAGCCCCTTCACGCACCACGGTAATCAAGGCACTAGAGGAAGAGGATGCCACCTGCTCAGAGTCATAGGTGATACGCGACAGCAGGGTCCCGGTGGACTGCTTGTCAAAGAAGGAAACCGGCATGCCCATCATATGGCTGAACAGCCGACGGCGCATGGTCATCACGACCTTGCCAGAAACCCAGGAAATACAATAGCTAGAGATATAGCTTGTAATACCACGTAGGATCATCAAGCCAATAACGACCAGCGGCATCCAAAGCAGCACTGAGCGGTCTGTTTTGCCAAAACCATCATCCAGTAACGGTTTAAGAAGCGATAGCATAAAGGTATCGCTGGCTGCGTTAAGGATTAACGCGACGCCCGCCACGATCAGCCCTGCTTTAAACGGCGCAATAGTTGGCCAGAGTCGGCGGAAGGTCTGCCACGTGGAGAGATCTTTGTCGTTCTGCATTCAAAAAACCAGCTTATGTTGAAATAGCCGCATATTCTACCCGTTATCGAGAGACTCGCCAAACCACTGATGATACCAACGAGGTAAAAGTTGATCTCGTAAGCCTTCAATCTGCCAGCCTTTCGCGTCAAAAGTGACCGTTATCTGGCCCTGGTGCGGCGTGTCAAACCAACCGTAATGCCGCTGCAGATAGCGGGCCTTTACCTTCGCAGAAGGCAGGCGCCACGCGTTATAGCGGGATGCCGAAGCCAGCGCAGCAGCACCACCGACCCGCTGAATCAGCGAGATACCGGAAGACGTCGAGCTGCCGTGATGAGGAACCTGGATAATTGTAGACGCAAATGGCTGCCAGAAATGGCTCATCATGGCCATTTCTGCCGGTAATTCAATATCTCCGGTCAGCAGAAAACTGTTTTTACCGTCATCAACCCTAACCACACAGGAACCATTATTGCCTTTCTGTACTTTACCAGGCAGCGGCCAAAGCGCACGAAAGGTTAACCCCTGCCAGCGCCAGGCCTGGCCGCGTGCACAGGGTTGATGGCCGGACCACGCGAGCGGGCTTCTGACCCATGCCTTCGGCCAGTTTTGCTGGAGCGTTCGCAGGCCACCGCGGTGATCTAAGTGATCGTGACTCAGAATAATGCCCTGTGGCGTCAGCCCGTGCCAACGAAGCCATGGCGCAATCAGCTGAGCCCCGCTGTCGCCGCCAGGCCACGCCAGCCCGGTGTCATAGAGCAGCGCTTTGTCGCCGCGTGAAACGACCATTGCCAGCCCCTGCCCGACATCCAGCATCGTCACCTGCCACTGGTCCGGCGGCGTTTTTCGCCAGAGTGGAAACGTCAGCAGCACGCTTAGCGACATCCACAATGCCGGAAAACGCCGCCAGCCGTGGAGCCGCCAGAGCAACAGCGCCCCCCACGGTAATAACGACGCCCCCAGCCATGCTCGCCCAATGTACCACCATCCCTCGGGCAACAGCCGCAGGTAGCCAAACACCAGCGCCATCACCCTGTCGGCGCAATACCAAATCAGCGTCTCCAGCACCACCGGACCACACAGATGCAGAAACATCGCCAGCAGAATCAAGGGCACGGCAATGAAGGTAACCACCGGCACCGCCAGCAGATTTGCCAGCAGCGAAGTGGTACTGATGCCGTGGAACAGCAGAATTTGTAGCGGCGTCAGCAGGAGCATCAGCCCTAGCTGTAAATGCATCAGCTGCGCCAGTGGACGCAGCAGGCGCGGATAATGCCATTCCGGCAGCGGTACCCACCGGTACCAGAACAAGAGTGTACCAACGGCAAATGCTGATAGCCACAGACTGTCGGAAAGCACCGCCAGCGGGTCTACAAACAGGATAGCCGCCAGGCAACAGAGCCACACCTCCCAACCAGCCCACTGCCTGCCGCTTAGCCGCAGTAAACACCAGACGGCCGCAGCAACGATCGTTCTCTGGGCGGGCGGCTGCATGCCCGTCAACATGGCGTAAGCCAGCCCGCTTGCCAGCGAGGCCAGCAGCGGTAGCCGCCAGTTAATCAGCCATGCCGGTAGAAAAAACTGTATGCCGCGTACCAGCAGCCAGCCCAGCGAAGCGCCGAGCGCAATATGCAGGCCGGATATCGCCATCAGATGCGAAGTACCGGTTTGCTGCATCAGCGTTTTAATCTCTGGCGAGACCGAGAGCCGTTCACCCATCCCCAGCGCCAGCAGCACGTCACGCCAGGGGTATGCTGCTAGCGTGGTTTTTAGCGATGCCAGATAGCGCGCTCGCAGGCCGCAACTGAGCGCTAACGGTTCAGCGCTAATGATTCGCCCGGTCAGCGCACGGTGCTGGGAGAGCGCATAGCGCTGGGCATCAAACCCGCCGTCATTGAGTTGACCATGCACTGCACGGGCGCGAATCGTCATCTTCCAGCGCTGGCCCACGCATGGCGGCTGTGGCAGGTAGCTGCCGTAGAGCGCAATCCGAATGCCCGGCATCAAGCGCTGCCCTTCCAGACGGGTGAGCGTGCCCTGATGCACCGTCTGCCCGTCCGTTTGCGTGAGCGTCAGCTCAACCTGCCGGTTTTTACCCGGCAGCATCTGCGCAGATAGCTGAAGCTGCCAGGCCGCCAGCGCCCCCCAGCAGAACAGTAGCCCCACCAGAGCAATGCGGCGCCCTGCCCGGCCGCAAACGCCGAGCGCGGTGAGCCCAACAGCAGCGATCTTAATATATTCGAGCGAGGGTAAGACAGGCAGTACGGCCAGCGGTAATATTCCGGCCAGCACGTAGCAGGCCAGCAGTGGCAAGCGCATCGATACCTCCTTGTTGCAAGGAGTATCGCGCGCGACAACGTCTACGCCATGATTAGAAAAGTCAGTTTGCGTGGCGGCTCGCAGCATGAATTCGCTGCGTACAGGCATTGAGAAAACGTTGGAAGGACGATTCCACAATCGGCGTGCAGAAATGAAAAAAGCACCCGTAGGTGCTTTTCTCTCAATCAAGTTTAGCGCAAGCTAGCGCCAGAAACTCAATCGTAAATGTTGGCGCGATCGCGCAGTTCTTTGCCCGGCTTGAAGTGCGGCACGTATTTGCCTTCCAGTTCCACTTTGTCGCCAGTCTTCGGGTTACGCCCGGTACGTGGTGCTCGATAGTGCAGAGAGAAGCTGCCGAAACCGCGGATTTCAATGCGCTCACCCTGTGCCAGGGTCGAGGCCATATGCTCCAGCATTTCTTTTACCGCATCTTCCACTGCTTTTGCAGGGATATGGGATTGCTGGCTGGCAAGTCTTTCAATCAATTCTGACTTGGTCATGATTCCTCCGGTTTCCTTTTAAGGAAAATTAGCTAACAGCTTATTAAACAAGGGCGGCCGTAGCCGCCCTTTGTGCTAGATTACAGGCCGAAACCTGCAATCTGTCAAGTAAACTCATCACAATTCAGGTTGTTAAACCCAAATGCGTAAGATTACTCGCCTTTAGCTGCTTTGAATGCTTCAGCCATAGCGTTGGAGAAGTTGCCGTCTTCCTGTTTGTTGTTAACAGTAGCGATTGCATCTTTCTCGTCAGCTTCGTCTTTCGCACGAACAGACAGGCTAATTGCGCGGTTTTTGCGATCAACGCCGGTGAATTTAGCTTCAACGTCGTCGCCAACGCTCAGAACCAGAGTTGCATCTTCAACGCGGTCACGGGAAGCTTCAGAAGCGCGCAGGTAACCTTCAACGCCGTCAGCCAGTTCTACGGTTGCGCCTTTCGCGTCAACTGCAGTCACTTTACCGTTAACGATAGCGCCTTTCTTGTTCAGAGCAACCCAGTTGTTGAACGGATCTTCTGCGAGCTGTTTAACGCCCAGGGAGATACGTTCACGTTCTGCGTCAACCTGCAGAACAACTGCAGCGATTTCGTCGCCTTTTTTGTATTCACGAACTGCTTCTTCGCCTGCAACGTTCCAGGAGATGTCAGACAGGTGAACCAGGCCGTCGATGCCGCCGTCCAGGCCGATGAAGATACCGAAGTCAGTGATAGACTTGATTTTACCTTCAACGCGGTCGCCCTTGTTGTGGGTTTCTGCGAACTGCTGCCATGGGTTAGATTTGCACTGCTTCAGACCCAGGGAGATACGACGACGTTCTTCGTCGATATCCAGAACCATAACTTCCACTACGTCGCCAACGTTAACAACTTTGGACGGGTGGATGTTTTTGTTGGTCCAATCCATTTCGGAAACGTGAACCAGGCCTTCAACGCCTTCTTCGATTTCAACGAAGCAGCCGTAGTCGGTCAGGTTGGTCACACGACCGGTCAGTTTGGTACCTTCCGGATAACGCTTAGCGATAGCTACCCATGGATCTTCGCCCAGCTGTTTCAGGCCCAGAGATACACGAGTACGCTCGCGGTCGAATTTCAGCACTTTAACGTTGATTTCGTCACCAACGTTCACGATTTCGCTCGGATGCTTAACGCGTTTCCATGCCATATCAGTGATGTGCAGCAGGCCGTCAACGCCGCCCAGATCAACGAATGCACCGTAGTCAGTGAGGTTCTTAACGATACCTTTAACTTCCATGCCTTCCTGCAGGTTTTCCAGCAGCTGATCGCGCTCTGCGCTGTTTTCGGATTCGATAACGGCACGACGAGAAACAACAACGTTGTTACGCTTCTGGTCCAGCTTGATTACTTTGAACTCAAGCTCTTTGCCTTCCAGGTGCAGAGTATCACGCACCGGACGAACGTCTACCAGGGAACCCGGCAGGAACGCACGAATACCGTTCAGCTCAACAGTGAAGCCACCTTTAACTTTGCCGTTGATAACACCAACTACAGTTTCAGCGTCTTCGTAAGCTTTTTCCAGCGTGATCCAAGCTTCGTGACGTTTAGCTTTCTCACGGGACAGCAGGGTTTCACCGAAGCCGTCTTCTACTGCATCCAGAGCAACGTCAACTTCGTCACCAACCTGGATTTCCAGCTCGCCCTGGGCGTTTTTGAACTGCTCTGCCGGAATGGCGGACTCAGATTTCAGACCGGCGTCAACCAGTACTACGTCTTTGTCGATAGCAACAACAACACCACGAACGATGGAACCCGGGCGGGTTTCGATTTCTTTTAAGGATTCTTCAAACAGTTGAGCAAAAGATTCAGTCATGTTTAATCTTCAGGTTAAGTATTAACGTCCACCTGACACCTTGTCGGATGGGGTTGTTTCACATACCCGCTGTCAGTCCATTGCAACGGGGGTACTGCAAATTCGGTCGCGTTTTACGCGATTGCCAATTTCTGGCGCGCATAGTTTAACGCTTTTTCAATTACTTGCTCAATGCTTAAGGTGGTGGAATCCAACACTAAAGCATCGGCGGCAGGAACCAGCGGCGCAACAGCACGATTACGATCGCGATCGTCACGCTCCTTTATCTCTGCCAAAAGGCGCTCAAAGTTAACACTAAAGCCCTTTTCCTGCAACTGTAGCATGCGACGCTGCGCACGTTCTTCCGATGACGCGTCGAGGAAGATTTTGACCGGCGCATCCGGGAACACCACCGTGCCCATATCGCGGCCGTCGGCAATCAGGCCCGGCGCTTCGCGGAAAGCCCGCTGACGGCGCAGCAGCGCTTCACGCACGCGCGGGAACGCAGCGACCTGCGAAGCGGCATTGGCCACTTCCTGGGTGCGGATTTCACCGCTGACGTCTTCCCCTTCAAGGATCACCTCCAGCGCGCCGTCGGTAGAGACAAAACGTACGTCCAGATGGGCCGCCAGCGGGACCAGGGCATCTTCTGAGTTCACATCAACATGGTGATGCAAAGCCGCAAGCGCCAGCACGCGATAGATCGCGCCAGAGTCCAGCAAATGCCATTGCAGCGCTTCGGCCATCGCTTTGCACAGCGTGCCTTTACCCGCGCCGCTTGGACCATCAATGGTAATTACCGGGGCAATTGCCGTCATTTTTCTCTCCTTAATAAAAGGCATACACAACGTAAACGCCGCGCATTATACGCATCTCTGCGCCAGACGGTTACTTTTGTCTGCGAATGACAGAATGAGACGCGCTCACTGCAGGAGAATAAATAAGTATAGTGGGCCGGCAAAGCGCCGACCCGAAAATGATGATGATTTACTTTTTATCCGCCGCAACGGTCGCATAGGCGGTTTGCATCGCTTTACGCGAGTGGCCCAGCACGCCCTCGACTTCATTGTCGTTCATCAAGTCCATCAGACCGCTGTAGACACGCACGCAGCCGTTAGCCATTGCCCATGCGTTAACGTCAGCGGTCTTCACATGAATCATCCATTGATTGATTAGTATTAAATATCAATAAGTTATTTCACAACAAAGAGTAGCACTGCATCGCAAGGGCAAAAAAGTCCGAAAAAAAACGCCGACATCAAGTCGGCGTTTTGGCGGTAGGAAAGGATTAGGCCAGAGTACTAATACGCGCCAGCTGCTCGAAATAATCCGGGAAGGTTTTCGCCGTACATTTCGGGTCAAGGATTGTGACCGGCGTATCCGATAGCGCAACCAGAGAGAAGCACATCGCCATACGATGATCGTTGTAGGTCGCAATCTCAGCAAAATTCAGCGTCGTCGGCGGCGTCACGCGAATATAATCTTCGCCCTCTTCCACGATCGCGCCCACTTTGCGCAGCTCGGTTGCCATGGCGAACAGACGGTCTGTCTCTTTAACGCGCCAGTTGTATATATTACGCAGCGTGGTGGTGCCTTTGGCAAACAGCGCGGCGGTGGCAATGGTCATAGCGGCATCAGGGATATGGTTCATGTCCATATCGATGGCATTCAGTTCACCATGAGTGCAGGCAATAAAATCATCGCCCCAGGTGATGGTCGCGCCCATTTTTTCCAGCACGTCAGCGAAGCGAATATCGCCCTGTACGCTGTGACGACCAATGCCGGTCACCTTCACGGTGCCGCCTTTAATCGCGCCAGCGGCCAGGAAGTAGGAAGCCGATGACGCATCGCCTTCAACCAGATACTGGCCCGGCGAGACATACTGCTGGTGACCACGCACAACAAAACGCTGATAGTTCTGGTTTTCAACTTCAACACCGAAAGTTTTCATCAAATGCAGCGTGATGTCGATATACGGCTTGGACACCAGATCGCCCTTGATGGTAATGACTGTGTCCTGCGGTGCCAGCGGCGCCGTCATCAGCAGCGCGGTCAGGAACTGGCTGGAGACGCTACCGTCTACTTCAACGCTACCGCCGATAAACCCACCATTCAGGCGCAGCGGTGGATAATTTTCCTGCTCTAAATAGGTAATCTGCGCGCCGCCCTGACGCAGGGCATCCACCAGGTGGCCGATTGGGCGTTCTTTCATGCGCGGCTCACCGGTCAAGACAATATCATTTGCCCCCAGGCACAGCGCGGCGGCCAGTGGGCGCATAGCGGTGCCCGCGTTGCCGAGGAACAGTTCCAGTTCGCCAGAGCCCTGCAGCGGGCCCGCGTTGCCGGTGACTTCACAGCGCGTGCGATCGTCAGACAGGGTGTAGTGAATTCCCAGCGCTTTCAACGCGTTCAGCATGTGGCGAACATCATCGCTGTCCAGCAGATTAGTCAGGATGGTGGTGCCGCTTGCCAGCGCCGCCAGCAGCAGCGCACGGTTCGACACGCTTTTAGAACCAGGCAGATTAATCGTGCCGTCTACGCGCGCGATAGGTTGTAACGTCAGGGATTCCATGAAACTCAACTCTCAAAAAACAAAAGAAAAACCCCATGACGCGGCCATGGGGAGGATAGGTCAAAAATCGATTAGCCGTGACGACGCTCGAAGTCCTGCATAAATTCCGTCAGCGCCTGTACGCCCGCCAGCGGCATGGCGTTATAGATGGAGGCGCGCATCCCGCCGACTACGCGGTGGCCTTTCAGCGCGTGCAGACCGGCGGCAAACGATTCATCCAGGAAGACTTTGTCCAGCGCGCTGTCTGCCAGCTGGAACGGAACGTTCATACGGGAACGGTTGGCGCTCGCCACATCGTTACGGTAGAAATCGCTGCTATCGATGGTGCTATACAGAAGATCGGCCTTCTGCTGATTAATACGATCCATTACGGCCAGGCCACCCTGCTCTTTCAGCCATTTGAAGACCAGACCGGACAGATACCAGGCAAAGGTCGGCGGGGTGTTGAACATGGAGTCGTTGTCGTTGAGCACGCTGTAATCAAGGATAGACGGGCAGGCAACATGTGCTTTACCCAGCAGGTCTTCGCGCACGATAACCAGCGTTAAGCCGGCAGGACCAATGTTTTTCTGCGCACCGGCGTAGATAACGCCAAAGCGGCTCACGTCGATCGGGCGGGACAGAATGGTTGAGGAGAAGTCAGCGGCAACAACAACCTCGTTGCCAAAGTCAGGCGTCTCATCAATAGCAATACCGTCGATAGTTTCGTTCGGGCAATAGTGCAAATACGCCGCGTTATCGGAAAGCTGCCAGTCGCGCATGGGTTTTACCGCGCGCTGACCGTCGACGGTAATCTTCGCGTCAATCACGTTTGGCGTGCAGTATTTTTTAGCTTCTTTCACCGCGCTCGCTGCCCAGTAGCCGGCGTCAACGTAGTCAGCTGTGGTTTTATCACCGAGGATGTTCAGCGGTACGCCGGCAAACTGACCGCGCCCGCCGCCGTGGCAAAACAGCACTTTGTAGTTGGATGGGATGTTAAGCAGGTCACGAAAATCTTTTTCTGCTTCCTCCGCCACGTGGATAAACTCTTTACCACGGTG
Organism: Klebsiella sp. WP3-W18-ESBL-02; assembly: GCF_014168815.1. Classification (NCBI taxonomy): domain Bacteria; kingdom Pseudomonadati; phylum Pseudomonadota; class Gammaproteobacteria; order Enterobacterales; family Enterobacteriaceae; genus Klebsiella; species Klebsiella sp. WP3-W18-ESBL-02. Next base: position 3,288,945 of record NZ_AP021972.1, read on the forward strand.
GCTAACTTCCATTACCGACGTGCCTAATCCGTTCCAGTCGCAGAGTTCCTTCTGCGCCAGTTTAAGGACATCTGCCGGAAGCATCGCCGGACCTGAACTGAAATTAAAGACCTGAGCCATAACCCTCACCACATTGCAATGTTGTCTGACCGCATGCCTCGCGCGTCATCAACGCGTGGGCATAAGTTATTCCTGTGGCTATTGGTTTTATCATTCAGTGACACGCGCCGCAATGTCTAAAACCTTTCGTCAGCGAAATGTGCCCTCCGTCACACAATAGATTCTACCGTCTTGCCGTGTGAAAACCGACAAAATGGCTATCAGGCAATCCGTTTCGCGCGGCTCACCTTCGTCCAGGCCGGATTTGCGCAGCGCGGACATAATTGTCGCTCCCCCGCCCGCATGCTAACGACGTAGCTACAGCGCACACACGCGTACTCACCTGGCGCAGGAACTGCCTTAAAACGCTGAGTGAGGCTGTCGGGCAAAATGCATAATCCCGGCTTCACCTGCTCGTCAGCATAATAAAACACGCTAATCTGACCGTCGGTTTCCATAATCGCCAGCCGGACCTGCCCAAGCTGCTCCACGCTGTTCAACCGCAGTTCCATAAAAAAATCCAGCTCCGTCAGATTTGCCGCGCGCACGTTTTCCCAGGCCAGTTGCCCTTCTTTAACGATGACGATCGCTTTACCTTCCAGTAAGCCCTGTAACTTTTCACTTTTCGCCATCAACCACATCACCAGCCGATACAGCAGCGCCAGCGAAATGAAAACCACAAAAACCGGCACCAGCGGGACATCATCATAGAAGGCAACATCGCCCGCCGCCGATCCCAGCGTGAGGATAATCAGCACTTCAAACAGCGACATCTGCCGCACGCCGCGACGTCCGGTCATTTTGAGAAACAGAAACACCAGCGCGAAGGTAAACACGCATCTCAGCGCCACCTCGCCTAAAAATTCTGGCGGAACGTTGTCAAATGCCATTCTATGAAGATCAAACGCTTTCATTTTTTCTGCGCCGTAACAGTCGGTTATTGCCTGTAAGCATAGCCGTCTCTTTTATTTTCGCCGAAGATAGCACCCGTCACGCAAAACCCGTATCATTGCGCGCTTTCCGTACGACAAAAGAGATTGCTATGACGCAAACCTATATTCCCGGCAAAGATGCCGCACTGGAAGATTCCATCGCTCGCTTCCAGCAAAAGCTGCTCGACCTGGGCTTCGATATTGAAGAAGCTTCCTGGTTGAACCCGGTTCCTAACGTCTGGTCGGTACATATCCGTGATAAAGCCTGCTCGCTGTGCTTTACCAACGGTAAAGGCGCGACCAAAAAAGCGGCGCTGGCATCCGCGCTGGGTGAATACTTCGAGCGTCTGTCGACCAACTATTTCTTCGCTGACTTCTGGCTGGGTGACAAAATCGCCAACGGCCCGTTCGTTCACTACCCGAATGAGAAATGGTTCCCGCTGACCGACGACGACGAAGTGCCGGAAGGTCTGCTCGACGCGCGCCTGCGCGCATTCTACGATCCTGACGATCAGCTGACCGCCAGCATGCTGGTCGATCTGCAGTCCGGCAACGACGATCGCGGCGTGTGCGGGCTGCCGTTTACCCGTCAGTCCGACGGCGAAACCATCTACATTCCGATGAACATCGTCGCGAACCTGTACGTTTCCAACGGCATGTCTGCGGGCAACACCCGTAACGAAGCCCGCGTACAGGGGCTGTCGGAAGTGTTCGAACGTCACGTGAAGAACCGCATTATTGCCGAAAGCATCAGCCTGCCGGAAATCCCGGCCGAGGTGCTGGCACGCTATCCTGGCGTAGTGGAATCCATCAAAACGCTGGAAGCGGAAGGTTTCCCTATCTTCGCCTACGACGGTTCACTGGGCGGCAAATACCCGGTTATCTGCGTGGTGCTGTTCAACCCGGCGAACGGCACCTGCTTTGCTTCCTTCGGTGCACATCCGGACTTCGGCGTTGCGCTGGAGCGTACGGTAACCGAACTGCTGCAGGGCCGCGGTCTTAAAGATCTTGATGTGTTCACGCCGCCGACCTTTGACGATGAAGAAGTGGCCGAGCACACCAACCTCGAAACCCACTTTATCGATTCCAGCGGTCTTATCTCCTGGGGTATGTTCAAACAGGATGCAGACTATCCGTTTGCAGACTGGAACTTCTCCGGCACCACCGAAGAAGAGTTCGCAACGCTGATGGCTATCTTCAAAGAAGAAGATAAAGAAGTGTACATCGCCGATTACGAACATCTGGGCGTTTACGCCTGTCGTATCATCGTGCCCGGCATGTCTGATATCTATCCAGCGGAAGATCTGTGGCTGGCGAATAACAATATGGGCAGCCACCTGCGCGAAACCATTCTTTCCCTGCCGGGCAGCGAGTGGGAAAAAGAAGAGTACCTGAATCTTATCGAGCAGATTGACGACGAAGGCCTCGACGACTTTACTCGCGTGCGCGAGCTGCTGGGTCTGGCGACCGGCCCGAACAACGGCTGGTACACCCTGCGCGTTGGCGAACTGAAAGCAATGCTGGCATTAGCCGGCGGCGACCTTGAGCAGGCGTTAATCTGGACCGAATGGACCATGGAGTTTAACGCGTCCGTGTTCAGCGCCGAGCGCGCCAACTACTACCGCTGTCTGCAAACGCTGCTGCTGCTTTCTCAGGAAGAAGAGCGTGAACCGCTGCAGTATCTGAACGCGTTTGTCCGCATGTACGGCGCAGACGCCGTCGAAGCGGCCAGCGCGGCGCTGAGCGGCGAAGAGGCCTTCTACGGCCTGCAGCCAGCGGACGGCACGCTGGAAGCCTTCCCGGCGCATCAGTCGCTGTTAGAGGCCTACGAAAAACTGCAGCGCGCGAAAGCGGCTTTCTGGGCGAAGTAATTTCTTCACCACAGAAAAAGTAGGCTTAATGCCAGACCTACGCTATATTACGGGGCCACTTGTTGGCCCCTTTTTTATATTTCAACGCTTCGCTTCACGGGCATGTGAAAATAAAGTTAAATATAAGTAAATACTATAATTGGTAGTTTACTTTTATTGTTAATTTTACCGATCATTACTCCATTTTAATTAACCAATAAAATGAAGGATAAAGAAAAAAATTCAACTGATTTTGTAAATCTTAAAATTTATTTTTTATTTTAATATTCATATTGTTAGCAAAGGATTGTTGAAAAACCATTCGTTATTCAGGCCTATAAGCCAGGTGAGATATGATCTATATCAAATTCTCATCTATAATGCTTTGTTAGTATCTCGTCGCCGATTAAATAAAAAGAGAGAGTTAGTGTGAAAGCTGACAACCCTTTTGATCTACTCCTTCCTGCTGCGATGGCCAAAGTTGCCGAAGAAGCAGGCGTCTATAAAGCAACCAAGCATCCGCTGAAAACCTTTTATCTGGCGATTACTGCGGGCGTCTTTATCTCGATTGCTTTTGTTTTTTACATTACCGCAACGACGGGCACCGCGGGTATGCCATTTGGCATCGCGAAGCTGATTGGCGGTATCTGCTTCTCACTAGGCTTAATCCTTTGCGTTATTTGTGGCGCTGACCTCTTTACCTCGACCGTGCTTATCGTTGTAGCGAAAGCCAGCGGGCGAATTACCTGGGGTCAACTGGCAAAAAACTGGCTCAACGTCTATGTTGGTAACCTGATCGGCGCGCTGCTCTTCGTGCTGTTGATGTGGCTGTCCGGCGAATACATGACGGCCAACGGCGGATGGGGGCTAAACGTCCTGCAAACTGCTGACCACAAAATGCACCACACATTCATTGAAGCCGTCGCTCTCGGCATCCTGGCGAACCTGATGGTCTGCCTGGCAGTCTGGATGAGCTACTCTGGCCGCAGCCTGATGGACAAAGCCATGATTATGGTTTTACCGGTTGCCATGTTCGTCGCCAGCGGCTTTGAGCACAGCATTGCAAACATGTTTATGATTCCGATGGGTATCGTAATACGTCACTTTGCTAGCCCGGAATTCTGGACCGCAATCGGTTCAACTCCGGAAAGTTTTTCTCACCTGACCGTGATGAATTTCATCACCGATAACCTGATTCCGGTAACCATCGGGAACATCATCGGCGGCGGTTTATTGGTTGGGTTGACATACTGGGTCATTTACCTGCGTGGCGGTGACCGTCATTAACTGATGGTTGCTCCAGGCAGTAAATAAAAAGTCCACTTAAGAAGGTAGGTGTTACATGTCCGAACTTAATGAAAAGTTAGCCACAGCCTGGGAAGGTTTTGCGAAAGGTGACTGGCAGAATGAAGTAAACGTACGTGACTTCATCCAGAAAAACTACACTCCGTATGAGGGTGACGAGTCCTTCCTGGCTGGCGCTACTGACGCGACCACAGCTCTGTGGGACAACGTTATGGAAGGCGTTAAACTGGAAAACCGCACTCACGCGCCAGTTGACTTTGACACCGCCGTTGCTTCCACCATTACTTCCCACGACGCTGGTTACATCAACAAAGCGCTGGAAAAAATTGTTGGTCTGCAAACTGAAGCTCCGCTGAAACGTGCTCTTATCCCGTTCGGTGGCATCAAAATGATCGAAGGTTCCTGCAAAGCGTATAACCGCGAACTGGACCCGATGATCAAAAAAATCTTCACCGAATACCGTAAAACGCACAACCAGGGCGTGTTCGACGTTTATACTCCGGACATCCTGCGCTGCCGTAAATCCGGTGTTCTGACCGGTCTGCCAGACGCCTACGGCCGTGGTCGTATCATCGGTGACTACCGTCGTATCGCCGTATACGGTATCGACTACCTGATGAAAGACAAATTCGCTCAGTTCACCTCTCTCCAGTCTGACCTGGAAAACGGTGTAAACCTGGAAGCGACTATCCGTCTGCGTGAAGAAATCTCCGAACAGCACCGTGCGCTGGGTCAGATCAAAGAGATGGCTGCTAAATACGGCTACGACATCTCTGGTCCGGCTACCAACGCTCAGGAAGCTATTCAGTGGACTTACTTCGGCTACCTGGCCGCTGTTAAATCCCAGAACGGCGCTGCAATGTCCTTCGGTCGTACCTCCAGCTTCCTGGATATCTACATCGAACGTGACCTGAAAGCAGGCAAAATCACTGAACAAGAAGCTCAGGAAATGATTGACCACCTGGTCATGAAACTGCGTATGGTTCGCTTCCTGCGTACCCCTGAGTATGATGAACTGTTCTCCGGTGACCCGATTTGGGCAACTGAATCCGTCGGTGGTATGGGCGTTGATGGCCGTACTCTGGTCACCAAAAACAGCTTCCGTTTCCTGAACACCCTGTACACCATGGGCCCGTCTCCGGAACCGAACATCACTATCCTGTGGTCTGAAAAACTGCCGCTGGCGTTCAAAAAATTCGCCGCAAAAGTGTCCATCGATACCTCTTCTCTGCAGTATGAGAACGATGACCTGATGCGTCCGGACTTCAACAACGATGACTACGCTATCGCTTGCTGCGTAAGCCCGATGATCGTTGGTAAACAAATGCAGTTCTTCGGTGCGCGTGCAAACCTGGCGAAAACCATGCTGTACGCAATCAACGGCGGCGTTGATGAAAAACTGAAAATGCAGGTTGGTCCTAAAACTGAGCCAATGAAAGGCGACGTTCTGAACTACGACGAAGTTATGGATCGTATGGACCACTTTATGGATTGGCTGGCTAAACAGTACGTCACCGCGCTGAACGTCATCCACTACATGCACGACAAATACAGCTACGAAGCTTCTCTGATGGCGCTGCATGACCGCGACGTTATCCGTACTATGGCTTGCGGTATCGCTGGTCTGTCCGTTGCTGCTGACTCCCTGTCTGCAATCAAATATGCGAAAGTTAAACCGATTCGTGATGAAAACGGTCTGGCTGTTGACTTCGAAATCGAAGGCGAATACCCGCAGTTTGGTAACAACGACGCTCGCGTCGATGACATGGCGGTTGACCTGGTTGAACGTTTCATGAAGAAAATTCAGAAACTGACGACTTACCGTAACGCAATCCCGACTCAGTCTGTTCTGACCATCACCTCTAACGTGGTTTATGGTAAGAAAACCGGTAACACCCCAGACGGTCGTCGCGCTGGCGCGCCATTCGGCCCAGGTGCTAACCCAATGCACGGTCGTGACCAGAAAGGTGCTGTTGCCTCTCTGACTTCCGTTGCTAAACTGCCGTTTGCTTACGCTAAAGATGGTATCTCTTACACCTTCTCTATCGTTCCGAACGCACTGGGTAAAGACGACGACGTTCGTAAAACCAACCTGGCTGGTCTGATGGACGGTTACTTCCACCACGAAGCGTCTATCGAAGGCGGTCAACACCTGAACGTTAACGTAATGAACCGCGAAATGCTGCTCGACGCGATGGAAAACCCGGAAAAATATCCGCAGCTGACCATCCGCGTATCTGGCTACGCAGTACGTTTTAACTCCCTGACTAAAGAACAGCAGCAGGACGTTATTACCCGTACCTTCACTCAGTCCATGTAATGGATTTGACTGAAATCGCGATTTAAAAAGCGTACAATAAAGGCTCCACGTCAGTGGGGCCTTTCTTATAACTGCCCTACTCTCTCCGAGCCTATTTTGCCTGCTAACTTCTATAATCAGGTTAACAAGCAAAATAAACTCAAGACGGCCTGAAATAATGATCGTCACCCTGCCGGACGCGGGGAAGAACTGGAGATAATACTGCAATGTCTGTAACTGGTCGCATTCACTCCTTTGAATCCTGTGGCACCGTCGATGGCCCAGGCATCCGTTTTATTACCTTCTTCCAGGGCTGCCTGATGCGCTGCCTGTACTGCCATAACCGCGATACATGGGATACCCACGGTGGCAAAGAAGTCACCGTTGAAGAACTAATGAAAGAAGTGGTGACCTATCGCCACTTTATGAACGCGTCCGGCGGCGGCGTCACCGCATCCGGCGGCGAAGCCATTTTACAGGCTGAGTTCGTGCGCGACTGGTTCCGAGCGTGCAAGAAAGAAGGTATTCATACCTGTCTGGACACCAACGGCTTTGTGCGTCGTTACGACCCGGTCATTGATGAGCTGCTGGAAGTCACCGACCTGGTGATGCTCGACCTCAAGCAGATGAACGACGATATCCATCAGAATCTGGTTGGCGTATCTAACCACCGCACGCTCGAGTTTGCGCAGTACCTGTCGAAGAAAGACGTGAAGGTCTGGATCCGCTATGTGGTGGTCCCGGGCTGGTCAGATGACGATGACTCCGCGCACCGCCTGGGCGAGTTCACCCGCGATATGGGCAACGTCGAGAAAATCGAACTGCTGCCATACCACGAGCTGGGCAAACACAAATGGGTAGCCATGGGCGAAGAGTACAAGCTCGACGGGGTGAAGCCGCCGAAGAAAGAGACCATGGAACGCGTAAAAGGCATTCTCGAGCAGTACGGTCACAAGGTGATGTACTGATCCCTTCTGGCCAGTAGCTATACCTGGCCTGACAATGCTGATGACGAAAAACCCGACGCTAAGTCGGGTTTTTTGTTGTCTGTTTCGGCACGACAGGCGACGAAAAAATCAAGAGGCGCGCTCGCGCCAGCGCATCAGGCGTGGGCAACCGGGGTTGGATGATGCCCGGCTTTGCGCAGCAGCATCATCAGGTAGACGAACGACACCCCGGCAATCATGATAAACAGCAGGTTATCTGAGTAGCTTTGCATCAGCATGGCGGTCAGCGTAGGCCCTACCAGGCTGCCGATGGTGTAGCTTAGCAGCAGCGCCTGATTCATTGACACCAACTGGTGGTGCTCGACCTTCTCACAGGCCCAGGCCATCGCCACCGGATAGAGCGTAAAACCGGCGGCACCAAGGATAAACAGCGCCGGTGCCATCATTGCCTGGCTTAGCATCCCCAGACAGCCGACAATCACCACAAATACCTGCACGCGCAGTACCAGCAAACGACCAAAGCGATCCGCCAGACGGCCTATTGGCCATTGACCCAAAATACCGGCGCTGACCATCACCGCCATCCAAAAACCGATACCGGAATCGCTGACGCCACGATGGTTTAAATACAGCGGCATCAGCCCGTACAGCGAGCCCAGCACGATGCCGGAAATAATACAGCCATTCACCCCAAGTCGCGCCTGACGCAGCTTGAACATTGGCCAGACGCGCGCGTTGGCGTCCTGCTGTTCATCTTTCTGGTTCAGGATACGGGTAAACAGCAGCGGCAGAATACCGGCCAGGATAACGCCGGTCATCAGCGGCAGAATGGTCGCCAAATCGGTCGGTAGTTTACTCACGATAAGCTGGCCGAGCACGGTACCGATGTAATACATCATCATGTAGGCCGCCAGCAGACGCCCGCGATTGCGCGAAGTACCACTGCACATCAGCGCGCTTTCCACCACCACCCAAATCATGGCGCAGCCGACGCCGGCGATAAAACGCCAGAACATCCAGCTCCAGAAGCCCACCATAAAGCCCAGCCCCACGCAGCCCGCGGCGAAGATAAGCGACGCAATATAGTAGCTGAAGTTAAAGCCAAGACGCTTAATCAGACGCCCGGTCAGCATCGTACCCACCAGGTTACCGGTGAAATAGGATGAACCAACCATCCCAACCTGCCAGGTTGGCAGATTTTCATGGGCGAGCCAGAGCGGGACGAGCGTGTTGAGTACCGCGATCGCCAGCGTCAATAACAAAAGGCCACAGAGCAATAACAGCACTGGGCGGGTATAGGTGGACATGGGCTAAAAACCGTGAGGATAGACAGATTTCGAGCGCATCATGCCACTGCTAAAAACATTGTCAATCCACCTGATTTGTGTCGGAAGCGGCTTTCTGGCACCACGATTGATGTTTCTTATTCAGCGCAGCGGTATAACGACATTCATCAAATCTATCTGATTGTTTTTACTGAAAATGAAAGGAATAAATGGAAAGGGTTCAGTTGAAAAAATTCATGAACAAAAAGTGCCAGGGCGAGGCAGCCCCGGCACGTTTTATTTAGCTGGCGACCGCCATCCCGACGGTCATATGCAGACCGTAGAAGACGCCACGGCCGATCAGTTCACCGACCAGCACCAGCACAAATGCCAGACTCAACAGCGGCAGCGCCGGCTGGTAGCCCTTAAGCTGCGGCACCACCCAGCACACCAGCGCCAGCGCAATGGCCGCAACGCGCCACGCCATCAGGGAGCCGTAGTTCGGGACCAGTGCGGAAGCCTGCTGGATTGAGCTATGGATTGAAGCCAGCTCAACGCCCTGCATCAGCGAAACAACCGCGCTAACGCCCAGCGCAGCCAGGCTCACCACCGGCAGCAGACGCAGCGCCCAGCCTTCGACACCCGCCCAGCGCAGCAGCAGATAGCCGAGCAGCGGACCGCCGATAAACAGCGTCAGGAAGAAGCTCAGCGGCGTCCAGATGCTATACCAGGTCGGTACGGTATCGATGGTGTTATACACGCGCACCATCATCCACACGAAGACCACACCCAGCACCATCGTCACCACCAGCCAGACGCTACGCAGCGCGCAGGAGAGCTTATTGGTGACGGCCAGCAGCCAGCCAATGCCCCCCACGGCGAAGAAAATCGCGCCGCTGGCAATCTCGTTGCTCAACGACGAGGCCCCCACGCGGTTAAGCGAGTTAAATGCGCGCATCGGCGAGCCGAGGTGCAGCGTCGAGGCGATAAAACCAATGCCCATCAGCACCCACAAAGCGAACATACTCAGCACCACGCGCTGCTGCTGCTCGCGCGCCAGCTGCCCTTTCATCAGCGCCAGCGCCAGGACGATAAATCCGCCGGCAACGCACTGCCCAAAGACCGTGAAGATCATCAGCGGCCATTCATGCCATCCACTTCCCATCTCACACCTCCTTCGGGTTGGCCAGGTAGCCAGTGGTATCGCCGCACGGACGTGCATTGGCGTTAGGTTTAATCACAATGCTCGGCTTGGTAAAGTGCGCCGACGGCAGCGGTGCAACGGCCGCCAGCTGCCCGTGCTTCTGGCGAAGCTCTTCAATCGGCCCGAAGTCCAGCGCGCGCAGCGGGCAGGACTCGACGCAGATCGGTTTTTTGCCTTCCGCCACGCGCTCGTGGCAGCCGTCGCACTTGGTCATGTGGCCTTTTGCCGCATTGTACTGTGGGGCACCGTACGGGCAGGCCATATGGCAGTAGCGACAGCCGATGCAGACGTCTTCGTCAACGACCACAAAGCCGTCTTATCGTTTATGCATCGCGCCGCTCGGACACACTTTAGTACAGGCCGGATCTTCACAGTGGTTGCAGGCGATGGACAGGTAATAGGCAAAGACGTTCTGATGCCAGACGCCGTTATCTTCCTGCCAGTCGCCGCCGGCGTATTCATAAATACGGCGGAAGCTGACGTCCGGGGTTAAGTCTTTGTAATCTTTACACGCCAGTTCACAGGTTTTACAGCCGGTGCAGCGTGCCGAATCAATAAAAAAGCCATATTGGGTGGTCATCGGTTACTCCTTACACCTTCTCGACCTGAACAAGGTTCGTGTGCGATGGATTGCCTTTCGCCAGCGGCGACGGGCGCTGCGTGGTCAGCACGTTAATGCTGCCCGCCTGGTCAACACGCTTGGCATCCGGGTCATACCATGCCCCCTCGCCCAGCGCCACGATACCCGGCATCATGCGCGGTGTGACCTTAGCTTCAATATGCACTTCCCCACGATCGTTAAAGATGCGCACGCGATCGCCGTTGGCGATGCCGCGTTTTTTCGCATCCAGCGGATTAATCCACATTTCCTGACGGCAGGCCGCCTTCAGCACGTCAACGTTGCCATAGGTGGAGTGAACGCGTGCTTTATAGTGGAAGCCGGTCATCTGCAGCGGATACTTCTCAGCTAGCGGATCGTTGTAGTTTTCAAAGCCCGGTGTGTAGATCGGTAACGGATCGATAACATCACCTTCCGCCAGTTCCCAGGTGGCAGCGATTTTCGCCAGCTCCTGCGAGTAGATCTCAATTTTGCCCGACGGCGTAGTTAGCGGATTGGCCTGTGGGTCTTCACGGAACGCTTTATACGCCACGTGATGCCCTTCCGGATCGCGCTGCTTGAAGATGCCCTGCTTGCGGAACGTATCGAAGTCCGGCAGCTCAGGCACTGCCTGGCGGGAAAGTTCGTGCAGATGACGCATCCATCCTTCCTGCGTGCGCCCTTCGGTAAACTGCTGCTCAACGCCCATGCGTTTAGCCAGCTCGGTCGTCATGTCGTAAATCGTCTTACACTCGAAGCGCGGCTTAATCACCTGATCGGTGAAGATGACGTAAGACATGTTGCCGCAGGATGCATCCAGCGCGAAGTCCATCTGTTCGGATGCCGTGCAGTCCGGCAGCAGGATATCGGCATACTTCGCCGACGAGGTCATGTGGCAGTCGATGACCACTATCATTTCGCACTTCTTGTCATCCTGCAGGATTTCATGGGTGCGGTTTATCTCAGAGTGCTGGTTAATCAGGCAGTTACCGGCATAGTTCCAGATCATTTTGATCGGTACGTCCAGCTTATCTTTGCCACGCACGCCGTCACGCATGGCCGTCATTTCCGGGCCGCGAACGATCGCATCAGTCCACATGAACATGGAGATGCTGGTTTGAACGGGGTTTTCCAGCGTTGGCATACGCTCAAACGGCACTTCATAGGAGCCTTCACGCGCCCCGCTGTTACCGCCGTGAATACCCACGTTGCCGGTCAGAATGGACAGCATAGAAATGGCACGGGTCACGATTTCGCCATTCGCGTGACGCTGCGGCCCCCATCCCTGAGAGATATAAGCGGGCTTCGTGGTGGCGATTTCACGCGCCAGTTTGACAATGCGCTCGGCCGGAATACCGGTAATCGTCGATGCCCATTCCGGTGTTTTTGCCGTGCCATCACTACCCTGACCCAGAATATAAGCCTTGTAGTGGCCATTGGCCGGCGCGCCTTCCGGTAGCGTTTTTTCGTCGTAACCCACGCAGTATTTATCGAGGAACGGCTGATCGACCAGATTTTCGGTGATCATCACCCACGCCAGCGCGGAAACCAGCGCCGCATCGGTACCCGGACGAATCGGGATCCATTCATCTTCGCGGCCTGCCCCGGTATCGGTATAGCGCGGATCGACAATGATCATGCGCGCATTCGATTTCTGCCGCGCCTGCTCCAGATAGTAAGTCACCCCGCCGCCGCTCATGCGCGTTTCGCCAGGGTTGTTACCAAACAGCACCACCAGTTGGCTGTTTTCGATATCGGACGGGCTGTTGCCGTCAGCCCAGCCGCCGTAGGTATAGTTCAGGCCCGCAGCAATCTGCGCAGAGGAGTAGTCGCCGTAATGGTTCAGATATCCGCCGCAGCAGTTCATCAGGCGCGCAATCAGCGTTTTGCCCGGCGGCCAGGAGCGGGTTAACGTTCCTCCCAGGGTACCGGTGCCATAGTTGAGATAAATCGATTCATTGCCGTAATCTTTGATCAAGCGTTTCATATTATCGGCAATAGTATCAAAGGCTTCTTCCCAGCTAATACGCTCGAATTTACCTTCACCACGTTTGCCTACCCGCTTCATTGGGTATTTCAAGCGATCCGGGTTGTAGACGCGGCGACGCATTGAACGCCCGCGCAGGCAGGCACGAACCTGGTGCAGCCCGTCGTAGTTATCATCGCCGGTATTATCGGTTTCTACGTACTTAATCTCGCCATCGACAACATGCATGCGCAGCGGGCAGCGGCTTCCACAGTTTACCGTGCACGCACTCCAGGTGACACGTTCCGCTGCCGTTGCCGGGTCCAGCGCTTCGGCAGCATTAACGATACGGCTAAACGGGAGCGTAAAAGCACCGCTGGCCATCGCCAGGCCGCTAATGGCCGTGGTTTTCATTAAACCACGACGGCTGACCTCGGCTGCCAGTAAAGCATCGGGGGTTTCAGTTTTCATGGATACTCACTTCGTTGCTGACATTGAAAGTTTCGCTATATAGATTCTTATATAACGAATTGCTATTATTATAGTGTTTTATGCTATTGCTAGTTCGAAGGGAGTATTAAACGTTCTACCAGGAGAGGTATTGTTCGGTATCAATAGGGATATAAAAAAAGCGCCTTGCGGCGCTTTTTTTGTGAAACAGTCGAGGATTAACCGATAAATTCCAGACCGTTCATATATGGACGCAGCACCTCTGGTACTTCAATGCGGCCATCAGCCTGCTGGTAGTTTTCCAGCACGGCAACCAGCGTACGCCCTACCGCCAGCCCGGAACCGTTGAGGGTATGGACCAGACGGGTTTTCTTATCGGACTTGCTGCGGCAGCGAGCCTGCATGCGGCGCGCCTGGAAATCCCAGACGTTAGAGCAAGAGGAGATCTCGCGGTAGGTATTCTGCGCCGGAACCCAGACTTCGAGGTCATAGGTTTTGCAGGCACCGAAGCCCATGTCACCGGTACACAGGATGATTTTACGGTATGGCAGACCCAGCAGCTGCAGGACTTTTTCTGCGTGACCGGTCATTTCTTCCAGCGCCGCCATAGAATCTTCCGGACGAACGATCTGTACCATTTCAACTTTGTCGAACTGGTGCATACGGATCAGACCACGCGTGTCACGACCGTAGGAACCCGCTTCAGAGCGGAAGCACGGCGTGTGTGCGGTCATTTTGATCGGCAGATCGTCTTCGTCGATGATTTCATCGCGAACGAGGTTAGTCAGCGGCACTTCCGCCGTTGGGATCAGCGCATAGTTGCTGCTGTCAGCTTCTTCTTCCAGCGGACGAGTATGGAACAGGTCACCGGCAAATTTCGGCAGTTGCCCGGTACCGTACAGGGTGTCCTGGTTGACCAGGTAAGGCACATAGTTTTCGCTATAGCCATGCTGTTCGGTGTGCAGATCCAGCATAAACTGCGACAGCGCGCGGTGCATACGGGCGATCTGGCCTTTCATCACGACGAAACGTGAACCGGTCAGCTTAACGGCGGCAGCAAAGTCGAGGCCGCTGTGCATTTCACCCAGCGTCACATGATCGCGGATCTCGAAATCGAATTCACGCGGCGTGCCCCAACGGGAGACTTCAACGTTGTCGTTTTCGTCTCGACCGATCGGTGCGTCGTCGTGCGGGATGTTCGGGATGGTCAGCGCGATATCGCGAATCTCTGCCAGCAGAACGTCCAGTTCGGATTTCGCGGCATCCAGCTGTTCGCCGAGCTTGTTCACTTCCAGGCGTAAAGGCTCAATATCTTCCCCGCGTGCTTTCGCCTGGCCGATGGATTTCGATCGCGAGTTACGCTCTGCCTGCAGATTTTCAGTTTCTACCTGCAGCACTTTACGACGCTCTTCGAGAGCGCGAAGTTTATCTACATCCAGCTTAAAGCCCCGGCGTGCCAGTTTTTCTGCGACTGCGTCTGGCTCTGTACGCAGCAGATTGGGATCGAGCATGCTTATCCTATGCTTATCGAATTGAAAGTGGAGTATGCGACCACAGCCCGCGGTCGCAGAGGTACGTTGACAACATTACCGCAACGCCTGCGCTAGCGGTAGCGTTTTGTGCGGCTATTTTGATCCTGTTCAGCGAGCCAGGCGAGCTTTTCGCCAATCTTGCCTTCAAGACCCCGATTGGTCGGGTGATAGTAGCGAGTTTGCGCCATTTCGCTGGGGAAATACTCTTCACCGGCGGCGTAAGCGTTCGGTTCATCGTGGGCGTAGCGATACTCTTGCCCGTAGCCCATCTCTTTCATCAGTTTGGTCGGCGCATTGCGCAGATGCACCGGTACGTCGTAATCCGGGCGTTCACGCGCATCGGCCATCGCCGCTTTAAACGCGGTGTACACGGCGTTGCTTTTCGGCGCACAGGCAAGGTAAACAATGGCCTGCGCAATGGCTCTTTCGCCTTCGGCCGGACCAACGCGGGTGAAGCAGTCCCAGGCTGAAATCGCAACCTGCATCGCGCGCGGATCGGCATTGCCGACATCTTCGGAAGCAATCGCCAGGCAGCGGCGCGCAACGTACAGCGGATCGCCTCCGGCGCTGATAATGCGCGCATACCAATACAGCGCCGCATCCGGCGCGCTGCCGCGCACCGACTTGTGCAGCGCGGAAATCAGATCGTAGAAACGGTCGCCTTTGTTATCAAAACGGGCGCTGCGTTCGCCGGCAATTTCGGTCAGTAGCTGCGGCTGGAGTACGCGCTTACCCGCCTCGTCAAGCTCGGCCATATCGGCCATCATTTCCAGCGTATTCAGCGCTCTACGCGCATCACCGTTAACCAGCTCCGCAATCGCCCGCCGGGTTTCGTCCGGCAGGACAATATCCTGCCCGCCGTAGCCGCGCGCCTTGTCGTCCATCGCCTGAGTGAGCACTTGCTCAATATCCTCGGTGGTGAGCGATTTCAGCAGATAAACGCGCGCCCGGGAAAGCAGCGCCGAGTTCAGTTCAAACGAGGGGTTTTCCGTGGTTGCACCAATGAAGGTGATGGTGCCGTCCTCAATATGCGGCAGAAACGCATCCTGCTGGCTTTTATTGAAGCGGTGAACTTCGTCAACGAACAGAATAGTGCGACGCCCGGCATTGCGGTTCTGCCGCGCGCGTTCAATCGCTTCACGGATCTCTTTCACCCCGGAGGTAACGGCAGAAATTCGCTCGACGTCGGCATTCGCGTAGCGAGCAATCACTTCCGCCAGCGTGGTTTTGCCGGTGCCAGACGGCCCCCAGAGGATCATCGAGTGCAGATGCCCCGCCTCAATGGCTCGCGGCAGCGGCTTACCGGCAGCCAGCAGGTGCTGCTGGCCGATGTACTGCGCTAAGTTCTCTGGCCGCATACGCGCGGCCAGAGGTTGAAACGTATTCTCTGAAAAATCGAGCGACAGGTTGCTCACGCCGACCTCTTACTTACGCTGATCGTCCACCGTCACGCCCTGCGGCGGCGTAAAGGTGAATTTGGAGGCATCCACCGAGCCGTTCTGCTGCGATTTCAGCTGATAGCTGCTGCGCTGATCGTCCTGCTCGATGGCGCTGAACTGATGGATGGTGCCATCGCGGCCAACGTTGATGGTGAATTTCTTCAGGTTACCGTTGTTGCCGCGCGGCGTTAACACAAAATCATCGCCATTTTGCTGAATGTTATATTGCTGCCAGTCGCTGGCCTGGTTACGGGCAATCAGCATAAACGGCGTATTGCCGGTAGCATCTTTCAGCCAGGTCGCGGTCGCCTGCTCGACGAACGGGTTGTAGAACCACAGGGTTTTACCGTCAGAAACCAGAATGCTTTCATCCGGCTGCGTCATATGCCAGTTGAACAGATTCGGGCGTTTCACCCACAGATCGCCCTGACCATCCTGCACCGCATTACCGCTGCCATCGGTGACTTTTTGCGTGAAGCTGGCGTGGAAGCTGCTGACTTTATCCAGACGGCTTTTCAGGTCACCGGCGGCATCAGCCCATACGCTGCTGACAACAAAGCTGGAAAGTAATGCACACGTGATCGCGATCTTTTTCATTGTTATTTCCTTAAATAGCCTCATGCTCCCGCCAGGAGAGCTTCTGTCACTCACTCTAAAACGTCATTATGAGCGGCGACAGAAGAAAATACTGAATTTTGACTTATTTACCCATCTTTGCAATCAATCGAACGGCGGCGGCGCAAGCACCTCACGGTTGCCGTTGTGCCCCTGTTCGCTGACAATCCCCTGCGCTTCCATCTGTTCGATAATGCGCGCCGCACGGTTGTAGCCGATACGGAACTGGCGCTGAACGCCAGAGATAGACGCTTTACGTTTCTGGGTAACAAAGTTGACCGCCTGATCGAACAGCGGATCTAACTCCTCGCCGCCGTCAAAGCCACCACCGCCGCCTTCGCTTTCGCTGTCGGAGGTGATGCCGTCGATATACTGCGGACGACCGCGTGCTTTCCAGTCCTGAACCACCGCATGCACTTCCTGGTCGCGAACAAACGCGCCGTGAACGCGAATCGGCGTATTTGAGTTAGGCGCGGCATATAGCATATCGCCCATCCCCAACAGGGATTCCGCACCGCCCTGATCGAGGATGGTACGGGAGTCGATTTTACTGGACACGGTAAACGCAATACGAGTCGGAATGTTAGCTTTGATAAGGCCGGTGATCACATCCACCGACGGACGCTGGGTCGCCAGAACGAGATGGATACCCGCCGCACGTGCTTTCTGTGCCAGACGTGCAATCAGCTCTTCCACTTTTTTACCGACGGTCATCATCAGGTCGGCAAATTCATCAACCAGCACGACGATGTACGGCAGTTTTTCCAGCACCGGATGGGTGGCGTCCATACTGTCACCCGGCTTCCAGTAAGGATCCGGAATCGGACGCCCCATACGAGCGGCTTCGGCAATTTTTTCGTTATAACCAGCAAGGTTTCGCACACCCAGCGCCGACATCAGCTTGTAGCGACGTTCCATTTCGTTGACGCTCCAGCGCAGGGCGTTTGCGGCGTCTTTCATATCCGTGACCACTTCCGTCAGCAGGTGCGGAATCCCCTCATAGACCGACAGTTCCAGCATTTTCGGGTCGATCATGATGAAACGCACGTCTTCCGGCTGCGCTTTGTAGAGCATACTGAGGATCATGGCGTTGACGCCGACCGACTTACCGGAACCGGTAGTACCGGCCACCAGCAGGTGCGGCATTTTCGCCAGATCGGCCACCACCGGCTCCCCGGCGATGTCTTTACCCAGCACCACGGTCAGCGGCGACGGGTTATCGCGGAATTTATCGCAGTCCAGCACTTCACGCAGGTACACGGTCTGACGCTTTTTGTTCGGCAGTTCCAGGCCAACATAAGGCTTGCCAGGGATCACTTCCACCACGCGCACCGCCACGGTCGACAGCGATCGCGCCAGGTCACGAGACAGGTTAGAAATTCGTGCCGCCTTCACGCCAGGCGCCAGGTTCAGCTCGAAGCGGGTGATAACCGGGCCCGGCGAGTAGTTCACCACATCAGCCTTAATACGGTAATCCGCCAGGCGAGTTTCGACCAGGCGCGCCATCTGCTCCAGCGCAAAGGTGTCTACCGGCTCGACTTCCGTCGGCGGTGGGGTCAAGAGATCCAGCGACGGCAGCGGTGTCGTCGGCTTTTGCAGAGGACGGTCGTCGCCGTTACGCATCAGTAGCGGGTGAATCAGGCTTTCCTGCGGCGGTGTTGCCGGCTGCGGCGGCACGTACTGCGGCTGCTGAACCTGCGGCTGCTGCGCTGCATATTGAGGTGCCTGCTGCGGCTGAGCATACTGCGGCGTCTGCGGCTGCGCGTATTGCTGAGGCTGCGGTGTCGCAGGCTCCGGCATCACGCCAGGGGTAAAGAGCGGCGCTTTTGGCGTATCGTCCACCAGCGTTTTCATTGGCGAAAATTCGAAATCATCGAGGGAGAACGGATGAGCGCCTTCCGGCTGTTCGCTGGCATAGCGAGTCTGTTGCGAAGCCGCAAACTGGCGCGCCAGCTCGGCTTCAGCGACCGCGTCAGCATCCTCTTCCGCGACGAAATCCTCTTCGACGTGCGCTTCGCCGTAGCGTTGTTGCTGGGAGGCAGCAAACTGGCGTGCCAGCGCATCCTGCTCGAGCGCATCGGCTTCTTCATCGCTGAGCGGGGTATGATCGTCATGCTGATAGCGCTCGGCTTCACGCGCGGCGCGCTCTTCGGCCATCCGCTGCGAAGGCAGCTTAATTCCGTAGGATGCCAGTTCACGGCGAGTCGGCACGCGAACGCGATTCGGACGCGGCAGTTTCGGGCCAATGCCCTCTTTCACCTGCGGGCGCGGGCCTTCTGCCGGGCTAAACAGCGGCGCTGAGGCCGCGGCTGTCGCAGCGGCACCCGCAGCAACGGCCGCATGGCGAACGCTCGCCGCCACCGGGGCAACCGGCGCTGTTGGCTCAGGGATCGACACTGGCGTTGAGGCAGCAGGCATTGACGCCGCGCGCGCTTCTACCGGCGCTAAAGGCTCAGGGATAGGCTGATACCATGCCGCCAGTTGCTCACGCTCGCGCGCACGTTTTTCTTCCACTTCTTCGAAGTAGTAAAGCGGTGGGCGATGTGCGGGTTTAACCTCTTCTTCCACAACCGGCTCTGGCTCAGCAACCGGTGTCGGCTCAGGCTGAGCGATATACTGCGGCTCCTCGTAAACCGGCTGCTGGGGCTGTGCGTACTGCGGCTCGACATAAGCGGGCTGCGGCGGCTGCGCGTACTGTGGCTCTGCATAAACAGGCTGCTGCGGCTGCGCGTACTGCGGATCTACATAAGCAGACTGCTGCGGCTGCGCGAAAAGCGGGTCCACATAATCATGCTGCTGCGGCTGCGCATACTGCGGTTCTGCATAAGCAGGCTGCTGCGGCTGCGCGTACTGCGGTTCTGCATAAGCAGGCTGCTGCGGCTGCGCGTACTGCGGTTCTGCATAAGCAGGCTGCTGCGGCTGCGCGTACTGCGGTTCTGCATAAGCAGGCTGCTGCGGCTGCGCGTACTGCGGTTCTGCATAAGCAGGCTGCTGCGGCTGCGCGAAAAGCGGGTCCACATAATCATGCTGCTGCGGCTGCGCGTACTGCGATTCTGCATAAACAGGCTGCTGCGGCTGCGCGTACTGCGGGTCGGCATAAACAGGCTGCTGCGGTTGTGCGTACTGCGGGTCAGCATAAACAGGCTGCTGCGGTTGTGCCAACAGCGGGTCGGCATAAACAGGCTGCTGTGCTGGCGGCCAACCTTCTGGCGCGGGCGCAATCACCGGTTCCGCGGCAACGGGATGGGGAACAGAGTGCCACTCAACGCCAGGTTGCTCGGCAGCAGGCGCTGCAGTCTGCATCGGGTCAGCGGCCCATGCTGGTGTCGATGCCGCAGCGGCTGCGGCAGACAGCGGATCGGCCACCGAATGTCCGTTCAGCAGCGGGTCGTATTCATCATACTCCGTCGCGCGTGCTGCGCTGGCGCCGGAGAAAAGAACGTCATCAGGATCCGCTGCGGCGACATAGTGCGACGCCGCTTCCGGCTCATCCATTCTGCGGCCGGAAAAGAGCGCTTCGTCGGTCTTGCGCCCCATCGGATTAGAGAATTTTTCGGCTATGCGTTTACGGCGGGCCAGCGCACCGCGCAGGATACGAGCGCGGCGGGATTCATGCACGGCTTTGCGCGCAGGCTCACCTTCATCCTCGTACTCGTCTTCGTCGTCGTATTCGTCTTCATCAACCCAGGTATCATCGCGACGCGTACGGTTACTGGCAAAGGTGAGGATATTCAGTATCCAGCTGCCCATTTTCTCGGCAATGCTCACCCATGACCAGCCGGTAAACAGCGTCAGACCCGCAGCCCAGATACACAACAGCGCAATGGTGCCGCCGCTGCTGTGCAGCATCGGCTGTAGCGCCGTGCTGAGCAGGCTGCCAATCACGCCTCCGGAAGCAAAGTACCAGATATCATCGGCGTTGATAGCGGCCAGGCCGCAGGAGGTCAGAATAATCGCCAGCACGCCAATCAGGCGCAGGGAGACGGCGAAATAGTCGATGTAATCTTCGCTGGCACGGTGTCGCCAGGCAAACCAACAGCCGCCCACGATAATCACCGGGATGGTGTAGGCCATCACGCCGAAGATAAAGAACAGCGTATCGGCAAGCCATGCGCCGGATGCGCCGCACAGATTATGGATAGGTTCGTGCCAGGCCGTTTGCGACCAGCTGGGATCGGAAGGATTGAAGCTCAGTAGTGCTGCCATTAACCAAACGGCAAAAATGGCGCATAGGAGAAGTAACGCCTCAAGGAGCCGGCGTCCGCTGCTGAGTTTAGTGAGTTTGACTTCTTTGTCTTCTGTATATTCCTGGCTCAAGAAAGGCTCTCCAGGTGCCAAATGCTAAAACGGACAACAGTGTCAGATTGCGCCGACACTGTTGCTGTATGGATTAACAGGAGTGTAATCAAACTACGCTGATTTTGCACCTGTTCCGTTTTAGCGGGTCTTAATTACCAGACGATTACTCTGCTTGACCTCTTCCATCACGACGTAGGTACGGGTGTCGTTGACGCCCGGCAGGCGCAGCAGGGTCTCGCCAAGAAGCTTACGGTAAGCCGACATATCCGGTACGCGGGTTTTCAACAGGTAGTCGAAATCACCGGATACCAGGTGACACTCTTGAATTTCTTCAAGTTTTTGCACGGCGGCGTTAAATTGTTCAAACACGTCCGGCGCACCGCGATTCAGAGTAATCTCAACAAAAACCAGCAGCGATGCATCCAGATAATGCGGGTTCAACAGCGCGGTATAGCCCTGAATAAACCCTTGTCGTTCCAGACGACGTACGCGCTCAAGGCACGGGGTCGGAGAAAGTCCTACTCTTTTGGAAAGCTCGACGTTCGAAATACGCCCATCTTTTTGCAGCTCATTGAGAATGTTGCGGTCGATGCGGTCGAGATCTTTGCCAGGGCGTTTTTTACTATCTACCATTATTATTGTCTCTCTGTATTCCTTCCCTACTCCTGTCTTGACTCTGTGCACTTCACTGTTCAGAGCCTTCTCCCGATTTCAATACGCCATTGTTGCTGCAACGACGTATATCCCAGGGTTTGCGTATGAGAAGCCCCGGCGCCTCGCGGCAACTCTCCGACATCACGTATGGTGTCTGTCCACACCATACGTAGATTTCAGTGATCCGGGTAAAAATGGCATTTGCGTGCATGAAAATTCACCGCACGCGAAACACTGCTTTTCTTCTTCCTTGAATGTTGTCGCAAAAGCACAGGGGATTGTCAAAGCAAAACATCTTTTTTTAGTACAACATGCCAGATATTCATTATCACCGGGGCCTGATTCACATGTAATCGTCTTATAATTAGGCAGCGGACAGTAGAAAGAGTTATATTTTTTGATGTTAAAATAAGCAATCAATCGGTTCACTCTATTGCACATATCGTTAACAAAACCGCTGTGCTCTTTTTTTACGTCTACAAATTCCCTACAATCCCAAACCATGTCTGCCAAACAATTATGGGGATCTCATGGGCACGGCCAAACACAGTAAACTGCTTATCCTTGGTTCTGGACCTGCGGGATACACCGCTGCGGTCTATGCTGCACGCGCAAACCTGCAACCGGTTCTGATTACCGGGCTGGAAAAAGGCGGTCAGCTGACCACCACCACAGAAGTGGAAAACTGGCCCGGCGATCCAAACGATCTGACGGGTCCGCTGCTGATGGAACGTATGCATGAGCATGCGACCAAATTTGACACCGAAATTATTTTCGATCATATCCACAGCGTCGATCTGCAAAACCGTCCGTTCCGCCTGACCGGCGACAGCGGCGAGTACACCTGCGACGCGCTGATCGTCGCGACCGGCGCGTCTGCCCGCTATCTGGGCCTGCCGTCAGAAGAAGCGTTCAAAGGGCGCGGCGTTTCCGCCTGTGCCACCTGCGATGGTTTCTTCTACCGCAATCAGAAAGTGGCGGTCATCGGCGGCGGCAATACCGCCGTTGAAGAAGCGCTGTATCTGTCCAACATTGCGTCGGAAGTACACCTGATTCACCGTCGTGATGCTTTCCGTGCGGAAAAAATCCTGATCAAGCGTCTGATGGATAAAGTGGAAAGCGGTAATATCGTGCTGCACACCCACCGCACGCTGGAAGAAGTCACCGGCGATCAAATGGGCGTGAGCGGCCTGCGTTTGCGTCACACGGAAAGCGATGACATTGAGTCGCTGGACGTCGCGGGCCTGTTTGTCGCTATCGGCCATAGCCCGAATACCGCGATTTTCGAAGGTCAGTTAGAACTGGAGAACGGCTACATCAAAGTGCAGTCCGGGATCCACGGCAACGCCACCCAGACCAGCGTACCTGGCGTGTTCGCCGCGGGCGACGTCATGGACCACATTTACCGTCAGGCAATTACCTCTGCGGGCACCGGCTGTATGGCAGCGCTGGACGCAGAACGCTACCTCGACGGTCTGGCTGACGCCTGCAAATAATCTTTACAAGTCAGTAACAAAAGTAAAAAAGGCGACGATAAGTCGCCTTTATTTTTTCTGCGATGTAACATTGCCGCGCCTATAACAGAAACCATTATCCATAAGCCACCTGCTAAGCGCCCAATGAATAAAAGTCGCCAACACGAACTCACCCGCTGGCTCAAACAGCAAAGCGTCCTGTCGCGCCGCTGGTTGATGCTCTCCCGCCTGCTCGGTTTCGCCAGTGGGGTACTGATTATTGCGCAGGCCTGGCTGCTGGCCCGCATACTCCATCACATGATCATGGAGAGTATTCCGCGCGAGGCGCTGCTGATGCCGTTTATTCAGCTTGTGCTGGTGTTTGTGCTGCGAGCCTGGGTCGTGTGGCTGCGCGAGCGTGTGGGCTTCCATGCCGGGCAGCAAATTCGCTTTGAGATCCGTCGTCAGGTGCTGGACCGATTGCAGCAGGCTGGCCCGGCATGGATTCAGGGCAAACCTGCCGGCAGCTGGGCAACGCTTATCCTTGAGCAGATTGACGACATGCATGACTACTACGCCCGCTATCTGCCGCAAATGGCGCTGGCCGTCTGCGTGCCGCTGCTGATCGTCGTGGCGATTTTCCCTTCGAACTGGGCTGCCGCACTCATTCTGCTGGTCACGGCCCCGTTAATCCCGCTGTTTATGGCGCTGGTAGGGATGG
Source organism: Klebsiella sp. WP3-W18-ESBL-02 (assembly GCF_014168815.1). NCBI lineage: Bacteria > Pseudomonadati > Pseudomonadota > Gammaproteobacteria > Enterobacterales > Enterobacteriaceae > Klebsiella > Klebsiella sp. WP3-W18-ESBL-02. The sequence continues at coordinate 3,312,574 of NZ_AP021972.1, forward strand.
GCGCCGCCGATGCTAACCGCCGAAACTTCCTTGCCCTGGCGCGCCTGAGTGGCCACTTCCTGGACCGCCTGCGGGGGATGGACACCTTACGTATTTTCGGCCGCGGCGAAGCCGAGACCGACAGCATTCGCGAAGCCTCGCAGGATTTCCGCCAGCGCACCATGGAAGTCCTGCGCCTGGCGTTTCTCTCCTCTGGCGTGCTGGAGTTCTTTACGTCGCTATCGATTGCGCTGGTGGCGGTGTACTTCGGTTTCTCCTACCTGGGCGAGCTGAACTTCGGCAGCTACGGTGCAGCGGTAACGCTTTCCTCCGGCTTCCTGGCGCTGATTCTGGCACCAGAATTCTTTCAACCGCTGCGCGATTTAGGCACATTTTACCATGCTAAAGCGCAGGCGGTGGGTGCCGCCGATAGCCTGAAGACCTTCCTTGAAGCACCGCTGGCGCACCCGGAGCAGGGAGACCAGATACTGGATACCAGCGAGCCGGTTTCGTTAAGCGCGCAGGATCTGTTTATCACCTCGCCGGAAGGCAAAATGCTCGTCGGCCCGCTCAATTTCACGCTCCATGCCGGGCAACGTGCGGTGCTGGTCGGGCAAAGTGGTTCAGGGAAAAGCTCGTTGCTTAACGTCCTGGCCGGATTCCTGCCCTACCGCGGCTCGCTCAAGGTTAACGGCGTCGAACTGCGCCATCTTCAGCCGGAAGGCTGGCGTCAGCTGATGAGCTGGGTGGGCCAAAACCCGCAGCTTCCGGCCGCCACGCTGCGCGAGAACGTGCTGCTGGGCAACCCCGACGCGAGCGAACAGCAGCTGCATCAGGCGCTGGAAAAAGCGTGGGTTAACGAGTTTCTGCCGCAGTTGCCCGAGGGTATCGACACCGCCGTTGGCGAACAGGCGGCGCGTCTGTCTGTCGGCCAGGCGCAGCGCGTTGCCGTCGCCCGTGCGCTACTCGCGCCTTGCCGCCTGCTGCTGTTGGATGAACCGGCCGCCAGCCTGGACGCGCACAGCGAAAGGCGCGTGATGCAGGCGCTGACCGACGCCTCTACTCAGCAAACCACGCTGATGGTCACTCACCAGCTGGAAGGCCTTGCTGAATGGGATGCCATCTGGGTCATGGAAAACGGCCAGATTATCGAACAAGGGACGTATCAGCAGCTGCTGGACATGCAGGGCGTGTTTGCCAGCCTGCTGGCCCATCGTCAGGAGGAGATCTAAATGCGCGCACTGTTGCCTTATCTGGCGCTCTATAAACGCCATAAATGGCTCTTAAGCCTCGGCGTGGTTCTGGCGATCGTTACCTTACTCGCGAGCATTGGCCTGCTGACGCTGTCAGGCTGGTTCCTTTCTGCCTCGGCGGTGGTCGGCTTTGCCGGCGCCTACAGTTTTAACTACATGCTGCCTGCTGCCGGTGTGCGCGGCGCGGCTATCATCCGTACCGCCGGGCGCTATTTTGAGCGTCTGGTCAGCCACGATGCAACCTTCCGGGTGTTAGCGCATCTGCGGGTATTCACCTTTAGCAAGCTGCTTCCGCTTTCTCCTGCGGGGCTGGCGCGCTTTCGTCAGGGCGAGCTGCTCAACCGTATGGTGGCAGACGTCGATACTCTGGACCATTTGTACCTGCGGGTCATTTCGCCGCTGGTGGGCGCGCTGGTGGTCATTCTGGTGGTCACCGCCGGTCTGAGCCTGCTGGACGTCAGCCTGGCGCTAATGCTCGGCGGGATTATGCTTGCCACGCTGCTGATTCTGCCGCCGCTGTTTTATCGCGCAGGTAAACCAACCGGCGAGCAGCTCACGGCGCTGCGCGGTCAGTACCGTCAGCAGTTAACCGGCTGGCTCCAGGGCCAGGCCGAGCTGACCATTTTCAACGCCAGCGACCGCTACCGTAAGCAAATGGAACAAACCGAGCTGAACTGGCACGATGCCCAGCGTCGCCAGTCAGAACTGACCGCGCTTTCTCAGGCGTTGATGCTGCTGATCGGTGCCGTGGCGGTCGTCTCGATGCTGTGGCTGGCAGCAGGCGGCGTTGGCGATAATGCCCAGCCGGGCGCGCTGATCGCGCTCTTCGTCTTCTGTGCGCTGGCGGCCTTCGAAGCGCTCGCCCCGGTGACCGGCGCCTTCCAGCATCTGGGGCAGGTTATCGCCTCGGCGCTGCGCGTCAGCCAGATTATCGAACAGCAGCCGGAAGTCACCTTCCCGCAGCAGGCCGCCGCCGCGCCTCATCAACAGGTGGCGCTCACCCTTGAACAGATTACCTTTACCTATCCGGAGCAGTCGCAGCCGGCGCTGGATAATCTGACGTTGCACGTCGCGGCCGGTGAACATATTGCAATCCTTGGCCGGACCGGCTGCGGTAAATCGACCCTGCTGCAGCTACTGACCCGAGCCTGGGATCCGCAGCGCGGCCGTATTCAGTTGAACGATACGCCTCTCAACCAGTTGGACGAACACACGCTGCGCCAGACCATTAGCCTGGTGCCGCAGCGCGTACATCTGTTCAGCGCAACGCTGCGCGACAACCTGCTGTTGGCCAGACCCGATGCCAGCGATGAAAAGCTGGCAAACGTGCTGCGCCGCACCGGTCTGGAAAAGCTGCTGGAAGACGCCGGGCTCAACAGCTGGCTGGGCGAAGGTGGCCGTCAGCTTTCCGGCGGCGAGCTGCGCCGTCTGGGCATTGCCCGCGCGCTGCTGCACGATGCGCCGCTGATGCTGCTGGATGAACCCACTGAAGGGCTGGACGCCACGACGGAGAATCAGATTCTCGAACTGTTGGCGGACGTGATGCAGAACAAAACGCTACTGATGGTCACCCATCGCCTGCGTGGTCTGGCGCGATTTAATCAGATAATTGTCATGGACAACGGGCAAATTATTGAGCAAGGTAATCATACAGAACTGCTGGCAAAACAAGGTCGTTACTACCAGTTTAAACAGCGTCTGTAGACTATGATTGAGTAAACTTTGTCTCGTGGGGTTATCGCGATATGCGCCTTGTGCAGCTTTCTCGTCATTCGATTGCTTTTCCCTCACCTGAGGGCGCATTACGTGAACCAAACGGACTGCTGGCGTTAGGCGGCGATCTCGGCCCGGCGCGCCTGTTGATGGCCTATCAACGCGGGATCTTCCCGTGGTTTTCACCCGGCGACCCGATCCTCTGGTGGTCGCCGGATCCCCGTGCCGTTTTGTGGCCCGAACAGTTTCACCTCAGCCGCAGTATGAAGCGTTTTCATCGCCAGTCGCCCTATCATGTCACCCTCAACTACGCATTCAGTGATGTGATCGAAGGCTGTGCCCAGGATCGCCATGAAGGCACCTGGATCACCACCGGTATCAGCCTGGCCTATCAGCGCCTGCATGAGCTTGGCCATGCGCATTCCATTGAAGTCTGGCAGGGCGAAACGCTGGTCGGCGGTATGTACGGCGTGGCGATGGGCGAGCTGTTCTGCGGCGAGTCAATGTTCAGCCGTGCGGAAAATGCCTCTAAAACGGCCCTGTACGTCTTCTGCGAGGCGTTCAGCCGTGCGGGCGGCAAACTCATTGACTGCCAGGTGTTAAACGGCCATACGGCTTCTCTGGGCGCAATTGAGATACCTCGCCGCGACTACCTTGAACAGCTGAATGTTCTGCGCACGCAGCGGCTGAATGATAAATTCTGGGTACCAAGGCGTCTCTTTTCGCCCCAGGCGTAAATGTTTTCAGCACAATTTCCATCAGGATGATATAATTGCCGACGAGAGTCGCTTCTGCCTTTTGCCCCGCCGCCGTTTGGGAATCATTCGAGTCAGATAACGCCCACGTTTATCCTGCTGTTTCCGGCCTGGTTCGCGCCCATCACATGCTGTTTTGGTGTGGTGAAAGGGTAATGCGCAAAAACGACTTTCGCCGATTAATACGCACAATTCTTTACTTACATGATGAACTTCGGCATTATCTTGCCGGTTCAAATTACGGTAGTGATACCCCAGAGGATTAGATGGCCAAAGAAGACAATATTGAAATGCAGGGTACCGTTCTTGAAACGTTACCTAATACCATGTTCCGCGTAGAACTGGAAAACGGGCACGTGGTTACTGCACATATCTCCGGTAAAATGCGCAAAAACTATATCCGCATCCTGACGGGCGACAAAGTGACTGTCGAGCTGACCCCGTACGACCTGAGCAAAGGCCGCATTGTCTTCCGTAGTCGCTAATCGCCGCAGATAATGAGCGTTGGCGCCCTATTCGCCGAGCGCTATTTGCCGAAAACTGATGCCCTGCTTATGCGGGGCATTTTTTTATGTATTAAAACGGTATAGCGTGACTAGCGTAACGCCGCTTCGGGTTTGCGCGATTTTTGCCAGTGATGGTGTTCACGCAAGCCTTCCGCCGACTCTTCCGCCACTGCACGTAGTTCATCGCTATCAGCTTCATGGCGTAGCTGGTGATCGGCATTTTTTACCCACAGATACTGATGACCTTTATGACCCGCCATCAGTTGTCCTGAAAATAACGCACAGGTGAGTAAAATCACCGACAACGCTTTCATCAACATCATGCCACCGTTTGGTTATATTCTTCCGCCATCATGCCAGTCGCTACGTCGGGTTATTATTCGGCAGTTAAAATTAGCGCAAACGGATTGTCAGTGATAAATACAGAGATAATGCCGAGAGAAACCGCATAAAAAAACCGAGCGGCTAAGCGCTCGGTTTTTATTTCATGACTAATTAGATCGTCAGTGCGCCGCTTCCGGCTTATGTTTCTGCGCGCTGTGGAAACCGTAGGTCAGCTCGTTTTTCTCTTTATCGAGCGCCACGGTGACCTGCCCGCCGTCCACCAGCGAACCGAACAGCAGCTCGTTAGCCAGCGGTTTCTTCAGGTTATCCTGAATCACACGCGCCATCGGGCGCGCACCCATCGCGCGGTCGTAGCCTTTATCGGCCAGCCAGTTGCGGGCCTCCTGGCTCACTTCCAGCGACACGCCTTTCTGATCCAGCTGTACCTGCAGCTCGACGATGAACTTATCCACCACCTGATGGATCACATCGGTAGACAAGTGATCGAACCAGATAATGTTGTCCAGACGGTTACGGAACTCCGGCGTAAAGATCTTTTTGATCTCTTCCATCGCGTCGGTGCTGTTGTCCTGTTGGATAAGCCCGATCGATTTACGCTCGGTTTCACGCACGCCAGCGTTGGTGGTCATTACCAGCACGACGTTGCGGAAATCAGCCTTACGCCCGTTGTTATCGGTCAGCGTACCGTTGTCCATCACCTGCAGCAGCAGGTTAAAGACGTCCGGATGCGCTTTCTCGATTTCGTCCAGCAGCAGCACCGCGTGCGGATGCTTGATGACCGCATCGGTCAGCAGACCGCCCTGATCGAAGCCTACGTATCCCGGAGGCGCGCCAATCAGGCGACTCACCGTATGGCGTTCCATATATTCGGACATATCGAAACGCAGCAGCTCAATGCCCATCGCTTTCGCCAGTTGGACAGTCACTTCCGTTTTACCCACCCCGGTCGGGCCCGCAAACAGGAAGGAGCCCACCGGGCGATGCTCGTGGCCAAGACCCGCGCGGCTCATCTTAATAGCTTCGGTCAGCGCGTCGATGGCTTTATCCTGGCCGAATACCAGCATTTTCAGACGGTTGCCAAGCGTTTTCAGCGTATCGCGATCGCTCTGGGAGACGCTTTTCTCCGGGATACGCGCAATGCGTGCCACCACGGATTCGATATCCGCCACGTTGATCGTTTTCTTACGCTTGCTCACCGGCATCAGACGGGCGCGCGCGCCAGCCTCATCAATGACGTCAATGGCCTTATCCGGCAGATGACGATCGTTGATGTATTTTACCGCCAGCTCCACCGCTGCCCGTACCGCTTTCGCGGTGTAGCGAACGTCGTGGTGCGCTTCGTACTTCGGCTTCAGACCGTTGAGGATCTGCACGGTCTCTTCCACCGACGGCTCGGTAATATCAATTTTCTGGAAACGACGCGCCAGCGCCCTGTCCTTCTCAAAGATATTGCTGAATTCCTGATAGGTGGTTGAGCCCATCACGCGAATCTTACCGCTCGACAGCAGCGGTTTGATCAAGTTGGCGGCATCGACCTGGCCGCCGGACGCCGCACCCGCACCGATAATGGTGTGGATCTCGTCAATGAACAGAATACTGTTGGTATCCTGCTCGAGCTGCTTGAGCAGCGCTTTAAAGCGTTTTTCGAAATCACCGCGATACTTAGTCCCCGCCAGCAGCGAGCCAATATCCAGCGCATAAATTGTGCAGTCGGCCATAATTTCCGGCACGTCACCGCGCACGATACGCCATGCCAGCCCTTCAGCAATGGCCGTTTTACCGACGCCAGATTCCCCCACCAGCAGCGGGTTGTTTTTACGACGGCGGCACAGTACCTGAATGGTGCGCTCCAGCTCTTTGTCGCGACCAATCAGCGGGTCAATCCCCCCGACGCGAGCAAGCTGATTAAGGTTGGTGGTGAAGTTTTCCATACGTTCCTCCCCGCCTGCTTGCTCTTCGTTAGGCTGCTGATTTCCGGCGTCGGAAGACTGGCTCGGCTCGTCTTTGCGCGTACCGTGAGAAATGAAGTTCACCACGTCGAGGCGGCTGACTTCATGCTTACGCAGCAGATAGGCGGCCTGCGATTCCTGCTCGCTGAAAATCGCCACAAGTACGTTGGCGCCGGTCACTTCGCTGCGCCCGGAAGACTGGACGTGGAAAACCGCGCGCTGCAGAACACGCTGGAAGCTGAGCGTGGGTTGCGTTTCGCGCTCTTCCTCACTGACCGGCAGCACCGGCGTGGTTTGTTCAATGAAGGCTTCGAGTTCTTGACGCAGCGCCACCAGGTCGACCGAACACGCTTCCAGCGCTTCGCGGGCCGATGGGTTGCTCAGCAGAGCCAGCAACAGATGCTCGACGGTCATAAACTCGTGACGGTGCTCGCGCGCTCTGGCGAAAGCCATATTTAAACTGAGTTCCAGTTCTTGATTGAGCATAGGCACCTCCCCCAATTTTCATGCCTGTATCAGGCTTGTTCCAGCGTACACAGCAGCGGATGCTCGTTCTCCCTCGCGTACTGGTTCACCATGGCCACTTTGGTTTCGGCGACTTCTGCCGTGAAAACACCACAAATGGCTTTACCCTGATAGTGAACCGTTAGCATCAGCTGTGTTGCGCGTTCAACATCATAAGAAAAGAATTTTTGTAACACGTCAATAACAAACTCCATCGGAGTGTAATCATCATTGACCAATATCACTTTATACATTGACGGGGGTTTAAGCCCATCCTGAAGTTTGTCTGCCGAAAGCTGGTCGAAGTCCAGCCAGTCTCTGGTCTTACTCATTGTCAGTCATCATCGTCGGTGTCATCACTTGCTGCTGACGAGGCTGCGTACACTTCAGGGCCCGTTTTATCACCGGAATTAATGACACATCCCTCGTTTATCACGTTACCCATCGTTCATGTGTATACAGCTTCTCAATTTACTGTAGATCATAGATAACTATCACCTATAGCTGTCATTCGCGAACTCTGTCACATTCCCGTCAATAGCGTTAACTGCTTCAAATTTTGGCGCATTTTCCCCCTTCACTCCTCCTCAAACGCTTGACGCACTGTACGAAATATCTAAATTGTACTGGCGAGAGTTGGTGAGGTTTTGAACAACTCCTGACTCCACCACCGGTTCATTCCATCTACTTATAAACGTATAATAGTGTTACGAAGGATGTCGAAGTATGGAAATGGGTACTGTTAAGTGGTTCAACAATGCCAAAGGGTTCGGTTTCATTTGCCCGGAAGGCGGTGGCGAGGACATCTTCGCCCATTACTCCACCATCCAGATGGATGGGTACAGAACGTTAAAAGCCGGGCAAGCCGTCCAGTTTGATGTCCACGAGGGGCCGAAAGGTAATCATGCCAGCGTGATTATCCCCGTGGAAGCAGAAACAGCCGCCTAGTTTACTGCCCCATTGTGTACATCCCGCTGTCAAAATGCCAGTCCTTCTGACTGGCATTTTTTCATTTATTTTCGCCCTTATTCCCGCGCCAGCGCATCCACCGGATCGAGCCGCGCGGCGTTACGTGCCGGCAGCCAGCCAAAGAGTACGCCGGTTAAGGTAGAGCAGATAAATGCCGTCAGCAGCGCCAGCGGCGAGAAGCCTATCTCCCAGCCCGGCAGCACCAGCTGAAGCAGCAGTGCAATCATCAGTGAGAGGGTCACCCCCAGCGCACCGCCGACCAGACAAACCAGAACGGCTTCGATTAAAAACTGCTGCAGCACGTTACTCGCCCGCGCACCTACCGCCATCCGAATACCAATTTCACGCGTCCGTTCCGTCACCGACACCAGCATAATATTCATCACGCCGATACCGCCGACCACCAACGAGATCACCGCGACCAGCGTTAAGAACAGCTGTAATGTATGTGTGGTGCGTTCCGCCGTTTTCAAGACGCTGTCCATGTTCCAGACGAAGAAATCTTTTTTTCCGTGGCGCAGCGTCAGGAGTCGGGTCAGCTGCTCTTCAGCTATTCCGCTGTCGTAGCCCTCTTTGACTCTGACGGTAATCGAATTGAGCCACGCCTGGCCCATCACCCGCCCGGCCATCGTTGAATAGGGCATCCAGACGCGCAAAATTTTGCTGCTGCCAAACATCGACTGCTTCTCATCCGCCACGCCAATCACCGTCGCGGGCGTGTTACCTACCAGAATCACTTCTCCGACCACGCGGGCTTTGTCAGGGAACAGCTGGCGGCGCGTATTGCTGTCCAGCACCACCACCTGCGAGCGCTCGGCCGCCTGCACATCATTAAAGGTATTCCCTTCGCTGAAGGTCATGCCGTAAACGTTAAAGTAGTGCTGCCCGATGCCCTGCACGCTGGCGGCTACGTCGATATTGCCCGCGCGAATGCGCAGGTTTTTTGATACCGACGGCGTTACCGAACTGACCCAGGACTGCTTTTCAATCGCCAGCAGGTCGTCATATTTGAGCGACTGCTGATACTGCGGGTCATCATCGCCGAAATCTTTGCCTGGATAGACGTCAATCGTATTGGTCCCGATGGAGCGAATATCTGCCAGCACCATCTGTTTCGCCGCGTCGCCCACCACCACAATCGAGACCACCGATGCAATGCCGATAATGATCCCCAGCATGGTCAGCAGCGTCCGCATTTTGTTGGCGACCATCGCCAGCCAGGCCATCGACAGCGCTTCGCGAAAGCTGTTGTTGAACTGCCGCCAGCCGGAAGCGTCCTGCCGCGGTGGCGCAGGTGCCGTAACCGACGTCGGCCGCGCCGGTGGATTGTGAATTATTTCACCGTCGCGAATCTCAATCACCCGTTCCGCCTGCGCGGCGACCTGCGGATCGTGGGTCACGATAATAATGGTGTGCCCCTGCTCTTTAAGCTGATGCAGAATCGCCATGACCTCTTCACCCGAACGGCTGTCCAGCGCGCCGGTGGGTTCATCGGCCAGGATCACCTGACCGCCGTTCATCAACGCACGGGCAATACTCACCCGCTGCTGCTGGCCGCCGGAAAGCTGCGACGGCACGTAGTCCACGCGATCCGCCAACCCCAAACGCTGCAACAACTGCTTTGCCCGCTCAAGCCGCGCCTTACGATCCTGCCCGGCATACACCGCCGGAACCTCCACGTTCTGCGCCGCCGTCAGGTGCGACAGCAGATGGTAGCGCTGGAAGATAAAACCAAAGTGCTCACGCCGCAGCGCCGCCAGCGCGTCGCCGTCAAGCGTCGCCACGTCGGTCCCCGCCACGCGGTAGGTGCCGCCGGTGGGTTTATCCAGGCAGCCCAGAATGTTCATCAGCGTTGATTTGCCCGAGCCGGAGGCCCCGACGATCGCCACCATTTCCCCGGCGTTAATCTGTAGCGAAATGCCTTTCAGCACTTCCACGCTGCCGTCACCGGAGGGGTAGCTGCGCCGAATATCGGTCAGTTCAAGCAGTGCGGTCATTTTGCCGCCCCGGCTTTACCCTCACCGATAATCACTTCATCGCCCGCTTCCAGCCCTTTGGCAATCTCCACATCGGTATCATTACGCGCGCCGATCACCACTTCACGGGTTTTGACTTCACCGTTGCGCAGCAGGCGGACGTTGTAGCGATTGTCGCCCACGTTATCGCCCAGCGCCGACAGCGGAATGGTCAGCACGTCGTTCACGCCGCCCAGTTGAATATGCACCTGCGCGGTCATTTCCAGGCGCAGTACGCCGTTCGGGTTCGGCACTTCAAAACGCGCATAGTAGAAGATGGCATCGTTCACTTTTTCCGGCGTTGGCAGGATGTCTTTCAACGTCCCTTCATAGCGCGTCAGCGGATCGCCAAGCACCGTAAACCAGGCCTTCTGCCCCGGCTTAAGGTGGATCACATCAGCCTCAGAAACCTGCGCTTTCACCAGCATGGTGCTGAGATCCGCCAGCGTCAGAATGTTCGGTGCCTGCTGCGCGGCAATCACCGTTTGCCCCTGTAAGGTGGTAATTTGCGTCACTTCACCGCGCATCGGTGCCACGATGCGGGTGTAGTCGAGGTTAGTTTTCGCCGTATCAAGCGAGGCCTGGTTACGTTTAATCTGGGCATCAATGGTGCCAATTTGCGCCTGTTTAACGGCCATATTGGTTGCGGCTGTATCCAGATCCTGGCGTGAAACGGCCTGCGTTTTTGCCAGTTGCTGCTGGCGAGCGTAGGTCACGCTCGCCAGCTTCCACTCGGCTTCCGCCTGCCTGCGCTGCGCGCGCAGTTCCATCAGCGTAGCGTCGACTTCTCGAATCTGGTTTTCCGCCTGTTCAGGATCGATAACCCCCAGAAGCTGATCTTTCACCACTTTATCGCCGATATTGACTGACAGCGTTTTTAACTGCCCGCTCACCTGCGCGCCAACGTCAACTTTGCGCAGCGCATCAAGCTTACCGGTGGCGAGCACGCTCTGCTCCAGCGCGCCTTTACGCACAATCAGCGTTTGGTAATTGGGCAACGGCGCGTTCAGCATTTTCCAGACGGCAATCAGCGCCACTGCCGCAACGACGATCGCTATCCCATACCGCTTTTTGAATTTTCCCTTAATGTTCATAAAAATCCTGAATTCCAGAAATATTTCGACAAAATGTGCAGACCAACTTCAACAATGGTTAAACGGCTGATGAAAAGTCCTGGCTAAAACTGGCGTATTGCTAATTGATTCAATTGAGTGATGTTAAAATCATCATTCATATGTAATTCTGGATAGTTAACCATGTCACAGCTCAGCGATAATTCATTCGAGACGTCCCGCCAACCTACCGCCCTCGGCCTCTTTTTCAGCCTGTTCAGCGGCCAATGGCGCCCAGGTGAATTCTGGCACCAGCGCAGCTTCCGGCGGAAGTTTATGCTGCGTTCTTTACTGATGCCGCGCCTGAGTCGTGAATGGATGAATGAGCTGTCCCATTGGTCTCATCTGAGCACCCTGCTTACGCGCCAGCCGCGTCTGCCGGTGCGCCTGCATCGCCCGTATCTGGCGGTTAATTTTAGCCGCCATCAGGTGCTGGACGCGCTGCGCTATCACTATACCCTGCTGTCCGAGGCCATGTCCTCAGAAGAGTTTGCCACCTACCTGAATACACAGGCCCTGCCGCTGGCGCAAATTGAAGGTAAAAATGGTGACATCTTTACCCTTGAGCTGACTATGCAGATTAATCTGGATAAAGAGGGTGATAGCACCATTCTTATCCGCAACGCTGACGGCGACGTGTTGGCCGAAATGACCTTCACCCTGCTGAATTACCACAACCAGCGCACGCTGTTTATTGGCGGCCTGCAGGGCGGTAAGCGCAATCTGCCGCACGAAGCGATTCAGAATGCCACCAAGTCCTGCCACGGCTTGTTCCCAAAACGCCTGGTCATGGAAGCCGTTTGCCGCTTTGCCGAGCGCCTGCACGTGGAGCAAATTCTGGCCGTCAGTAACGAGGTGCACATTTTCCGCGGCGAACGTTACCAGGATAAGAACAAAAAGATCCTTTCAGATTATGACACCTTCTGGGAGGCCGTGGGCGGCGAATGCGATAAAGAAGGGTACTTCCATATTCCTGTTGCCATCGCGCGTAAAGATATTGCTGAAATCGCAAGTAAAAAACGCGCAGAGTACCGCCGTCGCTATGAGCTTCTGGATGCCATTCAGAGCCAGATGTCGGGGCTTTTTAGCCAGCCTTAATGTCCCTTCCCGCGCGCTGATAACATAGCGCGCGGGAAATGAACAAAAATGAACACGACCAAACCTAAACAATTCATAAACAAAGCATAAGCTTCACAATCTTTGCATTTGTTGAAATTTCATTGAAGATCCCGCTGATTAAATGGGCAAAACCTCCAAATGAGATTTTTCTTATGTCGAGCATTGCCGCAATTCCACACTCCACTCTTCCGCAACCAGAATCCAGCTGGCAGCTTTTTCGGCTGCTATCGACCGGCGCATTAACGCCGGGCCGCGCGTGGAAAAACCCGGCGTACCGACGTAAATTCCTGCTGCGATCGCTGAGCACGCCGCGCATGACCGGCAAACTGCTGGGGAGCCTGGCAAAACAGCCGCATCTGATGGAGATCCTTCGCGTACAGCCCGGCCTCCCGTGCCGTCTGCACCGCCCCTGGCTGTGCACGCACATGAGTCATCAGCAAACCATCAATGCCCTTTGCTGGCACTATCGGCAGATGCTGGATACGCTGCCGGAAAACGTCGCCAGCGACTATCTGTCAACGCACGGTGCGCTGCTGGCAACGCTCACCGGCAAAGATGAACAGCAGTACAGCATTCGCCTGTGCGCCGACGCAATGCTCGACAAAGAAGGCGAAGCTACGCTGACCTTCCACGACCAGAACCAGACCATACTGGCGGAGCTGACGTTTACCCTGTGCCAGTACAACGGCGTGAATACGTTCTTCGTCGGCGGCCTGCAGGGTGCGAAGGCCGATGTTCCGCATCAGCTTATCCAGAGTGCGACCAAAGCCTGTCACGGCCTGTTCCCGAAACGGCTGGTGGTGGATGCCATGTTAACGCTGGGCACGCTGCTGTCGGTCGAGCACGTACGTGCGGTCAGTAACGAAACGCATATCTATCGCAGCCTGCGCTACCGCCGTAAGAAACGCGGTAAACTGCATGCGGATTACAACAGCTTCTGGGAGTCGCTGGGCGCGGCGACCGATGGCGAAGGGGATTACGTTTTACCGCTGGCGCTGCCGCGTAAAACCATGGAAGAGATAGCCAGTAAGAAACGCGCCGAGTATCGACGCCGCTACGAGCTGCTGGACGCGCTCCAGCAGCAGGTTGCACAAACCGTTCAGCCTTAATCCGCTTTCCCGCGCGCCAGCCAGACCACGCGGGAAAACATTTTCTTCAGCAACGGCGGCACCGCCTCCACACCGCGCCGCCCGGCTTCCATCGCCACCTCAATGGCGAGATCCGGCTTTGATGAACGGTGAATCGCCTTGGTGATGACCCGACGCATATTCATCGGCACATTGTCAGGCAGCTGCGCCACGCGATGGTAGACGGTGGCGAATCCCTGCCGATACATAAAGTGTTCCATATCCGGCGCGGGCAGCGTAGTCAGATGATGATGTTCCGCCTCGCGATCGTTGTTCAGCAGACCGCGCACCGTTGCAGCATACTTTTTCCCCGCCTCATCGCCGTCGACCAGCACGTGCCATTCAATGCCCATGCGGCGAGCAAATTTCACCAACGGCTTCAGCCCGGACTGGGCAAACTCAATGACCTTCACCCCCTCCGCATCAAAGTGATGACCACACTGGCGCGCCAGTTCGTTGATAACCCAAGTCTCCGTTTCCCCTTCGACCAGCAGCCAGCAGCGTGCAAAGAGCGATGAGGCGCGGTTAAAGCGGATATGAAACGAAATTCGCCGGCTGTCTTCGGCATTCATTCCCTCGGGCCCCAGACGCCATGCAGACACGCGGGACGACTCGCGCACCAACCGGCAGACGTTTTGCATCGGCGTCAGCGACAGCAGCTCGCCGGAATTGGTGGTCGCCACCCGCTGTAAAGGCAGCAGGTTCAGCAGGCTCCAGGCCACCGACAGCATAATCGGATGCAGCCGCGTTTCCGGGTCTTCCACCAGCAGCAGCGGACGCGCATCTCTATCGAGCTTGACCGCTCCCTTGGCCTGCAGCAACGTGGCAAACATGCCCAAAAGGATCACCCGGTGGTTGCGCGCGCCGGGTTTGTCGATCATCCGATTGATCAGATCCAGATAACGCCAGCTGCGCTGCTCATCGTGCGAGCGGCGGCGCATCAAACGCTGAATCGCCGGGCCAGAGCCTTGCTCAGAAAAGTAGTGTTCCAGCAGTTGCCCCATGGCCGCCAGCCCCTGACGGATTTGGCCATCGCTGAGATTCTGCGGGCTGGTGACCAGCTCACGGGAAAGGAAATCGAGCTGACGAGCGGTGATTTCCACGTCGGGAACATCCGGCACGGTGCCGCTGCGAATGCGTCGCATAAAGCGCGCATCGCGCAGGCGCAGTACCGGCATCAGCCGGATCAGCTCGCGGGCCTGGGCGTCAATATCCGCAATGTCCAGCGCCTGGCCGTCGCTATCAATAAAGCTGCGTAGCGTCAGCACGCTGCCGTCGGCGGCCAGCTCGCCTTCCAGGCGGTAAAAAATGCGCCGATAGCCGTCATCGCACAGCGACCAGCAGTCGGATAACCCGCGATAGCGTCGCCCCCGGTAGCGGCCAGGTTCATTTTCGCGGAAGGTGAGAATAATATGCAGATGGTGTTCACGGCCCTGGACGTCGCCGGGCGGGAACCAGAAATCATTATGCACAAAGTGGTACAGCGCATCGTGCGGCGAAAGCAGCAGCGTCAGCGCGTCGAGTAAACTCGATTTACCCCACGCGTTTTCGCCGATTAAGACGTTATTCTCCTCCAGCATTAACGACAAACGGTTAATGCCGCGAAACCCTGCAATCTCGGTGCGCTCAAGAAGCATAACTCCTCCGTAACACGATAGCGGTCATCCTTTCGTTATCGGCAGTATAGCGGCATGCGCGGCGCTTGACACCCGGCGCGGCCCCCACTTTCTGACGGACTGATGTTTTATTAACCACTGAAAGTAATAAAGTGCGCTCCCTATCACCTTCCCCGATTATTCTGAAAATAATGCACTACACTCAAAATCAAAGAATGAATTGCTTAAGGAATAACACCACATTGTTTTGTATCAAAGTTCAGGTACTTATTTAACTGGTGAAGGGATGACGTTCGTTTTTAAAATAATGAGGACTATGCCTGCCACCCATTTTGGTAGGGATATATTCAGTCGTCACCCTTTATGACGATAATATTTTTTAATTCGAGGTGGTTATGTTTAGAAAATTGGCTGCAGAGTGCTTCGGCACCTTCTGGCTGGTATTTGGTGGCTGCGGTAGCGCCGTTCTGGCGGCAGCGTTTCCAGAATTAGGGATTGGCTTTGTGGGCGTTGCGCTGGCGTTCGGTTTAACCGTTCTGACCATGGCGTTTGCCGTGGGCCATATTTCCGGCGGCCATTTTAACCCGGCGGTCACGCTGGGCCTATGGGCCGGCGGCCGTTTCCCGGCGAAAGAGGTGATTGGCTATATTGTCGCACAGGTTGTCGGCGGGATTATTGCGGCAGCCGTACTGTACTTAATTGCCAGCGGTAAAGCGAGCTTCGATGCGGCAGCCAGCGGTTTTGCTTCCAACGGCTACGGCGAACACTCCCCTGGCGGCTACTCTATGCTGTCCGCTATCGTGATTGAAATTGTTCTGACCTGCGGCTTCCTGCTGGTTATTCACGGCGCAACCGATAAAAACGCGCCGGCAGGCTTTGCGCCGATCGCCATCGGCCTGGCACTGACCCTGATTCACCTGATCAGCATCCCGGTCACCAACACCTCCGTTAACCCGGCGCGTAGCACCGCGGTAGCTATCTTCCAGGGCGGCTGGGCGCTTGACCAGCTGTGGCTGTTCTGGGTTATGCCAATCATCGGCGGTATCCTGGGTGGTGTGATTTATCGCACCCTGCTGGAAAAGAAATAAGCCGCCTGCCGGTCTGATAGGCATAGCGCCATCACGCAGTATCAGGCACATTGCCGGATAACGGCATAGCCTTACCCGGCCTCCAAAGACCCGACTCTGTCGGGTCTTTCTTTTTTCGTGGCTTTACTCAGAATGGGGTTTTCGGTAGTGTCTGTGCGCTATTTCAACACTGCAAGGAACTGAGCACGCCATGTTATCGGGATTGCTAATCATTCTGGTGCCACTCATTATTGGCTACCTTATTCCCCTCACCCACCGCAGCGCGCTGCAGCTAATCAACCGTCTGCTGAGCTGGATTGTGTATCTGATTCTGTTTTTTATGGGGATCAGCCTGGCCTTTCTGGATAATCTGGCGACCAATCTCTTAGCCATCTTCCACTATTCCTCTATTAGCATTGTGGTTATTTTATGCTGCAATATCGCGGCGCTAATGTGGCTGGAAAAAGTGTTGCCCTGGGGTCACCCACACCATCAGGAAAAATTACCCTCGCGTCTCGCGATGGCGCTGGAATCATTAAAGCTGTGCTTTGTGGTTATTGCCGGGTTCGTCCTTGGGCTGAGCGGATTATCCTTTTTGCAGCACGCCACCGACGCCAGCGAATATACGCTTATCTTCCTGCTGTTCCTTGTCGGCATCCAGCTACGAAATAGCGGCATGACGCTCCGACAAATTATTCTCAACCGCCGCGGTATGGTGATTGCGCTGGTCGTCGTCGCCAGTTCGATGGTCGCCGGGGTGATTAACGCGTTTCTGCTTGGGCTACCGCTTAAGACCGGCCTGGCCATGGCTTCCGGCTTCGGCTGGTATTCGCTGTCCGGCATTCTGCTGACCGACGCCTACGGGCCGGTTATCGGCAGTGCGACCTTCTTTAACGACCTGGCACGCGAGCTGCTGGCGATTATGCTGATTCCCGGTCTGGTTCGCCGCAGCCGCTCTACCGCCCTCGGCCTGTGCGGTGCAACGTCGATGGACTTTACGCTGCCCGTTCTGCAGCGCTCCGGCGGCGTCGAAATGGTGCCGCCAGCGATCGTCCACGGCTTTATTCTGAGCCTGCTGGTGCCGCTGATGATGGCCTTCTTCACCGCCTGATACCTCCTTGGCGGTAGCGACGGCTGCCGCCAAAATTGCGCTAAATCAACCTCCCTTTAAGTTGCACGAAAAAGGCCTTTTCAAGGCTTAGCACCAGGCTTACCCTTAAACATGTATATTAAATATAACTTTAAAAGGTGTGACCATGTTTTGTGTGCAATGTGAACAAACCATCCGTACTCCGGCAGGGAACGGCTGCTCTTATGCACAGGGTATGTGCGGTAAGACCGCTGAAACATCCGATCTGCAGGATCTGCTGATTGCCTCCCTGCAAGGTCTGTCCGCATGGGCGGTGAAAGCTCGCGAATACGGCATTATCAGCCATGACGTCGATAACTTCGCCCCGCGCGCGTTCTTCTCTACCCTGACTAACGTTAACTTTGATTCCCCGCGTATTGTTGGCTATGCCCGTCAAGCCATCGCCATGCGTGAAGCGCTGAAAGCGCAGTGCCTGGCCGTTGATGCTAACGCCACCGTTGATAACCCGATGGCAGAGCTGCAGCTCGCCAGCGACGACCTGGGCGCTCTGCAAAAGCAGGCTGCGGAATTTACCCCGAATAAAGACAAAGCGACCATCGGCGAGAACATCCTCGGCCTGCGTCTGCTGTGCCTGTACGGCCTGAAAGGTGCGGCAGCTTACATGGAGCACGCCCACGTTCTCGGTCAGTACGACAACGATATCTATGCGCAGTACCACAAAATCATGGCGTGGCTGGGTACCTGGCCTGCCGATATGAACGCTCTGCTGGAGTGCTCAATGGAAATCGGCCAGATGAACTTCAAAGTGATGAGCATCCTGGACGCCGGTGAAACCACCAAATACGGTCACCCGACCCCGACTCAGGTCAACGTTAAAGCAACCGAAGGTAAATGTATTCTGATCTCCGGTCACGACCTGAAAGATCTGTACAACCTGCTGGAGCAAACCGAAGGGACTGGCGTGAACGTCTATACCCACGGTGAAATGCTGCCAGCGCACGGCTATCCGGAGCTGCGTAAATTCAAACACCTGGTCGGTAACTACGGCAGCGGCTGGCAGAATCAGCAGGTTGAATTCGCCCGCTTCCCGGGCCCAATCGTGATGACCTCTAACTGCATCATCGACCCGACCGTGGGTGCCTACGACGACCGTATCTGGACCCGTAGCATCGTCGGTTGGCCAGGTGTGAGCCACCTTGAAGGCGACAACTTCGGTCCGGTCATCGCTCAGGCTCAGCAAATGGCGGGCTTCCCGTACAGCGAAATTCCGCATCTGATCACCGTTGGTTTCGGTCGCCAGACCCTGCTGGGCGCTGCGGATACCCTGATTGACCTGGTCAGCCGCGAAAAACTGCGTCACATCTTCCTGGTCGGCGGCTGCGACGGCGCGCGCGGTGAACGTAACTACTTCACCGATTTCGCCACCAGCGTACCGGACGACTGCCTGATCCTGACCCTGGCCTGCGGTAAATACCGTTTCAACAAACTGGAATTCGGCGATATCGAAGGTCTGCCGCGTCTGGTGGATGCCGGTCAGTGTAACGATGCTTACTCTGCCATCATCCTGGCGGTCACCCTGGCGGAAAAACTGGGCTGTGGCGTGAACGACCTGCCGCTGTCTCTGGTGCTCTCCTGGTTCGAACAGAAAGCAATTGTGATTCTGCTGACTCTGCTGTCGCTGGGCGTGAAAAACATCGTCACTGGCCCGACTGCGCCTGGCTTCTTCACGCCGGACCTGCTGGCTGTGCTCAACGAGAAATTCGGTCTGCGTTCCGTGACCACCGTTGAAGAAGATATGAAGCAGCTGCTGAGCGCGTAAGGAGTAAAGAATGACAATGCCAACTCATCAGTGCCCGTGGCGGATGCAGGTTCACCACATCCATCAGGAAACGCCGGATGTATGGACAATTTCGTTGCTGTGCCACGACTATTATCCGTACCGCGCCGGGCAGTATGCACTGGTCAGCGTACGTAATTCAGCGGACACGCTGCGTGCCTACACGATTTCTTCAACGCCGGGCGTTAGCGAATACATTACGCTGACCGTCCGTCGGATTGACGAAGGTGCAGGTTCACAGTGGCTGACCCGCGACGTGAAGCGCGGCGACTATATCTGGCTGTCCGATGCCATGGGTGAATTCACCTGTGAAGATAAAACAGAAGACAAGTTCCTGATGCTGGCCGCCGGCTGCGGCGTGACGCCCATCATGTCAATGCGTCGCTGGTTGGCAAAATACCGCCCGCAGGCCGATGTGCAGGTGATCTTTAACGTGCGTTCGCCGCAGGATGTCATTTTTGCTGACGAATGGCGTGAATATCCGGTGACATTAGTCGCTGAAAACAACGCCACCCACGGCTTTGTTTCTGGCCGACTCACTACCGCACTGCTGCAAAGCGTGCCGGATCTGACTTCGCGTACCGTGATGACCTGCGGCCCGGCGCCGTATATGGATCTGGTCGAGAAAGAAGTGAAAGCGCTGGGCGTGACGCGCTTCTTTAAAGAGCAGTTCTTCACACCTGTTGCCGAAGCCGCCACCAGCGGCCTGAAGTTCACCAAACTGCAGCCAGCGCAACAGTTCTATGCGCCGGTGGGCACCACGCTGCTGGACGCGCTGGAAAGCAATAAAGTCCCGGTTGTCGCCGCCTGCCGTGCGGGTGTTTGCGGCTGCTGTAAAACCAAAGTGGTTTCCGGTAATTACACGGTCAGCAGCACCATGACGCTGACCGACGCGGAAATCGCCGAAGGGTATGTACTGGCCTGCTCCTGTCATCCGCAGGGCGATCTGGTGCTGGCGTAATTCTACGCCCCCTTCCCCACAAGCCGCCCGCGCATACCGGGCGGCTTTTTTTATGCCCGTTGGCGTCAGTACAGCAGTCCGAAATGCAGGGTTAACGCCTGATCGCGCCGTTCCCCCTTCAGACCGTCATTGCGTGAATAGGCCACGTTCATCATGGCGCCATGGCCGAAGTTAACCGATGCCCCGATTGACGTATGCAGACTGGTCGGGTCTTTTACCACCGTATTGAGATCGTTTTTAACCTCCTGGTTAACGCCCAGTTCCAGCATGGGTGCAATGTTTCCCGGGCGAAGGTCGGTATCCTCAAATCGCGCGTTGGCCGTTATCATGGCGTAAGCGTCATTTGGCCCTTCCGTACCGTTCACCGTGTTGCCGAACGTATCTTCAACATCATTGTAATGGTTATCCTGATAGGCCACTTTTAACGTCGGATGGAATGCCCACCCTTGTGGCAGAAAGCCTAACGACTGCCGGGTAAACGTCCCCACGAGGCTAAGCTGGGCGTAAACCCGGTTCCAGTCCTGATCGTAGCCATATTTCATACCACCACCCAGAGGGATATGCGTCTCACCGTCGGCCCAAAAGTACTCTGCGCGGGCAGCAAGCCCCCACCAGGCGTTAAACTTCTGCACGATATCGCCGCGTACGCCGTACCCGAGGTCGCGGGTCTGACCATCGTTGTGAATAAAGTTGATGATCTGCTTCTCCGTAAAGACCCCAATCCCAAGCAACGTGTCCTGAGAGGGCGCGTTCAGATACTCAAGCTCAATACGGCCTGCGCGCGAATAAACCTGAGTCTGGTTCTTATCGCGATAGTTAACGTTGGCAAACCCGCCCAGCTTCAGGAATCCATGGCTGCTGTCTCCCGGGAGAGAATAAAACAGATCGACCGGTAACACGCCGACATTGGCGGAATCTTTATAACCAGAGGTTCGCCCCGTTGCCCGCGAGTCCTCTATTTCCGCCCGCGCCTGGCCAATTCGCGCCTGTACGGTGCCATAATCTTCATAGCTGTTAAATTCGTACATTAACCCGGCCTGCGCCAGATTATAGATAATCGCCTCACCCTGACTCAGTGGCGGCATACCCGCCCCCTCAGCATAGGCGCCTTTACTATTTATTATCATCAGAACAATAACTGCCAGCAGCGTGTTTGTTTTCGTTTTCATCTGTTTATTTCCGTTTATGATGCCGTACGTCGTCTTATCAAGACGTCGTCGCCATCTATTAATATTATTAGTAGGGTTTTTGAAATATCAGAAAAAAGTACCGTCTGTGTTTATCGTTTACGCCTGAATAAAATAAATCGAAAATAAAATAGCGTTTATTCGACGGGTTCCGGCAGCGCTATTGTTTTGCTGCGCACGCGTAGCCGTGTCGCATTAAATAAAATGACCTGTACTGCGGCAATAAAACATGCGGCAATACCAATGGCCTCAAAGCTAAAGAGTTTCACTAAGGTTCCGCCAAGGAAGGGGCCTACTGCGGCGCCGGCCATCATCATTGCCGGCGTTCCCGCCACGGCGCGGCCGGATAAATCCAGGCGCGCGAGCAGACCAAACGCGAAGGTATGGGTAAACAGAATCGTAAACGCCATTCCCCCTCCGCTCAGCGCATACAGCAGATAGTTATCGCTGTGGGTCGCCATCATCGCGAAAAATGCCTGAAATAGCGGACCAATACAGATAACCACCGTGGCGCTGAGCCGTTTTTCGAGCAGCGCGGCAATCGGCGAGGGGAAAATGGCAACGATGCCGTACCCCACCAAAGCCAGGGTAACCAGCTCAACGCCGAAGCCTCTGGCAATGCCCAACCTTTCGTAGAAAGATAACGTCATAGCCTGTGCGGTACAGAGTAGCGCTATCCCGACGATGCAGAACCACACTTCCCGGCCAAGCGGCGCGGTGGCGGCGGCAGTTTTCGTCTCGCTGATGGCGAAGGCAACGGGGAAAAAGAGCAGCGATGCCACCGCGGCCAGCGCCATCAGGCCGCTTAACATCAGAAACAAAGTTGGCCCGCCGAACCGGGCAATCATCCCCGGCGCCACGCCAAGAAACACGATCCCCAGAATACCGATAGCCAACCCTGCCAGTCCGAATAGCCGGTGCGGGTTAGCACAGTGCCCAACCGTGCCGTGCGTCACGCTCAGCGCGGCCCCTACCGCCAGGCCACAGACAAAATGCAGGGCCACCAGCAGGCTATAATCCCGCGTCAGCGCGCTGGCCATCAGCAGCAGCGCACCGCAGCCAAAACCGGCCACCACCACCCGCCGGCCGTTTAACTGATTGAGCCGCGGGGCAATCGTAATGCTCGCTAAAGACGCGCCGAGCAAAAATAGCGTCGGCAGCCCACCGGAAGCCTGCGGGTCGAAACCATACAGCCCGACCAGCGTCCCCACCCAAACCGGCAGCGCGACCAGATCGACCATCCCGGCGCAGTGCGCGAGCATAATGGCGGCAATGCCGCGTTTATTGACATGAACTCTGGATGTCACGATATAACCCTCTTTATTTAAGACCGTTAGAATAAACCTCTTTTCTCATACATCAGGCAGCCATAATGAATACCGACATTTATTACCGTTGTATTTAACGATAATAAATGGATATCTCGGGCCACCGTCATAAATATTCCTGCAGCGCGTAAAAATAGCGCACAGCAAAACCAAGGAAATTAACTTTCCTTGTAAAGAAAGCCATTATAACTCAGACATCAAAAGCCTTCGCTGGCGGCAATTAACCCTGAGCTATAACGTTTTATATATGACTACAATGAAATTTACATCTCTCTCAGAGGACGGCTTTCATTCACACTCCTTTTTTGAAGACAACGATTCACCTGACGTTAATCATTAACGCCTGACGGGCTCTATTTATTGTTAATAAAAGTCGGATCGTTTTTTTATTATTTTCTCAGTAAGTGATATTCGTTAACGACGCTATCGTGCGGTCTGTGATTCGCCTTCGGCTGGGCAACAAACGGCAAGACTAAACGCGACGGGTGTGCGGCATCCCGATAAATGATATGCGTGACCGGCTGCCCTACCGGCAGATGATAGGCGTCAGGCGGCAGCAGAGAATTATGCTCATCCACCATCGGCTCATTGCACATCAGCTCGACCACCAGCTTGTGCCCGATACAAAAATCATTGGCAAAAGGATAAATGCGCACCACATATTCGTTGATGGTTCCCGGTTCCACGGGCACGCTGCGGGTATGCGGATGATGCGGGTTGCCTTCCGTCGTCCGGGCGTCCAGCTCGCGGTGCGACGCCTTGAGAAAACCGGTTGAAACCAGCTGACGCTTGCCGGATGGCGCTTCATCCCACAGTCGCAGAATTAAGTTGGTATCAGGCTGGTCGATCTCGACAAACAGATGCGCAGCCCCCACGCCATGTACCGACGTCACCGCGTCAAAAGGATCGGTGGACCACGTCAATTTCTCGACTTTGTCGGTAATGGTGAGCGGCGCCTGGAAAAAACCTTCCGGGTAAGAAATATCGGCGCCGTAAGCCTCTGGCTCAGGGCTCAGCTTGCCGCGCGTGCGCAGATAAAGCGGTTGATAGCCGACCGCTTTCACCGGCCACTGCTCGCCGGTACTCCAGCGGCGGGTTCCCTCAACGTGCACCTTGACGGCGGGCTCATCCATAATGCCGTTATCGATCCCTTTCAGCCAATAGTCATACCAGCGGAACATGGTGTCATGCTCATCCACCCACGGCCGCGTTTGCATCGGCGGGTAGGGCCCGATCTCCAGCTTTTTGGGGCACTGTAACTGGTCAAACAGCGCAATCGTGCCGTCAACGGTCCAGCCACGCCCCTGATTGATTTGCAGATAAACGGGAATATCTATGTTTTTTGCCAGGTTAATCGGATTCTGTTCTTCATACCATTCGCCGTCGACCTCATTGGTGATGATATCGAACCAGGATTCATGGTGAATAGGGTAATGAAGAATGTGCACCATATTGGGCCAGGCGGCGACGTCAGGGTCCGCAAGCCGTGCGGCAACGCGCGCCTTGATTTCTTCCGGGGTATAGGTTTCCAGCATCCGCGACTTATGACGGTGCGTAAAGGCCCAGCCGGAATCGCCTCCGCGCCCTTCGCGAGCCGCGCGCGGCATCAGCCACATAATGCCGCCATGGTAGGTGGTTTCATAAAAATCAAAGTGACCGCCGCTGACGAAAATGGCTTTCAGACTTGGCGGCCGCTCAGAGGCGGCAAACACCTGCATGGAACCAAAGTAGGAAATACCGATCATCCCGACGCAACCATTACACCACGGCTGCGCGGCAACCCATTCGATAAAATCGTAGGCATCCTGACCCAGCGGTACGCCGCCCGCGTTGTAATTACCGATGTGTTCACCTTCAGACGCCCCGGAGCCGCGCACATCACCAATCACATGGACATACCCCTCCTTCACGACCCGCGTAATATCACCCGCTTCAATACAGCCGTCCCACAGCGGGGAGGGACGTTTTTGCGGAGGAATAGTCAACGCCAGGGCCTGCAGCTCTTTGCCATACGGGCTCAGCGCGATTAACGCCGGACGCGGTTCATCACCTTCCGCATGATAAGCGTCTGCGGCCAGGTGAACGCCATCACGCATAGGGACACGTAAGTCTTTCAAAACAATCATGAGCGATATCCTTGGTTAAAATAGCCGTGCATCGTAGTGAAAAAAGGAGAAGGTTCAAGCCGCGGGTCGCCTTCATATAACAGCGCTTCGGCGATGCAGCAGTACGGCGAACATAGGGCCTGGGCAATATCCCCGGCGTCCGCCCCGACTTCGACGACGGCATGACGCACCCGGGCTTCAATATCGAGACTTTCCTGGATTTTATCCGCCGCCTGCTGTCGATTGAGCACCACGCCAAGCGGCGCTTCCCCCTGGCTGCGATAGGGATGCCCGAGGAACAGACGTTCCGGCTGGACGGTATCGCGCAGATGCCGCAGGCTGACGCGATAGGCGTCCGGATCCACATAGCCCGGAAAACCGTTAGCCGCCCCGTGGATCTGCACCGCATCACCGACAAAAACATCCCCCTGCCCGATGACTTCATAAGCCACCGAGCCCGCCGAATGGCCGGGCACGGAGTGCACTCTGATGCGCAAATCCGCCCCCAGCGACAGCTCGTCGCCATCGCGAACGATCACGTCGGGCTCCATTTCACCGGAAATGGCGGCCAGACAGGCCGCCGAGAGCTTGGCCTCACCCTGCGGATCGTTGATATAGCGCCCTCGTCCCTGCAGATACTCCTCGACGTGGGTCCGCCGCGAACGCAGGAACGGCACATCGGCTTCATGAATCACGACCTTCGCTTTTCGGCCGGTCATTTCCCACAGCGCACAGGCGCCGCCAATGTGATCAATATGGCCATGCGTCAGCAGGATCCAGCGAATATCTTCCACCCGCCGCCCGAGTGCGCTGAGGCCCGGTGCAATCCCGACCGAAGGCGAACTGGCGATCCCGGTATCGATAATCACCGGTTCGCTGCTATCAATAAAAAAGCTGTACAGGCCAAAGCGCCCCCACTCGGAGTACAGCGGATGAATGTCCACAGCCTTGCTCATCGCGTCCCCCGCAGGAACGCCGCCGTTTCAGCGTAAACGCCCTGAAATTCAGGCAGCCAGGAAAAGTGCTGAATAAATCCGTGTCCAGCCCCTTCATAGCGATGCACCTTCACCGCCACACCCGCTTGCGCCAGCTTTTGCCCATACCGTTCCCCCTCATCGCGCAAAGGATCGTACTGCGCGGTAACAATCAGGGCCGCAGGCAGCCCGGCCAGATTCTGCCGTTTGATTGGCGAGACCAGCGGGTTTTGCGGATCGGCCCCGCTATCGAGGTAAAATGCATTAAACGGTTTGAGCATGGCGGTTTCCAGACCATAGCCAACCGCGTTGGTTATCCGTGATGCATAACGCGTGCTATCGAAATCCAGATCGACGGACGGGTAGTAAAGCACCTGATGCGTAATACACTGCAGTCCGTCATCAAGCGCCATGGCGGCGACCGCAGCGGCGTAGTTACCGCCCGAGCTATCGCCCGCCACGGCCAGTGTCTGACCGTCCCAGCCCATTCCCGTTCCCGCCTGCGCGCCGTATTGCGCCAGCCATTTTACGACCGCATAGCAGTCTTGCAGACCGGCAGGGAAAGCATGTTCAGGCGCCAGCCGGTAGTCCACGGCCACGACGACGCACTGCGTGGCGCGGGCGAGCTCACGCGCGACGTGATCGTGGGTATTCAGGCTACCGAGGAAAAAGGCACCGCCGTGAAAATAAACCACTGCGCCGTGCGTCGCCTGGTGGTCTGGCGTATAGAGACGTACGTTAACTTCACCGGCCTGTGTTGGCAGCGTGCGGTCCTCAACCGACGCCATGGGCAGACGGTTCTCCTGCCGCGCCGCCTGCTGCTCTTCCCCCGCGCGCATCGCCTGTGGGTTTAACGGCCCCGGCGGTGGCGGCGGGAGGGTGCTGAGAAAATCGGCAATTGTCGTGTGCAGTGTCATATTATCCCCAGGTGGCAATCTCGCCTTCGTGCTGATTTGGAAATACGCTCTGAATTTCATCTTCGCTCCACCCCTGGCGGGATAAGCGCTGTAATTCATCGGTCATCGGTTTACGTTTCGCGGTAAAGTTCGCCAGCGCCTGGGCGAGGGACGGTTCCTGCGCAATGCAATCGGCCAGAATTCCGGCATCCAGCACCGCCGAGTTTGCCCCCTGCCCCTGGTGATGGCACATGGCGTGCGCCGCATCGCCAATCAGCACCACGCAGCGGCTGTTCCAGGTATCCACCGGGTCGATGTCATACACCGCGCGCAGGTTCACCTGCGCCATATCCAGCCCTTCGGTGATGTGAATAAGCCGCGGATCGAACCCCTGTACGACTCTGAGCAGCTCCGCTTTATTCAGAACCGGCACCGGCGACGCATCCGCTGACAGGCAGGTCACATCAAACGACACTTCATGGCGGTGCAGCAGCGGCAGCAGATAAATCTTGGTGCCCATTCCCACGTACATGCGCAGGTTGCCGTCGTCCACCATTCCGAAGGTATCGCGCGCCGGGATCACCACGCGATAGGCATGTTCACCGGCGAATATCGGCGGTTTATCGCTGAACAGCTGCTGGCGGACCTGCGAACGAATACCGTCGGCGGCGATCACCAGATCAGCGTCGATGGCGACGCCGTTGGCGAATTCCACGCGAGCCCCCGTGCCGTTATCCACAATACGCGTCAGGCGGTGATCGAACTTCACCATCTCCGGCGGCAGTACGCTTAACAGCGCCTGAATAAAGTCACCGCGATGCACGAAATGCGTTGAGGCGCCGTACGTGTGCTTTTCCGGCCACTCTTCCATCGCAATACGCTGCCCGTCCTTGGTTAAAATTTCGAAATAGTCGCTTGCGGAGGTGACGGCCTTAATCACCTCAACAATGCCGAGCTTTTGAAATTGCGCCATCGTGGAGGGCCGCAGGCCAATACCCGCGCCCACTTCTCGCGACTCTTGCGCCTGTTCATAGACCGTCACGTTGGCCCCCAGCAGCTTCAACGCGTGGGCCGCCGTCGCGCCCGCATAGCCTGCGCCAATCACGGCAACGTTCAGATTTTTTATTATTTGTGGCGTCATGAGGTTTACACTCCCGGGTGTGGCTGTGGTGTCGCATCGCTGAACGGCTGTAGGGTAAGAAACTCAGCCGTGTTGCGAATAAACAGCTTATCGATCGTTTCCGCACCGATACCTTCGGCCTGCAGATCAGGAATCAGCTGTTCGAAGAGGTAATTGACGGTATGCCCCTTCACGCCTGGCCACCCTAACGGCGAACAGTTGGCATCCGCCGAGGCAAGTATCTGATGCACACGTCCTTCGCGCAGGAAGCGTAAGAAATGCTGCAAACGCTCCTGACGATGGCGGCCCCAGAACGGTGGGTCAGGCAGCTCAAGATCGTAGCCAAAGGTGTCGAAGCCGATGCGCGCACCGGAGGCAAGCAGCGCCTGTTCGTTGATTTTTCCCTGGCTGACGCCATCATCCGCATGGCCAAACAGCACGCGATGGCACGGCAGCCCTTCTTCGGCAAAAATATCCAGCGCCGGCTGAGAATCCACCGAAAGGTGGGTGAAAATCGGCGCGCCGCTGATGCGAGAGGCGCGGGCAGCCGCACGATAAATGCGTTTATCCAACGCTTTCATCTTAAAGCCGCGGCTGACCCCAACTTTGATAATGCCGGCCTTCGCGCCGGACTTGCCGATACCCACGGTGATTTCGTGAACGAACTGATCGGTCAGGTATTCCACGCTGGCCTGTTCAAAAAAAGGCAACGCGGTATCACCGCCGACAAAACCGGTGCTGGCCACAATGTGCACGCCCGTTTTATCAGAAAGCGATTTGTAATAATCGATATCACGGCCGTTACAGATGCCCGTCGCCTCCACAAAGGTCGCCGCGCCCCAAGGCCGTGCGTTTTCGCGGAACAGTCGCAGCTTGGGCACCGTCTCTTCATAGCGCGCTTCGGGGGTTTTCCACCAGCGGCTATCCAGTTCGCAGCCCGGCATGCCATAGCCAATGTGCTCATGGATGGCGACAAATCCAAGTTCTGCGGCCGAGATCGTCCCCAGTACCGTGTTTACGCGTGTCATTTATCTTCCCCCATGACGCTGAGCAGCGCCGCGACGTTGGTGATTAAAATCTGATTGAGATGCTCGGCTGAGACACCAGCCTCCAGCAGCATCAGGACAAACCGCGTCAGCACATCGACATAGCCGCGATCGTTGCCCGGCGCGCCGAACGCGACGCCGGTCGCACTGGAAGAAAGTAAAATGCGCTCGACATAACCTGCGGCAATCAGCTCTCGGATCAAAGACACACGCGCCGCGTCATCAATGTAATCGGCGTCATCAGAACCGATATGATCGATGGCAATCATCGCCCCCGCCTGCACCATGGCAAACGGCCAGCCGTTTTCAACCGCATCGCGCCTGTCGATATCCGCCATGACGATGCGCTGCGGCGCCAGCGATTCCCCCAGCGCGAGCTGCAGTTCTGCCGGTGCATCTGCCCCGCAGCGGATCCGCACCGGTACGCCATAAGCGGCCCCTGCTCGCGCCGCGCCGCGCCGCGTACCAGGCTTTCATCGGTCGGGGTCATGCCATCGCGCGTGGTCGCCGTGGCAATGATGCCGGCGGCGGCGCGGCGCTCAATGCGCGGCACGACCATCCCTTCATTCACTTCCTGACCAAACAGCTCGGCAAACTTCTTCGCCGACCACGGGGTGGGAGGATTGGTCTGCGGCGTCAGGAAGTAGCCGCCCAGCATGGCTTCCGGGCCCATCCCGGTTGAGGCGATGATATGCACGCCGGTCTCTCGGGAAAGCGCCTCGTACAAGCGCAGATCCCGTCCTTCAAACATCCCGGTGATATCGACAATCGTACCGCCACCGGCTGCCCGGAAGGCCCGGAGTTTCTCAGCAATCGCCTCAAAACATACCGCTCTGTCGATGTCGATATCGAAAGCGTACTGTGCGCCGGGTAACACATACATCAGCGATTCGCTGACTAACGTCACGCCAAGCTGGTCAGCCGCCACCGGCCCAAGCACCGTGTTGACAGTCGCATTGCTGTAACCCTTGCCCTTTGCGCGTTCTAAAAATAGCGATGTGAACGGTAGCGTCGGCTCGGGTATCCCCTTGCTGTGTTTAATGCACATTTTTACCTCTTAACCTCCATTCAACGTGGAAGGGTTCGCTTGCCGACAGCCCACTGATAAGCGGTACCTTTCCTCAGGTAACCTAACAATAGATTAGTCTAATGTTAGATTATTATAACAATAGCATTTAAAAAAATTAGCTATCGGTTTAACCCAAACGTGTACTTAAAATCATCGGCGCGATGCACCGCGCGACGCCACCCTGCCGGTTTGCCTTCGCGGGAATACAACGTGGTTACCGCCACCATCACCGGCGAGCCGGGTGCAACATCCAGCGCCTTTGCTTCTTCCTGACTGGCCGCCGTCGCCCAGATATTCTGCACCCCACGGGTGAACGTCAGCCCAAGCTGCTTATCCACGAGCGCAAACATCGTTCCGGCTTCTTCAAGCTCGTTGATATTCGGCAGATAGTCGGACGGCGTATGCAGATACGTCGAGCTCCAGACTAAAGGCGTCCCCTTGACGAAAATAACCCGCTGAACAAACAGCAGTTTCGTCGATGCATCCAGTTCCAGAATATCATTCACCTCTTGCGGTGCCGCCACGCGCGCCAGCGTCACAACGCGAGACGTCGGCTTCAGCCCTTGCTCGGTTAAATAGCGGCTGATGCCTCCCAGCTCCAGGGCCGGAGAGAGACTGACATTGACGCCCCGTACGGGAAACGTCCCCTTCGCTCTGTGCCTGACGACATAACCTTCATCCTCAAGCTCTTTCAATGCCTGCCGTATCGGCGCCCGGCTGACATGGAACCGTTTGATCAAACTGTCTTCCGTTAGCACGATATCCGCGACTTTTTCGGTATCCTGCAGTTCCTCAATCAAGGCCTGTTTGATCTGGCTGTACAACGGGACGGATGAGGTCCGATCGAGAGCAAACTTCATTAAGCGTTTCCTTTGCTAACCGTAACGATATTAAATTCTCGCCGATCATAGCCTTAAGCCAGTGACTGATCTAGCGCCGCCTCCAGAATATCTCGCGGAAGAGAGACGCCAATAAACACCATCCGGCTTTCACGCCGCTCATCCACCGCCCACGTCGGCCCCAGGTCGCTGCCCATTACCTGATGCACGCCCTGAAAAATGACCTTGCGATCGGTGCCTTGCATATTGAGCACCCCTTTATAGCGCAGCATTTGCGGCCCATGTACCTGCACCACCGCGCCGAGGAAACGCTCTAACCGTGCGGGATCGAAGGGCTTCTCCGCGCGGTAAACAAAACTGCTCACATCATCATGATGGTGGTCATGCTCACAGTGACCGTGCTCGTGATGACAGTGCCCGTGGTTGTCTTCCTCCGGGTAAATATCCAGTACCGCATTGAGGTTAAACCCTTGTACATTCAGCACGTTGTCCAGAGGTACGTCACCAAAATGCGCGGTTTCGACCCCCGCCCGTGGGTTCATTTTTCGCAGCCGGGCGATCAAACGCTGCCGCGACGCCTCGCTGACCAAATCCGCTTTGCTGATAAAAATCCGATCGGCAAACCCCACCTGTCGCCGGGCTTCCGGGCGTTCATCAAGCTGCTGTTCCGCGTGCTTCGCATCTACCAGCGTAATCACCGCATCCAGGTGGTAATTGGCGACAATCTCTTCATCCATAAAGAATGTCTGCACCACCGGCCCCGGGTCGGCCAGCCCCGTGGTTTCAATAAATACGCGGTCAAAATCCAGCGTTCCATCATGCCTTTTAGCCGCCAGCATGGTGAGCGTCGTGCGCAAATCATCGCGTATTGAGCAGCAAATACAGCCGTTGCTCATCTGGACGATTGTTTCTTCGCCGTCGGACACCAGAATGTCATTATCAATATTTTCTTCGCCAAACTCGTTTTCAATCACCGCATATTTATGCCCATGCGCTTCATGCAGAACGCGTTTTAACAGCGTCGTCTTACCCGCACCCAAAAAACCGGTGAGGATTGTGACGGATATCAGCGTCATTCATATTCTCCTGTGAATTGTCAGTACATAGGGCGAAACACCGGCCCCTGCCCTGGCGCACACATCGAGCATAGGCTGGCTTGAAACAGGCTAACATAACGCGCGGCGGGGTTTACTCAAAAGTAAAATGAATGTTAATTATATGTGAAATATATCACTTTTTACGCTGAGAATGTTATTCACTCACCGTCTGAACAAGCGCTATATAGCGCAAAAAAAAGAGCCGAAGAAACGCGTCTTCAGCTCTGAAACGGTGTGACCAGAGGGGGCTACTGCCAGGACGACTTTGTGCCCAGCGCGTATTTCCCCGCCCCCAGAAACGCAATGGCCAGTCCGGCGACAAAGAAATAGACCAGGCTTTCAATTGCCCACGCCCCGGTTTTATCCAGCGCGGCCGTTTTATCCAGGCCAACCATCAGCCAGGCAACAACCATCGTAAACGCCAGCACCAGCGCCGCCGGGCGCGTCAGCACGCCGAGGATCAGCAGGACGGGTGCGACCACTTCCCCCATCAGTACGCCATAGGCAATAAAGCCCGGCAGTCCTTTGGCCACCAGCATCGCGCTAATACCATCCACGCCGTCAAACAATTTGTGTAGCCCGTGGAACAGCATCAGCCCGCCGACCACCAGACGCAGCAGCAGCTTGCCGAAATCATCGCACGCCAGCGTGCGATTTACCGCATTTAACAATGTTGTGATCATTTTCGTTTTTCCCTGTTTTATCCCTGTAGAACACCACGTTACTGCTTCTCATTTACAAAATATACCCGCTGAAAATAAGGGTATTTTTCCGGCGAAACGATGAGATTCATCTAAACTTGTAACCGCTATCACACTTCAGGAGATGGAAAACCATGAAACAAACCGTAGCCAACTACATCGCCAAAACGCTCGAACAGGCAGGCGTCAAACGTATCTGGGGCGTGACGGGCGATTCGCTCAACGGCCTGAGCGACAGCCTGAACCGGATGGGCACGATTGCCTGGATGCCCACGCGCCATGAAGAGGTGGCTGCCTTTGCCGCCGGGGCCGAAGCGCAGCTGACCGGCGAACTGGCGGTCTGCGCAGGATCGTGCGGGCCGGGCAACCTGCACCTGATTAACGGGCTGTTTGACTGTCACCGTAACCACGTTCCCGTGCTCGCCATCGCCGCACATATTCCGTCGAGTGAAATTGGCAGCGGCTATTTTCAGGAGACGCACCCGCAGGAGCTATTCCGTGAATGCAGCCACTATTGCGAGCTGGTCTCCACGCCGGAACAAATTCCGCAGGTGCTGGCGATTGCGATGCGCAAGGCGGTGCTTAATCGCGGCGTGTCGGTGGTGGTTCTGCCGGGCGACGTGGCGCTGAAGGCCGCGCCGGAAAATGCCAGCAGCCAGTGGTACCCGGCCCCGCATCCTATTGTTACGCCGCCACACAGCGAGCTGGAAAAGCTGGCCGAGAAGCTGAAATCGTCGCGCAATATTACGCTGCTGTGCGGCAGCGGCTGCGCCGGGGCGCACGACGAGCTGACGGCGTTTGCCGAAAAGCTTAAAT
This sequence comes from Klebsiella sp. WP3-W18-ESBL-02, assembly GCF_014168815.1. Taxonomy (NCBI): domain Bacteria; kingdom Pseudomonadati; phylum Pseudomonadota; class Gammaproteobacteria; order Enterobacterales; family Enterobacteriaceae; genus Klebsiella; species Klebsiella sp. WP3-W18-ESBL-02. The sequence continues at coordinate 3,345,669 of NZ_AP021972.1, forward strand.
CCCCGATTGTTCACGCGCTGCGCGGTAAAGAACACGTTGAATACGATAACCCTTACGACGTCGGCATGACCGGGCTGATCGGCTTCTCCTCCGGCTTCCATGCCATGATGAACGCCGATACGCTCATACTGCTCGGCACGCAGTTCCCGTACCGCCCGTTCTATCCCACAGAAAGCACCATCATTCAGATAGATATCAACCCTGCCAGCATCGGCGCGCACAGCAAAGTGGATATGGCGCTGGTTGGCGATGTCAAAGCCACCTTAGCCGCGCTGCTGCCGCTGCTGGAAGAGAAAAACGATCGCCGCTTCCTCGACAAAGCGCTGGAGCACTATCACAGCGCGCGCAAGGGACTCGACGATCTGGCGAAGCCCAGCGACAAAGTGATTCACCCGCAGTATCTGGCGCAGCAGATTAGCCATTTTGCTGCCGAAGACGCCATTTTCACCTGCGACGTTGGCACGCCAACGGTGTGGGCCGCCCGCTATTTGCAGATGAACGGCAAGCGCCGCCTGCTCGGCTCCTTCAACCATGGCTCCATGGCCAACGCCATGCCGCAGGCGCTGGGCGCGCAGGCGACAGAACCGGGGCGCCAGGTGGTGGCGATGTGCGGCGACGGCGGCTTTAGCATGCTGATGGGCGATTTCCTTTCAGTGGTGCAGATGAAGCTGCCGATTAAAATCGTGGTCTTTAACAACAGCGTATTGGGCTTTGTGGCGATGGAGATGAAGGCTGGCGGTTATCTGACCGACGGTACCGAGCTGCACGACACGAACTTTGCGCGCATTGCTGAAGCCTGCGGTATTCCCGGCATTCGCGTGGAGAAAGCCGCTGACGTCGACGAGGCTTTGCAGCGCGCCTTCAGCATCGATGGCCCAGTGCTGGTCGACGTCGTTGTCGCGAAAGAGGAGCTGGCCATTCCGCCGCAGGTCAAACTGGAGCAAGCAAAAGGCTTTAGCCTGTATATGCTGCGCGCCATCATCAGCGGACGCGGTGATGAAGTGATCGAACTGGCGAAAACCAACTGGCTCAGGTAAAACAGAGGGCATTCTTCCGAGTTTAAAAAGGAAATGCCGTGATTGATTTACGCAGTGATACCGTAACCCGCCCGACGCGCGCCATGCTGGATACCATGATGGCCGCGCCGGTCGGCGATGATGTGTATGGTGATGATCCCACCGTGAATGCCCTTCAGCAGTACGCCGCCGAGCTGGCCGGCAAAGAGGCGGCGCTGTTCCTGCCTACCGGCACCCAGGCCAACCTGGTGGCGCTGCTGAGCCACTGTGAACGCGGCGAGGAGTACATCGTCGGCCAGGGGGCGCATAACTATCTGTACGAAGCGGGCGGCGCGGCGGTGCTGGGCAGTATTCAGCCGCAGCCGATTGACGCCGCCGGTGATGGCACGCTGCCGCTGGATAAAGTCGCAGCCAAAATCAAAGCCGACGATATTCACTTCGCCCGCACCCGGCTGTTGAGTATTGAAAACACCCACAACGGCAAAGTACTGCCGCGCGCCTATCTCAAAGAGGCCTGGGACTTCACCCGTGCGCGCGGGTTGGCGCTGCACGTCGACGGCGCGCGTATTTTCAACGCGCTGGTCAGCTACGGCTGTGAGCTGAAGGACATCGCCCAATACTGTGACTCGTTCACCATCTGTTTGTCCAAAGGATTGGGCACGCCGGTCGGCTCGCTGCTGGTCGGGGATCACGACTACATCAAACGCGCCAACCGCTGGCGTAAAATGACCGGCGGCGGCATGCGCCAGGCCGGGATTTTAGCCGCCGCAGGGCTGTACGCATTGCAAAACAACGTCGCTCGCCTGCAGGACGATCACGATAACGCCGCCTGGCTTGCCGCCGAACTGCGCGAGGCCGGTGCCGATGTCATGCGCCACGACACCAATATGCTGTTCGTCCGGGTGGGTGAAGAAAACGCCGCGGCGCTGGGCGAATTTATGCAGGCGCGCGGCGTGCTGATAAACGCGTCGCCGATCGTACGCCTGGTGACGCATCTCGACGTCAACCGCCAGCAGCTGACGGAAGTCGTGGGTCACTGGAAAGCCTTTTTAGCCCGCTAAGGAGACAACGTGTCGCAGTCTGTTCTGGTTTTTGGCGCCAGCGGCTACATTGGCCAGCATCTGGTGTCTGAATTAAGCCAGCGCGGCTATGCCGTGCGGGCGGTGGCACGTCGCGTTGAACGGCTACAAAAGCGCAATCTGCCCGGCGTCACCTGCCATTCGGTTGATCTCGAAAAAACCGCCGACCTCTCGGCGCTGCTGAGCGGCGTCGAGACCGTCTACTACCTGGTTCACGGCATGGGCGAGAGCCAGGATTTTCTCGAGCACGAACGCCGGGTAGCGGAAAACGTGCGCGCTGCGCTGCGGGTAAGCCCGGTTAACCAGCTGATTTTCCTGAGCTCTTTACAAGCGCCGGCGCACGAACAATCGCCGCACCTGCGCGCCCGTCAGTTAACCGCCGATATTCTGCGCGATGCGGGCGTACCGGTAAGCGAAGTGCGTGCCGGGATCATCGTCGGCGCGGGCTCCGCGGCGTTTGAAGTGATGCGTGACATGGTCTACAACCTGCCGATACTGACGCCGCCGCGCTGGGTGCGCTCGCGCACCACGCCGATTGCGCTGGAAAATCTGCTGTTCTATCTGGTCGAACTGCTCAACCATCCGTCTCCCGAGCATCGCGTGTTTGAAGCCGCCGGGCCGGAAGAGCTGACCTACCAGCAGCAGTTTGAACATTTTATGGCGGTCAGCGGCCGTCATCGCCCACTGATTCCGATTCCCTTCCCCACTCGCTGGATCTCGGTGTGGTTCCTTAACGTGATCACCTCCGTTCCGCCCACGATCGCCAAGGCCCTGATCCAGGGGCTGAAGCACGATCTGCTGGCTGACGATCGCACCCTGCGCGCGCTGATCCCACAAACGCTGATCCCGTTCGATGAGGCGGTACGCCGTACGCTTGAAGAAGAGAAAAGCCTGGTCAACTCCAGCGACTGGGGCTACGACGCGCAGGCTTTCGCTCGCTGGCGTCCGGAATACGGATTTTTTGCCAAACAGGCCGGCTTTACCGTCAGCACGTCCGCCAGCCTGACCGCACTATGGGCGGTGGTTAACCGTCTGGGCGGTAAAGAAGGCTATTTCTTTGGCAATATACTTTGGAAAACGCGCGCGGCAATGGATCTGCTGGTGGGACACCGACTGGCGAAAGGGCGCCCGGAGCGCCCGCTGCTTCAGCCCGGCGATGCGGTCGACAGCTGGAAAGTGATCATTGTTGAACCCGAAAAAGCGCTGACGCTCCTCTTCGGCATGAAGGCGCCCGGCCTTGGTCGCCTGAGCTTCACGATGGTCGACAAAGGCAGCCATCGGGAACTTGACGTGCGCGCCTGGTGGCATCCGCACGGTATGCCAGGATTACTCTACTGGTTGTTGATGATTCCAGCACATCTGTTCATCTTCCGCGGAATGGCACGGCGTATTGCCCGCCTGGCAGAAGAAGTCACAGGAAAAAATGCGCATTAACCCTTTTTCGTCTTAGTTTCCCATTGCATACGAGTGAAATAAACGGAAGAATGCGCACGAAACTCTTTTTTAACACTGTGGATGATTATGAAGGTACTGGTCACCGGCGCCACGAGCGGATTAGGCAGAAACGCAGTTGAGTATCTGCGCCGTAAGGGCATTAGCGTCAGAGCGAGCGGTCGCAATGAAGCGATGGGCAAACTGCTGGAGAAAATGGGCGCCGAATTCGTCCATGCTGACCTGACCGAGCTGGTCTCCTCTCAGGCCAAAGTGATGCTGGCCGGCGTCGACACCCTGTGGCACTGCTCTAGCTTCACCTCGCCGTGGGGCACCCAGGCCGCGTTTGACCTCGCCAACGTCCGTGCCACCCGCCGTCTGGGAGAATGGGCTGTCGCCTGGGGCGTACGCAACTTTATCCATATCTCGTCGCCGTCGCTCTACTTTGACTACCACCATCATCGGGACATCAAAGAAGATTTTCGTCCTCACCGTTTTGCCAACGAATTTGCCCGCAGCAAAGCCGCCAGCGAAGAGGTCATTCAGATGCTGGCGCAGGCTAACCCGAACACGCGTTTCACCATTCTGCGTCCGCAGAGCGTCTTTGGCCCGCACGATAAAGTGTTTATTCCGCGCCTGGCGCAGATGATGCACCATTACGGCAGCGTGCTGCTGCCGCGCGGCGGCCACGCGATGGTCGACATGACCTACTACGAGAACGCCGCCCACGCCATGTGGCTCGCCAGCCAGCCGCGCTGTGACGACCTGCCTTCAGGCCGCGCCTATAACATTACCAACGGCGAACCCCGCACGCTGCGCAGCATCGTTGAGCGCTTAATTGACGAACTGGATATCACCTGCCGCATTCGCTCCGTGCCTTACCCCATGCTGGATATGATTGCCCGCAGCATGGAGCGGTTTGGCAATAAATCTGCCAAAGAACCGTCGCTGACCCACTACGGGGTATCGAAGCTCAGCTTTGACTTTACGCTCGATATCAGCCGCGCCCGCGAAGAGCTAGGCTACGAGCCGGTCGTTTCGCTGGACGACGGTATTATTCGTACCGCCGCCTGGCTTGAGGATCACGGCAAGCTGCACCGTTAGGGCTTAGCCCTGGCCGTATTTTTCCAGCAGCGCCTCGGCAATCGCCAGGCTTTCCATATCCGCTACGCCGTCATAGCGCGCCGGGCGGAAATGCATCTGGAAGGCGGCAATCACCCGCATCTGCTGCATTCGCGTCATATTCGGTTTGACGTCGTAGCCATAGCGCGCCAGCAAATCCAGCAGGGTATATGAGGCAATTGGCGCATTTGGCGAGCGGCCGTTCAAATAGAAGGCCACGCGGCTGGCATCCGGCCACGCGCCAATCCCCTGCTGCGCCAGCGCCTGCCACGGGAACAGCGGGCCCGGATCATCCTTACGCTGCGGCGCGATATCCGAATGCGCCACCACGTTTTGCGGCTCAATGTTGTAGCGCTTGATGATGTCTTTCGCCAGCGGTATTAACGCCTGGATTTGCGTCGGTTCAAACGGCGTGAAGGACTTCGTCCCCCCCGACTTCTGCCAGCCGAGGTTTTCCAGCTCGATACCGATTGACGTGTCGTTGATGCGCGTCGCGCCGCGCCAGAAGCTCACACCGGCATGCCAGGCAAGCTCTGACTCCGGCACCAGCCGCCAGATTCGCGGCTTGCCGCGCGTTAGCGGCGGCACCGCGGGAATGAGATAGTGCACGCTGACCTGCTGACCGGTTAGCGTGGTCAGCGAACCGTCGAAATCATCCGCCGTATAGTGAATAACCAGTACCTTAACGCGTGGATAAGCGGCAGGCGCGGAACGGCTGGTATCCAGCACGTATCCAGGCTTTTCAATGACCGCTTTTTTTTCTTCCCCGGCACACCCCGCCAGCAGCATCGCCAGCATCATTACGGTCAGAAAACGTTTCATTTGCGCGTTTTGACCGCCGTACCGCTCACGCTCACCATCAGCATGCTGCTGTCTTTGCCCACGGTTTCATAATCGATATCAATCCCGACAACCGCATCAGCGCCCAGCGCTGCGGCCTGCTCGCCGAGTTCTTTAAAGGCAATCTCACGCGCTTTGCGCAGCTCTTTTTCATACGCGCCCGAACGTCCGCCAACAATATCGCGAATGCCAGCGAAGAAATCGCGAAAAATATTCGCGCCCAGAATCGCCTCGCCGGTCACCACGCCGCAGTATTCGACAATTGGTTGCCCTTCGAGGGTGGGGGTAGTTGAAAATTGCATGGACAGCTCCTTCGTTAACGTTCAATGCCTTAGCGCTTAGTGCTAAACACATTATCGGACCGATACGCTATGCTTGAAAAGGGATTACTCCATTATCGTATACGTAAATCTCGCCCGCCGCATGGCGGCGGTTGATACGCCGGCCCCCGGCGTAGAAGCGACTAATGTTGAGACGGCTAACAAGGAATCACTATGCGTTACTCCAACCTTGCATTTATCCTCCCTGCCGCGCTGCTGCTGAGCGCCTGCACCACTGTCACCCCTGCTTACAAAGATACCGGCGCGCGCGTCGGGCAATGCGTGGAAGGCGGCCCGGACACCGTGGCACAAAAATTTTATGACAGCCAGATCCAGCGTCGGACCAGCGACTACACCGCGCTGCGGCCGTATCTGAGCGATGGGCTGGCCAAACTGCTGAGCGACAGCAGCCAGGACGCCAGCACGCGCACGCTGATGCAGTCGGGGCTGTTCTCCAGCAGCACCGCCGTACCGGATAGCGCCGACGTCGCCAGCGCCTCGACCATTCCTAACACCGACGCGCGCAATATTCCGCTACGCGTCGACTTGAAACAGGGAACCCAAAGCTGGAAAGACGAAGTGCTGATGATTCGCGAAGGTCAGTGCTGGGCGGTGGATGACGTGCGTTATCTCGGCAACAATAGCCATGCGCCAGCGGGCACGCTGCGCCAATCTCTCGAAAAACGTTAATAAAGTGTAAACAAATTCTGCTATATCCTTTATCCCGGCAAAATGTCTGGCATTCTCCGTGGAATGCCGACATTTATACCCCGCGCCCACCCCGACCGTTATTTTGTGCTAACTTTAAAAGAAAAGTTGGTTTATATTTAAGTTTTAACGCACAAATATTGCATAACTATTCTGTCAAAGGTACTATTTGCGGCCTCAATTGCTGATAATTCCTCTACGGCTGATACCTTCAGCGGGGAAATGTAAGAGCGGCAGCAGAGTAAGCACCTGGCGTTTCCAGGGCGAGGACAACTCTTTCGTGACGGGTATCAATGAGCATTAAATTAGACGGCATTAACTGCTTTTATGGCGCGCATCAGGCGCTGTTCGACATCACGCTGCAGTGCCCGGAGGGCGAAACGCTGGTACTGCTTGGCCCAAGCGGCGCGGGTAAAAGCTCCCTGCTGCGCGTGCTGAATCTGCTGGAGATGCCGAAGTCCGGTACTCTGGCGATTGCGGGTAATCATTTCGATTTTGCCAAAACGCCGTCAGATAAAGCGATTCGCGAACTGCGTCAAAACGTCGGCATGGTCTTCCAGCAGTACAACCTCTGGCCGCACCTGACCGTGGTTCAGAATCTGATCGAAGCGCCGTGCCGCGTGCTGGGGCTGAGTAAAGATCAGGCGATGGCGCGCGCGGAAAAACTGCTCGAGCGTTTACGCCTCAAACCGTTCAGCGACCGCTATCCGCTGCACCTGTCCGGCGGTCAGCAGCAGCGTGTGGCGATCGCCCGCGCGCTGATGATGGAGCCGCAGGTGCTGCTGTTTGATGAGCCCACCGCCGCCCTTGATCCGGAAATCACCGCCCAAATCGTCAGCATCATTCATGAACTGGCTGAAACCAACATTACCCAGGTCATCGTCACCCACGAAGTGGAAGTGGCACGCAAGACCGCCAGCCGCGTGGTGTACATGGAAAACGGTTATATCGTCGAACAAGGCGATGCAAGCTGCTTTAACAGCCCACAGACCGAGGCTTTTAGAAATTATCTTTCTCACTGAGAACAGGACAATGATCATGAAAAAAGTACTGATTGCCGCGCTGCTCGCTAGCGTCAGCCTCTCCGCTGCCGCTGCTCAAACTATCCGTTTTGCGACCGAAGCATCCTACCCTCCATTTGAGTCGATGGATGCCAACAACCAGATCGTCGGCTTCGACGTGGATCTGGCCAACGCGCTGTGTAAAGAGATCGACGCGACCTGTACCTTCAGCAACCAATCTTTCGATAGCCTGATCCCTAGCCTGAAGTTCCGCCGTATTGACGCGGTGATGGCCGGTATGGATATCACCCCTGAGCGTGAAAAACAGGTTCTGTTCACCACTCCGTACTATGATAACTCCGCGCTGTTTGTCGGCGTGAAGGGCAAGTTCACCGGCATCGATCAGCTGAAAGGCAAAAAAGTCGGCGTACAGAACGGCACCACGCACCAGAAATTTATCATGGATAAACATCCGGAAATTACCACCGTGCCTTACGACAGCTATCAGAACGCGAAGCTGGACCTGCAAAACGGCCGTATTGATGCCGTCTTCGGCGACACCGCCGTGGTTACCGAATGGCTGAAAGATAACGACAAGCTGGCCGCCGTTGGCGACAAGGTGACCGACAAAGGTTACTTCGGCACCGGCCTGGGCATTGCCGTACGTCAGGGCAACACCGAGCTGCAGCAGAAATTTAACGCTGCGCTGGAAAAAGTGAAAAAAGATGGCACTTACCAAACCATCTACGCTAAATGGTTCCAGAAGTAAGACTTGATGAACGAAATGTTTCCTTTAGCAAGCGCCGCCGGTATGACCGTCGGCCTTGCCGTTTGTGCACTGGTTATCGGGCTCGCGCTGGCAATGTTCTTTGCGGTGTGGGAGTCGGTTAAATGGCGCCCTATCGCATGGCTCGGCTCCGCGCTGGTCACCGTGCTGCGCGGTCTACCGGAAATCCTGGTGGTGCTGTTTATCTACTTCGGCTCTTCACAGCTGCTGTTGACGCTGTCCGACGGTTTTACGATTAACCTCGGCATCGTGCAGATTCCGGTTCAGATGCAGATCGAAAACTTCGACGTCAGCCCGTTCCTGTGCGGCGTGATTGCCCTCTCCCTGCTCTATGCCGCTTACGCCTCGCAGACCCTGCGCGGCGCACTGAAAGCGGTACCGGCGGGCCAGTGGGAATCCGGCCAGGCGCTGGGGATGTCGAAAAGTGCTATCTTCTTCCGTCTGGTGATGCCGCAGATGTGGCGACACGCGCTGCCGGGCCTCGGCAACCAGTGGCTGGTACTGCTGAAAGATACCGCGCTGGTATCGCTGATTAGCGTGAACGACCTGATGCTGCAAACCAAAAGCATCGCGACGCGTACCCAGGAGCCGTTTACCTGGTACATCGTGGCGGCGGCTATCTATCTGGTGATCACGCTGCTGAGCCAGTACATCCTCAAACGCATTGACCTGCGTACCACTCGCTTCGAACGGAGACCAGGCTGATGCTCGAGTATTTACCGGAACTGATGAAAGGGCTGCATACCAGCCTGACGCTGACCGTCGCCTCCATTGTGGTGGCGCTGGTACTGGCGCTGATCTTCACCATCATCCTGACGCTGAAAACGCCGGTGCTGGTGTGGCTGGTACGCGGCTACATCACGCTGTTTACCGGCACGCCGCTGCTGGTGCAGATCTTCCTGATTTACTACGGCCCGGGTCAGTTCCCGACGTTGCAAAACTATCCGGTGCTGTGGCATCTGCTCTCCGAGCCGTGGCTATGCGCGCTGATTGCCCTGTCGCTCAACAGCGCCGCCTATACCACGCAGCTGTTCTTTGGTGCGATCCGCGCCATTCCGGAAGGCCAGTGGCAGTCCTGTAACGCGCTGGGGATGAGTAAGAAAGATACGCTGGCGATCCTGCTGCCGTACGCCTTTAAACGTGCGCTCTCTTCCTACTCCAACGAAGTGGTGCTGGTGTTCAAGAGTACGTCGCTGGCCTATACCATCACGCTGATGGAGGTAATGGGCCACGGGCAGCTGCTGTACGGACGCACCTATGACGTGATGGTCTTTGGTGCCGCCGGGCTGGTGTATCTCGTCGTCAACGGCCTGCTGACGCTGCTGATGCGCCTGATTGAGCGCAAAGCGCTGGCCTTTGAGCGCCGCGACTAGTTTTTGCATAACCATTAAATTCCGAAACGGATAAGCCGCTGGTCTATCCGTTTTTTTTTGCAAAAATGAAAATATTTACTCAACTATATTGCATATAAATTCACTAAGTGGCATTGTAGCTCCATGCCACACGCAGGGCAGCAACCATAAGCGAGACAGACAGGAGCTCATCCATGAAAAAATTAGTATTGGCCGCCTTACTGGCCACCGTTGCCGCAGGCGCCCAGGCCGCAGAAAAAATCAGCTTCGGCGTGTCCGCTACCTATCCGCCGTTTGAGTCCATGGATGCGAACAACCAGATCGTCGGCTTTGATATCGACCTTGCTAACGCGCTGTGCAAACAAATTCAGGCCGAATGTACCTTTACCAACCACGCGTTTGACAGCCTGATCCCGGCGCTGAAATTTAAGAAATACGATGCGGTGATCTCCGGTATGGACATCACGCCTGAGCGTAGCAAACAGGTCGCGTTTACCGATGCCTACTATGCTAACTCGGCGCTGGTAATTGCCAAAAAAGGCGAATTCAAAACCTTTGATGACCTGAAAGGCAAACGTATCGGTATGGAAAACGGGACGACCCACCAGAAATACCTGATGGACAAGCATCCGGAAGTGAAAACCGTCGCCTATGACAGCTACCAGAATGCGATTATCGACCTGAAAAATGGCCGTATCGACGGCGTCTTCGGCGATACCGCCGTGGTCAACGAATGGCTGAAAACGAACCCGCAGCTGGGTGCGGCCACTGAGAAAGTCACCGATCCGCAGTACTTCGGCATTGGCCTTGGCATCGCGGTACGCCCGGACAACAAAGCGCTGCTGGAGCAGCTGAACGGTGCACTCAAAGCGATTAAAGCAGACGGTACCTATCAGAAAATCAGCGACAAATGGTTCGCTGAGTAAGTGCCCTCACCCGGTAAGCGCCCTGCTTACCGGGTTTTCTCATCTATAACGGCACGAAAAAGCGGAAGCAAGCGCCCGCAGAGGCCTCCATCAGGCGAATACTGCCGCCGTGCAGTTCCAGCATACGCCGCACAATCAGCAGCCCCAGGCCACCGCGATTTTCTCTCACGCTTTGCGCACTCAGCGCGGAAGGACGCTGGAATAACGCCTCACGCAGCGCTTCATCGACGCCAGGCCCGCTGTCAGCAACCTCCACCTGAAGACGTTCATTTTCCTGCCAGACGCGCAGCATCACCGTGCCACCGGGCGGCGTGTGACGCACGGCGTTATCCAGCAGGTTAGTGACCACCCGCTCAATCATCGAAACATCGGCGTTCAGCAGCGGCAGCGCGCGCGGGATCTCGACCTTGAGGGTTAAGCGCCGGGTCTCAATCGCCAGATCGAATTTCTGTGCCACATCCTGAATTAATTCACCTATCGCAAACGGTTCGAGCTGTGGCTTGATCCCGCCGTGCTCCAGCTTCGCCAGCTCAAACAGCTGCTGTGAGAGATGACGAACCTTGTGCCCCTGGCGTAGCGCCACGGCCAAGTACTGCCGGTTATCCTCCGGTGAGAGCGTGTCGGCTTTCATCGATAGCGTCTCCAGATAGCCCAGCAGTGAGGTTAACGGAGTGCGCAAATCATGGGAAATATTGGCAATAAACTCGCGGCGCTGACGATCGCTATCGGAAAGCTGATCCCACTGGCTGGCAATTTTGCGCGCCAGCTCAATATAGGTATTACGCAATATTGCCACTTCATTAGAGCCATCGGCCTGCAGCGGCTGCTGCGCCAGCTGCCTGATTGCGCTGATGCTGTCCTGATCCACCCCTTGCACATGGGCGGTAAGCTGGCGCACCGGACGGGCGACCCAGTACCACACCAGCGTTCCCGCCAGCAGGCCAAACAGCGCCACCAGCAGCAGCGACCAAAGGAAGGTGCTCCACAGCGCCTTGTGCCACGCGCTCTCCGCCAGCGCATTGAGGTTTTCCCCCTCAAGAATGATGTAGAGATAACCGTGCAGGTTGCCGTTGAGCAAAACCGGTGCCACGCTGAAGACTTTCTGTTTATCCTGGCTGCGCGGGTCGTCGCCGTACACCGGCCACGCCGCGCCGTCGAGGAAGGCCCGCAGCGGCGCGAGGTCAATCTGCTGGCGCTTGATGTGGCCAGGCGGTGCAGCATCGGCGACAATCGTACCGTCGTGCGAGATAAGGTACAGCTCTACGCTCGGGTTAAGCGTCATCAGGCGGTCAAACAACGTTTTCAGGGTCTGGCGATTAACGCCACCCTGCGCATCCAGCAGCGGCTCGCGATTGACGATTTGCTGCGCCAGGCCCGCCGACAGCCGCTGAACCATCGCATTACCGAACTGGCTGCTGTTGTAAAGCTGCACGCTGCACGCCGCAATCGCGCACAGCAGCAAAATGGCGGTAAACACCAGCGTCAGCCGCTGGCTCAGGCTCAACCGTCGGCTCATGGTGCAGGTTTCCTTTTGTCGGTGGCAAACTTATAGCCTTTTCCCCAGACGGTGAGAATGATTTCCGGCTCGGCGGGGTCTTTCTCTATTTTCACCCGCAGGCGGTTGATATGGGTATTGACCGTGTGTTCATACCCTTCATGCTGATAGCCCCACACGCTATCGAGCAACGACAGACGCGAAAAGACCTCTCCCGGATGGCGAGCAAACCAGTACAGCAGATCAAATTCACGCGGGGTTAGCTCAACGGACTCGCCGTGCAGCCGCACTTCACGGGAGAGCGGATCGATGGTCAGACCGTGGCAGGCAATCGCCCCGCTCTCCAGGCGGATGCTCTGCCCCATCGCTTCCTGACGGCGAAACAGCGCTTTAACGCGGGCAATCAACTCCAGCAGCGAAAAAGGTTTCGGCAGGTAGTCGTCGGCCCCCATCTCCAGCCCCAGGACACGGTGCGTTTCACTGGTGCGGGCGCTGATAATGATCACCGGTAAATAGCGCGTCATTTGCCGGATGCGGCGGCAGATCTCCAGCCCGTCGACGCCGGGCAGCATTAAATCAAGGATCACCGCGTCCCAGACCGATGCCTCAAGCTGCGCCAGCGCGCGCGTGCCGTCCGCCTCGTGAACGATTTGGTATCCTTCATCCTGCAAATTGAGCCGCAGCAGAGTTGCGATGTCCTGGTCGTCTTCCACCAGCAAGATTTTCTTTGCGCTATTCATAACATTCCACCCACGCTTTTTTTCAAGCTTAACCCAGCCGGGCGCCGTGAGTTATCACATTTTATTTAAACTTCCGTGAGGACATGGTGATGAGCTGCGCGCGATGCTGTCGGTGCACAACATCAACCATGAGGACAGACGATGAAAAAGATAATGATTGCTACCGCCGCGCTCGGCGCCCTGCTGATGGCGAGCGTGCACGCCGCCGAGCCAATGCATGACGGCATGGCCAAACCCCACGATAAAATGTGCCAGGACACGATGTGCAAAGAGAAGATGGCCAAAGACGGTATGCAAAAAGACGGCATGAAAAAAGAGGCCATGAAAGGAGAGAAGATGAAGCAAGGCAATATGTCGCCTCAGACCATGAGCCACTAGCCATTGTAACCGCCCGGCAGCGCTGCACCTGCCGGGCTTGGGCACGCTAGCAGCGAACCAGCAGCGTCAACACCTCGTAATGGGCGGTGTGCGGGAACATATCAAACAGCTGTACTTTCTCGATACGGTACCCCGGCAGATGGGCAAAATCTTTGGCCATGGTCTGCGCATTACAGCTGGAGTAGACGAGGTACTGCGGCGCCATCGCGCTGAGGTAGTCGCACAGCGCTTTGCCAATGCCGCGGCGCGGCGGGTTGACCAGCACCAGTTGCGGAGTAGCGGCCTGGGCGGTGGCAAACTGGGTCGAATCCAGCGCCTGGAAATGCAGCTTGCCCAGCCCCAGCTCTGCCGCCGACTGCTTCGCACAGGCAATAGCCTCCGGGGCAATCTCAATGCCGGTCAGGGTCATGTCCGGCGTCGCGCAGTGCAGCCCAAAGCCGCCGACGCCGCAAAACAGATCCCACATATGATCGACCGGCAGCGCCCGCACCCAGTCGCGCGCCGTGGCGTACAGGGCGCTGGCGACAGCGGGGTTGGTCTGGAAGAAGCTCTGCGGGCGAATCCACAGCGGAACGTCATTAAACCGCTCCGCCAGCGCCTGCTGCTCGGTAAAGAAAATCTCCTGTTCGCCTTCCATAATCGCCATGTGTACCGGCTGAATGTTGGCGGTGATCACCTTAAGCTGCGGCAGCTGGGCCTGAAGCCAGGGTAATGCGGCGCGCAGCTGCGCGAGCTTACTGTCCGAACGCAGCACAAAGCGCAGCATCATGCCGCCGTCGAGCTGGCTTTCCGTCAGCAGCAGGTACTTCAGCTCGCCGCGCCTGCGCGCCACGTTGTAGGGCGTCAGCCCGGCGCGGGCGATAAACGGTTTGAGCGCAGCAAATACCGGGGCAAACGAGGCCGGATACAGCGGACAGTCGGTCAGATCTTCCGGCGTCCCGTCGCGATGCAGCATGCCCAGCAGCGGACGTTCTACGCTACCGCTGACCACCATTTTGGCTTTATTGCGAAACCCCTGCTCGGGGCCAGACACGGGTGCGCACCATCCCGCCACGGGAAACGCCGCCAGCAGCGTCTGGAGGTCGGCCATTTTGGCGGCCAGCTGTTCGGCGACGGGCTGCTCAATCCACTGACATGAACGGCAACGATCGGCATCATAGAGTGCGCACTGCATAGAAAAACCTTGAGACAAAGAGGGGCGTGGATTGTATCACCGTTATTGTAAGCGGAAAAATCGCCGGGAGGCTGCGGGTACAAAAAGCAGGCATAACACCAGCAGATCCGGCATTTTTTGCATCACCAACGAACGGAAAATCTCCCGCTTCGACTCGCCCGCGATGCTAAACAGCTCCGGGTAACCGTAGCCAAGCGATGCAGCCCACAGGTAGCTGGCGGCAATCACCTGCGTCAGCAGGTACACCCAGCGCGCCCAGTTACGCCCTTTGACCAACGAAAAGGCGCAGGCGATTTCAACGAACACCAGCACCAGGCTGGAGAGAAACACCAGCGTCAGCGTCCAGGTCTGAACGCTGCGATGAATAAATTCGCCAATCCCATTCAGCCCGAGCAGATTGATAATCATCAACAGGTCGAGACAGCGGATTAAAATAATGGCGAGCGCCGCCACCTGCACCAAAGCAGGAACGTTCAGACGGGCATGCGACCGACGGCTTCGAGTAAACAGTTCCAATGTGTTGCCTTCCATGAAAACGATGCCGCGAACATTCGCGGCATCGACTGCACATCCGTATCGATTTTAAGAGGATTATCCGCGTCTTGCACGTTGGATATCGCGCACCCGCTGTTTTTCCGCGCGCGCCATCAAATACCAGGCGATAAATCCGACAATTCCGACTACGCCAAGGATCAGAGACGCCAGCGCGTTAATCTCCGGGTTCACCCCCATGCGCACGCTGGAGAAGACCAGCATCGGTAGCGTCGTCGCGCCCGGGCCGGATACGAAGCTGGCGATGACCAGGTCATCCAGCGACAGCGTAAAGCCCAGCAGCCAGCCGGAAATGACCGCCGGCATAATCATCGGCAGCGTAATCACGAAGAAGACCTTCAGCGGCGTCGCGCCCAGATCCATCGCCGCCTCTTCGATCGAGCGGTCCAGCTCGCGCAGACGCGAGGAGATAACCACCGCCACGTAGGCAGTACAGAAGGTGACGTGCGCCAACCAGATGGTCAGCATACCGCGATCCGCCGGCCAGCCGATGGCATGTGCCAAAGCAACGAACAGCAGCAGCAGAGACAGCCCGGTAATGACGTCCGGCATAACCAGCGGCGCGGTGATCATAAAGGCAAAGCCGTTGGCACCGCGGAAGCGGCCAAAGCGCACCATCACCACCGCGGCAATGGTGCCAAGAATGGCCGCCATCGTGGCAGCCGCCGCCGCGATGGTCAGGCTTAGCCCCACCGCGCTCATCATCGCATCATCGCGGAACAGTTCGCCGTACCAGCGCGTTGACCAGCCCGCCCAGACGGTCACCAGCTTTGAGCTGTTAAACGAATAGACCACCAGCATCAGCATTGGCGCATACAGGAACGTAAAGCCAATCACCAGAATCAGGATTCGCCACGGCGATCGTACGACCGGTAGGTTGTTCATCCGTGTTCCCCCATCTGTTTTTGCTGATATTTATGGAACCACATGATCGGCACGATCAGCAGCAGCAGCATGACGATCGCCACCGCCGAGGCTACCGGCCAGTCGCGGTTGTTAAAGAACTCCTGCCACAGCACGCGCCCAATCATGATGCTGTCCGGGCCACCGAGCAGTTCCGGGATCACAAACTCCCCTACCGCCGGGATAAAGACCAGCATGGAGCCCGCGATAATCCCGCCTTTGGTTAACGGTACGATGACGCTGAAAAAGGTCTTCAGCGGACGTGCGCCGAGATCCAGCGACGCCTCAACCAGCGAGTAGTCAATGCGGGTCAGCGCAGTGTAGATAGGCAGCACCATAAACGGCAGATAGGCGTACACAATCCCGATATAGACCGCGAGGTTGGTATGCAGAATCGTCAGCGGCTGGTCAATCACCCCCAGCCACATCAGAAAGTTGTTCAGCACGCCGTTATTTTTCAGGATCCCCATCCATGCGTAGACACGAATCAGAAACGACGTCCACGATGGCAGGATCACCAGCAGCAGCAGGATGTTGCGCGTTGATGGTTTACTGTGCGCCACCGCCCAGGCCAGCGGATAGCCCAGCAGCAGACAGCAAATCGTCGAGATTGCCGCCACCTGCAGCGACTGCAAATAAGCCTCAAAATAGAGCGGATCGTCGGTCAGCTGCAGGAAGTTGCCAAAGTTGAGCGCAACCGTCAGCTGGCCGTCGGCCCATTCCATCAGGTTGGTATACGGCGGGATCGCGCGCGCCATCTCCGCAAGGCTGATTTTGAAGACGATCAGGAACGGCAGTAAAAACAGCAGGATCAGCCATAGATACGGCATCGCAATGACAAACTTGCGCCCGTGTTTCATATTGACCCGCGCCAGCCACAGGGCGAAGCCGCCCGGTTTATGCGGGCGGGCCGGTGGTTCATATGTACTCATAGCCCCTCCTAAACCGTCAATACCACGCAGCTGTCAGCATCCCAGCACAAACGTACCTCATCGCCCCAGGTCGGTAAGCCTTTCTGGTAACGGTGGGCGTTTTGCAGCTGCGCGCTGATCATCTGGCCGCTTTTCAGGCGGACATGATAAATGGAGAGATCGCCGAGGTAGGCAATGTGCTCAACTTCCCCGACGGCAAAGTTGTAGCCGTCCGCCGGCGGGTCTTCGCAGAGCATGATTTTTTCCGGGCGCAGGGCGACGTACACCGGTACGTTGTCCACTACGGAAGCGTCAGGGTCAACCTTCAGCGGATGCACCAGCCCCGGCGACTCAATGATCAGACCATCTTCGTCGCGCCGTTTAAGCAGCCCTTCAAAGACGTTGACCGAGCCGATAAACTCCGCGCTGTAGCGGGTCGTCGGGTGTTCGTAAATCTCTTCCGGTTCACCAATCTGGACAAACTTGCCGCGGTTCATAATGGCGATACGTCCGGCCATGGTCATGGCTTCTTCCTGGTCGTGGGTCACCATCACGCAGGTCACGCCCACGCGTTCAAGAATATCCACCACTTCCAGCTGCATCCGGTCGCGCAGCTTTTTGTCCAACGCGCCCATCGGTTCATCCAGCAGCAGCAGCTTCGGACGCTTAGCGAGGCTTCGCGCCAGCGCCACGCGCTGACGCTGGCCGCCGGAAAGCTGATGCGGCTTGCGCTTCGCAAATTCCTGCATATGCACCAGCGCCAGCATTTCGGCGACGCGGGCGTTAATTTCCGCTTTCGGCAGCTTATCCTGCTTCAGGCCAAAGGCGATGTTCTGCTCAACGGTCATGTGCGGAAACAGCGCGTAGGACTGGAACATCATGTTAATTGGCCGCAGATACGGCGGCACCTGCGCCAGATCGACGCCATCGAGCATAATCTGCCCGGCGGTCGGCTGCTCAAAACCCGCCAGCATGCGCAGCAGGGTTGACTTGCCGCAGCCAGATGCGCCCAGCAGCGCAAAAATTTCGCCTTTATAAATCGTGAGGTTAACGTCGTCTACGGCGTGCTGGCCGTCGAAGGATTTGGTCAGATTACGGATTTCCAGCAGCGGGGTCAGCGCTTTGCGGGTTTTCGCCTGTGGGCGGGGAATAGCGTCGTTCAATCTGGTGCTCTCCGGCAAAATACGAATATCAATATGACCCGGTTGTCATATCAACCCCTGGACACCCGCCGTCCGGCAGGCGTCCAGATTGGGGCAGCTGCACTGCCCCGGTGCAATACCCTCACCAGCAAGGTGAAGGATTATTTCCCGCTTTTCACTTTGGTCCACGCACGCGTTCTGACGCGGTCGATTTTAGGATCCTGGACTTTCAGCGTGAACAGCTTGGCGAAGACGTCAGCCGGCGGATAAATCGCCGGATTATCGCGAATTTCGGCGCTGACCAGCGGCGTTGATGCTTTGTTGCCGTTGGCATAGAACACATGGTCGCTGATGTGGGCAATCACGTCCGGACGCATCAGATAGTTGAGGAACTGATAGGCTTCGTCTTTGTTTTTCGCATCAGCAGGCATCGCGAAGACATCGAAGAACGCCAGTGCCCCTTCTTTTGGAATGAAGTAAGAAACGTTGACGCCGTTCTTCGCTTCTTTCGCGCGGTTCGCTGCTTGCCAGACGTCGCCCGCCCAGCCGATCGCCACGCAAATATCACCGTTGGCCAGATCGTTAATGTACTGTGAGGAGTGGAAGTAGCGAATGTTCGGGCGCAGCTTCAGCAGCAGGTCGGTCGCCGGGCCGGTGTAATCATCGGCCTTCATGCTGTTAGGATCTTTGCCCAGGTAGTTCAGCACGGTGGCAAAAATTTCTTCCGGCGCATCGAGGAAGGAGACGCCGCAGCTCTTCAGTTTTTCCAGGTTTTCCGGCTTCATCACCAGATCCCAGCTATTCAGCGGCGCGTCTTTGCCGAGCACGGCTTTGACTTTATCGACGTTGTAGCCAATACCGGTGGTCGCCCACAGGTAAGGCATCGCATATTTGTTGTCCGGGTCATGCTTCGCCACCAGCTTCAGCACGTCCGGATCGAGGTTTTTCCAGTTTGGCAGCTTGCTCTTATCCAGCGGCTGGAACACGCCGGCGGTGAGCTGGCGTTCCAGGAAGCTTGCCGACGGCACCACCAGATCAAAACCGGTGCTACCCGCCATCAGTTTACCTTCCAGTACTTCGTTGGAGTCGAAGACGTCGTATACGACTTTAATCCCGGTCTCTTTTTCAAAATTCGCCACGGTATCCGGCGCGATATAGTCGGACCAGTTATAGACATGCAGCGTTTTTTGTTCTGCAGCGAGCACGCTTGCCGAGGCAGCCATCAGCGCACCCGTCACCAGACCTGTTAACCATTTTTTATTTAAGGCGGCCATATCTCTTATCCTTCTCAGCGCCCGTTAACAAACGGACTAAATATACGCAATTTAGAGTATGCAGAAATCATGCATATTTTTTCGTACTGCATGAAAGAGAAGAGACCGGGCTCCCCTGCAGTCATTGCTCGCGCTATCGATGCAAAATTCTCGCCAACTATGATTATCACTGGCAATAATTAGGGGGTGCACCGATATGTCGCAAGAATAACTGTAGCCCGGCCCGGAGGCTATAGGTCAGTGTAAAAAACGCCTTTTATCAATTTTTTATGCAAGATCACTCTATCCGATAAGCCAAAAGCGCCAATCAGGTAGTGAAAGAATCTTTAAAAAGAGGTTAAGAGTAGAATAAATGCATGTAATACGCAGCCACCGTGGCAGTGACTGCGCTATTTAGCGGGGAGGATTAGTGAAGAAAATGGTATTGGATATCTTCCGGCGGCAGCTCTTCCTCTTCCGGCTTATACAGTAGCTGTTGGGCGGAAGCCTCAAGAATCACCATCGAAACCTGCTCTTCGCTTTGCTGCACAAAGGCCGCAAACTGCTCAAAGCTCACGCCCACCGAGGCGGACAACGACTGGCAAACGACCAGCTTCGGCAGATTATCATCCTGCATATCCAGAAACGCTTTGACGGTCAGCGAGCTGGCATTGATGGCAGAGAGATCGGCCCCCAGCGCCAGCAGCGCCGACGGTTTGACCTCGGCCAGCGCCGAGAAAAGCACGACGTTATCAATGAGGTCAATTTTGGCATCAAAGACACCATCAAAATTTTGCATATGCGGCAGGTGCAGCGCCTGGCAGGTGTCGCACTCAAAAAAGCTCATGCCCATTTCGTCGAGCCACTGACGTAACTTATCCAGACTCGGGACGACGAGAGAATCCATATTGCCTATGACCTCATGCGGTAAAGTAACATTCCAGAAAAAACATGCTACCGGGCAGCGCCCGGTATCAGACGAGATGATGTATAGCTTACGCAAAAAAAGCGTTACATACTACGAAAGCCGCACTAGCCGCCGATTTTCAGGCAAAAACCGGGGTGGGCCTGACGCTCGATCCAGTCGATCATCTTACCGGCGACATCAATACCGGTCGTGGTTTCCACCCCTTCCAGCCCCGGCGACGCGTTAACCTCCATCACCAGCGGCCCGCGTTTCGCCCGCAGGATATCCACCCCAGCCACGTCGAGGCCAAGCGTCTGAGCGGCTTTAATGGCCACCTCGCGCTCGGCAGGCGTAATGTCGGCGACCGTCGCCACGCCGCCGCGGTGCAGGTTAGAGCGGAAATCGCCCTCCTTCGCCCGGCGCTCAATCGCGGCAACGACCCGATCGCCCACCACCAGGCAGCGGATATCACGCCCTTTGGCTTCTTTGATGTACTCCTGCACCAGGATATGCGCATTCAGACCGCGAAAGGCGTCGATCACGCTCTCCGCCGCCTGACGGGTTTCGGCCAGCACGACGCCGATGCCCTGCGTCCCCTCGACCAGCTTCACCACCAGCGGCGCGCCGCCGACCATGTCGATCAGATCGCTGGTGTCGTCCGGCGAATGGGCGATGCCAGTGACGGGAAGATCGATCCCCTGGCGCGCCAGCAGCTGCAACGATCGCAGCTTATCGCGGGCGCGGGTAATCGCCACCGATTCGTTGAGCGGATAGCTGCCCAGCATTTCAAACTGCCGCAGCGCCGCCATACCGTAGTAGGTAATCGCCGAGCCAATACGGGGGATCACCGCATCGTAATGCGGCAGTTGGCGGCCTTTGTAATGAATCGACGACGCCGACGGGTTGATGTTCATGTAGCACGACAGCGGGTCGAGGATGTCAACAATATGGCCGCGACGCTGGGCGGCCTCACGCAGACGCTTGCACGAGTAGAGCGTTCCATCCCGGGACAAAATGGCGATTTTCACCCTTTACCTCTCCAAAAAAAGCCGCTTAAAAATCAGCGTATCATACCGCTTTCACATCGATGGATGCTTGCGTCCAGACACAGATTCTGGCATTTGCGCCACCGGGTAGCACAGTGCATACCCGGCCGTGCCTTCTCTTGCAGGCCCGAAAAACGAAGCGCCATCGGGCAGGATAAATCAGCGCGTAGCAAACCCCTGCTGGTGCAGATAATCCAGAATAAACGGGCGGCTCTCTTTGATAAGCGTACGGCGAATATGGTCGCTCCAGGTGTCGCGGCGGGCATTGGTGCTGCGGGACAAATAGTACCGGGCAAGATCTTCGTCGTACTGCGCCAACACCTCACGGTCCATCGGCTGATAGTGATTTTCATGCACCAGCAGCGCGGCAGGCAGGCGCGGCTTGAGATCCGGGTTGCTGGCCGGCCAGCCCAGGCACAGACCAAACAGCGGCAGCACATGTTTTGGCAGCTTAAGCAGCGCGGTAACCGTTTCAATATTGTTGCGCAGGCCGCCGATGTACACGCCGCCCAGCCCCAGGGACTCCGCCGCAGTAAGCGCGTTTTGCGCCATCAGCGCGGTATCAACAACGCCCAGCAGCAGCTGCTCAGCCAGGCCCAGCTGTGCGTCAGGTAAAATCTGCAAATGGCGGTTAAAGTCGGCGCAGAACACCCAAAACTCGGCCGCCTGCGCCACGTGCGCCTGCCCGCCGGTTAGGCCAACCAGCTGCTCGCGCATCGCTTTATCCGTAATGCGGATAATAGAAGTGCACTGCAAAAAGCTGGAGCTGGACGTTGCCCGCGCGCTGTCGATAATCGCCGCACGCTGTTCATCGCTGATGGGCTCGTCGGTAAACTGACGGATAGAGCGGTGGTTGAGCAGAACTTCAATCGTCGGTGTCATCATTTTTTTCCTTTTTTCGCGCGGAACCAGGATTCATCAGCTGCGGCGCTGCGGCACGGGCAATCCCCAAAAACAGAACGCCAGCGGCGGGCAGCATCAGCGCAATGCCAATGAAGATCATGATCACCGCCGCCAGCGGGCTGGCCAACGGCGTCGGCAGCGTAATGTACTGATTGAGCGATAGCCAGGCCACCGCCAGTACCACCATCCCGATGGCCTCCAGTATCAATACGCTTTTCGGTAGTGCTCCCAGCGTACGCATGCCTCTTCTCCTGTGAACCTTTCGCGTTTTTATCTTGCCAATTTACGTCGAGTATAACGGCAAGCCGGGGAAAAATAATTAGCCAAACATAGCCTGGATGAATCAGAGTAACAGGCAGAACCTTCTTTCCCTCCGCTGCTGAGCGCGGCATCATAAGCGCCATTCGCCGACAGGCACGTTGATTATTCCGCTCGTTTGAGGAGAGACACTATGTTTACCGTAATTTTTGGTCGTCCGGGCTGCCCTTACTGCGTTCGTGCAAAAGAGCTGGCGGAGAAATTGACTCAGGAACGCGACGATTTTAACTACCGTTACGTAGACATTCACGCGGAAGGCATCACCAAAGCCGATCTGGAAAAAACCGTGGGTAAACCGGTGGAAACCGTGCCACAGATTTTCGTCGACCAGAAACACATCGGCGGCTGCACGGATTTTGAAGCCTGGGCGAAAGAGAATCTTGGCCTGTTTGCCTGAGTCGCTCTGCCGATAACACCACGACGCCCGCGCCTACAGCGGGCGTTTGTTTTCCCGTCGCTTGTCGTGCAGCATTGAGCTGACAAACAGATAGCACAGCGCGCCAAGCGCACACCAGAAAACAGCGCTGAAAAGCCACGCCAGCTCCTGCCAGAACGACCCGCCGTTATCGAAAAACAGCCGCGTCAACACCAGACAAATGGGTGCTGCCAGAATGGCCCCCACCAGCGGAAGCATTACCCGCTGACGCGGAGAGATAAAGCTCGACACGGCGCCAGGAATAATAAAAAACAGCAGGCCCAGTTCAGGATTTCCGGATGCGCGAAAGGCACCCTTCACGTGCAGAACCAGTGAAAAGAAAACCACTATAAAGAGTAAAAAGCAGCAGATTATACCTGCCCAACCGCGTTCATTCCTCACACGCATCTCCTGAAAAATTCTCTATCAAACTCCATTTATCGCCCTTACGGACGCCCAGTCAGATAAAGTTTCTGGCTTTCCTTGCCAAAACACTTCGGTGCTAAAAGCGATTGTTGCTAGCCGTAACGATCAGGAACGATTAAACTACTGAACGCTATTTTCTGGTTATTTTTGGGTACAGGATAGCAGCAAGCCTACCACCGCCCTTGGTCCAAAGGTAGACCAAATAGCCATTTCTTTCAACACGTTACTGGTAAACGATAAGTTAGATTCCGTGAATATAAACGTCGCAGATTTGTTAAATGGGAATTACATCCTGTTATTATTCGTGGTATTAGCGCTGGGGCTTTGTCTTGGCAAATTACGTCTTGGCTCCATCCAACTTGGTAATTCCATTGGCGTTTTAGTGGTCTCGCTGTTATTAGGGCAGCAGCATTTCAGTATTAACACCGACGCGCTGAATCTGGGCTTTATGCTGTTTATTTTCTGCGTCGGCGTCGAAGCCGGACCGAACTTTTTTTCTATTTTCTTCCGCGACGGCAAAAATTATCTGATGCTGGGCCTGGTGATGGTCGGCAGCGCGCTGCTGATTGCGCTGGGGCTGGGTAAACTCTTCGGCTGGGATATCGGCCTGACGGCGGGTCTGCTCGCCGGTTCAATGACCTCAACCCCGGTACTGGTGGGCGCGGGCGATACCCTACGCCACTCCGGCATGGAAGGTACTCTGCTGGCTCAGGCACAGGATCACCTGAGCCTTGGCTATGCGCTGACCTACCTGATTGGCCTAGTCAGCCTGATCGTTGCCGCCCGCTATATGCCGAAGTTCCAGCATCAGGATCTGCAGACCAGCGCCCAGCAAATCGCCCGCGAGCGCGGCCTGGACACCGACACCAATCGTAAAGTGTATCTGCCGGTCATCCGCGCCTACCGCGTGGGGCCGGAGCTGGTGGCGTGGGCTGACGGTAAAAATCTGCGCGAGCTGGGCATCTATCGCCAGACCGGCTGCTATATCGAACGTATCCGCCGCAACGGCATTCTCGCCAACCCCGACGGCGATGCGGTGCTGCAAATGGGCGATGAAATTTCGCTGGTGGGCTACCCGGACGCGCACGCGCGCCTGGACCCCAGCTTCCGTAACGGTAAAGAGGTCTTCGACCGCGACCTGCTGGATATGCGCATCGTTACCGAAGAGATCGTGGTGAAAAACCACAATGTGGTGGGCCGTCGCCTGGCGCAGCTGAAGCTGACCGACCACGGCTGCTTCCTTAACCGCGTGATTCGCAGCCAGATTGAAATGCCAATCGACGACAACATCGTGCTCAACAAAGGTGACGTGCTGCAGGTGAGCGGCGACGCGCGCCGCGTGAAAACCGTTGCCGATCGCATCGGCTTTGTGTCCATCCACAGCCAGGTGACCGATCTGCTGGCCTTCTGTGCCTTCTTTATCGTCGGCCTGATGATCGGCATGATCACCTTCCAGTTCAGCAACTTTAACTTCGGCATCGGTAACGCCGCCGGGCTGCTGTTCGCAGGTATCATGCTCGGTTTCCTGCGCGCCAACCACCCGACCTTCGGCTACATTCCGCAGGGCGCGCTGAACATGGTCAAAGAGTTCGGCCTGATGGTGTTTATGGCGGGCGTTGGCCTGAGCGCAGGCGGCGGCATTGGCAAAAGTCTCGGCGTCGTTGGCGGCCAGATGCTGGTGGCGGGTCTGTTTGTCAGCCTGATCCCGGTCGTTATCTGCTTCCTGTTTGGCGCCTACGTGCTGCGCATGAACCGCGCGCTGCTGTTCGGTGCCATCATGGGCGCGCGCACCTGCGCCCCGGCGATGGAAATCATCAGCGACACCGCGCGCAGCAACATCCCGGCGCTCGGCTACGCGGGCACTTACGCGATAGCCAACGTGTTATTAACGCTTGCCGGTACGCTTATCATCATTATCTGGCCAGGGCTTGGGGGCTAGCCCTGACCACAAAAACAAAGAAAAGAAAAATATTTTTGCGCAATGCAGAACTTTTTATCAGGGTGTGAGTCTTAATTAGTGCCACTGCTTTTCTTTGATGTCCCCATTTTGTGGAGCCCATCAACCCCGCCATCTTTGGTTCAAGGTTGATGGGTTTTTTGTTGCCTGAACTTCACCAACAATCTAACTATCAATAAGTTAAAAACACCCCTTCGCCCATCGCGCGGATCCTCTTTCCCTTAATTCATACGGATTAAGAGCGTCACAATCACGCGTTGTCTTATGTTGCAGGTTGATGCCGCACAGGGCACGATGCTCACATTTTGCTGCCGACGGCGCGCCTTAACTCTCTCCGGCAATACGCCCGACCATTTTGCGAATATCCTCGCGCGCCAGCGGCTGGCGGTCGGTGACCAGATGCAACGTCATCCCTTCAATAAATGCGTCCAGCGCGCGGGCGGTTACCGGATCGAACCACTGCGCCAGCGTCTGCTGGCTGCGCTGCATCCAGTTTTGCATAATCGCTTTCATCGATGGCGTACTGCTTGCCAGCGCGTAAAGCTGGTACATCAGGGTCATATTTCTGGGGGTGGTCACCTGGCTGGTGAAAATCAGCTCGGCCACGGCATCACAGGCATCGGCGGGCGTCTCTACGCGGGCAAAAAAGGCGCTGTACTCTTCTGACATTCGCTCGGTAAACGTGCGGAATGCTTCGCCCAGCAGCGCATCGATGCCGTCAAAATAATAGGTCATCGAGCCCAGCGGCACGTCGGCACAGGTCGCGATTTTTCGGTGCGTAACCGCACTGATCCCATGGGTTGCGATGGTCTCAAGCGTGGCGTCAAGGATGCGCTCCCGGCGCTGCGGGTCATTCGGTCGGCGAGCCATAATTCTCCTCTTTCTGATTATGTACAAATGTACACAACCTTGTTAGTGTTGTCTGCACACTTTCCGACCCGACGCGAATGGATGACAACCTTAACCTCCCGTAAAACCCTGCAGCTGCGCATGTGGGCGCTGTTTATGTTCTTCTTTTTACCCGGTTTATTAATGGCCTCGTGGGCCACGCGTACGCCGGCGATCCGCGATATTTTGTCCGTTTCTACCGCCGAAATGGGCATCGTGCTGTTTGGCCTGTCGATTGGTTCAATGAGCGGCATCCTTTGTTCGGCGTTTTTAGTGAAACGATTCGGGACCCGGGCGGTTATTCGTACCACCATGTCATGCGCTATCTTCGGAATGATGATTTTAAGCCTGGCGCTACATGAAGCTTCAGCGTGGATCTTCGCCGTGGGGCTCGCCATTTTTGGCGCCAGCTTCGGTTCGGCGGAGGTGGCCATCAACGTGGAAGGCGCGGCCGTCGAGCGCGAGATGAAAAAAACCGTGCTCCCCATGATGCACGGCTTTTACAGCTTCGGTACGCTGGTCGGCGCGGGCGTCGGCATGGCGGTTACCGCCTTCGGGTTGCCGGCAATGTGGCATATATTGCTGGCAGCGCTGGTGGGAATCGCCCCCATCGCTATCGCCATCAAGGCCATTCCCGACGGCACCGGCAAAAACGTCGCTGAAGACGCGCAGCATCAGGAAAAAGGCGTGCCTTTCTGGCGCGATATGCAGCTGATGTTGATTGGCGTGGTGGTGCTGGCAATGGCCTTCGCCGAAGGTTCGGCCAACGACTGGCTGCCGCTGCTGATGGTTGACGGTCACGGCTTTAGCCCTGCCTCCGGCTCGCTGATTTACGCGGGCTTCACGCTGGGGATGACCGTGGGACGCTTTACCGGCGGCTGGTTTATCGACCGCTACAGCCGCGTCACCGTCGTGCGCGCCAGCGCGCTGATGGGAGCGCTGGGCATCGCGCTGATTATCTTTGTCGACAGCGCCTGGGTTGCCGGCGTCTCGGTGATCCTCTGGGGGCTGGGCGCCTCGCTTGGCTTCCCGCTAACCATTTCCGCCGCCAGCGATACCGGCCCGGATGCGCCTACCCGCGTCAGCGTGGTCGCCACCACCGGCTATCTGGCGTTCCTGGTCGGGCCGCCGCTGCTCGGCTTCCTTGGCGAACATTACGGCCTGCGTAGCGCCATGCTGGCCGTACTGTCGCTGGTTCTGATTGCCGCTCTGGTGGCGAAAGCGGTGGCCAAACCCGAGCCCCGCGTTGTAATGGAGAGTCATTGATGAGCGTTAAACTGATCGCTGTCGACATGGATGGCACGTTTTTAAGCGACAAAAAAACCTATAACCGCGCGCGTTTTCTTCAGCAGTATGCGCAGATGAAAGCGCAGCAGATTCGCTTCGTGGTCGCGAGCGGCAACCAGTACTATCAATTAGCGTCGTTCTTCCCGGAGATCGCCGGTGAGATCGCGTTCGTCGCTGAGAACGGCGGCTGGGTACGGGATGCCGGTGAAGATATCTTTAACTGCGACATGCCGCGCGATTGTTTCCAGCAGATCGTAGCGTTCCTGCAAACGCGTCCGGAAATCGAGATTATCGCCTGCGGAAAACAGAGTGCCTACACGCTGAAACAGTATGATGCGCGCTTTCATGATATCGCGGCCCACTACTATCACCGTCTGGAACGGGTGGAGAATTTCGATAGCCTTAATGACACCATCCTCAAGTTCGCCCTCAATATTCCGGACGACAAGGTGCCGCAAATGCAGGTGCTGCTTGATAACCAGCTCGGCCATATGCTCACCGCGGTCACCACCGGCCACGGTAGTATCGATCTGATCATGCCGGGCGTACATAAAGCCCACGGCCTGAGCCTGCTGCAGGCGCGCTGGGGGATCCGTGACGATGAAGTCGTGGCGTTTGGCGACAGCTGCAACGATATCGAGATGGTAAGCCAGGCCGGCTTCGGGTTCGCGATGGCCAACGCGGCCGACGCGGTGAAGGCCGTTGCCGGTTATGCTGCACCGCACAATAACGAGGAAGGCGTACTGGCCATTATCGATAAGGTACTGAAAGGCGAAGCGCCGTTTGCCTGACCCAACGCCAGGCCCGATAAGCAAAGCGCTATCGGGCCATTTCATTCCGGCTGCCGGATGGCGGCGTTGCTTTATCCGGCCGGACTATTATCCTGGCTGTAAGCCGCTGCCGACGGTTTTATCCCGCAGGAACATCACCATCAACACTAGCCACAGTATGCCACCCGCCAGATTAAACAGGCTGAATAAGCCAATGCCGCCCAGCAGATAGCAATGCTTACTCAGCTCAATCCCTACGGTAAAGATCAGCATTTGCAGCATGCCCATTGCCGCCGACACCGTTCCTTTACTCATCTCACTGGCAAATAGCGTCAGACGCACTAGCCCGGCGTTAGCGAGGCCAATCCCGAAGGCGTAGAAGCTCAGCCCGGCGGTCATCCACAGGTAAGCGTGGGACGACGCCGCCGTCGCAACGGAGGCCAACAGCAGGCCAAACATAATCGGGTAGCCACCGGCGATGATCAACGCACGTACCGTACGGCGTGAGGTCAACCGTGCCAGCACCAGATTGCCCAGGATCAGCGCGCCAAAAATCGGCACCTGCAGCAGCCCGTATTCATAGCTGCTGGCCTGTTCGCCACTGATAATAATAACCGGAGATTGCGCAATCCACGCCAGCAGCGGCAGGCTGACAAACCCCGTTGCCAGCGCTCCGGCCACGAAACGGCCGTTTTTGAGCACTTCGCGATAGTCGCGCCCCAGTTCTTTAATCGACAGCTTCTCACCAATGCGGGTCGCCGTTTCCGGCATCTCTTTATGCAACCCCACGTAGGCGATGACCGCCAGTACCGCGAAGAGCACAAACATGCTCTCCCAGCGCGCTACGTGAATCCATGCGGCCCCCACCAGCGGCCCCAGCAGAGGCGCAATCAGCGCAACGTTAGCCATCAGCGCGGTGATTTTTATACAGGTGGCTTCGTCAAAAGATTCCTGAATCGCTGCATACCCTACCGCGCCAATAAAGCACAGGCTGACGCCCTGTAAAAAACGCAGGAAGGTGAACTGTTCAATATTTTGCACCATCAGGGTGGCCAGGCAAGTCACGATAAACCAGATGACCCCGGTCAACATCACCGGGCGGCGGCCAATCCTGTCGGACAGCGGCCCCAGCAGCCATTGCAGAAACATGCCGCCCGCGAGATAGGCGGTCATGGACGTCGGCACCCACTCGTCGCCGGCGTTGAATTCTTTCACCACCGCCAGCATTCCGGGCTGAATCATATCGTTAGCGATATAAGTGGAAAATTCATAGAGCACGAGGCAAAGCGGAAACAGAATCGCCTTGCGCCCTAAGCGTTTCCGGGAAGGAGAGGAAGTATCCATAGATGACTCGTAACCATTATAAAAACGCGCAAGTTTAATCAATGCACAGTAGTGGTGATAGTTAATTATCACGTCAATTAACGATTTCGCACAAATTGATGTTGTTAAGATTGGCTTAAGGTAGCGCACGCTATACTGTACCCACGCCATACGCCACCTTAATATCAGTCACTTGCACGACGGTAGCGCGATTCAGACAATGCCGCTTTACCGTCCGGAAAAGGATTTTTAAGGTAGCTGTCATCAAACCGTCATCTATAAAGCCGGAACGTTATGCTGGAAAACCTGAATAACACGCTGTTTTTGCTGATCAACGCCACGCCCGCCTCTGCGGCTTGGGAGATAGCATTAGCGACCTTTATCGCACAGGATCTGATTCTGATTGTCCCGCTGCTCGCCGCCGCCATGTGGCTGTGGGGAGAACGTAAGCAGGTCCACGCCCAGCGGCACCTGGTGGTCAAGGTAGCACTGGCTATTGCCGTCAGCCTGACGCTGTCCTGGACAATGGGGCAGTTGTTCCCGCACGCCCGTCCTTTTGTGGCGAACGTCGGCCACACGTTCCTGCATCATGCGCCCGACAACTCTTTCCCCAGCGATCACGGCACGGTCATTTTCACCTTCGCGCTGGCGTTCCTGTTCTGGCATCGACTGTGGTCTGGCCTGGTGCTGATGGCCATTGGCGTGGCCATTGCCTGGTCTCGCGTCTACCTCGGCGTGCACTGGCCAATGGATATGCTGGGCGGTTTCCTCAGCGGCCTCGTTGGCTGCCTGGTGGCACAAATGCTCTGGCAGTACATCGGCGCGGCGGTTTACCCGCGTTTGCAGCAGATTTATCGTCTGGTGTTCTCCCTGCCAATTCGTAAAGGCTGGGTACGTGACTAGCACCGCGCACGCAGGTAAAATAGCGCGCTGAACCCCGGCCTTTTTGCCGGGACACGTCCATCAGAGGCACTATGGAAACACGACGCGACGAGCGAATTGGTCAACTGATTCAGGCACTGAAACGTAGCGACAAGCTGCATCTTAAAGAAGCGGCGGCACTGCTTGGCGTGTCGGAAATGACCATTCGTCGCGATCTGAACAGCGAGAGCGGCCCGGTGGTTCTGCTGGGTGGTTACGTGGTGCTGGAACCACGCAGCGTGCCGCACTACCTGCTCAGCGACCAGAAAACGCGGTTGGTCGAAGAAAAGAAGCTGGCGGCGCGTCATGCGGCAAAGCTGTTAAAAGCGCACCAGATGGCGTTTTTTGACTGCGGTACAACCACGCCGTGGATCATCGACGCCATTGATAATGACCTACCCTTTACCGCCGTGTGCTACTCGCTGAACACGTTCCTTGCGCTACAGGATAAACCTCACTGCCGGCCGATTCTCTGCGGCGGTGAGTTTCACGCCAGCAACGCCATTTTCAAACCGATCAGCGAGCAAGATACGCTGTCGCACCTGTGTCCGGACATCGCCTACTACTCTGCGGCGGGTATCGACGTTGAGATGGGGGCAACCTGTTTTAACCTTGAAGAGCTGCCGGTGAAGCACTGGGCGATGCGCCAGTCGCGCTATCACGTGCTGGTGGCGGATCACAGCAAATTTGGCAAAGTGCGCCCTGCCCGCATGGGCGACCTGACGCGCTTTGATGTGATTGCCAGCGACATCTGCCCGGACGACGAGCTGGTGACGCTGGCGAAACAGCAGCAAATCTCGCTGCTGTATTAGTCGGCGATTAAGCGAACCAACTGCCAAACCAGTCGTGGAATTTCATCAACACGAAATCCACCATACGACTGAAGAAACCACCCTCTTCGACGGCTTCCATCACGATCAGCGGGCGCTGCTCGATGGTTTTGTCGTTGAGTTTAAAGTCAATGGTCCCGACCACCTGACCTTTGGTTAACGGCGCCGTCAACTGAGGCTGGGTCAACGCAAAGCTGGCCTTCAGGTTTTTCAACTGGCCTTTCGGAATGGTCACTGACCCGCCTTCACCGGCGCCCAGATTCACTTCGCTCTTATCGCCAAACCACACGCGCTGGCTGACGAACGTGGCATCTGGTTTAATTGGGGTGACGGTTTCATAGAAGCGGAAGCCCCAGGTCAGCAGTTTTTCCGATTCGTTAAAGCGCACGCGATCGCTCTTGGTGCCCAGCACCACGGCAATCAGCCGCATATCGCCCTGAGTAGCCGACGAGACCAGGTTATACCCTGCCCCGGCCGTCGTGCCGGTTTTCACCCCGTCGACGTTAAGGTTGCTGCTCCACAACAGGCGGTTGCGGTTCGGCTGGCGGATATTGTTAAAGGTGAACTCTTTCTCTTTGTGTACCGCGTACTCTTCCGGCACATCGTGAATCATCGCTTTGGTCAGCAATGCCATATCACGCGCCGTACTGTACTGCCCCGGGGCATCCAGGCCATGCACGGTTTTAAAGGTGGTATTGGTCAGGCCGATTTTTTGCGCATAGCCGTTCATCAGGCTAACGAAAGAGTCCTGACTGCCGGCGACGTAGTCAGCGATGGCAATACTGGCATCGTTACCCGACTGAATGATCACCCCTTTATTCAGGTTCTCAACGGAAACCTGTTCACCGGGCTTGAGGAACATCACCGATGACCCGCGCAGCGCCGGGTTGCCGGTGGCCCATGCGTCGCGGCCCACGGTCACCATATCGGTCAGCTTGATTTTATTCGCCTTCAGCGCCTGGCCGACGACGTAGCTGGTCATGATTTTTGTCAGACTGGCCGGATCCAGTTTTTCATCGGCATTGCCTTCCGTCAGCACCTTACCGCTGGCGTAATCCATTAAAATCCACGCCCTGGCATCGATGGCCGGAGCATCAGGAAGCTGCTCTGCCGCCTGCGCTATCGGCGCGACCAAAAGTAAAAGCACAGAGCCTGCCATCAGGCTGCGAAAGGCGTTAGCGTTACACATCATAGAAGCCACCCAAGTATCCATTCCCAAAAACACGCCACGACAGTACCGTGTTGCACCAGGCCGTGAGTAATAGCGTAGAAACTCTCTCAAAGAAACAGTGAGTTGGTAAAGTTTTTTAAGTTTACGCAAGATCCCCGGCTTGTGCTTAAAACCTGACATTTTTTTTGATCAAGATTGCGTAAGCGTTAACTTTGGCTCACATTGAACTTTCGCGAAAAAAACGGGAGTGACTATGGTTACGCTGTGGGGAAGAAATAATTCAACAAACGTGAAGAAAGTACGCTGGACGCTGGCCGAGCTCGACCTGCCCTACGAGCAGATTATGGCGGGCCAGGGCTTTGGCGTGAACCGCGACGCGGCCTACCTGGCGCTCAACCCGAACGGCCTGGTGCCGATGCTAAAGGACGGCGAAGACGTGCTGTGGGAGTCCAATTCCATCGTGCGTTATCTGGCGGCACAGTATGGCGCGGACAGGCTGTGGCAGAGCAAACCGATCGCGCGCGCCAAAAGCGAAAAATGGATGGACTGGGCCAACGAGACGCTGTCGCCGGTGCACCGTAAGATTCTCATCGGGCTGGTGAGAACCCCCGCCGAGCAGCGCAACATGGCGGAGATTGAGGGCGCGATCGTCGCCTGCGAGCCGCTGCTAGCGATACTCGACAACACGCTAGCCGGGCAGCGCTGGCTGTCTGGCGACCGCTTTGGCGTGGGCGATATTGCCGTCGCGCCGTTCGTCTATAACCTGCTGGAAACGGTCAACACCTGGCAGCCGCGCCCGCATCTCACCCGCTGGTATCAGCAGCTCGCCGAGCGCCCGGCGTTCCGCGAGGTGGTGATGATTCCGGTCAGCTAGCCCCTCAGGTGCGCTGGCTGCTGCCACGCACCTGTAATTTCCCCACCAGCCGGATGTGCGCGGCGGTATCGTCGCCCTCGCACAGGTAACTCACCGCCATTCTGCCCAGTTCATTATAAGCCAGCTGCACGCTGGTTAACGCTGGCGTCAGCTGGTGCGCAATGCGCTGATCGTCATAACCGCACACCAGCACGTCTCCCGGAATCGACACGTTTAAGGTGGCCAGCGCCTGGTAGCAGCCCAGCGTCATCCAGTCGCTGGCGCAGAAAATCGCCTGCGGCGGCTGCGGCAGACGCATCAGCTCCAGCGTGGCTTTAAAGGTCGCGTCCAGCGACCAGTCGGTTTGTTTGATGAGCGCCTCATCGACCGCGATCCCCGCCTGTTCCAGCGTTTGACGATAGCCTTCCAGACGCAGCACGCTGGCGTCCATCCACTCATCGCCCATGATGTGGGCGATACGCGTCACACCCTGCGCCAGCAGATGGTTGACCGTCTGGCAGGCGTTAGCCCGATCGTCCGGCAAAAAGGTCGGCAGCAGCGGACGATGAGGATCGTACTGATTCAGCAGCACCACCGGCTTATTCAGCAACGGTTCAAAGGGTGAAAAATCAAACGCGCGCGTCACGGAGCTGGCCAGGATCACACCTGCGCAGTTGCGTCGATCAAGCTGGCGCAGAATCTGCGCAGCCAGCTCCATATCGTCGCCATAGTCGTACACGCTCAGCAGCGTATCCCGCTGCCAGGCGGTGCTGCTGGCTTCGCTAATGGCGTCAACGAACGGGTCATAGTTCGGCATCCCGCACAGCAGCATGGCTATCTCTTCCTGCCCGTCCTGACGGTGCGGCACGATAATCTTCTGATAGCCCAGCGCCTGCGCGGCGGCATATACCCGCTCGCGCGTGGCATCGCTCAGGCGAATGGCGCGGCTATTGTTGAGCACCAGCGAAACGGTCGCCTGCGAGACACCGGCTTCCCTGGCGATATCACTCATCGTTATCTTATTTTTTTTCTGCATGATTACTCCTTGACGTCGCCGACTATAGCACAGTTATCCAACGGTTTTTTTGTGAACGCCCCAGCATATTGGCAGCTTTGGGATTGCGTATCTCTCGTCAGTTAATAAATATTAGCTAATAATTATTAGTGATGGAGATACAGAAATGCATTCGCAATGGACCGAATCTCAGGCGCAAGCATGGTTTCAACAGCATGGCTGGGCCTGTGGCTTCAACTACCTCCCGCGCAGCGCGGTAAACTGGACCGAAATGTGGCAGGCGGAGACCTTTGATATTGCCACGATCGACCAGGAACTGGGCTGGGCGCATGACTATGGCTACAACGCGCTACGCACCAACCTGCCGTTTATCGTCTGGGAGGCCGATCGCGACGGCCTACTGGCGCGCATCGACACCTTCCTCAGCGTGGCGGCAAAGCACAATATTCAGGTGATGCTAACGCTGATGGACGACTGTGGTTTTTCCGGCGACGAGCCGTACCTCGGGCCGCAAAAACAGCCGCGTGACGGCGTACATAACAGCCAGGCGGCCGCCAGCCCGGGGCGCGCTATTGTGATAGACCCCGCCCAGTGGCCGCGCGTAGAAGCCTACGTGCGCGACGTCCTGACCCGCTTCAAAGACGATGACCGCATCACCATTTGGGATCTTTACAACGAACCGGGCAACCGCGGCATCAACCTGTCGCCGACGGAATCGATGGAGTATGACGAAGCGCTGGAAACCTTCGCGCTGGAGCTAATGACCGCGACTTTCGGCTGGGCGCGTGAAGTCGGCCCGACTCAGCCGCTGACCGTCGGCGCATGGCACATCGACCATGAAAAATACGGCACGCTGGAACACCCGATCGACGCGGCCGCCATGGATTTGTCAGACATCATCACCTACCACAACTACAACACCGCCGCTCGTCAGCTCAGCGTGCTGGAAAGCCTGACGGCGCGCAATCGTCCCATCCTGTGCACAGAGTGGCTGGCTCGCCATATGGACTGCGTCTTCAGCGAACAGCTACCGCTGTTTTGCGCCTTTGCTGCTGGCTGCTATCAGTGGGGTCTGGTACAGGGCCGCACCCAGACCTGGATCCCGTGGACCAGCGTCAATAAAAACCACCCGGACCCGCAGTCGCTCTGGTTCCACGACGTGCTGACGCCAGAAGGTAAGCCGTGGTGCGAACAGGAGATGCGGCTGGTAAAAGGCTTAACAACCTGGCGTCGGCAGCAACACTAACTCGTTGAACACGGAGGATTCATCCATGAAAAAGTCTGTTTTGTTCCTGCTTGCCTGCTGCAGTTTCGCCGCGATGCCGATTGCGCACAGCGCCGATCAGGTGGAACTCCGTTTTGCCTGGTGGGGCGGCAAAGCCCGTAACCAGGCAACCTTAAAAGCGCTGGAAGCCTTTGAAGCCCAATATCCCAACATCAAAGTGAAGGCGGAATACACCGGCTGGGACGGTTTCTACTCGCGTCTGACAACGCAGATCAACAGCAATACCGAAGCCGACGTTATCCAGACCAACTGGAACTGGCTGACGCTGCTGTCGAAAACCGGCGACGGCTTTTACGATCTGAATAAGCTCAGTAAACCCATCGGCCTTGACCAGTTTTCCCCCGAGTCACTGGCCAGCACCACGGTCGACGGCAAGGTAAACGCGATTCCGATTTCCGCTAACGTGATGCTCTTTTACTACAACGCCGCCACCTGGAAAAAAGCCGGCGTTGCGCTCCCGCAAACCTGGGACGAGCTGCTGAAAGCCGGTCCGGTATTCAAAGAGAAGCTGGGCGATAACTACTTCCCGCTCATTCTGACCGAACAGGACGCGCTGCTGCTGCTGAACTCCTACGTTTATCAGGGTAATCAGAAACCGATGGTGGATGAAAAAACCCGCAAGCTCGGCTGGAGCCACGCCGATCTGGTTGAAGCGTTCACCTTCTACCGTAAGCTGGTTGACGCCCACGCGGTGCCGGATGCCCGCACCATGGCCTCGTTTGGTAAAGGCGTAGCCTACGAGATGAAACCGTGGATTAACGGAGAGTGGGGCGGCGTCTACAACTGGAACGTGCTGTATACCGCCGAGTCGCAGAATTTGCCGAATCCGTCGGATCTGGTGATGGGGCCCTACCCAATGCGTGAAGGTGCCAAAGATGCCGGTCAGTTCCATAAAACGGCGCTGATGTTCTCGGTGAGCAAAAACACCCGCCATCCCCAGGAAGCGGCCATGTTGATTAACTTCCTGATGAGCGAAAAAGACGGCGTCATCCCCGTGGCGCTGGAGCGTGGCGTGCCGCTGAGCAAGGCTGGCGAAACGATTCTGCGTGAAGCGGGCCTGCTGACCGACGACGACCCGGTGATTTCGGGCCTGCTTCAGTCCGCATCGTTGCCAAACAAATCGAAAGCGCTGCCTTATCTGGAAGATCCGCAGTTTGGCGCGCAGTTCAGCGCCGCGCTGCAAAGCATCGACTACGGTAAGGCGACGATCGATCAGGCCGCCAGCAACTTTGAGGAACAGGCTAACCGCATTTTGCGCCGCATTATGCGTTAAGCGCGACGGGGCGGATGCACGTCATCCGCCCAAAACCCTTGTTGTCGTAGGCCTGGTAAGGCAAAACCGCCATCCGCGAATCTTGCGCCGATTTACCGGGGGCACTGCGCCTTATCGGGCCTACACAACATCCTTCCCAACATCTGAATCACCGCTTCATTCATTTTGCTTTTCTCACCGCGCCCCCATCGGGGACGAAAGGATTGATTATGAATTCCGCTGCTTCAGGCCGTCTGTCCGCTGCCGCAAAACGCACCGTGCTGGCGAGCTTTCTTGGTTCAACCTTTGAATGGTATGACTTCGTGCTGTATACCACCGTGTCGACGCTGGTCTTTAATCAGGTGTTTTTCCCGGAACAAAGCGCCGCCGTCGGCACGCTCTCCTCGCTGGTAACGGTGGCGATGGGCTACGTTGCGCGCCCGCTGGGCGCGGTAATCTTCGGCCATTTCGGCGACCGCGTCGGGCGTAAAAAGCTGTTGGTCGCCACCATGCTGATTATGGGCATTCCGACGCTGATTATCGGCTGCCTGCCGAGCTACGCGCAAATCGGCACCGCCGCGCCGGTTATCCTGATTATCTGCCGAATCCTGCAGGGTGTTGGCCTCGGCGGTGAATACGCCGGGGCGGCGCTGGCCACCATAGAATCGGTGCCGGAATCGCAGCGCGGCTTCTATGGCGCGATCCCCCAACTGGGCAACCCGGTCGGCGGCGCGTTAGGAACCATCCTGGTACTCTGCTGCACCTACTTCGCCGGTGACGAATTGTTCGCCGCCTGGCTGTGGCGCGTGCCGTTTTTGCTGTCCGCTATCCTGCTGGTGTACGCGATGGTTGTCCGCGTCCGCATGGAGGAAACCGGTGATTTTTCCCGGCTGGTTAAAGAAAATAAGGTCGAAAAAAGCCCGGTCATGGCGGTGCTACGCCATCACTGGAAAGCGCTGCTGCTAGGGCTTGGCGCCCGCGCCTCCGATGCCATTTCCGGCAACGTGGCCGGTTCAGTAGTCATCGCCTACGTCGCCACCTATTTGCACATGAGTAACTCCATTGGCCTTGTCGCCACGCTGGTCCCCACGTTGATTGCCATCCCGCTCATGCTGATTACGGGCAAAATTTCTGACCGCGTGGGGCGCAAACGTATTTTCGTTCTGGGCATGGTGCTGGTTGCGCTGTCGATGCTGCCTATGTTCGCCATGCTCAATACCAAATTCGTGCCGGTCATGGTGCTCGGCGTCATCGTCATGCGCATCTGCAACATGATGCCGTTTGCCGTTCAGTCGGCGTTCCTCGCCGATATTTTTCCGGTAGAGGTGCGCTATACCGGCGTCTCGTTGGTATATCAGGTGTCTGCCATTATCGGCGGCCTGACCCCGGCCGCCTGCCTGACCCTTCTTATCTGGGCCGACGGTAATGCTTACGTGCTGGCGCTGGTACTCACCGTTGTCTGCGCACTTTCCGCACTGTGCGGCATTGCCATGCGTCCCAGCGTGCGTCGCGATACCGCCACCGACTACCAAAGGAGCCACCATGGCGCATAATGAACGTCCTGATATTGTGCTGGTCATCACCGATCAGCAGCGTGCCGATCACTGCGCGCGAGAAGGTTTCCCCCTCGACACCACCCCGTTTATGGATGCGCTGGCGCAGGACGGTGCCTGTTTTGACCGCGCCTACACTACCGCCCCGCTGTGCTGCCCGGCGCGCACCAGCCTGTTTACTGGCCGCTATCCATCGGCGCATCGGGTGGTAGAAAACTCGGCGGCGGAGCTGGCGGTGCCGGGTGAAAACCTGTTTGCCGTCGCGCGTCGCGCGGGCTACGCCACCGCGATGGTCGGGAAAAACCATACCTGGCTGTCGGCCAGCGACGTCGACTATTGGGATGAGTTTTCACACGAAGGCCGCGTGGTGCCCGAGAGTGAATGGACCGCTTTTGAACAGTGGCTGCACGACCTGCGCCACCGCACTGCCATCCAGGCCACGCCGTTCCCGGTCGAAGAGCAAAACCAATTCCGTATCGTGTCACGGGCGCTGGCGTGGGCCAACCAGCAACCGGCGGATAAACCGCTGCTGCTGGTTGTCTCCTTCCCCGAACCGCACAACCCTTACCAGGTGCCGGAACCGTGGTTTTCGCTGTTTCCCCCCGACAGCCTGCCGCCGCTTTTCCCAGACGCCAACGATCGGGCCAACCAATCTTTTGCCTGGCACTACCTGCATGACATTGGCGTTGAGTCGGACCCAAATTACGATCATCACATCGCACGGGCGCGCGCTAACTACTGCGGTATGCTGCGACTGATTGACGATCAGGTAAAACGGCTGCATGAAGGATTGGCTCACCGCCACCAGCAACGTGCGCGCTTATTGGCCATAACCGCCGATCACGGCGATTATGTCGGCGCATTTGGTCTGTTGCGTAAAGGCGCGGAGATACCGGAGATGCTTGCCCGCATTCCGCTGATCGTGAGCGGTGACGGCATCGTACAGCAGCGACAACACGCTTTTGTCTCATTAGCGGATATGATGCCCACCTTCTGCGAAGCTATGGCCCAGCCGCTGCCGCTGAGCGTGCAGGGACGCAGCCTGCTGCCGATGCTGCGCGGTGAGTCATGGCCGGAAGCCGAGTTTGCCAGCGTCTATATCGAGCAGGGATTTGGCGGGCTGCCCTACACCGCCGACGATATTCCAATGCACTCGCATCCGGGCATTATGTGGGATGATGGCGAGAACATACCGCGGCTTGATGAACTGAATGCCATCACGCAAAGCGGTCGACATCGCAAAATTCGCAGCGGCGACTGGTCACTGTTCGCCAGCATGACCGGCGAGTTTCGCCTGTTTAACATTGCTGACGATCCCTTTGAGCTACATAACCGTTGGAACGACCCGACGCTGAGCGACGTGCGCTCAACAATGCTGCAATGGCTCGCTATCTGGCAGATGCGTGCCGAAGATCCATTACCCATTAAGGCCTACTGCCGGAAAACGGATCCACACGGTTATCTCGCGCCCTATGCCGAATTCCCGTGCTAACCATCACAATACAGGGGGAGTCACCTCCCCCTGATTTCAGACCTGCACTGCGTGAGACTCGGCCTCCAGTTTATGGATACTTTTTGTCAACGCAGTCAGGCAGCGTTCCAGCGTTTCGACGTTAACCGCAATATAGGCGGGGCAGTCATAGCGCCCGCTCATCAGACAGACCGCAGCGGAAGCCATTGCCTCGCCCGCCTGCCGCATTGTTTCAAGTTCATTTAGCGAAGTGCACAATTTCAAAGCCACCGCGTTTTCGCGCAGTTCGCCACACAGTTCGAGCAGGTTAGTACGCAGATGATCGTTTTCACCGACTGACATATACCCTTTAGCCTTCCGCAGCTGCAAATAGGCATCAAGGTCAATCCGCGCGCTAATGAGCCGCCTCACCAGCTTGCGTTTCAGTTTGCTTTCCGTCATGCATTTACCTCCCTTGCCACCCATTGGCATTTTCATTATGTGATTACTTAACGTACAAAATACTGCGCGACATCAACAATTCATTATTTGCAACATATTTAACAATGAAACAACTTCACGACGCGACTGACAGCAGAAAAGCGGCCCCTGCGCCTTCCCGTACTATCCTGATTTGATTGACCCTGCGTTCACGCATCGCCGACTACACTGTGACTATTCAGGCTACAGAAAAGGATGTAATGAATGTTATTTCAGGAAAAGCTGCGGGCTGGCGCGTCCGCATTACTGCTCTTGTCGGTTAGCGTCGCTCCCGCCATTGCGGCGCCGACGGACACCAAAAGCCGTGAAAGTATTACCACGCTGAGCGCCAATCACGGGCTGAGCGAAGCCGCCCAGCAATATCTGATGCACTACCCTTCGCGCAGCGGCGTGGACGGGCATTCGTCACGCATCGACTCTGCGGCGGTATTTCTTCCCAAAGGGAAAACGCCAGAAGGCGGATGGCCGGTGGTTGTTTGGGCGCATGGTACCGTTGGCGTCGCCAATCAGTGCGCCCCCTCGCTCAATGAACGCGCGGCAAGAGACAAGCAGTATCTCAACACCTGGCTTTCTCTGGGCTACGCCATCGTGGCGCCGGACTACGCCGGGCTCGGCTCGGAGGGCGTGCACCATTATCTGAATGCCCGTGGGGAAGCGTGGAGCATACTGGACGGCGTTCGGGCCGCGCTGCACCAGTTTCCACTGAAAAATGAACTCATTCTTGTAGGCCAATCGCAGGGCGCACATGCGGCATTTTCAAGCGCAGGTTTTCAGCCGCAGTACGCACCTGAGCTGAACATCCGTTCAACGGTGCTGACCGGCACGCCGTATTTTGCCGCCAACACCACCGCAGCGGATATTCTGCCACCTGCGAGTGCAGGCAATGCGCAGGCCGGTGATCCTAAAATCCCCTATATTTTCTATATCTACCTTGCGGCCGCCGACGCAGACCCGTCGCTGAAGCCGTCAGATTATTTCCAGGACAGCGCGCTCCCCCTGCTGGAACAGGCGAAAAATCTGTGTATTACGCCGCTGACGGAAAAAACCATGCAGGCCGGTCTTAACGCCGGCAATACGCTGAAACCGGCCATTGAATCCCTGCTGAGTGCGGGTATCAACACCATGCTGTATCCAACGATGCATATTCAGCATCCGGTATTTATTGGCATTGGCAGCGTCGATATCAATGTCCCCACCGCCATGCAGATGCGCTTCTCCGACGCCGTTAAAGCCGCAGGTACCCAAACGGAAGTGCATATTTATGAAGGGCTTGATCACAGCGGTACCGTCAACCCGTCGCTTCGCGACTCCGTCCCCTTTATTGTCCGGGGAGACACGGTGACAAAACCGTAGTCCTATCCAGGTCGGCGGCCCTTCTCCGCTGATGCTGCTGGCGATTTTCTTCGCCTGCATCATCAGCGTTCATCGCGTATTATTGACGTATAGTTTTCCTACCATCATGGTAGAATCCCCGCTTTTCCTGGCCCCAACTTTTGAGCAATGTACATATGTCAGACAAATCACCTCATCGCCAGCCCACAATTGGCTTTGTATCTTTAGGCTGCCCGAAAAACCTCGTGGATTCCGAACGCATCCTGACCGAACTGCGTACTGAAGGCTATGACGTCGTGCCCAGCTACGATGACGCCGACATGGTTATCGTCAACACCTGCGGCTTTATCGACAGCGCAGTCCAGGAATCCCTGGAAGCTATCGGCGAAGCGCTGAAAGAAAACGGCAAGGTGATTGTGACCGGCTGCCTCGGTGCTAAAGAAGATCAAATTCGCGAAGTGCACCCGAAGGTACTGGAAATTACCGGTCCGCACAGCTACGAGCAGGTGCTGGAACACGTACACCACTACGCACCGAAGCCTCAGCACAACCCGTTCCTGAGCCTGGTGCCAGAACAGGGCGTTAAGCTGACGCCGCGTCATTACGCCTATCTGAAAATTTCTGAAGGCTGTAACCACCGCTGCGCATTCTGCATCATCCCATCTATGCGCGGCGATCTGGTAAGCCGTCCCATTGGTGAAGTGCTTGCCGAAGCGAAACGTCTGGTTGATGCCGGCGTGAAAGAGCTGCTGGTGATTTCTCAGGATACCTCCGCCTATGGCGTTGACGTGAAGCAC
The DNA here is from genome assembly GCF_014168815.1 of Klebsiella sp. WP3-W18-ESBL-02. Taxonomy (NCBI): domain Bacteria; kingdom Pseudomonadati; phylum Pseudomonadota; class Gammaproteobacteria; order Enterobacterales; family Enterobacteriaceae; genus Klebsiella; species Klebsiella sp. WP3-W18-ESBL-02. Next base: position 3,387,999 of record NZ_AP021972.1, read on the forward strand.
CGCACCGGCTTCCACAACGGTGAACCGGTGAAAACCAGCATGGCCAGCCTGTGCGAACAGCTGGCTAAACTGGGCGTTTGGGTCCGTCTGCACTACGTTTATCCGTATCCGCACGTTGATGATGTCATCCCGCTGATGGCAGAAGGCAAAATCCTGCCGTATCTCGACATCCCGCTGCAGCACGCCAGCCCGCGTATCCTGAAGCTGATGAAACGCCCGGGTGCCGTTGACCGCCAGCTAGCACGTATTAAGCAGTGGCGCGAAGTTTGCCCAGAGCTGACCCTGCGTTCGACCTTTATCGTCGGCTTCCCGGGCGAGACGGAAGAAGATTTCCAGATGCTGCTCGACTTCCTGAAGGAAGCCCGTCTCGACCGCGTCGGCTGCTTCCAGTACAGCCCGGTTGACGGCGCCTCCGCCAACGATCTGCCGGACCAGGTACCGGATGACATTAAGGAAGAACGCTGGAACCGCTTCATGCAGCTGCAGCAGCAGATCTCTGCTGAGCGTTTGCAGGAGAAAGTCGGCCGCGAAATTCTGGTTATGATTGACGAAGTCGACGAAGAAGGCGCGATTGGCCGCAGCATGGCCGACGCTCCGGAAATCGATGGCGCGGTATACCTGAACGGCGAAAGCAACGTGAAGCCGGGCGACGTCGTGCGTGTGAAGGTAGAAAACGCCGACGAATACGACCTGTGGGGCTGCCGGGTGTAATTTCAGCATGCCTTTCCCCGCAGGGGAAAGGCATGATTCAGGATAAATACTACAAAAAATACTTCTGCGACAGCGCCATAAACGCCGCATAGCTTGTGCACTGGCTCAACGCGTCAATCACATCATCATCAAGAATGTTGGTCAGATAGTCATATATCAGCATACTATCGACGAAGGCATCCTCGCTGATGGCCAGCATAAATACCAGCTTCACCGTTTTTCCCTCATCCCACTCAATCCCCTGCGGAAATACCGCAACGGTCACCATGGTGCTCAACGCCACTAGCCCCAGCGGATGCGGGATAGCCATTTTGTCATCCAGCAGCGTTGAAGCCCGGCTCTCCCGCTCCAGCACGGATGGCAGATAGTGTTCATCCACCCGCCCCTGACGCACGAGCCCGGCGCAGAGAAACTGCATCAGCGACGCTTTATCATGGGGGCAGTCGGTAAATATAAAAAAGTGTTCGGCAGAGAAATAGTTCGCCATGGTCGGCGGCGGCGGCGATTGTGCGTTCAGAAAATACTTCATATTTTCCAACTGCCAGCGTTCGGGTAAAGGCGGCAGATGAATCACCCGCCGGTTTTTCTCCGTCACCGCCACCAGGCTAATGACCAGATTTTCGTCAATATACTCGGCGGCATTGTACTGCTCCACCGAGATACAGCGCGCAATCGCCAACTGTGGATACATGCGGATTATTTTCTGGCATACCAACCTGGCCGGTGCACCGCCCTGCTCACTGACCACCAGCGCGCTCAGGGTACAATCGGCGTTCTTGAGATGTGTCTCTTCCAGAATGGCGCCAATGTGCATGACCAGATACCCAATTTCATCATCGCTTATGGGGCCAGAGAAAAAATGTTCCAGCTCGCTGAAAACCGCCAGGGTCATTTCGTACATCAGCGGGTAGTGGCGCTTTATCTGCTCGATGAGCGGGTTGATAATCGTAATTCCGTGGTTTACCCGAATGCGCATCGCTTTAATATGGCTCAGCAGGCTGGCGCGGGATACATCGTCGTAGAAAACATCGCAAAACCAGGATGCGCTGACGTAGCTGAGAAAATGGTTCATGATCGTCAGTTCGGCGACGTCGTCATCAGGATTCGCCGCCGATACGGAAGCCGCGTGTGTACAAAACGCCGCAAGGTGCATCGCCAGGTAACTGACTTCACTGCTGAGCACGGCTGAGGTTGCACCATTCAGCAGGCGGAAAATATCTTCAGCGGCGGAGTTAAATAGCCGATCCCCGGCGTCGAAAGACGCCTCCAACAACCAGTGCTCTTGCCGTATCCGCCCCGCGCTAATAGCGCAAATCAGGGTAAAGAAGCGCAGATTAACATCGCTCAGTTGCAGCCCACGCTCAACCACATACCCACCCAACGCCTGCTTAATCTCCGATATTGGGGCAAGCGTATCAAACAGCGCAGCATATTCATCATCCGCCTCTTTCGCCCGCAGCAAATGGTCATAAATACAGCGGCGCAGCGCCATCTCGCTGCCTTGAAGTTTATAGCAATCGGCGCCTTCACTGTGAATGACAATGTCGTAGAGCGCAAAGTGACGTTTCAGCAGGGTGATGTCGTTACGCAAGGTGTACAGACTAATAAACCATGTCGACTCCAGAATCTCCAACGACACCTCCGCCTCTTGCCGCAGCAACGCCGTAAGCAGCGCACGGCGCCGCTCTCCGGTCGCCCGTGATTCTTTCCACGGTTTTTGCGATTGTTCAAGCAGCGTGTGGTGGCCAGCCGGGTTATCAACCTGAATCGAAAAGCCCGTTTTACGATCGTAGATGAGACGGTTGCCCGCTTCGCCAACGATGTCACTAAGCGTTTTGAGATCGCTGCGAATCGTCCGCGTTGAGACATTCATGGCTTTAGCGAGCGACACCTGCGTCGCCGTACCCTGCGCGATCTGGATAAAAATATCTCTGACTCGCTTATTGGTGAACAGTCTCATCTTTCCCTCTTCAGGCGATTGCTACATACAGCGTCTGCACATCGTTCGGCTTAAGCGTCGCTCTCTCCTGCGCCGGCGTCTGCTCGTCCAGTAGCACACAGTGCGCATTTTTCAGCGGCGGAATCAACACCGGCGTTTCAAGGTGCGGGTTATAGAAGCGGCATACTAAGCCGCTCCCCCGCTCGGCGCACTTCACCACGCTCAGCAGTGCATCCTGTGGCCCATCAGGCAGTGTCAGCAGGCTGTACTCATGCGGGTAACAACGTATTTCATCACTAAGGCAAAACCGCAGACGGCCGTTCAGAAAATCGCTGTCCTGATAGACGGGGAACGTGGTCATTAAGGTCTTCGACAGCCGCGCGTGCTGCGCGTCATCAAATGCCCCGCGGTAGATGCGCCAGCTGAAGCTGAACGAGAGCGTCCCCAATAGCTGGGCATCCGGCGTGGCAACAACCGTCTCTCCCGACGCCCGACCAGGACGATAAAGGAGATTGGCTTTACCCATGTAGCCAAACGAGCGGAACAAGGTGACGGCGATCGTGTCAAAACGGTCGCCGACAATTTCATACTCGCGCACGCCGTTGGTATGCAGCGTAAAACCGTGGTTCTCGTCGTGCAGGTTAACGTAACTTTGCATCGGTTCTATCGCTATCGGCTTCTCATGCCATTCCTCTTGTTCCCACACCCGCAGCGAGTTGCTTAGCTGCACCGGCCGCGTGGCAGCGCCAAACAGCCGATCGGCGCAGGAGACATTTGCCAGAATATCCGTTGCAAAATGCACGCACAGCCGATGGCTCAGCACCTGATTATCGACCTCGGCGGTGAAGCGGATTAGGGCATCCTGCTGCAACATAACCTCGACGGTGATCGGCATGACGCCATCGAAAACGCCGCGTGCTCGCGCTTCCAGGTCAATCGGCACTGGCATCCGATAGCGCAGACGCAGCGTTTGTCGCAGCGCGTTGCGCTCGCGGTCCAGGCCGTTGAGACAACCTTCCGACGTGACCTGCCTGTCGTGGCGTGGCGGCGAATAGTTGTAGGCGTCGCCGTCATCGCCGTTTTCTACCAGCAACATCTGCCGGGCGTAGCGTTTCCCGCTGGCTTTGTCGGTCACGGTCAGCAGACCATTTTCCTCTACATCAATACGATAATAGTCATTTTCAATCCATGACCGCGTATCACTCTGAGTCTGGCTTGCACCGTCGGCACTGAAGTCTGCGTACCAGCGGGTATAGCCCAGCGCGGGCAGCGCGCTGCTGCTCACCGTCACTTTGCTGCGGTACACTCGCTCTGGCTTATGGTAAGGCTGACCGGGGTTAAGGCGAATAGTCTGATTCAGCACATAGTCGGTCAGATCCGTCTGCGCTTCAATCACATACGGCAGCGCGTGGCCTGCGGCATCGCGTAAAATAAACGGCGTGCCCGGTAGCCACGCTTCAAAGGTAATCTGTGGCGCAGCGGGTGCGGTCAATGGGTTAAATACGCTAAAAGTATAATCGTGCTCACGCGGGGTACGAATGGCGATTTGCCGGGTATGCAGCTCGAGCAGATTACTGGCGAGATCGTGCGCCTGCTTATAGCGAGCGGCAATATCACGGTTCGTTTCGTCGCTGTTGCAGCCACCAATACTGTCGTGGGCAGCATTGAAAAACATCAGCTTCCAGATATCCGCTACCGCGCGGGCGGGGTAGTCGTGTCCCAGGCTACGGCTGATGGCCAAAACCGGCTCCAGAGTATTGACCAGCAGAGCCTCAATGTCGTTGTTAAGCCGCTTCAGGTCGGCCCGGCAGGAAAAGATCGTCTTATGTACCCTGGAGTGTTTACCTTCCGTCAGTTCCCCATGAAGCGTACGGACATCACCAGCGGCCTCTTTCTCCAACACGGTGATAAAATCGAGCGGGCTACTAATTTGATAACGGCGCTCGTCGTCGCAGGCGTTGAACTGACGCACCAGATCCGGCAGATTCTCACGAATCGGCGCTTGATCGAAACCGTGCGGATACAGCAGATTCGTCCGGGCGCTGCGCGCTTCTATCGGTGCCATCTTTGCCTGCAGGAACGCCGCCATGGTATCCGGTGTTTCATCCAGCAAACCGCCATAGTGATACCCCCACGGCATCTACACGGCAAATACCGTATCGCCGTTATCCCCCTGCCAGCAAAATTCGGTCTCATGAAGTGTGTTGTCGGCGATGCCCCGCCAGAACAAGGCGTGGCGAATACCGAACTGCCGGTAAATTTGCGGCATATTACCGCCCTGACCGAAGCAGTCCGGTACGTAGCCTAGCTTCATGCTCCCGCCGGATTCATCGGCTACGCGCATTCCATACCACAGGTTGCGTACCACCGATTCCTGGTGAACCACCAATTGATCGGTTTGCGTATACCAGGGTCCGGTCAGCAGGCGTTTTGCCGCTACCAAGGCGCTCAGTCGCGCTTTATCTTCCGGCGCCCACTGCAGATAACTTTCGATAAGAGCACTTTGCGCATCCAGTAGATAACATGAAAAATCGGGATTCTCCTCCAGCACGCGCAGTACATTCTTCACGTGATGCAAGAGGTAAATCCGCGAGCGCGATGAAGTGAAATACCACTCCTGATCCCAGTGCGTATGGCTGTAAATATGTACCACTTTCTCTTTCATCCCGCTCTCCCCTCCGTCACAGGCCCAAATCAATCAAATTTAATGTCTATTTCATCGCTGACCGTCGATATATCGCCGGTTTCTACCCGTTCTTCATCGTTAAAATTCACCAGTAAATTGGCGCCAAAGGCTATCACCAGGGTGCCAACCAGCGCGCCGAGAAAATAGGCCCACGGATGACCAACGGTGAAACCGCCGTACAGCCCACCGAGCGGTGGCATGATCGGATAAGCCTTGAACAACGCGACTGTCATCGCGCCCAGCGCCCCGGCTAACACGTTAACGGGAATGAGCCGCGCGGGGTTACGCAACGTAAACGGAATTGCGCCTTCAGAAATGCCGAGGATACCCATAATGACCGCACCGTTGCCCGCCTCTTTCAGGGTCTGGTTGAAGTTGTTGGGCCGCAGGAAACGTGCGACAGCGTAGCCCAGCGGTGGAATAATAATCGCCACATTCACCAGGATAGCAGGCAGATAAACGCCGCTCAGAAACAGCACGTTGGCGGTACCCCAAGCGGCTTTGTTGACCGGGCCGCCGAGATCGAAGCAGATCATCCCGCCCAGCACCGCCGCCAGCATCACGGTACTGGTACCGTCTTCCGTCATCTGCTGTACCCAGCCCATCAGCGCAGCGTTAATCCAGCTAAGCGCATCGCCGAGCAACAGCAGCATCACCACAACCTGCAGGCCAACGGTGATAAACGGCAAAATAATCAGCGGTACCGAGCTAGAAGCTGAGCCGGTAATGCGAATTTTGCGTCCTACCCACTCCGCCGAATAGCCCGCCAGCAGACCGCCAAGTACCGCCCCCAGAAACCCTGAGCCGGTTATGGAGGCAATCAGCCCGGCAGTAAAACCGGCCGCCAGTCCTTTCTTACCCGCTACCGAATAAGCGACATATGCGCCCAGTACGTAGTTCATCAGACCAATGATTTTGAAACCGACATCCTGGGTCAGATACAGCCAGTTCATGAGTCCGTCACTTTTGGCGAAGGCATCAAGATTGGATTCGCCAACAATCAGGCCGAGTATTTTGGCCACCGCGACCATCAGCGAACCGGCAATAATGACCGGCAGCGCAAAAGAAATGCCGGTCATTACGTGGTTTTTTATGTCTATCATTATCTTTTTCATGACATTACCCCGGCAGTTTTATGCGTTGCGGCGCGCCTCAACCGCCGCGACGCATTTGCTAATCACATCAGCGGCATGAGTGACGCATTGGCCAATTTTTACCCGAATCACCGTTTTCCCGGCGAAACGAGCCTCTTCTTCAATGGTCCGGTCGGCAGCAATCAGCACAAAATCGGCCTCGGCAATCGCCTGTTCCGGCAGGCGATCCAGGATTCCCATTGCGCCCTGCTGCTCAATACTGACCTTGTGGCCAAGGCGGGCACCCTCTTTTTCCAGCGATTTTGCGGCCATCGGCGTATGGGCCAGACCAGCGATACAGGAGGTCACTCCAACTATGTTCATCTCTGCTCCTTTATTTCGATACGTGACTGCATAAAGTGAAACAATTCGTCTTCATCTTTGGCAGAAAATAAAAACGCTCTGAAATCGTCCTCAACGATTTGGCAGGCAAGGCTATTGATGATCTGTAAATGCAAAAGCGGTGCCCCCTCTTCAGGCACCAGCAGGCCGAAAATAATCTGTACAGGCTGATCGTCGAGGCTTTCCCAGGCAATCGGCTGCTGCAGGCGAATAAAGATCACCCCGGCCTGCGAGACGTTGGCGGTTTTCGCATGAGGGATAGCAATCTGGCTTTCAAAGCCGGTGGAATATTGGTTCTCGCGCGTCCACAGATCGGCCTCAATGTTCTGCGCGCTGTCGGCCCACCCCTGCGCCACAGCGTGGTGAGCGAGAAAGCGAAAGACCGACTGCTTATCGGTAAAAGTCTGGTTGAGAAAAATGTTGTCCCGAGCAATGAGCATTGACCTACCTCTCCATGCGTTTAGTCCCGATTAGGTTAGGTCGATACTAAGACTTCCTGCCCTCGCAGTCTGAGCGGCGTTTTCCGCCCACAGGAGGAAATGCCTTCTTCCGGAGGCAGGGAAAAAAGCGAGAAGCGTCAAAAAAAGAGAGCGGATTGTGATGAGCGACAAAGTCGCTCTTCCAGAACATAAGGAGAAGGAACAGGCTGCCCGTGACGCCAGCAACCTGTCGCAGGGACTACCCTTTCAGCTTCGGATCGAGCGCGTCGCGCAGCCCATCGCCCAGGAGGTTAAACGCCAGCACCGTCAGGAAAATCGCCAGTGCCGGGAATATCGCGACGTGTGGCGCAATCACCATATCGGCGCGCGCTTCGTTGAGCATTGCGCCCCACTCCGGCGTCGGCGGCTGAGCGCCGAGGCCCAGGAATGACAGGCTGGCGGCGGAGATAATCGACACACCGATACGCATCGTGAAATACACCACAATGGATGACACGGTGCCTGGCAGAATATGCTGGAAGATAATCACGCTGTCGCTGGCGCCAATGCTGCGCGCCGATTCAATAAAGGTTTGCTGCTTGAGCACCAGCGTATTGCCACGCACCAGGCGGGCAAAGGCGGGAACGGAAAATATGGCCACGGCAATAATGACGTTGGTCATCCCGCTGCCCATAATCGCCACCACCGCAATCGCCAGCAGAATGCCGGGAAAGGCAAACAGCACGTCGCAAATGCGCATGATGATGCGGTCCCACCAGCCTTCATAATAGCCCGCCAGCAGGCCAAGAACGGTGCCTATCAGCGAACCCATCAGCACCGCAAATACGCCTGCGGTGAGGGATATTTGCGCCCCGACCAGGACGCGGCTGAAAATATCGCGCCCCAGCGAGTCGACGCCGAACCAGTGGATCAACGACGGTCCGTCGTTAAGCCTGTCATAGTCAAAGTAGTTTTCCGCATCGAACGGTGCAATCCACGGGGCGATGATCGCCACAACGATCAATAGCAGGACAAAAATGCCCGCAGCCATCGCCACCGGCTGCTGACGAAAACGCCGCCAGAACTCGCGCCACGGCGTGCGGCGAGCGTCTGCTTGCACGATCGGCATGGCGTTAAGAACGGCCTGTCGGCGCCAGTTGAATAATCGCACGTTATTTATACCTGATAGCCGGGTTAATGGCGGCGTAAAGCACATCGACCACTAAGTTAATAAGAATAAACTCCAGCGAAAACAGCAGCACCTCGGCCTGAATCACCGGGTAGTCGCGCATCTCGACGGAGTCCACCAGCAGGCGCCCGAGCCCCGGCCAGTTAAACACTTTCTCGACCACAATCGAGCCACCGAGCAAAAAGCCAAACTGGAGGCCCATCATTGTCACCACCGGGATCATAGCGTTACGCAGCCCGTGCTTGAGCACTACCGATTTCTCGCTCACCCCTTTGGCGCGCGCGGTGCGCATATAGTCTTCATTCAGCACATCAACAAACGAGGCGCGGGTAAATCGCGCCATCACCGAGGCCACAGCGGCCCCCAGCGTCAACGACGGTAATATGTAGTGCCGCCAGCTGTCAGCCCCCACCGTCGGCAGCCAGCCCAGCTCGACGGAGAAAATTTGCATCAGCAGCATACCCAGCGCAAAGGCCGGGAACGAGATGCCGGTCACCGCCAGCGCCATCCCGAGCCTATCCGGCCAGCGGTTACGCCAGACGGCGGCGGCAATTCCCGCCCCCATGCCAAATATTACCGCCCAGCTCATGCTGGCAAGCGTGAGCCATAGCGTCGGCAGAAAACGGCTGGCAATCTCTTCTGATACCGGGCGACGTGACACCATCGACGTGCCGAAATCCCCCTGCACGGCGTGGCTAATGTAGTGCCAGAACTGCACATACAGCGGTTGATCCAGCCCCAGCTGCTGGCGCACCATGGCAATCACCTGCGCATCCGCCTCGGGCCCGGCAATCAGCCTCGCCGGGTCGCCGGGCAGCATATGGACAAACAAAAACACCAGCACGGCCACGATAAACAGCGTGGGGATCAGGCCGAGCAGGCGTTTCATCACATAGTTGAGCATGACTCTCCTTGCCGCGCATCCCCTGCGCCATCATGACGCAGGGTAAGGTCGCTTACTTCAAATCCGCATCGTCAAAGCTAAATCCAGTATCCGGCATAATATAGAACCCAGACAATGACTTACTGTGCGCTGAAACCAGTTTTTCCACTACCAGCGGCACCCACGGCGACTCTTTCCAGATGATATCCTGGGCGTCTTTATACAGCCGCGCTTTTTCGCTGCCGTCGGTGGTTTGCAGCGCAGCGGCCAGGTCTTTATCAACCTGCGGGTTGCTGTAGAATGCAGTGTTGAACTGGGTTGGCGGCCAGTTTGATGAGGCAAACAGCGGCGACAGCGACCAGTCAGCTTCGCCGGTCGATGCCGACCATCCGGTGTAGAACATGCGCACGCCGCTCTCTTTCTGGCCCTTACCTTCCACTTCCGCCGCACGCTGACCGGCGTCCATCGCCGTCACCTGCGCCTTGATACCAATCTGTGCCAGCTGCTGCTGGGTGAACTGCAGCACCTTCTGCGCGGTACTGTGGTTATGCGATGACCACAGCGTGGTGCTAAAACCGTTCGGGTAACCCGCCTCTTTTAACAGCTCGCGCGCTTTCGCCGGGTCATACGGCCACGGCTGATATTGCGTTGAGTAGGCAATCGCCGGTGGCACCACGCCGGTCGCCGGCGTTGCGTATCCCGCAAAAGCGACCTTCACCAGCGCCTGGCGGTTGATCGCGTAGTTGATGGCCTCGCGCACTTTCGGATTATCAAACGGTTTTTGCGTCACGTTCATGCTGATGTAGCGTTGCATGATTGACGGGCTGGCCACCAGCTCAAGCTGGCTGTTTTTCGCCAACAGCGCGGCCTGCTCGTAAGGGATCGGGAAGGCGAACTGCGCTTCGCCGGTTTGCAGCATCGCGGCGCGCGTATTGTTGTCGACAACCGGACGCCAGGTAATCGAGTCCAGCTTCGGCAGCCCTTTTTGCCAGTAGTGGGCAAATTTGCTGACCTTCACAAAATCGGTCTGGTTCCAGGTATCCAGCTGATACGGCCCGGTACCTACCGGGTGGAATCCAATCTCGTTGCCGTATTTTTTCAGCGCCGCAGGCGAAATCATCGCCGTCGCCGGGTGGGCGAGAATATTGATAAACGCCGAGAATGGCTGCTTGAGGGTGATTTTCACCGTCTGCGGGTCGACGACTTCGGTCTTATCAATATTCTTGTACAGGTTGTAGCGCTTGAGATGGCTTTGCGGATTGCTGGCGCGATCGAGGTTAACCTTCACCGCCTCGGCGTTGAAATCGGTGCCATCCTGGAACTTCACCCCCTGACGCAGCTTCACGGTGTAGACCTTGCCATCATCAGACACGGTGTAGCTTTCGGCCAGCACGTTTTTCAGCTTCATCTCTTTATCCAGGCCAAACAGCCCCTGGTAGAAGGATTTTGCTACCGCCTGCGACAGCGTGTCGTTAGCATCATACGGGTCGAGAGTGGTGAAATTAGAACCAACCGCGACCACAACATCTTTTGCCGCGAACGCGGGAGCGGCGGCCAGCGCCGAGGCTATCCCCAGAGCAACCAGCCATTTACCTGAAATGCGTTGTGTCATATTGTCCCCTGCCTATGGTTTTATTATCGGTTTATCAGCGCACTGCTTACCGGTTCGCGGGCTACGTAGTGCCCAGGTGAAACCTGTTGCAAACCGGTCGTTTCTACCTCTTCGCCCCGCTTATAGATATTGCCCGGCAGCTCGTCGGACAGCAGTACGCGCTGCGGTCGCCGGTGCGCCGGGTCAGCGACCGGCACGGCGGCCAGCAGCTTACGGGTATACGGATGCTGCGGATCCTCAAAAATAGCGCGCCGCGGGCCAATTTCCACAATGCGGCCGCGATACATCACCGCCACGCGATGGCTAATACGCTCCACGACCGCCATGTCGTGAGAAATAAACAAGAAGGCGATACCCATTTCGCGCTGGAGCGACATCAGCAGATTAATAATCTGCGCGCGGATAGAGACGTCCAGCGCCGACACGGACTCATCGGCAATCACCACCTTCGGCTCCAGCGCCAGCGCGCGCGCAATGCAGATACGCTGACGTTGGCCGCCGGAAAACTCGTGCGGATAGCGCCAGGCATGTTCCGGGAGCAGCCCCACCCGCTCCAGCAGCCACGCCACGCGCTGCTGCAACGCCTCCCCCTGCAGCACACCGTGCACCCGCAGCGGCTCCATAATCGAAAAACCGACGGTATGACGTGGGTCCAGAGAAGCATAGGGGTCCTGGAAGATAATCTGAATATCGCGCCGCAGCGGCTGAAGCTGGCTGGCGGAAAGGCCGTCAATTCGCTCGCCGTTAAATGTAATAGCGCCCTGTTGTGATTCCACCAGCCGCAGCAGCGCCCGTCCGGTGGTCGACTTGCCGCTACCGGACTCGCCGACCAGCGCCAGCGTCTCGCCGGGCCATAAATCAAAACTGACGTTTTCCACCGCATGCACTTCGCGGGTAATACGGTTTAGCAGGCCGCCGCGCAGCGGGAAACGCGCGACCAGGTTACGAACCTTGAGTATCGGGTCACCGCTCACTACCGTATTTTGCGGCGGCGGCGGAGGTGCCGACGCGTTCAGATCCGGAAAGCTTTTCGGCAACGCGCTGCCGCGCATTGCGCCCAGCCGAGGCACCGCGGCGAGCAGACGACGCGTGTAGGGATGCTGCGGCGCGTTAAAGATATCTTCAACGCGGCCGGTCTCAACCGCCTCGCCCTGATGCATCACCAGCACCCGATCGGCGATTTCAGCCACCACCCCCATATCATGGGTGATAAAAATAACCCCCATCGACATCTCTTTTTGCAGCACGTCGATAAGCTGAAGAATTTGCGCCTGAATGGTCACATCGAGCGCGGTGGTCGGTTCATCGGCAATCAGCACCGCCGGGCGACACGACAGCGCCATGGCAATCATCACCCGCTGGCGCATACCGCCGGAAAGCTGATGCGGGTAGCGCGACAGCATGGTCTGCGCTTCGGGGATGCGCACGTTATCGAGCGTTTTTTTCGCCTCGGCCAGCGCCTCTTCGCGCCCTAGTCCCTGATGCAGCCGAATAGATTCGGCGATCTGCTCACCGATGGTAAATACCGGATTGAGTGAAGTCATCGGCTCCTGAAAAATCATCGCCATATCGGCGCCACGCACGCGGCGCATCTGCGCGGGCGTTTGCTCCGCAAGCGCAATGACCTCACGGTTACGCCGACGCAGCAGCATCTGGTCACAGTGGACGTCGCTGTTGGATTGCTCCAGCAGCCGCATCAGCGCCAGCGCCGTCACGGATTTCCCCGAGCCGGACTCGCCGACAATCGCCAGCGTTTCGCCCCGATTGAGATGAAAAGAGAGCTGATGTACGGCACGCACGGGCTGCTTATCCTGGCGAAACGCCACGTTCAGGTTCTGAACGCTCAGCACCTGGGTTACATCAAGCTCATCGGCATGCGGCACGGTTGCTCCTTTTATTCCCGGTAAATACCAATCGTAGGCGTATCGCCGGCGTAGGCCCAGGCACGATACATCCCTTCACTGTTGAACGGCAGCACGACGTTGCCTTCGCGGTCGATAGCAATCAACCCGCCGCTGCCGCCGAGCGCCGGCAGTTTTTCCATCACAACCCGCTCGCAGGCCTCCAGCAGACTCAGGTTGCCGTACTCCATTAATGCCGCAATATCGTACGCCGCCAGCGTGCGGATAAACACCTCACCGGTGCCGGTACAAGAAACGGCAACGCTGGCATTGTTGGCATAGCAGCCCGCCCCCACCAGCGGGCTGTCGCCCACCCGCCCTGGAAGCTTATTGGTCATTCCGCCGGTCGAGGTGGCGGCGGCAAGGTTGCCGTTGATATCCCGCGCGACGGCACCGACGGTCCCCATCTTATGACGCTCATCGAGCGGCGCACCGTCGTGATCGAGAATAAATGCGCCGTTGCTGCGCGCTTCGACAAGCTGTTGAAAGCGCGCGTCGGTAGAGAACAGCGAATTCTCCACCCACTCCATGCCCTGCGCCTGAGCAAAGGCTTCCGCACCTTCGCCAATCAGCATCACGTGCGGGCTCTTTTCCAGCACCAGTCTGGCAGCCAGAATGGGGTTTCGCAGATGTTTCACGCCCGCCACGGCCCCCGCCTGCAGCGCGTTGCCGTCCATCACGCAGGCGTCAAGCTCATGGGTTTCCTCGGCGGTAAACACCGAGCCGATTCCCGCGTTAAACAGCGGGCACTCTTCGAGCTGTCGTACCGCTTCCGTCACCGTATCAAGGGCGCTGGCACCGGCCTCAAGCATCCCTTGTGCATGTTCCACAATGCTGGACAGCGCGGTCACATATTCGCGCTCTTTTTCCGCCGACATCTGCTGGCGGCTGATGGCCCCCGCACCGCCGTGAATTGCAATGACTGCCTTGCCCATTACGCCATCCCTTCCGTCATTTTCTTTATAAATATCATTATAGTGGCATTGCGCCTATATGAATTTTGAATATAGAAATAGCCTTCCGTCATGTAAAGCTACACCGCAGGTGGCATACAGTCTGCGGGGGTTTTCTGCCATAATGTGCGGATTCGAACGTTTCCCGCAGGAGTTTACCCATGGATTTTACCGCCGGACTGATACCGCTTGATGCGGCGCTCACACAGATGCTTGATCGGATTACCCCACTTCAGGAAAGTGAAACGGTACCGCTGTTGCAGGCGTTTGGGCGCATTACCGCACGCGATATCATCTCCCCGCTGGACGTACCCGGTTTTGATAACTCGGCAATGGACGGTTACGCCGTCCGCCTGGCCGATCTTAGCGCACAGGCGCCGCTGACCGTTGCTGGCAAAGCCTTTGCTGGACAGCCGTTCCACGGCGAATGGCCTGCCGGCAGCTGCGTGCGCATTATGACCGGTGCCCCCGTTCCCGCCGGCTGCGATGCCGTCGTGATGCAGGAGGAAACCGAGCAGACCGACGCCGGTATTCGCTTCATCGCCAACGTGAAGCCGGGGCAAAACATTCGCCGCCGCGGTGAAGACATTGCCCGCGACGCGGTCGTCTTCCCCGCAGGGACGCGCCTTACCGTTGCCGAATTACCGGTGCTGGCGTCGCTCGGCATCGCCGACGTCGACGTGGTGCGGAAGGTCCGCGTCGCGCTGTTTTCTACCGGCGATGAACTGCAGCTGCCGGGCCAGCCGCTGGGTGACGGGCAAATCTACGACACTAACCGCCTGGCGGTACACCTGATGCTCGAACAGCTCGGCTGTGAGGTCATTAACCTGGGCATCATCCGTGACAACCCGGAACAGCTTCGCGAAACCTTTATCCAGGCCGATCGACAGGCCGACGTCGTCATCAGCTCCGGCGGCGTATCGGTGGGTGAAGCGGATTACACCAAAACCATCCTCGACGAGCTCGGCGAAATAGGTTTCTGGAAGCTGGCCATCAAGCCGGGTAAACCGTTCGCCTTCGGTAAGCTGAGCCACAGCTGGTTTTGCGGTCTGCCAGGTAACCCGGTCTCCGCCGCGTTAACCTTCTATCAGCTGGTCCAACCGCTGCTGGCGAAGCTGAGCGCCAGCACGCACGCCACCCAGGCTCCCCGCCTGCGCGTGCGCGCCGCCGGTCGACTGAAGAAATCGCCGGGTCGTCTCGACTTCCAGCGCGGCGTGCTAAGCCGCGACGCCAACGGTGAGCTTACCGTTACCACCACCGGCCACCAGGGTTCGCATATTTTCAGCTCCTTCAGCCAGGGCAACTGTTTCATCGTGCTGGAGCGCGAACGCGGCACCGTTGAAGCGGGTGAATGGGTCGAGGTTGAGCCGTTTAACCATCTGCTGGGAGGCCTGTAATGGCCGTCGAACTCAGCGATGCCGAAATGCTGCGCTACAACCGGCAAATCATTTTGCGCGACTTTGATTTTGACGGTCAGGAGCAGCTAAAAGCGTCGCGCGTATTGGTCGTTGGCCTCGGCGGTCTGGGCTGCGCCGCAGCCCAGTATCTGGCCGCTGCGGGCATTGGCCAACTGACGCTGCTGGATTTCGATACCGTCGCGCTCTCCAACCTCCAGCGCCAGACGCTGCACAGCGATGCCACGATTGGCCTGCCGAAAGTGGACTCCGCCCGCGCGGCGCTGGCGCGGATTAACCCGCACGTCACGCTGGCGGCCCGTAACGCACTGCTGGAAGAAGACGAGCTGTGGGCGCTGATTGCCGAACACGATCTGGTGCTCGACTGTACCGACAACGTCACCATTCGCAACCAGCTCAACGCGGGCTGCTTCCGCCATAAGGTCCCGCTGGTTTCCGGCGCGGCGATTCGGATGGAAGGGCAGATTTCGGTATTTACGTATCAGGAAGGCGAGCCATGCTACCGCTGCCTGAGCCGCCTGTTCGGCGACAATGCCCTCACCTGCGTCGAAGCGGGCGTAATGTCGCCGTTGGTCGGGGTCATCGGTGCAATGCAGGCCATGGAAGCCATTAAGGTGCTGGCCCATTACGGTACGCCAGCGGCGGGGAAAATCGTGATGTATGACGCGATGCGCTGTCAGTTCAGAGAGATGAAGCTAATGCGTGACCCAGCGTGTGAGGTGTGCGGGCAGGCTTCGGCATAACCCCCTCACCCTAACCCTCTCCCCAATGGGGAGAGGGAACCGATAATCGCTTGCCCACCATCCGGTATTTTCTTTTACAGCGACGTCCGTCCGAATGCCGTTTGCCAGTCCTGCTCAAACTTCGCCACCGCCGCGTCTACCGCCGGGTAGCTAATCAGCTGCTGCGCCACGTCCAGCGGCAGAGTAATCGACTGACAGCCCGCCAGCAGGCAATCCAGCGCCTGGCGTGGCGTTTTGAAACTGGCCGCCAGCACTTTCGACTGCGGTGCATGCAGAGTCAGCAAATCCTGTAATTCGCACACCGTCTGAATCCCGTTGCCGCCTTGTGCATCCACGCGGTTGACATAAGGCGCGACATATTCTGCGCCCGCCAGCGCCGACAGCAGCCCCTGCGCGGCGCTGTATACGGCGGTGCCTAAGGTCGGGATCCCCTCTTCTTTCAGCATTTTAATCGCCGCCAGCCCTTCTGCCGTTACCGGCACCTTGACCACCAGATCCGGAATAATCGCCCGCAGCGTATGCGCATCTGCCACCATGCCATCGGCGGTAGTCGCCATGACCTGGGCAAACAGACGGCCTTTACCGCCCATGGCGTCAAGCAGTTCCGGCAGCAGCGCATCCAGCGGCTTTTTGCCCGCAGCCACGATGCTTGGATTGGTGGTAATGCCCGCCAGCGGAAATACGCGCGCCAGCTTTTTGACTGCCGCAACGTCAGAGGTGTCGAGATAGAGTTCCATGATGATTCCTTAAAGCGTGATATTGAGCATGGAATAACCCTACCACAGCAAAACCTCTTCTTAAGTTGACGTACGTCAAGATAACTTTCATTCGAAAGTATTTTAATCTTTATACGAAAGATGAGGGCACGCTATGATTTTCAACATTCAGCGCTATTCCACCCACGATGGTCCAGGCATCCGCACCGTGGTTTTCCTGAAAGGATGCTCGCTCGGCTGTCGCTGGTGTCAAAACCCGGAAAGCCGCGCCCGTGAACAGGATCTGCTGTTTGACCCGCGCCTGTGCCTTGAGGGCTGCGATCTGTGTCAACAGGCGGTGCCTGCGGTCATTACCCGTGCCCTTAACGGCCTGGTTATTCATCGCGAAAAGCTGAATCAAACGCATCTCGACGCGCTGGCACACTGTTGCCCAACGCAGGCGCTGACCGTCTGCGGCGAAGCGAAAAGCGCCGAAGACATCATGGCGACCGTTCTGCGCGATAAGCCCTTTTACGATCGCAGCGGCGGCGGCATGACGCTCTCCGGCGGCGAGCCGTTTATGAATCCTGAACTGGCGCTGACGCTGCTGAAAAGCGCGCATGAACAAGGCATCCACACGGCGGTCGAAACCTGCCTGCATGTGCCGTGGCGCTATCTCGAACCGGCGCTGCCGTATATCGACCTGTTCCTCGCCGACCTCAAGCACGTTGACGAGGCGCGCTTTAAACAGTGGACCGACGGCTCGGCCAGGCGCGTACTCGATAACCTGAAACGCCTGTCGGCAGCCGGCAAAAAAGTCACCCTGCGCGTGCCGCTGATTCAGGGCTTCAACGCTGATACCGCCTCCATTAAAGCGATTACCGATTTTGCCGCCGATGAAATGCCCGGCGTGCGCGACATTCATTTTCTGCCGTACCACACGCTGGGAATCAACAAATATTCCCTGCTCGGTCTTCCCTACTTTGCACCCGACAAGCCGCTGAATGACCCAGCGCTGCTGGACTTTGCCCAACAGTACGCGCACGAAAAAGGGTTAACGGCGACACTACGAGGATAAAAACCATGACCACTCTGACGCTCGATAAACTGACCGACCGCATCCAGGCCCACAAAAACGCGCTGGTGCATATTGTTAAGCCGCCGGTGTGCACCGAACGCGCACGCCACTATACCGAAGCGTACCAGCAGCACCTGGACAAGCCGATTCCAGTCCGCCGCGCGTTGGCGCTGGCCCACCACCTGGCAGAGCGGACTATCTGGATCAAACACGACGAGCTGATCATCGGCAACCAAGCCAGTGAAGTGCGCGCCGCGCCGATCTTCCCGGAATATACCGTCAGCTGGATTGAAAAAGAGATCGACGATCTCGCCGACCGTCCGGGCGCGGGCTTCGCCGTCAGCGAAGAGAACAAACGCGTGCTGCACGAAGTGTGCCCATGGTGGCGCGGCCAGACCGTACAAGACCGCTGCTACGGTATGTTCACCGATGAGCAAAAAGCGCTGCTGGCGACCGGTATCATCAAAGCTGAAGGCAATATGACCTCGGGCGACGCTCACCTGGCGGTAAACTACCCGTTGCTGCTGGAAAAGGGCCTCGACGGCATGCGCGCGAAAGTGGCTGAACGCCGTACCCGCATTAACCTGACCGTGCTGGAAGACCTGCACGGTGAGCAGTTCCTCAAAGCTATCGATATCGTTCTTGAAGCCGTAAGCCTGCACATTGCCCGTTTCGCCGAGCTGGCGCGTAACATGGCCGCCGAAGAAACGCGGGCCAGCCGCCGCGATGAGCTGCTGGCGATAGCGGAAAACTGCGACGTGATTGCCCACCAGCCGCCAAAAACCTTCTGGCAGGCGCTGCAGCTGTGCTATTTCATTCAGCTGATTTTACAAATTGAGTCGAATGGACACTCCGTGTCGTTCGCCCGTATGGACCAGTATCTGTACCCTTACTATCGCCGCGACGTTGAGCTGGAACAGTCATTGGATCGCGAGCACGCCATTGAACTGCTGCACAGCTGCTGGCTGAAGCTGCTGGAGGTGAACAAAATTCGCTCCGGCTCGCACTCCAAAGCCTCTGCCGGTAGCCCGCTGTATCAGAACGTCACCATCGGCGGCCAAAAATGGGTAAACGGCGAGGCGCAGGACGCGGTCAACCCGCTCTCTTACGCGATTCTCGAATCCTGCGGCCGCCTGCGCTCCACCCAGCCAAACCTGAGCGTGCGCTACCACGCTGGCATGAGCAACGATTTCCTCGACGCCTGCGTGCAGGTGATTCGCTGCGGCTTCGGCATGCCAGCGTTCAATAACGATGAAATCGTCATCCCGGAATTTATTAAGCTCGGCGTCGAACCGGAAGATGCCTACGACTACGCGGCAATCGGCTGCATCGAAACCGCCGTCGGCGGTAAATGGGGCTATCGCTGTACCGGCATGAGCTTTATCAACTTTGCCCGCGTGATGCTGGCGGCGATGGAGGGCGGCCGCGATGCCACCAGCGGTAAGGTGTTCCTGCCACAGGAGCACGCGCTGTCGCAGGGCAACTTCGCCAACTTCGACCAGATGCTGGCCGACTGGGATAATCAGATCCGCTACTACACGCGTAAATCGATTGAGATTGAGTACGTGGTCGACACCATGCTGGAAGAAAACGTGCACGATATTCTATGCTCGGCGCTGGTTGACGACTGTATCGAGCGGGCGAAAAGCATCAAACAGGGCGGCGCAAAGTATGACTGGGTTTCCGGCCTGCAGGTGGGCATCGCCAACCTCGGCAACAGCCTGGCGGCGGTCAAAAAGCTGGTATTCGATCAGGGGGCGATAGGTCAGCAGCAGCTGGCACAAGCGCTGGCGGACGATTACGAGGGTCTGACCCACGAACAGCTGCGTCAGCGCCTGATCAACGGCGCGCCGAAGTACGGCAACGACGATGACAGCGTTGATACCCTGCTGGCGCGCGCCTATCAGACCTATATCGACGAACTGAAGCAGTACCACAACCCGCGCTACGGCCGCGGCCCGATTGGCGGAAACTACTACGCCGGCACCTCGTCTATTTCGGCCAACGTGCCGTTTGGTGCCCAGACTATGGCTACACCGGATGGCCGTAAGGCGAAAACGCCGCTCGCCGAAGGCGCCAGCCCGGCTTCCGGTACCGACCATCTGGGGCCAACCGCGGTGATCAGCTCTATTGGTAAGTTACCGACGGCATCCATTCTTGGCGGCGTGCTGCTTAACCAGAAGCTGAACCCGGCAACGCTGGAAAACGAGAGCGATAAGCAGAAACTGATGGCGCTGCTGCGCACCTTCTTTGAAGTACACAAAGGCTGGCACATTCAGTACAACATCGTGTCGCGTGAAACGCTGCTGGAAGCGAAGAAACATCCGGATCGGTACCGTGATTTAGTGGTGCGCGTGGCGGGGTATTCGGCGTTCTTTACCGCGCTGTCGCCGGATGCGCAGGATGATATTATTGCCCGTACGGAGCACACACTGTAGTTCGGTGTTTTCCCCCTCACCCTAACCCTAACCCTCTCCCCAATGGGGAGAGGGAACCGCACGGAGCCATTTTTCTCACCTTTTTTGGTGGTTGATGCTGGTGTTGTTATGTGAGTCACCAATGGTTGAAAGTTTACTCACTTAGTTGCGTGTCCACTATTGCGGGATAAGATCAGAAGACCATTTATCGTTTACTGACCTATGGACCGGTACGGTGCTGATTTTCAACTAAAACATCGAGATGCTGTTCCTTACGACGAAACTCACTAGGGGAAAAACCGGACACACGGTGAAAATCACGGGAAAAATGCAGCGGATCGTTATACCCCACAAGAGCAGCAATACGGCTAATTGAATCGTTGGTTTCAACCAGAAGCCGTCGCGCCTGCGACAACCGATAGTTTTTTAGCCACTTTAGCGGGCTTTGATTGAATGTGGCCTGAAATAAACGAAAAAGTTGGGGCTTACTCACCTGACAGTAATGCATAAATTTTTCAATATCCCATTCATCACTGTAGTGACTGTGGATCTGATAAATCAGCTTGCCTAATCCGCGGTGTAAAATAATAGGCGTTCTTTCCGCTTCAAAACTGCGGTTTTCCAGCAGCATAAAAATGAGCTGCGCACAAAGAAGATCGCAGCGCGCGTCCGCCACCAGCGTATGTGTATGCATCATGCTAAAGATATGGTTATAAATTTCAGTCACTTTGTCTGGCTGTTCAAACTGAAAAACCGGGTTGCGCGACACCTCGAGGATTTGCATCAGGTTATTGAGCTTCCCCCCCTCAATTCGCACCCACAGAATTTCCCATGGTTCCTCTTTATTGGGGAAATGTTCATGCGGCCAGCGTACTGGCAGCCAGGCTAGCCCGCCTTTTTTCACGGGATGAAGGGTATTTTCCATCCGGATAAACCCACTGCCGTTGAGGCAAAAAATCAGCTCATGCCCCACAACTGACTGGCGTCTGACATGAAAGTTTTCAGCCGTCTGAATATGCCCGGCGCGCAAAATACGATAGTTCACCAGCGTCGAAAACTCATCCGACTCACGATACCAGTTTGCCACGATGCGGGTTTTCTGCGTTTCTCTTCCCATTAGCTCCTGCCTACCTGAACACCCTGTATAAGGGCGTACAGCGTGGCACGGTCAATATCAAAACGCCCGTAACACGCCCGAATTCCAGACAAAATTTTGAACCACTTCACAACTTCATTGACATGAAAATTTTGTCCATGTTGCAGAGAATTCTACCTATCACGCCTCATCGCCGACCTGCCTAAAGTAGCGTTATCCCAACCGCATAGTGTTGTGCGGTGACCTAGCAAACAGGAGTAGTTGTAGATGATTGATTTTAACGATCCCCGTCAGGTTGCGAAGGCAATTCAGTTCACCAATGTAAACCCGGATTTGACGCGTGAAGGGTTATTAAAGCACCTGGAAATTTGTCAGCAGTATCAATTCGATGCTGCGATGATCGCGCCATGCTGGGTGTCTCTGGCGAAAGATGTGCTGAAAGGCAGCGGGATCCGCGTTGCCACCACCGTGAACTTCCCGCAGGCCAACGACACCACCGCCATGAAAGTCGCCCTGGTGCGTGAACTGGCGAAAGAAGGCGCTGACGAATTTGATTTCCCGCCGAACCCAGGCTTTTTGCTCGGTGGTCTGGACGAGCTCTATTTCCGCGAGTTGAAAGAAGTCACCCACGTTGCTCACGATCTGGGTATGAAAGTAAAAGCTATGCTGGAGTTCGGCTTCATCACTGAAGAAGCAATGAAAATCAAAGCCACTCGTTATGCATACGAAGCCGGTATTGACTGGGTGAAACAATCCAGCGGCTGGGGCAAAGGCGGCTGCGCAGCCACGGTAGAAGATGTTCAACTTCTCAAAGCGAATATCCAGGCCCCGTGCCGCGTGAAAGTTTCCGGTAAAGTCAACACGATAGAAAAAATGAAAGAGATGTTTATTGCCGGGGCGGAACTGGTGGGTACCAGCTCCGGGCCAGAGCTGGTGAAAGGCCTGGTAGGCGATATCAACGGCTATTGATTTATCCCGGGACACCGTGGCAACGCGGCGTCCCGTTCAAAAGCAGTACAGAGAATGGAGTATGTGATGAGTGTATTTATTCTCGGTAGTTATGCAAAAGCGTTAGTGATGACCACCGATCGTATCCCACTGGCAGGCGAAACGCTGATTGGCCGCGATTTTCGCCAGACCTGGGGCGGAAAAGGCTCGGACATGGCGGTGCAGGCCGCACGCTTAGGTGCAGATGTCGCCTATGCGGGCGTTGTCGGTGATGATGCATTTGGCTATGAGTTCGTCGGTTTAATGCAGGATGAAGGCATTGATATCCAGGCGCTGAGCATCACCCAAGAGTTGCCGACCGGCGCCGGGTTGATCGTCAAAGATCGCGAGGCGCGAAATATCATCGTGGTGGATATGGGGGCCAACAAACTCTTTACCCCATCTCGCGTTGATGAAGCCATTGCCTCCTTAGCTGAGTGCAATGTTGCCCTGGCCCAACTGGAAATTCCGCTGGAAACCGCGCTGTACGGCTTGCGTCGCGCCCATAGCCTGGGGAAAACCACCATCCTGAATCCGGCGCCCGCCCAGGATCTGCGTCAGCTTGATTTAAGCGCCATCGACTACCTAACCCCGAATGAAACCGAAGCCCGCGTCGCCCTGGGGCTGCCGCCGGACGATCCGCGTAGTAACCGGGAAATCGCCGATCTGCTGTTAGATACCGGCTGCCGCTACGTCGTAATGACACTGGGCGATGCAGGGTCGGCGGTCTACTCCCGCGACGAAACCCTCGAGGTTGCCCCTTGTCGGGTTGAGGTGGTCGACAGCAACGGCGCAGGTGACAGCTTTAATGCGGCGCTGGCGACCGCTCTTGATGAAAATCAGTCGCTTCACGATGCCGTCTTATTTGCCAACGCCACCGCCGCATTGTGCTGCACCGCCTGGGAAACCGTGCCGTCATACCACACACGTGCCGACGTTGAAGCCTTCCTACAGACACAGGCAACAACCGAGGAGCACGCACGATGAGAACCGGACGAATTCAGCATCCTGAGCTGGCGGGCGCGCTGGCGACCCTGGGCCACACCGACATTGTTCTGGTAACCGATGCGGGCTTTCCAATCCCGGCGAATGCCCACCGCATCGACCTGGGCTTCTGGCCGGGAACCATCGACGTCATGACCATCCTGCAGGTGCTGCGCGAAGAGATCTTCGTCGAAGAAGTCCACTTCGCCAGCGAAGTGCGTGATTGCAACCCGCAGCTCTACCGCGACCTTCAGGCGGTTTATACCGGCTCCGGCGCCGAATTCCGCGAAGCCAGCCATGAAACGCTGTGCCAGCAGCTAGCGCAGCAGGCCAAAGTCATCATTCGCTCGGGTTCGTTTAACCCGTGGGCTAATTTTGCGCTCGTCGCCAGCACCGATCCGTTTGCCTGGTTTACCGACGCCTCCGGTGTTGCCCCGCTGCCGGCCTACGTTGCCCGACGCCAGCGCATTCTGGACAACGTCGTTCCGGAACTCAACTAACAGGAATCATTATGAAAGCAGCCGTTGTTAGCCAGCGCCACCCCGGAAAAGTCGAGATCAAAAAGATAGCGCTCCGGGATCTCAAAGCCGGTGAAGCGCTGGTCGAAGTGGAATGCTGCGGCGTTTGTCACACCGATTTGCACGTCGTGCAGGGCGATTTCGGCCCCGTTCCCGGTCGTATTCCGGGACACGAAGGGATTGGCATCGTGCGCGCGATCGCTGGCGATGTGACCAGCCTGCGCATTGGCGATCGCGTCAGCGTCGCGTGGTTTTATGAAGGATGCGGCGTTTGCGAGTACTGCGTCAGCGGTCGTGAAACGTTTTGCCGCAAGGTCAAAAATGCTGGTTACAGCGTCGATGGCGCGATGGCAGAGCAGTGCATCGTGAAAGCCGATTACGCCGTGAAGGTGCCAGAGGGGCTCGACTCGCTCATTGCCAGCAGCATTACCTGCGCCGGGGTGACAACCTATAAAGCGATAAAAGTCTCCACGGTACGTCCTGGGCAATGGGTCGCGGTCTGGGGCGCTGGCGGGCTCGGCAACATGGCCATTCAGTTTGCACGCAACGTTTTTAATGCCCGCGTGATTGCCATTGATATCCAGGACGACAAACTCCAGCTCGCGCGCGAATCCGGTGCGGAGTACACCATCAATGCGCGGGAGGAAGACGTCCCAGCTCGCATCAACGAGCTGACCGCAGGCGGCGCGCATGCCGCAGTGGTGGTGGCCGTCGCACGCTCGGCCTTCAACCAGGCGGTCAACAGCGTACGAGCCGGAGGCCGCGTGGTCTGCGTTGCCGTCCCGGCGGGCGATCTCGACCTGAACATTGTCAAAACCGTGCTGGACGGCATCGAAATCGTCGGCAGCCTGGTCGGTACACGTCAGGATCTGGCGGAAGCTTTCGATCATGCGCTGGCAGGACGCGTACATCCGGTCGTTCAGGCCCGTCGTCTGGATGAAATCAACGACATTTTTAACGAGATGGAACGCGGCGCAATCCAAGGGAGAATGGTGATTGATATGCGCCAGACGGCCAAAACGGCCAGTACCCAATACCAGGAGTCTGAAGCATGAAAATCACCGGCTGGCGCACGCTCAAAGCGCTGCATAACTGGGGTAGGCCGATCGGCGATATCAACGGTAGCCTGATCTCCGGAGTCACCGAAATCCCTTTTCTGGTGCTGGAAACTGACGAAGGCATCTGTGGTATCGCGCCGGGAGGCCATGCCGATATCGAGCGTATCTTCCCGGCCATTGAAGGCGAAGATCCCCGCGCGGTTACCGCGCTCTATGACCGCATGCTGTCCTGGGTATTTAAAAGCGGCCATGCAGGTAGCGTCTTTGGGGCCATCGGCGTCGTCGATATGGCGCTGTGGGATTTAAAAGCAAGGATCGCCAATGAACCGCTGTGGCGGCATCTGGGGGCCAGACAGGCTTTTGTGCCGGGCTATGCTTCCGGGCTCGATTATCCGCTCTCCCTTGACGAACTGGTCGCGCTACACCAACGTTTCGCCGAGCGCGGGTTTACCGCGTTCAAACTGAAAGGCGGCCTGGACGTCGAGCAGGATCTGGAGCGTTTACTGGCGGTGCGCGACGTGTATCGCCGTAACACCGCCGCCCCTTCGGTGATGATTGACGTCAACGAATCCATGAGCGCCAAACAGGCGGTGCGCTACGTCTCGCGTCTTGAGCGAGCGCTCGATCTGAGCTGGATAGAAGAGCCGGTAAGACGCTGGGATGCCGCAGGCCACGCCGCCGTCCGTCAGCAGGTTCACTGCGCGGTTGCCACTGGGGAGAACCTGACCGGCATTGAACAATTTGAACCGCTGATACGCGAACGCGCCGTGGACGTTTTACAGGCCGGTATGTGCTGGGGAATAACCCACTTTCTGCGCGTCGCAAATCTGGCGCAGGCCTTTAGCCTGCCCGTCAGCCCGGTCGGTTACAACACCAACCCGGTCGCACACGCCGCAGCGGCCATTGCCAACCATCTGAGTTGCGAAGTTCAGGATCTCACTTTCCCCACCGGGGTGAGCGTCGACCAGCGCATTGAAAATGGCGGCATTGTGCTGGGCAATGCCCCGGGGCTGGGGATTTCACTGGATGAAGCAGCGCTGGCAAAACCGCATGCGGAAGGGAGCTGGACTGTCGCACAGGGCCCACACGTCCGCCCAGAGCGGGCCGGATTACGGCTATCTCTGCGCACCACCGAGAACGACACATTACGTTCGGGAGCAGACAAAAAATGAAAACAGTCATGTTAGGCAAAACCGGTATTCAGGTTCCGGTACTGTCCATGGGGGCAGCGTCACTCGGCAGCATCTATCACCCGGTCTCACAGCAGCAGGCCAATGAAACCGTCGAAACCGCGCTGGCCCACGGGGTGAACTATTTCGATGTTGCGCCCTACTACGGGCTAACAAAAGCAGAAACGGCGCTTGGCGCAGCGTTAAAAGGTGTACCAAGAAAGCACTATACGCTGGCAACCAAAGTGGGCCGCTACGGTGATAGCCAGTGGAATTTTTCCCGCGAAGCCACCCTGCGCAGTATTGATGAGAGTCTCTCTCGCCTGGGAACTGACCATATCGACGTAATCCAATGCCACGATATTGAATATGGCGACCTGTCACAGCTGATTGATGAAGCGCTGCCGACGCTGCGTGCTTTGCAACAAGACGGCGTGGTGGGCCACGTTGGGATCACCGGGTATACGCTGGATTTGCTCGAGCGTATCGCCACTGAGCAGCAGGTCGACACGGTGATGGCCTATTGCACCTGGACGTTGCAGGATCGTCGTTTAGGCGACGTCGCTCGTCGGCTTAATCAGGCGGGAATCGGGGTGTTGAACGCGTCCCCGCTGGCAATGGGATTACTGACCCGTGACGGCGCGCCGCAGTGGCACCCAGCGCACACCGATGTGCAGCGAGTGTGCCGCGCGGTCACGGCACTGTGTGACCGCAATGGCGTCAATATTGCCCAGGCAGCCCTGCAGTTTGCCTTAACTACCGCAGCGCAAAACGGTATTGCCACCACCGTGATTGGCACCGCCAGTGCAGAAAATATGCTGGACAATATTCGCTGGAGCACGCAGCCGCTCGACCCGGAATTAATGGGCAAAATTGATGCGCTGATGGCACCAGTGCTGAATATTGGCTGGGACATGCTGCCAGGAAACGGAGGCAAAGCCCAAAAATGACGCTGATAGATAGCCACCTCCATCTGTGGAACCCACAGTGTTTATCTTACCCGTGGCTCAACGATCTGCCGGCGCTAAACCAGCCGTATCTTCCCGAACAGCTGGCCAACGTTGACGGCGCGCCGGACATGGCGATTGTTGTTCAGGCGGATTGCCTTATCGACCAGGCTCTCGAAGAGGTTATCTGGCTTCACCGGATAGCGGAACACAGCCCTATCGTCCTGGCCGGGATTGTCGCCTGCGCACCGCTGGAACACGGCGAGGCAGTACGCCCTTTTCTACGCCAGCTCCGGGAATGGCCATTAGTCGTTGGCATTCGCCGTTCGCTACAAAATGAGCCGCTTGAGCGCTTTTACGATGCAGACTATCGGGCCGGACTGTTGGCCGCCGCGCAGGAGGGATGGGTCATCGATCTGTGTATCCGCGCAGATCAGCTCCTTGCCGCTGACAACCTGCTGAACTGGCTATTTCACCGCTGCCCGCAGGCACATGTGGTGCTCGACCATATGGGTAAACCCAATATTACGCAGAACGGCATGCTGGAATGGCAACAAGGCATTATGCGGATCGCGGCCTACCCGAACGTCAGTTGCAAGCTTTCCGGCCTACCCACCGAAGCGGACTGGCAGAACTGGACAAAAGAGCAGCTGATCCCCTGGATCCTGCATGCCATCGATATCTTCGGCACCGAACGCTGTCTTTTCGGCGGGGACTGGCCCGTGGTCAACCTTGCGGGCGGATATACCCGATGGCGTAAATGCGTGGAAGAGTCATTGCAGCTTTTGCCGATATCCGCACAGCAACGTAGCGCCATTACGGCGCAAAACGCCCGGCGAATTTATTCACTGTCCTCAGGAGGGTAACGATTACCTGACTCTACCTCTGGATGTCGTTTATTTCATTTTCCCTACTGAAAACTATAATTGAGGAAATAAGCATGTCTGATAATAGCAACGCAATAGCGCCACTGGATGCTAGTAACAAATACAATAAAAATACTGTTGAAAACACATTAACGGTCACCGGAACGAAAAAACGAATTTTACTGGTATCATTATTTACCAACTTCTTTGTCCTGCTCGCGCTCTACTGTGGGGTTATTTCGGTGCTGCTGCCGAACCATATTGCGCAAATCGATCCGGCCAATAAGGCCAACAACCTGGCGATCGTCATGACGACAGCCCTGCTCTTTACCATCCTTGCCCAGCCGATTGCGGGTGCGTTATCCGACCGCTGTCGCTCCACCTGGGGGCGACGCTCACCGTGGATTGTGGGCGGCGCGCTGCTCGGCGGGCTGGCGATTTTTGGTATTTCAATGGCCACCACGGTTGCCGGCATTGCCGCGTTCTGGCTAATGGCCGCCGTATCGCTGAACTGTATGAACGGGCCGCTTGCCACGGTTGTCGCCGATCGCTTCCGGCCGGAAAACCGGGGGATTGCGTCCGGGTTCGTGGGCGCGGGCTCAACCGCTGGCGGTACCGTTGGCATCATCCTTGCCGGGTATCTGGCCTGGAATCTGCAGCTCGGCTACCTGGTGTTTGGCCTTGCTATTGCGGCCTGCTGCCTTGCCTTTGTGCTGATCAACCGGGAGCCGTCGGCCCGCACGTTGCCCACAGAACCTTTCCAGTGGGGAACGTTTTTCAAAAGCTTCTGGGTCAGCCCGCGCGAGTACCCTGATTTTGGCTGGGCGTTTTTTGGCCGCTTCACCATGTACCTCGGGTATCAGGGCGTTGTCACCTATCAGCTGTATATCCTGCAGGACTATATCGGCCTGAGCGTTCAGGAATCTAACTACGCCATCGGCACCATTTCGGTGATAACGCTGGTCACATTATTGTTCTCTGGCCTGATTTCTGGCGTTCTCTCCGACAGATGGCAGCGGCGTAAAATTTTTGTCTTCGCCTCCAGCGTGCTGATGGCCGCGGGTCTGATGTTACCGCTGATAATGCCGACGCTTACCGGCATGTATATCTATGCTGCGATCCTTGGTCTGGGTTACGGCGCCTACACGTCCATCGACATGGCGCTAATGACCCAGGTATTGCCCGGCGGCGGCAAACAGGCGGGAAAAGATATGGGCATTCTGACCATTGCCACCGTATTACCGCAATCATTCAGCCCTATTTTATCCGCCTGGCTACTGTCGGCATTCGATAATAATTATTCATCACTCTTTATTGCAGCCATTATTTTTGTATTTGCATCCTCATTCTTCGTGCTACCGATTAAATCGGTAAAATAAATAAAACTGACTAGCAACAACCGCACTCACTCTTGAGTGCGACGGGTTCGCTTACACCTGATTTAAGGAAAGATAATATGTCACACCGAATGATATTAAATGAAACCGCCTGGTTTGGCCGTGGCAGCCGTAACCAGTTAATTGCGGAAATTTCGCGTCGGGGATTTAATAAAGCGCTATTGGTATCGGATAAGGGACTGGTCAAGTCCGGCATCATCCGCAAAATTACCGACCTGCTGAACGAGGCCGGTAAAGCATGGGCGCTTTATGATGACGTGGTACCTAATCCCCCCATCGAGGCCGTTACCGCTGGCGTTAAGGCGTTTCAAGAAAGCGGCGCGGATTATCTGATCGCCATTGGCGGCGGCTCACCGCAGGATACCTGCAAAGCGATTGGGATTATTATCGCTAACCCTGAGTTTGCCGACGTGCGCAGTCTGGAAGGCCTCTCTCCGACAACACACCCTTGCGTACCGATTATTGCCATCCCCACAACGGCAGGCACGGCGGCCGAGGTCACCATTAATTACGTCATCACCGATAATGAAAATCAGCGAAAATTCGTCTGTATCGATCCGCATGATATTCCGCAGGTGGCGATTGTGGATGCCGATTTAATGGACGCCATGCCCGCGGGCCTGAAAGCGTCTACCGGTATTGATGCGCTGACCCACGCCATTGAAGGGTACATCACGCTCGGTGCCTGGGCGCTGACCGATGCGCTGCACCTGAAGGCCATCGAGCTTATCGCGCAGGCGCTGCCGGGTTCCGTTACCGGGGATCCAGACTGCGTCGAGCAGATGGCGCTGGCGCAATATATCGCCGGCATGGGCTTTTCAAACGTCGGGCTGGGACTGGTTCACGGCATGGCGCACCCCTTAGGCGCGTTTTACAACATGCCTCACGGTGTCGCAAACGCCATTCTGCTCCCATGGGTAATGGCCTGGAACGCTGAATTTAGCGGTGAAAAGTACCGCGATATCGCTCGCGCGATGGGGGTAAAAAATGCCGATTCACTTCCCCTTGAAGACGTTCGTCTGGCTGCCGTCAATGCCGTACGACGGCTAAATCTGATCGTGGGCATCCCGACATCGCTGCGCGAAGCCGGGATGAAAAAAGAAAATATCGCCGCGCTCTCTCAGGCTGCATTCGATGATGTCTGCACCTCGGGCAACCCGCGCCCGTCTTCACTGGCAGATATTGCTGCTCTTTATCTTCAGGCATTTCATGGCTGAACTTTTTTCAGGAGAAAAATGATGACCCAAGCCTATTTTAGCGGTGTCATTCCCCCGGTACCGACCCTATTTAACGCCGACGGTGAATTCGACAGCCAGGCGCAGAGTGTCTTAATTGACCATCTGCTGACAACACCTGTCGATGGCCTTTTCTTCCTCGGCAGCGCTGGCGAATTTGCCCATATGTCGGAAAATCAACGCCGCGAAGTCACCGAGTTTTGCATTCAGCATGTTGCCGGACGCAAACCGGTCCTTATCGGCATCGCCTGCTGCGGCACCCAGGCAACGATTAATGCCGGTCTGCATGCCCAGCACTGTGGCGCAACGGGGGTTGTGGTGGTCAATCCGTGGTACAACCCGCTCAGCGAACAGAACCTCATTAATCACTACAAAGCGATTGCCCGCGCGCTTGAGCTGCCGATAATGCTCTATAACTTTCCGGCGCTGACCGGGCAACCGATCCCGGTAGATGTCATCCGTGAGCTGGCACTAAGCTGCCCTACCATCGTGGGCCTGAAGGACACGGTCGACACGCTCTCGCACATCCGTGAAACTATCCATGCCGTCAAAAGCGTGCGGCCTGATTTTGCGGTTTTTGCCGGCTACGATGAATACCTGCTGGGAACCTTGATTCTGGGGGGGGACGGTTGTATTCCTGCCAGCGCTAACTTTGCCCCGGAGCTTACCTGCGGGATCCTCGCGTCCTGGAAGAAAAAGGATTTTGCGACAGCGGTAGAATTACAGCAATCACTGTCGTGGATCCCCCCACTCTATAATCTGGACTTACCTTTCTACAATGTCGTTAAATATGCATTGCAGCTTATTGGCCTCGATATCCCCGTGTTCTCTTTGCCACCTGCTTCACCGCTTACCGAGGAGTGCAAAAGCGAGATAAAAAGTATATTACAGCGCGCTGGCGTACTTAAATAAGGAAGTCATGATGGGAAAACTACGTCGTTTCGGATGCGTCGTTCGCGTGCGTCCCGAAAAGCTCGATTATTATAAAAAGTTGCATGCCAACCCTTGGCCTGAAGTGAATGAGATGATTAAGGTCTGCAATTTACAGAATTTCTCTATTTATCATAAAAACGGTTTTCTGTTTAGCTATCTGGAATATACCGGAGATGACTATCAGGCCGATCAGGCCAAAATGGCGGCACACCTTAAAACACAGGAATGGTGGCAGGAAACGTCTCCTTGCCAACAGTCGCTGGAAGGTGAACCGGAAGATTCTCTCTGGGTTGAGATGGAAGAGGTATACCACCTGGATTAATCATCCGATGTAACCTTATCGGGCCGCTGACAATAAAAGGCATGGATATATAAATGTCAGCCGGGCCCGCTAGGGCTTTTTAATATCGACCCCGCTGTTGCGTAATTTCAATTACGCAGGGTTTCTTTTTACTTTTGTATTCGATAGCAACCACGAGAATAATATGAAACTCTTTTCAGCTAAATTAATTAGCCTTGCGCTCGTTAATGTCCTCACTATTCCCTATGCCATATCCTCTCAACAATTATCAGTTGAAGAACGCCTGAATCAACTGGAACACCGTTTACAGCAGTCAGAATTTCGCGCTGCGGCCGCCGAACAAGAAAATGTCCAGCTACGCCAGCAGCTGCGGCAGAATATTCAGGACATGGAGAAAACGCAAAAAATAGCCAAAGATCTCGATCAACGAACCCAAAAAATTGAGAAAAATACGCCGGACGATAACGGCTATTTTGAGCTGCACGGCTATGCCCGTTCCGGGTTGATGACCTCGCAAAACGCCCGCCATGCGCAGGGGGGGCCATACCTGACCCCCGCGGGACAGACCGGCGGGGCCGTCGGACGCCTGGGCAATGAGCCAGACACCTATGTTGAAGTCTACCTGGAGAAAAAACAGCGTCTGGATAACGGTGCCACCACGCGCTTTATGACCATGATTGCGGACCAGCAAAAGAGCTATAACGACTGGACCGCCGAGTCCAGCACGCTCAACGTGAGCCAGGCGTTTGCGGAGATCGCCTCGCTGCCGAGCTTTACCGGCGCGTTTAAAGACACCACGCTCTGGGCCGGGAAACGCGTTGACCGCGATAACTACGAAATTCCCTGGCTGGACTCGAAAATCATGGCACTCAATGGTACCGGCGGCGGCATTTATGACATTCGCTGGAGCGACAATGCGCGGAGTAACTTCTCCTTTATTGGCCGTAGTTTCGGCGACGTAGACGTCATCAATAACGACGTCCAGAACTATATTCTGACCGCCAACAACTACATTGGCCCGGTCCAGATACTTCTCAGCGGTATGGAGGCAAAAGATAACAACGACCGCGAAACGCTGAATGGCATTAAGGTCTTCAATGCGGCCAGCAGAGGCTATATGGGGCTGCTAGGTTATAAGACAGACAGCTTTTACGGCCTCGCCGCCGGGGAATCCAGAAGCGCACTTTCCGTGGGACATGGGCTGGGCGCGGAGGTCAAGAATATCGGTACGGATCCGGCGTTGCTTGCCGAGGCGACCACTGCGCGTTTCGCCAGCTATGGCATCGTAAATCTGGCGCCTGACTGGGACTTTGCGCCCTCAATCCTGGCGCAATCCAGCCGCAACCGTTACGTCAAAAACGATGACTATCGCTGGCTGACACTTAATGGGCGGTTGATGCAGAACCTCACCACCAACTTCGTACTGGCGTATGAAGCCACCTGGCAGTATATGGATCTGGATCCCAATGGTTATCAGGACTACCAGAAGGTTCGCGGCAATTTTTACAAGCTGACGTTTGCGCCAACCTTCCGCGCCGATAATATTTCGCCGTTCTTCAGTCGTCCTGAGATACGCCTTTTTGCCACCTGGATGGACTGGGATAAAGCGCTGGATAACTACAGCAAGCACGACACCTTAGGCCAGAAAGATTTCACCGCCGGCGGTGAATGGAGCTTTGGGATACAAATGGAGACTTTCTTTTAACTAAGAGACCGGAGCCCAGGCGCTGGATAAGCGTCTGCCGGTACATATCCAGACGGGTAACGGCGGCAAGTTTATCTCAAAAAGTCTGGATAAAAGGGGGCATGAGCACGGTGTCACGATGGACTTCTCACTCCACGGAAAGCCGTCATTTATTGAGTCATGTAACAGCAGTTGGCAAGATGCATGCCTGAACATTCACTGGTTCCTGTCACTGGAAAATGTGCAGGACAATCTCGACAAGTGGCGCAGCGAATATCATCGTAGACTCGTCTCATGGATCACCAGACACGTCGTCTCTCTTAAAATAAGAGGTAACCTTAGACCAATGTTTAACTCCAATCAGAATAATAAGATGGTTGAAGTGTTATCAGGAGCTGAGCGTCATCGACGCCGTATACCGCTAGGAAATTCCCTTTCAGGGAGATGGACGGGTTCAGGATTCAGAGTTCACCGCGCACCATCCCCACTTTCAAATGAAATAAATTTGTGCTTTAGCTCACATTGTAATTAAATTGTTTCTGGCCGAAGTTACCCCAGGAGCATCCCGCATGACCGTTAAAGTTATCGTCACTGATATGGACGGAACTTTTCTTAATGACGCCAAGACCTACGACCGTTCGCGGTTTCTGGCGCAGTTTGAACAGCTTCAACAGCGTGGCATTGAATTCGTTGTCGCCAGCGGCAACCAGTACTATCAATTAATTACCTTTTTCCCGGAAATTCGCGACTGCATCTCCTATGTCGCCGAAAACGGCGCGCTGGTATACGAGCACGGGCAGCAGCTTTTCCACGGCGAGCTGACGCGTCATGAGTACCAGGCGGTGCTTGGCGAACTGTTAAAAGACCCGCAGATGCACTTTGTCGCCTGCGGCCTGGAAAGCGCCTATATCAGCGACCGTGCGCCGCAAGCGCTGGTTGAGCTCATGTCAAAACACTACTATCGCCTCCAGCGCGTGGCCGACTTCCACGCCGTTGACGACAAAATTTTTAAGTTCTCGCTCAATCTACCGGACAGCGATATTCCCGAGCTGGTCGATAAGCTGCACGTCTCTCTCGACGGTATTATGAAGCCGGTTACCAGCGGCTTTGGCTTCGTCGATCTGATTATTCCGGGGCTGCATAAAGCCAACGGCATCAGCCGCCTGCTGAAGCGCTGGCAGTGCTCCCCGCAGCAATGCGTGGCCATCGGCGACAGCGGTAACGATGCGGAAATGCTCAAGCTGGTAAAATATGCCTTTGCGATGGATAACGCCGTCGACAGCATAAAAGCGATTGCTGGCTATCGTACCGATGACAATAACCACGACGGCGCGCTGAACGTGATCCAGGCCGTGCTGGACGGCAATGCCCCCTTCTGATTTTCTCCCTTTGTAGGCCTTATAAGGCGAAGCCGCCATCAGGCACCATCGTGCACAGTGCCGGATGGCGGCTTCGCCTTATCCGGCCGACTCGCCCGGTCACACCCTCTAAAATTTAAACTTGCATTAACTTATTTTTAACTTAAAGTATCACCTGTAATGCATTTTACTTTCGAACGAAAGATTGCGAGGTTGATATGACGGTTACCTTTACCCACGAAACGCTCCCTGCCGATCCCACGTCGGCCATTCGTCAGATGAAGCAGACGCTGCGCGCGCAGATTGGCGACGTGCAGGCCGTCTTCGACCGCCTGAGTGCCACAATTGAGGCCCGGGTAGCGGAAATTAACGCATTGAAGGCGCAGGGACAGCCGGTGTGGCCAATAATCCCCTTTGAGACGCTGGCGGCCGGGAAAATCAGCGAAGCCACGCGCGCCGAGGTGAAACGCCGCGGCTGTGCGGTGATCAAAGGTCATTTCCCGCGCGAACGGGCGCTGGCCTGGGATCGTTCGATGCTCGACTATCTCGACCTCAACCGTTTTGACAACGTCTACAAAGGGCCTGGTGACACCTTCTTCGGCTCGCTCGATGCTTCACGCCCGGAAATCTACCCGATCTACTGGTCACAGGCGCAAATGCAGGCGCGCCAGAGCGAAGAGATGGCGCTGGCACAGTCGTTCCTTAACCGCCTGTGGCAGGTAGAAAGCGAGGGTAAGCAGTGGTTTAACCCGGATATCAGCGTTATCTACCCGGACCGTATTCGCCGCCGCCCGCCGGGCACCACGTCGAAAGGTTTGGGCGCGCACACCGACTCCGGCGCGCTGGAGCGCTGGCTGCTGCCAGCCTATCAGCAGGTGTTTGCTAACGTGTTTAACGGCAACGTCGAGCAGTACGATCCGTGGAACGCGGCGTACCGTACCGATGTAGAAGAGTATACCGTTGATAACACCACCAAATGCTCGGTGTTCCGCACCTTCCAGGGCTGGACGGCGCTGTCGGATATGATTCCTGACCAGGGTCTGCTGCACGTGGTGCCGATTCCCGAAGCGATGGCTTATGTGCTACTGCGCCCGCTGCTTGATGACGTTCCGGAAGATGAACTGTGCGGCGTTGCGCCGGGGAAAGTACTGCCAATCTCGGAGAAGTGGCACCCGCTGTTAATCAGCGCGCTGACCGCCATTCCCGCCATTGAGGCCGGGGATTCAGTATGGTGGCACTGCGACGTGATTCACTCGGTGGTACCGGTCGACAACCAGCAAGGCTGGGGTAACGTGATGTATATTCCGGCAGCACCGATGTGCGCGAAAAACCTCGCCTACGCCCACAAGGTGAAGGCAGCGCTGGAGCGTGGTGCCTCGCCGGGCGACTTCCCGCGCGAAGACTACGAGGCCGGGTGGCAGGGACGCTTTACCCTCGCCGATCTCAATGTTTACGGTAAACGCGCGCTCGGCATCGACGTCTGATTGTCGTACAACCCTTCCCGTTCTACAGCGGTGTGTCCTTTACCGGGGCGCACCCGCCGTACCGACTCGCGCACCGCCAGACGGCCGTGCAGCAGTAACGAGCCCATCGGCGCGTCCGGGCGAATCAGCCGCTGCTGAAGCATCTGCACCGCTTCAACGCCCAGCTCATCGCGCGGCACATGCACCGCCGTCAGCGGGACATCTTCAATCGCCGCCAGGTTAAAACCGTCAATGCTCATGACCGAAACATCCTGCGGCACCCGCAGTCCGCGCTGGCGCAGCGCGTTGATGGTCCCCGCCGCCATAAAATCGCCGCCGACCAGAAACGCCGTCGGTAGCGGACGGTTACCCCGGGCATCCAGCCACGCCCCCACCTTTTCCTCGGCTCCTTTGGCGCTGAAGCTGCTGATATTCAGCAGGTCGCGCTCATGCTGAAACGTCAGATTATGCGCCCGCCACGACTCTTTAATCCCCGCCAGCCGCTGCTCCATGGTGTAGCGGCGCAGGCACATCACGTTCATGACCTCACGGTGGCCCATCTCGAACAGGTATCGGGCGGCAAAAGCGCCGATCATCCGGTGATCCGGGGCGACGGCGGGCAAGCGCATACGTTCGTCGCGACAGTTGATCAGCACGCAGGGCTTGGCGAGATCGGCGGCCAGATCGTGAATATGCGGGGAGTCGATACCAAGCAGGATCGCCGCCTGCGTTTCCGGTTCGTTCATGCGCGAAAGAAACAGCGCCGGATCGCTATCGTTCTCATCCAGCGGACAGTAACGCAGGCGAACCTCATGCGGCGACAGCGCCTTGCTGATGCTCTGGATCACACGGTAGTAAAAGATGTCGGACCGCTCGTCAAACGCACGCGGCGGCGCGAACACAATCAGGCTATTTAGCAGCATTCTGCCTGCCGCCATCCCGTCCATTACCCCCAGATCCCGTGCGCAGGCCAGCACCTGCTCACGGGCGCGGGCGCTGGTGTTGGCTTTACCGGCCAGCACCCGCGACACGGTACTGGCCGACAGCCCCGTTCGCGCGGCGATTTCGGCAATTTTCAGCTTCTTTTCCATTTTGTGATCCGCCTCTAATTCGCAAATGAAAGAATTTTCATGACTGAAAATCCTGATGCCGCATGGGCTGAAATACTTATGTGCAATGTATATCAGCCTGTTATGAAAAAACGTGCACAAAACCCGCTTTCCCCGGATTTTTTTGTCTCTTAAGGTGAATTGGTAGAACAACTTCCATACAAGAACGGTGGAAGTCAAAAACAACAAAAGCAATAACGATCAAAACCTTAAAAAAGTGGTGTAACAGCTTCCCACATAGTTGCCGCACCGTTCCCTACATCATCCTGTGGAGATCCCTATGAGTCAGGGTATCAATAATGAAATGGCCACCAGTAAAACCCGCCGCGTCGTCAAAAACCTGCGCTGGTGGATGCTGGTGCTTTTTTTACTCGGCGTTACCGTCAACTACATCACTCGTAACTCGCTGGGGATCCTCGCGCCAGAGCTGAAAGACAGCCTCGGCATCACCACCGAGCAGTATTCCTGGATCGTCGGTGCCTTCCAGATCGCCTACACCCTGTTCCAGCCGCTGTGCGGCTGGCTGATTGATGTGATTGGCCTCAAGCTGGGCTTTATGATTTGCGCCAGCCTGTGGGCGCTGGCCTGTCTGCTGCATGCGGGGGCCGGTAACTGGATACATCTGGCGCTGCTGCGCTTCTTTATGGGCGGCGCGGAAGCAGCGGCGACCCCGGCAAACGCCAAAACGATTGGCGAGTGGTTCCCGAAATCCGAGCGCCCGGTAGCGGCAGGATGGGCGGGCGTAGGCTTTTCTATCGGCGCAATGCTGGCGCCGCCGATCATCTACTTTGCCCACGCCTCCTTCGGCTGGCAGGGCGCATTTATGTTTACCGGTCTGCTGGCACTTGCCTGGGTCGTGCTGTGGTGGGCGTTTTACCATAACCCGGACAAACACCCGAACCTGGGCAAGGCCGAGCTGGACTATATCCGCCAGGATAACGAAGCGCCGCCGGTCAAGCTGCCGTTCCTTACCGCGCTGAAAACCGTCGGCAAAAACAAACGCTTCTACGGCATCGCGATCCCGGCCTTTATGGCGGAACCGGCCTGGGCCGTATTCAGCTTCTGGATGCCGCTCTACTTCGCCAAGCAGTACAACATGGATCTCAAGCAGATCGCCCTGTTCGCCTGGCTGCCTTTCCTCGCCGCCGATCTCGGTAGCGTCGCCAGCGGTTACTTAACCCGCCTGTATGTGCGTCTGTTTGGCTTCTCACGCGTTAACTCCACCGTGGCAAGCTCCGTGACCGGCGCGTTCCTGATGGTCTCGCTCGCCGTGGTCGCGCTCACTAAAGATCCTATCGTCGCCGTGGTGCTGATGTCGATTGGCGGTTTCGGCCACCAGATTATCTCCTGCATGCTGAGCGCGCTGGTGGTGGAGTCTTTCGATAAAGGCCAGATGGCCACCGTGAACGGTATGCGTGGCTCCGCCGCGTGGATCGCGAGCTTCATCTTTTCCCTGATTATCGGGGTGACCGCCGACAAAATCGGCTTCAACCCGCTGTTTATCGCCATGGGTTTCTTCGACCTGATTGGCGCCATCTTCCTGGTTTCTTTTATTGCTGAACGTCGCGCAAAACGCGCCTGAGAGTGGATGTAGACATGAAAACGCTGAAAAACTGGACCCTGCAAAAACAGTCAACCCATCACGTCGAGCTGCGGGTCGACGGCCAGCACACCCTGTGCCTGTACGTGCTGGAAGAGAATCTGTTCCGCGTACTGTTAAAACGCAAAGGCGAGCTGGCGCTGGATCGCACCTGGAGTATCGCCCCATCGCAGGATGTGCCGTGGGAAGGGCGTGACCGTGAGGATCTCAGCGGCTTTACCCTGCCGACCTGGACGCTGAGCCAGCAGGACGACACCGTAACGGTGGCGACCGAATCCTTACGTGCTACCGTCCACCAGCCGCTATGGATTGAATGGCATTACCGCAACGCCGAGGGCGAGTGGCAGCCGCTGGTCAACGACCGTCCCACCAGCGCCTATCTGGTGAACGCCCACGGCGACGGCGTGGCGCACTATCAGAGCCGCCGCAAAGACGAACGTTTTTATGGCCTCGGCGATAAAGCCGGAGATTTACAGCGTGGCGGCAAGCGCTACGAAATGCGCAACCTCGACGCGATGGGCTACAACGCGGTCAGCACCGACCCGCTGTACAAACATATTCCGTTTACCATCACCCGCCGCGACGACGTGAGTTTCGGGCTGTTTTACGACAACCTCAGCAGCTGCTGGCTGGATCTCGGTAACGAAATTGATAACTATCACACCGCCTACCGCCGCTGGCAGGCAGAGGCCGGGGATATCGATTACTACCTGTTTACCGGCGAGCGCGTGCTCGACGTGACCAAAGCCTTCGTTCGCCTGACCGGCAAAACGCTGTTCGGACCAAAATGGAGCCTCGGCTACAGCGGTTCCACCATGCATTACACCGATGCGCCGGACGCGCAGAATCAGCTGATGAACTTTATTCGCCTGTGCGACGAGCATGCCATTCCGTGCGACTCGTTCCAGCTCTCTTCTGGCTATACCTCGATTAACGGCAAGCGCTATGTGTTCAACTGGAACGACGACAAAGTGCCGCAGCCGAAGGTGATGAGCCAGGCGTTCCACGATGCCGGTCTGCATCTGGCGGCGAACATTAAGCCGTGTCTGTTACAGGATCACCCGCGCTACGGCGAAGTAGCGGAACAGGCGCTGTTTATTCGCGATTCCGAAAGCGACGGTCCGGAACGCTCCAGCTTCTGGGACGACGAAGGCTCACACCTCGATTTCACCAACCCGCAGACCGTGGCCTGGTGGCAGAACGGCGTGACCAGCCAACTGCTGGAGATGGGTATAGATTCGACCTGGAACGATAACAACGAGTTTGAAGTCTGGGACGGCGAAGCGCGCTGCCACGGCTTTGGCAAAGAGATTGCCATTAAACATATTCGCCCGGTGATGCCGCTGCTGATGATTCGCGCTTCAATGGAAGCCCAACAGCGCTTTGCGCCGAACAAGCGCCCGTATCTGATCTCCCGTTCCGGCTGCGCCGGGATGCAGCGCTACGTGCAGACCTGGAGCGGCGATAACCGCACCAACTGGGATACCCTGCGCTACAACACCCGCATGGGGCTGGGCATGAGCCTGTCCGGGCTGTACAACCTCGGCCACGACGTCGGCGGTTTCTCCGGCGATAAACCGGACCCGGAGCTGTTTGTCCGCTGGGTACAAAACGGCGTGATGCACCCGCGCTTTACCATCCACTCGTGGAACGACGATCATACGGTTAACGAGCCGTGGATGTATCCCGGCGTCACCCCGGCGATTCGCAGCGCGATTGAACTGCGTTATCGCCTGCTGCCGTATCTGTACACTCTGCTGTGGCAGGCGCACGCCGATGACGAGCCAATGCTGCGCCCAACCTTCCTCGACCACGAGCACGATGCGCAGACGTTTGAAGAGTGCGACGACTTCCTGCTGGGCCGCGATATTCTGGTCGCAAGCGTAGTGGAAGCCGGCGAGCGCGAACGCCGCGTCTGGCTGCCGGATAACGAGGCTGGCTGGTATGATTTTTACACCGGTGCCTGGTTCAGCGGCGGGCAATGGATAACGCTGGATGCGCCGCTGGAGAAACTGCCGCTGCTGGTTCGCGCGGGCGCAGGCCTGCCGCTCAGCGAGCGCATCACCTACGTTAACGCCGCCGAAGATAATGCACGCGAGCTGAAGCTGTTCCCGCTGAAAGGCATGGGCAGCACATCTGGTCTGCTGTTTGAAGATGACGGTGAGTCGTGGGGATACCAGCAGGGCAACGCGCTGTGGCTGGAATGGGAAATGGTCTGCACCGGCAGTACCATTGACCTGAAGGTCAACGCGCGCGGCGATTATCGTCCGGCGTGGAAGGCGCTGAAGGTGACGCTGCCTGCCAATGAAAAACGTCAGCTACTGATTAACGGCGTCGCCGCGACAGAGTGGATAAACCGCTGATTTTTTTTCCATTGGTAACAAAGCACGCCATGAGTGTAACCGCTCATGGCATTTTTTTGCGTCTCTCACGC
Organism: Klebsiella sp. WP3-W18-ESBL-02; assembly: GCF_014168815.1. Classification (NCBI taxonomy): domain Bacteria; kingdom Pseudomonadati; phylum Pseudomonadota; class Gammaproteobacteria; order Enterobacterales; family Enterobacteriaceae; genus Klebsiella; species Klebsiella sp. WP3-W18-ESBL-02. The sequence goes on from NZ_AP021972.1 coordinate 3,429,254, forward strand.
TGCTGCAATCAAAAAACCAATCAGCACACCGTACAAAACGACATTGACCACCAGCAGCATAATGATCATCAGCATCGGCCCCGTTCAAAGGTTGAGCGGTAGGGTTAACTTTTGACAATGGCCAGACGAATAAAAGTCAGCATCGCCACGCTGCACACTAGCCAGTTTCGCACCCCGGCCAGCAACGCTTTTCGCCGTCTCCAGACCTCAGTATGGCTTCGTCGTCGACAGTGCGCCAGACACTCTTCAATCGCGTCCTGGCGGGTGATGTTGCTGACTACCCGGGTACCAAGCTGTTCCGCTTCAACGTCGTTTTCCATCCGACTCATTGTTATGTAGAAAACGGGGCCGCGCTGCCGTATCAGGTAACGATAAAGGGTTCTGTCGTCCGTGCTGGTGTAGAGCATGAATTCTTGCATCGTCTCTTCCGCCATCAATGAATGTGCAGGAGCCATTTCTTCATAAAATTGTGCAGGAATTATGGTGTGGCGGGGGTTTCGGAACGTTGTTGATGAATTGTTTGTGATAAATGATGTGGTAACCATTCCCGATGGCGCGAGCGCCATCGGGAAGCGATCTGGCATTAACCGTCGATACCTTTGCTGCGCAGGTAATCTTCGTAGTTGCCGGTGAAGTCGACCACGCGCTCCGGCGTAATCTCGATCACGCGGGTCGCCAGGGAACTGACGAACTCACGGTCGTGAGAAACGAAAATCAGCGTGCCCTGATACATTTCCAGCGCCATGTTCAGTGATTCAATCGATTCCATATCCAGGTGGTTAGTCGGTTCATCCATCACCAGAATATTGGGTTTCTGCATCATCAGTTTGCCGAACAGCATACGGCCTTTTTCACCACCGGACAGGACCTTCGCCGGCTTCTTGATGTCGTCCTGGCTGAACAGCAGACGCCCCAGGAAGCTGCGAACCACCTGCTCATCGTCGCCTTCCTGCTTCCACTGGCTCATCCACTCAAAGACGGTCAGATCGTTTTCGAACTCGTACTCGTGATCCTGCGCGTAGTAGCCAATGCTCGCGTTCTCGGACCATTTCACGGTGCCGCTATCCGGCTGCATGTCGCCAACCAGCGTCTTCAGCAGGGTGGATTTACCCACGCCGTTGGCGCCCAGAATGGCAATCTTCTCGCCCACTTCCAGCAGCAGGTTGAAGTTTTTGAACAGCGGGCCGTCTTCAAAGCCTTTGGTGAGACCTTCCACTTCCAGCGCGTTACGGAACAGTTTCTTATCCTGTTCAAAGCGGATGAACGGGTTCTGACGGCTGGAGGCTTTGACTTCTTCCAGCTTGATTTTATCAATCTGACGCGCGCGGGAGGTTGCCTGACGCGATTTTGATGCGTTAGCGCTAAAGCGGCTGACGAAGGACTGCAGATCGGCAATCTGCGCTTTCTTCTTGGCGTTGTCGGCCAGCAGACGTTCACGCGCCTGGGTTGCCGCCGTCATGTATTCGTCGTAGTTGCCCGGGTAAACGCGCAGTTCGCCGTAATCCATATCCGCCATGTGGGTGCAGACCATGTTCAGGAAGTGACGGTCGTGCGAAATGATGATCATGGTGCTGTCACGCTCGTTCAGCGTCTGCTCCAGCCAGCGAATGGTGTCGATATCCAGGTTGTTCGTTGGTTCGTCGAGCAACAGAATATCCGGGTTAGAGAACAGCGCCTGCGCCAACAGCACACGCAGCTTCCAGCCGGGCGCCACTTCGCTCATCGGACCGTAGTGCTGCTCCAGCGGGATCCCCACGCCCAGCAGCAGTTCGCCCGCGCGTGATTCCGCAGAGTAGCCGTCCATTTCACCGTAGAGTACTTCGAGATCGGCCACTTTATAGCCGTCTTCTTCGCTCATTTCCGCCAGACCGTAGATGCGGTCGCGCTCTTGTTTCACTTCCCACAGTTCGCCATGGCCCATGATCACGGTATCGAGCACGGTGAACTCTTCAAAGGCGAACTGATCCTGACGCAGCTTACCGATGCGCTCGTTCGGATCGAGGGACACGTTGCCCAGCGTCGGCTCTAAGTCGCCGCCGAGAATTTTCATAAAGGTAGATTTGCCGCTCCCGTTGGCGCCAATCAGGCCGTAACGGTTGCCGCCGCCAAATTTGACGGAGATATTTTCGAACAGCGGCTTACTGCCAAACTGCATGGTGACGTTGCTGGTAACTAACACGGGAGTATCCTGAAGAATGTGACAAACTCCCTATTATGCCACAGTTACGAATAAAAAGCGCCCGCCTTCGCGAGAAGGCTAAACTGTAAGGTAAGTGAAAAAAATGTGATTTCGTACACATCCGAATTCCCTGTGACGGCGAATGCACATATAATGCGCTCCTACCAACAGTCTGAATTCCCAAACAACCGCCGTAATGGCACTGATACCTCGCACAACATGAACATGAAATTAACAACGCTTTTCGCTGCGGCGCTCGCTGTCGTAGGTTTCTGCAATTCGGCTTCAGCGGTAACATACCCGCTGCCGACCGATGGCAGCCGTATTGTCGGTCAGAATCAGGTCATCACGATCCCTGAGGACAACAAGCAGCCGCTGGAGTACTTCGCCGCCCAGTACCAGATGGGTCTGTCCAACATGCTGGAAGCTAACCCGGGCGTGGATACCTACCTGCCTAAAGGCGGCAGCGTGCTGAATATTCCTCAGCAGCTGATCCTGCCGGATACCGTGCATGAAGGTATCGTCATTAACAGCGCGGAAATGCGTCTGTACTACTATCCGAAAGGCACCAACACCGTGATCGTGCTGCCAATCGGTATCGGCCAGTTGGGTAAAGATACCCCGATCAACTGGACAACCAAGGTTGAACGTAAGAAAGCGGGCCCGACCTGGACCCCGACGGCGAAAATGCACGCAGAATATGCTGCGGCAGGCAACCCGCTGCCGGCAGTGGTTCCGGCCGGTCCGGATAACCCGATGGGCCTGTACGCGCTGTACATCGGCCGTCTGTATGCGATTCACGGCACCAACGCCAACTTCGGTATCGGCCTGCGCGTAAGCCACGGCTGTGTGCGTCTGCGTAACGAAGACATCAAATTCCTGTTCGAAAACGTGCCGGTTGGCACTCGCGTAGAGTTTATTGATGAGCCGGTGAAAGCCACTACCGAACCCGATGGCAGCCGCTACATCGAAGTTCACAACCCGCTGTCCACCACCGAAGCACAGTTCGAAGGCGGTGAAACGGTACCTGTGACGCTGACCAAAGCCGTACAGGCAGTGACCAGCCAGTCCGACGTTGACCAGAGCATCGTTGACCAGGCAGTGAAAAACCGTTCCGGTATGCCGGTTCGTCTGAACTAATCCATCCGGATTGCCCGGTGACGGCCTACATGTCCGTAGGCCGGATAAACGCAAAGATAAAATGGCGGGAGATAAACCCGCCATTTTTTTATCCGTTATTCACAATCACAATCCCGCCGTGATCGTAACGATAGTGGCAGTGCGCATACTCCAGCGGCGTCCCGTCATCCAGGTAGATCACCTGCTCAACTTCCAGAATCGGATCGCTGGCTTCGCAGTGAAGATGCTGCTGGTCAAGCTCGCTCGGCTTCAGCGCGCGCACCACGCGATAAGACCCCATCATCTTCAGCCCCAGGTTGTCCTGCACGTAGCGAAACACCGAGCTTTCCAGATGCGCCTTGCTCAGCCCCGGCACCAGCGACACCGGCATCACCGTGGTGTCCAGCGACAGCGGTTCTCCGTTAAGCAAGCGCAGGCGCACAAAATCGTACACCGGCGCATCGGCGTTAATCAGCAGCGAAGCCTGCTCTTTATCGGTAGGAAAACGCAGCTCAAAGCGGATTACCTGGCTTTCAACTTTACCCAGATGGCCCCAGGTTTCGGTCGCTCCGGCGTAGTCGCTGCCGTGAATATCCCACTGAGAAAGCTGGAGGAAATTTTTGCGGATAAACGTCCCCTGCCCCTGACGGGTGTAGACCAGCCCTTCCACGATCAGCTGGCGCATCGCCTGCTGAATGGTCATGCGGCTGGTGCCAAACTCCGCCGCCAGCGCAAACTGGTCAGGTAAGGGATCGGCGGCAGCGTACTGCCGACTGATGATCCGTTTTTTAATTTCCCGCGCTATCGCGATGTACTTCGCTGCCATGCCCCGCTCCTGTGATTACATCTCTTCGCCGTTGCTATGAATCGCCCGCTTCAGCCAGTCGTAGCTTTTCTTCGGCACGCGCTTAAGGTCTTTTAAATCGTGGTTTTCGCGATTGACGTAGACCACGCCGTAGCGCTTACGCATATCGCCCTGCGAGCTAAGAATATCAATCAGCCCCCAGCCCAGATAGCCAATAACCTGGGCGCCATCCTCAAAAATCGCCGCTTTCATGGCGTTGATATGGTCGCGATGATAGGCGATACGATAATCATCGGCGATCGGATTTTCGCCGTCCCACTGCTCAATCACCCCAATGCCGTTCTCAATCGGAAACACCGGCAGGCGCCAGTCATTGTAATAGCGGGTAATAATACTGCGAAAACCGAGCGGATCTATCTGCCAGTTCCACTCGGTGGCCTTCAGGTGCGGGTTCGGCTTGTCGCCAAACAGCATGTAGTTATTGACCGGCGTACCTTCCGGGATCGGATCGCTGTCCAGCGTGCGGCTGGCGTAGTAGCTGAACGCCATATAGTCGTTCTTCATGGTCGCCAGCACCGCCAGATCGTCCTCGCGATAGATGTCGCTGAACCCCGCTTGCTTAACAAAGTGCAGCACTTCCGGGCTATAGCCTTCACCGGCAAAGGCGCGCAGGAGATTCTGATTGAAGAATTCGTCGAGCTGCTGGGCGCAGAATACGTCGCGCGGCTTGCAGGTGGCCGGGTATACCTGGGCGTGCGCCAGCATGCCCCCCATCAGTTTGCCGGGTTTGGTGTCGTGCAGGTAATGCGTCAGGTGCGCATGCGCCATCATCACGTGATGCTGGATTTCATACAGCTCGCGCAGCGTTTTGTCACCGCGCATATAGCCGGAGATCAGGAACGTTTCCGGCATATGGTAAAGATTCTGCTCGTTGAAGGTCAGCCACCAGGTCACCCGATCGCCGAAGCAATCGATCATCTTTTTGCCGTAGCGGATAAACGCTTCCATCACGCGGCGATCGGTAAAACCGTTGTATTTTTCGGCCAGCGCCAGCGGCATATCGAAGTGGTACAGGCAGATCATCGGCTCAATACCGCGCTCGATAAGGCCGGTGATGAAACGCTCATAGAAGGCAATGCCCTCTTCATTGAACTCACCATCGCCGCTCGGACAGACGCGGCTCCAGGCAATCTGGAAACGGTAGCAGTTCATGCCCAGATCTTTCATCAGATCGAAATCTTCTTCATAGCGGTGGTAGGCGTCGGTTGCCACCTTCCAGTCAGAAGCAAACTCTTTTGGCTCGCGAATATCGTATACCGACATCCCTTTTCCGCCCTCATTCCAGGCGCCTTCGGTCTGCATACTGGAAACGGAGTTCCCCCACAGGAAATGGGCGGGCAGTGATGGTTTCATGGTTCGGCTCCTATATGACTAGTCATTTAAATTTAATGACTAGTCATATACCGTAAAGCCGAAAAAACACGCAACCGGGAAGATCGTTTTATGTGAGATCGAAGAGAATTTTCCCACAGGAAGAGAAGATAGGCAGGCCGGATAAGGCAACGCCGCCATCCGGCAGCGTGCCGTACAATGCCTGAAGGTGCTTCGCTTGTCAGGCCTGCGTTAGAAAAGCAAAAGCAGGCCGTACCCCACCACAGCCGCCCACAGCAGCATCGGAATAGAGTACAGGTGGAAACGCCACCAGATGCGTCGGTCTGCCGCCATACGCAGCGCTATCAGGTTTGCCAGCGAGCCGGGCAGCAGCCCGAAGCCACCAACGTTGACCGCCCACGCCAGCAGCGTCGATGGCGGCACATAGTTCAGCAGCAAAATTGTCGACGGTACGTTGCTAATCACCTGCGATAGGCCAATCGCCGTCAGCCACAGCGACATACCGGAAAGCGCGCTGGCCCCGCCAAACGCCTGCTGTAGCACCGGTAGTTGGGTCAGCAGATGAACATCGATGAACATCGCCATAAATACCAGCAGCAGCGTCCAGTCCACGCTCAGCACCACTCGCCGAGCCAACAGCAGGAAACCCACGGCGATGACGATGAGCCCCCACAGTTCCTGCTTCATTTCCAGCGCGGCAAGAAAAATCAGGTAGAAGGCCAGGCAGCTCCATACCAACAGCGGCTGCCAGTCAGGCGTGCGTTCACTGCTTTGAAACGCCAGCTTTTTCGCCGGGAAACAGCACCAGCATAGCACCAGCAGCGTGGCTAACATTGCCACCGCCAGCGGCAGCATTTGCAGGGTAAAGGCCGGGAAAGAGAGACCCGATCGCCCCCACAGCAGGATGTTCTGCGGGTTGCCAATCGGCGTCAGCAGCGAACCGGCGTTCACCGCCAGCGCCTCAAAAATAATCAGCCGGTTAATCGGCAGCGCGCACCATTTTTTTAGCGTCAGGGTCAACGGCACCACGATAAACAGCGCCACGTCATTGGTCAGAAAGGTCGACAGCAGCGCCGCCGCCAGAACCATAAACACCGCCAGCTGACGCTCGGTGGCAAAACGGCGCGCCATTTTGCGCCCCAGGACATCAAAATAGCCGCTTTGCTCTACGCCTTTGGTCAGCAGCATCAGCCCGCTGAGGGTAATAATGGTGTGCCAGTCGATGGCCGCCGGCCAGCGCGCGGGGGCGAAGGGAACAAAAAAACTCAGCAGGACGCCGACGAGAATCAGCAGGTGCAGAAAACGGTCGCCCGCCAGCGACCGAAGAAAAGGGAGGTTCATTCCACGAATTGCCCGTGCTTCAGGGTGAACTGACGGAACATGTCGAGCGTTTCCTCGCTGACATGATGTTCAATACCTTCCGCATCGCGGCGCGCGGTATCGGCGCTAACGCCGAGGGCCAGCAGGAAAGTCTCCACGACCTGATGGCGCTCACGGCTCTCCTGAGCCAGTTTTTCGCCCTCTGGCGTTAAAAACACGCCGCGCCACGGGATCTGCTCAATCAGCCCTACGCCCGCCAGACGCTTCAGCATTTTCGCCACCGTGGGCTGCGAGACGCCCAGACGCGCTGCCATATCCACCTGTCGCGCCTCGCCCACTTCGCGAATTAGATCGGAAATCAGCTCAACGTAATCGTCAATCAGTTCGCGGCGATGCGCTTCGCGTACCTGGCGAAACCCCTCAACGTGCTCTTCAACATTCACCAGCTGCGTCACTTTTTTTGTTATTGGCGTACCTGCGCGACGGCCCATAAAGCTTCCTCATCTGTGCGACGCCGGAACGCGTCATCAAAAGTGCGCCCATTGTAATGGATTGTGACTCAAGCACAAAAATTTAACGTTTTAGCCATAGCTATAAAATATAGCCTGTGCTATATCTGTATGTAATGCAAACGCTCATCACGGAATGATGGGCCAGAAAGCAGGAGGAACCATGAACGAATTCAAGAGGTGTATCAGCGTGTTTAGCCACTCTCCTTTTAAAGTACGGTTAATGTTGATCGGTATGCTGTGCGATCTGATTAACAACAAGCCGCAGCAGGACAAGCCGTCCCACTAAGCGGCGTGCGAAACGCCGCTTCATCTCGTTGTCATATTTGGCTGGCAATCTACCCGTTTGCGCCCAAAAACCCCGGTTATTTTCTGGTTTTGTAAGCGCCCTCCCAAAACAATTCGTTATCAGTAGTTGACCCAATAATAAGCTCGCTTTATCTTCTTGCAGCCCTGTCCTTTGCGTCCCCTCTTTGCGCATGGTCTGGCCAATAAAGACCCCTTGACGCCAGGGGCCGCACATGGCGTTTTGATAGTTGTAATCTATGAATCTAACCCTGAAAGAAACCCTTGCTGCACGTGGGCTCGCCGTTAGCCCGTGGACAGGATTGTACTTTTTACAATCAATCCTGATAAACCTGGCGCTGGGGTATCCCTTTAGCCTGCTGTATGCCGTCGCGTTTACCGGCGTGCTGCATCTCCTGTGGCGCACGTCGCCCAACGTGCAAAAGGTGATACTGGGGCTTTATTCACTCGTCGCCGCGCTCTACTTTCCGTTCAGCCAGGCCTACGGTGCACCGAACTTCAACACCCTGCTGGCGCTGCACGCCACTAACGTAGAAGAGTCGACGGAAATTTTTACCATCTTCCCGTGGTACAGCTATCTGGTCGCGGTGTTTATTTTTGCGCTTGGGGTCATTGCCGTACGGCGTAAAGCGGTCGATAAAACGCGCTGGCACCTGATGGACACCCTGTGCCTCATCTTCTGTATTGGCGTGTTTTTTGTGCAGCCGATACAAAACAAAGCCTACGGCGGCGTCTTCAAGCTAAAAGACAGCGGCTATCCGGCCTTCCGTTTCGTGAAAGACATTATCGTCAACAATAACGAAGTGCTTGACGAACAGCGCCGCATGGCCGAGCTGTCTGGGATGAAAGACACCTGGAACGTGCTGGCGGTGAAGCCGAAATATCACACCTACGTGGTGGTCATTGGCGAGAGCGCGCGCCGCGATGCGCTGGGTGCCTTTGGCGGCCATTGGGACAACACGCCGTTCGCCAGCTCGGTGAACGGCTATCTGTTTACCAACTACGTCGCAGCCAGCGGTTCGACGCAGAAGTCGCTGGGCCTGACGCTGAACCGCGTCGTCGACGGCAAGCCGCAGTATCAGGATAACTTCGTCACCCTCGCCAACCGTGCCGGTTTCCAGACCTGGTGGTTCTCGAACCAAGGGCAGATTGGCGAGTACGATACGGCGATCGCCAGTATCGCCAAGCGTGCCGATGAAGTGCACTTCCTGAAAAGCGGTGACTTTGAGGCGGATAAAAATACCCGCGATGAAGATCTGCTGAAGATGACCGAACAGGTACTCTCCACTCCGCGCAGTCAGCCGCAGCTGATTGTGCTGCATATTATGGGCTCCCATCCGCAGGCCTGTGACCGCACCCAGGGCAAGTACGCGCAGTTCGTACAGTCAAAGGAGACCTCATGCTACCTTCACAGCATGACGCAAACCGACAGCCTGCTGAATCAGCTCTACGATCAGCTGCGCCGCACGACGGACAGCTTCTCGATGGTTTATTTCTCTGACCACGGTCTGGCCTTTAAAGAACGCGGCAAAGCGGTGCAGTACCTGGCCCACGACGATAAATACCAGCAGAACTTCCAGGTGCCGTTTATGGTACTTTCCAGCGATGATAAAGCGCACAAGCTCATCAAAGCGCGACGTTCAGCCAATGATTTTCTGAGCTTCTTCACGCAGTGGACCGGGATCCAAACCAAAGAGATCGCGCCGAAGTATCGTTTTATTTCGTCGCAAAAAGCCGGGAAGGTCTACATCACTAACTTCCAGTTACAAAAAGTGGATTACGACACGCTCAAGACCGATCTGTTTGATCCAAAGAGCTAATTCCACGACGTTTCTTTGACTTCCCGTTTACCTTTTGTCCCGGTAAACGGGTAGCAAACGCCCCCGCTATCGCCTTACTATACTTGCTTTACGACCACCTGAAGCAGGCCTCATCATGATCGCACAACGCCTCACGCGCGACTGGCGCTTTCCTATTGCCGGGCTAATGATACTGTTGTTGCTCAGCGCGACGTTCGCTCTGCACGCGCACTGGAACGCCTTTATCCAGTGGTGTCTCGCCACGCAAATTACCCTGCACCGCTACCTGGTCATGTACCTGCTGCAGCTCAATAACCATGAATACAGCGGCGGCCTGTGGCTGCTGCTTGGCGCATTTTTTTACGGCGTGCTGCACGCCGTTGGCCCGGGCCACGGTAAGTTTATTGTCACAACCTACCTCAGCACCAACAAAGAGAGCCTGCTCGCCGCGCGTGTGGTGCCGTTTCTCGGTAGCCTGATGCAGGGCATCAGCGCGATTCTTTTTGTCTTTATTCTGGCGGTCGGTTTCAACCTTGCGTCAGGCGATCTCAGCACCAGCCGCTGGTACGTTGAAAAAATCAGCGCGCTGATGATTGGCGCGTTCGGGCTGTTCGTCATCTATCAGTCTCTGAAAGGTCTTCGCCCCCGTAAAATGTCCATTACGGCGCTCAGGCCACAGCATCAGCATGATGAAAACTGCGGCTGTGGGCATCACCACGGCGTGGGTTCGGCGCTAACCCAGAGCGACTGGAAAACGCGCCTTGGCGTCATTCTGGCGATTGGCGCACGGCCGTGTAGCGGTGCAATCATGATTTTGATGTTTGCCAACGCGCTGGGGATTGTGACGTGGGGAATCGCTGCGGTGATGACGATGGCGCTGGGGACCGCACTATCAATTCTCTGCCTATCGCTGGCAGTGCGCTATGCCAGAGAGCGCACGGTGGCCCTGTTTGGCGGCGCGTTCGGCGGGCAATGGGTTATTCCTGCGGTGAAAATAGCCGGCGGGATCATGTTGATTTTGTTTGCCACGGTGCTGTTTCTGACGGTGATACCGATTAGCGCAAACGGAGACTATATTGCGGCGGGCTGTTGAATGTGACGGGAACGGGGTGTAAAAAAGGCATTAAAAAAGGGGTCCTGAGACCCCTTTTTGTATCACCGAAGTGATTAGAAGCGGTAACCTGCACCAACGATCCAGGTACCAACGTCAACGCTACGAATGCGAGACTGCTCGTAGGAGAAGTCCAGAGCAACGTTTTCGATCGGGTTGAACTGCAGACCTGCGCCGTAGGAGAAACCGTAGTCGCTGGTGCTGTTGTTATCCGGGAACTGGTTGCCCTGTGCTTTACCGTAGCCCAGGCCGATTACGCCGTAGATGCTTGCCCAGTCGTTCAGACGGTAAGCAGGACCCGCAGTGATGCCGTAGTACTGACCTTTGGTGTACACGCCGTTCTGGGTGTCACTTTTTTCAGTGTAGGTGAAGGAGCTGATCACACCCAGCGGGCTGTTGTCAGCTTCGTAGCGATATTTCAGGTTGAAGCCGCCAGCTTTGTTAGCGACGCCCTGCATATCACTCTGTGCGTAACCACCGGTAACAGTGGAGGTTGCAGCTACGGCAGTACCTGCGGAAACAGCCAGAACAGCGGCCAGTGCTGAAAGACATGCAATTTTTTTCATAACCACCTCAAATGTGCTTCTAATAAGTCCGTAAGTTTTAAATATATCAAAAATTGTTAAGAAACTCTTTGGTCCTGATGATGTCTAAGGGCAGCCTTGATGTAACAAAAATTTTCCATCACCGCCTATCACCTTCATTTCACACATGTTTTTACGTTAAATCTTCGGTTTACTTCGGTAAAAACTGCGCTCAATTTTCCAGACAATTCCTAATTTGACAGACGAAATAATCATCGACTATGCAAATTCTACTCGTTCCGGGGCGTTTTTTTTTCAACAATTCCTCAACCGTAGCCGACTATTTCAATTACACTGCCGCTTTTACCTCTTTTGACAAATACTGACAGGAAAAAGATGTCCAGCACGCCTCGCAAGCTACCGTCATGGTTACCCATCCTCGTTCTCCTGATCTCAATGATCTCTATTCAGAGCGGCGCATCGCTGGCTAAGTCATTGTTTCCTTTAATTGGCGCACCGGGCGTCACCGCCCTGCGTCTGGCCCTTGGCACCCTGATTCTGGTGGTCGTGTTTAAACCCTGGCGTCTACGTTTTGCCCGCGAACAGCGCCTGCCGCTGTTGTTTTACGGGCTGTCGCTTGGCGCGATGAACTACCTCTTCTATCTGTCGCTGCAGCGCATTCCACTAGGCATTGCCGTGGCGCTGGAGTTTACCGGGCCGCTGGCGGTGGCGTTATTCTCATCGCGCCGCCCGGTAGACTTTATCTGGGTGATCCTGGCGGTGATGGGCCTGTGGTTCCTGCTGCCGCTCGGCCAGGACGTGGCGCACGTCGACCTGACCGGCGCGCTGCTGGCGCTGGGCGCAGGCGCTGGCTGGGCGGTTTACATTTTGACCGGCCGCCGCGCGGGTGAAGAACATGGCCCGGCGACCGTCGCGATGGGGTCACTGATTGCCGCCGTGGTCTTTGTACCGTTAGGTGCACTACAGGCCGCCGACGCGCTGTGGCACTGGTCGCTGCTGCCGCTGGGGTTAGCCATTGCCGTCCTGTCTACCGCGCTGCCCTACTCGCTGGAAATGATTGCGCTGACCCGCCTGCCGACGCGAACCTTTGGCACCCTGATGAGCATGGAACCCGCGCTCGCGGCGCTGTCGGGGATGATTTTCCTCGGCGAGACGCTGACGTTAAGCCAGTCGATGGCGCTGGGCGCTATCATTATTGCTTCGATGGGATCAACGCTGACAATGCGACAGGAAAGTAAAATCAAACAGGTTGACGTCAGCTAAATTCTTTTATTATGCATAGTGCAAGCCACTATGCATAATATCCCAGAGAAACTGCATGGATTCTTATTTTATATCAATTAAAATAAATTCCTAAATATATAGCGCACCAGTAACACCAATTAACCAACTGTTTTTAAATAAGTTAATCAATCCAATCACGCTCACTATCATACCTATAGGCAGAATCAGAAAATACCGTCTCGCTCACGGTGCTATACTTGTTTCCGTTAATTCATGAGGACGCAGATACACCCGTCTTTATATGTGTATCGGATCAAGAGGATATATGATTATGAGTACTGCAAAACTGGTTAAAGCAAAAAACGCCCAACTGCTCTATACGCGTAACGACGTTCCGGACGGCGAAAAACAGGCGACCGTTGCGTTACTCAACCGTCAGGTTCTTCAGTTTATCGATCTGTCGCTGATTACCAAACAGGCCCACTGGAACATGCGCGGCGCGAACTTTATTGCCGTGCACGAAATGCTGGATGGCTTCCGCACTGCGCTGACCGATCATCTGGATACCATGGCAGAGCGCGCCGTACAGCTTGGTGGCGTGGCGCTCGGCACAACCCAGGTCATTAATGCGCAGACGCCGCTGAAAAGCTATCCGCTGGATATCTCCAGCGTTCAGGATCACCTGAAAGCGCTGGCCGAACGCTATGCCATCGTCGCGAACGACGTGCGTAAAGCCATTAGCGAAGCGAAAGATGAAGATACCGCTGATATCTTTACCGCCGCGTCCCGCGATCTGGATAAATTCCTGTGGTTCATTGAAGCGAATATCGAATAACCATAGAAAAATCTTATGACCTTCCGGCTCCCCCGCCGGAAGGGATTGCACCATAAAAGTGCAGGTGTTCGTGCATAATCCCCGCCGAAGTAAATAAATTGTAATAATCACCTCACACAATCGTTAATAAAAGATTGTTTTCCCCCCAGCGTTTGCGCTAAAAAACGCCATACTTAACAACAGACTTTTTGCGCACCACTTTGGTGCCCACCTTTGGTGCAAATGCACTTTTTTCCTGCCGCTTTTGTGCAGACCGAAAAGCATTATTTGTTAAGAAACAACTAATTGCCAAGTTGGCACGATTTTTTCATAAGACGATTGTTCTCGCAGGGGATCGCCCCGTGGATATAAAAGGAAATGCTATGAAGTCAATGTTTAAAGTTTCACTGGCAGCACTCACCCTGGCTTTTGCGGTTTCATCTCAGGCCGCGGAGAAACAACTGGTCGTCGCAACCGATACTGCATTCGTCCCGTTTGAATTCAAACAGGGTAATCAATATGTCGGCTTTGATGTTGACCTGTGGGCGGCTATTGCGAAAGAACTGAAGCTGAATTACACCCTGAAGCCGATGGACTTCAGCGGTATCATCCCTGCATTGCAAACGAAAAACATCGATCTGGCGCTGGCCGGTATCACCATTACCGAAGAACGCAAAAAAGCGATCGACTTCTCCGACGGCTACTACAAAAGCGGCCTGCTGGTGATGGTGAAAAGCAATAATAACGACATCAAGAGCGTGAAAGATCTCGATGGCAAAGTGGTCGCAGTGAAAAGCGGCACAGGCTCCGTTGATTATGCGAAAGCCAACATCAAAACCAAAGATCTGCGCCAGTTCCCGAACATCGATAACGCCTATATGGAGTTAGGCACAAACCGTGCTGACGCCGTGCTGCACGATACGCCGAACATCCTGTACTTCATCAAAACTGCCGGTAACGGTCAGTTCAAAGCGGTCGGCGAATCTCTGGAAGCACAGCAGTACGGTATCGCCTTCCCTAAAGGCAGCGACGAGCTGCGTGAGAAAGTGAACGGCGCGCTGAAAACGCTCAAAGAGAACGGCACCTACAACGAAATCTACAAAAAATGGTTCGGTACCGAACCTAAATAATTATTCCAAAATCTGATGCAAACTCAGGGGCGGCCTTTCGCCCCTGCTATTTTTGAACCACGGTAACAGGATTATCATCATGCAGTTTGACTGGAGCGTCATCTGGCCTGCCATTCCAATTCTTCTGGACGGCGCCAAAATGACTCTGTGGATTTCGATCCTCGGCCTCGCGGGCGGTATCATCATCGGTCTGGTGGCCGGTCTAGCCCGCACTTACGGCGGCTGGATTTCAAACCACATCGCCCTCGTATTTATCGAAGTGATCCGCGGTACGCCTATCGTTGTACAGGTCATGTACATCTACTTCGCGCTGCCGATGGCCTTCCCGGACATTCGTATCGATACCTTCACCGCGGCAGTGATCACCATCATGATCAACTCCGGTGCGTATATTGCTGAAATTACTCGCGGCTCGGTGCTGTCCATCCATAAAGGCTTCAGCGAAGCAGGCCTGGCACTCGGCCTGTCGCGTCGCGAAACCATTCGCCATGTGATTATGCCGCTGGCCGTTCGTCGTATGCTGCCTGCATTAGGCAACCAGCTGATCATCAGTATCAAAGATACGTCGCTGTTTATCGTTATCGGTGCAGCCGAGCTGACCCGCAGCGGCCAGGAAATTATCGCCGGAAACTTCCGCGCGCTGGAAATCTGGACCGCCGTCGGCGTTATCTACCTGATCATCACCCAGGTACTCAACATCGTGCTCCGCATTCTTGAAAGAAGGATGAAAATCCTGTGATTGAATTTAAAAACGTTTCTAAGCACTTCGGCCAAACCCAGGTGCTGCACAACATTGACCTGAACATCAAACAGGGTGAAGTGGTGGTCATTATCGGACCATCCGGTTCCGGTAAATCCACCCTGCTGCGCTGCATTAACAAACTCGAAGAAATCACCAGCGGCGATCTGTTCGTTGATGGTTTGAAAGTCAACGATCCCAAAGTTGACGAGCGCCTGATTCGTCAGGAAGCCGGGATGGTGTTCCAGCAGTTCTATCTGTTCCCACACCTGACGGCGCTGGAAAACGTGATGTTTGGCCCCACCCGCGTACGCGGTCTGAACAAAGATGAAGCGGAGAAACTGGCGAAAGATCTGCTGGCGAAAGTGGGGCTGGCGGAACGCGCGCACCACTACCCTTCCGAGCTGTCCGGCGGCCAGCAGCAGCGCGTGGCTATTGCCCGTGCGCTGGCGGTGAAGCCGAAAATGATGCTGTTTGATGAGCCGACCTCAGCGCTGGACCCGGAGCTGCGTCATGAAGTGCTGAAGGTCATGCAGGATCTGGCGGAGGAAGGGATGACGATGGTTATCGTTACCCACGAAATCGGCTTTGCTGAGAAAGTGGCATCGCGCCTGATCTTTATAGATAAAGGCCGGATTGCCGAAGACGGCAACCCGCAGGAGCTGGTGAAGAACCCACCGAGCCAGCGTCTGCAAGAGTTCCTGCAGCACGTTTCCTGATAGCACGCCGTTTATCCCGCCGGGATAAACGGCGTTTTTCTTTTAGCGTTTACGCGCCAGAAAACGGCGGCGCTGTTCGTCATCCATAAACGACCACGCAATAAAGCGGCTCTGCTTCTGCCCCTGCGACATCTCTTTTTTCACCACCTTCACCGCACCGACGTCGGTTAACGCCCGGTACAGCGGCGGCAGGTTTTCACCTTTTGACACCAGCGATGTGAACCACATGACCTGGCGGGCAAAGCCTTTACTCTCAGCAATCATTTGCTTAATAAAAGCCACCTCACCGCCTTCGCACCACAGTTCCTGCTGCTGGCCGCCAAAGTTCAGCGCATCGTCACGCTCCTGCCCCAGATTACGGCGCTTACGCTCGCTACCCGCGCGGGCGGCAGCGGCAGAATCGTGGAACGGCGGATTACACAGAGTCGCGTCGTACTGTTCGTTTTTGTGGATGATACCGTTAAACATCGCGGCACCGTCTTTCTGACGACGCAGGCGAATCATGCGGTTCAGCGACGGGTTTGCGCTCAGGATAGCCTGCGCGCTGGCAAACGCCTGAGGATGAGTTTCACTGCCGGTAAAGCGCCAGCCATACTCGTGCGCACCAATCAGCGGATAAATACAGTTCGCACCCACGCCGATATCCAGAATACTGGCTCCCTTGACCACATTGCCGCTCTCATCGCTGAGCAGATCGCCCAGATGATGGATATAATCGGCGCGCCCCGGCACCGGCGGGCAGAGGAACCCGTCTGGAATATCCCACTCTTTCACCCCGTAGAAATGGGCCAGCAGCGCTTTATTCAGCGTTTTCACCGCCTGCGGGTCGGCAAAATTCACGGTTTGCTCCCCGGCCGGGTTGAGGATAATAAAATCGCTCAGCGCGGGGCAGGCCTGACGCAGCGCGTCCAGGTCGTAGCGGCTGTGATGGCGGTTGCGCGGGTGCAACCCCGGTTTTTGGCTACTCATGACTTTCTCCTGTCGTAATGCGCCGTAAGATACCCGTTGACGGCGGCGCGGTAAATAAGGGAGTCTGGATTACCGCTTCTTAATTATGGGTACGTCATGTACTTTTATCAGCCTTCTCACGGCCACGGGCTGCCTCATGACCCGCTAAACGCCATCGTCGGGCCACGGCCTATTGGCTGGATCTCTTCCGTTGACGTCGAAGGGCGGCGCAACCTTGCCCCCTACAGCTTCTTTAACTGCTTTAACTATCGCCCGCCGATTATCGGCTTTGCCAGCAGCGGCTGGAAAGATAGCGTGCAGAATATTATGGAAACCAAAGCGTTCGTCTGGAATCTGACGACCCGTGATTTGGCGGTGGCGATGAATGAAACCTCCGCTACCCTGCCCCACGGCGAGGATGAATTTGCCCGCGCCGGGCTGACCGCCGCACCGAGCCGTCTGGTCAGCGCGCCGCGCGTAGCGCAGAGCCCGGTCAACTTCGAGTGTCGCCTCTCGCAGTGCATTCAGCTAACGGGCGCCGACGGTACCGCCGTCGATACCTGGCTGGTGCTGGGTGAAGTGGTCGGTATTCATATCGATGAATCGCTGCTTGAGGACGGAATCTATCAGACCGCCCGCGCACAGCCGGTCCTGCGCGCGGGTGGGCCCTCCGCCTACTACACCATCGATGAGCGCCATCGCTTCGATTTAATTCGCCCGGATGCCCGTCGCGATAAATAAAAAACAGCCACGTCGGTGGCTGCTTTTTCCTGCCCGCCGCCTACAATTAAGGTATTCCCTGTTGCTTTCAGGAGGGGATACAAATGCACACCTTTCACCTGCTTTTCGCCGCCGCGTTCCTCGCTACAACCACCGTCTGCGCCCAATCCGCTCCTGCTCCAGGCGTTCCGTTTCGCCCGGTGGGTACCGTAACGGCCAGCGGCGCCAGCAACCTTGACGATCTTCAGCAGCAGTTGGCCAAAAAGGCGCACGAAGCTGGCGCGATAGCCTTTGTCGTTGACGTAGCCGGCGGAAAAAACAAGCTGTTCGGTTCTGCGACGTTGTACCGGTAAACGGCCATCGTGAGCGGATGGCTTGACGCCTCCCTCAGGGCCATTCGACTGAATCGTGTAAACTTTATGTATAAAAAATGAAGAAACTGTAAATCAATATATTTATTTTTCTGCCAATGAGTGATAAAAAGTCACACGACTTGATAATGCTTATCAAAATCATTATCAAATTCATTTAATAAATTTTAAGCAACCTGCAGTGGCAAAGGGGACGAGACGATCCCTACTGTCATTTTTTTAATGGCTTTTTAAATTATAAGATGCTCATTGATATGGAAAAAAATCGCACTACTCCGTTTGGCAGCTTTCGTTCTCTCACCTTCTTTACCGGGATCTGTATCGGCCTGACCCCCGCCGCCCAGGCCGATGAGGGGAAAGAGAAAAACGCGGGTGATACGCTGGTTGTTGAAGCCCAAACTCCGTCCCTGTATGCCCCCACTCAATCGGCCGACCCGAAATTCAGCCGTCCAATTGCGGATACCACCCGCACCGTCACGGTGATTTCTGAGCAGGTGTTGAAGGATCAAGGGGCGACAAACCTGACCGATGCGCTGAAAAACGTACCGGGCGTCGGGGCTTTCTTTGCCGGTGAAAACGGCAGCTCGTCAACGGGCGACACCATCTACATGCGCGGAGCCGATACGTCTAACAGTATCTATATTGACGGTATTCGCGATATTGGCAGCGTGACGCGCGACACATTTAACACCCAGCAGGTGGAAGTGATCAAAGGCCCCTCAGGGTCCGACTACGGGCGCAGCGCGCCGACCGGTTCGATCAACATGATCAGCAAACAGCCGCGCCTGGACTCCGGGATCGATGCCTCCGCCAGCGTCGGCAGCGCATGGTATCGTCGTGGCACGCTGGACCTGAATGAAGCGATCGGTGAAACCGCCGCGGTGCGTTTAAATCTGATGGGTGAAAAA
Organism: Klebsiella sp. WP3-W18-ESBL-02; assembly: GCF_014168815.1. Taxonomy (NCBI): domain Bacteria; kingdom Pseudomonadati; phylum Pseudomonadota; class Gammaproteobacteria; order Enterobacterales; family Enterobacteriaceae; genus Klebsiella; species Klebsiella sp. WP3-W18-ESBL-02. Next base: position 3,447,912 of record NZ_AP021972.1, read on the forward strand.
ACCCACGATGCCGGGCGCGATAACGTTAAAAACGAGCGCTACGGTATTGCACCGTCCATTGCGTTCGGCCTCGGCACGCAAAACCGTCTGTACCTCAACTACCTGCACGTGACGCAGAACAACACCCCGGACGGCGGCGTGCCAACCGTTGGGCTGCCGGGCTACTCCGCACCCAATGCCGCCACTTCGGCGCTGAATCACTCAGGTAAAGTGGACACCCATAACTTCTACGGCACTCGCTCCGACTACGACGACTCGACCACCGATACGGCGACGATGCGTTTTGAGCACGACTTCAACGACACCACCACCCTTCGCAACACTACCCGCTGGTCGCAGATCAAGCAGGACTATATGATGACGGCGATGATGGGGGGGGCCACGAACATTACTCGCCCAAATCCAAATAACGTCGACACCTGGACCTGGACACGTAACATCAATACCAAGGATGTGAGCAACAAAATTCTCACTAACCAGACCAACCTGACCTCGAAGTTCTCTACCGGCGCAATCGGCCACGATATCAGTACCGGGGTAGAGTTTACCCGCGAACAGCAGACCAACTACGGTGTGTATCCGTTTACCGCTCCGGCAGTGAACCTCTATCACCCTGATAGCAGCATTTCTCTGGGCAGCCTCCAGCGCAGCGGCGCCAATGCGAATGGTCAGACCGATACCTTCGGTATCTACGCCTTTGACACGCTGCAAATTACCCGTGATTTTGAGTTGAACGGCGGTATCCGTCTGGATAGCTATCGCACCGAGTACGACAGCGCATCGCTGTGCGGCGGCACTGCCCGCGGCGCGGTAGCTTGCCCCGCGGGCGTCGCGAAAAATTCACCGGTCACCACCGTTGACGCCAGCAAATCGGGCAACCTCGTGAACTGGAAGGCCGGTGCGCTCTATCACCTGACGCAGAACGGCAACGTTTACGTTAACTACGCTATCTCCCAGCAGCCTCCGGGCGGCAGCAACTTTGCCCTGGCCGCTGGCGGTACGGGCAACAGCGCCAACCGCACCGACTTTAAACCGCAGAAGGCGAAAACCAGCGAAATTGGCACCAAGTGGGAAGTGCTGGATAAACGCCTGCTGCTGTCGGCCGCCCTGTTCCGTACCGACATTGAAAACGATGTCGAAGCTAACGACGACGGCACCTACTCACAGTACGGCACTAAGCGCGTAGAAGGCTACGAGCTGTCCGTTGCCGGCAATATCACTCCAGAATGGCAGGTGATTGGCGGCTTTACTCAACAGCGTGCGACGGTGCGTGCAGGCGCGAACGTCGCGCAGGATGGCAGCGCTTCTCTGCCGTACACGCCGGAACACGCCTTCACGCTGTGGAACCAGTACCAGGCGACCGATGCCCTCTCCGTGGGCGCAGGCGCTCGCTATATTGGCAGCATGCACCGCGGCTCCGATGGTGCTGTGGGCACGCCGTCGTTCACCGAAAGCTATTGGGTGGCCGACGCCAGACTGGGCTATCGCGTCAACAGCAATCTCGATCTGCAGCTGAACGTCTATAACCTGTTCGATACCGACTATGTTGCTTCCATCAACAAGAGCGGCTATCGCTACCATCCTGGCGAACCACGCACCTTCGTACTGACGGCGAACGTTCATTTCTAAGGCATCATGTGGGGCGCTGGCCTAATGCTGGTCAGTTAAGGCGTTGAATTCAGGAGCAGGAACCGTAGGCCGGATAAGGCGTTTACGCCGCCATCCGGCAATCAGCGCGCAGTGTGCCGGATGGCGCTTTGCTTATCCGGCCTACGAATCTCGCTTAACTGACAGGCATTGAGGCACAGGCCCCACTTTTTTCAGGAGAGACTCCCATGATGTACCGTATTCCCGGCGTATTGAGCACCGATGAAGTTCGTCATCTTGTTGCCGAACTTAACCAGGCGCAGTGGATTGATGGCCGGGCGACCGTGGGCGCACAGGGGGCGCAGGTGAAGCATAATCAGCAGGTCGATACCCGCAGCGAGCGCTATCGGGCACTGCAGGCCCTGGTGCAAGAAGCGGTAAACCGCCATTCGCTGTTCTTTGCCGCCGCGCTGCCGAAAACCCTTTCCAGCCCGCTATTCAACCGCTATCAGCAACAGGAAACCTACGGTTTTCACGTCGATGGCGCGGTGCGCCAGCACCCCGAAAGCGGCTGGATGCGTACCGACCTGTCCGCCACCCTGTTTTTATCCGATCCGGAGAGCTATGACGGTGGAGAACTGATCATCAACGACACCTTCGGGCAGCATTCGGTGAAGCTTCCGGCAGGCGACCTGGTACTTTATCCCTCCAGCAGCCTGCACTGCGTCACGCCGGTCACGCGCGGCGTGAGGGTAGCATCGTTTATGTGGATTCAGTCGATGATCCGCGACGATAAACGCCGCGCCATGCTGTTCGAACTGGACCGAAATATTCAATCGCTGAACAGCCGTCACGGTGAGTCGGAGGAGGCACTTTCCCTGCTTAATCTCTATCACAACCTGCTGCGCGAGTGGTCTGAGATCTAAACAGGCGAGTATTTCTCAAAATATATGAAGAAGACGCGCCGCAAAAAATACCGCCGGCGGCCATGACAAAGGCCGCGCCAGACAACTTGATAAACGACAGATAAAAGTTTACATTCACCGCCTGTATGAGAATATAATTCCAGAACAGGCCCAACAACCCAGCTTTTATTACAAATCCATACCGCAACATACAGAGCAATCGATTATCTTTACGAGCACGCTTTTTGGCAAAAAAAGTAGCAAATTGTGCCTTCGATCCCCCCGCTTCCGCTGGATTCAACGCAAACACATTCATGACGTGAATATTTTATTAATAATCAATAAATTAATAATCATTCAATTTTTTTGAGCATGGTAATCAATTCTCTTCGATTTATTCCGCCAAATAAAAACGTGATACTTATCACATCGACGAAAACATCGTCCCCTGTACGACATAACCTGCGAGAGATTAATTATGAAAACCATTAAATATGCTGTTGCTGCCATCGCCCTGTCTGCCCTGTCCTTTGGCGCTTTCGCTGCCCAGCCTGTTACCCAAGCTCAGGCACAAAAAATGAACGCAATGGGTACCGTGTCCGTTGACGGCGCGACGACTCTGGATGGTATGGAAGCTCAGTTGGCGCAGAAAGCTGCCGCTGCTGGCGCAACCGGCTACTCCATCACGTCTGCTAACACCAACAACAAAGTTAGCGGTACTGCGGTTATCTATAAATAATCGCCACCCTCTGTTATACCCCGTGAGCTGACCTCTCGCGGGTGCTCCAACCCTCATTGACTTGTTGATACCCTTTTTTGCCCGGCCGCCACGCCGGGCTTTTTTTTGCGTGGAATTTACGCAGGAAGGCCGCTTGCGCGGTATAAGACGAGCCGGGCCATGCCCGGCTCGGGAGGACAGCCAGCGGGTTTAATAGGCGAGCGCGACGCGGTCAAGGCCGTCTTCAAGCGAACTGACCTCTCCGGCCGCCAGCAGGCAACAGGCCAGCTGAATTTTCAACGACTGCGGCACCGGCTCGACGCCCGCCACGCAGCGTTCGATCCACTGCGCCGTGGTTTGCGGATCTTTCGCCGCTGGCAGCGCCACAATCTCTTCGCACTGCTCACTCTGACGCGCGTTAATGACCCGTGCGCCCTGCGCATCAATCAATGTGATTTGCGGGCAGCGCTGCGGATTAGCATAAACTTCGCCCTCGGTGCCATGCATCAGCAGGCTGCGCCCGCCGATATCGGCAAAGAATTTTGCGACTTTGCCCACGTACTCCGGATGCGAGACGCTGGACAAGCGCAGCGCCGCGTCTTCGGCAAACGGCGTCGCCAGCTTGGCCAGCGTATGCGCACTGTTGCGCACGCCAAGCTGCCAGCGCAGATTCAGCTGCCGTTCCAGCGGCGGGCACAGCGCGCCAACCGGAATATAGACCAGCTGATGGCCATCCAGCTTTGCCTGCGCCTGCCCGGCATGACGCGTCGGCTCAATGCCCAGCAGCTCAAAGATGGTCTCACTGATGACCCGCGTCGGATCTTCGCTGACCCCGTGCACCACGACCGGAAAACCGAGCTTATGCAGCAGCATCGCCAGCAGCGGCGTCAGGTTGGCCTGCTTGCGCGCGCCGTTATAGCTGGGAATGACAATCGGCATCGGTTTACCCGCCGGCGGCGTCAGGCGCATGGTTTTCTGCTGCACGGCCTCATAAAAACCAAGCATCTCCGCTTCGCCCTCCCCCTTAATGCGCATGGAGAGCAAAATCGCGCCCATTTCCAGATCCGGAACATCACCATCAAGCATTTGGGTGTACAGGCCGCGCGCGATGTCCTGGTCCAGGTCACGCGCATGATTTTTTCCACGACCGATTTCTTTGATGATTTTGCGATAATCCATTTACTGCTCCTTTGCTCGTCGTCGCCAGATAAGCGCAGCGCATCCGGCAATGTGCGGCGGCCGCCTGATGGCGCTATGCGTTTCAGGCCTACACACCGGGCTAGCGTTTTTTACGGCGCGGTGATTTTGGCTTAGCCGTGATAGCTTTCTGTTTAACTTCCGGCACTTCCGGACGTTCAATCGGGAAAACCGGCAACGCATCCAGTAAACGCTTACCGTAGTTTTTGGTCAACAGCCGCTTATCGTAGATGATCACTTCGCCCCAGCAACCGTGGCTACGAATCAGTCGCCCCACCTGCTGAATCAGATTAAACGATGCGCTGGGCAGACTTTGCACTTCAAAGGGGTAGCGGTTGAGACTTTTCAGCCATTCGCCTTCGGTGATCACCACCGGGCTGTCGATCGGCGGGAAGGCGATTTTATGAATATGCACCTGGCTTAGCAGCTCACCTTTCAGATCCAGCCCCTCCGCAAAAGATTGTAGCCCAACCAGCACGCTGCGCTCGCCGCTCTCAACCCGCTTGCGATGGAGTTCTACCAGCCGATAGCGCGGCTGATCGCCCTGCACCAGCAGCATCAGACGTAGATCGGTCACGTGCTCAAGGAAACGCTGCATCGCGCGGCCGCTGGCAAACAGCACCAGCATACCGTGATGCTTTTTGCTCTCGACCTGCTGGCGAAAATAGGCCGCCATTTCGGCAATATGCTGCTCTTCGTTATCGATTAGCGGCTCAAACTGCATCTGTGGAATGACGATTTTACCCTGCTCGACGTGGTTAAACGGCGAATCCAGCGCCACGAAACGATCGCCTGCTTTTTCTCTCAGCCCGCTCATCTCCTGCAGGCGTGAGAAGCTATTAAGCGAACGCAGCGTTGCCGAGGTGACAACAATATGCGGCACGCTGCGCCACAGCAGGCGCTCAAGCTGTTCGCTGACGCGGATACCTACGCAGTGGAACCAGACGTGCATCTGCCCATCGCGCAGATCGCGGGTAGCCCACTTGGTGACCGGCGCCCCCGATGCCTGGGAAAGCGACGCCAGACGCCACAGCTTGCTCTGGGATTCAAACATCCCCAGCGCGCGGTTCATCTGCAAAATCACCCGATGCAGGCGCACAATATCGTGACTGCCGGTTTTCTCGCTGAGATCGTTTAAGAACAGCTCCGCCAGCCCGCGCAGCATTTCGGTGAGCTTGGCCAAACGCTGGCAAATTTCCATCACTTCGTCGGGCAACTCGCCCATCGGGAATCGATGCTCGGCTTCCTGGGCTGCGGGTAGATACAGATTAAGAATGTTATTCAGCGACGCGATAAGCTCGTACAGCTCTTCACAATGCGCGGTAAGTCGCTCCGGCAGCGCCAGCGGCGGCGTGGTTTTCGGGCGGAACTGCTCCATGCAGGTGGCCACCAGCTTACTGAACAGGTCGAGCTGTAGCCGATACCACGGTGCGGTAATCTCGGCGCTCATCTCCAGCGCGTCGCGGGCGACGTCCGGCAGATGGTGGCCTTCATCCAGCACCAGCAGCAGGTTTTTCGGCTCCGGCAGCACCGCTTCGCTCTCCATTGCCGCCATGACCAGCGCATGGTTTGCGACCACGACTTCAGCCTCCTGAATCTCGCGGCGCGCGACGAAGAACGGGCACTCGCGATAATACTGGCAGTTACGGTTCAAACAGCTGGCTTTATCGGTGCTCAGGCGACGCCATAAATCATCGTCAATCGCGATGTCGGTATGGTCGCGCAGGCCGTCCCACTTGTAGCTGTCGAGATCGCCCTTCAGCTTCGCGCAGCGCTTCTGCTCTTCCTGGTTATTGGGCGTCAGCTCATCGTCGAGAAAGGCCAGCAGATCCTGCTGGTTTGGCTCGCTGCTGGCGAGCGCCGTCAGGTTACGCGGGCATACGTAGCGGCCGCGACCAAAGGCGGCAGTGAAGCGCAAATCGGGGATAATTTTGCGCAGCAGCGGTAAATCTTTACTGTAGATTTGATCCTGTAACGCCACGTTGGCGGTGCTGACCACCAGCGTTTTCTGTTCTTCGCGGGCGATAGCAATACCGGGAATCAGGTAGGACAAGGTTTTCCCGACGCCGGTAGGCGCTTCAATCGCCAGATGTCGCCCGTCTTCTCCGGCAAGCGTTTTAGCGACGTCCGCAATCATCTGCCGCTGCGGCGCACGGGGGATAAAGTCGGGGATCTGTTCCTGAAGCGCCTTGTACCAGGCGGCGATTTGCGCTTTCAGCGCAGCGGTCAAAGCCATGAGAAAACCTGAGATACTGTATAAACAGCCACTATTGTGGCACTTTCTGTACGCCGCCGCAAAAAAGAAAGCCCGGCTTTCGGCCGGGCTCGCAGTTTACTGCGCTGCTGCAGGTTTACGCGGGCGGCGAGGTGGACGCGGCTTATCGCCTGCCGGTTTACCCTCCGCGCTGCGCGGTTTGGCTTTCGGCGCGCCGCCGTCGTTACGACGCGGCTGCTGTTGGCTACGCCCTGCGCCCTGCCCCTGACCACCCTGGCCGCGACCACGGCCGCCGCCGTTACCGTTGCCATTGCCGCCACGCTGCTGGCGACCGTTCTGAATCGGCTCCGCTTTGATAGACGGATCCGGCTCGTAGCCCGGCAGCGCAATGCGCGGAATTTCTTTCTTCAGCAGACGTTCGATGTCGCGCAGCAGTTTGTGCTCATCAACGCACACCAGCGACAGCGCTTCACCGGTCGCGGCCGCGCGGCCGGTACGGCCGATACGGTGCACGTAATCTTCCGGCACGTTCGGCAGCTCGTAGTTCACGACGTGCGGCAGCTCTTCAATATCCAGGCCACGCGCGGCGATATCGGTCGCCACCAGCACGCGGATATCGCCGGATTTAAAATCGGCCAGCGCGCGCGTACGCGCACCCTGCGATTTGTTACCGTGAATCGCCGCGCTGCGGATACCGTCTTTATTCAGCTGTTCCGCCAGGTGGTTTGCGCCGTGCTTGGTACGAGTAAATACCAGCACCTGCTGCCAGTTGCCTTCGCCGATCATCTGCGACAGCAGCTCGCGCTTACGTTTTTTATCAACCATGTGAACGTGCTGCGTTACCTGCTCAGAAGCCGTGTTACGACGCGCCACTTCAATCTCGAGCGGGTTGGTCAGCAGTTTTTCTGCCAGGGCTTTAATGTCGTCGGAGAAGGTAGCGGAGAACAGCAGGTTCTGGCGCTTCGCCGGCAGCTTGGTCAGCACACGACGGATGTCGTGGATGAAGCCCATGTCGAGCATACGGTCAGCTTCGTCCAGCACCAGGATTTCTATCTGATCGAGCTTCACGGCGTTCTGATGTTCGAGATCCAACAGACGCCCCGGCGTAGCCACCAGCACGTCAACGCCGCCGCGCAGCTTCATCATCTGCGGGTTGATGCTGACGCCGCCGAACACGACCAGCGAACGGATGTTCAGGTAACGGCTGTATTCACGCACGTTTTCACCAATCTGCGCCGCCAGCTCACGGGTTGGCGTGAGGATCAGCGCGCGCACCGGGCGACGGCCCTTGACGTGCGGCTCACGGGAAACCAGCAGCTGCAGCAGCGGCAGGGTAAAGCCTGCGGTTTTACCGGTGCCGGTTTGGGCGCTGGCCATCAGGTCGCGGCCCTGCAGTACCGCAGGAATCGCCTGCTGCTGGATGGGGGTGGGTTCGCGGTAACCTTGCTCAGCAACGGCGCGCAGAATGTCGGGGTTCAGCCCGAGAGAATCAAAAGACATAAGTACTCCACACCCACCCCGACCGCATGCGGTGTAGTTTTCGAGGGGAGAGAAAAACAGGGGAATGACAAAAACCACAATGTCATGAAGGGGCGGAGTGTAGCAGTTTTTGTGATGCACCGCATAAATTATCCCCTTCACGCGGTAAAACAAGATTATTCACCACGCTGGACAAGATGGAAAACCCGGCATAATCTTAATCAATCGTTTGATTAATTCTGGTGGCATCATGAATCCCACTCCGATTACCAGCAAAGGCGAACAGGCGAAAAGCCAGCTGATTGCCGCCGGACTCGCCCAGTTTGGCGAGTACGGCCTGCATGCGACCACCCGCGATATCGCCGCGCTGGCCGGGCAGAATATTGCCGCCATCACCTATTATTTTGGCTCAAAAGAAGATTTATACCAGGCCTGCGCCCAATGGATTGCTGATTTTATCGGCGAAAACTTCCGGGCTCACGCCGAAGCCGCTGAACAGCTATTCGCCCAACCGCAGCCGGACCGAGAAGCCATACGCGCGCTGATCCTCCACGCCTGCCGCAACATGATTTTACTGCTGACTCAGGATGACACGCTGAACCTGAGCAAATTTATCTCACGCGAGCAGCTGTCGCCGACCGCCGCCTACCAGCGGATTCACGATCAGGTGATTGCCCCGCTGCATGCGCATCTGACCCGACTGATTGCCGCCTATACCGGCTGCGATGCCAGCAGCACGCAAATGATCCTCCACACCCACGCCCTGCTGGGGGAAGTGCTGGCGTTTCGCCTGGGGCGGGAAACGATTCTGATGCGCACCGGCTGGACACAATTTGACGCCGACAAAGCCGAGCAAATTTTCGCGGTCGTTACCTGTCATATCGATTTCATTCTGCAAGGATTAACGCAAAGGAGCCTGAAGTGATGAAAAAACCGGTGGTCCTTATTCTGGCCATAGCGCTCATCGTCGCGCTGATTGGCGGTGGGACGTGGTGGTATCAGAGTCGGCAGAATAACGGCCTGACCCTGTATGGCAACGTCGATATTCGTACCGTCAACATGAGCTTCCGCGTTGGCGGGCGTCTGCAATCGCTGACGGTCGACGAGGGCGATGCGATTAAGCAGGGCCAGACGCTTGGCCAACTGGATAAAGCGCCGTATGAAAACGCGCTGCAGCAGGCGAAGGCGAACGTCGCTACCGCCGAAGCGCAATACGATCTGATGATGGCCGGCTACCGGGCAGAAGAAATAGCCCAAGCCGCCGCGGCGGTAAAACAGGCGCAGGCTGCCTACGATTATGCGCAAAGCTTCCTCCAGCGTCAGCAGGGGCTGTGGAACAGCCGTCTGTTGTCGGCTAACGATCTGGCCAACGCGCGTTCTTCCCGTGACCAGGCGCTGGCGTCGCTGAAATCGGCACAGGACAAGCTCAGCCAATACCGAGCGGGTAACCGGCCGCAGGAGATCGCTCAGGCAAAAGCCAACCTCGAACAGGCCCAAGCCCAGCTGGCGCAGGCAACGCTCGATTTACATGACACGACGCTCACCGCACCGTCCGACGGTACCCTGCTCACCCGCGCGGTTGAGCCAGGCAGTATGCTCAGCGCGGGCAGCACCGTGCTGACGCTGTCGCTGACCCGCCCGGTGTGGGTGCGCGCCTATGTTGACGAGAAGAACCTCAATCAGGCCCAGCCGGGGCGCGAAATTTTGCTCTATACCGACGGCCGCCCGGACAAACCGTACCACGGTAAAATCGGTTTTGTTTCCCCGACCGCCGAGTTTACGCCCAAAACGGTAGAGACCCCGGACCTGCGTACCGATCTGGTTTACCGCCTGCGCATTATCGTCACCGACGCCGACGACAGCCTGCGCCAGGGGATGCCGGTCACGCTGCGCTTTAGCGATGAGTCGCGCCATGAGTGATAGCCAGATTCAGCTGCGCGGGCTGGTCAAACGGTTTGCCGGCATGGATAAGCCAGCGGTCGCCCGGCTGGACTGCACGATCAACGCCGGCTACGTGACCGGTTTGGTCGGGCCGGACGGCGCGGGAAAAACCACGCTGATGCGCATGCTTGCCGGGCTGCTGAAGCCGGATGAGGGCAGCGCGACGGTGCTGGGGCTGGACCCGATTGCCAACGATAGCGCCCTGCACGCGGTGCTCGGCTATATGCCGCAAAAATTCGGCCTGTATGAAGATTTAACGGTCATGGAGAACCTTAACCTCTATGCCGACCTGCGAAGCGTGACCGGCGAAACGCGGGAAAAGACCTTCGCGCGGCTGCTGGAGTTCACCGCGCTGGGGCCTTTTACCGAACGCCTGGCGGGTAAACTCTCCGGAGGGATGAAACAAAAGCTGGGACTGGCCTGTACGTTAGTCGGCGAGCCAAAGGTGCTGCTGCTGGATGAACCCGGCGTTGGCGTCGACCCCATTTCGCGCCGCGAGCTGTGGGAAATGGTGCACGAGCTGGCGGGTGATGGAATGCTGATCCTCTGGAGCACCTCTTATCTTGATGAAGCCGAGCAGTGTCAGGACGTGCTGCTGATGAACGAAGGCGAACTCCTGTATCAGGGCGAACCTACTGCCCTCACCCGTACCATGGCCGGACGCAGCTTTTTAATGCACAGCCCGCAGGAAAATAACCGCAGACTGCTGCAGCGCGCGTTGAAGCAAAGCGCGGTCAGCGACGGGATGATTCAGGGGCGTTCGGTGCGCGTGATCCTCAAAAAATCGGCCAGTGCCGATGATTTGCGCCGGGCACCCGGCATGCCAACGCTGGAAATAGAAGAGACCACGCCGCGCTTTGAAGATGCATTTATCGATCTGCTCGGCGGCGCGGGGACCTCAGAATCGCCGCTGGGAGCCATTCTGCATACCGTTGACGGTTCGCCGGACGAAACGGTCATCGAAGCCAAACAGCTGACCAAAAAATTCGGCGACTTTGCCGCAACGGACCACGTCAATTTTGCGGTCAAGCGCGGGGAAATCTTCGGCCTGCTGGGTCCGAACGGCGCGGGGAAATCCACCACCTTCAAAATGATGTGCGGTCTGCTGGTGCCAACCTCCGGCAACGCGCTGGTGCTGAATATGGATTTGAAGGTCAGCTCGGGTAAGGCGCGCCAGCATCTGGGTTATATGGCGCAGAAGTTTTCGCTGTACGGCAACCTCACGGTCGAACAAAACCTCCGTTTCTTCTCCGGCGTGTACGGCCTGCGCGGCCGCGCGCAGAATGACAAAATCGACAGCATGAGCAACGCCTTTGGCCTCAAAGCGATCGCTCGCCACACCACCGACTCACTGCCGTTAGGCTTTAAGCAACGCCTGGCGCTGGCCTGCTCGCTGATGCACGAGCCGGACATTCTGTTTCTCGATGAGCCAACCTCAGGGGTTGACCCCCTCACCCGTCGTGAGTTCTGGCTGCACATCAACAGCATGGTGGAAAAAGGGGTGACGGTGATGGTCACCACCCACTTTATGGATGAAGCCGAGTACTGTGACCGCATTGGCCTGGTGTATCGCGGTAAGCTTATCGCCAGCGGCACGCCGGACGATTTAAAAGCCCAGGCCGCCGACGCGCAGCAGCCGGACCCGACCATGGAGCAGGCCTTTATTACGCTTATCAACGACTGGGATAAGGAGCACGCCAATGAGCGCTAGAGGGCTGTCGTGGCGGCGCGTGCGCGCGCTGTGCGTCAAAGAGACGCGGCAAATCGTCCGCGATCCCAGCAGTTGGCTGATTGCCGTGGTGATCCCGCTGCTGCTGCTGTTTATTTTCGGTTACGGCATCAACCTCGATTCCAGCAAGCTGCGCGTCGGCGTACTGCTTGAACAACAGAGCAAAGAAGCGCTCGACTTCACCCACACCTTAACCGGTTCGCCCTATATTGATGCCACCGTGAGCGATAATCGTCATCAGTTGATTGAGATGATGCAGGCCGGACGCATCCGCGGCCTGATCGTGGTTCCGGTTGATTTTGATAAGCACATGGCGCGTGCGGGTGACAACGCCCCCATTCAGGTGATCACCGACGGCAGCGAGCCCAATACGGCTAACTTTGTGCAGGGATACGTCGAAGGCATCTGGCAAATCTGGCAGAAACAGCGCGCCGAAGACCGCGGCCAGGAATTTGAACCGCTCATCGATGTACAAACCCGCTACTGGTTTAACCCGGCGGCCATCAGCCAGCACTTTATTATCCCCGGCGCCATTACCATCATTATGACGGTGATCGGCGCAATTCTGACCTCGCTGGTGATTGCCCGCGAGTGGGAACGCGGCACCATGGAGGCGCTGCTTTCAACCGAAGTCACCCGCGTCGAGCTGCTGCTGTGCAAGCTCATTCCTTACTATTTCCTCGGTATGCTGGCCATGCTGCTGTGCATGCTGGTGTCGGTGTTTATTCTCGGCGTGCCGTATCGCGGTTCGCTGGTGGTGTTGTTTTTTATCACCAGCCTGTTTTTACTCAGCACCCTCGGCATGGGCCTGCTGATCTCGACGATTACCCGCAATCAGTTTAACGCCGCGCAGGTGGCGCTGAACGCGGCGTTTCTGCCGTCGATTATGCTGTCCGGGTTTATTTTCCAGATAGACAGTATGCCGGCCGCGATCCGCGTGGTGACCTATATCATCCCGGCGCGTTATTTCGTCAGCACGCTGCAAAGCCTGTTCCTGGCGGGAAATATTCCGGTCGTGCTGATTATCAATACGCTGTTTTTAATCGCTTCGGCGGTGATGTTTATTGGCCTGACGTGGATGAAAACCAAACGTCGGTTGGATTAACTCTGGCGCGTTTTTTGCCCGGTGACGCTGCGCTTACCGGGCCTACGGGCCTTATAGGTCGGGTAAGCGCAGCGCCACCCGACATGAGGACGGTACTATGTTTTATCGTTTATGGACGCTTATCCGCAAAGAGCTACAGTCGCTGCTGCGCGAACCGCAGACCCGCGCCATATTGATTATGCCGGTGCTGATTCAGGTGCTGCTGTTCCCCTTTGCCGCCACGCTGGAGGTCACTAACGCCACCATCGCCGTCTATAACGAAGACAACGGTCAGCACGCTATCGAGCTGACCCAACGCTTTGCGCGCGCGAAAGCCTTTACCCATGTGCTGGTGCTAAAAAGCCCGCAGGACATTCAGCCGACCCTCGACACCCAAAAGGCCCTGCTGCTGGTACGCTTCCCGGCCGGCTTCTCGCGTAACCTCGACACCTTCCAGACCGCGCCAATGCAGCTGCTGCTCGACGGACGCAACTCTAACAGCGCGCAGATTGCCGCTAACTACCTCCAGCAGATTGTGAAGAACTACCAGCAGGAGCTCATGGAAGGCAAGGCCAAACCCAATAACAGCGAGCTGGTGGTGCGTAACTGGTACAACCCGAACCTCGACTACAAGTGGTTTGTGGTACCGTCGCTGATCGCCATGATCACTACCATCGGTGTGATGATCGTCACTTCACTGTCGGTCGCCCGCGAACGCGAACAGGGCACGCTGGATCAGCTACTGGTTTCGCCGCTGGCTACCTGGCAAATTTTCGTCGGCAAGGCGGTGCCTGCGCTGATCGTCGCCACCTTCCAGGCCACTATCGTGCTGGCCGTCGGTATCTGGGCCTATCAGATTCCCTTCGCCGGTTCGCTGGCGCTGTTCTACTTCACGATGGTGATTTATGGGCTGTCGTTGGTCGGGTTTGGGCTGCTAATCTCTGCACTGTGCTCGACCCAGCAGCAGGCGTTTATCGGCGTGTTCGTCTTTATGATGCCGGCGATCCTGCTGTCGGGCTATGTATCACCGGTCGAAAACATGCCGGTATGGCTCCAGCATTTGACGTGGATTAACCCGATTCGGCATTTTACCGATATTACCAAGCAGATTTATTTGAAGGATGCGAGTCTGTCGATTGTCTGGGGGAGCCTGTGGCCGCTACTGTTTATAGCGGCCACGACGGGATCAGTGGCGTACGCGATGTTTCGCCGCAAGATCGCCTGAGGCTTTTTCTTTCACCAGCAGCGAGAACACCGCGGGCCCGGCAAGGATAGCCAGCCCGGCCACCGCCAGCAGGTAGTTATTTTGCAGCACGCGCGACAGCAGCCAGACGACAATAACTGCGGCGCCAAAATACCAGGTCGTGGTCAATTCTTCGAGCACATCGGCGACGTCGCGCCAGCGCTGCTCAGGGTGACGCTGTAAGGCCAGCATCAGTAAAACGGTGACGGCATACACAACGCAGAGGCCCAAACCCACGCGCACCAGCGCGCCGCTCATCCAGCCCATCACCAGCACGGCGATGACCAGCAAATGCAACATAATCTGCCAGCAACTTAGCCCCGTTGCGACACGAACTCGTTGTTGCCACTTCATGGCTTCTCTCCTGAAGAATTTTATTTGCTTATTCAGAGTACCCGAGTCTACGGAAAATTCCGTAAATGTGCCTCTTTTTGTGACATCCGTGTCACTATTTCGCTCAGGAAGAGAGCAGCTTGTGCATTTTTCAGGCTACCCATCCAGGTTGTAAGCAAAAAAAATCCCGGAACTCGTCCGGGATTGTGCTTTTCTCTTTGCGCTTAGCGGCGGTTGCCGAAAATCCGCAGCAGCATCAGGAACAGGTTGATAAAGTCGAGATACAGCGTCAGCGCGCCAAGAATCGCGTATTTACGCAGATTTGAGGTGTCGCGCACGTCAATCTGCTCGCCGATGTTTTTCAGCTTCTGGGTGTCGTAGGCGGTCAGCCCGACGAAGATAATCACCCCGATATAGGTAATCGCCCACATCAGCGCGTCGCTTTTCAGCCAGAAGTTAACCAATGAAGCCAGCACGATACCAATCAGCCCCATAAACAGCATGCTGCCGAGCCCGCTCAGGTCACGCTTGGTGGTGTAACCATACAGGCTCATGATGCCGAACATCCCGCCCGTCACCACGAAGGTGCTGGCAATAGAAGAATAGGTATAAACGATAAAAATGCTGGATAACGTCAGCCCGGTTAACGCCGAATAGAGCATAAACAGCGTCGTCGCCATGCCCGCACTCAGACGCTGCACCATACCGGAGAGCACAAACACCAGCGCCAGCTGGGCGATAATCAGGCCGAAAAAGGTGATTTTGCTGGAGAAGACAAACATCATCACCGCAGGGGTATTCGCCGCGTACCACGCAATAAACGCGGTTAACAGCAGCCCACAGGTCATCCAGCCGTAGACCTGTGCCATGTAAGTTTGCAGGCCGCTACGGGCCTGGACGATAGAATCGGACCGAGGGAATCGTTCCATGACAGTCTCCTGAATCAATAGGTATCAACAGTAAGTGTACTCTACCAGCGCTCGGCTGCCTGTTTATCGCTGTCGCGCGCTTCCACCCAGCGATCGCCTTCCGGCGTCGCTTCACGCTTCCAGAAAGGCGCGCGGGTCTTGAGATAGTCCATGATAAATTCACCGGCGTCAAAGGCGCTGCTACGATGCGCGCTGGTCACACCGACAAACACAATTTCGTCACCGGGCCACATCTCACCAATGCGGTGAATCACGGTCACACGCCCCAGCGGCCAGCGTTCACGCGCCGCCTCTACGATTTCGGCGAGCGCTTTCTCGGTCATGCCCGGATAATGTTCGAGCGTCAGCGCCTTCACGCTGTCACCGAGGTTGTGGTTACGAACCTTGCCGGTAAACGTCACTACCGCGCCGTCTTCATCGCGCTCGGCAAGCCAGGGATACTCCTCCCCGACGCTAAACGGTTCATGCCCAACGCAAATACGCGTTTCGCTCATTTTAACCTCCTGTTACCGGCGGGAAAAACGCCACTTCATCGCCATCGGTCACCGGATGGTCGAAGCTGACCAGCGTCTGGTTGACCGCCGCGAGGAGTTTGCCCTCCTCCAGGGCCAACGACCAGCGCCCTTCCTGCGCAGCCAGGTGCTGACGTATGGCTTCAACGGTGGCGAATTCCGGCGCTAATGCCAGCGAGTCGGTCCCCACCAGCTCACGCACCTGCGCAAAAAAAAGCACATTAATCATGATGTTCCGCCTCAAAATCACCTGATTTACCGCCGCTTTTCGCCAGCAGACGAACCGGGCCGATAACCATATCTTTTTGCACCGCTTTACACATATCGTAAATGGTCAATGCGGCCACCGAGGCGGCGGTCAGCGCTTCCATCTCGACGCCGGTTTTGCCGGTCAGGCGGCATAAAGACTCGATGCGCACGCGGCTATGCTCCGGCTGAGCCTGGAGATTCACCTCCACTTTACTGAGCATCAGCGGGTGGCACAGCGGAATGAGATCCCAGGTGCGCTTGGCGGCCTGAATACCGGCGATACGCGCGGTTGCGAAGACATCCCCCTTATGGTGGCTGCCGTCGATGATCATCGCCAGCGTTTCCGGCAGCATGGTAACGAACGCTTCCGCGCGCGCTTCACGAACGGTTTCCGCCTTGGCGGATACATCCACCATATGGGCTTCGCCCGCCGCGTTGATATGGGTCAGTTGCGACATCGTTTATTTCTTCAGATGAGGGTGAAAATTACACGGACGCGTACGGGCATCCAGCTGCGGCGCGATGATGTTATCCCACGCGGTGCGGCAGGCTTTGGTGGAACCCGGCATCGCAAAAATCAGCGTCCGGTTGGCCATGCCGGCCACGGCGCGCGACTGAAGCGTGGCCGTGCCGATTTCTTCAAACGAGAGCATGCGGAACACTTCGCCGAAGCCTTCAATTTCGCGATCGAACAGCGGCAGCAGCGCTTCCGGCGCCTGATCGCCGTCGGTCAGGCCGGTACCGCCGGTGATGAGAACCACCTGTACATCATCGCGAGCAATCCAGGCGGAAACCTGAGCGCGGATCTGGTAGCGGTTTTCTTTAACAATCGCCTTGTCGACGATTTGATGCCCCGCCTCGTGCGCGGCGTCACGCAGGAAATGGCCGGAGGTGTCATCCTCTTCGCCACGACGGTTGGAAACGGTAAGAATAGCAATGCGGGTCGGGATAAATTCAGCGCTCACCTGACTCATTTGATAGCTCCTTGATAACGAATTATCCACCAATATAGGACAAATTCTGGGTAATCCCGGTATTGCCCTCATGCAGGAAGTGGGTCTGTTTTTTGTGCGTTAAGGCTTCGGCAATGCGCGCTTCCAGCGCCTGCTGCTGGGCGTCTTCGGCCAGCAGCTCGCGCAGATCAACGCCGCCGTCGCCAAACAGGCACAGATGCAGCTTCCCAACGGACGAGACGCGCAGGCGGTTACAGCTGGCGCAGAAGTCTTTTTCATACGGCATGATTAAGCCGATTTCCCCTTCGTAGTCGGGGTGGCAAAAGACCTGTGCCGGGCCGTCGCTGCGCTGACGGATTTGATGGATCCAGCCGCGTCTGAGCAGCGCGTCGCGCAGCACCATGCCGGAAATATGGTGTTTGCGGAACAGCTCGCTGCCCTCGCCGGTTTCCATCAGTTCAATAAAGCGGAGTTGAATACGGCGCGGTTTGATCCACGCCAGAAAGGTGTCGAGCTGGTGATGGTTAACATCGCGCATCAGCACGGTATTGACCTTCACTTTATCAAAGCCTGCGGTAAAGGCGGCGTCGATGCCGTCCATCACCTGGCGGAACTTATCCTGCCCGGTTATCGCGTGGAACTGGCGCGCGTCAAGGCTGTCGACGCTGACGTTCAGCGCCGTCAGTCCTGCCTCACGCCAGGCGGCAACGTCTCGCGCCATACGGTAACCGTTGGTGGTGACCGCGATCTGGCGAATGGCGGCGTTCTCTTTGACTGCGGCAATCACATCGGTAAAGTCGCGACGCAGCGACGGTTCGCCGCCGGTCAGTCGCACTTTCTCGGTCCCCAGAGCCGCAAAGGCGCGCGTCACACGGCGAATTTCGTCAAGCGACAGAAACCCTTTATTGGTGACCCCATTAGGCTGGTAGCCGTTAGGCAGGCAGTAGGTGCAGCGAAAATTGCATACGTCGGTAATCGACAGGCGCAGATAGAAAAACCTGCGCGCAAACGCATCAGTGAGTTGTGAAGCCATAGACACCTTTCCAAATACGGGAGGCGAGATCATTTCTTCCTTCGCCCTGGCGACAGGAGAACCTGCCGCGGCCAAAACGCCCTATCTTTTGACTTAGGCGCAGAGGCTAGAGTGTGTTGTTCAGTCGGTAATACTGAACCATGTTATGCCGAATAGTAGCGCGAGAATAACGGTTTCGCCATTTTCGCTTTCGCTATATAAACATGTACATAACGAGACGATCGTGCACTTTCCCTACAGAATACGTAAAAATCATGTTTTTGCATTGATATACGTCATTTTGACCGGTACGGGGCATCGTCTTTTAGAGGTAGTTAGGCTAATGTAAGCCCATTTTCAGGACATAAGGAAGCTGTATGCGCAATCGCACTTTTGCCGATCTCGACCGCGTTGTCGCGCTCGGCGGCGGGCACGGCCTTGGACGCGTGATGTCATCCCTGTCATCGTTGGGTTCTCGCCTCACCGGCATCGTCACCACGACCGACAACGGCGGTTCTACAGGGCGCATTCGCCGTTCGGAAGGCGGTATCGCCTGGGGCGACATGCGTAACTGTCTCAATCAATTAATCACCGAACCCAGCGTCGCATCGACCATGTTTGAGTATCGTTTTGGTGGTAATGGCGAACTTTCCGGGCATAACCTCGGAAATCTGATGTTAAAGGCGCTGGATCACCTGAGCGTAAGGCCTTTAGAGGCGATTAATTTAATCAGAAACCTGCTGAAAGTAGAGGCATCCTTGATCCCGATGTCGGAGCAGCCGGTCGATTTAATGGCAATCGACAGCGAGGGCCACGAAATCTACGGCGAGGTTAATATTGACCAGCTCACACTGCCTCCACAGGAGCTGCTGCTGACGCCGTCGGTTAGCGCCACTCGCGAAGCGGTACAGGCCATTGCCGAAGCCGACCTGATCCTCATCGGCCCGGGCAGTTTCTACACTAGCCTGCTGCCGATTCTGCTGCTGCCGGACATTGCTCAGGCGCTGCGTCGCACGCCTGCCCCAATGGTTTACATCGAAAACCTGGGCCGTGAGCACAGCCCTGCCGGTCATCTGAGTCTGGGAGACCGGCTGAGCCTGCTGGAGCATTACATTGGTAAATCGGTTATTGATGCCGTGGTAGTGAGTCCGAAAGCGGACATCAGCGGTACGGCAGATAAAGTAGTGATTCAGCAGGCGCTGGAAGCGAGCGACATTCCGTATCGTCACGATCGCGCCCTGTTACGCGCCGCGCTGGAAGAGGCGCTTCAGGCTTTAGGCGGCGATTCCTTAAAATCTTAAGGTTGTCTTAAAATAGGTCGGGCAGCATAGCGAGCATCAATCTTATTAGGTTACTGCTATGCTTCGCCTGTTACGTCAACGCCCTACGATTAGCCGTTTGGCCTACATTGTTTTATTCGCGCTCTACATTGCCCTGGCGCTCAACGTCGTATTTTATCGCCAGGCGTTTACCCTGCTGCCAGTTGATAGCCTGCATAACGCGCTGGTCTTTCTGACCATGCCGATCGTCGCCTTTGCGGTGATGGCGATTTGTCTGGCGCTCGCGTCCATCGTTCGTCTTGAGAAAGTGCTCGTGACGCTGTTTATTCTGCTCGGCGCCAGCGCACAATATTTCATGATGAATTTCGGTATTATTGTTGACCGCTCGATGGTCACCAATATTTTTGATACCACCCCCGCCGAGAGCTATGCCCTGCTTTCCGGCCAGATGATTATCGTACTGGGGATCACCGCACTGCTGTTTATTGCGCTGGCCTGGTGGGTAAAAATTAAGCCCGCCACAACGCTGTGGCGCGGTGCGCTAACGCGCGCGGGCACAATTATTGTCTCTACCCTATTAATTCTGCTGGTTGCAGGCCTGTTCTATAAAGATTACGCATCGCTGTTCCGTAATAATAAAGAACTGGTGAAATCACTGAACCCGTCAAACAGTATTGTTGCGCTTAACTCCTGGTATTATCACCACAAAATGGCCAATCTTCCGCTGGTTAAAATTGGCGAAGATGCGCAGCAAAAAGCGTTGATGAAAAATGGCCCGCGTAAGAATTTAACCATTATCGTACTGGGCGAAACGTCACGCGCCGCCAATTTCTCGCTGGGCGGCTACGACCGCGATACCAACCCGCGGTTAGCGCAAGATAATGTGGTTTACTTCCCTAACACGACCTCTTGCGGTACCGCTACCGCGGTGTCCGTTCCCTGTATGTTCTCGAATATGCCGCGAGCACGCTACGACGAAGCGCTGGCCTATCACCAGGAAGGGCTGTTGGATATCCTCCAGCGCGCGGGGATTCAGGTGCAGTGGAACGACAACGACGGCGGCTGTAAAGGCGCCTGTGACCGCGTGCCGCATCAGGACGTGACGGCGTTGAATCTGCCGGGCCAGTGCATTAACGGTGAATGCTACGACGAAGTTCTGTTCCACGATCTGGAAAAAACCATCGATAGCCTACAGGGCGACGGCGTCATTGTGCTGCATACCATTGGTAGCCATGGCCCGACCTATTACAATCGCTACCCGCCGCAGTTCCGCCGCTTTACGCCAACCTGCGACACCAGCGAAATTCAATCCTGTTCCCAGGAGCAGCTGAAAAATACCTACGACAATACCATTCTGTATATCGATTATATTGTCGATAAGGCCATCAAACTGCTGCAATCCAGACAGGATAAATTTACCACCAGCCTGGTTTATCTTTCCGACCACGGCGAATCGCTAGGGGAAAATGGCGTTTATCTGCACGGATTACCGTATTCTATTGCTCCGGAAACGCAAAAACATGTACCAATGTTATTATGGCTATCCAAGGATTATCAGCAGCGTTACGGTGTGAATTACGACTGCCTGCAGAAACAGGCCAAAGAGAATGACTACTCGCAGGATAATCTGTTTTCTACCGTGCTGGGGATGACCGGCGTAGAGACCAAAGAGTATCGCGCAGCGGATGATATATTAGCGACGTGCAAATAGAGGCGAACAGATGAAAATATTAGTCGTTGAAGATGACACCCTATTATTGCAGGGGCTGATTCTGGCCATGCAGAGTGAAGGGTATGCCTGTGACGGCGTCGCCACGGCGCAGCAGGCTGCGCTGAGTCTGGCCAACGGGCACTATAGCCTGATCGTGCTGGACCTCGGCCTGCCGGATGAAGACGGGCTGCATTTCCTCCACCGTATGCGGCAGGAGAAAATGACCACGCCGGTGCTGATTCTGACCGCCCGCGATACGCTGGAGGACCGCGTCAGCGGTCTTGATACCGGCGCCGACGACTATTTAATCAAGCCATTCGCGCTGGAAGAACTGAACGCCCGTATCCGCGCGCTGCTGCGCCGCAACCTGAACCAGGGCGATAATGAAGTGACGGTGGAAAACCTGCGCCTCAACGTTACGCGCCGTCAGGTGTGGCTGGATGACGCGCTGCTTGAGCTCACGCCGAAAGAGTACGCCCTGCTTTCGCGTCTGATGCTGAAGGCCGGTAGCCCGGTGCATCGTGAAATTCTCTACAACGATATCTATAACTGGGACAACGAACCGGCCACCAACACGCTGGAAGTGCACATCCATAACCTGCGCGACAAGGTGGGAAAATCACGGATTCGTACCGTACGAGGCTTTGGCTATCAATTGGTGAATACCGGTAAGGCAGAATAACGCATGGCGCTTTTTTCCGTCCGTAAATGGCCGATGCGCCACCAGCTGCTGCTGGCAATTGGCCTGATTCTGGTCGTGTTCCAGCTCATCAGCGTGTTCTGGCTATGGCATGAAAGCAAAGAGCAGATTGAGCTGGAAGTGGCGATGCTGATGCACAACCACAATAACGTTAAACATATCCGTCATGAGGTTCGTGAAGCCATCGCCAGCCTGCTGGTTCCTAGCGTGGTGATTATCGGCCTGGCGCTGTATCTGTGTCTGCAGGCGGTAAAACGCATCACCCAGCCGCTCGCCGACCTGCAGCGGGAATTGGATGCGCGCACCCCGGGGAATTTGCAGCCCATTTTCCTGCAGCAGACCACCGTTGAGGTTGAAGCAGTTACCCATGCCATCAACCAACTGGTGGAAAACCTGACCCAGACGCTCGATCGCGAACGCCTGTTTACCGCCGATGTCGCCCACGAGCTGCGCACGCCGCTGGCGGGCCTGAAGCTGCATCTGGAGCTACTGGAGAAAACCCAGCACCTGAATCTGGCGCCGCTGCTACAGCGTCTGGACCAGATGACCGAAAGCGTTGCGCAACTTTTACTGCTGGCCCGCGTCGGACAATCGTTCTCAGCAGGCAGCTATCAGCAGGTTAATCTGCTGAGCGATGTGATTGAACCGCTGAAGGGAGAGCTGGAAACGATGCTCGCATCACGTGAGCAGACATTAGCCATCGCTGAGCCCGTACCGACGGTGACCGTGGCCGGTGACGCCACGCTGCTGCGGCTTCTGCTGCGTAATCTGATTGAGAATGCTCACCGCTATAGCCCGCCATCGTCAACCATCACGGTGTCGCTGGCGAGGGATTCAAAGCCGATGCTTATTGTGGAAGATGAGGGGCCGGGGATTGATGAGTCGAAGGTGGGTGAGCTTAGCCAGGCGTTTGTACGTATGGACAGCCGCTACGGCGGAATTGGGCTTGGGCTGAGCATCGTCACGCGCATTGCCCAACTCCATGAAGCCGCATTCTTCCTGCAAAACCGCGAGACCGGAACCGGTACGCGGGCATGGGTAGAGTTTCAGCTCACCAGGCGCTAAAGCGCGCTCAGAAGGTCAGCATCCAGTGGCTCAGGAAACCGGCAACGATGGCAACAGAGATGAGTAAGGTGAACAGCTGCTGGATATTCAGTTTTGACATGACACTACCCTCAATGATTTTGCAGATAGTATCAGCACAATTTATTAAGTGAACATTAAGGCTGGCTGCTGGCTCGTGATGGATGCCGCAATTCAGAAAAATAGTGCCCCATCTCTAGCCAGCAGGCCGGAGAAGGCTTTGCCCCCCTCCGCCACGCGGCCTGATAGCACAACGCTTATCAGGCCGACGCGATATTCATGCACCGACTCATGACGCTGCAATAAACAGCTCGCGCAGCTGATGCAGGCGATCGCGGATGTCTGCCGCTTCCTCAAACTCAAGATTCTGTGCGTGTTTCAGCATCTGCGCTTCCAGCGTTTGAATCTGCTGCTGCAAGGCTTTCGGCGTCAGCGCCTGAACGTCCGGCTCAACGATTGGCGACGCGGAGCGCGACTTACCGCGGCCCTTCGCTTTGGTCTTCGCCAGCCCCTCGCCCATCGCCAGAATATCGACGACGTCTTTCACCAGCCCCTGCGGCACGATGCCATGCTCTTCGTTGTAGCGTTCCTGCTTCTCGCGACGACGTTCAGTTTCACCGATAGCTTTCGCCATGGACGGGGTAATTTTGTCACCGTAAAGAATCGCCTTACCGTTGATATTACGCGCGGCGCGGCCGATGGTCTGAATCAGTGAACGTTCAGAGCGCAGGAAACCTTCTTTATCGGCGTCGAGAATCGCCACCAGCGATACTTCCGGCATATCCAGCCCTTCACGCAGCAGGTTGATGCCGACCAGCACATCAAACTCACCGAGGCGCAAATCGCGAATGATCTCCATGCGCTCGACGGTGTCGATATCCGAGTGCAGGTAGCGTACCCGCTCGCCGTGTTCTTCGAGATATTCGGTGAGGTCTTCCGCCATGCGCTTGGTCAAGGTGGTGACCAGCACGCGTTCGTTAATCACCGAACGCTTGCGAATTTCAGACAGCAGGTCGTCGACCTGTGTCGCCACCGGCCGCACTTCAATCAGCGGATCTAGCAGCCCGGTTGGGCGCACGACCTGGTCTATCACTTCGCCACCGGATTTCTCCAGCTCGTAGTTGCCCGGCGTTGCCGAAACGTAGATAGTTTGCGGCGCCAGCGCCTCAAACTCTTCAAACTTCAGCGGACGGTTATCCAGCGCCGACGGCAGACGGAAACCGTATTCGACCAGCGTCTCTTTACGCGCCCTGTCACCGCGATACATACCGCCGATTTGCGGGATGGTGACGTGTGATTCGTCAATCACCAGCAGGCCATCGGCAGGCAGATAGTCAAATAGCGTCGGCGGCGGCTCGCCCGGCCCGCGCCCGGACAGGAAGCGCGAGTAGTTTTCAATGCCCGAGCAGTAGCCAAGCTCGTTCATCATTTCCAGGTCAAACTGGGTGCGCTGGCTCAGGCGCTGCTCTTCGAGCAGCTTGTTGTTGGCCAGCAGCACCTTGCGGCGATCTGCCAGCTCGTCTTTGATCTCTTCCATCGCCTGCACGATACGTTCACGCGGCGTGACGTAGTGCGATTTAGGGTAGATGGTAAAGCGTTGAATCGTCGACTCGACGTGACCGGTCAGCGGGTCGAACAGTGAAAGACGTTCAACCTCTTCGTCAAACAGCTCTACGCGCAGCGCCAGATCGTCCGACTCGGCCGGGAAAATGTCGATGACTTCGCCGCGTACGCGGAAGGTTGCGCGCTGAAACGCCTGATCGTTGCGGGTGTACTGTAGCTCGGCCAGACGACGCAGAATAGAACGTTGGTCGATAATCATGCCCACGGTCAGGTGCAGCATCATTTTAAGATAAAGATCCGGGTCGCCCAGGCCATAAATCGCCGACACCGATGCCACGACGACCACGTCCCGGCGTTCAAGCAGCGCTTTGGTGGCGGATAAACGCATCTGCTCGATGTGTTCGTTCACCGAGGCGTCTTTTTCGATGAAGGTGTCCGAGCTTGGGACGTAGGCTTCAGGCTGATAGTAGTCGTAGTAAGAAACGAAATACTCTACCGCATTCTCCGGGAAGAAGGCCTTCATTTCACCATACAGCTGCGCAGCCAGCGTTTTGTTCGGCGCCAGCACCATCGTTGGGCGCTGTAAGTCGGCAATCACATTGGCGACGGTGAAGGTTTTCCCCGAGCCGGTCACCCCAAGCAGCGTCTGGTGGGCCAGGCCGTCCTCAAGCCCCTCTTTAAGGCGCGCGATGGCAGCCGGCTGATCGCCGGAAGGGCTGAATGCGGAATGTAACTTAAACGGTTTACTCATGGGCGACGCTACCTGATGACGAATGGGCCGGGCTGGGAATTAATTCTACTCGCCGCCCGCCGAATTGCCAATAAAAAACACTGGATATAAAAACAGTAATCACCTATTGTAGTTTGCACAATCGACGAAATGGCGGACGCACGCCGCGAAAATTTAACCCGTGACAAGATAAAACGCTGGCCAAATTGGGTTATCCCCAGAATTTTTTCTCTTTTAACATTTGTCAATATAGGTCATGAAAGTTTTATGGCAACCTAAGGCACTTTTTATTACGCCATTGCTTTATTTTAACTTATTGATTAACAACAAAAACACAGAAAAGCCGCGTTTCGCATCAATTCAGGCGCAGACCGCATGCTCTCTCGTTTACCGTGGGTTTTCTAACTCTAATACACAGGGTTATCCACAGGAATAGTGGATAACTGCCGCTAGCCCCTATCCCCCGCCACACGGCGATTTGCGCAACATCCTGTCAATGCTCGAGCAAAAAAATATTTTCTCGCCAATTTTGATATGTATCAGCAAAAAAGCGCGCTTGTTTTCCTTCGTTTCTGCGCCTTTTCCCTTACGTTTTCCACGGTTTAGCATTTACGAATGAAGATGACCACCGGCGCGAATCCCGCCCCCGACAGCAGGACTCACAGTGCGCTAAGGTCAAGATAGCCGCCCAGCGGCTGGGTATCGACCGCCTCACCCAGCCAGGGAATTTCCCCCAGCATCGGGGCTGGCAGCATTCGCTGAAGGGTGCTGAGATATTCGGCATGGCGACGTCCCGGCGGCGTGACGTCATTCGCTATCCAGCCCGCCAGCCGCAGCCCTGCCTGCTGTACCGCCTGCGCAGTCAGAACCGCGTGGTTAATGCAGCCGAGCTTCACCCCGACCACCAGAATCACCGGTAGCCGTTCATCTCGCACCCAGTCGGCGAGAGTCAAGGTCGGGGAAAGCGGCGTGAACCAGCCGCCAGCCCCTTCGACCAACACCCAGTCAGCCTGCGATTCCAACGCGCATAGCCCGGCAGACAGTACGCTGGCCTCGATCGGCCGCTGCTCATCGGCGCTAACGATATGCGGAGAGGTCGGCTCCGCAAAGGTATAGGGGTTGACCTGTTCATAGCGCAGCGGCACGACGCTATTACGCTGTAGCGCCAGCGCGTCGCTGTTGCGCAACCCTTCCTCAGTCATTTCGCTGCCGGAGGCAACCGGCTTATAGCCTGCCGTTCGACGCCCCAGCAAACGCGCAGCCTGCAATAGCGCGGTACTGGCCACGGTTTTGCCCACTTCCGTATCGGTTCCGGTTACATAAAAGCGTTCAGTCACGCGTAATCACTCCAGTAAAAAGGTGGTAAGTCAGCGGGCATTTTCCCGCCTGCGATGGCCAGGCCAGCTCGAGCTGCTGTAGCCTGCCGCGCGTTAACGGCTGACGGCTGCGCCCCTGGTGCAGGTGCGTCGCGCCAATCCCCTTCAGCGAACGCATGGCGCTCAGCGCATTGGGGAATGACAACGTGATGGTGGTTGCACGACTTCGGCTGCGGTACCCCGCCAGCGCCTCGGAGAGCGCCGATTCAGGCAAAAAACGGTTGGCGTGCGGATGGTTATCAATCGCCTGCCAGGCCTGGTTCAGCTCCGGCAGCGAGCCTGCGGTCAGCGTGGTGAACGCCAGCGTCCCGCCGGGGGCGAGCTGGCGATAAAGCCCGGCTAGCGCAGAGGGCAAATCGTTGCACCACTGAATGGCCAGGTTACTCCACACCAGCTCGAAACCTTCGCCGGGCAATGGAATGGCCTCCATGTCGGCGAGCAGGTAGCAATCCGCGGCCTGCTGCTTGCGTGCCTGTTGGAGCATCTCTTCGCTGAGATCCAGCGCGGTAACGTGGCTGCCGCGTTCTCGCCAGTAGCGGCTGTAGCCGCCCGGCCCGCAGCCGACGTCCAGCACGCGAGGAAACGCCTGCGCCGGTAGCTGGGACAGCAGCTGCGTCGCGCTAAGACGCTGTAGTTCATCGTGTTGATGATACGACGTTGCCGCGCGACCAAACGCCGCCGCGACCGCCTGTTTATCCACGCTCGCCATGCAGCACCTCCAGCAGATGCATGATGTCCTGTGCGTCGTGCGCTGCGGTTAGGGCCAGGCGCAAACGGGCGGTGCCAGCCGGAACGGTCGGCGGGCGAATCGCGGTGACCCAGCATCCCCGCTCGCGCAGACGCTCGGCCAACCGCAGGGTTTGCCCGTTATCGCCGACGATAAGCGGCTGAATAGCGCTCGCTGAGTCGGTTAACGTATAAGCGAGGCCGCGGGCGCCGAGGCGAAAATCAGCCACGTGCTGCGCCAGCGTTTCCCGACGCTGCTGACCATCGTCACTCTGAATCACCGCCAGCGCCATTTGTAGCGCCTGCGCCTGAGCGGGCGGCATGGCGGTGCTGTAAATCAAATGGCGAGCAAACTGCACAAAATAATCGGCCACCGCATGGCTGCAGAGCACGGCGGCGCCGCTCAGACCAAAAGCTTTGCCGAAGGTAACGATCAGCAGTTCAGGGTGAACGCCCTGCTGATGGCAACTGCCGCGCCCGCGCTCACCGGTCGTGCCAATACCGTGCGCATCATCGACCATTAACCAGGCATCAGCAGTGCGCGCGGCGGCGGCGATTTTGGCCAACGGCGCACTGTCGCCGTCCATACTGAAAACACCTTCCGTCACAACCAACTGCTGGCCGCTGACAGAAGCAGCCAGCAGCGAAGCCAGATGATGGCTATCGTTGTGCTGAAAACGGCGCAGCTGAGCCGGGCTCTGGCTGGCAGCCTCCAGCAGCGAAGCGTGGCTTAACCGGTCTGCGACTATCCGATCTTCACGCCCGGCCAGCGCGGCAATGACCGCCTGGTTGGCGGCAAAGCCTGAGATAAACAGCAGCGCGCGGTCGTAGCCCAGCCAATCAGCGAGCTGCTCTTCCAGCCGCTCATGCGCCAGATGATAGCCGGTGACGTGACCGGACCCGCCGCTGCCGACACCGTAGCGTTCAGCCCCGTCCTGCCAGGCGCGAATCACCTGCGGATGCTGGCTGAGGCCAAGATAATCATTGCTGGAAAAGTTGCGGTAGCGACGCCCGGCGTGCAGCAGCCAGCGCCCCGCCCCCTGTTCCAGCGGCTGACGCTGGCGAAAAGCCTGCGCGTCGCGTCGCTCAGTGACGGCCTGTTCTATTCGCTGCTGCCAGCTCATACCGCCGCCGCGTTGTAATAATCGTCGGTATCCGGCGTCATCAACGCCTGTTCCAGACGCTGCTGCTGTTCATTATCACCGGCCGTCACCGTGGTTTGCTGCGGATTAATGCCCAGCTTACGGAACAGCTGTAAATCTTTGTCTTCTTCCGGGTTCGGCGTAGTCAGCAGCTTGCAGCCGTAGAAAATAGAGTTGGCTCCGGCCATAAAGCACATGGCCTGCGTCTGCTCGTTCATCTGCTCGCGGCCAGCGGATAGACGCACATGCGAGGTTGGCATCATGATGCGAGCAACGGCAATGGTGCGAATAAAATCAAACGCATCGACGTCTTCGTTATCGGCCAGCGGCGTCCCCTTCACCTTCACCAGCATGTTGATGGGTACGCTTTCCGGCGGCGTCGGCAGGTTCGCCAGCTGCAGCAGCAGGCCCGCGCGATCGGTAACGGTTTCTCCCAGCCCGACAATCCCACCAGAACACACTTTGATCCCGGCATCGCGGACTTTATCCAGCGTATCCAGGCGTTCCTGGTAGGTACGGGTGGTGATGATGTTGCCGTAAAACTCCGGCGAGGTATCGAGGTTGTGGTTGTAATAATCCAGCCCGGCCGAAGCCAGACGCTGCGCCTGACCGTCGGAGAGCGTCCCCAGCGTCATACAGGCTTCCAGTCCCATCGCTTTCACGCCCTGTACCATCTGCTCGAGGTAAGGCATATCGCGCTCGTGCGGGTTCTTCCACGCCGCGCCCATACAAAAACGGGTTGAGCCCGCCATCTTGGCTTTACGCGCTGACTCCAGCACCTGCTCCACTTCCATCAGACGTTCGCTTTCCAGGCCCGTTTTGTAGCGCGAACTCTGCGGGCAATATTTACAGTCTTCCGGGCAAGCGCCGGTTTTAATCGACAGCAGCGTGCTGACCTGCACCTGGCGGGGATCAAAATGCTGACGGTGAACCTGCTGAGCTTCAAACAGTAAATCCAGCAGCGGTTTTTCAAAAAGAGCGGTGACCTGCGACATTGTCCAGCGTAAAGGGTGAGCCATTGGCTTCTCCGGGGTTTTGTTAATTTTCGGTTCGGTTTATACTCGTAAACCTAAAACTTTTCAAAATGGTTTACAAGTCGATTATGACAACGGACGATCTCGCCTTTGATAGCCGCCACATCTGGCATCCCTATACCTCCATGACCACTCCGTTACCGGTTTATCCGGTGGTTTCTGCCGAAGGCTGCGAACTGCAGCTGGCCGACGGCGAACGCCTGGTTGACGGTATGTCATCGTGGTGGGCGGCGATTCACGGCTACAATCACCCGCGCCTGAACGCGGCGATGAAAACGCAGATTGACCAGATGTCGCATGTGATGTTTGGCGGCATTACCCACCCTGCTGCCGTGGCGCTGTGCCGTAAACTGGTCGCGATGACCCCCGCGCCGCTGGAGTGCGTTTTCCTTGCTGACTCTGGCTCCGTTGCGGTCGAAGTCGCGATGAAAATGGCGTTGCAGTACTGGCAGGCCAAAGGCGAGCCGCGCCAGCGTTTCCTCACCTTCCGTAACGGCTACCACGGTGACACTTTTGGCGCGATGTCGGTGTGCGATCCGGATAACTCCATGCACAGTCTGTGGAAGGGCTATCTGCCGGAGAACCTGTTTGCACCCGCACCGCACAGCCGCTTTGACGGCGAATTTGACGAATACGATATGGTGGCGTTTGCCCGCCTGATGGCCGCACATCGCCATGAAATTGCGGCAGTGATCCTCGAACCGGTCGTGCAGGGCGCAGGGGGCATGCGGATGTACCATCCTGAGTGGCTGAAGCGGATCCGTAAAATGTGCGACCGGGAGGGAATTTTGCTGATTGCTGACGAAATCGCCACCGGATTTGGCCGCACCGGCAAGCTTTTCGCCTGCGAACATGCGGGCATCAGCGCCGATATTCTGTGCCTGGGCAAAGCGTTAACCGGCGGAACGATGACGCTGTCAGCGGCCATCACTACCCGCGAGGTGGCCGAAACCATCAGCAACGGCGAAGCCGGCTGCTTTATGCATGGGCCGACCTTTATGGGCAACCCGCTGGCCTGCGCCGTGGCTGCCGAAAGTCTGGCGCTGCTGGAAAGCGGCGAATGGCAAACGCAGGTCGCCGCCATCGAGCGACAGCTTAAGCGCGAACTGGCCCCTGCTGCCGATGCACCGCTGGTTGCCGATGTGCGTGTACTGGGTGCTATTGGCGTCGTGGAAACGCGCTACCCGGTGAACATGGCCCAGCTTCAGCGTTTCTTCGTGGAGCAAGGCGTGTGGATTCGCCCGTTTGGCCGCCTTATTTATCTGATGCCGCCGTACCTCATCACCACGCAGCAGCTGACGCGCCTGACCCGTGCGGTCTGCCTCGCCGTCGAGCAGGAAACATTTTTTATCCAATAAGCTGCGGTAATCTGCGCGGCTAACCGCTACACTCCTTGGTTAATCAGTAGATTAACCAAGGAGGCAGTTGATGAAATTAGTCAGCCACGACCTGCGTGACGGCGAGAAACTCCCCCAGCGCCAGGTGTTCAACGGGATGGGCTACGACGGCGAAAACCTTTCACCGCATCTGGCATGGGATGACGTGCCGGCGGGGACCAAAAGCTTTGTTGTGACCTGCTTCGACCCGGACGCGCCAACCGGCTCGGGCTGGTGGCACTGGATTGTTGCCAACCTGCCAGCGGACACCCGCGAACTGCCCACCGGCGCTGGCTCTGGTCTGGTCGGCCTGCCCGCCGGCGCGCTACAAACCCGCACCGATTTTGGTAAAGCTGGCTATGGTGGCGCAGCACCACCGAAAGGCGAAACTCACCGCTATATCTTTACCGTCCACGCGCTGGACGTAGATAAGATAGACGTCGATGAAGGTGCAAGCGGCGCAATGGTCGGCTTTAACGTCCATTTCCATAGTTTGGGCAGCGCATCGCTGACCGCGCTTTTTAGCTAATCTCACGGCCTATACTTTGAGCCCCGCAGGGAAACCTCGCGGGGCTTTTTTATGCCGACAGCCGCACGGTGTAATTTTCTGACGAAAAAACGATGAACCAGGAGAGTCAAAAGACGGGGCGAGAAGAAGGTAAAATTATCTTGTGAATATGATCACAATTCAAAAACAAACACACCAACACAAAAAGTGATTTTAGTCACAAAAATAAGCTCAACATGCGCGATATTTTAACTTTGTAGCCGACTTACAGGCTTTTTATGTGACGAGCATCACCAAAAACACCCTTTAATCGGCCCCATGATAGTGACGCAGATCACAAACACCCCCTGGGGTACGCGAGACGAAAACGGCGTGATAGAGTCGATTTTGCATACAGAACGACTGGATGGTTTTTGGCGAAACCACCACAACTATTACGCGCGCAACATCTAACGCGCACCACAAGGGGTGTTTTTATGTTATCACCAGATATCAAGGTCAAGGTACAGAATTTTGGCCGCTTCCTCAGCAATATGGTGATGCCCAATATTGGCGCATTCATTGCCTGGGGTTTGATTACCGCACTGTTTATTCCTACCGGCTGGCTGCCGAATGAGACGCTGGCCAAACTGGTCGGCCCGATGATCACCTATCTGCTGCCGCTGCTCATCGGCTACACCGGCGGTCGCCTGATTGGTGGCGAGCGCGGCGGCGTCGTTGGCGCAATTACTACCATGGGCGTGATCGTCGGTGCCGATATGCCGATGTTTATGGGAGCCATGATTGCCGGGCCGTTGGGCGGCTGGGCAATCAAACGCTTTGACCGCTGGGTCGACGGTAAGATCAAAAGCGGCTTTGAGATGCTGGTGAACAACTTCTCCGCCGGGATTATCGGCATGCTGCTGGCAATGCTCTCCTTCCTGGCCATCGGGCCAATGGTCGAGCTGCTGTCTAAAGCACTGGCGACCGGCGTCAACGTGATGGTACAGAACAACCTGCTGCCGTTAACCTCGATCTTTGTCGAACCGGCGAAAATTCTGTTCCTCAATAATGCGATCAACCACGGCATTTTCTCACCGCTGGGCATTCAGCAGGCAACGGAAACCGGCAAGTCTATCTTCTTCCTGATTGAAGCCAACCCGGGTCCGGGTCTGGGTATTCTGCTGGCATACATGTTCTTCGGTAAAGGCAGCGCCAAGCAGTCGGCAGGCGGTGCAGCGATCATTCACTTCTTCGGCGGTATTCACGAAATTTATTTCCCATACGTGCTGATGAACCCGCGTTTAATTCTGGCGGTCATTCTTGGCGGCATGACCGGCGTCTTTACCCTGACGCTGTTCAACGCAGGCCTGGTTTCCCCGGCCTCTCCGGGCTCTATCTTTGCGGTGTTGCTGATGACGCCGAAAGCGTCGCTGATTGGTGTAGTACTGTCGATTCTGGCGTCAACGCTGGTCTCTTTCCTCACGGCCTCGATGCTGCTTAAACGCGTTCGCGTGGGTGATGAAGAGAGCAACGGCCTGGCGGAAGCCACCCGCCGTATGCAGAGCCTGAAACAGCAGTCTAAAACCGGCGGCAAACCGTCTGGCGAAATCCCGCAGCCGGCGCTGGATCTGGCGAAAGATTTGCACCACGTGCGTAAAATTATCGTAGCCTGCGATGCCGGAATGGGCTCGAGCGCCCTTGGTGCAGGCGTACTGCGCAAAAAGGTGAAGGATGCTGGTCTGAACCATATTTCGGTGACCAACTGCGCCATCAATAGCCTGCCGGAGGATGTCGACCTGGTCATCACCCACCAGGACCTTACCGAACGCGCCATGCGCTTTGCGCCGCAGGCGATGCATATGTCGCTGAGCAACTTCCTCGACAGCGGCCTGTACACCGATCTCACCACCCGTCTGCTGGCCGCGAAGCTACCGCCCGCAGCCAACGATAGCCGACTGATTAATCAGACCATTATCGCCGCCAACGACGATGCATTCACGCCTGGCGAGCGCGAGGAAAACCTGTTTAAGCTCAGCGCCGATAACATTTTCCTCAACCTGACCGCCGCCAATAAAGAACAGGCCATTCGTTTTGCTGGCGAAATGCTGGTATCCGGCGGCTACGTCGAGCCGGATTACGTTGACGCCATGCTGGCGCGGGAAGCGTTAACCACCACCTACCTCGGAGAGTCCATTGCCGTGCCGCACGGCACCGTAGAAGCCAAAGACCGCGTGCTGCGCACCGGGATTGTTATTTGCCAGTACCCGCAGGGCGTCCGCTTTGGCGATGAACCGGACGATATCGCCCGCCTGGTCATCGGCATTGCCGCACGCAACAACGAGCACGTTCAGGTTATCGCCCGTCTGGCCAACGCGCTGGACGATAAGGACGTGATTGAACGCCTGGCGCAAACCACCAGCGTCCAGGAGATTTTACAACTCCTGTCCGGCGAGCAAGCGGCATAAGGTCTCGGGGGCCTCAGCCCCCGGCTACGGATTTTTTTCGAGGTAAACAGCAATGAAAGCAATTCATTTTGGCGCAGGGAATATTGGCCGCGGCTTTATCGGTAAACTGCTGGCGGACGCCCAGGCGGAGCTCACCTTCGCCGATGTTAATCAACCGTTGGTCGATCAACTGGCGCACCAGCAGCATTATCAGGTCAACGTAGTGGGTGAAAATGCGCGCGTCGAGCAGGTCAGCCGCATTAGCGCCATCTACAGCAACAGCCCGGACGCTATCGCGCAGATTGCGCAGGCCGATATCATCACCACCGCCGTAGGCCCGCAGGTGCTCAGCAAAATCGCCAGCACCCTGGCCCAGGGGTTGATCGCCCGCTTTGAGCGCGGCAACGCGCAGCCGATGAATATTATCGCCTGCGAAAACATGGTGCGCGGCACCAGCCAGCTCAAGCAGCACGTGCTGCAGGCAATGCCCATCGCGCTGCACGGGTGGGTGGAAGAACACATTGGCTTTGTCGATTCGGCAGTCGATCGCATCGTGCCACCGGGGACCGCGGCAAACGACGATCCACTGGACGTCACCGTTGAAACCTTTAGCGAGTGGATTGTCGACAGCACCCAGTTCAAGGGGGCGCTGCCGGAGATTGCTGGCATGGAACCCACCAGCAATCTGATGGCCTACATCGAACGTAAACTGTTCACGCTCAACACCGGTCACGCTATCACGGCCTACCTTGGTCAACTGGCTGGCTACCGGACCATTCGCGAGTCCATTCTGGACCCGGCTATTCGTGAGGTGGTGAAAAACGCCATGACCGAAAGCGGCGACGTGCTGATTAAGCGCTACGCCTTCGATTCGCAGCAGCATGCCGCCTACATCGACAAAATTCTGACCCGCTTCGAAAACCCATACCTGCACGATGAGGTCGAACGCGTAGGCCGTCAGCCGCTGCGTAAATTGAGCGAGAACGATCGCTTAATCAAACCGCTGCGCGGCACGCTGGAGTACGCGCTGCCGAACCGGCACCTGATAATCGGCATTGCCGCCGCGTTACGCTATCGCAGCCACCAGGACCCGCAGGCGCAAGAAATGGCAAACCTGCTGGAGGAAAAAGGGGTAACAAGCACGGTTAATCAGGTTTGTGGGCTGCATGACCAGCCAGAGCTTGTCGCACAGATCGTGAATGTGTATAACGCCATGCAACGTTAACGACGATGTCACCCCATAGGACAGGCGCGGCTGCCGTAGGCGGCCGCTGCCGATAAGAAGGGTAAAATGAAACTGAATCGCCTGCGCATGAACGCGCAACCCGAAAGCGAAAAGCCACACCCAAAGGACTCGGCTCCAGAGAAACCACCATTTGCAAAAAGCAACGCAACGATGATGGCCCCAATGGACGACGCACACCTTAATCAGAATCAGGCGGTGGAAAACCGCATCCTGGAGCGGCTGAACGCCCGCCAGACGTTGACCGGTTTTATTCAGACCGCCGTCGGGCTGCTGTCCGAAGCGGTGGATCAGCTCATCCTCCAGGCCTTTCGTAAAGATGATTACGCCGTTAAATACGCGGTAGAGCCGCTGCTGGAAGGCAGCGGGCCGCTGGCAAACCTGCCGGTGCGGC
The DNA here is from genome assembly GCF_014168815.1 of Klebsiella sp. WP3-W18-ESBL-02. Lineage (NCBI taxonomy): Bacteria > Pseudomonadati > Pseudomonadota > Gammaproteobacteria > Enterobacterales > Enterobacteriaceae > Klebsiella > Klebsiella sp. WP3-W18-ESBL-02. The sequence continues at coordinate 3,483,290 of NZ_AP021972.1, forward strand.
TCAAGCTTATCTACGCTCTGGGCGTGATCAGCCGCGATGAATACGAAGACGTCGAACTGCTGCTGGCGCTGAATAACGAGCTGGCGCATGAGAACAAAATCTACAGCTTTACCGACGATGAAATCCTGGGCCCTATCAATATGCTGCACTGCATGACAGCACTCCCGCCGCCGCCTACGCTACACCTGCCGGAAGACGTGGTTGATGATGCGCTAAGAACCATGCAGGAACAGCGTTATCAGCAGATGGTCCGCTCAACGCTGGTGCTCAGCATTACGGATTTAGTGACCAGTCTGGCGCATAAGAAAGCGTTTTAAGCGCTGTCGACAGCGGATGGATAATACCCATAATAGGGCCCTCGCCTTTGCCATCCGCAGTTCTTTGCTTTTCGTTGACATAAGTCGGCAAAAAACCGGCGTTTTTTTTATCAGCGCATCTTCCCGTTTCGCTCAACTTAGTATAAAAAGGCTGCTTTTACAGGATTCTCTTTCACTTACTTAGCCTGGAGCAACATGAACACTTTCTCGGTTTCTCGTCTGGCGCTGGCATTGGCTTTTGGCGTGACACTGACGGCTTGCAGCTCAACCCCTGCGGATCAGCGTCCGTCCGATCAGACCGCGCCAGGGACCTCTTCCCGCCCGGTGCTGTCGGCAGATGAAGCGCAAAACTTTACCGCCGCGCGTTACTTCGCTTCGCTTGACCCTAACGCTGCAGCCTGGTCGCCGTCGTCTATCGCCGTGCCGGCGAAAGCAGACTTCGTGGTTGGCCCAGCCGGTACCCAGGGCGTGACGCACACCAGCATTCAGGCCGCCGTTGATGCCGCTATCGCGCGCCACAGCAGCTCACGCATCTATATTGCCGTGCTGCCAGGTGAGTATCAGGGCACCGTTTATGTGCCGGCCGCTCCGGGCAGCCTGACCATCTACGGTACCGGCGAGAAAGCGATTGATGTCAAAATCGGTCTGGCCATCGATTCTGAAATCGACCCGGCAAGCTGGCGTAAGCTGGTTAACCCAGGCGGTAAATACATGCCGGGCAAACCGGCGTGGTACATGTTTGACAGCTGCCAGAGCAAGCGCAGCGCCACGATTGGCGTCATGTGCTCGGCGGTCGTCTGGTCGCAGAACAACGGTCTGCAGCTGCAAAACCTGACGATTCAAAATACCCTGGGCGACAGCGTCGATGCAGGGACTCACCAGGCGGTCGCGCTGCGGACCGATGGCGATAAAACCCAGCTTAACAACGTCAATGTGCTGGGCCGTCAGAATACGTTCTTCGTCACCAACAGCGGTGTTGATAACCGTCTGCAGAACAATCGCCAGACCCGTACGCTGGTCAGCAACAGCTACCTCGAAGGCGATGTGGATATCGTTTCCGGCCGTGGCGCGGTGGTGTTCGACAACACCGATTTCCGCGTAGTGAACTCGCGTACCCAGCAGGAAGGCTATGTCTTCGCACCTGCGACGTCATCCAACATCTTCTACGGTTTCCTCGCCACCAACAGCCGCTTCACCGCTTCCGGTGACGGCGTAGCGCAGCTGGGCCGCTCGCTCGACGTCGACAGCAACACCAACGGCCAGGTCGTGATCCGCGATAGCGTGATTAACGAAGGCTTTAACGTCGCGAAACCATGGGCTGACGCCGCCGTTTCTAAACGTCCGTTCAGCGGCAACACCGGCGCGCAGGACGAAAAAGGTCAGCTGAAGCGCGACCTCAACGACCGTAACTTCAACCGCATGTGGGAATACAACAACCGCGGCGTGGGAAGTCATATCGTGGCCGAGCCGAAGAAATAATCCGCCATCAATAGAAAAAGGCCCATGACATCATGGGCCTTTTTTATATCTGAAGCTTTAACGGAATCAACTAACGCATTGTTTTAAAAGAAAAAAACTTAAAAAATAACGCTGTACTGTGACAGCGATAACATCATGACAATGAGAGATCATGACATCCTTACAACATCAAAGCTCAGGTCTTGTTAAGGATGTCGTGCAATGAAGATCAATAAAAAAAACAAATTGCCCATGTATGCGCAGCTCTTTGAAATTGTCACGCAGAAAATTAACGCTGGCGAACTCAAGGCGGGCCAACAATTACCTTTTGAGCGAGAATTATGCTTGCAGTATGAAATCAGCCGCACTACCGTGCGCCAGGCGATGGCCGAGCTGGAAAAAGAAGGGTTTATCAAAAAAATACACGGCAAAGGTATTTTTGTTCGCGAGCAAGCGGTGAAGCAAAGCCTCATTACCGTTTATAGTTTTCATGAAGAAATGATGCGTTTAAATAAAACGCCAGGCACCACCCTGCTCCACTTCAGTCTGAGCAGCGCGCCAACGCGGATCGCGCAAAAACTGAATACTGAAAATCCTGTTTATCATATTATTCGTCTACGCTCCGCCGACTATGAGCCTATCTTATATGAAGAAACCTATCTTACTAGTGTTCTTTTCCCTGAGCTAACGCAGGAGGATATTGAAACGTGTGGTTTATATAATGCTATAAAAGAAAAGTATAACATTTCCGTTCGCCGGGCGATTGATACATTCAGAGCGATAAATATTAAACCAGATATTGCCAGACATCTGAATGAAACTCCTGGTGCGCCTGGCTTGCAGATTGAGCGCATTGCATTTTTAGATAATACACCAATTGAATACACCGTCGAAATAGCTCGCGGTAGTCAATTCGAATACACCATTGAATTACAAGGCGTGACGCTGAACTCATCAATTACAGCTGTTTGATCAATTCCTGCTCACACGCCTTTTTAATAAGCCGTTAATTAATTTAACCGTATTATAAAGGAGTGACCTGAATGAAATTAACCGTATTAGGCGGTGGCGGCGTTCGCGCGCCATATCTTGCCAAAACGTTAGCATTACAGTCAAAGCAGCTCGCACTGACTGAAATATGCTTTATGGATATTAACGAAGAGAAACTGACTATTTATGGCGGGCTAGCCCGGGCTATTGCAAAGAAAATAAATCCTGATTTAACGATTTCCCTGACCACCAGCCCACGGACTGCACTGACCGACGCAAATTATGTTATCACCACGCTACGCGTTGAAGGGGATGCCGGGCGCGTTTTTGATGAAAAACTGGCTCAGAAATACAATATTCTGGGCCAGGAAACCACCGGCATTGGCGGATTTGCGATGGCCCTGCGATCCATTCCTGTCTTAAAAGAGTATCTCGAACTGGCCCGCCAGGTTTCCGCCAAAGGGGTACTGTTCTTCAATTTCACCAACCCATCAGGGCTGGTTACCCAGGCGTTGATTAATGCCGGTTACGACAATGTTTATGGCATTTGTGATGGCCCTGCGAGCTTCATGCGTGAAATAGCAAAACTGCTGGACGTCGACATTATGCGTTTCTCAGCAACCTGCTATGGTCTGAATCATCTCTCGTTCTACCGCGATTTCACCGTCGACGGTAAAGACGTCAGCGCGCAGATCCTGGCCCATCAGCAGTTGTTCAAAGAGACGGAGATGAAGCTGTTCGACGAAGCAACCATCGACGTTTTACAACAAGAGCTCCCCAATGAGTATCTCTACTTTTATTTCAACCATCAGGCCATTATTACCTCGATAGCTCGCCACGGTTGCGCGCGCGGTGAGACGATTCAAAACATTAATCAGCGGATGCTGGACGAGCTGCGCGCGAATCAATCAGCCAGTATAGAGCAGCAATTTGCTATTTTTGCGCACCATCTGCTGGAGCGAGAAAACTCTTACTTTGCGATTGAAAGCGACGGCCGCCGGGATAACCACTATAAAGCACTCAGCCTCCCGGAGTTTATTGCCGCTCCAGATACCGGCGGCTACTCGGGAATCGCGCTGAATATTATCAGGGGATTACAGAATAAACCTGCGTGGCCAATGACGATTCTGGTGAAAAACAACGACAGCATCCGCCAGTTGCATCCCGATGATGTCATTGAGATAACCTGCGATATGCATGACGGCAAAATAATGCCGCGACGCGTCGACGATCTGCCGGCCTATCAGAGCCACATCATCAGTACGATCAAACGCTTTGAAAACCTGACGATTCACGCGATTGAGCAGCGTTGTAAAAAGAGCGCAATTCGGGCGCTCATGGTACATCCGCTGATTAATGACTACACCATCGCCACGCAGATTCTCAATGAGCTACTCGCCGAATATCAGGCCTACACCGGGGAGTGGCGCTAATGGAACTGGCGATATGTTCTCAACAGCAGTTTTCCCGCGTGCTCGGCGACGCCATCATTGATGCTCTTCAGCAAGAAGGCACCGTATGCCTGGCTTCGGGCGATACGCCTCAGCGAGCCTATCAGTACGTTGCCGCAGAATATCAACGTCGCCGCTTCCCGCTGCGCGCAACGCTCGTTGGGCTTGATGAGTGGGTCGGGCTCGGTCAGCAGGATGAAGGCAGCTGCCAGTACGCAATGCATCACGACCTGTATCAACATTTAGCGCTGCGCCCCGGCCAACTCCAGCAGTTCGACGCTACGCATACCGGAGAGGCGTTGGAACACGAGTGCCACCGCATAAACCAGCTGCTGGCCGAACGGCCGCTGCGCCTGACGCTACTCGGGATAGGTCAGAATGGCCATCTTGGTCTCAATGAGCCCGGCAGCGCATTCAACTCGCTGGCGCACATCTCCAACCTTAGCGAAACAACCATTCGCGTTGCACAGAAGTATTTCCCGACAGCCACCCGCCTGCATCAGGGCATTACGCTTGGCATTGGTAATATTCTTGCCAGTGAACACATTATCATTGCCGCTAGCGGCGCGCATAAACGCAATATTGTGCAGCGCCTGCTGTTTACGCCCCCGAACGAAAACTTCCCGGCCACCAGCTTAAAACAGCACGCCAATACGATACTGCTGCTGGATGATGCCGTGTTTAACGTGGAGAGTATTTTATGACTGACGAACAACGGTGGTTCAGCATTATAGCCTGCGCCGGAGAAAGCTTTTCGCAGCTCAATGCCGCGTTACAGGCCGCCAAAAGCGGCGATATCACGCAGGCTGAGGCTTATTTTCACGAATCGGAAGTTAACCTTCAGCGGGCCCATCATATTCAAAGTGAATCGTTACAAGGGGAAATCAGCGGCCAACCGATCGCATTTTCTCTGCTTTTTGTTCATGCCCAGGATCATTTAATGAACGTCCTGCTGGCGCAGAATATTTATCGCGAATTTATCGAACTGTATAAAAATAAATAATCGAGGCCCCAATATGAACTATCAGAATTTATCCATTCTTCTCGTCTGTAACCTCGGAGCATCGACTAGCGTGATGGTGAGTAAAATGCGCGAGGTTGTCGATAACAGTGAAGTACTGAAAGGCCAGAATATTCGTATCGATGCCCGCAGCGCTGGTGATCTAAATACCTATATCGCTGATTACGATTTGGTGATGGTCGGCCCGCAGATGAAGCATAAATTTCCCGAGCTTGCGGCCATCGCCGGGCAATATGCTAAACCCATTGAAGTTATCGACAGCCAGGCCTACGGGCTTGCTGATGGCGCATTAATATTGAAACAAGCACTCTATTTATATCATCTTAATCGGCCTGCCAAGGAAGGTGTAAAATGACAGCCTCACAGCCGTTTCTCAAGAAATTTGAGCAACACATGGTCTATATTGCAACCCGGATTGAGCAGAATCGTTTTATCTCATCGATAAAAAATGGAATGATTAGCTTAATGGCGATTCTGATGGTAGGTTCCATCAGCTTAATCATTACGGGGTTAGGCAGTTTGTTTTCCCCCGATACGGCTATCAGCCATTTTTTTGCGCAATACGGGGCTTTATTTCAACTGCCTTTTACCTATACCTTCGGTCTGCTTTCGGTTTATTGTGCCATTACCATTAGCTACCACCACACGCAAAAAATCAACGTTGCCCCCCTTTACCCCATTATCAGTTCGGTGATGGTAACGATGATTCTGAACAGCAAGATTGTTGAGGGTAATATTAATATTGCGTTTTTAGACTCTCGCGGCCTGTTCGTTGCCATTATTGCCTCACTGGCAACCGTGGAATTTATTAGCTGGGCCTATCGCAAGAAAATCACCATCCGCATCGGCGGATTGCCAGATATGATTGCCAAAACCTTCGAATCAATATTCCCTTTGCTTTTTGTCGTTATAGCAGCCTGCGCAATGACCATTACCAGCCAGAGCCTGTTCAACCAGCAGATTGTGCCCGAACTGTTCACGACTGCGCTGGCGCCGGCCGTCAGTGGCATCGATTCCGTCTGGGGGGTCTTCATCATCATTCTGCTGGAGATGATTTTCTGGTTTTTCGGCCTCAACGGTTACGCGATTCTCATCGGTTTTACGCTGCCATTTATGACGCAATACCTGTCGCTGAATGCAGCAAACTTTGCGCAGGGCCTGCCGACGGAACACGTATTTACCGAAGGCTGGTGGGGCGCATTTGCCGCCTGTACGGGCTCAGGGATTACCGGTGCCATCGCCCTTCTTGGCTTAATGAGCAGAGCACCGCAGCTGAAGGCGGCGGGGAAAGCAGCCATCGTCCCCTCTCTGTTTGGTATTTCTGAACCGGTGGTCTACGGTTTTCCAATCGCCTTTAACCCTTACTTTTTCTTTCCGTTCGTGCTCGGGACACCGATCCTGGCGTCACTGACGTACTTAGTTTTCGACATGGGCTTTGTTGGCGGGCCGGTGGCCCAGGTTGGCGGAATACCAACACCTATTGCCCAGTACTTTATCACGATGGACTGGCGTGCGCCGATCGTCGCGGTACTGGTGATTCTGGCGGGATTATTGATGTATTACCCATTTTTTAAGATGTATGAACGCAGCATTCTCAACAAAGAGAGTGAAATGCAGGCACAGCGGGATAAATATGATGCGTTGAATCTGGACTTCTGATGACGTAAACCACCTGCGCGAGCAGGTGGTTTAACCGCCACGATTAGTGCGCGTACACCACCACCCACATCGGGCCCTGCCCTACGGCATAGCGCCCTTTTTCCTGTAGCAACCCTTGCTCACCGGCAATTTCATACACCGCAATGTGATGCGATTTCTGCCCAGCGGCAATCAGGTATTTACCGCTGTGATCGATATTGAAGCCACGCGGCTGGGTTTCGGTCGGCTGGAAGCCTTCCAGCGACAGTACGCTGCCATCTTCAGAGACGCTAAAGACGGTGATCAAGCTAGAGGTACGGTCGCAGGCGTACAGGTGACGGCCATCCGGAGTGATGTGGATATCCGCCGCCCAGCGCGTACCGGTGAAATCATGCGGCATCATATCCAGCGTCTGAACGCATTCGATTTTGCCGTACGGATCTTTCAGCTCCCACACATCAACGGTGCTGTTTAGCTCGTTGACGCAATAGCCATACTGCTCGTTCGGATGGAACACCATGTGACGCGGGCCCGCGCCCTCTACGGTGGTCACCTCCGCCGGCGTTTGCTCCGCCAGGAAGCCGTCGTCGCTGAGGGTAAACAGGCAGATACGATCCTGCTTCAGCGCCGGTACCCACAGGGTACGGTTATCCGGTGAGATATTCGCCGAGTGACAGCCTTCCAGCCCTTCCACCACCGTCACGGTATCGCGCGGAAGACCGTCTTGCAGGCGAATCACCGCCACGTTGGCCTGGTTGTAAGAGGCGCTGAAGATAAAGTTGCCTTTACGATCGGTGGAAATGTGAGTCGGGCTACCCGGCAGCGGCGCTTCGGCAGCATAGGTCAACGCACCGTCGTCCGGTGCAATACGGTAGGCCAGCACGCGGAACTCCGGGCGCACGCCGACGTACAAATAGCGTTTATCAGGGCTGATGACCATCGGCTGCACCTGCCCCGGAACATCCACCACCTGGACCAGCTTCAGGCTGCCGTCATGGTTCAACGTCCAGACGTGGATCTGCTGGCTCTCGGGGCTGGCGGTATAAACGGTCTGTTTCATGAACACTCCTTTCTGAAAACACATAATTTGCGGCTATTTATCACACCATTTTGCCGCGCAGGTATCTCGGTGTACCATCCTGCACAGCAAATTTTCTCTTTAACGCGAGACAACATTATGACTGCACGTGTGATTGCCCTGGATCTGGACGGAACGCTCCTGACACCAAAGAAAACCTTACTGCCCTCTTCGCTGGAGGCGCTGAATCGCGCCAAAGCGGCAGGCTATCACTTAATGATCGTCACCGGTCGTCATCACGTTGCCATTCATCCTTTTTATCAGGCACTGGCGCTGGATACACCTGCAATTTGTTGTAATGGCACTTACTTGTATGATTATCAAGCGAAAAAAGTACTGGATGCCGATCCTATGCCGGTTGATAAAGCCCAGCAGCTGATCGCTTTGCTTGATGAACACAAGGTGCATGGCCTGATGTACGTCGACGATACCATGATGTACCAGTACCCAACCGGCCATGTGGTGCGAACCAGCAACTGGGCGCAGAGCTTGCCGGAGGCGCAGCGCCCGTCGTTTACCCAGGTCGACTCGCTGGCACAGGCGGCACGCGAGGTAAAAAACGTCTGGAAGTTTGCCCTGACCGATGAAGATGGCGAAAAACTGCAAAACTTTGCCAAGCACGTTGAACAGACGCTACAGCTGGAATGCGAGTGGTCGTGGCACGATCAGGTCGATATTGCGCGCCAGGGTAACAGCAAAGGTAACCGTCTGACGCAGTTCATCACCGCACAGGGCTGGTCGATGCGCGACGTGGTGGCCTTCGGCGATAACTTTAACGACATCAGTATGCTTGAAGCGGCCGGCACCGGCGTAGCGATGGGCAACGCGGATGATGCGGTGAAGGCGCGCGCTAACGTGGTGATCGGTGACAACACCACTGATGCTATCGCCGACTATATCAATACCCACCTGCTGTAATCAGGCGGTGATCGATACGCTCTTCACCTGCGCATAGAGCCACTGGCCTGGCTTCACCGCCAGGTCATCGCGGGCCCACGGGCTAATGCGCGCCCACAGCGTGCGGCCGCTGACGTCCAGCTGCACTTCGACCTGACCGTTGTCGTCATAGCACTGCTGGACTTTCGCATGCAGTACGTTGCGAATACTGGTGTGCGGCGAAGGCTGTAGCACCAGCGACACATCGGTTGCCTGAATACGCACGCGAACGGCGCTCTGCAACGGCTTGTCGAGTTTATTCACCCAGATGTGCTGATCGCCCAGCGCCAGCGCCGTCATCGCGTAGTGCGGATGGTGTTCCAGCACCGTCACGCGCAGAATGCTGCTCTGCTGATCCTGCGGCAGCCACGGATGCATTACGCTGCTGCCCCACACCTCTTCCAGATTGCCAAACGCCTTCACCTTGCCGCCTTCCAGCACCAGCACCTTGTCAGCCAGGTGCAAAATTTCATCCAGCGAGTGGCTGACGTAGAGCATCGGTATATTGATCTCTCGCGCCAGACGCTGAAGATACGGCAGCAGCTCGCGCTTGCGCGGGATATCCAGCGAGGCCAGCGGCTCATCGAGCAACAGCAGCTCCGGCGCGGTCAGCAGCGCACGGCCAATCGCCACGCGCTGTTTTTCGCCGCCGGACAGGCTGCCCGGCAGCCGGTCGAGCAACGGCTCAATACCGAGCAGCGAGACCAGCTTATCGAACTGCTCAGCCATGCTTTTTGCCATCCCATAGCGCAGATTGCCGCGTACCTTGTAATGCGGGAACAGGCGCGCATCCTGGAACACATAGCCGATGCGTCGTTTCTCCGGTGCCAGGCAAATTCCCTGTTCAGCATCATTCAGCACGCGGTCGTTGAGCACAATGCGCCCTTGCTGCGGCGTCGTCAGTCCGCTGATGGCGTTAATCAGGGAAGTTTTTCCCGCGCCCGAGACGCCGAAAACGGCGGTAATGCCGGAAGCCGGCAGCGATTCATTGATCTCCAGACAGTGCGTGCCCAGCGTCTGGCTAAAATTCAGCTCCAGCATGATTTACGCCCCCATCCTGCGGCGGCTAATGCCTGCCAGCCATTCGGAAATCATCAGGGAAATCAGCGCCAGTACGATAGAAATCAGACACAGACGCGCCGCAGCGCTTTCGCCGCCGGGGGTCTGAATCAGGGTATACATGGCCGAAGGAATGGTGCGTGTTTCGCCGGGAATATTCGACACAAAGGTGATCGTGGCACCAAACTCGCCGAGCGAGCGGGCAAACGCCAGTACGGTACCGACAATAATCCCCGGCAGCATCAACGGCAGCGTAATGGTACCAAATACCCGCCAGCGCCCCGCCCCTAAGGTGCGAGCCGCCTGTTCAAGCTTAACGTCGACGTTTTCCAGCGCCAGACGGATCGCCCTGACCATCAGCGGGAACGACATCACCGCCGCCGCAATCACCGCGCCGCGCCAGCTAAAAGCGAAGGTCAGGCCAAACCAGTCATACAACCAGCTACCGATAAAGCCTCGGCGGCCCATCGCTACCAGCAAAAGATACCCCACAACCACCGGCGGGAGCACCAGCGGGAGGTGAAGAAGCCCGTCGAGCAGGGCTTTTCCGGGGAAGTTGCGCCGTACCAACAGCCAGGCAAAAAAAACCCCAAACGGCAGGCTAAATACCACAGCCAGGGAAGATACTTTCAGGCTCAGCATTACCGCCTGCCATTCGGGATCGGTCAATATCATTAGCGAGTCGTAAATCCGTAATGTTTAAAAATCTCAGACGCCTGCGGGCCTTTCAGATAATCATAGAACGCCGAGACGGTGGCATTTTTATGGCCATCGATAATGGCAATCGGGTATTCCACTTTCTGATGAGAGTCTTCCGGGAACGTGCCGACAACTTTAACACCTTTGCTGGCGACCGCGTCAGAACCGTACACAATACCCAACGGTGCTTCGTTGCGTTCCACCAGCGCCAGCGCGCCACGCACGTCTTCTGCCGGGGCCAGTTTCGACGACAGCGTTTCCCATGCGCCCAGCTTCTGCAGCGCTTCTTTCGCGTAGATGCCTGCCGGTACGTGATCCGGATCGCCTACCGCTAGACGGCCGCCTTTCAGCAGGCTGGTCCAGTTGGTTTTTGCATCGACAGTAATATCGCTCTGCTCGCTGGCCTTCGGCGCAACAACGACCAGGCTGTTGCCCAGCAGCGTTTCACGTGTCGCAGTATCAATCGCTTTTTTATCCACCGCATAGTCCATCCACTTCTGGTCAGCGGAGATAAACAGGTCTGCCGGCGCGCCGGCTTCAATCTGGCGAGCCAGCGTTGAGGAAGACGCAAAAGAGGAGACCACGTCTACGTTTTTCTCTTTCTTATAGGCCTTCGCAATATCCTGCATCGCATTCGTCAACGACGCCGCGGCGAAAACGGTAATCTTCGCGTCATCCGCCAGCGCGTGACCCACAACGGAAAGCGATAATGTCGCCCCTGCAAACAAGCGTAACCATGAACCTGCCATTTGAAACTCCTGTAAATGTCGTTATATAAAGTAAAATACAGCGAAGAGTATAGGGGTTTTCTGACATTAATGCATTACAGATACATCAACGATCGCAGCGTACAGGACTGATTATCGGCACAAAGGTGGGGAACTTGATAGCAAAACGCCCGGCGGAACCGGGCGTTTTTGAGGAATCAGTGGTTTTGCTGGCTTCTGTCTTTATGACCAACGCCGGAGAAGATGTTGAACACTTCACCCAGACCGTAAATTAACCCCAGGATGATAGCCATCACTACGGGTACCATGATTACGGCAAATACCAGACTTTTCAACAGCTCTAACATGGTTTACTCCATACAATGTGATGCCGCTATTGTAACCGGATAACGCAGAAAAACACGCCCTTTTGTGCGGTGAGCTTTGCGCAGGCTAACATTTGGGTCAGAATACCCTTTTTGACTCCAGGACACTGTTATGCAGGCTGAAATCCTTCTGACCCTTAAGCTCCAGCAGCGCCTGTTTGCCGATCCGCGCCGCATCTCGCTCCTCAAACAAATAGCACAGACCGGCTCAATCAGCCAGGGGGCCAAAAACGCCGGCATCAGCTACAAGAGCGCATGGGATGCCATTAACGAAATGAATCAGCTCAGCGAGCAGTCGCTGGTCGACCGCGCAACCGGCGGCAAAGGCGGCGGCGGCGCGGTGCTCACCCGCTACGGTCAGCGTCTGATTCAGCTCTACGATCTGCTGGCGCAAATTCAACAAAAAGCCTTTGATGTGCTGAGTGACGACGATGCGCTGCCGCTCGACAGCCTGCTGGCGGCTATCTCTCGCTTCTCGCTGCAAACCAGCGCTCGCAACCAGTGGTTTGGTACGGTCACCCGCCGTGACCACCAGCAGGTACAACAGCATGTCGATATTTTACTGGCTGATGGCACAACCCGTCTCAAGGTGGCGATTACCGCACAAAGCGGCGAGCGCCTGGGGCTCGATGAAGGTCAGGAAGTGCTGGTGCTGCTGAAAGCGCCGTGGGTCAACGTCACTCGCGATCCCGCACTCGCCGCTGCCGCTGACAACCAGCTCGCCTGCCGTATTAGCCACATTCAGCGCGGCGCAGAGCAGTGCGAAGTTCTGATGGCGCTGCCCGACGGGCAAACCCTGTGCGCCACGCTGCCGCTTCAGGATGCCGAAACGCTGGAAGAAGGGAGCGATGTCACAGCATACTTCAATGCCGATCGCATCATTCTTGCTACGTTGTGCTGATGGCATTGACTTTGCGCTGAGGAAGACGTATCCCTGATGCATAACGCTGCAAAAAACGGGATACATAATGTCATCATTGCAAATTTCGCAAGGCACGTTTCGTCTTAGCGACACCAAAACGCTCCATATTGACCAGCTGACGCTGCGCGCTGGCGAAAGCTGGGCTTTCGTCGGCAGCAACGGGAGCGGAAAATCAGCGCTGGCCCGCGCGCTGGCGGGGGAGCTGCCGTTGCTGTCCGGCAGCCGGACGTGCGGCTTCAGTCGCATCACCCGCCTCTCCTTCGAGCAGCTACAAAAACTGGTCAGCGACGAATGGCAGCGTAACAACACCGACATGCTCAGCGCCGACGAAGACGACACCGGACGCACCGCCGCACAAATTATTCAGGATGAGGTTAAGGACGCTGCGCGATGCGCGCAGCTGGCCGCCCAGTTCGGCATTGACCACCTGCTGGACAGACGCTTTAAATACCTCTCTACCGGCGAAACTCGCAAAACCCTGCTCTGCCAGGCGCTGATGGCACAGCCCGACCTGCTGATCCTTGATGAACCATTTGATGGTCTCGACGTTGCCTCACGCCGTCAGTTGGCCGATCATCTGGCCACGCTTTACCAGTCAGGCTATACCCTGGTGCTGGTGCTCAACCGCTTTGATGATATTCCGGACTTCGTGCCCTTTGCTGGCGTGCTCGCCGACTGTACGCTGAGCGACATGGGCGAGAAAAAAACGCTGCTTGAACAAACGCTGGTTGCCCAGCTGGCCCACAGCGAGAAGCTCGCCGGGATGACGCTGCCCGAACCGGACGCCCCCTCGGCCCGCCTTTCCTTACCCGACGACCAGCCACGTATCGTGCTGCGCGACGGCGTGGTGTCGTATAACGATCGACCGATCATTAACCACCTGAGCTGGACGGTATCACCCGGCGAGCACTGGCAGATTGTCGGGCCCAATGGAGCCGGCAAATCGACGCTGCTAAGCCTTGTCACCGGCGATCATCCGCAGGGCTACAGCAACGATCTTACGCTGTTCGGCCGTCGCCGCGGCAGCGGCGAAACCATCTGGGATATCAAAAAGCATATCGGCTATGTCAGCAGTAGCCTGCACCTTGACTACCGCGTCAGCACGACGGTACGCAACGTGATCCTTTCCGGCTATTTTGATTCCATTGGCATTTATCAGGCCGTTTCTGATAAGCAGCGTAAACAGGTGGACGAATGGCTGGCGATACTCGGCATGAACGCGCGTACCGCCGACGCGCCGTTCCACAGCCTCTCCTGGGGCCAGCAGCGGCTGGCGCTGATTGTTCGCGCGTTGGTTAAGCATCCTACGCTGCTCATTCTTGACGAGCCGTTGCAGGGGCTGGACCCGCTCAATCGTCAGGTGGTGCGCCGTTTTATCGACGTGTTGATAAGTGAGGGAAAAACCCAACTGCTGTTTGTCTCGCATCATGCGGAAGACGCGCCGGAGTGTATTACCCACCGGTTGGCGTTTGTCGCCGACGGTGACGGCTATCGCTACGAGGTCGGCCCGCTGTAATCGCGTTTGTCCGGGTTACGGCGTGCTACGCGTAGCCCGGACAAACACCGCTCTGCAGAGAATAATCCGTTCTCAAATAAGGTCCTTTTTCAGATTTTTTTCACATGAACAAGTTACCCTTTTGATTTAAAATCATTTTTATTCGATTCCCTGTTTAACGTATTGCTGTGTAAACGATACCACTAATTTAGCCCATGTCACACTTTTAGCCGTTCTGTTATGCTAAGGTTATTCCATGCCATAAGCTTAACGGAGCTAAAAATGAAAGTATTGGTTACAGGTGGTAGCGGTTACATTGGAAGCCACACGTGCGTACAGCTGCTGCAGCAGGGTCATGAAGTGGTGATTCTCGACAACCTGTGCAACAGCAAACGTAGCGTTTTGCCCGTCATTACCCGCCTGGGCGGCAAAGCCCCATCGTTCGTCGAAGGCGATATCCGTGATGAAGCGCTGATGACCGAGATCCTCCGCGATCGCGCCATTGATGCGGTGATCCACTTCGCGGGCCTGAAGGCCGTCGGTGAATCAGTGCAAAAGCCGCTGGAGTACTACGACAACAACGTTAACGGCACCCTGCGTTTAATCAGCGCAATGCGCGCCGCGAACGTTAAAAACTTCATTTTCAGCTCTTCCGCGACCGTCTACGGCGACCAGCCGAAAATCCCTTATGTTGAAAGCTTCCCGACCGGTACACCGCAAAGCCCATACGGCAAAAGTAAGCTGATGGTTGAACAGATCCTGACCGACCTGCAAAAAGCGCAGCCGGACTGGAGCATTGCGCTACTGCGCTACTTCAACCCGGTGGGTGCGCATCAGTCTGGCGATATGGGCGAAGATCCGCAGGGCATTCCGAACAACCTGATGCCGTACATTGCGCAGGTGGCGGTAGGCCGTCGTGAATCGCTGGCCATTTTCGGTAACGACTACCCGACGCCTGACGGCACCGGCGTGCGCGATTACATCCACGTCATGGACCTCGCCGACGGCCACGTTGCGGCGATGGAAAAGCTGGCCAACAAAGCCGGCGTGCATATCTACAACCTTGGTGCAGGCGTCGGCAGCAGCGTGCTTGACGTGGTTAACGCGTTCAGCAAAGCCTGCGGCAAACCCATTAACTACCACTTCGCTCCCCGTCGTGACGGCGACCTCCCGGCCTACTGGGCCGATGCAAGCAAAGCCGACCAGGAGCTGAACTGGCGTGTCACCCGTAACCTTGATGAAATGGCGCAGGACACCTGGCACTGGCAGTCCCGCCATCCTCAGGGATATCCCGATTAAGGATTGTGAAATGACGCAATTTAACCCCGTCGACCATCCGCATCGCCGCTTTAATCCGTTAACCGGCCAGTGGATCCTCGTGTCACCGCATCGTGCAAAGCGCCCCTGGCAGGGGGCGCAAGAGACACCGTCAAAACAGACGCTGCCCGCACACGATCCGGACTGCTTTTTGTGCCCGGGAAATACCCGGGTGACGGGCGATAAGAACCCGGACTACACCAGCACCTACGTCTTCACTAACGATTTTGCCGCGCTGATGGTCGATACACCGGATGCACCGGAAAGCAACGATCCGTTAATGCGCTGCCAGAGCGCACGCGGTACCAGCCGGGTGATTTGCTTCTCCCCTGACCACAGCAAAACGCTGCCGGAGCTGAGCCTCAGCGCCCTGCAGTCGGTGGTTAAAACCTGGCAGGAGCAGACTGCAGAATTGGGTCAGCGCTATCCGTGGGTTCAGGTGTTTGAAAATAAAGGCGCGGCGATGGGCTGTTCTAACCCGCATCCACATGGCCAGGTCTGGGCAAACAGTTTTCTGCCCAACGAAATTGAGCGTGAAGATCGCCTGATGCGCGACTATTACGCTGAACAGCGGTCGCCGATGCTGGTGGATTACGTTAACCGCGAGCTGGCCGATGGCAGCCGCACGGTGGTTGAAACCGAACACTGGCTGGCGGTTGTTCCCTACTGGGCGGCCTGGCCGTTCGAAACGCTGCTGCTGCCAAAAACGCACGTACTGCGCATTACCGACTTAACCGACGCCCAGCGCGAAGACCTGGCGCTGGCGTTGAAAAAACTGACCAGCCGCTACGATAACCTCTTCCAGTGCTCCTTCCCCTATTCGATGGGCTGGCACGGCGCGCCGTTCAACGGAGAAGATAACGCTCACTGGCAGCTGCATGCGCACTTCTATCCGCCGCTGCTGCGCTCGGCCACCGTGCGCAAATTTATGGTCGGGTATGAAATGCTGGCAGAGACCCAGCGCGACCTGACGGCAGAACAAGCGGCCGAGCGCCTGCGCGCGGTCAGCGACATCCACTTTCGCGAGTCCGGAGAATAACAATGAGTCTGAAAGAAAGAACACAAGCCCTGTTTGCTGAAAAATTCGGCTACCCTGCCACCCACGTCATCCAGGCTCCGGGCCGCGTTAACCTGATTGGTGAACACACCGACTACAACGATGGCTTTGTACTGCCGTGCGCCATTGATTATCAAACCGTTATCAGCTGCTCACCGCGTGAAGACCGTACGGTGCGCGTGATCGCCGCCGACTACGACAACGAAAGCGATACCTTTTCCCTCGATGCGCCGATCGTCAGCCACGAAACTCAGCAGTGGTCCAACTACGTTCGTGGCGTCGTCAAGCATCTGCAAAAACGTGATAACGCCTTTGGCGGGGCGGATCTGGTCATCAGCGGCAACGTGCCGCAGGGGGCGGGTTTAAGCTCCTCCGCCTCGCTGGAAGTGGCGGTCGGTACCGTTTTCCAGCAGCTTTACCATCTGCCGCTCGACGGCGCTCAGATTGCGCTCAACGGCCAGGAAGCCGAAAACCAGTTTGTGGGCTGTAACTGCGGCATTATGGATCAGCTGATTTCGGCGCTGGGCAAAAAAGACCACGCGCTGCTGATCGACTGCCGGACACTGGGCACAAAAGCGGTCTCGATGCCTGAAGGCGTCGCCGTCGTGATTATCAACAGCAACTTCAAGCGCACTCTGGTTGGCAGTGAATACAACACCCGTCGCGAACAGTGCGAAACCGGCGCGCGTTTCTTCCAGCGCGCGGCTCTGCGTGACGTCACCGTCGACGAATTTAATGCTGTGGCCCACGAGCTGGACCCGGTGGTGGCCAAACGCGTACGCCATGTCCTGACCGAAAATGCCCGCACCGTGGAAGCGGCGGCCGCGCTGGAGAAAGGCGACCTGCTGCGTATGGGCCAACTTATGGCCGAATCACACGCCTCAATGCGCGATGACTTTGAAATCACCGTACCGCAGATTGATACCCTGGTGGATATCGTCAAAGCGACCGTCGGCGAGCAGGGCGGCGTGCGTATGACCGGTGGCGGCTTCGGCGGCTGCATCGTTGCGCTGATTCCAGAAACGCTGGTTCCGGCGGTGAAACAAGCGGTAGCGGAACAGTACGAAGCGAAAACGGGCATCAAGGAAACCTTCTATGTTTGCAAACCGTCGCAAGGAGCTGGCCAGTGCTAACTGAAACTCCCGAGCTGGCCGCTGACGGCCAACCGTACCGTCTGATCACCTTACGCAATGCCAACGGCGTTGTCGTGACCCTGATGGATTGGGGCGCCACGCTGCTGTCGGCGCGTATTCCGCTTAGCGACGGCAGCGTGCGTGAAGCGTTGCTGGGCTGCGCTTCGCCAGCGCAGTACCCACAGCAGGCGGCGTTTCTCGGCGCGTCTATTGGCCGCTACGCCAACCGCATCGCCAACAGCCGCTTCACGCTCGATGGACAGACGGTAGACGTCGCGCCAAGCCAGGGAGAGCACCAGCTGCACGGCGGACCGGAAGGCTTTGATAAGCGACGCTGGTTAGTGACCACCCAGAACGCGACGGAAGCGGTCTTTACCCTGACCTCGCCAGACGGCGACCAGGGTTTCCCCGGCGAATTGCAGGCTACCGCAATCTACCGCCTGACCGAAGACAACCGCATCTCTATTGAATACCGCGCTAAGGTTGATAAGGCCTGCCCGGTGAACCTGACTAACCACGTTTACTTTAACCTTGACGGCGCGCAGACCGACGTGCGCAACCACACCCTGCAGCTGCTGGCAGATGACTATCTGCCGGTGGACGCCAGCGGGATCCCGCACGAAGGGCTGAAAGCAGTAGCAGGCACCGGCTTCGACTTCCGTGAGCCGAAGACCGTCGCACAGGACTTCTTGCGCGATGACGATCAGAAAAAGGTGAATGGTTACGATCACGCCTTCCTGCTACAGGCCAACGGCGACGCCAGCCAAGTGGTTGCCAACGTCTGGTCGCAAGACAAAAAGCTGCAGATGGCGGTCTACACCTCGGCGCCCGCAATCCAGTTCTACTCGGGCAACTTCCTCGACGGTACCCTTTCCCGCACCGCGCAACCTTATGCCGCATGGCAGGGGCTGGCGCTGGAAAGCGAATTTCTGCCGGACAGCCCTAACCATCCGGAATGGCCGCAGCCGGACTGCGTTTTACGGCCGGGCAACGAGTACGTTAGCCTGACCGAATATCAGTTTATTGCCCTGTAGTGACCGATGTTACCCGCCCGGCCGAGCGAAGCGACGCCGGGCTATTCTCTCCCCTGCGGCATCTCGCCGATCTTTTAAGCATATCGCTGAAAATAACGTCACGAACAGACAAAATAATAACGCTGAGTTCACATGCATCTTACACTGGGGCACTATTTTCGCTATGGTTATGCATAAGCGTTGCTGGCGAGGCGATCGCGGCAATATAATGAGAATTGTTATCATTCAATAAAGCTTGAGGAGTGAGAGTATGGCTGTAACTAAGCTGGTACTGGTTCGTCACGGTGAAAGTCAGTGGAACAACGAAAACCGTTTCACCGGTTGGTACGACGTTGATCTGTCTGAGAAAGGCGTTAGCGAAGCAAAAGCAGCAGGCAAACTGCTGAAGGCTGAAGGCTTCAGCTTCGACTTTGCTTATACCTCTGTGCTGAAACGTGCCATCCACACGCTGTGGAACGTTCTGGATGAACTGGATCAGGCCTGGCTGCCGGTTGAGAAATCCTGGAAACTGAACGAGCGCCACTACGGCGCGCTGCAGGGTCTGAACAAAGCCGAAACCGCAGAAAAATACGGTGACGAGCAGGTTAAGCAGTGGCGCCGCGGTTTCGCGGTCACCCCACCAGAGCTGACGAAAGACGACGAGCGCTATCCGGGCCACGACCCGCGTTACGCTAAGCTGACCGATAAAGAGCTGCCAACCACCGAGAGCCTGGCGCTGACCATCGAGCGCGTGGTGCCTTACTGGAACGAAACCATTCTGCCGCGCCTGAAAAGCGGCGAGCGCGTAATCATCGCTGCGCACGGTAACTCCCTGCGTGCGCTGGTCAAATACCTCGACAACATGGGCGAAGATGAAATTCTTGAGCTGAACATCCCGACCGGCGTTCCGCTGGTGTACGAGTTCGACGAAAACTTCAAGCCTATCAAACACTACTATCTGGGCAATGCGGATGAAATCGCCGCGAAAGCCGCTGCGGTAGCAAACCAGGGTAAAGCGAAGTGATAAAACCGCCCTCTCTACGGAGAGGGCGTTTCATCTCTGGCAACCTCAATCCATAGCTGGAAAATGCGTAAAATACGAGGGTCAGTAACTCTGTTTGCATAATCGGTATAAGCGTCCAAATGCCGTGCTGAAAGCAACGTGGAAAACTCTCCGGCTTTACCTTCAAACATTTGCGCATTAATCGAATTCCATGGCATTTCAATCATATTTTTTAAAAACGCATCGGCCACCTCATCATCCCATTTTGACGCCACGAGCATAAACAGCGTGTGATGCCACATATGGAAACTAAGCAATGAAGGAATCAGGCTAATCGTTAGCGCTTTCGTCAGCAGATGCGCTCTTCCAACCAACAATTTAGCCAGATAATTATTAATGACCGGTACAGACTGACTTGAGATCGCTAGCTCCAGCAGTTCTGTTGCCCGCGCGTCGGTGAGCGCATTCACCATCTGACGTTGATAATTGTCGATCTCAGTCCACGCCTTGCAATCCAGCAAGATGATCTTATTGATGATACCAACATCAATATCATCTGCATATTTCGCAATCGTCGCGATGACATGACTTAACGAGAAAGCATACGTGATATCGTCTTCCGCGAATTTATCTCTCTTTTCCTGAGGGAAAAACGACTCCAGATAACCATTTAACCACTGGCTTATCCGCGTGCGATCTGCGCATTTATCAATAAGTCGGATTAGCTCAACCTCCACGCGAGCTAAATTATGCCCACGCGTAATATTACGCTCATAAAATGCAATAAAATCAGCACAAAGTGGCAAAAGTGCGGAGGTTGGAGAGGCATTCAAGAACGACAGGGCATACATAATCGTATCCATTTTGTCACTCTTAATGGCATCAAGAGCGACATCAGCAAATGAAGTGAGCTGATGCACACTGGCGATGCTCCATAAATAGGCATAAACAACAAAATCAGCACGCCGTTTACTCTGTTGGCAGGCAGCAAACAGGCGTGATTCATGCGCGACAAGACCAGGCCAGTGCTTTAAAACATCCACCCGGCTTTCAAGATAACTATGGCCAAGACTATAGAAAAGCTTGTCATCATCCAGACATGCAATCAAAACGTTCAGTTCCTCTTCGAAATCGATCGCTTCTCCCAGCTCAAACAGCGTCTTCTTCAAAATAAATCTGAAATTATTCTGCGTAATCATTGAGTTATATAAAACAGTTATCAAGCTGGTAGGAGCAATGTCCCTAATAGCATATAAGGCAGAGTATAAATCCTTAGCCGATTGCGTTCCGGCCACGATCGCCTCTAGTAGTGGCAGGTCAGAGTCATCACCGTAAAACCTCAAGGTATCTGAAGCGAGGCAGGTTAACACTCGCTAGTCAACTTGCCAGCTCCGTAGCGTCTGTCTCGCAAGGGCCGTAATGACGGCCACAGGTCCACTCCACCAAATCTGATACTCCCCTCCTGAGATTTTGGATGCAAATTGCATTCTTCCCGATGAGTCATCAAGCGAATACTGAAGTACAGCAATGTCCCCCGAACGGGCCAGTGCCACCAACCGCTGGCCTTTATGCTGATAATCACGCAACCCCAGCTTCGAATGTAAACGAGCCACTGCCCCTTCCGTGCCGAGCACGCCTAATGCAACCATTGCCGCACTACGTACCATTATTTCCGGGCTTTGCTCTTGTTCCAGTAGCAAGGTTTCCGCCGCTGCAAGCATTGGGGCACCAAAAGCTTTGGCAATCGTAGCCCCACAGATCAAATCCTGCTCCAGAATAAAATTCAGAAACTCCATGGCTTCGGGTGGTGAAATTAGCTCGCCCACAAAATGCCATGCATCTCTTCCTATACATTTAACGATCCGACGGTCCAGCTCACGCCAGTTCTTCTTAAGCCTCTTTGCCAGTAAATGATCAAGCAGGATATTGTGTTCTGTGAAGATATAAATACTGTCTACTTTTTTAAGCACTTCAAACTTAGTAATAAAATCGGTAAACATCACCAGGGACGGGAAGGTAAATAAAATGCCATCGACATTGAGCGCCAAGTTAACTTTACTGGCCAACTCACTAAGTTTGTCCTCTTCAAGTACGTAAGCCCCAAACCCAATCCGTATCTCGTAGACAATCACAGCCATCACCGATACGATAGTGAAGTTATCCAACTTATTGAGAACAGTATCGGCAGATGTAATTCGGCTACGACTTTGGATAATTTTTTCCTTCAATATCGCGTCTAACATTACTGAAAAAACTTTCGGTAATGCAGAATTTTTCTGGAAGAAATCCAGCGCATTAGTTAGGCCGAAGGGAGAGCGTAAAAAAGTGGTTTGCGGCTGCTGTATGATTAATCTCATTTCACCATAAAAGATATACAATAACTCCTGCGGGAGAACCGCACGCGCGATATTAATAATTTGCCGGTAAGTCAGAGGTTCGATACGCAGGATAAGATTGATGCCATTAATTGTAGCGGGAATGCGCAACCCCGTATCTCTTACAGTAATAATACAGGGATACTCTGCTGAAATTACTTGCAATTCATTGACAAAAGCACTGACATCTGACTCCTGCATTTCATCCAGACCATCGAATAAAAAGACAAAGCGTGACGGCAAAGATCGCCAACTTCCCCAGCTTATACCTAGGCTGGACTCAATAGATTTATCCAGCCCACCGCGACTATAGGTATTGAGCGCAACGATAACAGGAAGATAGTCGCTCCTCTCCTCTAGAAGATGGAAACGAATATACTGCTGAAAAATGGTCTTACCACTGCCACCAGGGCAGGAAATTAGTATCTTCCCCGGAGCGGAAAAGAACATTGAGGAGCGATGAATAAAATCTGAGTAAGAATATCTAGTGGCCGCATTATCGCAATGAGCCTGATTATCCGTGCGGATATTTTCAGGCGTCTGACTTTGACTCAACGATAACTCGGTATACCCAGAAGGAGCATTGCTGATATGGGCTCGATACTGATGAATGTCAAAGTTAGCGCGCGGATATTCACGCACTACAACATCAACGGCAAAAAAGCGATCCAACAACGGAATAATCGCTTGCCAGACTCTGGTCAACTCATTATCGAAATCGACCGCCGACCAGACAATAATTCGTGCAGCGTCAATATAATCACAAACAACTTTTACGGGATTTAACCCCAACATTTTTAATGCATTTATCTGTGTAATATAGCCTTTTGAAAGTACTTCCTCACATTTTTTTTTCAGATCGCTAAAACTATTTTGGCGCATCATTGCCCTTGTCGTTTTAGCGACATCTCCCGTCGTAATGATAAAATGCTGTTCAGGGGTATCATTCTGTAAAATACCATTGAGTGCGATTTTTACGACTTCATCAGCCAGCGTGTCCGTACCGAGCGCCGCTGCATAACGTTTACACTGAATGCAAATAATTCCCTGAGTCTGACTATCTCGGGCCGTACAATCAAAGCCTCCATCGGTGGATTTTTGTCTACCCGCCTCAAGCGCGAAACCCATTTCCTTGCCAATTTCGCTCATTGCAACATAGACAAAATCCTCGAATTTATCGGGAGTCATCTGGGACAAAGGCAGAGGATGACCTTGATATAAATGCGGTTTTTGCATGGGGTAACACTCAGCATATCAGTTAGAGTAACTTATTGATTCTACTATTAGTAGGATAGTCAAAGATACATAGCCGCCCGGCAAAAATAAAAAAACCGGCACACGGCCGGTTTCGGAGAATAACGCAGACATTACCCGCGACGCGCTTTTACCGCATTCGCCAGCTGACGCAGAAGGGTGTCGGTATCTTCCCAGTTAATGCAGGCATCGGTGATGCTTTTCCCGTACACCAGCGGCTCGCCGCTATCCGGGTTTTGGTTGCCTTCCACCAGATGACTTTCGATCATCACGCCCATAATTGCTTTCTCGCCGCTGGCAATCTGCTGGCAGACGTCCGCGCCCACTTCCATCTGCTTTTTGAACTGCTTGCAGGAGTTGGCATGGCTGAAGTCGATCATTATTTGCGCCGGCAGGCCCGCTTTCTCGAGCCCATCTTTCACCGCCGCCACGTGGGAAGCACTGTAGTTCGGCGCTTTACCGCCGCGCAGAATGATATGGCAATCGCCATTGCCGCTGGTGTTAACGATAGCGGAGTGGCCCCATTTGGTGACTGACAGGAAACAGTGGGCCGCGCCCGCTGCGTTAATCGCATCGATGGCGACTTTAATGGTGCCATCGGTGCCGTTTTTAAAACCGACCGGGCAAGACAGGCCAGAGGCCAGTTCACGGTGTACCTGAGATTCCGTGGTGCGTGCGCCGATAGCGCCCCAGCTCATCAGGTCGGCCAGGTACTGCGGGGTGATCATGTCCAGGAACTCGCCCGCCGCCGGCAGGCCGGTATCGTTGATGTCCAGCAGCAGCTTACGGGCAATGCGCAGGCCATCGTTAATCTGGAAGCTGTTGTCCATATGCGGATCGTTAATCAGCCCTTTCCAGCCCACGGTAGTGCGCGGTTTTTCAAAATACACGCGCATGACGATTTCCAGCTCACCGTTAAGCTCTTCACGAAGTTTCAGCAGACGCTGGGCGTACTCTTTTGCCGCGACGGTATCGTGAATGGAGCACGGACCCACAACAACCAGCAGACGATCGTCTTCCCCTTTCAGGATCTGATGGATCGCTTTACGCGCATGAGACACGGTGTTCGCGGCGTTTTCGGTAGCGGGGAATTTTTCAAGGAGTGCGACTGGCGGAAGTAACTCGTTGATCTCTTTAATACGTAAATCGTCGTTCTGATAATTCATGACTGTTCCAGTGTTGCCATACTTATATAATTGAGTGCAATCCCTTCAATCTATATCCTCAGTCAAAAAGTGTAAACTGAATTTTACACTTCAACCGGATAATAGCTAAAAAAACCACGTTATTTAGAATTTAATAGTGAAATAACTTAATAAATTATAAATATCGGATATATGAACTAACAAATACCATAAAAACAATATAATTCAGTATCACTTCCGCCCCGTTGCACTATTTTCCCCCATCGCGACGACGCACGTATTTTTGTGCGTAAAAAGCAAAGATCTGCAATGATGTCAGAGAGTCACATTCACAATACGGAAGGAAAAGCGTCATGGCGCACCGGCATGATTCACATTCTCACGCCACGCAGGATCGGGGCAACGCCCGGCGTTTACTGCTGGCCTTCGGCGTCACCGCCGGATTTATGATCGTAGAAGCTATCGGTGGGATGATTTCGGGGTCACTGGCCCTGTTAGCCGATGCCGGGCACATGCTCACCGACTCGGCCGCCCTGCTGTTTGCACTGCTGGCCGTGCACTTTGCCAGCCGGCCGCCAAGTATGCGCCACACTTTTGGCTGGCTGCGTCTGACCACCCTCGCCGCCTTCGTTAACGCCATCGCACTGCTGTTTATTATTATTCTGATCGTCTGGGAAGCGGTGCAGCGCTTCACGCATCCGCAGCCGGTTGCCGGCGTAACCATGATGGTCATTGCCGTCGCCGGGCTGCTGGCAAATGTGCTGGCGTTCTGGATCCTGCATCGCGGCAGTGAAGAGAAAAACCTCAACGTACGTGCCGCAGCGCTGCACGTCATGGGCGACCTGCTGGGATCGGTCGGCGCGATTATTGCTGCCCTGGTGATCATGACCACCGGCTGGACGCCTATCGATCCGATTCTGTCCGTCCTGGTTTCCTGCCTGGTGCTACGCAGCGCGTGGACGCTGTTGAAAGAGAGCATGAATGAGCTGCTGGAAGGCGCACCGCAGTCAATTGACGTCGCCGCCCTCAAGCGCAACATGCGCCGTTCGCTGCCGGAGGTACGCGACGTTCACCACGTCCACGTCTGGCTAGTCGGTGAAAAACCGCTCATGACCCTGCACGTTCAGGTCGTACCGCCGCACGACCACGATGCGCTGCTCGACAGGATTCATCACTTCCTTGAGGAGCACTATCAGGTCGATCATGCGACGGTACAGATGGAGTATCAGCCCTGCAGCGGCCCGGAATGCCACCTTAACGAGGCGCAATCCGCACACGGGCATCATCACCACCATTAATGAGATAGCGCGCGAGAGCCACGCTCACGCGCGCTATTCATCCACATCCGACTGCCGTTAAGGGCAATGAAGGTCAGCAGCAGATACTCCAGCGCCATCGCATACACACCCTGGAGCGCGAAAATAGCCACGCTGATAACGTTGATCACCACCCAAAGCAACCAGTTCTCAACATATTTGCGGGTCATCAGCACCATCGCGGCAATTGAGAGCACCATCATGCACGAATCCCAGAACGGAAACGCATCCGGCTGCAGCGTGGGCATCACCACGTTCATACCCAGCCCCTGCATCACGTTAACGGCCACCTGCGTCAATACGGCAAAGACGGGATCGATATAGAGCGTCATCAATGCAATAGCAATCACGCACGCCGCCAGCCAGCCGAGCGCTTTAGGCAGCGGCAGCCAGCGAATCTGCAGCTCGGCTTCATGCTGACTGGTTTGCCGCGACCACGCATACCAGCCGTAGAGGTTGGCGGCAAAGAAGAAAAGCTGCAGCAGCAGGCTGGCGTACAGCTGGATCTGGAAAAAGATAATCGCAAACAGCGTGACGTTGATAAGACCAAACAGATAGTTCACGATCTTCTCGAGGCTTGCCAGCCAGATGCACAGCAGGCCAGCGACGGTACCTACGGCTTCAATCCACGACAGGTCGTAACCCCCTGCCCCCAGTGGGATATGGACCAGGATGTTCTGCGTGCTAAAAAAATCCATTTCAACTCCAGCGTGTTAGACAGTTTACCCTCGTAGTGTAGCCGCAAAATCAAGCATGCGGTTCAACGGAATCAGCGCCCCCTGGCGGAGAGACTCATCGACGTGAATTTCATGCGCCACACCGCCGTTTTCAAGGCTCTCCGCAATAGCTTTCAGGCCGTTCATCGCCATCCATGGGCAGTGCGCGCAGGTGCGGCAGGTCGCGCCTTCCCCGGCGGTCGGTGCTTCAAACAACTCTTTATCTGGTACCGCCTGCTGCATTTTGTAGAAGATACCTCGGTCGGTCGCCACGATAAGCTGCTGGTTCGGCAGCGTTTTGGCTGCGTTGATCAGTTGGCTGGTCGACCCAACGGCGTCGGCCATGTCGACAATCGCCTGCGGCGATTCCGGGTGAACCAGTACCGCAGCCTGCGGATACAGCGCTTTCATACGGCTCAGCGCCTGGGTTTTAAACTCATCGTGAACAATACAGGCCCCCTGCCAGCACAACACGTCGGCACCGGTCTGTTTTTGCACGTAGCGACCAAGGTGACGGTCCGGAGCCCAGATAATTTTCTCGCCCAGGCTATCGAGGTGTTCAATGAGTTCAACGGCAATACTTGAAGTAACGACCCAGTCAGCGCGCGCTTTTACCGCAGCGGAGGTATTGGCATAGACCACCACGGTGCGATCCGGATGTGCATCACAGAAGGCGTTGAACTCTTCAATCGGGCAGCCAAGATCCAGCGAACACTCTGCGTTGAGCGTTGGCATCAGGATGGTTTTTTCCGGGCTGAGGATTTTGGCCGTCTCTCCCATAAACCGCACGCCAGCAACCAGCAGCGTGGAAGCAGCATGCTTTGCACCAAAGCGCGCCATCTCCAGCGAATCGGAAATGCAGCCGCCGGTTTCTTCCGCCAGTTGCTGGATCTCTGGATCGGTATAGTAGTGCGCCACCATCACCGCGTTGCGCGCTTTGAGCAAGTGCTTAATTTTTTCACGATAAAATTGTTTTTCATCGCTGCTCAACGCCGTTGGTTTTGGCGGAAACGGGTAAATCGCTGCTTCAGGATCGAACATCACGCTCATTATGCTTCTCGTTTTACTGGCTTAACGAAATACGTGGTTTAAGATGTGGATTCACCATTACCACGGAAATATGTTTTATATGCTAAACAAGATAGCCGATTGCGGTGGAAAAGTCGTGGTGAATTTTGGGTCACTCTTCGGGAAATTTCGCTGTAGGCTGGATAGGCGAAGTGCCATCCGGCGGCCAGCGACAGATTACCGGATGGCGGCGTAAACGCCTTATCCGGCCTACCGCTCGCCTGCACCTTAACTTACCCGTAAACGCTGGATAGCAAAAAGGCGCCTTTAGGGCGCCTTTTTACACTGGTGGGTCGTGCAGGATGACTCGCTTCGCTCGCCCTTCGGGCCGTCGCCGCAAGCGCCTCCGTTGTCTCACTGCGTTCGGCCCGAACCTGCTGCAGGTTCGAATCGTCAGATTTTGTGCATAGCAAAAAGGCGCCTTTAGGGCGCCTTTTTACACTGGTGGGTCGTGCAGGATGACTCGCTTCGCTCGCCCTTCGGGCCGTCGCCGCAAGCGGCTCCGTTGTCTCACTACGTTCGGCCCGAACCTGCTGCAGGTTCGAATCGTCAGATTTTGTGCATAGCAAAAAGGCGCCTTTAGGGCGCCTTTTTACACTGGTGGGTCGTGCAGGATTCGAACCTGCGACCAATTGATTAAAAGTCAACTGCTCTACCAACTGAGCTAACGACCCCTTATGGGGAACAACTTAATCATTTCAGGATGGTGGGTCGTGCAGGATTCGAACCTGCGACCAATTGATTAAAAGTCAACTGCTCTACCAACTGAGCTAACGACCCATACGGGTGCAGCCTGAAAGATTTTTACTCGGACCATCTAAAGATGGTGGGTCGTGCAGGATGACTCGGCTTCGCCTCGCCCTTCGGGTCGTTACTGAAGCAACGTTATCCTTCACGCTTAACATCTGAGTTTGATGTTAAATTGGTGGGTCGTGCAGGATTCGAACCTGCGACCAATTGATTAAAAGTCAACTGCTCTACCAACTGAGCTAACGACCCGAGTGGTGGGTGATGACGGGATCGAACCGCCGACCCCCTCCTTGTAAGGGAGGTGCTCTCCCAGCTGAGCTAATCACCCGAAACTGCGCTGGATACTACTGACTACTTCCACCAGACCCATCATAGAAATGGTGGGTCGTGCAGGATTCGAACCTGCGACCAATTGATTAAAAGTCAACTGCTCTACCAACTGAGCTAACGACCCGGTGGTGGGTGATGACGGGATCGAACCGCCGACCCCCTCCTTGTAAGGGAGGTGCTCTCCCAGCTGAGCTAATCACCCGATACTACGCTGGATACTGCTTACTAACTAAGTTAGTGGTGGGTCGTGCAGGATGACTCGGCTTCGCCTCGCCCTACGGGCCGTTGCTTACGCAACGTTATCCTTCACGTTTTACAATCGCGTTCCACCTTAGCGATTGGTGGGTCGTGCAGGATTCGAACCTGCGACCAATTGATTAAAAGTCAACTGCTCTACCAACTGAGCTAACGACCCACTTTTTTTGTCGCTTTCAGGATGTTTGATATCCCTTGGCAACGGCGGCATATATTACTGAATTCAGAATTCAGCGCAACAAGTATTTCGACAAAGATCGTTTAAGTGCTTATGTTTCATGCGGCAAGACCAGAAATAAAACGATTTCTGGTCTTACTTCACGCATCACAGCCCGCTAAGACGTTTTTGCGCCTGCTTGGCACCGTCGGTACCTGGGTATTTGCTGACAACCTGCTGGTAAACCGCTTTTGCTTTCGCGGTATCCCCTTTGTCCTGCATGATGACCCCAACCTTAAACATTGCGTCTGCCGCCTTTGGCGACTTCGGATAGTTTTTCACCACCGACGCAAAGTAGTACGCCGCATCATCTTTTTTACCCTTATTGTAATTCAACTGCCCCAGCCAGTAGTTGGCATTGGGCTGATAGGTTGAATCAGGGTACTTTTTGACGAAATTCTGAAACGCCGCAATCGCATCGTCCTGGCGGGAACTGTCCTTCACCAGCGCGATCGCCGCATTGTAATCGGTATTCGCATCGCCCGTTTGCGCCGGAACGCCAGCAGAGGCGGTCCCTCCGCTCGCTGGCGCAGCCGTAGCCGCCGCTGCGTTACTTTGATCGCCAGAAGTCTGCGGCGCCGCTGATGCACCGCCACCGCTGTTCAGGCTATCAATTTGCAGCATGATCTGCTTTTGACGATCCATCACCTGATTCAACTGGTACTGACTTTCCTGGATCTGTCCACGGAGGGCATCAATATCAGACTGGTTATCAGAGAGTTGTTGCTGGAGTTGGGTCAAAAGTTGACTGTGAGCATTAGAAATACGCTCGAGTTGGGTGACGCGGTCTTCGACCGAGCCTGAGCCGACACTACTGATTGGCGCCTGAGCAAAAGCGGCCCAGGGGGCCGCTATGCCAACCAGTAACGACAGACTCAATAAATGATGTCTGAAGTTACTGCTCATGCAATTCTCTTAGTAAACCAGTACGGCACGACGGTTTTTGGCGTAAGCCGCTTCGTCATGACCCAGTACTGCAGGTTTTTCTTTACCGTAAGAAACGATGGAGATCTGGTCAGCAGAAACGCCTTTACCCTGCAGGTACATTTTAACAGCGTTAGCACGACGTTCGCCCAGGGAGATGTTGTATTCCGGAGTACCACGTTCGTCCGCATGACCTTCTACGGTGACTTTGTAAGACGGGTTGCTACGCAGGAAGTTTGCGTGCGCATCCAGCATTGCAGCGAAGTCAGAACGGATATCGTACTTGTCCAGATCGAAGTAAACGATGTTGTTCTGCTGCAGCTGTTGCATCTGAAGACGCGCTTGCTCTTCAGAAGACATGTTGCCGTTACCGTTCGCATCCATACCAGTGCCGGCGCCGTTCAGCATGCCTTCGCTGCCGTCATTGCTGGCGTTCTTGTTGGAAGAACATGCCGCGATTGCCATAACAGGCAGAGCAATCAACAGCCCCTTCAGCACTTTGTTCAGTTGCATTTCAATGATTCCTTTACTAATCAATTAATTATTATCACAGATACGGCGACCAGGCAGGGAATTTGACCTGTCCATCAGTTGCCGGAAGACGCGCTTTGAAACGCCCATCTGTAGAAACCAAATTCAGCACGGATCCCATCCCCTGAGAAGAGCTGTAGATTACCATAGTGCCGTTAGGTGCCAGACTTGGCGTTTCGTCCAGGAACGTTGACGACAGTACTTGTACGCCACCCGCTACCAGATCCTGCTTAGCAATGTGCTGCTGGCCGTTAGCCGAGCTGACCATTACCATAAACTTACCGTCGCTGCTGACATCAGCATCCTGGTTCTGCGAACCTTCCCAGGTAATACGCTGCGGAGCACCGCCGTTGACGTTAACTTTATACACCTGCGGACGACCGGCCTGGTCGGAAGTAAAGGCCAGGTTCTGGCTGTCCGGGAACCATGTCGGTTCCGTGTTGTTGCTGCGACCATCGGTTACCTGACGGATCTGACCGGAGCCGATATCCATCACGTACAGGTTCAGGCTGCCGGTTTTAGACAGCGCGAACGCCAGTTTGCTGCCGTCCGGAGAGAACGCCGGCGCACCGTTGTGACGCGGGAAGGAAGCCACTTGGCGAACCGCACCGTTTGCCAGCGTCTGGATAACCAGCGCCGAACGGCCGCTTTCGAAGGTGACGTAAGCCAGTTTCGAGCCGTCCGGAGACCACGCCGGAGACATCAGCGGCTGCGGAGAACGGTGAACGACAAACTGGTTGTAACCATCGTAGTCAGAAACGCGCAGTTCGTACGGGAACTGACCGCCGTTGGTCTGCACGACGTAGGCAATACGGGTACGGAATGCTCCCTTGATGCTGGTCAGCTTCTCGAACACTTCATCACTGGCAGTGTGGCCCGCGTAGCGCAGCCACTGCTTGTTCACTTTGTAAGTGTTTTGCGCCAGTACGGTACCCGGCGCACCGCCGGTATCGACTAACTGGTAAGAAACATTATAGCTGCCGTCGGCGTTCGGGCTTACCTGGCCCACAACCACAGCATCAATGCCCAGCGCAGACCAGGCTGCCGGCTGAACTTCCTGAGCGCTGCCCGGCTGCTGCGGCAGACGAGAACGATCTAACGGGTTGAATTTCCCGCTGTTACGTAGGTCAGCGCCCACGATGCCGCCGATATCTTCAGGCGCAGCACCCGGCCCGGCCCACTGGAACGGAACGACGCCAATCGGACGCGCCGAGTCCACCCCTTGGGTGATCTCGATACGTACTTCTGCGTGCAGCACCGCTGCCCACAGCATCAGAAAACCAAATGCTACTCGTAATGCCTGCTTCATCATTTCTCCCTTATCCAGGCGGAAAGCCCACGATAATTTAGCAGAATGTTAACAAACTAAAATACACAAAACTACCAAAACCCTGCGACGATTCCGCCTTTATTTTTCACGTACTGCGACGAAAAATAATGCTTAAGGCTTAAAGTCCAGCGGCGCATTTTTAAAGGTCTGCCAGACCGCTTGTGACGGCGGTTTCGGGAATTTGGTCATGCGGTTGGTCGCCGCCAGCATTTGCTGACAGAACGCCTCATCGCCACCTTCCTGTTTCACGCTCAGCACGGTACCATCTTCAGCCAGGTTCACGCGTAACGTACAGGTCTTCCCTTTATAGGTATCCCAGTCGTACAGGTGACCTTTAATCGCGGCCTGAACCTGCGCAATATAGGACGCAATTTCAGCCTGCGACGCCCCACCCTGCCCCGGCTTGTTACCTTTAGCAGGAGAAGAGCCACCGGCGCTACCGCTGGTGTTGCCTTTCGGCGCATTCTTACCAGAACTCAGATCGCCCAGCAGATCATCAACCCCCGAAGCGGCAGCCGCTTTTTCAGCGGCGGCTTTTTTCGCGGCAGCAGCTTTCTCGCCAGCCGCTTTCTTGTCCGCAGCGGCTTTTTCCGCAGCAGCCTTCTTATCTGCAGCAGCTTTCGCGGCAGCAGCAGCTTTATCAGCAGCGGCTTTTTCCGCAGCTGCGGCCGCTTTCTCGGCGGCCGCTTTTTCAGCGGCAGCGGCTTTCTCAGCAGCGGCCTTTTCAGCGGCAGCCTTCTTCGCCGCTTCCGCAGCCGCTTTCTTCTCTGCATCTGCGGCAGCTTTCGCGGCGGCAGCTTCGGCAACCTTTTTCGCATCGGCGGCGGCTTTTGCCGCTTCAGCTTCCGCTTTTTTCCGCGCGTCAGCAGCGGCTTTCTTCGCCGCTTCAGCGGCGGCTTTTGCCTGAGCATCGGCCTTCGCCTTGGCATCGGCCGCGGCTTTCGCGGCAGCTTCTGCGGCTTCTTTAGCCTGTGCGTCGGCCTTCGCTTTGGCGTCGGCGGCGGCTTTCTTCGCCGCTTCCTCAGCCTGCTTCTGCTGTTCCTGCGCCTGCTTAGCCGCTTCCTGGGCTTCTAAACGCTCTTTTTCCAGCGCTTTTAAACGTTCCTGTTCCGCAGCCTGCTTTTCACGCAGCTCTTCGGCCTGCTGCTGAGCCTGTTTTTCACGCTGTTCTTGCGCACGTTTCGAACTGGCCTGCTGCTGCTGTTGGCGATTATAGTTGTCGACGACCGCACCCGGATCGACCATGACCGCGTCGATGGATGACCCACCGCCCCCGCCGGCCGCGGCGTCTAAATGCTCATCGAACGAACTCCAGATCAGCGCCGCAAACAGAATGACGTGCAGCACTGCTGAAATAATTATCGCTCGTTTAAGCTTATCGTTTTGTTCGGTTGCCTTTGACACTCTCGGTTCCCAAAAACTGTTCCCCCGTTACCCTACCGTACACGGTGCAGGCCGTTCCCGGCCTGCGGCAAATACGGTATGTCGGCGGTTAAATTGGCTGGGTCATCAACCCGACCGATTTCACCCCGGCGCTGTGTAACAGGTTAAGCGCTTTAATTATTTCATCGTAAGGCACGTCTTTCGCGCCCCCAATTAAGAAGACCGTCTTCGGATTCGCCTGCAAACGGCGCTGCGCTTCTGCGACCACCTGTTCAGGCGGCAGCTGCGGCATCTTTTCCGGGCCAACGTTCACGCTGTATTGCCCCACGCCGGACACTTCAACAATGACCGGGGGTTCATCATTACTGCTGACAGCCTGTGATTCGGTGGCATCAGGAAGATCCACTTCCACGCTCTGCGTAATGATCGGCGCTGTCGCCATAAAGATCAGCAGCAGCACCAACAACACATCCAGCAGCGGAACGATGTTAATTTCGGACTTCAGTTCGCGACGTCCGCGTCCACGTGCTCTGGCCATGGCTTACCCCTTGTTGCTCTCGCTGGCGGTGCTGGCGGTAAAAGCCTGACGGTGCAGAATCGCGGTGAACTCTTCCATAAAGTTGTCGTAGTTCAGCTCCAGTTTATTCACACGCTGGTTCAGACGGTTATACGCCATAACCGCAGGAATCGCGGCGAACAGACCGATAGCGGTAGCGATCAGCGCTTCGGCGATCCCCGGCGCAACCATCTGCAGCGTAGCCTGTTTTACCGCGCCCAGCGCGATAAAGGCGTGCATGATCCCCCATACGGTACCGAACAGACCGATATACGGACTGATGGACCCCACGGTGCCCAGGAACGGAATGTGCGTTTCCAGCGTTTCCAGCTCGCGGTTCATCGAAATACGCATCGCACGCGATGCCCCTTCCACGATGGCTTCCGGCGCATGGCTGTTGGCACGATGCAGACGCGCAAACTCTTTAAAGCCGCTGTAGAAGATCTGTTCCGATCCCGCGAGGTTTTCACGACGCCCCTGGCTCTCCTGATACAGACGAGACAGTTCGATGCCGGACCAGAATTTATCTTCAAACGCTTCGGCCTCACGGCTTGCCGCGTTAAGGATGCGCGTTCTCTGGATGATGATGGCCCAGGAGGCGATTGAAAAACCAATCAAAATCAACATGATAAGTTTAACCAGAAGGCTAGCCTTCAGGAACAAATCAAGGATGTTCATGTCAGTCACTGCTTAAACTCCGCGACAATAGACTTGGGAAGCGCACGAGGCTTCATGATGAGTGGATCAACACAGACAATCAGGACTTCTGCTTCGTTCAGAACCTTATTCTCAGCGTTGACTATTCGCTGCGTGAACACCATTGAGGTACCGCGCATTGATGTAATTTCTGTCTGGACTTCGAGCATATCGTCGAGTCGGGCAGCCGCAAAATACTCCAGCGTCATTTTACGCACGACAAAGGCCACGCGCTCAGCCAACAGTACCTGCTGGCTGAAGTGATGGTGACGCAGCATCTCTGTGCGCGCTCTTTCATAGAAAGCGACATAGCTGGCGTGATAAACCACACCACCGGCATCGGTATCTTCATAGTAGACACGAACCGGCCATCGAAACAGCGTTGTATTCACTTTACGTCCCAGTAATGCAAAAAAATTTTGGGTTTTTGAACTTCGCTACTATACGCGCGGGAATGATGCTTTGGAATGGGGGGAAGTAAACGGAGAGTAAATTTTTATGGGCTTAAGCAAGCCCATCGTTTTCAGATGAAAATTTTCAGCGGGAAAAGAAGAAAATCAGCCCGGCAAACAGCACCAGTTCGGCGATAAGCGGACAAAAAATCCCCTGCCAGTGAATCGACCGCAGGCGGAAGCCCACGCCGTGAATCACGCCCGCGCACACCGACCACATCAGCAGAAAACCGTGCCAGATTTCCAGTTCGCTGGTCTTCGCCGCAAAGCGCGACGGGTCCCAGAAGATGCAGCCTGCCAGCAGCAGGGCCATCACAAGGGAAAGCGCCCGCAGGGGGCGCTTGTCCATTATCGCATACAACATTGCGATAACATTTTTCATCAATGTTTTTCTTCACCCGCTTTGGACGCTTCAACGTGCTCAAGCGCCAGCGCGGTGATCACGCCGAATGCACAGGCAAGAAGCGTTCCCAAAATCCATGCGAAATACCACATATTCAGCTCCTTACTTAGTACAGAGAGTGGGTGTTACGTTCGATGTCTTCTTTGGTGATGCGACCGAACATTTTCCAGTAACACCAGGTGGTGTAGGCCAGAATAATCGGTACGAAGACAATCGCGACATAGGTCATCAGGTTCAGCGTCAGCTGGCTGGACGTTGCATCCCACATGGTCAGGCTCGCATTCATCATCGTGCTGGACGGCATAATGAACGGGAACATGGCGATACCAGCGGTCAGAATGATGCAGGCCAGCGTCAGTGAGGAGAACAGGAACGCCCACGCGCCTTTATCCGCTTTCGTGCACAGGATAGTCAGCAGCGGCAGCACCACGCCCAGAGCAGGAATCGCCCACAGCGCCGGCATGTTGTTGAAGTTCACCATCCACGCACCGGCTTCACGCGCCACTTCTTTGGTCAGCGGGTTGGACGGACCGGTGTGATCCAGAACGGATTTCACCACGTAGCCGTCGATACCGTAGTAGACCCAAACGCCTGCCAGTGCGAAGCAAACCAGCGTCACCAGCGCAGCCACCATCGAAACGGAGCGCGTGCGCAGGTGCAGCTCGCCCACGGTACGCATCTGCAGGTAGGTTGCCCCTTGGGTCAGGATCATCGCCACGCTCACCACGCCCGCCAGCAGGCCAAACGGATTCAGCAGCTGGAAGAAATTGCCGGCGTAGTAAAGACGCAGGTACTCATCGATATGGAACGGGACGCCCTGCAGCAGGTTACCAAACGCCACGCCGATCACCAGCGGCGGCACAAAGCTGCCCACGAAGATGCCCCAGTCCCACATGTTACGCCAGCGGCTATCTTCAATCTTCGAACGGTAGTCGAAACCCACCGGGCGGAAGAATAATGATGCCAGAACCAGAATCATCGCCACGTAGAAGCCAGAGAAGGCTGCCGCGTAGACCGTCGGCCAGGCAGCAAACAGCGCGCCGCCGGCGGTGATGAGCCATACCTGGTTACCGTCCCAGTGCGGGGCGATGGCGTTAATCATAATTCGACGCTCGGTGTCATTGCGACCGAGGAAGCGGGTGAGCATGCCCACCCCCATGTCGAAGCCGTCGGCGACCGCAAAACCGATCAGCAGAATGCCGATCAGCAGCCACCAGATAAAACGCAATACTTCATAATCGATCATTTGACGACTCCTGTCTTAGCGTGCCGGCTGAATAGTCGCGGAGGACTGTTCAAAGTGATAGCGACCGGTTTTCAGGCTGCTTGGTCCTTTGCGGGCAAATTTGAACATCAGGAACAGTTCAGCCACCAGGAACAGCGTGTACAGACCGCAGATCAGCACCATGGAGAAGATCAGGTCACCCGCCGTCAGCGACGAGTTGGCGACCGCCGTTGGCAGCACCTCACCGATAGCCCACGGTTGGCGGCCATACTCAGCGACAAACCAGCCCGCCTCAACGGCAATCCACGGCAGCGGCAGGCCATAGAACGCAGCGCGCAGCAGCCATTTTTTCTCACCGATACGGTTACGAATAACAGTCCAGAAGGAGGCGCCGATAATCAGCAGCATCAGCACACCGCACGCCACCATGATACGGAAGGCGAAGTACAGCGGCGCAACGCGCGGAATAGAGTCTTTGGTCGCTTTCTGGATCTGCTCTTCAGTCGCATCAGCCACGTTCGGCGTATAGCGTTTCAGCAGCAGGCCATAGCCCAGATCTTTCTTCACGTCATTGAACTGCGCACGTACCGCCGGATCGGTCGCGCCCGCGCGCAGCTGCTCCAGCAGAGAGTAGGCTTTCATACCGTTACGGATACGCTCTTCGTGCTGCACCATCAGATCTTTCAGGCCCGTCACCTGTTTATCAACGGAACGGGTGGCGATGATGCCCAGCGCGTAAGGAATTTGAATCGAGAAGCGGTTTTCCTGAGCATCCTGATCCGGAATACCAAACAGAGTAAAGGCGGCCGGCGCCGGCTGCGTTTCCCATTCGGCCTCAATAGCGGCCAGTTTGGTTTTCTGCACGTCACCCATTTCGTAACCGGATTCATCGCCCAGTACGATAACGGAAAGAATTGCCGCCATACCGAAGCTAGCGGCAATCGCAAAGGAGCGCTTGGCAAACGCGAAGTCGCGACCTTTGAGCATATACCAGGAGCTGATGGCCAGAATGAACATCGCGCCGGTCACGTAGCCGGAAGCGACGGTGTGAACGAATTTCACCTGCGCAACCGGGTTCAGGACCAGCTCAGAGAAGCTGACCATTTCCATACGCATGGTTTCAAAGTTGAAATCGGAAGCAATCGGGTTCTGCATCCAACCGTTCGCCACCAGAATCCACAGCGCGGAGAGGTTGGAGCCAAGCGCCACCAGCCAGGTGACCGCCATATGCTGGACTTTACCCAGACGATCCCAACCGAAGAAGAACAGACCTACAAAGGTAGATTCGAGGAAGAAGGCCATCAGACCCTCGATGGCCAGCGGCGCACCGAAGATATCGCCCACGTAGTGGGAGTAGTAGGACCAGTTAGTCCCGAACTGGAACTCCATGGTCAGACCGGTAGCCACACCCAGCGCAAAGTTGATACCAAACAACTTGCCCCAGAACTTGGTCATATCTTTATAAATCTGTTTGCCGGAAAGGACGTAGACCGTTTCCATGATTGCCAGCAGGAACGCCATACCCAGCGTCAGCGGAACAAACAGGAAGTGGTACATCG
Organism: Klebsiella sp. WP3-W18-ESBL-02; assembly: GCF_014168815.1. Classification (NCBI taxonomy): domain Bacteria; kingdom Pseudomonadati; phylum Pseudomonadota; class Gammaproteobacteria; order Enterobacterales; family Enterobacteriaceae; genus Klebsiella; species Klebsiella sp. WP3-W18-ESBL-02. Next base: position 3,521,455 of record NZ_AP021972.1, read on the forward strand.
CGGTCAAGGCAAACTGTAAGCGCGACAGTTCGACTATATCTAACATCATGACTCCTTGCTCATCGCATGAAGACTCCGAGATTGAACCCGTTACCCGGGATTCAAACACATGCCCCAATACAAATTTATTTGTCCCCTTCCCTACAGCAGCCCCTTGTCGTCAACAGGAAACAGCAATAAGTGAAAGTTACAAACCTGTTAATAAAAAACTCAATTGATCCCTAAAATATATTACGCTGTAAAACCCTTACAATAAACAGGTTTTTATTGGAGAAGTTTTACGTTTTTCGACGGTGATCAATTTATAGCGAATCACACTGTTTTAGGCCAATTTGATCCACGACAATTTATCCGTTTTGACACCTTATATCCAGTGATTACATATTGATTTAAATCAACTTCACGCAATATTGTTAATTATGTTTTTAATTGAACGTCATGATGAACAGAATGTTAATGATGTGTTTTTATTCTGGCATTGATAGTTATCAAATGAAGTGAGATTGAATGGTGTGGTAATTAAATTTAACGAGGCATGCCGGGAACAGGCCAATAATGCCCGTATAGATTAAAGTAGACCTTCCGTCATTTTTTTCCACTGCTGACATCTGTCCGAATGACAATTAACAAGTTTTTAACCAAATAAATTATTAATGCAACATTCATCCCTTCTGAACGGATGCCAGCCGGGTATAAACGTCTGAGCCCTTACTCATCAATCGAACAAAAAACAGGCAAGCGGGCAACGCCAGCAGGCTCGCTGACGTTACCCTCCAGACCATCAGCCAGGCTTAACGCTAAAAGTACGCGACTGACATGGATGGAAGATGCCGGCGATGACCTTTGTGGCATCCTGATCCGGGTACGGGATTTCATCCATTCCCGTTTCCCGGCACGCCGCCACGCCTTGGCTGAATGACACAGCGGCCTCACTACACTGGCTGTCGGACGGATTGAACAAACGTAAAATAATCTCATCGCGATCCTCGGCCTTTTTTAGCGCACTGAGCTGGCAGCCTACCGGCGACATGCTGAGCAGACTGTAGCTTTCGGGCACAATCGCCCCGCTTTTATTCAGCTTCATCGCATCCCACGGAATTTTGTTATAGCACTGAATGGGGGTCAGCCAGGATCTTGCCTGCTGAGCCAGGCCGATATTCAGCGGCGTCCCGCTATAGCTGAACAGGCTAAACCGCCCATGAAGCGGGCCACGCATCTGCGAATCAGGCACCGGCAGTTTAATTCCCGAGGGACGACCAGGGCGTAGAAGCAGATCTTCTTTACCCAATACCCCTACGCCACGAAGCAGCGTCAGGGCGAAGGTTTTTTTCTCCTCGCCGAGTACTTCAAACTCGCGTAGCCCCTCGCTAAAAACGGCTAGCCCGTTACGCCCTTCCTGAAGAGCGGCATAGTTGAGTAAATTCCATACCGGGATCGGCGCTTCCTTCCACCCCTCTTCTTGCCAGTAAGCCATTGCCTCATCGCGAACCGGGCGCATTATTGAGCCAAACTGCGTATCGGCCAGCACTTCCCGCGTGTGAAAAGGCGTCGGAATCAGCACCCGAACGCGGTGATCGTCAGCCTGATTATCCAGCCTGACCTCCACGTCAATACGCCGACTATTGTGGCTGAGGGTCACCTCCACTTCGATGCCAAGCTCACCGTTACGCTGGCGCGCCGCACGCGCGTTAAGATTTGCTGGCACCGCCATCTGATAACGAATAATCACCCGACTTTGCCAGGCCTCGTGGATGACCTCGTAGTCAAAAGGCGTTTGCACGCTCGTCAGCACCCACTCCTCTCGCGGAGGCGAATAGTCATATTCATCACCATCGTCACCGCCGTCTTCGATTTCCAGCACCCGGTCATAAACGATTCCGCTGTCTTTATCACGCAGTCGTAGCGTTCCGTCGCTATTCATCTCAATTTGCCAGAAGGCGTTTTCCAGCAGCGATGTCGCCGCGGGTGAAGGCTTCACCAGGCTTCCCGCGACGTGCGGCTCAACGTACAGCGTGCGGTAGCCCATCGACGGCAGGATTTGGTGAAGCTGAATATCAAACTCCATAAAGGGCTCGTAATTCCCGTAGTGCACAATTTGCCGGTCAATAAGCCCGGGATCGATCTCCCTCGCCTGGCGAATAAAATAGGGAATGTCATGACCTTTGCCGTCAACCAGGCGGAACTGGCTGGCCCGCAGGCGAATCGTGGTGTTGATCGTCTCTTCGCGCGGCCACGGCATCAGGTTAAACATCACCAGTTTATCTTCTGCGCTGTGCGCCATGTTGTCGGCAATCTTGCGCATATAAAAACGAATCAGGTTATCCGCCATGTCTTCGGCCAGTACAAAACGCGAGACAATCTCCTGATGGACTTTGTCGCTACAGCAGCAGCCAATGCTGTCATGGGCGTGGTTTTTTAAAATTTCTTTCCACATTTTCTCGAGCAGGCCATGGTGATATTCAAAGCCCAGGCTCCAGGCCAGCGTGGCTAGCGGTTCCAGAATATTGACGATTTTATTCTCAATGCGCGCATGGGCGATTTTGATATCCATACGCGTAGAGCCAATAGTCCGGTGAACGCGCATGTATTTGCCGTCGATAAACTCGCCCTGTAGGGTCGCCAACACGTCGCGGTGCGCTTCAATGCGCTCAAAGACATCTTCAAAACGACTCATGACAAACTGCCGCTGCGGATAAATATCGCGCAGCTTCTCCATCACGGCGAAGATATTTTGTTGCAGTGGCATCTGGTCGTGGCCGTTAGGCAGCAGGATCTCTTGAGTGACCGAGGCTTTTTCCAGCACATCAAAGTAACCATCAAGCCGTTTACGCAGCCCGGCTTCGTCCTCCGGTAAGTACTTACCAATCGCGTAGCCCAACGGCAGTACCTGGGTGACCACTTCACTTCCGTCCCGGCTTTGCCATAAAAACTCCGTTTTATCGGTGCCATGGCGCTCAGAGCAGCCGCGCCAGAAGAGCGCGCGGGTCAGACCAAAGCCGTTATAAATATGCGGTAGCTGCCCGGACATACCGAACGAATCCGGAAGGTAGCCAATCTTCATCGGTTCGCCAAACGCCATACAGTCACGAATGCCGTACATCAGATTACGCACGATAGATTCACCAGAGACAAGGGTGGTGTCGGTTTGCGTATACCAGGGTCCAATGATCAATTTACCGGCCTGTACCAGCGATTTCACGCGTTCGCGATTTTCCGGCTTCACGGCGAAGTAGTCTTCAAGTATGGCCGTTTGCCCGTCCAGCACGTAGTACTTGTAATCAGCGTCCTGTTCAAGGCGGGAGAGGATCTCTTCCATATTGTTGATGAGTAAAATACGTGACTCTTCGGTAGTGAAATACCATTCACGGTCCCAGTGCATATGTGGCGTAATGTGAACGCGAGATACTGCTTTCATCTTCGTTTCCTGTTAAGTAAGTGCTTACGGCATCACGCTATCGGTGGTGTATTTTCCCTGCTTTACCGCCTGACGACGCCAGAGCAACAGCACCATGGTCGAGATAAACGTCCCAACCAGCGCGGCGCCAAACCAGCCCGCCGCCGCAGTAAAAGCGCCGATTCCGGCATGCTGAAGTAAAAAGAGAGAGAAAATCCCCGCGCCCGGCGTGGAAAGACCGATCCCCATCGCGCCGACAATCGCGCCGGTCGCCATCGACCCCAGGACAAAAGAACCAATCACGCGTAGCGGATCTTCAATAGCCATCGGAATCGCCCCTTCGGTAATTCCGGCCAGACCGAGCAGCCAGGTCGATTTACCGGTTTCGATCTCAAACTGTTTAAACAGATGCGGTGCCAGCAGGGTGGACGCCGTCACGCTGAAGGCCGAAACCATTTTGACTGAAGCAAAAATGGCGTACGGTCCATATACGCCGTTGGCCATAGCCCCCAGGCAGAAGGCATAAGCCGCTTTGTTTACTGGACCACCGAGATCGAACGAGCACATAAAACCGAGGATCATGCCCAGCAGCAGAGCATTGGCACCGGATAACCCGTTCAGCCACGCGGTGAGGCTATTGTTAATCCATGCCACGGGTTCACCAATCACGAACAGCATCAGGCTGCCCGCCGCCAGCGTGCCGATAACCGGATAAAGGTAGAACGTCAGAAAACCGTTAAAACGCGCGCTCAGGCGGATATGGTTTTTGACCCAGCGCATCAGGTAACCCGCGATCAGCCCCCCGGCGACGGCGCCCAGAAAACCGGCGCCAATCATATTGGCCGCCAGCCCGGCGGCAAAGCCGGGTGCCAGCGCCGGTTTATCGGCCAACGAGTAAGCCGTATAGGCAGCCAGCACGGGCACCATCAGCGTTCCCAACATGCCACCACCCAGCTTGCGGTACATCCACAGCCAGGAGTTCTCCAAATCAAAAAGGTGCTGCAGGCCAAAAATCTGCGCCAGCAGTACCGCCACCGCCAGCACGGTCCCACCGGCGACAATCAGCGGAACAGCAAATGAAATGCCGCTCAGCAATGCCTGTTTGAGCTCGGTTTTCACGCTTTTTTTCTGCTCCAACTGCGGCTGGGCGTGCCTCTCCCCTTTCAGGGGCTCCAGCGCCAACGCGCGTTCAATCAGCGCCTCGGCGTGGCGCAGCGGTTCCGCAACCGGAACGGAAAGAGACGGCAGACCGCGAAAGCGCTCGCTCTCCTTAATGGCCACTTCTGCCGCGAAAATACAGGCCCGGGCATCGTTGAGCTGTTGCGCGGTGAGGCGGCCTTCAATACCGTTGGCTCCCTGCTTTTCCACCACCACATTGACGCCCATGCGCCGCCCGGCTTTCTCCAGATACTCTGCCGCCATATAGGTGTGCGCAATGCCCGCCGGGCAAGCGGTCACGCAGACGATGGTGGGCGCCTCGGCGTCCAGTTCAATCGCCGCCTTCTCTGGCTGAGCCGCCAGCGCTGCCAGCAGCGCTTCGGCGCTGTCGGCAGCCATCACGCGGCGCCGCACGTCGTCATCGGCGAGCCGGGTGGTGAGTTCCGTCAGGATCTGAATATGGGTGGATCCCGCTTGCGCTGGCGGGATGGCCAGCAGAAAAATCAGCTCGACCGGTTCAGGGCCATCTACCCCGTCCCATGCCAGCGGTTTGCTCAGCGTGGCGACCGCAAATGCCGCCTCTTTTACCGCCGCCGTTTTGCCGTGCGGCACCGCCAGACCTTCGCCAAGTGCCGTTGGCCCCTGCGATTCCCGGTGAAACACTTCCGCCAGATAGGCATCGATATCGGTAATGTTGCCCAGTTCAGCCAGCCGCTGTGCCAGCTGGCGAATCGCGTCATCGCGATCGGTAAAACATGCCTGTAAACAGACAGCACGAGGGTGAGACAGGGTCGTCAGGTTCATGATGATCCTCAGAGGATTGTCGTTATGTTGTGCGGCGATTGTGGCAGACAAAATAATACATTTAAGTGATCAATTTCACTAATAGCCAATAATTTGTATTTAATTTGTATTGTTTACTATTATTGAGATGTCGGCATAATCAGCTAAAAAGGTCTTAACCAATTCATACAAAAGCGAAAAGCGATGAGTAAAAAACCGATGTATCGCCAGATTGCCGACGCACTGCGGGGGCAAATTACGCGCGGTGAGCTAAAACCGGGCGACGCGTTGCCAACCGAATCAGCGTTACAGGCAGCTTTTCAGGTCAGCCGTGTGACCGTCAGACAGGCGCTCAAGCTGCTTACCGAGCAGGAAATTATTGAAAGCATTCAGGGAAGCGGCTCCTATGTAAAAGAAGAGCGCGTCAACTACGATATCTACCAGCTCACCAGCTTTTACGAGAAGCTCGCCGACCGACACATCGAAACCCACAGCGAAGTGAAAGTGTTTGAAGTCATCGCGGCCGGTGAAGCATTGGCCGAGCAGCTGCAGCTGGCCGCCGACGATAAGGTCTGGCACGTTAAGCGCGTGCGGTTTATCAAGCAAAAGGCGGTCACCCTTGAAGAAACGTGGATGCCACTCGCCCTTTTCCCCGACCTGACCTGGGAAGTGATGGAGAATTCTAAATATCACTTTATTGAAGCGATCAAAAAAATGGTTATCGATCGTAGCGAACAGGAACTTATCCCAGTGATCCCCAACGAAGAAACGGTGGCTATGCTGGGAATTATGCCGGGCAAACCGGTGCTGGAAAAAGTATCGCGCGGCTTTTTGCAGGATGGGCGAATCTTTGAATATAGCCGCAATACCTTTAAGAGCGACGACTATAAATTTACGCTGGTCGCCAGACGGCGCCATTAAAAAAGGCCGCCCAGGGGCGGCCAACCATGTCGAAACCAGACATATAAGGCTCCCTACTTCCTGTATGCGTCAGGAATTCGCGTAGGGAGCAGAGAGGATTACTTGATAATTGATTTCAGCGCTTCGCCGATATCGGCCAGGCTACGAACGGTTTTCACGCCCGCGGCTTCCAGCGCAGCGAATTTCTCGTCTGCCGTACCTTTACCGCCTGCGATGATGGCGCCAGCGTGGCCCATACGCTTGCCTTTCGGCGCGGTGACGCCCGCGATGTAACCGACAACCGGCTTGGTCACGTGATCTTTAATGTACGCAGCGGCTTCTTCTTCTGCGCTACCGCCGATCTCACCGATCATAACGATCGCTTCAGTCTGCGGATCTTCCTGGAACAGTTTCAGGATATCGATAAAGTTAGAACCCGGGATCGGGTCACCACCGATGCCCACACAGGTGGACTGGCCGAAACCGTAGTCGGTGGTCTGCTTAACCGCTTCATAAGTCAGCGTACCGGAACGGGAAACGATGCCCACTTTACCCGGCTTGTGAATGTGGCCCGGCATGATACCGATTTTACATTCGCCCGGGGTGATAACGCCTGGGCAGTTCGGGCCAATCATACGCACGCCCGCTTCATCCAGCTTCACCTTCACGGTCAGCATATCCAGCGTAGGGATGCCTTCGGTGATGGTGATGATCAGTTTGATGCCTGCATCGATCGCTTCCAGAATGGAGTCTTTGCAGAACGGTGCCGGAACGTAGATAACGGTAGCGGTCGCGCCCGTCGCTTCTACCGCTTCACGCACGGTGTTGAACACCGGCAGGCCCAAGTGCGTGGTGCCGCCTTTGCCTGGCGTTACGCCGCCAACCATCTGCGTACCGTAAGCAATCGCCTGTTCGGAGTGGAAAGTCCCCTGGCTACCGGTAAAGCCCTGACAGATAACCTTGGTATCTTTATTAATTAAAACTGACATTATTTCCCCTCCACTGCGGCAACAACCTGCTGAGCTGCATCCGTCAGACTTTTCGCTGCAATAATATTCAGGCCGCTATCAGCCAGTTTTTTCGCGCCGAGTTCGGCGTTGTTGCCTTCCAGACGGACGACAACCGGGACGTTAACGCCCACTTCAGCTACCGCGCCGATGATACCGTCAGCGATCAGGTCGCAACGTACGATACCGCCGAAGATGTTAACCAGAACGGCTTTAACATTGTCATCAGAGAGGATGATTTTGAACGCTTCGGTCACGCGCTCTTTGGTTGCGCCGCCGCCAACGTCGAGGAAGTTAGCCGGTTCGCCGCCGTGCAGCTTAACGATGTCCATGGTGCCCATTGCCAGGCCCGCACCGTTAACCATGCAACCGATGTTGCCGTCGAGCGCAACGTAGTTCAGTTCCCACTGTGCAGCCTGCGCTTCACGCGGATCTTCCTGCGACTGATCGCGCATTTCACGCAGATCGGCCTGGCGGAACAGCGCGTTGCCATCAGCGCCCAGCTTGCCGTCGAGGCAGATCAGGTCACCCTGTTTGGTGACAACCAGCGGGTTGATTTCGATCAGCGCCAGGTCGCGCTCCAGGAAGATAGTCGCCAGACCCATGAAGATCTTGGTGAACTGCTGAACCTGTTTACCTTCCAGACCCAGTTTGAACGCCAGTTCGCGACCCTGGTAAGGCATCGGGCCAGCCAGCGGATCGAGCGCCACTTTGTGGATCAGGTGCGGGGTTTCTTCCGCCACTTTTTCGATTTCCACGCCGCCTTCGGTAGAGGCCATAAAGACCACGCGACGGGAGCTACGATCGACGACCGCGCCCAGGTACAGCTCTTTACCGATGTCGGTAGCCGCTTCAACCAGGATCTGGTTAACCGGCTGGCCGTGTGCGTCCGTCTGGTAAGTCACCAGACGTTTGCCCAGCCAATGTTCAGCGAAAGCGCGGATGTCTTCTTTCGAGTTAACAACCTTCACACCGCCCGCTTTACCGCGGCCACCAGCGTGAACCTGACATTTCACTACCCACGGGCCAGCGCCGATTTTTGAAGCGGCTTCTTCTGCTTCGCGCGGAGTAGTACAGGCATAACCCACCGGAGCCGGTAAGCCATAGCGGGCAAAGAGTTGTTTTGCCTGATATTCATGTAAGTTCATGTGTTCTATCCATCCTTCAGGTAATCATTATCTTAAACCTGTAGGCCTGATAAGACGCGCGAGCGTCGCCATCAGGCATCGCATCAACGCCGGATGGCGGCGTAAACGCCTTATCCGGCCTACAGGGCAGGTGGTACTCTTATTGGCTACACGTCCAGCAGCAGACGGGTTGGATCTTCCAGCAACTCTTTAATGGCGACCAGGAAGCCCACAGACTCGCGCCCATCGATCAGACGGTGGTCATAGGACAGTGCCAGGTACATCATCGGCAGAATTTCCACTTTACCATCCACCGCCATCGGGCGGTCTTTAATGGCATGCATACCCAGAATCGCGCTCTGAGGCGGGTTGATGATCGGGGTAGACATCAGGGAGCCGAATACGCCGCCGTTGGTAATAGTGAAGTTACCGCCGGTCAGATCTTCTACGGTCAGCTTGCCGTCACGGCCTTTAACCGCCAGCTCTTTGATGTTCTTTTCAATGTCAGCCATACCCAGTGCATCAACATCACGCAGGACCGGGGTCACCAGGCCGCGCGGCGTAGAAACCGCCATGCTCACATCGAAGTAGTTGTGATAAACCACGTCATCGCCGTCGATGGACGCGTTCACTTCCGGATAGCGTTTCAGCGCTTCCACTACGGCCTTCACGTAGAAGGACATAAAGCCCAGACGGATACCGTGACGTTTTTCAAACGCGTCACCGTACTGCTTACGCAGGTCCATGATTGGCTTCATGTTCACTTCGTTGAAGGTCGTCAGCATCGCGGTAGAGTTTTTCGCTTCCAGCAGACGCTCGGCCACGCGTTTACGCAGACGGGTCATCGGTACGCGTTTCTCAGAGCGACCAGCCAGCGGCGCAACCGGAGCGGCAGCAGCCGGTGCCGGCGCAGCAGCGGCTTTCGCCGGGGCTTTTGCCAGGTGCTTCTCGATGTCTTCACGAGTCAGACGGCCGCCGACGCCGGTGCCTTTAATGGCGCTGGCTTCGAGGTTGTGCTCAGCCAGCAGGCGACGGATCGCCGGGCTGAGCGCTTCGTTGTTCTGCTCTTCCAGAGAAGCCTGCTGGCGCTGAGCCGGCGTTGACTCTTTGCTGTCAGCTTTGGCGCTGGTTTCTTTACCCGCGCTGTTGCCTTCACGCAGGCGGCCCAGGATCTGACGGGAAGTGACGGTGGTACCTTCATCTTCCAGAACGGCATCAAGGATGCCATCTGCCGACGCCGGTACTTCCAGTACCACTTTGTCAGTTTCGATTTCTACCAGCACTTCATCACGCACAACCACATCGCCCGGTTTTTTATGCCAGGTGGCGACGGTGGCATCCGCTACGGATTCAGGCAGGTCGGGAACCAGAATATCTACGCTACTCATTATGTATCCTTAATTAATCGACGTTCAGCGCGTCATTGACCAGATCTTGTTGCTGCTTCTGGTGAACGGACATATACCCTACCGCCGGTGAGGCGGAGGCCGGGCGACCTGCATAGCGCAGAGCGGCCCCAAATGGAATCACATCACGGAAATGATGCTGGCTGCAGTACCAGGCGCCCTGGTTGAGCGGCTCTTCCTGGCACCAGACAAAATCATGCACGTGTGCATAAGGTTTCAGTGCTTCTTGTACCGCCTGGTGCGGGAACGGGTACAGCTGTTCAACACGCACGATAGCGACATCTTTCTGATCGTTCTTACGGCGCTGTTCCAGCAGGTCGTAGTAAACCTTACCAGAACACAGCACCACGCGTTTCACCGCTTTCGGGTCCAGATCGTCAATTTCGCCAATCGCCGGCATGAAGGTACCGTTCGCCAGCTCATCCAGGCTGGAAACCGCCAGCGGGTGGCGCAGCAGCGACTTCGGCGACATGACCACCAGCGGACGGCGCATCCCGCGCAGCGCCTGACGACGCAGCATGTGATAAACCTGAGCCGGGGTAGACGGTACGCAAACCTGCATGTTCTGCTGTGCGCAAAGCTGCAGATAACGTTCCAGACGCGCGGAGGAGTGCTCCGGGCCCTGCCCTTCGTAGCCGTGCGGCAGCAGCATCGCCAGGCCACACATACGGCCCCACTTCTGCTCACCGGAGGAGATAAACTGGTCAATCACCACCTGCGCACCGTTGGCGAAGTCGCCAAACTGCGCTTCCCAGATGGTCAGCGTGCGCGGCTCAGCCGTCGCATAGCCGTATTCAAATGCCAGTACCGCTTCTTCAGACAGCACGGAGTCCCACACTTTGAAATCGCCCTGGCCGTTGTGCACGTGCTGCAGCGGGGTGTAGGTCGAACCGTTGGTCTGGTTATGAATCACCGCGTGACGATGGAAGAAGGTACCACGACCGGCATCTTCACCAGACAGACGCACCGGGATGCCTTCATCAACCAGCGTGGCGTACGACAGGTTTTCCGCGCCGCCCCAGTCGAACAGCTTCTCGCCTGCCGCCATGGCCTGACGGTCACCGTAGATTTTCGCTACGCGCGACTGCATTTCCACGCCTTCCGGCACGGTGCTGATACGGTTAGCCAACTCCTGCAGGCGCTTCATGTCAACCTTGTTCGGGTAACTTTCGTCCCATTCATGATTGAGGTACGGCGACCAGGTAAAGGAGTGCAGGTTCATTGGACGCCACTCTTTCACCACGCATTCGCCCGCGTCCAGCGCGTCGCGATACAGGTTAACCATTTCAGTGGCATCTTCCAGCGTCGCGACTTTGTCCGCTTCCAGCTTGTCAGCGTAGAGTTTGCGCGGGGTCGGATGCTTTTTGATTTTCTGGTACATCAGCGGCTGGGTTGCGCTTGGCTCGTCGGCTTCGTTGTGGCCATGACGGCGGTAGCACACCAGGTCGATGAACACGTCGCGCTTGAAGGTATTACGGAAGTCCAGCGCCAGACGGGTCACGAAGGCCACGGCTTCCGGATCGTCCGCGTTAACGTGGAAAATCGGCGCCTGAACCATCTTACCGATGTCGGTGCAGTACGGCGTAGAACGCGCGTCCAGCGGGTTAGAGGTGGTGAAGCCCACCTGGTTGTTGATAACGATGCGAACGGTACCGCCCACTTCGTAACCCCGCGCTTTGGACATGTTCAGGGTTTCCTGAACCACGCCCTGCCCGGTCACTGCCGCATCACCGTGAATGGTGATAGGCAGCACTTTATTGCTGCTCGGCTCGTCCAGTCGGTCCAGACGCGCGCGAACGGAACCCATGACGACCGGGCTCACGATTTCGAGGTGCGACGGGTTAAACGCCAGCGCCAGGTGTACCAGACCGCCTTCGGTTTCGATGTCGGAAGAGAAGCCCATGTGGTACTTCACGTCACCGGTGCCGAGGTGTTCTTTATGTTTGCCGGAGAACTCGTCAAACAGCTCCTGGGACTGTTTGCCCAGTACGTTGATCAGCACGTTCAGACGACCGCGGTGCGCCATACCCAGCACTACTTCACGGGTACCGCTCTTGCCCGCATGGCGGATCATCTCTTTGAGCATCGGTACCAGCGCGTCGCCGCCTTCCAGCGAGAAGCGTTTTGCGCCCGGGAATTTCGCGCCCAGGTAGCGTTCCAGGCCTTCCGCCGCGGTCAGTTCGCTCAGGAAGCGCTTTTTCTCTTCTGCGCTAAAGGTGGCATGCCCCGCTTCAAAACGCTGTTGAATCCAACGTTTCTCTTCGGTGCTGGTAATGTGCATGTATTCCGCGCCAATGTGGCCGCAGTAGGTCTGTTTGAGGGCATCAATCAGATCGCCGAGCTTCATCGTCTCTTTGCCGATGGCAAAAGAACCTACGTTAAAGCTCTCCTGGAAGTCGGCCTCGGTCAGATCGTGGAAAGCGGGATCTAAATCAGCCACTCGCTCCTGCTGCCACAGTCCCAGCGGATCGAGATTCGCATGCTGGTGACCACGGAAGCGGTAAGCGTTGATAAGCTGCAGGACTTTAACCTGCTTCGCATTCGTGTCAGGGTCGGAAATCGAAGAAGAGTAACGTGAGGCATCCTTCGCCAGACGACGGAAATAATCACGCGTTTTGGAATGAAATTGATCCGGTTTGACTCCGGTACCAGGTAACTGCTGGAACATTGAACGCCAGTGAGCGTCGACAGAGTCAGGATCGGTTAAGAAGTCTTCATAGAGCTGTTCTATCCAGCTCTGGTTCGCACCAGAGAGGTAAGAAGAGTCCAGCCAGGCTTTCATTGCGCCGTTCTGCATCGTGATCCCTTAAGCATTTTATGCTTATTTCGCCGTGGATAACTACGACGTACGCCGGTAAAGCACACGTCCCAGGGTTCACTTGCGAGCTCTTGTATTTGCACTGGCCCGCGAAGGAACCTTTAGAAACTGTCTTTAGAGTTTTTTGGACTCTCACCCTTTCTGCTCAGAGAAAGTAGATTTGGCAGTTTTTAAAGGTTTCCTGCATGTTTGTTGCCTGATGGCGCTTCGCTTATCAGGCCTACGGGGGATGTAGGCCGGATAAGACGGTACGTCGCCATCCGGCAACAATGACTACTTACGCACTACGTTGCAGCAGCATCGACTTAATGTGGCCGATGGCGCGCGTCGGGTTCAGACCTTTCGGACATACACTGACGCAGTTCATGATGCTATGGCAGCGGAATACGCTGAAAGCGTCACTTAACCCTTCCAGGCGGCTATCGGTTTCGGTATCACGGCTATCAATTAAGAAGCGATACGCAGCCAGCAGGCCTGCCGGGCCGATAAACTTGTCCGGGTTCCACCAGAACGACGGGCAAGAGGTCGAACAGCATGCGCAGAGAATACACTCGTACAGACCATCGAGTTTCTCACGCTGCTCCGGCATCTGCAGATGCTCACGAGCCGGAGGATTTTGCCCATTATTCAACAAGTAAGGCTTAATCTTCTCATACTGTGCGTAGAATTGCCCCATGTCTACCACCAAATCGCGGATCACCGGCAATCCAGGCAGCGGACGGATAACAATTTTCTTGCCCGGCTGATTCAGCGCGGAGATCGGCGTAATGCATGCCAGACCGTTTTTCCCGTTCATGTTCAGACCGTCCGAACCACAAACCCCTTCACGGCAGGAGCGGCGGAACGACAGGCTCGGATCTTTTTCTTTCAGCTGGATTAACGCATCCAGCAGCATCATGTCGCGACCTTCTTCCGCTTCTAGGGTGTAATCCTGCATGCGCGGAGCGTCGTCAACATCCGGGTTATAGCGATAAACTGAAAACTCGAGTTTCATTGTCCTGTCTCCGCATTAATAAGTACGAATCTTCGGCGGGAATGCCGGGCGCAGTTTCGGTTCCATATTGACGCTACGACGCGTCATGGATTCCGACTCTGGCAGATACAGGGAATGGCACAGCCAGTTTTCATCATCACGTTCCGGGAAGTCGAAGCGGCTATGTGCGCCACGGCTTTCGGTACGGAAGTTTGCCGACACCGCGGTGGCGTAAGCGGTTTCCATCAGGTTATCCAGCTCCAGGCACTCTACGCGCTGGGTGTTGAACTCGCTGGAAGTATCGTCCAGGCGCGCATTTTTCAGGCGCTCGCGGATAGCCTTCAGCTGCTCCAGACCTTTTGCCATCGCATCACCTTCACGGAACACCGAGAAGTTGTGTTGCATACATTCCTGCAGCGCTTTGCGGATTTCAACCGGGTCTTCACCGTTACGATTACCGTTCCAGCGGTTCAGGCGTTCCAGAGAAGCGTCGATCTCTTCTTCGGTTGCATCACGCAGTACGCCCTGCTCGGCAATGGATTCCTGCAGATGCAGGCCAACGGCACGACCAAATACCACCAGATCCAGCAGCGAGTTACCGCCCAGGCGGTTGGCGCCGTGAACGGATACGCAGGCAATTTCACCTACCGCGAACAGACCAGGAATCACCACATCTTCGCCCTGCTCGTTCACGGTCAGCGCCTGACCGCTTACTTTGGTCGGAATACCGCCCATCATGTAGTGGCAGGTTGGGATAACCGGGATTGGTTCTTTAACCGGGTCAACGTGTGCGAAGGTACGAGACAGCTCCAGAATGCCCGGCAGACGGGATTCCAGCACTTCTTTACCCAGATGATCCAGCTTCAGCTTGGCGTGTGGACCCCATGGGCCGTCACAGCCACGACCTTCACGGATTTCGATCATGATGGAACGCGCCACCACGTCACGACCCGCCAGGTCTTTCGCATTCGGCGCATAACGCTCCATGAAGCGCTCGCCGTGTTTGTTCAGCAGATAACCACCTTCACCACGGCAGCCTTCTGTGACCAGAACGCCCGCGCCGGCAATACCGGTCGGGTGGAACTGCCACATCTCCATATCCTGCACCGGCACACCGGCACGGATAGCCATACCCACGCCGTCACCGGTATTGATGTGGGCGTTAGTGGTGGACTGATAAATACGCCCTGCACCGCCGGTCGCCAGCACGGTGGCACGGGCTTTGAAGTAAACCACTTCGCCGGTTTCGATACACAGGGCAGTACAACCCACAATCGCGCCATCGGCATTTTTCACCAGATCCAGCGCATACCACTCGGAGAAAATCGTAGTGTGGTTTTTCAAATTCTGTTGATAAAGAGTATGCAACAGCGCGTGACCGGTACGGTCAGCCGCTGCGGCGGTACGTGCTGCCTGCTCGCCGCCGAAGTTTTTCGACTGGCCGCCAAACGGACGTTGATAGATGGTCCCATTCTCCAGACGGGAGAACGGCAGCCCCATATGGTCCAGCTCCAGAATCGCTTCCGGACCGGTTTTACACATGTATTCAATGGCGTCCTGGTCACCGATATAGTCCGACCCTTTTACGGTGTCGTACATATGCCATTCCCAGTTATCTTCATGGGTATTACCGAGCGCCACGGTGATGCCACCCTGCGCTGATACGGTATGGGAACGGGTCGGGAACACTTTAGACAACAGCGCACAGGTCTGGCCGCTTTGGGAAATTTGCAGCGCCGCGCGCATACCTGCGCCACCGGCACCAATCACTACAGCATCAAATTCTCTGACTGGCAGTTTCATCACACACCCCACACCACAACAAATCCATAGATAACGTAAACCAGCAGCGCAACAACAATCACCAGTTGCAGCGTCAGGCGCAGCGCCAGCGGTTTAACGTAGTCGGTTAACACCTGCCACATGCCGATCCAGGCATGAATCAAGATGGAGAACAGAGCCAGCAGGGTGAACACTTTAGTGAACGCAGAGGCAAAGAAACCGCTCCAGATTTCCCAGGTGACTTCACCGTGAATCGCAAAAAAGCCCACCATGTAGATGATGTACAGAGTCAGGACAATAGCGGTGGCGCGAACGAGGATGAAGTCATGTACGCCGTTGCGTCCTAATGCTGAGGCGTTGCTTACCATACGAGGACTCCTGCAAGAATTGAAAGCACGACAGTAATAACGAAAGAAATTTTGGCAGAGCGCTTACCGGCCTCGAGGGTTTCTTCGATATAACCGAAATCCATTAACACGTGACGAATACCCACAACCGCGTGGTAGGCCAGCGCAGTGAGGATGCCCCACATAATGAATTTAACGAAGAAACTGCTCATGATAGAGGAAGCGGTCAGGAAGCCTTCCGGGGAAGAGAGACTGGTGCCCAGCAGCCAAAGCAGAATGCCCACCGCCACAAACGTAATCACGCCGGAAACGCGATGAAGAATGGACGCTATCGCTGTTATAGGGAACCGGATCGTTGTCAAATCCAGATTGACAGGTCTTTGTTTTTTCACATTTCTTATCATGAATAACGCCCACATGCTGTTCTTATTATTTCCTTCCTCCGGTCTGCAGGCGGGTCAAGCAGCGTCCTTTCTATAACTTCGCGTCATGGTTAAATCTGCTCACAGATGCTAAATCGACACGTTAAAACGCTGGGTGGCTCGGGATTGCAGGGTGTTCCGGAGACCTGGCGGCAGTATAGGCCGTTCACAAAATCATTACAATTAACCTACATATAGTTTGTCTGGTTTTATGCAGAACAGTGATCACGCTCACGATTAAAACAATTTTTTAAAAATTAATCACGTGATTTGACAAATATTAAACATTATTGTTACAACCATCACCTGTAAAAGCATATAATGCTCAAAAGTTATGGGGTCACTCTTTCACCTGATAATAAGTTATGTAACAGTGTGATGGGGTTGACCCAACCTATCAGTAAAGTTATTAGTGTTTGTTCAGGTTTGAATCATTGGATTGCTAAGACCCTGATTTGCTGTTGTTTCACTGTAGATTAGACGTGCACCGTCAAGCGCCCTTGCTCTGTACCCTTGTTGCATCTCTACAGCAGAGCCGTGAGCCAAATAACAAACTGGCACCGTCGAACTATTTTTTGAATTGCAAATCCGGCATCCGGCAGTCTTAAGCAAAAAGGCGCTAAGGAGACCGTAAATGGCTGATACAAAGGCAAAAATCACTCTATCGGGTGATACTGCTATTGAACTTGATGTGCTGAAAGGCACGCTCGGTCAGGATGTTATTGATATCCGTACTCTCGGTTCAAAAGGCATTTTTACTTTTGACCCTGGTTTTACCTCTACCGCATCTTGCGAGTCTAAGATTACTTTTATTGATGGCGACGAGGGCATCCTGCTGCACCGCGGCTTCCCTATCGATCAGTTAGCCACCGAATCTAACTACCTCGAAGTATGCTACATCCTCCTGTACGGCGAAAAACCGAACCAGGCCGAATTCAACGAGTTCACCACCACCGTCACTCGCCACACCATGATCCACGAGCAGATTACCCGTCTGTTCCACGCCTTCCGTCGCGACTCTCACCCGATGGCGGTGATGTGCGGGATCACCGGTGCACTGGCTGCGTTTTATCACGACTCTCTGGACGTCAATAACCCGCGTCATCGTGAAATTGCAGCCTTCCGCCTGCTGTCGAAAATGCCGACCATGGCGGCGATGTGTTACAAATATTCTATCGGTCAGCCGTTCGTGTATCCGCGCAACGATCTCTCCTATGCCGGTAACTTCCTGCGTATGATGTTCGCGACGCCTTGCGAAGACTACGAAGTGAACCCAGTGCTGGAACGCGCCATGGACCGCATTCTGATCCTGCACGCTGACCACGAACAGAACGCGTCTACCTCCACCGTCCGTACGGCAGGCTCATCCGGCGCGAACCCGTTCGCCTGTATCGCTGCGGGTATCGCGTCTCTGTGGGGGCCTGCGCACGGCGGCGCCAACGAAGCAGCGCTCAAGATGCTGGAAGAGATCAGCTCCGTTGAGCACATTCCGGAATTCGTCCGTCGCGCGAAAGACAAGAACGACTCTTTCCGCCTGATGGGCTTTGGCCACCGCGTGTACAAAAACTACGACCCGCGTGCCACCGTGATGCGTGAAACCTGCCATGAAGTACTGAAAGAACTGGGCACCAAAGACGATCTGCTGGAAGTGGCCATGGAGCTGGAGCATATTGCGCTCAACGATCCGTACTTCATCGAGAAGAAACTGTACCCGAACGTCGATTTCTACTCCGGCATCATCCTGAAAGCGATGGGTATTCCGTCTTCGATGTTCACCGTTATCTTCGCGATGGCGCGCACCATTGGCTGGATTGCCCACTGGAACGAAATGCACACCGACGGCATGAAGATTGCGCGTCCGCGTCAGCTGTACACCGGCTACGAACAGCGCGACTTCAAATCAGACCTCAAGAAATAATTGAGCGTTTGAACGTAAAAAAGCGCCTGCGGGCGCTTTTTTTATGGCTATCCTGTCGGCCTGATAAGCGAAGCGCCATCAGGCAACGCGCGGCTGATTGGCGGATGACGGCGACCGACACAACACACGCCCGCTCGCCTAGTGTTGGCAGCCAGGACACCAGTAAAACGGTCTTGATGACAGCATCGTCTTCTCAATCACCCCACCGCAGCGCTCACAGGTCTCGCCGTCGCGGTGAAACACTTTAAAGCGAAACAGCGCGCCGTGGTGTTTATTATCATCCACCAGGCCGCGCGTGTTGTAGGAAAGGCGAGGAATATCGAGCAGCGCATGCGACAGCGCCTCAAGCTGCTGTTCATCAAGCTGTGAAGCCTTGTGATTGCCGGTTAAGCCAACCTGCCACAGCACCTCAACCCGCAGATAGTTACCCAACCCGGCAAGAAACGCCTGATCAAGCAGCAGCCCGGAGAGCTGGCGATGACGGAATTTTGCCGACAACAGGCGTGCTTTAACCGCCTGTGGCGTCAGGCTCATGTCGAGCACATCGGGGCCAACGCGCAGTAAAAACGGGTGCGTTTTCAGCGTCTCAGCCGTCAGCATTTCGATATCTGAGGCACTGTAAAGCAGAATGGCTTTGTCTGCCGTTTGCAGCTTCACGCGCAGCACGCGCGTCGTTTGTGGGATTTCACCGGCGTTAACCACGCGCCACACGCCATAGAGCTGATTATGGCTATAGAGCGTCAGCCCGCTGGAAAAGTGCGTCAGCAGCGCCTTGCCGCGGGTTTCTACACGCGTTACGCGCTGCCCCACCAGGCCCGACGCGTAGGGCGCAAGTTCAGGGAATGCAAACCACACCTCGGTCAAAGGTTGATCTTTGATTGCCGCTTCAAGGCTATCCGCCGCACGGCGGATCTCTGGGCCCTCAGGCATGCCTCTCTCCTTCTGCTAAACCATCACGCCTATTATCCTGAGCGTCCTGTCTTATTGGCGCAAGCGGCAATTTCGGCCGTTCAGGAGGCGTAAGGCTGAAAAGATGCGCGGCGAAATGGCGACGCGTCATCCTCCAGCAGCAGCCGGGCCCCCAAAATCCGGTTGCGGGGGCCAAACCAGGAAAGCAGAACGCCGAGCGGCCCTTTCACTCCGCCGTTCCACTCCAGATACATGACCAGATATGAGGCAGTCAGCTGCTCCCACGACGTGAATTGCCGCGCAATAAGTTCACCAACGATATTCAGAAACGATCGCGCTTCCTGTTCATCAATATAGCCAACGGAAAAGCCAATCCTGACCAGACACGAAGCCCGGACCAAATCGAAACCGGTAATCGGGCACGCATCGATGTCCTGGAACGGCAGCCCCTGATGTTGCAAAAAGGCGATATATCGCTCCTTACCTGCGATCGTCGCCATCGGTATATTTGCACCTGAGGTGGCGCGGGTGATGAGTTTATTCAGCATTTTGCGTAATGCCCGATCGCCATCAATATTCCAGGCCGAACTCATTAATAGCCGCGCGTCTTTAATATCTTCAACATTATTTAAATCCAGCTGCTCCAGTGAATTTATATAGCTAATAGATGGGTGAGGGTTCGCCGTTTCGCTAATCAGATACAGCGCCTCAGCGCAGGCGGCAAGACGTTCGTTGTCGGTACGTAGCGGGTAGACCGGGCGAGTATTATAGAGCTTGGCGATGGCAAACGGCGTCGTTTGTTCCGACCTGCGCGTGGTCATAAAATGAAGAATAATAGCCAACAGCAGCCATACTAAAACCAGCCCATAAACCGTATGATAGATCGACTTACTGGGAAATAAATTAAACTGCCGCTCGGCTATTTCGCAGGCAAAAAAAACCGCCAGCGGTGTGACAATATTAAACATCACATTCCATCCCTGGATTACTGTTCAGACAGTGTGGATATAAGCACAACCTTAAGAACAACGCTACAAAAGGTCTTTATCGCATGATGAAATCAGAATAAATAAATAATATTCAAATATTATTCTCAAAGATTATATTCAAGACATAAATAATAAACCGGCGCATATTCCCCTCGCGCCGGTTTCATTACGGGAGACGCGTCTCCGCCGTCATGCTTCCTCATTCAGCCGCCAGCTAAGCTGCGCCAGATAACGCTGCTGGTCATCGCGAGCCTTCAGTGCCTCTTCCAGCGAGCAGCGGACAAAATGTATCGGCTGACCCAGTGGAATTTGCGCTAGCTGGAACATATCGGCCTCAATAATACAGGCGATACGCGGATAGCCGCCGGTGGTCTGCGCATCATTCATCAGCACGATCGGCTGGCCGTTATGCGGCACCTGCACGACGCCTGGCACCAGCCCGTGCGACAGCAGCTCGCGCGCATGAGCGCGCGTCAGCGGTTGCCCTTTAAGCCGATAGCCCATGCGGTTGCTTTGCGGGCTGAGCTGCCAGGGTGAGCGCCAGAACGCCTCCTGCGAAACGTCATCGAACTCATGATACTCCGGCCCCGGCAGCGCACGGATGCGATTGCTGGCGAGAAGCGGCTTTACGCCGCGTGGCGCGCGGAAAGTACGCTGCGGCGTTGCCAGCGGCAGCACGTCACCATCGCGCAGGCATCGCCCCTCAAGACCGCCGACGCCAGCATTCAGATCGGTACTGCGTGAGCCCAGCACCATCGGCACGTCAATACCGCCCGCCAGCGCCAGGTAGCTACGGATGCCGTGCTGAGGGCGCCCGAGCATCAGCGTCTGCCCTGCCGTTGCCCAGTGTCGCCAGCCGCTCCATACCGCCGCACCGTCCAGGGTGGCTTCGCAGCCCGCGCCGGTTAACGCAAACCAACCGTCGCGGGCAAACTGAAAGGTTGCCGCCCCCAGCGTAATCTCCAGCGCCGCAGCGTTAGCATCGTTGCCCACCAGCAAATTGGCCGTTATCAGCGCCGGCTTATCCATCGCGCCGCAGCGGCTCACGCCGGACTGTCGCAACCCATCACGCCCGGCGTCCTGCACTGAGGTATACATGCCCGCACGTATCACCTTTAGCATATTCCCTCCTTTTGCGGCACAAAGCGCACCGTATCCCCGGGGCGCAGCAGAATAGGATCCTCACGGTTCGGCGAAAACAGCGCCAGAGGCGTGCGACCAATCAGCTGCCAGCCACCGGGCGTCGACAGCGGATAAATACCGGTTTGCGCGCCGCCAATGCCGAGCGAACCGGCGGGCACTTTCAGCCTGGGCTCCGCGCGACGCGGCATATGCAGGCGCTCCGGTAGGCCACCAAGGTAAGGAAAACCGGGCTGGAAGCCGAGAAACCACACGACGTAGTCCACCGACGCATGAAGTTCTACGGCTTGCTTTGGCGTCAGGCCGCTCCGACGGGCCACCTCGGGTAGGTCAGGGCCACTTTCTCCGCCGTAGACCACCGGGATATCGATTTGCCGCGAATCAGGCTCCAGCGCCTCACTCTCTTCCCACCAGCGCTGAAGGCGCTCAATGGCGTCCAGCGCCTGGGTCTGCGGATGGCGCAGAGTCACGGTAATATTATTCATTCCGGGAATCACATCCACCACGTCCGGAATCGCCGCCAGACGCTGGGCCAATCGCCATACGCGCTTTTGCGCCGCCAGCGTGACCGGCGGTTCCAGCTCCAGCACGACGGCGGTTTCCCCTAACAGATAACAACGCGCTCGCTGCACTTTATGCCCCCGTTAATCAGGCCGGATTAGGGATATCAACAAAGGTGACATCCAGATCGGTGGTTTCATTGAGCCATTCGCTCAACGCACGAATGCCGCCGCGTTCGGTCGCATGGTGGCCCGCAGCATAAAAATGCAGCCCCTGCTCGCGAGCAGAATGAATGGTTTGTTCTGACACTTCACCGGTAATGAAGGCATCCACGCCGAAACGCGCTGCGCTATCGATAAACCCCTGTCCGCCGCCGGTACACCAGGCCACGCGGGAGACTTTTTCCGGCCCGGTATCGCCGCTCCACAGCGGTTTACGCCCCAGACGCACTTCTATCCACGACGCCAGCTCAAGCCCTGAAACCGGCATCGACAGTTCCCCCCACGGCACCAGGGGTTCAATTTCACCCATCACGTTAATACCGAGCAGGTGCGCCAGCTGGGCGTTATTCCCCAGCTCTGGATGTGCGTCCAATGGCAGATGCCAGCCATAGAGGTTGATGTCGTTTGCCAGCAGCGCCTTCAGGCGGTTGCGTTTCATGCCGCGAATCACCGGCGACTCGCCCTTCCAGAAATAACCGTGATGGACGATAACCGCATCCGCCTGCTGGCGTACGGCTTCATCAATCAATGCCTGACTGGCGGTCACGCCGGTCACAATTTTCTGTACCGTTTCACGCCCCTCGACCTGCAGGCCATTAGGTGCATAATCGCTAAAGGCACCGCTGCCAAGTTTTTCATTAATCAGTTGTTCTAGCTCGGTATTTTTCATTTTCGCTCCCTTAGCCATCAATGCTGTTAAGCAGAATAAAATAGCGTCACTTTGCCGCTACGTCGATACACAATGCCTGACATCCGCCGGAACGCCGCTTAACTACGCACAATAAATGCCTGAATAACACGATTTGCCTGTTTCAATGTGAGCAACTTCATGTATATTTATGCAACCATACCGCATATTACAAAGATAATACGCTTTTATACGTATTATTACATAAATGAAACAAAGCCTTACGCAGCAGGCCGTTGCCGGGTTTCGAGGTTAAATGTGCAATGAATAAATCACAATCGCAGCCGAAGGCAATTTACTACGTTGTCGCCCTGCAAATCTGGGAATACTTCAGCTTCTACGGCATGCGCGCGCTGCTGATTCTGTATCTCACCAACCAGTTGAAGTACAACGATACTCACGCCTACGAGCTGTTCAGCGCCTATTGTTCACTGGTTTACGTCACGCCGATTCTCGGCGGCTATCTGGCCGATAAAGTGCTGGGTAACCGCATGGCGGTGATGCTCGGCGCGCTGCTGATGGTCATCGGGCATATGGTGCTGGGTGCCAGCGAAGTGGCCCCCATGTTCTTGTATCTGTCGCTGGCCATTATTGTCTGCGGCTACGGGCTGTTTAAATCCAACGTCAGCTGCCTGTTAGGCGAGCTGTATGAACCCACCGATCCGCGCCGTGACGGCGGTTTCTCGCTGATGTACGCGGCGGGTAACGTCGGGTCAATCGTGGCGCCTATCGCCTGTGGCTTCGCGCAAGAGCAGTATAGCTGGGCGATGGGCTTTACGCTGGCTGCCGTCGGCATGCTGGCCGGGCTGGTCATTTTTATCAGCGGCCGTCGCCACTTCGCTCACACCCGCGGGGTCAACAAAGAAGTACTGTGCGCGCGCAGCTTCCTGCTGCCCAACTGGGGCTGGCTGCTGGTACTGCTGGTCGTTGCACCGCTGTTTATTACGGTATTGTTCTGGCAGGAATGGTCGGTCTATGCGCTGATCGCGGCTTCGATTATCGGCCTGGCGGTACTGGCGAAAATTTACCGTCGCGCCGAAACGGCTGAACAGCGTAAAGACCTGCGCCTGATTGTGGTGCTGACCTTCTTCAGCCTGTTGTTCTGGGCCTTTGCCCAGCAGGGCGGCAGCTCAATCAGCCTGTATATTGACCGTTTCGTTAACCGTAACGTGCTGGGCTACGAAGTGCCGACCGCCATGTTCCAGTCGGTGAATGCCTTTGCGGTCATGCTTTGCGGCGTGGTACTGGCGTGGCTGATTAAAGAGCAGGTGACCCGCAACCGCGATCTGCGGATCTGGGGCAAGTATGCGCTGGGCCTGGGGCTGATGAGCGCCGGGTTCTGTATTCTGACCCTCAGCGCCCGCTGGTCTGCCAGCTACGGGCACTCCTCCATGCCGCTGATGCTGCTGGGGCTGTCGGTGATGGGCTTTGCGGAGCTGTTTATCGACCCGGTGGCCATGTCGCAGATTACCCGTATTCAGATCCCGGGCGTCACCGGTGTACTGACCGGCATCTACATGCTGCTCTCCGGCGCGGTGGCCAACTATGTGGCGGGCATTATTGCCGACCAGACCTCGCAGGCCTCGTTTGATTCCGCCGGTGCGGCAGACTACTCCATCAATGCCTATATTGACGTCTTTAGCCAGATTACCTGGGGCGCGCTGGCCTGCGTCGGCGTCGTCATGGTTATCTGGCTGTACCACTCGGTGAAAGTTCGCCAACGCCGCCTGGCGGTTGACGCGTAACCCTGTCTATGAGGCCTGAAAATCAGGCCTCATTTTTCTTCGCAGCTTCATAGGCGGCAAGCGTGGCAACCCTCGCTTCACTGTGATTAACGATGGGCCGCGGATAATCCAATCCCCTTCCCTGCTTCTCAGCCCACGTCCACGGCTGATGAATCGCGCTGTCCGGCACCGCCGCCAGTTCCGGCAGCCACTGACGGATAAACGCCCCGCTTTTATCAAAACGTTCGCCCTGGGTTGTCGGGTTAAAGATACGAAAATAGGGCGCTGCATCGGTACCGGTTGAGGCCGCCCACTGCCAGCCGCCGTTGTTAGCCGCCAGGCAGCCATCCACCAGTTGCGACATAAAGTAGCGCTCCCCTTCCCGCCAGTCGATCAGCAGGTCTTTCACCAGGAAGCTGGCGACGATCATTCTCAGGCGGTTATGCATCCAACCAGTAGCATTGAGCTGGCGCATCGCGGCGTCGACGATCGGATAGCCGGTTTGCCCGCGCTGCCAGGCCGTCAGCGCCGCCGGGGCGTCGTGCCAGCGGACATTATCTGTCCACTTGATAAACGGTTGGTGCTGACAGAGCCGAGGATAATAAGTCATCAGATGGCGATAAAACTCACGCCAGATCAGTTCGTTTAGCCACACGCTGCCCGCACCGCCGTCCAGTGCCGCTGGCTGCTCGGCCAGCAGGCGATGCAGACACTGACGCGGTGACAGTACGCCAACGGTCAGGCACGCGGATAAACGGCTGGTCCCCTCAATCGCCGGGAAATCACGCTGAGATTCATACTCAGATGCGCCCTGCTGGCAGAACTGACGCAGCCGTTGAATCGCCGTGTTTTCATCGGCAGGAAACAGCGCCGGATCAAACGGCTGCTGCGGATAGGTCAATGTTATCGCCGGCCCAGCTATTACCGCAGGCGCATTTCTTGGCGCTGGCGCACGAACGCACTCCGGTAGGTGCTCACGCAGCCGTCGTAGCCAGGCGTTTTTATACGGCGTAAACACTTTATACATCTCGTGATTGCCGGTCACCACCGCCCCCGGTGGCAGGATCACGCTGTCATCAAACCCCTGACAGACGGTATCCACCAGCGAGTGTTCCACCTGGCGATCGCGCTGACGCTCGTTGAACTCATACTGATAGTTGTAGAAAAGGTGCGTGACCGCATGCCGTTTGCAGACGCTGCGCACCACCTCAATGCTGGCGGCAAAATCAGCCACCTCGTGGAAAATCAGCGGGATATTTTTCTCTGCCAGCGCCTGACGAAGCGCGTTCAGCTGCGCGGCAAGATAGGCGGCCTGGCGGGGGGCCATGGCGTGCGCCGCCCACTGTTGCGGGGTGGCAATATACAATGCCAGCACCTGCGCGTGCGGATCGCGGCAGGCAGCGGCAAGGGCGAGGTTGTCATGCAGGCGCAAATCAGCGCGGAACCAGACCAGATGCGTAGGCATAAAAATCCTGAATATATTTAACTAATACATTCATATTACACCAATTATTTCACAACACCTTTCGACGTTGATACCACACCTGCCTGATGGCGCTGCACTTATCAGGCCTGCATCACTGCAAATGCAAAAAGCCGCCCCTTTGCAGGAGCGGCTTGCGTGTTTTTTTTCGCTGCGACACGATTAATAAAAGTCGCAGGCGGCCTCTTCAGCCTGTTCCATCCATACCGGTTTCTCACTGGTTTTCGACCAGACGCGGTGCAGATAGCTGTAAAAACGGGCGCGGTCTTTCCAGAACAGCATCACCGGCAGCGCCAGAATCCCCGCCACCACGGCGAAAGTACGGCGCATTAACACGACGTGTGCAGGATATTTTTTGTACAGTTCCATATTCTCTCCCCTAAGTTGGCCGGCAATCTTCGCCGGAAAATCATGCTTGGTAATCTGTTTAAAATCGTACCGCTTTTTGTGTAATTTTACTACTCATCCGACCACTAATTTCGGTTTGTTTTGTGTTTATTTACATTCACCGCGTAACTTAGTTACGTGATTGTTAAATTAATACTAACCATTAGTTAAATTATGGATTTGTTATTTTTATACTTTTTTTACACCCCGCCCGGCAATTTTTGCGAAATCTTTGCACCTGAAAACCTACGCTTAGCGCAATAACTCAATCGTCCGGAGGTGGATTGTGACTACAGGCGTAATAGCCGGCGTGGTGCTGGTGTTCCTGTTACTGGCGTATCTGGTTTATGCCCTTTTGAAGGCGGAGGCGCTGTGATGGCTGCTCAGGGATTTCTACTCGTTGCCAGCTTCCTGCTGGTGCTGTTTATTCTCGCTCGTCCGCTCGGCAAGATGCTGGCGACGATGATCGGCAATGCGCCGCTGCCGGGTCTGGCCCGGACGGAAAGCGTTCTGTGGCGCATCCTCGGCATTTCCGGCCATGAAATGAGCTGGCGACGCTATGCCATGGCCATCGTACTGCTGAACCTTTGCGGTCTGGCGGCGTTGTTCGCCATGCTGATGCTGCAAGGCTATCTGCCGCTTAACCCACAGCAGCTGCCGGGCCTGTCATGGCACCTGGCGCTGAACACCGCCGTGAGCTTCGTCAGCAACACCAACTGGCAGTCGTACAGCGGTGAAACCACGCTAAGCTATTTCAGCCAGATGGCTGGTCTGACGGTACAGAATTTCCTCTCTGCCGCCACCGGCATCGCCGTGCTGTTTGCGTTGGTGCGCGCTTTTGCCCGCCATAGCGTCAGTACGCTGGGTAACGCGTGGGTCGATATCACCCGTATTACCCTGTGGCTGCTGCTGCCCATTTCACTGCTGTTGGCGCTGTTCTTTATTCAGCAAGGCACGTTACAGAACTTCCTGCCCTACCAGCCGTTTACCACGCTGGAAGGTGCGCATCAGCTGCTGCCGATGGGCCCCGTCGCCTCACAGGAGGCCATTAAAATGCTGGGCACCAACGGCGGCGGGTTCTTTAACGCTAACTCTTCACACCCCTTTGAAAACCCGACGGCGCTGACCAACTTCGTGCAGATGCTGGCGATCTTCCTGATCCCGGCGGCGCTGTGCTTTGCTTTCGGCGAGTCGGTAGGCGACAACCGCCAGGGCCGGGCGATTCTGTGGGCGATGACGATTATTTTCGTGGTCTGCGTGGCGGTGGTGATGTGGGCGGAAACCCGCGGTAACCCACACCTGCTCGCGTTCGGTGCCGACAGCAGTATCAATATGGAAGGGAAAGAGAGCCGCTTCGGCATCCTTGCCAGCAGCCTGTACGCGGTGGTGACAACCGCAGCCTCCTGCGGTGCGGTAAACGCGATGCATGACTCCTTTACCGCGCTGGGCGGCATGATCCCGCTGTGGCTGATGCAGATTGGTGAAGTGGTCTTCGGCGGCGTGGGCTCCGGTCTGTACGGCATGCTGCTGTTCGTCCTGCTGGCGGTGTTTATCGCCGGGCTGATGATTGGTCGCACCCCCGAATACCTCGGCAAAAAAATCGACGTACCGGAGATGAAAATGACCGCGCTGGCGATTCTGGTCACCCCAACGCTGGTGCTGCTCGGCACCGCGCTGGCGATGATGACCGATGCCGGACGTAGCGCCATGGCCAACCCCGGTTCGCACGGCTTTAGCGAGGTGCTGTATGCCGTTTCGTCGGCCGCGAATAACAACGGCAGCGCCTTCGCGGGCTTAAGCGCCAACACGCCATTCTGGAACTGCCTGCTGGCGGTGTGCATGTTTGTCGGCCGCTTCGGCGTGATTCTCCCGGTGCTGGCAATTGCCGGTTCGCTGGTGAATAAAAAAATCCAGCCCGCTACGCCAGGCACGCTGGCGACACACGATGCCCTGTTTATTGGCCTGCTGATCGGCACCGTGCTGCTGGTGGGCGCACTGACCTTTATTCCCGCCCTGGCGATTGGCCCGGTAGCGGAACATCTTTCCCTGTTTTGAGTCATGCGGAGCAATTGGTTATGAGTCGCAAACAACTGGGCCTGTTTGAACCGTCTCTGGTTCGCCAGGCGTTGATCGACGCCGTGAAAAAACTCAGCCCCACCGTGCAGTGGCGTAATCCGGTCATGTTTATCGTCTGGATTGGCAGCGTGCTGACCAGCGCGCTGGCCGCCGCCATGGCGCTGGGTGCCCTGCCTGGCAACGTGGGCTTTAGTAGCGCCATCGCCCTGTGGCTGTGGTTTACCGTACTGTTTGCCAACTTTGCCGAAGCCATGGCCGAAGGCCGCAGTAAGGCGCAGGCCAACAGCCTGAAAGGGGTCAAAAAAACGGCTTTTGCCCGCAAATTGCGTGAGGCTCGCTACGGTGCCGCAATGGATCACATCCCGGCCGACGATCTGCGCAAAGGCGACGTGGTGCTGGTTGAAGCAGGCGACATTATTCCCTGCGACGGCGAAGTCATCGAGGGTGGCGCATCGGTAGACGAAAGCGCCATTACCGGCGAATCCGCACCGGTTATTCGTGAATCCGGCGGCGACTTCGCCTCGGTCACCGGCGGGACGCGCATCCTCTCCGACTGGCTGGTGGTGCGCTGTAGCGTCAACCCGGGGGAGACGTTCCTCGATCGCATGATTGCGATGGTGGAAGGTGCGCAGCGTCGTAAGACGCCGAACGAAATTGCCCTGACCATTTTGCTGGTGGCGCTGACTATCGTCTTCCTGCTGGCGACCGCCACCATCTGGCCGTTCTCCGCCTGGAGCGGTACGCCAATAAGCGTCACCGTGCTGGTCGCGCTGTTGGTATGTCTGATCCCCACCACCATTGGTGGTCTGCTATCGGCTATCGGCGTTGCCGGGATGAGTCGCATGCTGGGCGCTAACGTTATCGCCACCAGCGGTCGCGCCGTGGAAGCGGCGGGCGATGTCGACGTGCTGCTGCTGGATAAAACCGGCACTATTACGCTGGGCAACCGCCAGGCATCGCAGTTCCTTCCAGCACAAGGCGTAGACGAAAAAACGCTGGCCGATGCCGCTCAGCTGTCATCGCTGGCGGATGAAACCCCGGAAGGACGCAGCATCGTGGTGCTGGCAAAACAGCGCTTCAACCTGCGCGAACGCGACGTGCAGGCGCTGCACGCGACCTTCGTCCCGTTTACCGCACAGAGCCGGATGAGCGGGATAAACATCGACAACCGTATGATTCGCAAAGGTTCCGTTGATGCTATTCGCCGTCATATTGAAAGCAACGGCGGCCGCTTCCCGCTTGATGTCGAACAGAAAGTGGAAAGCGTCGCGAGCCTTGGTGCCACGCCGCTGGTCGTCGCCGAAGGCGCGCGCGTGCTTGGGGTCATAGCGCTGAAGGATATTGTCAAAGGCGGTATTAAAGAACGCTTCGCTCAACTGCGTAAGATGGGCATTAAAACGGTGATGATCACCGGCGACAACCGGCTGACCGCCGCGGCCATCGCCGCCGAAGCGGGCGTTGACGACTTCCTTGCTGAAGCCACGCCGGAAGCCAAGCTGGCATTGATTCGCCAGTACCAGTCCGAAGGCCGCATGGTGGCAATGACCGGCGACGGCACCAACGACGCCCCGGCGTTAGCCCAGGCCGACGTTGCGGTGGCAATGAAT
Organism: Klebsiella sp. WP3-W18-ESBL-02; assembly: GCF_014168815.1. Taxonomy (NCBI): domain Bacteria; kingdom Pseudomonadati; phylum Pseudomonadota; class Gammaproteobacteria; order Enterobacterales; family Enterobacteriaceae; genus Klebsiella; species Klebsiella sp. WP3-W18-ESBL-02. Next base: position 3,551,215 of record NZ_AP021972.1, read on the forward strand.
TCCGGGACTCAGGCGGCCAAAGAGGCGGGCAATATGGTCGACCTGGACTCTAACCCGACCAAATTGATTGAGGTGGTGCACATTGGCAAGCAAATGCTGATGACCCGCGGCTCGCTGACCACGTTCAGTATCGCCAACGACGTGGCGAAATACTTCGCCATTATTCCCGCCGCCTTTGCCGCCAGTTGGCCGCAGCTGGGAGTGCTGAACATTATGCGTCTGCACTCGCCGGACTCTGCGATTCTCAGCGCCGTCATTTTTAACGCGCTGATCATCGTGTTCCTGCTGCCGCTGGCGCTAAAAGGGGTGAGCTACCGCCCGCTGTCGGCATCAGCAATGCTACGCCGCAACCTGTGGATTTACGGCGCCGGCGGGCTGGTAGTGCCGTTTATCGGCATCAAACTCATTGATTTACTGTTAACCCTGCTGGGTCTGGTGTGAGGAAAAAACCATGTCTGCATTGCGTCCTGCCGTTGTTATCTTCCTGTTCCTCGCGGTTATCACCGGCGGTATTTATCCGCTCGTGACCACCGCGCTGGGGCAGTGGTTGTTCCATACTCAGGCTAACGGCTCGCTGATTTTTGACCATACCGATATTCGCGGCTCGCGGCTTACCGGCCAGTCCTTTACCGATCCTGGTTATTTCCAGGGCCGCCCTTCCGCCACCGCCGATACGCCGGATAACCCGATGGCCTCCGGCGGTAGTAACCTGGCGGGCAGTAACCCGGCGCTGGATAAGCTGTTTACCGACCGAATTGCCGCGCTACGTGCTGCCAATCCGGACGCCAGCAGCCGGGTTCCGGTTGAACTGGTGACCGCATCCGCCAGCGGACTAGACCCACACCTGACGCCCGCCGCTGCGTTATGGCAGGTACCGCGCATTGCCAAAGCGCGCCACCTTTCGCCGCAGTGGCTCATGCAGCAGGTTCAGGCCGCAACCCATAAGCCGCTGCTCGGCTTTCTCGGTCAACCTGTGGTAAATATTGTTGAGCTGAATATGGCGCTGGATGCCCACAAGGATAATTAATGATGACCGATGAGCCGCTGCGTCCTGACCCGGATCGCCTGCTGGAACAAACCGCCGATGCGCACCGCGGCAAGCTGAAGATTTTCTTCGGCGCCTGCGCCGGGGTCGGTAAAACCTGGGCCATGCTGGCTGAGGCGCAGCGGCTGCGCGCACAGGGGCTGGACGTGCTGGCGGGCGTGGTCGAAACCCACGGACGTAAAGAAACCGCCGCGATGCTCAACGGCCTGAGCATGCTGCCACCAAAGCGCACCGCCTATCGCGGCCGCTACGTCAGCGAGTTTGACCTCGACGCAGCCCTCGCCCGTCGCCCGGCGCTGGTGCTGATGGATGAGCTGGCCCACAGCAATGCCCCCGGTTCACGTCACCCTAAACGCTGGCAGGATATCGATGAACTGCTGGACGCCGGAATTGATGTGTTTACCACCGTCAATGTTCAGCACCTTGAGAGCCTCAACGACGTGGTCAGTGGGGTAACCGGGATTCAGGTGCGGGAAACGGTACCCGATCCCTTCTTTGACGCCGCAGATGAAGTGGTGCTGGTGGATCTACCGCCCGACGATCTGCGCCAGCGGCTGAATGAAGGCAAGGTCTATCTTGCCGGCCAGGCCGAGCGGGCCATCGAAAATTTCTTCCGTAAAGGGAACCTGATTGCCCTGCGCGAACTGGCGCTGCGCCGCACCGCCGAACGCGTGGACGATCAAATGCGCGCCTGGCGTGACGCGCAGGGACAGGAAAAAGTCTGGCATACCCACGATGCCATTCTGCTGTGCATCGGCCACCATGCCGGTAGCGAGAAGCTGGTGCGTACCGCTGCCCGCCTGGCTGCTCGTCTGGGCAGCGCCTGGCACGCGGTTTACGTCGAGACCCCTGCGCTGCACCGTTTGCCGGAACCTCAGCGACGGGCAATCCTTAAATCGCTGCGCCTGGCGCAGGAGCTGGGAGCTGAAACCGCTACGCTCTCCGATCCCTCCGAAGAAGCCGCGGTGATTCGCTACGCCCGCGAGCATAATCTCGGCAAAATTGTGATTGGTCGCCAACAAAAGCGTCAATGGTGGCGCGGCGAACGCTTCGGCGATCGCCTCTCACGCCATGCTCCAGAGTTGGATCTGCTGGTTATCGGCGTGGATGAAACGCCGCTGCCTCTGCCGGATCGCCCGCACGATCGGCGGCCATGGCGGGATAAATGGCGCGTACAGATTCGCGGCTGCGCGGTGGCGCTCGCGCTGTGCGCGGCCATTACCTTTATTGCCGCGCAGTGGCTGGTGGCCTTTGAAGCCGCCAACCTCGTCATGCTCTACCTGCTCGGCGTGGTGATCGTGGCCCTGTTCTACGGCCGCTGGCCCTCGGTGCTGGCCACGGTCATCAACGTCGTGAGCTTTGACTTAGTGTTCGTGGCGCCGCGCGGCACCCTGGCCGTGTCCGACGTACAGTATCTGTTGACCTTCGGGGTCATGCTGACGGTGGGGCTGGTGATCGGTAATCTGACCGCTGGGGTACGTTACCAGGCACGCGTTGCCCGCTACCGCGAGCAGCGAACGCGACACCTCTACGAGATGTCCAAAACGCTGGCGGTCGGGCGTAATGCCCGCGATATCGCCGTGACCTGCGAGCAGTATATCCGCTCGACGTTCCACGCCCGCAGCCAGGTACTGCTGCCGGATGAGCACGGTAAGCTGGCGGCGCTTAACCATCAGGAGGGCATGACGCCGTGGGATGAAGCCATTGCCCACTGGAGTTTTGACAAAGGGCTGCCCGCCGGGGCCGGAACCGATACCCTCCCCGGCGTACCTTATCTGATTCTGCCGCTGCGCAGCGCCGATAAAACCCACGGGCTGGTGGTGGTGGAACCCAATAATCTGCGCCAGTTAATGGTGCCGGAACAACAGCGGCTGCTGGAAACGTTCACCCTGCTGGTCGCCAGCGCGCTGGAGCGGCTGGCGCTGACGGCAAGCGAGGAGCAGTCCAGGCTTATCAGCGAACGTGAAAGCCTGCGCAACTCCCTACTGGCCGCTCTGTCGCACGATCTGCGCACGCCGCTAACCGTGCTGTTCGGACAGGCGGAAATTTTGACGCTCGATCTGGCCAGCAGCGGCTCGCCCTACGCGCCGCAGGCAAACGAAATTCGCCAGCACGTGCTGAACACCACGCGGCTGGTCAATAACCTGCTGGATATGGCGCGCATTCAGTCCGGCGGGTTTAATCTTCATAAGGAATGGCTGACGCTGGAAGAGGTCGTCGGCAGCGCGCTGCGCACGCTAGAGCCCACGCTCGGCGGCCGCCGGATCGCGCTCGCCCTACCCGACCCGCTCATGCTGGTCCACCTCGATGGCCCGTTATTCGAGCGGGTGCTGAACAATCTGCTGGAAAACGCCGTGAAGTACGCAGGCAGCGAGGCACAAATCGGCATTCGCGCCACCACTGAGAATAACCGTCTGCTGCTCGACGTCTGGGACAGCGGGCCGGGTATTCCTCTCGGCCAGGAGCAGCTAATTTTCGCCAAATTTGCCCGCGGCAACAAAGAGTCGGCGATTCCCGGCGTCGGGCTAGGTCTGGCCATTTGCCAGGCAATCGTTGAGATCCACGGCGGCACGCTGTCGGCCAGCAACCGCCCGGAAGGGGGAGCCTGTTTTCGTGTTACACTTCCACTAGAAAAACCACCTGAACTTGAAGAGGGACCCGAGGAGCTGTGACCAGCGTTCTGATTGTTGAAGATGAACAGGCTATCCGCCGTTTTCTGCGCACCGCGCTGGAAGCAGAAGACCTGCGCGTGTTCGATGCCGATACCCTGCAACGCGGTCTGCTGGAAGCGGCGACGCGTAAGCCGGATTTAGTGATCCTTGACCTTGGCCTGCCCGACGGTGACGGTCTCGATTTTATCCGCGATATTCGCCAGTGGAGCCCGGTGCCGATTATTGTGCTGTCCGCACGCAGCGAAGAACACGATAAAATTGCCGCACTGGACGCCGGCGCCGACGACTATCTGAGTAAACCATTTGGCATCGGCGAGCTTCAGGCACGACTGCGCGTGGCCCTGCGCCGCCATGCCAGCACGCAGCCGCACGATCCACAAGTGACCTTCTCTGATATCACCGTGGACCTGGCTTCACGACGCATAACCCGCGGCAGTGAAGAAATTCACCTCACCCCTATTGAGTTCCGCCTGCTGGCGGTGTTACTCAACAATGCTGGAAAAGTGCTCACTCAACGGCAGCTACTGAGCCAGGTGTGGGGGCCGAATGCGGTGGAACATAGTCATTATTTGCGCATTTATATGGGGCACCTTCGCCAGAAGTTGGAAATCGATCCCGCGCGCCCTCAGCATTTATTAACCGAAACCGGTATTGGCTATCGTTTTATGTTATGAATAATTATTCATAATAACCCTACTATCACATACTTATTTTATTAAGAATTAACGTAAGCCACCCGCATATTTAAATGGCGTGGCTTAATTCTACTTTAAATAAATAAAATACAAGTTGTTTACAACATCTCAACAAAACAGCATTTTATCCTGGCACACCACCTACCAATAATTGATTATTTTATGAATGATCTCCTATTGTTGATCAACCTCACAGTTTTACGCCTTATCAGAGATAAAATGACTCCGCCTTAAGATATTCATCGGAGGGATACGAAATGGAAAACAATAACCGACAAATGCCCCATATCCGGCGGACAACACATATTATGATGTTTGCCCACCGTAATAGCTTCGACTTTCACTTCTTTAACGCCCGATAAGTCTTCCGACTTCGGGCGCCTCGCAGTATTTCCTTGTAAATACAGGCATACCGCCTGCTGCCAGCGCTCGCTCTGACAAACCTGTTTCTTCCGGCCACCGGACCGGTTGGGTTTGCCATATTCTGAAAAAAGCAACGCCCTGATTTTATTGTCAGCGGGATCGTCTTGCTTTTTTTCCGGCGATATCAATTTCTCTTTCGAGTAATTGACGGACTGCTATTACCTAAAATGAAGAGTCGAAAAATGTCTGAATTAAAAATTGCCGTAAGTCGTTCATGCCCGGACTGCTTTACTACCCAGCGCAGTATTATCAACACCTGTGACACCCACTTTATTGATGTCGCGGCCGCCGTATTATCAATTGAAGACGTTGAGTGCGGTAAACTCGATGAAATAGATGCCACGGGTTATAACCTGCCCGTCTTCATTGCTATTAATAAAGATCAAATCGTTCCTTCTGAATATCTCTCACGTATTCAAGGGGTATTTGAGCACGATGAAACCCGTAACGACTTCTACGGCCGCCAGCTGGAAGCCGCTGCGCACAAATATGAAGTGAATCTGCGCCCGCCGTTCTTCAGCGCACTGGTCGACTACGTAGCACAGGGCAACAGCGCATTTGACTGCCCGGGGCACCAGGGCGGTGAATTCTTCCGCCGTCACCCTGCCGGTAACCAATTCGTTGAATACTTTGGTGAAACGCTTTTCCGCTCTGACCTGTGCAACGCCGACGTCGCGATGGGTGACCTGCTGATCCACGAAGGCGCACCGTGCATTGCCCAACAGCACGCAGCCAAAGTCTTTAACGCGGATAAAACCTACTTCGTACTGAACGGGACCTCTTCGTCTAACAAAGTGGTGCTGAATGCGCTGCTGACCCCGGGCGATTTGGTGCTGTTTGACCGTAATAACCACAAATCAAACCACCACGGCGCGCTGCTGCAGGCTGGTGCAACGCCGGTGTATCTGGAAACCGCACGTAACCCGTACGGCTTTATCGGCGGTATTGATGCCCACTGCTTCGAAGAACGCTACCTGCGTGAGCTGGTTGCCGAAGTTGCACCGAACCGCGCGCGCAACGAGCGCCCGTTCCGTCTGGCGGTCATTCAGTTAGGGACCTACGACGGCACCATTTACAACGCACGTCAGGTCGTTGATAAAATTGGTCACCTGTGCGATTACATCCTGTTCGACTCCGCGTGGGTAGGCTACGAACAGTTTATTCCGATGATGGCCGACTGCTCGCCGCTGCTGCTTGAACTCAACGAGAACGATCCGGGTATTCTGGTCACCCAGTCGGTGCATAAACAGCAGGCTGGTTTCTCCCAGACCTCGCAGATCCATAAAAAAGACAGCCATATTAAAGGCCAGCAGCGTTATGTTCCGCACAAACGTCTGAACAACGCCTTTATGATGCACGCGTCCACCAGCCCGTTCTACCCGCTGTTTGCCGCACTGGACGTGAACGCCAAAATGCATGAAGGCCAGGCCGGCCGCAATATGTGGATGGACTGCGTCGCGAACGGTATCGAAGCACGTAAGCTGATTCTCGACAACTGCCGCCATATTCGCCCGTTTGTGCCTAACGACGTTGACGGCAAACCGTGGCAGTCCTGGCCGACCGAGCAGATTGCTAACGATCTGCGCTTCTTCCACTTCGTACCGGGCGAACGCTGGCATGGTTTTGAAGGCTACGCCGAACATCAGTATTTCGTCGACCCTTGCAAACTCCTGCTGACCACGCCGGGGATTGACGGCAACGGCGAATACGACACCTTCGGCGTACCGGCAACCATTCTGGCGAACTACCTGCGTGAGCACGGCGTAGTGCCGGAAAAATGCGACCTCAACTCTATCCTGTTCCTGCTGACACCGGCCGAAGATATGGCCAAACTGCAGCAGCTGGTTGCGCTGTTGGTGCGCTTTGAAACGCTGCTGGAAGCCGATGCGCCGCTGAAAGACGTTCTGCCGTCGCTGTACGGGCAGCATAAAGATCGTTACGAAGGCTACACCCTGCGCCAACTGTGCCAGGAAATGCATAACCTGTACGCCCGCCATAACGTGAAACAGCTGCAGAAAGAGATGTTCCGTAAATCACACTTCCCGCGCGTCAGCATGAACCCGCAGGAAGCCAACTTCGCTTATATCCGTGGCGAAGTCGATTTGGTGCCGCTGTCCATGGCGGAAGGCAAAATCGCCGCAGAAGGTGCTCTGCCGTATCCTCCTGGCGTGCTGTGCGTTGTCCCGGGCGAAATCTGGGGTGATTCCGTACTGCGCTACTTCAAAGCGCTGGAAGAAGGGATCAACCTGCTGCCGGGCTTCGCGCCAGAACTGCAAGGGGTATATATCCAGGAACATGATGGCCGCAAAGAAGTGTGGTGCAACGTGATTAAGACTCAGCAGCCGCAACCGGCGCTGCTGAAAGGGGAGAAATTATGAGCACAGCCAAAAATAAGATGGGTGTTGTTCAGCTCACCATCCTGACGATGGTGAACATGATGGGCTCCGGTATCATTATGCTGCCCACCAAACTCGCTGAAGTCGGCACCATCTCCATTATCTCCTGGCTGGTCACCGCCGTCGGTTCGATGGCGCTGGCCTGGGCCTTCGCTAAGTGCGGGATGTTCAGTAAGAAATCCGGGGGCATGGGCGGCTACGCCGAGTATGCCTTTGGTAAGTCTGGCAACTTTATGGCCAACTATACCTACGGGGTTTCACTGCTGATTGCCAACGTGGCGATTGCTATCTCCGCTGTGGGTTACGGCACCGAGCTCTTCGGTGCCACGCTGAGCCCGGTGCAAATCGGGCTGGCCACCATCGGTGTCCTGTGGATCTGTACGGTCGCCAACTTTGGCGGTGCACGTATTACCGGGCAGATCAGCAGCATTACCGTCTGGGGGGTGATTATCCCGGTTGTCGGCCTGTGCGTCATCGGCTGGTTCTGGTTCAGCCCGACCATGTATGTCGAATCCTGGAACCCGCATCATGTACCGTTCTTTAGCGCCGTTGGCTCGTCTATCGCCATGACGCTGTGGGCCTTCCTCGGTCTGGAATCGGCCTGCGCCAACGCCGACGTGGTTGAAAACCCGGAACGTAACGTCCCGATCGCCGTACTCGGCGGGACGCTGGGGGCTGCGGTGATTTACATCATTTCCACCAACGTGATTGCCGGGATTGTGCCAAACATGGATCTGGCCAACTCAACCGCACCGTTTGGCCTGGCCTTTGCGCAGATGTTCACGCCGGAAGTCGGTAAAGTGATCATGGCGCTGATGGTGATGTCCTGCTGCGGTTCGCTGCTCGGCTGGCAGTTCACCATCGCCCAGGTCTTCAAATCCTCTGCGGACGAAGGCTACTTCCCGAAAGTCTTTTCACAGGTCAGCCATGCAGATGCACCGGTGAAAGGCATGCTGGTGATTGTGATTATTCAGTCTGGCCTATCGCTGATGACCATCAGCCCGTCGCTGAACAACCAGTTTAACGTACTGGTTAACCTGGCGGTGGTGACCAACATCATTCCGTACATCCTGTCGATGGCGGCGCTGGCGATTATCCAGCGGATGGCAAACGTACCGGCGGGCAAAGCGCGTATGGCTAACATCGTGGCGTTTATCGGCGCGATGTACAGCTTCTACGCCCTGTTCTCTTCCGGCGAAGAAGCGATGCTGTACGGTTCCATCGTGACCTTCCTCGGCTGGACGCTGTATGGTCTGGTATCACCGCGCTTTGAATTGAAAAACAAACACGGTTAATCATCCGGCCGGGCTGTAGTCCCCCTGCAGCCCGGCCCCTTCTTTGTGATAAGACAGCCATCATGAGCAATCCCGAACGCATCATCAGCACCGCAGAAAAAATCATTCCCCTGATTCAACGCCAGCAAATTTGCCGCATCGCGCTTAACGACGAGCGCAGCCCGTATATTGTGCCGGTCAACTTTGGTTATACCTATGAGGACGAACGCTGGACGTTCTTTTTCCACGGTGCCCGCACCGGAAAAAAGATGCGTTTACTGCGTAAAGACCCGCACATCAGCCTTGAAATCGATGGCGATCACGGGTTAATTCCGGCACCAGAGGCCTGTGATTTTAGCTTCGCGTATTCCAGTATCATCGCCAGCGGCCGGGCGACTATCTTACATGACCGTGAAGAGATGATACGCGGGCTGGACGCGATCATGCGTCAGTCGGCGCCGGGGCAATCCTTTGACTATCGGGAGGACATGATGAAGGCTGTTTGCGTCGTGCGTCTCGATTGCCAGACCTTAACCTGCCATCAGCACACCGCGTGATCAAAAAAGGAGCCTTTCGGCTCCTCAGAGTACAGGCCTACAGGAGACGTAGGCCAGATAAGCGAAGCGCCATCAGGCGTTTTTCAGTACTTCGCTAACAATTTCAACCGCTTCTTTCTCGATCTGCTGACGATGCTCAGCGCCAAGGAAGCTTTCGCAGTAAATTTTGTAGGCATCTTCCGTACCGGACGGACGCGCAGCGAACCAGCCGTTGTCAGTCATGACTTTCAGACCGCCGATTGACGCACCGTTACCCGGCGCAGCCGTCAGACGAGCGGTGATCGGATCGCCCGCCAGCGTGCTGGCGCTTACCATTTCCGGAGAGAGCTTAGACAGCGCCGCTTTCTGTGCGGACGTTGCGCTAGCCTGCAAACGGTTGTAGCTCGGCGCACCGAAGCGTGCGGCCAGCTCGTTGTAGTGCTCCTGCGGATTCTTACCGGTAACGGCGGTAATTTCTGCCGCCAGCAGGCACATGATGATGCCGTCTTTATCGGTTGACCACGGCGTGCCGTCGAAACGCAGGAAAGACGCGCCCGCGCTCTCTTCACCGCCAAAGCCGAAGCTACCGTCAAACAGACCGTCAACAAACCATTTGAAGCCCACTGGTACTTCTACCAGCTTACGCCCCAGGTCGTTCACCACGCGGTCAATCATAGCGGAAGAGACCAGCGTTTTACCGACCGCGACCTCTTTGCCCCACTGAGGACGGTGCTGGAACAGGTAGTTGATGGCCACCGCCAGGTAGTGGTTCGGGTTCATCAGCCCTGCCGGAGTCACGATACCGTGACGGTCGTAGTCCGGGTCATTGGCGAACGCCAGATCAAACTTATCGCGCAGCGCCAGCAGGCCAGCCATCGCACACTCGGAGGAACAGTCCATACGGATAGCGCCGTCTTTGTCGAGGTGCATAAAGCGGAACGTCTGGTCAACGTGATCGTTGACGATAGTCAGGTTCAGGTTGTAGTGCTTCGCGATACGTTTCCAGTATTCAATACCGGAGCCGCCGAGAGGATCGACGCCCAGCGTCAGACCGGCTTTCTGGATAGCCGCCATATCGACGATATCCGCCAGCCCTTCAACAAACGGCTGCACCAGATCCACTTCTTTCACGTGACCCGAGGCCAGCGCGGCATCATAAGAAATACGCTTAACGCCAGCCAGATCGGCGGCGAGCAGCGCATTGGCGCGGTCTTCAACCACTTTAGTGACGTTGGTATCAGCCGGACCACCGTTTGGCGGGTTGTACTTGATGCCACCGTCTTCCGGCGGGTTGTGGGACGGCGTAATCACAATGCCGTCAGCCAGCGGGCCGCCTTTTTTATTGTGTACCAGGATAGCGTTGGAAACCGCCGGTGTCGGCGTGAAACCATTGTCTTCCTGCACAATAACATCCACCCCATTGGCGGCTAACACTTCAAGAACGGAGATAAACGCCGGCTCAGAGAGCGCGTGCGTATCCTTCCCGACGAAGCATGGGCCCGAAATTCCGTTTTTCGCGCGCTCTTCAGCAATCGCCTGGGCAATGGCCAAAATATGCTTTTCATTGAAGCTGTGACGACCTGCACTACCGCGGTGACCGGAGGTCCCGAATTTCACCGCATGTTCCGCATTGCTCACGTCCGGCTGCAGCACGTAGTACTGCGCAGTCAGTTGAGCGACGTTGATCAAATCACTCTGCTGTGCGGGTTGACCCGCACGGGTATGGTTTGCCATTGCCTGGTCCTTCTTATGCAAGGGTTAGATTGTCAGTATTAGATGGTACCGCAAACCTTTTCAATCAATTCCGCCGGGAATTGCATTGACTGCATGATGTGTTCGACCATGCTGCATTTACGGCCCGTATTGGTATTAGTGATAACCCAGTATGGCGTATCCGGAACCTGTTTCGGTTTGGTCTGGTTGCCGTTTTTCAGCAGCGTTTGCTCATTTTCGGCAAAGTAGACGCGGGTACGGCCGTGAAGGGATTCGGTGGCTTCGGCGAACGCCTGGTTGTCCAGCGAATAGAGCGTGGTCAGCACCAGCATAAAGCGATTTACCGCCTTTTTCTGCTCAGCGTATTCGTCAGAAAGCAGCAGCTCGCGCATGGCGCGAACTTTATCTTTGGCGGTTTTGACCGCTTTTACCTCAGCAACGGGGGTAGCCGCCGGAGCCGGAGCGGCAACGGGTTCGGCTTTGACGACCGGCGCGACAGCAGCGGCTGCCGGCTGGGAAGCGGCGGAGAATTTCAGCATACGCCGTAAAATGTCGGACGCGCTCTCGCCAATGCGCAGAGTGTGGGCTGCAATATAGCGATAGAGCTCGTCATCAACTTCGATCGTTTTCATCTTAATCCGGTGCAATTATTTTTCTGTATACAGTTTATTGGGATTATAAAGTCAAAACCCAACAGCGGGTAGCGCCAAACCAGGGGGACGGCAAAATTCGGATGAGTTCCTCACTTCCCCCTGCGCGTTAGAATGCTCAACATGATACCCTAACCCGACAATGCGAAAAAAAGAACTTTGCTATGAAATTGAATTTCCGAGCGCAAACTGCACAAAACCTGCACAATAATTCCCCCATCGTTCTGGTTCACGGCCTGTTCGGCAGCCTGGATAACCTGGGCATCCTGGCGCGTGACCTGGTTTCTGACCACGACATCATTCAGGTCGATATGCGTAACCACGGATTGTCTCCTCGCGCCGACGAGATGAACTATCCGGCCATGGCGCAGGATCTGCTGGATACCCTGGACGCCAACCAGATTGAAAAAGCCACGCTGATTGGCCATTCCATGGGTGGTAAAGCCGTCATGGCGATGACCGCGCTGGCTCCGGAGCGGATTGACCGCCTGGTCGCGATCGATATTGCGCCGGTGGACTACCACGTGCGCCGTCACGATGAGATTTTTGCCGCCATTAACGCCGTCACCAGCGCCGGAGTTGCCACTCGCCAACAAGCGGCAACGGTCATGCGCGAGTATTTGCATCAAGAGGGCGTCATTCAATTCCTGCTGAAGTCGTTCGTTGACGGCGGTTGGCGCTTTAACGTACCGGTGCTGTGGGAACAATACCCGCATATCGTGGGCTGGGAGGCCATTCCGGCCTGGGATCATCCGGCACTGTTTATTCCCGGCGGCAACTCGCCGTACGTTACGGAAGCCTACCGCGCCGATCTGCTCGCCCAGTTCCCGCAGGCCAGAGCGCACGTCATTGCCGGTGCAGGACACTGGGTGCACGCGGAAAAACCGGATGCGGTACTGCGTGCCATCCGCCGCTACCTCGCAGAGTGATTAAAAATGCATCGACCGCGCGTCAGAATGGCCGTGGTCGTTGGCGTGCGGGCCCCACTGTTGTATGATTGCGCGCTGTCTGCATCGGGCACCGCCCGGTAGCTTGTTTCCCCGAAGTCACTCTGAACCATGGCAAAAGAACAAACGGACCGTACGACATTAGATTTGTTCGCAAATGAGCGTCGGCCGGGAAGACCCAAAACCAATCCGCTTTCGCGTGACGAACAGCTCCGCATTAATAAGCGCAATCAGCTCAAACGCGATAAAGTTCGCGGGCTTAAGCGCGTCGAGCTCAAACTGAACAGCGACGCCGTTGATGCGCTTAACGAGCTGGCAACTGCCCGTGACATGAGCCGTAGCGAACTCATCGAAGAAATTCTGATGAGCCAGTTAGCCCTGTTGCACGGACAGGGGAACGTCTGAAAAATCCCCCAGAACACACTTTCATGTAGCAGAGTGTGCAGTCCGGCACGATAGCTGTTTCCGCACGCTTCTCTGTTCTGCTATGATTGCCCTTATCTGTGGGCAATAAGCCACCACCATATCATTAAGTTTCAAGAGGTTATTTTACTCATGGCAATCGTTGGCATCTTCTTCGGTAGCGACACCGGGAACACCGAAAATATCGCAAAAATGATTCAAAAACAGCTTGGTAAAGATGTCGCAGACGTTCACGACATTGCCAAGAGCAGCAAAGAAGACCTGGCGGGCTACGATATCCTGCTGCTGGGTATCCCGACCTGGTACTACGGTGAAGCACAGTGCGACTGGGATGATTTCTTCCCATCACTGGAAGAAGTGGACTTCAACGGTAAGCTGGTTGCGCTGTTCGGCTGCGGCGATCAGGAAGATTATGCGGAATACTTCTGCGATGCGCTGGGCACCATCCGTGACATCATTGAACCAAACGGCGCCACCATCGTCGGCCACTGGCCGACCGCGGGCTACCATTTTGAAGCCTCTAAAGGTCTGGCCGATGACGACCACTTTGTCGGTCTGGCCATTGACGAAGATCGTCAGCCGGAGCTGACCGCAGAGCGCGTTGAAAAATGGGTTAAACAGGTCGCGGAAGAACTGCACCTGGACGAAATTAAAAACGCCTGATGATAATGAGGCGCAATTATGAAATTGCGCCTCATTAATAGGTAAAAGCAATCAAAATAATAGCTACATTTTTTTAACTTTTTAGCGCATACCTGTACAATATCTTCTGATTTAGCGCGGTCTCATCGGGAGTTTGTCGATGAAGCCTCGTTTTTGAAAGCTTAGTTTACCCAAGTCTTGCTGTTTTCATTTCAATAGGGTCATTCTATAATGAGACGCATTAAAACGGGTGAATTCTCTGTGATACTTTCGCTGATGGAAGTTAATCGTTTAGCAACAGGACAGATTCCGCATGACTGACAATAATACCGCATTAAAGAAGGCTGGCCTGAAAGTCACACTTCCACGGTTAAAGATCCTGGAAGTGCTTCAGGGGCCGGACAACCACCATGTCAGTGCGGAAGACTTATACAAACGCCTGATCGACATGGGTGAAGAAATTGGTCTGGCGACGGTTTACCGCGTCCTGAACCAGTTTGACGATGCTGGCATCGTTACCCGTCATAACTTTGAAGGCGGCAAATCCGTTTTCGAACTGACCCAGCAGCATCACCACGATCACCTGATCTGCCTTGATTGCGGGAAAGTGATCGAGTTTAGCGATGATTCCATTGAAGCTCGCCAGCGTGAAATCGCCGCGAAGCACGGTATTCGCCTGACTAACCATAGTCTTTATCTGTACGGCCACTGCGCTGAAGGCGACTGCCGTGAAGATGAACACGCTCACGACGCCGTAGAAAAATAACGCGTCGTCTTCGTTAAAAACCAGCGCTATCCGCTGGTTTTTTTTCGCCTGCCGTCAGATATTGGCCATAAAAAAACCGCTGCAAGCAGCGGTTTTTTCAGTTATTAGCGTGGCGGAATATTTATTTTTGCGCAGGAGTATTGTTGCTGCGAATTTCCTGCCACATTTTATCGCATTTGGCTTTTACCGCCTGGTCGTTACCGGTACGGGTTGCCTGAATGCACTGCTGATAATCCAGCACGCGCACGCTTTCCTGGTTAGCAAACTGCTGGTGCTGCTTCTCTTGTTTCAGCACGTTCAGCACGCTTTGGCAGGCTTCGATTTTATCCGGATTACCCTGCGCGGTGTTGATACAGGCGCTGTAGGCATCCTTCAGCTTGCTGTCTTCTTTTGGCGCTGGCGGCTGAACACAGGCGGTCAGCCCTGCGGCCATCAGAGCAACCATAATCAGTTTTTTCATACGATGAGCCTCTTAGCGGCGGCAGAGGTCTCCCCCTGCCGCATCATGCATCAGAAAATAGTGAACGGAGCGATAACCATGAATTTCACGTCGCGCTCATCCTGGAAGATGTTGCCGTAACCACCGCCCCAGCTCGGGATATCGGAGTGGTTGTCATACTGAGTGAAGTGCAGTTTGAAGAGCGTACCCTTCGCGCGGCCTTCCTGTACGGTGTACATCGCATCCAGACTGTATGCAGACTCTCTGATAGTGTTGTTTTTGTTGTAGTAAGCATCCGGGTTGCTCTGCCAGGTCGCTGGCTTCGCATCCCATGCATAAACATAGGAAGCCCCTACTGCCCAGCCCGGCAGGTTCCAGTTCTTCAGGTCATACATGGTACCGAAGAAGACCGCCTTTTCGCCGTTGGCGTTGAAGTCAGAACGGTTATCCCACCAGATATCCAGACGACCGTTGGACGATGCGTAGGTCGGGGTCATACGTTGCAGGAAGTAACCCTGCTGACCGTCGGCCTTAACCCAGGTCCCTTCCAGGCGGAAGTCAAAGACTTCGTTCAGCTTGTAGCCGAATGTCAGCGCCTGCAGCCAGGCGGTGCCATCATAGATATCGTTTACGCTGCCGTCGTTAACCTTGTCGCGCGTACCGTAGAACTGGTAGCTGGTGGTCAGCGGGCCGCCAGGAATATCAAACTTGTAGCTGGCTTTGGCGAAGTACTGATCAACATACCCTTCCGCCTGACCGAATGCCGCTTCCAGCACCAGGTTGTTTTTGAAATCATATTTCGCGCCAACGGAGTGCAGATAATCAACCTTGGTCTTCTTATCGGCCTGATAGAAGTCGTCCATCTCCAGGTGCCACGGCGCTTTATACTCGTTGGTCCACATGTACGAGAAGCTCAGCGCACCGTTGTCGCCGTAGTCGAAATTCGCCCCGGCTTCAGCACCCTGATAGGTACCCGGCATAAAGCTCCAGTGCGGCGCCAGCAGGGTTTGACCGGTTGGCTGAATGTAACCGGCACGTGCCCAGGTTGGGCCCAGTTTAAATTTAGCTGCCGCTTTATACAGGCTGATACCGCTCTTATCGCCGCTGTAATCTTCGCTGTAACCTTTGTTTTTCGACGAGAAGGCAATTTCGTTCGGGTGGCCACTTTCGCTGCTTTCCGCCATTTCAATTGCGGTAAACGCCGCAATATCAATACCGAACATGTCAGCCGCATAGCCAGACTGGAAATCAAGGTTAGCGTTCCAGGTGGAGTGGGAAAGGTTGGTTTTATATTTGTCGTGGTCGGTCACATCTTTACGGTCACGTTCACGCTGCCAGTAATAGACGCCACCGGTCAATGTTGAATCATCAATAAACCCTTCCGCTTTGGCTTCCGGGGTCATTGCAAAACCTGAGAGTGCTGTCACACCGGCGATAGCCAGCGCCAGCGTACTACGTTTGCCACTAAACGTACGCATAGTTATATCCTCTTTGACTTTTAAAATGCCGCCGCAAAGCAGAGGCAAAAAATAAAACTTAAAAAAAATGAACTTCTGGAAAAAGATATTTAGTACACGGATAGACTATTTTTCGCGACGCGAATTATCAATCCTTTTCCGCAACAAGAGTGCAGGATTATGACAAAGCGCACATATTTGGTTTCAATGTGTAACGTAATGCGTTATTAACATTTATCCACGCCAGCCCTTGCGGGGCCTGAGTGGAATGTTAATGAGACCGTTTACATTCAGAATGTGTGATGGGAGTTGTAAAAAAAAACGAACGTATCAGACCCAGGATATTACTATTAATTCGCTCTGCGAAATGATAAGTCATCATGAACGATACGGGGATAAAATTACCCTCCGGTTTCTGGCGTAAAAAAAAACGCCGCAAAAGCGGCGTTTTTTATTCTGCTGAGTGAGCTTAGCCCGCCCAGGTATCACGTAAACCGACGGTACGGTTAAAGACCAGCTTATCCGCGGTGGTGTAGCGGCTGTCGAGACAGAAGTACCCCTCACGCTCAAACTGATACGCTTTACCGGCCTCTGCGGCCTGCAGAGACGGTTCGGCATAGCCCTGCTTGATGACCAGCGACTCAGGGTTCATCACCGCGAGGAAGTCTTCCGCAGCGCCCGGATTCGGCACGCTGAACAGACGGTCATACAGACGAATTTCTACCGGTAGCGCATGCGCGGCGCTCACCCAGTGAATAACGCCCTTCACCTTGCGACCATCGGCCGGATCTTTGCTCAGGGTATCGGCATCGTAGGTGCAGAAGATGGTGGTGATATTGCCTTCAGCATCTTTCTCCACGCGTTCTGCTTTCACGACGTAGGCGTTACGCAGGCGAACTTCTTTGCCCATCACCAGACGCTTGTACTGTTTGTTCGCTTCTTCACGGAAGTCGGCGCGATCGATCCAGATTTCCGCACTGAACGGCACGTCGCGGCTGCCCATCTCCGGCTTATTCGGATGGTTAGGCATGGCGACCATTTCGCTTTCGCCCTGCGGGTAGTTTTCGATAACCAGCTTAACCGGATCGATAACCGCCATCGCGCGCGGCGCATTTTCGTTCAGATCTTCGCGAATGCAGGATTCCAGCGATGCCATCTCAATGGTGTTGTCCTGCTTGGTCACGCCGATGCGTTTACAGAACTCACGGATGGACGCGGCGGTGTAGCCACGACGACGCAGACCGGAGATGGTCGGCATACGCGGGTCATCCCAACCTTCTACGTGTTTTTCCATGACCAGCTGGTTCAGCTTGCGCTTGGACATCACGGTGTATTCCAGATTCAGGCGCGAGAATTCATACTGACGCGGGTGAACCGGAATGGAAATGTTGTCCAGCACCCAGTCGTACAGACGACGGTTGTCCTGGAATTCCAGCGTACACAGCGAGTGGGTAATGCCTTCCAGGGCATCGCTGATGCAGTGGGTAAAGTCGTACATCGGGTAGATGCACCACTTGGTGCCGGTCTGGTGGTGATCGGCAAACTTAATGCGGTACAGCACCGGATCGCGCATGACGATAAACGGCGACGCCATATCGATTTTCGCGCGCAGACAGGCGGTACCTTCCGCAAAGCCGCCGGTACGCATTTTTTCGAACAGCGCCAGGTTCTCTTCCACGCTGCGATCGCGGAACGGGCTGTTTTTACCCGGTGCGGTTAGCGTGCCGCGGTACTCGCGGATCTGTTCTGGGGTCAGCTCGTCAACGTAGGCCAGGCCTTTATTGATGAGCTCTACCGCGTATGCGTGCAGCTGATCGAAGTAATCTGAGGAATAGCGAACGTTGCCAGACCAGTGAAAACCTAACCACTCGACGTCATTTTTGATGGAGTCAACGTATTCGATGTCTTCTTTGACCGGGTTGGTGTCATCGAAACGCAGGTTGCACTGGCCCTGGTAGTCTTGCGCAATGCCGAAGTTCAGGCAGATGGATTTCGCATGGCCGATGTGCAGATAACCATTCGGCTCTGGCGGAAAACGGGTATGCACCGTGGTGTGCTTACCGGTAGCCAGATCTTCATCAATGATCTGACGAATAAAGTTAGTCGGGCGGGCTTCAGCCTCACTCATCTTGGATTCCTCAAAGCGTAAACAACGTATAACGGCACATGATCTTATAAGCGGCGCTAAGAGACAACTATTAGTTGCACAAAAATGGCGTCTCTCTGGTGTATATGGGGGGATTTACGACAAAAAAAAGCGGCGGAGGATCTCCCCCCGCCGCTTAAGGCATTAATCTACTTTACTCAGGAGCGATTACTTACCTTTAATCTCATACAGCGGCGTTTGCCCTGCAACGACGTGACCTTCAGCCTTAATCACCAGGCCGCCGAAATCATCGCTGTTGCTGCACACCACCGGGCTAATCATTGAACGCGCGTTCGCGTTCAGGAAGTCCAGATCCATTTCCAGGATAGGCTGGCCTGCCGTCACTTCCGCACCTTCTTCAACCAGGCGTTTAAAGCCTTTCCCTTCCAGCGCAACGGTATCGATACCCATATGGACAACGATTTCCGCACCTTTGTCTGTTTCCAGACAGAACGCATGGTTAGTGTTGAAGATTTTCACAATGGTGCCCGCAGCCGGGGAAACGACAATTTTGTCCGTCGGTTTCACCGCGACGCCGTCACCAACCGCTTTGCTGGCGAACGCTTCATCAGGTACCTGCTCCAGCGCCACCACATCACCGGTAATCGGAGAAACCAGGGTTTCTACGGTTGCGGCATTCGCCACAGCCTGCGGTTTTGCCGCCGCCGGTGCTGCCGGTGCAGCGCTGTCCGCTGCCGCTGCGGCAACCGGGCCACGCGCAACCACTTTCTTCATGGCGTCGCCGATAGATTCCGCTTTCGCACCCACGATAACCTGGATGGTTTGCTTGTTCAGTTTCACTACGCCGGAGGCGCCGAGACGTTTACATACGGCATCGTTCACTTTCGCAGAGTCAGCAACGGTCAAGCGCAGACGGGTAATGCAGGCGTCAATCGCTTTCAGGTTGTCAGTGCCCCCTACGGCGGCAATGTAGTTAGTGGCCAGCTGGTTCAAGCCTTCTTCGGTGTTGCTGTTTGCTTCTTCAGTTACCACGCTGTCGTCTTTATCTTCACGGCCCGGCGTTTTCAGGTTAAACATGCGGATAACCACGCTGAACAGTACGAAGTAGATAACGAAGAACACCAGACCCATTACCACCAGCATCCAGACGTTCTTACTTGCTGCCGGCAGGCTGTACATCAACACGTAGTCGATGGCGCCAGCGGAGAAGGAGAAGCCCGCGTGAATACCCAGCAGCGTAGCGATAAACAGGCTTACGCCGGTCAGAATCGCGTGCAGGAGGTACAGTACCGGTGCCAGGAACATGAACAGGAATTCCAGCGGCTCGGTCACACCGGTCAGGAACGCAGTGACCGCGACGGACAGCAGCATACCGCCAACCATCGGACGACGTGCTTTCGGTGCTGCGAAGTACATCGCCAGCGCCGCACCCGGCAGACCGAACATCATGATCGGGAAGAAGCCGGACATGAACATCCCCGCAGTGCCGTCACCCGCATAGAAGCGGTTAATGTCACCGTGGAAGACCGCACCCGCCGCGTTGGTGAATTCACCAATCTGGAACCAGGCGATAGTGTTCAGCACCTGATGCAGACCGGTTGGGATCAGCAGACGGTTAATGAAACCAAAGATACCGGAGCCCAGTGCGCCAGCGCCCACGATCCATTCACCACCTGCGTGGATGGCGTTCTGCACCGGCGGCCACACGTAGCCGAAGATAGCAGCCAGCACCAGGCAGAAGAAACCGGTGGCGATCGGCACGAAACGTTTACCGCCGAAGAAGCTCAGGAAGTCAGGCAGTTTGATGCCCGCCCAACGGTTGTACGTCGCCCCCGCAACCAGACCGGTGATGATACCGGCCAGTACCCCCATGTTAATCGCTGGGTTGATGGTAACCATTGCTTTGGTCAATACGAAATAACCTACTGCACCCGCCAGCGCTGCCGAACCCGCGTTGTCTTTCGACCAGCTGGATGCCACACCGATAGCGAAGATTAGCGCCAGGTTATCAAAGATAGACCCACCGGCCTGCGCAATAAACGCAACGTTCAGTAAATCTGGCTGACCGAATCGCAGCAACAGCGCCGCCACCGGCAGCACGGCGATAGGGAGCTGTAAGGCCCTACCTAGTCGCTGGAAAAAACCTAAAATATTCATCTTATTCCCCCTACGAGACCCCGACACGGCTCATTTAAGCCATTTTTTATTGTGTAAAAAAGCATGACACTGTGATGTCTTGTAAACTGCATACACACCTGTTCAGGCATCAGAGTGTGTGAAAGTTTAATTCGTATCGCAAATTAAACACGTGTTTTTTGTGACTACAGTCACCAAATATTGTTATCACCACTCCCTTTTACTGGCTAACACTGAAAACTTATTTTATCATTCAAAAAATCAAAACGGATTGCTCCCTATCGATGCAAACAGGTTACGCTTAGAGAGTGCACGGAGACGCCATCCGCCAACTTCTTACATTTTACATTTTGAGGTGAAGAATGAGACTGATTCCTCTCGTTAACGCTGAACAAGTCGGCAAATGGGCTGCTCGCCACATCGTTAACCGCATCAATGCGTTTAAACCCACCGCCGACCGCCCGTTTGTCCTCGGCCTGCCAACCGGCGGTACCCCGCTGGCGACTTATAAAGTCTTAGTCGAAATGCATAAAGCGGGCCAGGTTAGCTTCAAGCACGTCGTCACCTTCAACATGGACGAATATGTTGGCCTGCCGAAAGAGCATCCGGAAAGCTACTACAGCTTCATGCACCGTAACTTCTTCGATCACATCGATATTCCTGAAGAAAATATCAACCTGCTGAACGGTAACGCGCCGGACGTGGATGCCGAATGCCGCCGCTACGAAGAAAAAATCCGCTCTTACGGTAAAATCCACCTGTTTATGGGCGGCGTGGGTAACGACGGTCACATCGCGTTCAACGAGCCAGCGTCTTCGCTCTCTTCGCGTACCCGTATCAAAACGCTGACTCACGAAACGCGCGTAGCCAACTCTCGCTTCTTCGATGGCGACGTAGCGCTGGTGCCTAAATATGCGCTGACCGTGGGCGTGGGTACTCTGCTGGATGCCGAAGAAGTGATGATTCTGGTGCAGGGCGCAACGAAAGCGCTGGCGCTGCAGCAGGCGGTAGAAGGCAACGTTAACCACATGTGGACCATTACCTGTCTGCAGCTGCACCCGAAATCACTGATCGTCTGTGACGAACCGTCCACGATGGAACTGAAGGTGAAGACCCTGAAATATTTCACTGAATTAGAAGCTGAAAATATTAAAGGTCTGTAATGTATTATCGTCCCGCGATCCGTCGCGGGACAACATTTTTTGAATACCGGGGGTCGTAATGTATGCATTAACCCATGGCCGGATCTTTACCGGTCACGAAATTCTGGATGACCATGCGATTATCATCGCCAATGGCCTTATTGAACGTGTTTGCCCACTGGCTGATGTACCCGCGAACGTCGAACAGCGTTCCGTTAATGGCGCCATTATCGCCCCGGGCTTTATCGACGTTCAGCTTAACGGCTGCGGCGGCGTACAGTTCAACGATACCGCCGAGGCGGTTACCGTTGAAACGCTGGAAATTATGCAAAAAGCCAACGAAAAGTCGGGCTGCACAAACTTCCTGCCGACGCTTATCACCACCAGCGACGATCTGATGAAACAGGGCGTGCGCGTGATGCGTGAGTATCTCGCTAAACACCCGAACCAGGCGCTGGGCCTGCACCTTGAAGGCCCGTGGCTGAACCTGGTGAAAAAAGGCACCCACAATCCGGACTTCGTGCGCAAGCCGGATGCTGAGCTGGTGAAATTCCTTTGCGATAACGCCGACGTCATCACCAAAGTCACCCTGGCACCCGAAATGGTAGAACCGGAAGTCATTACCGCGCTGGCAAATGCCGGTATCGTGGTTTCTGCCGGTCACTCTAACGCCACGGCGAAAGAAGCGCGCATCGGTTTCCGCGCGGGTATTACCTTTGCTACGCATCTGTTTAACGCGATGCCGTATATGTCCGGCCGTGAACCAGGCCTGACCGGCGCCATTCTCGATGCCAACGAAATTTACTGCGGAATTATCGCCGACGGTCTGCACGTCGACTTTATTAATATCCGTAACGCCAAGCGCCTGAAAGGCGATAAGCTGTGCCTGGTCACCGACGCCACCGCGCCGGCAGGTGCCAATATTGAGCAGTTCATTTTTGCCGGTAAAACAATATACTACCGCAATGGGCTCTGCGTAGATGAGAACGGTACCCTCAGCGGCTCATCGTTGACGATGATCGAAGGTGTACGCAATCTGGTCGAGCACGCGAATATCGCGCTGGACGAAGTGCTGCGCATGGCGACGCTCTACCCTGCCCGCGCCATTGGCGTCGACAAACGCCTTGGCAGCATTGGGCCAGGCAAAGTCGCGAACCTGACCGCATTTACGCACGACTTTAACATCATCAAGACCATCGTTAATGGCAACGAGGTCGTTACTAAGTAAGAGAAAGTATGACATCAGGCGGACAAGCTCAAATTGGTAATGTTGACCTCGTAAAACAGCTAAACAGCGCGGCCGTTTACCGCCTGATTGACCAGCATGGGCCAATCTCGCGTATTCAGATTGCCGAGCAAAGCCAGCTTGCTCCCGCCAGCGTGACCAAAATCACGCGTCAGCTTATTGAACGCGGGCTGATCAAAGAAGTCGATCAGCAGGCCTCCACCGGAGGCCGCCGCGCTATCTCTATCATCACCGAAACCCGCAACTTCCACGCGATTGGCGTGCGCCTGGGCCGTCACGACACGACGCTGACGCTGTACGATCTGAGCAGTAAAGCCGTCGCAGAAGAACATTATCCGCTGCCGGAGCGCACCCAGGAGACGCTGGAACATGCGCTGCTTAATACCATCGCCACCTTTATTGAATCGTGCCAGCGTAAAATCCGCGAGCTGATTGCGATTTCCGTCATTTTACCCGGTCTGGTTGACCCGGAGAGCGGCGTGATTCGCTATATGCCGCATATTCCGGTAGAGAACTGGCGGCTGGTTGAAGCGCTGGAAAAACGTTTTAAAGTGACCTGCTTTGTCGGTCACGATATCCGCAGCCTGGCGCTGGCCGAGCACTACTTTGGTGCAAGCCAGGACTGTGAAGACTCCATTCTGGTGCGCGTGCATCGCGGCACCGGTGCGGGCATTATCTCCAACGGGCGCATTTTTATCGGCCGTAATGGTAACGTCGGTGAAATTGGTCATATTCAGGTCGACCCGCTCGGTGAACGCTGTCACTGCGGCAACTTCGGCTGTCTGGAGACCGTTGCCGCCAACGCCGCTATCGAACAACGCGTACGTCATCTGCTCGAACAGGGCTATCAGAGCCGGGTTACGCTTGATGACTGCCATATCAAAACCATCTGCAAAGCCGCCAATAAAGGCGACCCGCTAGCGACCGAAGTCATTGAACACGTTGGTCGCCATCTGGGAAAAACCATCGCCATTGCCATCAACCTGTTTAACCCGCAGAAAGTGGTGATTGCCGGTGAAATCATCGAGGCCGACCGCGTACTGTTGCCCGCCATTGAAGGCTGCATCAACACGCAGGTTTTAAAGGCCTTTCGCAAGAATCTACCGGTTGTGCGTTCAACCCTCGACCACCGCTCGGCTATCGGCGCTTTTGCGCTGGTCAAACGCGCGATGTTGAACGGTATCCTGCTACAGCATTTGCTGGAAGGGTAGTCGCAAACCGGCAAGTAATGCGTTGCAACTGTTGATGTGGCGCAAATCTTTATATCAGCGTATCTGGACACACCGCTCGCCTCCATTAACCTATTTGCCAAATTTGGCATTTAGGTTAATCTTATGGAAAAGAGAACGCCGCATACCCGCTTAAGCATCCTAAAAAACATGGCCCGTAATGGTCTTGTCAGCATCACAAATACAGCGTTAATCAGCGCGTCTCAAATCGGATTTCGGTCAAAACAGGACCTCCTTGAGGTTGTTATGGCACTGAACACCAGCGATTTTTACAAAAGCATGACGGCGCATCATGACCACACCATCTGGCATGAGGTCTATCGCCCGATCTACAGAGGGCAGCCTCTATACATAAAATTCATCGTATCAGGCAACCTCCTGATAGTGTCATTTAAGGAGCTATAGCATGAAATGTCCTCTTTGTGGTGGTGCGGAACTCAAGCATGAATGTCGCAATATCCCCTATGAATACAAAGGGAATAAAACAACTTTTTACGGCGTAAAAGGCCAGTACTGTGACGCCTGCGGTGAAATTATCTTTGGCAAAGGTGAAGGCGATGCGTATATGGCTGGCATGGTGGAATTTAACCGCCAGGTCAATGCTCGTGAGGTTGACCCTGCGTTCATCGCCCGCGTACGAAAAAGTCTGGAACTCGATCAGCGCCAGGCAGCAGAAATATTTGGCGGCGGCGCAAACGCCTTTAGCCGTTATGAAACGGGGCGAATTGCGCCCCCCAAGCCACTCATTCTGCTGTTTAAGACCTTAGAAAAACATCCTGAATGGTTCGAAGAGCTGAGAAAACAAGCGTAAAGAATGAGAGAACAGGCCAACGACAAGGCAGCCTGAAGGATAACGTGTATAATTACGCCTCTTTAAAACAAACGCCAGGTAGTCCATGACCATTCAGAATGTAATCTGTGATATTGACGGCGTGCTGATGCACGATAACGTTGCGGTGCCGGGCGCGGCAGAGTTCGTCGCGCGCGTGCTGGATAAAGGTATGCCGTTTCTCTGCCTGACCAACTACCCTTCACAGACGGGCCAGGATTTAGCAAACCGTTTCGCGACCGCCGGCATCGACGTTCCTGACAGCGTGTTTTATACCTCCGCCATGGCCACGGCCGATTTTCTGCGTCGTCAGGAAGGGAAAAAAGCCTATGTGGTGGGCGAAGGCGCACTGATTCATGAACTGTATAAAGCCGGATTCACCATTACTGACGTCAACCCGGACTTCGTTATCGTTGGCGAAACCCGCTCGTTTAACTGGGAAATGATGCACAAAGCGGCGTTCTTCGTGGCCAATGGTGCACGCTTCATCGCCACGAACCCCGACACGCACGGGCGCGGATACTATCCGGCATGCGGCGCGCTGTGCGCAGGCATTGAAAAAATCTCTGGCCGCAAACCCTTCGTCGTGGGCAAGCCAAGTCCGTGGATCATTCGCGCCGCGCTTAACAAGATGCAGGCGCACTCAGAGCAAACGGTGATCGTTGGCGATAATCTACGCACCGATATTCTGGCCGGATTCCAGGCCGGGCTGGAAACGATTCTGGTCCTCTCTGGCGTCTCTACCGTTGATGACATCGACAATATGCCATTCAGGCCATCCTGGATTTATCCGTCAGTCGCGGAAATCGATATTATCTAAACAAAACCACGTCCCCGGACGTGGTTTTTTGCATTTACCCGCCATTAAAATCACACCATCTAATAAAAAGCACGAATTATTGAATAATCGTCAAAAACTTCGCTTATAGAATCACCATTTTTCAACATCCAATAACTCCTGTTGCACTTTTTATCCCACAGCGGCTAAAACGCTTGCACCGCGCCCCCCTTTGCGGCATTTTTTATCTCAACGAAGGCGAATGCCACACACTTTTGCAGCACAACACCACAGGGTTAACGGAGAAGTCTATGTGTTCTATTTTCGGTGTACTGGATATTAAAACTGACGCGGGCGAGCTGCGTAAAAAGGCGCTTGAGCTCTCCCGCCTGATGCGTCACCGTGGCCCGGACTGGTCCGGTATTTATGCCTGCGACAAAGCGATTCTGGCCCATGAACGCCTGTCGATTGTTGACGTCAACGCCGGCGCGCAGCCGCTGTATAACGAAAAGAAAACGCACGCTCTGGCGGTCAACGGCGAAATTTACAACCATCAGGCGCTGCGTGCGGAATACGCTGACCGTTACCAGTTCCAGACCGGCTCAGACTGCGAAGTGATCCTCGCGCTGTACCAGGAAAAAGGCCCTGAGTTCCTCGACGACCTGCAGGGTATGTTCGCCTTCGCGCTGTACGACAGCGAAAAAGACGCCTATCTGATTGGCCGCGATCATATCGGTATCATCCCACTGTACATGGGCCATGACGAATTCGGGAACTTCTACGTTGCTTCTGAAATGAAAGCGCTGACCCCGGTATGCCGTACTATTCAAGAGTTCCCGGCAGGTAGCTACCTGTGGAGCAAAGACGGTGAGATTCGTCAGTACTATCAGCGTGACTGGTTCGACTACGATGCCGTCAAAGACAACGTGACCGATAAAAATGAACTGCGTCAGGCGCTGGAAGAATCGGTGAAAAGTCACCTGATGTCCGACGTTCCTTACGGCGTACTGCTGTCCGGTGGTCTGGATTCTTCGGTTATCTCCGCGATCACCAAAAAATTCGCCGCCCGTCGCGTAGAAGATCAGGAACGCTCTGAAGCCTGGTGGCCGCAGCTGCACTCCTTCGCCGTCGGTCTGGAAGGTTCTCCGGACCTGAAAGCCGCACAGGAAGTAGCTAACCACCTTGGCACCGTGCACCATGAAATTCACTTCACCGTGCAGGAAGGCCTGGATGCGATTCGCGATGTTATCTATCACATTGAAACCTACGATGTGACCACCATTCGCGCCTCAACGCCGATGTACCTGATGTCGCGTAAAATCAAAGCGATGGGCATCAAGATGGTGCTGTCTGGCGAAGGTTCTGACGAAGTGTTCGGCGGCTACCTGTACTTCCACAAAGCGCCAAACGCCAAAGAGCTGCACGAAGAAACCGTGCGTAAGCTGCAGGCGCTGCATATGTACGACTGCGCCCGTGCCAACAAAGCGATGTCCGCCTGGGGCGTGGAAGCGCGCGTACCGTTCCTGGATAAAAAATTCCTCGACGTGGCCATGCGTATCAACCCGCAGGACAAAATGTGCGGCAACGGCAAAATGGAAAAACACGTGCTGCGTGAATGCTTCGAGTCCTATCTGCCGGCAAGCGTGGCGTGGCGCCAGAAAGAGCAGTTCTCTGATGGCGTAGGCTACAGCTGGATTGATACGCTCAAAGAAGTGGCGGCTAAGCAGGTGACTGACCAGCAGTTGCAAACCGCGCACTTCCGCTTCCCGTACAACACGCCGACCTCTAAAGAAGGCTACCTGTACCGTGAAATCTTTGAAGAGCTGTTCCCGGTGCCGAGCGCTGCGGAGTGCGTACCGGGCGGCCCATCCGTTGCCTGCTCTTCCGCAAAAGCCATCGAGTGGGACGAAGCGTTCAAAACCATGGACGATCCGTCAGGCCGTGCGGTAGGCGTGCACCAGTCGGCTTATAAATAAGATTGCCGCTTAAGTAAAAAAGCCCCCCGATGGCGACATCGGGGGGCTTTTATTTTGGTGCAGTGTGAGGGGCGAGAAATCTCAAGCGCCGAACGGTTCCCTCTCCCAATGGGAGAGGGTTAGGGTGAGGGGAAACTACTCTCCACGCCCCTTCTTCGCTGCCAGCGATCTGAGCAGTACACCCAGCGTCGTGCCGTTATGCAGCATCGCGCTCGCGCCCGGTGACAGCCAGCCCAGCGCCGCCGCCAGCATAATCGCGCTGTTAATCCACTCGGTAAGCTTAATATTGCTGTTAACCAGCTTCATCGCCTCGAGTGACAGCTGGCGCGCTGCGACGACGCCGTGCAGGGTGTCCTGCAACAGCACGGCATCCGCCGCCTGCTGCGCGAGCTCGGTGCTCTGGTTCATCGCCAGGCCAACATCGGCCTGCGTCAGCACCGGCGCATCGTTGATGCCGTCGCCCACGAACAGAACTTTATGTCCTCTGCCCTGCAGCGCCTTCACCACCTCAACCTTGCTCTCCGGCGTGGCTTCAGCGACGTAGTGCTCAATACCCACGCGATCCGCCAGTTGGTAAGCCTTCTCAGCCCGGTCGCCGGTCAGCAGCACAACCTGACGGATACCGGTTGCCTTCAGTTGCGCGATGACATCAGCCGCTTCTTCACGTAGATGATCCTGTAAACCGATCATCCCCACCAGTTGGTTATCGAAGCCGATAAACAGCAGATGCCTCCCCTGATTTGCCAGCGCATTAATTTCTCCTTCATAAGGTGAGAAATCAATCGCATAGTGGCTTTCCAGGAAGTGACGGCTGCCGATCACCATCTGGTGTTCCTCCAGCGAACACAGCAGGCCGTGAGCAATCACATACTCCACTTCTCCGTGCGGAATATGCGGCAGCTCATGGTGCTCAGCCGCCGCCACCACGGCATGAGCCAGCGGATGATTGCTGTGTTCTTCCACCGAGGCGGCAATCGCCAACAGCCGTTTTGCCTGTACCAGCCGATCGTCAAAGCTGATCACATCCGTGACCTGCATTTGGTCATGGGTCAACGTGCCGGTTTTATCGAACACCACCGTATCAACTTCCGCGAGCTTCTCAATGGCGCGTCCGCCTTTC
Organism: Klebsiella sp. WP3-W18-ESBL-02; assembly: GCF_014168815.1. Lineage (NCBI taxonomy): Bacteria > Pseudomonadati > Pseudomonadota > Gammaproteobacteria > Enterobacterales > Enterobacteriaceae > Klebsiella > Klebsiella sp. WP3-W18-ESBL-02. Next base: position 3,579,856 of record NZ_AP021972.1, read on the forward strand.
AGCAGCAGACCGCTCTGGGCGGCACGATACATGATCGATTTAAACGCAATCGGCGTACTGAGCTTCAGCGCGCAGGAGTAGTCGACCAGGAAAACCGAGGCCAGTCGCTGCCAGCTGCGCGTCATCGCGAAGACGGCAGCCCCTACCCCGAGGGTAATCGCCACGCGGCGATCCGCCATCTGCTGAGTGACCCGCTGAGTTTCGCTACGCTGAGTCAGGGAATCGCGAATAAAACGCCGGATATGCGCCGTTGAGGAAGATTCCCCCACCTGCTCCGCCGTAATAGCCACGTTACCTTCCTGAATCTGCGTGCCCGCATAGACCCAGGAACCGTGCTCACGACGTACCGGTACGCTTTCACCGGTCATCGATGCCTGGTTCACCTGCGCCACGCCGCGCACTACCGTACCGTCAGCCGGAATGCTGTCGCCCGGCCCCAGCAGCATCACATCACCCGCGACCAGCTCGCTGCTGTTGATCTCTACGCTCTCGCCGTCGCGCTCAACCCAGACCGGGTGCTCACGAGGCTGCATCAGATCGGCTAACAGCGCGTCAGAATGACGGCTGGTTTCCTGCTCCATGTATTCGCCTAGCGTCAGCAGCGACTGCGTCAACATCGCGGTTCGACTGTCTCCCCGCAGCATTGAGAGGCTGAGCGCAAGCGCATCAAGCACTTCAACCTTCAACTGACCCTGGCTCAGCGTCTGCGCGCCTTCCAGAATTGTCGGCGCCGTCAGCAGCGCCGCAGGCACACGAGCCCAGCGGGGCGGCAGCGCCTGCGTCAATGCCAGTCCAGCCAGATTGAGCAGGTTATCGCCACCGCAGTATTCTGCCTCCAGCTCGCTGTCGTCTGCCGACTGCCAGTCCAGCGCGGTCACCGCCGCCACAATCGCCGCCGCCGTCGTGCGCTCGCCATCCCAGTGGATCACCGCACTGCGCGCCGAAGGGCGGATGCGCACCCCGCTGACGCCCGGCAATCCGAGGATTTGCTGCTTAAGCCAGCCAGCGGCCTGCGGATAATCGGTCAGCGCAAAGACCCGCAGTCGCAGGCGCCCGGGCAACTGGTGAACGATCGTCACGCGTTCGCCTGATGCACTCACGCGATATCATCCTTATTCTGGCTACGATAGTAATCCAGCTCGGCCTGCAGATCGGCAACGCGTTCTTTCAGTTCTTCCATCTCACCGCGCACGGTGCCCCAGGCCTTGGTTGCCGTATTGGTAATGCCTTGCTGCACGTTACGATTAGTCAGTAGCCACGTAATCGCCGCACCGGCAACCAGTCCGGTAATCAAATGGTTACGGCCATTATTGGCGGCCGATGTGCGTACAGGCGCTGCGGCAGGATTCGGCTCCCACATGCCGGTGTAAGGGTTGTAAAGGTATTCAGGCTGATTCATTGTTTCCTCGCTTGGCTATCGCATCCATCAGGTAAAGTGACGCTGCGCCGACGCCAATAATGGTCAGTACAGACTGCAGGGGACGCGCCTTATTGCTGTCAGCAATCGCCATGACCGTGCCGCTAATAAGGCTGGCTTTCGCCGTCTCTTTCATCACTGCGCAAGCCGCTTCGTTTAACGTCTGCTCGTTCTGCTGGTAGCGCTGCCATTCCCGCAGGCAGGCGGCGCTTCCACCGACCAGCGCACCGGCAACAACGGCGCGGCTGACCCGTTTATCGCGATCAGGATTGTTGCTCATCCGCGGCATCCTCATCTTCAAACGGCATAGCGGTCGGCTGGCGATGGCGCTCTACGGATTCCTGAAAACCGTCTTTTCCCGCTTTCATGGTGTCGCGGAAAATAGCCGCACTGGAGGTGGCGGTTTCTTTAATCGTTTCCGATCCGTTTTTCACGCCATCTTTCACTTTACTGGTACCGGCCTTCAGCATGTCGCCTGCACCGGCCAGCGTCTGCATCAGCATGCCCCGCACGGAATCGTTGGTCAGCAGCAGCGTCACGGCGGCGCCTACCATTGCCCCTTTCCAGAACTCTTTGTCGTCCATACCGACGGTGCTGATAATATTTTTCAGCAGGCCCGCCTGTTCGCCCATCGCGCCGTCAACAACGCTCTGCGCGTACTGGCTCCAGTCAACGCCCTGCTGCGCTGCATGATGGTGATGGTGGTGATGTGGGTGAGCAAACTGCGGCGGCACGCCCTGCGGAGTCGGAGGGAAGCCCATCGGCGGAAAGCCCATCGCCATTTGCGGCGGCATCTGCATTTGCGGTTGTGGGGGAACCGGCGGTTGCGCTGGCATCTGACCATTCTGCGGCCAGGCCATCCCCTGCGGCATCGGTGGATACGGATACCAAGGGTAGCCGTACGGAGGATAGTAACCTACCGGTGGAACTTGCTGCGTATTGTTGTCATTCGAGCTCATGATGGCTGTCCTTTATCATTTAGTGAGAAGGTTCAAGGATGGATGCGAGCTGAGCCAGCGCCTGCTGTGCCTGCTCACCGTCGCTGCCGAAGAGTTGATTAAGAATTTGTGGGCGAATGGCGGCGGCATCGTACTCAAGGACGATCGAGCCGGTTTCGCTATTGATCTGATATCGCCGGAGGTACCCTTCAGGATGGCAATAAGCATCCAGCTGTTTGAGCTTGCCCTGGCTAAGGCTGGCGATGAGCTTATTGGAAAATCGCAGGCGTAAACGCCCGGGTATATGGTGTGCCACTTCGACAAAGCGGCGCAGCGTAAGTAAGTCGCTAAAGGATTCGACAGGCATATCATTTAATACCCTGATATTTATAGGTGATATGAATCAAATCACAGATGCCGCGCGCCAGACAGCGCTAATCGCCCTTCTTTTGCGGTGTATCAAAAGGCTATTCGGCTTTCATTTTGGCAAGACGTGCGGGGAGTGCTGGACAGGGTGTTAATGCAAATATAAATTACTCTCATTACCACTTTAAAAATAAACAGGCGGCGGCTATGACTCCTTACCTGCACCAGACCCCCAATCGCATTCGTATCCGTTCCAGCTGGATCCAGCGCCATCCCCAGGACGTCACGCGCCTGGTGGACTCGCTGCGCGCCCGTGATGGGATCCTTGATGTCGTTCATCGTTTGTACGCCGGTTCAGTGGCGGTCAGTTTCGATCCCTCACGTATCTCCGCGAGCGCACTCCTGAGTGAACTGGAACAAGCCCAGTGGCTAAGCAGCCAGAAAGATAAAAGCTATATCGAGAACAGCCTGCGCGTCGGCGCCGGACATCTGCTTAAAACGCTGGCTTTTGGCGCATTAAAGCGTACAGTCGGTGGTCCTGTGGTTTCGATTGTGAGCGTGTTAACCCGATAATCCAGCGCGCAGCCGGGGCAATGTGAAGGTCGGGTATAACGGTAAATAGCCAATAATTGCCGAATAATGCGTCATGCTGTTCGCAACCTAACCAAACAGTCACATTCCGGTGAATTTCATTGAAAAAGATGTTGACGGTCCAGAACTCAATACGCATAATGCGCCCCGCAACGCCGATAAGGTAACGCGAAAAAAAGATGGCTACGTAGCTCAGTTGGTTAGAGCACATCACTCATAATGATGGGGTCACAGGTTCGAATCCCGTCGTAGCCACCATCTTTTTTGCGGGAGTGGCGAAATTGGTAGACGCACCAGATTTAGGTTCTGGCGCCGCAAGGTGTGCGAGTTCAAGTCTCGCCTCCCGCACCATTCACCAATAAGCGTTGCACGGATGGGGTATCGCCAAGCGGTAAGGCACCGGTTTTTGATACCGGCATTCCCTGGTTCGAATCCAGGTACCCCAGCCATATTTCTTCGATATTTGCGGATCGCCGCGACGGTATTGGGGTATCGCCAAGCGGTAAGGCACCGGTTTTTGATACCGGCATTCCCTGGTTCGAATCCAGGTACCCCAGCCATCGAAGAAAAGAAAATTTGGCTACGTAGCTCAGTTGGTTAGAGCACATCACTCATAATGATGGGGTCACAGGTTCGAATCCCGTCGTAGCCACCATATTCAGGAGCATTGGGTTTACCCGATTATCCGAAAACAATTTGTTGGGGTATCGCCAAGCGGTAAGGCACCGGATTCTGATTCCGGCATTCCGAGGTTCGAATCCTCGTACCCCAGCCAATTTAAAAAGTCGTTCACTTCGGTGAGCGCACCCGTTGGGGTATCGCCAAGCGGTAAGGCACCGGATTCTGATTCCGGCATTCCGAGGTTCGAATCCTCGTACCCCAGCCAAATTCAAAAGCTCGCTTCGGCGAGCTTTTTTTGTTTTTGTCCCATCCCGAATCCAGCGTGCCGCAGGCCTGATAAGCAAAGCGTCATCAGACACTGCGGTGCAAGATGCCGGATGACGGCTCTGCTTTATCCGGCCTACAACCCTAACGCATACTTCAGCGCCTGACGTTTCAAAACCCCCGCACGTTGGGCCGCCATGAGCCCCACATTGCGCAAAATGCGCAGCGGACCAAGATCGTTGCTAAAGCCGGCGTAGAATAGATCCATCCCACTCTGCATCAGCAGGTTATCGATCTTACGACGCGACTGATAGCGCCTTAGCACCGGCAGGCTGGCCCAATCTTCGCCCACGCTGCGCGCGTTCGCCAGTACGTCCAGCAGCGCGTCGACATCGCGATAGCCGAGGTTAACGCCCTGCCCGGCCAGCGGATGGATGGTATGCGCCGCATCCCCCACCAGCACCAGTCCCGGCTGCACATACTGCAGCGCATGGCGTCGGGTAAGCGGAAATGCCCCTGCCGCTACCGGCGTCACCTTGCCTAAACGCGGAGGAAAATGCGCGCTGATTTCCCGCTGCAGCTGCCCCATCGACATCGCCTGCAGTTGACGAATACGGGCGGGCGTGTCGTACCACACCAGCGAGGCCCAGCTATCGTAGAGCGGTAAAAAAGCGCGCGGCCCGGTAGGCGTAAACTGCTGCCATGTGCTGTCGCCAGGTTCGTTTTCGGACTGCACGGTAATCAGCATACAGGACTGCGGATACTGCCACCCCTGCACGCCAATGCCCGCCATCTGCCGCACCTGCGAAAGCGCGCCGTCGGCCCCCACCACCAGCCGGGCCTCAATATTTGTGCCGTCCTGCAGATGGAGTCGATGAACGGCGTCCTGAGCCTGCATGGCGCGTAATGCGCTGCCGTGCAGCAGCGTCACCTGCGGGTGCGCCTCCAGCGCCTGCCACAGCGCCAGCTGCAGGACATTGTTTTCAACCATATAGCCAAGATTCGGCAGCTTAAGCTCGGCAGCATCGAAGACCACATGCGCGGTCTCCCACTCCCAGGTTTCCAGGCGTCGCCACGGATGCGCGCGCATTGCCAGCACCGCATCCCAGACGCCAAGGCTGCGTAAAAGCTGTACCGAAGCCGCACTAATGGCCGAAATGCGCACGTCTGGCTGCGCGGTGGGCTCAAAGGCCACCGGCGGGGCTTTGTCGAGTACCGTCACCGAAAAACCATTCTGTGCCAGCGCCAGCGCCAGCGCCCCTCCGACCATCCCGCCGCCAATAATGGCAACGTCAGCGTGTAGAATTGTCATCATTTATTATCCTTAAAGCCGAATCCCTTCAGTTTACCGGACTTTTGCCTTTTGCGGCGAATATCCGCCAGGCTGGTCACAACCGCGCCAAAGCATTACAATACGCGCCCTGCAATGTTGGCTATTCATAATTGAGCAAGAGCAAGTCGATGACAAAAAAACTCCATATTAAAACCTGGGGCTGTCAGATGAACGAGTACGATTCATCAAAGATGGCCGATCTGCTGGATGCCACACATGGGTATCAACTGACTGAAAACGCAGCAGAAGCCGATGTATTACTGCTTAACACCTGCTCAATTCGTGAGAAAGCGCAGGAGAAAGTCTTCCACCAACTGGGCCGCTGGAAATTAATCAAAGCAAAAAATCCAAAGGTGATCATTGGCGTTGGCGGCTGCGTCGCGTCTCAGGAAGGCAAGCTCATTCGCCAACGCGCACACTACGTCGACATTATTTTTGGGCCACAAACCCTGCATCGCCTGCCGGAAATGATCGATGCCGTTCGCAATAACCGCCGACCGGTTATTGATGTCAGCTTCCCGGAAATCGAAAAATTCGACCGTCTGCCTGAACCGCGCGCCGAAGGCCCAACCGCATTCGTCTCCATCATGGAAGGCTGCAACAAATACTGTACCTACTGCGTGGTGCCGTACACCCGCGGCGAAGAAGTCAGCCGTCCGTGCGACGATATCCTGTTTGAGATAGCCCAACTGGCGGCGCAGGGCGTGCGCGAAGTCAACCTGCTTGGCCAGAACGTGAATGCCTGGCGCGGTGAGAACTACGACGGCACCACCGGCTCGTTTGCCGAGCTGCTGCGCCTCGTCGCCGCCATTGACGGGATTGACCGCGTGCGTTTCACCACCAGCCACCCGATCGAGTTTACCGACGACATTATTGACGTCTATCGCGATACGCCAGAGCTGGTCAGCTTCCTGCATCTGCCGATTCAGAGCGGTTCCGACCGCGTGCTGACGATGATGGGCCGCCCGCATACCGCGCTGGAATATAAGTCGATTATTCGTAAGCTGCGCGCCGCACGCCCGGATATTCAGATTAGCTCCGACTTCATCGTCGGCTTCCCGGGCGAAACCACGCAAGACTTCGAACAGACCATGAAGCTGATTGCCGACGTCAACTTCGACGTGAGCTTCAGCTTTGTGTTCTCCGCCCGTCCGGGAACACCGGCAGCCGATATGGTTGACGACGTGCCGGAGGAAGAGAAAAAGCAGCGTCTGTACATCCTGCAAGAACGCATCAATCAGCAGGCGATGGCCTGGAGCCGCCGCATGCTCGGCACCGTTCAGCGCATTCTGGTGGAAGGCACGTCGCGTAAGAGCATCATGGAGCTGACCGGCCGCACCGAAAACAACCGCGTGGTGAACTTTGAAGGCACCCCGGATATGGTCGGCAAGTTCGTGGACGTCGAAATTATCGACGTTTACACCAACTCGCTACGCGGTAAGCTGGTACGGACCGAAGATGAGATGGGCCTGCGCGTGGTGGAATCTCCGGAGTCGGTCATTGCCCGCACCCGCAAAGAGAGCGACCTGGGCGTTGGAATCTACCAGCCGTAATATTCATGGCCCGTCCGTTCTGGCGGGCCTTGTATTTCCTCCTGCTATCCCCATATTTATCGCAATGCTTGCGCCTTTCCGCTGCGGCGTGAATAATTCCTTTACGAGCCAAAGACGCTTGTCCTGCGGCTATACAGACATAAGAGGAACAGTTTGAACATAGACACTCGCGAAATTACCCTGGAGCCCGCAGACAATGCCCGTCTGCTGAGCCTGTGCGGCCCGTTTGACGACAACATCAAACAGCTGGAGCGACGACTGGGCATCGAGATCAACCGCCGCGATAACCATTTCAAACTGACGGGGCGCGCCATTTGCGTGACCGCCGCTGCCGACATTCTGCGCAGCCTGTATGTGGACACCGCGCCGATGCGCGGCCAGATTCAGGACATTGAGCCGGAACAGATTCACCTGGCGATAAAAGAAGCCCGCGTGCTGGAACAAAGCGCGGAGAGCGTGCCGGAGTACGGCAAAGCTATCAATATCAAAACCAAACGTGGCGTGATTAAACCACGTACGCCAAACCAGGCGCAGTACATCGCCCATATTCTTGACCACGACATCACCTTCGGCGTAGGCCCTGCGGGTACCGGTAAAACCTACCTTGCCGTCGCCGCCGCCGTTGATGCGCTGGAGCGTCAGGAGATTCGCCGCATTCTGCTGACCCGTCCGGCGGTTGAGGCCGGTGAGAAACTGGGCTTCCTGCCGGGCGATCTGAGCCAGAAAGTCGACCCGTATCTGCGCCCGCTGTATGACGCGCTGTTCGAAATGCTCGGCTTCGAGAAGGTTGAGAAACTGATGGAGCGCAACGTGATTGAAGTGGCTCCGCTGGCCTACATGCGTGGGCGTACGCTGAACGATGCCTTTATCATTCTCGATGAGAGCCAGAACACCACCATCGAACAGATGAAGATGTTCCTGACCCGTATCGGCTTTAACTCCAAAGCGGTCATTACCGGCGACGTCACCCAGATTGACCTGCCGCGCAGCACCAAATCCGGCCTGCGCCACGCTATCGAAGTGCTGGCCGAAGTCGATGAAATCAGCTTTAACTTCTTCCACAGCGAAGACGTGGTGCGCCACCCGGTGGTTGCCCGCATTGTGAACGCCTATGAAGCGTGGGAAGAAGCCGATCAAAAACGTAAAGCCGAGCAGGCCGCAGAACGTAAACGCGAAGCTCAGGCGCAGGAGCAGAAATGAGTCAGGTGATCCTCGATCTCCAGTTGGCCTGTGAAAACAACACCGGTCTGCCAGAAGAAAGTCAGTTTCAGACATGGCTGGATGCGGTTATCCCGCAGTTTCAGGAAGAATCGGAAGTCACGATTCGCCTGGTGGATGAAGCCGAAAGCCACGAGCTGAACCTCACCTATCGCGGCAAGGATAAGCCAACCAACGTGCTGTCATTCCCATTTGAAGCACCGCCGGGAATGGAGATGCCGCTGCTGGGCGATCTGATCATCTGCCGTCAGGTGGTTGAGCAGGAAGCCGCAGAGCAGGAAAAACCACTGGATGCCCACTGGGCGCATATGGTTGTCCACGGCAGTCTGCATTTGCTGGGCTATGACCATATTGAAGATGACGAAGCGGAAGAGATGGAAAGCCTTGAGACAGAGATAATGCTTGCTCTGGGCTATGAGGATCCGTACATTTCCGAGAAAGAATAAACATTTCGATAAACTGTAGGCCTGATAAGGCCTGGCCGCCATCCGGCATTGTGCCGGATGGCGCCGCGCTTATCCGGCCTACAGAGCGAATATACATGCCGTCCGGCGCTGAGTTTACGCGCGGCGAGCGACAGTTAAATCAACATGAGAACCCACACGACGCCATGAGCGACGACAATTCACACAGTAGTGACACAGTACACAGCAAAAAGGGATTTTTCTCCCTCTTACTCAGCCAGCTTTTCCACGGTGAACCGAAAAACCGTGACGATCTTCTGGCGCTGATCCGTGATTCCGGGCAAAACGAGCTTATCGATGAAGATACGCGCGACATGCTCGAAGGGGTAATGGATATCGCCGACCAGCGCGTCCGCGACATCATGATCCCTCGCTCCCAAATGATCACCCTGAAACGCAACCAAACGCTGGACGAATGTCTCGATGTGATCATCGAGTCCGCCCACTCGCGCTTCCCGGTCATCAGCGAGGACAAAGATCACATTGAAGGGATTCTGATGGCGAAAGATCTGCTGCCGTTTATGCGCAGCGATGCCGAAGCCTTCAGCATGGATAAAGTGTTACGCACCGCGGTTGTCGTACCGGAAAGCAAACGGGTTGACCGGATGCTCAAGGAGTTCCGCTCCCAGCGCTACCATATGGCTATCGTTATCGATGAATTTGGCGGCGTTTCGGGCCTGGTGACTATCGAAGATATTCTGGAGCTTATCGTCGGCGAGATTGAAGACGAGTATGACGAAGAAGACGATATCGACTTCCGTCAGCTGAGCCGCCACACCTGGACGGTGCGTGCGCTGGCGTCGATCGAAGACTTTAACGATGCCTTCAGCACTCACTTCAGCGATGAAGAGGTCGATACCATCGGCGGTCTGGTCATGCAGGCTTTCGGTCATCTGCCGGCGCGCGGGGAAACTATCGACATCGATGGTTACCAGTTTAAGGTGGCGATGGCCGACAGCCGTCGTATTATTCAGGTTCATGTTAAGATTCCGGACGATTCCCCCCAACCGAAACTGGACGAATAATCTCCATGGCATTTGCCTCATTGCTTGAACGCCAGCGCATTCGCCTGCTGCTGGCGCTACTTTTCGGAGCCAGCGGTACGCTGGCTTTTTCTCCTTATGACATCTGGCCAGCGGCGATAATATCGCTGATGGGCCTGCAAGGGCTGACGCTCAACCGTCGCCCGGTGCAGGCGGCCGCTATCGGTTATGCCTGGGGCTTCGGCCTGTTTGGCTCCGGTATCAACTGGGTTTACGTGAGTATTGCGCAGTTCGGCGGTATGCCCGGCCCGGTTAACGTCTTTCTTGTGGTGCTGCTGGCCGCCTATCTCTCGCTCTATACCGGGCTTTTTGCCGGTATTTTGTCGCGCTTATGGCCGAAGACAAACTGGGTGCGCATGGCAATCGCCGCCCCGGTGGTCTGGCAGCTTACCGAGTTCCTGCGCGGCTGGGTGCTCACCGGCTTCCCATGGCTACAGTTTGGCTACAGCCAGATTGACGGCCCATTGAAAGGACTGGCGCCGGTGATGGGCGTCGGCGCGATTAACTTCCTGCTGATGGCGGTGAGCGGCCTGCTGGCGCTGGCGCTGGTTACCCGCAACTGGCGTCCGCTGGCGGCTGGCGTCATTCTGTTCGCACTGCCCTTCCCGCTGCGCTATATCCAGTGGTATACCCTGCAAACCGACAAAACGACCCAGGTTTCGCTGGTACAGGGCGACATCCCTCAGGCGCTGAAGTGGGACGAAAACCAGCTGCTGAATACCCTGAAAGTCTACCTCGACGCCACCGAGCAGGTGATGGGCAAATCGCAGCTGATTATCTGGCCGGAGTCGGCAATTCCGGATCTGGAAATCAACCAGCAGCGCTTCCTCAGCATGATGGACGATTTACTGCGCGCCAAAGACAGCACGCTGATTACCGGTATCGTCGACTCACGCCTTAATAAGCAGAATCGCTACGACACCTATAACACCATCATCACGCTGGGCAAAGACAGCCCGTACAGCTATGAATCCAGCAACCGCTATAACAAAAACCATCTGGTGCCGTTTGGTGAGTTTGTGCCGCTGGAATCAATTCTGCGCCCGCTGGCGCCGTTCTTTGACCTGCCGATGTCCTCCTTCAGCCGCGGGCCGTACATTCAACCGCAGCTGCAGGCGCATAATCTGAAGCTGACTGCGGCGATCTGCTACGAGATCATTCTCGGCCAGCAGGTACGCGACAACTTCCGCCCGGACACCAACTTCCTGCTGACTATCTCCAACGACGCGTGGTTCGGTAAGTCCATCGGCCCGTGGCAGCACTTCCAGATGGCGCGGATGCGCGCGCTGGAGCTGGCGCGCCCGCTGCTGCGCAGCACCAACAACGGCATTACGGCAGTGATTGGCCCGCGCGGTGAAATTCAGGATATGATCCCGCAGTTCACCCGTCAGGTACTGACCACCAAGGTGACGCCAACCGCCGGCCTGACGCCGTATGCGCGCACCGGTGATTGGACGCTATGGCTGATTACCGCGCTGTTCGGTTTTGGCGCCCTGGTGATGAGCCTGCGTCAACGTCGCAAATAAAGTATTGCACTATCGAATGTAGGCCGGATAAGGCGGTACGCCGCCATCCGGCAGTCGCGCTGCATCGGGCCTGATGGCGCTACGCTTATCAGGCCTACGCGATTTTCCCCACCAGCACTTCCTCTTCCAAGCCCCATTCTGGCACGCCAATTGCTTTATATAATCAAGAAGCTGCATATCACCGCCAGGGGCAACTGGGTTGCACCACGACACGCCGCCGGTAGCACCATTTTTGTGCAAACGGCGATTATTGCCTCAAAGCGGTGCGGTGTGCTTCGCAAAAATAAACAATAACGCAGCAAAATCTTTACATTAAGCCAAACTAAATGCTAACAAACACAGATAACGCTGCACGCTAAAGACGCAGTGATAACAACACAACATTCACAATGGGTATCAATGCATCCTTACCGATGCAGAGGATAAAGGAGTTGGATATGCAATTACGTAAACTGGCCGCTGCCATGCTGGTCATGGGTGTTACCGCCGGTCTGGCACATGCTGAAGACGCAAAGCCAGCCGCCGATGCCGCACAGCAGCAATCGACTCTGGAAAAAATCGCGAAAAACGGCGTTATCGTCGTGGGTCACCGCGAATCATCCGTGCCGTTCTCCTATTACGATAACCAGCAGAAAGTGGTCGGTTACTCTCAGGACTATTCCAACGCCATCGTTGAAGCGGTAAAGAAAAAGCTGAACAACCCGAAGCTGGACGTGAAGCTGATTCCAATTACCTCTCAAAACCGTATTCCGCTGCTGCAAAACGGCACGTTTGACTTCGAGTGTGGCTCAACCACCAACAACCTCGAGCGCCAGAAGCAGGCCGCCTTCTCTGACACCATCTTCGTCGTCGGCACCCGCCTGCTGGTGAAAAAAGGCGGTCCGATTAAAGACTTCCCGGATCTGAAAGACAAAGCGGTAGTGGTGACCTCCGGAACCACCTCCGAAGTTCTGCTGCACAAGCTGAACGACGAGCAGAAAATGAATATGCGCATCATTAGCGCCAAAGACCACGGCGACTCTTTCCGCACCCTGGAAAGCGGCCGTGCGGTAGCCTTTATGATGGATGACGCGCTGCTGGCCGGCGAACGAGCGAAAGCCAAGAAACCGGACAACTGGGAAATTGTCGGCAAACCGCAGTCCCAGGAAGCCTATGGCTGTATGCTGCGCAAAGATGACCCTGAGTTTAAAAAGCTGATGGACGATACTATCGCCCAGGCGCAGACCTCCGGCGAAGCCACCAAGTGGTTTGATAAGTGGTTTAAGAACCCGATTCCGCCTAAAAATCTGAACATGAACTTTGAGCTCTCGGAAGAGATGAAAACGCTGTTCAAAACGCCAAACGATAAAGCGCTTAACTAATAAAAAATATGGGGCGGAAAAATCTGCCCTCTCGATTGTGGTTCAGCACGGACAGACTATACGTCAGGTGGTCGTTCCCCACCTGGCCTGAATACCGCAAAACGCTGTTCAACAATCTTCGAGGGTAGCAGGTCGTACTGCTACCCTTTTTTTTCTGGAGTTTATTATGTCAATAGACTGGAACTGGGGCATCTTTTTACAACAGGCCCCTTTCGGCAACACCACCTATCTCGGCTGGCTCTGGAGCGGTTTCCAGGTCACCGTCGCGCTCTCTATCACCGCCTGGATTATCGCGTTTCTCGTCGGCTCGCTGTTCGGCATTTTGCGTACCGTGCCTAACCGGTTCTTATCGGGTATCGGCACCTGCTACGTCGAATTGTTCCGCAACGTGCCGCTGATCGTGCAGTTCTTTACCTGGTACCTTGTGGTGCCGGAGCTGCTGCCGGAAAACCTCGGCATGTGGTTTAAATCCGAGCTGGATCCAAACATTCAGTTCTTCCTCTCCTCAATGATTTGCCTGGGTCTGTTCACCGCCGCGCGCGTTTGTGAGCAGGTGCGTGCGGCAATTCAGTCGCTGCCGCGCGGGCAAAAAAACGCCGGGCTGGCGATGGGGCTTACGCTGCCGCAAACCTATCGCTACGTGCTGCTGCCGAACGCCTATCGCGTGATCGTGCCACCGATGACCTCAGAGATGATGAACCTGGTGAAGAACTCAGCCATCGCCTCCACCATCGGTCTGGTCGATATGGCGGCACAGGCCGGCAAGCTGCTGGACTATTCCGCGCACGCCTGGGAATCCTTTACGGCGATTACCCTGGCATACGTGCTGATTAACGCGGTCATTATGTTAGTGATGGCTGTGGTAGAACGGAAAATCCGCCTGCCCGGCAACCTGGGGGGTAAATAATGTACGAATTTGACTGGAGTTCTATCGTTCCGTCGATGCCCTACCTGATTGCAGGTCTGGTCGTCACGCTCAAAATTACCGTTACGGCAATTGTTATCGGTATCGTCTGGGGGACGCTGCTGGCGGTCATGCGCCTGTCATCCTTCAAGCCGATTGCCTGGTTTGCCAAAGCCTACGTCAACGTGTTCCGCTCCGTCCCGCTGGTGATGGTGCTGCTGTGGTTCTACCTGATTGTGCCCGGTTTCCTGCAAAACGTACTGGGGCTGTCACCGAAAAGCGATATTCGCCTGATCTCGGCAATGGTGGCGTTCTCGATGTTCGAAGCCGCCTATTACTCCGAGATTATCCGCGCCGGTATCCAGAGTATTTCACGCGGCCAGTCCAGCGCTGCGCTGGCGCTGGGGATGACCCACTGGCAGTCGATGAAGCTTATCATTCTGCCGCAGGCCTTCCGTGCCATGGTGCCGCTGCTGCTGACTCAGGGGATCGTGCTGTTCCAGGATACCTCGCTGGTATACGTGTTAAGCCTCGCAGACTTCTTCCGTACCGCCTCAACTATCGGCGAACGTGACGGTACCCAGGTAGAAATGATTCTGTTTGCTGGTTTTGTTTATTTTGTGATTAGTCTTAGCGCCTCGCTGCTGGTCAGCTACTTGAAGAAAAGGACCGTATAATGATTACCCTGAAAAACGTCTCTAAATGGTATGGTCACTTTCAGGTGTTGACCGACTGCTCCACGGAAGTAAAAAAAGGCGAAGTGGTGGTGGTGTGCGGGCCGTCCGGCTCCGGCAAATCCACGCTTATCAAAACCGTCAACGGTCTGGAACCCGTGCAACAAGGGGAAATTCTTGTCAACGGCACCAAGGTGAACGACAAGAAAACCAATCTGGCAAAGCTGCGCTCTCACGTCGGCATGGTATTCCAGCACTTCGAGCTGTTCCCGCACCTGTCGATTATTGAGAACCTCACTCTGGCGCAGGTTAAGGTGCTGAAGCGAGATAAAGCGGCCGCCCGCGAAAAGGGCTTAAAGCTGCTTGAGCGCGTCGGTCTTTCCGCGCACGCCAACAAGTTTCCAGCGCAGCTTTCCGGCGGTCAGCAGCAGCGCGTGGCGATCGCCCGCGCGCTGTGTATGGATCCGGTCGCCATGCTGTTTGACGAACCCACCTCCGCGCTCGATCCTGAAATGATCAACGAAGTGCTGGATGTCATGGTTGAGCTGGCGCATGAAGGCATGACCATGATGGTGGTGACCCACGAAATGGGCTTTGCGCGCAAAGTGGCCAACAGGGTGATCTTTATGGACGAAGGTAAGATCGTTGAAGATGCCGAAAAAGAGGCCTTCTTCGCCAACCCGAAATCGGACCGCGCCAAAGACTTCCTTGCGAAAATTCTGCACTAACCTTCCCGCGCGCACTCGGCAGAGTGCGCGCTGCATCACGCTTTAACGCTTACCCTCTCGTTCATTCCATTAGCAGGCCTTACCCTTGTCACAAAATAACGCGAACAAGGAGCCGCTATGGCACTGCCAATTATTCTGGACTGCGACCCAGGTCATGATGACGCGATCGCTATCGTGCTCGCCCTCGCCTCCCCCGAGCTGGAGGTGAAAGCCATCACCTCTTCCGCCGGTAACCAGACGCCGGAGAAAACCCTGCGTAACGTTCTGCGCATGCTGACATTACTGAAACGCCCGGATATCCCGGTGGCGGGCGGCGCGGTGAAGCCGCTGATGCGCGAACTCATTATTGCCGATAACGTCCACGGTGAAAGCGGCCTTGATGGCCCGGCGCTGCCGGAGCCGGCATTTGCCCCGCAAAGCTGCACTGCCGTAGAACTGATGGCGAAAACCCTGCGCGAGAGCCCGGAACCGGTGACCATTGTCTCCACCGGGCCGCAGACCAACGTCGCGCTGTTGCTGAACTCGCACCCGGAGCTGCGGGCGAAAATCACCCGTATTGTGATCATGGGCGGCGCAATGAGCCTGGGCAACTGGACGCCCGCCGCCGAGTTCAATATTTACGTTGATCCGGAAGCGGCAGAAATCGTCTTCCAGTCCGGTATTCCGGTCATGATGGCGGGCCTGGATGTGACGCATAAAGCGCAGATCCACGCTGAAGACACCGAGCGTTTTCGCGCCATTGGCAACCCGGTAGCGACAATTGTCGCGGAGCTGCTGGATTTCTTCCTTGAGTACCACAAAGATGAGAAATGGGGCTTTGTCGGCGCGCCGCTGCATGACCCCTGCACCATCGCCTGGCTGCTGAAGCCGGAAATATTCACTACCGTAGAACGTTGGGTTGGCGTGGAAACGCAGGGGAAATATACCCAAGGAATGACGGTGGTGGATTATTACTTCCTGACGGGGAATAAGCCAAATGCCGCGGTGATGGTAGACGTTGACCGGCAGGCGTTTGTTGACCTGCTGGCAGAACGACTAAAATTTTACGCCTGAGTGATGCCGGATGGCGCTAACGCTTATCCGGCCTGCATCTCACACAAACGTGTAGGCCGGATAAGACGCATCGCGTCGCCATCCGGCACCGTTAACTACGGCTCAAACGGCCTGCGCTGGAACTGGTCATGCCCGCACTTCGGGCACCTCGGCAGCACGTCCGGCGTATACACCGCCAGGTGGAAGTGGCACTTCTCGCACACCAGATTGCCCAGCCCCACCACCTCACCGCTGTGGTAGACACCGTGATGGCTTAAATCCTGAAACACCTCACGCCACTCCAGCTGCGTTTTATCGGTAATATCCGCCAGCTCCTGCCAGATACTCTCTTTAATTACCCGCAGGAAGACGCTGTCGGACTCGTCTTCCTGGCTTTCGCCGTAGCTCATCGCAAACTCTTCCAGATCCCGACGGACGGCGCGCAGCAGCTCGTCGATTTCGCCGCGCGTTAACTCGCTGGTTTGCGCGATTTTCGCCCGCGCCTGATCCACCAGCGCGTCGATATCACGTTCGCCGTTACGTAAACGTTCACTCAGCGTAGCGACCAGTTCACGGTAAATTTGAGCAACCTTGTTCATTGTTTCCTCTCCCAGCCAGTTAACCTATTCTAATAGTAGCCGTTATTTCTCTTTCGCTTTGTCAGCTTTGCCACAGAGTGCGTAAATTATGCCTTGAGCTTTTCATCGGCTTAACGTGCTAAAGGCTGTTTTGACGTGCACGTTTGGGCTATGCTATGCGGATCTGAAATACCACATCTACTGGCTACATTTGTAGCTGCATTGAAAACAGGATTACTGGCTGCCATGCAAGAGCAATACCGCCCGGAAGAGATAGAATCGAAAGTCCAGCTTCACTGGGATGAGAAGCGCACATTTGAAGTTACTGAAGACGAGAGCAAAGAGAAGTATTACTGCCTGTCGATGCTTCCCTATCCTTCTGGTCGACTACACATGGGCCACGTCCGTAACTACACCATCGGCGACGTTATCGCTCGCTATCAGCGCATGCTGGGCAAAAACGTCCTGCAGCCTATCGGCTGGGATGCGTTCGGCCTGCCGGCTGAAGGTGCCGCGGTCAAAAACAACACCGCCCCGGCGCCGTGGACCTACGACAACATCGCGTACATGAAAAACCAGCTCAAAATGCTGGGCTTTGGTTACGACTGGAGTCGCGAGCTGGCAACCTGTACCCCGGAATACTACCGCTGGGAACAGAAATTCTTCACCGAGCTGTATAAAAAAGGCCTGGTGTACAAGAAAACGTCTGCGGTGAACTGGTGTCCGAACGACCAGACCGTCCTGGCCAACGAACAGGTTATCGACGGCTGCTGCTGGCGTTGCGATACCAAAGTTGAGCGTAAAGAGATCCCACAGTGGTTTATCAAAATCACCGCTTACGCTGACGAACTGCTGCGCGACCTGGATAACCTTGATCACTGGCCTGACACCGTGAAAACGATGCAGCGCAACTGGATCGGGCGTTCTGAAGGCGTAGAAATCACCTTCGACGTGACCGGTTACGACAATACGCTGACCGTTTACACCACCCGTCCAGACACCTTCATGGGCGCAACCTACCTGGCAGTAGCTGCAGGTCACCCGCTGGCGCAGAAAGCCGCTGCGACTAACCCCGCGCTGGCTGCTTTTATCGACGAATGCCGCAACACCAAAGTGGCCGAAGCCGATATGGCGACCATGGAGAAAAAAGGCGTCGACACCGGCTTTAAAGCCGTTCACCCGCTGACCGGCGAAGAGATTCCGGTATGGGCTGCCAACTTCGTGCTGATGGAGTATGGCACCGGCGCGGTGATGGCCGTTCCGGGTCACGACCAGCGCGACTACGAATTTGCCACCAAATACGGCCTGACCATCAAGCCGGTTATCCTGGCCGCTGACGGCAGCGAGCCGGATCTGTCTGAACAGGCGCTGACCGAAAAAGGCGTGCTGTTTAACTCCGGTGAATTCGACGGTCTGGCCTTTGAAGATGCCTTTAACGCCATTGCCGACAAACTGGCAGCAAAAGGCGTGGGCGAGCGCAAAGTTAACTACCGTCTGCGCGACTGGGGCGTTTCCCGCCAGCGTTACTGGGGCGCACCGATCCCGATGGTGACGCTGGAAGACGGCACCGTGCTGCCAACGCCAGAAGATCAGCTGCCGGTGATTCTGCCGGAAGACGTGGTCATGGACGGTATCACCAGCCCGATCAAAGCCGATCCGGAGTGGGCGAAAACCACCGTTAACGGTATGCCTGCGCTGCGTGAAACCGACACCTTCGATACCTTTATGGAATCATCATGGTACTACGCGCGCTACACCTGCCCGCAGTATCAGGAAGGCATGCTGGATTCCAAAGCCGCTAACTACTGGCTGCCGGTTGATATCTACATTGGCGGTATCGAACACGCCATCATGCACCTGCTCTACTTCCGCTTCTTCCACAAACTGATGCGCGATGCAGGCCTGGTCAACTCTGACGAGCCGGCTAAACAGCTGCTGTGTCAGGGCATGGTGCTGGCAGATGCCTTCTACTACGTGGGCGCAAACGGCGAACGTAACTGGGTTTCCCCGGTTGACGCCATCGTTGAGCGCGACGAAAAAGGCCGTATCGTGAAGGCGAAAGACGCGGCGGGCCATGAGCTGGTGTATACCGGCATGAGCAAGATGTCCAAGTCCAAAAACAACGGCATCGACCCGCAGGTTATGGTTGAACGCTACGGCGCCGACACCGTACGTCTGTTCATGATGTTTGCCTCTCCGGCTGACATGACCCTGGAATGGCAGGAATCCGGCGTTGAAGGGGCGAACCGCTTCCTGAAACGTGTCTGGAAACTGGTTTACGAGCACACCGCTCGTGGCCCAGTGGCAGCCATCAACGTTGATGCGCTGAACGAAGATCAGCAGGCGCTGCGTCGTGATGTCCATAAAACCATCGCCAAAGTCACCGATGATATCGGCCGTCGTCAGACCTTCAACACCGCGATTGCGGCAATCATGGAGCTGATGAACAAACTGGCGAAAGCGCCGATGGAAGACGCGCAGGACAGAGCGCTGATGCAGGAAGCGCTGCTGGCTGTCGTGCGCATGCTCAACCCGTTCACTCCGCACGTGAGCTTCACGCTGTGGCAGGAACTGGGCGGCGAAGGTGATATCGATAACGCGCCGTGGCCGGTTGCCGACGAGAACGCGATGGTTGAAAACACCACGCTGGTCGTCGTACAGGTCAACGGTAAAGTGCGCGGTAAAATCACCGTCGCGGTCGATGCGACCGAAGAGCAGGTGCGTGAACGCGCAGGCCAGGAACCCCTGGTGGCGAAATACCTTGAAGGCGTTACCGTACGTAAAGTCATCTACGTACCGGGTAAACTGCTTAACCTGGTCGTAGGCTAAGCGCGGGAGGAAGCGTGCGATATCTGACAACATTGTTGTTATCTTTGGCGGTGCTGGTCACCGCCGGGTGCGGCTGGCATCTGCGTAGTACCACGCAGGTGCCGGATGAAATGAAAACATTGATCCTGCAGTCCGGCGATCCGAACGGCCCGCTGAGCCGCGCGGTGCGCGAACAGCTGAGAAGCAATGGCATTACGGTGCTTGATAAGGGCACGCTTCGTCAGGACGTACCGTCTTTGCGTCTGGGCGGCGTTAGCCTCTCTCAGGACACGGCATCGGTATTCCAAAACGGCCAGACGGCAGAATATCAAATGGTCATGACGGTCAACGCTTCGGTGCTGATCCCGGGTCAGGATATCTTCCCGATCGCCACCAAAGTGTACCGTTCGTTCTTTGACAACCCGCAGCAGGCGTTGGCAAAAGACAACGAGCAAAGCATGATCATTCAGGAGATGTACCAGAAGGCCGCCGAGCAGCTGATTCGTAAGCTGCCAAGCGTTCACATCGCCGATGTGAAAGAGAGTAAAGACGAGGCGGCCGTCACGCCGTCGAACGGCTCTCGTGTTTCAACTACTCTGGGTAACTGATGATTCGGCTGTACTCAGAACAACTCCGCGCGCAGCTCTCTGAAGGGCTGCGCGCGGCGTATCTCCTGCTCGGTAACGACCCCCTTTTTCTTCAGGAAAGCCAGGATGCGATACGCCACGCCTGCGTGAACGAAGGCTTTACCGAACATCATACATTCACGCTGGACGCCAGCACCGACTGGAACGAGATCTTCTCGCTATGCCAGGCAATGAGCCTGTTTGCCAGTCGCCAGACGCTGCTGCTGCTGCTGCCAGAAAACGGTCCGAATGCGGCCATCAACGAACAGCTGTCAACGCTGGTCAGCCTGCTGCATGACGATCTGCTGCTGATCGTGCGCGGCAATAAACTGACCAAATCACAGGAAAATGCCGCCTGGATCAAGGCGCTGGCCAGCCGCGCCGTGCAGATCAGCTGCCAGACGCCGGAACCGGCCCAGCTACCGCGCTGGCTGGCTAACCGTGCAAAGCAGAGCAACCTCCAGCTTGATGAACCCGCCAGTCAGCTACTGTGCTACTGCTACGAGGGCAACCTGCTGGCGCTGGCCCAGGCGCTGGAACGTCTGTCACTGCTGTGGCCTGACGGCAAGCTGACGCTGCCGCGCGTCGAACAGGCGGTCAACGATGCCGCGCACTTTACGCCGTTCCACTGGGTCGACGCCCTGCTGGCCGGCAAGAGCAAACGCGCGCTGCATATTCTGCAACAGCTGCGTCTCGAAGGCAGCGAGCCGGTGATCCTGCTGCGCACCGTCCAGCGTGAACTGCTGCTGCTGGTCACGCTGAAGCGCCAGAGCGCGCATACGCCACTGCGTTCGCTGTTTGATAAACACCGCGTCTGGCAAAACCGTCGGGGGATGGTCGGCGAAGCGCTCAACCGTCTGATCGGCCCGCAGCTGCGCCAGGCGGTCACCCTGCTCAGCCGTGCCGAGCTGACGCTGAAACAAGATTACGGTCAGTCCATTTGGGCTGAGCTGGAAAGTTTGTCGCTGCTGCTTTGTCACAAAGCGCTAGCCGACGTATTTATCGATGGATGATATGGCAAAACTACAGGCGCTTTTCGGCGGGACCTTCGATCCCATCCACTACGGCCACCTGAAGCCGGTTGAGATTCTGGCTAACCAGATTGGTCTTTCGCGGGTGATCATTATGCCCAACAACGTGCCGCCGCATCGCCCACAGCCGGAAGCCACCAGCGAACAGCGTAAATTAATGGTTGAGCTGGCGATTGCCGATAAGCCGCTATTCGTACTCGACGAACGCGAGCTGCGTCGCGATACGCCGTCGTTTACTGCCGACACCCTACAGGAGTGGCGTGCGGAACAGGGCGCGGATAAGCCGCTGGCCTTTATTATCGGACAGGACTCGCTGCTCACCTTCCCTAGCTGGCACCGCTATGAAACGATTCTCGAGCACGTACACCTGCTGGTGACGCGTCGCCCGGGCTACCCGCTGACTATGCAGCAGGAAGAGCATCAGGACTGGCTGGATCGTCACCTTACCAGCAATATTGAAGACCTGCACAATCAGCCCGCGGGTAAAATTTTCCTCGCCGAAACGCCCTGGTTCGACGTCTCCGCGACGTTGATTCGCGAGCGCCTGGAGCGCGGTGAGTCTTGCGACGAAATGATGCCAGAACCGGTGCTCAACTATATTATGCAGCAGGGGTTGTACCACCACGGCGCTTAGGCCTGTAAACGGGGAAGACAGCATGAAACTCTGGTTAGTTCGCCACGGCGAAACCGAAGCCAACGTAGCCGGGCTGTATAGCGGCCACGCCCCCACGCCGCTAACTGCCCGTGGCCAGCAGCAGGCCATACGCCTCGGCGAGATGCTGCGACAGGTCCCCTTCGATGGCGTATTGTGCAGTGAACTGGAGCGTACCCAGCACACCGCACGACTGCTGCTCGGCGAGCGCGACATTCCCTTTACCCCCCACCCGCTGCTCAACGAAATGTATTTCGGCGACTGGGAAATGCGCCACCACCGCGACCTGCAGAAAGAAGACAAAGATAACTATGCCGCCTGGTGCGCCGACTGGCAGCATGCGGCTCCCACCAACGGTGAAGGTTTCCCCGACTTTTCCCGCCGCGTCGCCGCCTTTGCCGCCGAATTACCGGGCTATACGTACCAGAATCTCCTTATCGTCAGCCATCAGGGCGTATTGAGCCTGTTAACCGCCTGTTTACTGGGAATGCCAACCGCCAGCATGTGGCATTTTCGCATCGATCACGGCGCGTGGAGCGTCATTGATTTCACGCCAGAATTTACCACGCTGCGGGTGCTGAACAGCCGGGCTATTTGGCTACCGGAAGAGGGATAAAACCGATTTCTGCGCCGCAGAGACGCCAGCCCATTGACACCAAACCATAGACTGTTATTCTCCGCAGCCTGAATCATCCCCCTCCAGCATTTGTGGACAGAAATTGTTTTACAAAAATGGCGATGCAATCGGCATGAAGGAATGGGATGATACCCCGCCTGAAAGGCCGTTTGGTGATTTTTTGTCCCGACAATATTTTCAGTTCGGGTATACTGTCAGGCTGTTTTATATCGTTCATCTTCACACCCCAGGGGGAACACTTGCAGGGTAAAGCACTCCAGGATTTTGTTGTCGACAAAATTGATGATTTAAAAGGTCAGGACATCATCAAAATTGATGTTCAGGGTAAATCCAGCATCACTGATTGCATGGTTATCTGCACCGGCACCTCCAGCCGCCACGTTATGTCCATTGCCGATCATGTGGTTCAGGAATCCCGCGCAGCCGGTCTGCTGCCATTAGGCGTTGAAGGCGAAAGCGTTGCCGACTGGATTGTCGTTGATTTAGGCGATGTCATTGTCCACGTCATGCAGGAAGAGAGCCGTCGCCTGTATGAGCTGGAAAAACTCTGGGGTTAAGTTGTGAAGCTGCAGTTGGTCGCCGTCGGCACCAAAATGCCGGATTGGGTACAAACCGGTTTTACCGAATACCTTCGTCGTTTTCCGAAAGATATGCCGTTCGAACTGGTGGAAATTCCCGCCGGCAAGCGCGGTAAAAACGCCGATATCAAACGTATTCTGGATAAAGAAGGCGAGATGATGCTCGCCGCCGCAGGAAAAAACCGCATCGTCACGCTGGATATCCCCGGGAAACCCTGGGATACGCCGCAGCTTGCGCGCGAACTGGAACGCTGGAAGGGTGACGGTCGTGATGTCAGCCTGTTAATCGGCGGTCCGGAAGGCCTTTCCCCGGCATGCAAGGCCGCAGCAGAACAAAGTTGGTCGCTCTCCACCCTGACGCTCCCTCACCCGCTGGTGCGCGTGCTGGTCGCCGAAAGCCTTTATCGGGCGTGGAGCATTACCACCAACCACCCTTACCACCGCGAGTAATGATGACCAGGGTAGATTAAGCAGCGAATGAAACTACAGAATTCTTTTCGCGACTATACGGCAGAGTCCGCGCTTTTTGTGCGCCGGGCAGTGGTCGCTTTTTTGGGAATTTTGCTGCTTACCGGCGTGCTGATTGCCAACCTCTACAATTTACAGATCGTCCGTTTCACCGACTATCAGACGCGCTCTAACGAAAACCGCATCAAGCTGGTGCCGATCGCACCGAGCCGCGGCATAATCTACGATCGTAACGGTACGCCGCTGGCGCTTAACCGCACCATCTACCAGCTGGAAATCATGCCGGAAAAAGTCGACAGCGTGCAGCAGACCATCGACGGCCTGCGCGACGTCGTCGATCTCAGCGATGACGATATCGCCGCCTTTAAAAAAGAGCGCGCCCGTTCGCACCGCTTTACCTCTATTCCGCTTAAAACCAACCTCACCGAAGTGCAGGTGGCCCGCTTTGCCGTCAATCAGTACCGCTTTCCTGGCGTAGAAGTCAAAGGCTATAAACGCCGTTTCTATCCCTACGGTTCTGCCCTGACCCACGTTATCGGCTACGTATCAAAAATTAACGATAAAGACGTCGACCGGTTGGACAAAGACGGCAAACTGGCCAACTACGCGGCAACCCACGATATCGGGAAGCTGGGTATTGAGCGTTATTACGAAGATATGCTCCACGGGCAGACCGGCTACGAAGAGGTTGAAGTCAACAACCGCGGCCGCGTCATTCGTCAGCTTAAAGAAGTGCCGCCGCAGGCCGGGCACGATATTTACCTGACGCTCGATCTCAAGCTCCAGCAATACATTGAAACGCTGCTGGCGGGCAGCCGTGCCGCCGTGGTGGTCACCGACCCGCGCACCGGCAGCATTCTGGCGCTGGTTTCCACGCCAAGCTACGATCCCAACCTATTCGTTGACGGTATTTCCAGCAAAGACTACAGCGGTCTGCTAAACGACCCGAATACCCCGCTGGTTAACCGCGCGACGCAGGGGGTTTACCCACCGGCATCGACGGTGAAACCGTATGTGGCAGTTTCCGCAATGAGCGCAGGCGTGATCAACCGCAATACCAGCCTGTTTGACCCGGGCTGGTGGCAGCTTCCCGGCTCAGAAAAACGCTACCGTGACTGGAAAAAATGGGGCCACGGGCACCTTAACGTCACCAAAGCGCTGGAAGAATCGGCGGATACCTTCTTCTACCAGGTCGCCTATGACATGGGGATCGACCGCCTGTCTGAGTGGATGAGTAAGTTTGGCTACGGCGACTATACCGGCATCGATCTGGCGGAAGAACGTTCCGGTAACATGCCGACGCGCGAATGGAAGCTGAAGCGCTTTAAGAAACCGTGGTATCAGGGCGATACCATTCCTGTCGGCATCGGCCAGGGCTACTGGACCGCGACCCCGATTCAGATGAGCAAAGCGCTGATGACCCTGATTAACGACGGCGTGGTGAAAATCCCTCACCTGCTGGCAAGCCGGGTCGAAGACGGTAAAAAAGTGCCGTGGACTCAGCCTGAAGAGCCGCCGATTGGCGACATTCATTCCGGCTACTGGGAAATTGCCAAAGACGGCATGTACGGCGTAGCCAATCGCCCGAACGGCACCGCGCATAAATACTTCGCCGGCGCACCGTATAAAATTGCGGCGAAATCCGGTACCGCGCAGGTCTTTGGCCTGAAGGCTAACGAAACCTATAATGCGCATCGTATTGCCGAGCGTCTGCGTGACCACAAACTAATGACCGCCTTTGCGCCGTATAACGATCCCCAGGTCGCCGTAGCGATTATCCTGGAGAACGGCGGCGCTGGCCCGGCTGTCGGTACCATCATGCGTCAGATCCTTGACCACATCATGCTGGGCGACAACAACACCGATTTACCGGCTGAGAACCCTGCTGCAGCCGCGTCGGAGGACCAATAATCATGACGGATAATCCGAACAAAAAATCGTTCTGGGATAAAATTCACCTCGACCCAGCCATGCTGCTGATTCTGCTGGCGCTGCTGACCTATAGCGCGCTGGTTATCTGGAGCGCCAGCGGCCAGGACATGGGGATGACGGAACGTAAAATTGGCCAGATCGCCATGGGGCTCGTTATCATGGTCGTCATGGCGCAGATCCCGCCGCGAGTCTACGAAGGCTGGGCGCCCTGGCTGTATATCTTCTGTATTATCCTGCTGGTGGCGGTCGATGCCTTTGGCGCCATCTCCAAAGGTGCCCAGCGCTGGCTGGACCTCGGCGTGGTGCGCTTCCAGCCGTCTGAGATAGCCAAAATCGCCGTCCCGCTAATGGTGGCGCGTTTTATTAACCGCGACGTTTGCCCGCCCACGCTGAAAAATACCGCCATCGCGCTGGTGCTGATTTTCATGCCGACGCTGTTGGTCGCCGCCCAGCCGGACCTTGGTACATCCATCCTGGTCGCCCTGTCCGGCCTGTTCGTGCTGTTCCTGGCAGGCCTGAGCTGGCGGTTAATTCTGGTCGCCGTGGTGCTGGTCGCCTGCTTTATCCCGATACTCTGGTTCTTCCTGATGCACGACTATCAGCGCCAGCGCGTGATGATGCTGATGGACCCGGAATCCGATCCGCTGGGCGCGGGCTACCACATTATTCAGTCCAAAATCGCCATCGGATCTGGCGGCCTGCGTGGCAAAGGCTGGTTGCACGGCACGCAATCGCAGCTCGAATTCTTGCCGGAACGCCATACCGACTTTATCTTTGCGGTACTGGCCGAGGAGCTGGGGCTTATTGGTATTCTGATTCTGCTGGCGTTGTACGTGCTACTGATTATGCGCGGCCTGTGGATCGCCGCCCAGGCGCAAACCACGTTTGGCCGCGTCATGGCCGGTGGTTTGATGCTGATTTTATTCGTTTATGTATTTGTTAATATTGGTATGGTAAGTGGCATCTTGCCGGTGGTGGGCGTTCCGCTGCCGCTGGTCAGCTACGGGGGGTCAGCCCTGATCGTACTGATGGCCGGGTTCGGTATCGTCATGTCGATACACACCCACAGGAAAATGTTGTCAAAAAGCGTCTAAGGGGTGCTCAATGCGTAAGCAATGGCTTGGGATCTGCATAGCGGCAGGGCTGCTGGCGGCTTGTTCGAGTGATGATGTTCAGCAGCAGACCGTCTCCGCACCAAAACCTGCGGTATGTAATGGCCCGACGGTGGAAATCAGCGGGGCCGATCCACGCTTTGAGCCACTGAACGCGACGGCGAATCAGGATTACGAACGCGACGGTAAGAAATATAAAATTGTCCAGGATCCGTCCAACTTCAGCCAGGCCGGGCTTGCCGCCATCTATGATGCCGAACCGGGCAGCAATCTGACGGCGATCGGCGAAGCGTTCGATCCGACGCAGCTTACCGCCGCGCACCCTACCCTGCCGGTGCCGAGCTACGCGCGTATTACCAATCTGGCTAACGGCCGGATGATCGTAGTGCGTATTAACGATCGCGGCCCTTATGGCAACGATCGCGTGATTTCGCTCTCCCGCGCGGCGGCGGATCGTCTGAACACATCAAACAATACCAAAGTACGCATCGACCCGATTATCGTCGCCCAGGATGGTTCGCTTTCCGGCCCCGGCATGGCCTGTACCACCGTCGCGAAGCAAACCTACGCGCTCCCGGACCGCCCTGACCTGAGCGGCGGCATGGGCAGCGCCTCTTCCACCCCGCAGGCCAGCGCGCCTCAGGGTGACGTACGCGCGATCAGTAACGATACCCTCGCCTCAGCCGACAGCGGCGAAGGCGCGCCGGTGAAAAGCGGTGGCTTCCTTGGTGCTCCGACACCATTAAATAGCGGCGTACTCGAAGAGTCCACACCGGCACCGGCGCCGCAGGCTGCGGCACCGGTCACCGCGCCGGTAAGTGCCCCCGCAAGCGCCGCGCCAGCCGCGACGGCTGCCGTCGCCGCACCTGCAGCAGCAGCCGGAAACTACGTAGTTCAGGTTGGCGCAGTCAGCGATCAGACCCGCGCACAGCAGTATCAGCAGCGTCTGAGCCAGCAGTTCTCCGTTCCGGGCCGCGTAACGCAAAACGGCGCGGTCTGGCGTATTCAGCTCGGTCCATTCGCCAGCAAAGCGGAAGCCGGTACCATACAGCAACGTTTGCAGAGCGAAGCACAGCTGCAATCGTTTATTACGCACGCCAACTAAAGCGCTCGCGGCATCCGATGCTTCGTATATGTAAACGTCATTAACAAAGTCATATACGATGTCGGATGCCTGTCTAAAGGGCATTTGCTATAGTAAGGCACTTTTTAACTCCATCACGGATGTCGTTGTTTTGACCATGAAGACCTCTTTTCTCGCTTGCTTACTCATTCCGGCGCTCTCCGTCGCAGCACTGAGCTCCGTCGCCCACGCCGATGACCTGAACATCAAAACCATGATTCCAGGCGTTCCGCAGATTGACGCCGAGTCCTACATTCTTATTGATTACAACTCCGGCAAGGTGCTGGCTGAGCAAAACGCTGACGCCCGCCGCGATCCGGCCAGCCTGACAAAAATGATGACCAGCTACGTCATCGGTCAGGCAATGAAAGCGGGCAAGTTTAAAGAATCCGATTTGGTCACCATCGGTAACGATGCCTGGGCCACCGGCAACCCGGTGTTCAAAGGCTCTTCCCTGATGTTCCTTAAGCCGGGTATGCAGGTACCGGTATCACAGCTGATTCGCGGGATTAACCTGCAATCGGGTAACGATGCCTGTGTTGCCATGGCCGACTACGTCGCTGGCAGCCAGGATGCCTTCGTGGGCCTGATGAACAGCTACGTCAACGCGCTGGGGCTGAAAAACACCCACTTCCAGACCGTTCACGGCCTGGATGCAGACGGCCAGTACAGTTCCGCACGTGATATGGCGATGATTGGCCAGGCGCTGATTCGCGACGTGCCGAACGAATACACCATCTACAAAGAAAAAGAGTTCACCTTTAACGGCATTCGTCAGCTAAACCGTAACGGCCTGCTGTGGGACAATAGCCTGAACGTTGACGGCATTAAAACCGGCCACACCGACAAAGCCGGTTACAACCTGGTGGCCTCCGCGACCGAAGGCCAGATGCGCCTTGTTTCTGCCGTCATGGGCGGCCGCACCTACAAAGGGCGTGAAACCGAGAGCAAAAAGCTGCTGACCTGGGGCTTCCGCTTCTTTGAAACCGTTAACCCAATCAAAGCCGGTAAAGAGTTCGCCTCTGAACCCGCCTGGTTTGGTGATACCGATCGTGCGTCCCTGGGCGTCGATAAAGACGTTTACCTGACCATCCCGCGCGGCCGCATGAAGGACCTGAAAGCCAGCTACGTGCTGAACAACAGCGAGCTGCACGCACCGCTGCAGAAAAACCAGGTGGTCGGCACCATTAACTTCCAGCTGGACGGTAAAACCATCGACCAGCGCCCTCTGGTGGTGCTGCAAGAAATACCGGAAGGTAACTTCTTCGGAAAAATCATTGATTACATTAAATTAATGTTCCATCACTGGTTTGGTTAAAAATCACCCACTTGAAAGTGTGATTTCCATCCCCATATACTATGCATAGCTAAAATAACTCCCGCTAACCATGCGGGAGTTATTCTTTTTTAACACTGGAGCTGACATGAAAACCAAACTGAACGAACTGCTTGAATTCCCTACTCCGTTTACTTACAAAGTAATGGGTCTGGCGAAACCTGAGCTGGTTGACCTGGTGGTTGAAGTGGTACAGCGCCATGCGCCAGGTGATTACTCTCCGCAGATAAAACCGAGCAGCAAAGGCAACTACCACTCGGTGTCCATTACCATCAATGCAACCCACATTGAGCAGGTCGAGACGCTGTACGAAGAGTTGGGCAATATTGAAATTGTCCGTATGGTGCTGTAATCGCATCACCGTTACCCGGCACGCCCGGGTAACGCTTCTCTCCACCTGCCTGTGATATACTCTGCGTCCATTATTTCCCCTCTGCGGAGACGCTGTTTTGGACTTCAATACCCTCCTCATCCGTCAACTGGGCCTACAGCCTTACGAACCTATTTCCCAGGCGATGCACGACTTTACCGATAACCGTGATGAATCCACGCTTGATGAGATCTGGCTGGTTGAGCATCAGCCGGTTTTTACGCAGGGTCAGGCGGGGAAAGCAGAACATGTGCTGGTACCGGGCGATATTCCGGTCATTCAGAGCGATCGCGGCGGCCAGGTAACCTATCACGGCCCGGGTCAGCAGGTTATGTACGTGCTGTTAAACCTCAAGCGCCGCAAGCTTGGCGTACGTGAACTGGTGACTCTGCTGGAGCAAACCGTGGTCGATACGCTGGCAGAACTCGGGATTGAAGCCCATCCGCGCGCCGACGCGCCGGGCGTTTACGTTGGCGAGAAAAAGATTTGCTCGCTGGGGCTGCGTATCCGTAAGGGCTGCTCTTTCCACGGGCTGGCGCTGAATGTGGCGATGGACCTTTCCCCTTTCCTGCGCATTAACCCCTGCGGCTATGCGGGCATGGAGATGGCGCAGGTCTCACAGTGGGTGAGCGAAGCCAAACCGGAAAATATATCCCCAATTCTTGTGGACAAATTTTTAGCGCGGCTAAACAATCCGCCGCATGAATATATCTCTGCTTAATATATTATATATTTCGGCCCAATATTTTTTGGGCCATTAACGCTTCGTCACTCGCCCGCTGAACAATATCTCGTTTTTCGTATCTTCCTGCTGCACATTTAGCAAAAAAGTGCAAAGCAGATCTCATTTCTGTGCAAAACTGAGAGTGTTGATATACATTTAATGAATGCATTAGATTCATTAATGCATTGAGGGATAACGCAAAATTGCCATTTTTTACCTTGCAGTAACATGGACTCAGGAATAATAATAATAATGTAACTATCAACTATCATTCATGGTGTGAATGAATATGGAGTAAGCAGTGTGGATTATAACAATAAGCCAGAAAATAAAATAAACCTTAATGTCGATAATGACACACCACAAATCTTTCGCACCCTGCGCAATATAGACCTGAACCTGTTGACGATATTTGAAGCGGTTTATGTTCATAAAGGCATCGTCAATGCGGCAAAAGTCCTGAACCTTACGCCGTCCGCCATTAGCCAATCCATCCAGAAACTCCGCCTGCTGTTCCCTGACCCGCTGTTCATTCGTAAGGGACAGGGCGTCACGCCAACTGCCTATGCCTCGCATCTGCACGAGTACATTAGCCAGGGGCTGGAATCGATTCTCGGCGCACTGGACCTGGACGGCAGCTATGACAAACAGCGGGTGATCACCATCGGGACGGCGGCGTCTGTGGGGGCCATTGTCATGCCGGTTATCTATCAGGCGGTGAAGCAGACCTACCCACAGGTGCTGCTACGCAACGTGGCGGTAACCGACGCCAACGCCCAGCTTAGCCAGTTCCAGACCGATTTAGTGATCGACAACCATGAGCATAACAATCCGCGAACGCTGGGCCGCCATGCCCTCTTCAGCGATAATCTGGTGCTCGTTTGTCGTAACGACCATCCTGCGCTTAACGAAGAGCCGTCGGCCGAAACGTTGATGCAATACGAGCATACGCTGCTGACAATGGACGGCGCCGGGCAGAACGACCTCTACAAACGCATTCGCGACATGCTCCCCGACCGTCAGGTCAGCGTGAGCAGTTACAACCTGTTTACCATTGCGTCACTGATCGCCTCGAGCAACCTGATAGGCATCATGCCGCTGCGCTTCTACCATATCTTTAAGCAGTGTTGGCCGCTGTGCACGCTGGATTTCGCGCCATTACAGCAGGAACGGGTCGATTTTTCATTGCATTACAATAAACTCAGCCTGCGGGACCCGGTAATGCAAAACATTATCAACGTCATCCATCAGGCATTCTAGTTCACCCGCCACCCGCTATCCTCTGCCGGCAAAAAAGCATTATTCAACAACTATTTTACAATTTGCCGGCCTGGCAGGCTGCTTTATACCCCGTTTCAATGGTATACTGCCTGCCATTAATTCAAAAATAGTTGATAAATACAACATTCCCTTGAATTGAAACGCTTTCCCTCGATACTCGGAACTGGAACACGTACGCTATGAGTAAACCCATTGTGATGGAACGCGGTGTAAAGTACCGCGATGCCGATAAGATGGCCCTTATCCCGGTAAAAAACGTGGCAACAGAGCGCGAAGCGCTGCTGCGAAAACCGGAGTGGATGAAAATTAAACTTCCGGCGGACTCTTCCCGTATCCAGGGCATCAAAGCGGCCATGCGTAAAAATGGTCTGCACTCCGTGTGTGAAGAAGCCTCCTGCCCGAACCTGGCAGAATGCTTCAACCACGGCACCGCGACCTTTATGATCCTTGGCGCAATCTGCACCCGTCGCTGCCCGTTCTGCGACGTGGCCCACGGTCGCCCGGTGACCCCGGATGCCAACGAACCGCAAAAGCTGGCGCAAACTATCGCTGACATGGCGCTGCGCTATGTAGTTATCACCTCCGTCGATCGTGACGATCTGCGCGACGGCGGCGCCCAGCACTTCGCCGACTGTATTGCTGCAATTCGCGAGAAAAGCCCGAGCATCCGCATTGAAACGCTGGTACCGGACTTCCGCGGCCGTATGGATCGCGCCTTAGCGATTCTGACGGAAACCCCGCCGGACGTGTTTAACCACAACCTGGAAAACGTGCCGCGTCTGTATCGCCAGGTTCGCCCGGGCGCCGACTATAACTGGTCGCTGAAGCTGCTTGAGCGCTTCAAAGAAGCGCACCCGGATATCCCAACGAAATCCGGCCTTATGGTTGGCCTGGGTGAAACCAACGCCGAAATTATCGACGTTATGCGCGATCTGCGCCGCCACGGAGTGACCATGCTGACGCTGGGCCAGTACCTGCAGCCGAGCCGTCATCACCTGCCGGTACAGCGCTACGTTAGCCCGGATGAGTTTGAAGAGATGAAAGCCGAAGCGCTGGCGATGGGCTTCACCCACGCCGCCTGCGGCCCGTTTGTCCGTTCGTCTTACCATGCCGATCTTCAGGCCAAAGGCATTGAAGTGAAGTAGGGATAGTTGCCAATACGAAAAAGCCGCTCTCTGTCGACAGCGGCTTTTTTATTGCTCATTGAAGAAATAAATTGTTTCAATGAAATGCATTTGGAAATCAAATAGTATCAAAAAAGGCTTCAGCATCGTCATGCTGAAGCCTTTTTTGCGGGTTGTTACACCCACGGATGACACGCATTCACCCGCATATCATCTGAAACGCTGCCCTGCTTACTCTTTATGAGAGAGCTTTTCTGCCGGAGTCTCGTCTGCGCTCTTCTGCGCGGCGGTTTCATCGTCATTCATGGCTTTTTTAAAGCCTTTGATCGCTGAACCCAGATCTCCACCCAGAGTCCGTAATTTCTTGGTACCAAACACCAGAATAATCAGTGCTGCCACTACCAGCAGTTTGGTAATACTAATCTCACCCATAGATACCTTCTTCTCAAAAACAGGCTGCAAAATGCGCCACATCACCATAGTTTATTAACGGTCATTTAGCGCGTGCACACAATAGCAATCTGTAACAAGGTGAATCAAGCATTGTTTAAAAAAACGTCATGTTAATTGCGGTAGCGCAAAACGCCTGTTTTTCAGCACCGGAAGCTGCTGACGAATGCGTGAAAGATCGTCGCGACTCACCTCAGACACAATCAGCTGCGGTGCCGTTGAAGCTCCTGCCAGGGTCACGCCAAGCGGATCCACGATTCGGCTCTGACCAATGTTTCGCGTGCCGCACTCGCCGCTGGCGACGAGGTAACAGGTCGTGTCCAGCGCTCGCGCAGCCAGCAGCGTCGACCAATGATGTTCCTTCAGCGGCCCGCGTACCCAGGCGGCAGGCAGCGCCAGAATCTCAGCCCCCTGTAACGCCAGCGCTAGCGCCATGTCCGGAAAGCGCAGGTCATAGCAGGTCATCAGGCCGACCTTAAATCCCGCCACCTCAATTAACGGCGGCAGCGCTCCCCCGGCATCGACCCGTTTCGACTCCTGGATAGCAAAAGCGTCATAGAGATGCAGCTTATGGTAGTGAGCAATCACCTCCCCACCGCGTAGCGCGACCAGCGTATTTCTGGCCCGTTCCGCCGAAGAGGGAGTGTGAATGGTGAGTATCGTCGTCAAATCGTCAAGACGGCTCTGCGCCTTGAGGAGCTGCATAAAGCCACCGTTCAGCGGCTGCGCCGATTTCACCGACATATCCGGATCGCTATCGCTACGCGCCAGCAGCGCTTCTGGCAACACCAGCAGCTCAGCGCCCAGCGCTGCCGCCGACTGCATCAGCGTCACGCAGGTTTGCGCGTTAACCTGCCACTCCGGTGTCACGACAAACTGTCC
Organism: Klebsiella sp. WP3-W18-ESBL-02; assembly: GCF_014168815.1. NCBI lineage: Bacteria > Pseudomonadati > Pseudomonadota > Gammaproteobacteria > Enterobacterales > Enterobacteriaceae > Klebsiella > Klebsiella sp. WP3-W18-ESBL-02. The sequence goes on from NZ_AP021972.1 coordinate 3,613,601, forward strand.
CGCCGCTACTCGCATCGTAACTCCTTAAGTTTTGCTAATATATCAAGATGATGAATATCGATCAGTATATAGCCAGATCGTCCCTTCAAGGGTAAACTCTGGCCACACTCGAAGATGGCAGGAAATTCGCATGATGCAACTTTTGTTAGCCGTTTTTATCGGCGGCGGTACCGGCAGCGTAGCCCGCTGGCTGCTTAGCTTTCGCTTTAACCCTATGCACCATGCGCTTCCGCTGGGTACGCTTACGGCCAACCTGCTGGGGGCGTTCATTATCGGCGCCGGTCTTGCCTGGTTTAATCGGCTCCCGCACATTGATCCGGTGTGGAAAGTGCTGCTCACCACCGGTTTTTGCGGCGGCCTGACGACCTTCTCGACGTTTTCGGCAGAAGTGGTCTTTCTATTGCAGGCGGGGAAATTCAGCTGGGCGCTGTTAAACGTGGCGGTTAACCTTTTCGGATCATTTGCCATGACGGCGCTGGCGTTCTGGCTGTTCAGCGCCACCAGTCAGGGATAAAAAGAAGAAAAAAAACCCGCAGTTAAGCGGGTTTTGAATTCTGACTGCTATTTGTCGCTTACAGAGCGATGACGTTAGCAGCAGAAGGGCCTTTGGCACCGTTAGTGATTTCGAACTCTACGCGCTGACCTTCAGCCAGAGTTTTGAAACCGTTGGTCTGGATTGCAGAGAAGTGTACGAATACGTCTTTGCTGCCATCTTCCGGAGTAATGAAACCGAATCCTTTGGACTCATTAAACCACTTAACGTTACCTTTAATCTTAGACATCAAAATTACCTTTATATGAAAAAACGACACTAATCTGTGTCAGTTAACAGTACAACAATTGTCGTCGGTTTTGTCCAGCCCAACTTCGTTAAAAAGTGATAAATGTCGCTAACTTTTATTTGCAGGTTGACTTTATCTCAGCATTGGTTCCAGAAGCGGTTTTCAGAACTGGAAACGCATCCAGGCAAAGTACACATTACCGTTGTTATAGGTACCCGGGATGTAGGTCATCTGGAATGTTGCGGGGCCGTAGCCGATGGAGGCCAGAGGGAGCGCCACCGGAATCGGGATGTATTTCCAGTTATCGCGCGCGGTCACCCCGATGGTGTAACCGAGGCCAACATGGAAGTTATCATCAGCCAGCGGTCGCCAGGTTTTTTCCCAGCCGTAGCCTCCGATAGGCTCCCATTTATTAAAGGAGTCCTTAAAAGCCATAAGATAAATGCCGTTCCAGTTGCCTTTTTCATCCCAGCGGGACACGCCAAACCCCGCTCCCCAGGGACGTTCATTGTACGCATCGGTTTTTTCTTTATCGTAGGCAAAACGCGCGTGCCAGGTAATTGCTGGCACATACAGATCGTAATGCTGCGGCTCATTCCACGTCTGAGCAATGTTGCTGCTAAGGGTGTTGTAACCCTCTTTTATGGTTTCGCTAAACGACGCCGCCGCAGGAAGTGCTGTAGCCGACAGCCCCGCGAACACGAGCGACAGTGCAAAATTTTTATTGAGATTTAACACGATAGACTTGCCAGTAAAGTATCCATTAAGAATAGTCTAACAAGAATAAACTCAATTGAGTCTCAACGACATCAATCCATAGTTTTTTTCATACCGCCTGGTTACAAATTAGAATATTCTTAGATGATTGTTCAACCCGACCCTCAGCTCAAGTGCATAAATATCAACTCAAAGCGTCAATTATATGCAGTCAAAATTTTCATTATTTACTCACATCATTTCATTATAAAAATAAATAACCATCCACCGCCTGAAATTATATTAAAACCAAAGTTTAACCTTATTTATTTCTAAGCCACTTCATTTATAATATTAATCAATAAATATGACACAATAAAATAAAGCAAACACTCCCCCCACCGCATAAGCGATACCACACCGCCGCAGCGCCGGCCATTCACGATGTTATCTAACTGAAATAATACATTTCATTCACCTTTCTGTTTATTATTCACGCAGCCCGCTATACTTAGTGTGAGGGCAATGTTCCGCTTTGTGAGTACATCGTGTAATTTGCAAAGTCATCATCTTTAATTAGTCTCTTTTTTGATTTTCATCAGCTAAGTTCGCCGGTTTTTTCGGCACATTTCATCCTTACTTTTTGATGCTGCACTGCATCAATTTTACAACTGGGCGATAGGTGTTAATAATGTTAACGTTCTTTGAACTCCTGATTGGTGTTGTGGTTATCGTGGGCGTAGCCCGCTACATCATCAAAGGATATTCCGCGACAGGGGTCCTCTTTGTCGGCGGTCTGCTGCTACTGATTGCCAGTGCATTGATGGGGCATAAGATTTTACCGAGTAGTGAAACCAGCACGGGTTACTCTGCTACTGACATCATTGAATATATTAAAATTCTGCTGATGAGCCGCGGCGGCGATCTCGGCATGATGATTATGATGCTCTGTGGTTTTGCCGCTTATATGACCCACATTGGCGCTAACGATATGGTTGTTAAGCTGGCTTCCAAACCGCTGCAATATATTAACTCACCGTATTTACTGATGATTGCGGCCTATTTTGTGGCGTGCCTGATGTCGCTGGCTGTCTCCTCCGCTACCGGTCTGGGCGTGCTGCTGATGGCGACTCTCTTCCCGGTCATGGTTAACGTCGGCATTAGCCGCGGCGCCGCAGCGGCTATTTGTGCCTCCCCGGCAGCCATTATTCTCTCTCCGACGTCCGGTGACGTCGTGCTGGCTGCCAAGGCCGCCGAAATGCCGTTAATTGATTTTGCCTTTAAAACCACACTGCCAATCTCTATCGCCGCGATTATCGCGATGGCTATTGCCCATTTCTTCTGGCAGCGCTACCTGGACAAAAAAGAAAATATCTCTCACGAGATGCTGGATGTCAGCGAAATTACCACTACCGCGCCGTCCTTCTATGCCATTTTACCGTTCACGCCCATTATCGGCGTATTGATTTTTGACGGTAAATGGGGCCCGGAGCTGCATATCATCGCGATTCTGGTTATTTGTATGCTGCTGGCAGCGGTGCTGGAGTTCTTCCGCGGCTTTAACACCCAGAACGTGTTTGCGGGTCTGGAAGTGGCCTATCGCGGCATGGCGGACGCCTTCGCCGGCGTGGTTATGCTGCTGGTTGCAGCCGGCGTCTTCGCCCAGGGTCTGAGCACCATCGGCTTTATTAATAGCCTGATCTCTATCGCCACCTCGTTCGGCTCCGCCAGCATCATCCTGATGCTGGTGCTGGTCGTGCTGACCATGCTGGCAGCAATGACGACCGGTTCCGGTAACGCCCCGTTCTATGCTTTCGTGGAGATGATTCCAAAGCTGGCGCACTCCTCCGGTATTAACCCGGCCTACCTGTCCATCCCGATGCTCCAGGCCTCCAACCTGGGCCGTACCATCTCCCCGGTTTCCGGCGTCGTTGTCGCGGTTGCCGGGATGGCAAAAATTTCACCGTTCGAAGTGGTGAAGCGGACTTCAGTACCGGTCATTGTGGGCCTGATTGTGGTGATTATCGCTACCGAAATTCTGGTTCCCGGCGCGTCCGCATAATCATTGATAGCTCAAATAAATAAGGCGCCTGAGGGCGCCTTATTTTATTATGTAATAACGTCACTAAATGATTAAAAACGTGGAGCCAGGAAAATGCTAAGGAAGAATATTGTGTCAGGATGTGCGCTGTTACTCTGCGCCGGAAGCCTTCACGCCGAGCCGCTCGTCCCGACGCAATATGGTGACTTCGATCGTTACGTACTGGCGCTCTCCTGGCAAACGGGCTTTTGTCAGAGTCAGTATGACCGCAACCGTAAAGAACCACTGGAATGCCAACAGCCTAAAGAACTCAATAATAAGGCTGACTATTTAACGGTCCACGGGTTATGGCCGGGCCTGCCTGCCTCAATAGCCTCACGCGGGGTCGATAATAACCGCTGGATGCGCTTCGGCTGCGCCACCCGTCCCATTCCAAATATGCCGGAAGCGAAAGCCAGCCGTAAATGCGCCGCTGAAGAAACCGGCCTGTCGCTGGAAGTGGCCAATAAACTTAACCAGGTGATGCCCGGCAGCGGTGGAAAAAGCTGCCTCGAGCGTTATGAATTTGCTAAGCACGGCGTTTGTTTTGGCTTCGATCCGGACGCCTACTTCAGCACTATGGTTCGGCTGAACGGCGACGTGAAGCAGAGCGCGCTCGGCCAGTTCCTGGCCGCCAACTACGGTAAAACCGTAACCCGCGCCAGCTTCGATGCCGCGGTGGCCACCGCTTTCGGTCAAGAGAACGTCAAAGCCGTTAAGCTAACCTGTAACGGCAACCCGGCCTATTTGACGGAAATGCAGATTGCTATCAAATCAGCCAGCATCAACGATCCGCTGACCTCGGCCTCGCTGCTGCCACAGCCGCATCCCGGCAACTGCGGCAAACAGTTCGTGGTGGATAAAAACGGTTATTAATTTCCGCCCCCGCGCCTGCGGGGGTTAAACGCCCCTACTTCTGAATAAAGGCCAGCAGATCGTCATTGATCTGGTGCTTATGGGTGGTGCAGATCCCGTGCGAACCGCCTTTATATACCTTCAGTTCAGCGTCCGGCAGCAGCTGCGCTGCCACCTTCCCGCAGGTTTCAAACGGCACAATCTGATCGTCATCACCGTGAATCACCAGCGTCGGGATAGTCATCTTACGCAGGTCCTCACGCAGATCGGTTTCTGAAAAAGCTTTAATACAATCGTAGAGCGCTTTAATCGAGCCCTGAAGGCCCTGCTCAACAAACCCTTCACGCACCGCTTTCGACTCTTTGGCTCCCGGGCGGTTATAGCCATAAAATGCCGCCGTCAGCTCATAAAAGAACCCACCGCGATCTTCCACCACCCCGTTACGAATGCCGTCAAAGACCTCCGCTGGCACGCCGTTCGGGTTAAAATCGGTTTTCACCATAATCGGCGTGACGGCACCAATCAGCACCGCTTTCGCTACCCGGCTGGTTCCATGGCGACCGATGTAGCGAGCGACTTCGCCGCCGCCGGTAGAGTGCCCGACATGCACCGCATCTTTCAGGTTAAGGTGCGCCGTTAACTAGGCCAAATCATCGGCATACTGATCCATATTATGCCCGTCCCATGGCTGCGCAGAACGTCCGTGGCCTCGTCTATCGTGGGCAATCACACGATACCCTTTTGACCCCAGATACAGCATCTGATCCTCAAACGCATCAGACGTCAACGGCCAGCCGTGGCTAAATACGATTGGCTGTCCGCTCCCCCAATCTTTAAACCAGAGATAACTACCATCTTTCAGGGTCAGTTTATCGAAACCGCTCATACGATCTCCTGTACTTTGAGGACGCTGCCAGGCGCAGCCTAAAAAGAATAATCCAGATTTATAGGTTGCGATGTATTTCGCATAAATTTCACACAACGAAAATTATTGCCATCTGCGAATGTGCGCTGCATCACTTCAAACCTGACGCCAGGATCAGTATGATGGAAGCAGATGAACCCTTGCCGCTGGCGGTGAGGGTTTTCTTTTGGATAATCGATAGACATGGAGTAAATAATGACCCGACCTGCCATCATTATTAATGAGTTCGATGCCGAGCGTATCGACCGCCTGCTTGAGCAATCTGCTTACGCAAATTCCCCGGTGGCGAGCGCGCTAAACGACGAGCTGGATCGTGCCCAGATGTGTGCCCCAGAGGACATGCCGCACGACGTAGTGAGTATGAATAGCCAGGTCAGATTCCGCGATCTCACCACCGGCGAAGAGCGCGTACGCACGCTGGTCTTCCCGGCGCAGATGACCGACAGCAGCAGCCAGCTTTCGGTGATGGCTCCGGTTGGCGCAGCCCTGCTCGGCCTGCGTGCAGGTAGCACCATTCACTGGGAGTTACCGGGCGGTGCATCAACACATCTGGAAGTGCTTGAACTGCTTTATCAGCCGGAAGCCGCCGGCGAATTTCACCGCTAATTCTGTGCCGAAATGATTAAAGGGGATGCCATGCATCCTCTTTCTGTCCCCGCCTGACCAAACTTTACAACGCCCCTCCGCGAGATAAACTATTTTGCGAACTAAATGACATATTCAAAATGCATTATGTGTTTTGATAGTTCTATAAAGACAAGGAGGAGCCTATGTACAAAACAATCATTATGCCCGTTGATGTTTTTGAGATGGAGTTAAGCGACAAAGCGATTCGTCACGCGGAGTTTTTAGCCCAGCAGGATGGCATTATCCACCTACTACACGTTCTGCCCGGTTCGGCAAGCTACACCATGAGCCGCTTTGCCGCCGATCTGCGCCGCTTTGAAGAGCATTTACAGCAGGAGGCGGAAACCCGGCTGACCACCATGGTGAGTCATTTCACGATCGACCCTTCCCGTATTAAGCTGCATGTCCGGGTGGGCAACGTGCGCGATGCGGTGAACGAACTGGCGGAAGAGCTCAACGCCGATATGGTGGTAATTGGTTCTCGTAATCCGTCTATCAGTACCCACCTGCTGGGGTCTAACGCCTCCAGCGTGATTCGCCACGCTAACATTCCCGTGCTGGTTGTGCGCTAACGTTAACTGCGCGGTATAAAAAAAGGCCACCTTTCGGTGGCCTTTGACATTGCAGGTATTGTCTTCTTTTTTATGCTGTTTTGGTGCGAATCAGATAATCGAACGCGCTCAGTGACGCTTTTGCACCTTCGCCGGCGGCGATAATAATTTGTTTGTACGGCACGGTAGTACAGTCGCCAGCGGCAAATACGCCCTTAACGTTCGTTTCGCATTTCGCATCGATGATAATCTCACCCATACGGTTACGCTCAACCGCCCCTTCCAGCCAGGTTGTGTTCGGCAACAGACCAATCTGGACAAAGATCCCCGCCAGCGCGACGTGATGTTCGTCGCCGCTCACGCGGTCGCGATACTGCAGACCGGTCACTTTGGTGCCGTCACCTTTCACTTCGGTGGTCTGGGCATTGAGAATAATGTCGACGTTTTTCAGGCTACGCACTTTATCTTGCAGGACCTGATCGGCCTTCATTTCCGGCGCAAATTCCAGCAACGTAACGTGTTCAACCACGCCCGCCAGGTCGATGGCCGCTTCCACGCCCGAGTTGCCGCCGCCAATGACCGCCACGCGCTTGCCTTTAAACAGCGGGCCGTCGCAGTGCGGGCAATAGGTTACGCCTTTGGTACGGTACTGATCTTCGCCCGGTACGTTCATGTTGCGCCATTTTGCACCGGTAGCAATAATGATGCTGCGTGCTTTCAGCACCGCGCCGGAGGCCGTTTCAATCTGATGCAGGCCACCTTCAACCGCAGCAGGCACCAGCTTAGACGCGCTCTGGGAATCAATCACATCGACGTTGTATTCACTAACGTGCGCCTTCAGCGCGCCTGCCAGCTTCTGACCTTCGGTTTTCGGCACGGAAATGTAGTTTTCGATATCGACGGTATCCAGCACCTGGCCGCCAAAACGCTCGCCCATCAGGCCGGTACGAATCCCTTTACGCGCAGAGTAAACCGCCGCCGCCGCGCCAGACGGGCCGGAGCCAACAATCAGCACATCATACGCATCGCGCTTATTCAGCTCTTCCGCCGCGCGTTTTTCCGCGCCGGTGTCAACTTTCGCGACGATTTCCGCCAGCGTCATACGGCCCTGACCAAATTCCTGGCCATTCACGTAGACCGCCGGGACGCCCATCACGTTACGTTCGGTGATTTCATTCTGGAAAGTACCGCCGTCGATTGCCGTATGCTTGATGCGCGGGTTCAGCACCGACATCAGGTTCAGCGCCTGCACAACGTCCGGACAGTTATGGCACGACAGTGAATAGTAGGTTTCAAATTCAAAATCACCGTCGATGTCGCGAATCTGCTCCAGCAGAGACTGCGCCTCTTTCGAGGGATGACCGCCGGTCCACAGCAGCGCCAGAACCAGAGAAGTGAACTCGTGACCCAGCGGAGAGCCGGCAAAACGCGGGCCCTGGTGAGAGCCGGGATTTGTAATCAGGAACGACGGCTTACGCACCGCCAGGTCGTTATCTTGTTTGAAGGTGACCTTATCTGACAGTTCAGCGATTTCAGCCAACAGTTCCTTGATCTCTGCCGATTTAGCGCTGTCGTCCAGCGTGGCAATCAGCTCAACAGGTTTGGTCAGCTTCTCAAGGTAAGCCTTGAGCTGGGTTTTCATGTTGGTGTCGAGCATTTTTATCTCCTGGGCTTAAAACATCATCATGCAAGCGGCCACATACGAGCTGCCTCTGTAAGCAACTTGCATCATGATGCTGGAATAAAACAGGCGCAGAGGTGCGCCTGTGGGATGCCGGACGGTGCTGCGTTTATCCGGCCTACAGGCTGTAGGCCGGTGCCGTGCCGCCGGGCAGACGACTTAGATTTTGCCTACCAGGTCTAAAGATGGCGCCAGAGTGGCTTCACCTTCTTTCCATTTAGCCGGGCACACTTCACCTGGGTGGGAAGCAACATACTGAGCGGCTTTGATTTTACGCAGCAGGTCAGATGCGTCACGGCCGATACCTTCAGCGGTAACTTCGATAGCCTGAATGATACCCTGTGGGTCAACAACGAAGGTCGCACGGTCGGCCAGGCCTTCATCTTCACGCATGTTGTCGAAGTTACGGGTCAGGGCGCCAGTCGGGTCGCCGATCATCGCATATTTGATTTTGGCGATAGTCTCAGAGCTGCTGTGCCATGCTTTATGGGTGAAGTGGGTATCGGTAGAAACGGAGTACACGTCTACGCCCAGCTTCTGCAGTTCTTCGTAATGGTCAGCAACGTCGCCCAGTTCGGTCGGGCAAACGAAAGTGAAGTCAGCCGGATAGAAGAAGAACACGCTCCAGCGGCCTTCGGTATCTTTCTCGGTCACTTCTACGAATTCACCGTTTTTGAACGCCTGGTTTTTGAAAGGTTTGATTTTAGTATTAATTAATGACATCGAGTACTTCCTCCGTGTTTTCGTTGAGGTCTAAGTTAACGAACTTTTCCTGATTCGACCAATGCGTTTACATTATCAAATCAATAAGCGTTATCTAACAACCGGAACAAGACAGCTTTGTGAACCAGTATCGAGGATACGCACAAATCGCCCATCCCCAGACGTAAAAAGGCCGCAACAGAGGCGGCCCGATTACCTGAGTCACCCGCGGGTGAGCTCAGCGCCAGCGATGCTGGCTTGCGTGTTGCGCTCTACATAACCTTAACAAAGGCTGTAACAGCCTCCTGATTACATCATCCCCTTTCATTCGGGGCAATCTGCACAACGTCGGTCTTATCTATGGTTGTGATAGGTTATCTCGTTGCAACTCAACGACACACTGATTTTACAGAGGTTTTACATGCTAAACCGAACTTTACCGGCACCGTATCTCAAGGAGCGTCCCTGGCCCCCATCACGAGATGAAAGGACCGACAAATTATTCATATTCACTCTTCTATATTAATTTAATATTCGTTTTATGAATAATCATTTACCCATAACGTCCATTCATTTTTTACCTTTCTTGTTTTGCAGTAGATAATATAGAGAGTCTGATATATATTAAGCATGGATTTAGGCATTTTTAAGTTTTACGAACACATGGATTGTGGTTTCAGAGGTAAATGAATATACCTCCCAATATAAAAGGATAAACTATGGCTAATCTTTATGATTTAAAACGATTTGACCTCAATTTACTGGTTATTTTTGAGTGTATATACCAGCACCTCAGCATCAGTAAAGCCGCCGAAACGCTCTTTATTACGCCCTCCGCCGTCAGTCAGTCTCTGCAACGCCTGCGAACGCAGCTAAACGATCCGCTCTTTGTCCGTGCCGGCAAAGGGATCACCCCCACAACCGTCGCGGTGAATCTGCATCATCATCTGTCTGAGAACCTGAATCAGATAGAGCAAACAATTAACATGATGGAAAATTCCACGCTGGATAAGCGATTTATTATTTATGGCCCGCAGGTCTATTTCTCCGAAAAATTTACCGTGATGATCGGTCAGTTATTACGTGAACCCAATCTGAACGTCGAATACCATGATTTTTCGGGAGCCAATGACAATGTCGAAAATTTATTAACCTATCGCAAAGCCGATATCGTGTTTACCACCTCCCCGCTCAGCAACCGGGCGTTGGTATGCGAGCCCTTTATTGAGATTCCGACGGTACTGGTCAGCCGTAACGATCACCCCCGACTTGGCGATTTTGCTTCGATTGACGAAGTGCTCAATGAAAGTTTCACCTTTTATGACACTCAGGATAGCGGAATTAAACAGTACCAGTATGCTAGCGAAAACTTTCTCATGGAACGTCGGTGCGCTTTTCGCTCGTCATCGCTCACGGCCATTATCAGCACCATTCATCACACGGATCTGATCGGCCTGTTGCCTCTGACTATGTTTAATGTCTTTAAAGATACCTTAGCGCTTAAGCGCATTACGCTTTCGGTCGAACTGCCTAAAATCACGATTTATAAAGTATACAACCGCTCAGTATTGCACAGTGAAATATTCACCAAAATAATAAATGCGATTTAAATCAGACATAATAAAAATATAAATAAGCACAAAGTAAAATTAACGCTGACAAAACAGAAGTTGGTAGCATTTTATTTAACAAGCTGACTTAACTCTATTGTATTATATCATCCATGTTTAGTTGAACTCTCGATCAAGGATGGCCAGAGTATGCCCATGGTCAAACTCCCGTTAACGCAATCGGTACTGGATGCGGCTCAGGAACGCATCGTCTGGACATTAACTAATTTTTCCCGCGTTTGCGTCTCATTTTCTGGCGGTAAAGATTCAACGGTGATGCTGCATTTAACCGCGCAGGCCGCGCGAGCAATAGGGAAGAAAATCAGTATTCTGTTTATAGACTGGGAAGCACAATTTTCCTATACCATCAGCCACTGCGAAAAATTACGCGAACAATACCAGGATGTTATCGATTGTTTTTACTGGGTTGCCTTACCGCTCACCACGCAAAATTCACTCACCCAATTTACCCCTGAATGGCAATGCTGGGAGCCGGGCATCAAATGGGTCCGGCAGCCGCCGCAGGATGCCATTACCGACCCCGCCTTCTTTTCTTTTTACGAGACGGGCATGACCTTTGAACGGTTCGTCCAGAAATTTGCCGAGTGGTTTTCCCGACAGCGCCCGGCGGCGGTGCTGGTCGGGATCCGCGCAGACGAATCCTATAACCGCTTTTTGACTATTGCCTCGCAGCGCAAACGCCGTTTTGCCGATGACAAACCCTGGACCACCATCGCACCCGGCAACCACGCCTGGTACGTCTACCCGATATACGACTGGAAAACCGCCGATATCTGGACATGGTTCGCCCGCACCCAACAGCCCTACAACCCGCTCTACGACCTGATGTATCAAGCGGGCGTCCCGCTACGCTATATGCGCATCTGCGAACCGTTTGGCCCGGAGCAGCGTCAAGGGCTATGGCTGTATCACGTACTGGAACCGGATCGCTGGGCGGATATGTGTCAGCGGGTCAGCGGTGTACACAGCGGCGGCATGTATGCCGGGCAGGACAATCAGTTTTACGGTCACCGTAAGCTCGAAAAACCGGGAAACCACAGCTGGCGCAGCTACGCCCATTTCCTGCTGAGCAGCATGCCGGAATCCACCGCCGACCATTATCGCAACAAAATCGCCGTCTACCTGCACTGGTACCAAAAACAGGGCTGGGAAGACATTCCAGACGAGCAGGAAAAAGATCTCGGTTCAAAAGATATCCCGTCGTGGCGACGGATTTGTAAGGTGTTGTTAAACAATGATTACTGGTGCCGCATGCTGTCATTCAGCCCCACCAAAGCCAATCACTATCAGCGCTATCGCGCGCGCATGGAACAAAAGCGTCAGCAATGGGGAATCTTATGCGACAAAAACTAATCGACCAGCTGCATGAGTATCTGCAGCACCTTACGTCGGATGAAAAAATTGAGGCCATTAACCAATTTCGTCAGGCATTGCACGATGAAAGCCCATTCAAAGATCAGCCGATTGACTGCGTACTGTGGGTAAAGGAAGCGCAGGTCACGCCAAATGATTACAACCCAAACAATATGGCGCCGCAGGAAAAACGTCTGTTAACCAAGTCGCTGGAGGCAGACGGTTTTACCCAGCCGATTGTGGTCATTGAGAAACAGGCCCACCGTTACGAAATCGTCGACGGCTTCCATCGCCATATGCTGTCGCAGTCCAGAGCGGCACTGAAAAAACGCTTCCACGGCTACCTGCCAATAACCCAGTTGGATAAACGCGACGACTCGCTCCCTTCACGCATGGCCGCTACCGTGCGCCACAACCGCGCACGCGGTCGTCACCAGATTAGCGCGATGTCAGATATCGTGCGCGAACTGAGCCATCTTGGCTGGAGCGATGAAAAAATGGGCCAGGAGCTGGGTATGGATGCCGACGAAATTCTGCGTCTTAAGCAGATTAATGGCCTGTGTGAAATGTTCGGTAATCGCCAGTTCTCACAGGCCTGGACGGTGAAATAATTACAGACGGCAAAGGCGCTCAGCGGCAGCCAGTAAAGTCGCTTCCTGCTTAGCAAAGCACAGACGAATCAGCTTATGCGGAAACGGCGCATCGCAGAACACCGACAGCGGAATCGCCGCCACGCCGACTTCGCTCGTCAGCCAGCGGCAGAAACTCACATCGTCCATATCTGAAATCGCACTGTAGTCCGCCAGCAGAAAATAGGTCCCCTCACAGGGCAGCAGCGTCAAACGGCTCTGCCCAAGCGCCTCAACAAATCGGTCACGCCGCGCCCGGTAGAACGTCGGCAGTTCACGATAGTGCTCCGGCTCCGCGCGCAGCATATCCGCCAGCGCGAGCTGTGCCGGGGTATTCACCGCAAACGTCAGATACTGGTGCACCTTGCGCAGCTCGGCGCTGATGGCCGCAGGCGCGATGCAGTAACCGACCTTCCAGCCGGTCATGTGATAGGTTTTACCAAACGACGACACGGCCACCGCCCGCTCGCGAAGCTGTGGATGCGCCAATACGCTGGCGTGCCCCGCCTCAGCAAAGCAGATATGTTCATACACTTCGTCGCTCAGTACGTAAATTTCCCGTTCGGCAATCGCCTGCCACAACGCGATAAAATCAGCGCTCTGCCAGACGGTAGCGGAAGGATTATGCGGCGTATTGAGGATAACCAGCCGCGTTTTATCGCTGAGCAATGCGGTGAACGCCTGCCAGTCAACGCGAAAGTGCGGCGGGTGCAGGGCAATACGCTTCACCACGCCACCGGACAGCGCCACCGCAGGGGCATAGCTGTCGTAGCTGGGGTCAAAGCAGATAACCTCATCCCCCTCGCGCACCAGCGCGGTAATGGCGGCGTACAGCGCTTCGGTGGCGCCGGCGGTCACCGTAATCTCGCCGTTAACGTCCGGTAAATACCCATACAGCGCCGCCGTTTTCTCGGCAATCGCCTCGCGCAGGGCCTGCGCACCGGTCATCGGCGCATACTGATTCGCGCCGCTCGCGACATGGTGCGCCAGCCGCTGCTGAAGATAGGATGGGCCGTCAAAATCGGGGAATCCCTGGGATAGATTAATCGCCTGATGCTGCTGCGCCAGAGCGCTCATCTGAGTGAAAATGGTGGTGCCGAGATTGGGAAGCTTACTTTGGGGGATGAGTTGCGTTGTCTTCATTTGTTATCTGCCACGCGTAGCGCCAATGTTAAATCACTATAACATGGCGAGCAGACTTAGCAATCGAGACGTTTAGATGTCTAAAACGATCAACAGCACTTGGCCCCGCCCTTGCCGCCATAGCGGGCATCCTGACGGTCGCGGAAAAACGCTTCATAGGTCATCGGCGTCTGGTCCGGGTGGTTAATGCGCATATGCTCAACATAGTTGTCATAGTCCGGCACGCCAATCATCATTTTTGCGGCCTGGCCAAGGTATTTCCCGGCTTTTGAGAGCGTATCAAACATCGCTGTGCTCCTGTTACGTTTGCCCGGCGTCGCTGCGCTCGGCCGGGCAAGATTTCAGATTAATGCGCGCGTTTCGCCTGCGCGATCAGGTTCTCCGCATCCGCCGGCATCGGCTCATACGGCGTCTCTTTTGCCGTCGGTTTATCCTCTTTCAACGCCGCCAGCGCGGTTTTGATAGAGAACAGCGCCAGCACGACCACCACCACCATAAAGAACATGGTCAGGCCAGCATCCAGACGGTTGTTAAACACCAGCTGCGCCAGCTGCGACTCGGTGTACTGCGGCGGGATGTTACCGCTGTCGATCATCGCCTGGAACTTATTGGCAATCGCCAGGAAGCCCACGCGGTTATCGTCGCTGAACGATTTCTGCCAGCCGGCCACCAGCGTGCACACCAGCAGCCAGGACGTCGGCACCAGGGCAACCCACGCATAGCGCTGACGTTTCATCTTGAACAGTACCACCGCACAGAGCATCAGCGCCATCCCTGCCAGCATCTGGTTGGCAATACCAAACAGCGGCCACAGAGTGTTAATACCACCCAGCGGATCGACCACGCCCTGGTGGAGGAAGTAGCCCCAGGCCAGCACGCACAGCGCCGTTGCCAGCAGGTTCGCCGGCAGCGAATCGGTGCGTTTGAGCCCCGGGTTAATGACCCCCAGCAGATCCTGCAGCATAAAGCGTGCCGCACGGGTCCCGGCGTCGACCGCCGTCAGGATAAACAGCGCTTCGAACAGAATCGCGAAGTGATACCAGAACGCCACATCCATCAGCCCGCCCAGCGCGCCATGGAGGATGTAGGCCATCCCCACCGCCAGAGTCGGCGCGCCGCCCGCACGGGAGATAATCGACTGCTCGCCCACTTCGTTGGCAATCTGGTGCAGCAGATCCGGCGTCACCGAGAAGCCCCACGAACTGACAACCTGCGCGGCCGAAGCCACCACGTCGGCGGTTCCGGCTGGCGCCAGCATGGCCATTGGGCTGTTCATTGCAAAGTATACGCCCGGGTCAATAATACAGGCGGCCACCAGCGCCATAATGGCGACAAAAGATTCCATCAACATGCCGCCATAGCCGATAAAGCAGGCCTGGCCTTCGTTCGCCAGCATTTTCGGCGTTGTGCCGGAAGCAATCAGCGCGTGGAAACCCGACACCGCGCCACAGGCAATGGTGATAAACAGGAACGGGAACAGGTCGCCGGTCCACACCGGGCCGGTGCCGTCGATAAATTTGGTCAGCGCTGGCATGGTCAGCGTTGGACGCATAATGAGGATGCCGATCGCCAGCCCGACGATGGTACCAATTTTTAAGAAGGTAGAAAGGTAGTCACGCGGCGCCAGCAGCAGCCATACCGGCAGCACCGAGGCCACAAAGCCATAGCCCACCAGCATCCAGGTCAACTGCACGCCGGTATAGTCAAACCACGGCGCCCACGTTTCGCTGGCGGCAACCCAGCCGCCGGAGACAATCGCAAACACCAGCAGCACCAGACCAATAACCGACACCTCGCCAATACGCCCTGGGCGCAGATAGCGAATATAAATCCCCATAAACAGGGCCAGCGGAATGGTAAACGCCACGGTGTAAGTACCCCATGGGCTGTGGGTCAATGCTTTCACCACGATCATCGCCAGTACCGCCAGAATGATCACCATGATCATAAACGTGGCAATCAGCGCAATCACGCCCGCAGTCGGCCCCATTTCTTCTTTCACCAGTTCGCCCAGCGAACGGCCGTCACGGCGCGTCGAGACGAACAGTACCATAAAGTCCTGTACCGCCCCGGCCAGCACGACCCCAGCCAACAGCCAGATCATCCCCGGCAGATAGCCCATCTGCGCTGCCAGCACCGGCCCAACCAGCGGGCCCGCACCGGCAATCGCCGCAAAGTGGTGACCGAACAGGACTTTCTTATCGGTCGGCACATAGTCAAGGCCGTCGTTGTGACGCACGGCAGGCGTCATGCGGGTTGGGTCAACCTGCAGGACGTTTTTGGCGATATACAGGCCATAAAAGCGGTAGGCAATCAGGTAAACACAGACTGCGGCAACCACTATCCACAGCGCGTTTATCTGTTCACCACGGTTGAGGGCGATATAGCCCAGAGCAAAGGCTCCAACAATGGAGAGCAATGCCCATATAAGGTATTTCCCTGAATTGTTCATCGTTATTTTCCGTATCAGTAGCAGAGGATGTTACATTTTGTGTCCATAGCAACACCTTTGATTTAACATCCTTGAAACTGATATGACCAGAAAGGGAACCTGACATTTACATCACATTGTTAACGGGATCACTTAAGTCAGAAAAACGGATGAGAAACGGGGAGTGAAAGTGAGATGAACGCAGGTATACAGGCCGGATAAGCGCAGCGCCCTCCGGCAATGTACCGCACCATGCCGGAGGGCGCTGCGCTTATCCGGCCTACGCCTTATTCGGCTACCGAAACCTAACCGAGCACCGCCGTCCCTAACCGGCAGGTACAGCAGCGCCGCCCCTGCTCGTCAAAAACGACAATTTCCCAGCTCTGGCTCTGACGCCCCAGATGCAGCGGCTGACAGACCGCCCGCACCTGCCCTTGCGACACCGGTCGGTGGTGCGACGCATTCAGCTCGGTTCCCACCACACACTGTCCCTCGCGGGTCATCAGATATCCGGCCATTGAGCCCAGCGTCTCCGCCAGCGCGGCAGAGGCGCCGCCGTGAAGCAGCCCGAACGGCTGATGCGTGCGGCCGTCTACCGGCATCACCGCTTCCAGGCTATCGTCGCCAATATGGGTATAGACAATGCCTAAATGCGCCACCATGGTATTCTCACTGGTCGCATTCAGTTCATCGAGCGTTAAATGCCGTTTCCAGATCATGTTACGCCCCCAGCGTTGAGCCGCCGTCGACCACAATGTCCTGCAGCGTGATATGGCTAGCGCTGCGGGAAGCCAGGAACAGAATCGTCGCGGCAATCTCCTGCGGCCGGGCAATTTTGCCCAGCGGGATCCCCAACTTGAACTGCTCGGCAAAACCGCGAATACGCTGCTGCTCGGCATCGTCGCTGACCCACATTGCGCGCTGCATATCGGTGTCGGTCGACCCCGGCGAGACAAGATTGCAACGGACTCCAGCGCTGGCCAGCTCCAGCCCGACGCTCAGCGCCAGGCTTTTCAACGCCGCCTTAGATGCCCCATAGGCGCTCATGCCGATACGCGGCGTGTGGGCAGCGTCCGACGCCACGGTCACAATCGCTCCGCCCTGCTGGCGACGGAACTGCGCCATCGTCTGCTGAAACAGGTTAAACGCGCCGCCGACGTTAACGGCAAAGGTTTGCTGCCAGTCGGCCAGGCTCAGCGCATCGGTCGTGCCCATGCGTAAAATGCCCGCCGCGTTCACCAGCACGTCCAGGCGCTCGGTTGTCGCCAGCAGTCGTTCACACACCTGCGCAACCTGCTGTGCATCGGCAACGTCAAGAATTTCTGTCGAAAACGGGTAGTCGCCGCCGTCAAAGGCCAAATCAAAGCCCGTCACCTGCGCCCCCGCCTCAGCAAACGCCAGCGCCGTCGCATAGCCGATCCCTTTCCCTGCGCCGGTCACCCACACGGTTTGTCCGCGAAAATCGAAATCACTCATGATCTCACCTCACGGGACAACAAAGCCCACCAGGCATCAATGCTCGGATTTTTCGCCAGCATGACGAAATCAATATCACCGTGCACTTTACGCCAGCGTGCCGCCAGCGCCATCATGCGCACGGAATCCAGGCCGTAATCAATCAGGTTGTCATCATCGAACGGTTCGTCAGATTCATCCAGCAGCGGCAGCACCAACGCGCGCAGCGCTTCTTTGCTGGCAGGAACAGACGGCAGCAGTTCGTCAGTCATCACCACGCGACCGCTGCGGCCGGCAACGTATTTCAGCGACATTAAATGCTCATCACGGCTGAAATCCGCCAGCGCGTCGGCAACGAAGAACGGCTTAATGTCGCGCATAAAAGCATCCGTGGCGGTGGTCATGCAGCCGATATGCGCGTATACGCCGGTGATAATCAGCTGGTTACGACCGGTCTCTTTGAGCATCTGCTCCAGCGGCGAGCGGTGGAAAGCGCTGTAGCGCCATTTCACCAGCACGGTATCCTCATCGTCCGGTGCCAGTGCGGCAATCACCCGCTGCTGCTCCGGCGAACGGGTCAGGCCCGGCCCCCACATGTCATTCAGCAGAGCACGGTCTTCATCACTCTGCGCTTTAGGCTGCGCGGTGTAGTAAACCGGAATCCCGTTTTTCTTGCAGAAATCACGCAGCGCGGCGATGTTGGCCACTACCGTGTCCATCATCTCACTGTCTTCGCCCCAAAAGTTGAGGAAATATTCCTGCATATCATGAATCAGCAGTGCCGCGCGCGCCGGTTCAAACGCCCAGTTCACCTTGTTTTCCGGAATGTCCATTGCGGTCGGCAGCGCGTAGCCCTGCAGTTTTGGAATTGCCATGATGTTCTCTCCTTCAGGCCAGCGAGCGGCTAGCCAGCCACTGACGTAATTGTTTTTTATCGACTTTGCCGACGTGGGTCAGCGGCAGTTGCTCAACACACTCCACGCGGTCCGGCAGTTTGAATTCGGCAACGCCCTGTTCCCGCAGGAAGCGACGCACCTGCACCGCGCGTAGCGGCGCATTGACCACCAGGTAGGCGCAGCTTTTCTCACCGAGCAGGCTATCTTCCATGCTCACCAGCGCCGCGTGCACCACGGCCTCGTGACGCAACAGCAGGTTTTCAATCTCTTCGGCAGCAATCTTCTCGCCACCGCGGTTGATCTGATCTTTCTCGCGACCCTGCACGGTGATGTAGCCGTCTTCGTCGATAGAAATCAGATCGCCGGAACAGTAAAAACCCTCGGCGTCAAAGGCGCTGGCGTTATGCTGCGGGCTTTTGTAGTAGCCGCGG
This sequence comes from Klebsiella sp. WP3-W18-ESBL-02, assembly GCF_014168815.1. Taxonomy (NCBI): domain Bacteria; kingdom Pseudomonadati; phylum Pseudomonadota; class Gammaproteobacteria; order Enterobacterales; family Enterobacteriaceae; genus Klebsiella; species Klebsiella sp. WP3-W18-ESBL-02. The sequence goes on from NZ_AP021972.1 coordinate 3,632,469, forward strand.
AAGGTATACGGCCCGCGGGTCATCAACCGCCCGACTTCACCGCGCGGCAGCGGGTTACCCTCTTCATCAGCCACCCACACCTCATCGTCCGGGCACATCGGGTAGCCCTGAGTATTGAGAATTTTTTCCGGCGTATCGTCCAGACGGGTGTAGTTCACCAGCCCTTCCGCCATGCCAAACACCTGCTGAAGCTGGCAGCCTATCTCCGCCGGAATCCGCGCCGCTAACGTCGCAGAGAGACGCGCACCGCCCACCTGCAGCAGCGTCAGCGATCGCAGCTGAGCGTTGCCACTCCCTTCGGCAATCGCCTGCAGCCACAGGCTTACCGCCGGCGGCACCAGCGCGGCGACGTTGACCTGATGTTGCTCAATCAGCGGGAAGCACTGCGTGGCGCTCGGATCTGCTGCCAGCACCACGGTGCCCTGCGCAAGAAACACGCCCAGCGCGCCCGGCGAGCTCATTGCGTAGTTGTGCGCCGACGGAATGGCGCAGAGGTAGCGCGTCTGCGGATTAAAATGGCAAATTTCATTACTGCGGCGAATGCTGTAGTAATAATCGTTGTGGGTACGCGGGATCAGCTTCGGCGTGCCGGTACTGCCGCCCGAAAGCTGGAAGAAGGCCACTTCGTCGGCAGCCGTCGGCGTCGGCGTAAAATCGACCGCCGGACGGGACAGCGCCGCCTCCAGCGCATGTTCGCCTTCGCCGCCGCGCAGCAGCACCACGCGCAGCGAACGGTGCTGTTCGCAAAAGGTATTCAGGAAGGTATCGTCGCCGAACAGCGCGTGGCCCCGATCGGCAATCAGCACGGCGGGCGCAATCTGCTCGGCATAGGCGTTCAGCTCGCTACGCTGATGGCTGAATAGCGCATTCACCGGCGCCACGCCAATCTTCAGCAGCGCAAACAGCGTGATATAGAATTCGGCGATATTCCCCAACTGCACCAGCGCCGTCTCACCGCGCTTAAGCCCTTTGCTTTGCAGCATGGCGGCCAGATTATCAATAGACTGGTTCAGCTCGCGGTAGCTAATCTGGCGTTCGCCGTCGATCACCGCAATGGCGTCGCTCTGCGCATGGCGCGTCACCATCTCGGTTAACAGCAGATCCTGCCAGTAGCCCTTTTCGCGATAACGCGCCGCAAGCGCGTCCGGCCAGCGGGTAAATTCTACGGTCATTCTGGTTCCTTAATGCAGGCCGAAAACATTCAGCATGGTGGAAAGTTTGACGCCGGTTTCACGCCATTCGGATTCCGGCGACGACGCGGGCACAATGCCCGCCCCGGCAAACAGACGCACGCGGTTAGCCTTCACTCGTGCGCAGCGGATGGTGACCACCCACTCGCCGTTGCCTTCGGCATCGCACCAGCCGACGATGCCGCCGAAGAGGTCGCGGTCGAAGGGTTCCAGCTCGGCGATCACCTGTTTGGCCGCCTCGTGCGGGAAGCCGCTCAGCGCCGGCGTTGGGTGCAGCAGACAGGCCAGCGTCAGCGCGTTTTCCGCCGCTTTTGCCTGCCCTTCAATCGGCGTGGCCAGATGCCATAGCGTTGGCGTGGTAATCAGCTGCGGCGTCTGCGGCAAGGTCAGTTGGAGGCTGCGCGGTGCCAGCGTTTTTTGCATCGACTGGGTGACCAGCTCATGCTCGTGGCGATCTTTTTCTGAAGCCAGCAGCCGGTTACCCGCCTCGCGATCCAGCAGGTCGTCCGGCTGACGACGCGCCGAGCCCGCCAGCGGCAGCGAGCTAAACAGGTCGCCGTCTTTACGCAGCAACAGTTCCGGGCTTGCGCCCAGCAGCACGCCGCCGTCCGGCAGCGGCACGTGGAAGTTGAAGCTCGCCGGATTCTGCGCCACCAGACGCTCCAGCAGCACGCCGCTGTCCAGCGGCTGTTCGGCTTCAATATCAATCAGGCGGGAGAGCACCACTTTATCAACCTGCGGCGTCGCCGTCAGCGCCGCGGCACGGGCGACCATATCGAGAAAAACAGGATGTTCCGGTATCGCCTGACGTGAAGCGACGCCCGTCGGTTCGCGGGAAACGTGATACCGCGAGGTACGCTGCTTTGCCGTACGTGAGAACGTCTCACTGCGTTCAGGGATAAACAGCGCAGAAGGCTGGCGGGTATCAAACGGGATCGCCCCCACCATCACCGGGTTGGCAATACCCGCAGCTTTTGCCGCAGCAAATGCCGCAGCGAGCTCTTGCTGGAAAGCGCTATCAGGCGCGTCGCCCCCTTCTGCCGGGCAGGTGAAACGCTGAAAACAGCCCGAGGTTGTAAAACTGCGAAACGGCGACATAAAGAAAAAGCTATCGGCCGCGATCGTAGCCTGATGCTGCTGTTCCTGTTCATCCACAGCCAGTGACGTTTCCATATCATTCTCCAAAAACGATAAAGACATTACGAATAATTATCATTTATATTTCGGTTCGGTAACCTAAGAGTAAACACTTCTTATGTCAACAGGGCAAACCAGCAACTTGTGCTGAATAGATATCGCCCCTCCTGGCCACGGTCACCTGCGCTTGCAGAGGTCGCGCTTGCATCTTCACCGGACAATAGTTGAAAATGAGAAGCATTAACTAACTAACATCAGGATGCTTATCTGTGAATTTTTCCGCTTTGTGGCGTGCCGCTGCGCTGATCGCTGGCCTCAGCGTTTTAGGATTATCCTCAGCCCAGGCCGCCGACTGGCCGCGCCAGATTACCGACAGCCGCGGCGTACACACGCTGGAACACAAACCGACGCGCATTGTCTCGACCAGCGTAACCCTCACCGGTTCGCTGCTGGCCATTGACGCGCCGGTGATCGCCAGCGGCGCCACCACGCCGAACAACCGCGTGGCCGACGCCCAGGGGTTCCTGCGCCAGTGGGGAGATGTGGCGAAAGCGCGCAACGTCACTCGCCTTTATATCGGCGAACCCAGCGCGGAAGCGGTCGCTGCACAAATGCCGGATCTGATCCTGATTAGCGCCACCGGCGGTGATTCGGCGCTGGCACTGTATGACCAGCTCTCCGCCATCGCCCCCACGCTTATCATCAACTACGACGATAAAAGCTGGCAGGCGCTGCTGACGCAGCTCGGCGGCATTACCGGACAGGAAAAACAGGCTACCGCACGTATTGCCGAGTTTGATAAGCAGCTGGCAACGGTAAAACAGCAGATGAAGCTGCCACCGCAACCGGTGAGCGCGCTGGTCTATACCGCCGCCGCGCATAGCGCCAACCTGTGGACCAGCGAGTCCGCGCAGGGGCAGTTCCTCTCCCAGCTCGGCTTTACGCTCGCCACGCTGCCGGAAGGCCTGCACGCTAGCCAAAGCCAGGGCAAACGTCATGACATCATCCAGCTTGGCGGTGAAAGTCTGGCAACCGGTCTGAACGGCAACAGCCTGTTCCTGTTCGCCGGTGACCAGAAAGACGCTGACGCGATTTACGCCAACCCGCTGCTGGCGCATCTTCCAGCGGTGAAAAACAAGCACGTTTACGCGCTGGGCACCGAGACGTTCCGTCTCGACTACTACAGCGCAACGCAGGTGCTGGCGAGGCTGTCGGCATTGTTTGGCTAGCGCCATCCGGCACCCGAACGCACCGTTACGCCGACTCCGGCACCTCGCGCCGAAACCGCCGCAGCTCGCCCAGCGCCAGCAGCAAAATCCCGCCAACAATCGCCAGCCCCCAGCCGCTGGCGCTTGCCGACGCGACCGGCGTTAATATCGCCCCCAGCCCGCCGAGCAGCGCCGCGCCGATGGCGTCGCCGGTCACGTTCTGCGCCGTCCACAGCCCGTTAATCCGCCCCAGCATCGCCTCAGGCGTTTGGGTCTGAATCAAGGTGTATTGCAACAGCGAGCTTATCGCGCTCAGCCAGCCGAACAGCGCCAGACAGACCATTCCCAGCGCCCAGTGCGGCATCAGCGCAAACAGCCCAATCGCCACAAACGCGCCAACGGTCGCCAGCAGCATGACCCAGCCCGGACGCTCGTTATGCGCCAGTCGTCCACTGGTGAGCGCACCGAAAGCAGCCCCCAATGGAATCGCCGCATACAGCAGGCCAATCGACGCCGCCGACATCTGCCAGCCCTGCGCCAACGCCGGATAAAGCACGCGCACCGCGCTGGCCATGGTGACCAGCCCGCCCAGCAGCGCAATGCCGCCAATCAGCGGGCTACCGAGCAGAAAGCGGAACCCGGCCACCAATGAAGTGAACGGATGTTCGCGCGGCTGCGGCGGCGGTGGCAGTTGCGGTAAACGCAGTAGCGTTAACGTGGTAATAAAAGTGCCCAACGCCGCCAGCAGGTAGTTCCAGGACACGCCGCCGGAAGCCAGCAGCAGGCCGCCGACCATCGGTGAAATCACCGATCCCAGACGGACCGTCAGCATGGTGATGGCCCCGGCCTGCATCAGGTTTTCCCGCCCCACGAGCGCAGGCGTCGCCGCCAGCAGCGCCGTGACGCCGAGCGAGGCAAAGAAACCGTCCCACAGGCCCAGCAGATAAATGGCCAGCAGCGACGGTTCCGGCAGCAGCGCATTCAGCCACAGGCCGATAAACCCCACCCCACAGGTACCGCGAGCCAGCAGAATCAGCCTGCGGCGCTCATAGCGATCGGCCAGCACGCCGCCCACCATCAGCCCGACGAACATCGCCCCGCCGGTTAGCGTCACCGACAGCCCCACCTGCCAGGTGGAGTGGGTCATCATCTGGATTTGAACGGGGACAGCAACCCCCAGCAGGCCAAGCGACAGAATGGAGATAAAGCGGGCGATAAACACGGCGCGGAAGGCCGGGTGCGTTTTTAGCAGGCTCAGATTCAGCAGCCAGGATTGTCGGTTCATTACAAGACCTTGTGACTTTTTTCATACCCTTTCCGAGGGCGCTCATGCTAACATAAACGAATAAGATAGATAACGATAATCACTATCATTATCAAATCAGGGATGTTGCTATGTCGTTTTCCACCGCCGCGCTGCGCGCCGTTGCGCTGCCCGGACTGTTATTGCTGCTGCTTGTCGCCGCCACGCTGAGTTTATTAATCGGCGCGACGCCGCTGCCGATGACCGTCGTCATCGATGCCCTCAGCGGTACCTGCCAGAGCGCCGACTGCACTATCGTGCTGGATGCCCGCCTGCCGCGAACCCTCGCCGGCCTGCTGGCTGGCGGCGCGCTGGGTGTCGCCGGCGCGTTGATGCAAACGCTGACCCGCAACCCGCTGGCCGACCCCGGCATTCTCGGCGTCAACGCCGGCGCCAGCTTTGCTATCGTGCTGGGCGCCGCGCTGTTCGGCATGACCTCGCCGCAGGATCAACTGATGATGGCCTTCTGCGGCGCGCTGATCGCCTCGCTGATCGTGGCCTTTACCGGCAGTCAGGGCGGCGGCCAGCTGAGCCCGGTACGCTTAACGCTGGCGGGCGTCGCGCTCGCCGCCGTGCTGGAAGGCTTCTCCAGCGGTATCGCCCTGCTCAACCAGGATGTCTACGACCAGCTGCGCTTCTGGCAGGCCGGGTCGCTGGATATTCGCACCCTGCAAACGCTGAAAACGGTCCTGATTCCGGTACTTATCGCGGGCGCCATCGCACTAATGATGAGCCGCTCGCTGAACAGCCTGAGCCTGGGTACCGATACCGCCACCGCGCTTGGTAGCAAAGTCGCGCGCACGCAAATTCTCGGGCTGTTGGTCATCACCATTTTGTGCGCCAGCGCCACCTCTGTGGTGGGGCCCATCGCGTTTATCGGCCTGATGATGCCGCATATTGCCCGCTGGCTGGTGGGTTCAGATCACCGCTGGTCGCTGCCGGTCACCCTGCTTGCCACCCCGTCGTTGCTGCTGTTTGCCGATATTATTGGCCGCCTGCTGGTACCGGGCGAACTGCGCGTATCGGTGGTCAGCGCATTTATCGGCGCACCGGTGCTGATTTTCCTCGTTCGCCGTAAATCGACGGGAGGTGGTCGATGAACGCCCCATCCCGTCGTCTGCTGTTCAGTAGCCTGTTGTTGATCGCGGTCTGTCTGCTGTTAACCCTCTTCAGCCTGCGCAACGGTGCGGTTACGCTGACATTTTCCCAGGTTTTCGCGGCGCTATTCGGCGACGCGCCGCGCGCCATTACCATGGTGGTGACCGAGTGGCGCCTGCCGCGCGTGCTGATGGCGCTGTTAATTGGCGCCGCGCTTGGCGTCTCCGGCGCGATTTTTCAATCGCTGATGCGTAACCCGCTGGGCAGCCCCGACGTCATGGGCTTTAACACCGGGGCGTGGAGCGGCGTGCTGGTGGCACTGGTATTTTTCGGCCAGAATCTGACCACCATTACCCTCGCCGCCATGGCGGGCGGGATCGCCACCTCGCTGCTGGTGTGGGCGTTAGCATGGCGTGAGGGTATCGAAACCTTCCGGCTGATCATTATCGGCATCGGCATTCGTGCCATGCTGATGGCCTTCAACACCTGGCTGCTGCTGCGCGCATCGCTGGAAACCGCCGTTTCCGCCGGGCTGTGGTTTGCCGGTTCGCTCAACGGCATCACGTGGGTCAAAATCTGGCCCGCCGCCCCGCTGATGATCGCCGCGCTGGTTTGTTCGGCACTGCTGGTACGCCGCCTGCGTTTGCTGGAGATGGGCGACGATAGCGCCTGCGCGTTGGGCGTTCGCGTCGAATTTTCGCGTCTGCTGCTGATGCTGGTCGCGGTGGTGCTCACCGCTGCCGCCACGGCGCTGGCAGGGCCGATTTCCTTTATCGCGCTGGTCGCACCGCACATTGCCCGTCGCCTGAGCGGCACCGCGCGCTGGGGCCTAACCCAGGCGGCGCTGTGCGGCGCCCTGCTGCTGACCGCCGCCGATTTTTGTGCACAGCAATTGTTCTTGCCTTACCAGCTCCAGGTGGGCGTCGTCACCGTCAGCCTTGGCGGTATCTACCTCATCGTGTTGCTTATTCAGGAGTCTCGCAAAAAATGACCGACACCGCCGCCCGCCTGCGCGGCAAGGCGTTAACCCTCGCCTACGGGAAAAAGACCATCGCCGAGTCGCTGAACGTGATCATCCCGGACGGCCATTTCACCGCGATTATCGGCCCTAACGGCTGCGGCAAATCGACGCTGCTGCGCACGCTCAGTCGCCTGATGGCGCCGACGCGCGGTCATGTCTATCTCGACGGTGAAGAGATCCAGCGCTACGCCAGTAAAGAGGTGGCTCGACGCATCGGCCTGCTGGCGCAAAACGCCACCACGCCGGGCGATATTTCGGTGCAGGAGCTGGTCGCGCGCGGGCGTTACCCGCACCAGCCGCTGTTTACCCGCTGGCGACAGGAAGATGAAGATGCGGTGCAGCGCGCCATGCAGGCGACCGGTATCGTCAATCTCGCCAACCAAAGCGTCGATACGCTCTCCGGTGGACAGCGCCAGCGCGCATGGATTGCAATGGTATTAGCGCAGGATACGGCCATCATGCTGCTCGACGAGCCAACAACCTGGCTGGATATCAGCCACCAGATCGATCTGCTGGAATTATTAAGCGAGCTGAACCGCGAGCGCGGCTATACGCTGGCCGCCGTGCTGCACGATTTAAACCAGGCGTGTCGCTACGCGACGCACCTGATTGCACTCCGTGATGGGAAGATTGTGGCGGAAGGCGCGCCGAAAGAGATTGTCACTCCGGCGCTGATTGAGGCGATTTACGGCCTGCGCTGCGTGATTATTGACGACCCGGTGGCGAATACGCCGCTGGTGGTGCCGCTCGGACGGCGGTGAATCTCCCCCAGGCGACCACCGTGTAGGCCGGATAAGGCGTAGCCGCCATCCGGCACCGTGAGCCGGTCTGCCGGATGGCGCTTTGCTTATCCGGCCTACAGGATAATCAACCGCTGTTCTCCTACCCCAATATCTCCCGAATCACCGGCCCAATCGTCTCAAACGCCGCTGGCGTAATGATGTCGACATGCGCACAATCCTGACTATAAACCTCCAGCTCGCCCACCCACGGCCCCCAGGCCTTCTGCGGATCCGCCTGACGGGTTTTCTCGGCGACAAACAGCGTCGCTTTACCGTCAAACGTCGCGCTGTGCGCGGTGCTCAGCAGGCGCACGGCGTCGGTGTAGTTGCATTCAATTGCGCTGAACAATTCGCTGGAGCCTTGCCCCTGCTGGGCGGCGAGAAACGCTTCACGTTCGCGCTCAATCTCCGCCAATACCGCAGGATCAAGACCGTTAGCCTCTTTTTCTGCCCAGTTTTGCGTTTCCGGCGGCCAGGTATCGAGCAGCCCCAGGAACGCCACCCTTTCGCCGCGCTGACGTAAACGGGCGGCAATGCCCTGCGCCAGCGTGCCGCCAAGCGAATAACCGAGCAGATAATACGGCCCATGCGGCTGCTGAGCGAGCAGCGTTGCCAGATGGTGCTCGCACACCTCGTCCAGCGTCTGCGCCGTTTGCATCGGCCCCTGCGGGCGCGGCGACTGAATGCCGGTAATCGACCAGCGCGGCGACAGGTAGCGCGACAGTACGCTGAACTGCCAGGCAAAGCCCGACGCGGGATGGAAACAATACAGCGTCGGGCCGTCGCCGGTTCGCAGCGGCAGCAGCGGCTCATAGCCCAGACGCTGCGCCTGTTCCTCATCACCGTTATCGAGCAGCGCGCTCAGCTTGCCCACCGTCGAAGAGACCATGACCTGACCCGGCGTGACCTGTCGCCCGATACGCTGGCTAAGCATCGCCGCCAGGCGCATCGCCAGCAGCGAGTGTCCCCCGAGGGCGAAGAAGTCGGCATCAATATCCCGAATTTCACAGCCCAGCAGCTGACTGAAGGCCTCTGCGACCTGCGTCTCAGTTGGCGACTGCGGCGCGCGTCCGGCGGTTTTCTGCGTCAGCGACGGCAGCGGCAGCGCCTTACGGTCGAGCTTACCGTTGGCGCTCAGCGGCAGCGCGCTGAGCTGTAATAGCACCACCGGCACCATATGCGGCGGCAAACGATCGCGCAGCTGTGCCAGCAGCGCAGCGCTATCCAGCGGCAAACCGGAAGAGGACACCACGTAGCCCACCAACTGACGCGCATCGCCACCGGTGGCCGCCGCCTGGTTAATGACGCAGGCATGGCTGACCGCTTGTTCAACGTCTGGCAGCGTCTGCATCACCCGGTCAATCTCGCCCAGCTCAATGCGCTGACCGCGAATTTTTAGCTGATCGTCGCTGCGGCCTAAATACTCCACCGCGCCGTTATCCAACCAACGCGCAACGTCGCCGGTGCGGTACATTCGCTCGCCGGGGGCAAACGGGTCGGCAATAAAGCGACTCGCGGTTAAATCCGGACGACCAAGATAGCCCTGAGCCAGCTGAATGCCGGTCAGATACAGATCGCCCGCAACGCCAAATGGCACCGGGCGCATCATGGCATCAAGGATACGCAGCCCGGTATTCCACACCGGAAAACCAATCGGCACGCTGTTGCCGGTAACCGCCGCCAGCGCCTCGCCGTAGGCCGGATACCCGCTGACGTCAACCGCCGCTTCCGTGGGTCCATAAAGGTTATGCAGCGGTACGTGGGTCAGTACTTCCCATTCGCGACACAGGGCAGTGGGCAGCGCTTCGCCACTGCAAAATACGCGTCGCAACGAACAGCAACTGGCCACATTGTCCGGGGTGAGCGAGGCAACGAACGCGGCCAGCATTGACGGTACAAAGTGGGTGGTGGTGACGCCGTATTGCGCAAAGAAACGCTGCATTGCCAGCGGATCGCGATGTGCCTCGGGCTCCGCCATCACCAGGCTCGCGCCGGTGATAAACGGCCACCAGAATTCCCAGACCGACACGTCAAAGCTGCACGGCGTTTTCTGCGCCACCACGTCATCGGCGGTAAGCGGATACTGATCCTGCATCCACAGCAGGCGGTTAACGATCGCCTCATGGCCCACCATGACCCCTTTCGGGCGGCCGGTCGAACCTGAGGTAAAGATGATATAGGCCGTCTGCTGCGGCTGTGCGAGCATCAGCGGGCGGTCATCGCCCGGCGTCAGCGGTGCGTTCAGGCACAGACTGGCGACATCAGGGAAACGGTGCAGCTGATCGTCTGCGGTAATCAGCAGCGAGGGGCGTGCGTCTTCCAGCATCATCTGTAAACGATCGTCAGGATAACCGGTATCCAGCGGCAGCCAGGCCGCGCCAGCCTCAACGATAGCGTGCAGCGCCAGCGTCAGGAATACCGAACGCGGCAGGGCAACGGCAACGCTATCGCCGGGAGCCACGCCGCGCTGGCGCAATACGTTTGCCAGCGCCACAACCTGCTGGCGCATCTCACGGTAGGTGAAGCAATAGTCGGCGTCTCTTAGCGCCACGGCATCCGGCGTTTTTGCCGCCTGGGTGGCCACCAGCGAACTTAGCGTCGCGGGCGGTAAGGATTTTCCGGTCGCGTTAATCGTCGCCAGGCGATGATATTCATCGCCGGTAAGCAGTTCAGCATCGGCGCAGCTGAGCGTCGGATTATCCGCAAACTGCTGCAACAGCGATGTTAAGCGGCCAATATGCTGCTGAAGCACCGCTTTATCATAGCGCTGCTGGTTAGCCAGGATTTCCAGCGACAGGCCGCCGTCTTCATCCGGGAATAACGCCAGCTCCAGATCGTTGACCGGGCCGGTCGCGAGGGTATGCGTTATCGCATTAACGTCGTCGAAAGCTAATCGATAATCAAACATCTTGACGTTAAATACCGGGCCAAACAGCGCCTCGTCACCGGCGGCTTTCCCGGCGTCACGAACAATTTGCTCAGCATCGTAGCGCTGATGGCGGCGCATCTTTTTCAGCTGTGCGGCCAGACGCGTCGCCAGCTGCGCCAGCGTCTCCTGGCCGTTCAGCGTCACGGCTAGCGGCAGAACGTTCAGCACCGGGCCGGTCGCCGTCAGCGCGGCGGACCCCATACGGCGCATAAAGATAAATCCCGCGGCGTATTCGCTGCGCCCGCACAGGCGTCCTAACCATAGCGTCACCAACGCCAGCGCCAGATCGGCCGGCTGGCACTGCGGCGCAGAGGCGGTCAAACGGGCGAATGTTCGGCGGTCGGCAGCCAGCTTCAGCCGCCAGATATGGCTGCTCTGGGCCCGTCCCGGCAGCGGCGCAGGTGACAGCGATGCCGGTGACGGCAGCGTTTTTCGTTGTTCAGCCCAGAACGCTTTATCGCGCGCCCAGGCGTCGCTGTGACGATAGCGCTGATACTCCTCAACCACGTCCGCAAACGGCGTGAAAGCGGAGGCTGGCGTGGCCTCTCCACGCTGCCAGGCTTGATAAATCAGGCTGATCTGGCGGGTAATCGCCGGGAAGCTGAAACCATCGACCAGCAGATGATGATAGCGCTGATACCAGAACCAGCGATTATCGCCGATCCGGTACAGCCGGTGACAGAACAGTGAATTGCCGCTGTCAACGCGGCTGTTCTGCGCCAAATCGGCGTTCATCCGCGCCAGCGCCTCCTGCTGCGGATCGCTGGCCTGACGTAGATCATCAATCGGCGTAGCCTCAATGCGAATGCTCTCATCCACCCACTGCCAGACTTCACCGTTCTCTTCAGAAAAACGCATCCGCAGGGTATCGGCCTGCATCATTCCCTCAGCAATCGCCCGCGCCAGTAGCTCGCCGTCGACCTCCCCCTGGAGCTCAACGTAGTGCGCCACGCTCCAGGCGTTCGGCATCGTAGAAAGGGCTTCCGCCATCCAGATGCCGGGCTGAGCGGCAATCAGCGGTAAACGTGTGTTCATAAGCGGCCCCCGGCGGCGAAATTATCGGGAAGTAGCGTCGTCCAGTTGGCGTTCAACCACGCGTTGCACGCATCAAGGGGCTGCGGCTCGCAAACAACCGTCCAGCCCGCAGGCAGCGTGCACTGCTGGGGCCAAAGGCTGAACTGCCGCTGCGGGTTTTGCAGAAGGTAAAACTGCCCTTGCGCCACGTCGAAGGGGTTACTGATTTGCATACCAAACTCCTGTCGTTAATCGCGCTTTGTCGTCTCGCTGCCCCAGAGGGTCATTAGCCCGGAGGTTAATCCGCCGCGCCAGCAAAGCGCATCATGTCCGCCGTCAACCTGACGCCAGAAAATCGGCTGCTGTGTGAGCTGTAGTTGTGCTAAAAGCGCCTGATTGGCGCGAAAAATAATCGGTTCGCGCAGGCCTGCCTCGAGCACGATGCGCAGCCCTCTGGGCTGGAGTTCACCGCGCTGAAGCTGTTCGAGGAGGATACCGGTTTGCCGCCCGCCGCGGTGTGGCCACCAGTAGGAACCGGACTGACTCAACACGCAGCCAAAACGCGCAGGCCAGTGCAGCCCGGCGTACAGCGCGGAGAGTCCGCCAAAACTTTGCCCGGCAACGACGGTGCGATCGGCACGATCGCTGAACGGTGCGATCGTCCGTACCTGGGCAAGCAGCTCATGCTGTACCGCCAGCCAGAAGTCGGGATTGCACGGCAGTTCGACGCTGCGGTGGGCGTTATCAATCACGTCAATCAGCACATACACCGCCGCAGGCAGTTTGCCTTCGCGAGTGAGCGCTGTCAGCGCAGGCCATACCGGCATGCTTTCGGCCCAGAACTGACCGTCGAGCAGCACCGCCAGCGGGCGTTCGCCGTCCTGCGCGTCGCCGGTGGTGAAGATCCATACCCGGCGCTGATTGCCCAGCCGTTCGCTGTGCCAGGTCAGGCACTGTGGCGCATTCCAGCGCGAGGCAGGGGCAGACCAGCCGGGCTGTTCCGGAGCCTGTGGCATCTCCAGCGCTGACACCGCATGGCCGCGCCCGCCCTTCCAGCTCTGCGGATTCAGCGGATCGGCGATCGCCCGCGGCAGCAGCTTACGCCAGCCCTCACGCAGCTGCAGGCGGTCTGGCTCAGCGGCGGTGAATATATCCGGGGAAAAGTCATCCTCGCGCGCGGACGGTGCGAAGCAGTAGCTACCGCGCCAGGTCGGCGGCAGCGTCGTCGTCCAGCACCACGCATCGGTATGAGCAATACGTCGCAGGGTTTGCGGGGCCGAGTTGTGGTGGTGATCGGTGACGCCGGTAATGTAAATCCACACCCGCCGAATCGGCGAGGAGGCTTCACTTCCCGCGGGGTCACGCCACCAGAAGGTGACCTGATAATTGTCATTAACGCGTTCATATTGCGGGCCTTTTATCGTCGCCCACCAGGCGTCACTTCCTGTCGCTAACTTCTCCACCGCGTTAACCCCATGTTTATTGTGGAATTTATTGTTACATATGAAAATTTATTGATAATATTATTGATAACTATTTGCATTTGCAATAGCGTATTGGCGCGCAACTTTCACGTGCTTTACGCATACAACCATGCCGCGTCTCCCCCTTTGGGATGGATCAGTACGAGACATCGGCGACGAAAAGCAGGATTAAAAATGAATAATAAAATCAAATCCCTGGCCTTCCTGGTCAATTTGGGGATCTACGGTATGGCCGCTCCGGCCTTCGCTGCCTCGACGGACAGCACCAGCAAAACCGACGCCGACGGCGAAACCATGGTCGTTACCGCCGCCGAGCAGAATCTACAGGCGCCGGGCGTGTCGACCATCACCGCCGATGAGATTCGCAAACGTCCGCCAGCACGCGACGTCTCCGAAATCATCCGTACCATGCCGGGCGTTAACCTGACCGGTAACTCCACCAGCGGCCAGCGCGGCAACAACCGTCAGATCGACATTCGCGGTATGGGCCCGGAAAACACCCTGATCCTGGTTGACGGCAAACCGGTCACCAGCCGCAACTCAGTCCGTCTGGGCTGGCGCGGCGAACGTGATACCCGTGGCGATACCAGCTGGGTGCCGCCGGAAATGATCGAACGTATCGATGTGATTCGTGGCCCTGCGGCCGCGCGTTACGGTAACGGTGCGGCGGGCGGCGTCGTCAATATCATCACCAAAAAACCGGAAAATGAATGGCACGGCACGTGGAACGCCTACATGAACGCCCCGGAGCACAAAGACGAAGGCGCGACCAAGCGCACCGACTTTAGTCTGACCGGCCCACTGGGCGACGCGTTCAGCTTCCGTCTGTACGGCAACCTCGATAAAACGCAGGCCGATGCCTGGGATATTAACCAGGGCCACCAGTCCGAGCGTACCGGCATTTATCAGGATACCCTGCCAGCCGGACGTGAAGGCGTTGAAAACAAAAATATTAACGGCGTTGTGCGCTGGGACTTTGCCCCGATGCAGTCGCTGGAGTTCGAAGCCGGCTACAGCCGTCAGGGCAACCTCTACGCGGGCGATACCCAGAACACCAACACCAACGACCTGGTGAAAGAGAACTACGGTAAAGAGACTAACCGCCTGTACCGTAACACCTACGCGATTACCTGGAACGGCGGCTGGGACAACGGCATTACCACCAGCAACTGGGCGCAGTACGAACATACCCGTAACTCCCGAAAGGGCGAAGGCCTGGCCGGCGGTACGGAAGGGATCTTCAGCAGTAACCAGTTCTCCGATATCGATCTGTCGGACGTCATGCTGCACAGTGAAATCAACATTCCGTTTGATTTCCTGGTAAATCAGAACCTGACGCTGGGTAGCGAATGGAACCAGCAGCGGATGAAGGATAAGGCCTCCAACACCCAGACCTTCCTGGGCGGGGATATCCCGGGCTACAGCAGCACCGATCGCAGCCCGTACTCCCAGGCAGAAATTTTCTCCCTGTTTGCCGAAAACAACATGGAGCTGACCGACACCACCATGCTGACCCCGGCGCTGCGTTTCGACCATCACAGCATCGTTGGCGACAACTGGAGCCCATCATTAAACCTGTCTCAGGGCCTGTGGGATGATTTCACGCTGAAAATGGGTATCGCCCGCGCCTACAAAGCACCAAGCCTGTATCAGACCAACCCGAACTACATTCTGTACAGTAAAGGTCAGGGCTGCTACGCCAGTAAATCCGGCTGTTACCTGCAGGGTAATGACGACCTGAAGGCCGAGACCAGCATCAACAAAGAGATCGGACTGGAGTTCAAACGCAACGGTTGGTTAGCCGGTGCAACCTGGTTCCGTAACGACTACCGCAACAAGATTGAAGCCGGTTATTCTCCGGTTTATACCAACGGGAAAGGCACCGATCTCTACAAATGGGAAAACGTGCCTAAAGCGGTGGTAGAGGGTCTGGAAGGTACGTTAAACGTTCCTGTTAGCGAGACGGTGAACTGGACCAACAACATCACCTATATGCTGCAAAGTAAAAATAAAACCACCGGCGATCGCCTGTCGATCATTCCGGAGTACACGCTGAACTCAACGCTGAGCTGGCAAATTCAGCAGGATCTTTCCGTCCAGTCGACCTTCACCTGGTACGGTAAGCAGCAGCCGAAGAAGTATAACTACAAAGGTCAGGCGGTGACCGGCAGCGAAACCAATGAAGTTAGCCCGTACAGCATCGTTGGCCTGAGCGCGACCTGGGATGTGAATAAAAACGTCAGCCTGACCGGCGGCGTGGATAACGTCTTCGACAAGCGTCACTGGCGTGCCGGTAACGCCCAGACCACCGGCGGCACCACGGGCTACATGTACGGTGCCGGTGCGGAAACCTATAACGAATCCGGCCGCACCTGGTTCATGGGCATTAACACCCGCTTCTAATCGGTCTCACCCCTCTCCCGCTCGGGAGAGGGGTCTTCAGGAGCCTCATGCTTACCCGCCACAGTACTTTCCACGCCATACACCGTATCGACTTTGAACCCGACAGCTTTACTGCCGCCGATTTGCTGTGGCTGCCGCACCACGCTCAGCTTGCCAACAGCGGTAAAAAACGCCAGACCGAACACCTTGCCGGACGCATTGCCGCCGTTCATGCGCTGCGCGCGTTCGCAGAGAAATCGGTGCCGGGCATAGGTCATCAGCGCCAGCCGGTATGGCCCGCTGGGCTGCATGGCAGCATCAGCCACTGCGGTCATACGGCGGTGGCGATCGTCGCGCGTGCGCCGGTCGGCATTGATATTGAAACCCTATTTTCACCCGCTCTTGCCGATGCGCTGGCAAACGACATTGCCCGTGAAGATGAACTTGCCGTGCTGCGCGGCGGCGAACTCCCCTTCCCGCTGGCGCTGACGCTGGCGTTCTCGGCAAAAGAGAGCCTCTACAAAGCGCTTTCGGCTCGTCACCCGACGCTGCTGCATTTTCACGATGCCGTCGTCAAAGGCCTGAGCGCCAGCACTATCACCCTCTCGCTTCCCGCCCTTGCGCAGAGTGCCTCACTGCGCTGGTACGCCGTTTCCCCTCAGCACATCATCACGTGTTTCTCTCAGAAATAAATATGACCAGTAATCGTAAATAACGAACGAACAACCAGATATATCCGCAATAATTAGATATAAATTCAATAAATGCGTAACAAGTCAGTTTTTCACGCTATAAAAACATAGTTTCCTCGCGCAATTACCCCTATCATTTCCTGGAAACATTCACACAAACAATGAAACAATTGTGCGGAATAAGGAAATCGAATGAATACGCAAACACGGACTCAGAATAAGGCGGGTGAAAGTCGGCTGATGACAGGCTTTCTTAACGCCATCGAAAAAGCGGGCAACCGTCTGCCGGAACCGGCGCTGATCTTTTTCTACTTTTTACTGGCGGTCATGGGCTTATCGGCCGTGCTGTCGATGATGACGTTTGACGTTATCAACCCAATGACCCAGGAAGCCGTTAAGGTTAACAACCTGCTCTCCGCCGAAGCGCTAACCAATACGCTGGCCAATATGGTCACGACCTTCACCGGCTTCGCGCCGCTGGGGATCGTACTGGTCGCGATGCTGGGCGTGGGCGTGGCGGAAAGCTCCGGCTTTATCAACGTGGCGCTGAAAAAAATGCTGCGCGTGACGCCGAAGAAACTGCTGACGCCAATGCTGATTTTCGTCGCGATGTTCAGCCACGTTGCCGCCGATGCGGGCTACGTGCTGGTTATTCCATTAGGCGCAATTATCTTTATGTCCGCCGGCCGTCACCCGCTGGTCGGGATTGCCGCCGCGTTCTCCGGCGTTTCCGGCGGTTTTGCCGCCAACATGGTGCCAACCGGCAATGACGCATTGCTACAAGGCTTCACCCAGGCGGCAGCCCAGCTGCTCGACAGCAGCTACACCGTCAATACCCTGTGTAACCTGATCTTCGGTATCGCCTCGTCTATCGTCATTACCCTGGTGGGCTGGTGGGTTACCGAGCGCATCGTGGAACCGCGCGTCAGCAAAATGACCATCGACGGCGACTTTAAGCATGACGAAGATATGTCTAACGTCACGCCGCAGGAAAGCCGCGCCTTCAACCGCGCATCGCTGGTGATGCTGCTGGGTCTTGTTGCGCTGGCGGCAGCGGCCTGGCCGGAAGGTTCGATGCTGCGCGGCAGCGACGGCTCGCTGACCTCATACAGCGCGCCAATCATGAAGTCTATCGTGCCGCTGATTTTCCTGATCTTCATTCTGCCGGGCATTGTGTACGGTTTTGCTTCCCGCACCTTTAAAACCGGCAAAGACGTGATTGGCGCGATGAATGACTCGATGAGCAAAATGGGCTCATACATGGTGATGGCCTTCTTCTGCGCCATGTTCATCAAAGCGTTCAGCGATTCCAACATCGGTACGCTGGTCGCGCTGATGGGCGCGGACGGCCTGAAAGCGCTGGAGCTGCCGGGCCAGGCAACGATCATCGGCATGATTGTGCTGACCGCCGTCGTTAACCTGCTGATTGGCTCCGCCTCGGCAAAATGGGCGCTGCTGTCGCCGATTATGGTCCCCATGCTGATGGCGGTAGGCATTTCGCCGGAGCTGACCCAGGCGGCATTCCGCATCGGCGACTCCTGCACCAACATCATTACGCCGCTGATGGTCTTCTTCCCGCTGATCGTTATCTACTGCCAGCGCTACGTGAAAGGCGCGGGTGTCGGTACGCTGGTGTCGATGATGATGCCTTACTCCATCGCCTTCTTCGTGGCATGGAGCATCCTGCTGCTGGTGTGGTGGGGTCTGGGCCTGCCGCTGGGTATCGCTGCGCCGTATACCTGGAGCCCGAGTTAAGCATCCGGTTCAACGCAGCCCCCTCTCCCCGATGGGGAGAGGGAACCGATCGTCGCCCGGACGAGGCCGGGAACCCCGGTACAACACTACACGGCTAAATGGGCAAAATGGCCTAATACGTTGTGCAGAATACCCAACCCTTTTTTCACCTGTTCGGCGCTAATAGTACACGGCGGCACCACGTGAATGCGGTTTTCCACCACGAAACTCAGCAGCCCCGCTTCGGTTAACGCGCCCTTAATCTCCGCCATATCCCCTGCTGCCAGCGGCGTTTTCTTCTCACGGTCGCTCACCAACTCCAGCGCCTGGAAGACGCCACGGCCGCGAACGTGGCCCACCAGCGGCGAAGCCTCCGCCAGCGCATCCAGCCCCTGACGCAGCACGCCGTTACCTATCAGCGCCGCGTTTTCAACGATGCCTTCTTCTTTCATGGTATCCAGCGTAGCGACGATCGCCGCCATCGCCAGCGGATGCCCTGAGTAGGTCAGCCCGCCGGCAAAGAAATGATCGTCAAAATAGCGGGCAATCTTCTCGCTAATGATCACCCCGCCGGCCGGTACGTAACCGGCGTTGACACCTTTGGCGAAAGTGATCAGATCCGGTACGATCCCGTCCTGTTCAAACGCGAACCAGCTGCCGGTGCGGCCGAAACCGGCCATCACTTCATCGAGAATCAGAATAATGCCGAACTCATCCGCCAGCGCCCGCACGCCTTTCATGTATCCTTCCGGTGGCACCAGAATCCCGGCAGTCCCCGGAATCGACTCCAGCAAAATAGCCGCAATTGACGAGGGACCTTCACATTCAATCATCCGGCGTAAATGCGCCAGCGCACGGCGGCATTCTTCTTGCTCGGTGGTCGCATTAAATTCGCTGCGATACAGGTACGGGTTAAAGAAGTGGACGTGGCCGCGAGAATATTCGTTCGGTACGCGTCGCCAGTCACCGGTCGCCGCAATCGCGCTACCGGTGTTACCGTGATACGAGCGATACGCTGACAGCACTTTATCGCGCCCGGTGTACAGGCGCGCCATGCGAATCGCGTTCTCGTTGGCATCGGCCCCGGCGTTGGTGAAGAACACCTTGCTAAACCCTTCCGGCGCGAGGCCAATAATGCGCTTCGCCGCTTCACCGCGCGCCAGGTTGGCGGTAGCGGGGGCGATGGTCACCAAAGATTCCAGCTGCGCTTTCATTGCCGCCAGCACCCGGGGATGCTGGTAGCCGAGATTCACGTTGACCAGTTGGCTGCTGAAGTCCAGATAGGTTTTGCCATCATAATCCCACAGCTCACACCCTTTCGCCCCGGCAATCACCAGCGGGCTGAGGTTACCCTGCATCGACCAGGAATGAAAAACAAACTCTCTGTCCAGTTGGCGAATGGCCTGATTGTTCAACTCTGTCATCGTCGTTCCTCACATACGGTTGGCTATGGCTCATCATGTCGTCGGCGGAAAAAGAAGTGATAGAGCCAGTGTAGACCGACGGCTGTGACAACGGTGTCACAACGCCTTACGCAGACTGTCCCTCGGCAGGTGACGCCACGGTTTTTATAGTGTTCGGAACAACCTGCACTGGAGAGCACAATGCAAAAACAAAACGTGGTGTTTATTACCGGAGCGACCTCCGGCTTTGGGGAAGCGTCGGCGCACGTGTTTGCGCGCGCCGGCTGGGCGCTGGTACTGAGCGGCCGTCGGCTGGCACGTCTACAGGCGTTACAGGCCGAGCTGGCGCCGCTGGCACCGGTCCACATCATAGAACTTGACGTGCGCGACAGCGCCGCGGTGGCCGCAGCCGTTGCCGACCTGCCCGCGCCGTTTGCCGATATCACCGCGCTTATCAATAACGCCGGGCTGGCGCTGGCGCCGCAGCCGGCGCAGAAGGTGGAACTGACCGACTGGCAGACGATGATTGATACCAACGTCACCGGGCTGGTCAACGTCACCCACGCCCTGCTGCCGACCCTGATTCGTCACGGCGCGGGGGCCAGTATTATTAACATTGGTTCCATCGCCGGACAGTGGCCATACCCGGGCAGCCACGTTTACGGAGCGAGTAAGGCGTTCGTTAAGCAGTTCAGCTATAACCTGCGCTGCGATCTGTTAGGTACCGGCGTGCGGGTGACCGATCTGGCGCCGGGCATTGCAGAGACGGAGTTCACGCTGGTGCGCACCAAAGGCGACCAGGCGGCGTCCGATGCGCTGTACCGGGGCACCACGCCACTGTCGGCGCAGGATATTGCCGAGCAGATGTTCTACATTGCGACGCTGCCGGACCATATGAATATTAACCGCGTGGAGGTAATGCCGGTACGTCAGGCGTGGCAGCCGTTTGCCATTGACCGGGATTAGTGTGGTTTTCTACCGCTCCTTTCCAGGGGGTCTTTTATGCACAAATTACAGGGAAAAACGTGATATTTGTCAGTGAGGTGAGGGGTTCCGTTCACTTTACGTCGGGTAGAATATGAAGTTCCTTCACCGGTGAACGGGCCAAGGGGGGCGGCCGCGCCCCCCTTCGCAATCCCCGCGCCCGCGCAATTTAT
The DNA here is from genome assembly GCF_014168815.1 of Klebsiella sp. WP3-W18-ESBL-02. Lineage (NCBI taxonomy): Bacteria > Pseudomonadati > Pseudomonadota > Gammaproteobacteria > Enterobacterales > Enterobacteriaceae > Klebsiella > Klebsiella sp. WP3-W18-ESBL-02. The sequence goes on from NZ_AP021972.1 coordinate 3,653,003, forward strand.
ATGACTGGAATTGAAAGGGAGCGCAACGGAGTGATAATCCCAAATATATCCCCCCTTGGTATTAACGACTACTTTGCAAAAACTGCCTCACCCGCTCCGACTTCGGCGCCGTAAAGAAAACCTCCGGCGGCGCTTTCTCTATCAAAATCCCTTTTTCAAGAAACACCACTTCGTTGGAAACCTGACGGGCAAACTCCATCTCATGCGTCACCACCACCATGGTGTACCCCTCTGCCGCCAGCGACTTCATCACGCTCAGCACTTCGTTAACGCGTTCCGGATCCAGCGCCGACGTCGGTTCATCAAATAACAGCACCTCCGGCGACATTGCCAGCGATCGCGCAATCGCCACCCGCTGCTTTTGCCCGCCGGAGAGCGTGATCGGATAGGCATCAGCCTTATGGTCCATCCCCACCTTTTTCAGCTGCTGCTCGGCAACGGCGCGCGCCTCGTCGCGCGGCATCCCCTTTACGTGCAGCAGCGCTTCCATCACGTTTTGCAGCACGGTCAAATGCGGCCACAGATTGAAGCTCTGGAAAACCATGCCGACCCGCTCACGAATTTTCGACAGATCGCGGTGCGACATGGCTTTTCCGTTCTGCTCATTGACCCCAATGCGCTGACCACCGATACGAATTTCCCCGCGATCCGGCTGCTCCAGCCAGTTCATACAACGCAGCAGCGTTGATTTTCCCGATCCGGACGAGCCGAGGATACTGACCACCGTCCCCTTCTCTACCGTCAGGTTGATATCGCGCAGCACTTCAACATTATCAAACTGTTTGGAGACGTTTTTTACGCTTACCGCTGTAGTCTCAGACATGGCTCATTCCTCGTTTCGCGCTATAAACAGTTAGCCGTTTCACCAGCAGTTCCAGCACAATGCTGATGGCCCAATACAGCGCAATCGCGACAATAAAGGCATTAAACGGAATAAAGTAGGTGGCCTGCACGCTGTTGGCGGCGGCGGTGATTTCTTGTACGGTAATAATGCTGAGAAACGCGGTGTCCTTCAGGCAAATAATCAGCTGATTGCCCAAAAGCGGCAGCGCGGAGGAAAAAATATTAGGCAGAACAATACGGCGAAAAATAGTGTAGCGAGAAAATCCCTGCACCACAGCGGCCTCGATATAGCCGTTGGAAAAGACGCGTCGCTGGCTACGAAGGATTTCAAAGAAATAAGCGCCATGATAAATAATTAATGCCAGCAGCCCTGCCGTCCAGGCTTCCATACTGATGCCTAATTCCGGCAAACCGTAATACAACAGGTACGCCAGAATCAGGAAAGGGATAGCCCGCATCAGGTTTACCAACCCCATAATCAGGTTATTTAACACCCGTTTTTGATATTCAGTGATATAGCACAGCAGGGTGCCGATAAATAACCCAACAACAGCAGCAATAATAAACAGTTCAAGCGTCGCCAGCAGCCCGGCAATAAAATTGTCGTGCTCGGCCCAGATAATTGCCCATTGATTCATCAGTCCTCCCGGGCTTAGCGCGCCAGTCGTTTTGCTTTACGTTCCGCCAGGCTCTGGAGCTTGAGCAGCAGGCCGATTATCACCACATACAGCAGCCCGGCCGCCAGAATGGGGGAAAGCGGTTCATAGGTCACCGAGGCAATACGGTTGGTAACACGGGTCAGATCCACCACGCCAATTACCGCAATCGCCGGGCTTCCTTTGATTAAAAAAGACATTTCATTGACCAGCGCGGGCAGGCTTTCCAGCCACATCTGCGGCAGCATAATGTAGCGAAAGTAGGGCCAGCGGCGCATTCCCACCGATTCTGCCGCTTCGCGCTGCTCGCGCGGAAAGGTGCGAAACGCATTACGCCAGATTTCGGCATTAAACGCCGAGGTGTTCAGCGTCAATGCCACAATGGCGGCAACCGTTTTATCAAGGTTAATGCCCACCGTCGGCAGCGATAGAAACAGGAACAGCACCAGCGTCACCAGCGGCGTCGCCCGCGCCAGGCTGATATAGATAACCAGAAGCTGATCTATCACCGGAATCTTCATCATGCGCACAAAGGCAATAATCAGCCCAATCACCACGCCAAACGCGATGGCGATGGCCGAAATCCAGAGGGTCGTCCATGCGCCTTCAATCAGTAACTGCCATGCTATTGAGTCCATGTTGCCCTCCTGAGGTCATACGGGCGGCGGTTTCCCGCCGCGTTGCTTACTGCCCAGCCAGCTTGTGGAACTGCGCGGCGCTGGTGATAGGCTCCGTTGGCAGGTCATCGTAGGTTTCGCCAAACCATTTTTTCTGCAGCTCGGCGAGCTTACCGGTTTCACGCATGTGATTGATAAATTTGGTCATATACGCCAGAAGCTCCGGTGAGTTCTTCGGAATAGGCCAGGCCATATAGCCCGGCCCGGATACCGCCAGGCCTTTGGCGAAGACCTTCGGCTTGGCTTTCACCAGGTCATTAACGGAAATCACCACGTTGATCACGTAGTCGAGGCGCTTGTTGGCCAGGTCCGCGTAGGCTTCAGGATAGGACGGGTATTCCACCACCGGCCCCAGCTTGCCGCCGGTTTTCTCAATCATCGCCTTCAGCTCCGGTAAACGCGCCAGCAGCGCGCTGCCCGCCTGGAGGCCCACTTTTTTACCGCTGAGGTCTGCAATGGTATTCAGCGAATTATCGCCCGCACGCTTAACGAAATAATGCTGAGCCGAGGCCCACGGCGGGGTAAAATTAAACACATTCAGGCGTTCATCGGTCACCACCGCGCCAGTCAGTGCCATATCGTATTGCCCGGTTGAGACCGCGGCTAATAACCCCGTCCACGGCAGAATACTTTGCGTCACATTAAATTTGGCGTACTCGCGCAGCGCCGCCAGCATGTCTTTATTAAAACCGTCAGCGTTGCCGTTATTCATAAAGTTAAACGGCGCGTAATCATCTTCCGTCGCCACTTTTAAGGTGCCGTTTTTTTCAATTTCCGGTAAATCGGCAGCGACCGCCTGCAAAGAAAAGGTCATCGCCATGATGGCGGCAAGATAATATGAACCGAGCGTTTTTTTCATCGTTTGACCCCTACTCAAATATGTCCGATACGTTTATTCCAGACGCGCTGGAGACTTTGCAAGATATGTGCCGACAGACGCATTGGGGAGGCTGACTGGCGACGTTTTTACTGTAGGGAGACTTTTTGCATTCTGAATAGAGCCAGTTTTCGCACGCGCTTGTGGCAGACGGTTTCAGGCTGGTACAAAAATTGCTGCACGTTGATAACGCGAATAATCAGGGGAGCAGCGAATGATTCGGCACTTATTGCATGTGGATTTCGACGCGCAGCGCGGTTTACAAGAGCAGGTCCGCGAATCGCTGGTGAACGCCATTCTCGGCGGGATTTTTGCCGCCGACACGCCGCTGCCGTCGTGCCGCCAGCTGGCCCAGCAGCTGCAGGTTTCACGCAATACCACTGCGCTGGTGTTTGAAAGTCTGGTCAACGAAGGTTATCTGGTCAGCCGCCCGCGCAGCGGTTATTACCTGCATCCGGATTATCATGCGCCGCGTCTGGCGACGCCAGCGCCTGCACCCGACGACGCCGGCCGCGCACCATCATGGGGCAAACGGCTGAACATCACCCCCAGTCAGCAGGAGTCAATCCTGAAGCCCGCGGGCTGGATGCACTACCGCTACCCGTTTATTTACGGTCAACCCGATACCCGCTGTTTCCCGCTGACCAACTGGCGGGCCGCCGCTAACTGGCTGCACGGCGGCACGCGCGATCCGGCTTGGGTGGTAGACCATATCGATCAGGACGTACCGATGCTTATTGAGCAAATTCGCACTCGCGTACTGCCCAAACGCGGTATCGTTGCCGCGCCGGACGAAATTCTGATTACACTCGGATCGCAGAATGCGCTGTACCTGCTCACTCGCCTGTTGTTGTCGCGTCAGACCCGGGTTGGCGTAGAGAACCCCGGTTTTCGCGAGGCGATTAACACCTTTATGCTCAGCGACTGCCAGATTGTCCCGCACCCGGTCGATGAACAAGGCATCGTGTTAAATAACCTGCCCTGCGATTACTACTACGTCACGCCGGGTCATCAGGTCCCCACCGGAGTGACCATGAGTAAGGCGCGGCGCAGCCAGCTGCTGGCGCACGCCGCCCAGCATGACGCGGTGATTATTGAAGATGATTATGATTCGGAGAGTAACTTTCAGGCTAACCCGCTGCCCGCGCTAAAGGCCAGCGATCGCAGCGGGCGGGTGGTGTACGTCAGCAGCCTGTCGAAGGCGCTGTCGCCGGGTCTGCGTCTGGGGTTTATGGTCGCCGATCCGGACTTGATTGATGAAGCCCGGGCGCTGCGCCGTCTGGTGTACCGCCATCCGCCAAGCAACATTCAGTATCAGATGGCGCATTTCCTTGCCCAGGGCCACTACGAAACGCATCTGCGCCGCTATCGCGATGACTCCGCGCGCCGCTGGGACATGCTGCACAAGGCGCTAATGACGCAAATGCCAGAATGCCAGCCGCTGCCCGGCAGCGAACACGCCAACGCCTTCTGGCTTCGCACGCCGACGCACATCAGCACCCAGCAGCTCACCTGGCGCGCCGCCCACACCGGCGTGTTGATAGAGCCCGGCGCGCGTCATTTTCTGGATGCCACCCCGCCGGATAATTTCTTCCGCATGGGCTTTCACGCCATTACCCCCGACGCCATCGCGCCGGGGGTCGAGGTGCTGCGTGCCCAGCTGGCGCAGATGGGTTAACCGAGCCGCCGGTGCGCCCACTCGCGCAGCCGCTGGAACAAGACGTACAGCGACGGAATAAACAGGATGCCGATCGCCGTCGCCACCAGCATGCCGCTGAACACCGTGGTGCCGATAATCCGTCGGCTCTGCGCCCCGGCTCCGGTCGAGAACATCATCGGCATAATGCCGATAATAAACGACACTGCCGTCATCATAACCGCGCGGAAACGACGGGTTGCCCCCTCGCGTGCGGCCTCCACGATCGACAACCCTGACTGGCGGCGCTCGCGGGCGAATTCCACGATCAGGATAGCGTTCTTCGCTGCGAGGGCGATTAACAACACCAGACCTATCTGTACATAAACATCGTTCGCATAGCCCGCCGCCCACAGCCACAGCAGCGCGCCGCCGATAGCGAACAGCACCGACAGCATGACGCTTGCCGGCAGCGTCCAGCTTTCATACTGCGCCACGAGGAACAGCCACGCCATGGCCACCGCCGCCAGCACGATCCAGATAGCCTGGTTGCCGGTTTGCTGCTCCTGCCACGACAGCCCGCTCCACGCGTAGTCGTAGCCCGCGGGCAGGTGCGCGGCAAGCAGTTTTTCCATCTCGCTCATCGCCGTACGGCTGCTCACCCCTTCCGCCGCGGAGCCGCTCACCGACACCGACGGGAACTGGTTAAACTGCTGAATAAACGGCGCCCCCACGGTCGGCGTAATGGTCACCAGGTTGCTCAGCCGCACCCGCTCGCCGTGATTGCTGCGGACAAACAGCTCGCCGATCTGCTCAGCGCGCTCGCGCCACTGCATCTCATTTTGCAGCACCACGTGATACACGCGGTTGTTAATGCTGAAATCACCGGCACGCGTGCCGCCAAAGGCAGTTTGCAGGCTGTTAAAAATGCGCGAAACCGGGACATCCAGCCGCGCAGCCTGATCGCGATCCACGTTCAACGTCAGCTGCGGCACGTTGCTGCTCCAGGTGGTAAATACCCGGCTCAGCTGAGGATGCTGATTCGCCTGCTGCAGAATCTGCCGCGTCACCTGCTCCAGCTCGGCAGGCGTTTGCCCGGCCTGCGCCAGAATGCGCAAATCGAAGCCTGCGGCGCTGCCCAGTCCCGGCAGCGTCGGCGGTGCGAACAGCATGATATTGGCTTCCGGCAGCGCGTGTAGCTGACGCTGCAGTTCGGCCATGACCGTCTCCAGCGACGCACGCTGCGACCAGTCTTTCAGCATCAGCGAAATAAACCCGCCGTTAGAGGCGCTGGTGCCGCTAAGAATACTGAAGCCAGACACCTGAATCACATCCTCAACGGCCGGATGTGCGCCCAGCAGGTCGCGTGCTTTCGCCATCACCGCTTCCGTACGCTCAAGAGAGGCCGATTCCGGCAGCTGGACGTTGGCGAACACGTAGCCCTGATCTTCCTGCGGCAGGAATCCCTTCGGCATCATGGAGAAACTCAATGCCACCAACAGCGCGGCGCTTAGGGTTGCGCCAACGGCCACCAGCGGGCGGCGGTTCATCCACGCCACCAGGCGACCATAACCGTCGCGGGTGGTGTTCAGCCCAAGGTTAAACAGCTGGAACAGCCTGGCAGGTTGTGCCGGACGCGGTCGCAGCAGCAGCGCACACAGCGCCGGCGTCAGCGTCAGCGCCACGATGCTCGACAGCGTGACCGCGGTAGAGAGCGTGACGGCAAACTGACGGTACAGCTCGCCGACGATCCCCGGCAGCATCGCGACCGGTACAAATACCGCCAACAGCACCAGCGTGGTGGCGATCACCGGTCCGGCGATCTGTTTCAGCGCCAGCGCGGTGGCCTCCTGTCGGCCCATCCCTTCGGCCATGTGTCCTTCTACGCTTTCCACCACCACAATGGCATCATCCACCACCATCGTCAGCGCAAGAATGATGGCAAACAGGCTCAGGGTATTGGCGCTGTAGCCCAGGACGTAAAGCACCGCAAACGTCCCTACCAGCGAAACGGGAATCGCCAGCGCCACAATAAGCGTCGCTCGCAGGCTTTGCAGGAATAAAGAAACCACGGCCACAACTGCCAGCAGCGTCAGCGCCAGCGAGGTCCCAATCTCTTTGATCGTGGCGGCAACAAAGCGGGTGGTATCAAACTTCACCTCCCAGGCCAGATCCGCCGGGAATCGGTCTTGCAGACGCGTCAGTTCCGCGCGCACAACGTTTGCGACCTGTAAGGCGTTCGCGGTAGGCGTCGGGTAAATCCCCATATAGGCCGAATCGACGCCGTTGAGCTGCGCGCTGGAGCTGTAGCTGCGCGCGCCCAGTTCAATATTGGCGACATCGGCAAGGCGTACCAGCTGCCCTTGTTCGCCGCTGCGCACCACAATACGGCTGAACTCCTCGGCCTCGCTCAACCGCCCTAACCCATTAATGGTCAGGGTTTGCTGCTGACCGTTAAACACCGGCGGCGTCCCCACCTGACCGGCGGCACCCTGTACGTGCTGTTCATTCAGCGCCTGGGCAATATCTTCACTGGTGATATTCAGCGCGTTCATGCGGTCCGGACGCAGCCAGATGCGCATGCTGTAATCGCGTGCGCCAAACATCTGTACCTGGCCGACGCCCGGCAGGCGCGACAGCGCTTCGCGAACCTGAGTGCTGGCGTAGTTGCTGATTTGTAGCGGCGAGATCGTGCCGTCAGGCGAATAAAGGCTGACGCCCATCAACAGATTGCTGGCGCGTTTGCGCACCTGTACGCCGTTCTGCTGCGCCTCGGTCGGCAGCTGCGCCACCGCCTGCGCCACGCGATTCTGGACGTCAATGGCCGCCATATCCGGGTCAGTTCCGGCGGCAAAGGTCAGGCTAAGGCTGTAAGCGCCGTCATCGGAACTGGTCGACTCCATATAGAGCATATGATCAACGCCATTAAGCTGCGTCTCCAGCGGCGCGGCGATGGCTTCGGCCACATCCTGCGCGCTGGCACCCGGCCAGCTGGCGCTGACGTTCACCACCGGCGGCGTGATTTGCGGGTACTGCTCCACCGGAATGAGCTTCAGCGCGACGGCGCCCACAAAGACCATCAGCAGCGCAATCACCATCGCGAAACGCGGACGGCGGATAAAAAACGTCAGCATCCTGTGCTCCTTAATTCAATAGCTGCACGGCGGCGCCGTCCGTCAGGCGCTGCGCGCCGTCGGTGATCACGCGCTCGCCCGCGTTAAGCCCTTTCGCCACCGCAAAGGTCTGTCCCTGCTGGCCGCCCAGCTCAAGCCGACGCTGCCCGGCGGTATTCTCCGCCGTCAGCACCCAGCTGAAATAGCCTTTGGCATCCTGCTGCACGGCTGCCGCCGGAATCATCACGCTCTCGGTCATTTGCTGCGGACGCAGCGTCACCGTAACGTTACCGCCTGGCAGCAACCGATGCTGCGGATTGGCAAACTCTGCGCGTACCGCCACGCTGGCTGTACGGGCATCAATACGGTTATCGACCGAGGTCAGCACCCCGTCTTCACGTTGACCATCGAGGGTAATTTGCGCCAGCCAGGCCGCCTTCAGCGCGCGGATATCCGCATGCTGTCCCGCTTTGCTGTAGAACGCGGCCTCATCCAGCGCGAAGCTCACGCGAATGGGGTCAAGCTGGGCGATATCCACCAGCACGCCGCTGGCGGCATTGACCAACGTGCCGACGTGAAAGGCACTGTGGCCCACGCGGCCGCTTACCGGTGAGGTAATACGGGTGTAGTCGAGCGTTATCTGCTGCGCCGTTACCCGCGCTTTCGCCTGCTCAACGGCGGCGGCGGCAACGTCGCGCTGCATCTGAGCCGTATCAACGTCGTTACGGCTGATGGAGTGGTTAGTTTTCAGACTCTGGTAGCGCGTCAGCAGCTGCTGTGCCTGACGCAGCGACGCCTGAGCGCTTTTCAGTTCAGCCTGTGCCAGCGCCAGCGCCGCCCGCGGCTGGGCATCATCAAGCGTAAAAAGGAGATCGCCTTGACTGACGTTCTGGCCGTCCTGGAAGTGGCGCTGCACGATGGTGCCTTCGGTGCGTGCGCGGATTTCAACGGCGTGGATAGCCTCCACGCGGCCCGGTAGCTGACGCTCCACCGCGTGCGGCGCGCGCTCAACGGTCGCGACACGTACCGGTACCGAGGCGTAAGCCAGCGTGCAGCCTGCCAGGCCGCAGGCCAACAGGGCGAGGCGGAAAGTTTTCTTCATGAGGGGATCCTTGCGTGGCAAGTGCCCCTCTCCGCCAGGAGAGGGGCTGGTCATCACTAGGTTGTCTTGCGGAAACGGCGGGTCAGACGCTTTTCAACTTCAACGACCAGGAACATCGCGGCGCCAATGGCCAGGGTGATGCCCCAGTAGCGCAGCGGCAGCGCTTCGGTGCCGAACAGCGTCTGCATCAGCGGCAGGTAGATAATCGCCAGCTGCAGCAGAAGCAGCACGCCGGTCACCAGCCAGATACCTTTGTTCTTCAGCAGGCCGCTATTCAGGGAGAAGCGGTCGCTGCTGCGGCAGTTAATCATGTAAACCCACTGCGCGGTCACCAGCATCTGCAACAACACGGTGCGGATAAACTCGGCGCTGTGGCCGCGCGGCGCAAGCCAGGCTTCAAGGATGAAGGCGGCAACGGCAATCATCGAACCGACAAAGGCGACGCGCCAGACGGCAAATGCATCCATCACGTGCTGGCCGGTTTTACGCGGCGGACGGTTCATCACGTTACGCTCAGCGGCTTCAAATGCGAGGCCAAAGGAGAGCGTGGCGGAGGTCGCCATGTTCATCCACAGAATCAGTACCGGCGTCAGCGGGATAATATTACCCGCCAGCAGCGCGATAATAATCAACAGCCCCTGCGCCAGGTTAGTTGGCATGATGAACAGAATCGTCTTCTTCAGGTTGTCGTATACGCGACGCCCTTCTTTTACCGAGCTGGCGATGGTGGCAAAGTTGTCATCGGTCAGCACCATGTCCGCGGCCTCTTTGGTCACCTCGGTGCCTTTGATGCCCATCGCGATACCCACGTCGGCCTGGCGCAGCGCCGGGGCGTCGTTAACGCCGTCGCCGGTCATGCCAACAATCTCGCCGCTTTCCTGCAGCGCTTTCACCAGGCGCAGCTTATGCTCCGGGCTGGTACGGGCGAAGATATCGTACTCGACCGCCGCTTTTGCCAGCTCGGCGTCATCCATGTGCTCCAGCTGGTAGCCGGTCATCGCTTCACTGCTGTTGCGGATCCCCAGCATCTGGCCAATGCTCATCGCCGTCTGCGGGTGATCGCCGGTGATCATCTTGACGCGGATCCCGGCATTCTGACAGGTGTGGATCGCATCAACGGCTTCCGGACGCGGCGGGTCCATCATCCCGGCAATGCCGAGGAATTCCAGACCGTCCTGCAGGTCGCTGTGATCGAGGGTGTTCTGCCCAGCGTTAGCAGGCTTAGTGGCCGCCGCGACCATGCGCAGCCCCTGGCTGGCAAAGCGCGCCATTTCGGCTTCCCAGTAGCCGCGCTCAAACGGCACCACGCCACGTGCGGTCTGCTGCTGCTGACACAGCGCGAAGAGGACGTCCGGCGCGCCGGTCACCATCACAATCTCTTCGTCGGCCAGCTGGAAATGCGTTGCCATGTACTTGTACTGTGAGTCAAACGGGATCTTCGCTACCAGCTGGGTACGCAGCGGCTCAAGGCTCGCTTTCGCGGCCAGCACCTTCAGCGCGCCCTCGGTTGGGCCGCCGGTAATCCCCCAGTGGCCCTGCGGGTCTTTCACCAGTTGGCTGTCGTTACACAGATCGATGGTGCGCAGGTATTTCTCGAGCACGGTGTACGGCTGTACTTTTACCGGCTCGTTGCTGCCTTCCAGGTAGATGTTGCCGTGCGGCTCATAGCTATCGCCGTCTACGCGGTAGCAGCTATCGGCGGTGATAATCGCCTTCACGGTCATTTCATTCATGGTCAGCGTGCCGGTTTTATCCGAGCAGACCACGGTCATTGCCCCTAAGGTTTCCACGGTCGGCAGCTTGCGGATAATCGCCCGCTTGCGCGCCATGGCCTGTACGCCCAGAGACAGAATAATCGAGATAATCGCCGGCAGACCTTCCGGTACAGCGGCCACCGCGAGGCTAATCAGCGACAGCAGCAGCTCGCCCAGCGGAATGTCGCGCAGCAGCATGCTGAACACGAACAGCGCGGCCATCATCGCCAGGATAATGGCGAAAATCGCTTTGCCCAGCTTGTCCATCTGCACCAGCAGCGGCGTGCGGTGCTTTTCAATACCCGCCATCATCTGGTTGATGTGGCCGAGCTCGGTCTCCTGACCGGTAGCCACAACCACCCCGATGCCGCCGCCTGCGCTCACGGTGGTGCCAGAGAACACCATATTGGTGCGGTCGCCCAGCGGCAGTTCACCGTGCAGGACGTCGGTGTGTTTATCCACAACGGTCGACTCGCCGGTCAGAATCGCTTCTTCCACGCGCAGGTTGTGCGCTTCAATCAGGCGCATGTCGGCCGGAATACGGTCGCCCGCGCGCAGCACCACGATATCGCCCGGCACCAGCTCGGTGGTGGCGACGGTTTGATGGTTACCATCACGGATAACCTGTGCATCGCTGGAGAGCATATTGCGGATGCTTTTCAGCGATTTTTCCGCATTGCTTTCCTGAATATGACCAATCAGGGCGTTAATCACCGTAACGCCAAGAATGACGAAGGTATCGACCCAGTGTCCCATTACGGCAGTCAGCGCCGCTGCGGCCAGCAGGACGTAGATCAGCACATCGTTAAAGTGGGCGAGGAAACGCAGCCACGCTGGCTTACCTTTCTTTTCTGGCAGTGCGTTAGGGCCGTAGGTATTCAGGCGCTCCGCCGCCTCGGCCGCCGCCAGCCCCTCGGGCTGACTGTTGACCTGCGATAGCACCCGCTCGGTCGGCTGCTGGTACGCGTGCACCTGCGGGTCGTAGTCCCCGTGCGGCACGTTTTTGGCATTCATCATTTTCGACACGATAAATTTTCCTTTTAAATTCCTGCAAACGGAAAGCCTGAATTCATTTCTGGCCAAGGCGACATCGTTGGATATTTTTAATTAAGCGAAGAAATATTCGTTAGTTCACAATATTTCCGCTTTTTAAATTTCAAAACGACATTCAGTTGATTTACTAATATTAATATTACAGAATGTTCCTAAACCCCATCTAAACGAGGTCATTATGTTTGGAATCTACAGAGGACGCCGCCTGGCGCTGTACATCGCGCTGGCTATCGTGATTGCGACGCTGGTTGGATACAGTACTTATACTTTTGTAAAACTATTATCCTGAGCATGACGTTTATTTACGAAAGCATTATTTAATTTAATTCAAAACATTATTTACTCTTTTGCCATACGATTATTTTCGTAGGCTTGAGCATTTGTTTTAAATATTCAACCGGAGGTATATTAAATTATAAACATTGCGTTCAAATAAAAATTACCGGACAATAATATCTTTAACCAAAGATTAACAACGCATGAAGCATCCTCTTGAATCACTGATGACCGCCGCCGGTATTTTATTGATGGCGTTCCTTTCCTGCCTGCTGCTTCCAGCGCCTTCGCTGGGACTGACGCTGGCGCAAAAGCTGGTTGAGACCTTCCATTTTATGGATCTCAACCAGTTTTATACCGTGCTGTTCTGCGCGTGGTTTCTGGCCCTGGGGGCGATTGAGTATCTGGTGATTCGCTACGTCTGGCGACGTTGGTTCTCGCTGGCGGCGTAGGCCTGATAAGCAACGCGCCATCAGGCACACCGATGCACGTTGCCGGATGGCGGCTAGCGCCTTGTCCGGCCTACAATCAGGGCAGAATCAATGCGCCCGCGGGCGATGATTCACTTTACGATAGGCACCCGGCGACTGATTAAATGTGCGGGTAAAAATGCGGGTAAAAGTTTGCTGGGAATCAAACCCGTACTTCAGACAGATGTCGTAGACCTTTTGATCGGTCGTACACAGCTCATCCGCCGCCAGATTCAGCTTGCGCTGACGGATGTAGCGGCCAAGGCTCTCCCCTTTGTGCTGTAAAAACAGACGCTGCAGGTGCCATTTTGAATAGCCCGCCCGGCGGGCGATTTCATCAATACGCAATGGCTGATGCAGGTTATTGTCAATCCATTCGACCAGAGTGTCGATTACCTGAGTGGCTAATTCGGTCATACGCCCTTCCCCTCGCTTAACGACAGCCGGTGGCTATTCCCACCAGGCTCGAAATGTTTGCATAGCGTCCGCCAGGCGAACCGGCTCGCCCTGCATCGGCGTTAGCAGCCGATATGCTTTATCTTTGCTGGCCTGCGCCAGCCGCTTGTACGGATCGTCCCAGGTATGTTTGGCCAGTACGAAGCGCCCAGCGTGACCCGGTACCACCCGGTCCGCACGCAGATCCACTGCCGCCTGTGCGGTTTGCTCCGGCATCATGTGGATGTAGCGCCAGTCCTGGTCATACTGACCGTCCTCCAGTATCGCCACGTCAACCTTGCCAAACCGCTCGCCAATGTCCTTGAAGTGCGGGCCGTAGCCGCTATCGCCGCTGTAATACACCTTCTGCTGCGGCGTCACGAACATAAAGCTCGCCCACAGCGTTTGGTTACGCTTCAGGCCGCGGCCGGAAAAATGCCGCGCCGGCAGTACGTGCACGCTCAACGCATCGCTAAGCGTCACGCTCTGCTGCCAATCGGCCTCGGTAATGATGTCGTTTGCCATGCCCCAATAGCGCAGATGCGACCCGACGCCCAGCGGCACGACGGCGCGCTTAACCTTCGGCAACAGCCCTTTGATGGTGGCGTAGTCGAGGTGATCGTAGTGGTCATGGGAGATAATCAGCAGATCGATCTCCGGCATCGTCTCTGCGCGCCACGGATAGTCGCCGTCGAAGGCTTTATTCAGAAACGAAAACGGCGCGGCATAGCTGCTGAACACCGGATCAATCAGGATCCGCTGGCCCGCCAGCTGGAGATACCACGACGAGTGGCCCAGCCAGATTAACGTATCCTGGTCGCGCGGCAGGCTGGCAAGATCGGTCGCTACCAGCGGCAGCGGGCGCGAGGGGCGCGCGTTTTCACGCTTTGCGGTGAGGAATTCCCACCACGCCATCAGCATATTTTTATCGCTGGTGAACCCCGGCGTCGGCAGGCTGTTGTGAAACGCCCCGTCGCGGTAGTTCGGCGAACGCTCAATCTGACTCTTCTCTGCCCCTTGCGGCACCTGACCGAAGCCGGGATTCAGAACAAAGGACAGGCTTGCTGCACTGGCAATAAGCATGATGGCAACCACACTGATGATGAAAGGTTTCATATCCAGACCCAAAACCGGCCTCATCCAGGAAGCCACACTAAAAAGATTGATTATGAGTGAGTAGGCACTCATTATAGAAAGAGGCAGAAAAAATCGTCAAGCAATTTTCAAATTTTGACAATCGACGTTGAAGTCCCTGGGGTTGGCATGTTTCAATCACATTTTTTTACAGTCAGAGAGGTAAAGTGTAGTGGCTCGTCCAAAGAGTGAAGATAAAAAACAAGCGTTACTGGAAGCCGCCACCAGCGCCATTGCCCAGTCCGGCATTGCCGCTTCGACTGCGATGATTGCGCGCAGTGCGGGCGTGGCTGAGGGCACGCTGTTTCGCTATTTTGCCACCAAAGACGACCTGCTGAACGCACTTTACCTGCATCTGAAAAGCGACCTCTGCCAGGCGATGCTCGCCGGGCTTGTCGATACCGACTCCCCCAAGGCCTTTACCCACGGCATCTGGAACAGTTATATCGACTGGGGCGTACGCAACCCTACCGGCCACCAGGCCATTCGCCGCATGGCGGTGAGCGAAAAAATTACCGAAGAGACGGTGCAGCAGGTCAGAGCCATGTTCCCGGAGCTGCAAAAGCTTTGCCAACGCTCGGTGCGTCCGGTGTTTATGTCCGACGAATTTCGCGCTTTTGGCGACGCCCTGTTCCTGTCGCTGGCGGAAACCACCATTGAGTTTGCCAGCCGCGAACCGCTGCGGGCCGATACGCTGAAGGCGCTGGGTTTTGAAGCCATGTGGCTGGCGCTGGCCGAGGACGACTAATGGACGGAAAAACGCTGCACCAGCGGGCGCACGACTTTGCCCTGACCCTGCCCTTTTCTGACGTCTACTGGCCTTTCGGGCCGGAATATGACGTGTTTACCGTCGAGGGGAAGATCTTTATGATCAAAACCTTTCTGCGCGGTGAAGCGATCGTCAACCTGAAGGTCGATCCCGAACAGTCCCTACTGCATCAGGCTATCTACCCGCATATTAAGCCGGGCTATCACATGAACAAAAAGCACTGGATTTCGGTCTATCCTGGCGACGAGATCGTGCCGGAATTGCTGGAAAGCCTGATTGAAGATTCGTGGAACCGGGTCGTCGATAAGCTGCCCAAACGCGTCCAGGCGCGGGTGCGCCCGGTTTGATTTTGCGTTAAATGCGATAAGTGTTATCGCATTTAACACCCTTCTCATTTGTCACAGCGCGCGGTACCCTGCTTTGATTCAACGCACCGATACGCGGTGTCTATCATCATTCAGGAGTTTTTATGGATATCGTTTCCGTTGCAAAAGCGCGCTATTCCACCAAGGCCTTTGATGCCAGCAAAAAGTTAACCGCCGAGCAGGCAGCTCATCTCAATACCCTGCTGCGTTATAGCCCGTCGAGCACGAACTCTCAGCCGTGGCACTTTATCGTCGCCAGTACCGACGAAGGCAAAGCGCGCGTGGCGAAATCCGCTGCGGGCGGCTACGTGTTTAACGAACGTAAAATGCTGGATGCTTCTCATGTGGTGGTATTCTGCGCCAAAACCGCCATCGACGATGCCTGGCTGGAAAAAGTCGTCGACCAGGAAGATGCCGACGGCCGTTTTGCGACGCCGGAAGCGAAAGCCGCGAACCACAAAGGCCGCACTTTCTTTGCCGACCTGCACCGTAAAGATCGTCACGACGATGACCAGTGGGCCGCGCGTCAGGTTTACCTGAACGTCGGCAACTTCCTGCTGGGCGTGGGCGCAATGGGCCTGGACGCAGTACCCATCGAAGGCTTCGACGCCGATGTTCTCGACGCAGAATTTGGCCTGAAAGAAAAAGGCTATACCAGCCTGGTTGTCGTGCCGGTGGGCTACCACAGCGTAGAAGATTTCAACAAGACGCTGCCGAAATCTCGCCTGCCGGAAGAAACGGTGATTACTGAGATCTGATTTAGCCCCGGCGGCGCTGTGCGTAGCCGGGCTACTCTTATTGCGTAGCCCGGACACGCGCGGCGGCGCCGGAACCGCTTTCGGACTAGAGCTTCGCCAGCACCGCTTCCCCAATATCATCCACCGGTAAGTACACCAGCAAACGTGAGCCATTACGCGGCGCAGAGTACCAGTACATCTGCTGCAGCTGAAAATCGCCGAACTCAGGATGGTGAAAATCTTTGATCTGATTCTCAACGCCGCGCACGTCATAGCGCTGATACCATAGCGCCTCAAACTCGCTTGAAGCGGCAAAGAAGCGCGCCAGCTTGTTCTCCCACGCCGCGTCACCGCGATGTTCAGCCATGGCGGCACGGAAGTAAGACACAAATGTCGCAAGCACGTCGCGATTCGCCAGGCGGCTGCGCCAGCCGGGATGCGTCAGATACAGATAAATACAGTTTCGATCGTCTTCAGGAATGGTCGAAAAATCGACGCCCATCAGCCGACAAAACGCGTCGTTCCACGCCACAATGTCGAAATTCGCACGCTGAATACTGGCCGGCTGCGGCAGCAAACTGTCGAGCATGCGGCGCGCGCCTGGACTGATACCTTCGCAAAGCGGCACGTAGGCAGACTCCAGCGGTTTCAGCCCAGCCAGCACGAACAGATGGCGCGTCTCCAGCTCGCTGCACTGCAGCGCCTCGGCAATCGCCTGCATCACCGCCACCGAGGGGTTAACCTCGCGCCCTTGTTCCAGCCAGGTATACCAGGTCACGCCAACGTCTGCCAGCATCGCCACTTCTTCACGGCGCAGGCCGGGTGTGCGCCGCCGTCCGCTACGCGGTAGCCCCAGGCGCTGCGGATCGAGGCTTTCCCGCCGCGCGCGAAGAAAAGCGCCCAACTGCTTGCGGCTATCGTCCTGCCGCGCGGTCGGTGCGGCGGCTTCACCCGGGGTAATAAGGCTCATCATCTCTCCAGCATGGTAGTGCCAATACCCGTATAACCAGGAACTGGTACCCGTTTATTGAATCAGCGATGCTACGTCCATTCGCTGAACGACGCAATGGAGCTACCATGAAAACGTCTGCTGTTTCCCCCGGTCGCGCGGGACTTTTCCTGTTGTTAACCGGCCTGATGTTGCCCCAGATCGACACCTCGATCACCAACGTCGCCCTCGACTCCATCACCGCATCACTGCACGCCAGCCCCACCCAACTGGAGCTGATCGTCGCACTGTACGGCGTGGCGTTCGCCGTCTGCCTGGCGATGGGCAGTAAACTTGGCGACAACTATGGCCGCCGCCGTCTGTTTATGTGGGGCGTGGCAATTTTTAGCTTCGCGTCCTTACTGTGCGGGCTCGCGAACTCAATCACCGCCCTGCTGGCCGCCCGCACCTTACAGGGCGCAGGGGCAGCGCTCATCGTGCCGCAAATTCTCGCCACGCTGCACGTGACGCTGAAAGGGAGCGCCCACGCTCGCGCCATCAGCCTGTACGGCGGCATTGGCGGCATTTCGTTTATCGTCGGGCAGATGTGCGGCGGCTGGCTGGTTTCCGCGGATATTGCCGGGCTCGGCTGGCGTAATGCTTTTTTTATCAACGTGCCGATAGGCCTGCTGGTGCTGGCCTATAGCCGCCGCTACGTGCCGGAAACCCGCCGCGATGAGCATACCCGAATCGACTGGCAGGGCACTTTTAGCCTTGGACTGATTTTGTGCTGTCTGCTGTTCCCGATGGCGCTGGGGCCGGAACTCCGCTGGCCGTGGCCGCTGCGCCTGATGCTACTGGCGATTATTCCGCTGCTGTGGTGGATGCGTGCCAGCGCGCTACGTCAACAGCGACGCGGCGAGCATCCTCTGCTGCCCCCGCGTCTGCTCCAGCTCGCCAGCGTCCGCTTTGGTATGGCGATCGCCCTGCTGTTTTTCAGCGCCTGGTCCGGCTTTATGTTCTGCATGGCGCTCACCATGCAGTCTGGTCTGGGCATGGCGCCATGGCAATCGGGTAACAGCTTTGTGGCGCTGGGCGTAGCCTATTTCGTCTCGGCGCTGTATGCGCCTAAGCTGATTACTCGCCACAGCATGGGGCGGATTCTGCTTGCGGGTCTGGCCATACAGATAAGCGGTCTGCTGCTGCTGATGGCAACCTTCCATCATTTTGCGCATGCGACAACCGCTCTGGCGCTGGCGCCGTCGACGGCGCTGATTGGCTACGGTCAGGCGCTGATCGTGAACTGCTTCTATCGGGTAGGAATGCGCGACATCACCGCCAACGACGCGGGCGCCGGCAGTGCGTTGCTAAGCACGCTACAGCAGGCCACGCTGGGCCTCGGTCCCGCGGTGTTTGGTTCATTGCTGCTGGCGCTCATGCATAGCCACCGCGGCAGCTATACCGATGCGATGATCGGCTTTCTCGGCGTAGAAGCGGTGATGATGCTGGCGCTTGCGGTCATCGCTATCTGTCTGCGCCATCATTTAAACCACCGTCCGGCGCTGGCAACGTCGTAACCTTAAGTTCCTGTATAGCCGTTTGCATAATATAGCCATCGCAGCCATTATAATTAGCTGGCTATACAGGAGATGTTATGCAGGAACTGATTACACAGATAGAAGAGATGGGCATTGAAATAAACCATACCAATTCATTGTTCATCATTTTTGGTATTATTTTTCTCACTGCCATCATTGTCCATCTGATACTCCATCGGGTGGTGCTACGCACCTTTGAAAAACGCGCGCAGGCCAGCAGCCATTTATGGCTGCAAATTATTACGCAGAATAAACTTTTCCACCGGCTGGCGTTTACCCTGCAGGGGATTATCGTCAACGTGCAGGCCGTACTGTGGCTGCAAAAAGGCAGCGATGCGGCGCAAATATTAACCACCGCCGCCCAGCTGTGGGTGATGCTTTATGCGCTGCTGTCGTTCTTCTCGCTGCTGGACGTTATTTTTAACCTGTCACAGAAGCTGTCGTTCTCTTCGCAGCTACCGCTGAAGGGGATATTCCAGGGCGTTAAGCTGGTCAGCGCGATCCTGATTGGCATTCTGATGATTTCGCTACTGCTGGGGCAATCGCCGGCTATTTTAATCAGCGGCCTCGGGGCAATGGCGGCGGTATTAATGCTGGTATTTAAGGATCCGATTCTCGGTCTGGTGGCGGGAATTCAGCTTTCTGCAAACGACATGCTGAAGCTCGGCGACTGGCTGGAGATGCCGAAATACGGGGCCGACGGCGCGGTAACCGATATTGGTTTAACTACCGTCAAAGTGCGGAACTGGGATAATACCATTACCACCATCCCCACCTGGTCGCTGGTCTCTGACTCATTCAAAAACTGGAGCGGCATGTCGGCTTCGGGCGGCCGTCGCATTAAGCGCAGCATTAATGTTGATACCACTAGCGTGCATTTTCTTGACGAGCAAGAGCAACAGCGGTTAATTCAGGCACGCCTGCTAAAACCGTATATGGACTCGCGTCATGAGGAAATTAGCCTGTGGAATCAGGAGCACGGCGGCGATGGCTCTGTGCTGAACCTGCGCAAGATGACCAATATTGGTACCTTCCGTGCCTACCTCAATGAATATCTGCGTAACCATCCGCGCATTCGCAAAGATATGACGCTAATGGTTCGCCAGCTGGCACCGGATAATAACGGTTTACCGATTGAGATATACGCCTTCACCAATACCGTAGTGTGGGCGGAATATGAAAGCATCCAGGCCGATATTTTTGACCATATTTTCGCCGTGGTCGAAGAGTTTGGCTTACGGATTCATCAGTCGCCGACCGGTAACGATATTCGCGCCCTGGCAGGCGCGATGGGGCAGCAATAATCAGGCGCTGGCGCGTGAAATAAAGCGCCAGTCCAGCATGGTTCGTTCTGGACGGGCGTCGGGGTTTTCGATTTTGTTGAGCAGCAGCGCGACGGCGTGGGCGCCAATCTCACGCGACGGCTGCTCCACGGTCGTCAGCTGCGGTGACACCATTTCGGCCAGCTCCGTACCGTCAAAACCCACCACCGCAATATCCTGCGGCACGCGCAGCCCCGCCTGCTCCACGGCGCGCAGGGCTCCCGCCGCCAGCGCGTCGGATACCGCAAACACGGCATCAGGACGCGGGTTCATCGCCAGCAGCTTTTTCATCGCCGCCTTGCCCGCAGCGGCGCTAAGGTCGCTGGCGTATTCTACCGGTTGGTACGCCAGGCTTTCCCGCGCCAGCACGTTCTTATAGCCCTGTTCACGCAGGCGCGCATATTTGTAGTTGAGGTCATGGTTGATAAGCGCAATGTGCCGACGCCCGAGCGCCGCCAGATAGCCCACCGCATGTTCGGCAGCCTTGACGTCGTCGATCCCCACGCAGGAAACGTCGCCCGCATCAGCGTACTCGGCGCACTGAACCCACGGCGCGTCGCCAATCACGGTCGTCAGCTCCGGCAGGCGGGTAAACGCATCCATAGTGATAATACCGTCGACCATTTTGCCGGTCAGCAGACGCAGGCCGGATTTCGAACGCTCAATATCCGAACCGGAGTTGCACAGCAGAATACGGTAACCGTTCTTTTCCGCCGCTTCTTCGATGCCCTTCACCACCTCGGCGCAGAACGGGTTGGCGATGTTCGATACCATCACCAGAATCATTGAGCTACGCGCCGTGCGTAGCTGTCGTGCCAGCAGGTTAGGCTGGTAGTTGCTCTCTTTAATGGCCTGAAGAACACGCTCGCGGTTTTTCGCCTTCACCGTTTCGCTGTTGTTCAGCACGCGCGACACGGTCGCTACCGAAACGCCCGCCAGCTGAGCGATTTTCTGAATTGACATACAACGCCATTCCCTGCAGTTAACGCTTTGCGTGCAGGCTACCACAAAAAACGTGCCCGGCGTACCGGGCACAGGGTTATTGTTCAACGTGTATCCAGCGTCTCTGCTGATGGCTTTTCACAATAGCATCAACAATATACATCACATTCGCCCCTTCACTGAACGAGGCAAAACGGCGTTCAGCGGCGGCTGGCATTTTCCCACTCTGCACGGCACGGTAGAAATACCCCATCATATTTTTAAACGCGTCAGGCCAGCCTTCACTATGACCGCCGGGGAAGTGTGCCTGCCCGGCCACGTCGCCGTTCAGCAGCCCGGGGTCATCGCTCAGCAGTTGGTTGGGCTGGCTACGCTGACCAATCCACAGCTGTTGCGGCGTTTCCTGATCCCAGGCAAGCGAACAGGCGCTGGCGTTAATATCAAAATACAGACGATTTTTACGCCCGGCGCTGACCTGCGAGACGCTAAAACAGCCCTTGCTGCCGTCATCGAAGCGGAACAAAACCGAGCCGGCATCCTCCGTCGTGACCGGGACATCGCGATACGCCAGCGCTTCGCCGCGTTCGCTAAACGTTGCCTGAGCGTCAGGGCTGGCCTTGCGCGTCGGCCAGACGATAGCCAGATCGGCCATCACTTCCACAATTCGCCGTCCGGTAACAAACTGCACCGTGTCACACCAGTGCGATCCGATGTCGGCCACCGCGCGCGATACGCCTCCCTGCTCCGCATCGACTCGCCAGTTAAAGTCGTGTTCTAGCAGCATCCAGTCCTGATGATAGCCGCCGTAGGCTGAAAACAGACGGCCGGTCTGGCCTGCACGCATCATACTGGCCGCCTGCTGTACCATCGCAAACTGGCGATAGACGAAGCTGACGCCGTGGACCACGCCCGCATCCTGCGCCATTTGTTCCAACTCGCGCGCCTCCTCCGGCGTCATGCACAGCGGTTTCTCAGAGAAGACATGTTTCCCCGCACGTAAAATCTGCCGGTTGACCGAGGCGTGCAGAAAATTAGGCGTACAGTTATGCACCACCTGTAGCCCAGGATGCGCCAGCAGCGCCTCGACATCACCGTAGGCGGATGGAATATTGAGCTGCCGCGCCTTTGCCTGCGCCTGCTCCAGCGAAGCATCGCACAGCGCCACCACCTCAACATCCCCCAGTCGCCTCAGCGCTTCAATATGCGCCGGGCCAATAAAACCTGAACCCACTATACCAACCTGAATCATCCACGAACCTCGCTACCGGCGGCAAAGTCATCAAACGCCCGCGCGGAGACGGGGATGATATGCCGCTGAATAAATTCACTGCCTTCGCGTGCGCCGGTTTGCGCATCCTTGAGGCAGCACTCCCACTCCATCACCGCCCAGCCGTCAAAGTCGTACTGGGTTAATTTGCTGAATATCTTCTTGAAATCAATATCGCCGTCGCCCAACGAGCGAAAACGCCCGGCGCGCTGCGCCCAGTTCTGATAGCCACCGTAAACGCCGCTACGCCCGTTGCGCTGAAACTCGGCGTCTTTAACGTGAAAAGCGCGAATGCGCGAATGGTAAATATCGATATAGCTAAGATAATCAATATGCTGCAAATGCAGATGGCTAGGGTCATACAGCATATGGCAGCGTGGGTGATTCCCCACCTGCTGCAAAAAACGCTCGAAGGTCACGCCGTCATGCAGATCCTCACCGGGGTGGATCTCGTAACACAGATCGACGCCGTGCTCATCAAAGCAGTCGAGAATTGGCCGCCAGCGGCTTGCCAGCGCCTTAAACGCCTCATCCAGCAGCGCCGCATTGTGCGGCGGCCACGGATAAAAATAGGGCCAGGCCAGCGCACCGGAGAAAGTCGCATGCGCCTTCAGACCCAGGCGCGCCGAAGCCTGCGCCGCCATTTTAACGCTGGCGACCGCCCACTGCTGCCGCGCCGTCGGATCGCCGCGCAGCGCCGCCGGAGCAAAAGCATCAAAAGCGCTGTCGTAGGCTGGGTTAACGGCGACAAGCTGCCCTTTCTGATGCGTTGACAGTTCGCTGATAGCCAGCCCGCGTTCCGCTAACCGCCCGGCGATATCATCACAATAGGTTTGGCTCGCCGCCGCCTGCGTCAGGTCGAATATCGTCGGGTGGTTGCACGGTAGCTGTAGCGCTTTAAAGCCCAGCCCCGCCGCCCACTCCGCCAGCCCGTCCAGCGTATTAAACGGCGGCTGACCGCTGATAAACTGCGCCAGAAAAATGCCCGGTCCCTTGATAGTTTTCATACCCTCTCCTTAAAAATTCACGCCTGCTCTTGCTCGTTGTATTTAAACGAGACAAGGAAAATCAATGCGATAACCACCGCTGCGACGGCGGGAATCCACCAGAAACTCACCCAGGCCGTCGGAACGGTTTGCCCGGCCACCAGATGGTTATACAGCGCGCCGGAAATCTGCGATCCGAGCAACATGCCGATACCGTAGGTAAACATCACCACCATGCTTTGCGCCTGCCCTTTGACCTTTTCGCCCGCCACGCGGTCGGTATAGATAAAGCCCACCACGAAGAAGAAGTCGTAGCACACACCGTGCAGCAGAATGCCGAGATACAGCAGGAAGCGCGTTTCTTCATTGATGCCCAGCGCAAAGAACATGTAGCGCACGAACCACGCCAGCATGCCAATCAGCAGCATGTACTTCACGCCAAGACGCCGGAACAACAGCGGGATAATCAGCATGAAAATAATTTCTGACATCTGGCCGAAGGACATCGCGGTACTGACATCCGCGACGCCCGCATCGGCCAGGAACGAGGCGGTATAGGCGTAGTAGGTGCCTAGCGGTACCGAGATCAGCGTGGCGCAGACCGCAAATACCAGGAAGTGACGGGTTTTCAGCAGCGCAAAAGCGTCGGCACAGAACAGATCGCGCAGCTTGAGCGGCTGCCCTTTTGCCGGGGCTGGCGTGTGCGGCAGCGTCAGGCTATACACCGCCAGTACGACCGAACACAGCGCCGCCAGCGTAAAGATGCCGGTGGTATCCGAAATACCGGTCACGCCAATAAAAATACCGGCGATAATCCAGCCAATGGTGCCGAATACGCGCACCACCGGGAACGTTTTGTCGATATTGCTCAGACTGTGGAACGCAATATTGTTCGTCAGCGCCAGCGTCGGCATATAGCAAAGCGTGTAGCCAAACAGCAGCGCTATCAGCATCGCGCCATTTTGCGCCACCAGCGCCTGCGGTACGAACCACAGAATCGCCGCACCCAGCAGGTGCATGACCGCCATGACCTTCTGCGAAGCAAAAAAGCGATCAACCAGCATCCCCAGAACGAACGGCGATAGAATCGAGGCAATCGGCCCCGCAGAAAAAGCATCACCAATCAACAGCGACATGTTGTACTGGGTCATGACCAGCCCGAGCGTGACCGACCAGCTTCCCCAGATAAAAAACTGCATAAACATCATAAGCGACAGGCGCGGCACTAACAGCCGGTGCTGTACGCCGCTACGTTCACGACTTTCCGTTGTAGACACCATGTTCTCACCCTCAAAAGTAATCGATTACAAATACAGCTCACGTGAAAAGTAATCGATTACAAAAATAAGATCGCGCGTGTCAGTTCGGTTTTGCGAGAACGGTCACGATAAACGAGCAGCGGGAAATTTAAACAGAATGCGCAAAAGACGCGCAGAGTGCGGCAGAAGGCGGCTCAGTGCGCCGCCTTCTGATTAAGCGATCACGCCTTACGGCGCAGCGTTTTAAACGCGACAAACAGGAACAGCACCCACACCGGCAGCAGAATCGCCGACAAGCGCATACCGTCCATCGTGCACATCAGCACCAGAATCATCAGCAGGAACGCAATGCAAACGTAGTTACTGGCCGGAGCCAGCAGCGCTTTGAACTTCGGCTCGCGTCCTTTACGGCGCATCGCCGAGCGGAACTTGAGGTGCGCCATGCAGATCATTATCCAGTTCAGCAGCAGCGTTGCGACCACCAGCGCCATCAGCAGGCCAAAGGCTTTCTGCGGCAGCAGATAGTTAACCAGCACCACCAGCGAGGTGATCGCGCCCGACAGCAGCAGCGAGTTAACCGGCACGCCGCGGCGGCTGACCCGGGTCAGGAAACGCGGCGCGTTGCCCTGCACGGAAAGGCCGAACAGCATGCGACTGTTTGAGTAAACGCCGCTGTTGTACACCGACAGCGAGGCCACCAGAATGACGAAATTCAGCGCAGAAGCCACCACGTTACTGTCAAGATTGTGAAAAATCATTACGAACGGGCTGCTATCTGACTTGATGCCCTGCCACGGATACAGCGCCAGCAGTACAATCAGCGAGCCGATATAAAACAGCAGGATACGGTACACCACCTGGTTGACCGCTTTTGGAATAGTGGTTTCCGGGCTGCGCGCTTCCGCCGCCGTGATACCAATAAGCTCCAGACCGCCGAAAGAGAACATAATGACCGCCAGCGACAGAATCAGCCCCTTCCAGCCGGTGGCGAGGAAACCGCCGTCGCGCCAGAGGTTGTCAATGCTGGCATGATCGCCGCCGCGTCCGGTGGCCAGCATCCAGATCCCAAAGCCGATCATGCCAATAATCGCCAGCACTTTAATCAGCGCAAACCAGAATTCGGTTTCGCCGTACAGGCGCACGTTGACCAGATTGACGGCATTAATCAGGATGAAGAACCCCGCCGCCCAGATCCAGGTCGGCACGTCCGGCAGCCAGTATTGCATATAGATCCCGGCGGCGGTCAGCTCGGCCATGCCTACCAGCACGAACATCACCCAGTAGTTCCAGCCGGAAACAAAACCAGCGAACGGCCCCCAGTATTTATAGGCAAAATGCGCAAACGAGCCGGATACCGGCTCTTCCACCACCATTTCGCCGAGCTGGCGCATGATCAGAAAAGCGATAATACCGGCAATGGCGTAACCCAGTACCACCGCCGGGCCTGCCATCTGAATGGCTGGGCCGATGCCAAGGAACAGGCCGGTACCGATGGCGCCCCCGAGGGCGATAAGCTGGATATGGCGGTTTTGTAACCCGCGGTGAAGCGTCGGCCCCTGCTCCGACGAAGCATCCGGTTGATTCTGGCTGGATGCTGAGGACGCGTTTTTCACGTCTAACCCCTGTAGCTTTTATAGGAAGGGGCACCTTTTAACACTTAGCGCGGCTTGCCGCAAGGCAATCAGTACCCGGACGACGGAAACAAAAAGCCCCGGAAGGACGAGCGTTCCGGGGCAATAACCTTATTTTTGCAATGACTTAGAAGTCGTAGCTGACTGCGACTTTCAGCGTACGCGGCTCCCCCTGATAGAGGTAAACACCGGTGTCGTCGACCCCGGACCAGTATTTTTCATTGGTCACGTTGGTCACACCCACGCGCCACACCAAATCGTTTTGTTCCTGGTTGAGGTGCATGCGATAGCGCATCCCTAAATCCAGCGTAGTGTAGCTGTCGAGTTTTTTGGTGTTGGCACTATCAGCATACTGAGAACCGGTATAGTTGACGCGCGCGGTGGCCGTCAGACCGTCAACCGGTTTAATGTCATACTCTGCACCCAGCACCGCATAGAAGCGGGACACGCCGATCGCATCGTTGCCATCGTTCAGGCCGCCTTTGGTTTTGGTCATTTCAGGATCGATCCACAGCGTACTGCCGTTCAGGCGCAGGCCGAGTACCGGCTCGCCGAAGACGTTCAGCTCAAGGCCCCGGTTGCGCTGTTCACCATCCATGCGGTAGTAGCCGTCGTTATCCAGAACCCCGGACGGTTTGGTAATCTGGAACAGCGACAGCGACCCGCCGACGCGGGCGTAGTCAATCTTAACGCCCACTTCATCCTGTTTGGAGTGCGCGATCCCAATGCTCTGACCATAGTTTTTTGCCGTTTTCGGCGCATTGTCCGCCGGCTGAAGGGCTTCCGTGTGGTTGGCATACAGCGACACCGTTTGCCACGGCTTGTAGACCAGGCCAAAAGTGGGCATCCAGCGACTTTCGGTAAAGCTGGAGGAGGTGGTCTCCAGGCCCGTCTCGTTGCTGTAGTTACGAATCACCACCTTCTGATTGCGCGCCGCGGCGGTAAATAGCAGCGTATCGTCAAAGAATCCGACGGTATCGCTGAACAGCCAGCCCTGAGTACGGTTACGCGCAGTCACCAGCGGATCGTGATAGTTACCGCCCACCGATGCGTACGCTGGCATGCTCACATCATGGTTGTTGTAAATATTAACGACCGGGTTGGCTTTACTGTTCGACATACGCCAGGCGGTGGCATCGCTGCGGATCTGCGCGGAATAGCCAACGTTAACATTGTGTGACACCACGCCAGTGTTAAAGCGACCGCGAATGCCCCCCATACCACTGAAGCTATCGATAATACGGTTAGTATCCAGACGCCCGATGGTGGCATCGCCGTTGATGTTGGTCAGCTTCGGTGCGCCATAGATCCCCTGCTCGTGCGCATGCTGCGCGCCTAACCCCGCGTAGGTGGTCCAGCTGTCGTTCAGATCGTATTCCGCTTTGGCCATACCGAATTCATTTTCGATATCGCTGTAGCCCCACTTCTGTCCGGTATTTTTGCTGTTGTCCGGGACTTTCGGCACTTCGCTAATCGCCGCGAAGCCTATGCCCATCTCACCGCCGTGGAAGGTCTTTTTCTGGTAGCCAAAATCGAAGGATGAACGGAAGCGATCGCCACGGTAATCCAGACCCAACGAAGCCAGCGTAGTGCGGCGATTATCGTTATCGATACGGCCTTCCCCTTCACGGTGCAGCACGTTGACGCGCACGCCGAACTGATTGTCATCACCGAAGCGACGGCCAACATCCAGCGAACCACCCACCTGAGAATCGCTGGTGTAATCCACGCCAATACGCGTCGTTGGGATATCTTCAGCGCGTTTCGGTTCAAGGTTAATCATGCCGCCCACGCCGGAACTTGCAGCGCCGTTCACCAGCGCATTCGCCCCTTTGAAGACCTCAATACGCTCCAGCATTTGAGTATCCACTACCTGACGTGGTACTACACCAGGGAGACCGCCCATGGTCATGTCGTCGCCATCGAGCTTAAAGCCGCGGATGCGATAGGTTTCAGCAAAGTTGCCGTAGCCTTGTACTGCCTGTACGCCAGCGTCGTTTTTCACCACATCAGCGATGGTTTTCGCCTGCTGATCCTGCACCAGCTTCGAGGTATAGCCGATAACGTTGAACGGGACGTCCATCGCTTTCTGCTCGCCCAGCATCCCCACGCGCCCACCATGAGCCACCTGCCCATCAAGGTAGGCGGGCACCAGTTGTTCACCACCGGCCTTAAAGTCGCCGCCATCGACACCCTGAACAATCATCGTTTCAGGCTGTTTTTTGGCCGTTGCCGCATCATCAGCCTGTGCGGCGGGCATAACGGCGCTTATCGCCAGAGCCAGCGCGGAGAGTTTGGTTTTCATATAAGCATTCCCGGAATCAAAAATCACCGATGGCGACAGCAGGTTTAGCGTGATCTCATGCTTCAGCGCCCCCGTAAGCTACCCTCATCGATTGCCGAGTTTGCCGCACCATACCGGTGAATAAAAAAGAGAACGAGAACTATACTCATTATCTTTGCGTAATCAAGTGTCAATAGACGTGACTCAAAACAGGTTGTCATCTAAGAACGATGGCGCGACGTGCGACGGCTTCGTGCATAATCAGCGAACCGTTTGACGAGGAATTCTCCGTGCTCCCCAAGATTCTGCTCACCATGGCCGCCTTTGCCGCCAACTCCCTGCTCTGTCGGCTGGCGCTAAAAGGTATGCATATGGACGCCGTCTCTTTCAGCGCCCTCCGCCTGATCAGCGGCGCGGTCGCGCTGCTGCTTTTTCTACGACTGTCCGGCATCCCCAAAAAACCAGAGTTCAATGGCCTGAACGCGGCGCTGCTGGCCCTTTACGTTTTCGCCTTTTCACTGGCCTATCTGTCATTAACGACCGCCGCCGGCGCGTTGTTACTCTTCGGCACGGTGCAGTGCGTGATGACCGGCTGGGGGCTGATGCGTGGAGAACGGCTGACGTGGCTCAAAAGCGTGGGCATGCTGGGGGCAATGGCCGGGCTGGCGTTGCTGCTCTTGCCGGGCGCGGGTCATCCTTCCGGCGGGGCGGCGTTGCTGATGATGATCTCCGGCGCGGCCTGGGCGGCCTACTGTATTACCGGCAAAAAGGTCCAGAACGCGGCGGCGGCCACGGCAGGCAATTTTACGCTGGCCGTACCGATGGCGCTGGTCGCGCTCGTGCTGAGCGGCGTGCCCATCCACGCCGATGCGGCGGGGCTGCTGCTGGCCGTCACGTCGGGGGCGCTGATGTCTGGCGGTGCCTACCTGCTATGGTATTCCATCCTACCGCGACTGAGCCCAACCACTGCCAGCACGCTCCAGTTGAGCGTTCCCTGCCTCGCGGCGCTGGGTGGCCTTATCTTCATGGGCGAAACGCTCGATACGCGGATGCTGGTGGCTATCGCACTGACCCTGTCCGGGATCGGGCTAGTGATTGCCGCCGACCGACGAGGCAGAGGCTTCACGCCATAGCGTGGGCAGATGAGCAAGCGCCTCTTCGATGATAGGGCGTTTATCGCTGCCGGGACGCCAGATAACCACCATCGTCTGGCTGATACCCTCGTTGCCCACCACCGTAGGCACGACGGAGACTCCGGCCCATTGCGATGCATGAAAATGCGTGGGTAAAAATCCCCATCCGCATCCCGCCTCTATCAGACTGCGTACCATTTCCCGCTCATTGCTAAAAATCACGCTTCCCGCAATTTGCAGCCGACGGGACACCGGTATGTCGCTCGCCGGGTGCATCACGATCTGCGGAATAAGCGACAGGTCAAGCAGTGAACAGGGCAGCACTACATCGGCAAAACGCCTCTGCGAGGCGTAGAAATTCATCTCAACGCTGCCGAGCGCGCGCCACTCCATTTCATTACCAAGGCTGCGATTATGGGCCTGAAAAAAACCCAAATCGGCCTGCCCAGCTGCTAACGCGCTCTCCCCTTGCTCACGCGTTGTACAGGTCAGACTCAAGCGCACGTTGCGTTTGGCCATCTGCGCAATCAGTGCCCGCAGAAAGGCGCGCGGGGTGAAGGGATCGTACATGACCTCAAGCGACTGAACATCGGTGGCCGGTACCTGATGCGCAAACTGCTCAAATGCCCGCGCCTGGCGAATCAGCAGATGGGCCTGACGATGAAGCAGCTCGCCTTCAGGCGTAAGCTGCAGCGACCGTCCCTGACGAACAAACAGTTCATAGCCCAGGCCATCCTCAAGAAGATCGATCAAATCGCGTAGCGTCGTGCGGTCTTTTCCGAGCCTGATAGCCGCCTTGACGAGGCTGCCATATTCGGCAACGGCGGTGAAGGCTTCAAGCTGGGCAAGTGAATACGACAATGACGGCACACCTCTCTCCTTAAGCTCTTATGGTGGGGTTTTCCCCCCATATTGCGTTTTTTATTATAGTCCGCCGATTTTTATACTGCATCCGTATCACCTCTCTGCGCGGTGACCTGTCTATGGGTATAACGAAAATCGAGAACGCTATGAATCAAAAACAAAAATCTTCACCTGCACAATATTGTCTGCTGGCCGGTCTGGTTGCCGGAGCCTTCTTTTGCGCCCCGGCCATGGCCGCCTGCGAAGGGACGGAATTAACCCGCTGCCCGGCACCGTTTGACGCTCAACTGCCGGATACGCAAAAGATGCTCACCTGGGATCAGGCCGAGCGCGTCATCGGCTTTCGTAACGATTATCGCAACTACGCGGGCGATGTTTTCCACCACGGTCATGCAACCCCCCTGCAAATGGCAAACCAACCGCTCACCCAAGCCACTTACCAGTTGAAGGGGCAAACATGGAATTTGCAGGATTACATTAAACGACAGAATGTGAGCGGCATGCTGGTCCTGAAAGACGGCAAGATAGCCTGGAAATATTTAGGCGAAGGCAATACGGATAGCACCCTGTGGACTTCGCGTTCAGTGGGCAAATCGGTGGTTTCAACGCTGGTTGGGGTTGCGCTGAAGGAAGGCAAAATTCATTCGTTGAACGATCTGGTCACACGGTATGAGCCTGACTTAAAGGGGACCGCCTGGGAGGGTGTCACTCTGAAGCAGCTGATCCAGCATACCTCCGGGGTCGCATGGAATGAGGATTACACCAATCCACAGTCTGATTTCGCTCAGTTGACGCAGTGCGAGGCGCATCCAGGCACCTATGATTGCGTACGCAAGCTGGTCTCCGGGTTGAAGCGCGCGCATCCGGCGGGTGAAGTCTGGTCGTACTCATCCGGCGGTGCCTGGCTCCTGGGCGACGTGCTGGAACGTGCTACCGGTATGACGCTCGCGGCCTACCTTGAGAAAAGCATCTGGCAACCGTACGGTATGGCAAATGATGGCGTATGGCACGCTTATGCCAAAGGTCAGCACAACGTTGGCGCGCATGGCTTTAACGCTACGCTGGAAGACTGGGGACGCTTTGGTGAATTCGTGTTACACAACGGCCGCCTGCCTGACGGCAAACAGATACTGCCGGAAAACTGGGTCTCGGACTCCGCCGCCTGGACGACCGCAAAAGGCTCCGTTTCCGCCGCACATCCGCAGGGAATCTATGGCTACCAATGGTGGAACAATGAAGTTCCCGCTAATGCTCGCGACGTTGTTCCTGCGGCAAAAACGTCTCTCAAAGGCTCTATGTGGGCGCTGGGAATTTATGGGCAAATGATTATGGTAAACCGCGCGGAGAATCTGGTGATCGTTCAGTGGTCAACGTGGCCGCAGGCAGAACCGTCCTTCAGCGCTCAGCCGCTTGAGGCTTCGCTGATGTTCAGCGCGATCGCCCACGCGCTCCGTTAAGATCCCGACAACGGCGTATGTCCGCCAGCGCACTAAACGCCAGAGTCGCTCATGCGCTCTGGCGTTTTTTATTACGCCTTCGGCACTACCGCGACATACATTTCAATATCCCAGTAACCGTCTTGCGCACCGTTGTTCAGGTAAAGCTCAAAGCACGGTTTTGGCGCCATGGTATGCGCCTCATCTTGCGCCAGGCTATTAAAGAACTGATACCAGGGCGTAGAGAAGTCGTGATCGATAACGCGGGCGCGCGCCACCGCATACAGGCCGCCGTCAACCTCGGTCATCATCACGCCTTCGCTGTTTGGCGGAATAACAAAACCCTCAGGTACCGTGACGGCGGTATCACAGCGCAACTTCTCCGGCGGGACGTCGTCGGGATTATCGTAGTAAACCGCCAGCCACTCTTGTGCGGGGATCTGTTTACCTTCGACCCACATCATCAGTTGCTCAAAGCCTTGTTTAACCGTCTGCTCCCAGGGGCCAACCATATGAAAACCAGCAATTTTACGTGCTGCAGCCTGCTTCACTTCGTATTCCATACCGCCTCCGTTAAGACACTGTAATTACATACAGTATAATCACTGTTTTCGGATACAGACAATCACACAGCGAACAATATGTGAGCAGATTCGCACTCTTGCCAATACGCGTAGGACGGAAGAAAAAAAGGATAAATGGCCCCTGCAGAATTCGAATTAACCACGTATCTATATTGAAATAAAATGATTTTCACCAGTCCGAAAAACGTTGAGGCCTCCAAACCTTTCTGGCTGGATTTTTTGCGGGTTATCCGCAATGGAGGGTGGATTATATCCTGATTTGGGAGAGGGCTGAATATGGACTATAGGCTGACACATTGCCCCACTCATAGTCCAGATACATGATCAAACTCCCGTAGATTGTTCGTTACTGATATCAAACCTGCAGGCCGTGCATAACCACCTAACCTATCGAGCTACTTCACATCGTCGGGCAGTACAGCAACTTTAGAGAGGCGTACAGCCTGACTGCAGCTGCTTTTAAATACTATGGTTTTTCCATAGATAATTTTTATTCTTCCGACGACATAAAACATGACTTAATATATCAATGAGATATAGGAATATTTACTCAATCTGCCCCCTTATTCTGGCATTAAATTTTCTTTGGGCCATATAGGCACAGAGGCAGTACCCGATTTTTTATCATCAGGATGAATAATATGAATAACACTCTAATATATCGGGTCTGCAAACTCATCATAGCGGCACTGTGTTGCATTGTACTCAGTGCCTGTACAAGCCTAATTTCTGGTAATAGGTCAGTTCCAGTACGCGCCACTGATCAGGAGGATATAGAGAAGGCTTTAGCTATGCCGATAGATGCGCCATTGATCACGTACCCAATTGGGCATCGCCCAGTCAAGATTTATAAGGTGGCGTTTGATGGTACCTTTAACGATCGCGATCGGATACCCTTAGATGAACGTGAGACGCTGGTGGCAAGAATTGCCCGGCAAGTGAATGCTGATCGTTATTATCGTGGCGTTGGCATGCAAGGCAGTGGTATCGATTATCTTGACGGGATCTCGGGTTCCAGTAGTTTTGACGTTGCCGAGCAGGCAAAGCGCGAATTTTTCGCGCAAGCAAGCAAATGGCTGTTGGATAATCCCAACACCGATATTCGTGTATTTGTCACAGGATTCAGTCGGGGGGCGGCAACAGCGCGGCATTTTATGAATTTAGTGACGCAGCAGTGGCCGATGCAATTTGGCACGGCTGAAAGGTCCGCTGCTAGCACCGGCCCAAGATTTTATGCGCTGCTTTACGATACCGTAGCCACCGCGCAGAGTCATACTCTGATGCTGAACATCCCGTCGTCCGTGGATTATCTGGTGCACTTCTATGCGACAAATGAAACCCGTAACCAAACTTTTGCGCCGATAATCGATAGCGACCCGACCCCTCTACCACCCCTATGGCGTTTCCAACCGATACCCCATCGCATCAATCTGATCCGCTTGCCAGGAGCCCATTCTGACATCGGTGCATCCTACCCTAAGGGAATCAGCGATATTTATATCCAACTAACGGAACAATTTTTGTATGCCATGGGATTAAGTGGGAACAACTGCTGGGAGAACGACGAGGATCCGCTACTGGCAGGGAAGCATGATTCTCGTGGATTACTGGATAAACTCTTTGGCAGCCTCGATCCGACTCAGGTCAATCATGTCAGTCGCAATGATATTACTAAACCGGCCTCTCCGCTAACGCCTGAAGAGCGGGCGATGATTGCAGATCGTCTTCAGGCGATGTACATAGCCAATGCCGCACGCGGAATCAATATATTTACCCATAGTACACAGGCGTTGTTTGCCCGAATGCAATTAAGGAAAACGGCTAACAAACTTGAATTGCTGAGTGTCGGCAAGAGTATTGACGCAGCATCTGTGACGTTTACCCCGAAAGGTGATGCCATTCGGTTGAAGTATCGCTTCAGCCAATTAGGGGGCGGTAGTAGCTTATTGCTTGAACCGAATGTACTGAAACAGATCAGCGATGAGCCGAAGGGATCCGAACTGACTATCACCTTCATAGTAGAGGGAAACATGGCGAATCTCGCCATCTGGATAGATGATAAACTAGCAGAATCCAAGCCTGGGTTTATCGGCGAGCCTAGGATCTTTACGCCGTCGATAAAGAGTTGCCATAAGCAGCCTGACGGAACGCTGCGATCGCCGATAGAAACGAGAATTCTATATGATGGACGGCTGTAGTGGCTCAGTAATTCATGACACCTTGAAATCCTGTTAATGTTAAAGCAGTGAATATCAGGAGGAAGCAAAAGAAGCGTAAGCTATTGAAATTAAATGGCGCGCCCTGCAGGATTCGAACCTGCGACCCACGACTTAGAAGGTCGTTGCTCTATCCAACTGAGCTAAGGGCGCACTGAGAAGTGGACACTTCGAGGGGGTGAAACGCGTGGAATTATACGGTCACAGTCCGATGAGTCAATCCATTTTCTAACGAAACCTGCGCCGCCAGCGACGATGGACAAAGTACGACCAACTATCGCTCAAGTCTTCAACAAAACGACTTTCCGATGAAAACTCGCAAACGATACCTGACAGCAAGCCTCGCATCTGACAAAATATGTGCATCCCCCCTTCGTATATGACAGATGGAAAAGTTTCCCTGATGGCAGCAAAGATTATTGACGGTAAAACGATTGCGCAGCAGGTGCGCTCTGAGGTTGCGGAAAAAGTGAAGGCGCGCGTTGCCGCAGGAAAACGCGCCCCTGGGCTCGCCGTTGTGCTGGTTGGCAGCAACCCGGCTTCGCAAATTTATGTCGGCAGCAAGCGCAAAGCCTGCGAAGAGGTGGGGTTCGTCTCCCGCTCTTACGATCTGTCGGAAACCACGTCCGAAGCTGAGCTGCTGGCGCTGATTGATACCCTGAACGCCGACGCCACTATCGATGGCATCCTGGTGCAGCTTCCGCTGCCTGCGGGCATTGATAACGTGAAAGTCCTCGAGCGCATTGCGCCGGACAAAGACGTCGATGGCTTCCATCCGTACAACGTTGGCCGCCTGTGCCAGCGCGCGCCGCGCCTGCGCCCGTGCACCCCACGCGGTATCGTGACGCTGCTGGAGCGCTATAACATCGACACCTACGGCCTCAATGCGGTCGTGATCGGCGCGTCCAATATCGTCGGTCGCCCGATGAGCATGGAGCTGCTGCTGGCTGGCTGCACCACGACCGTCACCCACCGCTTCACCAAAAACCTGCGCCATCACGTCGAGCACGCCGATCTGCTGATCGTCGCGGTCGGCAAGCCGGGCTTTATTCCGGGTGAATGGATTAAAGAAGGCGCAATCGTCATTGATGTCGGGATTAATCGTCTCGAAAGCGGTAAAGTTGTCGGCGACGTGGTGTTTGAAGATGCCGCCGCGCGCGCATCCTACATCACCCCGGTACCGGGCGGCGTCGGTCCAATGACCGTTGCCACCCTGATTGAAAACACCTTACAGGCTTGTGAAGAGTATCACGACGTGGAGAAGGCATAAGATGGCAACATTTTCTTTGGGTAAGCATCCGCATGTGGAACTCTGTGACTTACTGAAGCTGGAAGGCTGGAGCGAAAGCGGCGCACAGGCGAAAATCGCCATCGCCGACGGTCTGGTCAAAGTGGACGGTGCGGTCGAAACCCGCAAACGCTGCAAAATTATCGCCGGTCAAACGGTGAGTTTTGAAGGCCAGAGCATCACCGTTACCGCATAATCCCGCCAGTCACCCGGCCGAGCGCTGCAACGCCGGGTTTATTTCTCTCCCCCCATTCAGACTCTCCCCTGCTGCGCGCAGCGGTACTCCCCTGCACGTTATCGATGAAATAGCCGCCCTTTGCGCGTTCGCACGCCTTACGGGGAGCGGATGGTGATATCAGAGGAATGTGGTGGAGTCGTGGAGGGGGGAGCATGAAGCACGGCCCCACCGCACGCTATTCGCGCGGCGGGGCCGACCAGATTACTTACGGCGCCAGGTGGTGCCCTGCGGGCCATCTTCCAGCACGATGCCCATCTCGTTGAGACGGTCACGCGCGGCATCGGCCGCCGCCCAGTCCTTCGCCTTACGCGCATCCAGACGCTGCTGAATTAACGCTTCAATTTCCGCAACTTCACCGTCGTCAGCCTGCGCACCGCTTTGCAGGAAGGCTTCCGGTTCCTGCTCCAGCAGCCCCAGCACAGAGGCGAGCTTACGCATATGCGACGCCAGCGCGTTGGCCGCATGCGCATCTTCCGTTTTCAGGCGGTTTACTTCACGCGCCATATCAAACAGGACGGAATAGGCTTCCGGTGTGTTGAAATCGTCGTCCATGGCTTCAATAAAGCGTGCTTCAAACGCCTCGCCGCCCGCCGCTGCGACGGATTTATCGGTGCCGCGCAGAGCGGTGTACAGACGTTCCAGCGCCGAACGCGCCTGCTTCAGGTTCTCTTCGCTGTAGTTCAGCTGACTACGGTAGTGACCGGACATCAGGAAGTAGCGAATCGTCTCCGCATCGTAGTACTTCAGCACGTCGCGCACGGTAAAGAAGTTGCCCAGCGATTTGGACATTTTCTCACGATCAACCATCACCATACCGGAGTGCATCCAGTAGTTGACGTACTCGCCGTCGTGCGCACAGGTAGACTGGGCAATTTCGTTTTCATGGTGCGGGAACATCAGATCAGAGCCGCCGCCGTGAATATCGAAATGGTTGCCCAGCTGCTTGCAGTTCATGGCCGAACATTCAATGTGCCAGCCCGGACGCCCAGCGCCCCACGGCGATGGCCAGCTCGGCTCACCCTCTTTAGACATTTTCCACAGCACGAAGTCCATCGGGTTGCGCTTCACGTCCACCACGTCAACGCGCGCGCCCGCCTGAAGCTGGTCCAGATCCTGACGCGACAGCTTGCCGTAGTTGGGATCGGTGGGCACCGAGAACATCACATCGCCGTTATCCGCCACGTAGGCGTGGCCTTTGGCGATCAGCTGTTCGGTGATTTCAATAATCTCGTGAATGTGGTGGGTCGCACGTGGCTCCTGATCCGGACGCAGAATGTTCAGCGCGTCGAAGTCTTTGTGCATTTCGGCAATCATGCGATCCACCAGCGCAACAAAGCTTTCGCCGTTTTCATTGGCACGTTTGATAATTTTGTCGTCAATATCGGTGATGTTACGCACATACTTCAGCTTATAACCGAGGAAACGCAGGTAACGCGCGACGACGTCGAAGGAGACGAAGGTGCGGCCATGGCCGATATGACAGAGATCGTAAACGGTGATACCACACACGTACATGCCGACTTCACCGGCGTGAATAGGCTTAAATTCCTCTTTTTGGCGGGTCATTGTATTGAAGATTTTTAGCATCGAGAATTCCATGTTTACGTGTGTGAACCGGGCATACGCCTGAAACGGTATATTCTACCCGTAATTCAACCCGGAAGCAGCACACAATGCAAGGTGATCGATGTCCCGGCTTATGCTATAACAGACGCCTATATGCCGCCCACCGTCGGGCGAAAGCACCACAATAAACGGAACAGGATGCAGAAATGGTTACTTTCCACACTAATCACGGCGACATCGTTATCAAAACTTTCGACGACAAAGCGCCGGAAACAGTTAAAAACTTCCTGGATTACTGCCGCGAAGGTTTCTACGACAACACCATCTTCCACCGTGTTATCAACGGATTCATGATTCAGGGCGGCGGCTTCGAGCCGGGCATGAAGCAGAAAACCACCAAAGAAGCGATCAAGAACGAAGCGAACAACGGTCTGAAAAACACCCGTGGTACGCTGGCCATGGCGCGTACTCAGGCTCCGCACTCCGCCACCGCCCAGTTCTTCATTAACGTTGCCGACAACGACTTCCTGAACTTCTCCGGCGAAAGCCTGCAGGGTTGGGGCTACTGCGTGTTTGCTGAAGTGGTTGAAGGTATGGACGTTGTTGACAAGATCAAAGGCGTTTCCACCGGCCGCAGCGGTATGCATCAGGACGTTCCGAAAGAAGACGTTGTGATCACCAGCGTGACCGTCAGCGAGTAATTAGTGGCGACACTTTTTATCGCAGATTTGCACCTGCAAACAGAAGAACCGGCGATTACCGCCGGTTTTCTGCGTTTTTTACGCGGTGAAGCTCGCCAGGCCGACGCACTGTATATCTTAGGCGACCTGTTCGAGGCGTGGATTGGCGATGACGATCCGAATCCGCTGCACCGTGAAATGGCTGCGGCCATTAAATCGCTGGTTGACGCTGGCGTACCCTGTTTCTTTATTCACGGCAATCGTGACTTCCTGATAGGCAAACGCTTTGCCCGCGAGAGCGGTATGCTGCTGCTGCCCGAAGAACAGGTGCTCGATCTCTATGGCCGCCGGCTGCTGATTATGCACGGCGACACGCTTTGTACCGACGATCCCGGCTATCTGGCCTTCCGCGCAAAAGTACATACTCCTTGGATTCAAAGGCTGTTCCTCGCCCTGCCGCTGTTTATTCGCCGCCGTATTGCGCAGAAAATGCGTCACGACAGCAAAGCCGCCAATAGCCACAAGTCGATGGACATCATGGATGTAAACCAGAATGCCGTCGTCGCGGTGATGGAAAAACATCAGGTGCAGTGGCTGATTCACGGTCATACGCATCGTCCGGCTATCCATGAGCTCAACGCCAACGGCGCGCTGGCGCACCGCGTGGTGCTCGGAGCATGGCACAGCAACGGCTCGATGGTCAAAGTGACCCAGGACGACGTTGAGCTGATTCCTTTCGCGTTTTAAATTTCCGTCTGAATACGCCATTTCACGGCGACGCAACCGTTTTCCTTGCCCATTTTCCGTGGTATTCTCTGTGGCCTCTAAGTCGTGTGCAGCACACCCACAGGAGTTTTCAGACGCATGTCTTCCCGCAATAATCCGGCACGTATCGCCATCGTGATGGGGTCCAAAAGCGACTGGGCTACCATGCAGTTCGCCGCAGAAATCCTTGATATTCTGAATGTTCCTCACCATGTTGAAGTGGTTTCCGCCCACCGCACGCCCGATAAGCTGTTCAGTTTTGCCGAAACAGCGGAAGAGAACGGCTACCAGGTGATTATTGCCGGAGCCGGCGGTGCAGCGCACTTACCCGGAATGATTGCCGCCAAAACGCTGGTACCGGTGCTGGGCGTGCCGGTACAGAGCGCGGCATTAAGCGGCGTCGATAGTCTCTACTCTATCGTACAGATGCCGCGCGGGATCCCGGTAGGGACGCTGGCGATTGGTAAAGCCGGCGCCGCCAACGCCGCGCTGCTGGCCGCACAGATTCTGGCTCAGCACGATGCGCAGTTGCATCAGCGTCTGGCCGAGTGGCGCCAAGCACAAACCGATGACGTTCTGGAAAACCCGGACCCGCGAGGTGCCGCATGAAGCAGGTCTGCGTACTGGGCAACGGCCAGCTTGGCCGTATGCTGCGTCAGGCCGGTGAACCGCTGGGCATTGCCGTCTGGCCGGTAGGACTAGAAGCTGACCCGGCCGCCGTGCCGTTCCAGCAGAGCGTGATTACCGCTGAAATTGAACGCTGGCCGGAAACCGCCCTGACCCGCGAGCTGGCCGAGCATACCGCTTTTGTAAACCGCGACGTCTTCCCGATTATCGCCGACCGTCTGACGCAAAAGCAGCTCTTCGATAAGCTCGGCCTGGCCACCGCCCCGTGGCAACTGCTGGCCAGCGAGCAAGAGTGGCCGGCCGTATTTGACCGTCTGGGCGAGCTGGCGATCGTCAAGCGCCGCACCGGCGGCTACGACGGCCGCGGCCAGTGGCGCCTGCGCAAAGACGATACCGCGCAGCTGCCGGAAGAGTGCTATGGCGAATGCATCGTCGAGCAGGGGATTAATTTCTCCGGCGAAGTGTCGCTGGTGGGCGCCCGCGCGCGCGACGGCAGCACCGTATTTTATCCGTTGACCCACAACCTGCATCAGGACGGTATTCTGCGCATGAGCGTTGCCTTCCCGCAGGCCGATGCCCAACAGCAGGCGCAGGCAGAAGCCATGCTCAGCGCCATTATGCAAGCGCTGAACTACGTCGGCGTGATGGCCATGGAGTGTTTTATCACGCCGGGCGGGCTGCTGATTAACGAACTGGCGCCGCGCGTGCACAACAGCGGCCACTGGACGCAGAACGGCGCGTCGATTAGCCAGTTCGAACTGCACCTGCGCGCCATTACCGATCTGCCGCTGCCGCCGCCGGTGGTCAACAGCCCGTCGGTGATGGTTAACCTGATTGGTACCGATCTCAACTATGACTGGCTGAAGCTGCCGCTGGTGCATCTGCACTGGTACGACAAAGAGGTTCGCCCGGGTCGTAAAGTGGGCCACCTTAACCTCAGCGACAGCGACACCGGCCGCCTCAGCGCAACGCTGGAAGCGCTGGTTCCGCTGCTGCCAGGCGAATACGCCAGCGGCATTGCCTGGGCGCAAGCACGCCTGAAGTAAGCCTTTAGTGCCGGGGAAAGAATCTAACGCTTCCCCGGCCCCCTCCTTGAAGCGTAAAATCCTGCCCTAAACGCCATACCCCACTTTGCCAGAGAAGGATTGCCCCATGGAAAATGGGACGGATTACTGCGCCATTCTGCGCGCGGAAACGCCCATCATTGACGTTCGCGCCCCGGTTGAGTTTGCCCACGGCGCGGTGCCTGCAGCCGTGAACCTACCGTTGATGACCGATGATGAACGCGCAGCCGTCGGCACCTGCTATAAACGTCAAGGCGCGGAAGCCGCCCTCGCGCTCGGCCACAAACTGGTTGCCGGTGAGACGCGCCAGCGCCGCATCGACGCATGGCTGGCGGCCTGTCGACAGGCGCCGCAGGGCTATCTGTGCTGCGCGCGCGGCGGGCAGCGTTCGCATATTGTGCAAAGCTGGCTTAAAGACCAGGGCATTGATTACCCGCTGATCGTCGGCGGCTACAAGGCGCTGCGCCAGGCGGCAATGCAGGCGACGGAAGCACTGGTTCGTCATCCGATCGTGCTGGTCGGCGGCTGTACCGGTAATGGCAAAACGCCGCTGGTTCGCCAGCAGCCTCAGGGCATCGACCTGGAAGGGTTAGCACACCATCGCGGTTCTTCATTCGGCCGGACCCTCAGCGCCCAGTTTTCCCAGGCGACCTTTGAGAACCACCTAGCGACGGCGCTGCTGAAGGGCGCACATCAGCGGGATCGCGTACGCTGGGTGCTGGAAGATGAAGGCCGAATGATTGGCGCAAATCATCTGCCGGAATGCCTGCGCGAGCGCATGGCGCAGTCGCCTATCGCCGTGGTCGAGGACCCGTTTGAGATCCGTCTTACACGTCTGCGCGAAGAGTATTTCACCCGCATGCACCGTGACTTTATCGCCACCTATGGCGAGGAAAAAGGCTGGCAGGAATACAGCGAATATCTGCATCACGGTCTGTACGCGATTCGCCGCCGCCTGGGGTTACAGCGCTTTGCCGAATTGACCGCGACGCTCGACGGTGCGCTCGCCGCGCAGCAACAAAGCGGCTCCACCGAGGCACACTTCGCCTGGCTGATTCCCCTGCTTGAAGAGTACTACGATCCGATGTACCGCTATCAACTGGAAAGAAAGACCGACAAGATTGTGTTTCGCGGGACAAGTCAAGAAGTGACCGAATGGCTTGGGGAAAACTGAAGGGTAAACCAAGGGCGGCAGAGCCGCCCTTGTTAACGATTAGAAATCGTAGCGCAGACGCACCAGGTTCATATCGCCCAGATCGTCGGTGCTGGAAGTAAACACGTGTTCGTAGTCCACGCGGAAACCGTAATCCAGCTGGAAGCTAATACCTACGCCATTATCCGTGCGCTGGTAGTTGCGA
Source organism: Klebsiella sp. WP3-W18-ESBL-02 (assembly GCF_014168815.1). Classification (NCBI taxonomy): domain Bacteria; kingdom Pseudomonadati; phylum Pseudomonadota; class Gammaproteobacteria; order Enterobacterales; family Enterobacteriaceae; genus Klebsiella; species Klebsiella sp. WP3-W18-ESBL-02. The sequence goes on from NZ_AP021972.1 coordinate 3,694,936, forward strand.
CCATTCACGTATTCAATACGGTCACCCATAAAGTACGGTTGAATAGATTTAACCGCGTATTGACCCACCGGGATTTTGTAGCCCGCGAAGTATTCAATACCCCACGCGTCGCCCGCGAAGTAGTCGTGAACGTTCACTTTCTTGGTGGTCATGAAGTTCTGATACCAGCCGCCGCCCAGAGCAAATGTCCAGTTATCCGGGGTCCAGCTCAGCGCGGTGCCCACGATGTTCTGATCGTAGGTTTTACCGTCGGTATTCTGCGGGTTGTGCATATCCGCGCGGGTGTAGTTCCACGCCGTACCCCAGGTCAGGTCGTCGGTGATGTGGTAATCCACACCCAGTGAACCGCCGCCTTTACGTTTGTAAAGCAGGCCGTTGTTCGGGTTGTAGTCGTCGCTGAACAGGTAGGATGCATAAAGATCGACATCACCCACGGTTTTTTTGTATTTCAGTGATTTACGGGTACGGTAAGAACCATCGTAATCGCCGTTGATACCGTTACCTGGCGCCTGACCAATCATGTCATAGTCCCAGATATCGGTTTTCACGCCGACCACATCGTAATAAACGCTGTTCTGTTGACCGAAGGTCAACGTACCCCAGGTGTTGCTTTTCAGACCGGTGTACAGCATACGACGGGTAGTGTTGTTCGCGCCGTCAGCGTAGTGGTTATCCCAGTCAAACAGCGCCGGAATGTTCACGCCCAGTTCGTAGTAGCTGACCCAGCTAATGTCATCGAACAGGTAGTAATCTGCTGCGAAGCGGAAACGGGTGCCGCCATCGAAGCCGTTACGCTTGTATGAGCCTTTATCACCATCACCGGTCATCATGTTGAACTGCGGACGAATACTCCCGCCCACGGTGAAATTAAGACGGCTAAGCGGGTTCCCGGCCTGCGGATCCTGCTTGAGCAGGGTAATTTCAGCCTGGGATGCGAAAGACGTTAACGCCACTGCTGCACCGATCGACAACGCCAGTGCTTTCATTTTTATAGTCATTATTTTTCCTTGATAGATTTATAGCCAACTATCTGGCTGATAAATATTATCGTCTATTAATAAAATCCACCTGGCTGATTTTTATTAAAATGTGCGATTTAGGTTTCCAGTTTTACCGAATGGTGCCATAAAACAGGCAAGATGATGAAAGGATGAATAATTTTGACGAGCAGCGATCGCTACGCATAGGCAGGGTACGGCGTTTATGCCGCCATCCAACAACGTGCAGCGTAGCGCCGTCCGGCGCTACGCAAGAGCAACGCCGTTAAACTAGCCGGAGAACTGGCGGAACAGCGCCCGCCCTTTCAACAGCCGCAGCCCTAAGCCACCGCCGCATAATGACAACAGCAGCGCGCCGCACAGCGGCAGGGCCAGCCACAGACGCCAGTCCGGCGACCACGGGAAGTCGAACACTTTCGTTTGCAGCATCGCCAGTGCCGTTTCGGCCCCGATGGCCGCCACCAGCCCGGAAATCGCGCCCAGCAGCGCAAATTCAGCCCACAGCGTTAGCCGCAGCAGCGGCTTCCCGGCACCGAGGGTGCGATAAACGACCAGCTCCTGATGGCGCTGGCGCATTCCCACCTGCACCTGAGCCAGCAGCAGCAGCACGCCGCAGGCGGTGACCAGCACCACCATCACTTCCAGCGCCCGACTCACCTGCGCCAGCACCTGGCCGACCTGTTTCAGGATTGCGCCGATATCCAGCAACGTAACCGTCGGGAACTCGCGGTTGAGCTGCGTTAGCAGCGTGTTACCGTGATCCCAGCGGAAGCTGGTTAGCCAGCTCTGCGGCTGACCATCGAGGGCGCCGTCGGGGAAGATAAAGAAGAAGTTCGGTCGCAGACTCTCCCAATCAACCTTGCGGATACTGCTCACCTTCGCGGTAAAGTCCTGAGTATCACCGGTAAAGGTTACGCTATCGCCGAGGCGGATATTCAATCGCTGCGCCAGCCCTTCTTCAATTGACACTTCCCCCGCTTTTGGCGGCCAGCTTCCTGCGACCAGCGGATTGTGCGCCGGGCGCTGGTTTTGCCAGGTCAGGTTCAGCTCGCGGTTGAGCGACTCCTCCTTGTTGCCCTCGGTGCTTTGGCCGTTGATCTGCGTGAGCCGCGCGCGAACAATCGGGTAGAAGGCCGCCGGAATCACCTGATGTTCGGCAAGGAAGGTTTTCACCTCACTCACCTGCTCAGGCGCGATATTGATCAGAAAATAGTTCGGGCTTTCCGGCGGTAGCTGCTGCTGCCAGCGATCGAGCAGATCGCCGCGCAGCACCAGCAGTAGCGCCAGCAGCATGAACGACAGCGAGAACGCCGCCAGTTGACTCAGCGTAGACCACGGCTGGCGCAGCAGACGGTTGACCGCCAGGCGCAGCGGCAGCGCGCGTAGCGTCAGGCGCTTAAGCACCTTCAGCAGCAGCCAGCCCACCACGCCGCATAGCGCCGCCAGCACCACCGCACCGGCCAGCACCGACCACAGGAGTGGGCTTCCGCCCATCAGCCAAGCCAGCAGCAGCACGGTCACCGCGGTGACCAACGGCAGATAAATCTTCAGCGGCCAGACGTTGGCGACAATATCCTGGCGTAATACGCGCAGCGGCTGGGTCGCCAGCAGCAGCCGGTATGGTCGCAGCCCGACCAGCAGCGAAATGACCGTCATTGACCCCACCGCCCACAGCCACGGCCAGGCGCTGGCAGCGGGCAGCGCCGCCGGCAGCACCGGTTTGAGTAGCGTGAGCAGTATGGACTCAAATAACAGCCCCATTGCCCCACCGGCCAGCGCGGAGAGCATCATCAGCAGCAGCCACTGACCGATAATCAACCGGCGTAGCTGTGCGCGCCCGGCCCCCAGCGTTTTAAGGATGGCCACCAGATCGTAGCGGCTGCGGCAGTAGTGCCCCATCGCCACCGCCACGGCGGCTACCGCCAGCAGCAGCGTTAGCAGCGCCGACAGCAGCAAAAACTGCTGGGACCGCTGGAGTGACTTACCCAGCGCGCCGTCGTCCTGATTTGGCCCCAGCCATCGGTGCTCGGGCTTCAACTGCGGCAGCAGCCAGCTTTCATAGCTCCCTAACTGCTCGGCGGTGCCGGCAAACATGTAGCGCCAGCTCACCCGACTACCGGGCTGCACTGCGCCGGTTTTCGCGACGTCGGCCAGATTCATCATCAGGCGCGGCGCCATCTGGAACGGATTAAAGCCGCTATCCGGCTCCTGCACGACTTCTCCGGCAATGCGCAGCGTGGCATCGCCCACATCGAGGCTGTCACCCATTTTCAGATTCAGCAGCGCCAGCAAACGCGGTGCCAGCAGCACCGTGCCAGCCGCAGGTTTCAGGCCCGCAGGGGCCGTTTCCAGCGCGCCGTACAGCGGATAGCGATCGTCAACCGCCTTCACATCGGCCAGCTGTGGCGTATCCCCCGCCCAGGTCATGGTGGAGAAATGGATCTGTTCACCCACCGTCAGGCCGAGCGCGCGAGCTTTCTCCAGCCACGCGAGCGGCACCTCCCGCGAGCTGCGCAGCACCCGGTCGCCGGCCATATATTCACGGCTTTGCTGATTGAGCCCTTTGTCCATGCGGTCGCTGATGCTGCCCAGCGCCAGCACGCAGGCCACCGCCAGGCTTAACGCCAGCCAGACAATCAGCAACGAAGGCGAACGCCACTCGCGCCAGAACCAGCGTAAAATCATGCTTCCTCCCGTAGCTGCCCGTCCACCAGCCGCAGACGGCGATCGCAGCGAGCCGCCAGCTGCGCGTCGTGGGTCACCAGAATCAGCGTAGTGCCGTGCTCGCGGTTAAGGGAGAACAGCAGATCGGCAATTTTATCGCCGGTCTGACGATCGAGGTTACCGGTCGGTTCATCGGCAAACAGCAAATCAGGACGGCCGTTAAACGCGCGGGCCAGCGCCACGCGCTGCTGTTCCCCCCCGGAAAGCTGCGCCGGAAGATGATGCAGACGCTTCCCAAGCCCCAGCTGTTCCAGCAGCGCTTTCGCGCCCTGACGGCTCTGGGCGTCGCTTTCGCCGCGCAGCAGCGCCGGCAGTTCGACGTTTTCTAACGCATTAAGGGTAGGAATCAACATAAAGGATTGAAACACGAAGCCAATGTGCTGAGCGCGCAGCCGCGCGCGCGCTTCTTCGTCCAGCTTGTCCAGCGGATGGCCGAGCAGCTTCACTTCACCGCTGCTGCCGTCGTCAAGCCCGGCGAGAATCGCCAACAGCGTCGACTTGCCGGAACCCGACTCACCAATTAAAGCAAGGGTTTGCGCCGGTTTGACAATCAGGTTAACTCCGGTAAGGATGGAAAGCTCATGCTCACCCTGACCGACGGATTTCTTCAGATGATGCACTTCAAGTACGTTTTCCGCTGGCATTTGCCTTTCCTGTTGTTGTTGCTGTTAAGCCTGCGCGCCGCGGCGGCGGACACACTGTTAGTGCTGGGCGACAGCCTGAGCGCGGGCTATCGCATGGCGGGCACCGCCGCCTGGCCTGCCTTGCTGAACGATAAGTGGCAGCCGAAAATCACGGTTATCAACGGCAGTATTAGCGGCGATACCGCGCAGCAAGGGCTGGCACGCCTGCCCGCGCTGCTTAAACAGCACCAGCCACGCTGGGTACTGGTTGAACTGGGCGGCAACGACGGCCTGCGCGGTTTTGCGCCCCCACAAATCGAGCAAACGCTGCGCGCCGTACTGCAACAGGTGAAAGACGCGAACGTTCAGCCGCTGTTAATGCAAATTCGCCTGCCCGCAAACTACGGACGCCGCTATAATGAGGCGTTTAGCGCGGTCTATCCGAAGCTCGCCAGCGAATTCAATGTTCCACTGCTGCCCTTCTTTATGGAAGAGGTCTACCTTAAGCCGCAGTGGATGCAGGATGATGGCATTCATCCCAACCGTGACGCCCAGCCGTATATTGCCGACTGGATGGCGACACGTCTGGCCCCATTAGTTAATCACGACGTCGCAAAGTAAAGCGGCGTCTTCAGGTAAAGTTATGCAAAAATCGGTCTTAATTACAGGATGTTCCAGCGGAATTGGTCTGGAAAGCGCGCTTGAGCTGAAACGCCAGGGGTTTCGCGTACTTGCCGCCTGCCGTAAACCCGATGATGTGAAACGCATGGACGGTATGGGGTTCACCGGCATTCTGCTCGATCTCGACAGCCCGGAAAGCATCGACCGTGCCGCCGAAGAAGTCATCGCCCTTACCGGCAATCGCCTGTTTGGCCTGTTCAATAACGCGGGTTATGGCGTCTACGGCCCGCTAACCAGCATCAGCCGTGAGCAGATGGAGCAGCAGTTTTCCGCCAACTTTTTTGGTGCCCATCAGCTGACGATGCGCCTGCTGCCGGCCATGGTACCGCACGGCGAAGGGCGAATTGTGATGACATCATCGGTCATGGGGCTTATCTCTACCCCGGGCCGCGGCGCCTATGCTGCCAGCAAGTACGCGCTGGAAGCGTGGTCCGACGCGCTGCGTATGGAGCTGCGTCATTCCGGCGTGAAGGTGAGCCTGATTGAACCTGGCCCGATCCGCACGCGCTTTACCGACAACGTCAACCAGACCAGCGATAAGCCGGTAGAAAACCCAGGTATCGCCGCGCGCTTCACCCTCGGCCCGGACGCGGTGGTCGAGAAGGTGCGTCATGCGTTTATCAGCGATAAGCCCAAATTACGCTACCCGGTGACGCTGGTGACCTATGCCGTCGGCTGGCTGAAGCGGCTACTGCCGGGGCGTGCGATGGACAAAATTCTGCAGGGCTAAGTTGAAGCGCACGCTTTTGCCCCCATCTCGAATACAAACCGACTACAGAGAATGACTCATGTCCGTACAGAATATTGTAAACATTACTGAAGCGAACCTACACCAGACGCTGGAGCAATCCGTCGCCACGCCGGTGCTGTTCTACTTCTGGTCCGAGCGTAGCCAGCACTGCCTGGAGCTGACGCCGGTGCTGGAAAACCTGGCTGCGCAGTATAACGGCCAGTTTATTCTGGCGAAGGTCGACTGCGATGCCGAACAGATGGTGGCCTCTCAGTTTGGCCTGCGCGCTATTCCAACCGTTTATCTGTTCCAGAATGGTCAGCCGGTCGACGGCTTCCAGGGCCCGCAGCCGGAAGAGGCTATTCGCGCGCTGCTGGATAAAGTTCTACCGCGTGAAGAAGAGCTGAAGGCGCAAGAGGCGCTGGCGCTGATTCAGGAAGGTAAGCACGCCGAGGCCCTGCCGCTGCTGAAAGATGCCTGGCAGCTCTCCGGGCAGGACAGCCAGATTGGCCTGCTGCTGGCAGAAACCTACATTGCGCTCGGCCGTTCTGAAGAGGCGGAAGCGGTGTTGCAAACCATCCCGTTGCAGGATCAGGATACCCGCTACCAGGGGCTGGTGGCACAGATTGAGCTGCTTAAGCAGGCGGCAGATACGCCGGAAATCCAGCAGCTGCAGCAGCAGGTTGAGCAAAACCCGGACGACGCGGCGCTGGCCTCAAAGCTGGCACTTCAGCTGCATCAGGTCGGGCGTAATGAAGAAGCGCTGGAGCTGTTGTTCAGCCACCTGCGCAAAGACCTGGGCGCGGCTGACGGCCAGGCGCGCAAAATGTTGCAGGAAATCCTGGCAGCGCTCGGCACCGGCGATGCGCTGGCATCGAAATACCGCCGCCAGCTGTATTCATTGCTGTACTGATTGGCACAACGCTTATCAGGCCTACTGCCCGAAGCGGTAGCCAGACAGGTAGGCCGGATAAGGCGTTTACGCCGCCATCCGGCAATGTGCAACGAACGTGCCTGATGGCGCTGCGCTTATCAGGCCTTCTGCGACATGCGGCAGCGTCAATCGCGTTTTTTCAGTTGCGTCACCACCAGCTGGTGGCGCGCGTTGTAAAACTTCCGATAGGTCAGATAGCAGGCAATAATGGTTGACAGGCTGGCGGTAGAAAGCAGCATAAAGGTCACCATTATCTGATATTTAATTGCCTTTACCGGGTCAATACCGGCAAAAATCAGCCCTGACATCATCCCCGGTAAACTCACCAGCCCCACGGTTTTCGCCGAGTCGACGGTCGGAATCAACGACGCGCGAATGCTTTCGCGAATAAGACGAGCGGAGGCCATTTTCGGCGTTGCCCCCAGGCTCAGCTTCTCCTGAATCTGCTGCTGTTCAGCGCTAAAGCGCTGGCCCAGGTTGTTGTAGCACAGCCCAACCGCAATCATCGCGTTACCGGCAATCATCCCGGAAATAGGAATGACCTGCATCGGCACAAAAGCGATCGAACCGGAAAAGACCAGTACCGCAAGCGTTAGACCGGCTCCGGCGGTAATGGCGATAAACGATGACACGAACGCTTTGTCGATATATTTACTGCGCTTTTGCGCGTTATAGGCGGCGTTGAAGCAGATAAACAGAACCATCAGTAGCGTCAGCACCGCATGGTTGACGTTGAAAATATACTTCAGTACATAGCCAACGATAACCAGCTGCACCACCGCGCGGCAAATGCTCCAGATAATGTCTTTTTCCAGCGCCAGCTTTTCCCGGTAACTCACCACAATGGCAATCAATACCAGCACCATCGACAGCGCCAGCGACTCGTTAGTGATGATGTGTTCGTTATTCATGATCTGACTCCCTGACGCTCTGTGGGTGCGAAGGCAGCATAATCACCTCATCGGCATGGCTAATTTCATCTTTGTCGTGGGTCACCCACAGCACGGCAACCTGCTCATCGCGTACGTACTGATGAATAATTTCATTCACGTTCCCTTTATTCTGCTCATCCAGCGCGCTGGTTATTTCATCGAGTAGCAGCACCTTGGGTAAAAATTGCAAATTGCGAATTAACGATACCCGCTGTTTTTCGCCTCCCGACAGCTCGTTGATTGATTTAGACAGGGTATCTTCGGCCAGACCAAAGCGCGTTAGCTGCCCCAGGAAACGATCCGGGTCCGGCTGTTGGCCGCGAATTTGCCAGGGGAAAATAAAGTTGTCGTACACCGTGTCACCAAACAGCGCCGGAGTCTGCGCGCAGTAGGACACCTGCTGGCGATAGGCTTCCGGCGTTAGGGTGTTAATATCCTGGCCGCCAAACAATATCTGCCCTGCGCTCGGTGAGAGCAGCGAAGCGATAATTTTTAATAAGGTGCTTTTTCCACAGCCGGACGGGCCGGTAATCAGCTTGAATTCGCCGGGAGCCACGTTCAGGTTTATATTCTCAAGGATCGTCTTCTCGCCAATATGAAAGCTCACCTGCTTAAGCTGTAAAATCGCGCTATTTTCCGTCATTGCCTTTCTTTATCCTGTTTTTTCGTTTTGCCCCTCTAAGTGTAACGCCAATTAATTTCAGGGGGCGAATTTCCCGTGCAGAGCCGATATACTTGTTGAGGTTACGGAGAGTAAAACAGGAGGTTTTATGCTGGTATTTATCCCCATTCTTATCTTTGTCGCGCTGGTGGTGGTTGCCGCCGGGGTCAAAATTGTGCCGCAGGGCTATCAGTGGACGGTAGAGCGCTTCGGCCGCTACACCAAAACGCTGCATCCAGGGCTAAGTCTCGTTGTGCCGTTCATGGACCGGATCGGGCGCAAAATCAATATGATGGAGCAGGTTCTCGACATTCCCTCTCAGGAAGTGATCTCAAAAGACAACGCCAACGTCGCCATCGACGCCGTCTGTTTCATTCAGGTCATTGATGCGCCAAAAGCGGCATATGAAGTCAGCAACCTCGAGCTGGCCATTATCAACCTGACGATGACCAACATTCGTACCGTACTCGGGTCGATGGAGCTTGATGAGATGCTCTCTCAGCGCGATAACATCAATACCCGACTGCTGCATATTGTCGACGAAGCCACCAACCCGTGGGGGATAAAAATTACCCGTATCGAAATTCGCGATGTGCGCCCACCGGCAGAACTTATCGACGCGATGAATGCTCAGATGAAAGCGGAACGAACCAAGCGTGCCTACATTCTGGAGGCTGAAGGGATCCGCCAGGCGCAGATCGTGAAAGCCGAAGGTGAAAAGCAGGCGCAAATTCTTACCGCCGAGGGCGAACGTCAGTCGGCGTTCCTCCAGGCAGAAGCGCGTGAACGTTCGGCAGAGGCGGAAGCCCGCGCCACTAAAATGGTGTCGGAAGCGATCGCCGCCGGTGATATTCAGGCCATTAACTACTTTGTCGCCCAGAAATACACTGACGCACTGCAACAAATTGGCGCGGCCAATAACAGCAAAGTGGTGATGATGCCGCTGGATGCCAGCAGCCTGATGGGTTCTATTGCCGGGGTTGCTGAGCTGATTAAAGACAGCAGCCGCGATCGGAAACCGTCATGATTGCCCTGGTGCTGGCGCACCCGCATTTTTTCTGGCTGAGCCTCGGCGGCCTGCTGCTGGCTGCAGAAATGCTCGGCGGCAGCGGCTATTTGTTGTGGAGCGGTGTGGCAGCAGCGGCAACGGGGCTGATAACCTGGGCGCTGCCGCTGTCGTGGGCGTGGCAAGGTGCGCTGTTCGCGGCGCTGACCCTGCTGGCGGCCTGGCTGTGGTGGAAATGGCTCTCGCGTCGGGGTGACAGACAGCGCCCGGCGCAAGGTCAGCTCAACCAGCGCGGTCAGCAGCTTTTGGGCCAGCGTTTTACCCTGGATAACGCGTTGGTCAACGGCCGCGGCCATATGCGCGTTGGCGACAGTTCCTGGCCCGTGCTGGCCGATGATGACCTGCCGGCCGGCAGCAAAGTTGAAGTCATTGCGGTGGAAGGGATCGTCCTGCGTATCAGGCTTACCCCGCCTCGCTAACCCTCACGCCAGGGTCTTACGATGGCAGCAGCCGGAAAGGTTATCAATAATCGGACAATCGGCGCTGTCATCCCCCGGGCAGGAGGCGGCAAGCGACAGCAGCTGATCGCGCATCGCCTGTAAATCGCTGATGTGGCGCTCAATGTCCGCCACCTTCTGTAGCGTGTAGGCCTTCACATCGGCGCTGTGACGCTGCGGATCGTTAAACAGATTGACCAGCTCGCCACACTCTTCAAGATTAAATCCCACCTGCCGCGCCTGGCGCAGCAGCGTAAACTCATCCAGGTGTTTTTGCGTATAGCTGCGGTAGCCGTTCTCGCTACGCAGCGGCGGCGTTACCAGCCCCTTCTCTTCATAAAAGCGAATGGCTTTGCTGGTCAGGCCGGTTTTTTTGGCCACATCACTGATATTCACATTTCCCCCTTGACCTTCCCCTTGCTGGAAGGTTTAACCTTTCTCACTGTAGACCAAAAGGTGAATTTGGTCACCCATCAATTGAGGAGAGGAATATGTCTCATACCATAGATCTGGCGCTGGACGGTTTGTCCTGCGGCCACTGCGTCAAACGCGTTAAAGAGAGCCTGGAACAGCGCCCGGACGTTGATCATGCGGAAGTCACCATCGAAGCGGCGCACGTCACCGGCAGCGCCAGCGCCGATGCGCTGATTGAAACCATTAAACAAGCCGGTTACGGCGCGGAGCTCAGCCACCCAAAGGCTAAACCGCTGGCAGAGTCATCACTCCCGTCGGAAGCACTGACAGCGGCCGCCCCTGAGCTTCCGGCAGCACAGGAACTGGATGACAGCCAACAGCTGCTGATCAACGGTATGAGCTGCGCCAGCTGCGTTTCCCGAGTACAAAACGCCCTCCAGGCGGTGCCGGGCGTGGTACAGGCACGGGTAAATCTGGCGGAGCGCACGGCCCTGGTCATGGGCAGCGCCTCCGCCGGTGATTTAGTCCATGCCGTAGAGAAAGCGGGCTACGGTGCGGAGGCCATTGAAGACGACCTTAAACGTCGCGAACGTCAGCAGCAAACCGCGCTGGCCACCATGAAACGTTTTCGCTGGCAGGCCATTGTCGCCCTGCTGGTCGGCGTGCCGGTGATGGTCTGGGGGATGATTGGCGACAACATGATGGTCACCGACGATAACCGCTCGCTGTGGCTGGCTATTGGCCTTGTCACCCTGGCGGTCATGGTATTTGCGGGCGGCCATTTCTATAGCAGTGCATGGAAAAGCCTGAAGAATCGTACCGCCACAATGGATACGCTCGTGGCGCTGGGGACCGGCGTAGCCTGGCTGTATTCAATGAGCGTTAACCTGTGGCCGCAGTGGTTCCCGATGGAAGCACGCCACCTTTATTATGAAGCCAGCGCCATGATTATTGGTCTGATTAACCTCGGCCATATGCTGGAAGCACGAGCGCGTCAACGTTCGTCGCGCGCGCTGGAAAAACTCCTCGACCTGACGCCGCCCACCGCGCGGGTAGTCACCGAGGACGGTGAAAAAACCGTGCCGCTGGCCGACGTGCAGCCGGGCATGATCCTGCGCCTGACCACCGGTGACCGGGTACCGGTCGATGGGGAAATCAGCCAGGGCGAAGCCTGGTTTGACGAAGCCATGCTTACCGGCGAGCCCATTCCGCAGCAGAAAGGCGATGGCGACAGCATTCACGCCGGTACGGTAGTGCAGGATGGTTCTGTCTTATTCCGCGCCAGCGCCGTCGGCAGCCATACCACGCTGTCACGCATTATTAAAATGGTCCGCCAGGCACAAAGCAGTAAACCGGAAATTGGCCAGCTGGCGGATAAAATTTCGGCGGTGTTTGTACCGGTCGTGGTGGCGATTGCGCTATTCAGCGCGGCCATCTGGTACGTCTTCGGACCGGCGCCGCAGATTGTTTATACGCTGGTGATCGCGACCACGGTGCTTATCATCGCCTGCCCGTGCGCCCTCGGCCTCGCGACGCCGATGTCGATTATTGCGGGCGTAGGCCGCGCTGCCGAATACGGCGTGCTGGTTCGCGATGCCGATGCCTTACAGCGTGCCAGCGAACTGACCACGCTGGTATTTGATAAAACCGGCACGCTGACCGAAGGCAAACCGCAGGTTGTCGCGATCGTCACGCAACGTGATATTGATGAGGCCGTCGCGCTGCGCCTGGCCGCTGCGCTGGAGCAAGGTTCAAATCACCCGCTGGCACGCGCTATTCTGGAGAAAGCCGCCAACAACACGCTCCCGCAGGTTAACGCCTTCCGCACGCTGCGCGGCCTGGGGGTTAGCGGTGAAGCCGAAGGGCATCGCCTGCTGCTCGGCAACCAGGCGCTGATGCATGAACAGCAGATCGATACCCGTGAACTGGACGACGAACTGGCCCGCCAGGCGGCTCAGGGCGCAACGCCGGTACTGCTGGCCATTGACGGTAAAGCCGCCGCGTTGTTTGCCATTCGCGATCCGCTGCGCAGCGACAGCGTCGCCGCGCTACAGCGTCTGCATCAGGAAGGCTATCGTCTGGTGATGTTAACGGGCGATAATCCGGTGACTGCGAACGCTATCGCCAAAGAAGCCGGTATCGATGAGGTGATTGCCGGCGTGCTGCCGGACGGTAAAGCTCAGGCCATTAAAGATCTGCAGGCGCAAGGGCAAAAAGTGGCGATGGTCGGCGACGGCATCAACGATGCCCCGGCGCTGGCGCAGGCCGATGTGGGCATCGCGATGGGCGGCGGCAGCGACGTGGCGATTGAAACGGCGGCTATCACGCTGATGCGCCACAGCCTGGTGGGCGTTGCCGATGCGCTGGCCATTTCCCGCGCCACCCTACGCAACATGAAGCAGAACCTGCTTGGCGCCTTTGTCTATAACTCGCTCGGTATTCCGATTGCCGCAGGGATCCTTTGGCCGCTGACCGGCACGCTGCTTAACCCGGTGGTCGCCGGGGCGGCGATGGCGCTCTCATCCATTACGGTGGTCAGCAACGCTAACCGGTTGCTGCGATTTAAACCTAAAGCCTGATCCTCGCGCCCCGCCCGTTTTCGGACGGGGCGCGTTTGCACCTTTCCTTCCGGCGCGCTAGCATGACATTTTCCTTCCAGGGAGCGCGGATGAGCCTGTTACATCAACTACAACGCCTGTGGCGGACCCTGCGCGGCTCGCCGTACAGCTGGCCGGCGCTGGATGTCACCCTTCCCGGCGGTCGCCATCTGCACCTGGTCGGCAGCATTCATATGGGCACACGCGATATGTCCCCCCTGCCGCCAAAGCTGCTAAAGAAGCTACGTCAGGCCGATGCGCTGATTGTTGAAGCCGATATTTCCGGCAGCGAAACCCCGTTCAGCGATCTTCCCGAATACCCGCCGTTGGCCGAACGGCTGAGCGCAGAGCAGCTTAGCGCGTTACAAAAACGGCTTGATGAGCAGGGAATGTCGCTCGCCCGCGTGGATAACCAGCCGCTGTGGCAAATCGCGATGGTGCTACAGGCCACTCAGGCTCAACGTTTAGGTCTGCGTCCGGACTACGGTATTGATTATCAGCTGCTCGCGGCCGCACACGATGCCGAGCTGCCGGTGCAGGAGCTGGAAGGGGCAGATAGCCAGATTGACCTGTTATGCCATCTGCCCGACGGCGGCATGGCGCTACTTGATGATACCCTGACGCACTGGCACACCAACGCACGGCTGCTGCAGGTCATGATCGGCTGGTGGTTGGATCAGCCCCCGACCCGCGGTGGAACATCGCTGCCCAATACGTTTAGCCAGTCGCTCTATGATGTGCTGATGGTGAAACGCAATATTGCCTGGCGAGATGCGCTGCTGGCGCTACCGCCGGGACGCTATGTGGTCGCGGTAGGCGCGCTGCATTTGTACGGAGAGGGCAACCTGCCACAGATGCTGAAATAAAAAAATGGCCAATATCGCTATTGGCCCGTCAAAGAGGAATTTCATCATTATTATTATCCCGAAGTTTTCACTCCGGATCCTCCGATTGTCGCTCAAAGTTGCTACAACTGCCAATACCTATTGCGCAAGATTATACTATTTTTTAGTCCGTTTTAGGGCGTATGCTGACGGTATACCCTGTCTGTAGTAAGAAGGAACGTTATGACTCCCGCAGTTAAGTTACTCGAAAAGAACAAGATCCCATTTAGCATTCATACCTACGATCACGATCCGAATGAAACGAACTTTGGCGATGAGGTCGTGCGCAAATTAGGGCTAAACGCCGATCAGGTTTACAAAACGCTGCTGGTCGCGATGAATGGCGATATGAAACAGCTGGCAGTGGCGGTCACGCCGGTCGCCGGGCAGCTGGATTTGAAAAAAGTCGCCAAGGCGTTGGGCGCGAAAAAGGTCGATATGGCCGATCCGATGGTGGCACAGCGCGTCACCGGTTATCTGGTCGGCGGCATCAGCCCGCTGGGGCAGAAGAAGCGCCTGCCAACGGTGATTGACGCGCCGTCGCAGGAGTTTGCCTCTATCTATGTTTCCGGCGGCAAGCGCGGGCTGGATATTGAGCTGGCGGCGGTGGATTTAGCGAAAATTCTTGGCGCGACGTTTGCGGACATTGCGCGCCGGGATTAATAACGCGATTTTCGGTTACCCCTCTGATAGCCTCGTACGCCGCCATCCGGCAATGTGCGCTGAACCGCCTGATGGCGCTGCGCTTATCAGGCCTACGGAAGGGTAGGCCGGATAAGGCGTTTACGCCGCCATCCGGCAATGTGCACCCAACTGCCTGATGGCGCTGCGCCGAGCTTACTGCCAGCTCACTTCCCCTTTCGGCTCGTAAGCATTCACATCCAGCGGCGAGTTCTGCTCAATATACTGTTTAAGCACCTCGGCATCGATAAAGCCGGTATTCACATAGCCCGGTTTGTTATCAATCTTCGGATAGCCGTCGCCGCCGGTAGCGTTAAAGCTCAGCGTCGCCAGACGATAGGTTTTCGCCGGATCGACCGGTTCACCTTTGATTTTCAGATCCTGAAGCTGCCCGCCCTTCGCCACAAAGCTGACGTTAGCAAACTGCGGATAGGCCCCGGAGTCCGGCTTCATCTGCGCTACAGCGGTCAGATACTCAATCACCTCTTTCCCGCTCATATCGGCATACACCACCACGTTGCCAAACGGCTGCACCTTCAGCACGCTCTTATAGGTGATATTACCCGCCTCGATGGAGTCGCGAATGCCGCCGCCGCTCATGACGCCAAAATCGGCGCCGGTGCGCGCCATCTGCGCCGCCAGAATCAGGTGCCCCATGTTGGTCTGCACGAAGCGAACCTTGCTGCGATCGCCTTCCAGATGCCCATTCACGCTGCCAACTTTTACCTCTAACTGCGCTTTGCCTTTACTCTGGAACGGCGTCAGCAGCGAGAGCATCTGCGGGTTTTCCGGGATCTGCGGCGTGTAAAGCACGCGCTCGCTCTGCCCGTTATCGTAAGTGACTTTCTTCTTCAGGTTGACCGGGATCAGCTGGTAGTGCACCAGCTTAAGCTCACCGTTGCGGAATTCGAAGTCCGCGCGGCCGACATATTTCCCCCACTCGTGGGCCTGAACTATCCAGATACCGTTCTGTTTGTCCGGCGCGCAGGGCGTACCCGGTACGTAATCAACCTGCTTTTTATTTTCCGACGCCATGCAAACCGGGTCCTGCGAGTGACCGCCTACAATCATCGCCAGCGCGCCGGCCGGCAGGCTGCGCGCCATTTCAACATCACCCGGCGCATTGGAGCCGTGTTCGCCGTTATCGTAGTGCCCCATATGGGTCGTCGCCAGAATCAGGTCAGGCTTCTCTTTCTGCTGTAGCTCCTGAATCACCAGCTTCGCCTCTTCCGCCGGTTTGCGGAATTCAATATCGGTAAAGTATTCCGGATTACCGATTTTGGCGGTGTCGTCGGTGGTTAAACCAATGACGGCAATTTTCAGATCCTGACGTTTAAAAATCGCCCACGGTTTAAACAGGCGCTCGCCGGTGCTTTTCTGGTAAATATTGGCGGAGAGGAACGGGAATTTAGCCCACTTTTCCTGCTGGCGCAGAACGCTCAGCGGATTATCAAACTCATGGTTGCCGACGGCCATCGCGTCGTAGCCCACCAGATTCATGCCGCGGAAGTCCGGCTCGGCATCCTGCAGATCCGACTCCGGAACCCCGGTGTTAATATCGCCGCCCGAGAGCAGCAGCACGCTGCCGCCTTCTGCTGCCACTTCTTTACGAATGCCGTCAACCAGCGTTTTTTGCGCCGCCAGGCCATACTCGCCGTATTCACTGCGCCAGAAGTGCCCGTGGTGATCGTTGGTATGCAGAATGGTTATCTTATACGTTTTATCTTGCTGATAAGCCTGTGAGGGCAGGCTGACTAAAGATAGTGCAGCCAGCATCGCCAGCGCCACGCCTCGTTTGACGAAATGCATGATTCTCTCCCTGAGTGAATAACAACCGCAGAAATTACAACGCTATGAAATATTAGTCTAATTTGTTTTCAGAATTGAGACTTCCTTCAAACGTCTTAGACAGGTATCTTAGTCTGATAATAATTATTAAAGCGTTTATCCCCAATATCGCACTACCAAATATAAGTGGAATCTATGGCAATCTCTGAAACCAGCCCTACGCGGCCTGGCCCGACTGCGTCTTCGCAAAAGGGCCGCACCTCATTCGGTATCCTGGGAGCAATAAGCCTCTCCCACCTGCTCAACGACATGATTCAGTCGCTGATTCTGGCCATCTACCCGCTGCTGCAGTCCGAGTTTTCTCTGACCTTTGTGCAGATAGGGATAATCACCCTTACCTTCCAGCTGACCTCATCGCTGTTCCAGCCGGTGATCGGTTACATCACCGATAAGCGTTCGATGCCGTGGTCACTCCCCGTCGGCATGTGCTTTACCCTAAGCGGCCTGGTGCTGCTGGCGCTGGCAGGTAGCTTCGGGACGGTGCTGCTGGCCGCTGCGCTGGTCGGTACCGGCTCATCCGTGTTCCATCCGGAATCCTCCCGCGTGGCGCGCATGGCTTCCGGTGGTCGCCACGGGCTGGCGCAGTCTATTTTCCAGGTCGGCGGTAACTTCGGCAGCTCGCTTGGGCCGCTGCTGGCGGCGGTGATTATCGCGCCGTACGGTAAGGGTAACGTTGCCTGGTTCGTCCTGGCCGCGCTGCTGGCGATTGTCGTGCTGGCGCAGGTCAGCCGCTGGTACGCCGCGCAGCATCGTCTGGCGAAGGGTAAACCTAAAGCGGTGATTATCAATCCGCTGCCGAGAAACAAGGTTATTCTGGCCGTGAGCATCCTGCTGATGCTGATTTTCTCGAAATATTTCTATATGGCGAGTATCAGCAGCTACTACACCTTTTATCTGATGCAAAAATTCGGATTATCGGTACAAAACGCGCAGATTCACTTATTTGCCTTCCTGTTTGCAGTGGCTGCGGGCACCGTCATTGGCGGGCCTGTAGGTGACAAGATTGGCCGTAAATATGTTATTTGGGGCTCTATCCTCGGCGTTGCACCGTTTACTCTCCTTTTACCCTACGCCAGCCTGTGGTGGACGGGGATTTTAACGGTGATCATTGGATTTATCCTCGCATCGGCGTTTTCTGCCATTCTGGTGTATGCGCAGGAGCTATTGCCGGGCCGTATCGGGATGGTTTCCGGGCTATTCTTCGGCTTCGCTTTTGGCATGGGTGGCCTTGGGGCTGCGGTACTGGGGCTGATTGCCGACCATACCAGTATCGAGTTGGTTTATAAAATATGTGCTTTCCTACCACTTATTGGGATGTTGACCATATTCTTACCTGATAACCGCCAAAAACACTGAATTTACGGCAGCCAAACCTTTGTTTTGGCTGCCGCTCCCCTCCCCGCAAGCGCGCGTCTTATCTGGCTTTGCTCAGCCAATTTTCATTTTTGTGCCATTTACTCTCAAAAATTCAATTTTTTAGCTAAATTCAAGAATTATTCACAAACACAATCACGGAAATTGTCATAAACTATTACGAGGTTTTTTGGTTTTCAGGCTGTTGCGGCACTCTGCGCCAAAAATGGGACCACGCATCACGACGAAAGGAGACGGAATGCATCACGCCACACCGCTAATCACCACCATTGTTGGTGGCCTTGTGCTCGCTTTTTTCCTTGGCATGATTGCCAATAAGTTAAGAATTTCACCACTGGTAGGTTATTTATTAGCGGGCGTGCTGGCCGGACCGTTTACTCCAGGATTTGTCGCTGATACCAAACTGGCGCCTGAGCTTGCAGAACTCGGCGTTATTCTGCTGATGTTCGGCGTCGGTCTCCATTTTTCGCTCAAAGATTTGATGGCGGTAAAGTCTATCGCCATCCCCGGCGCCATCGCGCAAATAGCCGTCGCCACGCTGCTGGGGATGCTGCTCTCCACTTTCTTAGGCTGGTCAATGATGACCGGTATCGTGTTTGGTCTGTGTCTTTCTACCGCCAGTACCGTGGTGCTGCTACGCGCGCTGGAGGAACGGCAGCTTATTGATAGCCAGCGGGGGCAAATTGCCATCGGCTGGCTGATTGTTGAAGACCTGGTGATGGTATTAACGCTGGTTCTGCTCCCCGCCGTCGCCGGAATGATGGAAAAAGAAAATATCGGTTTTGCCTCATTGGCTATCGATATGGCCATCACCATCGGCAAAGTTGTGGCGTTTATCGCCATCATGATGCTGGTTGGCCGTCGTCTGGTGCCGTGGATCCTCTCACGCAGCGCCGCCACCGGGTCTCGCGAACTGTTCACGCTCTCGGTACTGGCGCTGGCGCTGGGCATTGCCTTCGGTGCGGTCGAATTGTTCGACGTCTCCTTCGCGCTGGGCGCATTCTTCGCCGGAATGGTGCTGAACGAATCCGAGCTGAGCCACCGCGCGGCGCACGATACGCTGCCGCTGCGCGACGCGTTTGCGGTACTGTTCTTCGTCTCCGTCGGCATGCTGTTCGATCCGTTGATTCTGATTGAGCAACCGCTGGCGGTGCTGGCAACGCTGGCTATTATCATCTTCGGTAAATCGCTGGCGGCGTTTGGCCTGGTACGCCTGTTCGGTCACTCCCAGCGTACCGCACTGACCATCGCCACCAGCCTGGCGCAAATTGGCGAATTTGCCTTTATTCTGGCCGGTCTGGGGATGGCGCTGGGGCTACTGCCGCAGGCCGGGCAAAACCTGGTGCTGGCGGGCGCGATTCTCTCCATTATGCTTAACCCGGTGCTGTTCTCCCTGCTGGAGAAATACCTCGAGAAAACGGAAACGCTTGAGGAACAGACGCTGGAAGAGGCGCTGGAAGATGAAACGCAGATCCCGGTGGATATTTGCAATCATGCGTTGCTGGTCGGCTACGGCCGCGTCGGCAGCCTGCTCGGTGAGAAGCTGATGGCGCAGGGCATTCCACTGGTGGTCATTGAAACGTCGCGAACCCGCGTGGATGAGCTACGTGAACGCGGTATTCGCGCGGTACTGGGCAACGCCGCTAACGAAGAGATCATGAATCTGGCGCACCTCGACTGCGCCCGCTGGCTGCTTTTGACCATCCCCAACGGCTACGAGGCCGGGGAGATTGTTGCCAGCGCTCGCGAGAAGTGTCCGCACCTCGAGATCATTGCCCGTGCGCATTATGACGACGAAGTGGCGTACATTAGCGAACGCGGAGCCAATGAAGTGGTGATGGGCGAGCGGGAGATTGCCAAAACCATGCTGGGGCTGCTGAGCTCGCCGCCGTTGAGTGAGGCGGTAAGCGGGTAACTTTCTTCGGCCGAATAAAGCGAAGATGCCATCCGGAAATCTGCGCCATCTTCCTGATGGCGCTGCGTTTATCAGGCCTACAACGGCACGTCATCGTTGTAGGCCTCGAACGAATTAACGTTCCCAGTACGCCTCTTCGAGGCTATCTTCTTTCTCCGGCAGGCCGCGCGTCAGACGCGGCGAATGCTGGTTCAACACCTGATAGCTTACCCGGTTAGCATACTTGCACACCTGCGCGAGTGACGAATAGGTCAGCCAGGCGTGCTGATGCTTGCTGGAGTTCGGCACGTTGCTACGGTGATAGGCGTTGGCGGTAATATCATGCAGCAGCGCCGCCAGCGCACCGTCACCCGCGCCATTGGTGTTCATGATTTTTTCTGGCCCGCCCATAAATGGCGCAATGTGCGAGTAGATACGCAGTGGCTCACGGCAATCTTTAAAACGCACCGCGCGGCTGAACTCATACTGGTTAAACTCGGCAATGGCACCCGGCAGCAGCGGATGCTGGGTTTTACGCTTGGCCTCATTTTCGGTAAAGCCTGCCATATACAGCCCGGTCGGCCCGGCGGTGCACAGCACCAGATCCACCCAGTCCAGCGCTTTATCCGATGCCTGCAGCGGGTCGCTGAGGCCGGTTAACGCTTCCGCTTCTTCTTCATTCATCGCCAGAATCGACACGTGCTCTTTGATAAAACGCTGCCACCATTCCGGGCTATCGGCGATAACAAACTTCGTGCCCAGCGTCAGCACCACCGGTACATCATGCTTTTTGGCATAGGCGATGGCCTGCATGGTGGCATCCGGCATCGGCTCGCCCGGCTTGCAGCGCACCAGGTAGGAGGTGAGCACCAGCGCAGATGCGCCGGCGATAACCGACTCAGGAATACTCTCCGGGCGCAGCTTGTTCATGTGCCCAGGGCTAATGGCAAAGGTCCGTTCGCCGCTGTCGCTAATCAGCGTAAAGCAGCGGCCAATCGGCCCGTCAACGCCCTGCAAATGGTTAAGATCGGTGCGGCTGGAGGTATTACACAGGTAGCGGTAGGCATAGCCGCCAATTTCGATATTGCTGCACATCACGCCGAGCAGCACCGAGCGGTCATCCGCCAGCACCGAGTAGTTATGCATGGTGTTACCGATAGTGCCACCGGCAAACTGATGGGTAATCAGGTTTTCGCGCACCAGTTCCTGATACAGCGCTTCCGCTACATCGTCTTCAATCACCAGCGAATGCCCGGCACTCAAGCCGTAGCGCTGAATAAACGCATCGTCGACTTTCGCCTCAATATCCACCAGCGTCTGGTCGATACCGACGACCCACGCGGCGCTGGTTTCACTTTCGGGCTGAATTTGCTTGAGCAGCGGATCGCGAGCGTCCACTGGGAAGTAATGTTTAGATTTGCGTTTACCGGGAAATTTCATGGTGATTTTTGGCTGGCAGTTAACAGGCGGGGAATAGTAGCATATTCCCCTACCCGCAGGCGATTAGCGATACGGCGCAGTCAGATTCACCATCATCTCAATATGCGCATCATCATCATTAAGCGCGGGAATATACTCATACTGTTGCCCACCCGCCTCCAGGAACACTTCACGGTTCTGAACCACTATTTCTTCCAGCGTTTCCAGGCAATCAGCAGAGAAGCCCGGGCACATCACCTGAATATGCTTCACGCCCTTTTCTCCGAGCATTTTCAGCGTCTCATCGGTATACGGCGTCAGCCACGGTTCACGGCCAAAGCGCGACTGGTAGGTCATCATCACCTTGTCCGGTGAAATACCCAGCGCGGAAACCAGCTCGCGGGTCGTGTCGCGACAGCGTTGCGGATAATCGTCGCCTTCATGCGCGTAGCGCTGCGGAATGCCGTGATAGGAAAGCAGCAGCAGATCCGGCTCGCCGTGGCGCGCGAACGATGCGCGTGCGCTAGCGGCCAGCGCCTCAATATAGCCGCGATCGGTAGCATAGTCGCGAATGAACGACACGCTCGGAATGGCGCGTTTGCTGGCCAGTATACGGGCGAGTTCATCCCATACGGCGGCCACGGTCGAACAGGAATACTGCGGGTAAAGCGGCAGCACGACAAGCTGATCGACGCCCTGTGCCAGCAGTTCATCCACGGCGCTTTGTAGCGACGGCGTGCCGTAGCTCATGCCCAGCGCCACCGGCACATCCGGCAGGCGTGCGGCCAGCGCGCGCTGCTGGCGACGGCTATAAACCATTAGCGGCGAGCCGTCTTCCATCCACACGGACTGATACAGCTTTGCTACCCTGGGCGCGCGAATAGGCAGAATCACGCCGCGCAGCAAAGGCCACCACAGCAAACGCGGCGTATCAACAACGCGCTTATCGCTTAAAAACTGTTTCAGATAGCGTTTAATGGCTTCAGACGTGGGGGCATCGGGCGTCCCGAGGTTAACCAGCAGAATACCGGGTTTTTTATGATGCATTACCGCCTCTTATCGATTCAAATTGTTGATAATTGTAGCGGAAAAGCAGGGAAGAAAAACTAATTGCTGTGAGAGGTAAGGCGAGAATTTTTGCCTGATGGCGCTGCGCTTATCAGGCCTACAAAATAATCGTAGGCCGGATAAGGCATTTATGCCGCCATCCGGCACGCCTCGGTATTAGCCGAGGATTTTTTCCAGCTCTGCGCGAACGTCAGCCACGGCCTGAGTACCGTCAACTTTGGCGTACTGGGTGTTACCCGCCTGCGCTTCTTTAGAGTAGTAGCCGATCAGCGGCGCGGTCATCTGATGGTATTCCACCAGGCGCTTACGCACGGTCTCTTCCTGATCGTCTTTACGCGTGGTCAGCTCTTCGCCGGTCACGTCGTCTTTACCTTCAACCTTAGGCGGGTTGAATTTGATGTGGTAAACGCGGCCAGAAGCAGCGTGTACGCGACGGCCTACGATACGGTCAACGATCAGTTCGTCCGGTACGTCGAATTCCAGCACGTAGTCAACGTTGATGCCCGCTTCTTTCATGGCGTCAGCCTGCGGAATAGTGCGCGGGAAGCCGTCCAGCAGGAAACCGTTGCGGCAGTCTTCCTGGGCGATGCGCTCTTTCACCAGCGCGATAACCAGCTCATCGGTCACCAGCTTACCGGCATCCATGATGTCTTTAGCCTGTTTGCCCAGCTCGCTGCCGGATTTAACGGCCGCGCGCAGCATATCACCGGTGGAGATTTGCGGAATGCCATATTTCTCCATGATGAACTGTGCCTGAGTTCCTTTACCCGCGCCAGGTGCGCCAAGCAGAATGATACGCATTGCGAAAATCCCCTCAAAGGTTGTCAATATTTTTTAAAAAGCGCTAAAAGATACCACCAACGCGGCATTGGCTCAAGGAAGCGGGCTACGCTGAAACGGTTAACGGTGGGAAAATTGATAATAAGGAGAGAAAATGCCGGATGGCGGTGTAAACACCTTATCCGGCCTACGATCGATGAGAAGCTGTAGGCCGGATAAGCGTTAGCGCCATCCGGCATTACATTATGGCTATCAGGACACCAGCAGCTGGTTCATACGGCGGATAAACTGGTTAGGATCTTCCAGCGTACCGCGCTCGGCGAACAGCGCCTGGTCAAGCAGCAGTTCAACCCACTCTTTAAACTGCTCGTCGTCCTGGGTATCGGCAGTGCGTTTCACCAGTACGTGATCCGGGTTCAGTTCAAAGATGTATTTCACTTCCGGCGCAGCCTGGCCCGCCGCGGCGAACAGTTTCGCCATCTGGGTGCTCATTTCGTCAGCATCGGTAGTGACAATCGCCGGCGTGTCGGTCAGACGATGGGTCAAACGCACTTCTTTCACGCGATCACCCAGCAGGGTTTTCACGCGTTCAACGAACGGCGTCAGCGCTTTTTCCGCTTCCTTCGCGCTTTCGTCGACTTCATCCGCCAGTTTGTCGATAGACTCGTCGGCTTTCGCCACTGACTGGAACGGTTTGCCGTCGAACTCGGTCAGGTAGTTCATCATCCACTCATCGATGCGGTCAGAAAGCAGCAGCACTTCGATGCCTTTCTTACGCAGCAGCTCCAGGTGCGGGCTGCTTTTCGCCGCGGCGTAGCTGTCGGCGGTGATGTAGTAGATTTTCTCCTGCCCTTCTTTCATACGCGAGACGTAGTCGGCCAGCGACACGCTCTGCTCGGAAGAGTCGGTATGGGTAGAAGCAAAGCGCAGCAGTTTGGCAATCGCTTCCTGATTACCGTGATCTTCCGCCGGGCCTTCTTTCAGTACCAGGCCAAACTGTTTCCAGAAGGTCAGGTATTTCTCGGCATCGTCTTTCGCCAGTTTTTCCAGCATTTGCAGCACGCGTTTGGTCAGCGCGTTGCGCAGATTTCGGGTGACGGTGCTGTCTTGCAGGATCTCACGTGAAACGTTCAGCGGCAGATCGTTGGAGTCTATCAGGCCGCGCACGAAGCGCAGGTAGTTCGGCATAAACTGTTCGGCATCGTCCATGATAAAGACGCGCTGCACGTACAGCTTCAGGCCGTGTTTATGATCGCGGTTCCACATATCCCACGGCGCCTGCGACGGGATATACAGCAGGCTGGTGTACTCCTGCTTCCCTTCCACACGGTTGTGGCTCCAGGTCAGCGGATCGGTAAAGTCATGGGCGATATGCTTGTAGAACTCTTTGTATTCGTCGTCGTTAAGCTCAGCTTTATTACGCGTCCACAGCGCCTGCGCTTTGTTGATTTTCTCCCAGGAGACAACGGTTTCACCGTCTTTCTCTTCGGATTTTTCAATTTCTACCGGCAGCGCGATATGGTCGGAATATTTGCTGATAATTGAACGCACGCGCCAGTCGTCGAGGAACTCGCTTTCGTCTTCACGCAGGTGCAGAGTAATTTCGGTGCCGCGGTCTTCTTTGGTGATGTCCGCGACGGTGTATTCACCTTCACCGGCAGATTCCCAGAACACGCCGTTTTCCGGCTTATCGCCCGCCGCACGGGTGCGCACGGTGACTTTATCCGCGACGATAAACGCCGAGTAGAAGCCGACGCCGAACTGGCCGATAAGCTGGCTGTCTTTCGCCTGGTCGGAGCCCATGGACTCGAGGAAGGTTTTGGTGCCGGATTTTGCGATAGTCCCCAGGTGGTCAATCACTTCGTCGCGGTTCATACCCACGCCGTTATCGGCGATGGTCAACGTACGCTTATCTTTATCGAAGGAGACGCGCACGCGCAGTTCGCCGTCGCCCTCATACAGATCCGGGTTGGACAGCGCGCGGAAGCGCAGCTTGTCGGCAGCATCTGAAGCGTTAGAGATAAGCTCACGCAGGAAAATTTCTTTATTGGAATACAGAGAATGGATCATCAGGTGCAGAAGCTGTTTTACTTCTGACTGAAAGCCACGTGTTTCTTGTCCTTTCATTGCAAAATACCTCAATGGTGATTACAAGGTAAAAAAAGCGATGAGAGGAAAATGGGGATGGGTAGCGAGAATTTCAAGCGAGAGCAGAAAATCCTGCTCTCGTTTGATTAAAAACGAATCTTATGGCGCCCGGCCAGCGAGTGCGACAGCGTGGTGCCGTCAACCATCTCCAGCTCGCCGCCAACCGGCACGCCGTGGGCGATACGGCTAGCATCAACGCCATACTGCGCGCACAGCTCGGCAATATAGTTGGCCGTGGCTTCCCCTTCCACCGTGGGGTTGGTGGCGAGAATGATTTCCGTGAGCTGCTCCGTTTCCAGACGTTGCTCCAGACGATCGAGGCCGATATCGTCCGGGCCGATGCCGTCGAGCGGCGACAGGTGGCCCATCAGCACGAAGTAGCGGCCGGAGAACTGCCCGGTCTGCTCAATGGCGTAAATGTCTGCCGGACTCTCCACCACGCAGATTTGGCCGTTTTCCTGGCGACGCGGGTTCGCACAGATATTGCACACGTCCTGTTCGGTGAAGGTGCGGCAATCAGCGCAGTGGCCGATTTCCGACATCGCACGCGTTAAGGACTGCGCCAGGCGCATTCCCCCGCTGCGATCGCGCTGCAGCAGGGTAAACGCCATGCGCTGCGCTGACTTCGGGCCAACGCCCGGCAGGCAGCGCAGCGCTTCCATCAGCTGAGTTAACAGCGGACTGGTTTGCATCAGAACGGCATCTTGAAGCCTGGCGGCAGCTGCATACCGGAGGATACAGAGGCCATTTTCTCTTTCTGGGTTTCATCAATACGGCGCGCCGCATCGTTGAACGCCGCAGCAACGAGATCTTCCAGCATCTCTTTGTCGTCTTCCAGCAGGCTTGGGTCGATTTCAACGCGACGGCAGTTGTGCGCGCCGTTGATGGTCACTTTGACCAGACCTGCACCAGATTCGCCGGTGACTTCCAGCTGGGCGATTTCTTCCTGCATTTTCTGCATTTTGTCTTGCATCTGCTGGGCCTGCTTCATCAGGTTACCCAGACCGCCTTTACCAAACATAGGCTTCTCTCTCAGTAGGTCACGTTAAAAAATAACGACCGTCAGCATCGCTTGCGGTCAAATGGGGCGAATACTCTCTTCATCCAGATCGGCATCGAAGAATCGACGCAGGGTCTGAATATTATTATCCGCGATGATCGACTCGCGCGCCTGCGCGAGTTTCTCTTCATAAATAGCCTGCCGCCACTCCAGCGGCGTACGCACCGCCGGATTATCATCTTCCACGATGGTCAATTCAACAGGCACACCGTATAAAGTGCTCATCGCTTCGGCAAGCTTCTGCCTGGCGCCGGGCGAATTAAGGTGTCGCTGAGTCGGGCGCAGGTGCAGGCATACCGCGTTGCCGTTGTGTTCCTTCCACGCGTTGAGCGCCACCTGTTCGACGAGCTTCGGCAGCGCCATCTGGCTCACCTCCGCTGCCCACGGGTCGCGTTCTAAAGACTCCGCCGCAAGCTTAGCCGCCAGCTCAGGCGTCTTCTCATGCTCCAGCGCTTTCTTCAGCGCCTTCGGCGTGGCGACTTCCTCTTTTTTCACCTCTGCAACCGGCGTGGTGGCTTTCCAGCGGTAAGCCTCTTTCTTCGCCGCCGGTTGGGTCAACGCGGACGGTGCCGGGCGCGCCTGAACGCGATCGGTCACCGAAGCCAGTCTTTCCAGCGCGGCGTTATTCACCGGCCGCGCGCGGGAAGCGGCTGCCGGTTCACTCTTTTTTGGGGTGGTTGCTCCCTGATTGCCCTGCTGCTGTTGCAGCTGACGGCGCGCAGCCAGCACCTGATTCGTTGAATCAGGAAGCGGAGCAGCAGGCGGCGGCGTCATTGGCGCAGAAGCAGGCATCGGCGCTGACGGTTGCGTAACCGGCGTAGCGGCAGGCGCAAAGGACTGCTGCGGCCTTTCCGGCTCCGGCAGCGGCGCGTTCGGATGGAACGCCAGCGCGCGAAGCAGAGTCATTTCAATGCCCATACGCCTGTCCGGCGCGTACGGCAGCTCTTTGCGACCAATCAGTAGCGTCTGGTAGTACAGCTGCACGTCGGTCGGCGGCACGGTGCGCGCCAGGTTGCGCATCCGCTGTTCAATGGCCGCCATATCGCTACCCAGTGCCGCAGGCGACAGCTGAACCATCGCGATACGGTGCAGCAGGCTCTGCATTTCAACCAGCAGCGCCTCCCAGTCAACGCCTCGCAGCGCGGCCTCGTTGACCAGCGCCATCGTCCGCTCGCCGTCGGCGGCCACCAGCGCTTCAATGAGTGACAGCGCCTGGTCGTCGTCCAGGGTACCGAGCATCTCACTGACGGAGACGGTCGTTAGCTGGCCTTCGCCGCTGGCAATCGCCTGATCGGTGAGGCTTAAGGCGTCACGCAGGCTGCCATCCGCCGCACGCGCCAGCAGCTGCAGGGCGCGAGGCTCGTGGGCGATATGCTCTTCATCGAGGATATGTTCAAGCTGATGACGAATCTGCTCAACGTCCAGCGCCTTCAGGTGGAACTGCAGGCAGCGCGACAGAATAGTCACCGGCAGCTTTTGCGGATCGGTCGTCGCCAGCAGGAATTTGACGTGCGCAGGCGGCTCCTCCAGCGTCTTCAACAGCGCGTTGAAGCTGTGGCGGGAGAGCATGTGCACTTCATCGATGAGATACACCTTAAAGCGGCCGCGCGCGGGCGCGTACTGGACGTTATCCAGCAGGTCGCGGGTATCTTCAACTTTGGTTCGCGAGGCGGCATCGATCTCAATTAAGTCGACGAAACGCCCCTGTTCAATTTCGCGGCAGTTATCACACACGCCGCACGGCGTGGCGGTAATGCCGGTTTCGCAGTTCAGCCCCTTCGCCAGCAAACGGGCGATAGAGGTTTTCCCGACGCCACGGGTGCCGGAAAAGAGATATGCGTGATGAATGCGCCCTAACGATAAGCCGTTCGCCAGTGCGGTCAGCACATGTTCCTGGCCGACGACGTCAGCAAAGGTTTGTGGGCGCCATTTTCGGGCTAAGACCTGATAACTCATTGGCAGGCTCTGAAACGCTGGAAGGTGGATTCACGAGGGGGTAATGCTACCACAGCCCCGCCGGATCGGCGAGGCCATGTATCGGGAAATGCTTAGTGACCCGGGAAATTCACCAGACTGTAGCTGGTGATACCCTGTTTTTCCAGGCGCTGTTCGCCGCCCAGATCGAACAGGTTGATGATGAAGGCCGCATCGTGCACTTCGCCACCCAGACGGCGGATCAATTTAACCGTCGCTTCGATAGTCCCGCCGGTAGCCAGCAGATCGTCAACCACCAGAACTTTGTCGCCCGGTTTGATTGCATCAACGTGGATTTCCAGCTGATCGGTGCCGTACTCCAGTTCATAGCTTTCGGCGATCGTTTCGCGCGGCAGCTTGCGCGGTTTGCGCACCGGGACAAAACCTACGCCCATTGCCAGCGCAACAGGTGCACCAAACAGGAAACCACGCGCTTCGGTACCCACCACTTTGGTAATACCGGCGTCTTTGTATTTCTCAACCAGCAATTCAATGCTGAGCGCGTAGGCTTTCGGGTCTTCCAGTAAGCTGGTGACATCGCGGAAAAGAATGCCAGGTTTCGGATAATCCTGGATGCTCTGGATGCTGTTTTTCAGATATTCAAGCTGCTGTGCAGTTGCGGTCATAGGTTTGTGCCTGATTGAAACAGTGTTACTCAAGGCGAGCAAAATGGGTTAAAAGCAACAATTGGATAACTTTTAACCAGGCGCGCCTGTGCTCGAAAACGCCAGAATTTACTGGCTAGCTCGCAGAAATGCAACACCATTAATGCGCTTCATGACTTTTGTTGTTCTGCATCAACCACCGGGATTCGCCAAAGAAAAACCAGCAACCCGGCGAGGATCATCAGCAGCAGCACGCGCACCCACGTCATCTCCACCAGCCACAGAGAAACGCCAAACGTCAGCAAAATCACCGCGATGGCGCGCGGTTTGGCCCCCGGCGGCATCGCCTTATAGCGCTGCCAGTGGCGCAGGTAGCCGCCAAACCAGGAGCGATAAAGCAGCCAGTGATGGAAGCGCGGCGACGAGCGCGCAAAGCACCAGGCAGCCAGCAGAATAAATGGCGTCGTCGGCAGCAGCGGCAGAACCACCCCGATGGTGCCGAGGGCTACCGCCAGCCAGCCAATAATGATTAAAATAGTACGCTGCATAATGCGAATCGTTATCAAATGAGTCTGCTACTGTAGCATAGCCGATAACAAGAAAACGGAGAATCCGGTGAAAACGGCCCTGCTTTTACAAACGCTGGAACAACAGCTTGCGCGGCTTCAGACGCGCATTGCGCCCCTTGCTGCGCACGCCACGCTGAGCGCGCGCTTTGACCGCCAGCTTTTCCAGACGCGCAGCACCAGAATGCAGGCCTACCTCGATGAAGCCCAAGCGCATTTTGAGGAGCTTAAGCACGCCGTTGATCGGCAGCAGCTGCCGCAGGTCGCCTGGCTCGCCGAACGCCTGGCGGCGCAAATTGAGGCCATCAGCCGCGAGAGCGAAGCCTGGTCACTGCGCATGTGGGATAGCCCCTCACCCGGCCTGCGCCGCTGGCAGCGTAAAAGGCTGGAAACGCAGGAGTTTGAACGTCGTCTGCTGGAGATGAAGCAGCAGCGCCAGCAGCAATATCAGCAGGCTACAACGCTTGAGGATCAGCAGCGTCTGGCGCGCGAAATCACTGCCTTTGACGGTCGCCTTACCCGCTGCCGCCAGGCGCTCGAGGAAATTGAACGAATACTGGCGCGTATCGCGCGCTAGAGGAGAAGCTATGTCGCTGGAAAATGCGCCCGATGACGTCAAGCTAGCGGTCGATTTGATCGAACTGCTGGAGAGCAACCATATCGCCCCGGAAATTGTGCTCAGCGCGCTGGAGATGGTGCGCAAAGATTACATCAACAAGCTGAAAAGCCGCCCGGACGAAGCGCCATAGCGCCAACGCCAGGCAGCAAGGGAACAACAGCTAGCCCGATCCGCAGGCCGGATAAGACGATGCCGCCATGCGGCAATATACGGCGGCGCGCCTGATGGCGCAGCGCTTATCCGGCCTACCGATTAATCAGCAATCAAGTCTTTGCCGTCATTTTTACTGTCGCGCTTCACTTCCGTCACTTCATCGCCCTTCTCGTTGTGCAGGTGCACTTCCAGCTGGTTAAAGGCAATGTTGATGTCGTTTTCGCGGCACAGACGGTCGATTGTGCGGTTCAGTTCGTCAACGGTGTAGCTGCGATCGCGCAGTTCACGTACGTACAGACGCAGTTCGTGATCGAGGGTGCTGGCGCCGAAGGCGGTAAAGAACACCGAAGGCTCCGGATCGTGCATCACTTTCGGATGTTCCATCGCCGCTTTGAGCAGCACCTCTTTCACCTTGGTCAGATCCGATCCGTAGGCCACGCCAAGACGGATCACCACGCGGGTGATGGTATCGCTCAGAGACCAGTTGATCAGCCGTTCGGTGACGAAGGCCTTGTTCGGGATGATCACTTCTTTACGGTCAAAGTCGGTGATGGTGGTCGCGCGAATACGGATCTTGCTAACCGTCCCGGAGAAGGTGCCAATGGTCACGGTATCGCCAATACGTACCGGGCGTTCGAACAGAATAATCAGGCCGGACACAAAGTTACCGAAAATCTCCTGCAGGCCGAAACCTAAACCAACCGACAGCGCGGCGGCCAGCCATTGCAGTTTATCCCACGATACCCCCAACGAGCCGAATACGGTCATTGCGCCCACGGCGATAATCACGTAGTTCAGGATCGTGGTGATGGCATACGACGCCCCCTGACGCATATTCAGCCGTGAGAGCACCAGCACTTCCAGCAGACCCGGTAAGTTACAAATCAACGCCCAGGCGACCATTGAAGCGATAATGGCAAACAGCAAACTGCCCATGGTGACATTTTTCACCACGCTGGCCCCGGCCTCGGTGCCGTTGTAGTGCCACAGGGTGATGCTGTCGAGGTAGCTAAAGACGGTGATTAAGTCAGACCAGATGGCCCAGAACATCACGCCAAACAGCGCCACCATCACCAGCATGGTGATACGCAGCGTCTGCTGGTTGATCTGCTCCAGGGCAATCGCGGGTTCTTCCTGCGGTTCGGCCCCTTCGGCCCCTTCCTTCACCAGATTCTGACGACGGGCGACCGCGCGGCGATAGGCGATACGACGCGCCGCCACGCTTAATCCGCGCAGAACCGTCTGGTACAGCAGGTTCCAGAAAATAACCAGGTAGACGGTTTCAATCCAACGACCGGACAGACGCAGGGTGGTATAGAAGTAGCCGGTGGCGGTCAGCACCATCAGCCCCACTGGCACCAGCGCCAGCACGGTCATGGTGATCAGACGCAGGCTATGCGACTCTTTGTCACGCCAGCTTTCGCGGCACATTGGCCACATCAGTGCCGTAATCACCAGCAGGTTAAGCAGAATAACAAACTGCCCCAGCACATCGTCCATCAGGTTCAGCGGCGAAAGTTCAGACACCACTGACCAGAAATGCAGCGGCAGCAGCGCCAGGCTGATACGCACAATTTGACGACGCCAGTGGCTGGTGAGCTGCTCTGGCATATTAAAGTGCCGCACGGCCACGCCGTTTTTCTCCAGCACTTTCCAGCACAGACCGAACACCAGCCAGTACATGGCCAGTTTTTTCGAAAACGCCCACAGCAGTGCGCTGATATTGAGCTGCATGGTCAGCAGGATCAGGCCGACCGCCAGAATCAGCAGCACCACAGGCAGCGCGCGAATAAGATCGATGAAGATGGCCTTTGGCGTGTGCATCTGGCTATCGTTACGCAGATTACCCACCTGGTCGCCCAGCTTATCCTGGTAATTGCGCAGCCACTGTAGCCGCCAGCGTATCAGCCCGGCAATCAGCAACAGCGGCAGCCCCGCGAGGAAGGCGATAAACACCGCGGGCCACGCTTTCTCCCAGTTGACGGTGATTTTCATCGACTTAAACTGATCTTTCAGCGCTTCCGGGAACGATTTAATCCAGTCCCAGTCCATCGGTTTGTTGCTGTTTACCCAGAAGATTTGCTGGGTAAGGATTGATTTCAGGCTTTTCGATACGCTCATCAACTGCTGTTGGTTAATTTGCAGGTTGATGGCCATCATCAGTTGGCTACCCAACTGCTTGTTGATCAGGTCGAGCATCTCGCGGCGCGCATCAACAATTTGCAGCAGCGCGTCGTGCACTTCGCTGTCGACTTCGCTGCTGTGCCCCTCTTCCAGCTTCGCAACGAAATCGTCGCTCTGGAACAGGGCATCACGCTGCTGGTTGATCTCAAACTGCTCAAGACGCAGGTCGGCGATGCGGGTGGTCATATCCTCCAGCTCGTCGGCCGACGGTAGCGTCTGCTGCTGCTGGTAGAGAATACGCGACAGCAGCAGGCTCCCCTTCAGTACGGCAATTTGCTCTTTCACGTTACGTTCAGACTGCAGGGCGCGGTCAAGCCAGGTTTTCACCTTAATATTTTGCTGCACCAGCTGGTTGCCGCTTTCAGTGGCGGTAATCAGTTTCTGACTTAGCTGGTGGTTAATTTCCAGCTCCTGCTTCACCAGCGGGTTGCCCTGAATACGGGCGGTCTCTTCCGGCGAGGCGGTTTCGGCGGCCGTTTTTTCCGATAGTGTGAGACGCTTGCTGCTCACGGCCTCCTGCAACAGCTGAAGCTGATGTTCAAGACGGTTGCTGTAGGCGGTCACATAGTCGCGCTGCTTTTGCAGCGTATCCTGCAGCACGGTGTTCCCCGCAAGGCTCTTACGCTGCAGTTCAATTTCGGCATCCAGCAGCGATTTTTGCACCAGCAGTTTGGCCTGCTCCGTGGGGCGCAGCGCATCGCCGACGGTGCTGCCGTTGAGGCTGTTGCGCACCTGCAGCAGCTGCTGCGAGGCCGCGTTCATCGAGTTCTGGACGCGCTCGGGCTGGGTTTGTAGTGAGACCAGTTGGCTGTTGTAAGTCGCGAGATCGTTTTGCGCATTTTGCAGATCGTCAACCGACTGGGAAACTCGAGCTTCCAGCTGGCGCAGCGAGAGCGTGCTCAGCGTCTTGCGCGTTTCATCGTCATTGTCGACGTCGCTCAGGGCGTTGAGATTATCGGTCGCCTGGCGCAGCTTCATCGGCGCCTGATCGATCTGCTTTTGCAGTGCTGTCGATTCCGCCTTCACCGCGTCGATTTTATCGAGAAGTTGCAGGGTTTCCGTGAGATCCTGTTGTACCAGCTTATCTTGCGGCGTCAGGTCTTTCTTATTATTGAGGGCGGTCAGCTGATCCTGGACATCGGCGCGGTCAGGAATATCATTGCCGTTAATCGCGCGCGCCTGCGCCGCGGCCATCGTAAACAGAAAGCAGACAGCAATAATGATAAATGCGGAAATCGTGCCCCGTGGGCG
Organism: Klebsiella sp. WP3-W18-ESBL-02; assembly: GCF_014168815.1. NCBI lineage: Bacteria > Pseudomonadati > Pseudomonadota > Gammaproteobacteria > Enterobacterales > Enterobacteriaceae > Klebsiella > Klebsiella sp. WP3-W18-ESBL-02. The sequence goes on from NZ_AP021972.1 coordinate 3,728,241, forward strand.
GATATTATGCAGCATAATGTTAACGTGAGTGGTTGTTAAAGCCGGTGAAGAACCGGGGATAAACGCCCGCGCAGAATAGCACTTCTGGGTACAGGCGAACAGTCAGAGACGCCAGGATTATTCCTGGTAATAAGCCCGTGATTAAGGCTGTGTTTCGGCGCGCAGCGTTGGGCAAAATTGATACATTTCGAGCAGGATAGCGACATAAGCCTGCGCTTCGCCGCGCAGGTCAAAGGAGTCGGGCGCAAATAGCCAGTTTTCCATCAGCCCGGAAATATAGCTGCGGGTCAAAATGGCCGCCCGACGGCTGAGCAGATTGGTCGGTAATACCCCGGCGATGACACAGTCATTTAACGTCTGTTCAATGCGATCGTAACTTTCCAAACATAAACTCCGCTGTGCCTGTTGCACAACGGCCATTTCGCCGACAAACTCACATTTGTGATAAATAATTTCCGTCATCAGGCGTCGGCGTTCTTCGATAACGGTCGCTTCCAGAATGTAAACCAGTATTTCCCTCAAAACTGAGAGTGGATCACCTGGGAATTTTGCCCGATACTCAATCTCAAGATCGCTAATACTGGACTCTGATAACACCCAGATTTCGTTAAAGAGATCCGACTTATCCTTGAAATGCCAGTAGATTGCGCCACGCGTCACCCCGGCCGCTTTTGCAATCTCGGCAAGTGAGGTAGATGATACCCCCTGCTGCGAAAACAACCGTAGGGCGACATCCAGTATGTGCTGACGCGTAGCTTGCGCTTGTTCTTTGGTTTTTCGTGCCATAGGTCGGTGAAATTGCAGGGGTTAGATTTACATACATTTATGAATGTATGTACCATAGTATGACGATAATACAAGCGCAGCAATGGGTTTGTGACGCTTGCTTCATTGATCAATTTGAAATCGGACACTCGAGGTTTACATATGAACAAAAACAGAGGGTTAACGCCTCTGGCGGTCGTTCTGATGCTCTCAGGCAGCTTAGCGCTAACAGGATGTGACGACAAACCAGCTCAGCAAGGAGCACAACACGCACCAGAAGTTGGCGTCGTGACGCTCAAATCTGAACCTCTTGTAATCACGACGGAACTGCCGGGCCGCACCAGCGCCTTCCGCATTGCAGAAGTACGCCCGCAGGTCAGCGGTATTATTCTGAAGCGCAACTTTACGGAAGGGGGTGAAATCACCGCCGGTGAGTCGCTTTATCAGATTGATCCAGCAACGTATCAGGCATCTTACGAAAGCGCCAAAGGTGATTTAGCCAAAGCGCAGGCCGCGGCCAACATCGCAAAGCTGACCGTGAATCGTTACTCCAAACTGTTGGGTACGCAGTACATCAGCAAACAGGATTACGATACGGCTGTTGCCGATGCGCAGCAGGCTAACGCTGCGGTAGTCGCTGCCAAAGCGGCGGTAGAAACCGCACGTATCAACCTGGCTTATACCAAAGTGACCTCCCCTATCAGCGGGCGCATTGGCAAATCTTCGGTTACCGAGGGCGCGCTGGTGCAGAACGGGCAAGCTACCGCGCTGGCAACCGTTCAGCAGTTGGACCCTATCTATGTTGACGTTACCCAGTCCAGCAACGACTTTCTGCGCCTTAAGCAGGAGCTGGCGGACGGCAAGCTGAAACAGGAAAACGGCAAAGCGAAAGTGGATCTGGTGACCAATGACGGCATCAAATATCCGCAGAGCGGCACCTTAGAGTTCTCTGACGTGACCGTTGATCAGACCACCGGTTCTATCACGCTGCGCGCTATTTTCCCGAACCCAGACCATACGCTGCTGCCGGGCATGTTCGTTCGCGCACGTCTGGAAGAAGGGACCAACCCGAACGCGCTGCTGGTTCCGCAACAGGGCGTGACCCGTACGCCGCGCGGCGATGCGAGCGCGCTGGTTGTTGGCGCTGACGATAAAGTCGAAACCCGCCAGATTGTTGCCGCACAGGCCATTGGCGACAAATGGCTGGTCACCGAGGGCCTGAAGGATGGCGATCGCGTCATTATTACCGGTCTGCAAAAAGTGAAACCGGGCGTGCAGGTCAAAGCGCAGGAAGTCACTTCTGACGACAAACAGCAAGCCGCAGCGGGCGCTGCTCAGTCAGAACAAACCAAGTCTTAACTTAAACAGGAGCCGTTAAGACATGCCTAATTTCTTTATCGATCGCCCCATATTTGCGTGGGTGATCGCCATCATTATCATGCTGGCAGGGGGGCTATCGATCCTCAAGTTGCCGGTAGCGCAATATCCGACGATTGCGCCGCCAGCAATTTCGATCACGGCCATGTACCCCGGTGCTGACGCCGAAACGGTGCAGAACACAGTAACTCAGGTTATCGAACAGAACATGAACGGTATCGATCACCTGATGTACATGTCCTCCAACGGCGACTCCACCGGTACCGCAACCATTACCCTGACCTTCGAATCCGGTACCGATCCGGATATCGCGCAGGTTCAGGTGCAGAACAAACTCGCGCTGGCCACTCCACTGCTGCCGCAAGAAGTTCAGCAGCAGGGTATTAGCGTTGAGAAAGCGTCCAGCAGCTTCCTGATGGTTGTCGGTGTTATCAACACCAACGGCACCATGAACCAGGACGATATCTCGGACTACGTAGCAGCGAACATGAAGGACGCCATTAGCCGTACCAGCGGCGTGGGCGACGTTCAGCTGTTTGGTTCCCAGTACGCGATGCGTATCTGGATGGACCCGAACAAACTGAACAACTTCCAGCTGACGCCGGTTGACGTGATCGCCGCGCTGAAAGCACAGAACGCCCAGGTGGCGGCCGGTCAGTTAGGCGGTACGCCGCCGGTGAAAGGCCAGCAGCTGAACGCCTCTATCGTGGCGCAAACCCGTCTGACCAACACCGAGCAGTTTGGCAACATCCTGCTGAAGGTGAACCAGGACGGCTCGCAGGTTCGCCTGCGCGACGTCGCCAAGATTGAGCTCGGCGGCGAGAGCTACGACGTTATCGCGAAGTTTAACGGCCAGCCGGCTTCCGGCCTGGGGATTAAACTGGCGACCGGCGCCAACGCCCTGGACACCGCGAGCGCCATTCGCGCTGAACTGGCAAAAATGGAGCCGTTCTTCCCGTCAGGGATGAAAATCGTTTATCCGTATGACACCACCCCGTTCGTTAAGATCTCAATTCACGAAGTGGTGAAAACGCTGGTCGAAGCGATCATTCTGGTGTTCCTGGTGATGTATCTGTTCCTGCAGAACTTCCGCGCGACGCTTATCCCAACGATCGCGGTGCCGGTGGTACTGCTCGGGACCTTTGCGGTGCTGGCGGCATTCGGCTTCTCGATAAACACGCTGACCATGTTCGGGATGGTGCTTGCCATCGGCCTGTTGGTGGATGACGCCATCGTCGTCGTAGAGAACGTCGAGCGCGTCATGGCGGAAGAAGGTCTGCCGCCAAAAGAAGCGACGCGTAAATCAATGGGCCAGATTCAGGGGGCGCTGGTTGGTATCGCGATGGTCCTGTCCGCGGTGTTCATCCCGATGGCCTTCTTCGGCGGTTCTACCGGGGCAATCTATCGCCAGTTCTCCATCACTATCGTGTCCGCGATGGCGCTGTCGGTACTGGTTGCGTTGATCCTGACGCCGGCGCTCTGCGCCACCATGCTGAAGCCAATCGAAAAAGGCAGCCACGGCGCAACCACCGGGTTCTTCGGCTGGTTCAACCGGATGTTTGAGAAGAGCACGCACCACTACACCGATAGCGTAGGCAATATTCTGCGCAGCACCGGTCGTTATTTGCTGCTGTATCTGATCATCGTCGTCGGCATGGCGTTTTTGTTTGTACGTCTGCCAAGCTCCTTCCTGCCGGACGAAGACCAGGGCGTATTCCTGAGCATGGCGCAGCTGCCTGCCGGTGCGACCCAGGAACGTACGCAGAAAGTGCTGGATGAGATGACCAACTACTATCTCACCAAAGAGAAAGACAACGTTGAGTCCGTCTTCGCCGTAAACGGCTTCGGTTTCGCGGGTCGCGGCCAGAACACCGGTATCGCGTTCGTCTCGCTGAAGGACTGGAGTCAACGTCCGGGCGCCGAGAACAAAGTGGAAGCGATCACCGGCCGTGCAATGGGCTACTTCTCACAGATTAAAGATGCGATGGTGTTCGCCTTTAACCTGCCGGCGATTGTAGAACTGGGTACGGCAACCGGCTTTGACTTCCAGCTGATTGATCAGGCGGGTCTGGGTCACGAAAAACTGACGCAGGCGCGTAACCAACTGTTCGGCATGATTGCCCAGCACCCTGACGTGCTGACCGGCGTGCGTCCTAACGGTCTGGAAGATACGCCGCAGTTCACAATCGACATCGATCAGGAAAAAGCCCAGGCGCTGGGTGTTTCTATCAGTGACATCAATACCACGCTGGGCACGGCCTGGGGCGGTAGCTACGTCAACGACTTCATCGACCGCGGTCGTGTGAAGAAGGTGTATCTGATGTCCGAAGCGAAATACCGTATGCTGCCAGAAGATATTGGTAAGTGGTACGTTCGCGGCAGCGATGGTCAGATGGTGCCGTTCTCGGCCTTCTCCAGCTCGCGCTGGGAATACGGTTCGCCGCGTCTGGAACGTTACAACGGTCTGCCGTCCATGGAAATCCTGGGCCAGGCAGCCGAAGGTAAGAGTACCGGTGAGGCAATGAGCCTGATGGAAGAGTTGGCGGGTAAACTGCCCGCGGGTATCGGCTACGACTGGACGGGCATGTCCTATCAGGAACGCCTCTCCGGCAACCAGGCCCCTGCCCTGTACGCGATTTCGCTGATCGTCGTCTTCCTGTGTCTGGCCGCACTGTATGAGAGCTGGTCTATTCCGTTCTCGGTCATGCTGGTGGTTCCGCTGGGGGTTGTCGGTGCGCTGCTGGCCGCAACGCTGCGCGGTCTGACCAACGACGTGTACTTCCAGGTAGGCCTGTTGACCACCATCGGTCTCTCGGCGAAAAACGCCATCTTGATCGTCGAGTTCGCCAAAGACCTGATGGATAAAGAAGGTAAAGGGCTTATCGAAGCAACGCTGGAAGCCGTACGTATGCGTCTGCGTCCTATCCTGATGACCTCGCTGGCCTTTATCCTCGGCGTTATGCCGCTGGTTATCAGCTCTGGCGCGGGCTCCGGTGCGCAGAACGCCGTAGGTACCGGCGTAATGGGCGGGATGGTAACAGCGACCGTGCTGGCTATCTTCTTTGTCCCGGTGTTCTTCGTCGTGGTTCGTCGTCGTTTCAGCCGTAAGAACGAAGACATTGAGCACAGCCACAAGGTTGAGCATCACTAAAAACGTCTTACCTCAAGGGCCGCACATGCGGCCCTTTTTTTTATATCGCCATCACCCGCCGCCATCGATTGATTACTATTTAATCATTTATTAATAAATGAAATCATTACTCCCCTTTGATAATAAAAATAGCCTTAACCACGCCAATACTAGAATTAAGATTTTTCTTTAATTTATTTTGCATCATTTTCTTAATGAGTATTTACTCAATGATTTTAGGATTATTCCTAGTCAAGCCTAAGAACTTTCCACACATCACCGCGGTCAAAGCTATGAAACCTGCATTTTTCACCCACCGTTTCTATGCAGAAACAAGATGTTAGCTTTTATGTTCAGTCTTATGGGTGAGAGCAGAAAAAATTTAACCCTCTGAGATTTAATTGTAATTTTTCGTAATAGCGCGATGAAATCTTTTGCGCAGTGGATTATAGTTACAACAGATCGGGAACACGTGCATGTTTCAGGTTTGCCAGCAGTACCATCCCGCACCGGTATTTGTTACTCGTTGTCTGTACTACGAACAGGGGGATGCGTTATGGACGAATACTCACCAAAAAGACATGATATCGCACAGCTTAAGTTTCTCTGCGAAACCCTGTATCATGATTGTCTTGCCACGCTCGAAGAGAGTAACCATGGCTGGGTGAACGATCCCACCTCGGCGGTTAACCTGCAGCTTAATGAGCTGATAGAACATATAGCAACGTTCGCACTTAATTATAAAATTAAGTACGACGAAGATAATAAACTGATTGCACAGATTGACGAATATCTGGATGATACTTTTATGTTATTCAGTAACTACGGCATTAATAGCGTCGACCTGCAAAAATGGCGGAAGTCAGGGAACAAACTCTTCCGTTGTTTTGTCAATGCGAGCCGCGCCAACCCCGTCAGTCTTTCTTGTTAAAATTATTACAATCAATGGGTGAATTATGTCTGATAAACCACTAACTAAAACTGATTATTTGATGCGCCTGCGACGCTGCCAGTCTATTGACACGCTCGAACGCGTAATTGAAAAAAATAAATATGAGCTGTCCGACAATGAACTGGCGGTATTTTACTCAGCGGCCGATCATCGTCTGGCTGAACTGACCATGAATAAACTCTACGATAAGATCCCTTCAACCGTGTGGAAGTACATTCGCTAATTTCTTTTTTCGTGCGCGACTCTCCTCTGGATACGATTAGATTCTGTGAATAACGTCACAGCGATGATCTGGGAACGTTCCCAAATCATGTATCACCTTTTAAGGTGGTGGCTCCGCTAACAGGAGGCACCGATGAGTGATGAAAAACGCAAAATGATTGCCGGCGAACCCTATCGTCCGGGAGATGAAACGCTAAGAACGGACCGGATTCGCGCCAGGCAGCTTATCCACCGTTATAACCATACGGCACCGGATGAAAAAGCCGAACGCACAGCGTTACTGAAAACGCTGCTCGGCAAAGGGGATGGCGCCTATATTGAACCCACCTTCCGCTGCGATTATGGCTACAATATTCACCTTGGCGCTAACTTCTACGCCAACTTTGACTGTGTGATGTTGGATGTCTGCCCGATTCACATCGGCGACAACTGTATGCTGGCGCCGGGTGTGCATATCTACACTGCCACGCATCCGCTGGATGCCGACGAACGTAACAGCGGCGTGGAGTTCGGCAAACCGGTCACCATCGGCCACAACGTATGGATCGGCGGACGAGCGATCGTCAACCCCGGTGTGACCATCGGTGATAATGCCGTCATCGCTTCAGGCGCGGTAGTCGTCAAAGATGTCCCGGCTAACGCCGTTGTCGGCGGCAACCCGGCGCGCATCATTAAAATGTTATCAAAATAACAGCGGCAGACTGTTATGGTTTTTTGCAACCGATCTGTTACTTTTTGCATGGATTAACGCAACATACAATAGGCTATTCCGCCCTACGTTGCCGAGCAAAAGATGTCAGAGATCCAGCGATTACTCACGCAAACCATTGATGAACTGAACGCCCGTGAAAAGCGCGACAACCGGCCGCGCTTTAGCATCAGCTTTATCCGCAACCATCCCGGACTGTTTGTCGCCATGTACCTTGCCTTCTTCGCCACCCTGGTGGTGATGATGCGCTCAGAGACGCTGGCCGACTCCGTCTGGCTACTGTGGCTGCTGTTCGCGCTGTTGAACGGCTTTTTCTTTTTCGACGTCTACCCGCGCTACCGCTACGAAGATATCGACGTCCTGGATTTCCGCGTGTGCTACAACGGCGAGTGGTACAACACCCGCTTCGTCCCACCGCAGCTGATTGAAAAAATTCTGCACTCCAGCCGCGTCGACGGTCAGTACAAAACTCAGCTGCAAAAAATGGTCACCACCAAAGGCGAACTGTCGTTCTACGACGTTTTCACTCTCGCCCGCGCCGAAGCGGCGCAATAAGCCGCTGTAGCGTCCGTATCGCCGGTGCAAACTGCGATGCGGACGTATTGCCATAGCCCAGTACCAGCCCTGAACGCGCGTGCTGACGGTTAAGGTAAAAGCTACTCAGCGCACCGGGCGCCATCTGGTGTGCGCGCAGTTGGCGAACCAGCGTCACATCATCAATGCCGTCAATCGCCACCGTCATATGCAGCCCGCCTTCGCCCGCCATCAACTCGTGCGGCACGATCAGTTCTTGTTCCAGTACCTCACACAGCTGTATCTGCCGTTTACGGTACAAACGCCGCATCGCCGCCAGATGGCGAGCGTAATGTCCCTCCTCAATAAAACAGGCCAGCGCGCGCTGCTCTGCACGATGACCGCCGCGCAGCAGCGCACGGATAGCCGGCTGGGCGCTTTCCACCAGCATCGAGGGTAGCACCATAAATCCGAGGCGCAGCGACGGAAATAAGGTTTTGCTAAAGGTGCCAAGATAGACCACCGGCGCGTTAGGGGCCATACCGCGCATCGCGGGAATCGGCTCACCGCTAAAGCGAAACTCGCTGTCGTAATCATCCTCCACGATCCAGCAACCGTGCTGACGAGCATATTCCAGCAGCGCCAGACGTCGCGCCGCGCTGAGCACGCTGCCGGTGGGATACTGGTGAGAAGGTGACGTAAAAATCAGCCTCGGTGGCGCTAACCCGGCGTCAATCTTCATGCCCTCTCGATCCACCGCCACCCCCTCCAGCTTTAGCCCGGCGGTCAGAAATGCGCTTTTGGCACCGAAATAGCCAGGCTCTTCAACCCATGCCGACTGCCCAGGCTCGCTCAGCAGATGGGTGCACAAATTCACGCCTTCCAGCGCCCCTTCGGTGATGACTATCTGTCGCGCGTCGCAGTCAATCCCGCGCGACAGCGCCAGATGGCGGGCAATTGCCGTTCGCAGCGGCCACTCGCCTGCCGAGTCACCATAGCCCAGCAGGCTACTGCCCTCTTCGCGCAGCACGCGATCGAGCAGACGCCGCCAGAGCGGCAAAGGAAAATAGTTGATCGCCGGAGTACCGGGCGTAAATAACAGCGGCGGATGATCACGCGGCAGCACCTGTGGCAGGGCGGAAAGACGTGCCGAGAGCGCGATCGGTACCTCAACCGGCCCTTCATCGGCCGCCGTCTGCGGCAATCGCGCCACGCGCGAGCCGCGGCGATCGCGGCGCAGGTAGCCTTCCATCGCCAGCTGCTCTAGCGCGGCATTGACGGTATTGCGTGAAATCCCCAGCCGCAGGGCCACAGTACGCGATCCGGGCAGCCAGCTCTCTGCGCGCAGCTGCCCCTGCAGGATGGCATCTCTGAGCGTAGCGTACAGGCTTCGTTGCAGCGTTTCCTCGCCGCGTGCGCTCAGCGCGGTAGACAGCAGGGCAAAAAAGGGATCGTCGGGAATATTCATTGCGGCTCCTTGTGGCACCATCAAAAGATAGCCTGGTGGCACTTTTTATGGAACCAGTAAACGCCTACGCTCGGGGCATTGCTTTTTTCCCGAAGGAGAGGTTATGAGTCAGCTCAATCAATTTGGTCAATTAATTGGCGATGCGCTGCCGGACTGGCAGCCGCGCGCACACCCACAGCGTACGGTACTTGAGGGGCGTTTTTGTCGTCTGGAGCCGTTGCAACAACAGCACGCTGAAGCGCTCTTCGCCGCGCATCAGCAGGCCGCGGATACCCGCAGTTGGACGTGGCTACTGCGCGAGCCGGATGATTCGCCGGAAGCTTATCGTCAGTGGATCGCCAGCGTTGAAACGCTGCAGGATCCGATGCATTTTGCGGTAATAGATGCGCACAGCCAGCAGCCCGTTGGCTCGCTGGCATTGATGCGCATAGACCCCAAAAATGGCGTGGTGGAAGTCGGCCATGTGCACTTTTCGCCACGGCTTAGCCGCACACCGGCGGCCACCGAAGCGCAGTGGCTGCTGATGCGCTACGCCTTTGATACGCTCGGCTATCGTCGCTATGAGTGGAAGTGCAACAGCCTGAATGAACCGTCGCGCCAGGCGGCGCTGCGCTTAGGCTTCCAGTTTGAAGGGCGCTTTCGTCAAGCGCTGGTGATTAAAGGGCACAACCGTGATACCGACTGGTTTTCCATCATTGACGGCGAGTGGCCAGCGCTGGATAGCGCCTTCCGCGCCTGGCTTGCCGCCGATAACTTTACCACCGACGGCAAGCAACGCCGGTCCCTGGCGTCTTTACGTTAGCGGCGTTTCTTACGCCCCTGCACGGCTTTAAAGCGGGGGTTTGACTTGCAGATGACGTACAGACGCCCCTTGCGTTTAACAATCTGGCAGTCAGGGTGGCGCTGTTTTGCGCTGCGCAGCGAGTTCAGTACCTGCATCATTCACCTCTTTTTATATCAACAAAGCGGCCAAAGCGCTGGGTAAAGCGGGCAACGCTGCCTTCCGCCGACACGCTTCTCTGCTTGCCGGTGTAGTACGGATGCGATTTGGACGACACATCAATGGTGACATACGGATATGTCACGCCTTCCAGCGTAATCTCGCGCTCCGTTTTAATGGTAGAACCCACTTTAAAGTACTCATTGGCACTGGTGTCGTGGAATACCACGGTACGGTAATGGGGATGGATATTCGCTTTCATCTCGACCTCAATAGATATGTTATAACATAACAATTAAAATACGCCGTCAGAAAGCGTAATGCAACCCCACCGTTTGCAGGTATAACCGTTTTCCCCCCCGAGCACCTCTCTCCTGGCGCTCGAGCCCGATGCTGCACACCTTAGCGATTTTTCGCAAAAGCTCAGACCCGTCCGCGAATATAAATTAGACAATAACGTTATTGGTCGCATGAATTGCCCTCTGGCAGGCTGTCTCCATCAACCCGAAGGAGATATCCCATGCAGCGCTGTTGTTGTCATCCCGCATTCGCACCACCTGAACATCACGGCATTAATTGGCAATACGGAGAACACAATGAGTCTGACCACCCTGCCCGTCCTCAGCCTGGCGCACTACCACCGGCCGTCTGAGCGCGCTGAATTTCTGCAACAGCTTCGCCACGCCGCCCGCGACGTCGGCTTTTTCTATCTGACCGATCACGGCATCGACGATGCCCTACAGCGTGCGCTACAGTCAGAGTCCCGCCGTTTTTTCGCCCTGTCCGACGAACAAAAACAGCAGGTTGCGATGATCCACTCCCCGCACTTTCGCGGCTATAACCGCAGCGCCGCCGAGCTGACGCGCGGGCAGCCTGACTGGCGGGAACAGTTTGATGTCGGCGCTGAGCGCCAGGCCATCACTTTACGCGAGCACGATCCGCGCTGGCTGCAGCTACAAGGGCCCAATCTGTGGCCGGAAGCGCTGCCCACCCTGCGCCCGGTGTTGCTGCAATGGCAGCATGCGATGACCGATATGGCCATGACGCTGCTGCGCGCCTTTGCTGAGGCCCTGCACCTGCCGCGTGAAGCATTTGACACCCTGTATGGCGAAAAGCCCAACGAACACATCAAGCTGATCCGATATCCGGGTCAGCAGGATACGCAAAACAGCACTCAGGGCGTCGGTGCCCACAAAGACTCCGGTTTTCTAAGCTTTCTGCTGCAGGACGAACAAAAGGGCCTGCAGGTCGAGGTCAGCGACGGCCAGTGGATCGACGCCGCGCCGCTGCCAGGCAGCTTTGTTGTGAACATCGGCGAACTGCTTGAGCTGGCGACCAACGGCTACCTGCGCGCGACCGTGCACCGGGTGATCACCCCGCCAGCTAACAGCCAGCGATTGTCGATTGCCTTTTTCCTCGGCGCCCAGTTGGATGCCGTCGTCCCGGTGTACTCGCTGCCGGAGGCGCTGGCGCGGGAAGCCAACGGGCCGCAAAGCGATCCGCAAAATCCGCTGCTGCGGGATGTGGGTTGGAATTATCTCAAAGGCCGCCTGCGCTCCCATCCAGACGTGGCGGAACGCTATTACCGTGACGTGCTGCGTGCGCGCAGCGAACAACTCATTGCCTGACCTAAAACAATAAGGAAACACACCATGAAATATGCTGCTTTTAAACTGGCAGGGGTTGCACTGTCTCTCGCTCTGGCCTGGAACGCTTCCGCCGAGCCGCTGCGCGTCGCCGCCGACCCGGTTCCGCACGCCGAAATTCTGAAGTTCATTCAGAAGCAAGATCCAAAGCTCGATCTGAAAATCGTCGAGCTGACCAGCGGCGTAAATGCCAATGAGCTGCTGGCGAATGGCGATGTCGACGCCAACTATTTCCAGCACGTGCCGTACCTGAAAGATCAGGAAAAAGCGCTGGGTAAAACCTTCGCCGTGGCCGCCACAGTACATATTGAGCCGCTGGGCATCTACTCGCACAAACACAAGGATCTGCAATCGCTGCCGGAAGGGGCGACCGTCGCGGTGCCGAATAACACCACCAACCTGAGCCGCGCCCTGTTCCTGCTGCAAAGCAAAGGCCTGATCAAGCTGGCGGCCAAGTTTACCGACCCGGCAACCACGCTGGCGACGCCAAAAGATATTGTCGAGAACCCGCACAAGCTGAAGATCCTTGAAGTGGAATCACCGCAAATCCCCCGCTCGCTGGATGACGTCGACCTGGCGGTGATCAACGGCAACTACGCCCTGGAAGCCGGACTTACGCCAGCCAAAGATGCGCTGGGGCTGGAGAGCGCCGAGCATAACCCGTACGCCAATATCCTGGTCACCAATCCGCAGCTGGCGAATGACCCACGGATTAAAGCGCTGGCAAAAGATTTAACGTCACCTCAGGTGGCGGAATTTATTCGCCAGCATTACAACGGTTCGGTCATCCCGGTCAGCGCGCCGCAGTCATGATCGTCATTGAAGGGCTGAGTAAGCACTATGCTGGAGGAGGCCAACCGGCGCTGAATAACGTGTCGTTTAGCGTTCCGCAGGGGGCGATTTACGGCATCCTGGGGCGCAGCGGCGCGGGCAAAAGCACGCTGATTCGCTGCCTGAACTTACTGGAGCGGCCCAGCGCGGGCCGCATCTTGTTCAACGGCGAGGATATTGCGCACTATGACAAAGCGCAGCTGCGCACCCATCGCCTGCGCACCGGCATGATCTTCCAGCACTTCAACCTGCTGCACGCCCGCAGCGTCGCCGACAACGTGGCGGTGCCGCTGGAGATTGCCGGCGTACCCAAGGCGCAGCGGCAAAAACGCGTCGCCGAACTGCTGGCGCTGGTGGGGCTGAGCAACAAAGCGGACGCCTTTCCTTCTCAGCTGTCCGGTGGGCAGAAGCAGCGCGTGGGCATTGCCCGCGCGCTGGCCGCCGAGCCGGATGTGCTGCTGTGTGACGAGGCCACCAGCGCGCTGGACGCCGAAACGACCGCCAGCGTACTGGCGCTGCTGGAAAGCATTAACCGCCAACTGGGGCTGACGATTGTGCTGATCACCCATCAGTTGGAGGTCGTTAAAAATCTGTGTGACCACGTGGCGCTGCTGGAAGGCGGAGAACTGCAGGAGAGCGGTAAAATTGCCGATCTGCTGGTCTCGCCCTGGTCGCGTCTGCGGGATATCTTGCTGGGTGACGGCGACGAAGAACGCCGCTTCCTGGCTCGTCATGGTCTGGACGGGAGGCCGCTATGCATAGTCGCATGAGCTGGGAAGAATTATGGCCGCTGCTGGTCGATGGCACGCTGGAAACCGTGTATATGGTCGGACTGGCGGCCCTGTTTACCGTACTCATTGGTCTGCCGCTGGGCGTACTGCTGTTTATTTCGCGCCGTCAGGGGCTGGTGCCAATGCCGCATCTTAACGCCGTGCTGGGGGCGGTCATTAACACCGGCCGTTCGCTACCGTTTATCGTACTACTGATTGCGCTTATCCCCTTTACCCGGCTACTGGTGGGGACCACGCTCGGCAGCACCGCGGCGATTGTACCGATTACGCTCGGCGCCATCCCCTTCTTCGCGCGCCTGACCGAAAGCGCGCTCGATGAAGTGGAGTACGGACGCATCGAGGCCGTGCTGTCAATGGGCGGTAACGCCTGGCACGTCATCGGCAAAGCGCTGCTGCCGGAGGCCCTGCCCGCGCTGCTGGCCGCCACCACGCTGACCATCGTCATGCTGATCGGTTTCTCGTCAATGGCCGGCGTCATCGGCGGCGGCGGACTGGGGGATTTAGCGATTCGCTATGGCTATCAGCGATTTAACGATCAAATTATGGTAGGAACGGTGTTGATTCTGGTGCTGATGGTACAAGGTGTACAAATGGGCGGTGACCGGCTGGTGCGTTCGCTGGCACACCGGCGCTAGTTTCCTGACAATTCGGGTAGGCCAAAGCGATTTCGCATAATAAGCGCCTGGATTGTCAGGTATACTTGTCGTAGTTTGCCCTGGATAAGGACTGGCAGTGACAACTCGACATCTGGTCGGCCTGATAACCGGCGTGCTTATCATGGCGATTTTTTTACCCATACTGCTCAGTATCTGGCTCGCCCAGCGTGAAGCGCATAAGCAGTTTATTGATGAGCAGGAGACTTACGCCTCCCGAGTGCTTGTTCGCACCGAGCAGGTAATGAACCAGGCGAAAGGCGCGCTGCGTGAAATGGACGCCATGCAGGTATCGGGATGCGGCCCGGAGCATCTGCAGGCCATGCGCCGCCTTTCCTACTCCTGGCGCTATATCCAGGAAGTACTGTTCCTCGACGGTTTAACCGTTAAATGTTCATCGCTGGAAAGCAACAGCACCCATTTTACCTTCCCGAAACCCGACCGCATTATCCCCGCTGGCTACCGGGCCTGGTACACCGATCAAAACGATCTTGGTATACGTCGCTATATGGCGGCCTTCGCTTCCGATCACCACATGGTGATTATCGACCCTATCTCGTTTATCGACGTGATTCCGTTTACCAATTCCACCACTCAGGTGGCGTTAATCAGTACGCATAACAACCGCGTCCTGGCCAGTAGCGCTTCGCTGGATCAGCAAGCCTGGCAGCGTATTCAACAAGAGCATCTCGAGACCCTGACCCGCGACAACGTTGTCTATACCGTCCGCCAGTTCCCCGACCTGCAGGTGGCGATCATGACCTGGTCCTCCACGCTGCCCCTGACGGCGCGTTTGCGCCACCAGCTCATGATCTGGGTCCCTGCGGGCGTGCTGCTCAGCCTGCTGGCATGCTGGCTGATTATCCGGGTTCTGAAACACCTGCAGTCCCCGCGCCAGCGGATGCTGGACGCGTTGAACAACGCCGATATTTCCGTTTACTATCAGCCCATTGTCTCAATCAGCGACGGGAAAGTGATGGGCTGCGAAGCGCTGGCCCGCTGGAAGCAAGCCGACGGGAGCTACCTCTCGCCGGAAATTTTTATCCCGCTTGCCGAGCAAACCGGCCTGATTACGCACCTGACGGAAAGCGTGGTGAAGACGGTCTTCCACGATCTTGGCAAATGGTTAAGCCTGCATCCGGATGTGCACGTCTCAATTAACCTGTCGGTGGCTGATTTTCAGTCGGTCGTGCTGCAAACCCTGCTGCACCAGCAGCTGCGTATCTGGAATGTGCGGCCGCAGCAGGTGGCGCTTGAGCTAACCGAACGCGGCTTCGCCGACCCAAAAACCACGCTACCGGCAATTAAAGCCTACCGTAAGGCCGGGCACGCCATCTATATCGACGATTTCGGCACCGGCTACTCCAGCCTGAGCTACCTACAGGATTTAGAGGTTGATACCTTAAAGCTGGATAAATCTTTCGTTGACGCACTGGAATATGCGCAGGTCACGCCGTACATCATTGAGATGGCGAAAACCCTTCAGCTCAACGTGGTGGCGGAAGGGATTGAAACCCCATGTCAGGCCAAGTGGTTACACGAACATGGTGTGCAGTTCGGGCAAGGCTGGCTCTACAGCAAAGCCTTACCCAAAGAGGCCTTTATTATCTGGTCGGAAAACAATCTGCGCACGCACGCTACTTCAGGTAAGACTTCATCACCTGCATGACCACCTCCAGGTCGGCTTCACGCTGCGTTTCATCGGGCTCTTTCACCACGTGATCGGTGAGATGGCCCTGAATCACCTGCATCATCATACCGTTAACCGCACCGCGAATCGCCGCCAACTGCTGTAGCACCTCGGCGCACTCGTGCTCGCGGTTCAGCATTTTTTCCAGCGCAGCGCTCTGCCCCTGAATTTTCTTCAGGCGGGTCAATAACATCTTCTTGTGACGAACGGTATGTGACATAGCGGGCTCCTTTCTCTACACCTGCGCAAGCATACCATGCACCGCCTTTTCTGCGCATTTTTGTACTAGGGGGTAGTATATAAATACTGGGTAGGAGTATAGTGTGCGCACTTTCTGACAAGGATCTTCACGGCAATGACCGACTTCACCACGCTCTTACAACAGGGCAATGCCTGGTTCTTTATCCCCGGTGCGATTGCGCTTGGCGCCCTGCACGGACTGGAACCAGGACACTCCAAAACCATGATGGCCGCGTTTATCGTCGCCATTCGCGGTACCCTCAAGCAGGCCGTGTTTCTGGGACTCGCTGCCACGCTATCGCACACGGCGGTAGTCTGGATTATCGCCATGGCGGGAATGTGGTTTGGCCGCGGCTGGAACGCGCAGACGGCCGAGCCGTGGTTTCAACTGCTGTCCGGTATCATCATTATTGCTATTGCCCTATGGATGCTGTGGCGAACCTGGCGCGAGTCGCACGGTGCACATCACCATCATCATCACCACTCTCATGACCATGATCATGACCACGCACATGGACATGACCACCCGTCTCACGATCACCATCACCACGACCATCTGGTGGACGTTGACGAGCAAGATGCCCACCAGCGCGCGCATGCCGAAGAGATCAACCGACGCTTCACCGGGCAGAAGGTCACGACCGGGCAGATCGTCATGTTTGGCCTGACCGGTGGGCTGATCCCCTGCCCGGCATCCATCACTATTTTGCTGATCTGTCTTCAGCTAAAGCACGTCGCGCTGGGCGCAACGCTGGTGCTGAGCTTTAGCGTCGGGCTCGCGCTAACGTTAGTCGCTTCCGGTGCCATCGCCGCCATTGGCCTTAAACACGTCAGCACACGCTGGCGCGGCTTTGGCGAACTGTCACGCCGGGCTCCGTGGTTTTCCGGCGCGCTGATCATTCTGGTAGGGCTTTACATGATGGGGCACGGCATCAGCGGATTATCCTGATGCCATCGGGATCAGGACGGCAGTTCGGCTTTTAGCGGTTTGCGCTGAGCGACGCGCGGTAGCTGGAACCACGGCAGGCATATTTGAATCAGTGGGCCAATTGCCAGCGCGTACAGCACCGTACCAATACCAAACGCGCCGCCCAGCAGTACGCCAATCAGCAGCACTGAGATTTCAATCGTGGTACGAATGCGTCGAATCGGCCAGCCGGTTCGGGCATGAATGCCGGTCATCAGCCCATCGCGGGGGCCAGCGCCGAATCCTGCGCCGATGTACATCCCGGTCGCCAGCGCGTTTAGCACCACCGCCAGCAGCAAAAGCGCGCTGCGCAGCCACAGCGATTCCAGCGGTGGCAGGATCGACAGCGTCGCATCAGCCGCCAGCCCCAGCACGATAACGTTGCTGATGGTGCCCAACCCCGGCCGCTGACGCAGCGGGATCCACAGCAGCAGCACCGCCGCGCCGGTGAGGATCATCACCAGGCCAATATCCAGAGACGCAAGCCCGGCCACCCCAAGGTGAAATACGTTCCAAGGATCGGCACCCAGGTTGGCGCGGACGTATACGGCAGTTGAAACGCCGTAGAGTATTAACCCAATATAAAGTTGAATCAGTCGGCGTAACATCACTACCTCTGCCTGTTATGTGAGGCTTTCATCATCGATAAAAATGGCATTATGATTAATGACCAGTTTTAAAGAAGTGGACTGCTCTATGATTCGACGCTCTGCGACCCAATCGTTAGTTCGCCTGCTCGGCCAATGGCAGGAGAGCCCCTCATCCACACCGCTGTGGCGACAGCTCACCGATGCACTGCGGCTGTTGATCCTCGATGGCCGGCTGCCGCTGGGGACCCGTCTGCCTGGCGAACGTGAATTTGCCAGCGCGCTGGGTGTCAGCCGTACCACTATCGCCAGCGCGCTAGCGCAGCTACGCGATGAAGGCTATGTGCAAAGCCGCCAGGGAAGCGGCTCCACGGTAACCCTGGCGGGAAATAGTCATCCGCGGGCGCTGCGTACCAATGCCGCCCCCACGCTGGATCTTTCTACCGCTGCGCTGGCGGCGGGCGCTGAAATTCATCATGCGTACAGCCACGCGTTGGCGGCACTACCGGAACATCTGGCAAATACCGGCTACGATCAGCACGGTCTTCCCACGCTGCGGGATGCCATCGCCCGGCGCTACTGCGCGCGCGGCCTGCCAACACACGCCGACGAAATTATGCTGGTTAACGGCGCGGTCAGCGGGCTGGCGCTGATCCTGCGCAACCTGACAGGACCGGGCGATCGCGTGGTTGTAGAGACCCCGACCTATCCTCTCGCCATTTCCGCCATCGAAGGCGCCTCCTGCCGTCCGGTGGCCCTGCCGCTGCCGGAAAAAGGCTGGGACACCGATGGTCTGGCCGCTATCATCGCCCAAACCGCGCCGCGTCTGGCCTATCTGATGCCCGATTTTCAAAATCCGACCGGCCAATGTATGGACAGCGCGACGCGTCAAACCATTGCCGATCTGGCGGCGCGAACCTGCACGACGCTGGTGGTTGACGAAACGATGGTCGATTTGTGGTACAACGCCCCGCCACCGCCACCGCTGGCGGCCTTCAATCACGAGGCGCCGATTATTACCGTCGGCTCGACCGGCAAAAGCTTCTGGGGCGGCCTGCGGCTGGGGTGGATTCGCGCGTCGACCACAACCATCGCCGCGCTCATTCAGACTCGCGATACGCTGGATTTAGGTTCTCCGCTGCTGGAACAGCTGGCCACCTGCTGGCTGCTGGAAAATGAACGCACCCTGCTGCCCGAAAGGCGCCGCCTGCTGAAAGCCCGTCGTGATATGTGTGCGACGCTGATGCAAGAGTACTTTCCGCAGTGGAAATTTGTGCTGCCGGAGGGAGGGCTATCGTTCTGGGTGACGCTACCGGACATGATGGCCACGCGTTTTGCCGCCCGCGCGGAGGCGGTTGGAATTCATATTGGCGTCGGAACGCGCTTTGGCCTGGCCGGTGGCGGTGAGCGGAACCTGCGTATTCCCTTCACGCTGGATGATAACACCCTGCGGCAAGCGTTTATGACTTTGCAGCCCGTATGGACCGCATTAGCGGGCCAGCACAGCGGGAATAAAGTGCGGAAAATTATTTAATCGCGCGCGATGCATTGCCGCGCGCAATAACAGAATGGGCCTGGCGCTGATATATTCTTTATAAAAATAAAATGAAACCAAAGAATATATTAGTGCTGCGGAGGGATCGGAAAACCTTTTAGCGAAATAACGAAAGATTCTCCCTCTTTTTTAATCTTCGCCCCGGTATCGCACCAGTCGGAGGCAATACGAAAGAATTCATCGCTACCCACGTTCCAGTTGAGAAGAACATGCTTTACGTAGCCCGAGCGTAACAAATCGCAGGCTTCACTGTAATTACAGGCTATGGTCGGTGGCTGTTTCATTTTCTCTTCTTCAGAATTTTACGTAACGCCTTGATTTCTTTAGGTGTAAATGGTGCGACATCTTCTTCCGTATGCTGGCTGTCGATGTCATCTTCACATACGCCCGCCTCTTCTTCCGCCGCAAAACCCAGCAGCAGCAGCTTTTCCGCCGCCGCGCCTAACGTCAGGCCATTAGCCTCCGCGTAGTGGCGAAGTTTCTCTTTTACGCTTTCATCAATTTTTACGTTCAGCACTGCAATGGTCATGTTTATCCTCGCCACGCGTCATCCAGGACGCGAATGTGTGTTAGCGCTTCACAGCGGCTTGTTTGTATTATTTCTGTAATAACTAATACATCAAGTTAACAACACATTCCACAAATATATTTTTAACATACAAGGTAATATAAACACCCAATATTAATTTAAATGCAATTTATGACACATATATGACAAATTTATTACAATTAGATGAAGTTTATTTTAAACATCAGAACGTTAAGCGCAAAAGGCCTGACTATTTAAGGGGTACAAAAGCGGGGATCGCGAAAAGAAGAGAGGCACAAATGGGTGGGGGCCCTGCCAGCTACATCCCGGCACACGCGTCATCTGCCTTGGCTGCTTCCTTCCGGACCTGACCTGGTAAACAGAGTAGCGTTGCGGGAGAACCAACAGGGCCCCCATTGAGAGCGTTGTTACCCAACGCGCTGGCGCATTATCCCTGCTGAAGCAGGCAATTGCAAGCTATCTGCTTCTGCCTGCTGGATTCTTGCGCAATTGCCCCTTCACAGCGGCCATCGAGCTGATTATGCTGAAAGTTCTGCCCTCAGGAACCGACTATGGACGCTTTTGATACTTTTCCCCACCGCGTTTGGCAAATCGTCGCCTCTATTCCGCAAGGCTCTGTGACCACCTACGGTGACGTTGCCAGGCTTGCGGGCTCGCCGCGCGCGGCACGTCAGGTGGGCGGTGTGCTCAGACGACTGCCGGAAGGCTCAACCCTGCCCTGGCATCGGGTGGTGAACCGCCACGGTGCAATCTCACTGACCGGCCCCGATCTCCAGCGCCAGCGTCAGGCGCTACTGGCTGAAGGCGTACAGGTTTCAGGAAGTGGGCAGATTGATATGCAGAAATATCGCTGGCGGTACTAGCTGGCTATCGCCAGCCATCGGGCAAAAAAATGCCCTCACGTGGAGGGCATTGAAGGTTACGGGACCTGAACCGGGGCGGTGTCCTGCACCGGCACCGCAGTTTGCTGTACCGGAACCAGCGTCACATCGGCTTTAGTGCCGCCGTGGTTGATAACTTCCTGGATGGTATCGGTGATAAACAGCAGCTTGCCGTTTTGCGTCACCGCGGCGCTTAACAGAATGCGCGCGTTCGGCTGAATGTCGGCCGGGTTGTACGGCAGAACGAAGCTAAACGGCGCCTGCTTACCTTCCGTACGCGTGACTTTCTGCGACAGTACGCGAGACGGCGCATCAGCCAGTGAAGCATCGGACAAGGTGACCGTCAGAACCGCATCCGGCGGCAGCGCCACTTTCTGGCGAATCCATACGGTACCGGAGACGTTCGGCCCCGTGATTGCCGCGGCCTGGGCTGCTGCTTCTGGCGCAGGTGACTGATTCTGACTTTGCTGGTGAGTCTGGGCACAGCCCGCGAGGGTCAGTGCAACCGCCAAACCACTTAAGATCGGCACGAGTTTCATTAGCATTCTCCTTTTCGCTCACTCAAATTAAGGCTGTTTTCTCATTTGAGTGACAACGCCTTAACAAATTTTACCGCTTAAGTGTGGCACATAATTCACATTAATACCTGCAAACGAACCATTATTCAGACAATTGAACCCATCGGACCACTGGCGAAACTGCGTTATAATGGAAACATTCACCTGACGCTGTGACAGTAAAATATAGAGGGTATCAATGAGCCAGGCGCTATCGAATCTGCTGACGTTATTAAATCTGGAAAAAATTGAAGAAGGGCTGTTCCGCGGACAGAGCGAAGATCTTGGCCTGCGTCAGGTCTTTGGCGGACAGGTTGTCGGCCAGGCGCTGTATGCGGCAAAAGAGACTGTCCCCAGCGACCGTCTGGTGCATTCATTCCACAGCTACTTCCTGCGTCCCGGAGACAGTCAGAAGCCGATTGTTTACGACGTTGAAGTGCTGCGCGACGGCAACAGCTTTAGCGCGCGCCGCGTAGCGGCTATTCAGAACGGCAAACCGATCTTCTACATGACCGCATCATTCCAGGCACCTGAGCCGGGCTATGAACACCAGAAGACCATGCCGGCCGCACCGTCGCCGGAAGGTCTGCCGTCGGAAACCGACATCGCCCGTTCGCTGGCGCATCTGCTGCCGCCGCAGGCGAAAGAAAAGTTTCTCTGTGATAAACCGTTAGAAATTCGCCCGGTCGAATTCCATAACCCGCTGAAAGGCCATGTCGCCGAACCGCGCCGCCAGGTCTGGATCCGCGCCAACGGCGCCGTGCCAGACTCGCTGCATATTCACCAGTACCTGTTGGGCTATGCTTCCGACTTTAATTTCCTGCCGGTGGCGCTACAGCCGCACGGCGTCGGCTTCCTGGAGCCGGGCATGCAGGTAGCGACCATCGATCATTCCATGTGGTTCCACCGCCCGTTCAATATGAACGAATGGCTGCTGTACAGCGTGGAAAGCACATCGGCCTCCAGCGCGCGTGGTTTTGTGCGCGGCGAATTCTACACCCAGGACGGCGTGCTGGTCGCCTCTACGGTGCAGGAAGGCGTGATGCGTAACCGCGGCTAGACCTCGTTCCAAAGCCAAAAAAGCCTCCCATTGGGAGGCTTTTTTGGCTTTGGAGATAACCCGCTTTCTGCCAGAACGAGGCGCAAACTTCGTTTCGGCAACGCCCGGCGTTGCCATGCGCGGCCGGGCGGTCATCACGATCAGGCGTTGTAGGCGTTTTCGCCGTGGCTGTTGACGTCCAGACCTTCACGTTCCTGATCTTCCGGCACGCGCAGGCCAACCGTCAGATCCGCCACTTTATAGCCAACATAAGCCACAATACCCGACCAGACGATAGTGATGGCGATACTTTCCAGCTGTACCAGCACCTGATGGCCCATGGTGACGCCTTCTGCGTAGCCCACACCGCCCAGTGCGGTAGAAGCAAAGATACCGGTCAGAATACAGCCAACGATGCCGCACACACCATGTACGCCGAAGACGTCACACGGGTCATCAACACGCAGCCAGCGTTTCAGCGAGGTCACGCCCCACAGACCAGCCAGACCGGCAATGATACCCAGAATCAACGCACCGCCTACGCCAATGTAGCCGCAAGCTGGGGTAATCCCCACCAGCCCCGCAATGGCACCGGAGCAGGCACCCAGCAGTGACGGTTTACCGCGCAGCGCCCATTCGCCGAAGACCCAGCCGAGGATAGCGGCCGCCGTAGCAACCACCGTGTTAACGAAGGCCAGACCAGCGATCTCATTGGCTGCGCTCGCGGAGCCCGCGTTGAAGCCAAACCAGCCAAAATAGAGGATCGCCGTACCAATAAACACCATCGGCAGGTTGTGCGGTTTAAACGCTTCTTTGCCGAAGCCCACGCGTTTACCAATCAGGTATGCCCCAACCAGGCCCGCCACCGCGGCGTTAATGTGCACCACCGTGCCGCCCGCAAAGTCGAGCGCGCCGTGGCTCGCCAGCAGGCCGCCGCCCCAGACCATATGGGCAATCGGGATGTAAGAAAGCGTCAACCAAATCACCACGAAAATCAGCACCGCAGAGAAGCGGATACGCTCGGCCAGCGCGCCGACGATAAGGCCAACGGTAATGCAGGCAAAGGAGCCCTGGAAGGCCACGTGGATGTACTGATAGAACGAGCCCATCAGATCGGTAATTTTGATATTCTTCAGCATCAGCCAGTCGAAGCTGCCAAAGAAGCTGCCGCCGGTGCCAAAGGCCAGCGAATAGCCGTAGACCACCCACAGAACGCACACCAGCGCAAACGTCACCGCCACCTGCGTCAGCATGGAGAGCACGTTTTTACCGCGAATCAGGCCGCCGTAGAACAGCGCAATCCCCGGAATGGTCATAAACAGCACCAGCGCGGTACAAATCATCATAAAGGCGTTATCGGCTTTATCTACCGCCGCCGGTGCCGCCATTGCCAGACCCGGCAACAGCGCCAGCGCGCTCAACCCCGTTTTTACCATTGTTTTTTTCATCATCTCGATCCCTATCACTGTGCTGGCTGGGAATTACAGCGCCGCTTCGTCGGCTTCGCCGGTACGAATACGGATCACGCGCTGCAGTTCGGCGACAAAAATCTTACCGTCGCCAATTTTTCCGGTGTAAGCGGCTTTGCTGATCACATCAACGACTTCATCAAGTTGATCGTCGGCGATCGCCACATCAATCTTTACTTTGGGCAGGAAGTTGACGCTGTACTCCGCACCGCGGTAAAGCTCTGCATGACCCTTCTGACGACCGAAGCCTTTCACTTCCGTCACCGTTAAGCCCTGAATGCCAATTGAAGACAGCGCTTCGCGAACGTCTTCGAGTTTGAATGGTTTGATTACCACGGTAACCAGCTTCATAGATCCCCTCCAGTCAGAATTCGGTAGTGGCTGCGAACACAGAAGAGATAAAGCAAGGGGCGTGCCAGAAATGAAAAATGATGCGCAGGCGGGAAAAATCGGGGGCGACGGGCGCAATAAGGTGGCGTTGAAAAGAAAAACGCACCATGCGGGTGCATGATGCGTGTCACAAATGCATTCTGTTAGAAAAATGCTTAACGCTGGTGCATCACGCGGTCAGCGCGTCATCCTGACCCGACGCCGCCAACTCTTCACCTGCCAACTGGAGTTGATACATCTGCCAGTAACGCCCTTTGGCTTCAAGCAGTTGCTGATGGGTCCCCTGCTCTACCGCCTGACCACGGTGCAGCACCATAATGGTGTCTGCCTCAACGATGGTCGACAGCCGGTGGGCAATCACCACCAGCGTCGTGTGCTGGCGCACTGCGGCCAGCGCCTGCTGAATCGCGCGCTCGGTGCCGGAGTCGATATTGGCGGTGGCCTCATCAAGAATCAGCACCTGCGGGATATCAACCAACACGCGGGCCAGCGCCAACAGCTGCTTCTGACCAACCGACAGGTTGTTGCCCTGCTCGCCCAGATGGGTATAGATGCCGTCGCTCATTTCACGCGCCAACGAGGCCAGCTGCACCGTTTCCAGCACCTGCCAGACCTGCGCTTCGCTGATGTCGCGCCCCAGCGTAACGTTGGCAAAAAAGGAGTCCGCCAGCACGACAGGATCCTGCTGCACCACGGCGATGCCCTGACGCAGCACCTGGTGACTGAGGCTGGGCAGCGGACGACCGCCAAGGCGAATTTCGCCGCTATTTGGCGGGTAGTAGCCCATCAGCAGGCTGGCCAGCGTGCTCTTCCCGCTGCCGGTATGCCCGACCAGCGCAACGAAGCTGCGCGCCGGAATCGACAGAGAGATATTTTGCAGCACCATTTTGTCATCGCGATAGGCGAACGACACATTATCAATATCAATATCGCCGCTGGTGAGTGGAGCAATATCGTCGCCGTACTGCTGGCGTGGGCGATCCATTAATTCAAAGACGCGCTCGCCGGCAACCACCGCCTGTTGCAGCATCGACTGCTGGGTCGTCAGCTCGATCAACGGCTCATTGAGCCGCCCAAGGTAGCTGATAAATGCGTACAGAACACCCACCTCGATGGAGCCCTGCGTGCTAAAGCCAAACAGCATCAGCAGCCCGCACAGAATCAGGGAGGAGAACAGACTGAGCAGCGGCCGCAGCAAGAAACCGTCCAGCCGCAGGGTTTGCATCCGCGCCAGATAGTGCGAGCGGCTAACCTCGCCGATACGTTCGCCAAAGCGCACCTGCTGACGGAACTGCTGGATCACGCTCATGCCGTTGATCACTTCATTAAAGCCATCGTTAATATCGGCCAGATAGGCGCGCACGCGGCGCACGATCGGCGTGCTGTAACGCTGGTAAATCACCATCACCGTCAATACTGCCGGGAAGATAGCGATCGCCACCAGCGCCATGCGCCAGTCAAGGCTAAACATCGCCACCAGCATGGCACCAATCAGCGCCGCGCTGCGCAGCACCGTAGCGACGACGGTCACGTACAGGTCACGGATCACTTCAGTGTCGTTGGTGACCCGCGAAATCAGTTGGCCGACCGGCTGAGTATCAAACTCGCCCAGGGGCTGTCGCAGCGCCGCATCCATGACGTCGCTGCGCAGCTGTTGCACCACGCCGACCGCCGCGCGGTTGAACAGCAGCGACTGGCTATAGTGCAGCGTGGCCGCCAGCAGCTGAAGGCCGACGTAGGCCGCCGCCAGCCCGGCCACCTTGCCCAAGGGCAGAATATCCTTCGCCACCATGTTGTCGATAAAGTAGCTTATCAACAACGGTCCGCTCACCTCCGCGGCGGCGGCGATCCATAACATGACGACCGCAATCGACAGCGGCCTGCGCCACGGCGAACCGTAGGCCAGCAGCCGCTTTAACGTAGGCCACAGTTGTCCGAAACTACGCATCTGCCACCTCCGGCTTTTCTTCTTCCGGCGCGTCATTCAGCGCGGCTTCCAGCTGTTGATAGCGGTACATGTCGCGATACCAGCCTGCCTGCGCCGCCAGTTGCTCATGCTGCCCGCGCTGCACGATATGCCCGTGCTGCATCACGATAATTTCACTGGCGTCGGTCAATGCCGAGAGGCGGTGGGCGCTGATAATGACCGTCCGCCCTTCGCCCCACTGGCGCAGATTATGCAAAATTTGATGCTCGGTACGGCCGTCAACCGCCGACAGCGAATCGTCGAGGATCAGGATTTCCGCATCCAGCAGCAGCGCACGTGCGATGGAAATACGCTGTTTCTGCCCGCCGGAGAGCATCACGCCGCGCTCACCCACTTCCGTGTCATAGCCCTGCGGCAGACGCAGGATATCCTCATGCACGCAGGCAAGCTTCGCCGCACGTTCAATCTCTTCCTGCGTTGCGCTGGGGCACCCTAGCGCAATGTTGTTGGCTACAGTGTCAGAAAACAGGAACGGCGTCTGGATAACGACCGCCAGCCGTCCGCGCCAGGCATCCAGCTGGAGCTGACGCAGCGGGATATCATGGAAGCAGATGTCGCCTTCGCTGACGTCGAAATGGCGCTGAATAAGCGACAATAGGGTCGATTTCCCCGCCCCCGTCGGCCCGCATATTCCCAGCATATTGCCCGGCCGCAGCGTGACGTTAACCTCTTCCAGCGCCGGTTTGTCGGTTTGCGGGTAGTAAAAACGATGAATTGCCAGCTCAAGCGCCCCGCGCCCCGCTGGCACCGGCTGAAAACCATCGTTCACTACCGGTGCCTCCGCCAGCAGAGTACGGATGCGGCTATAGGCGGCACTGCCGCGCTCAACGATGTTAAACATCCACGCCAGCGCCAGCATTGGCCAAATCATCAGGCCAAGGTACATCATAAAGCTGGTCAACTGACCAAGGGTCAGCTCCCCCTGCATCACCATCCAGCTACCGCCGGCAATCGCCAGCAGGTTCGCCATGCCGATGGCGATATAAATCGTCGGATCAAAGCGGGCGTCGATGCGCGCCACGCGCATATTCTTCACCCCGGTATCTGCCGCGTCGGCCGCAAACTGCGCGGACTGGCGATCCTCAAGACCAAAGGCCTTAATCATGCGGATACTCGTCAGGCTCTCCTGGGTACGGTCATTCAGGCTGGAAAACGCTGCCTGCGCCACTTTGAAGCGTTCATGGAGCAGATTGCCATAGCGGTGGATAACCAGCGCCATAATAGGCATCGGCACCAGCGCCAGTAGCGTCAGCTGCCAGCTCAATTGGGTCGACATGACAATCAGCACCGCGCAGCCCATTACCAGCGAGTCCACCAGCGTCAGCACCCCTTCCCCGGCGGCGAAGACCACGCGGTCAACGTCGTTCGTCGCGCGGGCCATCAGGTCGCCGGTACGGTGGCGCAGATAAAACTCCGGATGCTGGCGGCTCAGCTGGCGGTAAAAATCTTCACGCAGCTCAACGGCCAGCTGGTAAGAGGCGCCAAACAGCAGCACGCGCCAGACGTAACGCAGCAGGTAAACCACCACGGCAATCAGGACCATAGTGCCTATCCACATCATCACCGTCCCGGCGCTGAAGTGGCGTTGCGTCACGCCGTCCACCACGATGCCCACCACTTTCGGCGGGATCAGCTGCAGAATGGCAATAATGATTAGCAGGGCCACGGCGCCGAGATAGCGACGCCATTCCCGACGGAAGTACCAGCTAAGTTGAGCAAATAATCGCACGCAGTAAAATTCCAGAGATAGAGTTATTCGATGGGAAGCGCTGTGGTGTATTTAATCTGTTCCATCGCAAAGCTTGAGGTGACGTCCGACAGTCCGGGGACGCGATTCACCAGGCTTTTATAAAAATCATCGTAGCGTTTCATGTCCGCAACCTGCACGCGCATCAGGTAATCATATTCCCCGGCCATGCGCCAGAAGCCAAGCACTTCAGGCATTTGCGTCACTTCGCTGACAAACAGGCTGTACCAGTCACTGCTGTGGTGCTGGGTTTTAATCAGCACAAACGCCGTCAGCCCTAATCCGAGCTTTTCCGCGTCGAGGAGCGCCACGCGCCCGAGCAGCACGCCGTCATCTTCCAGCCGTTTTAGCCGTTTCCAGCACGGCGTGGTGGTCAGATTAACGGCATCCGCTAACGCCTGCAAAGAGAGCGTGCAGTCATTTTGCAGCAGGGACAGCAGCTTGCGGTCAATTTTATCTAACATTTAACCCACCAGGAGAAAGTTTTTCTCTCTTCATTCTATTTTAAAGGCCAGATGGCAACAATTTTTTCTGCCGTTTTCGCTAAGCTGGGCACAAAATGACAAACGGAAAAATGATGATGAACAGCACCTGGGTCAAAAATGCGATAAGCGAAATTAACGCCGACTATCAACGCAGCGCCGATACGCACCTGATTCGTTTGTCGCTGCCCGCGTTCCCCGGCATTCAGCTGTACCTGAAAGACGAAAGCACCCACCCAACGGGTAGCCTGAAGCACCGGCTGGCGCGCTCGCTGTTCCTCTACGGGCTGTGCAACGGTTGGATTCAGGAAGGGACGACTATCATTGAATCCTCTTCGGGGTCAACGGCGGTTTCTGAAGCCTATTTCGCCCGCCTGCTGGGCCTGCCGTTTATTGCGGTTATGCCCGCCTGCACCGCGAAACGTAAAATCGAACAGATTGAGTTTTACGGCGGCCGCTGCCACTTCGTGAACAGCGCCTGCGAAATCTACGCCGCGTCGGAAACGCTGGCGCGCGAGCTGAACGGCCATTATATGGATCAGTTTACCTACGCCGAACGCGCAACCGACTGGCGCGGTAACAACAACATCGCCGACAGCATCTTCCGCCAGATGTCCCATGAACCTCACCCGGTGCCGTCCTGGGTGGTGATGAGCGCCGGTACCGGCGGGACTTCTGCCACCATCGGTCGCTATATTCGCTGCCAGGGCTATGAAACGCAGCTGATGGTGGTCGATCCGGAAAATTCGGTGTTCCTCGACTACTGGCAAAACCGGGACGCCAGCCTGCGCGGCAGCATCGGCAGTAAAATTGAGGGGATCGGCCGCCCGCGCGTGGAACCGTCCTTTATTCCCGACGTGGTCGATAACATGCTGCGAGTGCCGGATGCCGCCAGCGTTGCCACCGCACACTGGCTGGAAACTCAGCTAGGCCGCAAGGTCGGAGCTTCAACCGGCACCAATATGTGGGGCGCATTACAGCTGGCCGCGCAGATGCGCACCGAAGGGAAAAGCGGTTCAATCGTCACGCTGCTGTGCGACAGCGGCGAGCGCTATCTCGACACCTATTACAACGCGCAATGGGTAGCGAACAATATTGGTGATACAACGCCGTGGCGCCGTGAGATTGAGCAACTGCTTGGCCAATAAAAAAAGCCAGGCATCATCAGATGCCTGGCTTGCTGGAAAGGTCTCTCTATTCGGGGGAATAAGGTAGATTTGGTGTATCCAGCCAATGAGTTAAATAGTGAGAAACCGCCTGGTTGTTGCAGTTTCCGATAACCGGCAGGTGAGGCAGTGCGGCTTTAAGCTGTCCCATCGCGTTCCCCATAATGACGCCACGGCCCACTAGCCCCAGCATCTCACGGTCGTTCATCGCATCGCCGAAGGCCATGCACTCTGCCATACTGACGCCAAGATGGTCGCTCAGCACCGTCAACGCCGCCCCTTTATTGCTACCGCGCGGCAGCACTTCCAGGCAATCCACCGCCGAGAAACAGATATCGGCGCGCTTATCCAGCGCGTCGGTTAACTGAATTCGCAGACGACAAAGATCGTCGTGATCGCCACAGAAACAAATTTTGGTGACCTGATGTGCCGGGATCCGTCGTAGATCGCGCAGCTGGTAGCGAAAACCGCTATAAACGTGCGCCACAAGAAGCTCAGGAATCTCCTGCCCGGTAAACCAACCGCCGTCGTTAAACACATGCATACTGGCTTTCGTGTCCCAGTATGAATGCAGCACCTGCTCAGCGACGTCCGGCGAAAGGTCGCTGCGATACAGCACCTCGCCCTGCTGGTTATGAATACGTGTGCCGTTGCCGGTGATCAAAAAGGCGTTTAACGACAGCGTTTCCACCAGCGGGCGCATTTCCAGTACGTGACGGCCGGTGGCAAAAGTCAGGGTTATCTGGCGCTCACGCAGCCGCTTGAGTACCGCAACGGTTCTTTCCCCCATACGGTGATCCGGCATCAACAGTGTGCCATCCATATCAAACGCCGCCAGTCTTGCCATGATTTCTCTCGCTTGTGATCGCTCTCTCTTGTTAAGCAGTATCCGCTGGGATATACGGAAGTAATACTGAATACTTCATTTTTATTGTTCCGGGTTTCTATGCGACTGTTAAACCGTTTAAATCAATTCCAGCGCCTATGGCAGCCTTCGCAGGGTGAGGTTCAGCAGGTCACGATTGCCGAACTGGCTGCCCGCTGTTTTTGCAGCGAGCGCCACGTGCGCACGCTGCTGCGTCAGTCGCAGGAGGCCGGCTGGCTTAGCTGGCAGGCACAATCCGGGCGCGGCAAGCGCGGGCTACTGCGTTTTCACACCACGCCGGAGCAGCTGCGTAACGAGATGATGGAAACCGCACTTAACCGCGGCCAGCAGCACAACGCGCTGGAGCTGGCTCAGATCGCCCCCATCGAGCTGCGGGCGTTGCTGCATCCGTTTCTCGGCGGCCAGTGGCAGAACAATACGCCGACGCTGCGTATTCCCTATTATCGCCCGCTGGAGCCGTTGCATCCGGGTTTTCTCGCCGGGCGCGCCGAACAGCATCTGGCCGGGCAAATATACTCCGGCCTGACCCGCTTCAATCACGATGCGTCGCAGCCACGGGGAGATCTGGCACACCACTGGTCGGTGTCGGACGACGGGCTGTGCTGGCAGTTCTACATTCGCTCGACGCTGCACTGGCACAATGGCGATGTGGTAGAAACCGAGCAGCTTCGCCGTCGTCTGTTGATGCTCTTTGCGCTGCCTGAGCTGGCAAAACTGTTTGCCAGCGTGAAAGCCATTACGCAGACCCATCCGCAGTGTCTGAGTTTTACGCTCCACCGTCCGGACTACTGGCTGGCGCATCGGCTGGCGAGCTACTGTAGCGTTCTGGCGCATCCGGAAGATCCGGAGCAAGGTACCGGCCCATTTATGCTGAAGATCTTTGAGCCGGAGCTGGTGCGTATTGAAAGCCATCATCGTTATCATCTTGGCCATCCGCTGCTGCAGGCGATCGAATACTGGATCACTCCGCAGCTTTTTGAGCAGGGGCTTGGCACCAGCTGTCAACACCCGGTACAGATAGCCATCGGTAAGCCAGAGGAGCTGGGCGAACTGCGTCTGGTGAGCCACAGCATCAGTCTTGGGTTTTGCTACCTGGCGCTGCGGCAAAGCCCTCGGCTCAGCCGGGCACAGGCGCAGCGGGTGATTGCGCTGATTCACCGCTCCGGCCTGTTGCAAAGTCTGCCGCTTGGGGAAAATCTGATCACGCCAAGCGAGGAGATGTTGCCAGGTTGGGATATTCCGCTGGCTCAGGAGGATCCCAACGTGCCGCTGCCAGCTCAGCTTACGCTGCTTTACCACCTCCCCGTGGAGCTGCATACTATGGCGGAAGAGCTGAAAATAGCGCTGGGACGGCTGGGCTGTGAGCTGACGTTGCTATTTTACGATGCCAAAAGCTGGACCGGCTGCCCTGATTTGCCGCAGGCCGATCTCTTTATGGGCGACCGGCTGATCGGTGAAATGCCGGAGTACGCGCTGGAGCAATGGCTGCGCTGCGACGCGCTCTGGCCGGCGTTGTTTACCGATGCACAGGCCGCACATCTTCAGTCGGCGCTGGACGATGCCCAAGCTCAGCCAGAGGATGACGAACGCATCGCCGCGCTAAAGCGTATTTTCACTCGGCTGATGGGAGATGCCATACTGACGCCATTGTTTAACTATCAGTATCAGGTCAGCGCGCCGCCGGGGGTAAACGGCATTCGCCTGAACGCCCGCGGCTGGTTTGATTTCAACGAAGCGTGGCTACCGCCTGCCACGCGGTGAAGAAGCTGGTCGCCGCGGCGCACAGGCGTTACCATAGCGGCTTTTAGAGTCACAGACAGGAAAAGCCATGAAACGTGCCGTTGTCGTCTTTAGCGGTGGACAAGACTCCACCACATGCCTGGTGCAGGCGTTGCATCAATATGATGAAGTTCACTGCGTCACGTTTGATTATGGCCAGCGCCACCGCGCCGAGATTGATGTGGCTCGCGAACTGGCGCTAACGTTGGGTGCCCGCGCACACAAGGTGCTCGACGTTACGCTCTTGAATGAGCTGGCGGTCAGCAGCCTGACCCGCGACAGCATCCCGGTGCCGGACTACGAGCCTAACGCCGACGGCATCCCAAACACCTTCGTCCCTGGACGTAATATTCTGTTCCTGACGCTCGCCGCTATTTACGCCTACCAGGTAAAGGCAGAAGCGGTTATCACCGGCGTGTGCGAGACCGACTTCTCCGGCTACCCGGACTGCCGCGACGAGTTTGTGAAGGCGCTAAACCACGCGGTAAGCCTGGGAATGGCGAAAGATATCCGTTTTGAAACGCCGCTGATGTGGCTGGATAAAGCGCAGACCTGGGCGCTGGCGGACTATTGGGGCAAGCTGGATCTGGTTCGCAGCGAAACGCTGACCTGCTACAACGGCATTAAGGGCGATGGCTGTGGCCACTGCGCGGCCTGTAGCCTGCGCGCTAACGGGTTGAACCATTATCTGGCGGATAAACCGGGCATTATGGCAACGATGAAGCAAAAGACGGGGCTTAAATAAGCCTGACGCGACGACCGGATAAGACCGCGCCGCCATCCGGCAACTGCGCCATACCGCCTGATGGCGCTTCGCTTATCAGGCCTACATGTTATTGCCCTTCACTTCCAGCAACGGCTGTGTTGTAGGCCGGATAAGGCAACGCCGCCATCCGGCAACTGCACCGTGTCGCCTGATGGCGCTTCGCTTATCAGGCCTACATGTTATGCCGCCCCGAGCATCGGTGTATCACTCCACCATTGCTTCCAGGTGTTGGCGCAGCTCACCTTCCAGCGCCAGCGCCTTCTGCGTTTTCAGGTCAATACACACAAAGGTAATCAGCGCATCGGCGACAACCTGCCCTTCCGGATCCAGCGTAACCACCTGGCTGAGCACGCCGCTTTTGCCGTTTAGCTGCTCTACTTTACTGGTCACCGTGAGCACATCGCCCAATACCGCCGGACGGCGGTAGTTGATGTTGATATTCACCACCACGAAGGCGATGTGGTGCGCGCTCATCCACTGGAACCCTGCGCTATTTTCCAGCCCATCCCAACGAGCCTCTTCCAGAAACTCCAGATAGCGCGCGTTGTTAACATGCTGATAAACATCCAGGTGATAACCGCGAACTTTGATTTTCGTCTGCATAGCGCCATAGCCTTATTGTTTTAAATTATGAATAGAGTCAAAGGTCACACCACTGGTATGACCTCTTTAGTCTGGCAAATTTTCAGACGACTGCAAACCATCAAAGTAAATTAAAGCGTGAGGTGGGCCAGATTACGCTCAACCAGCGAGCTCCCCATACCCGGCACCTGCTTGAGGTCGTCCACCGTTTTGAAGGGGCCGTACTCTTCACGGTAGCTGACGATAGCCTGTGCTTTCTTCAGCCCCACGCCGTTCATCACCTGGGCGAGCGCTTCGGCTGACGCGGTATTAATACTGACCCGGGTGCCGTCCTCATCGGCCGCTTTCGTGGCCGGCGTGGCCTTCGCCTGTTCGCCGGAGGCGGAGCTGGCTTTACTCTGTTGCTGGGACGTTTTGGCCGCCACAGGCTGCGCGGCCTGCGCGCTAAAACTCATACCCAGGCAGGTCACGACCGCCGCAATAACACACATTTTGATTCCACGTTTCATGTTGATGTCTCCTTATGGTTGATGACCTGAGCACCATAACCAGCGGCAGAGCGACGCGCAAAAGGCAGATTTTAAATGTGGAAAAGGCCGCGAAAGCGGCCTTTGGTGTGTGCATCGCATTACAAATTTATGCGAGAAGCGTTCCGGATTATTGCTGCTGGTCGATGATATCGCCGAGTTTAATCTTCGCGGATTTACGCAGGTTGTTCATCATCGCTTCAAACGCGATCTGCGCGTTGTTCTGCGTAATGCCCTGAACCATTGCTTTCTTCTGCGCTTCCGGCATTTCGCCTGCTTTCACTTCGTCGAGCGCCAGCAGTACCACGTTGCCCTGCATATCGTTGCCGATACCGTAGCTCGGTTTATCTTTCTGCGGCAGCGGCAGCGCAAAGGCCGCCTGGCTCAGCGGGTCCTGACCCGTGCGGCTCAGCGTTTTGCTTGCGCTAAAGCTCAGGCCAGCGGCTTTCATCGCATCGTCACCTTTACCGTCTTTCAGCGCTACCAGCAGTTTCTCAGCATCCATCTTCGCCTGCTGCGCTGCTTTGTTGTGCTTAACGATATCGGTCACCTGCGCTTTCACCTCGGCCAGCGGTTTCACCGCTTCCGCTTTGTGCTCGCTCACGCGCAGGACGAAGGCACGATCGCCATCAACGGTAATGATGTCGGAGTTGCTGCCCGGCATGCCGTTTTCACCCACCAGACCGCCGTTAAAGATAGCGTCGGAGACGGGCTTAAAGTTCAGCTCCGCCGGCAGATTATTGCGGTCAAACCAGCCGGTTTCTACGGCTTTCACGCCTGCGGCCTGTTCAGCACCGGCCAGAGAGTCGTTATCGTTGCTCGCCGCGTCGCTCACTTTCTGCTGCAGCGCATAGAACGCGTCGAGCGCTTTTTCCTGCTTCACTTTGTTAGCGATGTCATTATGAACATCGGCCAGCGGTTTGACTTTTGCCGGCTGCACATCGTCCAGACGCGCGACCAGGAAGCCCACGGAAGATTTGATCACCCCTGACAGCTGGCCTTTCTCTTTCAGACCGGCATTTTTCAGTTCGTCCGGCAGCGTGGAAGCTTCCAGCCAGCCCATATCGCCGCCGTTACGCGCGGAGATAATGTCGGTCGATTTCTCTTTTGCCAGCGCGGCAAAGTCGCCGCCGTTGTTCAGCGCATCAAGCACCGATTTCGCATCGGCTTCGGTTTTCGTCTGAATCACGCTGTAGCGCTCGCGCTGCGGCTGGGTGAACTGATCCTGATGCTGATCGTAGTAAGACTGGATCTCGTCGTCAGAGACGTTCTGGCTCATCGCCGCAGCGTCCAGCTTAATGTAGCTGACGCGGAACTGCTCCGGTGCCACGAACTGACCTTTGTTCTGCTCGTAGTAGCTGGCAATTTCCTGATCGCTCACCTGCTGTTTCGCCGCCAGTGCGTTCACGTCAATCGTGGCTTCGCGCACCAGACGCTGCTGGGAAACCAGCGCCGCCAGTTGGTCGGTTTCGCCAGGCAGCATGAAGTCGGTACCGGCAACGGCATTAATCAGCTGCTGGGTGGTTAACTGGTTACGCAGCGCCTGCGCGTACTGGTCAGGGTTCATCCCCATTTGATTGATCAGTGCGCTGTAGCGAGTGTTGTCGAATTTGCCTTCGCTCTGGAACGCCGGGGTCGCAAAAATAGCTTTACGCACCTGCTCATCGCTGATGCCGAGGCCAAGGTCTTTGGCGTACTGGTCGAGCAGCGCTTCGTCGATCAGACGATTGAGCACCTGCTGACGCATGGTTTTGATGTAGTTTTCGTTGGCCGCCAGTTCAGAGAACTGATCGCCAAGCTGCTGCTGCATGCGATTACGTTCGCTGGCAACGGCATTTTCAAACTGGGCGCGACCAATTTCCTGGCCATTCACTTTCGCGGCAAAATTATTGCTACCGCCAATCAGGTAACCACTCACGCCGGTCAAGATGAACGACACGATAATGAGACCGAAAATGACTTTGATCACGACGCTGTTCGCTGCCGTGCGTAAATTGTCCATCATGGTGTAACAACACTCCGCTGTAGGTGACTTTTATATCTCGAGCAGCATAGCACGTGTGGCGGCTGCGCGTGAGGGCGTATTTTGACAAGAAACCGGGGCGGTTGTCAGCACACACCGCATATAAACACTTAAAAGTACGCATTAAGGCATAAAAAAAGGCACATCAGATGATGCGCCCTTGTACTTTTCCACATTCCCCTAGCGGGAAAGCGATCAGTTTACCGCGTCTTTCAGTGCTTTACCTGCACGGAATGCCGGAACTTTAGCGGCAGCAATAGTGATCTCTTTACCGGTCTGAGGGTTGCGGCCAGTACGGGCAGCACGCTCTTTAACCGCAAAGGTACCAAAGCCTACCAGCGCAACGTCATCCCCAGCTTGCAGAGATTCAGTAACAGAAGCAATTAAAGCATCTAACGCACGTCCAGCTGCAGCTTTGGAGATATCCGCGCCAGCAGCAATTTTGTCAATCAGTTGAGATTTGTTCACTGTTCTCTTCCTCTCTTTATTATTTATATCGCACCTGAATCCTTCACGGCGCAATCGCGGAGCAGTTATATCAGGACTCCCATGCCCTTACAACACCCGTTGTCGAAGACACACCTGCCAGCCGTCTAAATTAGCGAGACAAAAAAAGGCTGGCAAGTCAGTTTATGCTTGCCAGCCCGCTTTTTATTAACGCTCTTTGCGCGAGGTCACTATTTTGCCGTTACAACCTGCATTCCGCTGGGTTCGTTTTGCAGAGCAAGGGACAGAACTTCCTCAATTCGTTTCACCGGATGAATATCCAGATCCGCCAGAACGTTGTCCGGAATTTCTTCCAGATCGCGTTTGTTCTCATCAGGAATCAGAACAGTCTTAATACCGCCGCGGTGTGCTGCCAGCAGTTTTTCCTTCAGACCGCCGATCGGCAGCACCTGGCCACGCAGGGTAATTTCGCCCGTCATCGCCACGTCTGCACGCACCGGGTTGCCGGTCAGGCAGGAAACCAACGCGGTACACATCGCGATACCGGCGCTCGGACCGTCTTTCGGCGTTGCCCCTTCCGGTACGTGAACGTGGATGTCGCGTTTTTCGTAGAAATCTGGATTGATGCCCAGTTTTTCCGCGCGCGCGCGCACCACGGTCAGCGCAGCCTGAATGGACTCCTGCATGACTTCCCCCAGGGAGCCGGTGTAGGTCAGCTTGCCTTTACCCGGGACGCAGGCGGTTTCGATAGTCAGCAGATCGCCGCCCACTTCCGTCCACGCCAGGCCGGTCACCTGACCCACGCGGTTTTCGTCATCGGCGCGGCCGTAGTCAAAGCGCTGAACGCCGAGGTAATCGTGCAGGTTATCGCCGTTAATCTCGATGTGCTTCAGCGCTTTATCCAGCAGCAGCTGTTTCACCGCTTTACGGCACAGTTTGGAGATTTCACGCTCCAGGCTACGCACGCCCGCTTCGCGGGTGTAATAGCGGATAATACCGACAATGGCGCTGTCATCAACCGTCAGTTCGCCTTTTTTCAGGGCGTTACGTTCAATCTGCTTCGGCAGCAGGTGACGTTTAGCGATGTTCAGTTTCTCATCTTCGGTATAGCCAGACAGACGAATCACTTCCATACGGTCCAGCAGCGGTGCCGGAATATTCATGGAGTTCGAGGTCGCAACAAACATTACGTCGCTGAGATCGTAGTCCACTTCCAGGTAGTGGTCGCTGAACGCCACGTTCTGCTCAGGATCCAGCACTTCAAGCAGTGCAGAAGCAGGATCGCCGCGCATGTCGGAGGACATCTTGTCGATCTCATCAAGCAGGAACAGCGGGTTTTTCACGCCCACTTTGGCCATCTTCTGAATCAGTTTGCCCGGCATCGAACCAATATAGGTACGACGGTGGCCGCGGATTTCCGCTTCATCACGCACGC
Source organism: Klebsiella sp. WP3-W18-ESBL-02 (assembly GCF_014168815.1). Taxonomy (NCBI): domain Bacteria; kingdom Pseudomonadati; phylum Pseudomonadota; class Gammaproteobacteria; order Enterobacterales; family Enterobacteriaceae; genus Klebsiella; species Klebsiella sp. WP3-W18-ESBL-02. Next base: position 3,765,990 of record NZ_AP021972.1, read on the forward strand.
CGCCCAGCGCCATACGGATGTATTTGCGCCCGGTCGCCTTCGCGATGGACTGACCCAGAGAGGTTTTACCCACCCCCGGCGGCCCAACCAGACACAGGATCGGCCCCTTGATTTTGTTCACACGGCTTTGAACCGCAAGATACTCAAGGATGCGATCTTTCACGCGTTCCAGACCATAATGGTCGGTATCAAGGATTTCCTGTGCCTGGCGAAGGTCTTTTTTGACCTTGCTACGCGCATTCCACGGTACCTGCACCATCCAGTCGATATAGCCACGAACCACGGTCGCTTCAGCTGACATCGGCGACATCATTTTCAGCTTTTGCAGTTCGGCTTCGGTTTTCTCTTTCGCCTCTTTCGGCATTTTCGCCGCGTCGATCTTACGCTTCAGCGCTTCGTTCTCGTCCGGCGCGTCGTCCATCTCGCCGAGCTCTTTCTGAATGGCTTTCATTTGCTCGTTCAGATAGTACTCGCGCTGAGATTTCTCCATCTGCTTTTTCACGCGGTTGCGAATACGTTTCTCAACCTGCAGCAGATCGATTTCCGACTCCATCATCGCCATCAGATATTCCAGGCGTTCGTTGATGTCGGACATCTCGAGGACGGACTGTTTATCCGCCAGCTTCAGCGGCATATGCGCGGCAATGGTATCCGCCAGGCGCGCCGGATCGTCGATGCTGTTCAGCGACGTCAGCACTTCCGGTGGAATTTTTTTGTTCAGCTTGATATAGCCTTCAAACTGACCGATTGCCGTACGCACCAGCACTTCCTGCTCGCGCTCTTCAATCGCCGGCGACTCCAGGTACTCGGCCTTCGCCGAGAAGTGTTCGCCGTTGTCAGACAGCGCGCTGATACGCGCACGCTGAAGGCCTTCAACCAGTACTTTGACCGTACCGTCAGGCAGTTTCAGCATTTGCAAAATAGAGGCCACGGTCCCGACGGTGAAAAGATCGTTTACACCCGGCTCATCCGTTGAAGCGTCTTTCTGGGCGACCAGCATGATTTTTTTATCATGATCCATGGCCGCTTCCAGACAACGGATAGATTTTTCCCGCCCTACAAATAAGGGAATGACCATGTGCGGATAAACCACCACATCGCGCAACGGCAATACGGGGATTTCAATGCGTTCAGAACGCTCAGGATTCATAGAGCTCTCTCTTAGTTTAGTGTCCGCCAGGTAAGCTGGTCATGCGACTGTGCTTCACACAACCATTAACATGTAACCAGTATATGGGGATGTATTCCACACATTCAACGCCATGAATACGGAAAAATAAAAGGGGAGATAAAATCCCCCCTTTTTGATTAACTGATTGTATGAACTGGTGAATTATTCGCCAGATGCCTGCTGCGCTTCCGGCTTGCCGTAGATAAGCAGCGGTTCGCCCTGGCCAGCAATGACCGACTCGTCGATGACCACTTTCTCAACGTCTTCCATGGAAGGCAGATCGTACATGGTTTCGAGCAGCGCAGCTTCCACGATGGAACGCAAACCACGCGCGCCGGTTTTACGCGCCATGGCTTTCTTGGCAATCGCATCCAGCGCTTCGTCGCGGAATTCCAGATCCACACCTTCGAGGTTGAACAGCGCCTGATACTGCTTAGTCAGGGCGTTTTTCGGCTCTTTGAGGATCTGAATCAGCGCTTCTTCGCTGAGCTCAGTCAGCGTTGCCACGACCGGCAGACGACCAATGAACTCAGGGATCAGACCAAATTTGATCAGATCTTCTGGCTCAACCTGGGTCAGCAGTTCGCCTTCGCTGGCTTTGTCGGATTTTGCTTTTACCGTTGCGCCGAAACCAATGCCGGAGCCAGTTTCAACACGGTTAGCAATGACTTTATCCAGACCCGCAAATGCACCACCGCAGATAAACAGGATCTTCGAGGTATCAACCTGCAGGAACTCCTGCTGCGGATGTTTACGGCCACCCTGCGGCGGTACGGCTGCCACAGTGCCTTCAATCAGCTTCAGCAGCGCCTGCTGTACGCCTTCGCCGGACACGTCACGGGTAATTGACGGGTTATCGGACTTACGGGAAATCTTGTCGATTTCATCGATGTAAACAATACCGCGCTGTGCTTTCTGTACGTCGTAATCGCACTTCTGCAGCAGCTTCTGAATAATGTTTTCAACGTCTTCCCCCACGTAACCCGCTTCGGTCAGCGTGGTGGCATCGGCCATCGTGAACGGTACGTCCAGCAGACGGGCCAGCGTTTCGGCCAGCAGCGTTTTACCGGAACCGGTCGGGCCGATCAGCAGAATGTTACTTTTGCCGAGCTCAACGCCGTTGTTGGTATCACCATTGCGCAGACGTTTGTAGTGGTTATAAACCGCAACGGCCAGCACCTTTTTCGCCTGTTCCTGACCGATAACGTAGTCATCTAAGTGATGACGAATTTCATGTGGCGTCGGCAGAGCACTGCGTTCGCGATGCGGCGCCACTTCTTTAATCTCTTCGCGAATGATGTCGTTACATAAGTCGACACATTCGTCGCAGATATACACGGATGGGCCGGCGATGAGCTTACGCACTTCGTGCTGGCTTTTGCCGCAAAAAGAGCAGTACAACAGTTTGCCCGAGCCATCTTTGCGTTTATCTGTCATGAGTCAAAACCTCTTTTTAAGTTCTTTGTGCCGCATATGACGACGCAAATGCCATTCTTTAGCGCAAGCTGCTACGCAAGCGTTGTGCCGCCTCTAGTAGTATATACCCTGCGACGGCACGTGCGGTCATGACATTAGTTACGCTGACTCAGGATTGAGTCAACTAAGCCATACTCAACAGCTTCAGAAGCGGACAGGAAACGGTCACGCTCGGTGTCGCTTTCAATCTGCTCCAGAGACTTACCGGTATGGTGCGCCATAAGCTCATTCATGCGTCCTTTCACCTTCAGGATCTCACGGGCGTGGATTTCGATGTCCGTCGCCTGGCCCTGATAACCGCCCAGCGGTTGGTGAATCATCACGCGGGAGTTCGGCAAGCAGAAGCGCTTACCTTTTGCGCCTGCTGTCAGCAGGAACGCACCCATTGACGCCGCTTGCCCCATACAGATGGTGCTGACGTCTGGCTTGATGAACTGCATGGTGTCATAAATGGACATCCCTGCTGTGATCACGCCGCCTGGGGAGTTGATATACAGGTAAATGTCTTTTTCCGGGTTTTCCGCTTCCAGAAACAGCATTTGCGCCACAATCAGGTTCGCCATGTGGTCTTCCACCTGGCCGGTCAAAAAGATGACGCGCTCTTTAAGCAGACGGGAGTAGATATCAAAAGAACGTTCGCCACGGGAGGTCTGTTCGATGACCATTGGCACCAGGGCCATGTGGGGTGCAAAGTTATCTCTTTCGCCACTGTATGACATATCCGTCTCCTGGATAAAAAATAAAATAGCCACAACATTCAGATTATAGCGATGCGGCGAGTGATTCGTTCCCCCAGTAATGGGTACGATCTTACCCTATTTCAAGCATAACAATATTTTGTTGTTACGCTAACACCCAAACGGCGTTTTATCACGTCAGCTTTCGCTATCGCTGCAATAAAAAAAAACCCGTTACCAAAAGGCAACGGGTTTTTCTCAAAACCGTAAACCGGAAAGCGAAATTACGCCTGCTGATTCATCAGTTCATTGAAGGAAGTTGCTTTTTCAGTCACTTTCGCTTTTTCCAGAACCGCTTCAACAGCCTGTTCTTCCAGAGCGACACTGCGCATGTTTTCCATCAGCTCTTTGTTTTTGCTGTAGAATTCAATAACTTCTTTCGGATCTTCGTAGGCAGAAGCCATTTCTTCGATCAGGGTAGCTACGCGTGCTTCGTCAGCTTTCAGCTCGTGGGTACGAATCACTTCGCCCAGCAGCAGGCCAACCACAACGCGGCGTTTTGCCTGCTCTTCGAACAGTTCACGCGGCAGTTCCATCGCTTGCTGCTGGTTGCCACCGAAACGCTGTGCAGCCTGACGGCGCAGCACATCGATTTCGCTGTCGATCAGCGCAGCCGGAACGTCGATTTCGTTCGCTTTCACCAGGCCTTCAATTGCCTGAGATTTAACGCGGTTACGTACCGCGCCTTTCAGCTCGCGTTCCATGTTTTTACGCACTTCAGCGCGCAGGCCTTCAACGGTGCCGTCTTCAACGCCGAAACGTTTGATGAATTCAGCCGTCAGTTCCGGCAGCTCACGCTCTTCAACTTTCTTCAGGGTAATCGCAAATTTAGCCGCTTTACCTTTCAGATTTTCTGCGTGGTATTCTTCCGGGAAGGTCACGTCGATGGTGAATTCTTCGCCCGCTTTGTGGCCTTTGATACCGTCTTCAAAGCCCGGGATCATACGACCCTGGCCCATCGCCAGTACGAAATCGGTCGCTTTGCCGCCTTCGAACTCTTCGCCGTCTACGGAACCGATGAAGTCAACGGTTACGCGGTCTTCAGCGTCAACAGCGCCGTCTTTGTCTTTCCAGTTAGCCTGCTGTTTACGCAGGGTGTCCAGCATGCCGTCAACGTCGGCTTCGGTCACTTCAACAACCGGTTTTTCGACTTCGATTGCGTCCAGGCCTTTCAGCTCAACTTCCGGATACACTTCGAATTCTACGGCGTAGGTGAAGTCTTCGCCCAGTTTGTATTCGCCCGGAACATAGTTCGGTGCGCCAGCCGGGTTAATTTTTTCTTTGATGATCGCGTCAACGAAGTGACGGCTCATCAGGTCACCCAGCACGTCCTGACGCACGGAAGCGCCATAACGCTGAGCAACAACATTCATCGGTACTTTACCTTTACGGAAACCGTCAATGCGTACTTTTTTCGCTACGTTGACCAGCTCGCTTTTTACAGCGGTCTCGATGCTGTCAGCAGCGATAGTAATCGTTACACGGCGGCCAAGGCCCTGAGTGGTTTCAACTGAAACTTGCATCTTGTTACCTCAAAAAAATCACAGTGCTCGGTCAACTCTGAATCATGCCTTGCAGTACTGGGACGTTCTCTTTTAATCAGAAACCATTCCCTGTAGCCAGAATCATCCCGAAGACATTCCGAAAAATAAGACGCAGCATTATAGCGGCATCACTTTTATGAGTCGAGAACGGTTATCACGCGTTGCTGCGGCATTTTTCACAATTCCCGGCTAATTTTTGTCTGAATACTGTCTTTGGCGCGCAAAATTCAGACAAAACAAAACGGCCCGCAGGCCGTTTTCTCATAATCTGTACGCAACATACTGGAAAAGTTCCGCGTTGCAAATGCCTTTTCTACGCGATAGTGCCCGCGCCGCGACACGGCGGCGAAGCAAATACGGTATCCTGCAAACCTTCCCACTCTTTCCGCGTGTAAGTGTGTAGTGCCAGAGCATGTACGGTCGAGGCAAACTCCTCTGTTAGGGTGCCATAAATCATTCGGTGGCGATTAAGGAAACGCTCTCCGGTGAATCGATCGCTGACTAACACAACTTTAAAGTGGCTCTCAGAGCCTGCCGGTACGTTGTGGCGGTAGCTTTCATCGACAACTTCCAGGAACACAGGAGCAAACGCTGCCCTTAATTTTTCTTCGATTTGTTCACGCATCATCATGATATTACTCCTCCGACAACGTTAAGATGCCGCCTATCCCTTTAAATGTTAGCCGCTTTTACTGACTCCATTACACAAAGGCAACAAAAAATTAGCGTTCGCGCCATTTTATTTGTCAAGTAGATGAAGTTAACGTCTTTTACAATCCGTTCTCATCTGAAATCCTGGCGCAAACTGTCACGCGGTGCAGAAAAGCACCAACACGATGAAATTACATGCGTTGCCTACTTCCCCTGACCGTTGGCGATGTTATGATGACGGGAATTTTCAGTAAACAATGCGTTTGAGAACCCTAACATGTTAAAAAAAATCCTCTTCCCACTGGTAGCACTGTTTATGTTGGCCGGGTGCGCAACGCCGCCGACGACCGTTGACGTCTCACCGAAAATCACGCTGCCTTCCCAGGATCCTAGCCTGATGGGCGTCACCGTCAGCATCAACGGCGCCGATCAGCGCCAGGATCAGGCGCTGGCAAAAGTCACCCGTAACAACCAACTGGTCACCCTGACCGCTTCGCGCGACCTGCGCTTCCTGATGCAAGAAGTGCTGGAAAAACAAATGACCGCGCGCGGCTATATGATTGGCCCGAACGGCGCAGCAAACCTGCAGATCATCGTTAACCAGCTGTATGCTGACGTTTCTCAGGGTAACGTGCGTTACAACATCAATACCAAAGCCGATATCGCCATCATCGCGACCGCCGCTAACGGTAATAAGATGACCAAAAACTACCGTTCAAACTACTCTGTTGAAGGCGCGTTCCAGGCCTCTAACCAGAATATCGCCAATACCGTGGATAGCGTTCTGGGTGACACCATTGCCGATATGGCACAGGACACCGCCATTCACGATTTCATTAAACAAAACGCACGCTAATCCCGTCTCAGACCCGGCGCTTCGCCGGGTCTGAACGTATATACCTATGTCTGGTCACTATCTACGCATTTTTCAGCAACCCAAATCAGCCATTCTGCTGATTCTTGGCTTTGCCTCCGGCTTACCGCTTGCCCTGACCTCAGGGACGCTTCAGGCGTGGATGACGGTCGAGAATATCGATCTGAAAACCATCGGCTTTTTCTCGCTGGTCGGCCAGGCCTACGTCTTTAAGTTTCTGTGGTCGCCGGTGATGGACCGCTACACGCCGCCGTTCCTCGGCCGCCGTCGCGGCTGGCTGTTGACCACCCAATGCCTACTGCTGGTTGCCATTGCGGCAATGGGCTTCCTTGAGCCCGCCTCGCAGCTGCGCTGGATGGCGGCGCTGGCGGTCATTATCGCCTTCTGTTCCGCGTCGCAGGATATCGTCTTCGACGCCTGGAAAACCGACGTACTGCCTGCCGAAGAGCGCGGTGCCGGAGCAGCCATCAGCGTGCTGGGGTATCGCCTGGGGATGCTGGTTTCCGGCGGTTTAGCGCTGTGGCTTGCCGATAAATGGCTGGGCTGGCAGGGTATGTACTGGCTGATGGCAGCGCTGCTCGTTCCCTGCATTATCGCCACCCTGCTGGCGCCGGAACCCAGCGATGTTATCCCGGTGCCGAAAAGCCTTGAACAGGCGGTCGTGGCGCCGCTGAAAGATTTCTTTGGCCGTAACAACGCATGGCTGATTCTGCTGCTTATCGTCATGTACAAACTCGGCGATGCCTTCGCCATGAGCCTGACCACCACCTTCCTGATTCGCGGCGTCGGATTTGATGCCGGGCAGGTCGGGATGGTCAATAAGACTCTCGGTCTGTTTGCGACCATCATCGGCGCGCTGTACGGCGGCGTACTAATGCAGCGCCTGACGCTGTTTCGCGCGCTGCTGATTTTTGGCATTCTGCAGGGGGTTTCCAACGCGGGCTACTGGATGCTGTCGGTTACCGACAAGCACCTCTACTCCATGGCGGCGGCGGTATTCTTTGAAAACCTGTGCGGCGGTATGGGAACGGCGGCGTTCGTCGCGCTACTGATGACGCTGTGCAACAAATCCTTTTCCGCCACCCAGTTTGCCCTGCTGTCGGCGCTGTCGGCCGTTGGACGGGTCTATGTAGGCCCGATTGCCGGCTGGTTTGTCGAAGCCCACGGCTGGCCAACGTTCTATCTTTTCTCCGTCATCGCCGCGGTGCCGGGCATATTGCTGCTGTTAATCTGCCGCCGGACGCTGGAGTACACCCAGCAGACTGAGCAATTTATGCCGCGCGTATCCTACAGCGGCGGCTATCGTCTGGCGCTGCGTCTGCTCCTGGCTGGGGTCGCCCTGCTAGGCATCTGGCTGCTGCTGCTGATTAGCGATGCGCTTCATCTCTTTGCCGTAGCATGGTCCGGCACGTTGCTCGAAGCCGGGGTGCTCATTGCATTTATCGGTATCGTCTTTGGTTGCCTGCTGGACTATCTGGCACTGAGGAAAAGGCCCGTTTCACTCACTCAGTAAAAAATGCGGCATATCCGATGTAATCACGATGCGTAATAATAACTCACGCATCGTATATATCTTTTTTTATTTGCGCTTTTGTGCGCTTTAGAATTCTGGAAATTACTGGAACGTTTAAGGTATGCTTTATTTCATTAACCGATTCAGCACCAGACCAATTAAATTTTCGTCTTTTAATTGTCTTTTATTTGATGATTAATTGTTAATTATTTGTATATTTTTAGCAATGGTTATACCAATTGCCATCCCAACCCCTTCCCCATACCCTCTTTCGTTATAACGCCCGTCTGATGGGCTTTCCGCTCGGAAAATAGACATATTTAGCAACATCTGTGACAGGCACGGCAGAACCCAGTAACACATAACTGACAGAGCACCAATGATGTTTACAGTAATGTAACCTTCCCGTAAAATGACCCCACACTTTAAACGCCACCAACACCCCGTGGAATTGAGGTCGTTACATGAGACTCAGGAAATACAATAAAAACTTGGGATGGTTGTCATTAATCGCCAGCACGGTATTACTCAGCGGCTGCGATTCTGCACTACTTGACCCCAGAGGACAGATTGGACTGGAGCAGCGTTCGCTGATTCTGACGGCTTTCGGCCTGATGATGATCGTCGTCATTCCGGCCGTCTTAATGGCCGTTGGTTTCGCCTGGAAATACCGTGCGAGCAATAAAGATGCGAAGTATAGCCCGAACTGGTCACACTCCAACAAAGTGGAAGCTGTGGTCTGGACCGTGCCTATTCTTATCATCATCTTCCTCGCCGTACTGACCTGGAAAACCACTCACTCCTTAGAACCAAGCAAACCGCTGGTACATGACGAGAAACCGATCACGATTGAAGTGGTTTCCATGGACTGGAAATGGTTCTTCATTTACCCGGAGCAGGGCATTGCTACCGTCAACGAAATCGCCTTCCCGGCGAACGTTCCGGTGCAGTTCAAAGTGACCTCCAACTCCGTGATGAACTCCTTCTTTATCCCGCGTCTGGGCAGCCAGATTTACGCCATGGCCGGTATGCAGACCAACCTGCATCTTATCGCTAACGAAGCGGGTACCTACGACGGTATCTCCGCCAGTTACAGCGGCCCGGGCTTCTCTGGTATGAAGTTCAAAGCCATTGCGACGCCGGATCGTGCCACATTCGATCAGTGGGTCGCTAAAGCGAAACAATCTCCGAACACCATGGACGACATGGCGGCATTCGAGAAAGTGGCTGCACCGAGCGAATACAACAAGGTGGAGTACTTCTCCAGCGTGAAACCAGATTTGTTTAAAGCAGTGACCAGCAAATTTATGGATCACGGCAAAAGCATGAACATGTCCAAACCGGAAGGCGAACACGCAGCGCACGAGGGTATGGAAGGCATGGACATGAACCACGCGGAATCCGCTCACTAAGGGGCCGAGGAAGAAAACGATGTTCGGAAAATTGACACTGGATGCAGTGCCGTTCCATGAACCTATTGTCATGGTTACGGTCGCTGCCATTATCATCGGTGGTCTGGCGTTACTCGCCTTGATCACTTACTTCGGTAAGTGGTCCTACCTATGGAATGAGTGGCTGACTTCGGTTGACCACAAAAAACTGGGCATCATGTATGTCATCGTCGCTATCGTCATGCTGCTGCGTGGCTTTGCCGATGCCGTCATGATGCGTAGCCAACAGGTGCTGGCCTCCGCCGGCGAAGCTGGCTTCCTGCCACCTCATCACTACGATCAGATCTTTACCGCCCACGGCGTTATCATGATCTTCTTCGTGGCGATGCCGTTCGTTATCGGTCTGATGAACCTCGTGGTTCCACTGCAGATCGGCGCGCGCGACGTGGCGTTCCCGTTCCTGAACAACCTGAGCTTCTGGTTCACCGTTGTCGGCGTTATTCTGGTTAACCTGTCTCTGGGCGTAGGTGAATTTGCTCAGACCGGTTGGCTGGCCTATCCGCCGCTCTCGGGAATTGAGTACAGTCCGGGCGTAGGGGTCGATTACTGGATTTGGGCGCTGCAGCTCTCCGGTATTGGTACTACGTTAACCGGTATTAACTTCTTTGTGACCATCATCAAGATGCGTGCGCCAGGAATGACGATGTTCAAGATGCCGGTATTTACCTGGGCATCTCTGTGCGCCAACATCCTGATTATCGCCTCCTTCCCAATTCTGACGGTTACCATCGCGCTGCTGACCCTGGATCGCTATCTGGGCACCCATTTCTTTACCAACGATATGGGCGGCAACATGATGATGTACATCAACCTGATTTGGGCCTGGGGCCATCCGGAAGTGTATATCCTGGTTCTGCCGGTCTTCGGTGTATTCTCTGAAGTTGCCGCAACCTTCTCGCGTAAACGCCTGTTTGGCTACACCTCGCTGGTGTGGGCGACCGTGTGTATTACCATCCTGTCGTTCATCGTTTGGCTGCACCACTTCTTCACCATGGGTGCCGGTGCGAACGTTAACGCCTTCTTCGGTATTACCACGATGATTATCGCCATCCCGACCGGGGTGAAGATCTTCAACTGGCTGTTCACCATGTATCAGGGCCGCATCGTCTTCAACTCTGCGATGCTGTGGACCATCGGCTTTATCGTGACCTTCTCGGTCGGCGGTATGACCGGCGTTCTGCTGGCGGTGCCGGGCGCGGACTTCGTGCTGCACAACAGCCTGTTCCTGATTGCGCACTTCCATAACGTCATCATCGGCGGTGTGGTCTTCGGTTGCTTCGCCGGCCTGACCTACTGGTGGCCGAAAGCCTTTGGCTTCACCCTGAACGAGACCTGGGGCAAACGCGCCTTCTGGTTCTGGATCATCGGCTTCTTCGTGGCGTTTATGCCGCTGTACGTGCTGGGCTTCATGGGCATGACCCGTCGCCTGAGCCAGCAGATTGACCCGCAGTTCCACCCGATGCTGGTTATCGCAGCGTGCGGTGCTGCGCTGATCGCCTGCGGTATCCTGTGCCAGCTGATTCAGTTCTACGTCTCTATTCGCGACCGCGAGCAGAACCGTGACCTGACCGGTGACCCATGGGGCGGCCGTACGCTGGAGTGGGCAACCTCTTCCCCGCCTCCGTTCTACAACTTTGCCATTGTGCCGCACATTCATGAGCGTGACGCATTCTGGGAAATGAAAGAGAAAGGCGAAGCGTACAAACAGCCGACGCAGTATGAAGAAATTCATATGCCGAAAAACAGCGGTGCGGGTATCGTGATTGCCGCCTTCGCTACCGTCTTTGGTTTCGCCATGATCTGGCATATCTGGTGGTTGGCGATTGCCAGCTTCGCAGGCATCGTGATCACCTGGATCATCAAAAGCTTTGACGAGGACGTGGATTACTACGTGCCGGTTGCAGAAGTCGAAAAACTGGAAAATCAGCATTTCGATGAGATTTCTAAGGCAGGGCTGAAAAATGGCAACTGATACTCTGGCGCATAACGCCCACGCGCATGAACATGGGCATCACGATACAGGGCCGATGAAGATCTTCGGCTTCTGGATCTACCTGATGAGCGACTGCATTATCTTCGCTACGTTGTTCGCTACCTACGCTGTGCTGGTAAACGGCACGGCGGGCGGCCCGACCGGCAAAGATATCTTCGAGCTGCCGTTCGTTCTGGTTGAAACTGCACTGCTGTTATTCAGCTCCATCACCTACGGCATGGCGGCTATCGCCATGTACAAAAACAACAAGAGCCAGGTCGTTTCCTGGCTCGCCCTCACCTTCCTGTTTGGTGCCGGGTTCATCGCGATGGAAATCTATGAATTCCATCACCTGATTGTTGAAGGTATGGGCCCGGATCGCAGCGGCTTCCTGTCAGCGTTCTTCGCGCTGGTTGGTACGCACGGTCTGCACGTCACCTCCGGTCTTATCTGGATGGCGGTGCTGATGGTGCAGGTTTCTCGCCGCGGCCTGACCAGCACTAACCGTACCCGTATCCTGTGCCTGAGCCTGTTCTGGCACTTCCTGGACGTGGTGTGGATCTGTGTGTTCTCGGTTGTTTATCTGATGGGGGCAATGTAATGAGTCATTCTAACGATCATAGCGGCGCATCCCACGGCAGCGTGAAGTCGTACATGACAGGTTTTATCCTGTCTATCATCCTGACGGTGATCCCGTTCTGGATGGTGATGACCGGCAGCGCGTCGCATGCGGCGATTCTGGGCACCATTCTGGTGACCGCTGTGGTGCAGATTGTCGTACACCTGGTGTACTTCCTGCACATGAACAGCAAGTCTGACGAAGGCTGGAACCTGACCGCGTTTGTCTTTACCGTGATAATCATTGCCATCGTGGTGGTAGGGTCCATCTGGATTATGTGGAACCTGAACTACAACATGATGGTTCACTAAGAGCGGCGAGTATGTTTAAGCGATACCTGCAAGTAACGAAGCCTGGCATCATTTTTGGCAACCTGATCTCCGTGATCGGCGGTTTCCTGCTGGCCTCCAAAGGTCACATCGACTATCCGCTGTTCGTCTGGACGCTTCTCGGTGTGTCTCTGGTGGTCGCCTCGGGTTGTGTTTTCAACAACTACATCGATCGTGACATCGACCGTAAGATGGAGCGAACGAAGAACCGAGTGCTGGTTAAGGGACTGATTGCGCCAAAAACGTCGCTGGTCTACGCCACTTTGCTGGGTCTCGCTGGCTTCATGCTGCTGTGGTTCGGCGCCAATCCCCTCGCCTGCTGGCTGGGGGTAATGGGGTTCGTGGTTTATGTCGGCGTTTACAGCCTGTACATGAAGCGCCACTCCGTTTACGGCACGCTGATTGGTTCTCTCTCCGGCGCTGCGCCGCCGGTGATTGGCTACTGCGCAGTATCCGGCACCTTTGACAGCGGCGCGCTGATTCTGCTGGCGATCTTCAGCCTGTGGCAGATGCCCCACTCCTACGCTATCGCGATTTTCCGTTTTAAGGATTATCAGGCAGCGAACATCCCGGTACTGCCGGTGGTGAAGGGCATTTCGGTGGCAAAAAATCACATTACGCTGTACATCGTCGCTTTTGCTATCGCCACGCTGATGCTAACGCTTGGCGGCTACGCGGGTTATAAATACCTGATTGTTGCCGCTGCGGTGAGCGTATGGTGGCTCGGCATGGCGCTGCGCGGTTACAACGTGGAAGATGATAAAGTCTGGGCGCGCAAGCTGTTCGGCTTCTCTATCATCGCCATTACCGCGCTCAGCGTGATGATGTCGGTCGACTTTATGGTGCCGAATTCTCAGAACCTGCTGACTTACGTCTGGTAAAGAGACACCGTTTGATAAAAACCTCGCTTCGGCGGGGTTTTTTATTGCCTGAAGAAAAGCGCCCAATATTGATGTTTTCCTAAATATTGGCAAGGTCGCCGTTCAGACGGCTTATTCGAAGGGAAGAGGTATAGAATCACAGCGGGTGCTTGAGACTGTTTGTCTTAGGCATTACGCGAAAGGCAGATAGACAAAAGCCCCAGTTAACATTGAGCGTCCGGCAAGACGCTTAACATTAATCTGAGGCCCCTAAATGCAATACAACATTAGGTTAGCCTCTTACCGACCTTCGGGTCAAGGAGAAGTAGCCTATGAAGCGGAACAAGGTGGTTATTGTTGCCCTGGTAGTCCTCTGTATTACCGTCGTGATGTCGGTACTGGTCACGCGCAAAGATCTTTGCGCGGTCCGTATCCGCAGCGGGCATATGGAGGTCGCCGTCTTCACAGCCTACGAATCTGTTAAGTAAGAGACCCGGCGGGGAGTCATCCCCGCCACTCCTGATGCTACCAGGTATTCTCAACGCACCCAATTTTTTTCACCTGGCTAGCCCACCAGCATCGCCTGCGCGCTATACAGCAGATCGAGATGATCCCGGCACAGCGCCTCCAGCGACGTGCGCGACTGGTGGCTGGTCAGACTCAACGCTCCCCAGTACAGCCCTTCCCTATCAGCAAGTGGAACGGCGATCACCAGCATACCTATCTCAAACTCCTGCTCAATAGAGGCGTATCCCTGACGACGAACCTGCGCGATACGCTCCATCAATATCGGTACATCCGTCACCGTGTAAGGCGTTCGTTGCTCGCGGGCTACTCGCTGCAACACAGCCTCGCATTCAGCTTCCGGCAACGAGGCTAACCACAAGCGACCGCCCGCGGTGCAGTGAATCGGCACTCGTTCACCGAGCCGTACAGAAGTTGAGTTAAACGGCGTATGTTTGCTGCGGGCAATATAGACCAGCTCGTTGTCATCGATCACCCCCACCGACGCGTGTTCCTCTGTACGACTAGCAACATATTCAACAATCGGCCGTACCATACGCGGGAACTGCGCGGAATCAACGTAGGCCTGCCCCAAACGCAGCGTTTTCGCCATCAGCCAGTAATAGCGCCCATCGGTATCCAGATAGCCGTCGTGTACCAGCGTCAGGAAAAATCGGCGAGCCGCGCTCTGCGTCAACCCGCTCATTTTCGCCGCCTGCGGCACCGTCAGACGCGGGTTCGCCTTTGAAAAAAGCTGGATCAGCGCCAGCCCCTTTTGCAGCCCCACAATCAGATCGCGTTGATGAATCTCGTTTTGCATAGTTGTTCACACTTTTGCAACAGAGGGAGTCGAATACTGCGATTATCGCACTGTCGGTGCGATTAACAACCAACCCGTCCGAATTCTGCGTTGTCGCTCACCGCTTCCATTGAAATACTTACGCAACAGTTTATTAACAAGCGAGGTGAGCAATGGTCAGCGGATTTACTCAGGTCGTCGCCGTTATCGGGCATCCCATTACCCAGGTGAAATCACCGGAAAACTTTAACCACTACTTTGCCAGCCAGAGCATGGATAAGGTAATGATCCCGGTCGATATCGCGCCGGAAGCCGTTGCCGACTATCTGAACGCCCTGCGCGGCTGGCAGAATATGAGCGGTATTTTGGTTACCATTCCCCATAAACAGCGCGTTGCCGGGCTGCTGGATAGCCTGACATCGCGCGCCCGTCATCTGAATGCGGTCAACGTAGTTCGCAAGCTGGCGGACGGCCGCTTAGAGGGCGATATGCTTGACGGCGTCGGCTTCCTGCGCGCCGCCGACGCGCACGGTTTTGCCACCGTCGGCAAGCGCGCCCTGCTCACCGGCTGCGGCGGCGTCGGTAGCGCCATCGCCTGGAGTCTGTGCGAAGCGGGCATCCACAGTCTGGCCCTGCACGATCGCGACGACGCCAGCCGCCAGCGTCTGGAGAATCGTCTCGCCACCCATTTCCCGAGCGTCCACCTCACCGCCCTGCCCGAATCGCTGGCGGAAATCGATCTGCTGGTCAACGGTTCTCCTGCGGGTATGGCGGGCTTCGATCCGCTGCCGCTAAGCCCAGCGCTGCTTGAAACGTTAACCGCCGCCACGCACGTTGCCGATGTCGTCACCGCACCGGTTGTCACCCCGCTGCTGGCCTTCGCCAGCGAGCGTGGCTGCCGCACGCAAACCGGGCCGGAAATGGCGCTAGCGCAGATGGAGCTGATTGGGCAGTTCATCGGTGCGATACCCTCACCACATGAGGTCGCCGCATGAAAAGCTGGGACGTGATCGTTATCGGCAGCGGTGCGGCGGGGTTTGCCGCCGCCGTGACGGCCTGCTGCAAAGGGCTCTCCGTGCTGATGCTGGAAAAAGCGCCGCACTTTGGCGGCACGTCGGCGATCTCCGGCGGCGCGGTGTGGATCAACGATACCGACCAGGCGCGCCACCTCGGCAAAAGCGGCTCCCCTGAGGAGATAAAAACCTACCTGCGCACCATTATTGGCGACACCCATTATCGCCCGGAGATGGTGGATGCGTTTGTTCACGCCGGGCGTGACGCGCTGGCCTTTCTCGAGCAGCAAGGCGCGGTGAAATATAGCCTGCGCCCCCTGTCGCCGGACTATTACCCGGATGAGCCCGGCGCAGTCGACGTGGGCCGCGCGCTGGAAGTGGTGGAGTACGACGGGCGCGAGCTGGGCGAACACTTTAAAACGCTGCGCTCACCGCCGCCGGGGATGCTGCTGTTTGGCGGCATGATGGTTAACCGCGTCGATATTCAGCATTTCCTCGATATGCGACGCTCATGGCGCTCATTCCGCCACTGCGCAAAGCTGCTGCTGCGCTACGGACGCGACCGACTGCGTCACCATCGTGGCACCCGTCTGGCAATGGGCAACGCGCTGATCGCCCGCATGGCCACGCTGGCGCTGCGCAAAGGGCTGGAGCTGGAGCTTAACGTGACGGTGAAATCGTTGACGGAGCAGAATGGTCGCGTCACCGGCGTCGAAATTGAGCGCGACGGCAAATCGGTCGCACTGCACGCGCGTCGCGGCGTGGTGCTAGCCGCCGGAGGATTCGCCGCCGGGCGTATTGCGCCGCAGTTCCGCCCCGCAACTCAGCAGCACTACACCATGTCGCCCGCGACCAATGATGGCGCCGCATTTCAGCTGGGGCTAGGCGTTGATGCCCGTCAGGGGGCCGATCTGCCATCTAACTTCTTCTGGGCGCCGGTCTCCGTGCTGCGCCGTCCGGACGGCAGCGAAGAGCGGTTTCCGCACCTGGTCACCGACCGCGCCAAGCCGGGGATGATTGCCGTCAACCAGCACGGCCTACGCTTCGTCAATGAGTCCAACTCCTACCACCACTTCGCCAGCGCCATGCAGCAACAGCCGGAGAACGCTCCCTGCTATCTGCTTTGCGACGCGAATGCGATGAAGCGCTATGGCCTGGGGCTGGCGCGTCCAGCGCCGGTCAATAACGATGCGCTGGTCAACGCCGGGTATCTGCATCAGGCGCAGAGCCTGGGCGAGCTGGCGCAGCAGTTGGGTATCGACCCGCAGCAGCTTGAGCAGACCGTCGCCGATTATAACCAGGACGCACAAACCGGCCACGACAGCGAATTCAATAAAGGCGGCAACAGCTACAACCGCGCGATGGGCGATGCGGCACACCGCCCGAACGCCTGTAACGCGCCGCTGTTAAGCGCGCCGTTTTACGCCATCAAACTGTTTACCGGCGATCTGGGCACCTCGCGCGGGCTGGTCACCACCGCCGACGCGCAGGTGATTAACCAGCAGGGCCAGCCCATCGGTGGGCTATACGCCGTCGGCAACGACATGGACTCGCTGATGGCGGGCACCTACCCCGGCCCTGGGATCACCCTCGGCCCGGCGCTCACCTTCGGCTATCTCGCCGCAGTGCATATGACCAACACATCCCCACTCACTTCAGGAGAAGCATCATGATCTACGAAAAACGCACCTACACCATCAATCCGCTGAAGATGGCTGACTGGCTCGCGCTGTACAAAAGCGACGCCTTTGCGGTCCAGACTGAGCATCTCGGTAAGCTAATAGGCTTCTTCTTTACCGAGATTGGCGTAGTCAATCAGGTGGTTCACATCTGGGCTTACGAAAGCCTGGACGATCGCCTGGTGCGGCGCGCGCGTATGGCACAGGATGAGCGTTGGCTGACCTTCTCGCGTAAAAACCGCGAGCTGGCAGCGGTTGAACGTCTGGAGTCGGTCCTGATGCGCCCGACCGATTTCTCCCCGCTGCAATAAGGAGGCATACATGAGCAGGCTCGTTGAGGTGGATATGCTGGTCATCGGCTCCGGTGCGGCGGGGCTGTCAGCCGCAGTGACCGCGGCGCTGCACGGCGCGCGAGTGCTGGTCGCTGAAAAAGAGTCGACGATTGGCGGCACCAGCGCCTGGTCCGGAGGCTGGCTGTGGATACCACAGAATCCACTCGCCCGCGAGGAGGGTATTATCGAGGATGACGCCGCACCGCTGGCCTATCTTCAGGCCGAAATGGAGGGACGTCCGGCCGATGCGCGCCTGCGGACTTTTTTACGTTACGGGCCGGAGATGGTGGATTTTTTCCGTCGCCGTACCGCCGTGCAATTTGTGTCTGGCAGTAAAATGCCGGACTTTCACAACAGCCAGGGCTTCGTTAACGGCGGTCGTTCGGTTACCGCTCAACCCTATGACGCTCGCGAGCTGGGCGACTGGCTGCATCGCCTGCGTCCACCGCTTGAAACCATCAGTCTGGCGGGAATGGGCATCGCTGGCGGCGAGGATATGGCGCACTTTTTTAACGCCACTCGCTCGCCGCGATCCGCACTGTATGCCGCACGACGGCTCGCGCGTCATGGCTGGCAGCGACTGCGCCACGGGCGCGGCCGCCATCTGGTCAACGGTAACGCGCTGGTGGCTCGCCTGCTACGTTCAGCGCTGGACGCCAAGGTCAGTTTTCAGCTCAACGCCCCGGTGACGCGGCTGTTACAAAACGCCAGCGGCGTGACCGGAGCCATACTGAGTAGCGATGATGGCGAAATTCAGATCAACGCCCGTGCGGTTGTGCTGGCCTGCGGAGGTTTCCCGCACGACAAGCAGCGACTGGCAGAACAGGTACCCCACGCAGCACAGGGCTACGGTCATTTTTCCGCCGCACCGCCGGGGAATCAGGGCGATGGCATTCGCCTTGGCGAAACGGCCGGCGGGCAGTTTGATCGCTCACTCAAACACCCGATGGCGTGGGCGCCGGTGTCGCGCGTGTCGCTGGCCAGCGGCATACAGCTGGCCTTTCCGCACCTCGTTGAGCGCGCTAAGCCGGGGTTTATTGCGGTGCGGGACAACGGCAAACGCTTCGTTAATGAAGCGGACTCCTACCATGACTTTATCGCCGCGCTGATCGACGCCACGCCGGAGGGCGAAAAACCGGCGGCGTGGCTGATTGCCGACAGCCAGGCGCTGCACCGTTACGGCCTCGGTCACGCGCGGCCCACGCCGTTCCCGGTAAAAGCCTGGCTGCGTACCGGTTACCTGCAAAGTGCCAGCACGCTGGCAGAGCTGGCGCAAAAATGCAGCATCGACGGCCCGGCACTCAGCGCTACCGTCGCGCGCTTCAACGACTTTGCCCGTCAGGGGCGCGATGACGACTTCCAGCGCGGCGCTTCCGCCTACAACCGCGCGCAGGGCGATGCCAGCCACCAGCCCAGCCCCACGCTGGGGGCGCTGGAAAAGGCTCCGTACTATGCGGTGCGTATTCTCCCCGGCTCGCTCGGCTCGTTCAGCGGACTGAAAACCGATGAGCAAGCGCGGGTGCTCGACGTAAAACAACGCCCGATCCCCGGCCTGTTTGCCGTGGGTAACGATATGTCGAGCGTGATGCAGGGGTTCTACCCCAGCGGCGGCATCACGCTTGGCCCTGCCATGACCTTCGGTTATCTGGTGGGGAAAAACTTCGCCAAAAATATAACACCTTAAAAATATTACGCATTTAGCCAGGGAACGGCGCCAAACATAACAACAAATCTTACCTGCAACTGTACTGGAGTCTGTATGAATATGCGTTCTCTCTCGCTAGCAGCACTCACCGTGCTGGACGTTCCACCGCCGGAACACGTGCGCATCGCGGCACGCACCGGCTTTAGCCACGTGGGCATTCGTCTGCTGCCTGCGACCCCTGACGATCCCGATTACGACATGCTCGGCGATACTCCAACTGTACGCGAAACCCTGGCCGCGCTGCGCGATACCGGCATCCGCGTCTCCGACGTGGAGATCGTGCGCCTGACGCCGGACTTCAGCCTTGAAGCGCTGCGCCCGTTCCTGGAAACCGCCGCCCGGCTGGAAGCTCAGCAGGTGCTGGTGGCCGGCAATGACGACAATCTGGCCCGCTGTGCGGAGAACCTGGCCCTACTGACGCAGGCAGGCGCTGCCTACGGGCTGACCATGAATCTGGAACCGATGCCGTGGACTCATCTGCCGACGCTTGCCAGCGCACAGGCGTTGATTGCCGCCAGCGGCCAGCACAACGTGGGTATTCTGGTCGATGCCATCCACTTCTGGCGCGCGGGGGAATCGCTGGAGACGTTAGCCACGCTGGCGCCACAGCAGTTGAACTACATGCAGCTGTGTGACGCCCCAGCGCGTATTCCCACAGAGACGCAGGAACTGATTTACCAGGCCCGCTGCGCGCGCCGGATACCGGGCGAAGGCGAGCTGGATCTACACGGCCTGCTGGCGGCGCTACCGGCAACGCTGCCCATTTCGCTGGAAGTCCCGCTGGCCGGTGCTCAGGGAGCTTTGCCGGCGCAACAACGCGCACAGCTGCTGTTTAACGCTGCACAATCCTTCCTGTAATCGGGGGTACGCTATGTCACAGACACAACGCCTGGATGTCAGAGAGTTAATCAATTCCAACCCGCTCAGCCGTTATCAGAAGCTGGTTATTTTCCTCGGTTTTTGCGTCATCGCGCTGGACGGTTTCGATATTGCCATCATGGGTTTTATCGCGCCAACGCTTAAGCAGGAGTGGGGCGTCAGTAACCACGAACTGGGCTTTGTCATCAGCACCGCGCTAATCGGCCTGGCGCTTGGGGCGCTATTTTCCGGCCCGCTCGCCGACTGGCTGGGACGCAAGAAAATCATCATCAATAGCGTCTTTTTCTTCGGTTTCTGGACGGTAGCGACGGCGTTTTCCCAGAACATTGAGCAGATGATCTTCTTCCGCTTTATGACCGGCCTCGGGCTGGGCGCGGCGATGCCGAACATGAGTACGCTGGTGTCAGAGTATGCGCCGGAACGAAAACGTTCGTTTATCATCACCGTGATTTTCTGCGGTTTCACCTTCGGCGCCGCTATTGGCGGGTTTGCCGCTTCATGGCTGATTCCACAGTTCGGCTGGCACTCGCTGATGGCGCTGGGCGGTGTGCTGCCGCTGCTGTTCGCCCCCATTCTTATCTGGAAGCTACCGGAATCGGCGCGTTTTCTGGTGATCAAGCAGGCTCCCACCGCGCGGATCCACGCTATTCTGCAACGGTTTTACCCCGGTCAGGTCAGTGAAAACGTGCAGTTTATTCTGCCGCAGCAGCCCGTCAAAAGCAGCGCCATGCGCATCGTGCTGTCGCGGGAGTATCTGTTCGGCTCGCTGATGCTGTGGCTGGTCTATTTTATGGGGCTGTTCCTGGTCTATATCCTCGGTAGCTGGCTACCGACGCTGGTGAAAGAGATTGGCCTGACCGTCAGCCAGGCGGCGATTATGACCGCCATCTACCAGGCGGGCGGCACCGTCGGCTCGCTATTCGCCGGCTGGCTAATGGACCGGATCGATCCGCACCGGGCGCTGGGGGTAATTTTCGCCGTTGGAGGACTGTTTACCATGGCGATTGGCTACGCGGGCGTGAATTTCCCGCTACTGTGCCTGCTCGCCTTCGTCAGCGGCGCATGCCTGAACGGCGCCAATACCGGAATGAACGCCCTTTCCGCGCGTTTCTATCCCACCCAGGCCCGCGCCACCGGCTCCAGCTGGATGCACGGCGTAGGCCGTATCGGTGCCATCCTCAGCGCCTTCGCTGGCGCGGAAATGCTGGCGCTGGGCCTCGATTTTAAATCGGTGTTCCTGATCCTCGGCATTCCGGCGGCGCTGACCGTCATCGGCCTGGCCGCCAAAGGCTACTGGGCGGCTGGACCGGTCGATAAACCCTCTTCCCTCACCGCAACCGTCAGGAGCCCATCATGAGCCGTATTCGTCTTGCCGTTATTGGCGCTGGCGCCATCGGGCGCAAACACATTGATGTCATTCAGCAAACGCCAGAGGCCGAACTGGTGGCGCTGGCCGATCCATCACCACAGGCGCAAGCGCTGGCGAAATCCCTCGGCGTGGCGTGGTACGCCGAGGTCAACGATATGCTGGATCAGGCCCAGCCGCAGGGGGTCATTAACGCCACGCCAAATACCCTGCACGTGCCGTATGCCATTGCCTGCGTGGAGCGCGGCATTCCGGTGCTGGTGGAAAAACCGGTAGCCGAGTCGCCGGAACGCGCGCGGGAACTGGTGGAGGCGGCGACGCGACACGGCGTCCCGGTACTGGTGGGGCACCACCGTCGACACAATGCGCTGACCGCAGCGGCAAAATCGCTGATCGACCGCGGTGAACTGGGAACGATTGTTGCAGTCTCGGCGCACTGGATCCTGCAAAAACCCGACGATTACTTTGACGTCGCCTGGCGGCGCGAACCGGGCGCCGGGCCGCTGCTGGTGAATCTGGTACACGACATCGACCTGCTGCGTTATCTGCTGGGCGAAATTGACGATGTGCAGGCGATGACCAGCAACGCCGGGCGCGGCTTCGCCAATGAAGACAGCGCGGTGGTCAACCTGCGCTTCGCCTGCGGTGCGCTGGGCAGCGCGGTGCTGAGCGACTGCGGCGTCAGCCCGTGGAGCTGGGAGGTGAACTCAGCGGAGAACGCGGTCTACGCGCATACCCCGGAAAACTGCTACCTGATCTCCGGTAGTAAAGGGGCGCTGGCCATTCCGCAGATGCGCTGGTGGCGCTACGGCGAGCAAAGCGGCTGGCACGCGCCGCTGTTGCAGGAGACGTTACCCGTTGAGGCCATCGACCCGTTTATTCTGCAACTGCGTCATTTCCTGCAGGTGATTAACGGCGAGGCCAGGCCAATTATTGATGCAGCAGATGCATTACGCTCGCTTGAGGTGATCGACGCGATCCGTCAGCAGGCCGCCTGATCGGCCTCTTTCCCCGGCGACAGTTCGTCGCCGGGTTACCATCAATGTCGCTATTCAGCACAAATGATTCAATAATGTAATATTTGTTAATTAACCCTCTGTTTACCCTGCCCTCTCCCCGCACTACACTACTCCCAGCTTTTATATAGAGGTGGGAATGAACGATTACAAAATGACGCCGGGTGAGTTACGCGCCACCTGGGGTTTAGGGACCGTATTTTCTTTGCGTATGCTCGGTATGTTTATGGTCCTTCCGGTTCTGACCACATACGGCATGGCATTGCAGGGCGCCAGCGAAGCGCTGATTGGCCTGGCAATTGGCATTTATGGTTTAGCACAAGCGGTGTTTCAGATCCCATTCGGGCTGATTTCTGACCGCGTCGGCCGCAAACCGCTGATCGTCGGCGGGCTGGCGATTTTTGTTCTGGGCAGCGTGATTGCGGCCCTGTCCGACTCCATCTGGGGCATTATTCTTGGCCGCGCCCTTCAGGGCTCCGGGGCGATTGCCGCGGCGGTGATGGCGCTGCTTTCCGACCTCACCCGCGAACAAAACCGCACCAAAGCGATGGCGTTTATCGGCGTCAGCTTCGGCGTGACGTTTGCCATTGCGATGGTGTTAGGTCCGATCATCACCCATAAACTCGGTCTGCACGCCCTGTTCTGGATGATTGCCGGGCTGGCGACGCTGGGGATTCTGCTCACCCTGTGGGTAGTGCCGGACAGCAAAAACCACGTGCTCAACCGCGAGTCCGGAATGGTGAAAGGCTGCTTCAGCAAGGTGCTGATGGAGCCGAGGCTGCTGAAGCTTAATTTCGGCATCATGTGCCTGCACATTCTGCTGATGTCCACCTTTGTCGCTCTGCCGGGCCAGCTGGAGTCCGCTGGGTTCCCGGCCGCCGAACACTGGAAAATCTATCTGGTGACCATGGTGGTATCGTTTATCGCAGTGGTACCGTTTATCATCTACGCGGAAGTGAAGCGCCGCATGAAGCGCGTATTCGTGCTGTGCATTGCTCTGCTGCTGATTGCCGAAATTGTGCTGTGGGGTTCCGGCAGCTACTTCTGGGAGCTGGTGGCGGGCGTGCAGATTTTCTTCCTCGCCTTTAACCTGATGGAAGCGCTGCTGCCGTCGCTGATCAGCAAAGAAGCCCCGGCGGGCTACAAAGGCACGGCAATGGGCATTTATTCCACCAGCCAGTTCCTCGGTGTAGCCATCGGCGGTTCGCTCGGCGGCTGGATTGACGGCCTGTTTGATTCACAAACGGTATTCCTCGCCGGCGCGCTGCTGGCGACGGTCTGGCTGCTGGTGTCGATGACTATGCAGGAGCCGCAGTACGTTAGCAGTCTGCGCGTCGAAATACCGCAAGATGTTGCCGCTGATGAGTCTCTGCGTGAACGTCTTCTGGCGACGGACGGGGTGAAAGAGGTGTTAGTGGTGGCAGATGAACACTCGGCCTACGTCAAAATCGACAGCAAAGTGACCAACCGTTTTGAGGTGGAACAGGTGATTGCCGCCCATTAAGCAGCATCGGCCCGCACTGGAGTGTGGGCCGTACTTTCGCCGTTAGTCGCGGAAGTTTTTGAACTGGAACGGTTGGCCAAGGTCGCCGCCGCGCACCAGCGCCATCACCGACTGCAGGTCGTCGCGGGATTTCCCGGTCACGCGAATCTCTTCGCCCTGAATTTGCGCCTGCACCTTCAGTTTGCTGTCTTTAATCAGCTTGACGATTTTCTTCTGCACCGCGCTTTCAATGCCCTGCTTCAGCTTAGCTTCAACAAACCAGGTTTTACCGCTGTGCACGAAGTCTTCTGGCACATCGAGAGACGCACCTTCAATGCCGCGTTTCAGCAGCTTGGCACGCAGAATATCCAGCAGCTGGTTCACCTGGAAATCGGACTCGCTCAGCACCTTGATGGTTTTATTGGCTTCATTCAGCTCAATGGTCGCTTCTACGCCGCGAAAATCGAAACGTGACTCAACCTCACGGGCCGCGTTATCCACACCGTTACGCGCTTCCTGAAGATCAACTTCAGAGACAATATCGAAAGATGGCATCTTTTCCCCTCCCTTAGTTTCTTTTGCGTTGCATAATACCTGCAACGCGGCATAACTCAACTGGTTATCCCCGGAAGCTCAGCGGATAGCGCTATACTCACACTTATTCGGGTGATCGGCGTGAAGTATGACATACCAGTCGCATCTGGTGTGGTAAGGAGGATGTTTGAAAATAACAGTATTGGGATGTGGCGCGCTGGGTCAGCTATGGATGACGGCGCTCTACAAAAAAGGATTTGAAGTACAAGGATGGCTACGCGTACCTCAGCCCTACTGTAGCGTGAACCTGATAGAGCTGGACGGCAGCGTCTTCAATGAGTCGTTAACCGCTAACGATCCTGACTTTCTGGCACAAAGCGATTTACTGCTGGTGACGCTCAAAGCCTGGCAGGTCTCCGATGCGGTCAGAGCGCTTGCCGCGCACCTGCCGGATACCACGCCGATTTTACTGATTCATAACGGCATGGGCACCCTTATCGAGCTCAATGACCTCAGGCAGCCGATTCTGCTCGGTGCCACCACGCAGGCGGCACGACGCGATGGCAACGTCATTATCCACGTCGCCAACGGGACGACCCACATTGGCCCGGCCAAACGCTATGAGGCCGATTACAGCGCGCTCGCCGTCACGCTGCAAAACGTTCTGCCGGACGTCGCCTGGCACGACAATATCCACTCTGCCATGTGGCGCAAGCTGGCGGTCAACTGCGTCATTAACCCGCTGACCGCGTTGATGGACTGCCCTAACGGTGCGCTGCGCGACCATCAGGAGCATATTGCCCGTATCTGTGAAGAGGTGGCGCAGACCATGACGCGTGAAGGGTTTCATACCTCTCCGGAAAGTCTGTTATTTTATGTCAACCAGGTCATCGACCTGACGGCGGAGAATATCTCGTCGATGTTGCAGGATATTCGCGCGCAGCGTCATACAGAAATCGACTACATTACCGGTTTTCTGCTCAAGCGCGCGCGGGCGCACGGTATTCCGGTGCCGGAAAATACCCGCCTGTATGAACGCGTTAAACGTAAGGAGAGTGAATATGAGCGCGTCGGCACTGATTTGCCTCGCTCCTGGTAGTGAAGAGATGGAAGCCGTCACCACAATCGATTTGCTGGTGCGTGGCGGAATTCAGGTCACCACCGCTAGCGTCGCAAGCGACGGCAATCTGGCCATTACCTGTTCACGCGGCGTTAAGCTGCTGGCCGATGCGCCGCTGGTGGAAGTGGCGGACGGTGATTTCGACATCATCATCCTGCCGGGCGGCATCAAAGGGGCGGAGTACTTCCGCGACAGCCCGCTGCTGGTGGAAACGGTCAGACAGTTTCATCATTCAGGCCGTATCGTCGCCGCCATTTGTGCATCAGCGGCAACCGTACTGGTGCCGCATGACCTGTTCCCCATCGGCAACATGACGGGCTTCCCGGCGCTGAAGGATAAAATCCCGGAAGACCAGTGGATGGATAAACGTGTCGCGTGGGACCCGCGCGTCAACCTGCTCACCAGTCAGGGGCCGGGCACATCCATTGATTTCGGGCTGAAGATTATCGACCTGCTGGTCGGGCGCGAGAAAGCGTACGAAGTGGCATCGCAGTTGGTAATGGCGGCTGGGATCTATAACTATTACGAAGCGTAAAATGCAGGCCCGATAAGCGTAGCGCCATCGGGCCTGCATCGTTCTGATATAAAAAAACCGGCCAGGCCGGTTTTTTTATTTATGGGCGATAAACCTTCACGTTTTCAAAACCCTGCTCGCGCAGATACAGCGCCTGCAGGCGGCTCATCACGCCGCGTTCGCACCACAGCAAGTAGGTTTTGCTCTTATCGAGGTCACCAAACTGAGTGCTCAGCTTGTAGAACGGCAGTGAAGCCACTTCAACACCTTCCACTTTCAGCGGCTTGTCGTCCTGCTCGTCAATGGAGCGAATATCGAGAATCACGTCGTTGGCGCTAAAGCCGCTGACGGTTTCCACTTCCACCACCTCTTGCTGGGTCTGCTGGGCGATGTCGCGGATATCGACGTTGTTCGCTTCCGCTACCACTTTGTCGAGAATCGCAAAATCGAAGTTTTCTTCTTCCGCTTCAATTTTCGCCTTCACCGCCTTAATGGTTGGGCTTTTCGAAATCACGCCGCAGTATTCCGGCATCGTGCGGGCAAAGTCTTCAGTACCAATTTCACGCGCCAGATTGATGATGTGCTCTTTATCGTGCGAAATCAGCGGACGCAGGATCAGGGTGTCGGACACGTTGTCGATCAGACGCAGGTTGGTCAGCGTCTGGCTGGAGACCTGACCCAACGCTTCACCGGTGACCAGCGCCTGCACGCCGTAGCGTTCGGCGACTTTTGACGCGGCGCGCACCATCATACGTTTCAGCACCACGCCCATCTGGCCGTCGTCGACTTTCTCCAGAATTTCGCCCACCACCGGCTCGAAGTTAATCGCCACGAAACGCACGCGGTGCGAGCTGCCGAAGCGGTTCCACAGGTAGTGCGCCACCTGACGAACGCCGATTTCATGTGCCGCGCCGCCGAGGTTAAAGAAGCAGTAGTGCACGCGACAGCCGCGACGCATCAGCATGTAGCTGGAGACGCCGGAGTCAAAACCACCAGAGATCAGCGACAGCACGTCTTCCTGAGTACCAATCGGGAAGCCGCCAATGCCTTCGTAGCGCCCTTTCACCAGCAGCAGACGATCGTTCTCGATTTCGAGATTGACGGTGACGTCCGGATCGGTCAGCTTCACGCGCGCTGTTTCAATGTGCTGATTCAAGCCGCCGCCAACGTAACGTTCAACCTCAATAGAGGTGAACTCGTGCTTACCGCGACGTTTCACACGCACGCAAAACGTTTTGTTTTCCAGCGCTTCGCGCCACAGGGGCAGCGTCTGCTCGAAAATATCGTGCAGCGAGGTGAACGGCACGTCTTCCACTTCCAGGATATGGTGGATGCCCGGAATACGGGTCAGCGCGTCGCGGATTGCCAGACGCTGGTTCTCATCTTTGGCGCGAACTTCGATGTGATCCCAGTGACGAACGACGGCGAGCGTTTCATCGTAGTGTTTAAGAACGTTACGAATGTTCCCGGTTAAAATTTTAATAAAGCGCAAACGCACAGATTGGCTTTTGATGGTGATTTCCGGGAACAATTTAATGATAAACTTCATGGCGGCAATGGTTCGTTGGCAAGCCCGACGGGGCTTTGAGCAAAAAGATGTATCGCAGCGTACCAGCGGTCGCTACGTCCAGGACGCGGAGTATATCATCATCCCGCTGACCATTGCGTGTTATTTGCTTCACACCCAGACTCCGTTACCATAGACGCAGTCGCGACATAACAAGAGCCAAACATTCACTATGCCAAAGAAAAACGAAGCCCCGGCCAGTTTCGAAACTGCATTAACCGAGCTGGAGCAGATAGTTAATCGTCTGGAGAGCGGTTCCCTACCGCTGGAAGAGGCGCTGAACGAATTTGAACGCGGCGTGCAGTTAGCGCGTCAGGGGCAGAGCAAGTTACAGCAGGCGGAACAGCGCGTGCAGATTCTGTTGGCCGATAACGAAGATTCGCCGTTAACACCTTTCACGCCGGACGCTGAATAAATGGATTTCTCGCAACAACTGAATGCCTGCGTAACGCAGGCAAACGACGCGCTGCGCCGATTTATCGCTCCGCTGCCGTTTCAGAACACTCCTCTGGTTGAGGCCATGGCGTATGGCGCACTATTAGGCGGTAAACGTCTGCGTCCGTTCCTGGTTTATGCCACCGGACAAATGTTCGGCGTCAGCCTGACGGCCCTGGATGCGCCGGCCGCCGCGGTGGAATGCATTCATGCCTATTCGCTAATGCATGACGACCTGCCAGCGATGGACGACGATGACCTGCGTCGCGGTCAGCCAACCTGCCATATTAAATTTGGCGAGGCGAGCGCCATTCTGGCCGGCGACGCGCTGCAAACGCTGGCGTTCTCTATACTCAGTGATGCGCCGATGCCGGACGTCTCTGACCGCGATCGCCTGGCGATGATTTCCGAACTGGCCACGGCCAGCGGCGTGGCGGGCATGTGTGGCGGTCAGGCACTGGAT
This sequence comes from Klebsiella sp. WP3-W18-ESBL-02, assembly GCF_014168815.1. Classification (NCBI taxonomy): domain Bacteria; kingdom Pseudomonadati; phylum Pseudomonadota; class Gammaproteobacteria; order Enterobacterales; family Enterobacteriaceae; genus Klebsiella; species Klebsiella sp. WP3-W18-ESBL-02. The sequence goes on from NZ_AP021972.1 coordinate 3,794,596, forward strand.
CTGGACGCGGAAGGCAAACAGGTGGGTCTGGAAATGCTGGAACGCATTCATCGCCATAAAACCGGAGCGCTGATTCGCGCTGCCGTCCGCCTCGGCGCACTGAGCGCGGGCGAACAAGGGCGACAGGCGCTACCGCTGCTCGACAAGTACGCTGAAAGCATCGGGCTGGCGTTCCAGGTTCAGGATGACATTCTGGATGTGGTAGGTGATACTGCGACCCTTGGAAAGCGCCAGGGCGCCGATCAGCAGCTCGGTAAGAGCACCTATCCTGCACTACTGGGCCTTGAGCAAGCCCGGACAAAAGCCAGTGACCTGATTGCCGAAGCCCGCCAGTCGTTAGCACAGCTGGCCGCACTGTCACTGGATACCACAGCACTGGAAGCGCTAGCGAACTACATCATCCTGCGCGACAAATAAACAATAAATGAGTCTCTGATGAGTTTTGATATTGCCAAATACCCGACCCTGGCGCTGGTTGACTCCACTCAGGAGCTGCGCCTGCTGCCGAAAGAGAGCCTGCCGAAGCTGTGCGACGAGCTGCGTCGTTACCTGCTCGACAGCGTGAGCCGTTCCAGCGGACACTTCGCCTCCGGGCTTGGCACGGTGGAGCTCACCGTGGCGCTGCACTACGTCTATAACACGCCGTTCGACCAGCTCATCTGGGACGTCGGCCACCAGGCTTATCCGCATAAAATTCTGACCGGCCGCCGTGACAAAATCGGCACCATCCGCCAGAAGGGCGGCCTGCATCCGTTCCCGTGGCGCGGTGAGAGCGAATACGACGTGCTGAGCGTCGGCCACTCCTCCACATCTATTTCCGCCGGTATCGGCATTGCCGTAGCCGCGGGCAGAGAAAACAAGCAGCGCCGCACCGTCTGCGTGATTGGCGACGGCGCCATCACCGCCGGGATGGCGTTTGAAGCCATGAACCATGCGGGCGATATCAAACCGGATATGCTGGTGGTGCTGAACGACAATGAAATGTCGATTTCCGAGAACGTCGGCGCGCTGAACAACCATCTGGCGCAGCTGCTCTCGGGCAAGCTCTACTCCTCGCTACGGGAAGGCGGCAAGAAAGTCTTCTCCGGCGTGCCACCGATTAAAGAGCTGCTCAAACGAACCGAAGAACATATCAAAGGCATGGTGGTGCCGGGCACGCTGTTTGAAGAACTGGGCTTCAACTATATCGGGCCGGTCGACGGTCACGACGTACTGGGTCTGGTCAATACGCTGAAAAACATGCGCGACCTGAAAGGTCCGCAGTTCCTGCACATCATGACCAAAAAAGGCCGTGGCTATGAACCGGCCGAGAAAGACCCGATCACCTTCCATGCGGTGCCTAAATTCGACCACACCAGCGGCAAGTTGCCGAAAAGCAGCGGCGGCCTGCCGTCGTACTCGAAAATCTTCGGCGACTGGCTGTGCGAAACCGCAGCCAAAGACAGCAAGCTGATGGCGGTGACGCCCGCGATGCGTGAAGGCTCGGGCATGGTTGAGTTTTCCAAAAAATACCCGGACCAGTATTTTGACGTAGCGATTGCCGAACAGCATGCGGTCACGTTCGCCGCCGGGCTGGCGATTGGCGGCAATAAGCCGGTGGTAGCCATTTACTCCACCTTCTTACAGCGCGCCTACGATCAGGTGATCCACGACGTGGCGATTCAGAAACTGCCGGTCCTGTTCGCTATCGACCGTGCGGGGATCGTTGGCGCCGACGGGCAAACGCACCAGGGGGCGTTCGACCTCTCCTATCTGCGCTGTATCCCGGATATGGTTATCATGACGCCAAGCGATGAAAACGAGTGTCGTCAGATGCTCTACACCGGCTACCACTACAGCGAAGGGCCGAGCGCCGTGCGTTATCCGCGCGGCAGCGGCACCGGCGCAGAGCTGAAGCCGCTGGAAAAACTGCCGCTGGGCAAAGGCGTGGTGAAGCGCGAGGGCGAGAAGCTGGCCATTCTTAACTTCGGTACGCTGCTTGCGCAGGCCGAGGCGGTCGCCGAGAAGCTTAACGCCACGCTGGTCGATATGCGCTTCGTGAAGCCGCTGGATGAGAGCCTGATTCTGGAGATGGCCGCGCGCCATGAGTCTCTGGTCACGCTGGAAGAAAACGCCACGCTAGGCGGTGCGGGAAGCGGTGTGAACGAGGTGCTGATGGCACATCGTAAGCCGGTGCCGGTGCTCAATATCGGCCTGCCTGATTTCTTCATTCCTCAGGGAACCCAGGAAGAGATGCACGCCGAGCTTGGCCTCGATGCCGCGGGCATCGAAGCGAAGATCGCGGCCTGGTTAGCATAACCCGCCTATCGCTCCTGCTATGCTTAAGGGAAACCTTTTACCCGCTAGCAGGAGCTGATTCATGCAATACGATACCTTAGGACACACTGGCCTTCGGGTCTCTCGTCTCTGCCTTGGCTGTATGACATTCGGCGAACCGTATCGGGGTAAGCATGCCTGGACGCTGCCGGAAGACAGCAGCCGCCCGATCATCCAGCGCGCACTGGAAGGCGGCATTAACTTTTTCGACACCGCCAACAGCTATTCCGACGGCAGCAGCGAGGAGATTGTCGGCCGCGCGCTGCGCGATTTTGCCCGCCGTGATGACGTGGTGGTGGCCACCAAGGTTTACCATCAGGTTGGCGATCTTGAAGAAGGCCTCTCCCGCGCACAAATACTCCGCTCGATCGACGACAGCCTCCGCCGCCTTGGTATGGAGTACGTCGACCTGCTGCAAATCCACCGCTGGGACTACCGCACGCCCATAGAAGAGACGCTGGAAGCGCTGGACGCCGTGGTGAAGTCGGGTAAAGCCCGGTTTATCGGCGCGTCATCCATGCACGCCCGCCAGTTCGCCCATGCGCTGGCGCTGCAAAAAGCCAACGGCTGGACGCCGTTTGTGACGATGCAGGACCACTACAACCTGATCTACCGGGAAGAAGAGCGCGATATGCTGCCACTGTGCGCGCAGGAAGGCGTCGCGGTTATTCCGTGGAGCCCGCTGGCGCGCGGTCGTCTGACGCGGCCGTGGGGAGAAACCACCGCGCGGCTGGTGTCCGATGAGTTTGGGCAAACGCTGTACAGCGCCACGGAAGAGAATGACGAGCAGATCGCGGGGGAGCTCGAACGCGTGGCCGAAGAGGTCGAGGCGAGCCGGGCGCAGACGGCGCTGGCGTGGCTATTGAGTAAACCTGGCGTGGCAGCGCCGATTATTGGCGCATCGCGTGAAGATCAGCTCGATGAGCTGCTGAATGCGGTGGATATTACGCTGACGCCGGAGCAGATTGCATCGATGGAAGCGCCGTACCAACCGCATCCGGTGGTGGGATTTAAGTAGGCCTGATAAGCGCAGCGCCATCAGGCTTCCCGCTGCGTTGCCGGATAACGGCTTAGCCTTATCCGGCCAACAGGACTACAGGAGGTGGTGCCCCACCACGTACAAAATCCCCGCCGAAATCACCCCGGCGACGATATCATCGATCATGATCCCCATCCCACCGTGGACGTTACGGTCAAACCAGCGGATCGGCCACGGCTTCCACATGTCGAAAATACGGAACACCACAAACCCGGCCAATACCCACTGCCAGGTCATCGCCGGGATGGCCATCAGGGTGATCCACATTCCAATAAACTCGTCCCACACGATGCTGCCGTGATCGTGGGTCCCCATATCTCGCGCCGTGCGGCGGCATATGTAGACACCGATACAGATGCCAAACATCACCACCAGAGAGTAGATCTGTAGCGGCAGAAACGTCAGCAGATACCAGAACGGGATCGCGGCAATTGAGCCCATCGTTCCCGGCACTATCGGGCTCAGGCCGCTGCCGAACCCGGTAGCAAGCAGGTGCCACGGGTTGCGTAAATTCAGGCGGCTTTTCGCAATATCGTTCTTAGCCAAAATGATCGTACCCCTTCCAGTCCAGCGTTATCGCCTTTCCATCCTGTGTGAAATGCATACCTTCAACATCGGCGCTAATCTGCCCAATGCAGGTAAACGCGGTGCCTAACTGACCCAGAGCCACTTCCAGCGCACCGCGGTTCAGCTCCGGTACGGTAAAGCACAGCTCATAGTCTTCACCACCGGACAGCGCCCAGCGGCAGGCTTGCTCCGGCGAAGCGTGACGACGCAGCGCGTCAGAGTACGGCATCGCGTCAAGATCAATACGCGCGCCAAGCCCCCCGCTTGCTTTAAGGATATGCCCCAAATCAGAAATCAGCCCATCGGAAAGATCGATAGCGGCGCTGGCGAGATCGCGCAATGCCTGACCTTGCAGTACGCGCGGCGTTGGCCGCAGGTGGCGCCGGCGCAGATACGCAGCGTCGTCAGCGTTATCTATCGTCAGTTGGTTAAGGATCAGCGCCAGCCCCGCGGCGCTATCGCCCGGCGTACCGGTCACGTAGATCCAGTCCCCCGGTTTCGCTCCCGAACGCTTCAGCGCGCGGCCTACCGGCACGTAGCCGTGGATACCCAGCGTCATCGACAGCGGCCCTTTGGTGGTATCGCCACCGATCAGCTGCATATCGTAGTAGCTCAGCTGTTCAAACAGGCTGTCGCTGAAGGCTGCCAGCCACGTTTCATCCACTTCAGGAAGAGTTAAGGCCAGCGTCAACCACGCAGGATCCGCGCCCATTGCCGCCAGATCGCTGACGTTTACCGCGAGCGCTTTATACGCGAGATCGGCCGGATCGATATCAGGGAGGAAATGATTGCCCGCCACCAGCGTGTCGGTGCTGATAGCCAGCGTCTGTTTTTCAGGAATATTGAGTAATGCGCAGTCGTCGCCGATGCCGGTTTCTACGTCGAGACGGGCGTTGCGTACTCGGTCAAAATAACGGGCAATCAGGGAAAATTCGCCGCATGCCATACGTTATGCCTCAGCAGAAGGATAAAACAAGGCCGGGGGGATGGCGTATGCCACCCGCGCGCCGGCCTGGAGATTACTTTTTGTGGGGACGAATTGCAGGAGCGGCTTTATCCAGCACGCCGTTGACGAACTTGTGGCTGTCTTCAGCACCGAAGGTTTTCGCCAGCTCGATCGCTTCGTTGATGGCCACTTTGTACGGCACATCGTCACGTTTTGACAGTTCGAACAGCGCAATGCGCAGTACGGCTTTTTCCACCTGGCCCAGCTCATCGAGCAGACGGGACAGGTACGGCTTCATCAATCCATCGAGGTACGCGCTGTTAGTCGCCACCCCGGACAGCAGTTCACGGAAGTACAGGACGTCAACGTCTTTCACGTCTTGTTCCGCCAGGAACTGGTATTCAACATCGGCGATGTCGTTCTGGGACAACTGCCAGGAGTAAAGCGCCTGGACGGCACACTCACGGGCGCGGCGACGAGCAGCAGGTTTCACGGATTTCCCCTTACAAAAATCAGGCCTTGATGGCTTTCAATACATTAATCATTTCAAGCGCGGTCAGTGCAGCTTCTGCACCTTTGTTACCGGCTTTTGTGCCAGCACGTTCGATGGCTTGTTCAATACTTTCGGTGGTCAGAACACCAAAGGCTACCGGGATTTCGCTGTCCTGAGCGACGTGCGCCAGGCCATTGCTTGCCCCGCCAGCGACATATTCGAAGTGCGCCGTGCCGCCACGGATAACCGTACCCAGCGCGATCACTGCATCGTATTTACCGGTTTTCGCCAGTGCGCCAGCCGCCAGCGGCAGTTCATAAGCACCTGGAACCCAAACAACGGTGATGTTTTCATCTTTAACCTGACCAATGCGCTTCAGGGCGTCGATAGCACCTTCCAGCAGGCTGTCATTGATAAAGTTGTTGAAACGCGCGATGGTGATGGCGACGCGAGCGTCCGGGGTAGCAACGTTAGCTTCAATAATGTTCATACTCTTCCTTTGGGTTCATTTGCCCCGCAGGGGGGCGGATTTTATCATAATATTCTGGGCGCTGCTTCCTCTAATTGGGAAAGCCTCACGCAGTGGTTAAATGCAGGCAAACATCCGGGCCTACCTGTCGTATCTCATTGAATTTGAAATGGGGCGCATCGGCCAGTTTCTCAAGGCCTGGCAGCACACATAATCCGCGAGCATCGCTACCTAACAGTTTAGGCGCGATATAGACGATAAGCTCGTCCACCAGCCCGGCCTGAATCAGCGCGCCGGCAAGCGTCGGGCCCGCCTCCACCCAAATGCTGTTAATTTGCTGTTTACCCAGCTGCATCATCATCAGCACCAGGTCAAGATGACCGTTATGCTCCGGCACCTTCAGCGTCTGCACGCCTTCCGGCCAGATGCGGCTGTCGCCCGTGGTGCGGGCAAACAGGGTTTCACCCGGCTGATGCACAATCCGGTGCTCCGGCGTCACGCGGTTGCCGCTGTCGATAACAATACGCAGCGGCTGGCGCAGGTTCTCCTGCGGGTAGCGCGCCTGAGTTTGCGTATCCAGTTCATCCCAGCGCACAGTCAGCGCCGGATCGTCTGCCAGCACCGTGGCGCTGCTGGTTAAAATCGCGTGACTCTCCGCGCGCAGGCGCTGCACGTCACGACGCGCCTGTGGCGAGGTGATCCACTGACTTTCACCGCTGGCCATCGCCGTGCGACCGTCGAGCGATGCCCCGAGTTTGAGCTGGACGAACGGGAAGCCGGTACGCATCCGCTTGAGGAAACCTTTATTCAGCGCCACGGCCTCGCTCATCATCAGCCCGTGGCTGACTTCAATGCCGGCCTGCTGCAAGCGGTATAGGCCTCGCCCAGCAACCTGCGGGTTTGGATCCTGCATCGCGGCGACGACGCGGGAAACGCCTGCCGCAATCAGCGCATCGCAGCACGGCGGCGTACGACCATGGTGGCTGCACGGCTCCAGCGTCACATAGGCGGTGGCGCCTTTGGCTTTGTCACCCGCCATGCGCAGCGCGTGTACTTCCGCATGCGGCTCCCCGGCGCGGTAATGGTAGCCTTCACCGACGATTTCACCCTGATTGACAATCACGCAGCCAACTCGCGGGTTGGGATGGGTGGTAAAGCGACCGCGCTGCGCCAGCTTGAGCGCCCGCGCCATGTACATTTCATCGTGCATAGCTTAGTCCTGTAAGCGGGCGATTTCCTCGCCGAACTCTTTGATATCTTCAAAGCTGCGGTACACCGACGCAAAGCGGATGTAGGCCACTTTATCCAGCTTTTTCAGCTGCTCCATGACCAGATTACCCAGCAGCTTGCTAGGTACTTCACGCTCGCCGGTCGCGCGCAGGTGCGATTTAATATGATTAATCGCCATTTCTACGTCATCGGCGCTCACCGGGCGCTTTTCCAGCGCTCTGAGCATACCGCTGCGCAGCTTGTCTTCGTTGAACGGTTCGCGCACGTCGTTACTTTTTACCACGCGCGGCATCACCAGTTCAGCCACCTCAAAGGTGGTGAAACGTTCGTTACACACCAGGCATTGCCGACGGCGGCGAACGGAGGAACCTTCTCCCACAAGACGGGAGTCAATCACTTTAGTGTCTACGGCGAAACAGAATGGGCAGTGCATACGACGTCCTGACGATGAGGGTTGATAAAACCTATTTTACCCTGAACTGCGATGACAACAAAGGCAGCTGTTTTTGAGACAATGGATCGATGCGATAAACCGCATTGCGCGCTAACATTGCGTTATCCCGAAAAGAAGGAAACAGACAGAATGACAAGACGTTACCTAAGAATAGCCCTGCTGGGAAGCCTCGTCAGCCTGAGCGCCTGCGCGCAGCAGTCGGAAGTGAGGCAAATGCACCAGAGCATTAGCGCATTGAGCAGCGAGATGACGCAGCTTAACAAAGAAACGGTGAAGATTACCCAGCAAAACGCGCTGAATGCAAAATCGACCCAGGGCGCGTATCTGCTGCCGGGCGCCAACACGCCGGCTCGGCTGAATAGCCAGATTGGCACGCTGCGTATGTCGTTGCGTAACGTCGCCGCTAACGCCCAGGGCACGGCGTTAACGCTGCGTATTCAAGGGGAATCCAACGATCCGCTTCCGGCGTTTACCGGCACCGTCGAATGGGGACAGATCCAGGGCACGACCGAACGCTATCAGGAAGTGAACGTACAGAATCAGCTGTTCTCCGCCCCGGCTAGCGTGCTGGCACCCAGCGACGTCGATATTCCTCTGCAGCTGAATGGCGTCACGCCAGATCAGCTGGGCTTCGTCCGTATTCACGACGTCCAGCCCGCCGGCGTACAGTAATCTTTTACCCGGCGCTGTAAACGATAAACGCGTTATAGCGCCGCCCTCAGCGATGCCCTCTTCCTTTACACTGCCCATGCTTTGCGTATGTAAACATTTGCAATAATTCACTCCATAAGTACAATCCCCGCGTCTAAACTACGCAAACGTGAACGCAATCGATTACGCGTTTGAAAAATGTGTGAAGTGTGACTGATTTTCGTGAGCAAGGATTCATATAATAGGCTCGCAGAAACATGAAACATTTAGAAAAGCTTCGGTGATAAAAATCACTCTCTTTCGAATTTTTTTATTAGTGGCATAAATATGAAAAAAACATTACTGGCAGCCGGTGCCGCGCTGGCGCTTACCGCATCTTTCACTGCTAACGCAGCAGGCGACTCTCAGCCGCAGTATGTCTCTGACTGGTGGCATCAGAGCGTAAACGTGGTAGGTAGCTACCACACCCGTTTCTCCCCGAAACTGAACAACGACGTTTATCTGGAGTACGAAGCCTTCGCCAAGAAAGACTGGCTGGACTTCTACGGCTATATCGATATTCCGAAAACCTTCGACTGGGGTAACGGCAACGATAAAGGCGTATGGTCTGACGGCTCCCCGCTGTTCATGGAGATCGAGCCGCGCTTCTCTATCGATAAGCTGACCGGCGCCGACCTGAGCTTCGGCCCGTTCAAAGAGTGGTATATCGCCAACAACTACATCTACGATATGGGTGACAACAAGGCCAGCCGCCAGAGCACCTGGTATATGGGTCTGGGTACCGATATCGACACCGGCCTGCCAATGAGCCTGTCCATGAACGTGTATGCTAAATACCAGTGGCAGAACTACGGCGCAGCGAACGAAAACGAGTGGGACGGCTACCGCTTCAAAGTGAAATACTTTGTACCGATTAGCGACCTGTGGGGCGGCAAGCTGAGCTACATCGGCTTCACCAACTTCGACTGGGGTTCAGACCTGGGCGATGAACCAAACCGTACCAGCAACTCTATCGCGTCCAGCCATATCCTGGCGCTGAACTACGATCACTGGCACTACTCTGTTGTTGCCCGTTACTTCCATAACGGCGGCCAGTGGCAGGGTGGCAATACCCTGAACTGGGGCGAAGGCGACTTCAACGCGAAGTCTACCGGTTGGGGTGGTTACCTGGTTGTAGGTTACAACTTCTAAGTTCGACACCGCAAAAAAGGCCAGAGGTTACCCTCTGGCCTGTTTCGGGCGCATGCTGCCACGCGGGCGGCAGGTTCGCCCACCTCACCTTATCTCTGACTATGCCACCAGCCTAAAAACAGACCTGTCGCAATACCGACCAGCGTTGGTGCTGCCAGATCGTGCCAGACAATAATGCAAACTTCCGTGAGCGTCATACAGCCGCCTTGGTTGCAATGGCAACGGTTCGCGGCTATCCTCAACTTGTCTGGAGTCAAGTTAGCCCCCGTGATGTTGCCGGTTTATACCAAACAACGTGCGGGGGTTTTCTCTTTCCAGCGACAAGGCCACCGGGGATCAAGCCCCCGCAACATTGCGCCTCACCGGGTGCACCCGGCTTGCCGCCGATTCTACGCTTCTCACGGCTATCTGCATGACTTTAAAAAGAAAAAATCCCAATCTCGCGATCGGGATTCCAGCGATGATGTATGCGTTACAGCGCGCCCGCGGTGCCGCTTATTTCTTTTTGTTCAGCATAGCTTTCAGGTCAGCAAACGGGTTATAGGTCGCTTCACCGACATCTTTCTGCGCATCTTCCCCGGCCACCACCGTTGAACCGTACTGGTCCGCCTCGGTATATTTTGAGTGCTCGTGATCGTGGCAGAACAGGCACAGAAGCTCCCAGTTGCTGCCATCTTCCGGGTTATTGGTGTGGTCGTGATCCATATGATGAACCGTCAGCTCACGCAGGTTGGAGTAGACGAACTCGCGCGAGCAGCGCCCGCACACCCACGGGAACAGTTTCAGCGCTTTTTCACGGTAGCCGCTTTCCAGCCGCACGTAGTTTTTTGGGATGATGGCCATAATGACTCGATATGTCGTGTTCAAGGTAAGGGAATACGCACAGTCTAAATGGGCAATAAAAAAGCCGCAACACCCTACGGCGTTGCGGCTTTTATTCGTGCCCTGAGTGCGGCAGATTACGGCAGAATAGACGGCTGATCCGCCCCTTCTTTCTCGACTTTCTGCTGCAGCATGTGCTCGCGCTTCATACCCAGCTTCAGCGCCAGCGCCGATGCCACGTAGATAGACGACGCAGTACCGATGGAAACACCGATCAGCATGGTCAGCGAGAAGCCTTCCAGTACCGGACCACCGAAGAGGTACAGCATCAGAATGACCACTAACGTGGTACCGGAGGTAATCAACGTACGGTGCAGCGTCTGGGTCAGCGACACGTTAAAGATTTCGTAAGGCGTACCGCGACGAATCTTGCGGAAGTTCTCACGAATACGGTCAGATACCACGATACTGTCGTTGAGCGAGTAGCCGATGACCGACATCAACGAGGCCACGATGGTCAGGTCAATCTCAATCTGGAACAGCGACAGGATCCCAAGCGTGATGATCACGTCGTGCGCCAGCGAGATAACGACCCCCGCCGCCAGTCGCCACTCAAAGCGGAAACCGACGTACACCAGGATAGAGATCAGCGCCACCAGCAGCGCCATCGCGCCGGTTTGCGCCAGATCGGCCCCTACGCTAGGCCCCACGAACTCAATACGCTTCACCGCGGCGTTCTGGTTGGTGGACTCGTTAATCACGCTCAGCACCTTGCTGCCCAACACCTGGCCGCCTTCCGCCCCTTTTGTAGGCGGCATACGTACCATAATGTCATGGCTGCTACCGAAGTTCTGCAGAAGCGGGTCAACAAAGCCCGCTTTCTCCAGCGCATCGCGCATCACGTCCATCTCAGCCGGTTTTTCCAGCGTGATTTCAATCACCGTACCACCGGTGAAATCGAGACCCCAGTTAAAGCCGCGTACGCCCATCACGACGATGGCCGCAATCAGCAAGACGCCAGAGATGCCGAAAGCCCAGTAGTCCCAGCGCATAAAGTCATAGACTTTACGGCCGTGGTTCAATTGTTCAACAGTATATTCCTGTGCCACATCGCACTCCTCAGATTGACAGCTTGTTGATGCGTTTGCCGCCATACAACAGGTTTACGATGGCACGAGTACCTACAATCGCGGTAAACATCGACGTTGCAACACCGATACCGGTCGTAATCGCGAACCCTTTAATGGCACCGGTACCGACTGCGTACAGGATCAGGACTTTAATCAGCGTCGTGATGTTCGCATCGAAGATGGAACTGAACGCGCCGGCATAGCCCTCGTTGATCGCCTGCTGGACCGAACGCCCGTTGCTCAACTCTTCTTTGATACGTTCGTTGATCAGAACGTTAGCATCGACCGCAACGGCAAGGGTTAACACAATCCCCGCTATCCCTGGCATACTCAACGTTGCGCCAGGCAGCAGCGACATGATACCGACGATCAGCACCAGGTTAGCAATCAGCGCGCTGGTCGCAATCAGACCGAACTTCTTATAGAAGAAGATCATAAACAGGATAGAGACCACCAGGCCGGCCAGACAGGCTTCCAGACCCTGCTTGATGTTCTGCATACCCAGCGTTGGGCCGATGGTACGCTCTTCCACAATCTGGATTGGCGCAATCAACGCACCCGCGCGCAGCAGCAGCGACAGCTGACGTGCTTCATTCGGGTTGCCGATACCGGTGATACGGAAGCTGTTACCCAGGCGAGACTGGATGTTGGCGATGTTAATCACCTCTTCCTGTTTCACCAGCACGGCGCGGCCGTTGGCGTCCTTCTTACCGCTGTCTTTGTACTCCACGAACAGGGTCGCCATCGGCTTACCGATGTTGTCCTTAGTGAAGTTAGACATGATGTTACCACCCGCGCTATCGAGTGAGATGTTCACCTGCGGCTGGTTGTACTCATCCTGGCTCGAAGTGGAGTCGGTGATATGGTCACCGGTCAGAATCACACGCTTGTACAGCACAACCGGCTGGCCTTCGCGGGTGTTTTTCACTTCAGAGTCGCCCGGCACGCGGCCAGATGCGGCAGCCGCCTGATCGACGTTGGTATTGACCAGACGGAATTCCAGCGTCGCGGTCGCGCCCAGAATCTCTTTGGCTCGCGCCGTATCCTGAATACCCGGCAGCTCAACCACAATGCGGTCAGCACCCTGACGCTGAACTACTGGCTCAGCAACGCCCAACTGATTAACACGGTTACGCAGAATGTTAATGTTCTGCTGAACCGCGTACTCACGCGCTTCGCTCAGACGAGCGTCGGTCATGACCGCACGCAGCGCTGTACTTCCCTGCGCGCTAATCACCATATCGCGGTGACGCGGGGTCAGGTACGCAATCGCCTGGTCGCGAGCGTTAGCGTCACGGAACGTAATGCTCAGACCGTAGTTGTCTTCTTTACGAACGTTGGAATACGGGATGTTTTTCTCACGCAGATCGCTGCGCAGACTGTCGATATTTTGTTCCTGCAGCTTGCCCAACGCGGTGTCCATATCCACTTCCATCAGGAAGTGAACGCCACCACGCAGATCAAGACCGAGCTTCATCGGCTCTGCGTGAATCGCAGCCAGCCAGCGCGGCGTTGCCGGAGCAAGGTTAAGCGCCACGACATATTTGTCACCCAGTACGCTCATCAACGCTTCACGCGCGCGCAGCTGGATGTCGGTGGTGTCGAAGCGCGCAAGAATTGCGCCCTCTTCCAGTGCCACAGACTTAGCGGTAATTTTTTCTTCTTGTAACGTTTTCTGGACCTGGATCAGCGTTTGCTCACTGGCGGCGACACCGCGCACGCCAGTGATTTGAACGGCCGGATCCTCACCATACAGGTTGGGAAGTGCGTAAAGCAGGCCGACGATAATCACGACGACCAGCATGATGTACTTCCACAAAGGATAACGGTTTAACACGGCAGTTCCCTTTGGGAAAACGGAATATTACAGCGCCTTCATGGTGCCTTTCGGCAGAACGGCAGCTACGAAGTCACGTTTGATAACCACTTCAGTGGTGTCGTTCAGTGCGATAGCAATGTAGCCAGTTTCCGCTACTTTGGTCACACGACCTACCAAGCCACCGTTAGTCAGGACTTCATCGCCTTTTGCGATGGAGTTCATCAGATTTTTGTGCTCTTTGGTGCGCTTTTGCTGTGGACGCAGGATCATGAAGTAGAAAATCAGACCAAATACCACCAGCATCAGAATCAGAGACATCGGGCTGCCCTGCGCCGGAGCACCTGTTGCCGCTACCGCATCAGAAATAAAAAAGCTCATTAAATTTCCCTCATTATTAAAATTAATCAACGTTCAAAGGTGGAACGGAGCGCCCCTGACGTTGGTAAAAATCGGCCACGAAGCTCTCTAATTTACCCTCTTCAATAGCCTTGCGTAAACCAGCCATTAAGCGCTGGTAGTAACGAAGGTTATGAATGGTATTGAGGCGCGCGCCCAATATTTCGTTGCAACGGTCAAGATGATGCAAGTATGCACGTGAATAATTGCGACAAGTGTAGCAATCACACTCGGCATCGAGCGGGCTGGTATCGCTTTTATGCTTCGCATTGCGGATTTTCACCACGCCGTCGGTCACAAACAGGTGACCGTTACGGGCGTTACGCGTTGGCATGACGCAGTCAAACATATCGATACCGCGGCGTACGCCTTCAACCAGATCTTCCGGTTTGCCCACCCCCATCAGGTAGCGCGGCTTGTCGGCCGGAATCTGCGGGCAAACGTGCTCCAGAATACGGTGCATGTCTTCCTTCGGCTCGCCGACCGCCAAACCGCCGACAGCGTAGCCATCAAAGCCTATCTCTACCAGACCTTTCACGGAGATATCACGTAAATCTTCGTAAACGCTGCCCTGGATGATGCCAAACAGCGCATTTTTGTTACCCAGACCGTCAAAGCGGTCACGGCTGCGTTTTGCCCAGCGCAGAGACATCTCCATGGAGCGCTTCGCGTAGTCCCAGTCCGCCGGGTACGGCGTACATTCGTCGAAGATCATCACGATGTCGGAACCGAGATCGTACTGAATCTCCATGGATTTTTCCGGATCGAGGAAAATCGGATCGCCGTTGATCGGGTTGCGGAAATGCACGCCCTGCTCGGTGATCTTACGGATATCGCCCAGGCTAAAGACCTGGAAACCGCCGGAGTCGGTCAGGATTGGGCCTTTCCACTGCATGAAATCGTGCAGGTCGCCGTGCAGCTTCATGATTTCCTGACCCGGGCGCAGCCACAGGTGGAAGGTATTGCCGAGGATAATCTGCGCGCCGGTGGCTTCAACTTCTTCCGGCGTCATGCCTTTCACGGTGCCGTAAGTCCCCACCGGCATAAAAGCAGGCGTTTCCACTACGCCACGATCGAAAACCAGGCGGCCGCGGCGAGCGCGACCGTCTGTGGTGTCCAGTTCAAATTTCATCTTCACTCCTGCGTCAGAAAAACAGTCCGACGTTTTAAACACTCATGTCGCGGCGTTAATCCCCGACACGCTCAGAAATAGCCTGCGGATTGTACGTGATAAACATGGCATCACCGTAACTAAAAAAGCGATATTCCGCTTTTACGGCTTCATGATAGGCGTTCATGGTGTTTTTATAACCAGCAAACGCCGATACCAGCATAATCAGCGTTGATTCCGGCAGATGGAAGTTGGTGACCAGCGCATCAATCACCTGGTATTGATAGCCAGGGAAAATAAAGATTTGCGTATCGCCGAAGAAGGGCGCAATCAGTTCATCTTTTGCCGCCTGCGCTGCGCTTTCCAGCGAACGCACGGAGGTGGTGCCAACCGCCACCACGCGGTTGCCGCGCGCTTTCGCCGCCAGCACCGCATCCACCACGTCCTGCGGCACTTCCGCATATTCGGAGTGCATGATGTGGTCTTCAATACTATCGACGCGCACCGGCTGGAAAGTGCCCGCACCCACGTGCAGCGTCACGAATGCCATCTCGATGCCTTTCTCACGAAGCCTGGCCAGCAGCGGCTCGTCAAAATGCAGACCCGCGGTCGGTGCAGCAACGGCGCCAGGCTTTTCGCTATAAACGGTTTGATACAGCTCGCGGTCGGCATCTTCGTCCGGGCGATCGATATACGGCGGCAGCGGCATATGGCCGATGGCGTTGAGGATATCCAGCACGCTGCGCGCATCGTCAAATTCCACTTCGAACAGCGCATCATGGCGCGCAACCATCGTTGCTTTGATGCTCTCGTCGTCGCCCAGCAGCAGCTCGGCGCCCGGTTTCGGCGCTTTAGAGGCGCGAATATGTGCCAGAATACGTTTATCATCCAGCATACGCTCGACCAGCACTTCAATCTTGCCGCCGCTGGCTTTGCGGCCAAACAGGCGCGCCGGGATCACGCGGGTGTTGTTAAAGACCAGCAGATCGCCAGGGTTGAGCTTATCGAGCAAATCGGTGAAAGTACCGTGCGTCAGCGCGCCCGTTGGCCCGTCCAGAGACAGTAAGCGACAGCTGCTGCGCTCGGCCTGCGGGTAGTGGGCAATCAGGGATTCAGGTAATTCAAAGGAGAAATCGGTAACGCGCATGACTGTGACTCTGGGCTTAATAATGAGGCGGGTAGTCTAGTGCCGGGGCGTCGTCCCTGCAACCCTTACCCCTCTGGATAAAGAACAATCAATGAATTTTCTCGCACACCTGCACCTCGCACACCTCGCCGACAGTTCGCTGTCGGGAAATTTACTGGCCGATTTTGTGCGCGGCAACCCGCAGCAGGACTATCCCGCCGCGGTTGTTGACGGTATTCATATGCACCGACGCATTGACGTGATGACCGACAGCCTGCCGCAGGTGAAAGCGGCCCGTGAGTGGTTCCGTCCGCAAACGCGCCGCGTTGCCCCCATTTCGCTTGATGTCATGTGGGATCACTTTCTGTCGCGTCACTGGGCGCAAATTTCGCCGGATATCGCCCTTACCGACTTTGTGCACTATGCCCATGCGGAAGTCACCCACATTCTACCGCAGGCCCCGGCGCGTTTTATTACCCTCAACGAACACCTCTGGTCAGAGCGCTGGCTGGAGCGCTACAGCGACATGGATTTCATCCAACGCGTCCTCAACGGCATGGCCAGCCGCCGCCCTAAGCTCGACGCCCTGCGCGATTCATGGCACGACCTCGACGCCCATTATGCCGGGCTGGAAACCCATTTCTGGCAGTTTTACCCGCAAATGATGCTCAAAGCGAAAAACAAAGCGCTATAGCCCTTGCGCTATGACCAGGAACAGCTATGCTTATTCTTTTGGGAAAAATAAAATATCAATAGGCAAAACCTATCTAATTAATTGTCATAGCCTTTTTGTGTTAACCGCCTTCCCCCCCTATACTGGCCCGCGTTGCGTTCCATTAACCTTATAAATTCAAAGGAGAACCCCATGGTTCTGGTTACTCGTCAAGCGCCTGACTTCACCGCTGCAGCGGTACTGGGCAACGGTGAAATCGTTGAGAAATTCAATTTCAAACAGCACACCCAGGGTAAAGCCACCGTTCTGTTCTTCTGGCCGATGGACTTCACCTTCGTCTGCCCGTCTGAGCTGATTGCCTTCGACAAACGTTACGAAGAGTTCCAGAAGCGCGGCGTTGAAGTGGTTGGCGTCTCTTTTGACTCCGAATTTGTTCACAACGCATGGCGTAACACCCCGGTCGACAAAGGCGGCATCGGTGCGGTGAAATACGCGATGGTGGCTGACGTTAAGCGTGAAATTCAGCAGGCTTACGGTATCGAGCACCCGGACGAAGGCGTTGCGCTGCGCGGTTCCTTCCTGATCGACGCTAACGGCATCGTGCGTCACCAGGTGGTTAACGACCTGCCGCTGGGCCGTAACATTGACGAAATGCTGCGTATGGTTGATGCGCTGCAGTTCCACGAAGAGCACGGCGAAGTGTGCCCGGCACAGTGGGAAAAAGGCAAAGAAGGTATGAACGCGTCTCCGGACGGCGTGGCGAAATACCTGAGCGAAAACGTCTCCAGCCTGTAATCGGTTGAATTGAAAAAAGGCTCGCCATGGCGAGCCTTTTTTATGGCTTAATCCGCACGTTCTTTTTTCACTTCCCGCCAGATTCGCCACGCCATAAACGCCAGCACGGCCACCCCAAGTATCAGTGCCCCCCACACCAGCAGCGTTTGCCACTGGCTTTGCTGTTCGCCAACCGACGTTGCCGTCAGCCGCGCGTCTCCGCCAAGCGTGACGTTATCGCCAGGAACCGCCCACGGAAGCTCGTTGATGGGCTGCGTTGTACGCAGCGAGGCCGGAATCAGTAAATCGAGCCCAACATCGGCCTGCTCTGCGGCCCGATTTCCCCACGCCAGCACATAGGGGCCTTTGCCCTGCGCGTTAAACACCAGTTGATAGCTGTCGCGCGCGCCGCTCAGCGCGGGAAGCGCCTGCGGTAATCGCGCGCTGACGGTTTTCATCCTGATGGCCTGAATACGTTGGCCGGAGAAAAGAATATCTTCTGCGCGTTTCCCCTCCAGACGATACAGCACGGTTTTTGTCAGCGGTTGCCAGGGCTCATTTTCATCGCTACGCCAGGCCAGCTCCACCGGCAGAACGCCTTCGCTGGCCAGATCGATACGTAGCGACGTCAGAGGCTGCGGCCGCGTCCAGCGCCAGATGGCTTCCTCATCCGATAGCCGCTCCCCCTGAGCCATTATCACGATCTGCTCTGACTCGGGTTCGTTTGCCTCAGCGATGGCGCTGACGCTGCGTAACGCCGGCGCCGGACTTTTCGCGTCGAAGATCACCAGCAGGTAGCGATTACCTTGCGCAGAGAGCGTCAGGCTGGCGCTGATAGTGTCCATTTTCAGACGATCGTTATCGCGCGTCAGATCCAGCAACGGCGCGTCTTCTTGCACAGGCCGCCAGTTACGCAAATCACGGCTGACATAAACTGAGGCTTTACCCTGCCAGCTCTGTGCCGGCGTCTCCCAGTTAAGCCGCAGCTTCGCCAGCGAAAGCGAGTCCGTCATCGTTTCAGGCAGCGTCAATAAAAAGCTCTGTCCAATGGCGCTGACGTCATCGCTTTGCAAATGAATTTCGACCCCGCTTTTGGCGCGAAAAACCAAAGACTCACCACCGGTTCGTGCATCATCGCGCGGCGGGGCCAGCGACATATCGAGCGGAAACAGCCGCAGCGCTATCGCCTCTGGCGTCACGCTCCGGGTTTTCTGCGCCACCAGCGCGAACGGCACCGTATCCCCCTGATGGTTAAAGACCCGCACATCGCGCAAATCCGGCCAGGCGGTGCTCTTATAGACCGTTTGCGGAAGCGAAACGCGATACCACGGCGATGTGCCTGAGGTTTCCAGCACAACGCCTGACGCATAATCCGTAGGCGATTCCTGAACGCTTTCGCTGCTGAGCGCGGCCCCCGAGGCGGCGAGCAGCACGCCGCATAATGCCGCATTAATCCATTTCATTTTTCGTCTCCTCTTTGGGCGGTAACGGCGAAAAATACCCAACGATAAGCACCAGAATCGCCACGCCAATAAACGCAACGGCACGCGCCAGGCCGCCGCCGCGGGCGCTGTCTACCAGCATCAGCTTCACAATGACTATCCCGAGCAGTACGGCGCCACACAGCCATTCCCGACGGGAGCGACGCCGCGTCGCACGCAGCATCACGATCAACGCCGCCAGCATCCAGAACAGCGCGAAACAGGTCTGAATCAGCCGCGAATGCCACAGCGCCTCCACGTTCCAGGCCACTTCACCGTACCAGGCCAGCGAGCGCAGCAGGATGCCATTCAGCCACCAGAAGCTGAGCGACAGCAGCGCAACCAGCGGCCAGGGGCGGCATAGTGAAAGCGGCGTCGGGAAGTCGCGCTGTGAAACGCGATAAAACACGATCAGCCCCAGTAGCGCAAAAGCGGCCCCCTCTTCCAGCGGATTCACCAGCGGCAGCCAGCTCTGACGATAAACCACACCATCCTGCAAATTCGTCAGCACCAGCAGGATAACCAATGCCAGCGCAACCGGAATCATCGCCTGAGAAGCGTAGAGTGCTGGCCAGACGCGGAACGGCCATCGCTGACGATGAACCGCCTCATTGACGAGGAAGATAAGCAGGCCACCCGCGGCCATCATCAGGCCACTGCCCCACGCCGCCATGCCCCATGGCAGATCCTGCGTAAACCAGAACAGCTCCGTCGCCAGCGCCAGCAAAATCATCCAGAAAAGCGACAGGTGCGCCAGTCTCGACAAACGCGATGGCAAGGCTGCGGCATCACGCCAGAGCAGCGCCCCCGCCGCGGGTAAGGCCAGACACCAGGCCAGATTCTGCCAGCCCGCGGCAAAAATCACCTGCTGCGAAATCTGCGACATCAGCACCACCAGCATCGTCGGCCACAGCAGCCATTTACTGGCATCCAGCGCCCGCCATGCCAGACGTTCGGCGACCATCCGCCAGCCCCAGACCGATATTGCCATGAGCGCCAGTACGCCAGACAGCACCAGCGAGTCTTTTTTCAGCACCAGCTGCGATGCACCAATGAGCGCAACTATCCAGAAGATCAGGCCGCCAGCCAGCAGAACCCAACTGCCCTGGCGCTGAATATGACGCCACAGCCAGGCCGCGGCCAGCCAGCTGAGGCTAAGTACTGCGAAGATCAGCATCAGGGAAAGCGCAGACGTCCCGTTCATCTGCGCCCACAGCGCGCTGCCCACGGCCAGTACCAGCAGCGCCGTGCCGCTATAGCTCATTCGCCGCTGCTGCTGCTGAACGCCCAGCCAGAGGATGCCGAGACCTTCCAGCGCCCAGGCCATCGCCGTCCAGCGTGCCGAAAGCGCCAGCGGGATAGCGAGCGTGGTGAATACCCCGCCCAGCGCCAGCGCCGCCAGCACCAGCGGCCTTCCCAAAGCCGGATAGCGACGCAGTGCCAGCCAGGCTAACGCCAGATAGAAACCGCCGTAGCCTAGCGCGCTGAGCGCCGGGCCGTATTCCATATGCCGGGTGATAGCGTACTGCATACCAAAACCCATTAACGGCGGCGCAAACAACAGCACCCCATCAATAATCTGCTTACCTTTCTCCTGCGCACGTAGCGACAGCGCCACGCTCAGCACGCCAAAAAGGATCGTATTGGCTATCAGGAAAAGCTGGCAGCTCAGGTAATACTCCGGCCGATAGCCGTCGAGCCCCCAAATACCGCCAACGCCAAAGGTAAACAACAGGCCGAGGAGGTTAAGCTCCCGCCAGTGTTGCCAGATGCTAATCGCGAGAATACCGACGGAAAGCAGAAGGTAGAAAGAGAAGAGCGCCACATGGCTGCCGCCGCCGGTGGAAAGCAGCAGCGGTGCCAGATAACCGCCGAGGCTTGCCAGCATTGCGAGGCTAAGCGCTTTTTGTAAAATAGCCAGGCCCACGCTCGCCGCGCAAATGACCACCAGCAGCACGAAAGCCAGCGTGATTGGCAGCATCTGCCACAGCCGGAACGCCCCAAAGACGGTGAGATAGAGCGCCCCCGTCGCCCCGCCTTGCAGGATAAGCGCATACACCGGTTGCTTATGCCGCAGCCGCCATCCTACGACCAGCAGGACAATCGCAAACAGCGCCGCTGCCGCCAGGCGCAGCTCCAGCGGAAATAGGGAATGTTCAACCGTGTAACGCAGCAGGAAAGAAAGACCGAGGAAGAGCAGCAAAATCCCCAGCTTTGCCAGCGGGTTGCCTTGCATAAACCAGCGCACCAGGGACGACATGATTCCGCCAAAAGCGGATGGCTGTTGAGCAGGCGGTTTAGGGATCGGCACCGTTTCCGTTTTAGGCTGCGCACGCCAGGGGTTTTCAGGCTCAGGGGCAACGTCGATAACGGGCGGCTTGTCAGGCATCGGCTCGGGCAGCACCGCTGCGGGTGCGACTGCCGCGGCCTGTGGCTGCGGCGCATTCGCCGCACCGCGCTGCTCAAGCTCGTCTATCCGACGGCGTAATAATGCCAGCTCTGCGCTAACGGCCGTGCTGCGCCGGAATGCAACAATCGCCAGAACCGGCACCACCACCAGCGCGAAGAATAGAACGATACAGCCAAGGGTTAGCAGTTCATCCATGTTTCCACCTTCACTGTCTATGGAAACAACAGAATGACACAAATTGTTGCATTTGTGCCATGTCTGTTAGCAAAGTGAACGGCGTTTTAGCAAAAAGAGACAGCCCCTACGCACGCGTAAGGGCTGGAAGAAAGGGTTAGAACGAGAAGCAGGAACAGCCCAGCGCGCCCCAGAACGCGCGATCGTCGGATACCGGCACGCCGGATTTACGCGCTAAGTCATGCTGGTGTCCGTGAACGCCGCAGCTCCCGCAGCACTGGTGCATCTGCACCACCGCGCCAAGATGCTCTGTTCCCGGAGGCGCAGAACGGTAGTGCCCCGGGACTTTCACCACCGGAGACCATTCCGGCAGGACCGGAATCGGCGGCGGTGCCAGCGGCGTAAAGTGCCCGGCGGCGTACACCACGCGGCCATCGACGAGGGTCATCACCGACTCAATACCTTTAATTTCCTCTTCCGGTACGCTGAAGTAATCTTTCGACAACGTCACCAGATCCGCGAGCTGTCCAGCGGCGATGCGGCCTTTTTTCCCCTGCTCGCTGGAGAACCAGGCGCTGCCTGCCGTCCAGAGTTCCAACGCCACATCACGCGGCAGTCGGTTTTCGTCGTCGTACATCGACATTCCGCCAACCGTGCGCCCGGACACCAGCCAGTACAGCGCCGTCCACGGGTTATAGCTTGCCACGCGGGTTGCGTCGGTCCCTAAGCCAACCGGGACCTCCATCTCCAGCATCTTCGCCACCGGCGGCGTATGTTTCACCGCATCTTTGCCGTAGCGATCGACAAAGTATTCCCCCTGGAACGCCATACGATGCTGCACCGCAATACCGCCGCCCAGCGCCTTCACGCGCTCGATATTACGCTCGGTAATGGTTTCTGCGTGGTCAAAGAACCAGTGCAGGCCGTTAAACGGAATATCACGGTTAACCTTCTCGAACACATCCAGCATGCGGCTGATGGATTCATCGTAGGTGGCATGCAGGCGGAACGGCCAGCGGTGTTCAACCAGATGGCGCACCACACGTTCCAGCTCATCTTCCATACCCGGCGGCAGGTCCGGTCGCGGCTGCAGGAAGTCCTCAAAATCGGCTGCCGAGAACACCAGCATTTCGCCCGCACCGTTGGCGCGATAGAAATCGGTGCCCTGGCCCGGCTTGAGCATATCGGTCCAGCGCTCAAAGTCGTCCAGCTCCTGCTTCGGACGCTGGGTAAACAGGTTATAAGCGATACGAATCGTCATCTGCTTGTTGGCATGCAGCTGTTCGATAATTTCGTAATCATCCGGGTAGTTCTGGAAACCGCCGCCAGCGTCAATGGCGCTGGTCAGCCCCAGACGGTTCAGCTCGCGCATAAATTGACGAGTGGAGTTAACCTGCTGCTCCAGCGGCAGCTTCGGCCCTTTCGCCAGCGTGGCGTAGAGGATCATGGCATTCGGTTTCGCGATCAGCATCCCGGTTGGGTTGCCGTTATTGTCGCGCACGATCTCGCCGCCCGCCGGTGCCGGCGTCTCTTTGGTGTAGCCTACGGCCTTCAGCGCCGCACGGTTAAGCAGCGCGCGATCGTACAGGTGCAGCACGAACACCGGGGTATCCGGCGCGGCATCGTTCAGCTCTTCCAGCGTCGGCATACGACGTTCGGCAAACTGGAACTCGCTCCAGCCGCCGACGACCCGCACCCACTGCGGCGACGGGGTACGGTCGGCCTGCTCTTTAAGCATCCGCAGCGCGTCAGCCAGCGACGGCACGCCTTCCCAGCGCAGCTCCAGGTTATAGTTCAGACCGCCGCGAATCAGATGCAGGTGCGAGTCGTTCAGCCCCGGGATCACCGTGTGACCGTGAAGATCGATAATTTGCGTGCCTTCGCCAGCGTAAGACATCATCTGCGCGTCGGTGCCGACGGCAAGGATCTTACCGTCGGCAATCGCCACCGCTTCGGCGCGGGGCTGTTGGCTATCCAGGGTATGAATCTGCCCCTGGGTTAAGATCAGTGTGGCTGTTTGTGACATAGCGTTCTCCTTGCGCCGGATCAGGCTTTTTTCAGCCAGCCGGCAAACAGGCGGGTCACGATGGGCATCCAGAGCCAGACCACCAGCGCGACCACACAGGCATCATTGATAAAATGCAGCAGCAGGGTTCCTTTGAGCGACGGCAGAAGCGCGCCCGTTATCACGGGCACCAGGTTAGTGCTCGGGAAAATCACCAGCAGGGTTATCAGGAACTGTTTCCAACGCTTAGGCTGGCGGACGTGCGCTGTCGGCGGCGTAAACCAGAATGCGGCTTCGGTACGCACTTCGGTGCGATCCCCTTCCGCCAGCAGTGGAGAAATGTCATCGACCAGCTTGCGACGCACGTCGGACTGAGTCCAGGCGTAAAGATGTTCGAGAGTATCGAAACGAATAATGATGTTCCACGCCGTCTGTCCGTCAACCGGGCGGATCACGTTTGCCCCCAGATGGCCGGGATAGTTCGCCGCAACCGGCATAATTTCGCCGAGCCAGGCTTCATACTGCGCGACGTGTTCAGGACGAATGGCGTGGGTGATGACCAGAGTGACGTGCTTTTGCGTCATGACGATAGGTTCCTTGCGCTTGCAATTCGGCGGGGTCACCCCCGCCGGTATCCTCACCTTAGGCTTTGCGCTCAGGAGCGCCATGCACCATGGTGTAAGCGTAGTCCACACCCATGCCATAGGCACCGCTGTGCTCGCGCACCAGATCCATCACCGCGTCGTAGGTCTCTTTACGCGACCAGTCGCGCTGGTACTCCAGCAGCACCTGCTGCCAGGTTACCGGCACGGCGCCAGCCTGCACCATACGGTCGATAGAGCGTTCATGCGCATCCACCGAGGTCCCGCCAGAGGTATCGGTGACAACGTACACTTCATATCCTGCTTCCAGCGCCATCAGTGCCGGGAAGGTCAGGCATACTTCGGTCCACAGCGCGGAAATAATCAGTTTTTTACGCCCGGTCGCTTCCACTGCTTTCACAAAAGCCGCATCTTCCCAGGAGTTCATCGAGGTGCGTTCGATAGGCTTAACGTCCGGGTGAACGGCAAGTAATTCCGGCCAGATATAGCCACTAAAACTTTTGGTTTCAACAGAAGTGTAAATCACTGGAACATTGAATATTTTCCCAGCCTTCGCTAGCGCTACGGTGTTATTTTTCAGCGTCTGACGATCGATATTTGCCACGCCAAAAGACATTTGCGGCTGATGGTCAATAAAGATAAGCGTAGAGTTGGTTGGATTAATCAGTTCCCGAATAGACATAACATACCTTCCTAATCAATTAGTTAGTGGCAATGAGCTGTAACTGCCGTGAGCAGGCGGATCCTGAATCAGAAAGCTTGTTGAGTATAGCGGGAAATTTCTAACGAGTTATTAAAGAAAATTTACCATCCTGTGACGGGATTATTTTCTAATTGTGGAACATCAACATCTACATCAAAAAAATGCGAATGTTATATCTAATTTATTCACTGGCATTATTTCGGCCTATTCGTTAAAACTGACTAATTAATTTTTAAGGATATTTTAAGCTCATGCGCATAAATCTGGATGTTTTGCTGATCCTCGACGCTCTCGACAAATACGGTACTTTCGCCGCCGCCGCCGAATCACTGTTCAAGACCCCAGCCGCGCTGAGCTACATGATCCAGAAGCTGGAAAGCGATCTGAGCATTGAACTGCTCGATCGCTCCGGACACCGGGCCAAATTCACCGATACCGGACGCATGATGCTGGAGAAAGGCCGTCTGCTGCTGAACGCGGCAAAGGATTTGGAAAAACAGGCGCAACAGCTCAGCTCCGGCTGGGAAAAAGAGCTGGCGATCGCCCTGGATGAGTCGTTTCCCTTTTCGGCGCTGCTGCCGCACATCGAGGCATTCTACGGGCTGAACAAGCAAACGCGCCTTAACTTCACCCACCATACGCTGGCCGGTTCCTGGGAAGAGCTAACACACAACGGTGCCGATATTATTCTCGGCGCCATCAACGAGCCGCCCACTTCCGCCGCCTGGTCGTACCGTATGCTGGGGACGCTGGACAATGTTTTTGTCGTCTCGCCCAATCACCCGCTGGCTGACGCTCAGGAAGGCTTATCCAACGAACAGCTGTGCCTGCATCGGGCGGTGGTGATAAGCGACAGCGCCCGCCATTGCCACCCGCTGCAAACCAACCTGATGGATGAACAGCCGCAGATTCGCGTTGATGATTTTCACAGTAAAGTGAAGCTGTTGCTCGCCGGGCTTGGCTGCGGTTTTCTGCCGCGCCACATTGTCAGCCCATGGCTGGCGAGCGGCGAACTGGTGGAAAAAACGGTTATCTCATTTCGTCAGAAAGATGTTGCCTACATTGCCTGGCGCAACGGCAGCGATGGGCTAGCACAGCGCTGGTGGCGGGAAACCCTGCTCGCCAGCGCTGAAATTGCACACCTCTATCAGTGAGTGGTCCACACCGTTGCGGAGATTGCTGCCAGGGTCAGCGTGCGTTCAGCAAGCTGGCCTTCCCCTTCCCGCCGTTGCCAGCCGCTCACGGCGAGCAGCGGTGAATCCGCCAGCGTGACCTCTGCCGCATCGCCACGGTTAATCGCCACCAGCACACGTTCTGCGCCAAGGACGCGCAGGAAAATGACCACATCGCCTTCGGCATACAGCACCTGACACGCGCCGCAGCGCAATGCCGGAGTCACCTTGCGCAACGCCGCCAGCCGCTGATACAGCGCCAGCAGCGCGCCGTCCTGCTGGTGTTCATTCCACGGGAACGGCTTACGGCACATCGGATCGTTATCGCCATCGAGCCCAACCTCATCACCATAGTAGATGCACGGCACGCCGGGCCAGCTGAACAGCCAGACCACCGCCAGCGGTAGGCGCGCCACATCGCGGCCCAGCAGCGACTTAAAGCGCGCGGTATCGTGGCTATCAAGCTGGTTAAACATGCGCAACTGCTGCTGATGTGACAGCCCGGCGCGGTAATCCTCCATCCACGCCATGCAGGTTTGTGCATCGATGTTCTGCGGATCGTAGGAGATATCGGTGTTCGCAAGGAAGCCCCACAGCGGAAAAGTGAAGCCGCGATAGTTCATCGCCGCATCTTCCGCATCCTGCTGTAACCACTGCCGCGCGTCGCCAAAGTGCTCGCCAAAGACAAACGCATCCGGACGCGCCGCTTTCGCAGCCTGCGTAATGGCGACCACGTGCTGAAGGTTGTTTTTCGCCCCGCCCGCCTCGCCAAGCATATGCACCACGTCGAGCCGCCAGCCGTCCATATTCCACGGCGCTTTCAGCCAGTGGCGCACGATACTGTCCTCATCGCCGTAGATATCCGCTTGCAGCGACGATGACCGATAGTCCAGCTTCGGCAGGCTGGCGTAGCCCAGCCAGTCCAGCGCCCTACCGTCGGCGGAGAAGCTGTAGCGATCGCGCCACGGCGACGTGGCATGGTGGCAGGCGCCGTGGTCACCGCACTGATGGCGGTCAAACCAGGCGTGCGTATCGCCGCTGTGGTTAAATACGCCGTCGAGAATCAGCCGCATCCCCGCACGCTGTGTAGCATGACGCAGGCGCAGCAGCGCGTCGTTACCGCCAAACTGCGGGTCAACTTCGCGATAATCTTGCGTATCGTATTTATGCACGCTCGGTGCGGTAAATACAGGATTCAGATACAGCGCGGTTACGCCCAGCGCTTTCAGGTACGGCAGTTTTTCACAAATGCCATTGAGATCGCCGCCGTAAAAGGTTGAGCCACCCGCCTCTGCGGTCAGCGGTTGGTCCCAGTCGCGCAGGATAATATCGTGTCCAGCGGCGTGATGATGGTAGACCTTATCCTGCTGCGCACCGCGCGCCGCGCCACGGGCAAAACGGTCGGGGAAAATCTGGTAAAAGATCTGATCCGTCACCCACTGCGGCCCTTCATCCGGGCAGTCATAGGCAAACAGCTCCAGCTTCGCCGGCGGAATAGCGCTGAACCCCTTAGGCGCAAACCACAGCTGACGATCATCCCACAGCAGTTTAAAACCGTAGCGGCGACGCGCCTGGCCTTCATGCAGCTTGATTTCCGCCCGCCACTGCACCACATCCGGCGCGGGCGCTTGGCTACTGCGGCGCATCGGCACCGCCATCTCTTCATTATCCACCTCCGAGCGCAGAGTTACCCGCTGCGGCAGGTTATCGCCGCGCAGCCACAGCTTAATAATCAATTTATCCTGCTGGCGTTTTATAAAGGGCGCAACCGGAAGGTGCCAGGCGTTCAACATCATTTTTCCCCCATCATCAAAATGAGCACACCTTGCCATAGGGCTATTTTACCCTACTCATCTTTTAAACTTTTTTATAGGGAGGAGGACGGGGGCGCAGATTTGGGCCATAAAAAACCCGGCGCGAGGCCGGGTTTATCAACGCTATCTTAACGATTAGCGACGGCGGCGAGTTTTAAACACCCATCCCACCAGCAGCAGCAGAATCCATGCAAACCCGACGTACAGCGAGATGCGGGTATCCGGATGGTAGCCAATCAGGCCGATGATGAACACCAGGAATACCAGCCCGATAACGGTGGTCGTCACGCCGCCAGGCACTTTGAACTTCAGCGCCTTCACTTCGTCAGCCGACAGACGGCGACGGAACGCCACCTGCGACAGCAGGATCATAATCCACACCCAAACGGTGGCGAAGGTGGCCAGTGAGGCAATGACCAGGAAGACGTTCTCCGGCATGATGTAGTTCAGATACACCGCGAACAGCAGCGCGATAGTCATCACCATTACCGTGACCCATGGAATGCCGCGGCGCGAGGTTTTCGCAAACACCTTCGGTGCGCTGCCCTGCTCGGCCATGCCGTGCAGCATACGGCCGACGCCGAACACATCAGAGTTAATCGCCGACAGCGACGCCGTCAGTACCACAAAGTTGAGGATGCTGGCCGCAAAGGTGATGCCCATATGCTGGAAGGTCAGTACGAACGGACTACCGTCGGTGCCCACCTGGTTCCACGGGTAAATAGACATAATCACAAACAGCGTGCCCACGTAGAACACCAGAATACGCATCGGCACGGAGTTGATCGCCCGCGGGATGGATTTTTCCGGGTCTTTTGCTTCACCGGCGGTGATACCGATGATTTCAATACCGCCGTAGGCAAACATCACCATTTGTAACGACATCACCATGCCGAGCCAGCCGTTGCTAAAGAAGCCGCCGTTGCTCCACAGGTTATGAATCCCCGTGGGCTGCCCGCCGTTGCCGATACCCCAGATGATGATACCGAAGCCCGCCACGATCATGATGATAATGGTGGCCACTTTGAAGAAAGAGAACCAGAACTCCAGCTCGCCGAACACCTTCACGCTCATCAGGTTGATGGCGCAGATAATCAGCACCACGCTGAGTACCCATATCCAGTGCGGCACCGCCGGGAACCAGACGCCCATATAGATGCCGAACGCGGTCACGTCGGCAATGGCGACAATCAGGATCTCAAAGCAGTAGGTCCAGCCGGTGATATAGCCCGCCAGCGGCCCGAGGTTTTCCTGCGCGTAGCGAGAGAACGAGCTGGCGGCGGGGTTATGCACCGACATCTCGCCCAGCGCACGCATAATAATATAAGCAGCAACGCCGCCGATAATATAGGCCAGCAGAACGCTTGGCCCGGCCATCTTGATGGCGTCGGCGGAGCCATAAAACAGCCCCGTACCAATTGCCGATCCGAGGGCCATAAAGCGAATGTGACGGGTGCTTAGCCCGCGCTTCAGCTTGTTGTTTTCCATCGTTTCCAGTGCCATGTCATACCCATCATCTCCGCGCTGGCGGCATGCCGCAGCACGAACGACTTAGGTGAAAGTACCCAAAATAAAAAACCACGGAACATCACGTTCCGTGGTTAAGACACCGCCTTTGCGACGCGGGTTAGTGCGCGCTTGATGTCACCTGACGACCCGCCGTACGGTCCCAGACAATAGCCAGAACCGCCATGACAACCGTCGGCATCAGCCAAGCCAGCCCCTGCTCTGCCAGCGGCAGACGGGCAGTCCATCCTGGCAGTACGTCTGCAAACGCAGAAGCTTTAATACCGTCAAGGATACCAAAAACAAGGCTGATAAACATCGGGGGTGCAATAACGCGGCCCGAATTATGCCACCAATTGCGGGTAAAGCTGAGCACGACAAGTGCGATACACGGCGGATAGATAGCCGTCAGTACCGGAATAGAGATCTGAATCAGGTGGCTCAGGCCCAGGTTCGATACGGCCATCGAGAACAGGCCAAGAATAAACACCAGCGTACGATACGAGAACGGCAGGTACTGCGCAAAGAACTCAGCGCAGGCACAGGTCAGGCCAACCGCCGTCACCAGACAGGCGATGAAGATCAGCGCCGCCAGCAGGAAGCTCCCCGCGCCACCAAAGGTGTGCTGTACGTAGGCATGCAGAATTGCCGCACCGTTGGCATTTTGATCGACCAGCGTCGCGCTGTCGGAGCCCAGACGGAACAGCGCCAGATACAGCAGCGTCAGGCCGACGCCCGCCATCAGGCCAGCCCAGATGGTGTAGCGGGTCAGCAGACGCGCTTCCGTAACGCCGCGAGAACGCGCCGCATTAACAATCACGATACCAAACACCATCGCGCCCAGCGTATCCATGGTCAGGTAGCCGTTCACAAAGCCGTTTGAGAACGGCGCTGTTTCATAGGCTTCCAGCGCGTGGCTGATCGGGCCAGCAGGCCAGATAATCGCCGCAACGGCGAGCACAATCAGCGCAACAATTTTCAACGGAGCCAGGAAGTTGCCGACGGTATCCAGCAGCTTGCCCGGATACAGCGACACCAGAATCACCAGCGCAAAATAGATAACGCTGTAGATAAACAGCGGCAGTTCGCCGCTGCCGGTTAACGGCGCAATACCCACTTCAAAGGAGACGGTCGCGGTGCGCGGCGTCGCAAACAGCGGGCCCACCGCCAGATAACAAACCGTTGCCAGCAGAACGCCTGCAACCTTGCCGATTGGCGTACTCAGGCTATCAACGCCGCCGCCCACTTTCGCCAGCGCGACCACGGTCAGCACCGGAAGACCAACGGCAGTAATCAGGAAGCCAATCGCGGCGACCCAAACGTGAGGACCGGCCTGCAGGCCAACCATAGGAGGGAAAATGATGTTACCTGCGCCAACAAACAACGCAAAGGTCATAAAGCCCAGAGCGATGATGTCACGCGATTTTAATTGATGGGTCATATGTAACTACTGCCTGTGGATGTGGTGTTGTAAAACAAAATTTGTCTCACCGGAACCTGCGGAATGATACAGAGGAAACCGGCGATAAACTCAGCGGGATATGCTCCCTTCGCGGCGTAGAGAAGAATAGTTTTTTGATTTACCGCGAATACACAGTCCGTTAGGGACCGTATGGGGGCCAATTTAAACGCTTATAACGTTTTAAAGCAACACGGGATCGCAAAACCAGATGATTATATTGATACTCAATCAATAACCAGATTGATTAACTGGTATTAAGAAAAACATCTGGCTAATCATGCGAACAAAAAACAACCAGACGTTCGTTAATCGTCCAGCGAATTGTTGACTGCAAAGCAAACAGACCAGCCGAAGCTGGTCTGTGGAAAGCTATGCTGACAGGCGGGCGATTAGCCGTTATTTTTGGCAATTAAACGTTCCGGCAGTAGAAAACTAAATCGCGACCCTTTCCCCATTTCGCTGGCGATCTCCAGCCGGCTATCGTGATGACTGACCGCATGTTTGACGATAGCCAGCCCCAGCCCGCTGCCGCCGGTCTGCCGTGAACGCGCCTTATCCACGCGATAAAAGCGCTCGGTGAGCCTCGGCAGGTGTTCCGGTGCAATGCCCGGCCCGTTATCCTCGACGCTAAACAGCGCGCCGTGCGGCGCGTGCTGCCAGCGTACCGTAATCAGCGTGCCTTCGGGCGTATGGTTAACGGCGTTATAGACCAGGTTCGACATAGCGCTACGCAGCTGCTCTTCGTTGCCCAGCACCTTCAGCGTCTCATCAATCTCAAAATGGAAAGAATGCTTATGCTGGCTGAGCGTTTGCGCCTCGCGCTCCACCACTCTCAGCATCATTGGCACGTCGATTTTTTCGTTCAGCGCCAGCGTCGGCGAGGCCTCAATCTTCGACAGCGTCAACAGCTGGCGCACCAGCCCCTCCATACGCTGGGTCTGCTCGCGCATAGTGTGCAACGCTTTCTCGCGCACGTTACCTTCCAGCACCTGCTCCTGCATCATTTCCAGATAGCCTTGCAGTACGGTGAGCGGCGTGCGTAGCTCATGGCTGACGTTGGCAAAGAAATTACGCCGCGCCCCTTCCAGCTGATGCATCTGAGTGACGTCGCGCGCCACCATCAGCAGCTGGCGATCGGTATACGGCATCACGCGGATTTCCAGATGACGCCCGTTATTCAGCACCAAGTGCAGCGGCTTAAGGAACTCGCGTTTTTTGAGGTGTTGGGTAAATTCGGGGTAGCGCAGCAGGTTGAGGATGTTTTGCCCGCTATCATCGGGCCAGCGAAGACCCAGCAGCTGCTGGGCAAGGCCATTACACCAGAAAATGGCTCCCTCTTCGGTGGTTAACACCACCGCATCCGGCAGCGACTCGGCGCCGCTGCGGAAACGTTTGTTCAAATTTCCCAGCTCGCGGCGGCGCTTTTTATTACGCAGCTGCATCTGGTTCAGCCCATACAACAGCGGTTCCCAACTGCCGCGCCCCGGCGGCGGGGTCATACTTCTATCGACCCACAGCCACCAGGAAAGGCGCAGTAAATTCCAGAAATGCCACACCAACAGCCCGGTCACTGCCGCCAGCAAAAACCACGGCAGATAACCAAAAATCAGTCCCAGTATCACGGCCGGGAGACAGCACAACAGCAGCTCCAGGGCCAGCCTTTTCCATGACAGCCGTTCCAGCACGCGTCACACTCCTGTCAAAAATTAGAAACGGGCGGAAAAACGGTAGCCCGTGCCGCGAACGGTTTGCACCATGCGGTCATGACCGCTGTGTTCAAGCGCCTTGCGCAGGCGGCGAATATGCACATCAACGGTACGATCTTCAACGTACACGTTGGTTCCCCACACGTGGTTCAGCAGTTGTTCGCGGCTGTAGACGCGCTCGGGGTGAGTCATAAAGAAATGCAGCAGCTTAAATTCGGTGGGGCCCATATCCAGCGGGTTTTCGCCGGTCATCACCCGGTGAGAGGTCGGATCCAGGCTCAGGCCCTGCATCTCGATCACCTCTTCCACGGCCATCGGCGAAATACGCCGCATCACCGCTTTAATACGCGCCACCAGCTCCTTCGGCGAGAACGGTTTGGTGATATAATCGTCGGCGCCCGTTTCCAGACCGCGTACCCGATCTTCCTCTTCACCGCGGGCGGTGAGCATCACCACCGGAATGTCACGCGTTAACGCTTCGCGTTTGATATGCTTGATAAATTGCAGTCCCGAACCGCCCGGTAACATCCAATCGAGCAGGATAAGATCTGGCCAGGGTTCATTCAGTTTGCTGACTGCGCTATCGTAATCTTCGGCTTCTACCGGCTGAAAACCGTTTTGTTCCAGCACGAAACAGACCATCTCGCGAATTGGCGCTTCATCTTCAACGACCAGAATACGTCTTGCCATTATTTGCCCTGTTTTTAGACATCAGTATTATATACGACGTCATTATGCGTCAGATTTATGACAGTTTTATGATAAACATGACCGTTCGATGATCGCGCTTAACCGTTTATGACACGGCCACAACGCGCGCATCGACCCCAGCGTAGGTGAATGTTTATAATCAACTTTACGTCACTTCTCACGGAATCGCTATGCGCATTATCCATACCTCGGACTGGCACCTTGGCCAGAACTTCTACAGCAAGAGCCGCGCGGCCGAGCACGACGCCTTTCTGCACTGGCTGTTGACCACCGCCGAGGCGGAACGCGTAGATGCGATTATCGTCGCTGGCGATATCTTCGATACCGGTTCGCCGCCGAGCTACGCCCGCGAGCTGTATAACCGCTTCGTGGTAAATCTGCAGCAAACCGGCTGCCATCTGGTGGTGCTGGCCGGCAATCATGACTCGGTGGCCACGCTCAACGAATCGCGCGATATTTTGTCCTTCCTCAATACCACGGTCATTGCCAGCGCCGGGCATGTGCCGTTTATTTTAAACCAGCGCGACGGCACGCCCGGCGCGGTGTTCTGCCCGGTACCGTTCCTGCGCCCACGTGACATCATCACCAGCCAGGCCGGGCTATCGGGCAACGAAAAAGTGCGTCAGGTGCTTGAAAGCATTACTGAATACTACCAGCAGCAGTACCAGCAGGCCTGCGCGCTGCGCGGCGACCGCCCGCTGCCGATTATCGCCAGCGGCCACCTGACTACCGTCGGGGCGAGTAAGAGCGACGCGGTACGCGATATCTATATTGGCACGCTGGACGCTTTTCCGGCGCAAAACTTCCCGCCGGCCGATTACATCGCGCTGGGGCACATTCACCGGGCGCAAAAAATCGGCGGCAGCGAGCATATTCGCTACAGCGGTTCGCCCCTCCCCTTGAGCTTTGACGAAACCGGCAAGACCAAAAGCGTCAATCTGGTCACGTTTGCCGACGGCAGCCTTAGCGACGTCACGCCGCTCACCGTGCCGGTCACCCAGGCGCTGTCGGTCATTAAGGGGGACTTCAACCAAATCAGCGACCAGCTGGCCGCCTGGCGCGACGCGCCGTCGGAGCCCACCACATGGCTCGATATTGAAATCACCAGCGATGAGTATCTGCACGATATTCAACGCAAAATTCAAGCCATCGCCGATGACCTGCCGGTTGAGGTGCTGCTGGTGCGCCGCAGTCGCGAGCAGCGCCAGCGCATTCTGGAAAGCCAGACGCGCGAAACGCTGAGCGAGCTGAGCATTGACGAAGTCTTCCATCGCCGCCTGGCGCTGGAAACGCTGGAGGACGCGCAGCAGCAGCGCCTGCAAACGCTGTTTAACGAAACGCTGCAAAGCCTTGGCGAGGAGCAACAGCCATGAAAATTCTCAGCCTGCGCCTGAAAAACCTTAACTCGCTCAAGGGCGAGTGGAAAATCGACTTTACCGAAGAACCGTTTGCCAGCAACGGTCTGTTCGCCATTACCGGCCCGACCGGCGCTGGCAAAACCACCCTACTCGACGCTATCTGCCTGGCGCTGTATCACGAGACGCCGCGCCTGAATACCGTCTCACAGTCGCAAAACGATCTGATGACCCGCGATACCGCCGAATGTCTGGCGGAAGTGGAGTTTGAAGTCCAGGGCGTAGCCTATCGCGCCTTCTGGAGTCAAAACCGCGCGCGCAATCAGCCGGACGGCAATTTACAGGCCCCGCGCGTGGAGCTGGCGCGCTGCGCCGACGGACAGATTCTGGCTGATAAGGTCAAAGATAAGCTCGAAATGACCGCGTCGCTGAGCGGGCTGGACTACGGGCGCTTTACCCGCTCGATGCTGCTGTCTCAGGGGCAATTTGCCGCGTTTCTCAACGCCAAACCGAAAGAGCGCGCCGAGCTGCTGGAGGAGCTGACCGGTACCGAGATTTACGGCCAGATTTCCGCGCAGGTGTTTGAAAAACACAAACAGGCGCGCAACGAGCTCGACAAACGCCAGGCGCAGGCCAGCGGCGTCGTCCTGCTGGCCGAGGAGCAGCGGCACGCGCTGGAACAACGTTTGCAGGCGCTTACTTGCGATGAACAGCAGTGGCAACAGCAGCAGGCAACCGCCGTACAGCATCAGCAGTGGCTGGCGCGGCATGGTGAACTTGAGCAAGATGCGCAGAAAACCCAGCTTGCGCTTAACGAAGCTCAGCAGGCGCTGACCGCCGCACAACCACAGCTTGCCGCGCTCAGCCGCGCACAACCCGCTGAAGCGCTGCGCCCGCGCTGGACGCAGGTCCAGGAGCAGGCGGCCACAGTAGCCCGAACCCGCGCCCAGGTACTGGAAGTAAATACTCGCTTACAGGATACCCGCACCCTGCGCGATCGTATTCGCCACGGTGCTGAACGCCAGAGCGCCGCGCTGACGCAGGCCTCTCAGCAGCAGCAGCAGTGGCTACAGGCACATGCCTCTATTCAGCGTTGGCAGGGCGAACTGACCGGCTGGCGCGGGGCATTCGCCCTGCAGGCGCGGGAACGCGAACAGCGGAAAGCACTGGCGCAGCGTCGGCAAGCGCTGGAAACACAGTTGGCCCAGTTGCCACCTTCCAGCCTCACGCTCAGCCAGGAAGAGGTTGCCGCGCAAATCGCCGAACACGCGGCCGCACGCCCGTTGCGCCAGCAGCTCAGCGCCCTGCACGCGCGGTTTATTCCGCTGCAGGCCCGCCGCAGGCAGTTAACGGATGCCCGGGAGCAGAGCCAGCAGCAGTTGACAAACATTACCGCCGCGCTCACCCAGCGACGTCAGGCGTATAAAGAGAAAAAACAGCAACTTGCCGACGTAAAAGCAATCTGCGATCTGGAAGCAACCATCGTCAAGCTGGAAGCCGAACGCGCGCGTCTGCAGCCGGATGCGCCGTGCCCGCTGTGCGGTTCGACTCACCATCCGGCGCTAGCCGAATACCAGGCGCTGACGCCCGATGCTAACCGCGCACGCCGCGATGCGCTGGAAAAAGAGGTCTCCCGGCTGGCTGAAGACGGTGCCGCGCTGCGCGGGCAGCAGGAGACGCTGCAAAAGCAGCAGCAAAAGGATGATGAGGAGTTAATCTCCCTTTCTCAGCAGGAGCAAGTACTTACATCACAATGGCAGGAAACCCAGCAACGCCTGCGTATCAACCTGCAGCCCAGCGACGATATCAGCGGCTGGCTGGCGGCGCAGGACGACGCCGAACAGCAGCGCTATCTGCACAGCCAACGTCTGACGCTAGAGCAGCAAATTCGCGAATTAGACCAGCAACAAACACAGCTGCGCGAGGAGCAAGAACAGCGGGCCGCAGCGCTCACCCAGGCGCTGGCCGCTTTCGATCTGGCGCGACCAGACGTGGATGAAGAGAACGGCTGGCTGGCAGCCCGTGAAGCAGAAGTCGCCCAGTGGCAGCAACAGCAGGCGCAGAGCCAGGAAACCCAACAGCGGCTGGCGCAGATCCAGCCGCTGCTGGAAACGCTGCCGCCCGCCCAAAACGCCGACGATGGGCAGCAAACACCGCTTGATGGCTGGCAGCAGGTGCATCATGACTGCGTGTCGCTGGAAAGTCAGTGGCTCACGCTCCAGCAGCAGGAAACGCGAGAAAGCCAGCGCCTGCAGGAGGCCGAACGGGCCTTTGAACAGCAGCTCGCCGCATCGCACTTCACCGATCGCCAGGCATTTCTCGATGCGCTGCTGGACGCCGACGAGCGCCTGCGGCTGGAACAGCTTAAACAGACGCTGGAAACCCAGCATCAGCAACGACAGACGCTCGCCGTTCAGGTGCAGGAGGCGCTGCAACACCATCTGACTCTGCGTCCGGAGACGCTGCCGACGACGCTAACGCTTGCCGACGTACAGAGGCAGCTTGAGCAGCTGGCGCGGCAGCTGCGGGAAAACAGCGAACATCAGGGTGAACTGCGCCAGCAGCTCAAGCAGGACGAAGTTAACCGCCAGCAGCAGCAGTCGCTGCTGGCCGAAATCGAGAAAGCCAACGCTGAACTGGAAGACTGGGCGCATCTGAATACGCTCATCGGCTCCAAAGAGGGTGACAAGTTCCGTAAATTCGCCCAGGGGCTGACCCTGGATAATCTGGTGTGGCTCGCCAATGAGCAGCTCAGCCGCCTGCACGGCCGCTATCTGCTGCAGCGAAAAGCCAGCGATGCGCTGGAGCTGGAAGTGGTTGATACCTGGCAAGCGGACGCGGTGCGCGATACCCGCACGTTGTCTGGCGGCGAAAGCTTCCTCGTCAGCCTGGCGCTGGCGCTGGCGCTCTCGGATCTGGTCAGCCATAAAACCCGCATCGATTCGCTGTTCCTCGATGAAGGCTTCGGGACGCTGGACAGCGAGACCCTCGACACCGCCCTCGACGCGCTGGATGCGCTCAACGCCAGCGGCAAAATCATCGGCGTCATCAGCCACGTTGAAGCGATGAAAGAGCGCATTCCGGTGCAGATTAAGGTGAAAAAAATCAACGGATTGGGATATAGCCGATTGGATAAAACGTTTGCGGTTGAGTAAACCCTCCACCTAATATAGGCCCGATAAGCGTAGCGCCATCGGGCATTCCGGTGCACATTGCCGGATGGCGGCTACGCCTTATCCGGCCTACAGAAAATACCAACTCACGCCGGCCACAGCCACGCCGCCCCACGCACCCCGCTGGAGTCTCCATGTAACGCCTTGCGAATCGGCGTTTCACACTCCCCGCCAAATACCCACTCTTTCACCAATTCGGGCACCGTCTGGTAAAGCCGCTCAACGTTACTCATCCCGCCACCCAGCACAATCACGTCCGGGTCGAGAATATTCACCACGTGGGCCAGCGATTTAGCTAGCCGTTGTTCGTAGCGACTTAAAGCCAGCTCCGCCAGCGCATCACCCTCATCGACCAGCCGCATAATTTCGCCGCCTTTCAATGGGTTGCCACTCAACCGCTGGTAGTCGGTCGCAAAACCCGTACCAGAGATAAACGTCTCAATACAGCCCTGCTTACCGCAATAGCACGGTACCTCCGCGCGATAGTGCAGCTCGTCTTCGTCCATCCACGGCAGCGGGTTGTGCCCCCATTCGCCCGCGGTCCCGTTACCGCCGATGTGTGCACGTCCCCCCATCGCCACCCCTGCGCCGCAGCCGGTGCCAATAATGACCGCAAACACCGTCTGCGCCCCCGCAGCCGCGCCGTCCACCGCCTCAGAAACCGCCAGACAATTGGCATCGTTCGCCAGCCGCACCTCACGGTTCAGGCGCTGGCTCAAATCTTTATCAAACGGCTGACCGTTAAGCCAGGTGGAATTGGCGTTTTTTACCACGCCCGTATAGGGTGAAATGGAGCCGGGAATACCCACGCCGACCGTCCCGGTTTGCCCGGTCGCCTCCTCAGCAAGAGCAACCAGATGCGCAATGTTCTCAATGGTTTGCTGGTAGTCACGCGGCGTCGGCAGACGGTGACGATAGCGCTGCTCTCCACGCTCGCTCAGCGCGATAACTTCCGTTTTCGTTCCACCCAGATCGATACCAATTCGCATTCATCACTCCTGTTTAAAACAATGCAAGGCCAGAGACAATTCGTTATGATTGCACGCTGATTTAACGATAACACCGTGGAAATTATCATGCTGTGGTTCAAAAATTTAATGGTTTATCGTCTCAGCCGCGACATCTCACTGCGTGCGGAAGAGATGGAAAAACAGCTCGCTGAGATGACCTTCACCCCGTGCGGCAGCCAGGACATGGCGAAAACCGGTTGGGTACCGCCGATGGGTTCACACAGCGATGCGCTGACGCACACAGCCAATGGCCAGATCATCATCTGCGCGCGTAAAGAAGAGAAGATCCTGCCCTCTCCGGTGATTAAACAGGCGCTGGAAGCGAAAATCCAGAAGCTGGAAGCCGATCAGGGCCGTAAGCTGAAAAAAACGGAAAAGGATTCCCTGAAGGATGAAGTTCTGCACTCCCTGCTGCCGCGCGCCTTCAGCCGCTTCAGCCAGACGATGATGTGGATCGACACCGTCAATGACCTGATTATGGTCGACTGCGCCAGCGCCAAAAAAGCGGAAGATACGCTCGCGCTGCTGCGTAAAAGCCTCGGTTCACTGCCGGTGGTCCCGCTGACGCTGGAAAACCCGATCGAGCTGACGCTGACCGAATGGGTGCGCTCCGGTTCGGCCGCGCAAAGCTTCCAGATCCTCGATGAAGCAGAATTAAAAGCGATCCTCGAAGACGGCGGCGTGATCCGCGCGAAAAAACAGGATCTGGTCTGCGACGAAATTGCCGTGCATATCGAAGCCGGCAAGCTGGTGACCAAGCTGGCGCTCGACTGGCAGCAGCGTATTCAGTTCGTGATGTGCGACGACGGTTCCATCAAGCGTCTGAAGTTCTGCGATGAACTGCGCGATCAGAACGAAGATATCGACCGGGAAGATTACGCCCAGCGTTTCGATGCCGATTTCATTCTGATGACCGGTGAGCTGGCGGCGTTGATTAAAAGCCTGGTAGAAGGATTAGGCGGCGAAGCGCAGCGTTAATCCAGGCGGTATCCCTTCCTGCCGCAGCAGGAAGGGCACGCGTTACAGATAGCGGCACAGATAAGAGGTAGGCTCGGCAACCTGCAGGTTAAACTCGCTGTTGCCCGGCACGTTGAACACTTCCCCGGCGGCGTACACTTTCCATTCGGTTTCACCCGGTAACAGCACGTTCAGCGCGCCGCTGACCACGGTCATTTCTTCCGGCTGCGCGGTACCGAAGGTGTACTCGCCTTCCGCCATCACGCCCACGCTAGCACGCCCGGTGCTGCTGCTGGAAAAACCAATGGATTTCACTTTTCCGTCGAAGTATTCGTTGCTTTGAAGCATAAACAGGCCCTTATTCTCGTGTCGTAAAAAGACCAATATAGGGGGGCGAACAGAAACCTGTCACGCGAAATTCTCTCGTTAACACAATAATTCTGCTGCCAGTCTGGCGACCAGCACATTCGATAATAAAACGGGCACATCCAGCGCCTTTTGTAACAGGTCACGATGGCGCTGATGGTAGCTGAGTGAATCCAGCACCAGCACATCGGCCCCCTGCTCCAGCAGCGAACTGCCGGCGGAGATCAGATGCTGATCGGTATCGCGCATCGGGTTTGCCAGCGCGTAATACGGTGAATTAGGGAGCATCTGCCACTTTTCCTGCTGGGCGTTGAGAATGCCTTCAACAGGCACCAGCACCCCAACCTGATGCCCCTCAACGATAGAGGCGACCAGCGGCGGAATAATACGCTGAGGCTCAAGCAGCATGGCGTTGCGCGCGACCATACTGCGAAGCTTAAACGTATTCAACAGCAAAATGACATCGTAGGACTGGTTATCCAGCACCTCAATAACGGACTGCAGGCTCAGCTCAACCTTCGGGCGGGAAACTTCAATAAACTGGTTATCGCTTAACAACACCAGTAAACGTTCTTCTCCGGGTTCTGGTGCATACTCTTCCATGACAGCGGCACGGCTCATATTACCTAACAGGCTAATGTGGGTGATTTGATCTTCCCTGATGTGCTCGGTCAAAAGCGGCAAAACTTCCCTGACGGGTACAACCCCTATCGTAAGAATCGCCATTGTTGCACTCATGTTATATACCTTCTGCTTTTCTAACAGCTCACTTTACAAATAGCCACCTGGATGGATGCAAAATTCCGCTCAGAAGCGTAGCAGCTGCCGTGAGTGGCGAAATGTAAAGATTCCAGTTATTTCCAGTACTCTCCTGATATGTTTTGATTTTAACTTTTTCATAAC
This sequence comes from Klebsiella sp. WP3-W18-ESBL-02, assembly GCF_014168815.1. Classification (NCBI taxonomy): domain Bacteria; kingdom Pseudomonadati; phylum Pseudomonadota; class Gammaproteobacteria; order Enterobacterales; family Enterobacteriaceae; genus Klebsiella; species Klebsiella sp. WP3-W18-ESBL-02. Next base: position 3,835,313 of record NZ_AP021972.1, read on the forward strand.
ATAGAGAATAGATGAAAAATGTGATTTGCGCCCGATATAACCACGAAATAAAAAAGGGTATATCGACAGCGCAATGCACAACATGAGGAAGGTGTGATCGGAAAGCTGAGCGTCTTGTTAACTCACGGTGGCCAGATGCAGAACATCCAGGATTTGTGTCACCACGCGCTCCGGTGCGGTCGAGGCGTCGACGACGTAGTGTGCGGTTTCCCGATACAGCGCATCGCGCTGGGCCAGAACATCGGCCACCTCTTCGCTGATCGGTTTACCGGTGAGCGTCGGGCGCTGATCGGCTTCAGGAAAGGCTTCCAGACGGCCTGCCAGCACGGGCACCGGCGCATTGAGGTAAATCACCACGCCGCTCTGACGCATAAACTCGCGATTCACTGGCGCGAGGATAATCCCACCGCCGGTGGCAATCACCGTCCCCGGCGCCGTCACGGACATTAAGGTTTCCGTTTCGCGCGCGCGAAAGCCCTGCCAGCCTTCTGCCGCGACGATATCCGCCACGCTCAGGCCTGAGCGCTGTTGCAACACCTGGTCGGTATCAACGAATTGGAAATGGCAGGCGCGAGTCAGCGCTTGGCCTATCGTCGTTTTTCCGCAGCCTCGGGCTCCGATAAGAAAAATAGGCTGTGTCATGACCTGGCATTCCCCTTGATGACGCGTAATTGCGGGACGTATGTGTGAAGCGTGAATCATACCACCAAACTAGTACACAAGTAAGTGTAAACTTTAAGTTACAATAACATTCACTCTGAGCGAGCCATTCGCTTTAAGTGCCAATATTGCTCACCGTAAAGCGTAAAAAATATATTCCACAAAGCGTGGCGCTAACAGTACATGAAAGTATCTGGCTTTGACAAGCCGAACGACGCGGCTAACGGTAGCACAATGTGATGACACAAATCCTGTCAGCCTCGTTTCACCGCCAGCAGCCACTTATCCAGCTCGGCGGCAAACTGCTGGCGATCGCGCTGAGAAAGGGCGCTCGGCCCGCCGGTCTGAATGCCGCTGGAACGCATGGTATCCATAAAATCGCGCAGCGTCAGGCGCTCGCGAATGGTGGCGTCGCTGTAGCGCTCACCGCGCGGGTTAAGCGCCGCGCCGCCCTTCTCCAGCACTTCCGCCGCCAGCGGAATATCGGCGGTTATCACCAGGTCGCCAGGCTGACAGAGGCGCACGATCTCATTGTCGGCCACATCGAAGCCTTTTGGCACAACCATGGCGCGGATAAAACGCGACGGCGGGACGCGCAGATATTGATTCGCCACCAGCACCAGCTCAATCTGCGTGCGGTCTGCGGCGCGGTACAGCACTTCTTTAATCACGTTCGGACACGCGTCGGCATCCACCCAAATCGTCATACACACTCCGGTCTACGCGTCGTCTTAAAAGCCGATTATACGTTAAGCACGGCGGAGGACGTAATAAAGTGTAATCCGGGTCACAAAAGTAGATTACCCATCGCCGGGAATGGCCTATAACAGTACACTACAAAAAAACAGATAGAGGGAGAGAGATGATGGACAAGAAAATTGGCTTCATTGGCTGCGGTAATATGGGTAAGGCCATTCTCGGCGGCCTGATTGCCAGCGGGCAGGTGCTTCCTGGGCAGATTTGGGTCTATACCCCCTCCCCGGATAAAGTCGCCGCCCTGCGCGATGAATTCGGCATTAACGCGGCGCAAAGCGCGCAGGACGTGGCACAGATTGCCGATATCGTCTTCGGCGCCGTGAAGCCGGGAATCATGGTAAAAGTGCTGAGCGACATCGCCTCCAGCCTGAACAAAGATTCTCTGGTGGTTTCCATTGCCGCCGGCGTCACCCTCGATCAGCTGGCGCGTGCGCTGGGCCACGACCGAAAAATCGTCCGCGCCATGCCAAACACCCCGTCACTGGTTAACGCCGGTATGACCTCGGTAACGCCGAACGCACTGGTGACGCCGGAAGATATTGCCGACGTGCTGAATATTTTCCGCTGCTTCGGTGAAGCGGAAGAGATTGCCGAACCCATGATCCACCCGGTCGTTGGCGTCAGCGGCTCTGCTCCGGCCTACGTGTTTATGTTTATCGAAGCGATGGCTGATGCCGCAGTGCTCGGCGGTATGCCGCGCGCGCAGGCGTATAAATTTGCCGCACAGGCGGTGATGGGCTCTGCGAAGATGGTGCTGGAAACCGGCAAGCATCCGGGTGAGCTAAAAGACATGGTCTGCTCGCCTGGCGGCACCACTATCGAAGCCGTGCGCGTGCTGGAAGAGAAAGGCTTCCGCTCAGCGGTCATCGAAGCGATGGCAAAATGCATGGAAAAATCGGACAAGATGAGCAAGTCCTGAGTGTACTGGCCCGGCAATCGCCGCCGGGCCAGGCTCGCTTGCCATAAAAGTGAATTTATTTATTTTTCAGACAGGTGCTCATAAAGGTTTTACGCTCGTCGCCTTTGAGGGCCTTCTGACCCGCCTGCGCGTTACAATCCTTCATTTTCTGCTGCTGCGGCGTCATCGCTTTACCGCTGGGTGACACCCCTTCACCTTTTAAACAACTGCTCATGTAGGTTTTACGCTCATCGCCCTTCAGGGTTTTGGCCGTCGCCTGTTGATTACAGCTGCTCATGCGCTGCTGCTGCGGCGTCAGGGTTTTCTCCGGCGCGGCGGCGGTCGTTGCCGCAGAGGCCGCGCTGGCCGCAAACAGTCCACACAGTAGGGTAACCAGTATTGTTGTTTTCATTGCACCATCCTTTTGTGAGTAGAACTCTGTAAGTCTGGTCGCTGGCAGGAATTTTACCAGGCCAGCGGCCGAATTTTTGCCGCTGGCCTGGAGGAGGATTACAGCCCCAGGGCCGCTTTCATGGTGTAGTAGAGGTCGGTCTGGTCGGTCAGTCCCACCACGTTAGCCGCGTGCGGACCATAGGCCGCAATGCGCAGCTGGGTGCCGGTATGTTCCATCGACTCCTCTTCCGAGTTGCCGTAGCTCATCACCATGACCGAGCCGTCTTTGGTATTCAGCGCCTGCGTCAGGCCTGGCGCTTTGGTTTCCGGCGGAATAATCTGGCTGGCATGCGCGTGGTCGGCGGTCACAATCACCAGCGTGTTGCCGTCTTTTTTAGCAAACGCCAGCGCCTTCTGTACCGCTTCATCCAGATCGACCGTTTCACCAATCTGGCCGCACGGATTCGCTGCATGATCCTGTTTATCAATCGACGCGCCTTCTACCTGCAGGAAGAAACCTTTTTCACTGCTGCTCAGCAGTGAGATGGCCTTATCGGTCATCTGCGCCAGCGTCGGCACGCTGGCGTCGCGTTTCGGATTTGGTGCGCAGGTGACCGCAGGTTTATCGAGGTTACCGTGGAAGGTGGCCTTCGGCCCTTCCCAGCGTACCGGCATATTACCGTCGGAAAACAGCCCAAGCAGCGGTTTGTCCTGGTTAGCCTGGGTAATTGCTGCCAGCGATGTGGCGTTATCGACCAACTGATAGCCGCGCGCCTCGGCCTGCTCGCGCAGGGTTTTACCCTGCCACTCACCGGCGGTGGCGGATTCAGCGAAAGTTTTTGCGCCGCCGCCCAGCGTCACGTCGGCACGGGCGTTAAGCAGCTGTTCAGTGATAGAGCCTTTGCCGCCTTTTTCCAGCGCATTGGTCGGGCATTTTTCGCTGGTGACGCTGGGACCATAGCACTTACGCGAGGTCACATGAGAAATCAGCGCCGCCGGAGTCGCATCCTGCAATTCGGCGGTAGAGACGTTGCCGGTTGCCAGACCAGCGGCCTTCGCCAGTTCAAGAATAGTCTGGAGATCCTGCTCATGAATATCAACGCCCAGCGCGCCGTTATAGGTCTTCACGCCGGTGCTCCAGGCCGTGGCCGACGCCGCAGAGTCCGTCACGTAGTCTGGCTTACCGGTTTTTTTGTTCAGGGAATAATGCGTGTACTGACCGGTGAGCGGCAGCGCGTCAATACCTTTAAAATAACCGCCCGCGCCTTCGGCATAGTTACGTGCGGCGGTAATTTCAGAATCCCCCATCCCATCGCCAATCAGCAGAATGACATTTTTGGCCTGCTTATTATTTAATGAAGCGCGAATCGCTTCGGTCTGATCGGCAGATAAACGACGCGCGCCGCCAGGCTGGGCAATATCCCCCTGCGCGGCACGGTTATCGAGAACGGCAGTGGCGGTTTCCGCCTGCGCCGCAGAAAAGCCCAGCAGCGGTAATAATGCGACAGCAATAGCACGGTATTTCACTTGAGATTCTCCATGTACAAATACTTAAAAAAGGAAACACGGAGACTGTAAGAAAAGAGTATGACAGTTTAATGACCACACTTAATAAGCAGGCACCTACCCTTTTTCGGGGGTGCGAAATAACCGTTGTACATGGTTATATAATAATTCGTGATGATGATCGGTGGACGTTTCTGACGGTGCGAGCTTATTCAGCACCACGGCAATGTCGTTATCTAACGCGCCGCCGGGCGTATTCTTCATATGCTGCAATAGCGTGGTTACCACCACTTCCAGCGCATCAACCTGAATACGTAGCGCGTTTGCCTGGTCTTCCTTTTCGGCCAGTTTCACCAGCAATTCAGCAATGAAATTTTTCATCGCGCATTTTCCTTGTATGACGGCAATAAGCAGGACGCCAGCCCTGAAAAAATAAATAGACCAGAAAAACAGACGGTTCTATTCCCCTCTAGCAAGCACGAATAGAATTACAACATCCAGACAATTCTGCAAGTGGAACCCGCAAAAATATAATCCCCATGAATATCATGGTATTAGTTTCTTACGCAGTCAGCGAAACGTTTTGCTCGCATAATAATGCAATGCTATAGCTCAAAGTTGAATAAGAAAAGAATAAAACGAGGGAATAACGCCAGGAGAATAATTCCCTCGTCCGCACAATATTACTGTCGCGTCGGCTGCGCCCGTCGCAGCATTACCGCCAGTTGCCAAAGGTTAATCAACACAATCACCGCGGTGGCCATAAATACCCAACGGAATCCCGCCATAGCAGAAATTGACGCGCCAATTAGCGGCCCGGCCACATTACCCAGGTACATAAACGACTGGTTATAGCCAAATATACGGCCGGTCACACGCTCGCTGATATATTTAAGCAGCAGCGTCTGCACCGCGGGCAGCATCGCGCCATCGGCAAAGCCCAGAATAAAGCGCAGAATGCCCAGCTGCAGCGGCGTGGTCACAAACGACATGGCGAAGAACAGCACCACGGCGAAGGCTAGCGTACCGAGTAAAATACGCGCGGTACCGATACGGTCGCCGAGCTTGCCCAGACGCGGCGCAGACATCAGCGCCGATACGCCGGGAACAGCAGCGATCATGCCGCTTAAAAAAGCGATATTGGTGCTGTCCGGCGACATTGATTTAATAAACAGCGCCAGAATCGGACTAATCGATCCATTACACAGCTGAATGACCATGGTGGTGACGAACAGACTGATCACCAGCCCCGGATAGGGCAACGAGGCAAACACCGCCTTGCCGCTGAGCTTCTCGCCTTTTTCCAGTACCGGCCGGGCCCCCTCTTTAATCAGGAACAGCGTGACCATAAAGCTCACCAGCAGCAAAAACGCGGTGATAAAGAACACCATCCTCAGGCCGACGTGGTCGGCAAGAAAGCCGCCGAGCAGCGGCCCGCCGATAACGCCGGTGATCTGCGCCGTCGACAGCGTACTGAGCGCCCAGCCGCTGCGCTCGCGCGGCACCTGCGAAGCCACCAGCGCCATGGCGTTTGGGATATAACCGGAGGTTAAACCCATCACGGCGCGCAGGAAAAACAGCTGCCAGACGTTAGTGGCAAACGCCTGCAGTAGAATGGCTACTGCCATCCCCAACGAGGCGCGCAGCAGCATCAGCTTGCGTCCTTTACGATCGGCAAGGCTGCCCCACATCGGCGATACGATGGCCGACACCAGAAAGGTGACGCTGAAGGTCAAGCCCGACCACATGGACAGCGATTCGTGCGAGGTGACCCCCAGCTGCGCCACGTAGAGCGGTAAAAAAGGCAAAATTTGGCTAATCGCCAGCCCGGTGAAAAAACAGCCGAACCAGACGGAGATAAGGTTAACCTTCCAGGATTCCATAAAAACGCGCGTACTTCTGTTAACGAGGACAGACTGTCAGGTTAGCAAGTTGCCCGTCTCACCGTATTGTCAGAGATGCTCAATCGATTATTTCAGAATTTTATCAGTCGATTAGCCCATTTGTGTGATTTATGTCACGAGAAAACCGCCGTTCACTAGTGACTTATCCTTAGCGTCTGCGCAAGATTTACGCCGAACAAGATGGAAAAGGCAGATACCCCGCAGCGCGCGTGGTATGTTATGTGCTTTGCGTTTGGAACGGATGGAATTAGAGAATGGCAAAGTTGCGGGTTGGGATTGTTTTTGGCGGCAAATCGGCGGAGCACGAAGTCTCCCTACAGTCCGCGAAGAATATCGTAGAAGCGATTGATAAAACGCGTTTTGACGTCGTGCTGCTCGGCATCGACAAACAGGGTCAGTGGCACATCAGCGACGCACAGAACTATCTGCTGAACGCGCAGGACCCGGCCCGTATTGCGCTGCGCCCTTCCACGACGACGTTGGCCCATATTCCTGGCCGCGAGCATCAGCAGATGATCGACGCCGCCAGCGGCCAGCCGCTCGATGAAATCGACGTGATTTTTCCGATTGTGCACGGCACGCTGGGTGAGGATGGCTCACTGCAGGGCATGCTGCGCATGGCGAACCTGCCGTTTGTTGGCTCTGATGTTTTGGGCTCTGCCGCCTGCATGGACAAAGACGTCACTAAGCGCCTGCTGCGCGACGCCGGGCTGTCGATTGCGCCGTTTGTTACCCTGACGCGCCGTAACCGCGACAGCTTCACCTTTGCCGATATGCAGGCGAAGCTCGGTCTGCCGCTGTTTGTGAAGCCGGCGAACCAGGGCTCATCCGTCGGCGTCAGCAAGGTCAACGATGCCGAACAGTACGCCAAAGCCGTGGCGCTGGCATTTGAATTCGACCATAAAGTGGTGGTGGAACAAGGCATTAAAGGGCGTGAAATTGAATGCGCCGTGCTGGGTAACGACGATCCACAGGCCAGCACCTGCGGCGAAATTGTGCTGAACAGCGAGTTCTACGCTTATGACACTAAGTACATCGACGATAACGGTGCGAAAGTCGTGGTACCGGCGGCTATCTCCGCTGAAGTGAACGATAAAATCCGCCGCGTGGCAATTGACGCTTATCAGACCCTGGGCTGCTGCGGCATGGCGCGCGTCGACGTGTTCCTCACCGCCGACAATGACGTCGTGATTAACGAAATCAACACCCTACCGGGCTTTACCAACATCAGCATGTATCCGAAACTGTGGCAGGCCAGCGGTCTCGACTACACCTCGCTGATTAGCCGTCTGATTGAGCTGGCGCTGGAACGCCATCAGGCCGATAAGGCGCTGAAAACATCGATGAACGGCTAACGCCACCGCTGTAGGCCGGATAAGCCAAAGCCGCCATCCGGCAACCTGCGCCATCAGCCTGATGGCGCTACGCTTATCAGGCCTACCCAGCAATGCGGCTATTCTTCCCGACGACGAATAATAAACCCCGCCAGCCAGAAGCTAATCACCCACGTCACCATCCCCACGGCATAGGTTTGCCAACCCTTCGCTTCAAACCCAAGCAGGCCCACAACCCCGTTAAGAATAAAGATAAGACCAATGGCAAACGCATAGTAGTGCCAGTCGCGGCGGATTTTTACAGGCAGGTTCATAACGGCTCCAGCAGAAAAAAAACAGGATGCCATAAACCCGTGACAGCGTCTGTGGTGTGAACGGCAGTTTGCAGATGTTAAATGGATTTAACGTTAAGCAAAAGGGGGGAATCGGCGAATCGGCGGGCAAAACCAGGAATATTCCTGCTCAAAATTTACCATAAATCCGATATTGACAACCGCCGTCTGCTGCCACACTGAACTCAGCAACCCGCAATCGTCCGTATTTATGTCATTCTGGGGGTCCCAATGACAGATTTCACTTTGTCAAAACTCATGTTCAGTGGGAAGAAAAAGGCATCCTCCGCCTCCGGCAATCTGGCGTACGTGCTGTTCGTACTGCTCTGTTTTTCGGTGGGGGCTCAGCTGCTGTCGCTGGTGCTGCACGCGCCCGGTATTTATGAGCACCTGATGCAGATACAGGACAACGGCCGTCCGCGCGTGGAAATTGGGCTCGGCGTCGGCACGCTGTTCGGCCTGGTGCCGTTCCTCGCAGGCTGCGCCATCCTTGGCGTGGTGTCACTGGTGCGCCGTCTGCGCCACCACGATTAGCGGATCGCCATACATCTGGCGCGACGTTCGTCCACCCGTTTAGCAAACCACGCCGTGGTTAGCTGGCGGGTGATTTTCGGGCTTTCCAGCTGAATCCCCGGCAGCATCTCTCTGGCCAGCGGTTTACCGGCCTTCTGCTCGGCAATCTTGTAGACGCCTTTATACAGCGCGGTCGTTTCAAACGCCTGGCTGTCGCCTTTTTGCAGCTGGCGGTGGATCTCGCTGTTGCTCAGTGACAGCTTATCCGCCAGCTTTCTGACCGCCATCTCCGTGCTGCCCGCCTCATCGCTACCATAGAGGATCACGTCGCCGTCCAGCGCCAGCTTCACGCCGGTCGCCTTACTGACCGCGTACTGGAACGCGGCGTTGCGGCTGGCGTACCAGCCGGCGTTAAAGTCGGCAAAGCGGTAAATCGGCGCCGTATAGTTAGCCGGATAATTCAGCAGATGGTATGTACCAAACCACAGACCGCCGCGCAGGGAGAACACTTCCTGGCGTACGGTGCCGCTCATTCTCCACGGGTAGTTGTCCTGATGCTGCTCGGCAAACGCAATGCTGACCTGCATCGGGCCGCCGGTGTGTACCGGGTTCAGCGAGCCAAACAGCTTCTGTCCCATTGGCACCATGCCGATGAAATCATCAAATATCGCGCTCAGCTGCTTTTCGGTTTTCACGTTGTCCAATCGCTCGCTGTAGCTTTTGCCATTCGGCGAGTTAATTTTCAGCGCGGTGTGTACCAGAAAGACCGGAATATGCATCTTCTCTGCCCGCCGGTCGATCTCCTGCCAGGCTATTTTGCTAAGGTTCGGCACCGCCGGGTCGGACTGGTAGTTCGACTCCTGCTGCGCCACCGCCAGCACCGCACAGATGTTTTCTTCCGTAGGTGCCAGCTTCTGGCTGTCGAAGGTTTTCGCCAGCGCCTGCGCCCAGGCATCCCTGTCCTTTACGCTGGCCGGCATTTTTTGCCGCACGACGCTTGCCACATCAACCGGTTTTTCGCCCTCTTTCAGCGTGGGCGCCTGCTGGCTGGTACAGGCGCTTAATAGCGCGGCAGCCAGCAGGGTAAGAGAAAACGAACGGTACCGCGTTGTGGCTATCGCCATGGGCTATCCTTATCAAAAATAAAGGGTTATCGCTTAGCTCTGCGGCTGAACGACTTCATCCGGCAGATCTTTATTATCCAGCTCTCGCTCGAAGCTGCGCAGACGTTTGTAGATGGACATCAGTTCCACCAGCGTGGTCCAGGAGCTGATCAGGTACTGGAACGATCCGCGTACCTGACCAAAGACGTTGGTTATCTGCGTCATCAGACCGAGCGTAATCGTACCGGCAACAATCGACGGAAACAGCAGGAACAGGCCGAAAACGTTATCGACCTGCAGGTACAAAATGCGGGCGATGTTGAAGTACATATAGTGGAAATAGAGGCGGAAATAGTTGCGGCGCACCGCGCTGAACAGCTCGCATACGGTCGGTGGCGTCGCGCGAGTGGCGTCATCTTCACCGTAGACCAGCTCTTTACGATAAGCCGCTTCGACGCGCTGATTTTTAAAGTTCAGCCCTGGCAGCTTAATCCCCACCACCGCCAGCATCCCGGTCCCCATCAGCGACCAGACGATCGCGGCAATCACCAACCCATACGGGACGTGGCCGACAATCGGCAGGTCCGGTACGTGCGCGGAAAGCGACACCAGCACCGGCAAGAAGGCAATCAGAGTCATGATGGCATTGATAAAGCTGGTGCCCATATCCTCCAGCGTCGAGGCGAAGCGCATGGTGTCTTCCTGCACACGCTGGGCCGCCCCTTCAATATGGCGCAGGTGCTGCCAGTGGGCCATGTAGTGTTCGTTCATCGCGGTACGCCAGCGGAAAACATAGTGGCTCACGAAGAAGTTGTTCAGCACGCCAATCACGACGGCAATCAGCGCAATCCCGAGGAAGATACCGATCTCCTGATAGAACTGATTAATCGATACCTTGTTCGGCGAAGCCAGCGCGGTCTGGATCAAATCGTAGAACGGCGCATACCAGGCGTTGATGGCAACCCCCACTTCGACCATAAACCAGGTTACGAAGATAATCAGCGCAGTGCCCAGAATCGACCAGTACTGCCAGCGGTGCGGGCTGCGGATAAACCAATAGCCGGCAAACAGCGCAACGCAAATCAGATAGTAGGCGTAGAACACGAGGTAGTTCAGCGACCAAAAGCGCGCAGCGCTAATCGGCACATCGGCACTTGCGCCGGTGAGACGCAGCAGCCAGCTGCCGCCGCCCGCCTGCCAGAAAATGACCGCAATCATTGCCCAAATAAACGCCGAGAGAAAAAAGGGTCCCGGCTTGGGGAAAAAAGACTTAAACATAGTGCTCTCCTGCTTACTTCTTATGGTTTTGCTTTATGCTGTGACAACAGAATACCGCTACGGATCGTTTTTACCGTAAAGAGGTATTAAGCAATGTAACGTGCTATCAGACCGGAAAATGTCGCCAGAGTTCGCCGGCGGTCGCTGTCACTATCATACGCGCCGGATCACAAAAGTGCGTATTCACTGCGATGAATAATCAGCGTATTTACGCTCGGTTACGTTTTTCCCGCTATCATACCGATTTATGGCGCTGTGCCTGATGCCGATTCGCGGTATTTTTAGTATAAATACGCGTTACTTTCCCATTTCAATTCATGGATGCTTCCGTTGAAACGTAGTCTGTTTTTTTCTGCCGCGCTGTGCGTGGCGTCATTGACCTCGGTGCAGGCTGCGCAACCCCAGCCCCTCACCGCTCCCGCGTTTGCGTCCGATATTGTTGACCGCTACGCCAACCATATTTATTACGGTAGCGGCGCGACAGGCATGGCGCTGGTGGTGATCGACGGCAACCAGCGAGTGTTTCGCAGCTTTGGCGAAACCCGGCCGGGCAACAACGTGCATCCGCAGCTCGACTCGGTGATTCGTATTGCCTCACTGAGCAAGCTAATGACCAGCGAAATGCTGGTTAAGCTGCTCGACCTGGGCGTCGTGAAGCTTGACGATCCGCTGAGCAAATATGCTCCATCGGGTGCCAGCGTTCCAACCTATAACGGCACACCGATTACGCTGGTGAATCTGGCGACCCATACCAGCTCCCTGCCGCGCGAACAGCCCGGCGGTGCGGCGCATCGCCCGGTTTTCGTCTGGCCGACGCAGTCTCAGCGCTGGAGCTACCTGTCGACGGCAAAACTGCACGCCGCGCCGGGATCGCAGGCCAGCTACTCTAATCTCGCCTTTGACCTGCTGGCCGACGCGCTGGGCAACGCCGCGCACAAGCCGTATCCGCAGCTGTTCGAAGAGCAAATCACCCGCCCGCTGGGCATGAAAGACACCACCTTTACGCCGTCGCCGGACCAGTGTGGCCGTCTGATGGTGGCAGAGAAAGGCGCCAGCCCGTGTAATAACACGCTGGCGGCAATGGGCAGCGGCGGCGTTTATTCAACGCCGGGCGACATGATGCGCTGGATGCAGCAGTATCTGTCATCCGACTTCTACCGCCGCAGCAGCCAGGCTGACCGCATGCAGACGCTGGTCTACAAGCGCAACCAACTGACCCGCGTGATCGGCATGGACGTGCCGGGCCACGCCGACGCGCTGGGCCTGGGCTGGGTCTATATGGCGCCGAAAAACGGTCGCCCGGGTATTATTCAGAAAACCGGCGGCGGCGGCGGCTTTATCACCTATATGGCGATGATTCCGCAGTCTAACGTCGGCGCGTTTGTGGTCGTCACCCGTTCGCCACTCACCCGCTTCGTCAATATGAGCGACGGAATTAACGAACTGGTGGCCGAACTGAGCGGCAATAAAGCCGACGTCATTCCCGCCTCTTAATATTCCAAAGGCAAACGCGTGATGCCCACGAGTTTGCCTTTTTCCATCTGGATATAGTCGCCCTTGCGCAGCGCCGCCAGCACCTCGGCAATAACCGATCGCGAAATTCGAGTACGCTGCTGAATATAATTCAGCACACCAATACGTGAGCGTAAATTATCGTCCCAGCCGAGCATCATCAATAACGTCTCGCGGATCTGATGATAATGATTAGCGCCAATCAGCTGCTTATCGCGCAGCTCCAGCAGCCGGGTTTGCCAGGCCATCCAATAAAAGGCTTCTCGCCACAGCTGATAGCGGTCGAGACACTGCAGCGTCTCTTTTGCCGGCAGGGAATAGCCCCGGCATTCGACTTCGGCCGTGAGCGAATAATAATGATGAATCGGGCTAGCCGCCGCCGCGAGACCAAAGATTGACGGCCCCTGGACCACGCCAAAGAGAATCGCGTGGTTTTGCCGATGCAGCGACACCGCGCCTTTTTGCAACACGATCGTCGTGTCGCTCAGCGATTGCTCATCCGACAGCAAGCGCTGCCCCGGCATCAGGTTAAAGCTCACGCCACGCGGCGCCAGATGTTTATCCAGCGTGACAAACTCGTCATGCGGCTTGGTTAAATAAGGCATATTTGCGATCCATGCAATGACACCCATCTTCGTGACGGGCATAGCGTTCTAATCAATACAGAAAACAGTCCGACTCTGTATGCTCAAGGTCCGAAAAAGCACCTGCTCAACATAATAAAAAACTTTCACTCTGAGTACAGTAAAAAAAATCAAAAAAAGGTTTCAGTCAACGTTATTTCGCCCCCAGGTCAATAATGCAATAAATATTAAAAATACATTCAGGTGAAGCAATAGATATTAATTATTTATGTCCCGCAACAGGCGTTAAGGAATAACGTCATGCCTCCGGCGCCCGCCGGGCCGTACGTCACGTAAAACCACCACTTTAGTAAAACATCTTCTCCCTGATTCGGTTACAATAGACGTCCTTGTTTCACAAACATCAGGCATACCATGACAGACTTACTCCATCGCCCCCGCCGCCTGCGCAAATCCGCTGCGCTGCGCGCTATGTTTGAAGAGACAACACTGAGCTTAAACGACCTGGTGTTGCCGATCTTTGTTGAAGAAGAAATCAACGATTACAAAGCCATCGAAGCCATGCCGGGCGTGATGCGCATTCCAGAAAAACATCTGGCGCGCGAAATTGAACGCATTGCTAACGCCGGTATTCGCTCGGTGATGACCTTTGGAATTTCACACCATACCGACGATACCGGCAGCGATGCGTGGAAAGAAGACGGTCTGGTGGCGCGCATGTCGCGCATCTGCAAACAAACCGTGCCGGAAATGATCGTCATGTCCGACACCTGCTTCTGCGAATACACATCGCACGGCCACTGCGGCGTGCTGTGCGATCACGGCGTGGACAACGACCTGACGCTGGCCAACCTCGGCAAACAGGCGGTCGTAGCCGCCGCGGCGGGCGCGGACTTTATCGCCCCTTCTGCCGCCATGGACGGTCAGGTGCAGGCCATTCGCCAGGCGCTGGACGCGGCGGGCTTTACCGATACCGCCATTATGTCCTACTCCACCAAATTCGCGTCTTCTTTCTACGGCCCGTTCCGTGAAGCGGCGGGTACCGCGCTGAAGGGCGACCGTAAAACCTACCAGATGAACCCGATGAACCGCCGCGAGGCGATCCGTGAGTCTCTGCTGGATGAAGCCCAGGGCGCCGACTGCCTGATGGTCAAACCGGCTGGCGCATACCTTGATATCCTGCGCGATATCCGCGAGCGCACCGAGTTGCCTATTGGCGCCTACCAGGTCAGCGGCGAATACGCGATGATCAAATTCGCCGCCCAGGCTGGCGCCATTGACGAAGAAAAAGTGGTCCTCGAAAGCCTTGGCGCCATTAAACGCGCGGGCGCGGATCTCATCTTTAGTTATTTCGCCCTCGATTTAGCCGAAAAGAAAATTCTGCGTTAATCCCCTTAACGCCCCGCTTTGCGGGGCGTTTTGTCATAAAACGTCACCAAACCGCCATCTAAACGACATCTCGCGCTTCTACTGTCACAGCAGGACAGAGGAGGAGCCGCTATGTTTAGTCTCGACAACGTTATCGACGACCTGTGGCCGGAAGCAAGGCCTGCCCCCTGGCAAAAGAAAATACTGCGTACGCTGCTGCATGAAGCCGAATTTCAGCAATTCGCCGACCTCCATCGCCACCTGAAGGGGCTGGATACGGTCGAGCAGGTGCTGGAGCACCTCAATATCCACTGCGATATCCCGGTACGTAGCCTGGAACAAATCCCCGAGCAGGGCCCGCTGGTGATTATCGCCAACCACCCTACCGGCACCCTCGACGGCCTGGCGCTGCTCTATGCCGTCTCCCGCGTTCGCCGCGACGTTAAAGTCGTCACTAATCGTATGCTGACCCATCTTGGGCCGCTGAGTTCGCTGTTTATCCCGGTGGATAACATCAATGGCCGCACCGCAAAATCGGCGCTCCAGCAAATGGACAACCAGCTGCACAACGGCGGCGTGCTGATCTTCTTCCCAGCCGGCGAAGTTTCGCGCCTGACGCCTCGCGGTATCCGCGACAAAAAATGGCACTCGGGATTCATCAAACTGGCCGCAAAATACCGCGCCCCGCTGCTGCCCGTGTGGATTGATGCGCACAACAGCGCGCTGTTTTACGTCAGCGCACTGCTGTCTAAAAATCTGCCGCTGCTGCTGCTCATGCAGCAGATGTTCCGGCGGCGTAACAGCCGTCTGCCGGTGACAATCGGCGAACAAATTAGCGGATCTGCGTGGTTTAACGCGCAGTCCACCCCGCGCGAGATGACCGAGCGCTGCTACCGTCACGTACAGCGCCTCGGCAAGGGCCTGCCGGGGGTGTTTAAAACCGAAAGCGCCATCGCCCGCCCGGAGCCCCGCGCTCTGCTCAAGCGTGAACTGAGCCAGGCGGAATGTCTGGGACGCACCGCGGACGGTAAGGCCATCTATTTGTGGCAGCGCAACGGCCAGGAAGAGGCGCCGCTGCTGCGCGAGCTGGGCCGGCTGCGTGAGATTGCCTTTCGTGCCGTAGGCGAAGGCAGCGGCAAGCGCCGCGATGTGGACGGCTATGATGATGACTATCTGCATTTGATTCTGTGGGATGAAGACGATCTGGAAATTGTCGGCGCCTACCGCTTTATGCCCACCGCGATGCAGCTGGAAAAGCGCGGCCTGGAAGGCATCTACAGCTACAGCCTGTTCCACTACGATCGACGCATGGACGACATTCTCCAGCACGGCATTGAGCTGGGGCGCAGCTTTATTCAGCCGCGCTACTGGGGCCGACGCGGGCTGGACTACCTGTGGTCCGGCATCGGCGCCTACCTGGCGCGCTACCCGCACTATCGCTATCTGTTCGGCCCGGTATCGATTTCCGGCGGCCTGCCGCCGTCGGCGCGCGATCTGCTGGTGGCGTTTTATCGTCTGTGGTTCCCGGCCACGCATCCGCTGGCCGAATCGCGCCGTCCTTACCCGGCGTCGCTACCCGACGTGCTGGCGCAGTTTGGCGGAGAAGACTACAGCGACGATCTGACGCGGTTGAAATCGCTGCTGGGCAACCTCGGCTGCGCCATTCCACCGCTCTACAAACAGTATTCAGAAGTCTGTGAACCCGGCGGCGTACAGTTTATCGATTTTGGCAGCGATCCGGCGTTTAACAACTGCGTGGATGGGCTGGTGCTGGTGGATTTAACCTATCTGAAGGCGAATCGGTATCAGCGGTATATCGGCGCGCATTTAGGTTTGTAGGCCGGACAGGGCGTTTACGCCGCCATCCGGCACGGTGCCGTATTATGCCGGATGGCGCTACGCTTATCCGGCCGACAATCGGCGCCTGTCAGGAACTCACGGCGCACGATAAAACGGCTTATCTCCCAGAATGGTCGCCCGGTGCATAATGCGTCGCTGCGGCAGATAATCGGCGTTGGCGTAATGCTGCGTGACGCGGTTATCCCAAATGGCCACGTCGTTCGGCTGCCAGCGCCAGCGCACCTGAAACTCCGGCTTCGTCAGGTGGGCAAACAGGAAGCCCAGCAGCGCCTCGCTCTCTTTCTCCGTCACATCAACAATTCGGGTAGTAAAGCCTTCGTTAACGAACAGCGCCTGCTTGCCGGTCACCGGATGCGTGCGCACCACCGGGTGTAGCAGCGGTGGGTGTTTTGCCACCGCCTCCAGCCAGCGCTGGTGCTCCTCTTCGTTTTTACGGTATTTGTATTCCTGGAACGATTTACGGAAGTCGTGCTCGGCGCGCAGACCGCTCAGCAACGCCTGCAGCGGCGCGGAGAGCGCCTCAAAGGCGGCAATGCCGCTGGTCCACAGGGTATCGCCGCCGGTAGATGGCAGCTCCTTCGCCGCCAGAATCGCCCCGGCAGGCGGCGTCTCGATAAAGGTGACGTCGGTGTGCCAGTTATCGTTATCCGGCGGATTATCGTCGTGGGTATCCAGGACAATAATCTCTTCCACGCCCGGCGCATGGGGATACACCGGGTGAATATGCAAATCACCGAAACGCTGGGCCAGCGCGCGCTGCTGTTCGGGGGTAATCTGCTGCTCGCGCAAAAAGACTACCTGATGGCGCAGCACGGCGTGGTACAGCTGTTCAAACTGATTGTCGCTCAGCGGGCGGGTAAGATCCGCACCGGAAACCTGCGCGCCGATGTAAGGCCCCAGCGGGGTTATCGCCAGACGTTCACTCATTGTACTTCTCCATGCCAGGGGGTCAGGCGACGCTGAAGCGCACGCAGACCCAGTTCCAGACCAAAAGCGATTATTGCAATAACGGCAATACCTGCCAGCACCACATCGGTCGCTAAAAACTCCCCGGCGGATTGCACCATAAAGCCCAGGCCGCGGGTGGCGGCAATAAGCTCGGCGGCCACCAGCGTCGACCAGCCAACGCCTAAACCAATGCGCAGGCCGGTTAATATTTCCGGCAGTGCCCCCGGTAAAATCACCCACCACAGCACCTGCGCGCGGCTGGCGCCCAGCGACTGCGCGGCGCGGATACGCACCTGCTGCGCACTCTTCACTCCCGCCAGCGCCGACATAGCGACCGGTGCGAAAATAGCCAGATAAATCAGTAAGATTTTCGACGTTTCGCCAATACCAAACCAGATAACCATCAGCGGCAGATAGGCCAGCGGCGGCACCGGGCGATACAGTTCGATAATCGGATCGAGGATCCCGCGTACGGTCGGGCTTAATCCCATCGCGATGCCCACCGGGATCCCGACGATCGTTGCCGCCAGCAGGGCCACCAGAATCCGTCCCAGGCTTGCCGCCAGATGCTGCCACAGCGTGGCGTCCATAAAGCCCTGCGGGCTGGCGATGGTCAGCAGCTTAGTCAGTACCTGTACGGGCGATGGCAGAAACAGCGGGCTTATCAGCTGCGCGGCCGCCACCGCCCACCACACCACCAGCAGCACCGCCAGGGTGAGCACGCTCAGGGTCAGATGGCGCGAAAACGGCCAGCGTAGCGCCAGCGCGCGCTGGCGCGGTTTATCGTTAATCACCACGCTCATGAGAAGGCCTCCCGTTGTTCAAACACCCGGCTCAGCACGTACTCGCGCTGTTCAATAAACCGCGGGTCGGATTTAATGCTGCGGCAGGATTCACCGGCCACAAAGCGGCGGGCGAAGTCGAGCGGCAAACGTTCCAGCACGCGACCCGGCCCCGGCGACAGCAGAACCAGCTCGGTTGCCATAAACACCGCTTCTTCAATATCGTGGGTAATCAGCAGCACTTTCTTACCCGTCTCATGCCACAGCCGCAGCAGCAACGTCTGCATCTGCTCGCGGGTAAAGGCGTCAAGCGCGCCGAACGGCTCATCCAACAGCAGCAGCTGTGGGTTGGCGGCCAGCGCCCGGGCTATGCCAACGCGCTGACGCTGGCCGCCGGAGAGCTGCCAGATAAAGCGTTTTTCCGCGCCTTCCAGCCCGACCTTTTTCAGCATCTGCGCCGCCGTCTCGCGGCGTGCCTCTTTGTTAACGCCTGCCAGCTGTAGCCCTAATGCGACGTTATCCTGCACATTGCGCCACGGGAGAAGGCCCTCATTCTGAAAGACCACACCGCGATCGGCTCCCGGCCCGCTCACGCGTTTTCCGTCGAGGATGATGCTGCCGTGCTGATACGGCACGAATCCGGCAATCAGGTTCAGCAGCGTCGTTTTGCCGCAGCCGGACGGGCCGAGCACGACCAGCAGCTCCCCGCTGTCCAGCGTGAGATCGATATCCTCCAGCGCCGGTTTGCCGCCGTACTCGGCGCTGAGATGCGAGATTTGCAGCATCATGGCCTCCTTACTTCACAAAACGGTCGGTCACATACTGGCGATAATCGCCCGCCACCGCCGGGACTTTGCCCTGCTCTTTGAGGAACTGCGCGGTGTCGACGATGGCTTTGTTGACCGGGCCATTCAGCGCCTGCGCCTGCTGTTCAGCGGTCAGATAGGTATTCCCCTTCACCAGCCCCGGTACGTCCGATGCCGGTACGCCGCTCAAACGCGCCAGCTTGTTGATATTGTCCGGCTGCGCCAGCCATTGTTCTGGGTTATCGATATAGCCGCGCTGGGCGTCAATCGCGCTTTTGGCGAAAGCCTTCACCACGTCCGGGTGTTTCTCAGCAAAATCTTTGCGCACCACCCACACGTCAAGCGTCGGCGCGCCCCACTCGCCGACCTGCGACGAGTCGGTCAACACGGTGCCGTCTTTTTCCAGCGCATTCACCGCCGGTGCCCACACGTAGGCGCCGTCAATGTCGCCACGTTGCCAGGCGGCAATAATCGCCGGCGGCTGGAGGTTGAGAATTTGTACCTGACCAGGCTTGATGCCCCAGTGTTTGAGCGCCGCCAGCAGGCTGTAGTGGGTGGTAGAAATAAACGGCACGGCGATGCGTTTACCGATCAGATCTTCCGGCTTCGTTATCCCCTTTTTCACCACCAGCGCTTCAGAATTGCCCAGCTTTGAGGCCAGCAGGAACACCTCAATCGGTACCTGCTGGCTCGCGGCGACCGCCAGCGGGCTGGAGCCGAGGTTGCCAATCTGTACGTCGCCGGAGGCCAGCGCGCGGACGATGCTGGCGCCGCTGTCAAACTTGCGCCAGTCCGGCTTCGCGCCGCTCAGTTTTTCGAAGGTGTTGTCCGCCTGCGCCACTTTGGCGGGCTCGGCGGAGGTTTGATAAGCGATGGTGACGTCCACGGCCTGCGCCTGGAAGGCCAACAGTGCCAGCGTAGCGGCGATAACGGTGAAACGCGATGCGATTGCCATAATGTCCTGCTCCCATGTCTTGTTATATGGGCAGTATTTATTGGCGTGGGGTGTTTGATAAAGGAATTAAAAATGCTTGTTAATTCCAATTCGTTTTTAGAAGAAAAATGGCAAAGGATAGTCTGTAGGCGGGATTCACTGTGGTCATGTAGGCCGGATAAGGCTATGCCGCCATCCGGCTATCTGCGCCGGAGCGCCTGATGGCGCTGCGCTTATCAGGCCTACGTGTACTCAGTTCAGCAATGGGCTTTCAGCGCCGCAATATCTTTTGGCGTGGTGCGACAGCACCCGCCAATCAGTTTCGCTCCCGCGGCCAGCCACTGCGGCAGGTAGCCTTCCAGCGTGGCGCAGGCCTCGCCGTGGTGATGCCAGGTTTTGCTCACCGCATCGTAGTGCTCACCTGAATTCGGGTAGACCACCAGCGGCAACGGCGTCTGGCTGTGCAGGTATTCCAGCGCATCAACGGTGTTTTCCAGCGCGATGCAGTTAATACCTACCGCCAGAATTTGCGGATAGTCCGCCAGCAGCGCAATCACGTCACGTATCGGCGTGCCGTCGCTAAGATGCTGCGCATCGCGCAGGGTGAAAGAGAACCACGCCTGAGCCACCGGATACTCCGCCAGCAGCTGCGCCAGAGCGCGAATCTCGTCAAACGATGGCAACGTTTCACAGGCCAGCAGGTCAACGCCCGCCTCCAGCAACGCCTCAACGCGCGGGCGGTGGAAGTCCTGGAATACCTGGGCACTGCGCTGATAATCACCGCGGTACTCCGAACCGTCCGCCAGATAAGCACCGTAAGGCCCAACGGAACCGGCAATCAGCAGCCCTTTCGCCGTCGGATCTTCAGCCTGATAGGCATCGCGTGCCTGGCGCGCCAGCTCGACGCTTTTGGCAATCAGCGCCCGCGACTGGCTTTCATCCAGCCCGCGAGCGGCAAAGCCATCCGGCGTAGCCTGGTAGCTGGCGGTGATGGCCACCTGCGCCCCGGCACGGAAGTAGTCGAGGTGTACGTCATAAATCAGCTGCGGGTTTTCCATCAGCACTTTTGCCGACCACAGGCTGTCTGCGAGGTCGCATCCGCGCGCCTCCAGTTCGGTGGCCATTGCACCATCGAGCAGTACAAACGGGCGATCGCTCAGAATGGCGGTTAACGGATTATTCAGCGGCATGCTGCGGCTCCTGTTGGGTCTGACGTGAACGCGTTAAGTAATAGGCACCATAGCACAGCGCCACAAATGGAATCCCGCACCACAGCGCAATACGCTGCGACGGGTCAAAGGCCAGCCCCAGACAGGCCACGACGCAGAGCACAAACCCGAGCACCGGTACCGCGGGGTACCACGGCGCGCGATAGTGGAGCTCGCTCAGCGCTTTGCCCTGCTGTAAGTGACGGCGGCGGAAAACAAAGTGTGAGGCGCAGATACTAATCCATACCGCCACCACCGCAAAACCGGAAATCGCCGACAGCGCCACAAACACAGTATCCGGCGCGACAATGCTGGAGAACAGCGCCAGCAGGCCGCCGAGCATACTCACCGACAGCGCCACCAGCGGCACGCCGTTTTGCGTCACCCGCGAGAAGCAGCGCGGCAGCGTCCGTTCGTTGGACAGCGACCACAGCATCCGCCCGGACGCGTACAGGCCGGAGTTGGCCGCCGACAGAATCGCCGTCAGGATCACGAAGTTGAAGATATCCGCTGCGTAAGGAATACCCACTTTCTCAAATACCAGCACGAACGGGCTTTTTTCGACCCCTGCCTGCTGCATCGGGATCAGCGCGGCCAGCACGAATACGGTGCCGATAAAGAAAATAATTAACCGCGCGATGGTGGTGCGAATCGCCACCGGGATCACTTTGTGCGGGTTCTCGGTTTCCCCGGCGGCGATACCGATAAGCTCGGTGCCGGAAAAAGCAAAGTTGACAGCTACCATGGTCATCAGAATCGGCAGCCCGCCGTGCGGGAACCAGCCCTCGGCGGTGAGGTTATGCAGCCCCGGCGCGGGTGAACCGTCCTGCATCGGGATAAACCCAAAGATAGCCGCGCCGCCCAGTACGATAAACGCGATGATGGTAATCACCTTCACCAGCGAGAACCAGAATTCACCTTCGGCAAAGAAGCGGGTCGAGATAACGTTAAGGCCGAAAATCAGCACGCAGAACAGCAGGCACCAGATCCACACCGGCACCTGGGGGAACCAGTACTGCATACAGAACCCGGCGGCGGTAAAGCTGGAACCCAGCGCAACCGTCCACGTCAGCCAGTAGAGCCAGGCAACGGTGTAGCCGGTTGCCGGGCCAAGATAGCGCGACGCGTAAAGGTGAAACGCGCCCGTTTCCGGCATGGCCACCGACAGCTCACCGAGGCACTGCATCACCAGCCAGACCACCAGCGCGCCAATAAGATAGGCCAGCAGCGTACCTGCCGCGCCGGTCGTCGAGATGATATAGCCGGTATTAAAAAAAAGCCCTGTGCCAATCACGCCACCCAGCGACAGCATAATCAGGTGGCGGGTTTTCATGGTGCGCTTGAGCTGCCCACCTTGTTGTTGTGTTGTGTTTTGCATTATTACCTTCTAAACGTATGGACATCTAAACATCCAAATCAGAAGGCAGTTATACAACGATTGTGTGTAAATTGCAAAACGGCCAACGACGATCGACTCAAGCAAACGATGCAATCCATAGAATGGATTGCATCATCAAAATTGAAAGAAAGACAATAATTAAATTATTGATATCCCATTATTACAGGATTGATGGGATATTGCCCCACAAACATATCATAGGACATTTAAATAAAAGAAAGATGAAAAATAAGCTTCTATTTTCCCTTCATATTATATTTTTATCACCAAGCCAGTATTACTTTAATGAACTCACATCCGTCACCCTCTTTTCAAGATCGGGTTTTACGGGGCTATACGTTTTGACATAATCAATGATTGACTCTGCAGAGGTCGTGCCGCTAATTGTTTTTACATTTTTTCCATTTAAAAATGACTCAAAACCATCGCCGCCAGTCGCACAAAATGAGTGTGTGACAACTCGATAAGTTTTCGTTGATTCTATAGGTTGATTATTAATAGTAAATTTAATCAACCGATCGCCAAGAGGTTTTTTGCTATCATATTCAACATGCACATTTTTTGACACTTGCAAAACACCATTGGTGAGGTTGGTTGCATGAATCATTAAATTGATGAGATCTTTTCCAGTCAGATCCATTTCAACCAGTTCGTTATTAAACGGGAAGGTTGTAATAATATCACCGTACTTTAAATTTCCTTGTGGAAAATCAGCGCGCATGCCGCCACTGTTTTGGAATCCTGCGACAGCATCCGGTGCTTTAGCCATCATAGCATCGAGAACTAAGTTACCAACGGGCGATGATTCCCCATAAGCACGAGTGAATGGCGCGGTTGCCGACCCAATAATCTGGTCAGTGATGTTTTTTAACTTAGTATTCCACTCATCAATCTTAGCTTGCACTTTTGGATCGGGTTTATATTCATCAGCAAACACGGTGATTAATTTACCGCTGTAGCCATCAATTTTTTTCGTCTGAGGGTTAAAATCCAACACTAACTTACCAACATCGGTACCATACGCATCCGTTGACACAACCAGCGTGTTATTGACTTTAATGGGTTCGGGAGTGCCCACATGAGCGTGTCCTGTGATTAGCACATCGATACCTTCAAATTTCTTTGCGGTATCGATATCGGCTTGCAGCATTCTGGCTACGTCTTTACTTCCATAACTGGATTGGCGCGCTGGTGTCCCTTCGTGGATAAGCAGTACAATGATATCAACCTTACCTTTTAATTCATCAAGCCCTTTTTGGATATAAGGCCCTTCATCACGAGCTTCCGAACCAGCATAGGCCTTAGCCGCGACCGTATCATAAAATGCAAATTTTTGATGCACCCCTATTACGCCAATTTTTATGCCATCTTTTTCGACAATCGTCCAGGGTTTATTCCAGACCGGCTTGTCACTATTCGTATAGAATACATTCCCCAGTAAAATGGGAAAGTTCGCTTTTGATAACTGCTTAACCATGTTATCAACGCCATGATCAAATTCGTGGTTGCCCACTGATACCGCATCAAAAGGCATTGTATTCATTATATCAATAATTGCTTCACCTTTGGTCAGGGTACTGATATAGGGCCCAGTAAAATAGTCTCCCGCATCAAAGAAAAATACATCTTTACTTTCTTTCCTGGCATCATTAACGAGGGTCGCAATATTAGCAAAACCACCTACTGCACGCGCCTTGTCAACGGCAGGAATTTTGCCTGGAGAAACATGAGCATGGAGGTCATTGGTATAATAAATAGTCACATTCTTCGCACAAACCCAAAAAGGTAATGCGAGTAGAATACCGGCAGTCAGTGCCTTTATTTTCATAGCGAGTTCCGTTCAGTTATATAAAGGTTTGTTAATTTACATTCAGAAAGGTTTTTTTATGTGCGGCTGTTCACACATCCAGCCATGAGCAATAAGATAAAGTCAGCAACCTACCAAAATCGTTGGTGGGCTGCGTCAACTTTATTTATTAATACTGGTAAGACATTCAGCTGCCGTAATTCAGGACTACCGATATCTACATCGGCAGATGCCAACTGGCCAAACTATAGACTGGGGTATCCTGCATTACACTGCCGAGCGTGCGGGCGCTATTCAGCTCTGTTTGATGAACAGCAATTTAGTGAATGGTTATATCTCTCTTTCGGGGTGAGGGTCCTCCCCTCCCCCCCGAAAGCCTGGGCTTACTCGTCGAAGAACCAGTAGCCCTGGTTAATCAAATCCGTCAGCTCAGCAATAAACGCCGGGTTCGCCAGCGCTTCACCGAAGTGGGATTTATCCAGTTCGGTATAGCGACACAGCGCATCTGCGGCCTGCGGCGCGCAGGTTTCCAGCTTCTCGCTATTAATAAAAACGCTATCGCCGACATTCAGCACCCGCAGACCGTTGAGGCGACGCAGCGTTTCTCCCGCTTCCAGCGCCGTCGCCACCTCTTCTGGCGTATACGCAGGCTCCGCAGGGGCAATATCCAGCTCATGGCGCGGCGTCGTCACAAAACTGCCAAACCACTGTTTAAAATCGTTCGGCTGGCGGATCATATCGATCATCATCGTGCGCAGACGTTCAAGCTCATGGTCTTCCACTTTACCCACGTGTTCACGGCAGGTGAGATCCGGATCGGTGTAGTATTTCTCGCCCAGATCGTTCTCCAGCACGTAGTCGGCAAAGCTGCTGATCAGCTCGCGACCGTTCGGCCCGCGGAAGCCGACGGAGTAGTTCAGCGTGTCTTCGTAGGTATAGCCGTCGTGCGGGAATCCTGGTGGAATATAAAGAATGTCGCCCGGCGCCATTTCTACGTCGATAATGGGGGTAAACGGCTCAACGTGCAGCAGGGCCGGATGCGGGCAGTGCTGTTTTAACGGCAGCGCATCACCCACGCGCCAGCGACGGCGTCCCATCCCCTGAATGATAAACACATCGTACGGGTCGATGTGCGGCCCAACGCCGCCACCCGGTACCGAGAAGGAGATCATCAGGTCGTCCAGCCGCCAGTCCGGCAGCGCGCGGAACGGGCGTACCAGCTCGGCAGAAGGCTCGTGCCAGTGGTTGACCGCCTGCGCCAGCAGCGACCAGTTTTTCTCCCCCAGGTGGTCAAAATCTTCAAACGGGCCGTTACTCGCCTGCCATTTGCCGTCAATATGGCTCACCAGTCGGCTGTCGACTTCCATTTCCATGGCCAGACCGGCCAGCTCGTCAGGCGTAATCGGGTCGACAAAATTCGGGAACGCATTTTTTAACACTACCGGCTGCTTCTGCCAGTATTTTTCCAGAAACTCCGGCCAGTTAAGGTTGAGTTGATAAGCCATATTTTCATACCATCAGTAGAGGGGTAGCCCTGATTATAAAGAGGGCTACCCGGCATCCGCCTTGTGATGAATCAACTGTGGATGCACACATCGCCGATGTCTTTGCGCGCATGGCTCTCGCGGCTTATGCCACCGCCACCCGGTTCCTCCCCTGCTGTTTGGCCCGGTACAACGCCGTATCGCTGCTGCTGATTAGCTCGGCGGCAATATCCGCAATTTGCTGAATGCTGCAGACAAACTGCGGAGAGTCCCAGGTCATGACGCCGAAGCTAATGGTCAGCACCCCGCCAATCGGGCTGGTTTTGTGATCGATGGCCAGCGCCATGACCCGCTCACGCAGCCGCTCGGCCACCGCCTGTGCGCTTTCTCGCGTGGTATTCGGCAACATAATCAGAAACTCTTCACCGCCGTAGCGGCTGACGCAGTCATCGGGCCGCAGACCGCCCTTCAGCGCTTCGGCGACGGCTTGCAGTACCCGGTCTCCGGCCTGATGGCCGTAGGTGTCGTTATAGCGTTTGAAAAAGTCGATATCCGCCATACACAGCGACAGCGTGGTGCCTTCTCGCTGCGCACGGGTGATTTCATCGCTGAGCCGGGCGTCCATATAGCGACGGTTGAACAGGCCGGTCAGATGATCGCGCTCGGCGTATTGCAACAGCGTCTGGTTGGCACGCGCCAGCTGCTGCTCCGCCAGCTTGCGGTCAGTAATATCCATCCACGCCAGAGAGACGCCCACCACGTTGCCATCCGCATCGTTCACCGCCATGGGTTTAATGTAGAAATAGCGGCCCCGGAACAACACCTCTTTACTGGAAATCGCCTCGCCGGCGTCAAGCTGCATAAGATCCTGCTGCAACAGCTGATACCCTTCCGGCATAAATGCGCTGAGATTCGTGCCGATCAGCGCCTCTTCCGGCGCACAGAGCAGCGCCCCCATCGCGCGATTGGCTTTCGTCAGCATGCCGTTACGGTCAACCACGCACAGCGCCAACGGCGTATTCTGATACAGTGATTCGAGCTGCAGCACGCGTTCACCCAGCCGGGAGATGTCGCGATCGATACCGCGATAGCCGGTGAGCTTGCCCTGGTCATCAAACAGCGGCATCCCGCTGGTTTCAATAATCACGATACTGCCATCCGCCCGCTGATTGCGGTTTATCAGGCCTGAGAAGGGCTTTTGTGACGCAAAAATATCGCTTAACGTTGCCGTTAGTCTCTCCCGCTCAACGGGCGCAATGAAATCGAGCGGCGTACGTCCCAGCACCTCTTCAGGCCGATAGCCAAGCAGGCGGGTCACCACCTCGGAGACCCACACATAGCGCCCCTGCGCATCCACTTCCCACACCCAGTCGGTGTTATGATTGAGGAGATCGGCCAGTTTGCCGTCATCCCTCTGATTCTGCTGCACGGACGGCTTCGCCATTGTCATTCACGCTTCTCCCTTGGTGCATTCGGTTGATAAATTGCTCAATAATTAATCATCGCGTCAACCAAAACATAATGACTTGTTATTTAATCGCCCCTAAGACTTTAACGATTCGTGCGCCTGCATTATTTTATAACAAGAATAAAGGAGCCGAGCCTGTGATTTCAATTCAATATTTGTGCCCAAAATGCGCCGGTATCACGGAAATGACTAACATTGATAAAATTAAAAACGCAGAAGATCAACATCCAATGCGTTGCCATCACTGCGATGCCCCATTTAGTAAAGATGCGCTTATCAAATTTGCCCGCCAGAAAGCAGAGGAAATGATCGGTGAAGCATTAATGCAGTTAAAAAATGTATCTATTCATAAAGATAAGTAAAAACCAAAGCGCTTTTACTCTGGTCTATTAATATTAGCCATCATACTCAAGAAATATTTGTATTTTTCTGGTCAGACCGGCATACCCTATTTTTGATAATAAACAGTGTTCTCCTTCACATAATGTAAAAAAAACGGGTGGCATTATCTGCCACCCGCCGGGATATATAAGAGTCAAAAATGCTTATGCCAGCGCATCCGCCTCCATCATCACCGGATGAAAACGGCGTTTGAAATAAATAAGCCCGTGCCCTTCTTCTTCGGCCAATGCAATATGTTGAATTTCCACCAGATAAACCAGATGGCTACCGATGGTCTGCACCTGGCGAATTTCTCCTTCCAGGCTCGCCAGCGCGCCCTTCAGCACCGGCTGTGCCAGCGGGCCACGCTGCCAGCCGGCCAGACCAAAGCGTTCGTCCATCGCCATGCCGGTCATACCGGCAAAATGGCGCGCCATGATCTCCTGCTCGTGATTGAGCACGTTAACGCACAGCCTGCCGTTGCCCTGGAATACCGGGTTCATGGCGCTGTTAGCATTAATGCACACCATCACCGACGGCGGCGTGTCCGTGACCGAACAGACGGCGGTGGCGGTGATACCACAGCGACCGGCCTCCCCCTCGGTAGTCACGACGTTAACGGCGGCCGACAGGCTGGCCATGGCATCGCGAAAACGCAGGCGTTGTTCATCTAATTGCATTGTGACCTCCCGCTGCGAATTACTTCAGCAGCTTATCCAGCAGATTAATATCAGCGTTATTGTGCAGGTGTGGCACGGTCCAACCGTTCTGATCGTATTCAGACAGGCAGCGATCGACCATCGCCATCATTTTGTCCATGTTGCCGGAGGTCTGCGCCTGACGCAGACACTGCAGGCGAATCTCATCCTGGCTACCGGAGTAGTTAATTTCATACAGCTCGTGACGGCCACCGAACTCGCTGCCGATGGCGTCCCACATCAATTTGAGGATCTTGATACGTTCAACGTGATCCATACCGTTAGATCCGCGCACGTATTTCGCAAGGTACTGGTCGATCTGCGGATTATTCAGATCCCGCGCGCTCGACGGCAGATAGATCAGGCCGCTGGTGACGTTACGCTCGATAATGTTTTTGATTTTGGCATAGGCCATCGGCGCCATGACGCGGTAGGTTTGCAGCGCCGCGTGATCCGGCAGATACGCGCCGTTGACCCACGGCGTGGCTTCTGAACACATAGAGTCACTCAGCGCCCAGAACATATTGCGCCACGCGACTACCTCGCCGAGATCCGCCTGTACGCCGCGGAATTCAGAGGTACCGGTGCACTCCAGCGATTTTTTCAGCAGGCCGGTGATAAAGTCGAGCTTCACCGCCAGACGCACGCACGCTTGCAGCGGGTACATACGGGCGAAACCGCCTTCCATCGTCCAGCGACGACAGCGATCGAAGTCACGGTAAATCAGCACGTTTTCCCACGGGATCAGCACTTTATCCATCACCAGGATCGCGTCGTTTTCATCAAAACGGCTGGAGAGCGGGTAGTCGTAAGGCGAACCGGTCGCCCCGGCAACCAGCTCGTAGGAGGCGCGCGAAATCAGCTTCACCCCTTCGGCATCCATTGGCGCCACGAACATCAGCGCGAAGTCCGGGTTTTCGCCCATCACCTGTGCGGAGCCAAAGCCAATCATGTTGTAGTGGGTCAGCGCGGAGTTGGTCGCCACCACTTTCGCGCAGCTGACGATAATCCCGGCGTCGGTCTCTTTTTCCAGCTTGATGTAAACATCTTTCACTTCGTCAGCCGGCTTATGGCGGTCGATCGGCGGGTTAACGATAGCATGGTTAAAGTACAGGCCAGTTTCCTGAATGCGGGTGTACCAGTTGCGCGCATTCTGCTCAAACTGGCCGTAAAACGCCGGGTTAGCGCCCAGCGCGCTGCCAAAGGCCGCTTTATAGTCCGGGGTGCGGCCCATCCAGCCGTAGCTCAGGCGCGACCACTCGGCAATCGCATCGCGCTGCTGGCGCAGATCGTCGGCGCTTTTTGCCACGCGGAAGAATTTATGGGTGTAACCACCGCTGCCGGTATCGGTGTTCCAGCACAGTTTGTCCTGCATTTCGGGTTTGTGCAGCGCATCGTACAGCTGGGCGACGGATGCCGCCGCATTGCGGAAAGCCGGATGCGTGGTCACGTCTTTGACACGCTCGCCGTAGATGTAGATCTCACGGCCATCCTGCAGGCTCTTCAGGTACTCTTCGCCGGTTAACGGGCGTTTGGCATCTGCACGGAAATCACCAGGTTTCATAAGGGTACACTCCAGTCTTCGTCGGATTTGTTAAATTTATGTTTTGTTTTTGTGTGTTAATTGAAGCGTCTAAGCGAGGATCGGTGAAGAGACTTTTAGGTCAACGGCAGGTACTTTTCAGGCGGGGTTTGGTTCTGTGATCTGGGTAGGGTTTAGTGCTGTTCCCGGCGGCACTGTAGGTAAAAACCGCACGGTCGGTCCCCTCTCCCCGATGGGGAGAGGGTTAGGGTGAGGGGCAACTACGACACCGGTACTTTCTGCGCGCGAAACGCGCTCGGCGAGCAGCCGACTAACCGATTAAAAAAGCGGGCAAAATAAGCGGGATCTTTAAACCCTAGCTGCCAGGCAATGTTATTCACCGCATTGTCGGAAAACAGCAACAGCCGTTTCGCTTCACGCAGCTGACGGTCAAAAATCAGTCGCTTTGGCGGGCGGTTAGCAAAGCGCCGGCAGATATCGGTCAACCTCGATTCGGTAATATGCAGTTCCGCCGCATAGTCCGGCACGGTCCAGTGCTGATGAAAATGGCCGTCAATCATCAAATTAAACCGCTGGAACAGCTTAAGCTCCCCGCGTATCCCACTGGCTGCATGGTCGTCGAGCGGCGCATTACGCAGCAGCAGAGTAAAAACGGCCTGCGCCAGCAGCGTCAGGGTGTGCTCTCGCCCGGGTAGCTGTGCCAGCGATTCACGCTCAATCAGCCGCCAGTAGTGTTCCAGCGCCGCCAGTTCCTCAGGCTTATCCGCCAGCGACAGGCAGATCCCCGGCAGGCCGAAAGCCTCGCGGGTTCCGGGGTAAAGCACTTCCAGCAGCGGCCAGATCAAGTTTTCATGTACCGTGAGCACGTGGCCATCCGCGTCAGATTCGGTAATAAAAGCGTGCGGCACCGATGGTGGCGTCAGCACAAACAGCGGCGCTTCAACGGAGTAGCGGTGATCGTCCAGCTGAAGCTCAATTTGCCCGGTAAGCAGAAAATGCATCTGAAAATAGCGCTCGTGGCGATGCGCCTGCATATCGCGGCCAAAAAAAGCCGCCATCCGCGCAAAAGACTGATAGTGCACATCATCCGTGCCCAGGCTTTCATCATATTCACTGCTGATATCAATGTTATAAATCAGGTTCTCGCACATTTTCAGCCCCTACGGCGTAGCGCGCGGACGTGACGATTTCATCGGAATCAGCCAGATAATCACCGCCCCCACCACCAACAGCGCGGCAACAAACCACAGGCCGCTGTTAAAGCTGCCGGTGATGTCTTTCAGCCAGCCGATCATAAACGGGCTCAACGCCGAGCCGATATTGCCGGTGGCATTGATCACCGCAATGCCAATCGCGCGGGCGCGCAGGCTGATGGATTGATCCGGCGTGGTCCAGAAGATCGCCATCGCGCTAAACGAGCCGGTCGACGCCATCACGATCCCCAGGAGCTGGATCAGGCTATGATCGGTGGCGGAGGCCAGCAGCCAGCCGGCGGCAGCGAACAGAAACGGCAGCGCGGTGTGGTGCTTGCGCTCCTGATGCTTGTCGGAATGACGGCTCCAGTAGATCATGCCGAGAATAGTACAAATTTGCGGCACCGCGGCCAGCAGGCCGATGGTGATATTGCTGCTGCCCTCGTTAAAGCTTTTCAGGATCTGCGGCGTCCAGATGCTGATCGCGCTCAGGGTATTGGTCAGGCAGAAATAAGCCAGGGTATACATCAGCACAATCGGCGTAAACACCTCGCGCCACAGGCTACGCTGCTGCATGGCATGGTGGCTAATGGCCCCCTCCGGCTGCACCAGCGTCAGATGGTCGTTATCCATCATTTGCTGGAGGCATTTTTTATCCTCGTCGGTCAGCCATTTGGCCTTCGCCGGGGAGTCGTCCAGCCAGTACCAGACCATAATGCCCAGCAGCACGGACGGGAATCCTTCCAGCAGGAACAGCCACTGCCAGCCGTGTAAATTCAGCAGGCCGTCCATCGACAGAATATAGCCGGAGACAATCGACCCCAGCGCCGTTGTCACCGGCATCGCAATCATAAACAACGCGTTGGCGCGCGCGCGGAAAAAGGCCGGGAACCAGTAGGTCAGGTAGAGCAGAACGCCCGGCAGAAATCCGGCTTCGGTAATCCCGACCAGCATACGCAGCACGTAGAGGCTTTTTGGCCCGACGGCAAACAGGGTGGCGGTCGACGCCAGTCCCCAAAGCACCATGATGGTGGCAATCCAGCGCCTGGCCCCGACAATGCTCAGCATAATGTTGCTGGGAATGCCGAAAATCACATAGGTCGCGTAAAACAGCGTGGTGGCAAGGCCGAACATGGTCGCGTTCAGGCCGAGATCCGCCCCCATCGTCAGCCCGGCAAAACCAATATTAATCCGGTCTAAAAATGAGAAAATAAACAGCACGAAAAGAAACAGCACCAGACGACGAAACAGCTTGTTGATCACCGTCTGCTGCCCCGCCGTCAGCTGCTTGTGCTGTTCGGCAGGATTATCTTGTTGCGGGATGGCAGGTGATGTATCGCTCATTATCCTTTCCTCTGATGGGAATTTGCGTAGGGTAAAGCCGGTTTTGCCCGGGGCGCTTCGCTTGCCGGGCCTACGGGTAGGCCGGATAGGCGCAGCGCCCTCCGGCAGGGGTTAATACACGCCGGACGAACCCAGCGAGGTTTTCTCCGCCCCAAAGCGCGCCGCTAGCGCCTCCGCGCCGCGCGCCAGCAGGGTCGTATCGACGCCGACGGCGACAAACAGCGCGCCCAGCTCCAGATAGCGTTTCGCCAGCGTTTCATTGGCCATCAGAATGCCCGGCGCTTTGCCCGCCGCGCGGATCTGCACAATGGCTTTCTCGATGGCTTCCTGCACTTGCGGATGCTGCGGGTTTCCGGCAAAGCCCATATCGGCACTGAGATCCGCCGGGCCGATAAACACGCCGTCCACGCCGTCAACGTCGAGGATTTGCGCCAGATTGCTCATCGCCTCGCGGGTTTCGATTTGCACCAGCACGCACATGGCGTCATTGGCCTGCCGGAGATAGTCCGGAATACGGTTCCAACGCGACGCCCGCGCCAGCGCGCTGCCAACGCCGCGAATCCCCTGCGGCGGGTAACGCGTTGCGGCTACGGCGGCGCGCGCTTCTTCAGCGTTTTGCACCATCGGCACCAGCAGATTTTGCGTACCCACATCCAGCAGTTGTTTTATCTGCACCGCATCGTTCCACGACGGGCGCACCACCGGCTGACTGGGATAGGGTGCAATCGCCTGCAGCTGCGTCAGCACCGTCTGCACATTGTTCGGCGCATGTTCGCCGTCAATCAGCAGCCAGTCAAAACCGGCCCCCGCCAGCAGTTCAGCGCTATAGCTGCTCGACAAACCCAGCCACAGGCCGATCTGCGGGCGGCCAGCCTTCAGCGCCTCTTTAAAACTGTTTTTCATCATCGTCTCTGTCCTTATACAAACCGGCAGGTGATCGCACCCATGTTGCCGTAGTCGACGTGGAAGGTGTCGCCCTTACGCGCCGGCACCGGGCGGGTGAACGATCCGCCCAGAATGATTTGCCCAGCTTCCAGCTGGACGTCGTACGGCGCCAGCTTATTTGCCAGCCACGCCACGCCGTTGGCCGGGTGGTTCAGTACGCCCGCCGCCACGCCGGTTTCTTCTATCACACCGTTGCGATACAGCAGCGCGGAGATCCAGCGCAGGTCCAGTTCATCTGGCTTAATCGGGCGGCCGCCGAGGATCACACCCGCGTTAGCCGCGTTATCGGAGATGGTGTCGAACACCTTACGCGGGCGCTGAGTTTCCGGATCGACGTTGTGGCAGCGCGCGTCAATCAGCTCCAGCGCCGGGATCACGTAGTCGGTGGCGTTATACACATCAAACAGCGTGCAGTTTGGTCCGCGCAGCGGTTTGGCCAGCACGAACGCCAGTTCCACTTCAATGCGCGGCACGATAAAACGGTCGGTCGGAATATCGCTGCCGTCGTGGAAGAACATGTCGTCAAGCAGCGCGCCGTAGTCCGGTTCGCTAATCTGCGAGCTGGCCTGCATCGCTTTTGAGGTCAGGCCGATTTTGTGGCCTTTTAGCGTCCTGCCTTCGGCAATCTTCATCGCGACCCATTCGCGCTGGACGGCATAGGCATCTTCAAGGGTGATGTCCGGGTAATCCAGCGAGACGGCACGGATCTGCTCACGCTGTTTTTCGGCCTGATTGAGGCGCTGGGCAATCAGGGTATGAGTGTGTTTATCGAGCATAGTGATTCCTGTGGCTGTGTTTTCTCCCTCTCCCAAAGGGGCGAGGGGACTGACCGTGCCAATGTTTTATTTAAACAACGCGTGCACGTTGTTCTGTTTGTAATTGAGCGTTGGGTGCAGTTCGTCTATCTCAAACGACAGCGCCAGATAGCGGCTGTCCATCAACGCGGCGAAGTGGATTTTAATCAGCCCGAACAGCATCTCCCCCACTTCCTGGCGGCTCTCCAGACTGCGGCCGGCGCCGATTTTCAGCGTCATATGCACAAACGCGTAATCCTGCTTGCCGTCAGCCATCTGCCAGGTATCCAGCCACAGCGCGCGGCTGCGGATGCCGCCGAGCGGGAAAATCCCGGTCGCGGCCAGCGTCTCGTTAACCTTGCTAAACAGACCCGGTAAGTCGGCCTGTTCGCGGATGTTGTCGGTGCATTCAGCAATAAAGTGCGGCATGGTTACTCCTCAGGCTGGCAGCGGGAAGACGGCGTTCACCTGCCCGGTTCCGGAGCTGGCAAACAGATCGGTGATAAACTCCACCTTGCCGTCGTACTTATCCCAGCCCAGCATCCCCAGCAGCATCACGGTGTCGTGCATGTTGCCTTCGCCGTAGCAGTAGTCGGCATACTCCGGCAGCATGGTGCAAAACGCTTTGAAGTTGCCCTCGCGCCACAGCTTGACCACGGGCTCGTCCATCTGATGGTCGAACTCGCGGGTGTAGCTGTTCATCCCCTCTTCCGCGCGCTGGTCGTCGATAAAGCGGTGCGACAGTGAACCGCTGGCAAATACCGCCACGGTGCCCTCGTATTTGTCGATGGCCTTTAAAATGGCCTCACCCAAACGGCGGCTGTCGGCAAAATCGTGCACGGTACAAAACGCGGAGATCGACACCACCTTGAAGTGCTTGTCCGCGTTCATGTAACGCATCGGCACCAGCGTGCCGTACTCCAGCTTCAGGCTGGGAATGTTGTGCGCTTTGGCACGCACGCCCAGCGCAACGGCTTCGTCGGCGATCAGGCGGCCCAGCTCAGGGTTGCCGTCATAGTCGTAGGTCATGTCACGGATAAAGTGCGGCAGCTCGTTGCTGGTATAAACACCCTTAAAATGATCCGCGCAGTTAATGTGGTAGGCACTGTTCACCAGCCAATGGGTATCAAACACGATAATCGTATCGACGCCCATTTCACGACAGCGCTTACCAATCTCTTTGTGCCCGTCAATCGCCGCCTGGCGGCAGCCAAAATTTTTCCCCGGAATTTCTGAGAGATACATAGACGGTACGTGGGTAATTTTTGCTGCTAACGCTAACTTGCCCATATCACACTCCCCATTTCGGAATCGGGTGGTCGCCCATCGAGATGCAGACGTTTTTCATCTCGGCGAACACTTCAAAGCTGTACTCACCGCCTTCACGCCCGGTGCCAGAAGCCTTCACGCCGCCGAACGGCTGGCGCAGATCGCGCACGTTCTGGGTGTTAACGAACACCATTCCCGCCTCAATGCCGCGCGCCAGACGCAGTACTTTGCTGACATCCTGGGTCCAGATATACGAGGCCAGGCCGTACTCTATGTCGTTGGCCAGACGCAGCCCTTCCGCTTCGTCTTTGAACGGCAGCAGGCAAGCTACCGGGCCGAAGATCTCTTCCTGCGCCACCCGCATGCGGTTATCGACGTCCGCCAGCACCGTTGGGCGCAGGAAGTTGCCGTGCTTAAGATGCGCAGGCAGGTCGCTCGGTTTTTCCGGGCCACCGGCCAGCAGGGTCGCGCCCTCTTCGATGCCGAGGCGGATATAGCCGGAGACTTTTTCCCAGTGTGCCTTGCTAATCAGCGCGCCGACCTGAGTATTCGGGTCGGTCGGGTCGCCGACGCGCAGACGGTTGGCGCGCTCGGCAAAGCGTTTAACGAATTCGGGGTAGATGCTCTGCTGGATAAAGATGCGTGACCCCGCGGTGCAGCGTTCGCCGTTGATCGAAAAGATAGTGAACAGCGCGGCGTCCAGCGCCCGTTCAATATCGGCATCTTCAAAAATCAGCACCGGCGATTTACCGCCCAGCTCCATCGAGTATTTCTTCAGCCCGGCGTTTTTCATGATGTTGCGCCCGGTGGCGGTGCCGCCGGTAAACGACACCGCACGCACATCGTGATGGCGCACCAGCGCATCGCCTGCAGTTGCCCCGTAGCCCTGCACCACGTTCAGCACGCCCGGCGGAATACCCGCCTCCAGCGCCAGCTCGCCCAGACGGTCAGCCGTGAGCGGCGACAGCTCAGACATTTTCAGCACCGCGGTATTGCCCAGCGCCAGGCACGGTGCCACCTTCCAGGTGGCGGTCATAAACGGCACATTCCACGGCGACACCAGCGCGCACACGCCCACCGGTTGTACCAGCGTGTAGTTGAGCATCTTGTCGTCGACCGGGTAGGTTTTACCGTTCATCTGCTGGCACACTTCGGCAAAGAACTCAAAGTTGTGCGACGCGCGCGGGATCAGCACGTTTTTGGTCTGGTGAATCGGCAGACCGGTATCGGCGGTTTCCATCGCCGCAATTTCCGGTACGTTCTGGTCGATCAGATCCCCCAGGCGACGCATCAGACGCGCGCGCTCTTTCATCGGCAGGTTAGCCCATTTCGGAAACGCCTCTTTTGCTGCCGCCACCGCCTGATTGATCTCCGACTCGCCGCCGGAAGCGACCTCAGCCAGTACCTCACCGGTAGCCGGATTGGTGGTCTGGAAAGTCTCCTTGCTGGCAACATTCTTGCCGTTAATCCAATGGTTAATCTTTTTCATTTTGCAGATTCCTCGCTGACAATTCGGTTTACCAGTCGACCCACACCCTCAACTTCCACCACCACTTCGTCGCCTGGCACCACGTCGGACAGCCCTTTCGGCGTGCCGGTGGCGATCATGTCGCCCGGCTGCAGGGTCATAAATTCGCTGAGATAAGAGACCAGGAACGGCACGCTGAAGATCAGATCCGCCGTGGTGCCCTGCTGACGCAGTTCACCGTTAACGTAAGTGCGCAGCGTTAAGTTATGCGGATCAGGAATGGCCGCTTTCGGCACCACATTGGGCGAAATGGGCGTCAGACCGTCGCGGCTTTTCACCCGCAGGTTCGGGCGATAGTAGTTTTCCAGATAGTCGCGCACAGCATAGTCGTTACACACGGTGTAGCCGGCGACGTAGTCCATCGCATCGGCCTCGGCTACCTTGCGCGCCGTTTTGCCGATCACCACCACCAGCTCTGACTCGTAGTGCATATATTCCACGTTGTTCGGACGTACTGAGGTTTGGTTATCACCGGTCACGGTGTTAGGCGCTTTGATAAATACCAGCGGCTCTTCCGGCGGCTTAAAGTCCAGCTCGCTGGCGTGGTCGGCGTAGTTCAGCCCCAGCGCGAACAGCGTGCCGTGCTCGTGGGGGCGCGTTACCGGCCTGGCCACCGCATCTTCAACCACCGGGTTTTCCAGCGGTGGGAAGCCCTCCGCCAGCACGCGTACGCGGTCGCCCGGACGCAGCGCCACGCGGTGGTGCGGAGTTCCCAACAGAATGGCATCGCCAGGGTTGAGCGTGGCAAATTCGCTCAGGGCGCTCAGCAGTTCGGCGGCGCTGCGCTGGAGATCGGCGGTGTGCCACTGGTCGGCGTGCCGGCCGTTAATTTCGGTCACGATGGTCAGGTTATCAACGCTGTCGACATTCACCACCTCGCCCAGCGGGCAGAAGCCGTCGCGGCATTTGGCCTTAATTGCCGGGCGATAGAAGCTCTCCTCTGGCAGACTGACTTCGTTGGCCAGCGCATAACCCGAGATGAACTGCGCCGCGTCGTCAACTGACACTTTACTGGCGACTTTACCCACCACCAGCGCCACCGTCGCGCCGCTTAACACCGTCTCGCCGGCCGGAAAAGGAATCGGCTCACCGCTACAGGTGACGGTATTGTGCGGCTTAATAAACCAGACTGCCGTTTTCGGCGGTGCGTTATAGGGGGCCTGCTCAAAGGCTTCGCTCCAGGCATCCAGCTGGCTACGGTGGTTGAGCGCCACGGCGAAAACGGTACCTTTCATTTACAGCTCCTTAGCGACAGTGCTTATTTCATTAATATGTTAATGATCTGTTTTATGCCTCCTCTGTTCATTTAGCAAACACAAGTGATTTTTTTGTGATGACATTAACAATAATTTTACAAAATAAAAATATAAACCTTATATAACAGTGCATTACAAAAACACCATTGATCTAACCGCGGCTTTCAGAGAAAATGCGCTGCTGATAAAAGCAACATTGCTTTATTGTTCATATATTAATGATGAGGTGTGCGAGGAGGCATAATGCACGATTCTTTAACCATCGCCCTGATGCAGGCGCGCGAGGTCGCAATGGGTTACTTCCGCCCGATTGTGAAGCAGCACGGCCTGACGGAGCAGCAGTGGCGAATTGTCCGCGTGCTGGTCGATAACCCCTCGATGGATTTTCACGATCTGGCCGCTGCGACCTGCATTTTACGCCCGAGCCTGACCGGTATTTTGACCCGCATGGAGCGTGATGGTCTGGTTCTGCGCTTGAAGCCGGTTAACGATCAGCGCAAGCTATACGTCTCGTTAACCAAAGAAGGGTATGCGCTGTATGAACGCGCGCAGGCAAAGGTGGAAGAGGCCTACCTGCAAATTGAGCAGACGTTTACCCCCGAGAAAATGAAACAGTTGACGGCGCTGCTGCACGATTTTATCGCGCTCGATAAATAACCTATTCTCTGCCTGTTTTTACAGCCATTCAGGCAGACATTCCCGCCTCGAGGGCGCATGTCCGTGCGCTCACCTTCATGACACTTAAGTGGTACACCATCTTAATAATTTTGAATTAGATCACAAAAAATTATGAAACATGGGTTTAGTATTCGAAAAAAATGTGACACGGATTCACTCTATTTCATAAAAGGACCGCAGTTTGCCGCCGCAGCACCACCCGGCAGCACGATTGATCTTCTCTCTGTATGACCGCCGTTGCGCCTGTTACGCAGGCCACTTCCATTCTAAGAATTAGAGGTAAGTTTTATGCGCACTACTGGTCATACGCGCTGGTTTATGGTGGCTCTTGTCACGCTTGGCACCATTTTATGCTACTTAACCCGCAACACGATTTCGGCCGCCGCGCCCACGTTGCAGGACAATCTGCACATCACCACCCAACAGTACTCATGGATTGTGGCGACCTTTTCCGCCTGCTACACCATTGCTCAACCGGTTGCTGGCTATGTCCTTGATACGCTTGGCACCAAAGTGGGCTACACCCTGTTCGGCGCGATGTGGGGTATTTTCTGCATCGGCGCGGCTTTCACCAGCAGCTGGCAGGGTCTGGCCCTGTGTCGTGGTCTGGGCGGTTTTGCCGAAAGCGCGATGATCCCCGCCGGGCTGAAATCCGTCACCGAATGGTTTCCGGACGGCGAACGTTCCGTCGCCGTCGGCTATTTCAACGTCGGCTCCTCAATGGGGGCGATCATTGCGCCGCCGATGGTCGCATGGGCTATTTATATTCACAGCTGGCGTCTGGCCTTTATCATCGTCGGTATTGCCAGCGTGATTTGGGCGCTGGGGTGGTATCTGGTGTATAACCGCCCGGGCCAATGTAAAAGCCTGAGCAAAGAAGAGTACAACTACATCACCGCCGGTCAGCCGGAGAAAAAAACGGTAGATAAAGTGCATATCGGCCAGCTGCTACGCCAGCGCAAATTCTGGGGTATTGCGCTTCCCCGCTTTCTTGCCGAGCCGGCATGGGGGACCTTCAACGCATGGATCCCGTTGTTTATGGTGCACACCTACGGTTTTGATCTGAAGGATATCGCCATGTTCGCGTGGATCCCCATGCTGTTCGCCGACATGGGCTGCGTCATTGGTGGCTACTTACCGGGGATTTTCCAGCGCGCCTTCGGGGTCAATATTGTGGTGTCGCGTAAGCTGGTGGTGACGATGGGGGCGGCGCTGATGATTCTGCCGGGAATGGTCGGACTGTTCAGTAGCCCGTTCGTTGCGATTGCGCTACTGTGCGTCGGCGGTTTTGCCCACCAGTCGCTTTCCGGCGCGCTGATCACCCTTTCAGCCGATCTGTTCGACGCCAACGAAGTGGCGACGGCCAACGGCTTCACCGGGATGGCCGCCTGGACCGCGAGCACGCTGTTCGCGCTGGTCGTCGGCGCGCTGGCCGATACTCTGGGCTTTAGCCCGCTGTTTGCGGTGCTGGCGGCCTTTGACGTCATTGGCGCCGTCATTCTGTGGGCGCTGCTGAAATCGCCGCAGCCGCAGCAAGAAGTAAGCCCGGCCTGCTAAGCCGGGCCCGCAGTTACGGCATCAGCAAACTTTTTTTGACCTTCACGACCGCTTTTTTCAGCTCGCGGCGGTGGTCAGTGAGTATCCCCGGCTTATGCGGCTCGCCGGGGAGAAACACGGCGAACATACCGGCACGTAACGTTACCGACTGCGGGTTATCAATGGCGTCGCACAGCTGATAATCCTCGTCCGTATGCCACACATCACATTCCCTTGCGCTGTCGGCCACGCCAAAATCAATGCGCTCCTCCCCCACCAGCAGGATTTGTATATCGATAAATTCCGCGTGCAGCTCGGCCCGTTTCTCCGCCGCTGGCTGGGTCATAAACTGCATAACGTTCATATAAATATCGTCTCCCTGCAAAGGGTAACGGCCCGGCTCACGCTGCTGTGGCTGCGCCTGTAAAGCCAGCGTCAGAGCCGTGTGTAGAGCGGAGGGTAGCCCGGCGCAATCCGGGTAACGGCTATCACCAATAATCATTATGCTTCCTCTTCTGCCAACAGCGCGGCGCCAAGCAGGCCCGCGTCATGCCGGTGATGTGCGGCCACCACGGCCGTGTGAAAGGGGGACGGTTCCTGCGCCAGAAAGCCGGTCACCAGGGATAAGTAACCCTCCGCCAGGCCGACGCTGCCACCCAGCACCACACATTGGCAGTCATAGCTGGCTTTCAGGTCAGCAATCAGACGGGCCAGGGTTCGTGCCGAGCCCGTAATCAGGCGTGTTGCCTGCGGGTGCCCGTTCAGATGCTGCGCATAAATCGCCCGCGCATCCAGGCCAAGCAGGTCATCCTCGGCCTGAGCGGCAATGCCACGACCGGAAGCTATCGCCTCAACGCAACCGCGTCGGCCACAACCACACAGCGGCCCGTGCGGGTCCGCCAGCGTATGCCCAATATGCCCGGCGAGCCCCTGATGGCCGGTTATCAGCTTACCGTTGCCGATAATGCCGCCGCCGACGCCGGTTGACACCGTGATAAACGCCATATCGCGAACGGTAACCGGCAGCGCGCGATACTCGGCCCACGCCGCCGCCTGCGCATCGTTCACCGCCAGACACGGTAGCCCGGTTAGCGCGGTGAGGGTATCCACCAGCGGAAACTGCGCCAGCCCCCCCAGATTATCCGGGTTAAGCGCCGTTAACAGTCCGCTGCGAATAATGCCCGTAGAAGCCACCGCCACGCGCTGCGCACGACCGATAAGCGGCATAATCAGCGCATGCAGCGCCTCGCGCAGCGCGGTAGGCGTCTGGCTAGCGGGCGTCGGCAGTTCTCGGCGTGCAAGCACCTGCCGTTGAGCATTAATCAGCCCTGCAGCAAGTTTGGTGCCGCCGATATCAATCGCCAGCGTCGTCATACGCGCTCTCCGGTTATCGCCTCGCGATACCACTGGCAGATATGCTCAAGGCGGGTAATGGCCGACCCTACGGTGACAGCCCAGGCACCGTGCTGCATCGCCTGAGCGGCCTGCGCTGGCGAGTTGTATCGCCCTTCGGCTATCACCCGGAAGCCTTTGTGGCTCAGTGCCGCCACCAGCGCCAGATCCGGCGCCTGCGGCACCTCGTCGGTGGTATAGCCCGATAGCGTCGTTCCCAGAATATCCGCGCCCAGTTCATGGCAGGCCGCGGCGTCCTGGATCGACGAACAGTCCGCCATGGCCAGACGCTGATGGTGATGAATGCGGGCAATCAGCTCCGCTACCGCCACCGGGCGCGGGCGCTCGGTGCCGTCGAAAGCGATAATGTCGGCACCGGCCTGCGCTAGCGCATCGACATCCTCAAGGTAGGGCGTGATACGCACCGCGGAATCGGCAAGATCGCGCTTGATAATGCCAATAATGGGGACGTCGATGAGCGGCCGCGTGGCCTGTAGGTTATTGATCCCTTCAATGCGCACCGCCACGGCTCCCGCCTGCACCGCCGCCAGCGCCATGGCGGCAACGATTTCCGGTTTATCTAACGGGCTACCGGGCACCGGCTGGCAGGAGACGATCAGTCCACCGTGCTGTTGAATGTTTGCATCCAGATTTTCTAACAACGACATAAGTACATCCTTAACTTCATTGTGCGCCCGGCGCGTCCGGGCGCCTTTAATTAATGCTTACCGCACGCCGGAACCGATTTCTCTGCATGCCGCGTCAACGCGCCGCTGAACGGCTTGCCATCGATAGCATCATGGGTGCGCAGCGCTTCCGGACGGATCCAGCGCTGTACGCGGGAGGGCATAT
This sequence comes from Klebsiella sp. WP3-W18-ESBL-02, assembly GCF_014168815.1. NCBI lineage: Bacteria > Pseudomonadati > Pseudomonadota > Gammaproteobacteria > Enterobacterales > Enterobacteriaceae > Klebsiella > Klebsiella sp. WP3-W18-ESBL-02. The sequence continues at coordinate 3,877,559 of NZ_AP021972.1, forward strand.
CCAGGCCGATGAGCAGAATCACGACAAACGTCAGGCCGAAGGAGAGCGAACCCAGCGCACTGCCCAGGCTCAGATGCTGCGCAACCAGTGCACCGATGACCGGTGCCGCCGCGCCGCCCAGCGCCCCCACGTTGTAGGTAAAGCCCAGACCTGCCGCTCGCTGGTCTGTATCGAAATACCCGCCGATAAGCTTCGGCAGAATCCCGGCAATCCCCTGCCCCAGCATCTGCTGGAAGAACAGCAGGATCCCCAGCCCCCAGATGCTGGAGCCGCCGATAGCAAATACGGGAATAATCAGTAACTGAGACGCCAGCAGGCTGCACACATAGGCTTTACGTGTCCCCAGCCAGTCGCCGAGGAAACCGCCGACGATGCAGCCCACCGCCGCGCCGAAGCCGCTGAAGAACAGCACCTGCGCAACGGTCGCCGGGTTGTAGCCAAGTTCGCTTTTCAGATAGGTTGGCAGCAGCGCCTGAATAGGCCACGAATAGAGGAAGGCGAACAGCACGACCACCATCAGCATGACGCCCGTTGGCCAACGCTTGCCGCTGCTTTGCACCATAAAGCTGATAAAGATCGCCGCACACAGCAGCGCCAGCAGCAGGATAATGGCCGGGTTATGCAGGTTTCCGGCAAAGCAGAACCACAGTGCCGCAGCGGCCAGGCAGGTCATCAGCACATTCAGCGCCCGCAGCCTGCCGCGATACAGAATATCGACCATAGTACGCACCGGAGCCTTATTGGCCTTGCGTTCTTTCCAGTCCTGCGTTTCAGGAATATTTTTACGCAACCACAGGGCGAAAATGATGGGCAGAATGCCGATGAAAAACAGCGCACGCCAGCCCCACACGGGGACAATCAGGCTGTAGACCTGCGCGGCGACAACCGCCCCTACTGAGAAGCCGGAGATCAGGAAACCGCTGGCCTTATTGCGCAGCTGTTTTGGCCAGCTTTCAATCACGTAGGTCGCACTGGAGCCGTACTCGCCCGCCATCCCCATGCCGATCACCATACGGGCGATAAACATGGAGGTGTAGCCCGGCGCCAACCCGCAGGCCAGCGTCCCCACCGAGAAGAGAATGATGCTGGTCACCATCGCCAGGCGTCGGCCATAGCGATCGCCCATCGCCCCTAACAGCAGGCCGCCGAACCAGCGAGAAATAAAGGCGGCGGAAATAATACTCGCCGCCTGGACGGTAGTGAGCTGAAACTCACTTTGAACCTCGGTTAACACCAGGGCAATTAAGACAAAGTCAAAACCATCAAGCAAATAGCCAAGCCATGCGGCTGAAAAAGCCCGCCACTGGGATTTATTAAGGTGTTTGTACCATGGAATGGCCTTTGTAATTCCACTCATGTTGCTCTCCTGTGATGAGCAAATTCCACTACCTATGTGCCTAAGGAGAGGGCGTCTCGCCCCCAAATGAAGTAAAACTCCATTTAATTTATTTACAAGAAGCAAAGCACCACAAGAAGCCTGCATGAAATCTGTGAACAACGTCATAGAGGTAAGCGTCAGGAAGTTTAAAAAAGGGATCTGAGTCACAGCATTAGCCCACACGGCCAGCCGCACGCGCAAAATGGCGGCAATTACGCGGTTTTTACGCCGATTTTCTTGCCTGACCGCAGACGCTGCCCCATCATGAACATCCACCGTCAGCGCGAAGAGCAGGAAGCAATGGAGAGTCCGAATTCACCGGTTAAGGCCGGAAAAATACTTGATACTCTGGGAGCCATGCAGAGCAGTCTGACCCGCGTCGGGCAGCGCATTGCCCACTACATCATGACCTCCCCACACCGAGTGACGCAGCTTTCTATCGCCGATCTTTCGCAGGAAATTAACGCCGGAGAAGCCTCGGTCATTCGCTTTTGTCGCCAGCTGGGCTACAAGGGTTTTCAGAATTTCAAAATGGAGCTCGCCATTGAGCTGGCGATGGTCGATAGCGACGACAGCAGCACGCTGCTGGACGCTGAAGTGGTGGAAAATGACGATGCCCATACGATTGGCCTGAAGCTACAGGGCGTCATCGCCAACGTGCTCTCTGAGACGCTCAACCTGCTGGACATGCACCAGGTTGAACAGGTCGTCGACGCACTGTACGCCTGTAACAGCGCCTATATCTTCGGCGTGGGTGCCTCGGGCATCACCGCTGAAGAAATGAAGCACAAGCTGATGCGCATTGGTCTGCGGGTAGACGCCCTGACCAATAATCACTTTATGTATATGCAGGCCTCCCTGCTTAAGCCAGGCGATGTGGCGGTCGGCATCAGCCATTCCGGCCATTCACCGGAAACCACCCACGCGCTGCATCTGGCGAAAGAAGCGGGCGCCACCACCGTTGCTCTCACCCACAATCTCGGCTCACCGTTAAGTAAAGTGGCTGATTTTACTCTGATTAATGGTAATCGACAGGGGCGATTGCAGGGCGACTCGATAGGGACAAAGACCGCACAGCTGTTTGTGCTGGATCTGATCTACACCCTGTTGGTGCAGAAAGATCCGGAACAGGCTAAAGCCAACAAACTGCGCACCATGGATGCGTTAACGGTTCCCCGTCAGGCTTGATTTAGTGCTATCGATCACACTCTGATACTCTCGCTTTTCGTCGTGGGTATCATTTCATCGCAAATTGGAGTTATGCTTCATTTAACTTTTATTTAAGAAGAAAAACACCAATTGAGGTTTACATGGAAAAGCTAACAGGTCTTATCGCTGCACCGCATACCCCTTTCGACGCCCACGGTGAAGTGAACTATCCGGTCATCGACCAGATTGCCGAGCATCTTATTGGCCAGGGCGTAAAGGGCGTGTACGTGCTTGGCACCACCGGTGAGGGCATTCATTGTTCCGTTGCGGAGCGTAAAAAAATTGCCGAACGTTGGGTGGCAGCCAGCCACGGTAAGCTAAGCATTACGTTGCATACCGGGGCGCTGAGCATCGCCGACTCCCTTGAGCTGAGCCGCCACGCCGAGACGTTAGATATTTTCGCGACTTCAGTCATTGGCCCATGTTTCTTCAAACCGTCCAGCGTCGACGATTTAGTCGAGTACTGCCGGCTCAACGCCGCCGCTGCGCCGTCAAAAGGCTTCTACTACTATCACTCGGGGATGTCGGGTCTGAACCTGGATATGGAGCAGTTCCTGATCGCGGCGGCAGATAAAATCCCGAACCTGTCCGGTATGAAGTTTAACTCCAGCGACATGTATGAATTTCAGCGCTGCCTGCGCGTCAACAACGGCCAGTTTGATATTCCCTTCGGCGTGGATGAGTTTTTACCGGCCGGGCTGGCCTGCGGCGCGATCGGCGCGGTTGGCAGCACCTACAACTACGCCGCGCCGCTGTATCACCGCCTGATCGACAGCTTTAATCAGGGCAACCACCAGGACGTCGCGGCCTGTATGGACAAAGTGATCGCCATTATTCGTGTCCTGGTGCAGTACGGCGGCGTGGCGGCCGGCAAGCTGGCTATGCAGCTGCACGGCATTGATGTTGGCGACCCGCGTCGTCCGCTGCGCCCTATGACGGCGGAGCAGAAACAGGACGCACTGGCGAAATTCCGCGCGGCTGAGTTTATCTGAATGTGAGAGGGCGGCACGCACACCCTCGCTCCGGCCCTCTTCCTGAAAGGGAGAGGGGACATTTGAGTACCGCAGTCTCCACCCGCACATTCAGTCCCCTCTCCCCTGCGGGGTGAGGGGGATACACTCCACCCCACATCTCTCCCCTCCCCCAAATCCTGAAACCGGTTTTATTCCTGTACAAATCCAAGGCAGATCACACTTCTCCACATCCCACTTTGCATCACGCCGAGTGTTTCTATAAAAGAAACACTAACAGCAATGATATGACGTCTCGTACCTTTAACACCCTCAAACCATGAGAACACCTCTATGTCAGAACAACCGATAACAGGATCTGCCGCCCGCTCGACCGGACGAGTACGCTTCTTTGTACTAGGCCTGGTGTTTATTAATATAATTATCAATTACATGGATAGAACAAACCTGTCCGTTGCGGCAACCCAAATGTCCGGCGAGCTGCAGTTTACCCCGCTGCAAATGGGGCTGATTTTCTCTGCATTTGGCTGGATCTATGCCGCTTTACAGATCCCCGGCGGCTTTCTGATTGACCGACTCGGTTCGCGTCTGGTGTACGGCGTGGGGCTGTTTATCTGGTCGTTGATTACCGCGCTGCATGCCATCGCCAACAGCTTTGGCTCGCTGGTTGGCCTGCGTTTAGGCGTGGGGGCCTTTGAAGCACCGGTGATGCCGTCAAACAACCGCGTGATCTCAAGCTGGTTCCCGGAGCAGGAGCGCGCAACGGCAATCGGTATCTACTCGTCCGCGCAGTTTGTCGGCATGGCGCTGATGACGCCGGTACTTTTCCACGTTCAGGATCTGTTCGGCTGGCGCGGGCTGTTCTTGATTACCGGCGTGGTGGGGATGATTTGGGGCGTGCTGTGGTACTGCGTATATCGCGATCCGCTGGATCACAAAACCGTATCGAAAGCCGAGCTGGATCATCTGCGTAAAGGCGGCGCGGTGATGGAGAGCCGCGAGAATGCCGCTAAACGCCCGTTCAGCTGGCAGGATCTGGGGCTGATGTTCAAAAGCCGCAAGCTGATTGGCATCTACTTCGGTCAGTTCACGATTTCAGCCACCTTCTGGTTCTTCCTGACCTGGTTCCCGACCTATCTGGTGCAGTACCGCCATATGGATTTTATTAAGTCCGGCTACGTCGCCTCTGTCCCTTACCTTGCCGCTTTCGTCGGCGTATTGCTGGCCGGGTTTGTATCGGACCGCCTGATTCGTCGCGGCGTCTCCACCAGCTTTGCGCGTAAAGCGCCGGTGATCCTCGGCATGGCGCTGACGCTGTTTATCCTTGGCGCCAACTACACCGATGACCCGACGCTTATCATCCTGTTTATGTCCATCGCCTTCTTCGGCAACGGCCTGGCAACGATTACCTGGGTATTTGTGACCGCACTGGCACCGCGTCATCTGATTGGTCTGGCGGGCGGGGTGTTCAACTTTACCGGCGCGCTCTCTTCCATCGTCGTGCCAATCGCCATCGGCGCGCTGATCGACGGCCACAACTTCGCGCCAGCGCTCGGCTTCATCGCCGTACTGGCCTGTCTGGGGATCGGCTCTTATCTGTTCGTGGTCGGCAAGATTGACCTCGACGGCGACAAAACTATGCCGTCAACCGGTCGCAAAGCGTAATGAGCTCGGCCAGCCGCGCGGCGGTCTGCTCCGGGGTGGCGTGATACATGCCGGCAAAGGCCAGCGCCGCCTTATGTGAGCCGAACTGAATCGGCTGCGCGAGGGAGAGTTCGCCGTCCTCGTGCGGCCAGACCACATGGCCCAGCTGACGCTGCTGTTGAAGAAACGGCGCGATGCGCGTCATCTCTTCGGCGCTGAAGCGCTGAGCCAGTACCTCGTCCTCTTCGGCGGCGAGCAGCGCAATCCCGATGACCGACTGACAGGCCGGCATCATGTGAAAACCCGCCAGCGCCTGACTGATATGGCTCCCCGGGCGTGAGTGGAAAATATAGATAACCTGGTCCTCCCACAGGACGCCCATCGCCACCACGATATCTTTCGGGGCGTAGGTTTCCAGCAGCGGGAGGGCCTTTGAGAACAACGTTGAACCCCGGATCGCCTGGGCGGCCAGCGCGTGAATGCCGGGGCCCGGCAGGTAGCGGCGCTGCGCGTCCTGGGTGGTCAGGCCAATGGCCGCCATGGTCATCAGCAGACGGTTCACGCGGGTGGGGTTGATCCCCATCAGCCGCGCCAGTTCGCGACAACCGATAGCCCGATCGCTGGAAACCAGATATTGCAGGCAGCGAATGCCGTCGATAAGGCTTTGATTAGGTTGAGACGACATAGCGGGATCCCGTTTTTTTAAAGACTATTATTTTATCGCCAGAAAGGCAGGAATTACAATTTATGCAAATTTTCCAGCAAACCCATCAACGTGATTTTCCGCATCAGACCCTGCGTACCGATCTGCTGGTCGCCGGCGGCGGGCTGGCGGGACTGTGCGCCGCGCTGGCCGCCGCCCGCGACGGTTTACAGGTCGTGCTGGTGCAGGACCGTCCCGTCTTAGGCGGCAACGCCTCCAGCGAAGTACGCTTATGGGCCAACGGTGCCACCTCGCACATGGGTAACAACAATCGCTGGTCGCGCGAAGGCGGCATCATGGGTGAGATCCTCGAAGAGAACCTGTGGCGCAATAAAGAAGGCAACCCGATGATGTTCGACCTGCTGCTGCTGGATCTGGCGCAGCGCGAAAAGAACCTCACCCTGTTGCTCAACACTGCCATTTACGCGGTGGAACGCGAAGGCCTGCGCATCACCGAAGCCACCGGCTTTAACGCGGTTAACGAAACCTTCTACCATATTCAGGCCGCGCAGTTCTGCGATGCCACCGGCGACGGCGTGCTCGGGCATCTGGCGGGCGCTGAGTACCGCGTTGGCGCAGAAGACGCCGAAGAGCTGGGCGAAAAAATGGCTCCCGGTGATAACTTCGGCCACAAGCTCGGCCACTCAATCTATTTCTACACCCGCAAAAGCAGCGAGCCGGTAAAATTTGTACCGCCCTCTTTCGCGTTGCAGGACATTGAAACCATCCCACGCTACAAGCGACTCACCTCCACGCTGAACGGCTGCGATCTGTGGTGGCTGGAATGGGGCGGCCGTCTCGACACCGTGCATGACAGCGAGCAGATCAAATGGGAGCTGTGGAAAATCGTCTGGGGCGTCTGGGACTACATTAAGAACTCCGGCGAATTCCCGGAAGCTGAAAACCTGACCATCGAATGGGTTGGCTCGATTCCCGGCAAGCGCGAAAGCCGCCGCTTTATTGGCGATCATCTGCTGTGCCAGCAGGACATTATTGAGCAGCGTGACCACTACGATGCGGTGGGCTACGGCGGCTGGTCCATCGACCTGCATCCGGCGGACGGCGTTTACAGCCAGCACGACGGCTGCCGTCAGTTCCACAGCAAAGGCACCTACACCATTCCGTACCGCAGCCTCTACAGCCGCTCGCTGGACAACCTGTTCCTCACCGGACGACTGATTTCCGCTTCTCACGTTGCCTTCGGCAGCGCCCGCGTGATGTGCACCTGCGGCCTGCTCGGCGAAGTGGTGGGCCGTGCGGCCGCCCTGTGCCATCAGCATCAGTTGAGTGCGCCGCAGCTGGCAGAAAGCGCGAACATCGGCAAATTACAGCAGCACCTGCAGCAAACCGGCTGCTACATTCCACGCCAGCAGCTGCATGATCCGGCGCGCGGCGCGCGGGTGAGCGCCAGCAGCGAACTGGCGCTGACGGCCCTGACCGCCAGCGGTCGCTGGATGGCGCTGGATGAGCGCATGGCGCTGCTGCTGCCGGTGAAAGCGGGTGAATCCTTACCGGCCATGCGCTTTACCCTGCGCGCCGCCAGCGCGCAGTCGGTCAGCATCAGCCTGCTTGCCAGCGACAAAGTCGCCAATTACTGCGCCGATACGCTGCTCGACGAGCAGACGTTAACGGTGCAGGAAGCCGGTGACTACAGCGTGGAATTTGGCTGGCGTAGCGATGTCGATCGCTATGTCTTTATCGCCTTCACGCCCAATAGCCACGTCGAAATCGCGCTGAGCGATGTGGCGCTGCCGGGTATTATGACGGTGTTCAACAGCCAGAACGCCCGCGTGGCGAAACATCCACGTCAGGTGGTGGACGGCGATTTTGGCGTCGACACGTTTGATTTCTGGGTACCGCGTCGCCGTCCGCATCAGATTATGCCCGCAATTCAGTTTGCCGCGCCGCTGCGCTGCTATGACGTACAGAGCCTGCTCAACGGTCGCCTGCGCCCCGAACAGCAGATTAACGGCTGGGCTCCCGCACTGGACGACGCTGCACCGCGTCTGACCTGGACGTGGGATGCGCCACAACCCCTACAATCGCTGACGCTGATGCTGGATAACGACTTTGATAACGCGATGGAAACCGTGCAGATGGGCCACGCGGAAGCGGTCACGCCACACTGCGCCACCCACTACCGCCTGTGGGCTGACGATACGCTGATTGCCGAGGTGAAGGACAACCACCATTCGCTGTGCCAGCACACGTTGGAAGCGCCGCGCGCGGTGTCAAAAATCACCCTTGAGCTGGTGAAATCGGCGGGGGCCGTGCCTGCCGTCTATTCGCTAAACATCCAATAACGCCCTCTCAAACTGCGTACCCTCTCCCTTTGGGAGAGGGTTCAGACTGATGACGAAGTCCAAAATGCCCGATGGCGCTACGCTTATCGGGCCAACGTGGGTTGTATACATCCTGTGTAGGCCGGATAAGTCGCTTGCGACGCCATCCGGCACAGCGCGAGCCGGTTTGTCAGTCATCTGAACACGCTCTCTTTGAGAGTGAGTCAGGGGAACTTACTCGTCATTCAATAGCTGACTCACCAGCGCAATATGGGTTTTAATCCCCACCGCCAGCGCATCCTCATCAATACGGAAATGCGGATTATGCACGTTCCACGTCGCCCCTTTTTCTTTATTGCCGCAGCCGATAAACAGGAACGTCCCCGGAATTTTTTCCTGATAAGAAGAGAAATCCTCGCTGCCGAACAGCGCCTTATCGGCAAGCTGTAGCGTCCCCGCCGGGAAGTGGCGGCCTATCGCCTCGCGCGCAATGGCGTTGGTCACCTCGTGGTTGTTTCCTACCGCATACCCTTTTTGCCACTGAATATCACACTCCGCACCGTGGGCAGCGGCAATGCCATTAATGATGCGTGACATCAATTGCGGCACCGTTTCCCGGACCTGCTGATTATGCGTGCGCAGCGTTCCGGCAAGCCGGGCGCTGTCTGGAATAACGTTGTAGCTGTCGCCAGACTGGAAGGTGGCAATCGTCAGCACCGGCGCGGTGCCGGGGTCAATATTGCGGGCCACTATTTGCTGCAACGCGCCGACCATTTCTGCGCCGATAGTCACCGGATCGACACAGTGCTGCGGCATGGAACCGTGGCCACCCTTACCGCGAAGGGTGATATCAAAGTTGTCGCTGGAAGCCACATAGGCCCCCTCTTTCAGGGTAATCACCCCCACCGGGCTGGTCGGAAAGACGTGCAGGCCGAAAATATGCTGTACATCATCGACCACGCCCATGTCCACCAGCTCACGCGCGCCGCCCGGCGGCACCTCTTCTGCGGGCTGAAAAATAAATTTAATGCTGCCGTGCAGCCGATTGCGTAGCTGACACAAGACTTTCGCGGCCCCCATCAGCATCGCCGTATGGGCATCGTGGCCACAGGCGTGCATCACGCCGGGAACCGTTGAGCAGAAGGTTTCACCGCTCTCTTCCTGAAGCGGCAGCGCATCAATATCGGCGCGCAGCGCCCACATCGGCCCCGGATGCGCGCCGTGGAGCACCGCAATGACGCTGTTTTCCACGGGGCGACTTATCTCTAGCTCAGCAAACGGCGAGAGTTCGCGGGCGATATAGTCCGCCGTCGGCTTCTCCTGAAACGATAAATCCGGGTGGGCATGAATATAACGACGCCAGCGCAGCGCCTCTTCAGCGGCAGCGGTAATCAGCTGTTCAGTCGCGTGGTTCATCGGGTTCTCCTTCTAATCAGTAACAGGCAGGCTGGCGGTGGCACGGCGCTTCATGAGCGGCAGTACCGCAATGGCCGAGCAGACCATCGCCAGCGAAAGAAACACAAACGCACTGGCGTAGCCGTTGGTGCTTTGCACCAGATAACCGATCACGATAGGCGACACGAAGCCACCCAGCGTGCCGCCGGTGTTAATCAGACCAATCGCTGAGCCCATCATGTTTTCCGGCAGGCGCTTCATCGGCAGCGTAAAGGCGGTAACAAAAGTCGCCATCAAAAAGACTTCGCCGACGAATAGCAGCAGGCTGGCGGTGAGCGGCGTAGTGGCGTGGAAGATGGCAAAAATAGCCACCGCGCTCAGCAGGGCACTGATGGCAATAACCAGCGGTTCACGGTTAAGGAAATATTTGCCCACCAGCCATCCGGTGCCCAACGACGAGATCCAAATCCCCAGACCACCGGCGGCGACAACATAGCCGGACGCAGATAGCGACATGCCCATATGCTGGACGAAGAATTTTGGCAGCCACGCCATCAGGCCGTAGCTCGGGATGTTGACGCAGAAAATGGACAGAAACAGCAGAATCACCGTTGGGTTACGCCACAGCGCCGCGCCGGAAATCGCCGACTTTTGCACGCCTACCGTCACCTGCTGGCGCGGCACGCGCAGGGCAATCAGCGCGGCAATTACGCACACAATGACGCCCAGCACGGTAAATGACATGTGCCAGCCCATCAGCGCCAGCGCGTTCACCGCGATAATCGGCCCAATGGTCATCGCCAGCCCCGCCGACGACAGTAAAATCGACTGGGCAAAAGTGCGCTTCTCCACGCTGAAGTTGCTGACCACCGCCTTCGCGCATGAACAGGGATAGCCAGAATGCCCCACCCCGGCCAGAAAACGAAACAGCAACAGCAGGCCAAAACTGGCCCCGAGCGCGCCAAAGCAGAGGGCAAAGATCCCCAGCGCCGAAAGCGACAGTACCAGCATGGTTTTATAGCCGATACGGTCGTTCAGCCAGCCGGCTGGTACCTGAAATAGCGAATAGGCAAGGAAGAATATCCCGGTGATGTAGCCCAACTGCTCGGCGTTAAGACCAAACTCTTTTTCAATCGGCAGCAGCGCAAAGCCGGTGACGGTCTTGTCGATATAGACAAATACGTAGCCAATAAACAGCAAAAAGATCATTTGAGACTGACTTTTCATTATTTTTTCCGCCCTGTGTCTCATGGATGTGTGTGGTGTGCGAGCGATGGCCCCTACGCATCCTGGCGCTTTACCGCAGACGCGGGAAGATGTAATTTTTCTATAGGTGATGCTTTTTTCTGATAGGGGTAAGCGGTGAAATATCTCCCGAAGGTCAGCCATTTACAGGCGCTAAAGCAGGTGGCGCGCAGCGGCAGCATTCGCGCGGCGGCCCGCGAGCTGGGGCAGTCACAGCCCGCACTAAGCCGCACGTTGCGTGAGCTGGAGCAAACCCTGGGCACACAACTTTTGTTGCGAAGTAAGGAAGGGATCACGCTAACCGAGGCGGGCTGCGCTTTTTCACAGCGCGCGGAGTGGGTGCTGGAGGAACTGCGTCGCGCCGCCGACGAGGTAGAACAAATTAACCATGCTACCCACGGCAGACTGACGATCGGCTTTTCATCCTTGATTGCGCTGACCGTTTTTCCTGCCGTCGCCGACGCCTTTAAACAGGCGCTACCCCAGGTGGCGCTGACGCTAAAAGAGGGACAGCTTTCCTCGCTGCTGCCCGGCGTGCGCAACGGCGAGATCGATCTGGCAATTGGCTCCGTCGACCCCATGCGGCCACCTGAGGGGGTCATGATCGAACCGCTGTTCACCGCGCCATTTTGCATCGTGGCGCGGCGTGGGCATCCGCTGGCCAATGAGAGCGATTTGATGGCGCTACGGCGGGCAAAATGGCTGCTACCGGAGTCGCCGATGGGCTACTACCAGCAGCTACAGAACGAACTTACCCCCTTTTACCGCCAGCTGGCGATCGCCCCGCTGCGCACCGACTCGGTGATTACCGGGCTGAATATGGTCCTGGAATCTGACTATCTGACCATCGTCGCCCGCGCCATGAGCCAGCCGCTGCAACTGGAGGGAAAAATCGTCACGCTACCCGTCTCTACCCTACCTGCCGCGCAGTATTGCGCCGTTTGGTCACAAAAGTCGGCGCTGACCGCCAACGCGCAGCAGTTTCTCACCCGCCTGCGGGAGGCATGCCAGGCGTATAGCTGGTAGGGCCATCGCGCCGGGTACTGGCCTACGCGCCCTGGCGGGTTGCCGCCAGCACAATCTCACGAATGCACACGTACTGCGGCTGAGAATAGGCATATTCGATCGCATGCGCCACGTCTTCCGGACTCAGCACTTTGCCGCCCATATCCTGCTTCCATGCCTGGTAACCGGTTTTGATATCCTCGCTGGTGGTGTGGCTTAGCAGCTCGGTTTCAACCGCGCCCGGCGCAATCACCACCACGCGCACGTTGTGCGGCGACAGTTCTTCGCGCAGGTTCTCAGAAAGCCCGTGAACCGCGAATTTTGTGCCGACATAGACCACATGGTTCGGGAAGGTTTTGCGGCCCGCGATGGAGCTGATATTGATGATGGTCCCCGCTTTACGCGCGATCATGCCTTTGGTGACCGCGTGTACGCCGTTCAACAGGCCCTTCACGTTCACGTCAAGCATCTGCTCCCATTCGTCCGGATTCTGGTCGTCAATGTTGCCCAGCAGCATGACGCCGGCGTTGTTGATCATGGCATCCACCGGCCCGAACTGCTGCTCGGCTTCGGCAATTGCCGCCGCCACGGCGTTGCGGTCGGTCACATCGACAGAGCGGCACAGCGCATGCGGCAGGTTCAGCGCGGTCATGCGTTCAACGCGACGCGCCAGCAGCAGCAGCGCGTGACCGCGCTCAGACAGCAGTTTGGCGGTTGCCAGGCCAATGCCAGAGCTGGCGCCGGTGATCACAACTAACGGTTTGGATGCAGCGTTCATAGGGATTTCCTCATAAATAAAATTGATGGCAACACTTTAAATCCGAACTTAAATGGTGAAAAATGGTTTGTTTTTTTCACAGCCATAAAGATTTTCTATGGATAAACGACAACTCAGCGCTTTTATCGCCGTCTTTGAAGAGCGCAATATTACCCGTGCGGCAGAACAGTTAAGTCTGACACAGCCCGCGCTTTCTGCCACCGTGAAGGCGCTGGAGGAGGAGCTAGGCACGCAGCTTTTCGTACGCAAACCGCGCGGCGTTGACGTCACCGAGGACGCGCGCGCGCTCTATCCGCACGCCTGTCGGATGCTTCAGGATATGGCCACGCTCACCGCACGTTTTCGCAAAAGACAGGATAGAACGCCGCTAACGATTGGCATCGAGCAGGATATCGCCTCGCCGTGTCTGGCTTCGTTATTACAACGCATTCGCCACGAGATGCCGGACACCGAGGTTACGCTCGACCCCGGCTGTACGGGGGATATTCGTCTTGGTTGCGAAAGTCTGCGCTGTGAAGATGAGCTGTTTATGCCGCTTGTTGATGAGCGCTATGTGTTGGCCTTTCCCTCAGATCACGATTTCAGCAAGGTTGAGGAATTGACGACCGACCAGCTGATTTCACAGCCCTGGATAACATATCCGGCGCACGATTCGCACCAGCGCTTCCTGCCGTTTTATGGCACTTCCGCCGGTGCGCCCAATGCCAACGCCGGCAGCTTTACGCTCGCGCTGGATCTGGTTGAAGCGGGTTTTGGGCTGGCGATTGCCCCCCAATCATTGGTGGATTCACGCTGTAACCTGAGCTGGCGCACGCTGCCAGGGTATCCGCTGCTGAGGCGCATTGGCATCTGCTACGCGGTGCAGGCGGTGGAAAATCCGGCGGTAAGCCGATTGATGGACAGTTTGCACGAACGTGCGGCGACCGCCTGATGGCGCTGCGCTTATCAGGCCTACAAGCCCATAGGCCGGATAAGGCGGTGACGCCGCCATCCGGCGATAACGGCGCGATGGTTATATCGCCACTAACTGCCTGACGCCCTGCGCTTCCATTTCATCCCCGCGCCCGCGCGCAATGATGGTGCCGCGCGACATCACCAGATACTGATCCGCCAGCTCCGCGGCAAAATCGTAAAACTGCTCCACCAGCAAAATTGCCATATCGCCGCGGTTGGCAAGGCTGCGGATCACTGCGCCAATCTCTTTGATCACCGAGGGCTGAATGCCTTCGGTCGGTTCATCCAGAATCAACAACTGAGGTTTGCAGGCCAATGCTCGCCCAATCGCCAGCTGTTGCTGCTGCCCACCGGAGAGATCGCCGCCTCGCCGCCCTTTCATTTCACGCAGAACGGGAAACAGATCGTAGATGTCGTCCGGCACGCTTTTGGCCTGACGGCCAGAAAAGCGCGACAGCCCCATCAGCAGGTTCTCTTCGACCGTCAGGCGCGGAAAGATTTCCCGCCCCTGCGGTACGTAGGCAATACCCTGCTGCACCCGCTGGTGCGGCTTGCTGGCATTTATCAGCTTGCCCTGCCAGTGGATAGTGCCGGACTTCGCCGGAATCAGCCCCATCAGGCACTTCAGCAGCGTGGTTTTCCCCACGCCGTTGCGCCCTAACAGGCAGGTAATTTCACCCGGCGTGGTGTCAAAAGAGAGGCCGCGCAGAATATGGCTACCACCGTAATACTGATTTAAATCATTAACCTGTAACATATTAGCGCCCCAGATAAACGTCGATAACCTGCTCGTTGGCCTGCACCTCGCGCAGCGATCCTTCTGCCAGCACCTGCCCCTGATGCAGGACAGTGACGTGGTCGGCGATGGTTTCCACAAAGCCCATATCGTGCTCCACGACCATCAGCGAATGCTTGCCGGCAAGCGTACGGAACAGCTCGGCAATATAGTCCGTTTCCGCATCGGTCAGCCCGGCTGCGGGTTCATCCAGCAGCAGCAGGTGCGGCTCCTGGACCAGCAGCATGCCAATTTCCAGAAACTGCTTTTGCCCGTGCGAAAGCAGGCCTGACGGGCGATGACGATGGGCGGTGAGCCGCAGCAGCTCCAGCACTTCATCAATACGGTCCCGCTGGCTACCGGTGAGCCTCGCCCGCAGACAGGTCCACACCGACTTATCCATTTTGAGCGCGATTTCAAGGTTCTCCATCACGCTCAGCGCCTCAAATACCGTCGGCTTCTGGAACTTACGCCCGATACCCGCTCGCGCAATCTCCACCGATGACATGCCCATCAGGTCGATATTCTGGTCGTAAGTCACCGTACCGCTGTCCGGCCGCGTTTTGCCGGTGATCACATCCATCAGCGTGGTTTTCCCCGCACCGTTGGGGCCAATCACGCAACGCAGCTCGCCGACGCCAATTTTCAGCGACAGGTTGGTCAGCGCACGGAAAGCATCGAAAGTGACGTTGATATTATTCAGCTCCAGCACAGGGTCGGTGGTATGACGGTAGCGATCCTGCGGTAGCGCTTGGGTGAACAGGGAATCAGTCATGCTTCCTCCGTTTAAGCAGGCCAATCACACCGCGCGGCAGGAACAGCGTGACGAGAATAAACATGAGTCCGAGGAAAAAGAGCCAGAAGTCAGGGAAGGCAACGGTGAAGTAGCTTTTGGCGCCGTTAACAATGCCCGCGCCGAGAATCGGGCCAATCAGCGTACCGCGTCCGCCGAGCGCCACCCAGATGGCGGCTTCAATCGAGTTGGTCGGCGACATTTCGCTGGGGTTGATAATCCCCACTTGTGGGACGTACAGCGCCCCCGCCAGGCCGCATAGCACCGCGGACAGCGTCCAGACGAACAGCTTGAAGCCTTTCGGATCGTAGCCGCAGAACATCAGACGGTTTTCCGCGTCGCGCACGGCGGTCAGCACGCGGCCAAACTTACTGCGTGTGAGCAGCAGGCCAATCGCCAGCGAGCCTGCCAGCAGCAGCACGGTGGCGATGAACAGCGCGATACGCGTGCCGGTAGCAGAGACAGGGAAACCCAGCAGCGTGGTAAAGCCGGTAAACCCATTGTTCCCGCCAAAGCCGGTTTCATTGCGGAAAAACAGCAGCATCCCGGCGTAGGTGAGCGCCTGGGTCATAATGGAGAAGTAGACATCTTTGATGCGTGAACGGAAGGCAAAATAACCGAATACCAGCGCCAGCAGGCCCGGTACGAGGATAATCAGACACAGCGCCCAGGCGAAGTGCTGAGTACCCGCCCAGAACCACGGCAGCTCGTTCCACGACAGAAAAGACATAAACGCCGGCAGCCCATCGCCGGACGCCTGGCGCATCAGATACATCCCCATGGCATAGCCGCCCAGCGCAAAGAACAGGCCGTGTCCCAGCGACAGCAGCCCGGCGTACCCCCACACCAGATCCAGCGCTACGGCCACTACCGCATAGCAGAGAATTTTGCCGATAAGCGTGAGCGTATAGGTCGACATCGCCAGCGGATGCGCCGCCGGCAGCAGCGCGAAGAAAGGCAACGCCAGCAACGCTACCAGCACCAACGCCGCCAGTGAGCCGGTCAGGCGCGGCGCGCGGCGCGCAATAGTTAACGTAAGTGGTTGGCTCATCAGTCAATTACCCGCCCTTTGAATGCGAACAATCCTTGCGGCCGTTTTTGAATAAACAGCACGATCAAGACCAGAATGGCAATTTTGCCCAGCACCGCGCCTATCTGCGGTTCCAGCACCTTATTGAGGACGCCAAGGCCCAGCGCTGCCGCCACGGTGCCGGCAAGCTGGCCTACGCCGCCGGTCACCACCACCAGGAAGGAGTCTATGATGTAGCCCTGCCCCAGCTCCGGGCCCACGTTACCCAGCTGCGACAGCGCAACGCCGCCCAGCCCGGCGATACCGGAGCCTAAACCGAAGGCCAGCATATCGACGCGCCCGGTCGGCACGCCGCAGCAGTCGGCCATACGGCGGTTTTGCGTCACCGCACGCACGTTCATGCCAAGACGCGTTTTGTTCAGCAGCAGCCAGGTCAACGCCAGCACGCCAATAACGAACAGGATCACGGCAATGCGGTTATACGGCAGCACCAGGTTAGGCAGCACGCTCCAGCCGCCCGACAGCCAGGCGGGGTTAGCCACTTCAAGGTTCTGCGTACCAAACAGGACGCGCACCAGTTGAATCAGCATCAGGCTGATCCCCCAGGTCGCCAGCAGGGTTTCCAGCGGTCGCCCGTACAGGTGGCGAATAATCGTGCGCTCAAGCAGCATGCCGATCGCGGCGGTGATAAAGAACGCCACCGGCAGCGCCACCAGCGGATACAGCGCCAGCCACTCCGGCGCCAGCCGCTGGAAAGCGTCCTGCACCAGCCATGTGGAATACGCACCGAGCATCAGCATCTCACCGTGGGCCATATTGATAACGCCCAGCAGACCGTAGGTGATCGCCAACCCCAGCGCCGCCAGCAGCAGGATCGAGCCCAGCGAGATGCCGCTGAACGCCTGGCCCAGCCAGTCGCCCCATCTCAGACGCTGCTGCACCTGCTTCAGACTTTCCGCCGCCGCTGCGCGCACCGTCGCATCCGGTTCATTTTGCGGCTGTGTCAGGCGGCTAAGGCTCGCCTGCACCTGCGGATCGCTGGCTTCACCCAGCAGCTTAACCGCCCGCAGACGCTGCTCCGCGCGGCTGTCAGAGAGCTGCAGGTTGGCTACGGCAATCGCCAGCGCGGTATGTACGCGCGCGTCCCGCTCGGCCGCCAGGCGCTGAGTTAACATGGGCAACTGATCCTGCTGCGCGCCGTTTTGTAACGTCAGGGCCGCCGCTAAGCGGACGTTCGGGTCATTGCTGACCAACTGGTGCGATGCCAGCGCGCTGGCCACCAATCCGCGAAGGCGGTTATTCATAAACACTTTTTTGGTCTCGCCCTGCGGCGCAGCGTGCCCTTCCAGCGGTACCAGCCTGCCCCCCTGCTCGCTGAAAAGCTGGCCATCGACATCGCTGACCACCGACGCCTGGCTCAACGCTTCGAGCAGCGGCAGGCGCACAGCATCAGGTTCTGCGGCCCAGCGCTGGAGCAGGGTCGCCTGCTCGCTGCGGCTCGCCTGCCCGTAATCGGCGGCCGGGCCCGCCAGCGCCGGGGCGCTGAACAGGAGAAACGCGAAAGCCAGAAATAGCGCTTTTGGCGATCGTTTCATTATGAATGTCATCGTTGAATTCCTGTTGGTATACAAGATGGAATTCATTTAGCAAGGCTTGTGCCAAATACATAATGATATGTTTTTAAAGGAATTAAAATAAAACCATCGGTTTTCGTTATTATTAACGCGCACCGCCACAGGACATCCGCGCACGATAATAGCGCAGCCTGTCATAGGTAAATTAAATAACCCTAGCGGTGAGTCAGAATATTTTTTGATAAATAAAAGCGTGGTATTTGAGGATAAGAACACCTCGATAGCTATTTTTGAGGTTTTCTATACTGAGTACGTTGTGACAATTTAAACTTATTCGGCAAAAAGGACGCTGTTTAGAACACCGTGGGCGAGCAGGCAGTAAATTTACCTGCTCGCAAAGATGGGATTCAGTGATTATTCGTTACTCGTTCGACTCAACCAGAGCAATAAACAAACCGCCCCCAGACTCAGCAACGAAACGCTATAAAGCGCGGTAAAAGCGCCAAAATACTGAGCTATTGTGCTGGTTAAACCGGTAGCAACAGCGGCTGTCAGAACCTGTCCACGCCATGATATTGCACTCGCTTTCGCAACATCCTTTTGCGAGAAATTCCTCAGAATACCGAACGTCCCCAAAGCAAATACAATATTCGACGCCATATGGGCACAGAAGATCAGAACAAGCCCGGCAAAGGAGGCGCTCAGGAATAGGGGTAATAAGAAATAGGCTCCGATAAACAGCACCAGACATATCAGCAGCAGGCCGTTATTGGCGCTATATCGCTGCAATTTACCGGCATCCAGCATGAGTGGCCCACAGAGCTGTCCAAGGCTGCGGGCAAAAAGTAGCGGTAATGCCAGCCCGGCGGAATCTTCAGGCCTCATTTCTTGTGCCAATGCGGGTAAAAGCGCCATCGCCGGGGATCCCACCGCAGCAAGCGCAGGTAACAGCATAATGCTTCTTTTTTGCATGGGCGATATAACGTGCCAGAGCGGAGCCTGGCTGTCAGAAGAAACCTCCGCAGGCTGGTGTTCTGCGTCGCGAAAAACCGATCCGGAGATCATAAGCAGCGCCACAGCCGCCGTAAAACTGAGGGCATCAAGGGCAAGCAGATACAGGGAATTAATCAGGTCAAACAGAACAACACCCAGCCCGGTCCCCAACAAAACCTGTGAGGCAAAAATGAGGGTTTCCATGGCCGTTGCCGCAGGAAGTTCATCAGTGCGCAATCCACGTTTGAACAGCAGCGTCAGCGCCGGGTAGCTCATGCCGCTGAGCAGTGCTTCTGCACACTGCACGACCAGCAGTGCTTGAATACTATGATGCAGTAAACCATACAATGGAAAAATGAGCACCAGCAGACCCGATATCTCAGTAAAAATCAGGACCCGCAGTGGTGATGTTTGCTTACACAGCGTCTCGCCCCAGATGCTGCCAATAAAGCTGGGTAGCATCGACAGCATATACACCATGGTAAGCGTCGCAGGAGAAGCCTGCCAGTGCAGAAGTTGACCGAAAATAATGACCTGAGTCAGCCCATTACCCAGCGATGACAGAATATAGGCAAAACCAAGCAGGCGTAACCAGCGATGGTTACGCAGTGCGCCAAAAAGCGCAAACAGTAACGTGTTCATACAGAAAGATTCTCAACTTAAATAACAGAAACCCACGCAGCCATCAGGCAACGCGGAAAATAAACACTGTTAAAAGAGAAAATCGTTACATGGGGAACGGTACGCTACTGGAAACGGATACAGCACTTTAGCACAGAAAAAACAGATAGCTATCGTGAGATAGGATGTTCGATCCGTGCCAGAAGCTGAAGTTTAGGCTCAGTACCTACCCAGACGATGAGTTGATGGGGTTTTATGATAGTTTATAACTCCCTTCACCATGCATAAGAGAATGTTAATGATTACCGGACTGAATCACATAACAATCGCTGTGAACGATATTTCCAGAAGTTTTAATTTTTATGTAGAGGCGCTAGGTTTTACACCTAAGGCCAAATGGGCCTCTGGCGCTTACCTTTGTCTGGGTGATTTGTGGCTGTGTCTTTCTGCTGACGAGGTTGCTCCCCGGCAGGATTACACCCACTATGCATTCAGTATTCGAAGCGAAAATTTTGATATAGTTGCTAACCACCTGAAATCATATGGTGTTATGGAATGGAAAGCTAATAAGAGCGAAGGAAAATCTATCTACTTTTTGGATCCGGATGGGCATAAACTGGAAATCCATGACGGTAATTTAGATAGTCGCCTTAGTGCATGTTTGAAGCACCCATATAAGGATATGGTGTTTTTTTAATGGCTGGATGAAATTGGACAGAAATAATTTAGCAACCCAGAAAATCAGCTAGGGAAGGTGCGAATAAGCGGGGAAATTCTTCTCGGCTGACTCAGCCATTTCATTTCTTCATGTTTGAGCCGATTTTTTCTCCCGTAAATGCCTTGAATCAGCCTATTTAGACCGTTTCTTCGCCATTTAAGGCGTTATTCCCAGTTTTTAGTGAGATCTCTCCCACTGACGTATCATTTGGTCCGCCCGAAACAGGTTGGCCAGCGTGAATAACATCGCCAGTTGGTTATCGTTTTTCAGCAACCCCTTGTATCTGGCTTTCACGAAGCCGAACTGTCGCTTGATGATGCGAAATGGGTGCTCCACCTTGGCCCGGATGCTGGCTTTCATGTATTCGATGTTGATGGCCGTTTTGTTCTTGCGTGGATGCTGTTTCAAGGTTCTTACCTTGCCGGGGCGCTCGGCGATCAGCCAGTCCACATCCACCTCGGCCAGCTCCTCGCGCTGTGGCGCCCCTTGGTAGCCGGCATCGGCTGAGACAAATTGCTCCTCTCCATGAAGCAGATTACCCAGCTGATTGAGGTCATGCTCGTTGGCCGCGGTGGTGACCAGGCTGTGGGTCAGGCCACTCTTGGCATCGACACCAATGTGGGCCTTCATGCCAAAGTGCCACTGATTGCCTTTCTTGGTCTGATGCATCTCCGGATCGCGTTGCTGCTCTTTGTTCTTGGTCGAGCTGGGTGCCTCAATGATGGTGGCATCGACCAAGGTGCCTTGAGTCATCATGACGCCTGCTTCGGCCAGCCAGCGATTGATGGTCTTGAACAATTGGCGGGCCAGTTGATGCTGCTCCAGCAGGTGGCGGAAATTCATGATGGTGGTGCGGTCAGGCAAGGCGCTATCCAGGGATAACCGGGCAAACAGACGCATGGAGGCGATTTCGTACAGAGCATCTTCCATCGCGCCATCGCTCAGGTTGTACCAATGCTGCATGCAGTGAATGCGTAGCATGGTTTCCAGCGGATAAGGTCGCCGGCCATTACCAGCCTTGGGGTAAAACGGCTCGATGACTTCCACCATGTTTTGCCATGGCAGAATCTGCTCCATGCGGGACAAGAAAATCTCTTTTCTGGTCTGACGGCGCTTACTGCTGAATTCACTGTCGGCGAAGGTGAGTTGATGACTCATGATGAACCCTGTTCCATGGCTCCAGATGACAAACATGATCTCATATCAGGGACTTGTTCGCACCTTCCCTAGTGGGATGCGTGAGGTTGACGGTTCCCCATTTTATTTATCAGAGAACGAGATCTCTTCATCTTTTGGAGTAAATGCAAGTTTAAATAGTAATGGCGTAATTATGTATCAATGTGAAGGAGGGCCTTCAATAGATAGTATCCAGGTCAATGATGGTGAAATTTATGAGATTTAAAAGTTAGTACTTGAAGTGGCCAGCTTCGTACAAAATAAATTATAAAGTTATATTGGGGGGTTATAAAGGATAAGAATAGCGTCCGCTATTCGCTCATAGCGGACCTTCAGATCCAAGAGGCTGTCCGCTTGGTACTGTGAGTTCAACCGATGGATGCAATCAGTCCAATGTTTTTGAGAAACAGACAGCTTCTTCTCTTCCTATGTATGGGCCATAATTATCAATACGAACATATCCATTTTTCTCGTAAAAATTGACGGCCCGTTGGTTGATATGTCGGGTTTCCAGCTTCAGTTCTCGATATCCCATTTGCTTTGCAGAGGTTTCCAGAAAAGTAAGTAATGCACTCCCCACGCCTGGCTCGCTTCGGTCCGAAAACATTCTTTTAAGCTCAGCTATGTTTTGTGTTAATGGGCGGATAGCTCCGCATCCTATCGCATAGCCATGTACATTTTTTGCCAATGCCCATACTGCTTTGTCATTGTTCATCGCTTCAACGGTGAAGTTGGTTTTGCCATTATCGCCAGTAATAGCGGCAAGTTCAGCTGACAGCATCTCGATTAAGCGATAAGATTCTGAAGAAAATGGATCTGATTTCTCTACTGTTATCATGGTTATATCCTGCAAAGGGAGTTCAACCAAAATATAGTACCCTGCCTGAAAAAGCATCATCCTGGAACAAGTAATGGGGCAACACTGATTTGTGGCTTTATTGGGGCTTCTCGCTCACAGAAGATCTTCATCGCTGCCCGCCGCTGCCGACGTTATCTAAAACGGCAACCCGCTTATTCGTCTACACTTCGCCTGAATTGATGCACATATTGTGCAGTGCAAGCACTCCTGCGGGCTGGCGGAAATAAATAACGATGAAAGTAATACTGGTAAGGCATGCTGAAACAGAGTGGAATCTAAGCAGGATAATCCAGGGGCATAGCGATAGCCCGATTACCCCCCGGGGTATGCGAGAAACATCGGCATTACTGGCCGCACTGTTGGAAAGCGCCTACCCGATAGCATGTATTTACAGCTCTCCTCTCGGGCGCGCACGGCAGATGGGGTTGAGCCTGGCAAAAGGCCTTCACTGCCCACTGATCATTGAACCGTCACTAAAAGAACAGGCTTTTGGTCGTTTTGAAGGGCTCGCATCCGCGCAGCTCACGCGCAGCCATCCGGATGATGTAAATGCGCTATTCATGCACGATGCAAACTATTGCCCTCCTGAAGGGGAAACTCTGGCTCAGGCTACCCAGCGAATCATGGATTTCTTTTGTCACCTGCAAATAGCCAATCAGCATCAGACGGTTTGTGTGGTGTCTCACGGCCAGGTTAGCCAAGGCGTTCTGGCGCAGCTAAAAGAGGGGGTTATCGATAATTTTTCTCGCTACGCCCAGCCCAATGCGAGCTACTCTGTTCTGGAATGGGTAGACGGGAAATGCACAAATCTTCAATGGGGAATGGCTACACATCTCATGAAATTAGCAAGATAGCGTCTTTGGGGTATGACGACGAACGGAACAACGTTTATCCTGACCACTCGCAGAGCGCCCGCCCCTGGTTTTGCTGGCTGAAGCGCGGCAAGCATACTCTGCGTATCCAATAATCAGCGATAAAAAGCCACGCCAATGGCCTCTTAGCGGATAAACGTTCTTTTTACGCGCACGGATGTTATGAAATACGGAATCCAAATAAACGCTGATATCACATTTCTGAAAACAGGAACAAGCTCATTATAGCCAATATTTACGCCGGGAATTAACCTATAAAGCATATAGAGATTTAATGACATTGTTACTACAATAGATATCAAAAACAGAATATAAAGCTTGGGTAAAAATCTTTTCTTTCTCAAGAAAAAGGAAAGTACCGTCAGCGAAAATAAAAACTCTACGGCATAAATAGCAAGAGAGAGTGCAAAGAAGGTTTTCGCGCTGACATTCAAGTGCGTATAATTCTCGGCCATAAATTTAAATGCATCTGTCATTGCAAACAGATACCCCGCAGCGGTAACCACTAACCCGATGAGAGGTAAAAATAAAAAACCGCCAATTTTCCTGAAATGTTTTTCTTCACAGATATCGCAAAATTCTCTTTCCTGAGGTATGGCTACCCCGCACTTTATACATCCCCATTCCATAAACGATCCTTTGATATATTTTTATAGTTGTTATGATACTAAAACAAGCATATCACAGAGGCAAGTGAACAAAATAATAGAAAACACCCCAGTAATTGTTATCTAAAGCACTATTTAAGGTAAATTTGACAGTATTAGTATTCATCTTTTAAGACACAGCTCAGGGGAGCTATTTCCCCATCCCGATAGACATTTCAAATCCATCATGATTGGCGGCCAAACCAGAGGGGCCGGAGGCTTCCGTCCCCCAACGCCTGGTCGTTTCAGAAGCCGCCCTTTCCCTCAGATGCAGGGCCCGGTGGCACATCCGTACATCATGTACAGTGGGAACAAAGGGACTAAGGGGATCATGGCGATCTCGCCAAGGGAGCTTAACGTTTTAGTCTTATCATTGATTGATACCACAACGGGCTGTTCTAACCGATACTCTGCAGCCAGTTCTGGCGCGTACGATGAAGACCAAAACCCCGTCGCTTTAAACAAAATACCGAGGCGATCGTTATCAATCTGCACCGCATGATACTGATTGACCAGCTCGGCATGCTGCCCGGCATCCAGTTTGCGTTTATCCACCACAACCACGTATTCCGCCGTCACTTCATGTTGATCGACAACAAAGTTAACCCGCACGCCAGAAGCCTGCTGGTGAAAACGTTCATAAAATGTCTTATAACGCTGATATTCTTGGGGGAAGCCGGTACGGAAAAAACGATAACTGTACTTCGCCGAGCTGGCGATAATGCCGGAGTCAACCGGTTTTACCGCCACAATAGTATCCGTAGGCGGTAAGTTTGGCGCACTGGTACATCCTACGAGCATCACCACCACCAGCAATAAATATTTGATCATTTTCAGCCGTTCCTGTTCGCTATTTTTTCTGTAACATCAAAAGATTGTTTTAACACCTGGAGTACACCTGTCTCTCCCTGTTTAGCACACCGCCGTCCCATTATTAACGCCCAAATTTTTCCTGGCAGCGTGTTTTTTCCGAAAAGCACTTTCCCGCGATTTTTTTTGACTGACTTTTAATTGATTTAAAAGCACTTTTTAAACATCCCCCTCCTCTGCCTAAACATCATCCATGATTAACACTTGATCAGGTAGAACGATCGTTCTACCTTTAAAGCATGAACAGAAAGCCAAGTGACACACGAGAAAAAATCCTCGCCACCGCTGAACAGCTTATCTATCAGAACGGTATCCACGCCACGGGCATGGACCTTCTGGTAAAGACCTCAGGCGTCGCAAGGAAGAGTATTTATCGCTATTTTGCGAACAAGGAGGACGTGGCATCGGCCGCGTTGAATGCGCGTGACGAACGGTGGATGCAGTGGTTCAGAACCGAGTCGGATAAAGGCGAAACGCCTCGGGATCGCATTCTGAACATGTTCACCGTTCTGAAAAGCTGGTTTGAGTCCGAAGGCTTCCGCGGCTGTGCCTTTATCAACACAGCCGGAGAAGTGGGAGACCCGGACGATCCTGTTCGCCAGATAGCAAAAATGCATAAGCAGAAACTGCTGGATTACACGATCGCGCTCTGCGAGCAGCTGCACGCAGAACACCCTGTCGTTCTGGCCAGACAGCTGCTGATGTTGATCGAGGGGGCAATCACCATGACATACGTGATGGGCGATCGGAACGCCGCTGACGACGCACGGGACGTGGCAAACGTTTTGCTGGAACGGCTCTCGGCCGGGCCTGAGTAACGATTAGGGCGATTCCCTAAAACCGACACGAACAGGAATTTTACCATGACTGACACACCCGTACGTCCGCCGCTTCCGCCCTTCACGCTGGAAACGGCCATTGAGAAAGTCCGTCTGGCTGAAGACGGCTGGAACACCCGCGACGCGGCAAAAGTCGCGCTGGCTTACTCGCTGGATACCCAATGGCGTAACCGTACCGAATTCGCGAGTCATCGTGAAGAAGCCGAAGGGTTCCTCGCGCGTAAGTGGAAAAAAGAGCTCGAGTACCGACTCATCAAAGAGCTGTGGGCGTTTGGTGGAAACCGTATCGCCGTCCGTTACGCTTACGAATGGCATGATGACTCAGGTAACTGGTTCCGTTCTTACGGTAACGAAAACTGGGAGTTTGAGGCCGACGGTCTGATGAAACGTCGCTTCGCATGTATCAATGACATGCCAATCAAAGAAAGCGAGCGCAAATTCTTCTGGCCACTGGGGCGTCGTCCTGACGATCACCCAGGCCTGTCTGACCTGGGTCTGTAATGCCTTGAGCTATCACGAGTAAGGCCCGCCACATCCGTCGTGACCGGGCTTTACTCAACCCGTCGGCTTCATCGGCCGGCCGTTTACCCTCTGCTCATTGCTCGCACGCAAATTCAGGGGACACAGCCCCTTCAACATTTTCATTCTTCTCTTTAAACGTGCGACGGGCGAGGTTCCCTCCTGCCTGGCGTTAACACGCATATAAATTTTTTAACAAAAACCGAAACAAATGTTGATAATGAGAAACATTATCTGCAAAATTCTCATTATCACGCCTAATGCATTCTGGACGAGCCGCAGACGCTCGCTGGAAGTGATTTGCCCCCACTCAGGAGATCGCCGTCAGATTCAGCGACGCCGCGGTATCCGGGAAAACTGCAGCGCTACGCTGCTTCTTTAACTCACGGAACGCATTTTTGGGCCGCCCTTTATCGGCCCATGCGCAGGAATGATGATGATGACGATCAAAAAGAGCCTCTGGGCGCTCAACCCTTTACTTCTCGCCATGATGGCACCCGCGGTGGCGCAAACTACCGATGATGAAAGCATGGTGATCTCCGCCAACCGTAGCAACCGCACGGTAGCGGAAATGGCGCAGACCACCTGGGTGATTGAAAACGCCGAACTGGAGCAGCAGATACAGGGCGGTAAAGAGCTCAAAGATGCGCTGGCCCAGCTGATCCCCGGCCTTGACGTAAGTAGCCAGAGCCGCACCAACTACGGCATGAACGTACGCGGTCGCCCGCTGGTGGTGCTGATTGACGGCGTACGCCTCAACTCTTCGCGCACCGACAGCCGCCAGCTGGACTCCATAGACCCCTTCAATATCGAACATATTGAAGTCATCTCCGGCGCGACCTCGCTGTACGGCGGCGGCAGTACCGGTGGCCTGATTAATATCGTGACCAAAAAGGGCCAGCCGGAAACTCAGGTGGAGTTTGAAGCCGGTACGAAAAGCGGCTTCAACAGCAGCAAAGATCACGATGAACGCGTTGCCAGCGCCGTTTCAGGCGGCAACGATCATATTGCCGGACGGCTGTCGGTGGCGTATCAGAAGTTTGGCGGCTGGTATGATGGCAACGGCGATGCCACCCTGCTGGATAACACCCAAACCGGGCTGCAGTACTCCGACCGTCTCGATGTGATGGGTACCGGCACGCTGAATATCAATGACACCCAGCAGCTACAGCTGGTGACGCAGTACTATAAAAGCCAGGGAGACGATGACTACGGCCTGAACCTGGGGAAAGATTTTTCTGCCCTCACCGGTAAAAGCAAACCGTACGTCAGCAGCGGCCTCAGCTCCGACCGTATTCCCGGTACCGAACGCCACCTGATGAGCCTGCAGTATTCCAACAGCGATTTCCTCGGCCAGGAGCTGGTCGGTCAGGTTTACTATCGCGATGAATCCTTGAAGTTCTACCCTTTCCCGAGCGTGGATAAAAACTTCAACCTGACAAGCTTCTCGTCATCGCAGCAGGACACAAACCAGTACGGCGCGAAGCTAACGCTCAACAGCACGCCGTTGGACGGCTGGCAGCTCACCTACGGACTGGATGCCGATCACGAGCGCTTCACCTCTAATCAGATGTATTTCGATAAGCAAAAGGCCAACGCCTCCGGCGGCTTAAACAACCAGCAGATATACACCACCGGACGCTACCCGAGCTACGATATCAGCAACCTGGCCGCGTTCCTGCAGTCGAGCTACGATATCAACGAAATCTTCACCCTCAGCGGCGGCGTGCGCTACCAGTACACCGAGAACCGCGTCGACGATTTCGTGGGCTACAACGAGCAACGTTTAATTGCCGACGGCAGCGCCCGTTCCGCCGACGCCATTCCCGGCGGCTCAACCGACTACGATAATTACCTCTTTAACGCCGGTCTGTTAGTACACCTTACCGAGCGCCAGCAGACGTGGTTTAACTTCTCTCAGGGCGTCGAACTCCCGGATCCGGGTAAATACTATGGTCGCGGGCAATACGGAAAGGCGGTGAACGGCCATCTGCCGCTGGTGAACAGCGTCAACGTCGACGACAGCAAGCTCGAAGGGATCAAGGTGAACTCCTACGAACTCGGCTGGCGCTACACCGGCGACAACCTGCGCACGCAGATCGCCGCCTACTACTCGTTGTCCGACAAAAACGTGCAGGCGAATAAAGATCTGACCATCAGCGTGGTGGACGATAAGCGCCGCATCTACGGCGTAGAGGGCGCGGTGGATTACTTTATTCCAGACAGCGACTGGAGCGCCGGGGGAAATTTCAACGTACTGAAAACCGAATCAAAGGTGGACGGCAGCTGGCAGAAATATGACGTGAAGGTGGCGAGCCCGTCGAAAGCGACGGCCTACATCGGCTGGGCACCGGACCCGTGGAGCCTGCGCGTGCAGAGCACCACGTCCTTTAAGCTGAGCGATGATGCAGGTAATGAGATTGATGGCTACACGACGGTCGATCTGCTTGGCAGCTATGCGTTGCCGGTAGGGAAACTGAGCTTTAGCATTGAAAACCTCTTTGACCGCGACTACACCACCGTCTGGGGACAACGTGCGCCGATGTACTACAGCCCGGGCTATGGCCCTGCCTCGCTGTATGACTACAAAGGCCGTGGCCGGACGTTTGGGATGAACTACTCAGTACTGTTCTGATATGAGAAGCCCTGGGGAGGCGTTGGCAGGGAAGATCTGAAAATATCTTTGATGACTGTACGTTTAACCCTCCCCCTCTCCCCCTCGGAGAGAGGGCCAGAGTGAGGGGGGCAGACACTCGGCCCCCCTTATCCGCGAGCGAACCTTACTTACCGCCCGTTTTCACCGGCGTATCCGGCTTCTTATCGTTACCGGCAATGTACGGGCTCCACGGCTGGGCACGCACCGGTTTATCGGTGTTCCACACCACGTTAAACTGACCGTTCTCTTCGATTTCGCCGATCATCACCGGCTTGTGCAGGTGATGGTTGGTGGCATCCATCGTCAGGGTAAAACCGCTTGGCGCATTGAAGGTTTGCCCCGCCATCGCCGCGCGCACTTTATCCACATCGGTGGTGCCCGCTTTTTCAACCGCCTGTGCCCACATATGGATACCGACATAGGTCGCTTCCATCGGATCGTTAGTCACCACCGTATCCGCATTTGGCAGCTTATGTGCTTTGGCGTAGGCGCGGTAGTCGGCGACAAACTTCGTATTCACCGGATTGCTGACGGACTCGAAGTAGTTCCACGCCGCCAGATGGCCGACCAGCGGTTTGGTATCAATCCCGCGCAGCTCTTCTTCCCCGACGGAGAACGCCACCACCGGCACGTCGGTCGCTTTAATACCCTGATTCGCCAGCTCTTTGTAGAACGGTACGTTGGAGTCACCGTTGATGGTGGAGATCACCGCCGTTTTCCCGCCAGCGGAGAATTTTTTGATGTTGGCAACGATGGTCTGATAGTCGCTATAGCCGAACGGGGTATACACCTCTTCGATATCTTTATCCTGAACCCCTTTCGAATGCAGGAACGCGCGCAGAATCTTGTTGGTGGTGCGCGGATAGACGTAATCGGTCCCCAGCAGGAAGAAGCGCTTCGCGCTGCCGCCATCCTCGCTCATCATGTACTCCACCGCCGGAATCGCCTGTTGGTTCGGCGCCGCGCCGGTGTAGAAGACGTTTGGCGACATCTCTTCCCCTTCGTACTGCACCGGGTAGAACAGCAGGCCGTTTAGCTCTTCGAATACCGGCAGCACCGATTTACGCGAAACCGATGTCCAACAGCCGAACACCACAGCGGCTTTGTCCTGAGTCAGCAGCTGGCGCGCCTTTTCAGCAAACAGCGGCCAGTTGGATGCCGGATCAACCACCACCGACTCCAGCTTCTTGCCCAACACGCCGCCCTTGGCGTTGATTTCATCAATCGTCATCAGCGCCACGTCCTTGAGCGGCGTTTCGGAAATAGCCATCGTGCCCGACAGGGAATGCATAATCCCCACTTTAATGGTGTCTGCTGCGTACGCCTGCAAAGAGAAGCCCATGCTCAAAAAGGTGGCCGACAGGGCAAATGCTTTCAGTAAAGAACGTCTTTTCATGACCAAAACCCCTAAACGATATTGAGTGATAAATGTGCCCCAGCAAAATGGGGCGGAACCACAGCTACGGTGAAACGGGTTGCAAACGGGCCTGCTGAAGCCGGTGTAAGGTTATTTTTCTGACCTCGGCTTTACTCTGGGAAATATGCGCAGTGAGGATCCGCTGCGCCTCTTCCATCTGCTGTTGCGAAATCGCCTGAAGAACCTGGGCATGTTCGCTGTAGGTGGCATCGACCCGGTCCTCGCGGGTAAAGTCGAGGTGGCGGATGATGCGCATTTTCTCGGTCAGTTCCACATGCACGCGGACCATTTCGCTGTTGCCCGTGGCACGCACCAGCGCGGTGTGGAACGCTTCATCCTGACGTGATAGCGCCTTGCCCGGCGCCATCTGCGGTGCGTCGCACCAGAAGGCCAGCAGCGGCGTCAGATGCTCACGCCTGGCCTCAGCCGACATCATGCACAGGCGCTTCACCGCCTCCATCTCAAGGACAATGCGCAAGTCGTACAGCGCCTCAAAATAGGTAAAATCGAACGGTTTTACCTGCCAGCCGCTGCGCGAATACACCTGCACATAGCCTTCATGCTCGAGCCAGAACAGCGCCTGACGTACCGGCGTCCTGCTCGCCGCCATGCGCTCGGAAATTTCGTTTTCGCTGAAGTGCTCGCCCGGCATCAACCGGAAATCAAAAATGTCGTTTTTCAGCGCCAGATAGATTCGCTCAGCTAACCCGGCCTGGCGTTTCTTGCCCACGCAGTCGTTATCATTCGTCATAGACGGCCTCCTGCTCGAGCCACAGCAGCGCGTCGCCGGGGCTGACCGGACGCCCCGGCTGACAGCCGATACGTTTAACGACCCCAGCCTGCGGCGCGTGGATAGCCAGCTCCATCTTCATGGCTTCGACGATGATCAGAGGCTGCCCTGCGTCTACTGCCTCACCCGGGGCCACCAGCACTTTCCAGATATTGCCGTTCATATCGGCGGTCACCGCCAGCGCGCCGTCATCCAGGGTGACGTCCTCGATCGGTAGCGGACTTTCAATCACGGCCTGCTGCTCGTCGAGCTGCCAGCGAGCCACCTCTTCCTCAAACGCGGCGGACTGGCGCTGGCGGAACTGGGCAATATCCTCAGCATGAGCATCGAGGAAGCGCAGATGTTCCTGGAAGTCGAACGTCGTCTCTTCAATACGAACTGCCGCGCGCCCTTCACGGAAATCGTCGCGCAGCCGATCCAGCTCCGTCTCGCTGACCGGATAGAAACGGACCTGGTCAAAGAAGCGCAGTAGCCACGGTTCACCGGCGCTGAACTGCTCGTTTTTGAGGAATTTATTCCAGATAGGCAATGTGCGCCCCACCAGCTGGTAGCCACCCGGCGAGTCCATGCCGTAAATGCACATATACATGCCGCCAATACCGACGGTACCTTCCACAGTGAAGGTGCGCGCCGGGTTATATTTAGAGCTCAGCAGGCGATGGCGCGGATCGACCGGCACGGCGCACGGCGCGCCAAGGTAAACATCGCCAAGGCCAAGAATCAGATAGCTGGCGTCAAAAATTGTCTCCTTCACCGCCTCACGGCTCGCCAGCCCGTTGATACGCTGAATAAAATCAACGTTATTCGGCAGCCACGGCGCGCTGGCGCGGACGGTATCGGCGTAGCGGCTCACGGCGTCCAGCGTCGCGCTGTCCTCAAACGCCATCGGCAGATGCACAATACGCGACGGCACCTTCATCTGGCTGACATCACCAATACGCGCTTCCTGCTCCAGCAGCAGCGCCACCAGCGCCTGTTGGCTGATTTCGCGGCTGTCGTAACGCACCTGCAACGAGCGCACGCCGGGCGACAGCTCTTTAATGCCCGGATGAGCCAGATCGCGCAGATGCGCCATCAGTACGTGAACCCGCAGGCGCAGCGCCAGATCCAGCACGTTTTCACCGTACTCAATCAGGATGTAGTTATCTCCGGCCTGGCGATAAACAATGGCCGGCGACGTAGCGCTGGCTGGCAGAGAAACCAGCCCGGCGGCAGAAACGCCGTCACGGTCGGCCAGCGACGGCACCGGAAACGCGGGCAGCGCGGTGGTTTGCAGCGTTTCGATGCTGCGATCCAGCGCATTTTCACGCGCCACCGCATCTTCCACGCTGATGGGGTAAAAACGGATACGATCGCCCGGCTTCACCTGCCCCACTTTCCACAGCTCGGCTTTGGCGATCGTCACCGGGCAGACAAAACCGCCAAGGCTGGGGCCATCGCGGGTGAGGATCACCGGGAAGTCACCGGTGAAGTTGATGGCCCCGATGGCGTATTCGCAGTCGTGCACGTTGGACGGGTGAAGCCCCGCCTCGCCGCCGTTGGGCCGTGTCCAGCTCGGCTTCGGGCCCACCAGGCGCACGCCGAGGCGGTTGGAGTTGTAATGAACCTGCCAATCGCTGGCAAAAAATGCGTCAATCGCTTCCTGGGTGAAAAAGTCCGGCGCGCCGTGCGGCCCGTAGAGCACGCCAATCCGCCAGATCTCCCCGTAGCGTGGGATCAGCGCCGGCGACAGCGCCCTGGCCTCGCTGATCGGCGCAGGCGTGGTGCAGGCGGCGAGCTCAGGACGAGAAATCGGCAGCTGATCGGCCACCTTCAGCGTGCGCCCGGCGTGTCCGCCAAACTGCCCCAGCGCGAAGGTGGAGCGGCTGCCGAGATACTCCGGCACGTCGAAACCGTTGCGCACCGCCAGATAGCCTCGACAGCCGGTCTGTGCGCGCCCGAGCGTCAGCGTTTGCCCGGCCCTGACCGCTACCGGCTGCCACAGCGCAACGGCCTCGCCATCAAGCTGCGCCTGGCAGTCGGCGCCGGTCAGAGCAATCAGTGCATCGCTGTGGAAATGCAGCACGGGCCCCTGAAGCGTAAATTCCAGCCCCGCCGCCGATTCATGGTTGCCGACAATGCGGTTGGCCAGGCGGAAGGCAAAATCGTCCATCGGGCCTGACGGCGGTACGCCGATATCCCAGTAACCCTGACGGCCGGGGTAATCCTGTATGCTGCTCCAGGTCCCCGGCTGAATCACCTCAACCACCGGCGACTGCGCCACCACGCCGTCGAGCATACGCGTCCATGCCGTACCGTCGACAAAGGCATCGCTGGCGGTAATCTGCCGCAGGTAGTCAAGGTTGGTGGCAATGCCGTGCAGGCGCGTGGCGTTCAGCGCCGTGCGTAGCTTCGCCAGCGCGGCTTCGCGGGTGTCGGCGTGCACAATCAGCTTGGCGATCATCGGATCGTAAAATGCAGAGACTTCGCTGCCGGTGGTCACGCCGGTATCAATCCGCACGTCGTCCGGAAACACCACTTCGGTGAGAATGCCGGGGGCG
The DNA here is from genome assembly GCF_014168815.1 of Klebsiella sp. WP3-W18-ESBL-02. Classification (NCBI taxonomy): domain Bacteria; kingdom Pseudomonadati; phylum Pseudomonadota; class Gammaproteobacteria; order Enterobacterales; family Enterobacteriaceae; genus Klebsiella; species Klebsiella sp. WP3-W18-ESBL-02. The sequence continues at coordinate 3,910,812 of NZ_AP021972.1, forward strand.
GGCTGGAAGTTTTTCAGCGGGTTTTCGGCGTAGATGCGCACCTCGATGGCCGCACCCTGCGGTGCCTGAGCCAGCCGCGCCCAGTCGATGGATTCATCAGCCGCCACGCGCAGCATACACTCCACCAGGTCCAACCCGGTCACGCTCTCGGTCACCGGATGCTCAACCTGCAGGCGGGTGTTCACCTCAAGGAAATAAAAGGCATCCAGCGCGGCGTCGTAGATGAACTCAACCGTGCCGGCGCTGCGATAGTTGACCAGTTTGCCTAACTGCACGGCGGCGTTGAGCAACGCGGTGCGGGTGGCGGCTGGCAGGTTCGGCGCGGGCGTTTCTTCCACGACTTTCTGGTTGCGGCGCTGGAGTGAACAGTCGCGCTCGCCGAGCGCCACCACGTTGCCTTTGCCATCGCCAAAAATCTGCACTTCGATATGGCGCGCGCGGTCAACGCAGCGCTCGACGAATACGCCCGCATCGCTAAAGAACTGCTCGCCCAGGCGGCGCACGCTCTCCCAGGCCTGCGCCAGCGTCTCGGCGTCCGCGCAGCGCGTCAGGCCAATACCGCCGCCGCCGGCGGTACTTTTTAACATCACCGGGTAACCAATTTGCTGCGCAGCGGCCAGCGCCTCATCAAGCGAGTTGAGCAGTCCGGTGCCCGGCGTCATCGGTACGCCCGCCTGAGCGGCCAGCTCGCGAGCGCGGTGCTTCAGACCAAACTCGCCAATCTGCTGCGCGGTCGGACCAATAAAAACAATCCCCGCACGATCGCAGGCGTCGGCAAACGCCAGGCTTTCCGAGAGAAAGCCGTAGCCAGGCCAGATGGCCTGCGCCCCGCTTTCGCGAGCGGCGGCAATAATGCGCTCTATTTTCAGGTAGCTGTCGCTCGCTTTCTCGCCGCCCAGCGCCAGGGCGATGTCGGCCTGCTTCACGTGCTCGGCGTTTTTGTCTGCATCTGAGTAAACCGCGACGCTGGTGATCCCCAGACGCTTCAGAGTACGGATGGCGCGGCAGGCAATTTCACCACGGTTAGCAATCAGGACAGTGTTAAACATGGTCGTTCTCCTTGCGGGCAATCCAGTGGCGCCAGCCCTTGAATTCGGTAATGTCCACGGCGTCGTGCAGCGCTGCCGGTTCACAGATAAAGCCTTTTACCCAGCGGCCGTCGCTAAGCTCCAGCGACCCCATCCCCAGCGGGGCCGGGATTTCCGCGACAAATTCACCAAAGCGCGCCAGCGGGATATCCCACAGCTCGACCTCTATCGCCGCACCGGCGGCATCGCGCGCAATGCCCGGCTTCTGCTGCTGGGTGTTGGCCAGCGCAAACAGGCGGTAGTGCGGCGCGGTCTGGGTTGCTTCGACAAACGCCGCGCATCGGGTCGTTAGCTGGAAGTTAAGCGGCATGCCGCGCAGGTGCGCGCCAACGACCGCCACGCGGACGTGCTGTGCGGAGAGCGGCAGCGTGCCTGCGTTCTGGCTGAGCGGCTGCCCGGTGGCGCCCAGCGGCAGCGCCAACTGCTGTTGCCAGCGCAGGCCAAACGCCGCCAGCGCGCGGTCGTGCCATGCCGGGGCGATCAGCGTGATGCCGGCAGGCAGGCCATCGGCGCGCATCGGCGCGGGCAGCGCTAGGGCAGAGAGATCTGCCAGGTTGGTGAAGTTGGTGTAGGTGCCGAACTGCGAGTTAAAGCGAATCGGCTCCTGCTGCATCTCGGCAAGGGTATGGATGGTGGGTGAGGTCGGAACAACCAGCGCATCGACCTCAGCCAGCGCGCGCTGGATTTTTTGCGTCAGCTCGGCGCGCAGATATTCCGCCTTGAAGGCCTCTACGGCGCTGTAGTTCAGCCCGGCGGAGATAATGCGGTGAACGGTAGGATCCATCTGTTCAGGGTGTTGCAGCATCTCGCCGACCGCCGCGGTACGTTCGGCTACCCACGGCCCCTGGTATAGCTGTTCCGCTAGCTGAGAGAAGGCTGAGAAATCAATGGGCTTGAGCGCTACGCCGCTTTCACGCAGCACATCGAGCGCCCGTTCCCAGGCGGCCTGCGCCTGCGTATCACCGAAGAAGTTCAGTACGTCAGGCACGGCAAACACCGGCTGAGCCGGAAGGGCGGCTGGCGCGGTCGCCGGATGGACGCGGGAGTAGGCGTCTTCGGCATCGTAGCCGCCTGCAAGGGTGGCAACGGTAAAAGCATCATCCACCGTCAGCGCAAAGACCGACAGCGTGTCGTTCAGGCGGCAGGCAGGAACCACGCCTTTTGCCGACAACCAGCCTTTCGTCGGCTTGAGGCCGACAATATTGTTGAACCCCGCGGGCACGCGCCCGGAGCCGGCAGTATCCGTACCCAACGCGAACGGTACCAGACCGCGCGCCACCACGGAGGCCGAGCCGGAGCTGGAGCCACCGCTGACGTAGTCGGGGTTAAAGCTATTCACCACCGCGCCGAACGGTGAGCGGGTGCCCACCAACCCGGTGGCAAACTGGTCAAGGTTGGTTTTGCCAATCACGATGGCGCCAGCGGCTTTCAGTCGGGCCACCGCCGTGGCGTCTTCCCCGGCAACGTAGGCAAAAGCCGGGCAGGCCGCGGTCGTCGTCCAGCCCGCGACGTCGACGTTATCCTTCACCGCAAAGGGCACACCAAATAAAGGCAGCGCGTCAGGATCCTCCCGGTAGAGGGGAAGCAACGCGTCCAGCTGCGCCCACAGCTGCTCGTCATTGGCGATCGCCAGCCACGCGTTGTCATCTGTCGCCAGCGCCTGAATATGCGTCTGTAAGAGAGTGAAAACCGCTTCGCTATTTTGTCTGATATCGCGACGCCAGCCGTCCAGCGTTTTTCCAGTCATTAATGCCATCGTTGAATTCCTGTTGGTATACAAGATGGAATTCAATTAGCAAGGGCTGTGCCAGATGTTTAATTCACTGTAATGTAAGGAATTAAAATAAAAACGATTTTCATATTAATGTTAGCGCGCACCATCAAAGAACATTTACGAGCAATGACAGTGCACTATCTATTGTAAAAATTAATACATTGAACTCGACATCAGAATATTAAATTATGATGATAGACCGCTACCCTGTTTCTTCCCTGACGTTTCGCCGTATATAACGCACTGTCTGCCATGTGCGCCAGTTCATTGGCTAAAAGTGTATTTTCACGGGTACTGGCAATGCCAAGACTTAATGTAATCTTTTTTGGAAAATCATTTCCGGTCGATTCAGGCGTGGCTATTTCAACATGACGACGCAGGCGCTCGGCAATGATCGTGGCTTTGTGCATATCGGTATTTTGTAAAATAATGGCAAACTCTTCACCGCCAATCCGCGCGACAATATCGTGCTGACGCACCGTGTTCATCATCATCTGCGCCAGATGAATAATGACCCGGTCGCCCTGCAAATGGCCGTAGGTATCATTAATGTTCTTAAAATGGTCGAGATCGCAAAAAATCAGGCTTACCGGCTGGCCGGGTGAAGCCCAGGCAACGATTCGGCTGAGTTGCTCATAGAAATAACCCCGGTGATATAAGCCGGTCATGGGGTCCCGAACCGAATTCTCATAAGATTGAGCATAGGCTCGGCAGGAATTCTGATAGCGGCTGAAAATATCCGACATCAGCGCAATCATAATCAGCATGATGCCGATACTTTCCGTCGCCCGGGAAACGTACCAGCCACCGGGATATACGGGCCACAGCAGATAGGTCGCGGCCAGGCTCAGTAGATTCGATACCGCGGTAATAAACATGCTGAACCAAAAGAAGGAACGGAGTTCAATACGCATCAGCAGCCCTATGGCGGCCCCTAGCCAAAGCGGTGCCAGCACATAAAAAGGTAAGGACGGGGCGCTGCGCTTCATCATGGCAAAACGCTCGCTAAACGCCTGCGGTACGATCAGGTACAGCGCCATAATGAGAATACTCAGCCCTAACCCACCGGCCATAATACCCGCCAGCAAGCGGGCGTTTGATACAGCCTCTTTTTTATAATACAGATACAGGATGGCACCAAAAAATATGCCGATCACGATATTTCTGAGCAAATACAGATCGGAAACATTGGCAAAAAATGCCTCCGGAAGGAATTGAAAGACGAACCACAGTTTAATTGCCAGAATAAAAAACAGTCCGGACAGACCAAACATCAGTACAAAGGGCAGCAGATAGCTTTTCTCTGCATGGCATAAATAACTCATCGTCGCTACGCTGGCAATCTGTAGCTGAATAACACAGAGAAATGCCGCAATAATCGGGTAGAGACTGAGCCCACTCACCCTATTTTGATAAATAAACGGCGACATCAAAAAGGCAACGGCAATGAAGAAAAACAGTACGATAGCAAATATGCCTAATAACGATAATTTTTTCATTGATAACCACGACAATTAAGGGATAGATACCTCCTTGCCATGCTGACAATCGATAATAAAAGACATTTATTATCATCCTCCTATCCCAATCAAGTCGTAAAACAACGCGTTGAATTTTTTTGCCGCCATTATGGCGAGGTCATTTTCAGAGTTCAATGACTGGAAATCATATAGTGCTATATATATTTTCACTTTATACGCATAGCCATGCACTTGCTCTCGCCACGCGCTGACACCGCCTTCGGGCCGCAGAATCACAAGAATCGTTGATGCTGGTCATAGTTGGGAGTGTGATCAAGATCTAATTTATCCGCCTTCCTGATAAGAGGTTCACTCCATGTTTATACCGTCTTTGGGGGCAACGGCGTTTGTTGCGTCGATTGCCACGCTCGGCATTCTGTCTCCTGGCCCTGATTTCTTTATGGTTATCAAAAATGCGGCGCGCTACCGCCGTCTTCCGGCAATGATGACCGCGCTGGGCATCACCGGGGGCGTGTTAACACACATGTCCTACTGCGTCGCCGGGCTGGCGGTGGTGATCACCACCACGCCGTGGCTATTCGATATTCTGAAATATGCCGGTGCGGCGTATCTCATCTGGGTGGGCCTGCTGGCGCTGCTGGCGCGCGGGCACAAGAGCATGGACGTGACCCATATCACCCCGCAGGAAACCACGCTGAAAAGAGCGTTTATTCAGGGCTATCTGTGCAACCTGCTCAACCCTAAAGCAACGCTGTTTTTCCTGTCGATTTTTACCCAGGTGCTGAACGTTAACTCCGGCGTAGCCGAAAAGCTGTGGTATGCAGGAGTCATTCTGGCGGTGTCTATCGTGTGGTGGCCGCTGCTGGTGGTTCTTATTCAGAGCGCCCCGGTACGTCGTGGGCTGGCAAAAGCGCAGAAGATTGTCGATAAAATGCTGGGCGGGCTGCTGATTGCGCTGGGGATTAAGGTCGCGCTGAGCTGAGAATAAAGGGCACCATGACCTTCAGCCATGGTGCCCTGGGCCGCTAAAACCGGTATTTAAGCCCCAGTTGGCCGTAGGTATCGTTATAGCCTTTATCCCCTAGCGACACGCCAACGCCTCCCCACACATTCAACGCGGCGGTGAGCTGCCCCTCAATACCGGTTTTCACTTCACCAATATTGCGCGCGCCTTGCTGGCTCAGGCTGTCGCCATCCATCTGCACCGCATAGCGTTGCGTATTATGGATCCAGTTGGCTTCAACGTAGGGCTGGAAGCTGCGCCCCGTGGTATCGTCAGCGGTACTATGGCCTTTGAGGAATGCCCGAAGACCAAGACGCGTCTGGAGGTTATTGTCACCCTCCCCCTGTACCCGCGTTCCGGTGTTATCTCGATGGTCGTCCGCGTTTACCCCCATCCAGACCAGTTGCGCCTGCGGCTGAAGATAAGCGGCCGTGCGTTGAGAAGGGTAAACGTTAAAGGTATAGCCGCTTTCAACGGAGGCGGTCAGCCCCTGACTGTCATAGCGGTCTTGCGGCTGACCGGGTTCACTGACACGGTTACGGAACCCGTTGTACTGAGCCCAGCTGTCCAGATACAGTCCCGTACGCTGCGCGGCGTTCTGATACCAGGTCGCATACAGCCCCGTGCTGTAACCGTGGATCCGGGAGTCCGCTCGATTGCCGCTCAGGCTGGCGCGGGTATTGCCCTGCTGATTGGCATATCCCGCCATCAGCCCTAAATTCCATCGATCGCTGCCGGTAAAGCTTCCGTGCGCCAGCTCTCCTCCGAGCTGGGCGACATAGCGATTAGCGCTGGTCCGCAAGCTATCGCTATGAAAAGCCGTGTGCCCTCCGGCCTGGCGCAGCCAAAGCGAGGTCACGCCGGGCTGCCCGGTCACCGGATCGCGATATTCCGTGCTGCCTTCACGATCGGCAAGCCGCAGCGCAAAAAGCGTGTTCGCGGCGGCCAGGTTGGCGATATACCCGCCGGCAACCGCACGGATATTTTTCGCGCCCCCCGGGTTTGCGCTGCTTCCTGACCCGACGTAATCGCTGGTGAGATAAAAATTCTGCCCACGCTGCACAACGCTGTAGTTATACAGGCCCGCGCTGATATTCTGGCTGTTATAAAACGCCCCTAGCTGGCTAGTGCCCCCCACCTGAACAACTTCAATGCCATTAATCGTCGCGTCACCCTTCCCGCCCAGGTTGGTCACCTGAACGTCCGTGGCACCGCTGGCATTGCCGCTAATCAGCAGTCTGGCGGTTGATGAAGCGTCATTTCCCAGCGAGCTCCCCAGGATCAGGCGCCCGCCTGAACTGGTGTAATCACCGTTGACCGTCAGCGTGCTGCCCGTCGCTGCCCCGCTGCGATTAATGGTGATTAATCCGCCATTGCTCAGGCTACCGGTGGTGAAATTGACCGCCCTCGCGCTGGTATCGGCCCGTTGCCCGACGATCAGCTGACTGCCGCTCGCCAGGGTCGTCTCTCCGACTTGTCCTGTGCCTGATAGCTTCGCGTCAGAGGCAACGCTAAGCGCAGCGGCAGAAAGATCGCCGTTCACTTCGACGCCACCGGCATTCACATCTATAGGGCCAGCATAAGTGGCGCTGTTGCCGCTAAGCACCAGCGTACCGCTGCCCGTTTTAGTCAGCGAGCCGGTGCCGCTAATCTGCCCGGCAAATTGCGTATCGCTGGCCTGATCCACCGTCAGCGCATTGGCGCTGCCCAGCTGTAATATGCCCCCGCTCCCCGCAAGGCTGCTCATGGTGAGCGGATAGCCGTTTAAATCCAGCGTACCGCCGTTGATGGTGTACGCCGTAGCCTCTGGTAATGCGCCGCTATTTTGCGCCTGCAGCACGCCATCGGCGATAATCGTGCCTCCCTGCCAGCTGTTCGTCCCCGCCAGCAGCATCTCACCACTGCCGGTTTTGGTAATGCTACCTGCGCCGCTGATGCCGCCGGTTGATTCAAATAGCGCCCCATTTGCGACCTCGATAGTCGACGCCGCCGTCGTTTGCAGGGCGAAGGTAAACACCGTATGGTCAGGGAAACCCGGGGCCGGCACGCTGAGATCCACCGGGTTTATCAGCAGCGTACCGCCATTCAGATTAAACTGCGTGGAGGCTTCAGATAGAACCATTCGGGCATTCGTGGCAAATACCCCGCCCTGGTTAATATTCACTATCGCCGTGCCGGTCCCATCACCGCTATTCAGCTCAGAGCCCAGCACGAGCCCCAGCGTCATCAGATTCAGCGTACCGTCAATATTCAATGTTCCCGTTGCGCCATCAATACCGATGGCCAGTAAGCCTGACGACGTCAGCAGATTAACCGTCCCGCCCTGCGCGATATTCATCACGCCGCTACCTCCGGCGCCGAAGGCCGTGCCCTGCCCAATCGTGATAAAGGGAGCATTCACCACGGAGCCACTGCCCACGTTGAGTACGCCAGAAGAAGCGCGAGTAAGCGGGAAGCCCCCCGCATTTCCCAGAGATAACGCATCCCCCAAAGTGAGCGTTGATTGATTAAGATTGAGCAGACCACTGCCCCCCAGCCCGCCGATATCAACATCACGGGTCAGGGTAAATGTGGTGTTATTGGCATTCATTACCGCCGCCAGCCCGTTTCCATAGGCGATGGTCATATTCGTATCAGAGATCTGCTGGTTGGTCAGAGTGGTATCGGTAAGATAATCGATGGCCCAGACGCGCTCACCCCATGTCAAAGCCACCGCACAGCACAACGCTAGATTGGTTAATCTCATGAGTTATTTCCTGCCCGAAACGGTACGCCTGTTTTTCAACGTTACGCATTCAAGTGTAGGAAAAAGTCGTTATAGCTGGCGGGATTTCATTAGCCACAATAGAAATGCGGATTAGGGCTGGAGGTAGCGTCGATCGCCACAGACAACCCGGTTATTTACTGGCATTCTTCTGAAAACTTAATAAAGTTTGCGTTGTAGACAATGTATTTATCACCTCGCTGACGCAACATCGTATTCGACACTTCATCTCCGGGCCGGAGATACCAGACTTTGCCCTGCTCTTCTGTTGAATCACAGTCAGGTTTAGCGATCGCTTTAAAAAAGGTATTCCCGGTATTTTTTAAAACACCCGTCATATGATCAAAGCTGTAATTAAAATGTATCTGTCGGGGACGGACGACCAGAATGCTATCCAGCACAACAATCGGCTCTAATAGTACCTTACTGGAACCTAACCCGCTTTTTCTGTAATCGTTAACCGGTATTTCAGAAATAGATACTCGATAATACCTCTCCTTACCATCCGCAGGACCATGATAGAAGAACTTAAAATACTCGCCAGCATGCGGCTGTAATGTTAAAAGATGTGGCGCGAACAATAGCTCTCCGTCACCCAACGCGTAACCATTTTCATCATCATTCGGGTTATGAATACCGGTGATAGCTACGCGATATATTCTAGCCGCATTATTGTTATTAAGAATACGCTTGCTCGTATAGGCTTTATCAGAATCAATAGAGAAGGTCAAATCACCAATGTAAATTGCATGCGCCAGCCCTGATGAAAAAATATAAATAAAAAAACCAAGCACGGCACCTATCTTAATTGACATTATGCCACGTAGCTTTAACATGAATTTCTCCTGAAGCACTGACATCACCGTACCAGTCGCGATTATCAATGGATTTAAGTGATATTGGGTTATTCATTTCAATAGCAAACTTGACGGTTGATTTATTTAATATCCCCGAGCCATCAGATGCATCAGACCAGGGAGTACCTACCCATAGCGCATCCGTCATATCATGCCAGGTATCATCACAACCCGTAGCAATATTTTTTTCCGCGTTGTTGCTGGTGGTAAAACTCAGATGCGCAGGGAAAGGAACCCTGGTCTGACCGTCGGCAGATGAAAAAATACAATAGGGACGCCCGTTCACATATTGCGAAGGCCCCGTGACTTTAATCTGAACATTATCAGCAGCCGTTTTACCACTGGTGTTCACAATATAGCCAAACTCAAGGTCGGGTGCCGATGCGCCAACCTTACCTTCTCGTGAAGGCGCTATGCTATAATCATCAGACCTGATGCTTACGCTGAAATTTCGAGGTTTAATAATAATCCTATTCGAGGTTGAAAATTCATACCAGCCCGACTCAGGAGATAGGTCATTATGAAAACGGAAATTAAACAAGCCGTTGGATTCAGTATCACTGAGGCCAAGTTTAACCAGGTTTTTAAAAAGATTACTGGAAAAAAACACATATATATTACTTGAGGATTTAAGATCGTTAAAAGTGTAATAGGATGAAATACCATTGACCTTCTTCCAGCTATTGCCATCCAGACTAAATTGCATATCTTCACTTTTAATAGCAGACTGTAACGATGCATTGGCAATAGCGGGAAAAACATGGATACTCACATTGCTTAGGCCATTAGTCTGCAGGTTATAATTAACCATTTTACACGCCAGGCCATTCACTTTGCCAATCACCTGGGAATGACAATCGGTTGACCCTTCACCCAAGGTCGGTATTCCGTCACTGTTAATAAACACCTCTGCTAACGCATTAGTATTAACAAAGCGTAAGTGAGCCGCTTTAACATGCGTCACTTTCCGTTCATACCAGTATCCCGTGCTCTGATCCTTACAGCGTTCGCCGGCGCTGGCATTATAGTTAATACGGGTCTGGCAGGAGTTAATCAGCATTGAAAAGCGCGATCCTACGGCCTGTTGTTCTAAAAACAGGAAGAAAGAATCGGACAGCATACCATGGCTCCACTTCGCATCCCCCGAGGTGACGCTCACACCATAAAAGCCCTTGTCATCGGTCGCTTCTGGGGAAATCAATGAAGTATCAAGATTACAGCCTTTATACCCGTGATCATTGAAGACGCTTGATTTTTCAGCAACAGGAGATCATGCTGTCCCCATGAAAATCTTTATCACTGACCAACAAAAAGCTGAACTTGAGCGTCTTCATGACTCCAGTCGTGATAAGCGCGTTTGCGATCGCATTAAAGCCATTCTTCTGGCCTCCGAGGGCTGGAGTTCGGCCATGATCGCTCAGGCTTTACGCCTGCATCAGACTACTGTTGACCACCATATCAGCGAGTTTCTGAACAAAGGCAAGCTGAAGCCCGAAAATGGCGGCTCAGACAGCAAACTCAGCGCTGAACAAACGGCTTTTTTAATCAGCCACTTATCCGACAATTTATTTTACCATACCCGTGATATTGTCGCGTTTGTCGCGCGGACATGGAACATCGTTTTCAGCATTCCGGGAATGAATAAGTGGCTGCACCGGAACGGCTTCACCTATAAAAAACCGTCAGGCGTCCCGCATAAATTCAGTGAAGAGAAACAAAAGCAATTCATTGAATATTATGAGGAACTCAAAGCCACCGCAGGTGATGAACCGGTTCTTTTTATTGATGCTGTCCATCCGACTCAGGCCACCAAAATAGGTTATGGCTGGATACGTAAAGGCCAGAGAAAAGCGGTAAAAACAACAGGTAGTCGTACACGGCTGAATATCATGGGGGCGCTGAATCTGAAGGCCCCGGAACATCCGCTAATCTGCGAATATAAAACGGTTAATGAATACAACGTATCTCGTTTTTTCAATGAGATACGTAAAATTTATCCAGATTATCAGCAGAAAGTTCATGTTATTCTGGATGGTGCTGGTTATCACCGTTCACAGTTAGTGAAAGACTGGGCGGAGGTGGTAAATATAAAACTTCATTACCTCCCGCCGTACAGCCCGAACCTGAATCCGATAGAACGAATGTGGAAGTTAATGAACGAACATGCCCGGAATAACCGCTACTTCAGCAACAGCAGGGAGTTCAGGGATGCAATATCTGAATTTTTCAGCCATACGTTACCGGGGATAGCGGGTTTTCTGACGTCCCGAATTAACGATCATTTTCAGGTGCTCAAACCTGCATCTTGAGGTTTATTGGGTATATACCAGTTGATGCAGCGTAGCCCGGTCATTGGATGAGAAACGGGAAAGCCTTCAAGCCACATATCAAATTTATTGCCAGCACTCAGCACACGATTACTGCCATCATCAATGTACCCCAGCCCTACCTGGTATTTGACACCCGAACCACCATATTTCAGCCCGGTCCAGCTGTTAGCCCCCGTCATGCGCGGGTCGAGAATGCTCCCTGGAGTGACAAAAAAGTTATTGTCCGACTGGTTTTCAACGAAAACATACTCCCTGGATGGCGCATCACCTAACGGAGTTTTTTTTACCGCCATCGCATTAAAGGCCACCAGGGCACCCAATAATAATATGAATAACCGTACTAGAATATTACCCTTCATACCCATTCTCTTCATTCATTATTCCGGCATAAGATTTCAGGCCGTGGCATACCACATCACCTACCCATATTGCACCACGCGCATTGCTAATATCCAGTTCAACTTCACATTGCTGATTATGACTATAATTGAAATCAATAAGGGGATATTTTTTATCAACATCCATAATAAACCCACCTTTATCATCGGTCCTGGTGCGCCCTATATGATTATTAATATGCGCATTGGCAATGATGCTGCCATCTTCAGCATGAATACGCCCGAAAACGGTAACCATGCGTTTGACCTCAGGATTAATAACCGCAATATTACCCGGATAAAGTGTAAGATTAGTCTTTCTGGAATTAACAATGGCGTAGCTATCTATCGAGTCCGTGCTGTTTTGCAGGTCAATTTGATAACGACTGTAAGGCGACAACGGAATGAAATTGTGCTTACCATCAAGCTGTACCGTCCTGCCGTTAACTTTCGCACTAAGCTTGCCGCCATCATCAACGTTGGTATTGAGGATCACGCCAGCGCTACCGTCATTTCGTCCACTTGCCGCGATATTCGTTCCCTGCCAACCCACGCTACCGTTCGCCGTTAAATTGGTATTCACATAACCATCTGCGCTGCTATTTATGTTGATAGCACCAGAAGAATAACGCGTATCGAACTGCGCATAACCACCGCCGGAAAGAGATTGATCATCACCAGTATTACCTGACACCGCACGTGACAGATTCGCCCCTACGCTGCGTATAGATCCTTCAGCAAACTGCTTTCTCGCCGATAAATTCGCCAGAGTATAGCCATTCTGATGCGACATACCCATACTCAGCCAATTACCAAATGGCAGGCTAAAATCAAGGGAGATATATTTACCGGTGTTGTCGCTACGTTCGCCATTGTTGTAACGCTGTATCCCTGCACGCATACCCAGCGTACCGTAAGCACCACTAAACAATGTCTGGTAGTACTCTCCGGTATAATAGCGGGAGCTATTCATTTTATCGTTGTTATAACTAATACTAAGGGTACCGAGTTTTGACCATAGCGCCCCTAAATTAAGCGTGCCGCCGATGGCCTGATTATAAGCAGAGGTTCGGCGGATCTTTTCACCAATTTGCGTCTTTTCCTGATTAACCCATACCGAGCTAAAACCGCCGGGGATCGTCGCACTGATAGAATCAATATTGCTCCATGAACCATCATTTGCAGCCATATCCTGCATATTAATCGAAACGTACTGCGACACAGGAAATGTGAAACGCGCTTCCGCAACCGTACTTTGGTCGTAGCCGTAAGCCGTCGCCGCCCAGCTTAGCAGATTCCATGAATTCGAAATCGATGCCCCCATTAGCCAGGTCTCTTTCTCCGGTAAATACCTTTCTCGGCTGCTGAACCACCGATCCATGCGCATTTTTCCACCCCAGAACTGCCAGGCCATTGGGGCACCGCTACCGTGCCCTGGTGAGAATAGCTTATTAACGCGCTGAACTCGCTTGCCAACCACGCGGCCATTGACGATCGTTTCAATATCCACGTCATAGGTGCCATAAGGTAATCCTTTCGTGTCTATTTCATGATTACCCATGGTGAAGTTTTGTACGCTCAAAAGCCGTCCGTCACGTTTGACATGGACTTCACCTGCCGCGGGTAAAAAAGCGATAACCGGAGTAAGAGACTGGCTGTTATCGAATACCGTCGAGCTCGCTTCATTTCCCCATGAAAAGCCATAAATCTTGCCCGACGATATTGCCGTCATCGGACCTAATGACTGTAAATTCCATGTATCAAGCATCCCTCCGGCAAAACGATGCCCATCGAAATCTTTTTCGTACATTGCTTTATACAGAGTGCTACTTTCTTGCGATGAACCCAGTCCATAAAAAGAGCCATCTACGATGACATGGTGTTCGCGCAGCGCGCTAACGTTATTAAAAGAAAGGTAGCTGGAGGTCGTATTGCCGCCATACTTCATCTGGTTATTGTAGATACCTAAATTATAGGTTAACGAATTACTTAAATGGTCAACGCTGGATGCGCCAATATCCTCACTGCGCGAACGCAACGTCGTACCGAGCGCCTCCTTCGGGACGATTAACTGCAAACGCAGTTCTTGAAGCGCAAAGTGGATACGCGAACCGGAGGAAATGGGAATATTTAATTGATTATCAAAATCCTGGTTCGCCAATGCTGCCAGCTGACTGGCTATGTCATGCTGTAAAACCGCATTATCATCGTTGTGCTCAAGTTGGATCGATTGAATTTTTAATTGACCATTTTTCATCCAAATAAGCGCATGGCCAATTAACTGATCGGAAACCAGATCCTGAGCATCAATATAATGCAGAAACAAAGGAACAGACATGCCTTCCTGAAGCGCCAGTCCAAACTCTTTAGGTATAATGATATTATTAATATCCTGAACGCCGGTCGAACTAAATAGATGCGCGGAATAGTAGATCACTGAAAGGGAACTCAGCCCGGATTGTGCGATCTGATCAATCGCCAAACCAACCAAAACCACCAACCGGACTGAGCGATGCCGATCATAGCACCAATACCCCGTGGCGAACGACGCCTGATGCAGAAAGCTATTCATAAAACGCGCGATAAAAATCATGCCCGCAGACTCACGGCCATGCTGATGCTTCATCGGGGTGAACGGGTCAGCGATGTTGCCAGAACTCTCTGTTGTGCTCGTTCATCCGTTGGTCGCTGGATTAACTGGTTTACGCACTCAGGTATTGAAGGCCTGAAATCCTTACCCGCAGGGCGCTCCCGACGCTGGCCTTTTGAACATATCTGCACCCTGTTACGTGAGCTGATAAAGCATTCTCCCGGCGATTTTGGTTATCAACGTTCACGCTGGAGCACCGAATTACTGGCATTAAAAATCAATGAGATAACCGGTTGCCAGTTACATGCAGGAACCGTTCGCCGCTGGTTGCCATCTGCGGGGCTTGTATGGCGCAGGGCCGCGCCAACTCTGCGTATCCGTGACCCACATAAAGATGAAAAGATGGCGGTAATCCACAAAGCGCTGGATGAATGCAGCGCAGAGCATCCGGTATTTTATGAAGATGAAGTGGATATCCACCTTAATCCTAAAATCGGTGCGGACTGGCAGTTGCGCGGACAGCAGAAACGGGTAGTGACGCCGGGGCAGAACGAAAAATACTATCTGGCCGGCGCACTGCACAGTGGCACGGGTAAAGTCAGCTACGTGGGCGGCAACAGCAAAAGTTCAGCGCTGTTTATCGCTCTGCTGAAGCACCTGAAAGCCACTTACCGGCGGGCGAAAACAATCACGCTGATCGTTGATAACTACATTATCCATAAAAGCCGCGAAACACAGCGCTGGTTGAAAGCAAATCCCAAGTTCAGGGTAATTTACCAGCCGGTTTACTCGCCGTGGGTGAATCATGTGGAACGGCTATGGCAGGCACTTCATGACACGATAACCCGTAATCATCAGTGCCGCTCAATGTGGCAGTTACTGAAAAAGGTCCGCCATTTTATGGAAACCGCCAGCCCATTCCCCGGAGGAAAACATGGTCAGGCAAAAGTGTAGCGGTATTAGGCGCAGCTATTTAGCATAGATATAAAAAGGTATCATTATAACAATAGATAAAGAAAGTTTTTTAAAACCGTTTCTGTGGATAAACTTCATTCCAACCCCGAAGATTGAGAATTATTTAACAGGAACAAATTGCTGTGCTTGCCAAAGTGCGACATGTCCTTTGGGGTCATTAACATTTACGTGAGTAAAAACACGCTCTCTACCAGGCATCAAATAATAATCCTCTTTGCAATCATGCTTAGCAGAGTTATCGGCACAAACGCCGTAGGCAATCACTTTTAAAGTTGCATTTCCGGTATTAGAAATAACACCAGACTGATATTTATATCGATAGTCTGCATGTCGGGGGGCAACAATAAGGAGAGTACTTATTTTTGCAGAGACGGTCGCAACTGCACTTTTCCTGGCATTATCGCGATGTTTTTCGCTCAAAAGTTGATCCTGCCAGAAAATTCGATAATATCGTTCCTGGTTATCTTCAGGGCCTTTATAAAAAAAATGAATGACTTCTGTTGATGCGGATGGTATCAATATGCTGGCAGGCGATAGTAGCATCTCATCCGGGCTATCCATTTGAATAATCTTACCATCTTCCAACGGCGATGAGATTTTTTGAATAGAAACATTCACAAACCTACCATTATCGGTATTGTTTTTTATTTCTTTACTCAGGATGCTGGCATCGCTATAGATGAATGATGATATATCACCAACATCTAACGCATATGAAGAAAAAGTCATTAATAAGATTATTAATGATAATAAAATGTTCACAACTGAATGTCCTCATATAAAAGTAAGGAGAGATTCTCCTTACTTTCAGGCAGCTAATTAACTAGTCCAGGTTGCATCGAACTCAACGCTGACATCGCCGCTCCAGATTCCATCCGGCAGGTCGCTATAATCGCTAAGAGCCTTGGTACCATCAGTCGTGCCACCCACAACGGCAAACGCAAATGCATCCTGCGCCGCCACCCGGCCACTGCGATTATAGCCAGAAGCGATCGCATTAAGATTGCCACCATTGCTACCATTATAGGTATCAATCAATGTCGTATCTGACGTTTTCTCAATCTTCTCTCCGTTGTAACTCACCCCAATTTCCAGCGTTGAACCCGAGTTATCTATCGCCGTTAGGGTGTTCGTCAGCAAACGAGAGGTTAGTTTAAACCCCGTCGCAGTGGCATCCCCCTCAACCGCAACATCAAATAGGCCTTTTTGAGTACTGAATCCCTTAACACCTTCCGCATACTGAAAGGAGAGTGACCCAAGCGGCGTAACGACTAATTTGCTGGACGTATCTTTCTTTGCAGTTGCAGACCATGTTGCTACTGCCTGAGCGGTAGTATCAGCAGCAAATGCAGCATCTGCTGATGTAATACCGGCGATCATAAATGCCAAAGCGACAACTTTCTTATTCATACTTTCCCCATCTATTATGGCTTAATGCCATTTGTACAATTCACACCTACCTAATAAATTCAAACAATTCTAAATGAGCATCACATTTAATTTTTCAGAGATATTTTTACGATGCGAGTAAACGGTTTTAACGCTACAGTCTTTTGCTCTTGCAATTATTTTTGGAGATAAACCCTGTGAGATCTGTTTAAGTATTTCCATTTCTTTTTTAGTAACATTGCAATACTTAATATCTTTTTTCATAAAACGACCATTTATCACATAAGTTAACTCATCAACAATATGATCATCACGGTCATTGTAAACAATGCCAAAAACATTAAAATTGATAAACCAGTAATTGGCTAAAGCGGCTAAGTGGCGATCGCAGATAAACACTATCTTTTTATCTTTTAATTCATCCAACCAGTACTCTTCATTTTCGATAAGATAACGAAAGGTATAATGAGTCAGATCAATAAAAGTATACTCACGCCATACTACCTGTAGGGGTTTGTATAGTCTTGTTTCTATCTGCTTAATAACTTCTGTCACACCATATAAAAAGCAAGTATTATCCAGAGGATATACGTTTGCCATATCTCTGTTGTCTAACATCACGGTCAAATGCCCTTATGTCTTTAAACATTAGCTATATTAATAGTATCTTTTATATTTTATTCTCACTTAAAATAATCCTGACAAATCTGAATTTAGGTTTATTCACCATGGCTGTCAACGCGGAATATCACATATTATGCATAATATCTTAATACTACTTGATTGCTGGAAAATTCAGATATAACAAAATCCTTGCAAATCAAATAATTAAATTATCAAATAATGTATATCCTAACATATATAAGATCTTTACCATGGCTCTATAAGAATATTCGCACTAACCACCTTAAATGCAATCCCCCATTTACATAGCAGCAATAAAAACAACATTGAGGCCATAGTCATTACATTGTAATTATCATCCTTCCCACCTCTAAATCAGTACATTTTTCATGCACCAGCATGTTCAAATCGCACCCAAAACCCACCAGATGTAAATATTTTTAATGTTTTTTAGCTTAATATTCTTTTCAACTAATGAGTTATAGAAAAACAGATAATATTCAACAGCAAGAAAAATACTCAGGAGATCATTACTGACAGCAGAGATATATGAAGGGAGAGTATTCTATAGAGACATAATGGCACGATAGATATTCTCTCTATGTTTAAATACTATTGTATCCAGAAAATGACACCTCACGTTTATGCTATATAGCAGCCTCTCAATAGTCTGAAAATCAGTGTTATTCCTTCTTTTATCAACCAGCCGCAGACGAGATGCTGCAAAATAAATCAATAGCAATGTAACTCACGCCAGAAAATACTACTGCACGACGCCGGTAACCTTTGCTGTTGAGTTGCAATAAAATGTCCTGCGAAGTTTCGCAAAGCCAGACAGGGTCAGGATGCCAACCTATAGCACCTGCAACTCGCGTACCGATGCTGTCAGCGAGATTTCTGGCATCAGCCAACGTGATGAACTGTGGGCAGAGTGAGGTACTTATGTATCTCAATGGTGATGATGTATACAGATAACAGGAAACGAAGACGATATACAGGCGTTGAGCTTATTACGCCAGACTGGAGGGAAACATTTGAAATGGTGCCGATAATAGGAGTCGAACCTACGACCTTCGCATTACGAATTAGTAGAATTACATTTAACTAACTGTTTTACATGTACATTATCGCATTCACATTGCTCAACTTAATGGCACATGATGTAAGAAATAGAATGACGTTTCACCATGTGTGACACAAAAATGGCACACCCTATAAAGCATCCACAGCACGTATTTCGGCAGCACGCACTGTGGAAATACTGCATTACCCTAACACTGGGAATTTTTTGTACAGCGTCGATACACCAACATCGAACGTCTTAGCGATCTGCTGTCGTGATTCACCAGCGGAGATCCGAGATCCTATCTCCCGCCACTGCTCATCAGTAAATTTCGGGCGGCGCCCGCCTACCCTTCCCTTCGCCCGCGCAACGGCTAACCCGGCCAGCGTACGCTCGCTGTTCAGGTCGGATTCGTACTGCGCTGCTGACAGGATATTGCGGAAATTGTAGCGACCACTGGCGGTGCGCAGGTCCACACCATCCGTAATGCTACGGAAATTCACGCCGTTTTCCTGTAGCTGCTGGAACATCAACAACGCATGCAGGACATTGCGACCAATCCTGTCCAGCTTCCAGACCACCAGTTCATCCCCCGGCTGCATAGTGGCGATCAGCCGTTTTAGAACCGGCCGATTCGATTTCCTCCCGCTGGCATGCTCTTCAAAAATTTTCTCACAACCCGCTGACTTGAGCGCCGTTAGTTGCAATTCAGTGTCCTGGTGGTTTGTTGATACTCGGGCATAACCGTAAATCATGAGTGCTTCTCCTGTTGTAAAAACAGGAGAAGAGGCGAAATATCACCTGATTCAGAAAAATATTTGAAAGGTTCAATTTCGAGAAACAGTAACCGGCATCATCGGCGCATCGAGAAATGCGAGAATGATGCGCGTTATATTGAATTTTATAACGCGCAAACTGAGATTATGCAGCAAATATTGCCAGCGCCAGCGATATAAGAAACATACTAACTGGCCTGTTAAGCCGGAATAGCTGGCCAGTTGATATCAGGTGCGGTGCTGGCATCTATTGCTGCCACCGCGTCTATATAGTCCATCCATCCGTTAAGGCTGGATGACTCAGCATTCGTAAGCTTGCGACCCATCAAAAGCTTGGTTTAGGAGAAGGCTCTGCTTTGCCGGTTGGCGTGCCCATTCCGTGGCCGTCAGCAACGTTACCAACGGGGTGGCTCAAGTGCAACGGAGCAGCGTTCACAGCAGCGCAGTACCCTAAACTGGCGCAGGCATATCCGGCGCTGAAACTTCCAGACCTGCGCGGCGAGTTTATCCGTGGCTGGGATGACGGGCGGGGAGTAGACGGCGGGCGAATGCTGCTAGAAGGACAAGCTGATAGTTTTCGTTCGCATAACCACGGAGTTACTGCCTGGGATGCGTGGGATTCAAGCGTATTAACACCGAACGACCGAGAAGGAGATTTATTGCTATCGACTGACAATGCAGTTTGGGCTGGCGGCTCTGTAAATGGAAAGTTCAACGGCAAATACGGTACAGCGGGTAATGGTGGGAATGAAACTCGTCCGCGCAATATTGCATTTAACTACATCGTGAGAGCAGCATGATGATGAAAGCAGAACTGAACAGCGAACTTATCGCTACAGTGGCAGGTAATATTACCGTCTATAACTACGACGGCGAGACACGAGAATATCTTGATTCAACAGTTGAATATCTGGCTGTGGGGGTTGGCATTCCGGCTAATTCCTGCATTGATGCTCCAGGTAACAGTAAAGATGGCTTTACTGTTTGTCGAACAGAAGATTTTACCTCCTGGGAGTATGTTACCGACCATCGTGGTGAAACAGTATATAACACTGAAACCGGTGAAGCAGTAATCATCTCTTTGCCTGGAAGTTACCCAGAGAATACCACTACACAGGCACCTGCCACGCCATACGATACATGGGAAGGTAATAGCTGGGTGACGGATATTGCAAAACAACACATAGCAGACGTAGCGATAGCAGAACAGAGGAAAACAACATTACTGGCTGAGGCGACAACGATTATCGCCCCACTAGTGGATGCTCAGGCAGGGGGCTATATCGATGATGCCGAAGTGCCACGCCTGGCCGAATGGCAGCGATACCGCTACAAACTGACTAAAGTCGATACCAGCACCGCACCGGATATCAGTTGGCCCCCGCACCCGGGAGAGGAGGCCATTCAGGTTTCTCTGGATTAACCCTCATCAACTGCACCCGGTATTTCTTCCATTCAGTTAAAGCGGCGGTTTCTTCCTCCGTCGCTATTCCTGCATCGACTGCATCTTGTCTCCATGCGATTTCTACATTAGCTGTTGAGAGAAGTACTGCACGCTGACTTCTGGCAATCTCAATTTGTTCTGAATGCGTTAGCGATAGCTCTTCGACAAGCACAGGAGTACCAGCAGAATCAGCTTGAATAAATTTACCATTACGCTGCCCTTCCAGTAAACGCAGGTACAGTTCCTCGCTAATGCTGATAGCATCAGTAGGGATGACATTATTTTCATCGTCATAGAGACCAATCGGTTTTGCTGTGAAATATTTCATATTAATATCCTATTGCCAGCCATGCCCACGTGGACGGGTTAGCGGGAGTTGGATTGACGGACATGGTCTGCCCATACCATTCACACTGCGATTTTGTAGGTATGTTAAATCTGACGCGAGAGTTATCAACAGCAGCAGAAGCATAATCAACGGCAATGATTATCATGCACTTATTGTTAAATGCCTCTGGAAAGACGATCAAGCCGTTGCTTGTGGTGCTGCTCAATATTTGTGTCTGAACAACATACTCACCCGGTTTGCCATTAATAAATGCAGGAATTCGTAGTATGGATTCAGTACCTGTCACCGCTGCTCTTAAACCAAGGTATGTGAGAATGTCAGCAATAGTACCTTTCCCGATAATATCTCGACCGACAGAAGTTAAATCAGTCTGCGATGCGGTATCAGTTCCAGTGAAATACGGGAGTTTATTTGCACCGGTTGTGAGCCCTGCCAATGCCGTCAGCGTGGCGTCAAGCGCCTGGAAATCCTTACCGAACGCGGCGGACATTTTGGCGATAAACCCGTTCAGGTCACCATCATCAAGTACATCCAGACCGCTTTTGTTGGCGGTGTACTGCGCCAGCGCTGCAGCTATAAAGCTGGCCTGTCGAATGGCTTTGTTTACCTGAGCACTGGAAGCTTTGCCAGCCGTGAAGCCAGAAAGCAGAGCCGGAAGCGATTCCCAGTCAGCCTGGGCCGTCACGTTAGCATTTGCCGCTGTCGCGAACGGTTTAAAGTTGTTTGTTGCCATTAGAGTATTGTCCCCCATGCTCCAACATCGAACCCACCGATGTATTCGTTATCCATATCAAACCCAAAGAATTTAGAGCCCTCGGATGGTGCTTCTACCGAAGGCGTTTCAACATCACCGCCCCATACGCCGGCGGCTTTAACGGTGAGATAGCCCTGTTTGATAGCGGCAATCAGTTCAAGAGACACATCAGAAATATCAGTCTCGGGGAATGCCCAGACCGATATCGTCATGTCCTGGTTGTCGACAATTTGCATCCTGAGGCCTGAGCCAGCAGTCGCAGCGTCAAGGATGGGAGGCAGAGAATCGTTCCGGCCGTCCCAGTTGTTGATAGCGATTTTCGCTTTCAGAATGATGCGGTACGTCTCATCACTCAGCGTCTTATAGCCAGAATCAGGATCATATGGCCCCTGCCAGATGCCCTGGTCATATCCAAGCCCGTCAGTGTCCCAGCTGAAATAAACTCCGCTAATTGGCTGGCTGACTATGCGACTGCGTCCGATCCACAGACCGAGGATGTCGAGCTGTACACCGACAGCAGTATCAATATCGAAGGCTGTTATAAGCCCTGACATAGTGCTGGACACATCAATCAGCGGGCGGGTGCTCAGATCTATATGGTCAAAAAAGAGTGGCTTGGTAGCGTGGTAGTTAGTGATCAGTTCGGTGTATTTGCTCATGAGGTCACCGTGATACTGATATTCGCGGTGCTACAGGACGCAGAAGCATCATAGGCAATATCAATGTTTGATGCCGATACGCTGCCAGACGACTTACCGATCAGCAGGTCGGTAATATCGTAATAGCGGGCATTCCCGCCGCTCACAACGCCGAGGTTTGCCGGGGAATAAATACGGCTCAGCAGAACGTCGTCGCCAATTGTTAGGCCATTTATATAATCGGCAACAGCCTGTTTAATCTGCTCGCCGATTTGAGAGGTATAGCCGGTAAAAACTTTCAGGGTAATGGCTACGAAAATTGGCACATCGGTAGAGCGCGAAAAACTGATGACGTGTGGATTACCGTAAGTATCCGGCACCGTGACAGAAGTTTTACCGTAAGTTGCGGTTCCCTGCCCTTTATTCCCCCGGATTGTTTGGGCTATCTCGGTAACATCCCCTCCATCGACGATGGCGGAAATAGAGTGTGGCGGCAGCCCGTTGCTGTCGGTTGCCCCAGTGTCGTTCTCATATAGTTTGTGACGTGTCACGCCAGCAACATTAGCGATAGCACCGTCGACACCTTCAAACGGTGTGATCGATGGTAGCGCGACGCTTTGCCCCTGCCGAATGCGCAGCTCTGCGTCGGTTTCGGCTGGTGAACCGACAGTAGCCGCAACTGGATTGGTTACCGACACCCAACCTCGGGTCGGGGTGTTGATAGTGGTAATAGTCCCGGCCAGCGCCGCAACCGAACCGCTATTCGCACATGTGGCCGTCACCAGCACAGTACCATCAACGCCGATCGCCACACTCGCTGGAAAATTCCAGATAATGCCGTTTTTATCCCGTGCGGAGCCATTCGTGATAGTCGTGCCTGCCGTACCGGTTAACAGAAGGTCAGCAGTAGAGTTTGTCGCTACTTTTCGCGTGATCCCGTTAATTTTCACATTGCTGCTAAGCGCTGCGGCCTGCGCTGTCATCGGTGAAAACGAGTTGTAAATCTCGATAGCGGTGTTGTTAGCGTCATGCACGGCAAGAGCCACCAGCGCGACCATCTGCCCGTCTTTGCTGTCTGGTTCGAGGTAGGCATCACTACCGTAAATCTGCCTGAAATAGCTGGTCAGTGTATCTAGGATTGTCTGGTAATCAGGCGCACTAATCCCCTGGGCGGTTACCGTTGCCGATAGCCCCAGCGTGTCGAGGTTCAAAGCCATTTATGCCTCGCTTGTTACAGTCGTCTGGCCGTAGATTGTGTCAATGGAGGAAGTGAAGGTGACGCGACGGCTGGTGCCGTCATAATTGGTATCGAAGGAAAGAATCGACAGAACGCCCGGTGTGTCCTGTATGCGTTCACGTATAGCCAGGATGTAGACGTCAGATCGCTGTTTACCAAGCACCGACTGAACATACGGCGTGCCTTCCGTCAGATCGAGAAACCACTGACCGCGCCACAGCTCGAAGCGGGTTTTTACTGCCTGGGCGACACACTCCGGGCTGTCGATAAGGAAGGTATCGTCACCCTGCCCGAAAGTGTAATCGCCGTCAGCATCTTCGCGACGGTATCGCATTATTGCGGCCCTCCAGTAGTTCCCCCGCCTGTCTGAACTCCGCCATGTTTATGCGTGGCGACACTTATACCTGAAGCTGTCACATCATTCGTTACCGTAACCGGCCCAAGCATCGTCGCAGTACCACCACTTTCTCCCATTCCCTGAGACAGGTTACCGTTAATCGTTACGTTGCCGTTCAGCGTGATAGTCGGGGATGTGATTGTCGTTCCACCTTCAGCCGTAGCCGTAAGCTGGCCCGGCGTTTTAATGGTGATGTTATGTCCTGCGGCGACCTCTACGAACGCCGCGCCATCATCGGTTCGTAACTGCGCGGCGCTGGTGCTGATACCGCTGATTTTCTGTGCTTGCGACTGTGGGCCAACGATGGCGAACGCATCAGATAAGTCATGCTGGCGCGGGTCTACGGTCTCCTGAACGCCGCCGCTCTGCCACCAGAAATCTACGCATCGGTCAGCAAAGATCAGCAGACACTCGTCGCCTTCTTTTACCGGAAAGGTCAGCGTGCAACCGCCGCCGCGCGGAAAGATAACCGGCACATCCACCAGCGGTTTTAATTCGGTAGAGCCATCGCCAACAATACCGCGAAGCGCCACCTCTACTGTGCAGGTAACAGTATTAGGATCGAACGACTGAATGATGCCAGGCATCGCTACGCGCATCTGGGTAGACACCGAATCGGCAATGGCCTGCGCGGTCTGCTGCTCTCCGCCGATCTGTGATTGAGTTGGAATTGGCATAAAAACTCCATAAAAAAACCCGCTCGGCGGCGGGTTACTGATCAAATGTCAGGGTTTGAGGGCTGATTTGTCCGTGCTATTTATCTTCTTTGCAGCCCTGAATGTAGGTCTTGCTTAAAACCACGGTAACGTCGTGGTTCGTAGCGAGATACAGGCTGCCAAGAAAAAGCCGCAAGGCAATTTTTAGCTTCTCACGATAGGGGCCGGATACCTTTATGCCAAAATCAGAAACAACCATAAAATTTACTCCAGCAATAGGCAAAGAATTGCTCTCCATAATCCAGGATAACATACCTGAAAGCGACTATAAAATACGCAGACGAATCAGAACTGCTGACTCAATTAATGCGGTTGGCACGCTCGTCGACATAACTATCATCGTAGCCACGTCGTCACCAGCTTGTATAGCCATTGCATCTATCGCAAGAAAATGGATACAGACCAGATCATCCAAAAAAATAACAATGACCACAGAGAAAGGTAAAATCGAAGTAGAAAACCTGACGTCAAAAGAACTGATTGAAGTAATGGAGCAGTGCAAGAACATCAGCTTCAAAGAGGAATAACTTGGCGCGCCGGTCAACCCGGCGCTTTTTCTTTATACCTACTTCACCTTCACGCAGTCGTATGTTGCATACTGACGCGGCGAATCCATGCTGGCTTGCAACCACTGTGCGTTGAGAATGGCTTTGCCGTTGCGCTTGATGTACTCAAGCCCAACCCAGCGGCCGGGTTGGTCGGTTGCAACCATCCATTCTGCTTTCATGTTTTGGTAGTCATCTTTAGACTTGAGAAAAGACATTTTTTGCGTTTCAGGTTTTACCCCGTTAATAAGCATTAGTCCTTCTTTGCCCGCAGTGAGGCGATACGGCCCGCACTGAGTATCAGCTAAGGCCTCTGACGTGCCGACAACTGATAAAAGAACACCACAAATTAGAAGTTTGGCCTTACCCATCTTATACCTGCCGTTTTTTAAGCGTGTCCTGACTAACCATTTCACGAGCACCACGCGCAAAACACATCAAATCCATGTACCACGCCTGACCTCTGGTGTCGCCAGTATAGTCGATAGCTTTGACGATATAAACGCCATCCGTCGCAATGCTGGCAGCCTGTGACGTTGTGCCGGTCAGCACGCGGTTGCCGTTCTCTTCCGTTTCAGTGATACGCCCGGGCGACTGTGCGATTTCGCTATTGCCGAGCGCGGCGCGGTACACCGAAGCCTGATCGAGCTGAATAAGCCCATTAATGCGGATGTTGGGGTTTATCAGACACCGCACATTTACGCCGCCGCCCATCGTCTGTTGCGGCATACCGATCAGGCCAGTATCAGCATTCAACACAATGGCTTCGTGAATGTATTTATCCTCCGGCACCATCTGAACCTGACCATCCACCAGCTGCCATGTCGCTTTGCACTGCGCAGCAATATTATCCATCACGTTACGGGTGGATGAGTAAATCGCGCGGCCACGAGGAAACACGGTATCAGGAAAGTCGCCGGTAATGCCCTGCGTCACGCCGAACGCGTTGAAATCCTGCATCGTTGCCCGGTGCAGATCCGCAACGGTATAACCAGCTGCAAGCGTGGTGATGGTGGTCGCATAGAGGAACGCTTCGTGATCACCAATGGCCTGAATCAACACCCAGGAATCGGTAATGTTGTCCTTCCCGGTGACGGTGAAGCGAATATCACCGTCAAAGATCAGGCCGTAGTTCTGACCATTCACCTGCCCTATCTGGTCTGGTGAAATCTCACGGGCGACACCAACTTGGCTCGCATCAACATCCGGCGCTATACCGTCATACCCGGCAATGATGCGAATTTTGGCAAACTCCTGCCCCAGTATATTGTTCGTGGTATCGGTCGAAAGGTTGTAAATTTTTACGTTCGCCACGCGCGGCCAGCGTGTGTCTGCCCACTCGATCTGGAACGTGACCTTAAAGTCAGACAGGGAAACGCCCTGCCCGTTCTGGTCCAACAGTTGCAGCTCAAAATGGCGCATCCAGTTAAGAGACATTTCTACTCCTGTACGAAAATGAGGTGGCTGTATGTGCCGAGGTTGGTTTTGGTAGGCTCGTCCGGTGCGCCTACATCGCAGCCAACGAGCAGCGCCCCGTTAATACCTAGTTGAGGATATTGCTCAAGAAGATTTACACCGGTTACCAGCGGCACGCCAGAAAGAAGCGGTTCGCCACTGCTATCTTGTACATCCAGAATCCAGCCAGCAGAATCACGCCAAATGACTCTCAGCGTGTATGTTGTCTCTGCTAACTGAATGCGAAATAGCTGGTTATCCGGCGATAAAGGGATTTCAGTTACATTCATTGGATACCTATAGAGTTACCAAGACTGGTTCCTTTTAGTCCATCAAACCACCCTGTTGACTTAATTACCGATTCATTTACTGGGGTGGTGGATTTAGTCCCGGAATTCTGCACCGCAGATGTACTAACCCCGTCCTGCATATCGGATTTATCAGCAACGGTGACATTTTTTGTATGCGTTATGATGACTTCACGCAGGGTAAGCGTGCAGTTCAGCACGTTCTCGCTGGTTTTATCGGTCGTCACCTCAATGGCTCGCACCAGCATATTGGTGTACACCCTCTTCCCGGTAACCACATCGAACGGTACGCGCTCAAGCTGCATATCCAGCAGCTTTTGGTATGTCTCCTTTGGGCTAAGCCCAGCGCTGAGGCCGATTGAAGATGTATCAATGAAGTCCAGCAACGAACCGCCACCAGAGAAGCCGCATTCCATTGTGACTTCGCTGGGGCGCTTATACGCATGATCGGCGATGAAACCCGAGGCGCTATTCGTTGTTGGCTTCTCCACCGGGTGCTCAGTAATTTCGAGCGCATCAGAATGCTTTTCGGAGACGACCACGCTGGGAATTAATATGCCAATTCGCCGGGATTGCTGGCGAAAAATAGCGGAGAGAATATCCATTAGCTCGGCACCGTTCGAAGTTGTTGAGTTAGTTGTGAATTAACGTTCTTCTGCCGCTCAACTGTGATATTGGCAGCCTCACGTGGATCAGATACACCGTGAATATTAATAACCGTTTCTTGCTGTATGTTTTGTGAAGCACCGCCACCAGCGGCCATACGAACCAATTCACTTGGGTAAGGGTTTCTCCCGTTCTCATGATGGATAATTCCATTCATCAGAGAGGACATTACCTGCGGATCTTTAAGGTTGAGAATGGCATCAGGAGCCACACCCATCATTTTCGATAACTGAGCAATGTAAGCACCGGTATTATTTTCATTCCCCGGTGCCCACGTAGAGATTATATCGTTAAGGGTTTGCAGCGGCTTGCCTGTCGTCTTACCTTCAAAGTAGCGCATTAATTGTCGGGAAAGCGCTTTCAGGCCATCATAGGCAGTTTCAAACCGGGCGAACCTGCCGCCAGGCCTTTCGAGCGTCGCCCCAGATTGCCCACGAAAGTCGATATTACCGGGGTTATTATTTCTAATACCTCGTGGAGCTTTAGCAGACTGGGCATGTTGGTCAGGCTCATCATCACCAAACCACCCGCGAATGGTTCTGCCTACGCTGCGCGGGTCAAATCCCAGATTCTCCTTAACCCAGTCAGCGCTTCTGTTGGCGCTATCCTCTACTGCCGGTGTGGCACTCGGTTGCCCGCTGCCCTGATTTAGCAGCTGTTTGCCTATACTAGCGGCCTGCGCCCAGTTGCCATCTTTTATGGCATTCAGCAAATCAGCGATCATGTTCAGCATCTTGCCGAACTCACCCATTTGCGAAATGAAGTTGCTAAAATCCCACTTTAGGGACCATGACTTGGGGTCAATACCGAGCAACTTAGCCAGCGCTTTTGTCAGGTCCGTAACAGTCTTTTTCAGGTCACCAATCATTTTGACGGCCTGACCAATTTCAGTCTTCCATTTCCCCCAGTCAATCAGGCTTTTGCCACCTTCTTTCCACGTCTGGTAATCATCCAAGAGCAGACCAAGTGCAATAATAAGCGTCGTTATCATGCCCAAGGGTGATGACATGAAAGCGGTATTTAGCAGCCGCCATGCAACCAACAGCCCACTGAACAATGCGATAAGCTGCTGCGTGGCTGGGTTCAGCTTTTTGAACCAGGCGATCACACCCTCAACAGCTTGCCCAGTTCGCCATAACACGCGGGTAATCGCGTCACCTGCCCAGAGAATTCCTTTGATGATCTTCGTGATGACCGCTTCAATCTTCGGCCAGTTGTCGAGTATCTGCCTGCGGAAGTTATCAATACTGCCAGCAAGGCCACCAGCTAGGTTAGAGCCAATCTTGTCTTTCGCCTGTCCAAGCGTCATCGTCAGATTACGCATGGAGGTCATGAAAATATTGGACTGTTTAGCCGCTGACTCAGCATTAAAACCAATACGCTTTGCCGTCAACGCGTACTCAGAACTGAGCTGCCCCATCCCTCTGCGCATCGCCATCAGCGTGTTTTCATCGATGCCGAGCATCTGCGCGTATTGCTTCGCGCGGTAATACGGCATGTTGTTGAGCTTTTGCCCAACGCCAGTAAAGATGTCCGCAGTATCACGCATCTTTCCGCTGGCATCGCGAGTCTGGACACCCAGGCGGTTCAGGAACCCTTCCGCCCCCGGATTACTACGCATGAAGCCAGCCAGCCCTTCGAGGGAGGACATGGCCGACTCGGCGCTGGCACCGGTTTGCGATGCGGCATAGCCCAGCGCTTTGATGCCCTGGACGCTGGCCCCCGTCCGTTGGGATGCCCAGTAAACCTTATCCAGACCATTCGCGATCTGGGTGGTAAATCCGACAATGCTCAGCGCTGCGCCTTCCACCACCGCGCCGACCTTCAGAACGTTAGCAGTAACGCCTTTTAGCACTGCTTCGAACTTATTAGCGCCAGCCTGATCGATATCGAATCCCAGCGAAACAAGGAAATCTTTAATCGTATCTGCGTTACCGCTCATTGGCCGCTCTCCATTTATCTACCCGGGCGTCGTTATCCTCGCGCATGTCGAGGTAGTCATTAAGAAGCGCGATGCGGCAAAGGTCTACCGCGCCGCTGTTAAGGTCTTTCTGGTCAATATGGAAGGCAAGCGCCGGACGAAGAATAAAATCTTCACCGCCCGGCAGGCTGTTGAAGGTTATTCCGCTGGCGGGGTGGGCGTCTCGCTGGTAGGGAGTCCTTGCAAAAAATTTCCCAGCGAGTCGGCGACCACCCGCGCCACCAGTTGCAGCATGGTCAGCAGGTCGATATCGTCAAACGCCATTTCGCCATGCTGGCAGACCGGCACCCAGCCTTTCATGTGCTCGCGTGAAACAACGGAAAGGCAGGGGAACAGGATAGCGTCCACATCGCCATCACTCAGATCGGACACAGCATTAGCAATTTTGGGCAGGATAGTAGCCATCGCGCCTTCGGTGTCTTTGCTGCTGATCTTCTCCTGAACGCTCCGGAAGTCAGAAACCATCCCGGCCAGCACCGGCAACAGCTTTCGGGACACCTTCAGCTGTTCGAAAACGCTGAGCTTTGCAGTGCGATATTTCACGCCTTTAATTTCGAATTCCATGCGTTAAAACTCCCCGAGCAGCTGGTCAATCTTGCCGCAGTCGAACACCCAGGCAACAGTCCCGCCCTCTTTGGCGTTATTGAAATCAGGCTGTTTCTGGAATGCACACGAACGCGCAGTAGAAATATCACCCGATGCCGTGTTGCGAATGACGATCACGTTATTGCCCCAGGTGGCAGAGGACTGGCTTTGCGCGTTATACGCCAGAGACAGCTTCTTGTTCACGGGGGAGGTTTTCAGCAGCGTCACCGTAATGGTGCCTGACTTATCGGCGTGCAGGCTGTGCATCACTTCGCCATCGGCACCGATGGTCATGGTGTTCTTGTTGCCGCCCATGGTCTGGGTGATACCTTCCTCAGAGTTCGCAGAACCCTGACCAAGATCGATAACGCCGGTCGGCCCGGTGAGCGACGCGGTTACATCGAGAAAAGAATAAGTTGCCATTTATCGCTCCTTAGCGAACCACGTTGATCTGCACATCGGCATAATGAACTGCGCCAGCCAGCTTACAGGCCACCTCGATTAACGGTGCTTTGCGCGCTTCGCGGTCGGCCTGCGCCTGTTCGGACAGCGGTTGCGCATACACGTAATAGCCTTTGGTCAGCGTATCGCCGGAATTCAGCTGTCCGATAGGGCCACCATTCCACACGCCAGCAGCTACCAGACCGTTCGTGACGGACTGATCCATGGACTGTTCAACGTTGGAAAGCAGACGGGTCACACCGGCATCAGTCTGCGGAATTTTGGTGGTACTGGTGTAAAGCAGGTTATAGAGGTTGGTCTGAACGTAGTTCTGCAACCAGTCGAGCCCGTGGCGCTCGTCGAAGAAGTCGCCGTTCGCCATGACTCCCTGTTGCAGGATCGCCGTGTCGTTGGCGTAGTACACGAACACGTTCGCATTCTTCGCATCCACAGACGCAGCCTGTCCTACCGTCAGCGTTTCGTAGGTTACGCTTGGTTCCTGTTTGAATTTCAGGGTAATGGTGGTATTGCTGCCGTTGAAATTGACAGTAAACGCACGACCGAAAGCAGAAACCGCCGCATAAGGGCTGCTGGTGGAATACTGAATAAAGGTACGGGCATACTTGCCAGCCTTTAATTTCGACGCAACATCGGTCGTCGAAGTCGTGCTGATAATCTCGGCGTCGGCAGATGTTACCCCGAAAATGCGGCTCAAACTGGACGCTTCGATGAGTTTAGCAACCTCAATCACGTCGTCAGCATCAAGCACATCAGCGCTATCAGCAACATCATCAGCGACAACCAGCCCATACCAGTTGGTATATTGCAGGCAGGCATTAACAGCTTGCACAATGGTTTCCACGCTTCCACCTTCGGAAGAGGTCAGAGTCTTCGCCCAGCGGCCAACATAAACCTGCGTCGGCTTCGGCGACTGGCTGAAGAAAACCTGCGCCGCTTCATATTCCGGGCTGTCGACTCCGAAGTCCTCGCCAATGTCCTCAACGGACGCATAAAGGCGAACGCGCTCCTGCACCGGAATGACAGTGGAAGAACCGAGGATCAGCAGCGCGCCGAAGTTACGACCAGTAGCCGCTTTCGGCGAGATGATCACATCAACGTTTACAACGTTGGATACAGGTAAGCCCTGCGTCATAATTTATTCTCCAAAAAAGGTGACTGGCGCTTCCACCAGCGATTTAATGCCGTACTCGCGCACAACCTTCCGGCGCAGGCGCACCGTCATGTCGTAGCGGCGAACCCATTGCTGGTTGATAAGTTCGGGGAAAGGGGTCAGACCGGTATAGTCGCCAAGGGACAAACCAAGCGCGTTAAGCTCAGCATTGTTTTGCGGGACAGATATGCCATCGCGAAAACGGGACGCATAAGACATGCCAGCCGGACCATAGAACGACGCCATACACTCGAACGTTTCATGCCGCCAGAGCTGAGCGCCCTCATCGGTCTGCCTGGTGAATGCAGGACTGTTATCAATGGGCCACCCGGTAACGCCGAACGCACACCAGTTCGTTTCAACTGACGGTAGTGATGGCTGTTCTTTCTGCCAGCGCGGGCGAACCATCCCAGCCGGCAAGCCGGAAACGTTGCGCATCCACTGGCTTAACAGCCTGTCGAGCGCTTCGTCATAATCCGGATCGCCGCTGGTGGGTGTCAGCCATCCGCGCTCTGTGCTGGTGTTATTGCTCAACGGGATTACCCCCATCAAACGGCAACAGTTCACAATGTGCCTGGACGAAGCCAGCACCGTAAGCGGTATACGGGTCGACGAACGTCACACGATAATCACGGTTCTGATACGTCACGATATCGGCATCACGGCCAGTCTGCCCCTGCGTGAGTCGCTCAGTCGTCACAATGAGAATCGCGCCACTGATAACCTGCCCGGCCTGCATGCGGCGGTTTTCCAAAGAGCGGTCAACGGTAACAACCCCTGCAAACTGCGTTTTAACTTCGCTGTCGCTGCCGATCCCGTCATCGTCCACCGTTTGCGCGCGACGTGTTACCCACAGGTTGAAGTCGCAAAAATCGGGGTCAAAAAGCACGTCTGTTACATCAAGAGTCGGCATCTTTATCCCTCACAACATGGGTAATCGCGGCAATATACTTGCCAGTATCGTAAAGAGGCTTAGCCAAAGCGGTTCCCGGAGATTCACCAGCAGTCCGTCGCGCAAGTTCCGCTTTCGCACCTTTGCGACCACGGCGCGCGCGTGCTTCAACGGTGCTATCTGCAAGCGGAGTAAAATCGGCAGCTTTGATGTAATTTTTCACACCTCTTGCTGCCATTGTACCTGCACGGTTGAGCGCTCTTTCCGCACCCGCCGCATTACCATCAAGCGCAGCCTGCGCCGCTGCTTTAAGCTGCGGCACTGTCTGTTCCTCTACCGATTTAACGCCGGGGATCAGGTGCGGGCGTGGGGGGATGTTTTGCGCTGGTGAGCCGTATTCGTTGACGTAACCGATCCCGGCATTGCCAAACGGAACATCTTCACGCTCGCTGTCTTCCGAAGGGATGCCGACCAGCACATCCTTTTTGGTTAGCGACCTGAGCGCATCCAGAATGGCCTGAGCGTTATCCACCCTCGTTGTTACACCGCTTTTGAAACTCATAGCTGGCGACCGCCCGCACCGAACATCGTGATCAGCTGATAAAATTCAGCGCCATATCTGGTGTTATTCCAGAAGCCTGCGTCAGGGTTTAGCGTCGCGCTGGTGTCATAGCTGACGCTTACCTTGTCAACGGACTTAGAGGACTGAACACCATTGGTTGAACCGCCCGGGCCGCCAACCAGCATCGCCCGGCTATCTGCCGCCCAAAGCGTCATGTAGTGCGCAACGAACAACTCGGCAAAATACGGAAACAACTTTTTGCCGGTGACGTTTTCGCTTAGCAGCACATCGGCCAGATTCAGACGAAACTGGATTTGCGCTTCGGGATATTTGGCAGGGTCAGCAAACTGCGGGAAGTCGCGGCGAAAATCACTTACTGTTGGCAGGCTTTGATTCTTTGGCATCTTTCGCCCCATTACCGCCAGTCTGGGCGGCAGCAATCTGTGCTTGCAGGCTGTCGTTCTGCTCTTGCAGCTTGAGCAGCGCTTCTTTCAGATCGGCAATCAGCTGATCTTTATCGACAATCTGCTTATCTTTGTCGGCAATCTGCGCTTGCAGGCTGTCGATAATGGGTTGCAGATCATCGGTGTCGCTAATCACGCTTTCGGAAAGCTCAGAGTGCGCCTGGGTGAACCAGTGAGACGCGACCTCTTCCGGTACGTTATGCCGCCCCCGGCCAAACTCCTGTTTTGACTGATCGCCGAGCGTCAGCGTAAACGGAGTGTGAACATGGATGGTAACCAGCTTTTCTTTCGCCATTTTCAGTTTCCTTCTGGCCCCTTTCGGGGCCGTTCTGGTTATCAGATACCGTCCACGTAGGACAGGGTTTCTTTGTACACTGGCTCAACCGCACCGAGCTTGCCGTAGTAGGTCGCAATCTGGTACAGACCGCGATACTGGATAGGAACGCTCTGCAACGGCACCAGCGGATAGCGCACATATTTCTTGTCGTTGGTGTAGGCGACCATACGGTCTTTACCGCCAACCCCGCGCCCTTTCAGCCATTTAACCGCTTTGATTTCCAGCGGAACGCCGTTCTGGTGGAAAGCGATAGTGTTCACGGCCAGATAGGTCAGCAGTGACTGGTTACCCGCTTCGGAAACCTTACGGCTCGCCAGCAATGAATACTGCTCTGGCGGAATGCGCAGATCAGAAGGCACGACGGAATAACCGGATGCTGCCCAGGCATTCGACAGAATGCTGTTCACGCTATCGAGAATCTCGTCGTTGGTGGAGTTCGCCCAGGTCTTCGGCGCATTGTTCAGCGTCACACCGACAAGGTTTGCCAGCCCTTTCAGGCCGAGCGCATCATCGCCAATGTAAACCTGCTCGTCGTTGTCCATCTGCCATTTGAGCTGCATCCCGTCGTACTTCTGGGTATCAATCGGGCGACCTACCTGCTGAGCTGCTGCCAGCTCTACAACGGTCCAGCCCAGTTCCATGCCCCAGAGGTTCAGCGGATTGCCATCTTTGCCGATATCAACGTTCACGCCAGCAATAGCAGTGGAGTCTTTGCCTACCCAGTTTTTACCGTTCGGATTTGCGCCAGTTCCCGCCGCGCCAAAGCTGGTGTTAGTCCAGCTGGAAATGTCATCTGCGATAGAAACGTCTTCACGCAGCTGAATATCGCGGGTCCAGGTGTAACCCACCAGCGGCAGGTTCAGCGTCTGGTCGAGTCGCTCCAGCTCCCCGATGAGAAAGGCACCAGAGCTATCAACGGTTGCCTGATCAAAAGTAATCATTCGTCTGTTCCTTAAATCTTCCAGGAGATTTCTGCATTGCCGTTAGCGTCACCGGCCCCTGTGAATTCGGCGTTGGTCAGCGCCACGTTTTTGCCACTGACGGACGTGGACATGAAGCCGCCCAGCGGCACGTCAATGGTTGAATCGAGCGAAACAACCACGTAGACAGGCGCGCCTTTTTTGATGGTACTGGCATCGAATCCAGATCCGAGGTTAACGGTCATGTAGCCACGCTTCATGGCGTCGCCCGGGAAGTTCTTATCCGTCCCCACCTGGCGAACCATGTCTGGCTGCGATGTGGTTGGATACGGACGAACGTAGATACCCTTCACCTTGTCGGCGGTGTCACCGTCCGCCAGCGGCACGAAAAAGCCGTCAGCGTCGTATTTTCCAGCCAGACCATAGGCAGCGAAGGCGTTAGCGGATTTAAGGATCACCGGTTCGACGGTTAAGTCCTGCGGGCGAGAGATAGCCCCGGCAATGCCAACAGGCATCCGGTACAGATATGCAGTCATTGGATTATCCTTTGCGGTTAGACCAGAAGTCGGCGTTTTGTTTGTTCAGGGAAGCGATGCTGGTCATGCCCATATTTGGACGTTGTGCATCGCCAGTGGTGGTGCGGGTGTTTCGCCCTTTGGCAATCTCTGACACGGCGTTAAACGCCATATCTACCGATTGCTTGGGCAATTTGCGGATATCCACATCACCGACAACCTGGCGAACCAGTGTTTTGTCAGCGGCAGCCAGCACATCACGTTTGAACGCGGTCGGTTTCACCTTACGGCTCAGATCGATACCCGGCACGATAACCTCGGCACGATAGGCAGAGTCACCGGTAATCGTGGTTTCCTCTTCTTTGTCCTCGTCGTCGCCGGTCGGGTTTTTGTTATCATTTTCGCCAGGCTTATTGTCGTTATCGCCCGTCGCATTTCCTTCCAGCTTAGCCAGCAGGGCTTTGAGCAAGGTTTTGATATCGTCCTCGCCGTCGCCGGTTGGCTCTCCGCCCATTTCCGGCTTTTTGTCCGGTAATGGTTGCTGCGGTGAAAGGTTAATGTTGAGGTTAACGCCGCTCGGAAGATCCCCTTCATCACCCGTTACAGCCGCTGGCGCAGAGTCCAGCAGTTCGTTCATGGTGTCAGCGTCACCCGTTTTGATGGCCGTGCGCATGCGGGTCCACCAGCTTTTCTTTTGATTTGCCATTGTGTCTCTGTCTCCAATTGCACAACGATTTCCGGCTCTGCCTTTAGGGACAAGAGCCACATGGTTTCCGGTAATATCGACCTGCTCGGCTTTACCTGGCTCGGTCTGCTCGTACTCCGCGTCATAGCCACACGACACTTCGCGCAGGCCATCTTCGATAAGCTGAATGGCGCTTTCGTCTTTGACGATAAGGTCAGCCAGCATCAAATCAGACTGATCACCTGTCCCGCGCCGCACGTTCTGAAGATGCCCGACCGCAAGCTCTTTCCAGTTCTCGGGGTTCACCAGCCGCACATTCCCGTTTTCATCTTCAGGATGCAGGATCGTGATGCTCATCCCTTCGAATGAGGCGAGCGTGGCCGGATGGAATACCTGCTCAGGAGAGCGCGTTACGACTATCTCGCCGAGTTTGTCGGGTTTGAGGTTTGGCAGATCGGCAGCGCCGTAGAGCTGCTTACCCGTTCGACCTATCGGCACGTCTTTGCACAGCAGCGAGCCGTCAGCCAGCTGATAACGGGTTTCCCCCAGCCGGGTATTGAAAAAATATTTCATGTTTTACCTGCGATTCAGGCGAGATAAGAATGAGGATTGGGGAAGACGATTTCTTTGTAACAGCGGCAGTTCGGGAGCTCGCCAGCGTGACCGGTCATGCCGTCAAGCGTTGGAGGTCGGCCCCATTCGACAAATTTACCCTCCATCTCCCGATGAGAATGTCTGACGTCGCCATCTTCGGCTGTACGCCAGATATAACCATTTGAACCGATAGACAGCGCACGCGCCTGATCCAGCGCGCCGGTTGCGCGTCCAAGCTCGGTACGTGCGATAAGGTTCGCTCGCGAGCGTGACACGTCACCTGATGCCGCTATCTCTTTCGCGAATGGCTCAGCGCGTCCACCAGTCACAACGGCCTCGATGGCCTTGTTCTGAATGTCATACACCCGATCGGCGGCCTCAAGAGGTAGTGACTTGATGTACTTAATTTGCTCGGCGACGATGGATTTCATCACCTGGCCTACCGGGGCGCGGTCGACCATATTGCACAGCTCTGCGCTGATGTTCCGGCTGTGCTGACGCCACTGCTTTTCATTCTGGCGCGCAATGTCGGCGGTAAAGTTCTCAGCAACCTTCGTCGCCCAGGGGGTGATGATTTCGCTGTAGCGCTCCAGCGCATCCATTATTTCGGTGACGCTATCGTTTGAACCATCGTAGCGACCATTTACGATATCCCCGACCGCCCGCGCTATCTGCCGTAGGCTCGTTCGATATCGGATCTCCGCCTGTCGGCTCTGGCGGTTTGTCGCCAAGTTCGCCGATGCCTGGCGGAGCTTCGTCTTCGGCATTCTCGATATCCTCGTCGGTAATGGATGCCCCGATACCGGTGACGTCAGAGTTTTCGCGCAGGTCGGTCATTGCCGCCTTACGCGTCATCAATCCGTCGCCCAGCGCGGTGCTGATCGCGGTGGTGGTGTTTACGGCCACCGTTGAGCGGTCAACGTCAGACATTTGCCATAGCGGGTTAAACTCAAACGTGAAATCGTCCGGCAGCGGCTTACCGAGTTCCGAGCGGTGCATAATGTCCAGTATCCGGCGCATCGGCAGCCGTAAGCGGCGCTCCTGCAATGAGCTCACCCGGTCGTAATAGTTGGCGAGGTCAGCGTCACCAGTAGAGAAGCCTTTCGGGGACTGACCGAACAGGCGTACCAGCGGGATGCCGACGGCACCGCTGATCTGCTCAGCGAACTGCGAAAGAATGTCATCCAGACCACTGAAGCTGTACTGGTGGGTTTCGAACTTATCCCGCGAGTCCATGAGCGTCATGCCTTCATTGCTCTGGAACTGGCGGATCAGGTCGATGTTCTTCAGCAGCGCCTCGAACGCCGGGCCGCCAAGCGCTATAAGCTCGCGCAGCTTCTCCACGCTGTAGGTGCGCAGATGCGCTTTATAGACCAGCTGCGCCGCGCCGACAGTGGCGCTGTCGAACGCAGTAAGCCGATCCCAGATACGCTCTACAACCGACATTCCCCATTCGTTTTCGGTCATCTTCTGCTGGAATGGCAGCGTCACCCCATCGAAGCGAATCAGGCGGCTGTGATGGATGCGCCAGGCCGGGATGCCCGTTGCAGTTGTCACCACGTCGTAAAACTCAGGTTTGCCGAGATCCGGCCCCATCTCTTTAATGCGGCGGGTCAGCACCGGGTTAATCATCCAGCGGTCGAGCGGGAGAATGCCCTTAAACTTGCCTTCTCCAATAGTTTCGAGCCGCAGCGGGGTCATTGGTGCCTGCCCCTCAATCATGATGAAGCCAACCGCGCCGCCATAGAGACGCGACCATTTCAGCACGTCGTTCAGCGCATCCCAGACCTGCAACTCATCCAGCTGCGCTTCGAGGGTGCCACGGTCTTTGGCGTCAATCTCCGAAGTGATGCGAATGCCTTTCCGGGTCATATCGTCCGGGATAGCGTCGACCGCTTCGCCGATAACCCACGATCCGCGATATGACCATTCCACCAGCATGCGGTTGCGGCTGGTGAAGTTCGCCCGGTAGGTCGATGCTGAGTGCTGGTTAGGCGTCTGCATCCCCACGCGGGCGACAAAGTTTTCATAGCCATCAGCGGTGGCCTGCGCCGTTCGCTGAGAGGCTTGCTTGTTTCGTGCCATCAGGCCTGTCTCCCTAGCAGCTCCCAGATGTTCAGGGCTGAATTCATTGGCGCGTAGCTGATCATCACCGAGTCGGCGAGGTTCGGCGACTTGGTGCCGTCAGGCTGTTTATCAACAACGATTTTCCCCACACCGTTAATGGAATAGGTCGGTTGCGACAGCTCGATGATGAGTTTGTCTTTGCTCGCCATGGCGCTGCTGATTGAGATAATTTCGTCCGGGTTGTAGGCCATTCCCTCAACCACGGCGCGATAGGTGTTCTGGAAAAGCTTGCGTAATTGCCACCAGCTCTGGGCCTTGGCGTTAGCAAAGAAGTCCTTGTTCAGGCGGGCGGCCTGTCCGTTGTCGCCGCGCACCGCTTCGTCGTCCGGATCAAACACCGCGCCGCTACCGCGAAACGGTGTGGCGAGTATTGACGGTCGGCGCGCAGCGTTGCGCAGTTCGTTGATAGCGCGCGCATCGCCGCGAACGCCGGCGCCCAGACCGTCCTCGTCGAAGCGAAACTCTTCGAGGTTGTCCTGTTCGCAAAAGCCGAAGACCTTCTCAACGGACTGGTAAATGTCGCTTCCCACGCCGGACCATTCCCGCACGTTCTCCAGGAGGAAGCCGTGACGGGTCGAAAAGGCGTTTTTGTCCCGGCCTTCGTCGGCGACGTCCATCGCGCCCAGTCGTTTGCCCGTTGGCTGGATGCCCAGCTTGATATGCGCGTCGACGGCAGCCTGTACCCAGTCGGACGGGATCAGGACGCCTTCCGCAGATGCGCTGTAGTTCAGGTCAAGTTCCTGCGCCACCACCACCGGATTGTCGATTTTCTCGCATTCCCTGCGATACCACTCTTCATCCTTGCGCGGGTCATTTCGCCAGTGGAATGTGAATACCGGTATCTTCCCGCCGTGACGCTTCTGCGCGAACGGGTTCGCCATGCCGTTAACCGAGCTCAGGTCGATACGGCAGCGGGTGGTTTGCGACAGCGCCGCGTCAATCAGCAGAGGACGCTGGAGGAATGCAGCCTCATCCACCAGGTAGAGGGTGGTACGGTCACCACGACCGATATTGTCGCCAGCCTCGCCTTTGATGACCGCGCCAGTATCGGGAAACTCAACGCGCATGTACGGCGCGTGCTTCTTCTCGTCCCACGAACCGCGAAACTCGACGGGCAGCGTTTCCACGAACTTGCGCGCCTTCCAGAACAGCGCCTTCGGGTCTCCGGTGCTGTCGACGTATTCCTCTTTACGGGAGCCGAAGCCGATGACCATTTCTTTGTTGAAGAGGCAGAGCGAGCAAGCCAGCCCGATCGCCGTCCAGCTGAGCCCCATTTCGCGACTCTTTTCGGTGATGCCGTTCTCCAGCCGTTCGCGCCGCTCCATGATCCAGTGAATCCATTCTTCCTGTTTCGGGAACAGCAGAAAAGGGATGGTGACCGGCAGGCCATAATCGATGTTACGCGGGTCAGTCGTCATACCCCAGTCGATGATGAACTGTGCCGGGTTGGTGCGGTAAAACTGCTTTAGCGCTGGCAGCATTTCAGGGTTCTGGCGAATGCGCTGTAAGCGATCCATCCGCCATTCAAAAACCATCTGGTAATCAGGGTTTCTGAAATCGAATTCAAACGGGAGAGGCATGATCACCCCATCATCTTGCGGTAAATCTCTGCGGCCTGATCTGCGGTGAGGTTGGTCGTCTCGGTCTTGATCGGGCCGCCATCCTTGCCAGTGCTTTCAACCTTCAGCTTATTGGTGTAAGCGTCGCCAACCTCTTTCGCGGCCTGTTCAATCAGCTGCGCCGTCAGGGAGAAGTTTTTCATCCCCTCGGTTTTGGTTGCCATGCGGTCAAGCACGCGGAGGCGATAGGATTTGTTCGCGATCGGAATGTCGCTGGTTTCGGTCAGGAACCGTTCGCGCGTCGCGTGGAACATCTCGATCCACTTTTTGGCGAGCGTCTTACCGCTGGCCTTCGTGGGGTCGTGAGATTCAGCCTGCTGGCGGGTAATCTTGATCCCGAATTCTTTTTGGACAGCCTCGACCACCTGCGATGGCGTGTCATAGCACGCAAGCGACTGAATGATGAAGGCTTTCACATCAGGTTTTAATGCAGCCATAAATCACCATTCGTCTTATACAGTCCAGTATTTAAGCCAGTCGCAGCATGCACGTCCCGCACGCTCTGGCAATATCGAGATGAGCAACCTCCGCTGGCTGATTCGCCGCATCAATCATTTCCTGCACGTCCCGGCTTGCACCGTAACGGCGAACCACGCCCACAAACTCTTCCACGTCATGGCCGCGCAGCTTCAGCTTTGGCTGCCCTTCCTGCGTGAACTTCGGCGCGCCAAATTCATCTGTCGCCTGGCAGATGTGATAAAGCTCGTGCTCTATCAGCGCACAGAATTCCAGATCGGAACATTGCGAGCAGTAATCAGCGGCCAGCGTGATGATGAACTGCGGCACCCTGCCGAACCATTCATACATCTGCTGCTCCATCCGCGCTTTCTGCCAGCCTCCAGCCCGCATGGCCACTTCTTCCGCCTGCCCCAGCACGGAACGCCCTTTCTTCTCGAAAGCGTTAGACGCCCAGAGAAAGCACAGATCCGCTTCAAGCAAATGCTGGTGGTCATGGTTGTAGAGGTCACCCTCATCGCTCAGGATGTGCTGATTCAGCCACTCGCCAACGTCATTAGCGGGCATAATGCTGATGTACGGCTTCGGGTCAGGTGGCATCGTAAAATGCGCTGGTGGGTGTGGTCTGTTCATGAATAATTCCAGTGCTCCATTATCGAAGCCCCTCAATGAAGGGCTTCTGTAATGCCGCGATCAGCCAATAAGTAATTCCGGCTGCGTTACCTGCATGATGTGCTCATGTTCGAGCTCCAGGACGCGCTTCTCTTTCTTCCGCTCGTTCATCAAACGGCTTCCGATCGTGCCTTTCAGCTTTGAGCGCGTTTCTTTGATGGCGTAGCGATGCTGCAATTCTTCACCCATCGCCATGCGCCGGTTTAGCTGCTCGGCCATCCAGTTGAAGGCATTGATGTAACACTCCTTCACTGCGGCAGCTGTTTTGCCAGTGAATCCCATCACTAGCATCATGCATCCGTCGCGGGTGATGTTATACATAGGCTGAACATCGCCATTTTTATCAATGAAATCAATGGGCGCAAAATTGCGCTGGGTGAAGTCATCGGAGCATTTCAGGTTACGTATGGCACGCAAAACGTCTTTGTGTCGCTTGCCAAAGTAATCCGCCACCTTGAGTGATGTGGTGATTATCTTGTTGTCGAGGGTCGTGACCATTTCGCGGAAGTCGAAGGCCGGAATAACTGACGGATTATTCATAGCGTCTTTACCTTTTAGAAAGTGAGCCTGTCTCACAGAAAAGCCGCCCGAGAGAGGTCGCCACCTATAACGGCATTTCTCAGGCTCGCTTACTGAAAGGCTCTCGTTAATATGCGCGTGAGATGCGCGTTTACTGCGGACATAAAAAAGCCCCGCATCGCGAGGCTCATTAAATTGACTTTGTGATTTGCAAAAAAATTATTTCAGGCATTGCGTCCTGATGTATTCCTGCAGGTAGTTAACCTGCGCGGTTATCCTGTCGATTCCACTTCGGAGACGGTAATAATTGAGTTCAGCATCTGCTGTAAGTCTTGGGCTTTCTCCATCGCCCATGCTGCTGGCTCCGGTCGTTGACTTTGCACAGGTGGCGGCGACTTGCAGCCGCTTACGGCCAGCAATGACATCGCTATGCAGACGCTCAATGGTTTCTTTCGCATCAGCCAGTTCTCCGGTGTATTTGGCATCCAGTGCAGCGACATCACGCTGGCGGGTCTGCATGTCTTTAATGGTGGCGGTCGCCAGGAGGAGTTTCTCAGTGGCCTTATCGCGCTGGTCTCTGTAAGTGATGGCGTTGTCGCGGTAGTGGTTCACGAAGAAAGCCAGTGCGCCGATTAACGCCAGCACCAGCAACTGCAGCCAGTAACGCTTAACCAGTGCGCTAATCATGACAGGAACAGAGCTCGCTCTGCCTCCCGCCGACGTGTCAGCCCATTCAGCACCTTCCCACCAGCTTTATTCCAGCGCAGGAACTCATCGGCTGCACCAGCGTAATCTCCGGCGTTGAGTTTTCGCAGGAGAGTCGATGTCGACAATGACCGCGCACCGAGGTTATACGTGAACGACACCAGGGCATCGAACTGGCCTTGTGTCAGCTTCACCCTGACAACTTTCAGCACGTCATTCTCATAACCAACAAGCCCTGTTTTCAGAAGCCTGTCAGCGGTTTGCTGGTCGATAGTCATACCGCGCTTTACTGGCTTTCCGTCAACCGGATGGGTCCAGCCATAGCCGATGGTCCACGGCGCATCTCCCGTTCCGGGGTCGGGGTAAGCAGTCAGCCGACAACCTTCAAATTTTTTTATCAGAGCAATTCCGTCAGGACTGGTTTGCATC
The DNA here is from genome assembly GCF_014168815.1 of Klebsiella sp. WP3-W18-ESBL-02. Lineage (NCBI taxonomy): Bacteria > Pseudomonadati > Pseudomonadota > Gammaproteobacteria > Enterobacterales > Enterobacteriaceae > Klebsiella > Klebsiella sp. WP3-W18-ESBL-02. Next base: position 3,954,086 of record NZ_AP021972.1, read on the forward strand.
GTCAACTCCCGCATTTTTTGCTGCAAGTTTTTTAATCAGTTTGCCGATCGAATCGGTGCCGATGTATCCAATAAAGACGCTGGCTATGTAGGCGAGGTTGCTGCTCAGGCCGATAAAGTCCAGAAGGTCACGAACGAACCAGGCAATCATCGCGCACATCAGCGCATCAATTAGCGTTTTTGTTACCGCGCCGCCGTTATAGCGACCACGCAGATACGCCATGATAAAAGCCAGCATTGCACCAATACCCTGCTCCTTGGCGGCAAGTAGCGCAGCGATGAAATCTTGTTTGTATGGCATTTTCATAGTCCTCACCTCCGATTTTCCGGATGGTGCTGTGTGTGTTTGTAGGGGAAAGGCCGTCAGACTCTGATTGCTACATGGCATCTGAAAATGATATCTGCGGCCTGCAATAAAAAAGCCCACGGCGCGGTGGGCAATAGAGGGTAGTGCGTTGAGCTTTTGCTCTTATGGTCCTGGTAGGTATTTGGCGGGACAGGAAGGATTCGAACCTTCGACCAATCGGTTAACAGCCGATCTCACAACCTCTGTGCTTCTGACCCTGAATGCAAAAAGCCCCTGCATTTCTGCAAGGGCTTAAATGTGGTTCACACCGCTCCGCGCAAGGCATCTCCGCTGGTGGGTAAGCTCTTTCGCCTTTGACGTCCGAGCATATCTGAATTATGCAGTTTCAAAACTCGTTTTCAAGTCTTTTTCGCAAGTTTTTGCATTTTCGAAGCCAAATTCATCTTTTAACGTGAAGAAGACAGCAGAATTAAACAACTCAATACACCAGCGCACACGGTCAATACATTGCTTTTCGGTCAGAAACGGCGCGTAGTAATACTGCATCCATCGTGCCATGCCATTGATGGTTTTCCGCCATGTGTAATAGTCCTTCCCTATCTCATACACGGGATTCCCCGGCTTGAAGGACTTCAGGATGATAGCCTCCATGAATGCAGCTTCCTCCTGGTCTCCGGCATTGCCGATCAGGTCAGAAAGCGATTTCTTCGGCCAGATGATGGCTTTCGCCTGGTCAAACAACGCATCGCCGGTATAGCCAATTTTACGCAGACCAGACAATACAGTAGCGATCCGCTCCTGCTGTTCGCCAGTCCAGCCGGTCAATATCATTGACCACATACCGCCGCCACCAGAAAGGTGCTCTGTTCCGCTGCCCCCATACATGCCGCCCCAGTGGTTCAGCAACGAACGAACCCAACGGCTTTGCGATGGTGTAAGTCGGCGGTATTTCCCCAGGTAAGATCTGCGTGGTGCTGCTGCCAGCATCACCCAGGCGTTTTGCGGGTTGGTACGCTCAACAGACGCTTTCTGGTAATTGTTAATGTCGTTGCGTGTCATTCTGCATTCTCCTGGATAATGATCTGGCCTGTCTCTCCCCATCGTTTCGTTACCCTGCCGTCCCATATCCGACAGTCATCATCGAATATCGCATCCAATAACGCTTTCTCCAGATTGTCCTTATCCGGCTTGGTCTGGTGAGGCTGGCCATCATGCTGCTGACGCTTCTTCTTGCTCCAGCTTTTCGGCATGGGCAAAACGAATGTTATGTGGTAACCGGATTCCGGGAGGGTTATACCGAGACGGCGCACCTGGGCTTTAAAAAACCAGTAAGCAGAGGTTTCCGGCCTGCTGCGCCAGCGATCGCTCCTGGTCATACGGGGCTTGCCGATCGGGGTGATATCGTAAATTTTCATGCTGGCACCACCAGCCCAAGGCTGGCGATCTGGATAACGGTCAAAACGATGGCGCGGTCCATAAGCTGGCGACGTTCGTCGCGCGATAGCTTGCTCCCGTTGTCGATGCTGTCATGGCAGCAAACGCAGATCGCCGCTGTGGCGCAATCATCGGCTTTCATACCCATGCCTTTGCCTTCGTTACGGTGCGCAACCTGCGTCCCCCATGAACCGCATAACACGCACTGTTCGATCTGCCCGACAGCGGCGAGCCATTTTTTGCTGCGGTAGGTTAGCTGATTGGAGTTATTTAGCATTACTCTCCCCCCAACGCTTCGCCCACTCGATTTCATTGCGGGATTTTTCGCTGAAGGTGACGCCCTGCTGGGTGCCGAACCAGTAAATCGTCTCGATGACTTCAACCATCTGGGGAATGGTCATTTTGCTGGTGCGCTGGCCGAACATAACGACACCGCCATCAAGGCCGGGAGCCATTCGCTGTTCCTGCTTTTTGGTCTTCGCCACCAGCGCGGTGATGAGGTCTTTCCAGTCGTCGGAATCGTATTTATTACCGAACCAGAGAACCTGGTCGGAGAGGTCTTTCAGGAGCGGCCACATCTTGCGGTTTTGAATGGCTGTGCGCGTCGACTCTTTGACGTCGAGAATCAGCGGGCGCTTGCTGTCGACCGGCAACTGACGGATGTAGTTGATAGCGTTCTGTTTGACGCTTTCGTTAATGAGGTGGAATTGTTGGCTCACGCTTCACCCCCGAAGAGGGTAAGCGACAGATACGACAAATCGCTGACGTCGGATAACGTCAGGCGATTGTGTTTATGCTGGTGGTGCTGCGCCATGGTGTTCTCCGTGGCGCGAATGTCCGGGTGTCAGTTGTTCAGGCTGACAGGGATATTATGGCTGGGCGTGCAGGCAAAAGCAATTTGGCAGCAAAGAAAAAAGCCTCCGAAGAGGCTTGTATGTTATTGATTGCATTGTGACATGTCACACCGATAATTTGATTTCATGCCATCCGCGCGTAACCCAGCATTGCGAATCACCGTCGCAAGGACACGACTCAACCGGCAGCGCATCGCCACATTTCCCGCAGCGGTTCGCGCTGATTGATTTGATGCGACCACGAACGCGGGCATCGTCCTGGCGGATCAGCATTGCGACGTATTCACTCATTTCATACGGCGCTCGCCCCGGGCGGCGGGTGGCACAATTGCGCTCCAGCATCTCCAGTTCCTGCGTATCAAGTATGATCTCAAATTTACGCCCACCAGCAGCGGCTTGCCGGGCGCGCTGCGCGGCTTTGCGTTCTGCGGCAGATTTAGCCATCAGTATTCACCCCAGCTATATTCTGATGCAATCGGCCCCGGCTGGTTGGCAGCGAGGAATGTATCACTTTCTGGTAGTTTCTCGACCTTACAGCGATATCCCTCGGAAATGATCCCGGCCTCGCGAAGACCAGAGAGACACATGCGCGCCGTTTCTTCGGCGAGCTGAATCTTGTTAATCTGGTGGGTTTTGCGACGAACAAATGCCTGCAACGCCTCTTCTTTGGTGTAATGGTAACGGGAGCGATCAGCGCCTTTTAAGCAGCGTTTAACATGGTGTTTCTGGTTCGCAGGCTGTCCACCGGTCCGGTATTTAACAAGCTGCTCGTTGGTCATGTACGGCATATCTTCGACGTGCCAGAAGGTCTTCTCTGTCTCGCGGATGATTACGCGCTTCCACAAAGTGACGATCGGGCGGCCTTCGCTGTCGTTCCCGTCATAGTAGCGATAGCAGTATTTTTTACCTTCGGTGATTCTGTTCATGCGGCACCTTCCTGAATATCAAGACCTTTGGATTCATTGCGCTTATGGCGCTCCCAAAACCACTGGTGAAGTTCCATCAGCTCTTTGTCGAGGGGCGCGTATTCGCGGTCGAAATAGGCCTGAGCGTCTTTCTCGTCCTCGCTGGGTAATTCGCCGGGACCAAGCAGGGTGTTAAAAATCCATTCCATCCCGTTCCTGGCATCGCCGGTGGTGCGCCAGTCGATAATCGCCGCTTGCATCACAAGCAGGTTCTTACCGAACATCCGATCAAGCTCTTTGAAGCGATTGCGAATGTACTCGTTCTCGTCCTTCAGTTCGACGTTCTGCTTCTCTGCGCCAGCCAACACATCAGCGCGAGCACGCTGCACATCCAGCTGCGTAGCCAGCTCACGAACCAGCGCGGCAGACTCAGCGCAATGCAGCTCTTTCGCTATCGCATGCCCGGCAGCTACGAGGTCTTTGGTTTTATTGGTCATGCCGCGTTCTCCTGATGAATGATTTCCAAATCCAGCTTTTGAGCCAGAGCGTGTTCCGCTTTTGCGCCTGCTGAGTTCTGCCAGCCGGACAGCAGGAAAATGCCGTCAGCGCAGCGGAGCATCGCGAGACAAATATCCATGTACTCTGGCTGGCTCAAGCCATCTGGAAGTGTCGCGGGGTTTAACACTACATGGCCCTCCGAAGCCAGGCGCATAGCCTCGAAATGGAACGCAGGGCGGTTATATTTCGGAATGCCGGTCATTGGCCCAGCAATGTAGATTTTCATCAGAAATCCCTCTTCTTGTTGGGTCTGGCATCATTCGCGCGACGCCTCTGCTCAGCAGCAGCCTGGTCGCAGTCGTAGATCGCACCATTGCGCTGGTCGCAATAAACAACGCCGGTCGGGCCGTGACGGTTCAGCCGCAGGAGTAACTCGGTTTCGCTCTGGTTCGCGTTCTCGTCGTATGCGCCTTCGCGGTAGATGCCGACCCAGTAATCGCAATCCTGCTCAATCTGCCCGGTATCGCGGGAATCGCTCGGCATCGGGCGTTTGTTGGTGCGCTTCTCCAGATCGCGGTTCAGCTGGGTAAGCAGCACCACGATGCAGTTCAGCTCCTTCGCCAGGTTCTTCAGCCCCTTCGTGATAATCCCGTAGGCCAGGTCGTTACGGTCGGCCTTGTCTGCGGTCATCAGCGTCAGGTAGTCCACCAGCACCATGCCGACAGCGCCGCGTTCTCGTTTGATGCGACGAGACTCTGCAACGATGTGCGCCAGCGTGATCCCCGGCGTATCGTCGACATACAAATTCCCGTTCTGAGCAAGACGACCAGCAGCAGCAAAGGCCATAGCAACCTTGGTATCGTCATACCGATCGCCATAAAACACGTCGGTATTTACGCTGCTGACCTGCCCTACCATGCGTTCCACAATCTGCTTATCCGGCATCTCAAGACTGAACATCAGCGCGGGGAGATGCTCAACTTCGGCACAGTTGACGGCCAGCTGACTATACAGCGTGGTTTTACCCATCTTCGGACGTGCGCCAATCACCATCAAAGCGCCTTTAACCAGCCCTTTCGGTTGCAGCAGGTCATCCAGCGATCCGATCCCCGTGGATAGCCCTCGCGTTGCGTCGGAGTCGCTCCAGCGTGCTTCCACCTCGTCCACCCAGTCGCCCATCACTTCCGAAAACTCGCGGAGCCCTCGGCGGTTACCGGTTTTCGCGTAGTCAGCGATATCGGTGAACAGAGTCTGAATAGCGTCAAACTTCTGGCTGGTGGTCATCCCGTTGCGGGAGAACAGCAGTTCAGTAGCGCTGGTCAGCTTGTCTATGCCGTAGCGCTCCATGGCTTTCTCGCGCACCAGCATTGCGTAGTGAACGATGTTCGCCGCGCTGGGGGTGTTTTTAGATATCTCGGCCATGTAAGCGAAGCCACCAGCCTGCTCGCCAAGCCCTTTCGACTCCAGCGACTCAATCAGGGTGATCAGGTCGATAGGCTTCTGGTTGGCTACCAGCTCCCGCATCTCGGCGAAAATCACCTGGTGGGGGCGGATGTAGAACGATTCTGGTTTGAGCATCGACATGGCGGTCTGGCAGCGATCACTACCGCTATCCAGCATCATTCCGCCCAGCACGCTTTGTTCGGCTTCGATGTTCTGCGGGATCATGTTCATGTCTGTCATAGCGCCTTCTCCCTGGTTTTCAGCAGGGTGTCAGAACGCAGCAGATAATCGAAACTGGCGCGCCATCCTCTGTCGTTCTCACCGAAATAAAACTTTGGTGCTCGTTCAGCGAAAGCGGCGAAGTAATTCTCCACCGCCTCGACGGTTGGCTCTTTCAGTTCGGTCAGCAGGCGTTTGATAGCACGGCGACGTTTGTCGTTTAGTGCCTCTGCCTGAGGAAGGCGGTCTCCCAGGGTGGTGTTGTATGCAGACAGCACTGCCTGGTAGTCGATCGGGGTTTTCTTTGAGACAGATTTTTCTTCCTGCCCGACACACTCCCCCTCTGGGGGTTGGGGGGTATTGTTTATTGTCTTTTGTATATTGTCTTTTGTGGTTAGCAGATCCTGCTTAGTTTCAAAAGCAGATTCTGCTAAGGTTTCGACATCACCATTAGCAACTTCCGCTAATATTTCCTTAGCACTTTCAGCTAAAGTTTTATTAGCAACTTCCGCTAAAGAATCCTTAGCAGGTTTAGCTAATGTTTTGCAGAATCCGTTAATCTTTGTTTTCCACTCGATGATGCTGGTATTCATACCCACATTACGCCCCTCCTGGACCAAGACTTTTTTGGCAACAAGCTGACTTTTTGCTGTAGAACAATGTGTGTGATGCTTGGCAATCATCTGCTCAAGCTGGTCATTGCTAACCCAGTCCATCTTCTTGTTGTAACCATACGTCTTGCGCCAAACGGCAAGGACGACACACAGCTCTGTTTCGCTTAGTCCGGATGCCATAACAGCATCGAGAAGCTCATTAGCAACACGAGTAAAACCATCTTCCAGCTGCGCCACGCGATGCTCCACGACCTCCAGCGGCGGCCTGTAGTCTGCTAACTTAACGACGCCCATTTTTCACTCCCGACGTAGCGAGAGCCAGACGGATCACGCCAACAAGACGTTCGGCGAACGCCCTGTTTTTTGACGCGGCAACCACCAGCCCGTCAGGGGAATCCTGAAGGCGTCGTTCCTCATTTTCCTGGTACTTTTTGCGCTTTGGCATTAGAATTAACCTCGCAATTTACTGACGTTTGTTGCACCTGAGAGCCGCTTGTGTTCGTGCACAGCGGCTTTCGCCTTTTCAGAACAGGCCCGGCTGGGCGTTCCGTTTAACTTTTCGCTTCTCAAAGCGGTCAGCGGGTAACTGCTGCTTCTCCGCCCACAGTTTTGCGTGCCGTAAAACATCATCAAAAATCTTCCCCTTTCTGCTTGCCTGGCTCATGCGCTTGTACATGTCGATAGCCTGGAACGCCCCCCCCCTGAGCCACACACAGAGAGAAACCGAGCTTCTGCAGCTCTTCACGCACATGCTTTTCGATGAATTCGATATGGTTCATGGCTTAATCCCACCCCAGCGGCCCCGGCCTTGCCCGTTCAGCTTTCAGCCCGATATCAGCGAGCGTTTCCACTGATGCCAGATATTCCCGCGACACCAGAACGGCTTCCGGTGGCGCAGCCTGTATACCCAGGAAGGCCAGCTCTTTCGCCATGGTGCTGAAATGCCCCTCAGCTTTGCGCCTGCTGGCTGTCGACTCGCTGATGCCCATATGCTCGGCGTAAGACTTCTGGCCCACTGATGCAAGCCGGGTGAGCAGAACGCTCTCTATCTCAACCGGATTGATAACTGGTGGGTCTAACTTTCGTGCGATTGCGTTCTCCATTGTTAATAATCCTCTGGGTGTTGTTTGAAACACCGCGTTATCGCGGCGTAATTATTGAGAATGGTTAGGTTTTTCACCGTACAGCAACCATTTTGGGTCGCAGTGCAGAGCACTGGCTAACTCAAACAAAAAACGAGGGCGCTTGGTTGTTCCAGCCTCAATAGCTTGAAGTGATTGCTGCTTCATTCCGGCTCTCTCGGCGAGCTGGGCTTGAGAAAGATTCAACTCCTCTCGCTTTTGCTTGATGCGCTGCGAAATTGTTTCCATATTACCTCCACAGTTTTATCTGTATTCTGTGACAGTTATTTCTGTTTGTCAATTACAGTTTTAACTGTGATTATCAGGGCATACAGAGAGAGGGATTTATGAGCCTTGCAGATCGCGTAAAACAAAAAAGAATAGAGTTGGGATTGACCCAGACAGAAGCGGCAGAAATAGCAGGTATTAGACAGCAGTCCTGGCAGAGCATAGAGGATGGAAAAACCCTTAAACCTCGAAATATTGTTGGTATAGCAAAAGCATTAAAATGCGATGCTAGCTGGCTTATGAATGGCGGCGCGTTTATGCCTATGGCTGAAGTTAGTTCCAGGAGGGTTCCTTTGATCAGCTATGTTCAAGCCGGTGCGCTTGCAGAGAAGAGTCCTATTGAGGCGTTTGATGGAAATCTCGAATACATTCTGACAGACCTTGATGTTTCTGACTTTACATTTGCACTTCGCATTGAAGGCGATTCCATGGAACCAGATTTCAAAGCTGGCGATGTGATCATTGTTGACCCAGAATTAGAACCTACTCCAGGCGAGTTTGTTGTTGCTAAAAATGGCGGACAACAAGCAACTTTCAAAAAGTATCGGCCAACCTACACAGACATTATGGGTTGTCAGCATTTCGAACTTGTTCCGCTGAACGATGATTACCCAGTGATTAATAGTGACTATCAGCCTCTCACTATCATCGGTGTAATGATCGAACACCGTATCTACCGCAGAAAACGTTAACCCTTCATTCCCAACCTAAACCGACTATTAAGTCGGTTTTTTTTCGCATATATAAAATTAAATCAACATAAATTACAGTCACATATGTAAAACACACCAATTAATACAGTTTTGTCTGTTGACGAAAATACAGTTTTATCTGTACATTTACCTCATCCAAACAACGCATTCAGACGCGAATGCCCGGGTAAAAGTTCTGGCAGCCGGGAAGACGGCAAGGGGATGAGATGAAAACTAACCACGCAGTACCAAACAACGGTCGTGCGGTCGCCATGCGCAACAGCCGCACCGGCGCAGCATGGCAGGTTTCCTACGACTACCGCGACGGCACCTACTGGCACGAACCGCAGGGCAACCTGCGCAACATTCGCCGCCCTTATGCCTCACGCACCATCGAACCAAATCTTGTGCCTGCGGGGACTCACTGATGGGAGCCCTGTACGCATTAGTGCTTACCATCACCATGACGAACGGTGATTACCAGGATGCTGTCGTCGGTATTTTCGACAACCAGCAGCAATGTGAAGCGGCAGCGAGTGAGCAAATGGGCGTCACGAGCTGCTATCCAGTCGAAGGCATCATCCACGCTGACGAAACGCCAGCAGGGTATGACGCGAAATTTTGAGGGATAAGGGATGTGCAACTGCATGAATGAAGTCGGCGCTCAAATCGAAGCACGGCTTAAAGAGAAGGTTCCGGAGGGCGCTGAAGTGAGTGAAAGCATTCTTGATCGCGGTTGGGAAAATCAGGTTCTTTCTCTTTCTGATGGCGGCTCACACGTCACGCTGAAATACAAACTGGCGTACCGGGCCAAAAAGAAAAACGGCGAAATGGCTAAAAACCTTAATCGCCTGGAAACCAACGTGAAAATGAGTTTCTGCCCGTTCTGCGGCGAATCTCAGGGCTAACACCACCAGCAAAACCGAATTTAACCGAATGGTCGGCTAATCAAGCGACAGGACTTCTACACCCAAAATTTAAGGATCAGCAATGTTCGACTTAATTAAGAACCTATCCCAAAAGGAATTGTCAGATAATAAAATATGATAATTTCTGAGGGCGAAGCGTGGCGGGCAACAAGTGGCAGATCAGTGATGGACTCTGGGAGAAAATGGCTCCACTCATCCCGGAGCATAAAACTCAACACCCGCTGGGTACGCACCGCAAGCGGGTTGATAATCGCGCTGCAATGAACGCCATTTTCTTCGTACTCAGGACGGGCTGCCAATGGAATGCGCTGAATGCCACCGGTATATGCTCGTCAAGCTCTGCTCATCGCCGATTTCAGGAGTGGCGAGATGCTGGAGTATTTGAACGCTTCTGGCAAAATGGGTTGCTTGCTTGCGAACAGTTGGACTCTATTGACTGGTCGTGGCTGTCGATGGATGGTTGTATAACCAAATCACCGCTGGCAGGCTCAAAAAAACAGGCAGGAACCCTACAGACCGGGGGAAACAGGGCGTAAAGCGCAGTCTGATGACTGACGGGAACGGGCTACCGCTTGCACTGGTTGTTGCCGGAGCAAATACGCACGACATAAAGTTGGTTACGGATACGCTCGATGCCCTCCAGACGGGCAGACCGGGCAAGAGGCTCCGGTTGTGCATGGACAAAGGGTATGAAGCGGAATGGCTGGAATCGTATCTGAAAAGTCGTCGCTATGAACCTCATATCCAGTCACGAAAGGATGAGTCAGAGGCCATCAAATACACGGATTTTAAGGCTCACCGCTGGGTTGTAGAGAGAACACACAGTTGGATGAATCGCTACCGCCGTGTCCTGACTCGTTGGGAGAAGAAGGTCGAGAATTATGAGGCGATGCTGCATTTTGCCTGTGGTGTCATTGTCTGGAACAAAACCCTATTGGGATAGGCTCTAAGCACCTCGTTAAAAACGATATTCAGCACACCGTTTCTGATAACGGAAATATCACCGTCACCAACAACCTGGATCTGGAAGATGTTAGCGGCGTCGACGCCTTGCCGGACAATCTGACCGTGGGCGGCTCGCTCTACCTGCGCGGCACCAGCATCACCGCGCTGCCGGACAATCTGACCGTGGGCGGCTCGCTCTACCTGCGCGGCACCAGCATCACCGCGCTGCCGGACAATCTGACCGTGGGCGGCTCGCTCTACCTGCGCGGCACCAGCATCACCGCGCTGCCGGACAATCTGACCGTGGGCGGCTGGCTCGACCTGGAAGGCACCAGCATCACCGCGCTGCCGGACAATCTGACCGTGGGCGGCTGGCTCGACCTGCGCGGCACCAGCATCACCGCGCTGCCGGACAATCTGACCGTGGGCGGCTGGCTCGACCTGCGCGGCACCAGCATCACCGCGCTGCCGGACAATCTGACCGTGGGCGGCTCGCTCGACCTGCGCGGCACCAGCATCACCGCGCTGCCGGACAATCTGACCGTGGGCGGCTCGCTCTTCCTGCGCGGCACCAGCATCACCGCGCTGCCGGACAATCTGACCGTGGGCGGCTGGCTCGACCTGCGCGGCACCAGCATCACCGCGCTGCCGGACAATCTGACCGTGGGCGGCTCGCTCTACCTGCGCGGCACCAGCATCACCGCGCTGCCGGACAATCTGACCGTGGGCGGCTCGCTCGACCTGCGCGGCACCAGCATCACCGCGCTGCCGGACAATCTGACCGTGGGCGGCTGGCTCGACCTGCGCGGCACCAGCATCACCGCGCTGCCGGACAATCTGACCGTGGGCGGCTCGCTCGACCTGCGCGGCACCAGCATCACCGCGCTGCCGGACAATCTGACCGTGGGCGGCTGGCTCGACCTGGAAGGCACCAGCATCACCGCGCTGCCGGACAATCTGACCGTGGGCGGCTCGCTCTACCTGCGCGGCACCAGCATCACCGCGCTGCCGGACAATCTGACCGTGGGCGGCTGGCTCGACCTGGAAGGCACCAGCATCACCGCGCTGCCGGACAATCTGACCGTGGGCGGCTCGCTCTACCTGCGCGGCACCAGCATCACCGCGCTGCCGGACAATCTGACCGTGGGCGGCTCGCTCGACCTGCGCGGCACCAGCATCACCGCGCTGCCGGACAATCTGACCGTGGGCGGCTCGCTCTACCTGCGCGGCACCAGCATCACCGCGCTGCCGGACAATCTGACCGTGGGCGGCTCGCTCGACCTGCGCGGCACCAGCATCACCGCGCTGCCGGACAATCTGACCGTGGGCGGCTCGCTCGACCTGGAAGGCACCAGCATCACCGCGCTGCCGGACAATCTGACCGTGGGCGGCTGGCTCGACCTGCGCGGCACCAGCATCACCGCGCTGCCGGACAATCTGACCGTGGGCGGCTCGCTCTACCTGCGCCCGGAGAAGATCACGAACGTTTCTTACCGTGAAAACTGCGGTTACTCCAGCCGTACCATCTTCGCTATGTGGACCGGCAAAGAGTTTCGGATCGCCGCTGGTTACTTCTTCGGTTCCATCGAGCAGTTCGAACAGGCAGTAGACGACAAGTATGACGGCAATGCAGCCGAAGCATACAAAAAGGCCGGGCGTGATTGTGTGGCAGAACTGACAGAAAAGCTCAATCCGAAAGACTGAATTGATTCCGGCAGCCTCCACGGTGCCGGGCTTCCAGAACAGGAGAAAAAGCGATGCGCTCCGAAAACCAACAGCAAGCCATGAACCTTATCGCGCTGCTGTGCCTGATGTACCACTTATCGCCAGCTGACCTTGAGGCCATCGCCCACCAGCTCGCGCACTTCGATGCAGTTTGTGATTACAGAACACAGGGGATTAATAATGCTGCGTGTCATTGATACCGAAACGACAGGGCTGGAAGGCGGCCCGGAAACCGTGGTGGAAATCGCCAGCGTCGATATTGTCGATGGTGTGATCTGCAACCCAATGAGCGACCTCGTTAAGCCAGGCGTGGCGATCGGTTTTGAGGCCATGGCTATTCACCATATCACCGAAGACATGGTGGAAGGCGCGCCGCTGCTCAGTGAAGTAATTGGCCGCTATCTGGGGGCTGATGCCTACGTCGCTCACAACGCGAAGTTCGACAAATCCAAGCTGCCGCAGATTGATGCGCCGTGGATCTGCACCGCCAAGCTGGCGCGTTCGCTCCTGCCGGAGCACAAGAGCCACAGTAACCAGTACCTGCGTTACAGCCTCGGGCTGAAACCGGAAGTACCGGAAGGGCTTTACGCCCACCGCGCGCTGTATGACTGCTACGTCACCGCCGAATTGTTGCTCTATATGGGCCGCCTGGCGAAATGGACGATGGGCGAAATGCGGGCCATCTCCAATAACCCTTCCCTGCTGCATGCGCTCCGCTTCGGTAAGCATAAAGGCGTCCCGTTCGCAGAGCTGGCAAAAACAGAACCGGGTTACCTGCGCTGGCTCGTTGCCAACAGCGACGACGAAGACGTGCTGTTTACGGCTGAACACTGGCTGAGCGGGGGTAAATGATGGGTACTCCAGTGCTGATCCTCGGTGATTCTGGCGCGGGCAAGTCCTACAGCCTGCGCAACTTCAATCCGGACGATGTGATGCTGCTCCAGTGCATCCCCAAAATGCTGCCGTTCAAGTCTGCGGGCTGGAAACTTCACGGCAAGCTGCTGCCAGACGGAAGCAAACAGCGCGGTAACGTTCTGCGCTCGGATAACTGGGAAACGGTGCTGGATACCATCTATCGCATGGTGCAGTCGAAAACGCGCCGCGTCCTGATCATCGACGATTTCCAGGTGGTCATGCAGCACGAAAACATGAACCGCGCGTACCAGACCGGCTATGCCAAGTTCACCGAAATGGCAGATCACATCTGGCGAATCATCATGGCGGCCACCGAACTGCCGGACGACTTCCGCGTTTATTTCCTGGCTCACACCGAAGAGACCGAGGGAAAGATCCGCATGAAGACTACCGGAAAGATGCTCAACGAAAAGCTGACGCCAGAGGGCTATTTCTCCATCGTGCTGCGCGCCATCAAGAAGGACGGCAAACACGTCTTTCTCATCAAAGGCGATGACAACGACACCGCCAAAGCACCGCCTGACCTGTTCCCTGATCAGACGGAAATGGACAACGACCTCCACGCCGTAGACGTGGCTATCACCGAATTTATGACCGAATTGTAACTCTGAGGAATTAACGATGAACCAACCAATGACTTTTATGTGGAACAACGAAACTGCTGAGATGGCGAAGAAAGCTGGCGCAACAGGCGGGATCAGCGAAACCGGCGCTTACGAGGGCGAAATCGTTTCTGCGGTGTACACCTTCGGGAAAGATGGCAGCCAGTCCCAGGCGCTCGAACTGAGCCTGGATTCCAACGGGCTCAAGGCGAATTTCCTGCGCATTAACTTCCTCGGCAAAGACGGCCAGCAGACTTTCGGCATGGGGCTGGTATCAGCGCTGATGTGGGTCGCCCAGGTCAAACAGGCGCAACCGCAGCAGGTACAGGGCCAAAACGGCATCGAATGGCACTGCCCGGCACTGGTTGGCAAAAAGGTGGGCCTGTTCCTCCAGAAGGTGCTGTACACCAAAAACGACGGCGGCGACGGCTACAAGTTCGAAGTGCGCCACGTTTTCCAGCCGGGAACGCGTAAGACCTACGCCGAACACGCTGAGAACGCCCCAGCAGAAGCGATCGCCGCGCTTGAAATGTCGATGAAGGATAAGGACGAACGTATTCACGGCGGCGCGCAGTTCTCTGGACCACGCAATACCCAACATGGCGGTAACCCTTATGCAAATCAGACTGGCGGCGCGCCACAATCTCGTTTGCAGCAGAACAGCGGTCAACCACCGGTAGACTTTTACGACGATATCCCGTTCGCGCCGATCGGTCTTCCGTTCCCTTCTCACTCTATCTATGCGCTATGACACACACACATGACGAAATCAGGGTTGGCGCGGTGCGCCTTCCCTGGCTCAAAGAGAAAAACGGATGGTTGCTGCCGTGGGGTGAAGTCGTAACCAACCCACTAAAGGCGCAACGACTGGCTGAAGAACTTAACGAAAAGCAGGTGGCAGCATGAGATACGGATCTGTTTGCAGTGGGATTGAAGCCGCCAGCGTCGCATGGGAGTCGCAGGGATGGCAACCAGCATGGTTTGCTGAGATTGAAGCGTTTCCGTCTGCTGTCCTGGCTCATCACTGGCCGCAGGTGGCGAACCTCGGCGACATGACAAAAATCGCCGCTGCGGTGCGAACTGGTGATGTTGCGGCACCAGATGTGCTGGTGGGCGGCACGCCGTGTCAGGCTTTCAGTATTGCTGGCCTGCGCAATGGTCTGGACGACGAGCGCGGACAGTTAACCCTTTCTTACGTGGAATTAGCGAATGCAATCGACGACAAACGCCGCGAGCGCGGAGAAGATGAAGCGATCATCGTCTGGGAAAACGTCCCGGGCGTCCTCAGCAGCAAAGACAACGCCTTTGGTTGCTTTTTGGCAGGACTTGCCGGAGAAAGCAGCGAGTTGCAGCCAGCAGGGGGAAAATGGACGCACGCAGGTTGTGTGTCTGGACCACAAAGGATTATCGCCTGGCGCGTCCTTGATGCTCAATTTTTCGGAGTGGCCCAACGCCGCCGCCGTGTGTTCGTTGTCGCAAGTTCTCGAAAAGACTTCGATCCCACAGCGGTACTTTTTGAGCTCAACAGCGTGCGCCGGGATACTCCGCCGCGCCGAGAAACGCAACCGGAAATTGCCAGCTATGCTGGAAAACGCTCTGATGGCGGTAGTCACTGGGACAACCCAGCAAATCCACACACAACCCTGAACCAGTCCAACAATATTGGTGGTATTGGCGCCAGCAATCAGGAAATTTTCAGCCAGCGCGGATCTGGGCTTGTATCAGACGCTTATTCCGATATTTCTCGCACATTGTTGGCGAAAGAAAACGACAGCACCGCAGAAGATTTGGACACCTACATTTTGGCATATGGCGGAGGCAATACTGGCGGAAGTATCGATGTAGCAACAGCATGCACTGCCCATGGTGTGAGAATGGACTTTGACACAGAGACTTTCGCTGTCCATGGCACGCAAGATCCTGACACTAATCACGAGTTGGCTCATACGTTGGGACGTAATCATGGTCAGGAAAACGCCGTGTGTTATGGGTTTAAACCCGGCCAGGGCAGTAAAGCCGGTGGCATTGGTTGGGCTGAAGAACAAGCCCCTACGCTGACTTCGGCACAATCAGGCACCAATCTGGCCCCAGCCATTGCTTTCGCGGAGAACAGTCGTGGTGAAATTCGTTTGCAGGGCGGCGACGGGCAAATAGCAGGCCCTCTATCCACTGGCGGAGGTAAACCAGGAGAAGGCTTCCCGACAATAGCTTTCAGCTACAAAGACCATGGTGCCGATGCGACCGTGGATATGTCACCAACGCTGAGAGCCGGTAATCACGATACCAGCCATGCAAACAGCGGTCAGCCACCTGCCATTTGCATCCAGCATGCGTCTATAGGTCGGCAGGATGCTGCTGGCCCGCAAGGCAAAGGCTATCAGGAAGATGTGGCCTTTACTCAGGATTCACGCGCATCTGCTGACGTTGTTCAGTTTGGCATGCAGGTTCGCCGCCTTACACCGGTTGAATGCGAGAGACTCCAGGGATTTCCCGATAACCACACTCTGATTTCGTGGCGAGGAAAAGCCGCGGCTGATTGCCCGGACGGACCGCGCTATAAGGCGATCGGCAATTCTATGGCTGTGCCAGTTATGCGCTGGATCGGTGAGCGTATCGCTGCGGCGCTCCAGATTGAAGAACCTACGCCGCGCATCTGGCAGCGGCCCTTCCTTAAATGGGCTGGCGGCAAATATTCGCTTCTGCCGGAACTGGATCGCCTGATCCCCGCAGGGAAACGCCTTATTGAGCCTTTTGTGGGTGGCGGCTCGGTGTTCCTAAACTCGGACAAGCACGAACGCTTCCTTCTGGCTGACGTCAACGCTGACCTGATTAACCTGTATCAGATGCTGGCGGTGGTCCCCGATTCGGTGATCTATGAGGCAATGAAAGCATTCAGGCATCTGAATGATGCCGAAAACTACACGGTAATTCGTGAAGCATTCAATGCGCAGCAGCTGGATGCCGTCGAGCGTGCAGCAGCATTCCTTTACCTCAATCGGCACTGTTTCAACGGCCTGATCCGTTACAACCTGGATGGTTTTTTTAACGTCGGATTTGGGAAATATAAAGCGCCATATTTCCCGGAAGAAGAGATCAGGGCATTTAAGCGGAAGGCTCGCGCATGCGTATTCATGAATGCAGGCTTCAGGCGCACGCTCGCGCTGGCAGGTGATGGTGACGTCGTTTACTGCGATCCGCCTTATGAACCGCTTCCCGGCACCGCTAGTTTCACTAACTTCGCGGCTGGTGGGTTCTCATGGGATAGCCAGGTAGAGCTTGCGGAAAGCTGTGTGGCAGCCCACCAGCGGGGGGCAAAAGTGGTAATCAGCAATTCTACCGCACCGCGCGTAATTGAACTTTACGAACAGCACGGCTTTACGCTGCACCGCGTCAGTGCTCGCCGGGCTATATCCAGCAAAGGCAGCACCCGCGAAACAGCGAGTGATGTCGTAGCCACTTTGGGAGTGAAGTGATGATGAGGCTGATTAATCGCAGTAAGCAATCACCTATTGGTCGCCGCGCTTGCGATGTGGCGCTGGCGGCTCACCACGCTAAATATGGCGATTACGGCAGGCAGAAACACCAGACAAATTACACCGTTGAGGTGGATGGCATGAAGGTTACCGTCGAAGTCGTCAACCGGGCCACCAGCTATGTCGCCACAGCAATGATCGGCGTTCGCAAACTTCGAAACCTGCCAGCACAGGCACACTGAATAACAATGACGGCCCCGGCTGGGGCCACTGGAGAACATCGATGGACGAAGAAGTATTTACCAGAGATGAGGCCGCCGCCTTCCTTAAAGTGGATAAAGGCACGATTGCCCAGTGGATAAAGTCCGGTCGCCTGGCTGCTACCCGAAAAAATCCACATAAGAAAAAAAGCCCATACCTGATCTGCAAAACAGACTGTATTGCGGCAGTGAAGAACCCGATCCACAATCAACCCGTGAATGCGGTTGATGTGCAGGAGGATAAAGCATGTCAATCAAACAACGTGCCGGTACGTGGCACTGCGACTTCGTTACGCCTGGTGGAAGTCGAATTAGACGGTCTCTTGGGACAACGGACAAAAGGCAAGCGCAGGAGCTCTATGATCAGCTGAAAGCTGAAGCATGGCGAGTTGATAAGATGGGGGAGTTTAAGCCGAGAACGTTCGATGAAGCGTGCGTTCGCTGGCTTAACGAAAAGCAGCACAAGAAAAGCCTGGACGATGACAAAAGCCGGATAGGATTCTGGAGGATGCACTTCAAAGGAATGGACCTGTCAGCAATCACGGAAGACAGGATCTTGTCTGCGGTGAGTTCGATGGTTAATCGCAAGCATCGAATGAACTGGGAGGCTAAGCGCGACAGCCTGCTGCGAAGAGGGAAGCCGGTTCCCGAATTTAAGGACAAACCAGCAGCGGCGGCCACCAAGGCGACGCACCTTGCTTTCATCCGGGCGCTGTTACGATGCGCGGCCAACGAATGGCGATGGATAGCCAAAGCGCCGAATATCAAATGCCCGGTGCCGAAAAATAAGCGTATTCGCTGGCTAACCAAAGAGGAAGCGGCGAACCTGATCCGGGAGCTTCCAGAGCATATGAAGCCAGTTGTTATTTTTGCACTGGCGACGGGGCTGCGCAGGTCGAACATCACAGATCTGGAGTGGTCGCAAATTGATATGCAGAGGAAGGTCGCGTGGATTCACCCCGAGGACGCGAAAGCAGGAAGGGCGATTGGGGTCGCCCTGAACGAATCGGCCTGTAAGGTGCTGCGGGATCAACTGGGGAAACATAACCGGTGGGTCTTTGTTCATACTGAATCATCCGTTCGCCCGGATGGAACGAGAACAAAGGCGGTGCGCAAAATGCGGTCTGATGCTAACACGGCATGGCGCGCAGCGTTAAGGCGGGCTGGAATAGAAAATTTCCGCTTCCATGACCTGCGGCACACCTGGGCGAGCTGGCTTGTACAGTCCGGCGTGCCACTCAGTGCGCTACAGGAAATGGGCGGGTGGGAAAGTATTGAGATGGTGCAGCGTTATGCACATCTGGCACCAAATCACCTGACGCAGCATGCCATGCAAATCGACTCATTCCTGGCGGGGAATGGCACAAATATGGCACAAGGCGCTTTTGCTGAACTGGTGAATATCGCGTGAACCCGCGTGGTTATTGGTGCCGATAATAGGAGTCGAACCTACGACCTTCGCATTACGAATGCGATGTTATTATATTTTCACCCCTTTAAAAACCTACTATTAAAACAAGCAATTCATTATAAAACATTGTGTTATGAAAAACACCTGTTGATAAAAATTGACACGCGTTGATGTTTATTCCCCCATTTTACTTACACTAGCCGTTACATTATGGTGATGTAACATTTCTCATCTGGAGCCCCAAAATGGCACTTCCAAGACAAAAACTCACCTTCGAGCGCATTCGAAAATTTGCTTTATCTGAAGGAAAAACCCAGGCATTTCTTTGGGATGCGGACGTAACTTCCCTGGCATGTAGGGCAACTCGCGGAACAAAAGCTTTTGTGTTCCAAAGCGTATATGCGGGAAAAACCCTTCGCATGACCATTGGCAACATTAACGATTGGAGAATTGATGATGCCAGGGCCGAAGCCAGGCGGCTGCAAACATTAATCGATACAGGGATAGATCCGCGTATAGCTAAGGCAGAAAAAATTGCTGAAGCGGAATCACAGCAGGCTGAATCTCGTAAAACGAAGGTAACCTTCACAAGCGCTTGGGAAGATTACCTTGAAGAATTGAGAGCCGGAATCAGCGCAAAAACTAAACGCCCATATTCTACTCGATACATTGCCGATCACATTAACTTGTCCAGCCGTGGAGGCGAAAGTAAAAAAAGAGGCCGGGGCCCAACCTCGGCTGGACCATTGGCTAGCTTACTCGACCTACCGTTATCGGAACTAACACCAGAGAACATTGCCGCATGGCTAAGTACAGAGAGACAAAATCGGCCTACCGTCACTGCTCATGCCTACCGTCTGTTGCGTGCATTTATCAAATGGGCTAATTACCAGAAAAAATATCAGGGAATAATCCATGGCGATATTGCACAAGATCATAACGTGAGAAAAGTGGTTCCAGTATCAGCGAGTAAAGCGGGAGATTGCTTACAAAAAGAACAGTTAAAAATCTGGTTCAGTGCCGTACGTAGCCTCAATAATCCCATTGCATCGGCCTATCTCCAGGTACTTTTGCTCACCGGTGCACGGCGTGAAGAAATTGCGTCACTTCGGTGGTCTGACGTAGATTTCAAATGGTCAAGCATGAGGATTAAAGACAAGATCGAAGGCGAACGTATCATCCCTCTCACTCCTTATGTTTCTGAGCTGTTAAGTGCGCTAGCGCAATTCCCAAATTCTGACGTAAATAAGGAGGGTTGGGTTTTCAGAAGTAACAGTAAAAGTGGCAAAATTATTGAACCGCGTTCAGCACACAACAGAGCGTTAGCTCGAGCTGAGTTACCACATATCAGCCTTCACGGCTTACGCCGTAGTTTTGGCACTCTTGCTGAATGGGTTGAAGTGCCAACAGGTATTGTTGCTCAAATTATGGGACACAAACCAAGTGCACTGGCGGAAAAACACTACCGCCGTCGTCCGTTAGATCTGTTGCGCAAATGGCATGAAAAAATTGAGAGGTGGATCTTACAGCAAGCAAATATTGTAAAAAAATAACCGTTGATATGCGTTGATTTCATTTAATATCAATAGATTACAGAACAACATCCATCGTTGACATAAGTGTATTTTAAGGTTTAAATTCCATCGTCCACTTTTAAATCAGGAGATAAAGCATTATGTCTAATTCTTTGATGAGTTCTGCGCAAACCAGCTCAAAGGCTCGAATAGTACGGGTCGTGGGTAAGATCAAAGTTGTTCGTTCTAGTAAGCAGCGACAAACCTGTGCTGAGTCCATATTTCAGGAAAGACAGGTGAACATCAGGATTCGAGCTGCTCTTGGACACCTCAGTGAAAAAAACTCTTTATACAATAAAAACAATCGACATAAAACTTTGGGCGTTTTTTTTGCACGTATCATCTCGCACAAAAATCAGGCCGAAAACTCGCAAGGTAATGCGTCTAAATCAACTAAAAGTACCTCATCCGGCTCAAGCGAAGGTAGTGATCCTGACCCTGAAGCTTATTCAAGCTTGGCTTTTTTGTTTTCTTTTTGGTCCTTTCTTTCCCTTCTAATTTCATTACTTTTTGTATATGCCTGCATCTCAATCATTGAGGTGGTAGCATGAGCATATATGAGCAATCCAGAACATCTCTATCTGAACTTGTTTCCACAAGTGAGTTAGCACATCTATTAAACCTTAAAGCCCAAACAATTCGAAAATGGCTTTGCCAAGACAAGCTGCCTAATGGTTTACCACGCCCAAAGAAAATTAACAGCCGACATTATTGGTTACGCAAAGACATTGATAGGTTCCTATTAACCTTCTCAGTATATTGTAATTAACAGCAGCATCAAAATCATAACTCCCCAGCTATTCTAAAGAATAGCTGGGTTAATTAACAGAAACAATCCGTCGATAAAAGATACTAAATCACACCGTTTATCACATTTTACATTAACGAAAGTCAAGGATACATATGAAAAAACGCATCACTTTCAGCGCAAACAAAAAATCAACTATTGATGCAATTGACGACTATAGCAATGCAAAAGGATATTCTAGGTCAGAGGTGATATCATTTTTGTTAAACGCCACAGCCCCAGCATTGAATAAAATAACATCGCAATATCATATAGCTCAAACTTTGGAGTCAACATTAGGCTGTATTTTTGAAGAGAAGGCCCCCTCAATCGCACGGGGTGAGCCAAAATTAACTTACGAAGAGTTTTTTTATTCCGTCTGGAACACTCACATTCGACACCGGAACGAGGTTGTCGATCAAGATTTTTATGCGCACAAAATACCTCATGATAAGATGGGTAAGAGCGAAAAAAAATTAATTCATGAAAAGCTCTCATACATTATAAAAAGTTTCAATGTAAAAAAAGCAATTTTTATTTACACAGATCGGCGCGTGAACCACAAACATCTCATTGCAGGAGGGTTATCTAATATCATACTGATAAAGGAAACAGTCTACGATGGTTGTTTTTTTGATTTGAGCAGCATTGTGATTATGCCAATCTTTGAACTTATTACATTTGGAGTTGAAGCAGTATTGAAAAGAAATAAAACTCCCCCTAAACAATCATGCTATTGCTGGATACCAATTTATTACACAAATGATCTAGCGGTAATGGTCCCTGTGATTGCCGAAGGCGATACACCTCAAAAGGCGATGAAAGGAGGAGATGCCATCATTATTAACCCCTTTAACGGTGAAGTAAGCCATACTTTCTGATACCAATGTTAAGCATAACCACTTAGTTGTATACATCTCGACAGTATGGAGTTAGTACCTAATAGCTTGATGAGGGTAAAAGATGCCTACTAACAAAGCAAAATCAAAGAAAATTCTAGGAAGGCCTGAAGGAAGTAAATATTCCCATTTAATTCAGAGTGAGAAGGCTAAGCATTACTCTCAATCCAAGGTGGCAAAGATCTTAGGAATAAGTATTTCCACGGTAAAAAGACACTGGGATAACGGCATCTTTGGGTGATTATAATTGCAGAGTTGCTTTTTAATTATTTTACTGCATGGGTAATGGGTTGATAACAAGTTTTATTGTTGGAAAGGTATTATATAACAGTCATTACTATTAACAGTTAATTAATATAACTAACCACAGACATTCAGCTATGTCTGATCATATTACTATATACGGCTATCCAAAGCCGTAGGGCTAACGACAGGATCGAAACATGGAATTATATCATGGTTCCCATGGTGAGCATGTGCTCGCCTATAAAAAACATATTGAACGAGTCGTCAATGATGCTATCAGTGAATTCCCCAGAACAATGGCGTTACGTGTTGATGTTCATTATCCACCCATTTTAGACAGAGGTGACACTGTTTGCTGTTTTCCTAATCTAGAGCCTGGTGCCATATCCCGTTTCCGTAATGCATTAAATGCCATGTTGGAGGCCAATGAGAGAACCAGAGCAGCTAACGGCAAAAGAATATATCCAAACCGTGTTCGTCATGTTTGGGCACGGGAGTTTTCCGAAGAAGGAAAATGTCACTTTCACCTTGGTCTTTTTTTTAATAAAGATGCTTATTACCATTTAGGTGATTATGAGGCTGAAAGAAATTTAAGGATGATGATTGTAAGAGCATGGTATAGCGCACTGGGATTGGAACTGGATGATTATCCGGGATTGGTTCACTACCCTGAAAATTGTCGTTATATTTTAGACGTCAATGATTTTAACTTTGAAGGAGAATACAATAAATTACTGAATCGCTTCGACTACCTAGCTAAACTCGATACAAAAGCATATGGAGATGGCGACCGTAGCTTCGGCTGCAGTCGCGGGTAATTTATTTTTTACAGCAATGGCCTTTCTTATGGATGGAAAGGCCAGACCTTATATATCAAGAAGATGGTGAGCGATAAAGTATTGTTTTCAAGTAATCATCTGTTGCAGTAAACTCAGGGAGTTGGCCACTCATGGCCTGTGTTAGTGGAATAATCTTTGTCCTGACTCCCATCCCCCTGAAATCAACGTAACCATAATCACGTAAGACTTCCATAATAATCGTATTGCGTGGTGATCGCTGACCTGTAACCATCTTTTCAATCGACATCGAATTATTCAGCGCCCCTGGGCTAATAACTTCAAATCGATTGCTATACAAGCCAATCTCTATCTCAACAAAGCGTGTCCAGTCACGATGAGCCAGTGCATTTACAACAGTTTCGCGAATAGCTTCCAGTGGATAATACCAGGTTGTTTCCCGACGTAGATGCGTATCGGGTAGAGGGGCCTCTGAAGTGATAAAGGGCATGATAGTTGACATCAAACGCTCAATCAATCCACCATCGATCAAAGCCTTTCCGGCTTCCTCAGTATCAAAACGCCCAACCATTGGACCATCCAGAATATCATCGAGTAACGGTTGGTACTCCTTATCCTCGCTGGCAAACGCAAAGACTCGGATATCTGGTCGATGCGAGAGTTCAACCATTTTGATTTTGAACTCAACGGGATAATTAGGGCTTTTTTTACGCACTGTGGTTAATGATTTCATGGATAGTGTCCACCATATTTGGTGTCCACTATCCTCTCAGGAATTTCAGGATCTGCCAGACGGTGCTGAGACGACGCTTACGAATGTTATACCCCCTGCTGCAGTGGAAAGACGTGGTGACAGATACCCCTTCCCCACATTCAGGCAGCAACTCTTTCATCAGTAGCAGGCGGGAATCAATATGAGCAGGATCGGTGTGGTTAAAACGATGAAGGAGCGATTTTGTCCGCAAAGAATCCGCTTTTATGGCGGGTTCAGCAGGGAAAAAGTAATCCCCATCTTTAAGACGGACACGTTCCACCCTGGTATCAGCGCAGGGCGGCAATTTATCATTCATTAATTCTGTTTCCTCCGTATGCAGCGTGGAGCCTTTCCTGTTACCGGTTTTATCCGGATGTATGCTGTCCCGTGAAGTGGCGGGCAAACTCACTTCTAAAAAATTACGGCCAGATCTTGTCATGCCTATCACAAAGTATCATAACCGAGCATTGTGTAAAGATGAAAACCGTCAAATTGAGCGCAATCGAGCTGCATGATATGATCAGAACCCTACTAAATCAGAAGTATTGGGTATGAGATTACTTTTGAGGAAGCACGTAAATGAAACGAGTGGTTCTGTTTTCATGTGGGAGCGCTTGTCGCTCCCTGAATAGTCCATGTGACAATGAAGATTAAACAGCATCATAACCAGCATGATGCCGTTGCATTTCTTGCATATCGGCAGACTACATCAGAACCCGGTAACCTTGGATGCTGGGATAATGGCAGAGAAGAGGCACTTACTGTATCTACGGTAAAAAGCGGTTTTGTCGATGAAGTTTTAAAGGAAACCCTCCAGAAACGCTGATGAAATTGCGCAGTTTCGCTGGCCTGATGCGACAACAACTCGCCAGTAGAATGGGTATTTCTTACAAATACCTGCGCAGCATAGAAGCAAACCCATCCAGAGCGAGCATTACTACACTTAACCATTATGCCAAGAAGTGTGGTGTTAAAAGCCCTTTGATTTATCTGTAAATAAGATAAAACATGATAATTTCATCAAGTTGCATGGTAATTTATCCAGGATCCATTTGTGTCCAGGACGTAAGTCTTCACAGCTGTCGAATCAATTCTATTTCGTAAGGCGGCTCACGTTTTTATGCCCTGAGCAGTGCTTTTCCGGCTGGAACTTTCCCCCACTCATTCACTGTGATTTAATATGCTAAACCGGTTTAATTAAGTTTAGCCTTGGAGGGTTTTAGCATGAAAGCAAAAGTTTGGGTTCTGGGCGACGCAGTGGTGGACCTGCTACCGGAGAGTGAAGGGCGCTTGCTACAGTGCCCTGGAGGCGCGCCGGCTAACGTGGCGGTAGGGGTTGCCCGCCTTGGCGGCAACAGCGGATTTATCGGCCGCGTCGGCGGTGACCCGTTTGGCCGCTACATGCGTCATACTCTGCAACAGGAGCAGGTCGACGTCAGCCATATGTATCTTGACGATCATCACCGCACGTCCACTGTGGTGGTCGACCTTGATGACCAAGGTGAACGCACCTTTACCTTTATGGTACGCCCCAGCGCTGACCTGTTCCTGGCTGAAGAAGACCTGCCACAGTTTGCCGCCGGACAGTGGTTGCACATCTGCTCCATCGCGCTCAGCGCCGAGCCCAGCCGCAGTGCTACCTTCGCGGCTATGGAGAACATCAAACGTGCCGGTGGCCGGGTGAGCTTTGACCCTAATATCCGCCTGGATCTCTGGCAAGATCAGAACCTGTTGCACGCCTGTCTCGACCGCGCCCTGCGTCTGGCGAACGTGGTGAAACTGTCCGAAGAAGAGCTGATACTCATCAGCGGGAGTAATGATATCGCGCAGGGGATCGCCAGCATCACTGAGCGTTATCAGCCTGAATTACTGCTGGTGACTCAGGGTAAAGCGGGCGTCATCGCCGCATTCCAGCAGCAGTTTATCCATTTCAGCGCTAAACCGGTTGTCAGCGTGGATACCACCGGTGCGGGCGATGCGTTTGTCGCCGGACTGCTTGCCAGCCTTGCTGCCAACGGGATGCCGGCGGATATCAATGCCCTGGAGCCAACGCTCGCTCTGGCGCAAACCTGCGGTGCCCTGGCAACCCTGGCGAAAGGCGCGATGACTGCCCTGCCATACCAGCGCGATCTACACCGCCAGATTTGATCCTAAATACCGTCGTACGCGGTCCACTTTGTTGCATCCATCACACTTATTAAACCGGTTTAGCAAAATCAATTTCAAAATGTTAAATGTCGTGCTTAACATTGCAACTAAACCGGTTTAGCAAAAACACACAATTTTTTATTTTCCTTTTGGGATGCAATCAATATGTTCAGAAAAAGCACACTCGCGGTTCTTATCGCTTTGCTAACCGGCGCCGCCTCAGCCCATGCACAAACGGATCTCAGCAGTATCGAAGCCCGTTTAATTGCGCTGGAAAAACGCTTACAGGATGCCGAAAACAGAGCGCAAACGGCAGAAACCCGCGCAGAGTCGGCAGAGAAGAAAGTACAGCAGCTCACGACACAGCAACAAAAAACCCAGGACAGCACTCAGGAAGTGGCTCAGCGTACCGCCAAACTGGAGAAAAAAGCCGATGAGAAAAGCGGGTTTGAGTTCCACGGCTACGCCCGCTCCGGCGTGATAATGAATGACTCCGGCGCCAGCACCAAATCCGGAGCCTACATGACGCCAGCAGGGGAAACCGGTGGGGCTATTGGCCGCCTGGGAAACCAGGCCGATACCTATGTTGAAATGAATCTTGAACATAAGCAGACCCTGGATAACGGGGCAACGACCCGCTTCAAAGTCATGGTCGCCGACGGTCAAACCACTTATAACGACTGGACGGCGAGCACCAGTGATTTGAACGTGCGTCAGGCCTTTGTTGAACTGGGCAACTTGCCCACCTTCGACGGGCCGTTTAAAGGCTCCACCCTGTGGGCCGGGAAACGCTTTGACCGGGATAACTTTGACATTCACTGGATCGACTCGGATGTCGTGTTCCTCGCCGGTACCGGCGGCGGTATTTACGATGTCAGGTGGAACGACAGCGTTCGCAGCAACTTCTCTCTTTACGGGCGTAACTTCGGCGATATTGCTGATACCAGCAACAGTGTGCAGAACTACATCGTCAGCATGAACAATTTCATCGGGCCGGTGCAGATGATGGTCAGCGGGATGCGGGCAAAAGACAACGACGAACGCCAGGATACCAACGGTAATCCGGTCAAAGGCGATGCGGCAAATACCGGTGTACATGCGCTGCTCGGGTTGCACAACGACAGTTTTTACGGCCTGCGTGAAGGTGCCAGCAAAACCGCCCTGCTCTACGGTCACGGACTGGGTGCCGAAGTTAAAGGTGTCGGCTCTGACGGCGCGTTACGCTCGGGGGCTAACACCTGGCGCTTCGCCAGCTACGGCACCACGCCACTGAGCAAGAACTGGTTTATCGCCCCGGCGATACTGGCACAAACCAGTAAAGACCGTTATGTCGATGGCGACAGCTACCAGTGGGCAACCCTCAACATGCGTCTGATCCAGGAGATCAATCAAAACTTCGCCCTCGCTTATGAAGGCAGTTACCAGTATATGGATCTCAAACCTGAAGGTTATAACGATCGCCATGCGGTAAACGGCAGCTTCTACAAGCTCACCTTCGCCCCGACCTTTAAGGTTGGCGACATCGGCGATTTCTTCAGCCGTCCTGAAATCCGTCTTTACACCTCGTGGATGGACTGGAGCAAAAAACTCAATAATTACGCCAGCGATGACGCGCTGGGCAGCAGTGGTTTTAAATCGGGCGGCGAATGGTCGTTCGGGATGCAGATGGAAACCTGGTTTTGATGGTTAACACCTGGCGACAGTAACCGCCGGGGCGACAAAATACGTTTCGTCGCCCCGGACACAATAACAACGAAGAGAATGCGCTCCGGCTACCACGGGACGACAACTCGAAAATCAATACGCATTCAGAGGGTACTATGGATTTTGAACAGATTTCCCGCTCGCTACTTCCGCTTCTGGGAGGCAAGGAAAATATCGCCAGCGCCGCGCACTGTGCCACACGCCTGCGCCTGGTGCTGGTCGATGACTCACTGGCCGATCAGCAGGCCATCGGCAAAATTGATGGGGTGAAGGGCTGTTTCCGTAACGCCGGACAGATGCAGATTATCTTCGGCACCGGGGTGGTGAACAAAGTCTACGCCGCCTTTATCCAGGCGGCAGGGATTGGCGAATCCAGCAAATCGGAAGCTGCCGACATTGCGGCGAAAAAACTGAATCCTTTCCAGCGCATTGCCCGCCTGTTGTCGAACATCTTTGTGCCGATCATCCCGGCTATCGTCGCCTCCGGCCTGTTGATGGGCCTTCTGGGGATGGTTAAAACGTACGGCTGGGTCGACCCGGGTAACGCCATCTACATCATGCTGGATATGTGCAGCTCAGCGGCGTTTATTATTCTGCCGATCCTGATTGGCTTCACCGCCGCCCGCGAGTTCGGTGGTAATCCTTATCTTGGCGCGACGCTTGGCGGCATCCTGACTCACCCGGCGCTCACCAACGCCTGGGGTGTGGCCGCCGGTTTCCACACCATGAACTTCTTCGGCCTTGAGATTGCCATGATCGGCTATCAGGGCACGGTGTTCCCGGTGCTGCTGGCGGTGTGGTTTATGAGCATCGTTGAGAAACAGCTGCGTCGCGTGATCCCCGATGCACTGGATCTGATCCTGACGCCGTTCCTGACGGTGATCATTTCCGGTTTTATCGCCCTGCTGATTATCGGCCCGGCTGGTCGCGCGCTTGGCGACGGTATTTCGTTTGTCCTTAGCACCCTGATTACCCACGCCGGTTGGCTGGCCGGACTGCTGTTTGGCGGTCTCTATTCGGTTATCGTCATTACCGGTATTCACCACAGCTTCCACGCCATCGAAGCGGGACTGCTGGGCAACCCATCCATCGGCGTCAACTTCCTGCTGCCGATTTGGGCGATGGCCAACGTCGCTCAGGGCGGTGCTTGTCTGGCGGTGTGGTTCAAAACGAAAGATGCCAAAATCAAAGCCATTACCCTGCCCTCGGCGTTTTCTGCCATGCTCGGCATCACCGAAGCGGCGATTTTTGGTATTAACTTACGCTTTGTAAAACCGTTTATCGCAGCCCTGATTGGCGGCGCGGTGGGCGGCGCGTGGGTGGTATCCATGCATGTTTACATGACCGCGGTGGGCCTGACGGCTATCCCTGGCATGGCTATCGTGCAGGCCAGCTCGCTGCTGAACTACATTATCGGGATGGTTATCGCCTTTGGCGTCGCCTTTGTCGTCTCCCTGGTACTGAAATACAAAACGGACGCTGAATAATGTCACATCCATCACGCCTGCCTGCGATTTTGCAGGCTGTTATGCAGGGCCAGCCGCGCGCGCTGGCCGACAGCCACTATCCCCGCTGGCACCATGCGCCGGTGACCGGGCTGATGAACGATCCCAACGGCTTTATTGAATTTGCCGGACGTTATCACCTGTTTTATCAGTGGAACCCGCTCGCCTGCGATCATAAGTTCAAGTGCTGGGGGCACTGGAGCTCTGCCGACCTGCTGCACTGGCAACATGAGCCGATCGCGCTCATGCCGGATGAAGAGTATGACCGCAACGGCTGCTACTCCGGAAGCGCCGTGGATAGTCAGGGCACGCTCACCCTGTGCTATACCGGCAACGTAAAATTTGACGACGGCAGCCGAACCGCGTGGCAGTGCCTGGCGACGGAAAATGCCGACGGCACGTTTACCAAACTCGGCCCGGTATTACCGCTGCCGGAGGGCTATACCGGCCACGTGCGTGACCCGAAAGTCTGGCAGCACGAAGGTCGCTGGTACATGGTGCTGGGCGCACAGGATTTGCAAAAGCGTGGCAAGGTGTTGTTATTCAGCTCAGCGGACCTTCATGAGTGGACGAGTCAGGGCGAAATCGCCGGTTATGGCATCAATGGCCTGGACGACGCGGGCTATATGTGGGAATGCCCGGACCTGTTTGCCCTCGGCGACCAGCATGTCCTGATTTGCTGCCCGCAGGGCGTGCCTCGTGAGAAAGAGCGCTATCTCAACACCTACCCGGCAGTGTGGATGAGCGGCGATTTCGACTACCACCGCGCGGCCTTCGAGCATGGCGAACTGCACGAATTGGACGCAGGGTTTGAGTTCTACGCCCCGCAAACCATGCTTACCAGTGATGGCCGCCGTCTGCTGGTCGGCTGGATGGGCGTGCCGGAGGGCGAAGAGATGCTTCAACCGACCCTCACCAACGGCTGGATCCATCAGATGACCTGCCTGCGTGAGCTGGAGTTTATCGATGGTCAGCTATACCAACGTCCTCTACGAGAGCTGAGCGCCCTGCGCGGCGAAGCGCACGGCTGGGCAGGGAACTCCCTGCCGCTGGCACCGATGGAAATCGTTCTACAAACCACTGGGGACGATATTTTGAGCCTCGATTTTGACGGCGCATTAATCCTTGAACGCGATGCCAGCGGGATCCGCCTGGCCCGACCCAGTCTGGCCAGCGACGAGAAGCATTATCGTTACTGGCGCGGAGACGTCCGCTCGCTGCATATTTTCATCGACCAGTCTAGCGTGGAGATTTTCATCAACGGCGGCGAAGGAGTGATGAGCTGCCGCTACTTCCCGGCCTGTTCAGGGCAGCTAATGTTCTCTGGCATCACACCGGACGCATTCTGCTACTGGCCGCTGCGAACTTGCATGGTAGAATAAGCGTTTTGCCTCAAGCTCATGGCGTCGTAATGAAAACTAAACGCGTAACCATTAAAGATATCGCCGAACAGGCTGGCGTCTCAAAAGCGACCGCCAGCCTAGTACTGAACGGTCGTGGTAAGGAGCTGCGTGTGGCGCAGGAAACGCGTGAGCGAGTACTGGCGATTGCCCGTGAGCAGCACTATCAGCCAAGCATTCACGCCCGCTCGCTGCGCGACAACCGCAGCCACACCATCGGACTGGTGGTGCCGGAGATCACCAACCACGGCTTTGCGGTCTTTTCACATGAGCTGGAAATGCTGTGCCGCGAAGCAGGCGTCCAGCTATTGATCTCTTGTACTGATGAAAACCCCGGTCAGGAGAGCGTGGTGGTCAATAACATGATTTCCCGCCAGGTTGACGGTCTGATCGTCGCTTCATGTATGCACAACGATGCCGACTATCTTAAGCTCAGCCAACAACTGCCAGTAGTGCTGTTTGACCGTTGTCCTAATGAAAGCCTGCTGCCGCTGGTGATGACTGATTCGATTACCCCAACGGCGGAACTGATTTCCCGCATTGCACCTAAGCATAGCGATGAGTTCTGGTTTTTAGGCGGTCAGTCGCGTCTGTCGCCTTCACGCGATCGTCTGACCGGCTTCACGCAGGGTTTGGCTCAGGCGGGTATTGCACTGCGCCCGGAATGGGTGATTAACGGTAACTACCACCCGAGCTCAGGCTATGAGATGTTCGCCGCACTCTGCGCGCGACTTGGGCGGCCGCCTAAGGCGCTGTTCACTGCCGCCTGTGGACTGCTCGAAGGGGTACTGCGCTATATGAGCCAGCACCATTTACTCGACTCAGATATCCATCTGACGAGCTTTGACGATCACTATCTTTATGATTCGCTGTCGCTGCGTATCGATACCGTACAGCAGGATAACCGCCAGTTGGCCTGGCACTGCTATGATCTGATAAGCCAATTGATCGAGGGCGATACGCCCGAAACGCTACAACGCTACCTGCCCGCAACGCTGCAGTTTAGGCATCAGTAATAACTGAGCATTTTTGAATACCCTACAGAGGTGAAATCTGGTGCGAATCCAACAATCAAAAATCAATATTTGTAGTGATGTGATGCGGAAAGGTCTTCACTGCATCAGTAATCACACCAATCGGGTTAAACGGCAAACTGAGTGGTGGTAAAGACTGACACCGGCATTATTACTGTCACTGTGGAACATCACTCCGGCGGGTTTACCGCAAGCTTCCCACGCAATTTCCAGCGCTTTGATGTCAGCTTGCTGTCCGGTGAGAATGACATTGCCCAACCCTCAGGTTTCCTTGCGAACAGATCGAGAACAACAGCAAGGTAAGCCCAACGCTTGCCTGTCCAGAGTAGAGTAAGAGGCAGGGCGTAGTCGGACTATTTCCCTGCCTCTCCTCCCCGAACCGGACGTGCACCTTTCAGCGCATCCGGCTCTCCATTTAAATGCTGGCGAACGCCATTGCCACTTCTGTAAAGCGCGATGTATACGTGTTTCTGGTCTCCGTCCTCAGATAGGGATTACCTTCGGGTAGCCGCCAGCGGAACAGCTTCTTGCCTTGCCCCACCAACCGGTACAGTATTTCGCCGCTGAGCTTGCCGTGATTGGTTTTACCAAATAAAACCCACGTTTTGCTCTGACCCGGTTTCGGTGATTTACACCACCACCTCATCAGGGAAGCGATACCTGTACGGTATTTGCGGGCCAGCCAGTGAGCCAGCTTCCAGAACACGACACGGTCGATATAACTGAAGACTTTGGCCTTAAAATCAACGAACTGATAGAACATGGCCCAGCCTTTCAGTTTTCGGTTGAGTTGTTCAGCCATATCGACTTTGCTTTCACTGTAGTTGCCTGATAACAGTGCTGTCAGCGATGCGGCGAAGTTTCTGGCTTTCTCCTGCGGGATCGTTGAGACCACTCGCATCTCGCCATAACGACTGCGTTTGCGAATGATCCTGTGCCCCAGAAAGATAAAGCCGTCATTAACATGGGTGATTTTAGTCTTATCCATGTTCAGCCTGAGTTTCAGACTGCCTTCGAGCACACCCCGACACTCCTCCCTGATGGCTTCCGCCTGTGCTTTGGTGCCTTTGACGATGAGGACAAAATCATCGGCATAGCGGCAGTACGCCACCGCGGGTTTCCACTGCCAGTTTTCTCTGACCGCCGTACTTCGGCCCCGTTGGATACTGTTATTCCAGTACCACCGATCTTTTCTGGCTTTCCCGCTCAGGTAGCGCTCATGCAGGTATTGATCGAACTCATTCAGCATGATGTTCGATAATAGCGGCGATATAACACCGCCCTGTGGCACACCTTCACTGGCCGCCCGAAAGAGACCGACATCGATATGTCCCGCCTTGATGGTTTTCCACAGCAGAGTCATGAAACGTGCGTCACTGATCCTGCGGCGTACAGCCTTCATCAGCAGTCGATGATGTACGGTGTCGAAGTAACTGGACAGGTCGCCTTCAATCACCCAGCGTCCCCGGGTTTCACCGCAGTCTGTGAGCTGTAATTTCACCGTGCGGATCGCGTGGTGGACACTGCGCTCAGGCCGGAAGCCATATGAGAGCGTATGAAAATCACTCTCCCATATCGGCTCCATCGCCATCAGCATGGCCCGCTGAACAATACGATCCCGCAACGCGGGGATACCCAGTGGTCGCAGTTTGCCGTTGCTTTTAGGGATGTAAACCCGTCTGGCGGGCAAGGGCTGGTAGTGGCCTGAGAGTAATTCATCCCTGAGGATTTGCAGCTCAACAGCCAGTCTGGCCTGTAGCATTGTTTTGTTCACGCCATCAACGCCGGGGGTATGCGCCCCCTTTGATGAAAGCGTGATCCGCGCCGCTTCAGCCAGCCATTCTGGTTGTGTTATCAGACGCAGCAGCCGTTGAATCCGTAGGGACGGATCGGTGGCTGCCCATGTGGCAAGCTTGCGTTGCATTTCGCTGATTATCAAAGGTCTTCACCTCGTTAGGTCAGTTAATTCACGTCGCAAACACATTCAAACTGCTTCCCTTCGCCATGTAATGGGCTTTCCCCATCGCGGACTACTACGGAAGCTCCGCCAGCCAGCGCGTCATCGGAGCCATGCCCCCTTAACATCCGTCGCTGACCTTCCCCGGTTTACCTGCCTGGACTCAGGCATACTGAGGAGGCTGCCCGTCGCACTCTTTATCCTTGCTTGCCGCAAGTTGGCAGAAGTCAGCAACGCAAGCGTGATAGACGCTGCTGCCCCGGTGTTTCGCATACATGTCAAAACACCTTCGACCGGCAGTGCTTACGTATCACTGCCAGTTCCTCCTGCACGGCCTGTCAGATCACGTAGGCCGTGGTGACGTTTTCAACCCACAGAGGCGGATTAACGGGTTCATGTTCTTCAGCCTTTCAGTACTTAACCTTGAGGATCATCTCGGCTTAGTGATCTCGCCTCAATCCCCGTTGTCAGCGGGTTACATCACCCTGCGGGCATGCCGCAGGTCACTGCCGCTCAGGTTCTCCACCGTCACACCCGGTGGGATTGTTGGGTTTCTCATCGTGAGTTACCGGTTCAATATTCCAGACAGACTCGCGGTTCATTTAAGCATCCATGCCCGCCCTGAACTCCGGGCACACTATACGTCACATCGCCGCACCACACCTGATTCGGTTCTGTCACTGCAAACTGTCGCTCAAGGCAATTCGGGATAGCGGTGTGTTCATGACCACCACGTTTATACCGGTGAGTTGGCTGCTGACAACTCACCAGACCCGGTTCTTTCATGAGCCTTCCGGCAAGCCAGCGTCCCATTCTGAAGCCTTTCAGGGTTGCCATAATCGCGATACTTCTTGCGCCAGCAGAGCCATGGCTGATGTTATGCAGTTCCAGAACCTGACTGCGTAACACAGCTCGCCTGCCGTCTGGCTTTTCGGGGCTTTTTCCCCAGTATTTGTAGCTGCTGCGATGAACCCCGAACACGTGGCAAAGTGTGACCACAGGATACTGCGCTCTGAGTTTCCCGATTAACGAGAATTGTTCAGGGAGTCTGGCATCAAGAGCGCGGTAGCCTTTTTTAATATGTCGTTTTCCATTTCAATGCGTTGTATTTTTTTCTTCAGCTCACGTATTTCAATCTGCTCCGGGGTTATAGGAAAGGCTTTAGGTATTTTGCCCTGTCGTTCATCCCGCAACTGCTTTACCCATCGCGTCATGGTAGAAAGGCCGACATCCATAGCACTGGCCGCAGCTGCAACGGTGTAGTTCTGATCAAGGACCAGTTGAGCGGATTCGCGTTTAAACTCTGCGCTGAAATTTCTTTTTTTCATTGAGGCACCTGTAATGTTCTGAGGTGAGCATATCACCTCTGTTCAGGTGGCCAAATTCAGTAAACCACTTCACTTGAGATAGGCATACGGATCGTGCCCATTATTACGGGCCGACTGGATCAAACTCATGATCGCAGCAGCGCGCTTGAGCATGCGAACCCGCGCCGAGCATTTGAGAAGGCAACGGGATGAACGCTGGCTGGATAGCCGTGGTTTTCTGGGTAAGCAGGCGAATCCATTTGTGGACGAGGTTGGCATTGAGGCTGTAGCCCAAGGCGATGTTTGCGATGGAGGCATCGGGTTCAGAACACTCCTGAATGACCTGGGCCTTGAAAGATTTGCTGTTGGTACGGCGCTGAGGGCGCATGGAAAATCCGCTTGATGGGCCATGGCCTTCGGCGGCGGTATCGGGAAGGTGTGTTGGCCGGACGGATACTGTTGAACTACGTTGTCTGGGGCAACGGAAGTGTTTCGGCCCGACTCTGGAACGCGATCCGCAGCGACGACTGGGCAATTCCGCACGTTGGCCTGAGCAGCCTCGGGGAAATCGTCGTCTGGGCGCGCCCAGACGAGTTTCCGCCAAGGAACATGCAGACAAGCAAGGGGCTGCGGGCACTCGACTACAACGTGAGGATCGGTGTTTGATCGAGGCGCCTGTGGCACACGCAGGCTGACGAGCCAGGCGCTGTCCATTGCCTGATCAGGCCGCCCCCCTGCGCCTTGCCTGAGCAGTTGACCTGCATCAATGGGGCGGGAGAACGCTGTACATTGACTCTTGACTCTTGAAGTTTGTCATGGTAGGTGTAATATTTTACAAAGTATTGCAAGGATTTCCTTGGCCGGAACCGCAAAGCGACGCGATTGGAGAGGGTGAGATGAAAGCGCACCTACAGGTGATTTTCACGCTCGATGAATTGGCTGCGTACTTGAAAGTCGGCAAGCGGACGCTTTATCGGCTCGCCGCGCACGGGGAAATTCCGGCTTTCAAGGTGGACGGGACGTGGCGGTTTCGTCAAAGTGAAATCGATCAGTGGCTCAATGATCAGACCCGAGCCGGAGCAAAGAAGGAGGTGATGCGCAAGCGTGAACAGCAGAAGTCATCCGAGCAGCCCGTGTCGCCTGGGCGCAGTGCCCGTCGCAGCAGGCAAAGGGCTTGAGTAACTCGTTTTCCAATTTTTCTGGAGGTATGACATGGACATCGATTTCAAGAAGTTGGCTCCCTGGAACTGGTTCAAGAACGAGCAGCAAGAGCAGCAGACCGCCTCTTCCCTGCCAGTGCAGCGCAATGACCTGCCAGCGGCTAGCGGGCCAGTCAGCCCGATCCTGCAACTGCATCGGGAAATCGACCGGCTGTTCGATGACGCATTCCGGGGCTTCGGTTTTTCGGCGTTGAACATGCCGCAGTGGCCATCCGATTGGTCGGGCATGCTGAAGCCGGCCCTGGACATCCAGGAAACCGACAAGCAGTACAAGATTGCCCTGGAAGTGCCCGGTGTCGAGGAGAAGGACATCCAGATCACCCTCGACAACGACGTGCTGATGGTGCGTGGCGAGAAGCGCCAGGAACAGGAGAAGAAGGAAGGTGGCTTCCACCGTGTGGAGCGCTCCTACGGCAGCTTTCAGCGTGCCTTGAACCTGCCTGACGACGCCAACCAGGATTCGATCAAGGCATCGTTCAAGAACGGGGTGCTCACGGTCACGATCGACAAGCGCGAGGTCAGTGCGCCGAAGCAGGGACGCTCGATCCCGATCAACGGCTGACGTCGCCGGCTCGTTCGTCACAAGAAAAACCCGGCCCGAGACGAGGTGTCGCGGCTCGCGATGCCTCGTCGCCTCAACCTTGTCAACCTTCTCAGGAGCATCAGCATGGCCAGAAAACAATGCCAGGTCTGCGGCCAACCCGCCACCGTGCGGGTGGAAGCCAATCTCAACGGTCGTCACAGCACCATGCTGTTGTGCGACGACCATTACCGGCAATTAGTGCGCCAGCAAAAGCGCACCGTTTCGCCGCTGGAAGCCTTGTTCGGTTCGCGCAGTGGCCTGTTCGAGGACTTCCTCGGCAGTGACTTCTTCCGCATCGGCGACGACGCGACGCCAGTTGCCGCCGATACCGATGACGTGGTCGATGCCTCGTTTGGCGAGCCCGCCGCCGCAGGTTCGGGTGCGCCGCGCCGTCGCGGCAGTGGGCTGGCCAGCCGCATCAGCGAACAGTCGGAAGCCTTGTTGCAGGAGGCCGCCAAACACGCTGCCGAATTTGGCCGCTCCGAGGTGGATACCGAACATCTGCTGCTGGCGCTGGCCGACAGCGACGTGGTCAAGACCATCCTGGGTCAGTTCAAGATCAAGGTCGATGACCTCAAGCGGCAGATCGAGTCTGAGGCCAAGCGCGGGGACAAGCCCTTCGAGGGCGAGATCGGCGTGTCGCCGCGCGTGAAGGATGCGCTCAGCCGCGCCTTCGTGGCCTCCAATGAACTCGGCCATTCTTATGTCGGTCCAGAGCATTTCCTGATCGGTCTGGCCGAGGAAGGCGAAGGGCTGGCCGCCAACCTGCTGCGCCGCTACGGCCTGACGCCGCAGGCGCTGCGCCAACAGGTCAGCAAGGTGGTCGGCAAGGGCGCCGAGGATGGACGCGCTGAGACGCCGACCAACACGCCAGAACTCGACAAGTACTCGCGCGACCTGACCAAGATGGCGCGCGACGGCAAGCTCGACCCGGTGATCGGCCGCGCGCAGGAGATCGAAACCACCATCGAGGTGCTGGCCCGGCGCAAGAAGAACAACCCGGTGCTGATCGGCGAGCCGGGTGTGGGTAAGACCGCCATCGTCGAAGGGCTGGCGCAGCGCATGGTGGCGGGTGAAGTGCCCGAGACCTTGCGCGACAAGCGCCTGGTGGAACTCAACATCAACGCCATGGTGGCCGGCGCCAAATATCGCGGCGAGTTCGAGGAGCGCGTGCAGAAGGTGCTGAAGGAGGTGACCGAGCACCAGGGCGAGCTGATTTTGTTCATCGACGAGGTGCACACCATCGTCGGTGCCGGCCAGGGCGGTGGCGAAGGCGGGCTGGACGTGGCCAACGTGTTCAAACCGATGATGGCGCGCGGTGAACTCAACCTGATCGGCGCCACGACGCTGAACGAGTACCAGAAATACATCGAGAAGGATGCCGCACTGGAGCGGCGCTTCCAGCCGGTGACGGTGCCCGAGCCGACGGTGGCCCAGACCATCATGATTCTGCGCGGCCTGCGCGACACCTTCGAGGCGCACCACAAGGTCAGCATCTCCGAGGACGCGATCATCGCGGCGGCCGAGTTGTCCGACCGCTACATCACGGCGCGCTTCCTGCCGGACAAGGCGATCGACCTGCTCGACCAGGCGGCCGCGCGCGTGAAGCTGTCGGCCACGGCCCGGCCGGTGGCCGTGCAGGAGCTGGAGTCCGAACTGCACCAGCTGCGGCGTGAACAGGATTACGTGGCCGCGCGCAAGCAGTACGACCAGGCCGCCGAGCTCGGCAAGCGCATCGAAGCCAAGGAGGCCGAGCTCAAGAAGCTCGTCGAGGACTGGGAGCGGGAGCGGGCCTCCGGCAGTGCCGAGGTAAAGGCGGAACACGTGGCGCAGATCGTCTCGCGCCTGACCGGCATCCCGGTCAACGAGTTGACGGTGGAAGAGCGCGAAAAGCTGCTGCACTTGGAACAACGGCTGCACGAGCGCCTGGTGGGACAAGACGAGGCGGTCCGTGCCGTGGCCGATGCCGTGCGGCTGTCCCGCGCCGGCCTGCGCGAAGGCAGCAAACCGGTGGCTACCTTCCTGTTTCTGGGCCCGACCGGGGTGGGCAAGACCGAGCTCGCCAAGGCATTGGCCGAATCTATCTACGGCGATGAGCACGCCCTGTTGCGCATCGACATGTCGGAATATGGCGAACGCCATACCGTGGCGCGGCTGGTGGGCGCGCCTCCGGGCTATGTCGGTTACGACGAAGGCGGTCAGCTCACCGAGAAGGTGCGGCGCAAGCCCTACAGCGTGCTGCTGCTCGACGAGATCGAGAAGGCACACCCTGACGTCTACAACATCCTGCTGCAAGTGTTCGACGACGGTCGCCTCACCGACGGCAAGGGCCGGGTGGTGGATTTCACCAACACCATCATCATCGCCACGTCCAACCTGGGTTCGGACATCATCCAGCGACGGCTGAAGGCGCGTGAGGCGGCTGGCGAGGAGTACGAAAAGACCAAGGCCGAGGTCATGGACGTGCTGCGCGGCCACTTCCGGCCCGAGTTCCTCAACCGCATCGACGAGATAATCGTCTTCCATGCGCTGGGCAAGGAGGAGATCCGCCACATCGTCGGCCTGCAGCTCGATCGCGTGGCGCGCAGCGCCGCCAGCCAGGGCGTGACGCTCACTTTCGATCAGACGCTGATCGACCATTTCGCGGAAGAAGGCTACAAGCCCGAGTTCGGTGCGCGTGAACTCAAGCGCCTGATCCGTAGCGAGCTGGAAACTGCGCTGGCGCGCGAGATGCTCGGTGGCGGCATCGGCAAGGGCGATCACGCCAGCGCACGCTGGGACGACAAGGCCGAACGCGTGGTGTTCGAACGCAAAGAGCCACCGCAGACCCCGGCCGAGCCGGAGCTGCCGGATGCCGCGAAGGCGACCGAGACGCCGCACGGCGACGCTGGCAAAGGCTCGCGCAAGAAGAAGTCGGCGAGCGACGCATCTTGATGGCGGGCGAGGCTGCCGTGTCCGACCCCATCGGCCTGGCATGGGCAGCCTCCCTGGCCTCGATCGCGGTGGCGGTCGTGGCCGCGGGTCACGCGGTCGTCTACAAGCGTGATCCGCGGTCGGCCACGCCGTGGGGGCTGCTCATCAGCGGCGGCACTGCTCTCCCGCTCGCTGGCCATCCGTTTGCGTGACGGTGCGGCCCGTCTGTTCACCTGATCCTCTGGCAACTCGACTTTCGAGGAACACGGCCCATGGAAAAAAAGAATCAATGGAATACCGGCTACTGGATCGTTGCACTCCTGCTGTTGTTGAGTTTGCAGAGCTACT
Organism: Klebsiella sp. WP3-W18-ESBL-02; assembly: GCF_014168815.1. Classification (NCBI taxonomy): domain Bacteria; kingdom Pseudomonadati; phylum Pseudomonadota; class Gammaproteobacteria; order Enterobacterales; family Enterobacteriaceae; genus Klebsiella; species Klebsiella sp. WP3-W18-ESBL-02. The sequence continues at coordinate 3,993,896 of NZ_AP021972.1, forward strand.
GGCAGACGGCGAAAACCGTCGAGCCGGTGCCCTACAGCGAGTTCGAGAAGGCGCTAGCCGAGGGGCGCGTGGCCGAAGTGCTGGTGTCGGATCGTACGGTGACCGGGCGCCTGAAGTCGCCGGACAGCCGGGGCAAGACGACGATCGTTGCAACGAGGGTCGAACCCGATCTTGCCGATCGCCTGTCGAAGTACGACGTGCCCTATGCCCGCGTGTTGGAGAGCACCTGGCTGCGCGATGTGCTGTCGTGGATCCTGCCAGCGGTAGCCTTCTTTGGCGTCTGGTTCTTCCTGTTCCGCCGCTTCGCCGAGAAGCAGGGCATGGGCGGGTTTCTCAACATCGGTAAGAGCCGCGCCAAGGTGTTCGTGGAAAAGAACACCGGTGTGACGTTCGCCGATGTCGCGGGGGGGGATGAGGCCAAGGCGGAGCTGGTCGAGATCGTCGATTTCCTGAAGAATTCGCAGGACTATGGCCGTCTCGGGGCGCGCATTACCAAGGGCGTGTTGCTGGTCGGCCCACCGGGCACCGGCAAGACATTGCTGGCCAAGGCTGTTGCCGGCGAGGCGGCGGTGCCCTGCTTCTCCATCTCCATCTCCGGCTCAGAGTTTGTCGAGATGTTCGTCGGCGTGGGTGCGGTCCGTGTGTGCGAGCTGGCCCGCGGGCAGGCACCGGCCATCATATTTATCGACGAGCTCGATGCGCTGGGCCGCGCGCGCGGCGTCGGCGGCCACGACGAGCGCGAGCAGACCCTCAACCAGCTGCTCACGGAGATGGACGGCTTCGACAGCTCGGTCGGGCTGATCATCCTCACCGCCACCAACCGCCCCGAAATCCTCGACCAGGCGCTGCTGCGTGCCGGCCGCTTCGACCGCCAGGTGCTGGTGGACCGGCCCGACATCAAGAAGGGGCGGCTGGACATCCTGAAGGTTCATGTCAAGAAGGTGACGCTGGCCCAGGATGTAGACCTCGAACAGGTAGCCGCACTGACCACGGGCTTTTCCGGCGCGGACCTCGCCAATCTGGTCAACGAGGCGGCGCTGGCGGCGAGGAGACGCCGTGCGTCCGCCGTGGAATTGCAGGACTTCACCGCGACCATCGAGCGCATCGTGGCGGGCCTGGAAAAGAAGAGCCGCGTGCTCAACCCCAAGGAGCGGGAAACCGTGGCCCATCACGAGATGGGCCATGCGCTGGTGGCGCTGGCGCTGCCCGAAACCGACCCCGTACACAAGATCTCGATCATCCCGCGCGGCATCGGCGCGCTGGGCTACACCTTGCAGCGCCCCACCGAAGACCGCTTCCTGATGACGCGTACCGATCTCGAGCACAAGATCGCCGTACTGCTGGGCGGGCGTGCCGCCGAAAAGCTGGTGTTCGGCGAGTTGTCTACCGGGACGGCGGACGATCTGGCGCGAGCCACCGACATCGCCCGCGACATGATCACCCGCTTTGGCATGGACGAGGGCCTGGGCTACATCGCCTTCGAGGCGCAGCGGCCCCGCTTTCTCGATACACCTGAACTGGCCCACGGCGGTTGCCGGTTGGCCGAATCGACCCAGGCGCGCATCGATCAGGCTATCCGCGACATCGTGATGGGCGTGTTCGAGCGCGCCTACCGGATTCTCGACATCAACCGCGCGGTGCTGGAGCGCTGTGCGCGCGAGCTGCTGGCGCGGGAAACGCTCGACGAAAGCGATATCCGTCAATTGACTCAAGGACTTGTTCGGAACTGAAAACAGTAGTAGGTGCCATTCAGAGTAAACCGACGGCTCTGTTCAGTGCGTCATCCAATTCGTCGGCATTGTTCAAGGAGAACCGATATGTCTGCATTGACACCGTGGGACCCCTTCCGGGAACTGGATGAATTGCAAAACCGCCTGGCGACGATGTTCGGACGAATACCCCAGCGACAGGGCGCCCGTACCGGCAACGAAGCCATGACCACGGCGGACTGGGCACCAATGGCGGACATCAGCGAGGATGAGAACGCATTCCTCCTCAAGCTGGATCTGCCGGAGGTCCCCAAGGATGCCGTGCGCGTCAGCGCGGAAAACGGTGTGCTCACCATCAGCGGCGAGCGCAAACTGGAAAAAGAGGAGCAGGGCAAGAAGTTCCACCGCATCGAACGTGCGTATGGCCGCTTTGTGCGCAGCTTTGTCTTGCCTGACAACGTTGATCCGACCAAGGTGACGGCTTCCATGAAAGACGGCGTGCTGGAAGTGCGGCTTGTCAAGGCCGAGCAAGCCAAACCGAAACAGATTGAAATCTCAGTCAACTAACTTCAATCAAGAGCCCAAGATCATGAATATCAAACAGCCACAATACACCTTCTCCGCACTTGCCCTGGCGGTCGTCGTCGGACTGAGCGGACCGGCTCTGGCCCAATCGGCGGCAGGTTCTAGCCCAGGTGCTGCAGCACCCTCTGCCGCATCCAAGGCGGCACAGCCACAGGTAGATGACAAGGCCGCCCGGGAAGCCGATAAAAAGCGTGCCGAGCTCACTCAAGACGCCATCACGGCGCTCACCAAGACCCAGGAGGCTTTGACCCTCCTTGATGCAAATAAGACCAAGGAGGCGCTTGCTGCGCTGGAACTGGCCAGCGGAAAGATGGAACTGGTATTGGCACGCGACGCCAAACTTGCTTTGGCGCCGGTCGATGTACGCGTCATCACCCACGATATCCACGCCAACGTGGAATCGGTAAAGAAAGCGGTCAAGTTGTCTCGGGAGTTGTTGGGTGATGGCGAGGTGCAAAAGGCCCGGCCCATCGTTGCCAATCTGGCCAGCGAAATCGTAATCCAAACCGACAACCTTCCGATGGCAACGTACCCGGCAGCGATCAAGTCGGCCGCACGGCTCATCGACAGCGGCAAGATCGACAACGCCAAAGCGGAACTCGCCCGAGCACTGAACACGCTGGTGGTGACCTCGGTCGCCTTTCCTCTGCCCGTGCTACGGGCCGAAGCCGCGATGGCAAAAGCTGAAAAGCTGGCCGAGACCGACAGGCGCGATGCCAAGCAGAACGAGGAGCTCAGCACCTTGCTGTCGTCCGTGCGCACGGAGATCGAGATGGCGCAGATCCTGGGTTATGGCAAGAAGGCGGACTTCAAACCCATCTTCGATCAGGTGAAGTCCATTGAGCAAAAGTCGGCTGGTGGCAAAAGCGGCAAGGGATGGTTCGACGAGTTGAAGACGCGCATCCAAAAGCTGTTTTGAGGTGATGAAGGGGCTGACTGCTCTGTCGGTCAGTCTCGCGATGTTCGCATTCAGCCCCAATAGATTCGCCTATTTTCACTATCTCATACGAGGCATATCACCATGAATGAGCAAACACCGAATCCCAATGCGACGAACGAAGGAATAAACGAACAGGCCGCGGTAAGCAGCCTTCCTGTCAGTCCAGAGTCCAAGCCTGAAGTCGTCACGGAGGTACAGCCTGAGGTTCAGAAAGAAACGGACTCGCAGGCGGAAGACAAACGTAAACAAGTCCTCGATGAGGCAGTCTCGGCCTTGTCGCTGACCAAATCCGCGCTGGCCGCACTTGACGGCAAGGACACTGCACGCGCATTGGCAACGCTGGCCGAAGTGACGGGAAAGCTGGAGCTGATCGTCGCGCGCGAACCCACGCTCGCCCTGGCCGGCGTTGATGTGCGCACCATCGTGCACGACTTGTTCGCCAACACGGAAACCATTGAGGCGATGACCGACGAGGCGCTGGATGCCCTCAAACATGGCGAGGTGCAACAGGCTCGCCACGTGCTGGCTTTGCTGGCCAGTGAAATCGTGATCACGGTCACCAGCATCCCTTTGGCGTCCTATCCCGCAGCCGTGAAGGCAGTCGTGCCGCTGATCGATCAGGGCAAGATCGAAGAAGCCAAAGCCGCGCTGCAGTCAGCGCTCAGCACGCTGGTCGAGGAGCGCAGCGTGCTTCCGCTGCCCGTCCTGCGTGCGAAGCTGCTCCTGAAGCGCGCCGAGCCCCTGGTAGAAGATGGTCAGCGCAGCGAAGCATCCAATGAGCGCCTGGAGACATTGTTGAACGAAGCCCGGCAGCAATTGGAAATGGCAGAACTGCTGGGCTATGGAAAAAGGAAGGACTTTGAGCCCCTGTACGCTGAACTCAAGAAAATCAAGGAAAAGACGGGAGGGGGAGGCTGCGGAAAAGGCTGGCTCGATGAAGTCAAGGCAAAACTGTCCAAGTTGTTCTGAAACCCCTGGATAGGGGGCGCATAGCGCCCCCTCTCTTGTTCCATGAGTGTTTGATTTTTTATTCTGTATAGATCTTTAGGAGATATTGCATGAACACAGACACCATCGCTAATTCCAATGCGGATGACCCCACCAAAGCACTGTGTTCGCTGAGCCAAAATTGGTGGCTTTTTGTGCTGCGCGGTGTCTTGGCATTGATTTTTGCAGCCCTCGCGTTCTGGATGCCACAATCGGCTCTGTTGGCCATGACCATCATGTTCGGCGCATTTTCCTTGGTCAATGGCGCGTTCAACTTGTTTGCAGCGGTGCGCCATATACAGAAAAAAGAGCGCTGGGGCTGGCTGCTGTTCAGCGGCATTGTCGGCATACTTACGGGCGTCGTCGTCCTGGTTGCTCCTTGGGCCGCCACGATAGTCTTGGCTTCTTTTTTATGGGCTAGCGTGGGCTTCTGGGCGATTTTCACCGGTGTGCTGGAGATATCCGCCGCCGTTCGGCTGCGTCGGGAAATCAAGGGTGAAATCTGGCTTGCCCTCAGTGGACTGCTCTCGATTATCCTTGGCGCTATCGTCTTGTGGATATTTTTTACCCGTCCGGTCGAGTCATTCGTGGCCGCAGGCTGGCTGTTGGGTTTCCATGCGGCAGTCTATGGCGTCACGCTTTTGTTCTTGAGTTGGAGTCTTCGCAAAACGCGCCTGGGGTAAGAGCGTGCCAAACCAAAATCTATGGATATGAGCATCCTCGATTCATACCTCCATAGAAATGACATCGAAGGAGTCATACATGCAGATGCAATATAGCTATCGAGCTATCGACAAAGAGTTTCATGAACCTTGGCAGAGAACTTTGGGAAATGTGATCGAGCACGCCCTCAAGCCATTGCTCGACAAACACACTAAAGATTCAGCGCAACTTCAAATCGTCCTTGATCGCGACAAGATCAAGCGGCAATTTCTGGCCAGTGGCTATATGCACCTGCCCGGCAAAAAGATTGTCAGCGTTACTGCATCACATGACGAGCTGACGCCCCTCGCGAAGATGCTCGCACAGTCGTTGTTCCGTCAGGCCAGGAAGCATTTTGACCGACTGCATGCTCAGGATCAAATCAAGCGCAAAGCACGACGCGAGCGCTTGCGCGAGCTCAAGGTGCGGATTGCCGCAAAACCCGCATCAGCCGCCCATGAGGCCGAGGTGACCCGAATGCCTCTACTGTCGAAACTTGAGGCTGTCGCAAGGCGTGAGCTGGCTTATCTGCGGGCCGTCGGCGATTTACCGCGCGATTATCCGACGCTGCGCGACGTGGTGGATGAAGCGATTGTCCGAGCTGAGGTGGAATGGCAATCCGTGCCGGGGGAAAAAGAGGCTTACACCGATCTTTTGAAGCATCTGTTCGCCGTCCTGGATAACGAAGTGGCAAGCAGCCGGCAATTTGGCGAATTCGTTTCTCTGGACGCGCCGGTCGAACCGGATGCCCAAGACGTGGCCGAGGCCATGGTGGAAGAGGAAATCTTCGAATTTTATCAGCCCGATGACACACTCAAGCTGGCCGATATCTTCGCTGGCAGTCAGCATCCCGATGTCGCAACGATCGCGGAACAGGAGGAGCTGATTGATCGGTCGAGCGAGCTCGCTTTTGCATTTGACCTGCTGAAGGACATGCCGCGTTTGTGGCGGCGCATTTTTCTGCTTATCCGTGTGGACGGGCTGAATGCCAGCAGCGTCTCTGAAATCCTGCTGATTCCTAGTAAGGAAGATGCTGTCCGAAGGTGGCTCATGCAGGCCGAAGCATTCATCGCTGCTCATCTGGAAGAGGCCGGAGTAAGCAAAAACGGGAACGATTGGCTCCAAGGCGTTGATTGGTCGGCATTGTCTGTGACCCGAAGCGAGGCAGCCTCACTGTGGTCCAAGGAGGCGAACCATGAAGAATGATCTTCACCTCGTCTGCCCGCATTGCCAGTCCATCAACCGCGTACCGACTGCGAAGCTATCGGAACATCCCAACTGTGGCCGCTGCCAGCAGCCCTTGTTCACGGGCGAGCCCATCGAGTTGACCACGGCGACGTTCTCGCGCCACGTGGAGCGCAGCGATCTGCCGCTACTGGTCGATTTCTGGGCGCCATGGTGCGGGCCGTGCAAGATGATGGCGCCACAGTTCCAGCAAGCGGCGCACCAGCTCGAACCGAGGATCCGGCTGGCGAAGGTGAATACCGAGGCTGAGCCCCACCTGGCCGCGCAGTTCGGTATCCGCAGCATCCCGACGCTCGCCCTGTTCCAGGGTGGGCGGGAGATCGCCCGTCAGGCCGGCGCGATGGGCGCGCAGGACATCGTGCGCTGGACGTCGACGCAAGTGGGACGCTGACCGATGCAGGCCTTACTCGGCGATACGCTAATCCTGCTGGCGGCTTGCAGCCTGGCGTCGATGGCGACGGCGGCGTTCAGAGTGCCCGCCTTGCTGGGGTATCTCTCTGTCGGCGTTGTACTGGGCCCCTCAGTCATCAGCGTGATCGCGCCGGGGGAGACGCTGAGCTTTCTGTCCGAGCTGGGCGTGGCGCTGCTGTTGTTCATGGTCGGACTGGAATTCTCCCTCGGACACTTCTGGCTCGCCCGCAGGACGGTGCTGATGGCGGGCGCTCTGCAGATGATCGCCGTGGCCCCGCCGCTGATCCTGCTATTGATGTGGCTGGGGCAGCCCGGCCAGAGCGCCGCGCTGCTCGGCACTGCGGCGGCCATGTCGTCCACGGCGCTGGTCAGCCGACAACTGGCCGACCAAGGCGAGCTCACCACCCGCCACGGCCGCAGTGCCATCGCCGTGCTGGTCTTTCAGGACCTGGCCAGCGTGCCCCTGCTGGCCTTGCTGGCGATCTGGGCGCGCGGCGAGTCGCCGAAGATCGAGCATGTGCTGCTCGAAGTATTCGGTGTGCTGCTGCTGTTCGCGGCAGCGGCCCTCGCCTCGCGCCGTCTGTTGCATGGCCTGCTGGGCTGGGTGGCGCGGCGGGGCCACGAGGAATCGTTCGTGCTCGTCTCCTTGTGCGTGGTGGTGGCTGCCGCCGCCGCTGCGCACGCGGTCGGCGTATCCGCCGCCCTGGGGGCCTTCCTCGCCGGGATGGTCCTGGGCGAGAGCGACTTCCGGCACCACATGGAAAGCCACCTCAGGCCCTTTCGCGATGTGTTGTCGGGCGTGTTCTTCGTGACCATCGGCCTGCAACTGGACGCAGCACAGATTATTTCGGCACCGCTGGCGGTGCTGGCGTGGCTGGTGGTGCTGGTACCAGTCAAGATCCTGCTCAATACGCTGGCCTTGCGGGCGACGCGCCTGTCCGCCCTCGATGCCTGGCGCGCGGGCATAGCGTTGGGGCACGGCGGCGAGTTCGCCCTGCTGTTGTTGGGCACGGTCTTGCAGCAGCATCTGATCCCCGCGACCGTCGTCCAACCCATGCTGGTCGCGCTGGTGCTCAGCATGGCTCTGGCACCGCTACTGATCCGCCATCACGATGTACTTGCCCGGTTCTTGAGCCGCACCGGCGGCGTCATTCAGCCACCCCAGGCTGAAGAAGTCGAGATCGCCGCGCAGACGACGCGATATCGAGACCATGTCATCGTTTGCGGCGCGGGCGAGCTTGGCCTTACAGTCAGCGAGATTCTTCGCCACGCCGGCGTGGCGCATCTGCTGCTGGAGGCGGACGCGCAGAAGGTCGAGGCCGCGCGTGCCGCCGGCGCGCCGGTGTTCCATGGCGATGCCAGTCGGCCCGATACCTTGCTGGCTGCCGGCTTGACGCATGCGCACTTGGTGGTGCTGACGTTCGCCCATGCCCAGCAAGCGTTGCGCATCGCCCAGGCGATTGCCGAGCGCCGTCCGGCGCTGACCTTGTGGGTGTCATGCAGAAGTACGACCGCGGCCGATGCATTTCGCGCCATGCCCAACGTGCGCGTGTATCAGCAATCCTTTGCCGCAGCTATTGGGCTGGCGGAACAGGTGATGTCGACGCTTGGCATGTCGACCGAGCTGATTGAAGGACACATCAACGCAATGCGCCGCCGTCTCGACAGCAGCCGTTTTCCAGGGAGTTCATCGTCATGAAATCAACACGCCTTAACCCATTTCAGGTCTTGCGTGACCAATTAGCCATCATGAGTTTTTACGAGCGCTTCGAGCAGGTCGTCGCGCTCGTGCTGTCGGCGGTGATCGCCGTCATCATCGTGGTGTCGCTGTTCCAGCTCATCTCCATCGTCTTCACGCTGCTGGTTCTCGATGCCTTCAATCCCCTGGACCACAAGGTATTCCAGAGCGTGTTCGGTATGATCATGACGCTCTTGATCGCGATGGAGTTCAAGCATTCCATCGTGCGCGTGGCGCTGCGTCGGGACAGCATCATCCAGGTCAAGACAGTGGTCCTGATCGCGCTGATCGCACTCTCCCGCAAGTTCGTGGTCCTCGACTCCGACGCGAGCCCCGCAAAGATAGCCGCGCTGGCAAGCGCCACGCTGGCTCTGGGTGCGACCTACTGGCTGCTGCGCAAGCGCGGCGACCGCGCCGCCGAGACCTCTGAGCATGACCCGTCATCATCCCAGTGATCCGCGCACGGCGCTCTTGCAACACCGCTGGCTCAACCGCCTGCAGACCGGGCTGTTGGTCCTGACCCTGGTCGGGATCGCAGCCGCAGCAGGGAGACTGCCGTTTGGGGAAGGCTGCCTGTGGCTCGCGCTGTTTGCCGTTGCAGGTGCGTTGCTGCTGGAACCGGTAGCCGCGTCGGCGCTGAGCTTGCGCCTGTACCGCGTACGGGCCTTGCACCCGCAAGAAGCCCACGAGATGTGGGCCCGGTTGCGCGAGCTGCCCGCCCGTGCCGGTTTGCCCGCCACGCCGGTGCCGCACTATGTGCCCAGTGCCGTCGTCAACGCCTTCGCCACCGGATCGAAGCAGGAGGCATCGATCGCCCTCACCGATGGCCTGCTGCGCAGCCTGAGCCCACGCGAGCTGGCGGGTGTGCTCGTGCACGAGGTCGCGCACATCGCTAATGAGGATCTGCGTGTCATGGGGCTGGCGGATTCCGACAGTCGCCTCACGAGCCTACTGGCCCTTATGGGACAGATCGCGATCCTGCTCAGCCTGCCCGCGCAGCTGGTTGGCGCGGCGGAGGTCTATTGGCCTGGTCTATTGTTATTGGCCGCATCGCCCCAGCTGGCTCTGCTCGCACTGCTCGGCTTGTCTCGCGTGCGTGAGTTCGACGCTGACCGCCTTGCGGCGGAACTGACTGGCGACCCGCAGGGGCTGGCGTCCGCGCTGGCGAAAATCGAGCGGGTCAGCCGCTCCTGGCGTGCCTGGCTATGGCCGGGATGGGGCAATCCCGAGCCCTCCTGCTTGCGCACGCGTCCGGCAACGCAAGAGCGCATCGCACGCCTGCTGACGTTGGCGCCTGGGCCAGCATCAGCGTTGCCACTCCGCGCGCCCCATTTTTTGCCGGAATCCGCTTTGGCGACGCGCCCACCGCGCTGGCGCCCGAGCGGGCTGTGGCGCTGATTGCCCATCAACAGGAGACGTCTCATGGCCTATCTCGACCCGTACCAACGCCCCGCGCCGGACCGCTTCGTCCGGCGCGGGCTCTTCATCACCGCCTGCATTGCCGCGCTCATGCTGCTGTGGCAGTTTCTGCCCGCCATCGAAGCATGGTTCAGTCCGCGCGAGGCAGCAGAACGCACCGTGATGGCGCGTGGCGATCTGGCGGCGGACGAGAAAACCACCATCGAACTGTTCGAAAAATCGCGCGCCTCGGTGGTCTACATCACCACCGCGCAATTAGTACGCGATGTCTGGACGCGCAACGTGTTCTCCGTGCCGCGCGGCACTGGATCGGGCTTCATCTGGGACGACGCCGGCCACGTCGTCACCAACTTCCACGTCATCCAGGGCGCGTCCGAAGCCACCGTCAAACTGGCCGACGGCCGCGACTACCAGGCCGCGCTGGTGGGGACGAGCCCCGCGCACGACATCGCCGTGCTCAAGATCGGCGTCGGTTTCAAGCGCCCGCCGGCCGTGCCGGTCGGCACCAGTGCCGACCTCAAGGTGGGTCAGAAGGTGTTCGCTATCGGCAACCCCTTCGGCCTGGACTGGACGCTCACAACTGGTATCGTCTCCGCGCTCGACCGCTCGTTGCCGGGAGAAGCGGGCGGCCCGGCCATCGATCACCTGATCCAGACCGACGCCGCCATCAACCCCGGCAATTCCGGTGGCCCGCTGCTCGATTCGGCTGGGCGGCTGATCGGAATCAATACCGCCATCTACAGTCCGTCTGGCGCCTCGGCCGGCATAGGCTTTGCGGTGCCGGTCGATACCGTCATGCGCGTGGTGCCGCAACTCATAAAGACCGGCAAGTACATCCGTCCGGCGCTGGGCATCGAGGTGGATGAGCAGCTCAACGCGCGTCTGCAGGCGCTGACCGGCAGTAAGGGCGTATTCGTATTGCGCGTGACGCCGGGCTCGGCGGCGCACAGGGCCGGGCTCGTCGGCGTCGAGGTCACCGCAGGCGGCATCGTGCCCGGCGATCGCGTTATCAGCATCGACGGTATCGCCGTCGACGACGTCACCACATTACAGGCCCGGCTAGACGACAAGAACGTTGGAGATGTTGTGGTCTTGTTAGTGGAGCGGGCCGGCAAGACTCGCGAGATGCTTGTGGAACTACAACCGGGAGTTTGATGGAAAGTGGGTCATGGATCTGCACAGCGAAGCAGCCAAGCGACTTCAGCCTTGCGCCGAACTACGAGCCCTAGCTAGGGATGGTCTGAAGTAGCCCTGTATTTCCGGCTGACTTCAGCCACTGCTGATTTTGAAAGCGGTGAACCGATCAAAAACGATCGGATCACCCGCTCATTTCGGTGCTTTCAGCCGTCGCGAGCACCTTGCGACGGCCATTTTCCGCATTACAGGCGCACCTCTCCTGCGCTTGCCAGCAAATGTCGGCGGGCCATCCATAGGTTCGACAGGGCAAACAGCGTCACCAGTTGTGCAGTGTTCCTCACCAGCCCTCGGAAACGTACCTTGGTGTAGCCGAAACTGCCGCTTGATCACGCGAAACGGGGGCTCTACCTTCGCTCGCACTTGCGCCTTGGCCTTCTCGATCTTGCGCTTGGCTTTGTACAGGGCGCTGCGTTTATCGAGCATCTTGTAGGTGCTGCGGCGTGCTGCGACCTGCCAGATCACTTCTCGGTCGGCATGCTCGGAGCGCTTTTCGACGCCGGTGTAGCCGGCATCGGCGCAGACGACGTTCTCGTCGCCGTGCAGCAGCTTGTCGACGTGGGTGACATCCGCCACGGTGGCTGCCGTGCCCACCACGCTGTGTACCAGCCCCGATTCATCATCAACGCCGATGTGCGCCTTCATGCCAAAGTAATACTGGTTCCCCTTCTTGGTCTGGTGCATTTCCGGGTCGCGCTTGCCGTCCTGGTTCTTGGTTGAACTGGGCGCGTGGATCAGCGTGGCATCGACGATAGTGCCCTGGCGCAGCGACAGACCGCGATCCCCCAGGTAGCCATTGATCACGCAGAGGATGCCGGCTGCCAGCTCATGTTTCTCCAGCAGACGACGGAAGTTGAGGATGGTGGTTTCGTCAGGAATACGCTCCATGCTCAGCCCGGCTAACGGACGTAGGATGGTCGTCTCGTACAGCGCTTCTTCCATGGCCGGATCGCTGTAGCCGAACCAGTTCTGCATCAGATGGATACGCAGCATCGCCATCAAGGGATACGCCGGGCGACCTGAATCGACACGGGTTTAACAGACACCTCAGAGTCATTTAAGATGGCTTAAAGAGAGGTGCCATGAGCGGTAAGCGTTATCCCGAAGAGTTTAAAATTGAAGCAGTCAAACAGGTTGTTGATCGTGGTTATTCTGTTTCCAGCGTTGCAACACGTCTCGATATCACCACCCACAGCCTTTACGCCTGGATAAAGAAGTACGGGCCGGATTCCTCCACTCATAAAGAACAGTCAGATGCTCAGACCGAGATCCGCCGTCTCCAGAAAGAGCTGAAGCGGGTTACTGACGAACGGGACATATTAAAAAAAGCCGCGGCGTACTTCGCAAAACTGTCCGACTGAGGTACGCCTTTATCCGTGACAACGCCCGTTGCTGGCCTGTTCGCCTGCTCTGTCGGGTGCTGGATGTTCATCCCAGTGGCTTTTACGCATGGCTTCAGCAGCCGCAGTCACAACGCCATCGGGCAGACCTGAGACTGACAGGACAGATTAAACAGTTCTGGCTGGAATCGGGATGCGTCTATGGTTATCGCAAGATCCATCTGGATCTGCGGGACAGCGGGCAACAGTGCGGAGTCAACAGAGTCTGGCGACTGATGAAACGTGTCGGGATAAAGGCTCAGGTCGGATACCGGAGCCCGTGGGCACGTAAAGGCGAGGCCAGTATCGTGTCGCCCAACAGGCTCCAGCGACAGTTCAATCCGGATGCTCCGGATGAGCGTTGGGTAACCGACATAACCTATATCAGGACCCAAGAAGGCTGGCTGTATCTTGCTGTGGTTGTTGATCTGTTCTCACGCAAAATTATCGGCTGGTCCATGCAATCCCGGATGACAAAGGACATTGTCCTGAACGCACTGCTGATGGCTGTATGGCGGCGTAATCCCCAAAAACAGGTGCTGGTTCATTCGGATCAGGGCAGTCAGTACACAAGCCATGAGTGGCAGTCGTTCCTGAAATCACACGGACTGGAGGGCAGCATGAGCCGTCGCGGTAACTGCCACGATAATGCGGTTGCAGAAAGCTTTTTCAAGTTGTTGAAACGCGAACGGATAAAGAAAAAGATCTACGGAACGCGGGAGGAAGCCCGCAGCGATATTTTTGATTACATCGAAATGTTTTATAACAGTAAGCGTCGGCATGGTTCCAGCGATCAGATGTCACCGACAGAATATGAAAACCAGTATTATCAACGGCTCGGAAGTGTCTAGATTATCCGTGGCGATTCAGAACAACGGGGAAAACGCCTGCCCGATGCGATAGATCTTGTTGCTACCATCGAAGGTGATGTTATGCGGCACGATTTCCCGATACAAAGCCAAATCGCGAGTCGCCCCTGCTGGAGCCACGCCGAAGCGCTCAATCAGATCTGGGCGACCGATCTCACCGAAGAAGTAGAGCCGAAAATCTATGTAGGCCAGCCGATCGCGCTGGACCAGACTCAAGTCCTCAAGCCGCTTAGAAGGGGAACCAAGCATGAATTATCACTATAGGAAAAAATGAATATTTAATATGATAATCCATAAAATGCCATGGTTATAATCAAATTGATGATAATCAGCATTAATACTTATGTAACAGCTAGAATTTATGGCTTAAACGTAGGCAGTCATCGTATAGGCTGATGCTTCTATACCGTTATATTTATGCCATCCAACTATAAAACCTTGCTGCCCAATGCCATATAGCCCCCTCAGGCAATTTGCCCTTATCTACTGTTCTGGTCTGGGGATGAGCGATACCAGAATTACCTAACGACTCAGGGACCGAGAGCACAGGCGGCAGTGGCTCGTCATCTACCTTAATTCAAATTATTTTCAGATAGATATCATTCTTCTGAACATACCTGGTTAACGGCAGAATCTCACGATTCTGCCGTTTTTGTATTATTTTTCAGAGGAGTAGTAATGAACAATTCTGAAGGTTTGAAGTCATTTCAGCAATCGCTTTCTGGTCTGCCACAATGGGCATCAGAGCGGATTCTACAGCAAATAAACCAGTTAACAGACTACGAGCCAGTGATAGGTATTCTGGGTAAAACCGGAGCGGGAAAGAGTAGCCTTTGCAATGCCCTTTTTGCTGGTGATGTATCCCCGGTCAGCGATGTCACAGCCTGCACCCGTAATCCGCTGAGTTTTCGGCTGCAACTGGGCGAGCGTTTTATGACGTTGGTTGATTTGCCGGGTGTCGGTGAAAGTGAACGCAGGGATGCGGAATACGCTGCACTTTACCGTCAGCAACTTCCCCGACTTGACCTGGTATTGTGGCTGATCAAGGCCGATGATCGGGCGCTGGCGGTGGATGAGCATTTTTATCATCAGGTAATTGGTGAGTCATACCGGCATAAGGTGCTGTTTGTTATCAGCCAGTCGGACAAGACTGAACCCACCAGCGGTAGTGGTCAATTGTCCACGGCGCAGAAGCAGAATCTCAGCCGCAAAATCTGCCTGCTGCACGAGCTGTTTCAACCTGTACATCCGGTGTGTGCGGTGTCGGTCCGTCTGCAGTGGGGGTTACGGGTGATGGCCGAGCGGATGATAAAGTGTCTGCCACGTGAAGCCAGTAGCCCGGTGGTGGCGCAACTGCAGTCTCCCTTTCGCACAACGACAGTCCAGGAAAAAGCACGTGACGATTTTGGTGAAACGGTCGGCGCGGTACTGGACACGGTAAGTGCTTTCCCACTGATACCGGCTCCGGTACGGGCCGTAATACAGGCCGTCCGTGACACCGTGGTGTCCGTTGCCCGGGCTGTCTGGAATTTCTTCTTCTGAACGTTTAACGCCTGTCTGTTCTTTCCCGAGCCCTGTCGCTAGTGCGACAGGGCTTTCTTTTGTTTGTTTTCCCCATTATGAGGAATCTGCTTATGACCCGTCTGGCTTCGCGCTTTGGCGCTGCAAATCTTATTCGTCGTGACCGTCCGTTAACCCGTGAAGAGCTGTTTCGCGTGGTACCCAGCGTATTCAGCGAGGACAAACACGAATCCCGTAGTGAACGTTACACATATATTCCCACCATCTCTCTGCTGGACAGTCTGCATCGGGAGGGCTTTCAGCCGTTCTTTGCCTGTCAGACCCGTGTTCGTGACCCTGGTCGTCGTGAACATACGAAGCATATGTTGCGCCTGCGTCGGGAGGGACAGATTACCGGTAAACAGGTGCCTGAAATTATCCTGCTTAACTCCCATGATGGCACAAGTTCTTACCAGATGTTGCCGGGCCTGTTCAGGGCTGTGTGCCAAAACGGTCTTGTCTGCGGCGAATCCTTTGGCGAGGTACGGGTGCCGCACAAGGGGGATGTGGTGAGCCAGGTGATTGAGGGAGCGTATGAAGTGCTGGGGATTTTTGATCGCGTGGAAGAAAAGCGGGATGCCATGCAGTCGTTGCTGTTACCACCACCTGCGCAGCAGGCACTGGCAAAAGCCGCGCTGACGTATCGCTTTGGTGAGGACCACCAGCCGGTTACTGAATCGCAGATACTCTCCCCGCGCCGCTGGCAGGACGAAAGCAACGACCTGTGGACTACCTGGCAGCGTATTCAGGAGAACCTGATTAAAGGTGGGCTCAGTGGCCGTAATGCCAAAGGCGGACGGTCGCATACCCGTGCTGTGCGTGGCATTGACGGGGACGTGAAGCTTAACCGGGCACTGTGGGTGATGGCGGAAACGCTGCTCACGCAGCTGCAGTAGCTGCTTGATGTTACCGCGTTGTTAATATCGGACACCACCTGTCCGCATCGCTATGTGCTCGTGTGCCTCAATCCTCCGGTTATAGCCTTTAACCCCCATTACATCTGGCTTTTGCAGAAATAAAAAATAGTTTCTGCGTTGTCCATACCCTGTCCGCCCCCCTCTTTAAAGTAATCACATCATTTTCAGTCAGTTAACTTTCCTGGAGAACCTCTCATGACACAGGCAGAACGCCGCCATGACCGGCTGGCTGTCAGGCTGTCACTGATAATCAGCCGTCTGGTGGCGGGTGAAACGTTGAGTGTGCGCAAACTGGCCGCTGAGTTTGGTGTGTCGGTGCGCACGCTGCGGCGTGATTTTCGTGAGCGGCTGATGTATCTGGACCTGGAGTATCAATCCGGATACTGCCGCTTACGCACTGCTGGCAGCGAGATGCAGATGGTGCCCGACGTGCTTATCTTTGCCCACCGCAGCGGGCTGGCCGGGCTTTTTCCCGGCCTTGACCGCCGTCTGGTGAATGCTCTGCTGATGTGCGATGAGTCTCCCTGCATGATAGCACCAGCCAATCCGGTGCCTTCGCCTTCAGGAGCATTGTCTTTCTGGAGACTGATTCAGGCCATTACCGGGCGCAGGCGGGTGACGCTGATTGCGGAGGGGCGACGCTGTGAGCGCCTGGCTCCCTGCCGGTTACTCATCCACCAGCAGACCTGGTATCTGGTGGCTGAACACGAAGGGCATATCGCCTTATTCACACTTGATGAAATCCATCTGATTCAGCCTTTGCAGGAGACTTTTCGCCGGAATGACAGTCTGTGCCGCCTGACTGAAGACCCGGTCTTCATTCAGGCCTTACCCCATTTTCGCTTTATCCAGCATTCACTGCTTACGTTTGTTCCGGCTGACAGCCCACCGGAATAGCGCAGGCGTTGTTATCAACCCGGCAACAGGGAGGAGCCCAGTGCCTGTTATTGCCATTATCGCCATTGTTATCATCGCCATCATTCTGAACAAAACTGGAGTGTCCGACAGCCTCACGGCCCTGACACTTGCAACCGTTGCCGCACTACTGACGGGAGGTGGCGCAGCCGGTGCTGCCAGTGTCGCGCTGACGCCGTTCGTCGGCGTGCCGGTGGGTATTTTCGTGGGGATTTATGTCTTTACCAAAGTGGTTCGTCTGATTTCAGGAAAAAATAATGAAACGTAAAACACTACCTCTACTGGCGCTGGTTGCCTCCACTCTGTTTCTGAGCGCTTGCGATGACAGGAGTGATGACCTGAAAGCTATCAGTAAATTTAAGGACCTCACGCCTCCGCGCTTCAGCGATGTGGTGAGCCGTCAGGATGATGTCAGGGAAGAGTGGTCGCAGATTGCTCTTTCTGGTCCCACTATGCAGGTCTTACGTACCCGTCAGTCGCCCGATGGCTGCGAGGGTGGCTGTTACTACTACCTCGTGGATATGGAGGAGAAAACCGTGCAGCCGCTGATGAATGCGCTGTGTATTGCCGACAACATCAGCCTGGAATACCACGAGAAAACGGCCCCGCGCACCCGGGAGCGTTTCCTTGAATATTCCCATGACGGCAAACTGATGGGACGGCTGCTGATACCCTCAAATCCTGATAACCGGGAATAAATACAAAGACAAAGGAGACAGAAATGAAAATAAATTCTTTAAGTCGGCTCATGCTCGCTGGCGTGCTGCTTGTCAGCTTCAATGCCTCTGCGGTTTCGGGACTCTGGCAACAGGGGTACGGTCAGGGCAATGCGGAATACAGTGTGACGGATAGCAGCGGAAAGATGTTTACCATCAACTGCACGGAAAATCCGGACCAGAACGGTATTTACCAGCAATCGGTTTTTCTGACCCTCGCAGGGGATAAAACGATCAGCTCGCATGATGACAGTACCGACATCACAGTGGTGATGGGCCCCATAAGCAATACGCCATTCCCTCAACCCTTGGCTGGCGTAACGGGGATAATGCCTGGTTTAGTTTCATCATGGATATCCGTAAGGCCAGGCAGTTCGACGTCTACGTCAATGACCGCAAAGCGGGGACCTTCAGCGTTGACCTGACGAACGCTACGAAGGCACTGCCAACATTAGCAGACTGCACTAACGAGTGACAGTTGTGCTTTCCATCCATAACAACATACCTGACTGCCAGGAGCAGTCAGGGTTTATTTTTTTCATTTTTTATTTCCACCGATTAGTCCAGGCACTTCCGAATAATGAGCGCAGTGGCCAGTTTTAGTTGTAAGCGTACAGCGTGAACCGTCTGGTCATAATCCGAAGCATCCGACAAAGTGGTGTCCACCAAATAAGTAGTGGGAACCAAAGTGTCAGATATGCAGAAAAATGTGACTCCCGGCAGGCGAAAAGGCTGCCCTAATTATTCTCCTGAGTTTAAGCAACAACTCGTTGCTGCCTCCTGCGAACCAGGAACATCCATCTCAAAACTGGCGCTTGAAAATGGCATTAACGCCAATCTGCTGTTCAAATGGCGCCAACAATGGCGCGAGGGAAAGCTGCTATTACCTTCTTCAGAGAACCCGCAGCTACTTCCTGTGACTCTCGATGCCGCTGACGTACAGCCAGAGCCGCCCACTGAGAGCCCGGAAGCCCTCAGTATCAGCTGTGAGATAACGTTCCGGCACGGGACGCTCCGCCTCAACGGCACTGTCAGCGAAAAGTTCCTGGCTCTGCTGATACAGGAGCTGAAGCGATGATCCCGTTACCAACAGGTACCAAAATCTGGCTGGTTGCCGGTACCACTGATATGAGAAATGGCTTCAACGGTCTTGCCGCAAAAGTACAGACGGCGCTGAAAGACGATCCGATGTCCGGCCACGTCTTCATCTTCCGGGGTCGCAGCGGCAACCAGGTCAAACTGCTGTGGTCCACCGGCGACGGGCTGTGCCTGCTGACCAAACGGCTGGAGCGTGGTCGCTTCGCCTGGCCCTCTGCCCGTGATGGCAAAGTGTTCCTGACCCCGGCCCAGCTGGCGATGCTGATGGAAGGCATCGACTGGCGACAACCTAAACGGTTGCTGACATCTCTGACCATGTTGTAGGCCTCTTTATCCTGGTTGTTGCTGAATAAGCCTGGTAAAATACGGGCTTATGAACGACACCTCTTCTGACGAAATCCTTCTGCTGAAACAGCGGCTTGCCGAACAGGAAGCGCTGAACCGCGCCCTGCTGGAAAAGCTGGCCGACCGTGAGCGCGAAATAGACCACCTGCAGGCGCAGCTGGATAAACTCCGCCGGATGAACTTCGGCAGCCGTTCCGAAAAAGTATCCCGTCGTATCGCACAGATGGAAGCTGACCTGAAGGTGCTTCAGAAAGAAAGCGATACGCTGACCGGTCGTGTGGATGACCCGGAAGTGCAGCGCTCGCTGCGTCAGACCCGCACCCGCAGACCGTTCCCCGAATCACTCCCGCGTGATGAAAAGCGTATGCTTCCGGCAGAATCCTGTTGCCCGGAGTGCGGTGGTTCGCTGAGTTACCTGGGTGAAGATGCCGCCGAACAGCTGGAGCTGATGCGCAGCGCCTTCCGGGTTATCCGGACAGTACGTGAAAAACATGCCTGTACTCAGTGCGATGCGATCGTGCAGGCAGCGGCGCCTTCACGGCCCATTGAGCGGGGTATCGCCGGCCCGGGGTTGCTGGCCCGCGTGCTGACCTCAAAGTATGCAGAGCACACACCACTGTACCGCCAGTCTGAAATATACGGCCGCCAGGGCGTGGAACTGAGTCGCTCACTGCTGTCGGGCTGGGTGGATGCATGCTGCCGGCTACTGTCGCCGCTGGAAGAGGCGCTTCAGGACTATGTCCTGATGGGTGGCAAACTCCACGCCGATGACACGCCCGTCCCGGTACTGTTACCAGGTAATAAAAAGACGAAGACCGGGCGGTTGTGGACGTACGTTCGCGACGACCGCAACGCCGGGTCAGCGCTGGCGCCGGCCGTGTGGTTCGCTTACAGCCCGGACAGAAAAGGCATCCATCCGCAGAGCCATCTTGCGGGCTTCAGCGGTGTTCTGCAGGCGGATGCGTACGCCGGGTTCAACGAGCTGTACCGCAATGGACAGATAACTGAAGCAGCCTGCTGGGCTCACGCCCGCCGCAAGATCCATGATGTGCACGTTCGTACTCCATCAGTGCTGACGGAGGAAGCCCTGAAACGGATAGGCGAACTGTATGCTATCGAGGCTGAAATACGGGGAATGCCGGCAGAGCAGCGTCTTGGTGAGCGTCAGCAGAAAGCTAAACCGCGACTGAAATCCCTGGAAAGCTGGCTGCGTGAAAAGATGAAAACGCTGTCGCGACACTCAGAGCTGGCGAAGGCGTTCGCGTACGCACTGAACCAGTGGCCAGCACTGACGTACTATGCAGACGATGGCTGGGCTGAAGCCGATAACAATATCGCTGAAAATGCGCTGCGGACGGTCAGCCTGGGCCGCAAAAACTTCTTGTTCTTCGGCTCTGACCACGGTGGTGAGCGCGGAGCACTGCTGTACAGCCTGATCGGGACGTGCAAACTGAACGGCGTGGAGCCAGAGAGGTATCTCTGTCATGTGCTCAACGTCATAGCTGACTGGCCGGTCAATCAGGTCAGCGAACTGTTACCCTGGCGAATAACCCTGCCAACTGAATAACCCGTTCCCGTCAATACGGTTCTCGCTGTACGCTTACTTTTAGTTGACTATATAGCAATGATAAAATAATCACGTGTTATGTTGAGATTGTTTATTTAGCGGTTGAGAGAAACTATGGATAAAATTTGTGATAAGTGTGCACACATGATGAGTGCATGTACTTGTGGAACTTGTGAGAACTGTGACGAGAAAGAGTCGGACTGTACCTGCAAAAAATGTAGCCAGTGCAATAACCTTGAGGACTTCTGCTCTTGCAGAATTTGTGAAGAATGTAGTGAAAAAGAAGCAGAGTGCTGCTGTTGAAATGTTAACAATACTGGCTGCAGGAGCTACCTGCCTGCAGCTTCGATTGCCGACGTACCCCGATCCCAGTTGGTTAGCGTATTTCGATTCTTGCAATAATCGCTGGACTCATAGCACGAAGCCGACATACTTACTGGATTGAAGGTCCGCTGTGAGCGAAAAGCGGACGCCCGCATAGCGTAAACAGGCGTCTGATATTTTGATATGGATTGATGACTTAACCCCTTCCCCGCTTCGTCAATGACTTTCTCGTCATTATCTTTGGTAAATGATCCTTTTGCCTTTCCGGTAGAATACTCAGCATTATTTCTGAAGAGCGGCAAAGACGAGTGCCTTGCCATGAGTTCACCATAATTTCATCTGCGCCCGTGCGGCGAACCAGATCCCTGAGCCCGTCACGGACGACCTCCGGTTTGCCCCATACGGATTCACGCAGCTGATAATATTTTGCGGTCAGTTCATCAGCGGTATCACTAGTCATTGCCCGTGAGCGGGTCATGGGGGCCATAACGACGCGGTTTACCAGGTCAGTATCACCGGTCTGAAACGGGGTAAATAATTTTTCCATTTTTATCTCCTTTGCTGGAGGAAATATGATGGTCTCAGCTACGGAATAAAAAAACAGTAGTCTGTTCCGAACTGAGTAGACATAATTTCTACATTTAGTGTTCTCCTGGTATTAAACCGAAATATTTGATTGTAGGCGATGTCTTACGTAGAGATAAAGCCTGCTGCAAAAGTGATGAAGACTCAGTATGTTCTCTTCTAATACAAAGCAGACGCCCATTCTCATGCAGACGCTTTGTTCTTGTCTCGCTAGCAACCAAATCGCTTGCTCCACAACTATGATTGCTTATTAGCGTTTTCATCAAAAAACAAATCAAAATAAATTGATTTTATGAATTCTCTATCGGAGTCTATATGGTCAGCGCGATTTGCATGCTCTAATGTTTCAATTGCCAGAGTGTGCGCGGCATCAGCAAACATCTCAGGCCAACCCGTACTCAGCATAGATAGCCCTTTGAGCACTCTTATCTGAATCTCTCTCATACTGGCACCATCGCGTGCGACAGGTGAGAAAAAGTCTTCCAGGAGATCGTTGTTCTGAAGTGGCGCAACGTGTACTGAAGGATAGGTCACTTCAATTTCATGAGACTTATTCTGCGCGTAAGCAGAAAGTATACGAACACCTCTGCCAATGACATCGATTGCGGTTCCAGGATCGTTCACTGCGGGTGAAAGGGCTCTGCAGGCTATTTCGGCCATGACGCTAAGACAAAATCGGGGATCCTGAGCAAATGAACGCACATCCGAGACAATGATCGTCTCAAGTAAATCGGCGCAGATTGATGACTCCTGGCCCTGACTCAGGTACAAAGCTGGCATGGACGGATGAATGAAACTGCCTGGTTGCGCCACAAGGTATACATGACGAGGATCATTGGCCAGCAGCTTGCTGAGTTTCTCCATATCAATATATTCAACATAGCCAATCTTCTTCGGATAAACTGCAACCGTTCCTTTCGGCTGTTCATAGCTCTCAAGCCATGGATATCCGCCGAGACAGGGATTTCTGGCTCTCGCAATAAATGTTTCGATGGCAGCCTGTTCTACTTTTGCTGTTGTCTCACCGACCCTCCCCAGAGAGGTCAAATGCTGTATCCAACGAAGCAATGTGATGAGGATGAGGGCAATGACAACGAGTGTGACAATGAATAAAATGACTCTTCCCCTTTCTCCGTAGGCTCCCATATTGAGGGCAATAATTCCTACCAGACTGAAGAGAAAGGAACCAATGAAGGTGGCCAGTACATTTTGTGTGGTTACGTCTTCCACAACTAAACGCGTTGCTCTGGGAGTAACATTAGTAGTGGCTGAACCGTAGGCTGTGACCATGATACTCAGCGAAAATGTGGTCACTGCCAGCATACTCGATGCCAGTATGTTCAGAATGTTATCAACTGCTTCCGCACCAACCTTCACTGAAACCGACTCAGGAATCATTGATTTAAAAAGAATAGATAAAAGAGCCGTTATTATCGCGACAATTGCGAATAACGTAGCTCTGAACCAGAGTTTCTTAAATGTTTGCTTCAGAATCCATTGCCAGCGTGAAATCATTCTGCATTCCCTCGTATTGCGGTCGGGATAAATAATTGCCGCCCCCTAGGACGGCATTTTGCTATCAACGAACCAGGTGCAGGAAGTGCAGGTGTTTTTCGTACTGGTCCAGTATGTCATTAATCAACTGTTCCTGATTCCAGCCCATCACATCATAATTTTGACCGCCTTCTTTGAGATAAACCTCAGCGCGATAATATCGATGTTGGTCAGTCTGCTGCTCATCATTATCCATTGCGGCGAGCGCGAAGGTGGGTGAGCTATACCCGCGAAGCCTCACTTCATATATAAAATTCAGCTCGTTGCCCAAATCCACTTCAAGACGAATACGATCGTCGGCTGCGTCACTAATGTGGCTTATCGTCCCCTGCTTGTTCAGTTCTTCCTGAACCAGCGTCATGGCAGGCTGGATAATGTCGTCCATAAAACGTTTCACAAGAGATCGTTTCGGCAGATACGCGATATTGCGTAACCTTCTCTGCCAGGGAATTGGGTTACGTGCAGCCGTAGGAGCAATAGTCGCCATGCTCAGGCTTTCA
Organism: Klebsiella sp. WP3-W18-ESBL-02; assembly: GCF_014168815.1. Classification (NCBI taxonomy): domain Bacteria; kingdom Pseudomonadati; phylum Pseudomonadota; class Gammaproteobacteria; order Enterobacterales; family Enterobacteriaceae; genus Klebsiella; species Klebsiella sp. WP3-W18-ESBL-02. The sequence continues at coordinate 4,017,155 of NZ_AP021972.1, forward strand.
CGCTTAGTCAAATCTCGACGCAGGGCTTTTAACAGCCCGTATATGGATATCAGCAAGATCACGGAGAAGGGTAATGCACTTGCTATTGTCACCGTTTGCAGCGCGCTCAGCCCTCCCGCAAGGAGAAGCGCAATTGCAACAACTCCCATGAGCGATGCCCAGAAGATTCGCTGCCAGACGGGTGTGTTTGCCACCCCACCTGATGCCAGAGTATCTACAACCATTGCCCCCGAGTCAGCAGATGTGACAAAGAAGACGATGACCATAGCCATTGCAATAAATGACAGCACGGAGGAGAACGGGAAATGCTCCAGGAAATTGAACAAGGCCAGCGAGACATCCTGTTGGACGGTATTGGCGAGATCGGTCGCCCCCTGGTTCATAATGAGATAGATTGCGCTGTTACCAAACACCGTCATCCACATGAGCGTAAAGCCGGCCGGAACAAACAGCACGCCGGTGACAAATTCGCGAATGGTTCGGCCGCGTGAGACCCGTGCGATAAACATCCCCACAAATGGCGACCATGAAAGCCACCATCCCCAGTACAGTAATGTCCAGCCCCCCAGCCAGTTGCTCGACTTAGGTTCATATGCGTAAAGATTGAACGTTTTACTCACCAGTTCCGAAAGATAACCGCCGGTATTTTCCACAAATGACTTCAGCAGAAGCACAGTTGGCCCCAGACACAGGACCAGCGCCAGGAGCAACAACGCGAGGCCCAAATTGAGCTCAGACAGGATACGTATTCCCTTGTCTAGGCCGGTCACCACAGAAATCGTCGCTAACCCCGTGATGGCCACGATCAGAATGACCTGCACCGTTTCATTAATGGGCACCCCGAATAGGTGGTTCAAACCGGCATTCACCTGCAAAACACCGTAACCCAGCGATGTTGCAACGCCAAAGACCGTACCTATAACGGCAAAAATATCAACCGCATGGCCTATAGGTCCGTATATGCGATCGCCAATAATGGGATAGAGTGCAGAACGCAGCGTTAAAGGTAGACCGTGGCGGTAACTGAAAAAGGCCAGAATCAGCGCTACAATGGCATAGATTGCCCAGGCATGCAGACCCCAGTGGAAGAAGGTCAGCCGCATTGCTTCCTTCGCTGCCGCAACAGTCTCTGGGGCGCCAACGGGAGGTGAGAGATAATGCATCACCGGTTCAGCAACGCCAAAGAACATCAGGCCGATCCCCATCCCTGCCGAAAAAAGCATCGCAAACCAGGAGTGATAGCTGAAATCAGGTTGCGCATGGTCCGGACCCAGCTTGATATCACCGTAGCGTGAGAGTCCCAGAAACGTGACACTCAATAAAATCAGGGCCACAGCAAGGATGTAGAACCAGCTTGCATTCGTGAAGATTTGTTGCTGAAGTAGTTTGAAATTTTTGTCAGCAACATCCGGGAATGCAGCGGCAAAAGCGACAAGAAGAAAAATTAACAAAGCAGATGTAAAGAATACAGCTTTGTTAATCTGGCTGTGACACTTCTTTGGGATTGTTTCATTTTCACTCATAATCATTTATTCCATTGATTTAAATCCGTATTGGATAATGCTTACCACCTCTTACAGAGTAGCAAAATTCAACTGACTATGCGGCGTGAATCGAGCACATGGTGTGATGAGTGCCGATACAAATCATCCTATAATCGAAGGAGTTCTTTGTTAATCAGCCTGCCACTTCTTGGGTATTTAATTTGCATATTCTGTACCAGAGCTGGGATATACGTTAAGTGAAGTATATTAGACACGAATTACCAGCTTCTGCTTTTGGCACAAAACGGCCTATCAGCATTATAAAAATATTCAGATATATATCATTCCTCTGAACATACACAACTAACGGCAGAATCTCACGATTCTGCCGCTTTTTTATTATTTTTCAGGGGGGGAGTAATGAATAATTCTGAAGGTTTGAAGTCGTTTCACTAATCGCTTTATGACCTACCGTAGTGGGTATCGGCTGATTGCGCAGCAGGGCCATTAGTTCCTGCCAGTATCACCGGCGTTAACATTGAAGACGACTAGGGCAGGCATGGAACTTTGAACCGGATGCCGGTGAAGGTCTTAACCGCTATACCCGCAAGCCAGGCATCTGTACGGACGTATCCATCTGCTGGCTCCGCATGATTTACCAGCAACATTTAATCTTCCCGAACACTCATTATTACCGCATACGCCAGCCGTCGCCGCTGGCGTTTTTTTATTGACGGAGACATACCCATGACAACAGCGACAAAAAACAACCTCGCATCTGCTGCTAACGAATCCGAATTTGAACTGACCGTAACGCAGATACCCGACGAACAGCGTATCTGCTTCTGGCCGCAGTACTTTGGCTCTATCCCACAATGGATAACGCTGGAACCCCGCATTTTCGCCTGGATGGACCGCTTCTGTGACGAGTACAACAGTGGTATCTGGTCCTTTTACACGCTCAGCAATGGCGGCGCGTTTATGGCCCCTGATGCTGACGTTGACGATAAATGGCATCTGTTCAACGGTATGAACGGCAATGGCGCGGACATGAGTGCTGAAGCCGCAGGCATTGCTGTCTGCCTGATTGAATACAGCCATCACGCCTGCCGTACAGAGTGTGACGCAATGACCGCGCACTATTACCGCCTGCGGGACTATGCCCTGCAGCATTCTGAAGCCCACGCCATTTTGCGTATCATTGACTGACCGGAGGAGCAACGAATGAAACAGCTTTCCTTTTTACCCGGCGAGATAACGCCACAGGACCGGCGTCTCATTCAGCGGGCGCTCAGGGCTCTGGAGCGGCACCTGCATGAGCCTGGGGTAGCCTTCACCTCCACTCATGCCGTCCGGGAGTGGTTGCGGCTGCATATGGCCGCGCTTGAACGGGAAGAGTTCCGGGTGCTGTATCTGAACCAGCAGAACCAGTTGATTGCCCACGAAACCCTGTTTGCCGGTTCTATTAGCAGTACCGAGGTACATCCCCGCGAGGTGGTCAAGCGCGCTCTGTACTTCAACGCGGCAGCGGTAATACTGGCGCATAACCATCCTTCCGGCGAGACGACGCCCAGCCAGGCTGACAAAGCCCTCACGCAGCGACTGGTTCAGGTACTTCAACTGGTGGATATCCGTGTCCCTGACCATCTGATTGTCGGCGGCAGGCAAATCTATTCGTTCGCAGAACACGGTCTGCTGTGAGGTATTACATGAAAATTATCAGTAAACGCCGGGCAATGACGATATACCGCCAGCATCCTGAGTCCCGAATCTTTCGTTTCTGCACCGGCAAATACCAGTGGCACGGTAGCGTCTGCCATTACACCGGCAGGGACGTTCCGGATATCACAGGAGTCCTGGCGGTATACGCCGAACGCCGCCAGGACCGCGAGGGGCCTTATGCCTGCCTGATGAGCATCACCCTGAACTGACAATAAAGAGGTTATCAATGAGCAAAATCACATGGGGTCTGCAGCGTGATATCACGCCACGTCTGGGAGCCCGTCTGGTGCAGGAAGGCAACCGACTGCATTATCTGGCTGACCGGGCCAGCATGACCGGCAAGTTCAGTGACATCGAATACCGGAAGCTGGATGAAACATTCCCGCACTTTATCCGCCAGATGGAATCGATGCTGACCACTGGTGAACTCAGCACCCACCATGCCCACTGCGTTACCCTGTACCACAACGATTTAACCTGCGAAGCCGACACCCTTGGCAGTTGCGGCTACGTATACATCGCCATTTACCCCACTCAGCGTTAATTACCTTCACGAGAGCAAACATGAAAACTTTACCTGCAACAACTCAGCGGGCGGTGAAGCCCTGCCTGTCACCCGTGGCTGTCTGGCAAATGTTACTGACACGTCTGCTGGAACAGCACTATGGTCTGACAATAAACGACACGCCATTCTGCAATGAGGCTGTGATTAAGGAACACATCGATGCCGGTATCACCCTAGCCGATGCCGTGAATTTTCTGGTAGAAAAATACGAGCTGGTTCGTATAGACAGGAAGGGATTTAGCTGGCAGGAACAATCTCCTTATCTCCGGGCTGTAGACATTCTGCGAGCGCGGCAGGCAACTGGCTTGTTGCGGCAAAGCCGTAACAACGTAGTACGATGAACATTGCGTACAACCTTCCCGATTTACATTTCTGAACTTCCTCCCTTGTTTACCTATTGCGTAATGCGCCTGCTACTACCCGGCGGGCGCGTTATCTTTTTACGGACAAACAATCATGCAACCAGAAGTTGAAGTATTAACCGATCATAATGAGCTAATTTGTTCGAGCTTTATTGAACACATTGCCAACACATTAAATTTAGGAGTGGTGTAGACATGGACAACTAAACCTGCAGCCACGGATGTATAGTGAGCGAAGCCCTATCAGGCCTTTTTGGTCAGTAGATAAGATTGATCTTCGTTGATAGAATTTACTTACACCAGCTGTTACATGAAAATAATTTTTTGGTGGGAGAATGATAAGATCTTACGTAAGAATTTGATTTTAATGGTGCCGATAATAGGAGTCGAACCTACGACCTTCGCATTACGAATTAGTAGAATTACATTTAACTAACTGTTTTACATGTACATTATCGCATTCACATTGCTCAACTTAATGGCACATGATGTAAGAAATAGAATGACGTTTCACCATGTGTGACACAAAAATGGCACACCCTATAAAGCATCCACAGCACGTATTTCGGCAGCACGCACTGTGGAAATACTGCATTACCCTAACACTGGGAATTTTTTGTACAGCGTCGATACACCAACATCGAACGTCTTAGCGATCTGCTGTCGTGATTCACCAGCGGAGATCCGAGATCCTATCTCCCGCCACTGCTCATCAGTAAATTTCGGGCGGCGCCCGCCTACCCTTCCCTTCGCCCGCGCAACGGCTAACCCGGCCAGCGTACGCTCGCTGTTCAGGTCGGATTCGTACTGCGCTGCTGACAGGATATTGCGGAAATTGTAGCGACCACTGGCGGTGCGCAGGTCCACACCATCCGTAATGCTACGGAAATTCACGCCGTTTTCCTGTAGCTGCTGGAACATCAACAACGCATGCAGGACATTGCGACCAATCCTGTCCAGCTTCCAGACCACCAGTTCATCCCCCGGCTGCATAGTGGCGATCAGCCGTTTTAGAACCGGCCGATTCGATTTCCTCCCGCTGGCATGCTCTTCAAAAATTTTCTCACAACCCGCTGACTTGAGCGCCGTTAGTTGCAATTCAGTGTCCTGGTGGTTTGTTGATACTCGGGCATAACCGTAAATCATGAGTGCTTCTCCTGTTGTAAAAACAGGAGAAGAGGCGAAATATCACCTGATTCAGAAAAATATTTGAAAGGTTCAATTTCGAGAAACAGTAACCGGCATCATCGGCGCATCGAGAAATGCGAGAATGATGCGCGTTATATTGAATTTTATAACGCGCAAACTGAGATTATGCAGCAAATATTGCCAGCGCCAGCGATATAAGAAACATACTAACTGGCCTGTTAAGCCGGAATAGCTGGCCAGTTGATATCAGGTGCGGTGCTGGCATCTATTGCTGCCACCGCGTCTATATAGTCCATCCATCCGTTAAGGCTGGATGACTCAGCATTCGTAAGCTTGCGACCCATCAAAAGCTTGGTTTGCCAGACAATAATCCGGTTGGTCGCCGTATCGATACGGGCGAGCTTTTCTGATTCAACCTCTGCGACTAATTCATCGTGAGATTTTACAGGCTCGGGAATATCCGGCGCAGTCAAATTGCCATCAGCATATAACCAGCCAATCCCGACACCATTAGCAGCCGGTATTGCTATGCCATTATCAGGCGACCATTCTGACTCGCCATCCCATAAGACGACATTTACAACGGTATTATTTTTTATTACTGCGTATGTTTTGCTCATCACATCACCACTCAATAATCACCAGACCGGGCGTGCCTGCGCCGCCTGCGCCGCCATTTCCACTCGCAGCTGTATATGACCCGCCTCCAGCCCCGCCACCGGAACCATAACAACTCGCTGGTTTTCCATCTATACCACCGTCCCGACCACCGCGACCAGGAGTTCCAGCGCCACCAAAGATACTATTACCCCCTGCGCCGCCATCACCCGAAGCATTGCCCGCGGTTGAATCAGAACCATATCCGCCGTCAGGATACCCGACGCCACCCGGAGATCCTCCGGCATTACCAGATATCCGATTTATGCCGCCCTTTCCTCCTTTCCCACCTGCCAGTGTTAAGAGGTTTCCAACGACAGTATTACCGCCATCACCGCCGTTTCCGCCATCACCGCCCGTCGAGCTTTTAGTGCCAGGAGTACCGGCTGCGCCGATTGTTACGGAAATAACCATACCTGGCGTAACCGCGAATTTTTTTCTGATGACTGACTGACCGGCCCCTCCACCTCCACCGCCCGAGCCAACAAAGCCACTACCCGCAGCCCCAGCACCCGCGCCACCGCCACCGCCAGCGGCGCAGCCTGATATATAAATTTCTGTTACCCAGTCGGGAACAGTGACAGTCTGGGACGAAGTGACAACGGCAAAGCGCGAATCGTTTAAACCAAGGTATGTGAGAATGTCAGCAATAGTACCTTTCCCGATAATATCTCGACCGACAGAAGTTAAATCAGTCTGCGATGCGGTATCAGTTCCAGTGAAATACGGGAGTTTATTTGCACCGGTTGTGAGCCCTGCCAATGCCGTCAGCGTGGCGTCAAGCGCCTGGAAATCCTTACCGAACGCGGCGGACATTTTGGCGATAAACCCGTTCAGGTCACCATCATCAAGTACATCCAGACCGCTTTTGTTGGCGGTGTACTGCGCCAGCGCTGCAGCTATAAAGCTGGCCTGTCGAATGGCTTTGTTTACCTGAGCACTGGAAGCTTTGCCAGCCGTGAAGCCAGAAAGCAGAGCCGGAAGCGATTCCCAGTCAGCCTGGGCCGTCACGTTAGCATTTGCCGCTGTCGCGAACGGTTTAAAGTTGTTTGTTGCCATTAGAGTATTGTCCCCCATGCTCCAACATCGAACCCACCGATGTATTCGTTATCCATATCAAACCCAAAGAATTTAGAGCCCTCGGATGGTGCTTCTACCGAAGGCGTTTCAACATCACCGCCCCATACGCCGGCGGCTTTAACGGTGAGATAGCCCTGTTTGATAGCGGCAATCAGTTCAAGAGACACATCAGAAATATCAGTCTCGGGGAATGCCCAGACCGATATCGTCATGTCCTGGTTGTCGACAATTTGCATCCTGAGGCCTGAGCCAGCAGTCGCAGCGTCAAGGATGGGAGGCAGAGAATCGTTCCGGCCGTCCCAGTTGTTGATAGCGATTTTCGCTTTCAGAATGATGCGGTACGTCTCATCACTCAGCGTCTTATAGCCAGAATCAGGATCATATGGCCCCTGCCAGATGCCCTGGTCATATCCAAGCCCGTCAGTGTCCCAGCTGAAATAAACTCCGCTAATTGGCTGGCTGACTATGCGACTGCGTCCGATCCACAGACCGAGGATGTCGAGCTGTACACCGACAGCAGTATCAATATCGAAGGCTGTTATAAGCCCTGACATAGTGCTGGACACATCAATCAGCGGGCGGGTGCTCAGATCTATATGGTCAAAAAAGAGTGGCTTGGTAGCGTGGTAGTTAGTGATCAGTTCGGTGTATTTGCTCATGAGGTCACCGTGATACTGATATTCGCGGTGCTACAGGACGCAGAAGCATCATAGGCAATATCAATGTTTGATGCCGATACGCTGCCAGACGACTTACCGATCAGCAGGTCGGTAATATCGTAATAGCGGGCATTCCCGCCGCTCACAACGCCGAGGTTTGCCGGGGAATAAATACGGCTCAGCAGAACGTCGTCGCCAATTGTTAGGCCATTTATATAATCGGCAACAGCCTGTTTAATCTGCTCGCCGATTTGAGAGGTATAGCCGGTAAAAACTTTCAGGGTAATGGCTACGAAAATTGGCACATCGGTAGAGCGCGAAAAACTGATGACGTGTGGATTACCGTAAGTATCCGGCACCGTGACAGAAGTTTTACCGTAAGTTGCGGTTCCCTGCCCTTTATTCCCCCGGATTGTTTGGGCTATCTCGGTAACATCCCCTCCATCGACGATGGCGGAAATAGAGTGTGGCGGCAGCCCGTTGCTGTCGGTTGCCCCAGTGTCGTTCTCATATAGTTTGTGACGTGTCACGCCAGCAACATTAGCGATAGCACCGTCGACACCTTCAAACGGTGTGATCGATGGTAGCGCGACGCTTTGCCCCTGCCGAATGCGCAGCTCTGCGTCGGTTTCGGCTGGTGAACCGACAGTAGCCGCAACTGGATTGGTTACCGACACCCAACCTCGGGTCGGGGTGTTGATAGTGGTAATAGTCCCGGCCAGCGCCGCAACCGAACCGCTATTCGCACATGTGGCCGTCACCAGCACAGTACCATCAACGCCGATCGCCACACTCGCTGGAAAATTCCAGATAATGCCGTTTTTATCCCGTGCGGAGCCATTCGTGATAGTCGTGCCTGCCGTACCGGTTAACAGAAGGTCAGCAGTAGAGTTTGTCGCTACTTTTCGCGTGATCCCGTTAATTTTCACATTGCTGCTAAGCGCTGCGGCCTGCGCTGTCATCGGTGAAAACGAGTTGTAAATCTCGATAGCGGTGTTGTTAGCGTCATGCACGGCAAGAGCCACCAGCGCGACCATCTGCCCGTCTTTGCTGTCTGGTTCGAGGTAGGCATCACTACCGTAAATCTGCCTGAAATAGCTGGTCAGTGTATCTAGGATTGTCTGGTAATCAGGCGCACTAATCCCCTGGGCGGTTACCGTTGCCGATAGCCCCAGCGTGTCGAGGTTCAAAGCCATTTATGCCTCGCTTGTTACAGTCGTCTGGCCGTAGATTGTGTCAATGGAGGAAGTGAAGGTGACGCGACGGCTGGTGCCGTCATAATTGGTATCGAAGGAAAGAATCGACAGAACGCCCGGCGTGTCCTGTATACGTTCGCGTATAGCCAGGATGTAGACGTCTGATCTCTGTTTCCCAAGCACTGACTGAACATACGGCGTGCCTTCCGTCAGATCGAGAAACCACTGACCGCGCCACAGTTCGAAACGGGTTTTCACGGCCTGGGCGACACATTCCGTACTGTCGATAAGGAAGGTGTCGTCACCCTGCCCGAAAGTGTAATCGCCGTCAGCATCTTCGCGACGGTATCGCATAGATTAACCTCCCAGCGGCTTAGTATTGCTTCCGCCGCTCTCAACGCCGCCATGGGTATGCTTATCCACGATAGAACCGTCCACCAGCTGCAAGCGACCGTCAGGCAGGATTTTGAGCCCGTTAAGGTTAAATCCGCCCGGTGCAGTGCCATTTATTGCCCCGGTGGATGGGTTAAGGCTTAACTTTGTGCCGCCGTCATCGCTGCGCAGCTCTACCGAACTGGTACTGATACCGCTGATTTTCTGTGCTTGCGACTGCGGGCCAACAATGGCGAACGCATCAGACAAGTCATGCTGGCGCGGGTCGACTGTCTCCTGAACGCCGCCGCTCTGCCACCAAAAATCGATGCAACGGTCGGCAAAGATCAGCAGGCACTCGTCGCCTTCTTTAACCGGAAAGGTTAGCGTGCATCCGCCGCCGCGCGGGAAGACGACCGGCACATCCACCAGCGGTTTTAATTCGGTGGAGCCATCGCCAACAATACCGCGAAGCGCCACCTCTACGGTGCAGGTAACAGTATCAGGATCGAACGACTGAATGATGCCCGGCATCGCTACGCGCATCTGAGTAGACACCGAATCGGCAATGGCCTGCGCGGTCTGCTGCTCGCCGCCGATTTGTGATTGAGTTGGAATCGGCATAAAAACTCCATAAAAAAACCCGCTCAGCGGCGGGTTACTGATCAAATGTCAGGGTTTGAGGGCTGATTTGTCCGTGCTATTTATCTTCTTTGCAGCCCTGAATGTAGGTCTTGCTTAAAATCACCGTAACGTCGTGGTTTGTAGCGAGATACAGGCTGCCAAGGAAAAGCCGCAAGGCAATTTTTAGCTTCTCACGATAGGGGCCGGATACCTTTATGCCAAAATCAGAAACAACCATAAAATTTACTCCAGCAATAGGCAAAGAATTGCTCTCCGTAATCCAGGATAACATACCTGAAAGTGACTATAAAATACGCAGGCGAATCAGAACTGCTGACTCAATTAATGCGGTTGGCACGCTCGTCGACATAACTATCATCGTAGCCACGTCGTCACCAGCTTGTATAGCCATTGCATCCATCGCAAGAAAATGGATACAGACAAGATCATCCAAAAAAATAACAATGACCACAGAGAAAGGTAAAATCGAAGTAGAAAACCTGACGTCAAAAGAACTGATTGAAGTAATGGAGCAGTGCAAGAACATCAGCTTCAAAGAGGAATAACTTGGCGAGCCGGTCAACCCGGCGCTTTTTCTTTATACCTACTTCACCTTCACGCAGTCGTATGTTGCATACTGACGCGGCGCATTCATGCTGGCTTGCAGCCACTGGGCATTGAGAATTATCTTGCCGTTTCGATTGATGTACTCAAGACCAACCCATCTTCCAGGCTGATCGGTAGCCATACGCCAATCCATCTTGATATTGTTATAATCGCCTTTGTTTTTCAGGAAGGTGATTTTTTGCATTTCTGGCTTTGCGCCATTGATTCTGGCTAAGCCATCATCTGCCCAATGGATTTTAAAATCACCACATTGCTGATCCGCAAAAGCGGGTGCTGATATAAGCACCGCGAACACGGTAACAGTGCAAAGTAAATGTCTCACGGCCCCACCTCACTAATTCGTTGTCCCTTGCATTGCTTTCGGGCTATAAAGATCACGAGCTCCACGCGCAAAACACATCAAATCCATGTACCACGCCTGGCCTCTGGTGTCGCCAGTATAGTCGATAGCTTTGACGATATAAACGCCATCCGTCGCAATGCTGGCAGCCTGTGACGTTGTGCCGGTCAGCACGCGGTTGCCGTTCTCTTCCGTTTCAGTGATACGCCCGGGCGACTGTGCGATTTCGCTATTGCCGAGCGCGGCGCGGTACACCGAAGCCTGATCGAGCTGAATAAGCCCATTAATGCGGATGTTGGGGTTTATCAGACACCGCACATTTACGCCGCCGCCCATCGTCTGTTGCGGCATACCGATCAGGCCAGTATCAGCATTCAACACAATGGCTTCGTGAATGTATTTATCCTCCGGCACCATCTGAACCTGACCATCCACCAGCTGCCATGTCGCTTTGCACTGCGCAGCAATATTATCCATCACGTTACGGGTGGATGAGTAAATCGCGCGGCCACGAGGAAACACGGTATCAGGAAAGTCGCCGGTAATGCCCTGCGTCACGCCGAACGCGTTGAAATCCTGCATCGTTGCCCGGTGCAGATCCGCAACGGTATAACCAGCTGCAAGCGTGGTGATGGTGGTCGCATAGAGGAACGCTTCGTGATCACCAATGGCCTGAATCAACACCCAGGAATCGGTAATGTTGTCCTTCCCGGTGACGGTGAAGCGAATATCACCGTCAAAGATCAGGCCGTAGTTCTGACCATTCACCTGCCCTATCTGGTCTGGTGAAATCTCACGGGCGACACCAACTTGGCTCGCATCAACATCCGGCGCTATACCGTCATACCCGGCAATGATGCGAATTTTGGCAAACTCCTGCCCCAGTATATTGTTCGTGGTATCGGTCGAAAGGTTGTAAATTTTTACGTTCGCCACGCGCGGCCAGCGTGTGTCTGCCCACTCGATCTGGAACGTGACCTTAAAGTCAGACAGGGAAACGCCCTGCCCGTTCTGGTCCAACAGTTGCAGCTCAAAATGGCGCATCCAGTTAAGAGACATTTCTACTCCTGTACGAAAATGAGGTGGCTGTATGTGCCGAGGTTGGTTTTGGTAGGCTCGTCCGGTGCGCCTACATCGCAGCCAACGAGCAGCGCCCCGTTAATACCTAGTTGAGGATATTGCTCAAGAAGATTTACACCGGTTACCAGCGGCACGCCAGAAAGAAGCGGTTCGCCACTGCTATCTTGTACATCCAGAATCCAGCCAGCAGAATCACGCCAAATGACTCTCAGCGTGTATGTTGTCTCTGCTAACTGAATGCGAAATAGCTGGTTATCCGGCGATAAAGGGATTTCAGTTACATTCATTGGATACCTATAGAGTTACCAAGACTGGTTCCTTTTAGTCCATCAAACCACCCTGTTGACTTAATTACCGATTCATTTACTGGGGTGGTGGATTTAGTCCCGGAATTCTGCACCGCAGATGTACTAACCCCGTCCTGCATATCGGATTTATCAGCAACGGTGACATTTTTTGTATGCGTTATGATGACTTCACGCAGGGTAAGCGTGCAGTTCAGCACGTTCTCGCTGGTTTTATCGGTCGTCACCTCAATGGCTCGCACCAGCATATTGGTGTACACCCTCTTCCCGGTAACCACATCGAACGGTACGCGCTCAAGCTGCATATCCAGCAGCTTTTGGTATGTCTCCTTTGGGCTAAGCCCAGCGCTGAGGCCGATTGAAGATGTATCAATGAAGTCCAGCAACGAACCGCCACCAGAGAAGCCGCATTCCATTGTGACTTCGCTGGGGCGCTTATACGCATGATCGGCGATGAAACCCGAGGCGCTATTCGTTGTTGGCTTCTCCACCGGGTGCTCAGTAATTTCGAGCGCATCAGAATGCTTTTCGGAGACGACCACGCTGGGAATTAATATGCCAATTCGCCGGGATTGCTGGCGAAAAATAGCGGAGAGAATATCCATTAGCTCGGCACCGTTCGAAGTTGTTGAGTTAGTTGTGAATTAACGTTCTTCTGCCGCTCAACTGTGATATTGGCAGCCTCACGTGGATCAGATACACCGTGAATATTAATAACCGTTTCTTGCTGTATGTTTTGTGAAGCACCGCCACCAGCGGCCATACGAACCAATTCACTTGGGTAAGGGTTTCTCCCGTTCTCATGATGGATAATTCCATTCATCAGAGAGGACATTACCTGCGGATCTTTAAGGTTGAGAATGGCATCAGGAGCCACACCCATCATTTTCGATAACTGAGCAATGTAAGCACCGGTATTATTTTCATTCCCCGGTGCCCACGTAGAGATTATATCGTTAAGGGTTTGCAGCGGCTTGCCTGTCGTCTTACCTTCAAAGTAGCGCATTAATTGTCGGGAAAGCGCTTTCAGGCCATCATAGGCAGTTTCAAACCGGGCGAACCTGCCGCCAGGCCTTTCGAGCGTCGCCCCAGATTGCCCACGAAAGTCGATATTACCGGGGTTATTATTTCTAATACCTCGTGGAGCTTTAGCAGACTGGGCATGTTGGTCAGGCTCATCATCACCAAACCACCCGCGAATGGTTCTGCCTACGCTGCGCGGGTCAAATCCCAGATTCTCCTTAACCCAGTCAGCGCTTCTGTTGGCGCTATCCTCTACTGCCGGTGTGGCACTCGGTTGCCCGCTGCCCTGATTTAGCAGCTGTTTGCCTATACTAGCGGCCTGCGCCCAGTTGCCATCTTTTATGGCATTCAGCAAATCAGCGATCATGTTCAGCATCTTGCCGAACTCACCCATTTGCGAAATGAAGTTGCTAAAATCCCACTTTAGGGACCATGACTTGGGGTCAATACCGAGCAACTTAGCCAGCGCTTTTGTCAGGTCCGTAACAGTCTTTTTCAGGTCACCAATCATTTTGACGGCCTGACCAATTTCAGTCTTCCATTTCCCCCAGTCAATCAGGCTTTTGCCACCTTCTTTCCACGTCTGGTAATCATCCAAGAGCAGACCAAGTGCAATAATAAGCGTCGTTATCATGCCCAAGGGTGATGACATGAAAGCGGTATTTAGCAGCCGCCATGCAACCAACAGCCCACTGAACAATGCGATAAGCTGCTGCGTGGCTGGGTTCAGCTTTTTGAACCAGGCGATCACACCCTCAACAGCTTGCCCAGTTCGCCATAACACGCGGGTAATCGCGTCACCTGCCCAGAGAATTCCTTTGATGATCTTCGTGATGACCGCTTCAATCTTCGGCCAGTTGTCGAGTATCTGCCTGCGGAAGTTATCAATACTGCCAGCAAGGCCACCAGCTAGGTTAGAGCCAATCTTGTCTTTCGCCTGTCCAAGCGTCATCGTCAGATTACGCATGGAGGTCATGAAAATATTGGACTGTTTAGCCGCTGACTCAGCATTAAAACCAATACGCTTTGCCGTCAACGCGTACTCAGAACTGAGCTGCCCCATCCCTCTGCGCATCGCCATCAGCGTGTTTTCATCGATGCCGAGCATCTGCGCGTATTGCTTCGCGCGGTAATACGGCATGTTGTTGAGCTTTTGCCCAACGCCAGTAAAGATGTCCGCAGTATCACGCATCTTTCCGCTGGCATCGCGAGTCTGGACACCCAGGCGGTTCAGGAACCCTTCCGCCCCCGGATTACTACGCATGAAGCCAGCCAGCCCTTCGAGGGAGGACATGGCCGACTCGGCGCTGGCACCGGTTTGCGATGCGGCATAGCCCAGCGCTTTGATGCCCTGGACGCTGGCCCCCGTCCGTTGGGATGCCCAGTAAACCTTATCCAGACCATTCGCGATCTGGGTGGTAAATCCGACAATGCTCAGCGCTGCGCCTTCCACCACCGCGCCGACCTTCAGAACGTTAGCAGTAACGCCTTTTAGCACTGCTTCGAACTTATTAGCGCCAGCCTGATCGATATCGAATCCCAGCGAAACAAGGAAATCTTTAATCGTATCTGCGTTACCGCTCATTGGCCGCTCTCCATTTATCTACCCGGGCGTCGTTATCCTCGCGCATGTCGAGGTAGTCATTAAGAAGCGCGATGCGGCAAAGGTCTACCGCGCCGCTGTTAAGGTCTTTCTGGTCAATATGGAAGGCAAGCGCCGGACGAAGAATAAAATCTTCACCGCCCGGCAGGCTGTTGAAGGTTATTCCGCTGGCGGGGTGGGCGTCTCGCTGGTAGGGAGTCCTTGCAAAAAATTTCCCAGCGAGTCGGCGACCACCCGCGCCACCAGTTGCAGCATGGTCAGCAGGTCGATATCGTCAAACGCCATTTCGCCATGCTGGCAGACCGGCACCCAGCCTTTCATGTGCTCGCGTGAAACAACGGAAAGGCAGGGGAACAGGATAGCGTCCACATCGCCATCACTCAGATCGGACACAGCATTAGCAATTTTGGGCAGGATAGTAGCCATCGCGCCTTCGGTGTCTTTGCTGCTGATCTTCTCCTGAACGCTCCGGAAGTCAGAAACCATCCCGGCCAGCACCGGCAACAGCTTTCGGGACACCTTCAGCTGTTCGAAAACGCTGAGCTTTGCAGTGCGATATTTCACGCCTTTAATTTCGAATTCCATGCGTTAAAACTCCCCGAGCAGCTGGTCAATCTTGCCGCAGTCGAACACCCAGGCAACAGTCCCGCCCTCTTTGGCGTTATTGAAATCAGGCTGTTTCTGGAATGCACACGAACGCGCAGTAGAAATATCACCCGATGCCGTGTTGCGAATGACGATCACGTTATTGCCCCAGGTGGCAGAGGACTGGCTTTGCGCGTTATACGCCAGAGACAGCTTCTTGTTCACGGGGGAGGTTTTCAGCAGCGTCACCGTAATGGTGCCTGACTTATCGGCGTGCAGGCTGTGCATCACTTCGCCATCGGCACCGATGGTCATGGTGTTCTTGTTGCCGCCCATGGTCTGGGTGATACCTTCCTCAGAGTTCGCAGAACCCTGACCAAGATCGATAACGCCGGTCGGCCCGGTGAGCGACGCGGTTACATCGAGAAAAGAATAAGTTGCCATTTATCGCTCCTTAGCGAACCACGTTGATCTGCACATCGGCATAATGAACTGCGCCAGCCAGCTTACAGGCCACCTCGATTAACGGTGCTTTGCGCGCTTCGCGGTCGGCCTGCGCCTGTTCGGACAGCGGTTGCGCATACACGTAATAGCCTTTGGTCAGCGTATCGCCGGAATTCAGCTGTCCGATAGGGCCACCATTCCACACGCCAGCAGCTACCAGACCGTTCGTGACGGACTGATCCATGGACTGTTCAACGTTGGAAAGCAGACGGGTCACACCGGCATCAGTCTGCGGAATTTTGGTGGTACTGGTGTAAAGCAGGTTATAGAGGTTGGTCTGAACGTAGTTCTGCAACCAGTCGAGCCCGTGGCGCTCGTCGAAGAAGTCGCCGTTCGCCATGACTCCCTGTTGCAGGATCGCCGTGTCGTTGGCGTAGTACACGAACACGTTCGCATTCTTCGCATCCACAGACGCAGCCTGTCCTACCGTCAGCGTTTCGTAGGTTACGCTTGGTTCCTGTTTGAATTTCAGGGTAATGGTGGTATTGCTGCCGTTGAAATTGACAGTAAACGCACGACCGAAAGCAGAAACCGCCGCATAAGGGCTGCTGGTGGAATACTGAATAAAGGTACGGGCATACTTGCCAGCCTTTAATTTCGACGCAACATCGGTCGTCGAAGTCGTGCTGATAATCTCGGCGTCGGCAGATGTTACCCCGAAAATGCGGCTCAAACTGGACGCTTCGATGAGTTTAGCAACCTCAATCACGTCGTCAGCATCAAGCACATCAGCGCTATCAGCAACATCATCAGCGACAACCAGCCCATACCAGTTGGTATATTGCAGGCAGGCATTAACAGCTTGCACAATGGTTTCCACGCTTCCACCTTCGGAAGAGGTCAGAGTCTTCGCCCAGCGGCCAACATAAACCTGCGTCGGCTTCGGCGACTGGCTGAAGAAAACCTGCGCCGCTTCATATTCCGGGCTGTCGACTCCGAAGTCCTCGCCAATGTCCTCAACGGACGCATAAAGGCGAACGCGCTCCTGCACCGGAATGACAGTGGAAGAACCGAGGATCAGCAGCGCGCCGAAGTTACGACCAGTAGCCGCTTTCGGCGAGATGATCACATCAACGTTTACAACGTTGGATACAGGTAAGCCCTGCGTCATAATTTATTCTCCAAAAAAGGTGACTGGCGCTTCCACCAGCGATTTAATGCCGTACTCGCGCACAACCTTCCGGCGCAGGCGCA
Source organism: Klebsiella sp. WP3-W18-ESBL-02 (assembly GCF_014168815.1). Classification (NCBI taxonomy): domain Bacteria; kingdom Pseudomonadati; phylum Pseudomonadota; class Gammaproteobacteria; order Enterobacterales; family Enterobacteriaceae; genus Klebsiella; species Klebsiella sp. WP3-W18-ESBL-02. The sequence continues at coordinate 4,034,286 of NZ_AP021972.1, forward strand.
CCGTCATGTCGTAGCGGCGAACCCATTGCTGGTTGATAAGTTCGGGGAAAGGGGTCAGACCGGTATAGTCGCCAAGGGACAAACCAAGCGCGTTAAGCTCAGCATTGTTTTGCGGGACAGATATGCCATCGCGAAAACGGGACGCATAAGACATGCCAGCCGGACCATAGAACGACGCCATACACTCGAACGTTTCATGCCGCCAGAGCTGAGCGCCCTCATCGGTCTGCCTGGTGAATGCAGGACTGTTATCAATGGGCCACCCGGTAACGCCGAACGCACACCAGTTCGTTTCAACTGACGGTAGTGATGGCTGTTCTTTCTGCCAGCGCGGGCGAACCATCCCAGCCGGCAAGCCGGAAACGTTGCGCATCCACTGGCTTAACAGCCTGTCGAGCGCTTCGTCATAATCCGGATCGCCGCTGGTGGGTGTCAGCCATCCGCGCTCTGTGCTGGTGTTATTGCTCAACGGGATTACCCCCATCAAACGGCAACAGTTCACAATGTGCCTGGACGAAGCCAGCACCGTAAGCGGTATACGGGTCGACGAACGTCACACGATAATCACGGTTCTGATACGTCACGATATCGGCATCACGGCCAGTCTGCCCCTGCGTGAGTCGCTCAGTCGTCACAATGAGAATCGCGCCACTGATAACCTGCCCGGCCTGCATGCGGCGGTTTTCCAAAGAGCGGTCAACGGTAACAACCCCTGCAAACTGCGTTTTAACTTCGCTGTCGCTGCCGATCCCGTCATCGTCCACCGTTTGCGCGCGACGTGTTACCCACAGGTTGAAGTCGCAAAAATCGGGGTCAAAAAGCACGTCTGTTACATCAAGAGTCGGCATCTTTATCCCTCACAACATGGGTAATCGCGGCAATATACTTGCCAGTATCGTAAAGAGGCTTAGCCAAAGCGGTTCCCGGAGATTCACCAGCAGTCCGTCGCGCAAGTTCCGCTTTCGCACCTTTGCGACCACGGCGCGCGCGTGCTTCAACGGTGCTATCTGCAAGCGGAGTAAAATCGGCAGCTTTGATGTAATTTTTCACACCTCTTGCTGCCATTGTACCTGCACGGTTGAGCGCTCTTTCCGCACCCGCCGCATTACCATCAAGCGCAGCCTGCGCCGCTGCTTTAAGCTGCGGCACTGTCTGTTCCTCTACCGATTTAACGCCGGGGATCAGGTGCGGGCGTGGGGGGATGTTTTGCGCTGGTGAGCCGTATTCGTTGACGTAACCGATCCCGGCATTGCCAAACGGAACATCTTCACGCTCGCTGTCTTCCGAAGGGATGCCGACCAGCACATCCTTTTTGGTTAGCGACCTGAGCGCATCCAGAATGGCCTGAGCGTTATCCACCCTCGTTGTTACACCGCTTTTGAAACTCATAGCTGGCGACCGCCCGCACCGAACATCGTGATCAGCTGATAAAATTCAGCGCCATATCTGGTGTTATTCCAGAAGCCTGCGTCAGGGTTTAGCGTCGCGCTGGTGTCATAGCTGACGCTTACCTTGTCAACGGACTTAGAGGACTGAACACCATTGGTTGAACCGCCCGGGCCGCCAACCAGCATCGCCCGGCTATCTGCCGCCCAAAGCGTCATGTAGTGCGCAACGAACAACTCGGCAAAATACGGAAACAACTTTTTGCCGGTGACGTTTTCGCTTAGCAGCACATCGGCCAGATTCAGACGAAACTGGATTTGCGCTTCGGGATATTTGGCAGGGTCAGCAAACTGCGGGAAGTCGCGGCGAAAATCACTTACTGTTGGCAGGCTTTGATTCTTTGGCATCTTTCGCCCCATTACCGCCAGTCTGGGCGGCAGCAATCTGTGCTTGCAGGCTGTCGTTCTGCTCTTGCAGCTTGAGCAGCGCTTCTTTCAGATCGGCAATCAGCTGATCTTTATCGACAATCTGCTTATCTTTGTCGGCAATCTGCGCTTGCAGGCTGTCGATAATGGGTTGCAGATCATCGGTGTCGCTAATCACGCTTTCGGAAAGCTCAGAGTGCGCCTGGGTGAACCAGTGAGACGCGACCTCTTCCGGTACGTTATGCCGCCCCCGGCCAAACTCCTGTTTTGACTGATCGCCGAGCGTCAGCGTAAACGGAGTGTGAACATGGATGGTAACCAGCTTTTCTTTCGCCATTTTCAGTTTCCTTCTGGCCCCTTTCGGGGCCGTTCTGGTTATCAGATACCGTCCACGTAGGACAGGGTTTCTTTGTACACTGGCTCAACCGCACCGAGCTTGCCGTAGTAGGTCGCAATCTGGTACAGACCGCGATACTGGATAGGAACGCTCTGCAACGGCACCAGCGGATAGCGCACATATTTCTTGTCGTTGGTGTAGGCGACCATACGGTCTTTACCGCCAACCCCGCGCCCTTTCAGCCATTTAACCGCTTTGATTTCCAGCGGAACGCCGTTCTGGTGGAAAGCGATAGTGTTCACGGCCAGATAGGTCAGCAGTGACTGGTTACCCGCTTCGGAAACCTTACGGCTCGCCAGCAATGAATACTGCTCTGGCGGAATGCGCAGATCAGAAGGCACGACGGAATAACCGGATGCTGCCCAGGCATTCGACAGAATGCTGTTCACGCTATCGAGAATCTCGTCGTTGGTGGAGTTCGCCCAGGTCTTCGGCGCATTGTTCAGCGTCACACCGACAAGGTTTGCCAGCCCTTTCAGGCCGAGCGCATCATCGCCAATGTAAACCTGCTCGTCGTTGTCCATCTGCCATTTGAGCTGCATCCCGTCGTACTTCTGGGTATCAATCGGGCGACCTACCTGCTGAGCTGCTGCCAGCTCTACAACGGTCCAGCCCAGTTCCATGCCCCAGAGGTTCAGCGGATTGCCATCTTTGCCGATATCAACGTTCACGCCAGCAATAGCAGTGGAGTCTTTGCCTACCCAGTTTTTACCGTTCGGATTTGCGCCAGTTCCCGCCGCGCCAAAGCTGGTGTTAGTCCAGCTGGAAATGTCATCTGCGATAGAAACGTCTTCACGCAGCTGAATATCGCGGGTCCAGGTGTAACCCACCAGCGGCAGGTTCAGCGTCTGGTCGAGTCGCTCCAGCTCCCCGATGAGAAAGGCACCAGAGCTATCAACGGTTGCCTGATCAAAAGTAATCATTCGTCTGTTCCTTAAATCTTCCAGGAGATTTCTGCATTGCCGTTAGCGTCACCGGCCCCTGTGAATTCGGCGTTGGTCAGCGCCACGTTTTTGCCACTGACGGACGTGGACATGAAGCCGCCCAGCGGCACGTCAATGGTTGAATCGAGCGAAACAACCACGTAGACAGGCGCGCCTTTTTTGATGGTACTGGCATCGAATCCAGATCCGAGGTTAACGGTCATGTAGCCACGCTTCATGGCGTCGCCCGGGAAGTTCTTATCCGTCCCCACCTGGCGAACCATGTCTGGCTGCGATGTGGTTGGATACGGACGAACGTAGATACCCTTCACCTTGTCGGCGGTGTCACCGTCCGCCAGCGGCACGAAAAAGCCGTCAGCGTCGTATTTTCCAGCCAGACCATAGGCAGCGAAGGCGTTAGCGGATTTAAGGATCACCGGTTCGACGGTTAAGTCCTGCGGGCGAGAGATAGCCCCGGCAATGCCAACAGGCATCCGGTACAGGAATGCAAGGCTATTATTTAATCAACTGAAATATAAGGATTTATTTGCAACCTGATTTTGCGTGTAGTCCATAGGCTGCTCTGTGATGTATGGCGCTGAATGGGGTAAGTTACTCAATACCAGATCTGTAGGATTTACAGGGAATTTCAATATGCAAGCTGTGCCACCAGCCCATTAACGAACGGTGCTATTTTTCGCGCGTGACGTGTCACGGCGCTGGTGGTTATCCCATGAATTTGCGGTATACCTCCCCGGCTTCTTCGGCGGTTAGGTTCGTTGTTTCCGTTCTGATCGGACCACCATCCTTGCCAGTGCTCTCAACCTTCAGCTTATTGGTGTAAGCGTCCCCGCACTCTTTCGCGGCCTGTTCGATAAGCTGCGCTGTTAATGCGTAATTCTTGATTGCCTCTGCACGGTTAGCCATGCGATCGAGCATACGCAGCCGGTACGCTTTGTTAGCGATAGGGATATCTGATATTTCACTCTGGAAGCGGGCGCGAGTGTGATTAAAGAGTTCTACCCATTTTTGGCTAAGATTTTTAGCCATTGTATTTTCAGGGTTGTAGGCCGATATCTGTTGCCGGGTAACAATGATGCCAAAATCTTGTTTTACAAGTTCGACGATTCTGGAAGGGGGTTCATAGCAAGCTAATGATTGAATAATCATAATCTTAGCCATTGTTGGTAATGCCGCCATTGTTCACCTTTTGACAAAGGAAATAAAAGTAGCGTGCTGAGTTCTGCCCCCTGCACCGCTACTTAAAGTTACAGATCACGTCATCAGTTCGTTTGATGCCCGGCGCGTTCAACGAGTCTTGCCTCACTCGAAAGCCGTTTATCTTCTGGCCTGCTGTAATCTGCGTTGTGGGATTCGATATCCTCCAGCCAGGTGCGGGGCTGTGGCTGCTCACCTTCTGGCTTGATCACTTCGATATTGCTCATTGTGGTTTACCTGTGTTGCTTCCACCGGACTCTACGCCGCCGTGGGTGTGGTTAATCTGGCTGATCCCGTTAGCCGTCTGATCGCCTGTTGACGTTATAGCCCCGTTTACCTGTACCGGACCGTTTAGCGTGATTTGTGGGCTGGTAATGGTAACGGCTCCATCAGCGGCCACCTCAACAAACGCCGAACCATCATCAGTACGCAGTTGCGCGGCACTGGTGCTGATACTGGAGATTTTTTTCGCCTGTGACTGTGGCCCAGGGATAACGAACGCATCAGAGAGGGAATGTAACCTGTTCCGTGAGGTGTTCTGTGTATCACCGTTCTGCCACCAAAAATCGATGCAACGGTCAGCAAAAACCACCAGACATTCATCACCGGCTTTAACAGGAAAAGTCAGCGTGCAGCCGCCGCCGCGAGGAAACACCACCGGCATATCCTGCAAAATGGGGTAATATCCATCCTCGCTCTTAGCTCTGTCTGTCGAGGTTGAACCACGCTTAGCGCGTACATCGCGCCCGAACGTAGACAATTCCACCACACACGTAACATTCTCAGGATCAAACGATTTAATCGTCCCCGGCATCGCTGCGCGAAGTCCTGACTTGGTACGCTCATAATTCAAATCGACAATTTCTTGATCGTCTACTGGTCTTAGCTGTGCCATATCCCCGCCTTACCCCGCTGTGTTCTTGCAATCGAAAGAACCAATAATGCGCGGCTGATCCATGTTCGTGCGAATAAGTTCGACATTAAGCCAACGGCGTTTGCTATCGCCATCTGGGCGAATATATTCAAAGCCGTACATATTTCCGTCACGTGCTGGCATAAGGGTCATTTGTACCCTTAATCCATTTTTACCAATCTCAGTAATTTTTTGTGACGTGACGGTTTCACCATTAACTGTTGTTAATTCGCCAACTTTCGCAACTAAAGTGAAATTTCCACATTGCGATGTAACACTGTTGACTTTAGCCATAACGTTAGTCGAAATGAGAGCAGCTAAAATAAGAATACAATTTTTCATATCATAACCATTTATTAACTGTGGAATCTGAAATGCCATCCTGCGCACCTCGCGCCTCACAAGCCATTTCCATATACCAGTTCTGCCCGCGAGTATCGCCGCGATAGCTTATATAGCGCACGATGTAAACGCCGTCCGTCGCGATGCTGGCGGGTGCCTCTTTCTGCGCAAGGCCAGTCGTCACCAGATTGCCGTTTATCTCCTGCTCACGGATGCCACCGGATTGTAACACCTGCTCGTTACTCAGTTGCGCACGATACACTGACGCCTGATCCAGTTGGATAAGGCTATGCAACTGAATTTTTGAGTTGATAAAGCAGGTGACATTAACGCCAGCGCCGATAGTCTGCTGTGGCATACCCACCAGCCCGGTATCAGCATTGAGAACTACCACCGCCTTTCTGGCATATTCCTCCTGGATAAAGTCGATTTTTCCATAGCTGAATTGCCATGTTGCATTGAGATCGGCGGCAAGTTCGGAAAGGTATTCCGCAACCGTTCCATAGTATGAAGCGCCACGGGGGTAAACCGTATCAGGGAAAACAGGTTCAACACCCTTTTTAATACCGAATGGCTCAAGGTAACGCATCAGCATGTTGTATTCATCGCGCAGCGTGTACCCCTTTTCGAGGGTGGCGCAAATAGTTGCTTCCCTGAAAGCCTTTTCTCCATCGTTGGCGACGATGATGATGTAGGAATCGGTGATATTTTCCTTCCCTGTGACCGAAAATGTGATATCTCCGCTAAAAATGACGCCATAGTTTGAATCGTCATTGCGCCCGTCAGAGTTATCATCGATGTAGCGAACCTTGCCTACCTCACTGGCTGGCACAACATCGCTCTGACTGACGTCAAGCCCGTCATAACCGGCAATAATAACGATACGGCTAAATTCCTGGCTCAGGATTTTATTTTGTGTCTCAGTCGAAAGATTGTAGATTTTCACATCGGCATAAGCAGGCCAGCGGTTATCGTTACGCTGTATACTAAAAGTAACTTTGAAGTCGCTCAGGACAATGCCCTGCCCCTTATCATCAATAAGCTGCAATTCGAAATGACGCATCCAGTTTGTTGACATGCTCTATTCCTGAATGAATGTTAAACGATGCTGGCTACCCAGCGTATTTGCGCCCGGGTACTCCGGGGCATCTTTTGCACCGATCAGCAACATGGCACCATTGATACCCAAATGCGGGTATTGCTCCAGCAAATTAACGCCGGGAATGACGGGTACACCCATAAGAATTGGCTCTCCGTCAGCGTCCATTACGTCCATGATCCAGCCAGCAACATCACGCCATGTTGTGCGCAGTGTGTAAGTCGTGCCGCCCAGGTCAATACGGAACTTCTGATTGCCGCCAGTTAGTGGAATTTCATTAATCTGCATATGGCTGCCTCTGATTATGGTTTAGCGAGCGGGATGCCAATTGCGCTAAGGGCATCACCGGGAACGCCAGAAAGAAAATTATTAATGCTTGCGGCCAGAGAAGTATCAGGGGGGGTTAGCGACTTAGTGCCGGCGTTTTTCGATGCGGCGGTATTTTCTCCCAGCGCCATATCCGCTTTAGCCGCTACCTGTATTTTTTGGGTGGATGTGAGAATAACCTCGCGCAGGGTTAAGGTTATCGACAAGACGTTTTCAGTCGTCTTGTCTGTCGTCACCTCAATGCCCCTGATCAGCATGTTTTTATAAATGCGCTTTCCGGTTGTCACGCTTAACAGCTCTCGCTTTTGCTGCATATCGAGAAACGCAGCGTAAACGTCGCGGGGAGACATGGCGTTTAACGGGGTGGAAAAACCTATCGTCCGGGTATCAAAGGCATCGAGTAGCGAACCACCACCAGCGAAGCCACATTCCATTGTGACTTCACACGGGCGCTTGTAGGCGTGATCAGCAACCACCCCGGCTCCTGATTCCGTAGGGCGCTCTACAGGGTGTTCGGTAATCTCCAGTGAATCGCTGTGTTTTTCCGATACGACAACATCGGGAACCATTATCCCGATCTGTCGCTTTGACAACTTAAACAGCGTCGAAAGAATATCCATCACGCATTCCCTTCAACGGCCATTGATGCCAGCGCCTTAGCCACCAGCCCGCGGGCAATTTGATGGACAGACGGCGCGACGCCAATATCGGAGCGCTGGCGTTCGCGCTCCTGGATCTTGCAGATTGCGGCGAACTGGTCGCCAGAGAGTAATACCGGCTTAACGTTTGGCTTTTTCATCCTGTTCACTCCAGAACTTTGCATTCGCTTCGTTGACTTTTTCCAGATTGCGGCATTCGTTGTTGAAGTTGTTACGCATCCGCAATTGCTCGGCCTGTTCACGGCCAAAGAGTTTACGCCCGGCGCTTTGCGGGTTTCCTGCTGCTAATTTCGGGTCATAAATAGCCATGCTCATTGCTCCTTACTTCGTGCGACGCCAGAAACTGGCGTTGTCGGTGTTAATGCTGCGAATGGCGTCGCCTGTGGTGAGAATCTTCGGTGAAACGTTGTTAACTCGCATGTAGTCGCCAACCTGTTCCAGAACGTCGATAGCCTGATCAAGCTGAATCTCTGATAGCGGGGTCGGGTGTACCGCACTGAATGCCTCAGCGGGTGCGTAACGCAGCACATCAAGCGCAACAAGGCGAGGATCGGTATCAGGAAGGGCGTTGTCATACTTTGGTGCTACAGCGCGTACCAGGCGCATAAATTCAGCGTCCATTGACGTTGGCGCGGTGGAGGTCGAGGAAGCGCCGCTGCCGCTGCGGGTAATCATGTCACTATCGCGTGTGTACATCCGGCGCAGGCGGTCGCCGGTTGCAATGCGTGTTGCACGTTCCTGCTTAAGCGTCGTTGCAAGATTCGCAATGACGAGAGCCACAGGCAGCGAACAGGTCAGCCTTTCAAACGTATCATCGGAGTAAGTCACCTCGACTGTACCACCAGCGTTATCACTTTCCAGATTAACATTGGTTATCTGTTTCATTGTTCATAACCTTTTGCGTTGTTTAAATTCTGATCATTGCATAAATTGCAATGTTAGTAAATATCATTGCGTATATTGAAATGATAAATCGACGTGATACTATGACGGTGATCCACCATTGTGTGATTGCATAAACATGGTTAACAAAAGCCCTCGCCTCTCCAGCGCGGGCTTTTTCTTTTCCGCTCCGCAAAGTTGCCGTTTCCGCATACTGTCGCTTAGGCGATGCCCCTCCAAATTCGTAATTACTCTCCGAAAAAACTCTATAGATAAGCAAAAACATGTTGGTTCAGTCGGTTCAGTTGGTTCAATTTGTAAAGATTATTGTTTTATAAGGATTATTTCTTTCGGAGTGAACCAACAAAGCCCCGTTTTGAACCAACAAACGCTATTTTCGTGTTGGTTCAGTGGGAAAGATTTACAGGCCAGCCAGAAAAGGGCGTTGGTTCAATAGCGGCATTTGTTGGTTCAAAATGGGCGTTTGTTGGTTCAGTGTTGGTTCACTTATGAGAATGCAAACACATTAAATACATACACTTACATTAATTAAGTGGTTACTGAACCAACTGAACCAACAAAAAAACATCTCGTATGTGTGTTTTTATTCTTCGCCCTCTATCTCGTCGGGGCGTAGCTGGAGCACATAAACGTTTATCTGGCGTCCATCAATTCGCGGGGATTTACGCTGATATCCCCTTCCGCTGGCTGGCGGTTTCAGTACCCCAGCCCCGGCCAGCACACGGGCAAACTGTTTCGCATTAAAGCCCTGCGCTATCTCCTTTTCGAACGCAGCCGGAAAGGTGTAGAACACTACGGGGCTTTCGTCATGCTCGCCTTTCTGACGGTATCCGGCTAAATCCCGAATAGGCATGTCAGCCGGGCTATACGGGAATGGCGCGAAACGGCTCAGGCCGTAGGCATTAAGAAACGCCTCCGCCTGCTCAATGATCTGCTTATGCTCACGGTTCCCCGTGCCGAACTCTTTTACCCAGGCGTTAAAGCCATGCTGGATAGCGTCCCGGCTTTCCTGCTCCCCCCAACCCGTGACAGGCATTCCCAGCACCAACGCCGCCTCCAGAATGGCGAACCGCTCGCCTACACGGTGAACCTGTTCACCATAATCAGCAGGGATAAGGCCACGCCAGCGCTCTTGCGCCGCTCTGACAGCTTGTTTTACCTCCTGCTGGTGGCCTGCAAGCCATTTAATCCATTCACGACCTGCGGCTCCGTGGTTCGTCTGGTATGCCTCTTTGAGTGCGTCAGCGTGCTGCTTGCCGTTCTGGTACTCATGGTGCGATACGGATTTCTCCATCGGTAAATTAAGCAGTCGCACCAGTTGCCCGGCCTTAACTTTCAGCCCACCAGCAGAAAGAAACGTCTCAATGTCCATTTCCCCGGTACTGATCGCCACGGTACGCCAGCGCTTTAACTCACGGTTGCCGCCCTCCTTGGCCCCCTGTAGCTTTCCGGCACCGTTAAACAGCGTGTAAGCAGACGTAGCAACGTCTTTGGCGCTACTGCCCTGCCCCACTTCATCCAGCGGTAACAGGCTGTCGTTATGCGCTTCCGCTTCGTTGGCGATACCCAGCGCTGTACCGTACCAGGTAAGGCGCAAGGCATCCGGTTCACCGTATAAACTGCTGGCAATGTTGGCGGTCGTTGTCTTCCCTGCGCTGGACTGTTCGAAAAGATGCACGCCGAACCCGTCAGCGCCAACAAGCCCGATCAGCGGCGCAGAAAGCGCAGCAGCAACGCCCAGCATCATTGACGGGTTGCCCAGCGCAAGGCGCGCCACCGAATCACGCCAGCTTTCCGGCGTTCCACTGACGGTATAGCCACCAGCCGCCGCACTCCGACCACTGAATAACAGCGGTATCTCTGGCTCACCAATAACATCACCATCCGGCATGATGTACGCGCCGCTGTGCCAGCCTGTGGTGTGGCTGATCTGCCATTCCTTGCCGCTACCGGTTCGTTGTAGCCAGTCGGCCAGAATCGCCCGCAACGATGGTTTGGTCGTTACACTGACACCGCCGTTTTTCAGCGTGCGCCATCCCTCACGGTCGCCAATGTCCTCCCATGGAAGCGCCCGGGTAACTTGCCCCCGGTTGCCGGGGACGTCCCAACGCAGGATCAGAAAGCGCTGTCTGGCGTTATCACTCCCCGCACCAGCAATCTCCAGCGGAGAGCATAGCCACGCCTCGGTATTGATAATTTCCCCTGTGTCTTTGTCCACTTTCGGGGTGATCCAGTGAATGCCATCCGCACGGCTCTCTACTCGCGGTTTCAGATCGTCGTCGATACCAAGTTTTTTCTTGCCACCGTCGATAGCTGTCAGTGTCGCACCCACTTTCTTACCCTCCGGTTGGTACATTGAGTCGTTAAATGCTGCTGTGGCCGCTTCGAGTCCGTATTGCTGGTGGTAGTCGTTCCAGTCCGCTTTATAGTCCACTGGTGGCATGGAAACCCAGCCAGAAACGGCTTTCGCGGCTTTCTCTGCGGCCTCCTTGCCAGTGTTAACTTTCACTCCTTCAATTCCGTCACTTTCGCTGCTCTGGTCGTTATCTGCGGCAATGATGATCTGCGCGTTCGGGTAACGCTGGCGCATCGCCATGGCAACGGCGGGGAGGTTCCCGGCGTCAATTGCGGCAATAATTGTCGCAATTTGTCGCAATTGTTGAACGGATATCGCTGTCGCCAGCCCTTCGGATATCACAACCGTTTCCGTATTTTCAGCGGAGTTAACCACACAGAAGGAGCCTTTCTTCACCGTTCCGGCCACCAGCCGCTTACTACCATCTGGCTTAATGATCTGAGCACCGGTAATCGCCCCTGCGACGTTCGTCAACGTGATCAACATCGAGCCATCAGACAGTAGCGGGAAGGGGCGTTGTAGCCCCTTTGATGTGAGGTAGTCAGACTGCCCCGGCGCAGTTTTGGCAGCTAGACAGGCTACCTTGCTGGCTATGTCCGTTTGAGGCTTCTCTCTGGCTGGCTTCTGTTCCGGCAACGGCAACGCCATCACTTCCGCCACCATCACAGCCGCCTCACGTGCACCGCACTGCCTGACCTTCATCACCAGATCCAGCCCCGTACCTGCGCCACAATGTGAGCAAAAGTAAGTGCCTCGCCCGTCCTTGTCGTCAAAGCGGTATCGGGTATTGCCACCGCAAGCCGGGCATGGTCCCTCGCTGCGATTAGTTGGAATACCGAGCCGTTCAAAAATTGGCTGCCAGTGACCGGTCGCCTTGACGCGCACATCATTAATAAAATTATCTTTCACGGCTTAACCTCATCCACTGGCTGAAACTCTTTCAAAAATCGCAAATCCGACTGCACACACGGCGATGCGTAGCCATCCCGATAAAATGTCACTCTGTTGAATCGGTAACTTTCCACCGTCACCAGGCAGCCTCGTTTATCCTTCCATTTGTCGCCTTTGCAGATCACAGGATGAGAGAAGCCTCTGGCACCAAAGCCAGTTAATTTCTTTTTCATGGTTTAATACCCGATTAAATTAATTACTGTTCTGCTCGTCGCTGTCTTTGACTGGCAGCTTATCCCCGGCGCGGCGCTCCATTGTTCGTAACTGAGCCTTTGCATTAGCGCTGTTATCCTGTAAGGCACGGGCAATAGGCATGATATTCATCAGCATGTCGCCAATATTCCGTAAATCATTAGCTGCCATTTCTTCACTGTAATTACATGAATCATTATCCGTCGCCCAAAACATAAGATTACCAACCGACTCCAGACCAGTAAGAATTCCTGATAGCGCATCACTGCTATTGCTATAGATTTCATCCAGCTTTTCTTTGCTGGCATCAGGGAAACTTGTTTTAACCAGATCGTTATAAATACTCATGCTTTCCCCTCCCTCTGATTCACAAGACGATTAAACCGGCATTCCGTTCTTATGGTGGCGTGTCTTAATTCGCTGATCAGCGTCCTGAATCGTGCGCCAGCTTGCGGATTTGCATCTCGCAGCGGCTTATCAAGATGAAGCATCCACAACTCAAGCAATTCATTGGCATAGCGAACTGCTATGGCAGCGTCGGTAATGGTTGGAATCACTTCCGCTTCAATGACTGTGTTTTTTGTGCTCATGCTGTGACCTCCATCGCTAAACGGGACTGGATCGCGGACGCTTTGCTACCAAGCTGTAAGTAAGTGCGGGTAATTGCCGGGTTGCTATGCCCCAGCATTTCAGAAGCCACCAGCAAGCCCTGATCGCCTCCGGCAGACATGAGGTTAAACGCTGCTATTTTGCGGCTTGAGTACGCGCTAAGGCGCAGCTTGGCGTTGATGAAGCGGGTAAACCACACCATTACGCCATGAAGTTTTCGCCAGATGGTTTGGCGGGTCACGCTACCTTCCAGACGTTGACAACGGTTACTTTCGATTTGAGAGCGGGAAAATACCAGGTCGTCCTCCACCAGATTCCGATCCTGACGGTCACGCAGCCGCTTGATAATGCCAGGCGGTAACTGTTTGGTGTCGTGCTTGACGTCAGCCTTTGCCACCAGCTCGAACACAATCGCCTGTTCCTCGTCGTTCATATCGGCGGCCAGTTCGTCACAACCGATGCTATCCCACTTCATGTAGGCGATATGGTCAGCGGCGAGCCGTGCGGCGTCCTTGCGCTGCTGGCGCACAATTTCAATACCTTTGCGGGTTGCCCGCGCTTCGGCGGCTTTGGTCTGCTTCGCAACGATAATTGTCGCCTGTCCCGTTTCCCAATTGACGCAGGAATAGCGCAGGTTGCAAACGTCGCTGGTACGCCAGCCGGTTACGGTCGCAATATCCCACCAGAGCAATACCCAATCCGGTTGCGTCTGCTGGATGCGCTCGCGTAGCTTGCGCTGCTCGTCGCGGTCATAGACAGGGGTCATGGTGCGACTACCCTTTGTGCTCGCCGCTTTAACGACATTGCCGCGCAGCTCGCGGGCTTTGGCTGTCAGAGTCTGGAGGTTAAACACGGCGCACCTCCGGCACTGGCAGACGTGCGGCCAGAGACAAAATAAAGTGCGGCGCAAGGATGCGGCGTGCTTCGCGTTCGGTCGTAGCCTCAACGGACAGACGGCAAGGTTTGGCTTTTTTATCGTGGCGATTAAGCGCGAGAAAGCGCCAGGTGAATTTTGTTTGAGTGAGGGTAGGGATAGTCATCATGATGATGATCTCCTTTGACTAATTTAAGGAGCCACCACCTGAGTTCTCACGCTCTAAAGGGTGGTGACACTGACAGGGGTGAGAATACCGGCGTCAAAGGGAACCGGCCAGCCCGAAAGCTGCCCTGCCAGCGCCACCATTGATTCTGTGCGCGGATCTGCGCCGCTACATATGGGGGTACTGACATTGCGACAAAAAAAGACGCGATAGGCGTCTGTTGTCGCCTTTGACCTTATCCGGGTTCTCACGCCCGGCACCCGTTTTGTGAGGTGCGAAATAATCATAACCACACCCCGCCCGCCAGCGCAAGAAGATATTTCACCACCAACGTTTGTAACACCTGTCGAATCGTCCATGCCCCCGGAATGGGAACATTTCAAAACTGCGAATCAAAGTGCGAATGGAACTGCGAATTCGCAAAGAGAGAGCACCGCTCAAAGCAGGCCGGATAAGGCTTCACGGACAAATTGCGAATGCGAATCCACCAGAAACGAAACGCGAATGACCCAGAAACGAAGCCGATACGCAGGGAGCGAACTGCTCGTATTCAATCTCCCGAAAAGTTGGGAGATAAAATCATTTCCCAGCCATCCCCTGAAATTTCAGGAGATCGAGAGCCACCAGCAGCGAACCGTTCATGCCATCGGTAACTTGCAGCCCGAAGCTCAAATCTGAGCGTTGACCGCCAGCCAGAAGAAACCATTTTAAATCCCGCGCCTTCTCTTTGGATGAACAGGGTTACTCCCCGTAATGCTGTGAACTGCCACGATGATTCGGGGTTGTGTTGCGCTGGCCTTTGAGTCCCGCACAAACACTGACCCACAAAATTTTTGTAGGTGACTGGCCCTCTTGATGAGGTGCTGTTTTGCGTAACCCTTAATGAGTTGTGCAAAGGCTCAACCCTTTAAAAGGGTTGCCTAACCACCGGCGATAGTAATAACCGCCAACCTATGAACACTATGAACACTATGAACACCTTTGAGCATTTTTCTATAAACATTCCACTACTGCCCTATTTGATGCCTTTCTCTGGCTGGCCTGTGTAAGTTACCGTTGCTGGGAACTGACAATAAAAAAGGCTTGCCCCTCTCAGGTAACAAGCCTTGTCTATCGCTCTGGATCTCACTCACTACAGATTCCGCGCTTTTGGCTCTGTCTTCCGATCCACGCCTCCACCTCATCGCGATACCAGCAATTGCGGCCGCCAACTTTGAAGGGCATCGGAAAGCCGTTCCCCTCATCCTTCAGAAATTCATAGAACGCAGAATCAGAACGGTAGCGTAGACGGGCTTTAACTTCGACTTTGAGCAAAATATCACTGTTAGATATGGACATAAAAACCTCATTATATATTCGATATAATTATATATGATTTGAATAAAAAAAACGCATTCCGGTTAGCTTTGGGCATAAAAAAAGCTGGCTTAAAGCCAGCTATACCCGTTTGAAATCATGATTATCCAGAAATGGATGTGCCTTACACAACCAGCCTCAAGCCCTTATCGCCGCTGGTCTCCAGTATTTCGCCACACTCTGCGGCCTCGATAAAGTCCCCCCACCATTGCATTAAAACCCGGCGTTTTTCCAGATAGTCGCTACGGTTATAAACATTTCGAATCGCATCGGCGCTTTTGTGAGCGAGTGCAGCCTCAATCACATCAGGGTTGAACCCCTCGTCATTTAAAACTGTAGATGCCAACGCCCTGAACCCATGAGGAACAATCAGCCCTTTAAACGACGTTTTGTGTATCCCGGCCTGAGTCGCACAGCGTGAGATCGGCTTATTTTCTTTTCGCCATGAGGGGAAAACATAATCGCAGCGCTTCCACTTTTCGGCCTCTTTAAGCACGTTTATAGCCTGGCTCGATAATGGGACTACGTGGGGGCGCTTTCCTTTCATCCGGCTTGCAGGGATTTGCCAGATTGAGTTATCAAAATCAATCTCATTCCAGAGAGCGCCGCCAGCCTCCGAAGGCCGGACCATCGTAATGATCTGGAATAATAATGCCAGCTTTGATGGCTCCCATAAGCTCAACTCGTTCCATGCGCTTAAAAATTCGGGCAACCGCTCTTTCTGTAAAGTCGCTCTTGGCTCGTTTTTTTCAGCCGGGAATGCTTTACCAATTTTCGATAGCGGGTTGTGCTCAATAACCCCAATGTTTACCGCATAATCCATTATGGCGTTGATGGTAATAACCATTTTCGTAAGCGTTGATGGCCTTTCCCTGAAAGGTTTAAAAGCCTGAATAGTATCGGCTGCGTTTATTTTATGTACCGTGGTATGCCTAAAAATCGTGGAAAGATGCTTCAACGTCACATTGTGCGATTCAAGCGTGTTGCTTCTCGCACCTTCTTTAATCTTGATTTTTAGCCATTCATCGGCAACGGCCTGAAATGACTGCGCGTACATTTTACGCTGTTCATTCCTGGCATCTTTTTTGACTTCGTTCGGATCTATCCCTCGCGCTACCATACGGCGCAGTTTCGAACGTTCCTCCCTCGCTTCGGACAAAGTAAACTCCGGGTATCGTCCAATAGTATAGGTTTGTCTCTTCTTCGTTACCGGGTGTACATACCGAAAACGCCATGACTTACCGCCCCGGCTTGTGATGTAAAGCAACAAACCGAAACCATCGTGCAAACTGAAATCCTTGCCCTGTGCCTTCGCGCTTTTCACTTCGATGCTAGTTAGTGGCCTAACAATCATTCAACACCTCTCTGGCTACCATGTAATGCAAACGGCGCATGATTCTCTTTCTAGTCCCTCATGTACCGAATCAAAGCGAAATCCGGCGAATAAATCCGCACATGTTCGGAGTGTCATTTTTATGGTTCAGGCCAGTAACGCCGTATGATTCCGAACGATAACGCACTGATTAATAGATATTAGTTGCATAAGGTACAGATATGCAGTCATTGGATTATCCTTTGCGGTTAGACCAGAAGTCGGCGTTTTGTTTGTTCAGGGAAGCGATGCTGGTCATGCCCATATTTGGACGTTGTGCATCGCCAGTGGTGGTGCGGGTGTTTCGCCCTTTGGCAATCTCTGACACGGCGTTAAACGCCATATCTACCGATTGCTTGGGCAATTTGCGGATATCCACATCACCGACAACCTGGCGAACCAGTGTTTTGTCAGCGGCAGCCAGCACATCACGTTTGAACGCGGTCGGTTTCACCTTACGGCTCAGATCGATACCCGGCACGATAACCTCGGCACGATAGGCAGAGTCACCGGTAATCGTGGTTTCCTCTTCTTTGTCCTCGTCGTCGCCGGTCGGGTTTTTGTTATCATTTTCGCCAGGCTTATTGTCGTTATCGCCCGTCGCATTTCCTTCCAGCTTAGCCAGCAGGGCTTTGAGCAAGGTTTTGATATCGTCCTCGCCGTCGCCGGTTGGCTCTCCGCCCATTTCCGGCTTTTTGTCCGGTAATGGTTGCTGCGGTGAAAGGTTAATGTTGAGGTTAACGCCGCTCGGAAGATCCCCTTCATCACCCGTTACAGCCGCTGGCGCAGAGTCCAGCAGTTCGTTCATGGTGTCAGCGTCACCCGTTTTGATGGCCGTGCGCATGCGGGTCCACCAGCTTTTCTTTTGATTTGCCATTGTGTCTCTGTCTCCAATTGCACAACGATTTCCGGCTCTGCCTTTAGGGACAAGAGCCACATGGTTTCCGGTAATATCGACCTGCTCGGCTTTACCTGGCTCGGTCTGCTCGTACTCCGCGTCATAGCCACACGACACTTCGCGCAGGCCATCTTCGATAAGCTGAATGGCGCTTTCGTCTTTGACGATAAGGTCAGCCAGCATCAAATCAGACTGATCACCTGTCCCGCGCCGCACGTTCTGAAGATGCCCGACCGCAAGCTCTTTCCAGTTCTCGGGGTTCACCAGCCGCACATTCCCGTTTTCATCTTCAGGATGCAGGATCGTGATGCTCATCCCTTCGAATGAGGCGAGCGTGGCCGGATGGAATACCTGCTCAGGAGAGCGCGTTACGACTATCTCGCCGAGTTTGTCGGGTTTGAGGTTTGGCAGATCGGCAGCGCCGTAGAGCTGCTTACCCGTTCGACCTATCGGCACGTCTTTGCACAGCAGCGAGCCGTCAGCCAGCTGATAACGGGTTTCCCCCAGCCGGGTATTGAAAAAATATTTCATGTTTTACCTGCGATTCAGGCGAGATAAGAATGAGGATTGGGGAAGACGATTTCTTTGTAACAGCGGCAGTTCGGGAGCTCGCCAGCGTGACCGGTCATGCCGTCAAGCGTTGGAGGTCGGCCCCATTCGACAAATTTACCCTCCATCTCCCGATGAGAATGTCTGACGTCGCCATCTTCGGCTGTACGCCAGATATAACCATTTGAACCGATAGACAGCGCACGCGCCTGATCCAGCGCGCCGGTTGCGCGTCCAAGCTCGGTACGTGCGATAAGGTTCGCTCGCGAGCGTGACACGTCACCTGATGCCGCTATCTCTTTCGCGAATGGCTCAGCGCGTCCACCAGTCACAACGGCCTCGATGGCCTTGTTCTGAATGTCATACACCCGATCGGCGGCCTCAAGAGGTAGTGACTTGATGTACTTAATTTGCTCGGCGACGATGGATTTCATCACCTGGCCTACCGGGGCGCGGTCGACCATATTGCACAGCTCTGCGCTGATGTTCCGGCTGTGCTGACGCCACTGCTTTTCATTCTGGCGCGCAATGTCGGCGGTAAAGTTCTCAGCAACCTTCGTCGCCCAGGGGGTGATGATTTCGCTGTAGCGCTCCAGCGCATCCATTATTTCGGTGACGCTATCGTTTGAACCATCGTAGCGACCATTTACGATATCCCCGACCGCCCGCGCTATCTGCCGTAGGCTCGTTCGATATCGGATCTCCGCCTGTCGGCTCTGGCGGTTTGTCGCCAAGTTCGCCGATGCCTGGCGGAGCTTCGTCTTCGGCATTCTCGATATCCTCGTCGGTAATGGATGCCCCGATACCGGTGACGTCAGAGTTTTCGCGCAGGTCGGTCATTGCCGCCTTACGCGTCATCAATCCGTCGCCCAGCGCGGTGCTGATCGCGGTGGTGGTGTTTACGGCCACCGTTGAGCGGTCAACGTCAGACATTTGCCATAGCGGGTTAAACTCAAACGTGAAATCGTCCGGCAGCGGCTTACCGAGTTCCGAGCGGTGCATAATGTCCAGTATCCGGCGCATCGGCAGCCGTAAGCGGCGCTCCTGCAATGAGCTCACCCGGTCGTAATAGTTGGCGAGGTCAGCGTCACCAGTAGAGAAGCCTTTCGGGGACTGACCGAACAGGCGTACCAGCGGGATGCCGACGGCACCGCTGATCTGCTCAGCGAACTGCGAAAGAATGTCATCCAGACCACTGAAGCTGTACTGGTGGGTTTCGAACTTATCCCGCGAGTCCATGAGCGTCATGCCTTCATTGCTCTGGAACTGGCGGATCAGGTCGATGTTCTTCAGCAGCGCCTCGAACGCCGGGCCGCCAAGCGCTATAAGCTCGCGCAGCTTCTCCACGCTGTAGGTGCGCAGATGCGCTTTATAGACCAGCTGCGCCGCGCCGACAGTGGCGCTGTCGAACGCAGTAAGCCGATCCCAGATACGCTCTACAACCGACATTCCCCATTCGTTTTCGGTCATCTTCTGCTGGAATGGCAGCGTCACCCCATCGAAGCGAATCAGGCGGCTGTGATGGATGCGCCAGGCCGGGATGCCCGTTGCAGTTGTCACCACGTCGTAAAACTCAGGTTTGCCGAGATCCGGCCCCATCTCTTTAATGCGGCGGGTCAGCACCGGGTTAATCATCCAGCGGTCGAGCGGGAGAATGCCCTTAAACTTGCCTTCTCCAATAGTTTCGAGCCGCAGCGGGGTCATTGGTGCCTGCCCCTCAATCATGATGAAGCCAACCGCGCCGCCATAGAGACGCGACCATTTCAGCACGTCGTTCAGCGCATCCCAGACCTGCAACTCATCCAGCTGCGCTTCGAGGGTGCCACGGTCTTTGGCGTCAATCTCCGAAGTGATGCGAATGCCTTTCCGGGTCATATCGTCCGGGATAGCGTCGACCGCTTCGCCGATAACCCACGATCCGCGATATGACCATTCCACCAGCATGCGGTTGCGGCTGGTGAAGTTCGCCCGGTAGGTCGATGCTGAGTGCTGGTTAGGCGTCTGCATCCCCACGCGGGCGACAAAGTTTTCATAGCCATCAGCGGTGGCCTGCGCCGTTCGCTGAGAGGCTTGCTTGTTTCGTGCCATCAGGCCTGTCTCCCTAGCAGCTCCCAGATGTTCAGGGCTGAATTCATTGGCGCGTAGCTGATCATCACCGAGTCGGCGAGGTTCGGCGACTTGGTGCCGTCAGGCTGTTTATCAACAACGATTTTCCCCACACCGTTAATGGAATAGGTCGGTTGCGACAGCTCGATGATGAGTTTGTCTTTGCTCGCCATGGCGCTGCTGATTGAGATAATTTCGTCCGGGTTGTAGGCCATTCCCTCAACCACGGCGCGATAGGTGTTCTGGAAAAGCTTGCGTAATTGCCACCAGCTCTGGGCCTTGGCGTTAGCAAAGAAGTCCTTGTTCAGGCGGGCGGCCTGTCCGTTGTCGCCGCGCACCGCTTCGTCGTCCGGATCAAACACCGCGCCGCTACCGCGAAACGGTGTGGCGAGTATTGACGGTCGGCGCGCAGCGTTGCGCAGTTCGTTGATAGCGCGCGCATCGCCGCGAACGCCGGCGCCCAGACCGTCCTCGTCGAAGCGAAACTCTTCGAGGTTGTCCTGTTCGCAAAAGCCGAAGACCTTCTCAACGGACTGGTAAATGTCGCTTCCCACGCCGGACCATTCCCGCACGTTCTCCAGGAGGAAGCCGTGACGGGTCGAAAAGGCGTTTTTGTCCCGGCCTTCGTCGGCGACGTCCATCGCGCCCAGTCGTTTGCCCGTTGGCTGGATGCCCAGCTTGATATGCGCGTCGACGGCAGCCTGTACCCAGTCGGACGGGATCAGGACGCCTTCCGCAGATGCGCTGTAGTTCAGGTCAAGTTCCTGCGCCACCACCACCGGATTGTCGATTTTCTCGCATTCCCTGCGATACCACTCTTCATCCTTGCGCGGGTCATTTCGCCAGTGGAATGTGAATACCGGTATCTTCCCGCCGTGACGCTTCTGCGCGAACGGGTTCGCCATGCCGTTAACCGAGCTCAGGTCGATACGGCAGCGGGTGGTTTGCGACAGCGCCGCGTCAATCAGCAGAGGACGCTGGAGGAATGCAGCCTCATCCACCAGGTAGAGGGTGGTACGGTCACCACGACCGATATTGTCGCCAGCCTCGCCTTTGATGACCGCGCCAGTATCGGGAAACTCAACGCGCATGTACGGCGCGTGCTTCTTCTCGTCCCACGAACCGCGAAACTCGACGGGCAGCGTTTCCACGAACTTGCGCGCCTTCCAGAACAGCGCCTTCGGGTCTCCGGTGCTGTCGACGTATTCCTCTTTACGGGAGCCGAAGCCGATGACCATTTCTTTGTTGAAGAGGCAGAGCGAGCAAGCCAGCCCGATCGCCGTCCAGCTGAGCCCCATTTCGCGACTCTTTTCGGTGATGCCGTTCTCCAGCCGTTCGCGCCGCTCCATGATCCAGTGAATCCATTCTTCCTGTTTCGGGAACAGCAGAAAAGGGATGGTGACCGGCAGGCCATAATCGATGTTACGCGGGTCAGTCGTCATACCCCAGTCGATGATGAACTGTGCCGGGTTGGTGCGGTAAAACTGCTTTAGCGCTGGCAGCATTTCAGGGTTCTGGCGAATGCGCTGTAAGCGATCCATCCGCCATTCAAAAACCATCTGGTAATCAGGGTTTCTGAAATCGAATTCAAACGGGAGAGGCATGATCACCCCATCATCTTGCGGTAAATCTCTGCGGCCTGATCTGCGGTGAGGTTGGTCGTCTCGGTCTTGATCGGGCCGCCATCCTTGCCAGTGCTTTCAACCTTCAGCTTATTGGTGTAAGCGTCGCCAACCTCTTTCGCGGCCTGTTCAATCAGCTGCGCCGTCAGGGAGAAGTTTTTCATCCCCTCGGTTTTGGTTGCCATGCGGTCAAGCACGCGGAGGCGATAGGATTTGTTCGCGATCGGAATGTCGCTGGTTTCGGTCAGGAACCGTTCGCGCGTCGCGTGGAACATCTCGATCCACTTTTTGGCGAGCGTCTTACCGCTGGCCTTCGTGGGGTCGTGAGATTCAGCCTGCTGGCGGGTAATCTTGATCCCGAATTCTTTTTGGACAGCCTCGACCACCTGCGATGGCGTGTCATAGCACGCAAGCGACTGAATGATGAAGGCTTTCACATCAGGTTTTAATGCAGCCATAAATCACCATTCGTCTTATACAGTCCAGTATTTAAGCCAGTCGCAGCATGCACGTCCCGCACGCTCTGGCAATATCGAGATGAGCAACCTCCGCTGGCTGATTCGCCGCATCAATCATTTCCTGCACGTCCCGGCTTGCACCGTAACGGCGAACCACGCCCACAAACTCTTCCACGTCATGGCCGCGCAGCTTCAGCTTTGGCTGCCCTTCCTGCGTGAACTTCGGCGCGCCAAATTCATCTGTCGCCTGGCAGATGTGATAAAGCTCGTGCTCTATCAGCGCACAGAATTCCAGATCGGAACATTGCGAGCAGTAATCAGCGGCCAGCGTGATGATGAACTGCGGCACCCTGCCGAACCATTCATACATCTGCTGCTCCATCCGCGCTTTCTGCCAGCCTCCAGCCCGCATGGCCACTTCTTCCGCCTGCCCCAGCACGGAACGCCCTTTCTTCTCGAAAGCGTTAGACGCCCAGAGAAAGCACAGATCCGCTTCAAGCAAATGCTGGTGGTCATGGTTGTAGAGGTCACCCTCATCGCTCAGGATGTGCTGATTCAGCCACTCGCCAACGTCATTAGCGGGCATAATGCTGATGTACGGCTTCGGGTCAGGTGGCATCGTAAAATGCGCTGGTGGGTGTGGTCTGTTCATGAATAATTCCAGTGCTCCATTATCGAAGCCCCTCAATGAAGGGCTTCTGTAATGCCGCGATCAGCCAATAAGTAATTCCGGCTGCGTTACCTGCATGATGTGCTCATGTTCGAGCTCCAGGACGCGCTTCTCTTTCTTCCGCTCGTTCATCAAACGGCTTCCGATCGTGCCTTTCAGCTTTGAGCGCGTTTCTTTGATGGCGTAGCGATGCTGCAATTCTTCACCCATCGCCATGCGCCGGTTTAGCTGCTCGGCCATCCAGTTGAAGGCATTGATGTAACACTCCTTCACTGCGGCAGCTGTTTTGCCAGTGAATCCCATCACTAGCATCATGCATCCGTCGCGGGTGATGTTATACATAGGCTGAACATCGCCATTTTTATCAATGAAATCAATGGGCGCAAAATTGCGCTGGGTGAAGTCATCGGAGCATTTCAGGTTACGTATGGCACGCAAAACGTCTTTGTGTCGCTTGCCAAAGTAATCCGCCACCTTGAGTGATGTGGTGATTATCTTGTTGTCGAGGGTCGTGACCATTTCGCGGAAGTCGAAGGCCGGAATAACTGACGGATTATTCATAGCGTCTTTACCTTTTAGAAAGTGAGCCTGTCTCACAGAAAAGCCGCCCGAGAGAGGTCGCCACCTATAACGGCATTTCTCAGGCTCGCTTACTGAAAGGCTCTCGTTAATATGCGCGTGAGATGCGCGTTTACTGCGGACATAAAAAAGCCCCGCATCGCGAGGCTCATTAAATTGACTTTGTGATTTGCAAAAAAATTATTTCAGGCATTGCGTCCTGATGTATTCCTGCAGGTAGTTAACCTGCGCGGTTATCCTGTCGATTCCACTTCGGAGACGGTAATAATTGAGTTCAGCATCTGCTGTAAGTCTTGGGCTTTCTCCATCGCCCATGCTGCTGGCTCCGGTCGTTGACTTTGCACAGGTGGCGGCGACTTGCAGCCGCTTACGGCCAGCAATGACATCGCTATGCAGACGCTCAATGGTTTCTTTCGCATCAGCCAGTTCTCCGGTGTATTTGGCATCCAGTGCAGCGACATCACGCTGGCGGGTCTGCATGTCTTTAATGGTGGCGGTCGCCAGGAGGAGTTTCTCAGTGGCCTTATCGCGCTGGTCTCTGTAAGTGATGGCGTTGTCGCGGTAGTGGTTCACGAAGAAAGCCAGTGCGCCGATTAACGCCAGCACCAGCAACTGCAGCCAGTAACGCTTAACCAGTGCGCTAATCATGACAGGAACAGAGCTCGCTCTGCCTCCCGCCGACGTGTCAGCCCATTCAGCACCTTCCCACCAGCTTTATTCCAGCGCAGGAACTCATCGGCTGCACCAGCGTAATCTCCGGCGTTGAGTTTTCGCAGGAGAGTCGATGTCGACAATGACCGCGCACCGAGGTTATACGTGAACGACACCAGGGCATCGAACTGGCCTTGTGTCAGCTTCACCCTGACAACTTTCAGCACGTCATTCTCATAACCAACAAGCCCTGTTTTCAGAAGCCTGTCAGCGGTTTGCTGGTCGATAGTCATACCGCGCTTTACTGGCTTTCCGTCAACCGGATGGGTCCAGCCATAGCCGATGGTCCACGGCGCATCTCCCGTTCCGGGGTCGGGGTAAGCAGTCAGCCGACAACCTTCAAATTTTTTTATCAGAGCAATTCCGTCAGGACTGGTTTGCATCGTCAACTCCCGCATTTTTTGCTGCAAGTTTTTTAATCAGTTTGCCGATCGAATCGGTGCCGATGTATCCAATAAAGACGCTGGCTATGTAGGCGAGGTTGCTGCTCAGGCCGATAAAGTCCAGAAGGTCACGAACGAACCAGGCAATCATCGCGCACATCAGCGCATCAATTAGCGTTTTTGTTACCGCGCCGCCGTTATAGCGACCACGCAGATACGCCATGATAAAAGCCAGCATTGCACCAATACCCTGCTCCTTGGCGGCAAGTAGCGCAGCGATGAAATCTTGTTTGTATGGCATTTTCATAGTCCTCACCTCCGATTTTCCGGATGGTGCTGTGTGTGTTTGTAGGGGAAAGGCCGTCAGACTCTGATTGCTACATGGCATCTGAAAATGATATCTGCGGCCTGCAATAAAAAAGCCCACGGCGCGGTGGGCAATAGAGGGTAGTGCGTTGAGCTTTTGCTCTTATGGTCCTGGTAGGTATTTGGCGGGACAGGAAGGATTCGAACCTTCGACCAATCGGTTAACAGCCGATCTCACAACCTCTGTGCTTCTGACCCTGAATGCAAAAAGCCCCTGCATTTCTGCAAGGGCTTAAATGTGGTTCACACCGCTCCGCGCAAGGCATCTCCGCTGGTGGGTAAGCTCTTTCGCCTTTGACGTCCGAGCATATCTGAATTATGCAGTTTCAAAACTCGTTTTCAAGTCTTTTTCGCAAGTTTTTGCATTTTCGAAGCCAAATTCATCTTTTAACGTGAAGAAGACAGCAGAATTAAACAACTCAATACACCAGCGCACACGGTCAATACATTGCTTTTCGGTCAGAAACGGCGCGTAGTAATACTGCATCCATCGTGCCATGCCATTGATGGTTTTCCGCCATGTGTAATAGTCCTTCCCTATCTCATACACGGGATTCCCCGGCTTGAAGGACTTCAGGATGATAGCCTCCATGAATGCAGCTTCCTCCTGGTCTCCGGCATTGCCGATCAGGTCAGAAAGCGATTTCTTCGGCCAGATGATGGCTTTCGCCTGGTCAAACAACGCATCGCCGGTATAGCCAATTTTACGCAGACCAGACAATACAGTAGCGATCCGCTCCTGCTGTTCGCCAGTCCAGCCGGTCAATATCATTGACCACATACCGCCGCCACCAGAAAGGTGCTCTGTTCCGCTGCCCCCATACATGCCGCCCCAGTGGTTCAGCAACGAACGAACCCAACGGCTTTGCGATGGTGTAAGTCGGCGGTATTTCCCCAGGTAAGATCTGCGTGGTGCTGCTGCCAGCATCACCCAGGCGTTTTGCGGGTTGGTACGCTCAACAGACGCTTTCTGGTAATTGTTAATGTCGTTGCGTGTCATTCTGCATTCTCCTGGATAATGATCTGGCCTGTCTCTCCCCATCGTTTCGTTACCCTGCCGTCCCATATCCGACAGTCATCATCGAATATCGCATCCAATAACGCTTTCTCCAGATTGTCCTTATCCGGCTTGGTCTGGTGAGGCTGGCCATCATGCTGCTGACGCTTCTTCTTGCTCCAGCTTTTCGGCATGGGCAAAACGAATGTTATGTGGTAACCGGATTCCGGGAGGGTTATACCGAGACGGCGCACCTGGGCTTTAAAAAACCAGTAAGCAGAGGTTTCCGGCCTGCTGCGCCAGCGATCGCTCCTGGTCATACGGGGCTTGCCGATCGGGGTGATATCGTAAATTTTCATGCTGGCACCACCAGCCCAAGGCTGGCGATCTGGATAACGGTCAAAACGATGGCGCGGTCCATAAGCTGGCGACGTTCGTCGCGCGATAGCTTGCTCCCGTTGTCGATGCTGTCATGGCAGCAAACGCAGATCGCCGCTGTGGCGCAATCATCGGCTTTCATACCCATGCCTTTGCCTTCGTTACGGTGCGCAACCTGCGTCCCCCATGAACCGCATAACACGCACTGTTCGATCTGCCCGACAGCGGCGAGCCATTTTTTGCTGCGGTAGGTTAGCTGATTGGAGTTATTTAGCATTACTCTCCCCCCAACGCTTCGCCCACTCGATTTCATTGCGGGATTTTTCGCTGAAGGTGACGCCCTGCTGGGTGCCGAACCAGTAAATCGTCTCGATGACTTCAACCATCTGGGGAATGGTCATTTTGCTGGTGCGCTGGCCGAACATAACGACACCGCCATCAAGGCCGGGAGCCATTCGCTGTTCCTGCTTTTTGGTCTTCGCCACCAGCGCGGTGATGAGGTCTTTCCAGTCGTCGGAATCGTATTTATTACCGAACCAGAGAACCTGGTCGGAGAGGTCTTTCAGGAGCGGCCACATCTTGCGGTTTTGAATGGCTGTGCGCGTCGACTCTTTGACGTCGAGAATCAGCGGGCGCTTGCTGTCGACCGGCAACTGACGGATGTAGTTGATAGCGTTCTGTTTGACGCTTTCGTTAATGAGGTGGAATTGTTGGCTCACGCTTCACCCCCGAAGAGGGTAAGCGACAGATACGACAAATCGCTGACGTCGGATAACGTCAGGCGATTGTGTTTATGCTGGTGGTGCTGCGCCATGGTGTTCTCCGTGGCGCGAATGTCCGGGTGTCAGTTGTTCAGGCTGACAGGGATATTATGGCTGGGCGTGCAGGCAAAAGCAATTTGGCAGCAAAGAAAAAAGCCTCCGAAGAGGCTTGTATGTTATTGATTGCATTGTGACATGTCACACCGATAATTTGATTTCATGCCATCCGCGCGTAACCCAGCATTGCGAATCACCGTCGCAAGGACACGACTCAACCGGCAGCGCATCGCCACATTTCCCGCAGCGGTTCGCGCTGATTGATTTGATGCGACCACGAACGCGGGCATCGTCCTGGCGGATCAGCATTGCGACGTATTCACTCATTTCATACGGCGCTCGCCCCGGGCGGCGGGTGGCACAATTGCGCTCCAGCATCTCCAGTTCCTGCGTATCAAGTATGATCTCAAATTTACGCCCACCAGCAGCGGCTTGCCGGGCGCGCTGCGCGGCTTTGCGTTCTGCGGCAGATTTAGCCATCAGTATTCACCCCAGCTATATTCTGATGCAATCGGCCCCGGCTGGTTGGCAGCGAGGAATGTATCACTTTCTGGTAGTTTCTCGACCTTACAGCGATATCCCTCGGAAATGATCCCGGCCTCGCGAAGACCAGAGAGACACATGCGCGCCGTTTCTTCGGCGAGCTGAATCTTGTTAATCTGGTGGGTTTTGCGACGAACAAATGCCTGCAACGCCTCTTCTTTGGTGTAATGGTAACGGGAGCGATCAGCGCCTTTTAAGCAGCGTTTAACATGGTGTTTCTGGTTCGCAGGCTGTCCACCGGTCCGGTATTTAACAAGCTGCTCGTTGGTCATGTACGGCATATCTTCGACGTGCCAGAAGGTCTTCTCTGTCTCGCGGATGATTACGCGCTTCCACAAAGTGACGATCGGGCGGCCTTCGCTGTCGTTCCCGTCATAGTAGCGATAGCAGTATTTTTTACCTTCGGTGATTCTGTTCATGCGGCACCTTCCTGAATATCAAGACCTTTGGATTCATTGCGCTTATGGCGCTCCCAAAACCACTGGTGAAGTTCCATCAGCTCTTTGTCGAGGGGCGCGTATTCGCGGTCGAAATAGGCCTGAGCGTCTTTCTCGTCCTCGCTGGGTAATTCGCCGGGACCAAGCAGGGTGTTAAAAATCCATTCCATCCCGTTCCTGGCATCGCCGGTGGTGCGCCAGTCGATAATCGCCGCTTGCATCACAAGCAGGTTCTTACCGAACATCCGATCAAGCTCTTTGAAGCGATTGCGAATGTACTCGTTCTCGTCCTTCAGTTCGACGTTCTGCTTCTCTGCGCCAGCCAACACATCAGCGCGAGCACGCTGCACATCCAGCTGCGTAGCCAGCTCACGAACCAGCGCGGCAGACTCAGCGCAATGCAGCTCTTTCGCTATCGCATGCCCGGCAGCTACGAGGTCTTTGGTTTTATTGGTCATGCCGCGTTCTCCTGATGAATGATTTCCAAATCCAGCTTTTGAGCCAGAGCGTGTTCCGCTTTTGCGCCTGCTGAGTTCTGCCAGCCGGACAGCAGGAAAATGCCGTCAGCGCAGCGGAGCATCGCGAGACAAATATCCATGTACTCTGGCTGGCTCAAGCCATCTGGAAGTGTCGCGGGGTTTAACACTACATGGCCCTCCGAAGCCAGGCGCATAGCCTCGAAATGGAACGCAGGGCGGTTATATTTCGGAATGCCGGTCATTGGCCCAGCAATGTAGATTTTCATCAGAAATCCCTCTTCTTGTTGGGTCTGGCATCATTCGCGCGACGCCTCTGCTCAGCAGCAGCCTGGTCGCAGTCGTAGATCGCACCATTGCGCTGGTCGCAATAAACAACGCCGGTCGGGCCGTGACGGTTCAGCCGCAGGAGTAACTCGGTTTCGCTCTGGTTCGCGTTCTCGTCGTATGCGCCTTCGCGGTAGATGCCGACCCAGTAATCGCAATCCTGCTCAATCTGCCCGGTATCGCGGGAATCGCTCGGCATCGGGCGTTTGTTGGTGCGCTTCTCCAGATCGCGGTTCAGCTGGGTAAGCAGCACCACGATGCAGTTCAGCTCCTTCGCCAGGTTCTTCAGCCCCTTCGTGATAATCCCGTAGGCCAGGTCGTTACGGTCGGCCTTGTCTGCGGTCATCAGCGTCAGGTAGTCCACCAGCACCATGCCGACAGCGCCGCGTTCTCGTTTGATGCGACGAGACTCTGCAACGATGTGCGCCAGCGTGATCCCCGGCGTATCGTCGACATACAAATTCCCGTTCTGAGCAAGACGACCAGCAGCAGCAAAGGCCATAGCAACCTTGGTATCGTCATACCGATCGCCATAAAACACGTCGGTATTTACGCTGCTGACCTGCCCTACCATGCGTTCCACAATCTGCTTATCCGGCATCTCAAGACTGAACATCAGCGCGGGGAGATGCTCAACTTCGGCACAGTTGACGGCCAGCTGACTATACAGCGTGGTTTTACCCATCTTCGGACGTGCGCCAATCACCATCAAAGCGCCTTTAACCAGCCCTTTCGGTTGCAGCAGGTCATCCAGCGATCCGATCCCCGTGGATAGCCCTCGCGTTGCGTCGGAGTCGCTCCAGCGTGCTTCCACCTCGTCCACCCAGTCGCCCATCACTTCCGAAAACTCGCGGAGCCCTCGGCGGTTACCGGTTTTCGCGTAGTCAGCGATATCGGTGAACAGAGTCTGAATAGCGTCAAACTTCTGGCTGGTGGTCATCCCGTTGCGGGAGAACAGCAGTTCAGTAGCGCTGGTCAGCTTGTCTATGCCGTAGCGCTCCATGGCTTTCTCGCGCACCAGCATTGCGTAGTGAACGATGTTCGCCGCGCTGGGGGTGTTTTTAGATATCTCGGCCATGTAAGCGAAGCCACCAGCCTGCTCGCCAAGCCCTTTCGACTCCAGCGACTCAATCAGGGTGATCAGGTCGATAGGCTTCTGGTTGGCTACCAGCTCCCGCATCTCGGCGAAAATCACCTGGTGGGGGCGGATGTAGAACGATTCTGGTTTGAGCATCGACATGGCGGTCTGGCAGCGATCACTACCGCTATCCAGCATCATTCCGCCCAGCACGCTTTGTTCGGCTTCGATGTTCTGCGGGATCATGTTCATGTCTGTCATAGCGCCTTCTCCTTGGTTTTCAGCAGGGTGTCAGAACGCAGCAGATAATCGAAACTGGCGCGCCATCCTCTGTCGTTCTCACCGAAATAAAACTTTGGTGCTCGTTCAGCGAAAGCGGCGAAGTAATTCTCCACCGCCTCGACGGTTGGCTCTTTCAGTTCGGTCAGCAGGCGTTTGATAGCACGGCGACGTTTGTCGTTTAGTGCCTCTGCCTGAGGAAGGCGGTCTCCCAGGGTGGTGTTGTATGCAGACAGCACTGCCTGGTAGTCGATCGGGGTTTTCTTTGAGACAGATTTTTCTTCCTGCCCGACACACTCCCCCTCTGGGGGTTGGGGGGTATTGTTTATTGTCTTTTGTATATTGTCTTTTGTGGTTAGCAGATCCTGCTTAGTTTCAAAAGCAGATTCTGCTAAGGTTTCGACATCACCATTAGCAACTTCCGCTAATATTTCCTTAGCACTTTCAGCTAAAGTTTTATTAGCAACTTCCGCTAAAGAATCCTTAGCAGGTTTAGCTAATGTTTTGCAGAATCCGTTAATCTTTGTTTTCCACTCGATGATGCTGGTATTCATACCCACATTACGCCCCTCCTGGACCAAGACTTTTTTGGCAACAAGCTGACTTTTTGCTGTAGAACAATGTGTGTGATGCTTGGCAATCATCTGCTCAAGCTGGTCATTGCTAACCCAGTCCATCTTCTTGTTGTAACCATACGTCTTGCGCCAAACGGCAAGGACGACACACAGCTCTGTTTCGCTTAGTCCGGATGCCATAACAGCATCGAGAAGCTCATTAGCAACACGAGTAAAACCATCTTCCAGCTGCGCCACGCGATGCTCCACGACCTCCAGCGGCGGCCTGTAGTCTGCTAACTTAACGACGCCCATTTTTCACTCCCGACGTAGCGAGAGCCAGACGGATCACGCCAACAAGACGTTCGGCGAACGCCCTGTTTTTTGACGCGGCAACCACCAGCCCGTCAGGGGAATCCTGAAGGCGTCGTTCCTCATTTTCCTGGTACTTTTTGCGCTTTGGCATTAGAATTAACCTCGCAATTTACTGACGTTTGTTGCACCTGAGAGCCGCTTGTGTTCGTGCACAGCGGCTTTCGCCTTTTCAGAACAGGCCCGGCTGGGCGTTCCGTTTAACTTTTCGCTTCTCAAAGCGGTCAGCAGGTAACTGCTGCTTCTCCGCCCACAGCTTTGCGTGCCGTAAAACATCATCAAAAATCTTCCCCTTTCTGCTTGCCCGGCTCATGCGCTTGTACATGTCGATAGCCTGGAACGCCCCCCCCTGAGTCACTCCCAGAGAGAAACCGAGCTTCAGCAGTTCTTCACGCACATGCTTTTCGATGAATTCGATATGGTTCATGGCTTAATCCCACCCCAGCGGCCCCGGCCTTGCCCGTTCGGCTTTCAGCCCGATATCAGCGAGCGTTTCGACTGAGGCCAGATATTCACGCGATACCAGCACCGCTTCCGGTGGCGCGGCCTGAATACCCAGGAAGGCCAGCTCTTTCGCCATGGTGCTGAAATGCCCTTCGGCTTTACGCCTGCTGGCTGTCGACTCGCTGATGCCCATATGTTCGGCGTATGCCTTCTGTCCCACCGATGCAAGACGGTTGAGCAGGACGCTTTCTATCTCAACCGGATTGATAACTGGCGGGTCTAACTTTCGTGCGATTGCGTTCTCCATGGGTGATAATCCTCATAAAGTGAGTTACGCCACTGGTTTGACTAAATGGCGTGGTTATTTGGATGTGGAAAAATGGATGGAAGATCAGGCCGAAATTCGTATGCCTGAATCTCTCCGTTAACGGCATTAACAAGGTCTGGGACATGAACAGGAGAAATACGCTTCTTCCCGTTCAACCAATCACAGATCGTTGATTGGGCCTTTCCACAGCGTTTAGCTAACTCTTTCTGACTACCGACAAGGGCAATCGCTTTTTCTACTGCGGGGTTCTTCATAATCACCTCAGCTATCAGTTTAAAGCGATTATGTATATCACTTTAGCGATTGTCAATCGCCTATGCGATTCTTTGCCAAACAATCGCCTTGGCGATACTATTTAAAGAGGACTTAAAAAGAGGCTTTTATGGGATTCTCAGAACGCTTAGGGCACGCAATGGACGTCGCTGGATACACGCAGGCTAGGCTGGCGAAAGATGTAGGCATGGCTCAGTCCAGCGTAAATAAGTTACTTAAAGGTGCGAACGGCTCACGAAAAACAGTAGAGATCGCATCTGTTCTGGGTGTGCGTCCTGAATGGCTTTCAACGGGGCAAGGTGAGATGTTGGAATCTGGAATTCGCGAAGCAAACACGCTATACCAAATTAAACCAGTTATGAATGAGGTTTACCGCGTGGATGTGCTTGACGTTAAGGCCAGCGCCGGTCCTGGCTCGCTAGTTACCAGTGATTTTATCGAAACCATAAGAGCAATCGAATACACAACTGAACAGGCTCGCGCACTTTTCGGAAACCGCCCCGCAGATAATGTAAAAGTTATCACTGTTAACGGCGACAGCATGGATGGAACCATCTCACCAGGAGATCAAATTTTTGTTGATACTGGCGTGACTCATTTTGATGGTGATGGCGTTTACGTATTTGTGTTCGGAAAAACTCTGCACGTCAAAAGACTTCAGATGCAAAGAGATCGGCTTGCTGTCATCTCAGACAACCCTATCTACGAGAAATGGTATGTTGAGTCAGAAGACGAAGATCAGTTCTACGTAATGGCTAAAGTGCTACTAAGACAATCAATAGAGTACAAGCGCTTCGCATAAACCCGGCTTGCCGGGTTTTTTATTGTCCCTGACCTGATTAAAATTCCCCCAACCCCTTCGCTAATGGGGTATTCATAAAAGGTTGTTGATAGGGGTCTGATGCCATCCTGCTACGAATCATTTTTGATTTCGCGGAAAGGTGTTGCCACCCCCTCCTTTTGGTGTTAGAGTTCGTCTCAGGTGCTGAACACACCTTCGTAGGCGGAAGCCGCTCCCGACAGTCAAAGCGGCTTTTTCACGTCTGTAGGTTTCTCATTGCCCCGCAGTGCGGGACAATGTCGGCTTATGGCCGGGTAGCGCGCAGCTATACAAGACCCGAAAGGGGAAATCTGCGGGCGGCCCTACGACCGTGTTCAAGTACCCGGCCGCCTCTCTGAACAGGAGGCGAAATTGAACGAATCGTAGGAGGCCATCATGGCTAATCAGAACCTTCCCGCCGATGGTGTCATTAGTAGTGACACCACCCCCAAGACCTTCAACTTCGAGAACCTGCCGGTTCGGACGATCAACCGAAACGGTGAAGTCTGGTTCGTCGCCGCAGACGTATGCGCGGCGCTGGAGATCGGCAACCCTCGTCAAGCCGTCACCCGGCTGGATGACGACGAGCGCGATACCTTCGGCATCATTGATGCGCTGGGTCGCCAGCAAGAGACCGTGGTCATTAGCGAATCCGGTCTCTACGCGCTGGTGATGACCAGCCGCAAGGAAGAGGCTAAGCGGTTCAAGCGGTGGGTTACGCATGACGTGCTGCCCGCCATTCGCACCACGGGCAAGTACGAGGCCAAGCCGGGCCGGGGACGCCGCGCCGTGCGGCAGCAGTCTGCGCAGGTGCCGCTGTTGCCCGCGCCTCGCAGCATCCGCAGCCGCGATGATCTGTCCTTCACCAAGCGGGACGCCGAGGGCCACATGCTCAACTGGTTCATGCCCAGCCGTGAGAACAACTGGCACGAGCACTACGGCATCGGGGAAATCTGGTTCAGCGAGATTGTCGAGCTGGCCCGGCACAACCCGAAAGAGGCATACCACGCTATGCGCTTTGCTGGCCTGGAGCTGACACGCTACTGGAACCACGGCCATCCGGATGGTTTCTTTGATCGCATGGCTCGTTGGGCAATGGCCGCTATTCTGGCGAACCCGACCGAGCCTCAACTTCCCTTCGATCTGCCTTGCCTCGGCATTCCGCCGCGTGAGGGCATGGACTTCCACCTGGCGGCAGCCGTGCCTCGCCAGCCCCTGACGCCTGCCGAGCAAGACGCTATCGACAAGCAGGCGTGGCAGGAGGCTGCCGAGTGCCAGCGGCATTGCTATGAGCACCGCCGTTACGACCTGATGGCGCGTCACGCATGAATCTGCCCGACAACATCCTTCACCCTCTCAAGGCCAAGATCGTGGGGTTCCACGAGGAAGAGAACGAGTACAGCTTCCAGGTGGAATACCCCGATCCTACGGTCTGCCCGAACTGCGGGGTGTGCGGCGAGGTGGTCAGGTTCGGCAAGAAACAGGTGAAGTTCCGTGACCTGCCGCTGCATGGGCGGTGGGTCACGCTCTGGCTGATTCGCCGCCGCTTCGTGTGTCGGGCGTGCAACACGACATTCAGCCCCGCCTTGCCTGAAATGGCTGAGAACAACCGCATGACACAGCGGCTGGCCGAGTACATCATCAAGGCCGCCGTGGGTCGCACCAACAGCGACGTGGGCCGCGAGGTGGGCGTGAATGAGTCGATCATCCGCGCCCTGTTCCAGAGCCACTACGAGGCACAGAAACACCGCTACACGCCATCTGCACCCCGTGTGCTGGGGATTGATGAGTTGTACCTGCAACGCACCTACCGCTGCGTGCTGACCAATATCGAGGAGGAAACCATCATCGACCTGTTGGAATCGCGCACGAAACCACAGGTCACGGCCTACCTATCTCGTCTCAAAGATCGCAAGGACATTGAGATCGTCTGCATGGATATGTGGAACCCGTACCGCGAGGTGGCGAAGGCGCTGATGCCACAAGCCGCCATTGTGGTGGACAAGTTCCACATCCAGCGCATGGCCAACGAGGTCATGGAGAAGATCAGAAGAGGCATCAAGGCTGGGCTGTCGCAGCATCGCCGCCGTGCGCTTAAAGGCGACCGTAAGCTGATGCTGATGCGAGAGCGCGACTTGACGCCTATGAGCCAAATGGTGGTGGAGACCTGGACGAACCAGTTCCCCGAGCTGGGCGCGGCCTACCGCCTCAAGGAAGAGTTCATGAACATCTGGCTGCTGACCGACGAAGTGGACGCCAGAGAGGAATACCAGCGCTGGCAATCCAGCCTGACACCGGAGCAGCAGCCCCAATGGGCGCCGCTTACTACGGCAATGACCAATTGGGAGGCGGAAATCTTCGCCTACTTCGGTGACGGGCAACGCCAGACCAATGCCTTCACCGAGTCGATCAACCGGCAAATGAAAGACCTGAACAGGGTCACGCGGAGCATGTCCTTCGAGATGTTCCGAGCGAAGATGCTGTTCTCAGTCGATCACAAGATGAAGCGCAAGGAAAAGCCGCGCCGGGAATCGCCCTTTGAAATCGGCTACGGCGTCCCTACGGAAGCCGACCTTGCAAGGCTGGCACCCACCATGCTCGACATGGGGGTGCCCATCGGCAAGCTGCTGGAACGCTTCTTGGAGCCGCCCATCAACATCACCCCACCACCTTCGGAAGCCGGGTAGAAACTCCCTTCATCAACCGGATTTTACGAATACCCCGCTAATGTCATTTTATCGCACATTTTCCAATCAAATAAATAACCTTATAGATCATAAAATTATCGCTTTAGCTAAATAAATTATCGTTTAAGCGATTGACTCAAATAATCGCTTTAGCTATTGTTAGCTCATCCAAACAACGCATTCAAACGCGAATGCCCGGGTAAAAGTTCTGGCAGCCGGGAAGACGGCAAGGGGATGAGATGAAAACTAACCACGCAGTACCAAACAACGGTCGTGCGGTCGCCATGCGCAACAGCCGCACCGGCGCAGCATGGCAGGTTTCCTACGACTACCGCGACGGCACCTACTGGCACGAACCGCAGGGCAACCTGCGCAACATTCGCCGCCCTTATGCCTCACGCACCATCGAACCAAATCTTGTGCCTGCGGGGACTCACTGATGGGAGCCCTGTACGCATTAGTGCTTACCATCACCATGACGAACGGTGATTACCAGGATGCTGTCGTCGGTATTTTCGACAACCAGCAGCAATGTGAAGCGGCAGCGAGTGAGCAAATGGGCGTCACGAGCTGCTATCCAGTCGAAGGCATCATCCACGCTGACGAAACGCCAGCAGGGTATGACGCGAAATTTTGAGGGATAAGGGATGTGCAACTGCATGAATGAAGTCGGCGCTCAAATCGAAGCACGGCTTAAAGAGAAGGTTCCGGAGGGCGCTGAAGTGAGTGAAAGCATTCTTGATCGCGGTTGGGAAAATCAGGTTCTTTCTCTTTCTGATGGCGGCTCACACGTCACGCTGAAATACAAACTGGCGTACCGGGCCAAAAAGAAAAACGGCGAAATGGCTAAAAACCTTAATCGCCTGGAAACCAACGTGAAAATGAGTTTCTGCCCGTTCTGCGGCGAATCTCAGGGCTAACACCACCAGCAAAACCGAATTTAACCGAATGGTCGGCTAATCAAGCGACAGGACTTCTACACCCAAAATTTAAGGATCAGCAATGTTCGACTTAATTAAGCACCTCGTTAAAAACGATATTCAGCACACCGTTTCTGATAACGG
Source organism: Klebsiella sp. WP3-W18-ESBL-02 (assembly GCF_014168815.1). Taxonomy (NCBI): domain Bacteria; kingdom Pseudomonadati; phylum Pseudomonadota; class Gammaproteobacteria; order Enterobacterales; family Enterobacteriaceae; genus Klebsiella; species Klebsiella sp. WP3-W18-ESBL-02. Next base: position 4,070,971 of record NZ_AP021972.1, read on the forward strand.
AAATATCACCGTCACCAACAACCTGGATCTGGAAGATGTTAGCGGCGTCGACGCCTTGCCGGACAATCTGACCGTGGGCGGCTCGCTCTACCTGCGCGGCACCAGCATCACCGCGCTGCCGGACAATCTGACCGTGGGCGGCTCGCTCTACCTGCGCGGCACCAGCATCACCGCGCTGCCGGACAATCTGACCGTGGGCGGCTGGCTCGACCTGGAAGGCACCAGCATCACCGCGCTGCCGGACAATCTGACCGTGGGCGGCTGGCTCGACCTGCGCGGCACCAGCATCACCGCGCTGCCGGACAATCTGACCGTGGGCGGCTGGCTCGACCTGCGCGGCACCAGCATCACCGCGCTGCCGGACAATCTGACCGTGGGCGGCTCGCTCGACCTGCGCGGCACCAGCATCACCGCGCTGCCGGACAATCTGACCGTGGGCGGCTCGCTCTACCTGCGCGGCACCAGCATCACCGCGCTGCCGGACAATCTGACCGTGGGCGGCTGGCTCGACCTGCGCGGCACCAGCATCACCGCGCTGCCGGACAATCTGACCGTGGGCGGCTCGCTCTACCTGCGCGGCACCAGCATCACCGCGCTGCCGGACAATCTGACCGTGGGCGGCTGGCTCGACCTGCGCGGCACCAGCATCACCGCGCTGCCGGACAATCTGACCGTGGGCGGCTCGCTCTACCTGCGCGGCACCAGCATCACCGCGCTGCCGGACAATCTGACCGTGGGCGGCTCGCTCGACCTGCGCGGCACCAGCATCACCGCGCTGCCGGACAATCTGACCGTGGGCGGCTGGCTCGACCTGGAAGGCACCAGCATCACCGCGCTGCCGGACAATCTGACCGTGGGCGGCTCGCTCGACCTGCGCGGCACCAGCATCACCGCGCTGCCGGACAATCTGACCGTGGGCGGCTCGCTCTACCTGCGCGGCACCAGCATCACCGCGCTGCCGGACAATCTGACCGTGGGCGGCTCGCTCGACCTGCGCGGCACCAGCATCACCGCGCTGCCGGACAATCTGACCGTGGGCGGCTCGCTCGACCTGCGCGGCACCAGCATCACCGCGCTGCCGGACAATCTGACCGTGGGCGGCTGGCTCGACCTGGAAGGCACCAGCATCACCGCGCTGCCGGACAATCTGACCGTGGGCGGCTCGCTCTACCTGCGCCCGGAGAAGATCACGAACGTTTCTTACCGTGAAAACTGCGGTTACTCCAGCCGTACCATCTTCGCTATGTGGACCGGCAAAGAGTTTCGGATCGCCGCTGGTTGCTTCTTCGGTTCCATCGAGCAGTTCGAACAGGCAGTAGACGACAAGTATGACGGCAATGCAGCCGAAGCATACAAAAAGGCCGGGCGTGATTGTGTGGCAGAACTGACAGAAAAGCTCAATCCGAAAGACTGAATTGATTCCGGCAGCCTCCACGGTGCCGGGCTTCCAGAACAGGAGAAAAAGCGATGCGCTCCGAAAACCAACAGCAAGCCATGAACCTTATCGCGCTGCTGTGCCTGATGTACCACTTATCGCCAGCTGACCTTGAGGCCATCGCCCACCAGCTCGCGCACTTCGATGCAGTTTGTGATTACAGAACACAGGGGATTAATAATGCTGCGTGTCATTGATACCGAAACGACAGGGCTGGAAGGCGGCCCGGAAACCGTGGTGGAAATCGCCAGCGTCGATATTGTCGATGGTGTGATCTGCAACCCAATGAGCGACCTCGTTAAGCCAGGCGTGGCGATCGGTTTTGAGGCCATGGCTATTCACCATATCACCGAAGACATGGTGGAAGGCGCGCCGCTGCTCAGTGAAGTAATTGGCCGCTATCTGGGGGCTGATGCCTACGTCGCTCACAACGCGAAGTTCGACAAATCCAAGCTGCCGCAGATTGATGCGCCGTGGATCTGCACCGCCAAGCTGGCGCGTTCGCTCCTGCCGGAGCACAAGAGCCACAGTAACCAGTACCTGCGTTACAGCCTCGGGCTGAAACCGGAAGTACCGGAAGGGCTTTACGCCCACCGCGCGCTGTATGACTGCTACGTCACCGCCGAATTGTTGCTCTATATGGGCCGCCTGGCGAAATGGACGATGGGCGAAATGCGGGCCATCTCCAATAACCCTTCCCTGCTGCATGCGCTCCGCTTCGGTAAGCATAAAGGCGTCCCGTTCGCAGAGCTGGCAAAAACAGAACCGGGTTACCTGCGCTGGCTCGTTGCCAACAGCGACGACGAAGACGTGCTGTTTACGGCTGAACACTGGCTGAGCGGGGGTAAATGATGGGTACTCCAGTGCTGATCCTCGGTGATTCTGGCGCGGGCAAGTCCTACAGCCTGCGCAACTTCAATCCGGACGATGTGATGCTGCTCCAGTGCATCCCCAAAATGCTGCCGTTCAAGTCTGCGGGCTGGAAACTTCACGGCAAGCTGCTGCCAGACGGAAGCAAACAGCGCGGTAACGTTCTGCGCTCGGATAACTGGGAAACGGTGCTGGATACCATCTATCGCATGGTGCAGTCGAAAACGCGCCGCGTCCTGATCATCGACGATTTCCAGGTGGTCATGCAGCACGAAAACATGAACCGCGCGTACCAGACCGGCTATGCCAAGTTCACCGAAATGGCAGATCACATCTGGCGAATCATCATGGCGGCCACCGAACTGCCGGACGACTTCCGCGTTTATTTCCTGGCTCACACCGAAGAGACCGAGGGAAAGATCCGCATGAAGACTACCGGAAAGATGCTCAACGAAAAGCTGACGCCAGAGGGCTATTTCTCCATCGTGCTGCGCGCCATCAAGAAGGACGGCAAACACGTCTTTCTCATCAAAGGCGATGACAACGACACCGCCAAAGCACCGCCTGACCTGTTCCCTGATCAGACGGAAATGGACAACGACCTCCACGCCGTAGACGTGGCTATCACCGAATTTATGACCGAATTGTAACTCTGAGGAATTAACGATGAACCAACCAATGACTTTTATGTGGAACAACGAAACTGCTGAGATGGCGAAGAAAGCTGGCGCAACAGGCGGGATCAGCGAAACCGGCGCTTACGAGGGCGAAATCGTTTCTGCGGTGTACACCTTCGGGAAAGATGGCAGCCAGTCCCAGGCGCTCGAACTGAGCCTGGATTCCAACGGGCTCAAGGCGAATTTCCTGCGCATTAACTTCCTCGGCAAAGACGGCCAGCAGACTTTCGGCATGGGGCTGGTATCAGCGCTGATGTGGGTCGCCCAGGTCAAACAGGCGCAACCGCAGCAGGTACAGGGCCAAAACGGCATCGAATGGCACTGCCCGGCACTGGTTGGCAAAAAGGTGGGCCTGTTCCTCCAGAAGGTGCTGTACACCAAAAACGACGGCGGCGACGGCTACAAGTTCGAAGTGCGCCACGTTTTCCAGCCGGGAACGCGTAAGACCTACGCCGAACACGCTGAGAACGCCCCAGCAGAAGCGATCGCCGCGCTTGAAATGTCGATGAAGGATAAGGACGAACGTATTCACGGCGGCGCGCAGTTCTCTGGACCACGCAATACCCAACATGGCGGTAACCCTTATGCAAATCAGACTGGCGGCGCGCCACAATCTCGTTTGCAGCAGAACAGCGGTCAACCACCGGTAGACTTTTACGACGATATCCCGTTCGCGCCGATCGGTCTTCCGTTCCCTTCTCACTCTATCTATGCGCTATGACACACACACATGACGAAATCAGGGTTGGCGCGGTGCGCCTTCCCTGGCTCAAAGAGAAAAACGGATGGTTGCTGCCGTGGGGTGAAGTCGTAACCAACCCACTAAAGGCGCAACGACTGGCTGAAGAACTTAACGAAAAGCAGCACAAGAAAAGCCTGGACGATGACAAAAGCCGGATAGGATTCTGGAGGATGCACTTCAAAGGAATGGACCTGTCAGCAATCACGGAAGACAGGATCTTGTCTGCGGTGAGTTCGATGGTTAATCGCAAGCATCGAATGAACTGGGAGGCTAAGCGCGACAGCCTGCTGCGAAGAGGGAAGCCGGTTCCCGAATTTAAGGACAAACCAGCAGCGGCGGCCACCAAGGCGACGCACCTTGCTTTCATCCGGGCGCTGTTACGATGCGCGGCCAACGAATGGCGATGGATAGCCAAAGCGCCGAATATCAAATGCCCGGTGCCGAAAAATAAGCGTATTCGCTGGCTAACCAAAGAGGAAGCGGCGAACCTGATCCGGGAGCTTCCAGAGCATATGAAGCCAGTTGTTATTTTTGCACTGGCGACGGGGCTGCGCAGGTCGAACATCACAGATCTGGAGTGGTCGCAAATTGATATGCAGAGGAAGGTCGCGTGGATTCACCCCGAGGACGCGAAAGCAGGAAGGGCGATTGGGGTCGCCCTGAACGAATCGGCCTGTAAGGTGCTGCGGGATCAACTGGGGAAACATAACCGGTGGGTCTTTGTTCATACTGAATCATCCGTTCGCCCGGATGGAACGAGAACAAAGGCGGTGCGCAAAATGCGGTCTGATGCTAACACGGCATGGCGCGCAGCGTTAAGGCGGGCTGGAATAGAAAATTTCCGCTTCCATGACCTGCGGCACACCTGGGCGAGCTGGCTTGTACAGTCCGGCGTGCCACTCAGTGCGCTACAGGAAATGGGCGGGTGGGAAAGTATTGAGATGGTGCAGCGTTATGCACATCTGGCACCAAATCACCTGACGCAGCATGCCATGCAAATCGACTCATTCCTGGCGGGGAATGGCACAAATATGGCACAAGGCGCTTTTGCTGAACTGGTGAATATCGCGTGAACCCGCGTGGTTATTGGTGCCGATAATAGGAGTCGAACCTACGACCTTCGCATTACGAATGCGCTGCTCTACCAACTGAGCTATATCGGCCCTGCATGATGTGTTCACGAACGTGAATCACGGGGTCAAAGGTTAAAACTAACCGGGCGATGCGTCAATAGTCAGATTAATCAACCGCCTATTTTTGCATCGCCCGCCGTCAATTACGCACGAATCGTATCTTCACCAAAGCCGATCCACTTGTAGGTGGTCAGCGCTTCGAGCCCCATCGGCCCGCGAGCGTGAAGTTTCTGCGTGCTGACCGCCACTTCCGCGCCCAGGCCAAACTGGCCGCCGTCAGTGAAGCGGGTGGAGGCGTTGACGTACACCGCTGACGAGTCCACTTCATTAATAAAGCGGTTAGCGTTGCTCAACGTACGCGTCAGGATGGCATCAGAATGCTGCGTGCCATGCTGGCGGATGTGCGCAATCGCACTGTCCATATCCGCCACCACAACCACGTTAAGATCCAGCGACAGGAACTCGTTGTCCAGCTCTTCCGCCTTCAGCGGCACCAGCTTCGCCGGGCCGTTTAACGTGCGCATCACGGTCTCATCGCCGTGCAGCGTAACGCCGCTGGTCGCCATCTGTTTACTCAGCGCCGGAAGGAAGCGGTCGGCGATAGCCTGGTTCACCAGCAGGGTTTCAACGGTGTTACAGGTGCTCGGACGCTGGGTTTTAGCGTTGACGATAATCTTCAGCGCAGGGTCAATCTCAGCCGTGTCGTCGACATAAATATGGCACACGCCGATACCACCGGTGATCACCGGGATTGTCGACTGTTCGCGGCACAGCTTATGCAGGCCTGCGCCGCCGCGTGGGATCAGCATATCGATGTACTTGTCCATCCGCAGCATTTCACTGACCAGCGCACGATCCGGGTTATCAATCGCCTGTACCGCCGCTTCCGGCAGGCCACACTCTTTCAGCGCTAGCTGAATAACGCCGACGGTCGCGGCGTTAGTGCGGTAAGTTTCTTTACCGCCGCGCAGAATCGCTGCGTTGCCGGTTTTCAGGCACAGCGCGGCGACGTCGACGGTCACGTTCGGGCGGGCTTCATAAATGACACCAATCACACCAAGCGGCACGCGGCGACGTTCGATACGCAGGCCGCTGTCCAGCAGCCCGCCGTCAATGACCTGACCTACCGGGTCGGCCAGCGTGCACACCTGGCGCACGTCGTTGGCAATCGCACTCAGGCGTGCGGGGGTTAGCGCCAGACGGTCCAGCATAGCTTCGCTCAGGCCACTTTCGCGCGCCTGGGCCAGATCGTCTGCGTTGGCGCGCAGAATCTCATCGCTATGAGATTCCAGATAGTCTGCAATAGTTTCCAGAACCCGGTTTTTTTCACGGCTGGACAGCAGCGCCAGTTTATAAGAGGCCTGCTTTGCCGCAATGCCCATTTGTTCCAGCATGTTGAACTCCTTAACGGGTGATCATGTCGTCACGATGAACCGCGACCGGGCCGTACTCATAGCCGAGGATGGCATCAATTTCCTGCGAGTGGTGCCCGGCGATGAGGCGCAGCGCGTCGCTGTTGTAGCGGCTGACGCCGTGCGCGATGTCCCGACCTTCAAGGTTACGAATACGGATCACTTCACCACGAGAGAAGTTGCCTGTCACGTTTTTAATGCCTTTTGGAAGTAATGAACTTCCGCGTTCCAGAATGGCGGAGGTCGCGCCTTCGTCGACGGTCAGCTCTCCGGCCGGCGGTGCGCCGAAAATCCAGCGTTTACGATTTTCCAGCGGCGTGTCCTGCGCGTGGAAACGCGTGCCCACGGCCACATTCGCCATCACGTCGCCAATGACGCCCGGCAGGCTCCCTGCGGCAATAATCGTGTCGATGCCCGCGCGGCATGCTACGTCGGCGGCCTGAAGTTTGGTTCCCATACCGCCGGTACCGAGACCGGAGACGCTATCGCCTGCAATCGCCCGTAGCGCATCGTCAACGCCGTAGACGTCTTTGATCAGCTCTGCGTTCGGGTTACTCCGCGGGTCAGCGGTGAACAGCCCCTGCTGGTCGGTAAGCAACAGTAGCTTATCGGCACCGGCCAGAATCGCGGCCAGCGCGGAGAGGTTATCGTTATCGCCCACTTTAATTTCAGCGGTTGCCACGGCATCGTTCTCGTTAATCACGGGAACGATATTGTTATCCAACAGCGCGCGCAGGGTATCCCGGGCGTTGAGGAAACGTTCACGGTCTTCCATATCGGCGCGAGTCAGCAGCATCTGGCCAACGTGGATGCCGTAAATAGAGAAGAGCTGTTCCCACAGCTGAATTAAGCGGCTCTGGCCAACGGCGGCAAGCAGCTGTTTTGAGGCGATAGTCGCGGGCAGTTCAGGGTAACCCAGATGCTCACGCCCGGCGGCAATCGCTCCTGACGTTACAATGACAATTCGATGTCCAGCCGCATGAAGCTGGGCACACTGGCGAACCAGTTCAACAATATGCGCGCGATTCAGGCGGCGCGATCCGCCCGTTAAAACACTGGTACCCAGTTTGACCACCAGCGTCTGGCTATCACTCATGATTCTCTGCCGTTAAAAAGAAGAAGTATCGATCCAAACAAACGTTGTAACAGGAGTCTGGTCACTTGCCAACAGGCAGGACAGAAAGCGGGGGTTTTATTGCGCGGGATCAGGCAGCCTAATGGGGTTTATTGACAATTTTATGACAGAAAAAATTAAACATACTTTTTTATACTTAATCGGAGATTGTCATAAATTTTTAACACGTGCGGGATAAAAACGTTCCTGTTTTTTCACAGTGGTCTTTCACAGCACTTTTTAAGTATAAAAAAACCGGGATTGAGAAATGCAAAAAACAGCACTGGCATTAACGATGATGGGTATTATTGCGTCCTCTTCAGCTATGGCCGCGGAAGTTTATAACAAAGATGGCAACAAGCTGGACGTCTATGGCAAGGTCAAAGCTATGCACTATATGAGCGATGACTCCAGCGCAGACGGTGATAAAACCTACGTGCGTTTTGGTTTTAAAGGCGAAACCAAAATTAACGATCAGCTGACCGGCTATGGTCGCTGGGAATCTGAATTTTCCGGTAATAACGATGAAAGCACATCTACCCAGAAAACGCGTCTGGCGTTTGCTGGCCTGAAATTAAAAAATTTCGGCTCGTTTGATTACGGTCGTAACCTTGGCGCACTGTACGATGTTGAAGCCTGGACCGATATGTTCCCGGAATTCGGCGGCGACTCCACCGCGAAAACCGATAACTTCATGACCAAGCGTTCCAGCGGCCTGGCAACCTACCGTAATACCGACTTCTTCGGCGTGGTTGACGGCCTGGATTTAACCCTGCAATATCAGGGTAAGAATGACCGCAGCACCTATGCTACCGCTAACGGCGACGGCTTCGGCTCCTCCCTGTCCTACGATTTCGGCGGCAGCGACTTCGCTATCAGTGCGGCATACACCAACTCTGACCGCACCAATATCCAGCAGGCTAAATCTCTCGCCAAAGGCGGCAAGAACGCAGAGTCCTGGGGCACCGGCGTAAAATATGATGCCAATAATATTTACCTGGCGATGATTTATACTGAAACCCGCAATATGACGCCAATTAAAGGCCTGGTTTCCGCGGAGCAGGGTTTTGCTAATAAAGCGCAAAACTTTGAAGCCGTCGCGCAATATCAATTCGACTTCGGCCTGCGTCCTTCTCTGGGTTACGTGCAGATGAAAGGCAAAGACCTGGGCAACGGAATTGGCGATCAGGATCTGATGAAATATGTAGACGTCGGCGCGACCTACTATTTCAACAAAAATATGTCGACATTTGTTGATTATAAAATCAACCTGATTGACGAAGATGCGGTCACCAAACGTCTGGCCATTATGACCGACAACGTGGTCGCCGTAGGCATGACCTACCAGTTCTAACGGTTATATGAAAAAAGGCCTCCAGAAGGAGGCTTTTTTTTATGGCTTAATATCAAGGCCAGCCGCTCGGCAGGCCTTGATATTGTTTATGCCGTACGTTTTACCGCTTCGTTGGCAAAGCCATCGGCTGGCTCCAGCGCTAAATCCAGACTCGCCAGCAGCTCGCTTGCCCGTTCGTGAAAACCGCGCAGCGTTTGCTGCAGACGCTCAACGACCTCAGGATCTTTGATCGCAACCGCCTGCCATGTCCCCTCTTTATCAAACAGGCCGAACTGGTAGCTGTAGGTAAAGCGGCGCTCTTCCGCTTCCATCTCCATCCACCAGCCCCAGAACTCACGCTTTTCCGGCGCGGGTTTCACGTTCACGCAAACGGCCAGGCAGTCGAAGAAAAAGCGGTTATCTTCGCACTGCTCTTCGCGGATATAGGGGCCAAGCGCAGTGAATTTCTTGATCAATCTACTCTTCGGGTGTCCACTCGGTAACGTCATTGCGATCTCCTTTAGTGATGCAACTGTTTTACCAAATCAATAGAATTTATCAATATATTAACAAAATCTATTATTGATCCACCCTGCAATTTCCTTCAGCGCCTTATCAAAATTACGGTACACCGGGTTAAACGGAATCGGCATCAGCTTGCCCTGCGCTGACGACGAGACGATTAAACGCGACTCCTCTTCCGGGCTGAACGGATCGTTATCCCAGTAGCCAGAAAGCATCGGCGTTGGGCAGCGGCGCCCCAGCAGCCCCTGCGTTTTTAACGAGTAGCGGTTCAGCTCTACGCGCAGCGCTTCATCAGAGGCATCGTGCATGCCCAGCCGCGAGGCCAGCACGTCGAGGTACATTTCCGGTACGCGCCCCTGATGCAGCGGGTCGCTCAGCAGGCCATGAACGACCGGGCCAAGACAGGCGACGGCCTTCAGATTTTGCGCCTCCAGATAGGCCAGACGTACCGCAATGTTCGCGCCAAAGCGGAAGCCAAACGCGGCAACGCGCGTATGATCCACCCACGGCACATCGCGCAGCTGTTTAATCACCTGCTGATGCAGCAGGCTGGAATCCTGGGTGAGCTTCCATTTGGAAGAGAAACCGATCGACGGCATGTCTACCGTCAGCATAGCAATGCCGAGCGGCGCGAAATAGCGCTCATACAGGCTGTAGTAATCGGTCTGCAGGCCGTCAAGCCCGCCGCACATCAGCACCGTCGGGAACGGGCCGTCGCCTTTTGGCATATGCAGGAAGCCGGTAATCGGCGAACCGCCAGGAATGGCGAACTCCAGTTCGCGCATGGCGCCCGGCAGGCGTTTAGCCGCCTCTTCATAGGCGCGGTTGGCCAGCGCCTGCGCCTGTTCGGCGAGATCGTCGCCCTTCAGGTGTGGATAGGCAGCAATGCTGTAGAGATTGGAAGCGTGCAGCCAATGGCGGCCGCTGAGCGTTTCATCCTGCTCCTGCATGGCCTTTTGCTGCCACTGCATTGCCTGCGTCGACCATTCGTAAATCCAGTTGCCGCCGCGATACCCTACCACGGTGTCGTACAACTCATCGTCGGTGCGTTCGGCTTGGCTCATGACGATACGCGCCTGCACGTCGAGGATTTCCTGCGGCGTTACGCCGCGCCAGATCCACATCAGACGGTTAATCATGCGATACCAGTGCGGGACGGTGCTGCCGCTGAGCGCCGAATGCATGCTGGAGGGACTGCCGGTATTAAACCGACGCACCAGCGTGGACGTTTCAGGGTGTTTAAAACGCGGCTTGAATAGCGTTTCGCTGAGATTAGCTTCAGGCATCACAAAACCTCTATGGATACGATCTTTATGTCCATTGTAACGCGTGGGGCTCTAAAAAAAACAACGCCCGGCATAACCGGGCGTGAGGAGCGCATTTATTGACTGAATTAACGGCCAGAGATAGGCGGTACGAACACCACACCCATGTCCCAAGGCTGTTCAATCCAGGTGTCCTGCGGGATGTCGACCACGTAATCGTCGACCAGCGGACGACCGGCTGGTTTCGCGAAGATGGTGACGAAGTGCGCTTTTGGATACATTTCGCGAATTGCCACCGCGGTGCCGCCGGTGTCGACCAGATCGTCAATAACGATAAAGCCTTCGCCGTCGCCTTCCGCGCGTTTCAGAACCTTCAGCTCGCGCTGGTTATCGTGGTCATAGCTGGAGATGCATACGGTGTCGACATGACGAATGCCCAGTTCACGTGCCAGCAGTGCGCCCGGTACCAGACCACCGCGGCTCACGGCGATAATACCTTTCCACTGTTCAGAAGGCATCAGGCGTGCGGCCAGTTTGCGTGCGTGAACCTGCAACATGTCCCAAGTGACGACGTATTTTTCGCTCATGTGAAGTGTCCCAGCCTGTGTTATACGGCTTAAAAAATGTTCAAGGGGAAATAGGTTGCGCGAGATTATAGAGATCTGACGCACTAAAAACCAGTGTTAAGCGGAATCCACGGCGCTTTTTACGTGGTTTATTCTACCGGAAGAGACAGAAAGTGGTATTCTCAACCCCATCGCGCAAGCCAGGCTTGTGGTATATGTCTATGCTAACCCTTTACCTGCAAGCGACTTTTGCAGAACGCCGTAAGGAGACTCATCGTGTCTGAACTGTCTCAATTATCCCCGCAGCCGCTGTGGGATATTTTTGCCAAAATCTGTTCTATTCCGCACCCTTCTCACCATGAAGAACAGCTCGCCGCACACATCGTCGGCTGGGCGAAAGAAAAAGGGCTTCACGCAGAGCGCGACCAGGTCGGCAACATTCTGATTCGCAAAGGCGCGACGCCGGGCATGGAAAACCGTAAACCGGTTGTGCTGCAGGCTCACCTCGATATGGTGCCGCAGAAAAACAACGACACCGTGCACGACTTCGCTAAAGACCCTATCCAACCGTACATTGACGGTGAATGGGTTAAAGCACGCGGCACTACCCTGGGCGCCGACAACGGTATCGGTATGGCGTCAGCGCTTGCAGTACTGTCCGATGAATCCGTTGAGCACGGTCCGCTGGAAGTGCTGCTAACCATGACCGAAGAAACCGGTATGGACGGCGCCTTTGGCCTGCAGCCAAACTGGCTACAGGGCGATATCCTGATTAACACCGACTCAGAAGAAGAAGGTGAAATCTACATGGGCTGCGCCGGTGGTATCGACTTCACCAGCAACCTGCCGCTGACTCGCGAAGCCATTCCTGCAGGCTTCCAGACCTTCAAGCTGACGCTGAAAGGCCTGAAAGGCGGCCACTCCGGTGGTGATATTCATCTTGGTCTGGGCAACGCCAACAAACTGCTGGCCCGCTTCCTGGTCGCTCATGCGGCGGAACTGGATCTGCGTCTGGTAGACTTCACCGGCGGCACCCTGCGTAACGCGATTCCACGAGAAGCGTTTGCGGCCATCGCGGTTCCGGCAGACAAAGTCGACGCGCTGAAAGGGCTGGTAGAAACCTACCTGCACATTCTGCAAAATGAGCTGTCGGCAAAAGAGAAAAACCTGACCCTGGTACTGGAAGCGACGACCGTTGAAGGTAAAGCGCTGACAACCGCGTCTCGCGATGCCTTCACTCAGTTGCTGAACGCGACCCCGAACGGCGTGATTCGTAATTCCGACGTGGCGAAAGGCGTGGTAGAAACCTCTCTGAACGTCGGTGTGGTTTCCATGACTGAAGATACCGCAACCATTCACTGCCTGATTCGTTCCCTGCTCGACAGCGGTAAAGATTACGTAGTGAGCATGCTGGAATCACTGGGCGCGCTGGCAGGGGCTAAAACCCAGCCGAAAGGCGGCTACCCGGGCTGGCAGCCGGATGCGAATTCACCGGTCATGAAGCTGGTACGCGAAACCTATCAGCGCCTGTTCAACAAGGTGCCAAACATTCAGATCATTCACGCGGGTCTGGAATGTGGCCTGTTCAAGAAACCGTACCCGAACATGGATATGGTCTCTATTGGGCCAACCATCACCGGTCCACACTCTCCGGATGAGCAGGTTCATATCGAAAGCGTTGGCCAGTACTGGCAGCTGCTGACGGAACTGCTGAAGGCGATTCCGGCGAAGTAAGTTCTGAGCCGCTCCCGGCGGCGCTTCGCTTGGCCGGGCTACGTAGAATGTAGCCCGGCCAAGCGAAGCGCCGCCGGGAATATCACCGCCCTACCTGATTTTTTCCATCCTATAGTTCACAAACGTCTCTCCGCGCGCCTCAACCTCTTGTTCAGCCAACACCACAAACCCCAGCCGTTCAAAACACGCTTTGGCCGTGATGCTCGATTCTACCGTTAACGCTCCCGTCGGTACTCTGGCGAACAGCGCGTTCAGCAGCGCGCTGGCAACACCCTGTCGCGCATACGATGGGTCGACAAACAGCAGGTCGATATAGCGCTCAACGGCGGTGACAAAACCGACAGGCGTTTCATCAACCGTTGCCACCAGAACCAGCGAGTCAGCCATTTTTTGTCGCCAGCGCGCGTCATCCACCTGCGCCCAGGCGTTTATCTGCGCGGGCGAGTAGTGCTGGCTGGCAATTTCCCGCACCGCACGCTGGAAAATGCGGCACAGCGCGGAGAAATCATCATCACAATAGGCGCGAATTTGCATCATTAAATTCCTAACAGCAGCTGGCGCTCCAGCTGTGGATCCAGCAGCGAAACATGCAGGCCCACCAGGCGGACCCCACGCTGCGAGCGCCTTTCGTGCCAGGCTTTGTGTGCCGTCGCGATCAGATCGTCTTTATTCAGCTGCGGCCAGACATGTTCCTGCGTGGTTTGCTGGAAATCATTAAATTTTAGTTTGATACCCTGCCGGGCAATACGTAGATCGGGACGAACTTTTGCCAGCCGGCGCTCCAGCTCCGGATAAAGCCGCTCGACGATCGCCTCACACTCCGCCCATTCGTGGATGTCTTCGATCAACGTACGCTCAACGCCGATCGACTTACGCTGGCGATCGTTGTTGATCTCGCGCTCATCAATCCCCTGGCTGCGCTCCCAGAGGATCCGGCCAAATTTACCGAAACGCTTAAGCAGCACGGCAAGATCGCTGTTCTGCACGTCTTCACAGGTGCGTAGCCCCATGCTTTCCAGCTTCGCTGCGGATACTTTGCCAACGCCGGGTATTTTAGCCAGCGGCAGTGTTTTCAAAAATGCCGGAACGTCGGCAGGCGTCAGCACATACTGGCCGTTGGGTTTGTTAAGATCGGAGGCGATTTTTGCCAGAAACTTTACCGGTGCGACGCCCGCCGAAGCGGTTAATGCGAGCTCGTTAAAGATCGTTTGGCGGATCTCCTGCGCCATCAGCGTGGCCGCCCCGTGGCAATGAACGCTGTCGCTGACGTCGAGATAGGCTTCATCCAGCGAGAGTGGCTCAATTAATGAGGTATAGCGGGAGAAGATTTCGCGGATATGATTGGAGGCTTCGCGGTAGGCTTCGAAACGACCCGGCAGCAGCGTGAGGTGCGGGCACAGCTTCAGTGCCATAGCGGTAGGCATGGCACTACATACACCAAATTTACGTGCGGGATAGTTTGCCGTGCTGATAACACCGCGCTGTACCCGACTGCCGCCGATGGCGATGGGAATATCGCGCAGCGCGGGGTTGTCGCGCATTTCCACCGCGGCGAAGAAGCAGTCCATATCAATATGGATAATTTTGCGCATCGTTAGCCCTCACTTACCACTGGATAAGTATACAGCACAACTTAAGCAAATGAGAAGAGCGGTCAATCGCCCGGCCTGGCCGGGCGATGAACAAACTACAGAATACGGTTCTGCTGGCGCTGGGCTTCGCGAGCCATACGTTTTTTACGTGCATCGCAGGGTTCAGGACAGTTGCAGACCTTTTCGATGCCCAGTGACGCGATCCCGCCGCAGCTGCCCTGCAGGCTTTTTCGCTTCACCAGATACCCCAGCGACATGCCGAGGATAACCAGCGCGAAAATGCAGAACGTGGCCAGGAATACCGTTAACATCATCAGCCTCCAAAGTCATCGAGCATGATATTTTCATCCTCAACGCCCAGCTCTTTGAGCATTTTGATGACCGCGGCGTTCATCATCGGCGGCCCACACATGTAGAACTCACAGTCTTCCGGCGCCGGGTGGTCGCGCAGGTAGTTTTCGTACAGCACGTTATGAATGAAACCAGTGTAGCCCGTCCAGTTATCTTCCGGCTGCGCGTCGGAAAGCGCAATATGGAAGGTAAAGTTCGGGTTCTCGCGCGCCAGCTGTTCAAATTCCTCTTCATAGAACATTTCACGCAGCGAGCGCGCACCGTACCAGAAGCTGATCCGGCGGTTGCTGTGCAAACGCTTAAGCTGATCGAAGATATGCGAGCGCATCGGCGCCATCCCCGCACCGCCGCCGATAAAGACCATTTCAGCATCGGTATCTTTGGCAAAAAACTCACCAAATGGCCCGGAAATCGTCACCTTGTCGCCCGCCTTCAGCGACCAGATGTAGGAAGACATGATTCCCGGCGGCGCATCGGGGGCGGAAGGCGGCGGCGTCGCGATTCGCACGTTGAGCATAATCATGCCCTTTTCTTCCGGGTAGTTCGCCATGGAATAAGCGCGCAGCGTTGGCTCTTTCACGTCGGAAACATAGCGGAACAAGTTGTATTTATCCCAGTCCGCGCGGTATTCCTCGGGCACGTCAAAGTCGGCGTAAGCAACCTTATGCGGCGGGCATTCAATCTGAATGTAGCCCCCGGCGCGGAACGGCACGCTTTCCCCTGCAGGGATAGCCAGCTTCAGTTCTTTGATAAAGGTGGCTTTGTTATCGTTAGAGATAACTTCGCATTCCCACTTCTTCACGCCAAACACTTCTTCAGGCAGCTCGATTTTCATATCCTGGCGCACGGCAACCTGGCAGGCCAGACGGCAGCCTTCTTTCGCCTCGCGCTTGGTAATATGTGACAGTTCGGTCGGCAGAATATCACCGCCGCCCTCTTTCACCGTTACCCGGCACTGCCCGCATGAGCCCCCGCCGCCGCAGGCGGAGGAGATAAAAATACCGTTGCTGGACAGCGTATTGAGCAGCTTGTCACCCGCCGGGGTTTTAATCTGTTTGTCCGCTTCATTGTTGATTTCGATAACCACATCGCCGGAATTAACCAGCTTCGATTTCGCCAACAAAATCAGCAACGACAGTACCAGCACGATCAGCGTAAACATCACTACGCCAAGTATAATTTCCATGATTAACGGCCCTTATAGCTGCACACCGGAGAATGACATAAAGCCTAACGCCATCAGCCCGGTGGTGATAAAGGTGATCCCTAAGCCGCGCAGTCCCGCAGGCACGTTTGAATACTTCATCTTTTCACGAATTCCCGCCAGAGCAACAATCGCCAGCATCCAGCCAATGCCCGAGCCGAAGCCGTAAACAATGGACTCACCGAAGTTGTAATCACGCTGCACCATGAAGGAAACCCCGCCGAAGATGGCGCAGTTTACGGCGATCAGCGGTAGGAAGATGCCCAGTGCGGTGTACAGCGAAGGGAAGTATTTATCGAGGATCATCTCGAGAATCTGCACCAACGCGGCAATCACTCCGATGAAGGTGATGAAGTTGAGGAAGCTAAGATCCACGCCATCAACCAGCGCGCCGTCGCGCAGCACCAGGTTATACACCAGGTTGTTGATCGGTACGGCAAGGCCCAGAACCACCGTTACCGCTACGCCAAGACCAAAAGCCGTGGAGACTTTCTTTGAAACCGCCAGGAATGTACACATTCCAAGGAAGAAGGCCAGCGCCATGTTTTCAACGAACACGGCGCGAACAAACAGACTAATGTAGTGAGCCACGATCGGTTACTCCTTTTCCTGCTGTTCCGGCTTCCAGCTACGCAGCGCCCAGATCAGCAGACCGATAATGAAAAACGCGCTCGGCGCGAGCAGGAACAGGCCATTAGGCTGGTACCAGCCGCCGTTCTGTACCGTTTCCAGCACCGTGACGCCAAACAGCTTGCCGCTGCCGATCAGTTCACGCAGGAAGCCAACAATCAGCAGAATGGCGCCGTAACCCAGACCGTTACCGATACCGTCCATAAAGCTCGCCAGCGGCGGAGACTTCATGGCATACGCTTCCGCGCGCCCCATCACAATACAGTTCGTGATGATCAGCCCGACGAAGACCGACAGCTGTTTTGACGTTTCATAGGCAAACGCGCGCAGCAGCTGATCGACCACGATAACCAGCGAAGCGATGATCGCCATCTGCACGATGATGCGCACGCTGTTCGGAATATGATGACGAATCATCGAGATAAACATGCTGGAAAACGCCGTCACCAGCGTGACCGCAATTGTCATCACGAAGGCCGTTTCCAGCTTGGTCGTCACCGCCAGCGCAGAACAGACGCCGAGGACCTGTAGCGCGATGGGGTTATTGGCAATGAGCGGCCCAACCAGCAGGCGTTTCATCTCTTTCATTTCACCCTGTTCAGCCATGGTTCAGCCCTCCTTCTCGCACCTGTTTCAGGAATGGGCCAAAGCCCAGTTCGCCCATCCAGAAATCAAAGCTATGCTGGACGCCTTTGGCGGTCAGCGTTGCGCCGGATAAGCCATCCACCGCGTACAGGTCGCCCTGCGGCGCAGCGCCCTTCATCACTCTTAACGCAGGATGACCTTCGTCGTTAACGACGCGCTTACCCACAAACTGCGCACGCCAGTTCGGGTTTTCAATTTCACCGCCCAGGCCCGGGGTTTCCCCCTGGTCATAATAGGTGATGCCTTTGATGGTGCGCCCGTCGGTATCCAGTGCCACAAAAGCGTACATCATTGACCACAGGCCGTTACCGTAAACCGGTAAGACGATCTCCTGAATCTGCTGTTTTTCGTCTTTAATGAGGTAAATTTCCACCACATTGCTGCGGCGACGAATACCGGCAGGGTCTTCGCTGGACGCCAGCGCAATGCTTTGCTGGGGATCTTTCAGGGCCTGGCTCTGGTTAAACTTTGCCGGATCGGCATCAAGCATCGCACCGCTTTTCAGGTCTACCAGCCGTGGCGTAACGCGGCTGGCATACACTTCAGCCACCTCGTCAGCCGTCATCTTATCGTGCATCAGCCCGGCCACCGCCAGGATATTGCGCTGTTTATCCAGCGCGCGCTGCTCCTGCTGGAGCGGCTTCAGGCCAACGGCTGAGCCGGCCACCACAATAGAGCAGACCAGACAAAGCACCAGCACCACCAGCAGCGTTTTGCCGATGCTATCGTTACTTTTATTCTCAGCCACGCGACTTCCTCCGCTTAATATTGGCCCGCACCACCAGATAATCGAACAGCGGTGCAAAGAGGTTGGCGAACAGAATCGCCAGCATCATCCCTTCCGGATAGGCCGGGTTAACCACGCGAATCAGCACGCACATTGCGCCAATCAACGCGCCGTAGCACCATTTCCCTTTATCAGTAAACGACGCGGAGACCGGGTCGGTAGCCATAAACATCATGCCGAAGGCGAAGCCGCCCAGCACCAGATGCCAGTACCACGGCATGGCGAACATTGGATTGGTGTCAGAGCCAACCAGGTTAAACAGCGTCGCACAGGCAATCATGCCAACCATCACCCCGGCGACAATGCGCCAGGAAGCTACGCGACCAAAAATAATTAGCGCACCACCGAGCAGGATCATCAGCGTCGATACTTCGCCAATTGAACCCGGGATGTTGCCGATAAAGGCGTCCATCCAGCTTACCGGCTGACCGGTGACGACGTTGACCAGCGCTTCTCCACCGTGGCTTGCCCACTGGGAAAGCGGCGTTGCGCCGGAGAATCCGTCGGCAGCGGTCCAGACGAGATCGCCGGAGATTTGTGCCGGATAGGCAAAGAACAGGAACGCGCGCCCGGCCAGCGCCGGGTTAAGGAAGTTGCGTCCGGTACCGCCAAAGATCTCTTTGGCTATCACCACCCCAAAGGAGATGCCGAGCGCCGCCTGCCATAGCGGCATCGTCGGCGGAACAATCAGCGCAAACAAAATAGAGGTGACGAAAAAACCTTCGTTCACTTCATGCTTACGCACAATCGCAAACAGCACTTCCCAGAAACCGCCTACCAGGAATACCGTGGCGTAAATAGGAAGAAAGAACACCGCACCCAGCGTCATCATGCTGAGCCAGCCGGCGTCCGCCGCGAAGCTGACGCCCAGCGCCTGCGCCACGCTGTAGTGCCAGTTACCGGCGATGACCTGCTGCAGCTGTTCCGCGCCGTACAGTTTGTGCAGCGCCGGGATCGTTTGCAGCCCAACGTTGTACATCCCCCAGAACATCGCCGGGAAGACGGCGAACCACACGAGGATCATCATGCGCTTCAGGTCGATGGCGTCACGGACGTGCGCCGCACCTTTGGTGACGTGGCCCGGCGTGTAGAGCAACGTCGCCGTTGCTTCATACAGCGGGTAGTATTTTTCCAGCTTGCCGCCCTGCGTGAAGTGCGGCTCAACTTTTTCCAGCAGCTGTTTTAAGCCCATCACTTAGCCTTCCTGCTCAATTTGCGTTAATACGTGGCGCAACACCGGCCCGTATTCGTATTTCCCCGGACAAACGTAGGTACACAGCGCCAGGTCTTCTTCATCAAGCTCGAGACAGCCTAGCGCCTGCGCGCTGTCGGTATCGCCCGCCAGCAGATCACGCAGCAGCATGGTCGGCAGGATGTCCAGCGGCATCACGCGCTCATAGTTGCCAATCGGGACCATCGCGCGTTCGCCGCCGTGGGTGTCCGTAGAGAGGTTAAACAATTTCTTCTTCAGGAAATGACCGAGCGTGGTGCGGGTGATTGAATACTTGTCACGCCCCGGCGCAACCCAGCCGAGCAGCTCTTTTTCACGCCCTTCTTTCAGGACGCTGACCTGCAGATGGAAGCGGCCAAGGAACGCCTGAGGGCCAGCGGCCCGTGAGCCGTTGAGTACGGAGCCGGACAACACGCGATTTTCGCCCTCGTGCAGTTCGCCCGCCACCAGCGCATCGAGATCGGCGCCAAGGCAGGTGCGCAGCAGACGTGGCTGTTTCACCTGCGGGCCACCGAGCGCGATAATGCGCTCCGTCCACAGTACGCCTTCGAGGAACAGTTTGCCGTAGGCAATCACGTCCTGATAGTTCAGGTGCCACACCTGTTTGTTCAGGCTTACCGGCTCAAGGAAGTGTATGTGCGTGCCAACCAGCCCCGCCGGATGCGGGCCGGTGAACTGATTGAAGGTCACCTGCCCCTGCGGGTGGCCGCCCAGCTTGCCGCCGCTGCTCTGGCAAACGTGCACTTTGCCGTCGGTAAGACGCGTCAGCACGGTCAGGCCTGCGTTAAAGGCTTCACGCTGGGCGAGGATAATCGGCTGAGGGTCTGCGGCCAGCGGGTTGGTGTCCATGGCGGTGACGAATATCGCCGCCGGCGCCGTCCCCGGAGCGGGGGTTTTGCTGAACGGGCGCGTGCGCATTGCGGTCCACATGCCGGATTCGATCAGCTGCGCGGCAACCACCTCACGCGGGAGAGTTGCCAGGTCGTCGGCGGAATAGGCGGTAAAGTTCAACGAGGCATCACCGTCGATATCGATGACGACCGACTGCAGCACGCGCCGCTCGCCGCGATGAATAGCACTGACCGTGCCGCTGGCCGGGGCGGTAAAGCGTACGCCGGGAATCTTTTTGTCTTCAAAGAGCAGCTGCCCTTTGACAACGCGATCCCCCTCTTTTACCGCCATTGAAGGGCGCAACCCGACATATTCTTCGCCTTTGACCGCCACGCGATTCACGGTAACGTCATCAATACGTTGCCGATCGGGCAGGCCAGCTATAGGCAGATCGAGACCTTTGGTTATTTTAATCATACTGTTCGCAGGTATCCGTTAACGACGACGTCAACTCAGCGCTGAGGCCAGCGTTTTGGTTAACGAGACAAAAGAAAGGAGGTGCGCCTGAAAGCTCTTCGCAATCCATGACCAGGCATGACGAGAAACTGAAGCATCCTTTCTTACACTGTTTAGAGAATTACTATCTGAATCATCCGTCAGGCATTCATTTGCCTATTTTTCACCGAATGATTACGTAACGAAAGTTTACCATTTTCTCTTTCCCTGATGCAGCAGTTCTGCATTTCAACCTGCCAAATTGCGAGCTGATACGCAAACTTCTGTGGATTAGGATAAAGATAGCTAGCGAATCATCAGCTTATCCTACACTCTTCGTACGAGGTCCCGTCCATCGGACCGGTAGCACAACGCACCGGCCTACCGCGGGAATGCAACACGAAATTGTAAACGCCGAATGCCCTACTTGCGAAAAAATGCGGTGGTGCTAAGGTGAGCGCACAAAAAACAGATTTGTCTGCTTTTTTCTCCCTGTTGCCTCTCCTGGCGTGTAGTTATTTTTTATCAAGGAACAAGTAGTATGCGCAAAATCGCATTATTTATTGCGATGCTTTTAATGCCGTGCGTTTCGTTTGCTGGGTTAATGAGCAGCAGCAGCCCGACGACGCCTGTTAGCAAAGAATATAAGCAGCAATTGATGGGCTCCCCGGTGTATATCCAGATTTTCAAGGAAGAGCGTACGCTTGACCTCTTCGTGAAAATGGGCGAAACCTACCAACTCCTTGATAGCTACAAAATCTGTAATTACTCCGGCGGCTTAGGGCCAAAGCAGCGCCAGGGCGATTTCAAAAGCCCGGAAGGGTTTTATTCCGTACAGCGTAGCCAGCTGAAGCCGGATAGCCGCTTCTATAAAGCAATTAACATCGGCTTCCCGAACGCCTATGACCGTGCGCACGGCTATGAAGGGAAATATCTGATGATTCACGGTGCCTGTGTGTCGATTGGCTGCTATGCCATGACCGACTCAGGTATTGATGAGATCTTCCAGTTTGTCACCGGCGCGCTGGTGTTTGGCCAGCAGAGCGTGCAGGTCAGCATCTATCCGTTCAGAATGAACGATGCCAACATGCAGCGCCACAAATACTCTTACTACCATGACTTCTGGCAGCAGCTAAAGCCGGGCTACGACTACTTCCAGCAGACGCACAAACCGCCTGTCGTCTCGGTCATTGACGGCCGCTACGTAGTGAGCAAGCCGCTGAGCCACGAAGTGGTGCAGCCGCAGCTGGCATCAAACTACGCGCTCCCCGAGGCAAAATAAGCGCCACTCACCTGGCATAATCTTGTGCCAGGTTTCATTCCCCGTCAGCGGCTGGGTGGCAATCACGGTCACCACATCGTTGGCGGTTGTCTCCCGCTGAAAATCAATTTCCACGTCCTGATCCAGCAGCTTCGCCACGCCAAACGGCGCACGACGGGTGATCCAATACAGGTTAGTGGAGCAGAACGCCATCACATAACGCCCGTCTGATAGCAGCATGTTAAACACGCCCTTCTCGCGCAGCTCATCGGCAAGCGAAGCAATATATTTAAATACCGCCTGCATATTGCCCGGAGTACGAGGATAGCGCTGAGTCAGCTTGTGCAGCAGCCAGCAGAACGCTTTTTCGCTGTCGGTTTCGCCAACCGGACGGAAGTGCCCAGTCTCCAGCGATTTATAGCCAGAAAGCTGCCCGTTGTGCGCGTAGGTCCAGTTGCGCCCCCACAGCTCGCGGGTGAACGGGTGTGTGTTTTCCAGCGCCACCATACCGCGATTGGCCTGGCGGATATGGGCGATCACCGAACAGGATTTGATCGGATAGTCCTGCACTAGTTTAGCAATCGGTGACTGATAGCTGGGCTGCGGGTCTTTAAAGGTGCGACAGCCTTTACCTTCATAGAAGGTAATACCCCAGCCGTCTTTATGCGGCCCGGTCCCTCCACCGCGCTGAACCAGCCCGGTAAAACTGAAGCAAATATCGGTCGGCACATTGGCGCTCATCCCGAGCAGTTCGCACATAGTACACCCCCAGCGAAATCGGGGCCGATGGCCCCGTCGTACTTAGCCTTTAACCATCTCTTTTTCGATCAGCATGATCAGGATATGAATCACTTTAATGTGAATTTCCTGCACGCGATCGGCGTAGCCAAAGTGCGGAACGCGAATCTCGATATCCGCGGAACCGGCCATTTTGCCGCCGTCTTTACCGGTCAGGGTGATCACTTTCATTCCCTGCGCGCGCGCCGCTTCAATAGCTTTAATCACGTTCGCAGAGTTGCCCGAGGTAGAGATACCCAGCAGCACGTCACCCGCGCGGCCGACAGACTCGACGTAACGAGAGAAAACATATTCATAACCGAAATCGTTACTCACGCAGGAGAGATGACTGACGTCGGAGATCGCAATCGCCGGGTAGCCAGGACGGTTTTCACGATAGCGGCCGGTCAGCTCTTCAGCGAAGTGCATCGCGTCGCAGTGGGAGCCACCGTTACCGCAGGAAAGCACTTTACCACCGGCTTTAAAGCTGTCTGCCAGCAGGACTGCTGCGCGCTGAATAGCATGGATATTGGCATCATCTTTTAGAAAGTTTGCCAGCGTATCCGCCGCTTCATTCAGTTCGTTACGAATAAGATCCTGGTACATGAGGATAATCCTTCAGCATTAATAAAATTGTCGTCCGTAGTGTACCGGATAGCGCCAGTACAGAGAAGCAAGGGCCCATTTATTCACCGAATGTTTGAATTTTTGGTGCGCTAAAAAGCATCAACAATGTGAACTGAGTTGTAATTATCTTGTAAACATATTGCTAATTAAAATCACATCAACTACAACCATATCATCACAAGTGGTCAGACCTCCTACAAGACAGGGGCATTTCTCTATGATGATTTTGAGTATTGTTTTAACCATTGCTTTACTCGGTGCACTCTTCTATCACCGTGTCAGTTTAACGCTCGGTAGCCTGATTTTACTGGCCTGGACTGCTGCACTGGGTGCGTCAGGTCTGTGGAATTTATGGCTGCTGGTGCCGCTGGCCATTATCCTCGTGCCGTTCAACTTTACGCCAATGCGTAAAGCGCTGATCTCCGCGCCGGTCTTCCGCATGTTCAGCAAGGTGATGCCGCCTATGTCGCGCACCGAAAAAGAAGCGATCGACGCAGGCACAACCTGGTGGGAAGGCGATCTGTTCCGCGGCAACCCGGACTGGAAAAAACTGCACAACTATCCGCGTCCGCAGCTGACCGCCGAAGAACAAGCCTTTATCGACGGCCCGGTGGAAGAAGCCTGTCGGATGGCGAACGATTTCCAGATCACCCATGAAATGGCGGATCTGCCGCCGGAGTTGTGGGCGTATCTGAAAGAGCATCGTTTCTTCGCGATGATCATTAAGAAAGAGTACGGCGGACTGGAGTTCTCAGCCTATGCTCAGGCGCGCGTCCTGCAGAAGCTGTCCGGCGTTTCCGGCATTCTGGCCATCACCGTGGGCGTACCTAACTCCTTAGGCCCGGGCGAACTGCTGCAGCACTACGGCACCGAAGACCAGAAAAATCACTATCTGCCGCGTCTGGCGCGTGGTCTGGAAATCCCTTGCTTCGCGCTGACCAGCCCGGAGGCTGGCTCTGACGCAGGCGCGATTCCAGACACCGGCGTGGTCTGCATGGGCGACTGGCAGGGCGAGCAGGTACTGGGCATGCGCCTGACCTGGAACAAACGCTACATTACGCTCGCGCCTATTGCCACCGTGCTGGGCCTGGCCTTTAAGCTGTCTGACCCGGATAAACTGCTGGGCGGCGCGGAAGATTTAGGTATTACCTGTGCGCTGATCCCAACCAACACCCCGGGCGTTGAAATTGGCCGTCGCCACTTCCCACTGAACGTGCCGTTCCAGAACGGTCCGACACGCGGTCAGGATATTTTCGTGCCGATCGACTACATCATCGGCGGGCCCAAAATGGCCGGTCAGGGCTGGCGTATGCTGGTTGAATGTCTCTCCGTTGGCCGCGGTATCACCCTGCCATCGAACTCCACCGGCGGCGTGAAGTCCGTCGCGTTGGCCACCGGAGCCTACGCGCACATTCGCCGTCAGTTCAAAGTGTCCATCGGTAAAATGGAAGGGATTGAAGAGCCGCTGGCGCGTATCGCGGGCAACGCCTACGTGATGGACGCCGCTGCGACCCTGATTACCTACGGCATTATGCTCGGTGAAAAACCGGCGGTGCTGTCGGCTATCGTTAAATACCACTGTACTCACCGCGGCCAGCAGTCGATCGTTGACGCGATGGATATCGCCGGCGGTAAAGGTATCATGCTGGGCGAAGGCAACTTCCTGGCGCGTGCTTACCAGGGCGCACCCATTGCTATCACCGTGGAAGGGGCAAATATCCTGACCCGCAGCATGATGATCTTCGGCCAGGGCGCTATTCGCTGCCATCCGTACGTACTGGAAGAGATGGCTGCGGCACAGAATAAAGACGTCAACGCGTTCGACAAACTGCTGTTCAAACACATCGGCCACGTCGGCAGCAACAAGGTCCGCAGCTTCTGGCTGGGTATCACTCGCGGCTTAACCAGCGCGACGCCAACCCGCGATGCGACTAAGCGTTACTATCAGCACCTGAACCGTCTGAGCGCCAACCTTGCGCTGCTGTCCGATGTTTCGATGGCGGTACTGGGCGGGAGCCTGAAACGTCGTGAGCGTATCTCCGCACGTCTGGGGGATGTTTTAAGCCAGCTGTATCTGGCCTCGGCGGTGCTGAAGCGCTATGACGATGAAGGCCGTAATGAAGCCGATTTACCGCTGGTTCATTGGGGCGTTCAGGATGCCTTGCATCAAGCCGAGCAGGCGATTGACGATCTGCTGAAAAACTTCCCTAACCGTTTTGTTGCAGGCGCTTTGCGCGTGGCGATCTTCCCGACCGGCCGTCATTACGATGCACCGTCCGATAAGCTCGACCATAGCGTGGCGAAGATCCTGCAAACGCCGAGTGCCACCCGTTCCCGTATCGGCCGCGGTCAGTACCTGACGCCGAGCGAGCATAACCCGGTTGGCCTGCTGGAAGAGGCGTTAGTTGATGTGATGGCGGCGGATCCAATCCACCAGCGGATCTGCAAAGAAATTGGCAAAAATCTGCCGTTTACCCGCCTGGATGAACTGGCGCGTAACGCACTGGCGAAGGGGCTTATCGATCAGACCGAAGCCGCCATTCTGACGAAAGCTGAAGCGAGCCGTCTGCGCAGCATTAACGTGGATGACTTTGCACCGGAAGAATTGGCGACCAAGCCGGTAAAGCTGCCGGACAACGTGCGCAAGGTTGAAGCCGCGTAGCATCAATCCTCCCTGAGGGCATTTGCAGTAACAACGAAAACGGAGCCCATCGGCTCCGTTTTTTATTGGCTTTGCGCCGTTTTCTATTCAGCGTTTGCTACTTGTAATTAAACGCATCGGGGTGGTTTTCCAGGCTCCCGCTTAGCGCAGCAAATAGCACCGTTTTACCATCAATTGACAACGCGTCGCTCACGTTCAGCCAGGTAAGCTTCTCCTGGGTGGTTTTTTCATTCACCGTAGAGAAGACGCCTGACATTTGCTGCGATTTTTCTGACCACAGTACCGCCACGCGCTCCGAGCCGCAGTCATGCGGTTTACAGGCGCTCAGCACTTGCCAGGACTCGTTGCCCAACGTCACCGTTTTAGCTGGCGAAAATGTCCCGCCGTTGCTGACCCACGCGGGCAGCTTATGCCCTTTGACCATTTGATTAAACGCGGCTTTGCTGGTTTCGCCTTTCGCCAGGCTGCTGATAGTCACATCGCCCTGCGCCATCGCGCTGGATGCGCCAACCAATAGCGCTATCGTGGTAATGACTTTTAACATTATTCCTCCCGAGCCTATCCTGCTCTTAGTTTTCATCTTGTTAAGCGTGAGCGGCTACGCGTAAAAAGCAAATCAGTCATTTCTGATATGCGATTTATTAGCAAAATATTCCGTAGCGCGGCAACGACCTGATAAGGTGTTAAAGTTAAAAAAGAGCCCATACGACAGGAGCCAATCGCCGTGCCAGGTTTAAAGATAACCCTTTTGCAACAACCGCTAGTATGGATGGACGGCCCGGCGAACCTGCGCCATTTTGGCCGGCTGATGGAAGAGATTGTCGGGCGAGACGTGATTGTACTACCAGAGATGTTCACTACCGGTTTCGCAATGGAAGCCGCGAAGCAGTCAATGGTGGAAACCGACGTTATTGCCTGGATGCGACAGCAGGCGCAGCGTACCAACGCCCTCATTGCCGGTAGCGCTGCATTGCAAACATCTCGCGGCGCGGTTAACCGTTTTCTGCTCGTTGAGCCGGAAGGCCGGGTGCACGCCTACGACAAGCGACATCTGTTCCGCATGGCCGAGGAACATCACCACTATCTTGCCGGCGACCAGCGCATCGTGCTGACATGGCGCGGCTGGCGCATTTTGCCGCTCGTCTGCTATGACCTGCGCTTCCCGGTATGGTCGCGAAACCGCAACGACTACGATCTGGCGCTGTACGTCGCCAACTGGCCTGCCCCGCGCTCACACCACTGGCAATCGCTGCTGATGGCCCGAGCGATCGAGAATCAGGCCTACGTCGCGGGCTGTAACCGCGTGGGTACCGATGGCAACAGCCATCACTACCGCGGCGACAGCCGAATCATCACCCCACAGGGCGAAATCCTCGCGGCTGCCGAAGCGCATCAGGCCACCCGTATTGACGGCGAGCTCTCGATGACGCTGCTGCAGGAGTACCGCGAGAAATTTCCTGCCTGGCAGGATGCCGATCCGTTTGCGCTAGGCTGAAAGTCACAACGCGCCTCTCCGCACGGAGGGGCGAATGGTAAGATACGTCTATTTCGACGTCAGAAACGACGAAAGCCCGAATCATTGCTGATTCGGGCTTTCTGAATAGTGGCGGAACGGACGGGACTCGAACCCGCGACCCCCTGCGTGACAGGCAGGTATTCTAACCGACTGAACTACCGCTCCGCTGTGTTCCCTTGGGAACGAGGCGAATATTACGGATTCCATGGGAAACCGTCAACGCTTTTTCTCTACTTTTGAATCGTTTGCTGCAAAAATCGCCCAACCGGCTATTTTCACAGCAAAAATGGCCTGTTTATGACCGCCAGAGGCAGCTTCCGCCTTTTTTCTGCACCAGGTCGAGGCGCGATTCGTGATTCACCAGCTCTTCGTCCGTGGCATAAACCACACGCAGCTTGCTTGCGGCACGCACAATGCGCTGGATGCCGGTATCACCCGCCTGCTGCTGCCCCTCACCTTCCATCGCAAATTTAATGGAGGTTTGTCCGCCGGTCATCGTCAGATAAACATCGGCCAGAATCTGGGCATCGAGTAATGCGCCGTGCAGCGTACGCTTAGTATTATCTATTTCATAGCGCGAGCATAACGCATCAAGGCTGTTACGCTTACCGGGGAACATTTTCCTCGCCAGCGCCAGGCTATCGGTCACCTTACAGAAAGTATCGGTCTTTGGAATACCACGATTAAGCTTACTAAACTCGTAGTCCATAAAGCCGATATCGAACGATGCGTTATGAATGACCAGCTCCGCGCCGCGGATGTAGTCAAGAAACTCATCGGCCACGTCGGCAAAAGTGGGTTTATCCAGCAAGAACTCGTCGGCAATACCGTGAACGCCAAAGGCTTCAGGATCCACCAGCCGGTCCGGCTTGAGGTAAACGTGGAAGTTGTTGCCGGTCAAACGACGGTTGATCACTTCGACGGCACCGATCTCGATGATCTTGTGGCCTTCATAGTGGGCGCCGATCTGGTTCATACCGGTGGTTTCGGTATCCAGAACGATCTGTCGCGTAATTGCAGTGCTCATATCAGTCATTTATGTCAGACTTGCCGTTTTACTTTCGATTGCAGATACAGGAAGTCTACCAGAGATGCTTAAACAGGTAGAAATTTTCACCGATGGCTCTTGCCTTGGTAACCCAGGCCCCGGCGGCTATGGCGCTATTTTA
This sequence comes from Klebsiella sp. WP3-W18-ESBL-02, assembly GCF_014168815.1. Classification (NCBI taxonomy): domain Bacteria; kingdom Pseudomonadati; phylum Pseudomonadota; class Gammaproteobacteria; order Enterobacterales; family Enterobacteriaceae; genus Klebsiella; species Klebsiella sp. WP3-W18-ESBL-02. Next base: position 4,099,555 of record NZ_AP021972.1, read on the forward strand.
CGCTATCGCCAGCGGGAAAAAACCTTTAATGAAGGCTATCGCCTGACCACCAACAACCGCATGGAGCTGATGGCGGCGATTGTCGCGCTCGAAGCGCTGAAAGAGCCGTGCACCGTGGTGCTAAGCACCGATAGCCAGTATGTTCGTCAGGGGATCACCCAATGGATTCATAACTGGAAAAAGCGAGGCTGGAAGACGGCGGATAAAAAGCCGGTGAAGAACGTCGATCTCTGGCAACGACTTGATGCGGCGCTTGGTCAGCATGAAATTCGCTGGGAGTGGGTTAAAGGCCACGCCGGGCACCCCGAGAACGAACGCTGCGATGAGCTGGCGCGTGCCGCAGCCTCCGCGCCAACGCAAGACGATACGGGCTACCAGCCGGAAGCTTAAGCGTCCGGCGGTTTGCGATACTGCCGCGTTGCGCCGACCGCCTGCGTGATGCGGCTTTTCGCTTTATTTTGCCGCATCGGGTTTAGCGTCAGCGGGATCGTGCGCTTACGCGCGACGATAACCTGCAGGCAGCCCAGCGCAGGTAGATGGGTGCTTAACATCACGCCCCCCTGCTTCGCCCACGGCAGCACCTGGAAACAGCCCTGGTGCAGCACTTCAAAATTCAGCAGCGACAGCCAGTCAAGCTGACGCGTCAGCGTAAACATCCTGCTGTTGTACGGCACAGATTTGCGCAGCACCGGAAACAGCTTGCGCAGCCCCATCAGACTAACCGGGTTGAAGCTGCTGATGATCAGCCAGCCATCGTCAATTAACACTCGGTCAGCCTCGCGCAGCATTCGGTGAGGATCGCTGCACCAGGGCAACGTATGGGCAAGCAGACAGGCATCGACCGATTTCTCGGCAAACGGCAAATGCAGCGGATCGGCCATCACCTGCATTGGGCTGCCCTCTAGCGAGATATTCACCTGATGGGAGATAGCACACGCTTCGGTGTTGATCTCCGCGCTCAGATTGCCCACCTTAAGCAGGTGAAAGCCGTAGAGCTTACCCAGCCAGGGTTTCAGTTGACGATCGATGGCCTCACGATAATATTCACCCCAGGGCATTTGTGCCCACGAGACAGGCGCTGAGACTGTTTGAGGTATCCTTGCCGGTTTCATCACAACCTTCCCTACGCGTAAGAGGTAACGAATGAATCTTAACAGTATTTCAGCGTTTCAGGACAACTACATCTGGGTTCTTAACGATCAAACAGGTCGCTGCCTGATCGTCGATCCTGGCGAAGCCGCCCCCGTACTGGACGCTATCGATCGTCACGGCTGGCAGCCGGAAGCCATCCTGTTAACCCATCATCATCACGATCACGTCGGCGGCGTGGCGGATCTGCATAGGCGTTTTCCGAATTTGATCGTTTATGGCCCAGAAGAGACACGTAACAAAGGCACAACAAAAATAGTTGCCGACGGCGATCGCATCCGCGTACTTGACCAGGAATTTCACGTTTTTGCTACTCCGGGACACACTTCAGGACATGTCTGTTTCTACAGCGCCCCCTGGCTTTTTTGTGGCGATACCCTATTTTCCGGGGGCTGCGGGCGATTATTTGAAGGTACGCCAGCCCAGATGTACCGCTCGTTGCAGCACATTAACAGCCTGCCGGAAGAGACGCTAATTTGTTGCGCACATGAGTACACGCTCTCCAACATGACGTTTGCCCTGAGCGTTTTACCGCATGATTTGTTCATTAACGAATACTATCGAGAAGTTAAGGAGTTACGTGCAAAAAAACAAATAACACTCCCCACAACTCTGAAAAAAGAGCGACAGATTAATCTCTTTTTAAGAACGGATGATATTGATTTAATTAATGAAATAAGCAAAGAAACAAAATTGCTACAATCTGAAGAGCGTTTTGCATGGTTACGGGCAAAGAAAGATAACTTCTGATACTTCCGGGTTGCGTTTTCGAAAGTTCGTCGTTATTATCGGTCGTCTTTTAAGCAACTATTGACACACACATGAAGGCAAAAGCGATATTACTCGCCTCTGTCCTGCTCGTGGGGTGCCAGGCGTCACAGCAGGGCAACGTCCAACAGCACGCACAGAGCCTTTCTGCGGCTAGTCAAGGGGAAGCAAGTAAGTTCGCTAGTCAGGCACGTTGGATGGACGATGGGACATTCGACATGCAGAATCAGGACTTGTGGGCTTACATTGGCGACGAGCTAAAGATGGGAATTCCGGATAATACCCGGGTTCGCGAACAGAAACAGAAGTACTTACGAAATAAGAGCTATCTCCACGATGTAACTTTACGGGCAGAGCCGTATATGTACTGGATAGCCGGGCAAGTTAAGAAACGTAACATGCCGATGGAACTGGTATTACTACCCATAGTGGAGAGCGCTTTTGACCCGCACGCAACGTCTGGTGCCAATGCCGCAGGTATTTGGCAGATCATTCCGAGCACAGGGCGAAATTACGGTTTGAAACAGACCCGCAGTTATGACGCGCGTCGTGACGTCGTTGCTTCCACAACGGCAGCACTGGATATGATGCAGCGTCTGAACAAAATGTTCGACGGCGACTGGTTATTAACCGTGGCGGCGTATAACAGCGGTGAAGGCCGTGTGATGAAAGCAATGAAAGCGAACAAGGCCCGTGGTAAGCCTACGGACTTCTGGTCTCTCCCATTGCCTCAGGAAACTAAGGTCTACGTACCGAAGATGCTGGCTTTGAGCGACATTCTCAAAAACAGCAAACGCTATGGCGTTCGTCTGCCTACGACTGACGAAAGCCGAGCACTGGCGCGTGTTCGCCTCGATAGCCCCGTTGAGATCTCTCAGCTCGCTGACATGGCAGGTATGCCGGTCAATAAGCTTAAGACCTTCAATGCTGGCGTGAAAGGCTCAACGCTTGGTGCAAGCGGTCCTAAGTACGTGATGGTGCCACAGAAGCATGCAGACCAGCTGCGTGAATCCCTGGCCTCCGGTGAAATTGCCGACCTCCAGCCAACGCTGGTCGCCGATAATACGCCGATGTCCAGCCGTAGCTATAAGGTTCGCTCAGGTGACACGCTGTCGGGCATTGCATCGCGCTTAGGCGTAACGGCAAAAGATCTGCAGCAGTGGAACAACCTGCGTGGCAGCAGCCTGAAAGTAGGGCAAAGCTTAACGGTGGGTGCAGGCAGCAGCGCTGCGCGTCTTGCCGATAACAGCAGCATTACGTATCGCGTACGTAAAGGCGACTCGCTGTCGAGCATTGCAAAGCGTCACGGCGTCAACATCAAAGATGTGATGCGCTGGAATAACGACGCAGGCAATTTGCAGCCGGGCGATCAGCTTACGCTGTATGTAAAAAACAGCGACCGTCCTGACTCCTGACAGGCAAACAATAAAAAAGGCACCGTCTTCCCCGGTGCCTTTTTTTATGTCTCTTGCCCTATCTGCTCGGGCTAAATTCTACAATCAACGGATTATGGTCCGATGCGCGGGTCACCAGCACAGAAGCCTCTGTCACATTCAACCCTCGGTAAAAGACAAAATCGAGCGGGCGTCCAAACGCGCGACGGCGCTGATCATCATCGAAATACACCGGGCGTAGCGACATATCACGTGCAAATCGATACAGCGCATTCATGCGTGGGCGGCTCCAGGCGTTAAAATCACCGGCCATAATCACCGGGCCGTTATGCAACGCAATTTGCTCGCCAATGGGCATCAGCTGCTTGCTGTAAACATCGACGCCAAGGCTAAAGTTCACGGCATGGATGTTCACGACCATCAGCAGGCGTGAGTCGGGAAGTGGGTAAACGGTTACTAACGCTGATTTCGCCAGCCGCAGAATAGGCTCACGTTCGCGCAGCGGGCAGCAGTAAACGGGCTGAGCGGCAGACAGCGTCATGACGCCAGAAGGATGATGAGGCAGTGCGAACGCCGGGACCTGATCGGCCGCCAGATAGTTAGTGGTTGCAAACTTCACTAGCTCAGGCGTTGTTTGCGCCTCCTGAAGTAACACCAGATGCGCATCTTTGCCGTACTTATTCAGCACCGACAGCCATTCTGCACGCTGCTGTTTAAAGATATTCCACACCAGGATGCGAATATTCTCTTCAGTGCTTAACGGCTTACCCACCGATAACGCCTCGCTCAGCCCGGAATACGCCCCCGGCGGCGGTAGGATCCGCTCCGCGGGTTGTCCGGCGATGTAGCGCATGGCGTAGGTATTTTTTCGCACTTTCTTTTATAACCTCAATAACCAAAGAACCCACCTGATTCCAGGAGGGTCCCTCAGTTATAGGGGCTTTTGCCCGCGGTTTCAACGCTATTTGTGATAAAGCCAGGTGAACTTATGTAAGCCTGCGCTTACTGAGATAATCCTAGCCTAGCGCCACGCGGACGGGTTTATCCAGACGGCCGCTCAGGGCGGTCAGCAGCAGCGCCACCACCACAATCAGTGCGCCAATCCACGGAGTCTGTGCGAGGCCATAATGTTCAACGGTTTGCCCGCCGACGACAGACCCCAGCGCAATACCGACGTTGAAGGCGGCAATATTCAGACCAGAAGCAACGTCAACGGCAGCAGGCGTGTACTCTTCCGCTTTTTGCACGACGTAGACCTGCAGTCCAGGCACGTTGCCAAAGGCAAAGACGCCCATCACCAGCACCGTTGCCAGTGCTGCATACTGAATAGAGGCGGTGAACTGGAATACAATCAGCAGTGCGGCCAATGCAGCAAAGATAAATTTCAGCGCCGGCACCGCACCGTGTTTATCGGCCAGTTTTCCCCCCCAGATGTTGCCCACGGCAACCGCGACACCGTAGCCTAGCAGGATCCAGCTCACCGCGTTTGGCGTAAAGCCTGCGAGGTTTTGCATCATCGGTGCCAGGAAGGTAAAGGCGGTAAAGACGCCACCGTAGCCCAGTGCGGTGATCGCATAGATCATCAGCAAACGCGGGTGAGTCAGCACTTTCATCTGGTCGGCTAAGCTGGCAGGCGCGCGGCTTGGGATATTCCGCGGAACCAGCACGGCGCTAGCGATCAGTGCAATCACGCCCAGCATAGAAACGGCAAGGAAGGTCTCGCGCCAGACAAAATGCTGGCCAATAAAGGTGCCCAGCGGAACGCCTGTCACCAATGCAACGGTCAACCCGCCGAACATTATTGCAATTGCCGAGGCCGCTTTCTCTTTCGGTACCAGACTGGTAGCTATCGTTGAGCCGATGGAGAAGAACACACCATGAGCAAGCCCGGTCAGCAGGCGTGCAACCACCAGTGTGGCGTATCCCGGCGCCTGCCAGGCCAGCAGGTTACCAACGGTAAACAGTACCATTAACGCCAGCAGCAGCTGTTTGCGCGGCAGTTTGCCGGTCAAAGCGGTGAGCACCGGCGCCCCGATAGCAACGCCCAGCGCATAAATTGAAACCAGCATCCCGGCGGAAGGCAACGAGATAGCCAGCTGTTCGGCGATCGTCGGGACCAGGCCGACAATCACAAATTCGGTTGTGCCAATTGAAAAGGCACTGATCGTTAAGGCAAGTAGCGCCAGCGGCATAATTAACTCCACATCATCAGTATTAAGATGACACGTAGTATGCCGTGGTGTTTAAATAACAAAAATATTCAAAATCTCAATAGAATTTTGCTTCAGGTGCAACAATGAGAGCCACATCAGAAGAGATCGCCATTTTTGTCGCCGTCGTGGAAAGCGGTAGCTTCAGCCGGGCAGCCGAGCAATTGGGCCAGGCTAACTCGGCGGTAAGCCGCGCGGTTAAAAAGCTGGAATCCAAGCTTGGCGTAAGCCTGCTCAACCGTACGACGCGCCAGCTTAGCCTGACCGAAGAGGGAGAGCGCTATTTCCGCCGTATGCAGGTGGTACTACAGGAAATGGCCGCCGCCGAGACGGAGCTGCTGGATACGCGTAATACGCCACGCGGGCTGCTGCGCGTCGACGCCGCCACGCCGGTGATGCTACATTTGCTGATGCCGCTGGTTCAGCCCTTCCGTGAACGGTACCCGGAGGTGACGCTGTCGCTGGTCTCTTCAGAGACATTTATCAATCTGATTGAGCGCAAGGTCGATGTTGCCATTCGCGCTGGCACATTGAGTGACTCCAGTCTGCGCGCGCGTCCGCTGTTTAGCAGCTATCGAAAAATCGTCGCCTCGCCGGAGTACATTGCCCGTCATGGCAAGCCTGAGAGCGTCATCGATCTGAAGGAACACCTGTGTCTGGGATTCACCGAGCCCTCTTCTCTTAACACGTGGCCGGTCTACTGCTGTGACGGTCAGTTTATGGAGATTAGCTGCGGCATTTCATCCAATAGCGGTGAAACCATCAAGCAGCTGTGCCTGCACGGTAACGGTATTGCCTGCCTGTCGGACTTTATGGTGGATAAGGAGATTGCCAGCGGGGAGTTTGTTGAGCTGCTGGCCGATAAGCGTCTACCCGTTGAGATGCCCTTTAGCGCGGTCTACTACAGTGACCGGGCGGTGAGCACACGAATTCGGGCATTTATTGATTTTCTTAGCGAATATGTCAAAAAATAGCCCAGACGCGTAGTTCGTCCGGGCTTATCGAGGGTCGTTTGAGGGTTAAGGCAGAAGCAGGATCAATCCCACTGTGGTGCCAGGCCTTCTGGGCTGACCAGACGGTCATTGCACTCCAGTGCGGCAATCGCCAGTTTATCTTCAGCATCGAGCGTTAAGGTCAGCGCCAACAGGTTGCTGGCCAGGTTTTCGCGCTTGGTTGATGATGGAATCACCGCGTACCCTTCTCCAATAGCCCAGGAGAGGATCACCTGCGCTGGCGTGGCGTGATGTTTCGCAGCAATCGCGGCAATCGTTTCATCTTTCAGCGCCTTACCATAAGCCAGCGTCATGTAGGACGTAATGTGGATACCGTGCTCAGCGGCCCAGTCCACCACTTTACGATTCTGTAGGAAAGGTGACAGCTCAATCTGGTTCGTCGCAATGTTGTCTGCGCCTACGGCGGCAATTGCGCGTTCCATCAGCGGAATGGTGAAGTTAGAGATACCAATCTGGCGAGTCAGACCCAGCGTCCTGGCTTCCAGCAGCGCAGCCATAAACTCTTCAACCGCAACCGTGTCATTCGGCGACGGCCAGTGGATCAGCGTCAAATCGACATAGTCAGTTCGTAGTTTTTGCAGGCTCTCTTGCAGGCTGGTAATCAGCTTGTCTTTACCGAGGTTCTCGGTCCAGATTTTAGTGGTAATAAACAGCTCGCTGCGCGCTACGCCGCTTTCAGCAATCGCCTGACCAATAGCCGCTTCATTATCATAAATTTGTGCGGTATCGATCGCGCGATAGCCCAGCTCCAGCGCCGTTTTTACGGATGCGATAACAACGTCATCTTTCAGGCGGAAAGTGCCGAGGCCCAATGCAGGGATTGTCATGATCTTCCTCTTTATTTATCAGTATGGGTTAGTTGAAACCAGTATGACGAACGAGAGGATTGAGAAAAAGGGCGAGAAATGCAGAGGATTTTTGCTAAAACAGCAATAATTGAATGCAAGACAAAGAAAAAAGCCCTGAGCAAATGCTCAGGGCTCTTAATAAGTGGCGGAACGGACGGGACTCGAACCCGCGACCCCCTGCGTGACAGGCAGGTATTCTAACCGACTGAACTACCGCTCCACCGAATTTCTTTGTCACTACCCGGATTATTCATCCCGGTTTACTGCAATTTGATGCCTGGCAGTTCCCTACTCTCGCATGGGGAGACCCCACACTACCATCGGCGCTACGGCGTTTCACTTCTGAGTTCGGCATGGGGTCAGGTGGGACCACCGCGCTACGGCCGCCAGGCAAATTCTGTTATTAACCCGCTTTTCGCCGGTTAATGTTATCTGTAATCAATGCTGAAAATCGTCTCAATTTCGCCAAAACATCTTCGGCGTTGTAAGGTTAAGCCTCACGGTTCATTAGTATCGGTTAGCTCAATGTATCGCTACACTTACACACCCGACCTATCAACGTCGTCGTCTTCAACGTTCCTTCAGGACTCTCAAGGAGTCAGGGAGAACTCATCTCGGGGCAAGTTTCGTGCTTAGATGCTTTCAGCACTTATCTCTTCCGCATTTAGCTACCGGGCAATGCCATTGGCATGACAACCCGAACACCAGTGATGCGTCCACTCCGGTCCTCTCGTACTAGGAGCAGCCCCCCTCAATTCTCCAGCGCCCACGGCAGATAGGGACCGAACTGTCTCACGACGTTCTAAACCCAGCTCGCGTACCACTTTAAATGGCGAACAGCCATACCCTTGGGACCTACTTCAGCCCCAGGATGTGATGAGCCGACATCGAGGTGCCAAACACCGCCGTCGATATGAACTCTTGGGCGGTATCAGCCTGTTATCCCCGGAGTACCTTTTATCCGTTGAGCGATGGCCCTTCCATTCAGAACCACCGGATCACTAAGACCTGCTTTCGCACCTGCTCGAGCCGTCACTCTCGCAGTCAAGCTAGCTTATGCCTTTGCACTAACCTCCTGATGTCCGACCAGGATTAGCTAACCTTCGTGCTCCTCCGTTACTCTTTAGGAGGAGACCGCCCCAGTCAAACTACCCACCAGACACTGTCCGCAACCCGGATCACGGGTCTACGTTAGAACACCAGCCATTAAAGGGTGGTATTTCAAGGTTGGCTCCACACGAACTGGCGTCCGCGCTTCAAAGCCTCCCACCTATCCTACACATCAAGGACCAGTGTTCAGTGTCAAGCTATAGTAAAGGTTCACGGGGTCTTTCCGTCTTGCCGCGGGTACACTGCATCTTCACAGCGAGTTCAATTTCACTGAGTCTCGGGTGGAGACAGCCTGGCCATCATTACGCCATTCGTGCAGGTCGGAACTTACCCGACAAGGAATTTCGCTACCTTAGGACCGTTATAGTTACGGCCGCCGTTTACCGGGGCTTCGATCAAGAGCTTCGCGTTGCCGCTAACCCCATCAATTAACCTTCCGGCACCGGGCAGGCGTCACACCGTATACGTCCACTTTCGTGTTTGCACAGTGCTGTGTTTTTAATAAACAGTTGCAGCCAGCTGGTATCTTCGACTGATTTCAGCTCCATGGGTAAACCACTTCACCTACATATCAGCGTGCCTTCTCCCGAAGTTACGGCACCATTTTGCCTAGTTCCTTCACCCGAGTTCTCTCAAGCGCCTTGGTATTCTCTACCTGACCACCTGTGTCGGTTTGGGGTACGATTTGATGTTACCTGATGCTTAGAGGCTTTTCCTGGAAGCAGGGCATTTGTTACTTCAGCACCGTAGTGCCTCGTCATCACACCTCAGCGTTAAAAGAAGTCCGGATTTACCTAAACTTCCCGCCTACATGCTTAAACCGGGACAACCGTCGCCCGGCTAACATAGCCTTCTCCGTCCCCCCTTCGCAGTAACACCAAGTACAGGAATATTAACCTGTTTCCCATCGACTACGCCTTTCGGCCTCGCCTTAGGGGTCGACTCACCCTGCCCCGATTAACGTTGGACAGGAACCCTTGGTCTTCCGGCGTGCGGGTTTTTCACCCGCATTATCGTTACTTATGTCAGCATTCGCACTTCTGATACCTCCAGCAAACCTCACAGTTCACCTTCAACGGCTTACAGAACGCTCCCCTACCCAACAACACATAGTGTCGCTGCCGCAGCTTCGGTGCACAGTTTAGCCCCGTTACATCTTCCGCGCAGGCCGACTCGACCAGTGAGCTATTACGCTTTCTTTAAATGATGGCTGCTTCTAAGCCAACATCCTGGCTGTCTGAGCCTTCCCACATCGTTTCCCACTTAACTGTGACTTTGGGACCTTAGCTGGCGGTCTGGGTTGTTTCCCTCTTCACGACGGACGTTAGCACCCGCCGTGTGTCTCCCGTGATAACATTCTTCGGTATTCGCAGTTTGCATCGGGTTGGTAAGTCGGGATGACCCCCTAGCCGAAACAGTGCTCTACCCCCGAAGATGAATTCACGAGGCGCTACCTAAATAGCTTTCGGGGAGAACCAGCTATCTCCCGGTTTGATTGGCCTTTCACCCCCAGCCACAAGTCATCCGCTAATTTTTCAACATTAGTCGGTTCGGTCCTCCAGTTAGTGTTACCCAACCTTCAACCTGCCCATGGCTAGATCACCGGGTTTCGGGTCTATACCCTGCAACTTAACGCCCAGTTAAGACTCGGTTTCCCTTCGGCTCCCCTATTCGGTTAACCTTGCTACAGAATATAAGTCGCTGACCCATTATACAAAAGGTACGCAGTCACCCCATAAAGAGGCTCCCACTGCTTGTACGTACACGGTTTCAGGTTCTTTTTCACTCCCCTCGCCGGGGTTCTTTTCGCCTTTCCCTCACGGTACTGGTTCACTATCGGTCAGTCAGGAGTATTTAGCCTTGGAGGATGGTCCCCCCATATTCAGACAGGATACCACGTGTCCCGCCCTACTCTTCGAGTTCACAACCTGTGCATTTTGGTGTACGGGACTATCACCCTGTACCGTCGGACTTTCCAGACCGTTCCACTAACACACAAGCTGATTCAGACTCTGGGCTGCTCCCCGTTCGCTCGCCGCTACTGGGGGAATCTCGGTTGATTTCTTTTCCTCGGGGTACTTAGATGTTTCAGTTCCCCCGGTTCGCTTCATTACGCTATGTATTCACGTAATGATAGTGTGACGAATCACACTGGGTTTCCCCATTCGGAAATCGCCGGTTATAACGGTTCATATCACCTTACCGACGCTTATCGCAGATTAGCACGTCCTTCATCGCCTCTGACTGCCAGGGCATCCACCGTGTACGCTTAGTCGCTTAACCTCACAACCCGAAGATGTTTCGTAAAACACCACCGTGTTGCGAAAATTTGAGAGACTCGAACACACCGCTTATCTGTTCTTATTACGGAGAACAGACACAGTGTGTCGTTTCAATTTTCAGCTTGATCCAGATTTTTAAAGAGCAAAACTTCGCAGTGAACCTTTTCAGGTACACTCTGAAGTTTTCTTGTATTGTTGCAGTAAAGATGGTGGAGCTATGCGGGATCGAACCGCAGACCTCCTGCGTGCAAAGCAGGCGCTCTCCCAGCTGAGCTATAGCCCCATCGTTTATGAATCTCCCTCAAATTCGCGGGACGAATTTGGTAGGCCTGAGTGGACTTGAACCACCGACCTCACCCTTATCAGGGGTGCGCTCTAACCACCTGAGCTACAAGCCTGCAGAGATTCTTTACTGCTATTTTTCATCAGACAATCTGTGTGAGCACTTCAAAGAACGTTTCTTTAAGGTAAGGAGGTGATCCAACCGCAGGTTCCCCTACGGTTACCTTGTTACGACTTCACCCCAGTCATGAATCACAAAGTGGTAAGCGCCCTCCCGAAGGTTAAGCTACCTACTTCTTTTGCAACCCACTCCCATGGTGTGACGGGCGGTGTGTACAAGGCCCGGGAACGTATTCACCGTAGCATTCTGATCTACGATTACTAGCGATTCCGACTTCATGGAGTCGAGTTGCAGACTCCAATCCGGACTACGACATACTTTATGAGGTCCGCTTGCTCTCGCGAGGTCGCTTCTCTTTGTATATGCCATTGTAGCACGTGTGTAGCCCTACTCGTAAGGGCCATGATGACTTGACGTCATCCCCACCTTCCTCCAGTTTATCACTGGCAGTCTCCTTTGAGTTCCCGGCCGGACCGCTGGCAACAAAGGATAAGGGTTGCGCTCGTTGCGGGACTTAACCCAACATTTCACAACACGAGCTGACGACAGCCATGCAGCACCTGTCTCAGAGTTCCCGAAGGCACCAAAGCATCTCTGCTAAGTTCTCTGGATGTCAAGAGTAGGTAAGGTTCTTCGCGTTGCATCGAATTAAACCACATGCTCCACCGCTTGTGCGGGCCCCCGTCAATTCATTTGAGTTTTAACCTTGCGGCCGTACTCCCCAGGCGGTCTATTTAACGCGTTAGCTCCGGAAGCCACTCCTCAAGGGAACAACCTCCAAATAGACATCGTTTACGGCGTGGACTACCAGGGTATCTAATCCTGTTTGCTCCCCACGCTTTCGCACCTGAGCGTCAGTCTTCGTCCAGGGGGCCGCCTTCGCCACCGGTATTCCTCCAGATCTCTACGCATTTCACCGCTACACCTGGAATTCTACCCCCCTCTACGAGACTCAAGCTTGCCAGTTTCAAATGCAGTTCCCAGGTTGAGCCCGGGGATTTCACATCTGACTTAACAAACCGCCTGCGTGCGCTTTACGCCCAGTAATTCCGATTAACGCTTGCACCCTCCGTATTACCGCGGCTGCTGGCACGGAGTTAGCCGGTGCTTCTTCTGCGAGTAACGTCAATCGCTAAGGTTATTAACCTTAACGCCTTCCTCCTCGCTGAAAGTACTTTACAACCCGAAGGCCTTCTTCATACACGCGGCATGGCTGCATCAGGCTTGCGCCCATTGTGCAATATTCCCCACTGCTGCCTCCCGTAGGAGTCTGGACCGTGTCTCAGTTCCAGTGTGGCTGGTCATCCTCTCAGACCAGCTAGGGATCGTCGCCTAGGTGAGCCGTTACCCCACCTACTAGCTAATCCCATCTGGGCACATCCGATGGTGTGAGGCCCGAAGGTCCCCCACTTTGGTCTTGCGACGTTATGCGGTATTAGCTACCGTTTCCAGTAGTTATCCCCCTCCATCGGGCAGTTTCCCAGACATTACTCACCCGTCCGCCACTCGTCACCCAAGAGCAAGCTCTCTGTGCTACCGTTCGACTTGCATGTGTTAGGCCTGCCGCCAGCGTTCAATCTGAGCCATGATCAAACTCTTCAATTTAAGTTTGATGCTCGTGAATTAAACTTCGTAATGAATTACGTGTTCACTCAGAGACTTGGTATTCATTTTTCGTCTTGCGACGTTAAGAATCCGTATCTTCGAGTGCCCACACAGATTGTCTGATAAATTGTTAAAGAGCAGTGCAACACGGCTTTCGCTCACTGTTGCGAGGTGGCGTATATTACGCTTTCCTCTTTCAGAGTCAAGCGTTTAATTTCGCTTTTCTCTGCCGAGATTCTCAGGAGAATCCTCGCTGACCCGGCGGCTTGTAATCCGTTGTTCCGTGTCAGTGGAGGCGCATTATAGGGAGTTTATTCTGGCTGACAAGAGGGAAAATGCATTTTTCTTTCAACCGCTCACCTTTTCACCTTTTTGTCGATTATTTCCGCTTTTTGATGGCTGCAGGCAGGTCCGCCAGACTATTAATCACCCAATCTGCGGCTTTTTCGGCGTCTTCGGTGACCGGCTTACCGGTGCGCACCAATACTTTCGTGCCTACGCCCGCCGCAGCGGCTGCCTGCATATCTTCAACTTTATCGCCAACCATATAAGAAGAAGCCATATCAATGTGCAGATAGTCCTGTGCCGACTTCAGCATACCCGGATGCGGTTTACGGCAATCACACACCTGACGATACTCTTCTACTGTTCCCTGCGGATGATGCGGGCAATAATAGATACCGTCCAGATCGACACCGCGGTCGGCAAGCGACCAGTCCATCCATTCCGTCAGCGTTTCAAACTGCGCTTCGGTAAATTTCCCGCGAGCAATACCCGACTGGTTGGTCACCAGAACCAGGGCGTAGCCCATCTCTTTTAATTCACGCATCGCGTCAATGACGCCATCAATAAACTCAAACGCATCTATTTCATGAACGTAGCCATGATCGACATTAATCGTGCCATCACGATCGAGAAAAATAGCGGGTACGGACTTTGCCACCGTGTTGCTCCTGAATAAGGCATGTGTGCTTAGTATCGCATGTTTCGACAGGCAAGAAAGCGTCGATCGCATAAATCAGATTGATTTAGACGTCTAGATGCCTTAACATCCGTTTTGTTGACGGTCATCGCCCGTCCAGGGCAGAACAAAATGCCGCGGATAACTCCTAACCGATAATAAATAATCTAATGATTAAACTTTCGAATATCACCAAAGTGTTCCAGCAGGGCCACCGCACTATTCAGGCGCTAAACAACGTTAGCCTGCACGTGCCTGCGGGACAAATTTATGGCGTCATTGGCGCATCCGGTGCCGGTAAAAGTACGCTGATTCGCTGCGTTAACCTGCTCGAACGTCCTACTGATGGCAGCGTGCAGGTTGACGGCCAGGAACTGACGGCGCTGTCCGAATCGGCGCTGACAAAAGCTCGTCGCCAGATTGGCATGATTTTCCAGCACTTTAACCTGCTCTCTTCACGCACGGTATTTGGCAACGTTGCGCTGCCGCTCGAGCTCGACAACACCCCTAAAGATGAAGTGAAGCGTCGCGTCACTGAGCTGCTGGACCTCGTTGGTCTGAGCGATAAGCACGATAGCTACCCGGCAAACCTGTCCGGTGGCCAGAAGCAGCGCGTGGCGATTGCCCGTGCGTTAGCCAGTAACCCGAAAGTGCTGCTGTGCGATGAAGCCACCAGCGCGCTGGATCCGGCGACCACTCGCGCCATCCTCGAACTGCTGAAAGACATTAACCGCCGCCTGGGTCTGACGATTCTGCTCATCACTCATGAAATGGACGTGGTGAAGCGCATCTGTGACTGCGTGGCAGTCATCAGCAACGGCGAGCTTATCGAGCAGGATACGGTGAGCGAAGTCTTTTCTCATCCGAAAACGCCGCTGGCGCAGCAGTTTATTCAGTCCACGCTGCACCTCGATATTCCGGAAGATTATCAGGCGCGTCTTAAGGCGGAACCGTTCACCGACAGCGTACCGATGCTGCGGATGGAGTTTACCGGCCATTCGGTCGACGCTCCGCTGCTGTCGGAAACCGCACGCCGCTTTAACGTAAACAACAACATTATTAGCGCGCAGATGGATTACGCGGGCGGCGTGAAGTTCGGCATTATGCTGACTGAAATGCACGGCGCGCCAGAAGATACGCAGGCAGCCATCGCCTGGCTGCAGCAACACCATGTAAAAGTAGAGGTATTGGGTTATGTCTGAGGCCATGATGTGGTTACTGGCGCGCGGCGTCTGGGAAACGCTGGCCATGACGTTTGTGTCGGGCTTTTTCGGCTTTGTGATTGGTCTGCCGGTCGGCGTGCTTCTTTATACCACGCGTCCAGGGCAAATCATTGAGAATGGCAAGCTCTACCGCGTCCTCTCTGCGCTGGTGAATATCTTCCGTTCTATTCCGTTTATTATCCTGTTGGTATGGATGATCCCGTTTACCCGCGTGATCGTGGGCACATCCATCGGTCTGCAGGCGGCAATTGTCCCTCTGACGGTCGGCGCTGCGCCGTTTATCGCCCGCATGGTCGAGAACGCCCTGCTGGAAATCCCCACCGGGCTGATTGAAGCCTCCCGCGCAATGGGCGCGACGCCGATGCAGATCGTGCGTAAAGTCCTGCTGCCGGAAGCGCTGCCGGGCCTGGTGAACGCGGCAACCATTACCCTGATTACCCTGGTCGGCTACTCAGCGATGGGCGGTGCCGTTGGTGCCGGCGGTCTGGGGCAGATTGGCTATCAGTACGGCTACATTGGCTATAATGCGGTCGTAATGAATACAGTTCTGGTATTGCTGGTCGTTCTGGTTTATTTAATTCAACTATCTGGCGATCGTATCGTCCGGGCAGTCACTCATAAATAGCGTTACACACAACACAACTTAAAAGTTTAAGGAAATAAGCATGGCGTTCAATTTTAAAACCTTTGCGGCAGTTGGAGCCCTGATTGGTTCTCTGGCACTTGTTGGTTGCGGCCAGGACGAGAAAGATCCAAACCATATTAAAGTCGGCGTGATCGTCGGTGCGGAACAGCAGGTTGCTGAAGTCGCACAGAAAGTCGCGAAAGAAAAATACGGCCTGGACGTTGAACTGGTGACCTTCAACGACTACGTGCTGCCGAACGAAGCGCTGAGCAAAGGCGATATTGACGCCAACGCCTTCCAGCATAAACCGTACCTCGATCAGCAGATCAAAGACCGTGGCTACAAGCTGGTTTCCGTGGGTAACACCTTCGTGTATCCGATTGCTGGCTACTCTAAAAAAATCAAATCCCTGGACGAGCTGCAGCCGGGCTCCCAGATTGCAGTGCCTAACGACCCGACTAACCTCGGCCGTTCCCTGCTGCTGCTGCAAAAAGAAGGTCTGATCAAACTGAAAGACGGCGTTGGCCTGCTGCCGACCTCTCTGGACATCGTAGAGAACCCGAAAAACCTGAAGATTGTTGAACTGGAAGCGCCGCAACTGCCGCGTTCCCTGGACGATGCGCAGATTGCGCTGGCCGTCATCAACACCACCTACGCTAGCCAGATCAACCTGACCCCGGCAAAAGACGGTATTTTCGTTGAAGGTAAAGACTCTCCGTACGTCAACATGATCGTGACTCGCGAAGACAACAAAGACGCGGAAAACGTGAAGAAATTCGTTCAGGCTTACCAGTCTGACGAAGTGTACGAAGCGGCGAACAAAATCTTTAACGGCGGTGCGGTTAAAGGCTGGTAATCGCCTTCCCCCTCCGCAGTATCTTTCAAGACGGGCGCATGCCCGTCTTGTCATTTATGCAAGCACCTGATTCAATAGCCCCCTGGTCTACCCTTTATAGAGGAATTACTATGCGTGCTTTACCGGTCTGTTTATTAGCACTCCTGTTAGGTGGCTGCTCCATGCTAAACAGATCTCCTGTTGAACCCGTTCAAAGCACAGCGACCCCCGTCAAAACGGAGACCGCGAAACCCAAAGCGCCGCGCGCGACGCCGGTACGCATTATTACCAACGCCGAGGATCTGGTCGGTAAACCGTTCCGCGACTTAGGCGAAGTGTCCGGTGACTCTTGCCAGGCAACTAACCAGGATTCACCGCCGAACATCCCAACGGCGCGCAAGCGTATGCAGATCAATGCCTCTAAAATGAAGGCAAACGCGGTACTGCTGCACAGCTGCGAAGTGACCAGCGGTGCTCCGGGCTGCTATCGTCAGGCGGTTTGCATCGGGTCGGCCCTCAACGTTAGCGCGAAATGAGCCACTTCTCCTTCGAGCAAATAGGCGTTATCCGCTCTCCTTATAAAGAGAAGTTTGCCGTGCCGCGTCAACCGGGCCTGGTCAAAAGCTGTAGCGGCGAGCTGCACCTGCTTGCCCCTTACAACCAGGCCGATGCCGTACGCGGCCTGGAAGACTTCAGTCACCTGTGGGTGCTGTT
Source organism: Klebsiella sp. WP3-W18-ESBL-02 (assembly GCF_014168815.1). Classification (NCBI taxonomy): domain Bacteria; kingdom Pseudomonadati; phylum Pseudomonadota; class Gammaproteobacteria; order Enterobacterales; family Enterobacteriaceae; genus Klebsiella; species Klebsiella sp. WP3-W18-ESBL-02. The sequence goes on from NZ_AP021972.1 coordinate 4,116,695, forward strand.
TGTCTTTCATCAAACGATGGAAGGCGGCTGGCGCCCGACGGTGCGTCCTCCCCGTCTCGGCGGCAACGCACGAATGGGCGTGTTTGCAACCCGCTCCACCTTCCGTCCCAACCCCATCGGGATGTCGCTGGTCGAACTGCGGGGCATTCGCTGCCATAAAGAGCATGTGATTCTCGAACTGGGCGGGCTGGATCTCGTCGACGGTACGCCGGTCGTTGATATCAAACCGTATCTGCCGTTTGCCGAGGCGCTACCCGACGCGCGTGCCAGCTATGCACAGGATGCGCCTCAGGCCGGCGTAAACGTCAGCTTCAGCGAAGACATTACCCAGCAGTTGCTCGGGCTGGAAACGCGCTACCCGCGCCTTCGCCAGTTTATTGCCGAAGTGCTGGCGCAGGACCCGCGTCCTGCCTATCGTAAAAATGAGGAAGAAGGCAAAACCTACGCCGTCTGGCTGCTGGACTTTAACGTCCGCTGGCGCGTCACGCCCTCAGGATTTGAGGTCTTTGCGCTGGAAGCCCGCTAATTTGCGTCGCGTACTCTTTTGACATCCCTTTCTCGCTGGTAAACTAAACCACTTTTGTTTTGTACCAGGCTCATCTGGAGCCTGTTCTGTCGTCCAACTGGAACCGTAACAACATGCGTACTAGCCAATACCTGCTCTCCACTCTGAAGGAGACGCCTGCCGACGCCGAAGTCATCAGCCACCAGCTGATGCTGCGCGCCGGGATGATCCGCAAGCTGGCCTCCGGGTTATATACCTGGCTGCCGACCGGCGTGCGCGTCCTGAAAAAAGTCGAAAACATCGTGCGTGAAGAGATGAACAACGCCGGTGCGATCGAGGTGTTAATGCCGGTGGTTCAGCCTTCCGAACTGTGGGAAGAGAGCGGCCGTTGGGAACAGTATGGCCCGGAGCTGCTGCGCATTGCTGACCGCGGTGACCGTTCTTTCGTTCTCGGCCCAACGCACGAAGAAGTCATCACCGACCTGATTCGTAACGAGCTGAGCTCTTACAAACAGCTGCCGCTGAACTTCTATCAGATCCAGACTAAATTCCGTGACGAAGTACGCCCGCGCTTTGGCGTGATGCGTTCGCGCGAATTCCTGATGAAAGATGCCTACTCTTTCCATACCTCTCAGGAATCGCTGCAGGAAACCTACGACGCCATGTACGCCGCGTACAGCAAAATCTTCAGCCGTATGGGTCTGGATTTCCGTGCGGTACAGGCTGACACCGGCTCCATCGGCGGCAATGCCTCTCATGAATTCCAGGTGCTGGCGCAGAGCGGCGAAGATGACGTGATCTTCTCTGACTCCTCCGACTACGCGGCCAACATTGAATTTGCCGAAGCGCTTGCACCGAAAGAACCGCGCGCGGCGGCGACCCAGGAAATGAGCCTGGTTGATACGCCAAACGCAAAAACCATCGCCGAGCTGGTTGAGCAGTTCAACCTGCCAATCGAAAAAACCGTGAAAACCCTGCTGGTGAAAGCGGTAGAAGACAGCAAGTCTCCGCTGATTGCCCTGCTGGTTCGCGGCGATCACGAGCTGAACGAAGTCAAAGCGGAAAAACTGCCGCAGGTTGCCAGCCCGCTGACCTTCGCGACCGAAGAAGAAATTCGTGCGCTGGTCAACGCAGGTCCGGGCTCTCTGGGCCCGGTCAATCTGCCGATTCCGGTTATCATCGACCGTACCGTTGCCGCAATGAGCGACTTTGCCGCCGGTGCGAACATCGACGGTAAGCACTACTTTGGCATCAACTGGGATCGCGACGTGGCGACGCCGGAAGTGGCAGACATCCGTAACGTGGTCGCCGGTGACCCGAGCCCGGATGGCAAAGGCACGCTGATGATCAAACGCGGCATCGAAGTCGGTCACATCTTCCAGCTGGGTACCAAGTACTCTGAAGCCATGAAGGCCTCGGTACAGGGCGAAGACGGGCGTAACCAGACGCTGACCATGGGCTGCTACGGTATCGGGGTGACTCGCGTGGTGGCGGCCGCTATTGAGCAGAACTTTGACGATCGCGGCATCGTATGGCCTGACGCCATCGCCCCGTTCCAGGTCGCCATTCTGCCAATGAACATGCACAAATCCTACCGTGTACAAGAGCTGGCGGAGAAACTGTACGCAGAGCTGCGCGCTCACGGAATTGACGTGTTGATGGACGACCGTAAAGAGCGTCCGGGCGTGATGTTCGCCGATATGGAACTGATCGGTATTCCGCACACCATCGTGCTGGGCGACCGTAACCTCGACAACGACGATATCGAATACAAATACCGTCGTAACGGCGAGAAACAGCTGATTAAAACCGGCGACATCGTCGATTATCTGCTGAAAGCGATTAAGGGCTAATCCGCTCAGTGGCCTCCCGAACCAGGCGTTAACGCCTGGTTCGGGCGACAAAAAAAGCCTCGCATTTGCGAGGCTTTTTTATGATAGCTGGCCGGATAAGGCGTTTACGCCGCCATCCGGCAAGCGGAACCAAATTGCCTGATGGCGCTACGCTTATCAGGCCTACAGATACCGTTATTTCACGCTGGTACAGTCTTTACCCGGCGAGAATGTCCCGGCTTTATCGGTCGCTAGCGTTTTGACCATCGCGCCGGTATCCGGGTTGGGCTCAAGGGTAAAGTGCCCCTCCACCACCAGCAGAATCGGCTGGCTACTGCTGCCCTGCGCCGCGGCATAATCGCGTTCCAGCTGGGCATTGTTGGCAACCGCCAGGCGCTGGCCTGTTGCACAGTCGGTGAACGTCGCCGCGTCCGCCATATAGAAGTACATGCCGCGCATCGCTATCGGCGTGGTCGGCAGGCTGGCCTTCGCGGGCTCCAGCGTATAGTTCAGCTTCGATTGGATCGGGTTACCTTGACGGTCAAGCATCTCCAGCTTTTCGCCTTTCACCCGATAGTACGATTTTTCGCCCTGGCTGTCGGTCAGGACCAGCTTGTCGGCAGTACGCGCCCAGGTACCGTAAGAACCAAATGACGACGGTTCGCGGCGCACGCCCTGATAGCGTTCATTCATGACCCAGGTACCGTCCTTCTCGAGGAACAGCGAGGTCTCAATGCCTTCGCAATCAGCGCATGGCAATACGCCGCGCCAGCTCTGCTGCATCGGCGTTAACTCCGCCTGCTGCGTCGGCTTGAGGGCAGTCACTTCCGAATGGTTACACCCGAACAGGCCGAACAGCATTCCCGTCGCCGCAATGGCTAATATCGCTTTTTTCACCCTCAATTCCTTATTGTTATTACATCCACGTCCGGCTTAGTAGCGAACTTTCCCGCGCAAGGACTTCACCGAAGATTTCTGCGCTTTTGAATTCAGCCGCCGCTCTTTTGACGCGCGGGTCGGGCGCGTGGGGCGTCGGCTTTTTTGTTCTGCGGTTAACGTCTGGATCACCGCCACCAGCCTGGCAAGCGCTGCTTCGCGATTCATCTCCTGGCTACGGTGCTCCTGCGCCTTAATGATAATCACACCATCAGCAGAAATTAAGTGATGGCTGGCCTCAAGCAAACGCGTTTTGTAATACTCTGGCAGGCTTGAGGCACGGATGTCAAAACGCAGGTGAATAGCCGTTGAGGTCTTATTCACATGCTGTCCGCCCGCGCCCTGCGCCCGGATAGCGGTGATTGTCAGCTCATCCTCCGGAATGCTCACCTGCCGGGAAAGCGTAATCATGCCGTGATTTGCCACGGCGTCAGATGAATTTCCAGATTATTCTGAGCATCAGATAGCCAGATTGCGCCTTCCTGAAGGGTCGCTTGCAGCGTCATCGTACGCTCGGCAAATGTGCTAAGCTTCGCCAGTTGTTCATCGTCGAGATACCAGATACTGAGGTTTTTAAAGCCTGCCATTTTGCTCTGATTCTGCTGCCACCAAATCTCTGCGGCACGACTATTATAGGTGAACAACGCCACCTCTTGCGCCAGGCTACAGGCTTTTTTGATCCGCCGTTCGTCCGGCAGCCCCAGTTCAATCCACAGATCGATGCCCAGATGATCGTTACGCAGCCAGACCTCCGGTTCATCGTCAGAAGAGAGCCCGCGGGTAAACTGCAGCCGTTCATCGGCATACTTAATCCACGCCAGCAGGCGCAGCATCATACGCTCCTGGGTTTCGGACGGGTGGCGCGCGAGGGTTAAGGACGCGTCCAGGAACTGGCTACGGTCGATATCTGCGACGTTGACCACTGCTTTATAAATCGTTGCTTTCAGCGCCATGGCTAAACTCCTGCAAAAAATGGTGGTCATTGTAACGAAATCAACGCCAAAAGGCGCGCCTGCCGCCGCTCATCCCGCTGATATTGCTTAAATGAGTGTGATATAGTCACCTTGCTAAACAGAGATTATCTTCATAGGCTTAATTGAAGCGCTGACAGGAGGGCATGTGGGCAACTATTGTGAGTTGATTCGCCAACGCTACGCCGAAATTGCGAGCGGTGATTTAGGGTATATCCCGGATGCGCTAGGCTGTGTACTGAAAGTTTTGAACGACGTTGCGGCGGATGACGCCGTGTCGGAGTCAGTCAGGGAAAAAGCCGCGTACGCGGCGGCAAACTTACTGGTGAGCGATTATGTCAATGAATGATACTTATCAACCCATCAACTGTGATGACTATGACAACCTTGAGCTTGCCTGCCAGCACCACCTCGTCCTCTCTCTGCAACTGAAAGATGGCGAAGTACTGCAAGCCAAAGCCCACGATCTGCTCTCGCGTAAGAACGTGGAGTATCTGGTCGTCGACAACGCGGGAGAACAGCGCGAACTCCGTCTCGATCGGATTGCCAGCTTCAGCCACCCTCAGATAGGCACCGTGGTTGTCAGCGAGTCATAATAGCGAAACGGGCAGCTCAGCTGCCCGTTTTTTGCCAGCAAAACTGTAGCCCTTCTCCGCTTTCACGCTTCCCATCCAGCGTAACAAACCGCCCCGCAGCCGCAATCAATGTGTCACCATAAAACAGCAGCGGCGTGGTATCGCGCTGCCATGGCGGTACCTCGAGCTCTTGCCAGATTTTTTTCAGCTTGCGCCCGCCGTGACGACCAACAATATGCAGCATTCCGAGGGCTTTAAAGCGAATAGAAACCGGCTCGTCGGCGCGTGGAGGTCGAATCTCGCCCCCCGGGATCAGGCTCACTCGCCCAAGGCCATCCGGCAAATCCAGCGGCCTATCGGGGCTGACCCAGGCTAACGTCGTTCCACTCTGCCCCTCATGCGCTTGCACCCACCACAGCTGCTGCTGAAAGCGGCGCACCTCAAAGTTCCCCAGACGTAGACGCGGTGCGGCATCTTCACGCGCTAACGCGACCTCCTGCCACAGCCGCGCCAGCATCTCGCGCGACGGCATCGCGGCACCATGGTGGGAAAGCCAGCGCCGCAGTAATGCCGCACGCTTTGGCCCGCTCATGTCGTATAGCGGATTAATCGCCAGCGCGCCCGTTTCTGAAAGCAGGTGAGCAAGCTCGTCGGCCAACAGTTCATCCAGCAGTTGCTCCTGCTCACCGCACAGCGCCGCACTCCGCGCCGCCGCGTCGGCAAAGTGCGGCCAGCGGGCATTCAGCAGCGGTAAAACGCGCAGACGCAGGAAGTTCCGATCGTAGGCATCATCCTGATTGCTCTCGTCCTCAATCCAACACAGCCCGTGCTGCTGCGCCCAGCCTAGCAGCGCAGCGCGGCTTTCATTCAGCAAAGGACGAATAAGTTGAGTACCGGCAAAGGCCGCGCGCCGCGGCATGGCCGACAGCCCGGCAGGCCCGCTGCCGCGCTTAAGCGCCAGCAGCAGCGTTTCACTCTGATCGTCCAGATGCTGCGCCGTCAGCAACACTTCTCCGGGCCGCAATGCCTCACGAAACGCCCGGTAGCGTGCCTCTCTGGCTTCGGCCTCGAGCCCTGCCCCTTGCCCGGTCAGCGTGACGCGGGTAACCGCCAGAGGCACCTGCCACTCGTCGCACACCCGTTGACAGTGTGCGACCCAGCTATCGGCATGCGGGCTGATGCCGTGGTGAATATGAATGGCGCGCAGGGTAACGCCTGGGTTCTGTCGTTGCCAGCACACCAACTGATGTAACAAAACCGTTGAGTCCAGCCCGCCGCTAAATGCCACCAGAAACTGGCGATGGGGGGAAAGCTGCTGTTCGAGAGAAGATGGCGTCATCGTTATCGTGTCGTGAAAAGTCTCGCCCGGCACGTTACCGGGCCGGACGGTCGCTGGCAAGCCTTACTGCTGGTAGAGTTCCAGCGGCAGGCCGTCAGGATCGGTGAAAAAGGTAAAGCGCTTGCCGGTGTACGGATCGACGCGAATCGCCTCACAGGCAACCCCGTGCGCCTCCAGATGCGCCACCGAAGCGTCGATATCCGCAACGCTAAAGGCCAGATGGCGCAGCCCGCAGGCCTCCGGGCGGCTGGGCCGCGCGGGCGGGAACGGGAAAGAAAACAGCTCAATCACGTACTGGCCGTTTAGCGCGAGATCACCCTTCCACGAATCGCGCGCTTCTCGATACACCTCGCTTTGCAGGGTAAAGCCGAGAATATTGCAGTAGAAAGCCTTACTTTTCGCGTAGTCGGTGCCAATAATCGCAATGTGATGAATCTGTTTTAGTCCCAGCATCCTGTCTCTCCGTTAACCGTTTCTCAGCACGTTACCCGCGCCGGGCGTTATCGCGCAAGCCCCTGACTCTCTTTTAGGACTCTCACCCGGTAGACCCCGTTTTCATCGCGTTTTGCTCCGTGGATATCGGTTTCAAAGCCCGGATAATGTCGCCCGATCGAACAGAGCATCAGCAGGAAATCGAGCACCGATCGGCTCTGTTCGGTGATCATCTCACCCGGCATCAGCAACGGCACGCCCGGCGGGTACGGCAGGATCATATTGGCCGAGATACGCCCCACCAGATCTTCCAGCGCAACGGTTTCGACGTCGCCTTTGATTTGCCGCTGCCACGCGCGGTGCGGCGTGAGCTTCATTTCCGGCAGCACGTCAAAGGCGCGCAGCATCAGGCGCGGCAGATCGTGCTGACGAATCAGACGGTGGATCCCCTGAGCCAGATCCTGAATACGCATATTGCGATAAAAATCAGGATCTTCAGCATAAAGATCCGGCAGCATATTCTTCACCCGCAGATTGAGATCGTAAGCGCGTTTAAACTCCGTCAGCCCGCGCAGCAGCCCCATTGCCCGGGTTTTATCAATCCCAATGCTGAACAAGAACAGCAGGTTATACGGCCCCGTTTTCTCGACCACCACGCCGTGCTCATCAAGGTATTTCGCCACCAGCGCCGCCGGGATCCCCTCATCGCTCATATTGCCCTGTTCATCCATCCCCGGCGTCAGAATCGTGACTTTTACCGGATCGAGGAACATATGGTCGGCATCCGCATCGCTGAAACCGTGCCAGTCTTCCCCTGGCGATACCGGCCAGCACTCGGCCTGATCTATCTGCTCAGGCTGCCAGATATCAAAGAACCAACTGTCGGACTCTTCACGCAGCCGCTGTACCTCTTTACGGAAATGCAGCGCGCGCTCTACCGAGCGGTTAATCAGCCTTTTGCCCGGGTTGCCGCGCAGCATCGCCGCAGCCGTCTCGATCGAAGCGACGATCGGGTAACTTGGCGAGGTAGAGGTATGCATCATAAAGGCTTCGTTAAAGGTGTCTTCGTCGTAGTCGCCCTTGATGTGAATTAACGACGCCTGCGATAGCGCCGCCAGCATCTTGTGGGTCGACTGGGTTTCGAAGAACACTTTCCCCGGCACGCGATCGCCGCTCATGCCGCTTTTCCCCTGGTAAATGGGATGAAAGTGGGTGTACGGTACCCAGGCCGAGTCAAAGTGAATCGACGGCACGTCGAGCGTCTGTTTGATCCAATTAGTGTTATACAGCAGCCCGTCATAGGTCGAGTTGGTGATCACGGCGTGCACCGGCCACTGCGCGCCGTCGGTCGTATTGACCTTTTGCTGCAGGCTATCGCGAGTAAACTCATGCTTGGGGATACCGCCAAGGATACCCAGCGCGTTACGCGTCGGTTTCAGCCACAGCGGCACCACGTCGCTCATCATCAGCAGGTGCGCTAACGACTTGTGACAATTACGGTCAATCAACAGCGTACTGCCGCTCGGCGCCGCATACATCCCAACGATTTTGTTCGACGTTGAGGTACCGTTCGTCACCATATAGCTTTGCTCGGCGCCAAAGGTGCGGGCAATGTACTCCTCCGCCTCGAGGTGCGGGCCGGTGTGATCCAACAGGGAACCCAGCTCCGTCACCGAAATCGACACGTCGGCTTTCAGCGTATTGGCACCGAAGAAATCATAAAACAGGCAGCCTACCGGGCTTTTTTGATAGGCCGTTCCCGCCATGTGCCCCGGCGTACAGAAAGTGTACTTGCCTTCTGTCACATAGGTGAACAGCGCTTTGGTAAACGGCGGCGTAATGTTATCCAGGTATTCGTTGGTGTACTGGCGAATACGCGTCGCGATATCGTCAGCCTGACCCAGCGCATACTCAAAGAACCACAGCGCCATGCGCATGTCGTGTGCGCTGACGTCCATCGTCGAATGGTTATTGATAAAGGCATAAAGCGGTAGATATTCATTGAGCTGATTAATCTCACCGCACAGATCGACGCTGTATTCATCCCAGTCAAAAATCACCCCACAGATACGCGGGTTGTGCTCGATAAACTTCAGCAGGTCGGCACTATTTTGCGGCCAGATAATTTTGAAGCCTTGCGCCAACAGCGCCTGTTCCAGCTCCTTGATGGGCTCATCTTTGTAGTAGACGCCGTGCGGCCCCATAATGGCGATAATATTCATGCGTTCCTCCTGGAAATTCTGTACCTATCATAGCGCAGCTAGAACGAGGGGAATAAAAAAGGGCCACAAACTGTGGCCCTTTTCAGGAACGTCTTACGAATGGCTTACGCGTAACCGTAGCTCATCAGGCGCTGATAGCGACGGTTCAGCAGATCTTCTTTGCTCAGCACGTCGAGATCGGCCAGGTCAGCCAGCAGCTGTGCTTTCAGCGAGGCCGCCATCACTTCCGGGTTACGATGGGCGCCACCCAGCGGTTCCGGGATGATGGAGTCAATCAGCTTCAGCTCTTTCAGACGCGGGGCGATGATGCCCATCGCTTCTGCGGCCAGCGGCGCTTTGTCGGCGCTTTTCCACAGAATAGAGGCGCAGCCTTCCGGAGAGATAACGGAATAGGTGCTGTACTGCAGCATATTCACTTTATCGCCCACACCAATTGCCAGCGCGCCGCCGGAGCCACCCTCACCGATAACGGTACAGATAACCGGCACGCTCAGGCGTGACATTTCGCGCAGGTTGCGGGCAATCGCTTCAGACTGGCCGCGCTCTTCTGCGCCGACGCCCGGGTAAGCCCCTGGGGTGTCGATGAAGGTCACAATCGGCATGTTGAAGCGTTCCGCCATTTCCATCAGGCGCAGCGCTTTACGGTAGCCTTCCGGTGCCGGCATGCCGAAGTTACGACGGATTTTTTCTTTAGTTTCACGGCCTTTCTGATGACCAATGATCATCACCGGGCGACCGTCCAGGCGTGCGATACCACCAACGATAGCTTTATCGTCAGCATAGGCGCGATCGCCGGCCAGTTCGTCAAACTCATCAAACGCCAGACGGACATAATCCAGGGTGTACGGGCGCTGCGGATGGCGCGCCAGTTGGGCTACCTGCCATGCGCCGAGATCGGCAAAGATTTTGCGCGTCAGCTCTACGCTTTTTTCACGCAGACGATGCACTTCTTCGTCGATATTAATATCCAGTTTCTCATCCTGACGGCTAACCGCAGTCAAAGAATCGATTTTCGCTTCCAGCTCTGCAATCGGCTGTTCAAAATCAAGGAAATTCAGACTCATAGTATTCCTGTATTAGTCAAACTCCAGTTCCACCTGCTCCGAACCGATGAGGCCACGCAGATCGTTGAGTAAACGATCGCTCGGAGAGACACGCCAGGTTGCACCGAAACGCAACCGCGCACGTGCATCCGCCCTCTGATAGTAGAGATGTACTGGAATGGTTCCCGAACGATGGGGTTCCAGAGACTGACGGAGTCGGTTTAAAAGCTGGTCATCAATTTGCCTGTCCGTCAGCGAGATAGCAAGCCCGCGAGCGTATTTTTCCCGGGCTTCGTCAATGTCCATCACTTCGCGGGCCATCATTTTAAGGCCGCCGCTGAAGTCATCAAAGCTGACCTGTCCGCTGACGATAAGTATGCGGTCTTTTTCCAGCAGGTGCTGGTATTTTTCCAGCGCCTCGGAGAACAGCATGACCTCCAGGCGTCCGGAACGGTCATCCAGCGTACAGATGCCGATACGATTGCCGCGCTTGGTGACCATAACCCTCGCGGCAATCACGAGCCCCGCGGCCGTGGTCACTTTCCCACGTTCCGTCGGATGCATGTCTTTGAGTCGATACCCGCCGACATAGCGCTCAATTTCTTTTAAATACTGGTTGATCGGATGCCCCGTCAGGTACAGACCTAACGTTTCGCGCTCACCGTCTAAAACGACCTGCTCTGGCCATGGCTGGCAGTTGGCGTAGGATTGCTCGACCTGCTCCGGCTCTTCCGCCAGCACGCCGAACATATCAGCCTGGCCAATCGCTTCCGCTTTCGCGTGCTGATCCGCCGCCTTTAACGCGTCGGCGAGCGAATTCATCAGCGCGGCGCGATGCGGACCAAGCCTATCGAACGCGCCGGACATAATCAGCTTTTCCAGCACCCGGCGGTTGAGCTTTTTGGTGTCGGTACGTGCGCAAAGGTCGAAAAGCTCGCGGAAATAGCCGCCGTTGTTACGCGCTTCGATGATGGCTTCAATCGGGCCTTCACCGACGCCCTTAATGGCGCCGATACCATACACGATTTCCCCGTCATGATTCACGTGGAAATGATATAAACCTGAATTGATATCCGGCGGCAATATTTTCAGCCCCATGCGCCAGCATTCGTCGACCAGGCCGACCACCTTCTCGGTGTTGTCCATATCGGCAGTCATTACCGCCGCCATAAACTCGGCCGGATAGTGCGCCTTCAGCCACAGCGTCTGGTAAGACACCAGCGCATAAGCCGCAGAGTGCGATTTGTTAAACCCGTAACCGGCGAATTTCTCCACCAGGTCAAAGATTTTCATCGCCAGTTCGCAATCAACGCCGTTCTTTTTCGCCCCTTCTTCAAAGGCACCGCGCTGCTTGGCCATCTCTTCCGGCTTTTTCTTACCCATCGCACGACGCAGCATGTCCGCGCCGCCAAGGGTGTAGCCGGAAAGCACCTGGGCAATCTGCATCACCTGTTCCTGGTACAGGATAATGCCGTAGGTTGGCTCCAGTACCGGCTTCAGGCTTTCGTGCTGCCACTGCACGTCCGGATAAGAGATCTCTTCGCGGCCGTGTTTACGGTCGATAAAGTTATCAACCATCCCCGACTGCAGCGGGCCAGGACGGAACAGGGCCACCAGCGCGATCATATCTTCGAAGCAGTCAGGCTGCAGGCGCTTAATCAGATCCTTCATGCCGCGCGATTCAAGCTGGAAGACCGCCGTGGTTTCCGAGCGTTGCAGCATGTCGAAGCTTTTCTTATCGTCGAGCGGAATAGCCGCGATATCCAGCGGCGGCTCGCCGTTGCGCTCGCGGCGGGCGTTAATCATTTCCAGCGCCCAGTTGATGATGGTAAGCGTACGCAGGCCGAGGAAGTCGAACTTCACCAGCCCGGCGTATTCCACGTCGTTCTTATCAAACTGGGTAACCGGATGCAGACCTTGCTCATCGCAGTATAGCGGCGCAAAGTCGGTAATTTTGGTCGGCGCGATCACCACGCCACCGGCGTGTTTACCGGCGTTACGGGTGACCCCTTCAAGCTTACGCGCCATGTCGATGAGCGCGCGCACCTCTTCATCCGCTTCGTAGATTTCCGGCAACTGCGGTTCGGCTTCGAAGGCTTTCGCCAGCGTCATACCCGGATCGGGCGGCACCAGCTTAGAGATGCGGTCGACGAAACCGTACGGGTGGCCCAGAACGCGGCCCACATCGCGGATCACCGCTTTCGCCGCCATGGTACCGAAGGTAATAATCTGCGATACCGCATCGCGGCCGTACATTTCGGCCACGTGCTCGATCACCTGATCGCGCTTCTCCATGCAGAAGTCGACGTCGAAGTCGGGCATCGAGACACGTTCCGGGTTAAGGAAGCGTTCGAACAGCAGGTCAAGCTCCAGCGGGTCGAGATCGGTAATTTTCAGGGCATAAGCCACCAGTGAGCCTGCACCGGAACCACGGCCCGGCCCTACCGGCACGCCGTTATCCTTCGACCACTGGATGAACTCCATCACGATCAGGAAGTAACCCGGGAAGCCCATCTGGTTGATCACCTGGAGCTCAATATCCAGACGCTCGTCGTATTCCGGACGGCGCTTGGCGCGAACTTCCGGATCCGGGAACAGGAACGCCAGGCGTTCTTCCAGCCCCTCTTTTGACTTCGCGACGAGGAAGTCTTCGGTGGTCATATCGCCGGTCGGGAACTGCGGCAGGAAGTACTCGCCGAGACGCACCGTCACGTTACAACGTTTGGCAATCTCAACGGTGTTTTCCAGCGCTTCCGGAATGTCCGAGAACAGCTCGCACATCTCTTCTTCGCTACGCATATACTGCTGCGCGGAGTAGTTGCGCGGGCGCTTAGGATCGTCGAGGGTAAAGCCATCGTGGATTGCAACGCGAATCTCGTGCGCGTCAAAATCACCGGGTTCCAGGAACCGCACATCGTTGGTCGCCACGACCGGCAGGCCACGCGTTTCCGCCAGCGCCACCGCCGCATGCAGGTATGACTCTTCATCCTGGCGACCGGTACGAATCAGCTCGAGGAAATAACAGTTTGGGAAATGTTCTTCATAAAAACCAACGCACTGCTCCACCAGCGCCATATTACCGCGCAGCAGGGCACGCCCGACGTCACCCATACGACCGCCGGACAGCAAAATGAGCCCCTCTTTCAGCTCAAGTAGCCAGTCACGATCGATGATCGGGCCAGCCGCGCCGTATCCGCGCTGGTAGGCTTTGGAAATCAGCAGCGTCAGGTTCTGGTAGCCGGTATTATTGGCCGCCAGCACCGTTAAATGGGTCAGCTCATCGCCGAACAGTTCGCTCTGCACGTTAAAATCGGCGCCGACAATCGGTTTGATTCCCGCGCCGTGGCCCGCTCCGTAGAACTTCACCAGGCCGCAGAGGTTGGTAAAATCGGTAATCGCCAGCGCAGGCATGCCTAACGAGGCCGCCTTTTTCACCAGCGGCCCGGTTTTTGCCAGCCCATCGATCATGGAGTAGTCGCTATGCACCCGCAGGTGCACGAAACGTGGTTCAGCCATCTTTAGATTCCGGTTTACTTATTCTCGACGCACGAATCAGGACGCGAGTCCCAGCGCGCGTTTGACGGGAGCAAAGCTGCGTCGGTGATGCTCGGTCGCGCCATATTGCGCAAGCTTTTCCAGATGAAAAGCGGTTGGGTAACCCTTGTGCTGGGCAAAGCCGTACTGCGGGAACACCGTGTCCAGCTCGGCCATTTCGGCGTCACGCGTCACTTTAGCGAGGATAGACGCTGCGCTAATTTCCGCCACCCTGCTATCGCCCTTCACCACCGCCATGGAGGGCATCGGCAACGCCGGACAGCGGTTGCCGTCGATAAGTACGTATTCCGGCACAATAGACAGCCCGGCGACCGCACGCTGCATAGCCAACATGGTGGCATGCAGAATATTAAGCTCGTCAATTTCGTGCGGCTCTGCGCGGCCAAGGCTCCAGCACAGCGCCTTCTCTTTGATTTCATCGAACAGCGCCAGACGGCGCTTTTCACTGAGTTTTTTCGAGTCGTTAAGACCCACAATCGGACGAGACAGATCGAGGATGACCGCCGCCGTCACTACCGCGCCGACCAGCGGGCCGCGCCCGACTTCATCCACACCCGCCACGAGATGGGTATGGGGATATTCAAATTCAATCATCGTGCTAACTCCAGCACCGCGTCTGCCGCCTGTTCGTCCGCGTTGCAGCGAATTTGCAGATGCAGTTCACGGAACGTATCGTGCATCGCGTGGCTGGTTTTGCCGTTGGCCAGCAGCGGCTGTAGCGCTTCGGCTAACAGCGTTGGCTGACACTCATCCTGCAGCAGTTCTTTAACCAGCTCACGCCCCGCCAGCAGGTTAGGCAGCGAGACATAGTCGGTCTTCACCAGCCGTTTAGCCAGCCAGAAGGTGAACGGTTTCATCCGATAGCCCACCACCATCGGGCATTTTGCCAGCATGCATTCAAGCGCCGCCGTGCCAGAGGCCAGCAGCGCCGCATCGCTGGCGATCATCGCCTCACGCGCCATGCCGTCGAGCATGCGCACCGCGAGATCGGGGGCCACTTCCGCTTTGATTCGCTCAAACTGTTCGCGACGCTTCGCGTTAACCAACGGTACGACGACTTCAAGGTCGGGATACTGCTGACGCAGCAGCTGCGCGGTCTTTAAGAAATCTGCGCTGAGCATCTCCACTTCGGCACCGCGACTACCCGGCAGCATGGCCAGACAGTGAACGTCGTGGGCGATCCCCAGCGTATCCCGCGCGGCATTTTTATCCGGATCCAGCGGCATGGCGTCGGCCATGGTGTGGCCGATAAAGCGGCACGGGACGTTAAATTTGTCGTAAAACGCTTTTTCAAAAGGCAGAAATGCGAGCACCAGATCGGTGGCTCTGCCAATTTTGAAGACGCGTTTCTGGCGCCAGGCCCATACGGACGGGCTGACGTAGTGGATCGTTTTGATCCCCTGCTTCTTGAGGTTACCTTCAAGCGTGATGTTGAAATCGGGGGCATCAATGCCGACAAAGACGTCGGGCTTGAGGTCGGTAAAGCGCTGAGTCAGATCGGCACGAATGTGCAGCAAACGACGCAGTCGCCCCAGCACTTCGACGATACCCATCACCGCCAGCTCTTCCATTTCGTACCAGGCTTCACAGCCTTCGGCCTGCATACGCGGACCGGCCACGCCGACAAAGCGCGCGTCAGGAACGCGCGCTTTGAGGGCGCGAATGAGGCCTGCACCAAGAATATCGCCGGAGGTTTCTCCGGCGACCAGGGCAATCGTCAGGGGACGCTGTTCAGTCATTAACGAATCAGGCCGCGCGTAGAGCGGGCGAAGAAATCGCTAAACGGCTGAACTTCCGGGTACTGCTTCGCCAGCTCGGCGATTTCCGGCTTCACTTCGTCCAGCGTTTTACCACTGCGGTACAAGGCTTTATAGGCATTGCGGATCGCGGTGATCGCTTCGCGGCTGAAGCCACGACGCTTCAGGCCTTCGATGTTGACGCCAAACGGCGTCGCGTGGTTGCCCTGGGCAATAACGTACGGCGGAACGTCCTGAGCAACGCCAGAACAGCCGCCAACCATCACGTGCGCACCGATAATGCAGAACTGGTGCACCGCGGTCATGCCGCCGATGATCACGAAATCATCCAGCGAAACGTGGCCCGCGAGGGTGGCGTTATTGGCCAGAATACAGCGATCGCCGACCGTACAATCGTGCGCCACGTGGGCGTTGATCATCAGCAGGTTATCGCTGCCCACCTTCGTCAATCCACCGCCCTGTACTGTGCCGCGATGAATGGTGACGCTTTCGCGAATGCGGTTGCGATCGCCAATTTCCACGCGAGTCGGTTCACCAGCGTATTTCAGATCCTGGTTAACTTCCCCGATAGAAGCGAACTGATAGATCTCGTTATCACGACCAATTTTGGTATGACCGTTAACCACAACGTGAGACTTCAGTACGGTACCTTCGCCGATTTCGACGTCAGGACCCACAATACAAAACGGGCCAATGTGAACGTTAGCGCCAATAACGGCGCCCTCTTCCACAATGGCGGTAGGATGGATAAAGGCGGTTTTATCAATCACAGATTAGGACTCCCGGCTACGCGCACACATCATTGTTGCTTCGCAAACCACTTTACCGTCGACCAGCGCAACGCCTTTAAAGCGAGTCAGGCCACGGCGGGTTTTCTCGAAGGTGACTTCCATAATCATTTGATCGCCTGGCACGACAGGACGCTTGAAGCGCGCTTCATCAATGCCTGCAAAATAGTACAGTTCGCCTGGCTCCAGTTTACCAACGCTTTTAAACGCCAGAATGCCGGTTGCCTGCGCCATCGCTTCCAGAATCAGCACGCCCGGTAAAATCGGTTTGCCAGGGAAGTGGCCCTGGAAAAACGGCTCATTTACGGAAACATTTTTCACTGCGCGCAGAAAACGACCTTCTTCAAAATCCAGCACGCGGTCTACCAGTAAGAACGGGTAACGGTGCGGCAGAAGTTCTAAAATCTCTTCAATGTGCAGAGTATGAGTGTCAGTTGTCAAAATACTCTTCCTGTCAAAATATACTAAGGGGCAATAATAACACGGCCTGCCGGATTACAAGAATGCCGACAGGCCGGAAAGTATCATGCGATACGGATGAAAATTAATCTTGATTATCAAGCTTGCGTTCAACGGCTTTGAGACGCTTGCTCATTTCATCAATATTCATCACCAGTGCGGCCGTTTTGCGCCATGCCTTATTCGGCTGGAGCGGGATACCGGACGAGTATACGCCAGGCTCGGAAATGGGACGCATAACCATGCCCATACCGGTTACGGTAACCTTATCGCAAATTTCCATATGGCCGTTAATCACGCTGGCGCCGCCAATCATGCAGTAACGACCAATTTTCAGGCTACCGGCCATAATCACGCCGCCTGCGACCGCGGTATTGTCACCAATCACCACGTTGTGCGCAATCTGGCACTGGTTATCAATGATAACACCGTTGCCGATCTGCGTGTCGTCAAGCGCGCCGCGGTCGATCGTCGTACAGGCGCCGATCTCCACGCGATCGCCAATGATCACGCGGCCAAGCTGCGGGATCTTCACCCAGTTGCCGCGATCGTTGGCATAGCCGAAGCCATCAGAACCGATGACGGTGCTGGATTGGATCAGGCAATTCTCGCCGATCTCGACTTCGTGGTAAATGGTCACGTTCGCCCACAGGCGAGAGCCCGCACCAATTTTTGTTTTTTTACCGACGAAACACCCCGCCCCAATCACGACGTTATCGCCCAGCACAACGTCTGACTCAATCACCGCGTTCGCGCCGATAGAGACGTTATGACCGAGCGTGGCCGACGGACTGACAACCGCGCTCGGGGCGATATCCTGCGCCGGCTGCGGCGTGGTATCTAAAATCTGAGCCATGCGTGCGTAGGTCAGGTAGGGGTTCTTCACTACCAGCGCAGCGCCTTTGGCAAAAGGCAGTAAATCTTGCGTCAGGACAATCGCCGACGCTTCACAAGCGGACAGGTGTTCACGGTACTTGGGGTTAACCAGGAACGTGATATGACCCGCCTTAGCGGATTGCATGGACGCGACAGCGGTGATGACGATATCGCCATCACCGTGTAATTCCGCATCCAACTGCTGAGCTAAGTCAGCCAGTCGAATTGAAGGCATTACTTATTTAACCTGTTTCAGTACATCAGCGGTGATGTCTTTAACATCGCTGCTGTTGAATGCAACGGCGTTAGCGTCAACCACCAGGTCGATGCTCTGGCTAGCAGCAACGGATTTCACAGCAGTCTGGATACGAGTAACCAGTTTGCCACGTTCTTCGTTGGTACGACGCTGACGGTCCTGTTCAAAGGACTGTGCTTTCTGGGAGAAAGTCTGACGCTGGGAAGAGATGTCTTTTTCCAGCTTGGTGCGATCGGCGCCAGCTTTCATAGACTGCAGACGCTGCATTTTAGACTGCAGGTCACCTTCCATACGCTGAAGTTCGCCAGCGCGGCCTTTGAATTCGTTTTCCAGGGTGCTGGAAACGCCGGTTTTCTGTGCAACTTGCTGGAACAGGCTACCCATATTAACAATTGCAATTTTGTCTGCTGCCTGAGCAGATGCGGCCATTGCTAAACCCAGACCTGCTGCGACTAACCACTTTTTCACAATAATACTCCTTACCATCCCATACGTACCCGAAGGTACTGTTCTTTTGGTGGCCGAAGCCACCTGACGCTATCGCCTTATGCCAGCAAACTACACTGAACCCGCATTCCTTTGCAAAGAGCAATTACCAGGTTTTACCAATGTTAAACTGGAACTGCTCCGATTTGTCTCCATCGTATTTTTTATACGGTTGGGCGTAGGAGAAGACCAACGGCCCCAATGGCGACATCCATTGTAATGCGATGCCCGCGGACATACGGATATTGCTCGGGTCGCTGTAGTCAGGAACGCCAGCAGCCTTCATCGTCGCCGTATTCTGCCAGTTGGTATCCCAAACGGTACCCATATCCCAGAAGAACGACGTACGTACCGAGTTCGCGTACTTATCGCTGATAAACGGCGTTGGTACGATCAGCTCCAGGCTGGCCACGCCCATGGCGTTACCGCCGACGGCGTC
Organism: Klebsiella sp. WP3-W18-ESBL-02; assembly: GCF_014168815.1. Lineage (NCBI taxonomy): Bacteria > Pseudomonadati > Pseudomonadota > Gammaproteobacteria > Enterobacterales > Enterobacteriaceae > Klebsiella > Klebsiella sp. WP3-W18-ESBL-02. The sequence goes on from NZ_AP021972.1 coordinate 4,135,166, forward strand.
ATCAGACTTACAGTAGTCGCCGGACTGATCGCAGTTATCCAGGCCAGACGCGCCGTAGTAAACCGCTTTCGGGCCGATGGTGTTGGACTGGAAGCCACGCACGGTGCTTGAACCACCGGCATAGAAGTTCTCATAGAACGGCAGCTCTTTGCCGCCCAGACCGTCACCGTAACCCCACTTGGTACGGCCCAGCACGACCCACTGATGATCGTCATCAATCGGGAAGTAGGACGCCGTATCCAGCGTAACCTTGTAGAACTCGTTATCGGAGCCCGGGATAGTCACTTTACCGTTCAGGTTGACACGTGAACCGTCCGTCGGGAAGTAGCCGCGGTCGAGTTTGTTATATGTCCAACCGTAGTTGAAGGTGAAGTCGTTCGCCGAGAAGCCGTTATTATCGCTGGTCGTACCGGCCGTCTGGCCGATGGAGTCCAGATAACGCCACATCGCCACCTGCGGTTCCATATTGGACAGGTCGTTGTGGACGTAGCCCAGACCCGCACGCAGTGAGTTGTATTCGTTAATCGGGAAGCCCAGCGTACCGTCGACACCATAGCTTTTGTTGGTATAGGACGACAGGTCAGCATCATCTGCTTTAAAGTCATTGTAGAAGACGCGACCGCCAAGGCTAACGCCATCAACCGTAAAGTACGGGTTGGTCACAGAAAGCTCGGTGTAGGTCTGGTAGTCGTTCTTGGTACCGTTGATACCCACAGAGTAACCGGTACCTAACCAGTTATCCTGCTGAACGCCCGCCTGGAAGCTCACGCCGCTTTCCGTACCGTAGCCGATACCGAAGTTGAAGCTACCGGTGTTACGTTCTTTCACCTTGTAGACGACGTCTACCTGGTCCGGGCTACCCGGCACGCGCTGGGTTTCGGTATCGACGGTTTCGAAGAAGCCCAGACGGTTCAGACGGTCTTTACCCTGGTCAACCAGGTCGCCGCCGAGCCATGCCCCTTCCATCTGACGCATTTCGCGACGCAGGACGGCATCTTTCGAGGTGTCGTTGCCGACGAAGCGAATGTTACGCACGTAGAAACGGTTGCCGGCATCAACGTTGATGTGCAGCTTAACGGTTTTATCCGTGTCGTTGATTTCTGGCTGGGACTGAACGCGCGGGTACGCGTAGCCGTAGCGACCAAGAAGTTTCTTAATGTTATCTTCCATTTTGGTCACTTTCGCGCCGTTATACAGCTCGCCCGGCTCGATTTTGGTCAGGCTCTCAATTTCCGCCGAGTGCCCTGCCAGATTCCCGGTCACCTGTACGCCAGACAGTTTGTACTGGTCGCCTTCGGTGATGTTCACGGTGATGTAGATGCCTTTTTTATCCGGCGTCAGGCTCACCTGAGTGGAATCGATGTTGAAACGGGCGTAGCCGCGATCCAGATAGTAGCTGCGCAGGGTTTCAAGGTCACCCGACAGCTTCTGTTTCTGATATTTACGATCGCCGACCACGTTCCACCACGGCACTTCATCGCGCAGCTGGAACGTGGAGATCAGATCTTCGGTTTTGAACGCATGGTTACCGACGATGTTGATCTGTTGGATCTGGGCGGAAACGCCTTCCTGGAACACCAGCTTCAGATCGACGCGGTTACGCGGCAGCGGAGTGACAACCGCCTTCACGCTCGCGCTGTACTTACCGACGCTGTAGTAGAAATCTTCCAGCCCTTTCTCGATATCGGAAAGCGTGGTGCGGTCGAGAGATTCACCGACGCGAACGCCAGAGGCTTCCAGGTTTTGCTTGAGCATGTCATCTTTCACCGACTTATTGCCGGAGAAGGTGATGCTTGCAATCGTTGGACGCTCTTTGACCTGCACCAGCAACACATCGCCGTCTCTCAGGACGCGAACATCCTCAAAGTTGCCCGTCGCAAACAGGGCGCGAATGGTGTTACTGATGTCGTCATCAGTGACGGTATCGCCAGGACGTACTGGCATACTGAGAAGGGCCGCACCAACAGCGACACGCTGCAAGCCTTCGAAATGAATGTCCTTCACCACGAACCCGTCAGCACCGTATACGGTCGCGCTGCTAAACAGCAGCGACGCTATAAGCAACTTTTTCATCGCCATCGTTATTATGCGTTCTTCCTAACTAACTCTCTTACAACCGAGAGAAATCATTGAAAAGTGCAAGCCCCATTAACAACATCAGCAGAACAGAGCCAATGCGATAACTAAAGTCTTGAACTCGCTCGGATACCGGGCCGCCTTTCAGCTTCTCAATCGCCAAAAACAGCAAATGTCCCCCATCTAATACGGGGAGCGGGAACAGGTTGATTATGCCTAAATTCACGCTGATGAGTGCAAGAAACATCAGGTAGTAAATCAGCCCATACTCCGCAGACATCCCAGCCCCCTGGGCGATAGAAATCGGCCCACTGAGGTTGTTCAGTTTGACGTCACCGGTGATCAATTTTCCCAGCATACTGACCGTCAGCTTCATCAACTGCCCGGTTTTTTCCGTGGCTTCGACGATGGCGCTGAATGGCCCATACTGGCGCACTGTTTTATATTCCTCAGGCAGCGGGATAATCTTTGGTACTACCCCTGCAAACCCTTCCGCTTTTCCGCTACCGTGTTTTGTATCTGGTATCAGACTTAAAGACAAGAGACTGCCCTGCCTTTCGATCTCCAGCTGTAACGCTTTGCCGGGGTTATCACGCACCAGCGTAACAAACGTCATCCATTGCGTCAGCGGCTGACCGTTGACTGTAACGATCCGATCCCCCGCTTGTAAACCGGCTTTACGCGCCGCAGAGTCAGACTGCACCTCTGCCAGCACCGGTTCAATTTGCGCACCACGCGGACGAATACCGAGCGAGGTCACCGGATCTTCTTTATCCGGCTCGAACGCCCAGTGCCGCAGGTTGAGGATTTTATCCTGACGCTGCTCGCTGCCGAAAGGGGCCACGGTGAGAGTGGTGCTTTCGTCACCAATTTTCGCCACCAGCGCCATGCGCACAGCATCCCAGTCAGGCGTTTCGATACCATCGACGGCTTTTAGTTCCGTGCCTGGTGCAATTTGTGCTTCCGCCGCGATGGAATTGGCGGTTATTTCACCAACAACCGGACGAATACCAGGGACGCCAATGATAAACACCAGCCAGTAGGCGAAGATAGCGAAGAGGAAGTTAGCGATGGGGCCGGCGGCGATAACGGCAGCGCGCTGGCCAACCGTTTTATTGTTAAACGCCATGTGGCGCATTTCAGGCACCACCGCATCAACGCGCTCGTCGAGCATTTTGACGTAGCCACCCAGCGGAATCAGGGCAACCACAAATTCGGTGCCGCGCTTATCTACGCGACGCCACAGCGCTTTACCAAAACCGATAGAAAAGCGTTCTACGCGGATGCCACAGCGCCGAGCAACCCAGAAATGACCAAATTCGTGTACGGTGATCAATACCCCTAACGCGACAATAAACGCAGCCAGGTTCCAGAGAATGCTCAGCATAAGTCCATCCGTTAAATCGTCCTGAAAACCAGCAGCAGCAGACAGGCAAAGACCGGTACCGCCGCCGTCAGGCTGTCGATTCGGTCAAGGATCCCGCCGTGGCCAGGAATCAAATGACCGCTGTCTTTAATGCCGGCTTCACGTTTGAACATACTTTCGGTGAGATCACCCAAAACGGAAGCCAGCGCTGCCACGATGGAACAGGTTAACAGTATGGACGGTGCAACGTCCAGATTTGCCCACAGGCCGTAAGCCCAGGAGATAATCGCCGCCGTGATCAGGCCGCCGATAAACCCCTGCCAGGTTTTGCCCGGCGAAACCTTCGGCGCCAGCTTGTGCTTGCCGAACAGCTTACCAAACATATAGGCTCCGGAGTCTGCGCCCCAGACCAGGATCATGACATAAAGCAGCCACAGCGCGCCGCTGTAGTGGTTTTCATCATAGTGCCACGCGCGCAGCGCCAGCATTCCCCAGAAGAACGGTATAATCGTGACGATACCGAAAATCAGCCGCAGAACCTTTGACTGACGCCAGAAGGCGGCGGACGCGGGATAAGAGAGCACCAATACCAGCGCAATCACCCACCAGACCATCGAGGCCCACAGCGATGTTTCCACCACCGGTTGATGAATATTGTGGTGATATTCCGGAATCATAAAGAGCATCACCGCCAGCAACAGGCCACATAGCACCGCCAGCCACACGCGTTGAGTGCGCGAGGTGAAACCGCTTAATTGTCCCCATTCCCAGGCCGCCAGCATACAGACAACCAGCGTCACAATAGCAAAGCCGCCGGGCGGCAGCAGAAACAGGGCTGCAATGACAACCGGTATTAGAATTAATGCAGAAATCAGGCGATACTTCAGCAAAAGCTACCCCCATCAGGCCTTGTCGCCACCAGGCTCGGTGCCGCCGAAACGACGTTCACGATTGGCAAACGCATGCAGTGCACCCTCAAAGTCTTGTTCATCGAAATCGGGCCAAAGAACATCTGTAAAGTAAAGTTCAGCATAGGCAATTTGCCAGATAAGAAAGTTACTGATTCGATGCTCTCCCCCGGTCCTAATTACTAAATCTACGGGAGCCAGTTCATGCATGCAGACCTGCTGATTAAGCAGTTCTTCACTGATTTGATCGGGGCGGAGTTCCCCTTCCTGAACCTGTTCGGCTAAGCGCTGAACTCCCTGAACAATATCCCATCGGCCACCGTAGTTGGCGGCGATGTTCAATGTTAACCCCGTATTATGTTCCGTCAGCGCTTCCGCTTTCCGAATCCGCTCTTGCAGGCGGGAGTTAAAGCGACGGGTATCGCCAATGATCCGCAGCCGAACGTTATGACGGTGCAGACTTTTTACTTCGCTATCCAGCGCCCAGACGAACAGCTCCATCAGAGCGCTCACCTCTTGTTCGGGGCGATTCCAGTTTTCACTGCTGAACGCGTAAAGCGTGAGTGCTTCAATACCATGATTCGCGGCATAGGCGACGGCACGACGCACGGATTTCGCCCCGGCTTTGTGCCCAAAGGCTCGGATTTTACCTTGCTTTTTCGCCCAGCGGCCGTTGCCATCCATAATGATTGCCACATGACGGCAACCGTGGGCTGGCAGATTCTCACTGGTTGGTTGGTTAGCAGACAACATAACGCGTTTTTAATCCATAAAAAGGGATGAGCGGTACCCCGGAATACAGCTGTACACTTTGTCGCACAGGCGAGCCTGATTGATTTTACGTCTCTTTGTCTCGCAAAAAAGCCGTGTTAAATCACGGCTCTCTCCGTCGCCCAGCCAAAACGCGCAGCGATCGGGTGGCGCAGACTATATCACTGAAGCCAGATGCTCACAAATGCCATAACGGCATGTATGCTGATTCCGCTCTCATTACCTGACGAAATATTTCGTCTGCATCACCGCCGCTTCACGCGCCCACGCATCAATCGCCAGCACCTCATCTACGCTCTGAGGTTCGTGCAGATCGCGCTGCTCCAGCACCGCCAGATTGAGGGCGGCGATGTCGGTAAAGCGAATCTGACCGTCGAGGAATGCCGCGACCGAAATCTCGTTAGCCGCATTCAGCGCGGTAGTCGCAGCCTGCCCCTGTTCGAAAGCATCCATCGCCAGCTTCAGGCAAGGGTAGCGGGCATAATCCGGTTCGGAAAAGCTCAGCGCGCCCAGCTTACAGAAATCCAGCGCTTTCGCCCCGGACACGACGCGGTGCGGCCAGGCCATGGTATTAGCAATCGGCGTCCGCATATCGGGCTCACCCAACTGTGCCAGCACGCTTCCGTCCTGGTAACGTACCATCGAGTGGATCACCGACTGAGGGTGAATCAATACTTCCATTTGCTGGGCTGATGCATTGAACAGCCAGCGGGCTTCGATGTATTCCAGACCTTTATTCATCATGGTGGCCGAGTCGACGGAGATTTTGCGCCCCATCGACCAGTTCGGGTGACGACAGGCCTGATCTGGCGTCATGGCGCTCAGATCGGCGATAGGCGTCTCCCGGAACGGGCCACCTGACCCGGTGAGCAGAATGGACGACACCCCATGCTGCGTCAGGTCAGCGTAACCTAAGTCGCACTGAAAACTTTGCGGCAAACTCTGAAAGATAGCGTTATGTTCACTGTCGACCGGCAGCAGCCGCGCGCCAGACTGTTTTACCGCCTCGAGGAACAGCCGCCCGCAGGTCACCAGCGACTCTTTGTTCGCCAGCAGAATCGTTTTACCCGCGCGAATTGCCGCCAGGGTCGGAAGCAAGCCCGCCGCGCCGACGATTGCCGCCATCACCTGATCGACCTCATCCAGCGCCGCAACCTCACACGCCGCCTGCTGACCGCTCAGCACCTCGGTGCGGCTGCCGCGCTCGCGCAGCGCCAGCTTCAGGGCATCGGCACTTCTGGCATCGTCCATCACCGCATAGCGCGGAGCAAATTCCAGACATTGTTCGACCATCCGGTCGACATTTTTGCCCGCTACCAGCGCCGTGACGGCAAAACTCTCGGGGTTATGACGCACCACGTCCAGCGTGTTGCAGCCGATAGAGCCTGTTGAGCCCAGAACAGTTAATCGCTTCATGAGAGATCCAGGATTGATAAAATGCAAAACGCCGCCAGCGAAGCGCTTATGCTTCCTGTACGGCGTTCATCGCACCACTTACACAGCTTAGAACTGCATCAGCTCGGCTTCTTTCTCTGCCAGTGCGGCTTCAACTTTCTTGATAGCAGCATCAGTCAGTTTTTGTACTTCTTCCTGAGAACGGCGATCGTCGTCTTCGCTGATCTCTTTGTCTTTCAGCAGCGCCTTCACTTTGTCGTTTGCATCACGACGAACGTTACGCACGGAAACGCGCGCCTGTTCGGCTTCGCCACGAACGATTTTGGTCAGGTCTTTACGACGTTCTTCCGTCAGCGGAGGCAGCGGAACGCGGATATCGGTACCCGCAGAGCTTGGGTTCAGACCGAGGTCAGACGCCATGATCGCTTTCTCAACGGCCGGGCCCATAGAGCGGTCGAACACGTTGATTTTCAGCGTACGGGTATCTTCTACGGTGACGCTCGCCAGCTGACGCAGCGGGGTTGCTGTGCCGTAATACTCAACGACAATGCCATCCAGCAGGCTGGGAGAAGCACGACCCGTGCGAATTTTGCTGATTTGGTTTTTGAACGCTTCAACGCATTTGTCCATGCGTACTTCAGCATCTTTTCTGATATCGCTAATCACGTTACGAATCCTTGAAAACTAGTCTCAGTCGACCAAACGGCCACACAGTACAGAGAATGTGCTTAAGTATAGTCTCGTTTAAATCAAGCCACAGAATATCTGAATTCTGCCAGATAAAAGCGAATCTTACCCGGAAATGGCAGTAACGGAAATTATTCCGTAATTAAAGTGCCTTCTTTTTCGCCCATGACCACGCGACGCAGAGCGCCCGGTTTGTTCATGTTGAATACGCGAATTGGCAGTTTGTGGTCACGGGCCAGCGTGAAGGCAGCCAGATCCATGACTTTCAGTTCTTTATCCAGTACTTCGCTGTAGGTCAGCTGTTCGTACATGGTGGCTGACGGGTCTTTCGCCGGGTCAGCGGTGAATACGCCGTCAACTTTGGTTGCTTTCAGCACGACGTCGGCTTCAATTTCGATGCCGCGCAGGCAGGCTGCGGAGTCGGTGGTGAAGAACGGATTGCCGGTACCGGCGGACAGAATCACGACGCGGTTGTTACGCAGCAGGCTGATCGCCTCTGCCCAGCTGTAGTTGTCGCAAACGCCATTCAGCGGAATTGCCGACATCAGGCGGGCGTTCACATAGGCGCGATGCAGTGCGTCACGCATTGCCAGACCGTTCATTACCGTAGCCAGCATGCCCATGTGGTCGCCCACAACGCGGTTCATACCGGCTTTCGCCAGACCCGCACCGCGGAACAGGTTGCCACCACCAATGACGACACCCACCTGGATGCCCAGCTCGACAAGTTCTTTAATCTCTTGCGCCATGCGGTCAAGAATACTTGCGTCAATACCGAAGCCTTCAGTCCCCTGCAATGCTTCACCGCTAAGCTTAAGCAGAATACGTTTGTAGACAGGTTTTGCGTTGGTAGCCATTTTCTTTCCTGAGAGTGTCACGAATGGGATGGTTAAATTCGAGTGACATCATGCGTTCCTTGCCACTTAGCCCCTATAGGAGCTGGCTGATTTCCACATGACGATGTTCTTTCTGTACTGCGATTCTTTACGACACAAAAGAGAGCCGCCCTCAGGCGGCTCCTTTACTGCAATTAAGACTGCTTGGACATGGCAGCAACTTCTGCTGCGAAGTCAGTCTCAACTTTCTCGATGCCTTCGCCCACTTCGAAGCGGATGAAGCCAGTCACGTCAGCGTTGTGCTCTTTCAGCAGCTGGCCAACAGACTTGCTCGGATCCATAACGAACGGCTGACCGGTCAGAGAAACTTCGCCGGTGAATTTCTTCATGCGGCCTTCAACCATTTTCTCTGCGATTTCTTTCGGCTTACCAGACTGCATCGCGATATCCAGCTGTACCTGGTATTCTTTCTCTACCACTTCAGCGGATACGTCTTCCGGCTTAACGAATTCTGGTTTGCTTGCAGCAACGTGCATTGCCAGCTGTTTAACCAGCTCTTCGTCAGCGCCTTTAGCTGCAACCAGAACACCGATGCGCGCACCGTGCTGGTAGTTGCCCAGAACGTCACCTTCCAGGGAAGCTACGCGACGGATGTTGATGTTCTCACCGATTTTAGCAACCAGCGCAACACGTTCTTCTTCGAACTGTGCTTTCAGAACTTCAACGTCGGTGATGTTACCCGCAACAGCAGCGTCCAGAACTTTGTCTGCAAATGCCTGGAAACCAGCATCTTTAGCAACGAAGTCAGTCTGGCAGTTAACTTCCAGAATGAAAGCAACGTGGCCGTTGATTTTGGTTTTGATCACGCCGTCAGCAGCAACGTTGCCTGCTTTTTTAGCCGCTTTGATCGCGCCAGATTTACGCATGTTTTCGATTGCCAGCTCGATGTCGCCATTAGCTTCAGTCAGGGCTTTTTTGCAATCCATCATGCCTGCGCCAGTACGTTCACGCAGCTCTTTTACCAGGGAAGCGGTAATTTCAGCCATTCTAAAATCCTCGGAAGATTTGATCTGCCCGGCCTGAAACCGCACAGATTTAAAAGTGAAAAAGGGGGCCATAAACAGGCCCCCTAACCAAACGTGTTACTACCTGGTTTATAAGGGCTCTAACGAGCGTGCCTTATTACTCAGCTTCTACGAAGCTTTCTTCCGCCTGGGAAGCCAGATCGGAAGAACGGCCTTCACGAACGGTAGCAGCGACAGCGCTCAGGTACAGGGTCACAGCACGGATTGCATCGTCGTTACCCGGGATAACGAAATCAACGCCATCTGGATCAGAGTTGGTATCAACGATAGAGAATACCGGGATACCCAGGTTGTTCGCTTCTTTGATAGCAATGTGTTCGTGGTCAGCATCGATAACGAACAGTGCGTCCGGCAGGCCGCCCATGTCTTTGATACCGCCCAGGCTGTTTTCCAGTTTCTCAAGCTCACGAGTACGCATCAGCGCTTCTTTCTTGGTCAGCTTGTCGAAAGTACCGTCCTGAGACTGAGTTTCCAGATCTTTCAGACGTTTGATGGACTGACGAACGGTTTTCCAGTTAGTCAGCATACCGCCCAGCCAGCGATGGTTCACGAAGAACTGGTCGCAGCTCAGAGCAGCTTCTTTCACAGCTTCGCTTGCAGCGCGTTTAGTACCAACGAAAAGGATTTTGCCTTTACGAGAAGAGATCTTGTTCAGTTCAGCCAGAGCTTCGTTGAACATCGGTACAGTTTTCTCAAGGTTGATGATGTGAACTTTGTTACGCGCGCCGAAGATGAAAGGCTTCATTTTCGGGTTCCAGTAACGGGTCTGGTGACCGAAGTGAACACCAGCCTTGAGCATGTCGCGCATGGAAACAGTTGCCATGGTTAAAACCTCTATAGATAAAGTTGGGGTTATGCCTCCACGTATCCCATATTACCGACCCCAAAGGGCACCCCGGAATATGTGTCGATACGTGTGTGTTATTTACACAAAGTGAGATTTGTCGCTTCCGGACAAAACAATGAACGGAAGTTCGGCGCGCTTTATACCATAAAATTGGTGAAGACACCAACAGTTGTTATCTGCCCCGCAGGGCACGAAAGGCGAAGTTCAGAATGATTCTCAATTTGGCAGGCAGTGCTCCTGGCTGTTAACATTGACATCACTAATACTCAATTATTGTCGAAAAAATCGACACTGATGGACATATTCCATGGCTATTTCTATTAAGACCCCAGAAGACATTGAAAAAATGCGCGTTGCCGGCCGTCTGGCTGCCGAAGTGCTCGAAATGATTGCCCCGCACGTGAAGCCTGGCGTGACCACCGGCGAGCTGGATCGCATTTGCAACGACTATATCGTTAACGAACAAAAAGCGATCTCTGCCTGCCTTGGCTACCACGGCTATCCGAAATCGGTCTGTATTTCTATTAATGAAGTGGTGTGCCACGGTATCCCCGATGACGAAAAGCACCTGAAAGACGGCGACATCGTTAACATCGACGTGACGGTCATTAAGGATGAGTTCCACGGCGACACCTCCAAAATGTTTATCGTCGGCAAACCGACCATTCTCGGCGAGCGTCTGTGCCGCGTCACTCAGGAGAGCCTGTACCTGGCGCTCAAAATGGTGAAGCCGGGCATCAACCTGCGCGAAATCGGTGCGGCGATTCAGAAGTTCGTTGAAGCTGAAGGCTTCTCGGTGGTGCGTGAATACTGCGGTCACGGCATCGGCCGCGGCTTCCACGAAGAGCCGCAGGTGCTGCACTACGATTCTCGCGAAACCGACGTGGTGCTGAAACAGGGCATGACCTTCACCATTGAACCGATGGTCAACGCCGGTAAGAAAGAAATCCGCACGATGAAAGACGGCTGGACGGTAAAAACCAAAGACCGAAGCTTGTCTGCACAGTACGAGCATACTATTGTGGTGACGGACAACGGCTGCGAAATACTGACGTTACGCTCGGATGACACCATCCCGGCGATAATCTCGCACAACGACTAACGAAAAGCCGGCGCACGCCGGCTTTTTTATGGGTAATCGTTTTTTCTTATGGGTGGCGCAATGAGTAACTCCTTACCTGAACTGGCTTGTACCCCCCTTCCCGCCCTGCCCGGCCAACCGGAAAATCCGGTTGAGTGGCCAGAAAGCAGCCTCAACTGCACCGATATTAAAAGCCGGCTGGACGATTTCCAGCGCTGGCTGGGCGTCGCTTTCGACGATGGCGTCAGCGCCGAGCAGCTGATTGAAGCCCGCACCGAATTCATCGACCAATTGTTACAGCGGCTATGGCTACTGTACGGTTTTGGTGCCGTGGAAGACGCCGCGCTGGTTGCCGTCGGCGGCTACGGCCGCGGCGAGCTACATCCGCTTTCGGACGTCGACCTGCTGATCCTCAGCCGTAAAAAACTGCCCGACGAACAGGCGCAGAAAATCGGCGAACTGCTGACGCTGCTGTGGGATCTCAAGCTGGAAGTGGGCCACAGCGTTCGCACGCTGGAAGAGTGTCTGCTGGAAGGCTTATCTGACTTAACCGTCGCGACCAACCTGATTGAGTCGCGGCTGCTGATTGGCGACGTCGCGCTGTTCCTCGAACTGCAAAAGCATATTTTCAGCGAAGGCTTCTGGCCGTCAGAAACGTTCTTCCCGGCCAAAGTGGCCGAACAGGAGGCGCGCCACCAGCGCTACCACGGCACCAGCTACAATCTGGAGCCGGACATTAAAAGCAGCCCGGGAGGCCTGCGCGACATCCACACCATTCAGTGGGTCGCCCGCCGCCACTTCGGCGCCACCTCGCTTGACGAAATGGTCAGCTTTGGCTTCCTGACCGAAGCAGAGCGTAACGAACTCAATGAGTGTCTGCATCTGCTGTGGCGCATTCGCTTTGCCCTGCATCTGGAACTAACCCGCTACGACAACCGCCTGCTGTTCGACCGTCAGCTTAGCGTCGCCCAACGCCTGAAGTATGCCGGTGAAGGCAATCAGCCGATCGAACACATGATGAAGGACTTCTATCGCGTTACCCGCCGCGTCGGCGAGCTGAACCACATGCTGCTGCAGCTGTTTGATGAGGCGATCCTGGCGCTGACCGAAGACGAAAAGCCACGCGCCATCGACGACGACTTCCAGCTGCGCGGTACGCTGATCGATTTGCGCGACGACACGCTGTTTATTCGCGAGCCGCAGGCGATCCTGCGCATGTTCTATATGATGGTGCGTAACAGCAATATCACTGGCATCTATTCCACTACGTTGCGCCACCTACGCCACGCGCGGCGTCATCTTACCGAGCCGCTGTGCTATATCCCCGAGGCGCGTTCGCTGTTCCTGAACATGCTGCGCCACCCTGGTGCGGTCAGCCGCGGTCTGCTGCCAATGCATCGCCACAGCGTGCTGTGGGCCTATATGCCGCAGTGGTCGTATATTGTCGGCCAGATGCAGTTCGACCTGTTCCACGCCTATACCGTTGATGAACACACCATCCGCGTGCTGCTAAAGCTCGAAAGTTTCGCTCACGAAGAAACCCGCTCGCGCCATCCGCTGTGCGTCGACCTGTGGCCGCGCCTGAACCACCCGGAGCTGATTCTGATTGCCGCCCTGTTCCACGATATTGCAAAAGGCCGCGGCGGCGACCATTCCATCCTCGGCGCGCAGGACGTGCTGAAGTTTGCCGAACTGCACGGGCTAAACTCGCGCGAAACCCAGCTGGTCGCCTGGCTGGTGCGCCAGCATCTGCTGATGTCCGTCACCGCCCAGCGCCGCGATATTCAGGACCCGGAAGTCATCAAGCAGTTTGCTGAAGAAGTACAGACCGAGCACCGCCTGCGCTTCCTGGTGTGCCTGACGGTGGCCGATATCTGCGCCACCAACGAAACGCTGTGGAACAGCTGGAAGCAGAGCCTGCTGCGCGAGCTGTACTTCGCCACTGAAAAACAGCTGCGCCGCGGGATGCAAAACACCCCGGATATGCGCGAACGCGTCCGTCATCACCAGATGCAGGCGCTGGCGCTGCTGCGCATGGACAACATCGACGAAGAGGCGCTGCATCAAATCTGGAACCGCTGTCGCGCCAACTACTTTGTGCGCCATACGCCAAACCAGCTGGCCTGGCACGCCCGTCATCTGCTCAAACACGACCTGACCCAGCCGATGATCCTGCTCAGCCCACAGGCCACCCGTGGCGGCACCGAGATCTTTATCTGGAGCCCCGATCGGCCGTACCTGTTCGCCGCCGTGTGCGCCGAACTGGATCGCCGCAACCTGAGCGTGCACGACGCGCAGATTTTCACCACCCGCGACGGCATGGCGATGGACTCATTCATCGTGCTCGAACCGGACGGCAGCCCGCTGTCCAGCGATCGTCATGAAGCAATCCGCTTAGGGCTCGAGCAGGCAATTACCCAGCGCAGCTGGCAGCCGCCGCAGCCGCGTCGTCAGGCGGCCAAGCTGCGCCACTTTTCGGTGGATACCGAAGTCAATTTCCTGCCGACCCATACCGACCGCCGCTCATTCCTTGAGCTGATCGCGCTCGACCAACCTGGGCTGCTCGCCCGCGTCGGTCAGGTGTTTGCCGACCTCGGCATTTCGCTCCACGGGGCCAGAATTACGACAATTGGTGAACGAGTAGAAGATTTATTTATAATCGCCACCGCCGACCGGCGTGCCCTTAATAATGAGCTGCAACAAGAAGTGCAACAACGGTTGACAGCAGCCCTCAATCCAAACGATAAAGGGTAACGTATTTTTTTTAAGTAAATGGAAAGAGAAACAATGCAGCAATTACAGAACGTTATTGAGTCCGCTTTTGAGCGTCGCGCCGACATCACGCCGGCAAATGTGGATACCGTAACCCGCGAAGCGGTTAACCAGGTGATTTCCCTGCTGGATTCCGGCGCGCTGCGTGTCGCTGAAAAGATTGACGGCCAGTGGGTCACTCACCAGTGGCTGAAGAAAGCGGTTCTGCTCTCTTTCCGTATTAACGATAACCAGGTTATCGACGGTGCGGAAAGCCGCTACTTCGATAAAGTACCGATGAAATTCGCCGACTATGACGAAGCGCGTTTCCAGAAAGAAGGTTTCCGCGTCGTGCCACCGGCAGCCGTTCGCCAGGGCGCTTATATCGCGCGTAACACCGTACTGATGCCATCCTATGTGAACATCGGCGCTTACGTTGACGAAGGCTCCATGGTCGATACCTGGGCAACCGTTGGCTCCTGCGCGCAAATCGGTAAAAACGTTCACCTGTCCGGCGGCGTCGGCATCGGTGGCGTACTGGAACCGCTGCAGGCGAACCCAACCATCATCGAAGACAACTGCTTCATCGGCGCGCGTTCTGAAGTGGTTGAAGGCGTGATCGTTGAAGAAGGTTCCGTGATCTCCATGGGCGTGTACCTCGGTCAGAGCACCAAAATCTACGATCGCGAAACCGGCGAAGTCTTCTATGGTCGCGTACCGGCAGGCTCCGTTGTCGTTTCCGGCAATCTGCCTTCTAAAGACGGCAAGTACAGCCTGTACTGCGCGGTCATCGTGAAGAAGGTCGATGCGAAGACCCGCGGTAAAGTGGGTATCAACGAGCTGCTGCGTACTATCGATTAATAAGATGCGAAAAAGCGGGGGCTACCCCGCTTTTTTTTATTCGTAAGCTGGCGGAAATAGATTTTTTCGTTAATTATTCAATAGTTAATTTAGATCAGGGGTGCCGCTATGTACGATAATCTGAAAAGTTTAGGGATTACCAATCCCGATGAAATCGATCGTTACAGCCTCCGGCAGGAAGCCAACAACGATATCCTGAAAATCTATTTCCAGAAGGATAAAGGCGAGTTTTTTGCCAAGAGCGTCAAGTTCAAGTATCCGCGTCAGCGTAAAACCATCGCCGGTGACGGCGTGGGACAGGGCTTCAAAGAAGTGCAGGAAATCAGCCCAAATCTGCGCTACGTGATCGACGAGCTGGATCAGCTCTGCCAGCGAGATCGCACAGAAGTCGATCTGAAGCGTAAGATCCTTGACGATCTGCGTCATCTCGAAAGCGTTGTGACCAACAAGATCAGCGAAATTGAAGCCGATCTGGAAAAGCTAACGCGTAAGTAGCTGCGGGTGAATGTATTCGTAGGCCGGGTAAGGCGAAGCCGCCACCCGGCAATGTGCAAGTGCCATGCCTGATGGCGCTACGCTTATCAGGTCTACGCAAACCACAAATTATGCATCAATATCACAACCGGGTTTTATCACCGCTGCTCATCCAGCTGTAGCGCAATATACAACAGCAGCCTGTCATCGAAATTCCCCAAATCCAATCCCGTCAGTTCAGAGATACGGTTCAGGCGATACTCCAGCGTATTACGGTGAATAAAAAGCGCTTTTGACGTGGCCAGCGGCTGCACGTTATGGCGAAACCACGCGGCTAGCGTACGGCGCAGCAGGCCGTTGTTGTCCATTGCCTTCAGGCGCATTAGCGGACGCGACAGTTCATTCGCCTGCCAGCCGCCGCGCAGGCTATCGAGCAGTACCGGCAACATTAAATCCTGATAGAAATAGCTGCGGCTTTCCGGCATCCGCTGCTTACCCACCATCATGGTGGTGCGCGCGGTGCGATACGAGCGGGCAATGCTGCCCGGCCCGGTAAAATAGTTGCCGAGCGCCACGCGAAAACGCAGATGGCCGTTTTCTTTCATCCGCGCAATCAGCTGCTCAACGCGCTTCTGGTGATCTTCGGCATCCCAGCGGCCAAAGGGGTTGAGCGCCGGCTTCAGTACCACCATTTCGGTCAGCGAGACAATGGCAATCAGGTTATTGCGCTCCGGGGTGGTCAGCGCGTTTTGCAGCTGCTGCAGTTCCGCCATCGCGCTATCGACACCCAGCTGGCCGCTGTCCACTTCCACCACCGCCGCCACGCGCGGCTGATTGAGGTCAATGCCCAGACGCTGCGCCCATTCGGTCAGCGCGGGCGTGTTCTCTTCGGCCTGGATCAGGTTCATCACCAGCTCTTCACGCAAACGGCTATCCTGCGCCAGCAGGTGCATCAACCGAGACTGCTCAAGCATCATCTCCGCCGTCATGCACACCAGCTCACCGTATTTGCGCAGCGTCTCCGGTTCACCGGTCAGGCCAATAACGCCGACGATTTCCCCCTCCAGACGCAGCGGCAGATTGATGCCTTGCCGGACGCCGTGCAGATGGCGCGCCACCGCATCGTCAATATCCACCACCCTGCCCTGAGACAGTACCAACAGCGCGCCTTCGTGCAATTCACCAATACGCTCGCGATCGCCGCTGCCGATAATGCGCCCACGAGCATCCATTACGTTGATATTGGTATCAATGATGCGCATGGTTCGCGCCACAATATCCTGCGCCATTTTTGTATCAAGATGCCAGCTAGCCATGAACCCCTCCTGTGAGCAGGTTACATGATAAGAAAGATGAGAATCCCCTGCACTGTGCAAATGCACAAAGCACGGTTGAGATCTATGGAGTTGTGGGAAGCTTCACATTACGCAGAAAGAAACCCTTTCCCCGGGCGGGGAAAGGGTTGGGGTGAGGATTACTGCATCAGCAGGTAGATAGTGCTATCGCCACGCTGAATATTCAGCGCCAGCACGGACGGTTTGCTGTCGAGGATTTTGCGCAGCTCGGCGATATTTTTCACCGCCTGCTGGTTTGCTCCCACGATAACGTCACCTTTCTTCAGGCCAATCTGTGCGGCCGGGGTGCCGGCTTTCACCGAATTCACCACAACGCCTTTGTCCTGGCCTTTGTTGCTCATCTCTGCGCCTTCAATCCCGTTGAAGATGCTGCTGGACTCAACCTGATTCTGGCTGCTCTGCTGCAGTTCAAGGTTAACCGTTACCGGCTTACCGTCGCGCAGCAGGCCGAGGGTGATTTTGCTGCCCACCGGCATGGTGCCTACCTGCGCACGCAGGGCTGCGAAGCTGCTGATCGGCTTGCCGTTCAGCTCGGTAATAACGTCGCCCGCTTTGATGCCCGCTTTCGCGGCGGAAGAGTTCGGCATCACCTGGCTGACGAAGGCGCCGCGCTGAGCGTCGACTTTCATCGCTTTCGCCAGCTCGGAGTTCAGCTCAGTACCCATAATGCCCAGCTCACCGCGTTTCACCTGACCAAATTTCACCATCTGGTCGGTTAGGTTTTTCACCATGTTACTCGGGATAGCAAAACCGATACCGATGTTGCCGCCGTCCGGCGCGAGGATTGCGGTGTTAATCCCGATCAGTTCGCCGTTCAGGTTAACCAGCGCGCCGCCGGAGTTACCGCGGTTGATCGCCGCATCGGTCTGGATAAAGTTTTCGTAGTTTTCGACGTTCAGACCGCTACGCCCCAGCGCCGAGACGATACCTGAAGTCACGGTTTCGCCCAGGCCGAACGGGTTACCGATGGCGACGGTATAGTCACCTACGCGCAGTGCATCGGAATCCGCCAGCTTAATCGCGGTCAGGTTTTTCGGGTCCTGAATCTGAATCAGCGCGATGTCGGAACGCGGGTCCTTACCGACCACTTTGGCATCGAACTTGCGCCCATCGCTCAGTTGAACCTTAATCACGTTGGCGTTATCGACCACGTGGTTGTTGGTCACGACGTAGCCTTTGGCCGCGTCAATCACCACCCCGGAACCCAGCGCCATAAATTTCTGCTGCTGCTGCGGCTGGCCGCCAGCGCTCGGGCCCGCGCCCTGACAGAACGGCGAGCTCTGGAACGGTGAACCGTCCTGGCAGAACGGCGAGTTGTCGCCGAAGAACTGCTGGAAATTACGGCCCATGCGCGGCGTGTTTACCGTTGTGCTGCCCTCAACATTAATGCTGACGACTGACGGCATTACCTTTTCCAGCATCGGTGCCAGGCTAGGCATAGGCTGGGCAGCGGATGCGGTGGAAGATGCCGTCTCGGCCGCGCTAGCGGACAACGGAGACAGAGCCAGACTTAAACTAAGAGCCAGTGCACTCATTGCTAACGTGGTTTTTTTCATGTGTTTCAATCTCAATATCAGATTACGCAAAATTGCTGTGTCGTGACTATCAGATTCACTTTATGGCACTAAGTTCCGTTTTACGGTGCGTTGGAAAAGTAAAAATTTATTGAGCGTCTTTACAAAACTTCTGATTATTCTACCGCCATCAGCCGTCGATATTCATCCCATGCGTAGAGATCGGTCATACCGCTGATATAATCCTGCAACAGGCGACAGCGATAATAATATTCCATCACCGGGAACTCCACGCTCTCGCGCGGAATTTTGTTTACCGCCTCAACATAGGCTAAACGATGGCGGGTTGAAAGTTTGCAGAAAAGCCGTGACTCAATCGGCAAGTGACGGACTCTTTCCTGTTCTACCAGTTCGCTGAAATCGCTTAAGGATAATTTAAGCAACGGCCCATAGATATCCAGTAACCCGCCAATAACGCGGTAGCCCTGTAATTCAAGCTGCTCGACCTCAGGATGACTAAAGACATGTTTTCTCGCAACATTTTTATAAACATCCAGCAATTTACTATAGCTACTTTCATCTTCCAGCAGCGCGTGATTAAAATCACCGGTATAAATCTGCGACAAATTATCAATAAACCGCTGTGCCGCATAGGGCACCAATTTATTTAGCGTATTGACCCGTAAATACATAAAGAACTGATCTTCAGCACTGCGGCTTAATGAATTGGCGCGCGATTTATCCCAGGCATTTTCCACCACCTGTGCGAACAGTGAGCCTTTAGCATGATCCGACCAGGCATCGTATAAATGCTGATACAGCTGCTCAACGCTAAAGATGCGTTTTTCTACCGCATCTTCAAGGTCAGCGACACAATAAGAAATATCATCGGCCGCTTCCATAATCCAGGTTAATGGGAAGCGATTGTAAGGCGCTAAATCAAGTTCTTTACGTAAGCGCGCAATATACTGTTCTTCGGCCAGGTAGTAGCCCGGTTTTTTCATTAAATAACTGTGGGTCGCCGGCGTCTCGCCCGCCCACCAGGCCGGGCGGGTGTATTTCAAAATGCACCCCACCTGCGCCCAGGTCAGATTCATGCGCATTAAGGTGTGTACCAGGCGAATGCCCTGCGCGTTGCCCTCGAAGTGACATAAATCCTGGCGCACCTTACGGCGCAGCCCGTTCAGCGTCTCTTCCCCCTCGCGCAGCCGCAGGCTGACCACCTCACAGCGGTCGTGGCTGAGCGGCTGGCCCAGCGCGTCTTTCGGCGCCAGACGCTGGCTGAACCAATCGTTGATCGCCGCTTCGCCAAAGTGGCCGAACGGCGGGTTGCCGATATCGTGCATCAGACAGGCCATTTCAACCACGCTCTCAAACGGCCCGGTCAGCTCGTCGAGCCCGTAGGCAGCCAGCAGCTTTTTCTCTTTCAGGCGGCTGAGGATCTCTTTGGCGATATAGCGCCCCACCTGCTGCACCTCCATCGAGTGGGTCAGGCGCGTGCGGACGGCAGCGTTGCGTTCCAGCGGGAACACCTGGGTTTTCTGCTGCAGGCGGCGAATGGCGGGCGAGTTAATAATGCGCCCACGGTCGCTTTCAAAAATGCGCAGAATTTCATGCTCCGAGCCCGCGCCCTGCGGTGAGCGATAGCGCCGACGCCAGTTAATTTTGTTGCGAAAATCAATCTTAGCCATAGCCTCTCCATCGCGAGCCACTCATTACAAGACATGCGCTTCCGTCGAACCGCATGATAAACTATGCCTTTAAACATGGCATATCGCGAGTAAATCTATGAAAATCGGCATTATTGGCGCAATGGAAGAAGAAGTGACGCTGCTGCGTGACAAAATCGAAAATCGTCAAACTATCACCCTCGGCGGTAGCGAAATCTACACCGGTCAGTTGAACGGCGTTGACGTTGCGCTACTGAAGTCAGGCATTGGTAAAGTGGCTGCTGCGATGGGTGCCGCCCTGCTGCTGGAGCGCTGCCAGCCGGACGTGGTGATCAACACCGGTTCTGCGGGTGGCCTGGCGCCGACGCTGAAAGTGGGCGATATCGTGGTCTCCGACGAAGCGCGCTACCATGATGCCGACGTCACCGCATTCGGCTACGAAATCGGGCAAATGGCCGGTTGCCCGGCAGCGTTTAAAGCCGACGAAAAACTGATTACCGCGGCGCAAGCCTGCATTAAGGCGCTGGATCTGAACGCCGTTCGCGGCCTGATTGTCAGCGGCGATGCCTTCATTAACGGTGCCGAAGGGCTGGCAAAAATCCGCCGCAACTTCCCACAGGCGATTGCCGTTGAAATGGAAGCGACCGCAATTGCCCACGTGTGTCACAGCTTTGCCGTGCCGTTCGTGGTGGTGCGCGCCATCTCCGACGTGGCAGACAAAGAGTCTCACCTCAGCTTTGACGAGTTCCTGGCCGTCGCGGCTAAGCAGTCAACCCTGATGGTTGAAGCGCTGGTGCAGAAGCTGGCGCGTGGCTAAGCGGCTTCTCACCGGGCTGCTGGCCCTGCTGTTTAGCGCCCCGGCGTGGCTAACTGCCGCGCCGCGGGTTATCTCTCTCTCCCCAGCCAATACCGAACTGGCCTTCGCCGCTGGGATCGTCCCCGTTGGCGTCAGCGCCTGGTCAGACTATCCCGCGGCCGCCAAGCAGATTGAACAGGTCGCCTCGTGGCAGGGTATCAACCTTGAGCGTATCGTTGCACTGCACCCCGACGTCGTGCTGGCGTGGAAGGAAGGCAACGCCGAGCGACAGGTCAATCAGCTGCGCTCGCTGGGCATCACCGTACTGTGGATTGATTCACACCGTATTGAAGATATTGCCGACGCGCTGCGCGCGCTGGCAAAGTGGAGCCCGCAGCCGCAAAAAGCCGAACAGGCTGCCACCGACTTATTACACGACTACACGCAGCTGAAGGCTCAATACGCCAGCGCGCCGAAAAAACGCGTGTTCATGCAGTTCGGCTTTAACCCGATTTTCACCAGTAATAAAAATGCGATTCAAAACCAGGTACTGGAAATTTGCGGTGGGCAGAACGTTTTTGCCGACAGCCGCGTCGCCTGGCCACAGGTCAGCCGCGAGCAGGTGTTGACCCGTCAGCCGCAGGCGATTGTTGCCGCCGGAGACGAGAGTCAAATTCCGAAAATTCAGCAGTACTGGGCTAGCCAGCTCACAGTCCCGGTCATTCCGCTGAATAGTGACTGGTTTGAACGCTCGAGCCCACGTATTATCCTTGCCGCAAAACAACTCTGTACTGCGCTGGAGCAGGTTCATTAACGGGATAATTGGTCATGCTTGTTTACTGGCTGGATATTGTTGGCACCATGGTTTTCGCCGTTTCTGGCGTATTACTGGCAGGAAAGCTGCGCATGGACCCGTTCGGCGTACTGGTGCTCGGCGTGGTCACCGCCGTCGGCGGCGGCACCATTCGCGATATGGCGCTCGCTAACGGCCCGGTGTTTTGGGTAAAAGATCCCACCGACCTGGTCGTGGCAATGGTCACCTGTATGTTAACCATCGTACTGGTGCGCCAGCCGCGCCGTCTGCCGAAATGGGTGCTGCCGGTGCTCGACGCCGTCGGGCTGGCGGTGTTCGTCGGTATCGGCGTGAATAAAGCCTTCCTCGCCCACTCCGGGCCGCTGGTTGCCATCTGCATGGGCGTGGTGACCGGCGTCGGCGGGGGGATCATCCGTGACGTGCTGGCGCGCGAAGTGCCGATGATCCTGCGCACCGAGATCTACGCCACGGCGTGCATTATTGGCGGGATTGTCCACGCGACGGCCTACTACACCTTCGACGTGCCGCTGGAGAACGCCAGTATGATGGGGATGGTGGTCACGCTGGCCATTCGCCTGGCGGCCATTCGCTGGCACCTGAAGCTGCCGACCTTCGCACTGGACGATAACGGGCGCTAACTCCAGGTGCATAAAACAAAATAGCCTACCGCAAGGTAGGCTATCACGGTAGGCCGGATAAGGCGTTTACGCCGCCATCCGGCAACCTGCGCAGAATCTGCCGGATGGCGCTTTGCTTATTCGGCCGACAACGTGACCAGCATTGCACCAGAGACTCATCAGATGCTGAAGGAAGAACCGCAGCCGCAGGTGCTGGTTGCGTTCGGGTTGGTCACGATAAAACGTGAACCTTCCAGCCCTTCGGTGTAGTCGACGGAACCGCCCACCAGATACTGCAGGCTCATCGGATCAACCACCAGGCCTACGCCCTGTTTTTCGATGGTCATGTCGCCTTCGTTGATCTGATCGTCAAAGGTAAAGCCATACTGGAAGCCGCTGCAGCCGCCGCCCGTGATATACACGCGCAGCTTCAGGTTTGGATTCTCTTCATCCGCAATCAGGACTTTTACTTTTTTGGCTGCGGCGTCGGTAAACTCCAGCGGCAGCGCTACGTCATCACTCATTTTATGCTCCCATTACTACAGCTAGTCTGGGCAATTATTAACCCGACTCTTTGGGTCATTATCTAATACCCTGGTAAATCGTTCAAGTATTCTCCGGGGCCGCCTGCCGAGCTTTCGCCTCTTGCTCTGCTTCTTGTTTTGCCAGCGTACGCGCCAGAATGGTCGCATACAGCGGCTGCCCGCCGAGGAACTGGGCTAATAGCGTGGCACCGAGTCCGGTAATAATCATTGGCAAAATGAGCTGATAGTTATCGGTCATCTCCAGCACCAGCACAATACCGGTTAACGGCGCGCGTACCGAGGCCGCCAGAAGCGCCCCCATGCCGGCAATCGCAAAAGTGCCCGCATCCAGATGATAGGCCGGGAACAGACTCGCTGCCGCCGTACCGAACGCCGTGCCCAATAGCGTGCCCAGCGCCAGCATGGGCGCAAAAATCCCGCCCGGAGCGCCGGAGGAGAAACACAGCAATGTGGTCACCACGCGGGCGATAAACAGGAACAGCAGCGCGCCGATGGTATAGTTGCCCGCCGCGGCAATCGGGATCAGGTTAAATCCGCCCCCCGCCGCCGCCGGTTGCATCAGCCCCAGCACGCCGCAGCCGCCGCCGATCAGACCGCCAATCAGCACCCACTTTTTAATATTCCCACCGTGAATGCGGAAGAACATGTCCTGAGTTTTCAGCACCAGGGTATTAAACAGTGGCCCGAAGCAGCCAAAGACGATCCCCAGCACCATATACAGCCACAGGGTGTTAACCGGCGCATTGGTCAGCTTGCCCACCTCAATCACCGGCGTTTCACCGTTGAAGATGCGGAATACGATGCTCGACATAATCACGCCGGTAAACACGGCTTTAATCGAGATCAGGCTGTAGCGAAACTGCGGGCGCATCTCTTCAATAATGAACAAAATGCCCGCCAGCGGCGCGTTAAACGCCGCCGAGAGCCCCGCCGCTGCGCCGGTTGCCAATAATGTATGGCGCGCTTCTTCACCGCGCTGGCGGAAGATATCCCCCACCATGCGCCCCAGATTGCCGCCAATCTGCACCGTTGGCCCTTCACGCCCCAGCACCATGCCAGCGCCGAGCGTGCCCATGCCGCCGACAAATTTTACCGGCAGCACGCGCCACCAGCGCACCGGGCGCAATTCTTCCAGCGCGCCCTCTATTTCCGGAATACCGGAACCACCGGCTTCCTGGGCAAAGCGACGTACCAGCCAATAGCCCAGCATCGCCAGCAGTGCCGAAAGAATAAACGCCAGCGGCCAGACGATAAACCAGCGATCGGCCACCTGTGCCAGCGTGCCAATGCGCACGTTCTGCACCCAACTGACCGCATGTTCGAACGCCACGCCAACCAACCCAACAAGCGTGCCGACTACGGCGGACATCAGCAGCACCATCAGCGGTGTTTTATCGCGGTTCAGTAATTTACGCACCACATCGCGGCGACGTTTATGCACTATCCGCTGTGCCTCTAAAGGGGGTATTTCTGCTTTCATACCATCATCACTAATTGGTAATACAAATAGGAAGGGAGAGCATTTTAACCAGACCTGTGCGCTACGTCGCGAAAAAATTGCGCTACGAATGCTTTGTTGCAACAGGGTAAAAACTTAGTTCATCACAGGTTAGTACGAATAGAGAGAAAGTGGCGCAGAAGATCGTTTGAACGGACCTGGCCGGTGACGTCCCTGGTGTCGGGATCTCTGCGTCTGGTAAGAAGGGGGTATCGTCAACATGCCTCCCGGCGGAGGCATGTTTTATGTTGTGTAGTACCTTACTCTTCTACAGGCTCAGGCTTCTTTTTCACGAGGAAATTGTAAGCCACCAGCAGAGCGAAAATACCGGTAATTGTCATGGTGATGGTGCCTGGCGTCATAAAGCGCGCCATGTTGCCAAGAATAATCCCCACCACGCCGAAGTCGGTATCGGAGAAGGTTGTGTTGGTTAAACCCAGCGCCCCCAGCACTGGAATCAGCGCAACCGGTAAGAAGGTAATCAGAATACCGTGGGCGAAAGCACCGAGAATCGCGCCGCGTTTACCGCCGGTCGCATTACCGAATACCCCAGCCGTTGCCCCACAGAAGAAGTGAGGGACGACGCCCGGCAGAATCAGTACCCACTTGAGCTGCCCAAGGATGAACAGCCCCACCAGACCACCGACAAAACTTGAGATAAAGCCGACTAACACCGCGTTCGGCGCATACGGGAAGACGATTGGACAGTCCAGCGCCGGACGTGCGTTAGGCACCAGACGCTCGGAGAAACCGGTAAATGCCGGAACGATCTCCGCCAGAATTAAACGCACACCCTGCAGGATAATAAATACCCCAGCTGCAAAGGTGATTGCCTGAATAAAGGAGTACACCAGGTAGTTCTGACCGTGGCTAAAGTTGCTTTCGACGTACTCTTTACCCGCAGAAATCGACAGGACCAGATAAATGATCATCATCGTCAGAGAGATAGAGATCGTGCTATCGCGCAAAAAGCTCAGGTTCTTAGGCATGTTCATCTCTTCGGTAGATTTAGAACCTTTACCGACGACAGAACCGATCCACCCAGAAAGCACGTAGCCAACCGTACCGGTATGCGCCAGAGCAACCTGGTCATTACCAATAATTTTACGCATATAAGGTTGAGCAATGGCCGGGAAGAAGCCCATTAACATGCCGAGTGCCAGCGAACCCGTATAAATAAGCTGAACGCCTTCGAAGCCGGCTACCGACAGAATAATGGCCACCATACAGGCCATGTAGAAGGTCACATGCCCGGACAGATAGATATATTTTAAACGGGTGAATCTGGCGACCACAATGTTCGCGACCATACCGAACGCCATAATAAGCGTGGTTGGCGCGCCATATTTTTCCAGCGCAATAGAGACCATCGCCTCATTGTTCGGAATAATACCCTGCACATCAAAGGCCTGCTTGAAGATATCACCTAACGGCGATAGCGAGCCGACCAGAACTAAAGCGCCTCCGGATAATACCAGGAATCCCAGTATCGTTTTGACGGTCCCTTTAATGACATCAGGGAAGGATTTTTTTTGTGCAACCAAGCCGAACAGCGCCACCAGCCCGACAAGGATTGATGGCACCTTCAGGATATCAACAATAAGCTGTAAAACGTTTTGAACAAACATATTAACCTCTGTCGCAGGGTATTTTTCTTGCCCGACTTAATTATTGCTGATCAAAATAGTCTTTTATTTTTTGTTCAATTTCGTTCAGGTCGATAATGTTATTAATCACAATAACTTTATCTGCCGGTAAGTTAGCGCTGAAGGCAATATCTTTCGCCATAACGAAAACATCGGCCACGTCAGGCGTTACGGAACCTAAATCAGAGTGTTCAACGTCCGCAGTGATATTGATTTTTTTGAGAACCTTTTTGATGTTCATTTCCATCATAAAACTGCTACCCAGACCTGAACCACATACCGCCATAATTTTCATAGTAGACCTCATATTTTTACGATTGGGGTGTCATTAACAAGAAGACGACGTTTCACCGAGTAAAATCGCCTGCAATTCTTCTGTAGTTTGCGTATTAAAAATCTGCTGCATCACCTCATCATCTGACAGCACTTCGGCGAGCTGCGAAATCATTTCAATGTGGCTATTGCTGTCCGGAGCGGAGAACATGAAAATCGCGTCCACCGGATCGTTCTCTTCTGAATTGAACTCAACCGCCTGCCCCAGTTTGACGATGGAGAGCCCCAGCGCCATCGCGCCCTGCTCTGGCCGCGTATGCGGCATTGCGATGCGCGGAGCAATCACGAAGTAGGGGCCGATCTCTTCTTTTTGTTTGATAATCGAATCGATATAGACCGGTGAAATCGCCCCTTCATCCAGCAGCGGGCGACCCGCAATCTGGATCGCCTCTTTCCAGTCACTTACCGATTGAACATACTGAACTTTGTTTTTATTCAGCCAGTTGGATAATGTTGGCATGGATATTACCTATCGTTCTTGATGATAAAAATGGGTGACTAGAGCATGCGACGGGCAGTTTCAGTCACATTCTCTTTCGTAAAGCCAAAGTATTTAAACAGGACGCTCGCTGGCGCAGATTCACCAAAGGAGTCCATGCCGATAACCTTCCCATCCAGCCCGGTGTAGCGCTGCCAGAACCCTTCAATGCTGGCCTCTATCGCCAGACGGTTACGCACGTGCTTCGGCAATACGGACTCTCTGTAGGCTTCATCTTGCTTATCAAAGCGTTCAGTACACGGCATAGAAACCACGCGAATCTGGTGGCCTTCCTGCTGCAACGTACGGGCGGCGGCAACCGCCAAGGCGACCTCTGAACCTGCAGATATCAGGATCAGCTCAGGTTCGCCATCGCACTCGACCAGCACATAGCCGCCACGAGCAATATTGTTAAGTTGTTCAGCGCTGCGAGCCTGCTGTTCAAGCGGTTGGCGAGTCAGCACTAAGGCCGATGGGCCGTCCTGACGTTCAATCGCCTGCTGCCAGGAGACCGCCACTTCCACCTGATCGCACCCGCGCCAGGTTTCCATATTCGGCGTCAGGCGCAGCGAAGCCAACTGCTCAACCGGCTGGTGCGTCGGACCATCTTCACCCAAGCCAATGGTGTCGTGGGTATAAACAAAGATGGAACGAATCTTCATCAGCGCCGCCATACGCAGCGCATTGCGGGCATATTCCATAAACATCAGGAAAGTACCGCCGTAAGGGATAAACCCACCGTGCAGCGCCAGGCCATTCATGATGGCTGACATGCCAAATTCACGAACGCCATAAGAGAGATAATTCCCCGCTCCATGCTCGGCGGTAAAATCGATAGACTTCTGATGCCTGGTCAGGTTAGACGGCGAAAGATCCGCAGACCCGCCCATCAACTCAGGCATCATACCGGCGAAAAAATTTAAGCAGTTCTGACTCACCTGTCGCGTTGCCAGCGACGCCGGATTAGCCTGTAGCTCGTCGATGTACAACTGCATTTTTTCGGCCCACTGCGTAGGCAGTTCGCCCTTCATACGGCGCAAAAACTCGGCCGCCAGCTCAGGCCATTGCAGTGCATAATCAGCAAACAGCGCGTCCCATGCTTGCTCATCCTGAGCCCCTTTTTCGGTCGCATCCCAGGCAGCATACACATCGTCAGGAATTTCAAACGGCGGATACGGCCACTCGAGGCGCTCACGCACCAGGGCGACTTCATCGGCCCCCAGCGCTGAACCATGGCATTCATGACTGTCTGCTTTATTCGGCGAGCCGAAACCAATGATGGTTTTACAGCACAGCAGGCTCGGTTTATCGCTGACCTGTTTGGCTTCACGAACGGCAGCGTCAATCGCCTGCGGGTCGTGACCATCAATACCTTCAATCACGTGCCAGCCATAGGCGCGGAAGCGGGCTGCGGTATCTTCAGCGAACCAGCCTTCAACGTGCCCGTCGATAGAGATGCCATTATCGTCCCAGACGGCAATCAGATTACCCAACCCTAACGTTCCGGCCAGGCTACATACTTCATGGGAGATCCCCTCCATTAGGCAGCCATCACCCATGAACAGCCAGGTGTAGTGATCGACGATCTCAAACCCAGGCTTATTGAATTCGGCAGCCAGCGCTTTTTCGGCAATGGCCATTCCGACGGCGTTTGCTACCCCTTGCCCCAACGGGCCGGTGGTGGTTTCAATGCCAGGCGTGTAGCCATACTCCGGGTGTCCAGGCGTACGAGAGTGAAGCTGACGGAATTCACGGATGTCATTCATGCTCAGGTCATAGCCTGTGAGGTGCAGCAGAGAATAAATCAGCATGGAGCCATGACCATTCGACTGCACATAGCGATCGCGGTTAAACCACTGCGGGTTTTTTGGGTTATGGCGAAGGTGATGACGCCATACGACCTCGGCAATATCAGCCATACCCATCGGTGCACCCGGATGGCCGGAGTTGGCTTTCTGAATCGCATCAACGCTCAGAATTCGAATGGCATTCGCTAATTTTCTGTTGCTCATACGTCTCTCTTTTTACCTGGATTTTACGTTCAACAATAACGCTTTTGGGGTTTTCCCCACGCCAGCATGAATAGACATGTCGAAAGAAACCTTAGATTTTATCGTTGTATCACTCCGCCATAAGGTTCAACGCGGTTTGAAATCTCCTTCGGCAATCAGAAACAAAATAAACATTAAAATACAATGTATTAATTTAAAAAAATTCATTATTACTGCATCTTTACGCTTTTCAACATAAGTCTATACATGTTTTACTTGTCTAGTCATCTTGATGATGCACATAGACGTGTCCAGATACAATATGCAAAAATGCATTTTATTGAGATGTGGCGTTTGTTCACTCAAATTCGTTAACTTGCTCACAATATGACGTTAACTGTCTGGTCGACCGAAAACAAAGTCAGGCATACATGTAAACAGGATCCAGCGGCGTTATCGCCCACATTGGTTAGGAAAAAGTCGATGGTTGATGGCATTACAGAGAAGCAAAAAGAGGTAGTCGATTACATTCTCAGAAAGATAAAGACCGATGGCCTTTTGCCAGGGGATAAACTGGACACAGAGATTGCTATTGCTAAAAATATCGGCATCACGCGCGCCACGGTGCGCGAGGCCACGCGCCTGTTGATCGAGCAGCAGCGGATTTATCGCGTGAAAGGCTCCGGTTTATTCGTTGGCGCCATTGGTAAAAGCAACCATTCCGGCAGATTCCACGCCCTGTCGCCTTTTGATTTTCAGGCGCAGAAGAGCGGCCATAAAGGCGTCAGAAAAGTCATTAAATTCAGCATAATGAAAGTGCCTTCACCGGAAATCGCCCAGTCATTACGGATAAAAAATAGCGATCAGATCTATAAAATTTTACGCCTGATGTGTTTTGACGATATTCCCGTCGCCCTTGAGCATATCCATCTGCCGGTTAATATGTTTACCAGCATGGAATTAAGCCAGCTCGAAATATCAAAATATAGTTATATCGAAAGCATCACAGGTAAAAAGGTCCAGCGCCGCGATCAAAATTTAACGGCTATCAACCTGGTTGACGAAGACATCCTTAATTTATTGAATCTCAAAGAGAATGACTCCGTTCTGGAGCTTGATGAGACCGTTTACCTGGATGACGGCACCCCTTGCGAAGTCAATATTGCCATCATCAACACGCGTATTTTTCCACTGAGACAAAACTCAACCCGCTCATAAGGCGGGTCATTTTCAGCTCTACCTCACCCTCATCACGGCTGATAAAAAAACAGCCTATATCATTTCTCTTGCTCAACATTCACGCCACAATGGGCAAAAATTTCATAACCTCTACGGAATAATTTAGAATAGCCAACAAAACATTTTTCACGAACCAGGGTCCTGGCCATGAGCAAATCTGAACATCTCTATAGCGCAGCGCGTGAACTTATCCCCGGCGGCGTCAACTCACCGGTCCGCGCCTTCACCGGCGTCGGCGGTACACCGCTGTTTATCGAACGTGCGGACGGCGCCTATCTGTATGACGTCGACGGCAAAGCCTATATCGATTACGTCGGTTCCTGGGGGCCGATGGTGCTGGGTCATAATCACCCGGCTATCCGTAATGCGGTTATTGAAGCCGCCTCGCGCGGGCTGAGCTTCGGCGCGCCGACCGAAATGGAAGTGACCATGGCGAAGCTGGTGACTGAACTGGTGCCCACCATGGACATGGTACGTATGGTGAACTCCGGTACCGAAGCCACCATGAGCGCCATTCGTCTGGCGCGCGGTTTTACCGGCCGTGACAAAATCATCAAATTCGAAGGCTGCTACCACGGTCACGCCGATTGCCTGCTGGTGAAAGCGGGCTCCGGCGCGCTGACCCTCGGCCAGCCAAACTCACCTGGCGTACCGGCTGATTTCGCCAAACACACGCTGACCTGCACCTACAACGACCTCGCTTCCGTGCGCGCCGCGTTCGAGCAGTTCCCGCAGGAAATTGCCTGCATCATCGTTGAACCGGTTGCCGGCAACATGAACTGCATTCCACCGCAGCCGGAATTCCTGCCGGGCCTGCGCGCGCTGTGCGATGAATTTGGCGCACTGCTGATTATTGACGAAGTGATGACCGGTTTCCGCGTAGCGCTGGCTGGCGCGCAGTCCTACTACGACGTCGTGCCGGACCTGACCTGCCTGGGCAAAATCATCGGCGGCGGGATGCCGGTCGGGGCGTTTGGTGGCCGTCGCGACGTAATGGACGCCCTGGCGCCAACCGGCCCGGTGTATCAAGCGGGTACGCTTTCCGGTAACCCAATCGCGATGGCGGCAGGCTTTGCCTGTCTGACCGAAGTGGCGCAGCCGGGCGTACACGAGACGCTGACCGAGCTGACCAACCAACTGGCACAGGGCCTGCTGGATGCCGCACAGGATACTGGTATTCCGCTGGTGGTGAATAACGTCGGCGGCATGTTCGGCATTTTCTTCACCGATGCCAAAGAAGTGACCTGCTATCAGGACGTACTGAAATGCGACGTTGAGCGCTTTAAGCGTTTCTTCCATCTGATGCTGGACGAAGGCGTGTATCTGGCGCCGTCGGCGTTTGAGGCAGGCTTTATGTCCATCGCCCACAGCGAAGAAGATATTGATAACACCATTGACGCGGCGCGTCGGGTGTTTGCGAAGCTGTAATTTAGCGACACATGCCGGGTGGCGGCTTCGCCTTACCCGGCCTACGTGAATCGCACAATCTGTAGGCCGGATAAGCGCATGCGTCATCCGGCTTTTTAACGGCTCTGCTTTCTCAACAGATAGATAAAGTACGGCGCACCGATAAAGGTCGACAGCAGCCCCGCTGGCACCTGATACGGGAACATCAGCATGCGTCCACACCAGTCGGCAAACACCAGCATCAGCCCCCCGATTAGCGCGGAAATCACAATATGCGGCATCGTTCGACGGAAGCCCATCATGCGCGCAATATGCGGTGCCATCAGCCCGACAAAGCTTAGCGGCCCGATGGTCAGCGTAGCCGCCGCCGTCAGGCACGCCGCCAGTAGTAGCAGACCAATACGTGCCGGAGAGAGCGCCATCCCGATAGACCGCGCCGTCTCACCGCCCAGCGGCAGAATGGTTAACCAGCGACGGCACAGCGGCACCAGCAGCAGTAAAATCACCATCGCGATAGCCGACTGCACCACCTGCTCACCGGTCGCGTTATAGGTTGAACCGGAGATCCACGTCAGGATCTGCGCCATACGTGGGTCACCGCTCGCTTGCAGCATCATCAGCAGCATGGTGAATGCGGTACTGAGCGCCATCCCCGCCAGCAGCATGCGGTGCGGCGAAAATCCACCGCGCCCGGCGGCAATCAGGATAATCAGCAGCGTCACCGCCGCCCCCAGACTCCCCGCGGGTAGCAGCCAACCAAACGCGTTGCCCGGCACCACAAACAGCATCAAGACCACGCCAAACGCCGCACCGGAGCTTATCCCCAGCACTTCCGGGCTCGCCATCGGGTTACCCGTTAAACGCTGAATAATACAGCCCGCCACCGCCAGCATCACGCCCGCAATCAGCGCCGACGCAATACGCGGCCAGCGCCACTGCGCCAGTTCGTCAAGCAGCGTACCGCTCGCCCAGTGCCAACTGTGCGCATCGCGCCCCAGCGACAGGGCAACGAACATCGCCGCCAGCAGAATCACCAGACCGCCCAGCGCAAACCACTGCACGTTCTGACGTTCATTTGCCACGCTATCGCTGGCGTTCATCGACGGCGCGCTCATGCTACGCAGTCGCGGTAACAGCCAAAGCAACAGCGGTGCGCCAATCAGCGCGGTCACAGAGCCGGTAGAGACCTCCATCCACACGCGGGTGAGCCAGAGAATAAGCTGGTCGGAAAGCCACAGAATCAGCGCACCAATCAGCGGTGCCAGCATCAGTCGGGAAAGCAAACGACGTGCGCCGAGCATCTTCGCCAGCAGCGGCGCAAACAGGCCGATAAAGCCAATAATCCCCACCGCATTGACGAGGAACGCACTGATAACGATAGCCAGCGTCAGCGCGCCCAGACGAGCCAGCGACAGCGCCAGCCCCAGGTTGCGCGCCACGCCGTCATCAAGGCCCATCAACGTTAACGGGCGCAGCAACAGCAGCGTCAGCATCACGCCGCCCAGCAGCTGCGGCCACAGACGCTGTACCACGCTCCAGTCGGTCTGCGTCAGCGTCCCGGTGCTCCACAGGAACATGCTTTGCAGCTGGTCGTGGTGGAAAATCACCATCAGTTGGTTGATTGCGCCGCAGTACAGGCTCACCACCAGCCCGGCCAGAATCAGCGTCACCGGCGAGAGACGTTTACCCCACGCCACGCCAAACACCAGCGCCCCCACAATACAGGCGCCCGCCAGGGCGGCAAACTGCGAAGTCAGCACGCCCGGTATCGCCCACAGCGTGGTTATCGTCATCCCCAGTTGGGCACCGGTTGCCACGCCAAGCGTCGTTGGCTCAGCCAACGGATTACGCAGCACCTGCTGGAACAGAACGCCCACCAGCCCCAGACCCGCCCCCACCAACAGAGAGATGGCCAGACGAGGCAATAGGCTGTAGTGGAACAGCATCTGGTCAATGGCGTTGATATCCGGCTGACGCATTGCCTGGAACCAAAGCGCGTTGGGCAGCGCCAGGTTGAAGTTAAACCAGGTCAGCGCCAGCGCGAGGATAAATAGCGCCAGCAGCAACATGGAGGCAAAAGGAGAGCGGGTCGTTTTCACGCTTGGCCCCCTAATGCATTGTCGAGGATGCGAGCGAAGTTCATCGCCGACAGCGTCGCACCATAGAACCACACCGCCGGGACATTCTGCACGCGGTTGGCGCGCACAAATGGCATCGCCTGCCATAACGGCGTGGCGGCCAGGCGGCGCATATCGGCCTCATTGCCGTGATCAAAGCAGAGAACGTCCACGTCTTTGTAGGCCGCCAGCCTGTCGATACCGACTACCGTGCTGCCCCAGAAATTAGTTTCGCCCTGCCAGGCGTTTTTGACACCCAGACGGTCAAGAATCTCCTGGAACAGGCAGTTCGGGCCAAACACCAGCATATGGCGAGAATCGAGCAGCGACATCATCAGCAGAGGGCGTTCGCCGCGCTGTGCAAAACGTGGCTTCAGGCTATCGATATAGGCATCAAACGCCGCCAGATGACGATGGGCCACCTCCTGCTTGTTGAGCAGCTCTGCCATTTCCAGCAGCGAGCGGCGCGCTTGCTCCAGCGGCTGTTTGCCGTCGCTGAAGGCAAAGCTTCGGCCCGGTGCAATTCGCGCGAGGATCTTCGGTGAAGGGCCATAACCTGCGGACCAGACCAGCATAGAGGGCTTCATCTGGGTCAGCAGTTCAAGATTAGGTTCGGTACGCAGCCCGACGTCAATCACCGAGTCCGGCAGCACCGGTTCGTTGACCCACATGCGGTAGTTGGGGATATCCGCCACGCCGTAGGGCGTTACGCCCAGCGCCAGCATCAGCTCGACGGGCAGCCACTCCAGCGCCACGATACGTTCGGCATTCACCGGCGCAGCCTGCGCTTTTTGCATCTGCCAGAGCAGCGGCGAGAGCGCCATCGCCGCCAGAAAACGGCGGCGGTTTATCACATTCGAATCAGCCATCAATAGACAAAACTTACCGGTGCAGCACCGGCTGGATGCGGCAGAATGCCCATTGGAATGCCGTAAATCTGCTCCAGCGTGTCGCTGCGCATCAGTTCATCCGGCGTGCCCTGAGCAATCATTTCACCGCCGCGAAGCGCCACCAGATAATCACAGTAGCGCGCCGCCATATTAATATCGTGCAGGACAGCAACAACCGTCAAACCGCGCTGCTGGCTCAGGCGATGCACCAGCGCCAGGACATCAACCTGATGGGCAATATCCAGCGCCGAAGTCGGTTCGTCGAGCAACAGACAGCGACTGTCCTGCGCCACCAGCATGGCTATCCACGCACGCTGACGTTCGCCGCCGGAGAGGCTGTCCACCAGGCGATGCGCCAGCGGTTTTAGGCCAACCAGCGAAATCGCTTCTTCCACTTTCTCTCTGTCAGCCACGCCAAAACGTCCCAGCGCGCCGTGCCACGGATAGCGACCAATCGCCACCAGTTCACGTACGGTCATCCCTTCGGCGGGCGGCAGCTGCTGAGGCAGATAGGCCACCTTGCGGGCAAACGCTTTGCTGTTCCAGCTTGCCAGCGGCTGACCGTCGAGCAGGATCTCCCCTTCCGACGGCGGCTGGTGACGGCCGAGCATTTTCAGCAGGGTCGATTTGCCGGAACCGTTATGGCCGATAAGGCCGGTGACTTTGCCCGCAGGGAAGGTTAACGAGAGAGGATGAAGCAGCCTACGGCCGGGAACGCGAAAAACGACCTGTTCGAGAGAAAAGGTCGTATCAGAATGAATTGTGTTGTCCTGCATAACCGTCAACATGTTAAAGGGCGCGGAAAGCCCGCGCCCTGGAGGTGGTTAGAAACGGAACGTTGCGGTTGCAACAACCTGACGTTCTGCGCCCCAGTAGCATGCATATTCGCTATAGCAGCTGGAAACGTAGTCACGATCGAACAGGTTATTCACGTTAACCGCGACGGACGATCCCGGTAAGCCGAAGCGGCCAAGGTCGTATTTCACCATCGCATCAGCCACCGCGTAACCGGCTACGCTAAACGCTTCGTTTTTCTTCGCCGCGTCGTTTTTGTAGTAGCTCACGGTAGAACCGGTGTAACGCACGCCTGCGCCGAAGGTCAGACCGCTCAGGGCCGTATCGTAGAAGGTGTAGTCGGTCCACAGAGACGCCTGATTACGCGGTACTTCCGCCGGGCGCTTGCCCTTGAAGATTGTGTCTTCAGTGTATTCCGCATCATTGTAGCTGTAGGCAGCCGTTACGTTGATGTTCTCGTTAACCGCCGCTTTCGCTTCCAGCTCGATACCGCGGGAGCGAATTTCACCCGTCTGCACGCTGTACAGGCCGGTAGAATCGTTCGGATCGGAGGTCAGGTTTTTGTTCTTCGTCAGCTGGTACACCGCGGCGGCCAGAACCACCGGCATATCTTTCGGTACGTATTTCACGCCCGCTTCATACTGCTTACCGCGCGACGGATCGAACGGTTTACCTTCTTTGGTGGAGCCAGAGGTCGGTTCGAAAGATTCGCTGTAGCTGAAGTACGGAGAGATACCGTTATCGAACAGGTAGTTAATGCCGCCACGCCAGGTGAACTGCTGGTCGTGATTCTGCGCCAGAGAATTGGAAGAACGCGTCAGCGTTGAGGTGGTCGCATAGTCATAGCGGCCGCCCAGCGTCAGCACCCATTTATCCCATTCCATCTGATCCTGCGCATACAGGCCGGTCTGCTCCATACGGTTAAGCACCGCATAGGGGAAGTTAACCGCGACGTTCGCATTACCATACTGCGGATTGTTCATATCCAGCGAGCTGGCGGAACCATACTGCGCGTCAACGTCATTACGCATACGCGAGTAGTCAACGCCGGTCAGCAGCACATGATCAACCTCGCCGGTGGCAAAGTTGGACTGCAGCTGAGTATCGACGGTGAAGGCATTCATATCTTCATCAGAACGTACGTACTGACGGTTGATTTTGCCCGGCGCGCTGTAGCCATAACCGTAGACAGAACGGTACAGCGTTTTGACCTGGTCATAGCGCAGGTTCTGGCGCACGGTGAAGGTATCGTTGAATTCGTGAGAGAAGTTGTAGCCCACCATCTGCTGACGGCGCTGCATCTTGTTGTTTTTCTCACCTTCGTTGAAGTCGGTCGGCAGCTTGTGCGCGTTACCGTTGGCATCAATGTACGGCACAACCGTGCCTTCGCGCGGCAGCCAGCCATAGTAGCCCGCGTTCGGGTCACTCTGGAAATTGCTCAGGAAGGTGAAATCGGTTTTGTCATCCGGGCGCCAGCTGAAGGACGGCGCAATCGCGTAGCGATTAGATTTGGCCATATCCTGCTGGGTATTCTGGCTGCGGCCTAAGCCGGTCAGACGATAGGACCACACGCCCGCATCATCGATCGCGTCGCTGAAGTCGAAACCGGTCTGCCAGAGATTATCGGTACCCATTTTGAACTGAATTTCACGCAGCGGCTCGGTGGTCGGACGCTTGCTGACCATGCTGACGATGCCGCCCGGGTTGCTGTTGCCATACAGCACGGAAGTTGGCCCGCGCATCACTTCAACGCGTTCCAGGAAATACGGGTCCATGGAAACTTCAGAGTAGTTATTGCCCTGCAGTTTCATGCCATCCAGATACTGGTTGGTGTTAACGGTGGTCGGCGCGGTAAAGCCGCGAATCGAAACCACGTCATAGGTAGAAGAGCTACCGCGAGTAGAGAAAACGCTCGGCGTGTAGGCCATCGCATCTTTGACGGTCGTCGGCTGGCGCATATCCAGCTCCTGACGGGTAATCACCGACACTGACTGCGGCGTTTTCTCAATTGGCGTATCCGTTTTCGTCGCCGTCGCGGAACGTTTTGCCGCGATGGTCGGTGCCGGGCCCCAGGCGCTTTCTTGCGCAGCCGGTGCGGCGGTAACGGTGATGGTTTCTTCTTTCGGTTGTTCTGCTGCCTGTGCGTATACAGACATGCCGCTAACCGCTGTGGCTACTACGACCGCGAGTTTACGCAGCGAGAGGTTTGGCTGAGCAGTTTTAAGACGCGCCATTGGTATATCTCTGATGAAGTGAATGATAACGTAAACGAGAATTATTATTATAACCAAGACATGATAGGACAGGCAGCGGACCCATAGCAAGTGATATAAGTCCCTACCAGAATTAAGGGGTTAAGAAATAAACAGATGAAATAATGAGGTTAAAAAAAAGAAAAAAACTGGAAATAAAGAAGCCCCGGTTATTAACAGGGGCTTCTTTGGGCCTCAATCGGCGATGACGTGATTTACAGTATTAGTTACCGCCGAACATATCCTTAATCCATCCCGCCACGCCGTCGCTGTCTTTCTTCTCCTGCTGCTGAGCAGGCTGTTGCTGCTGCTGCGGCTGAGAAGTCGAAGAGTCAAACGGGTTCGCCGACTGCTGCTGCTCAATCTGCTGCTGGCTCTGCTGGCAGAGCGCATCGGGATCGGTCGTCCACACCGGCAGCATACGCGTACCGCCACCGCCGCAGATAAAGTTACCGCCGTCGTCAACGCCCATATTGACCACGTCTTCCGGCGGCGTCAGCTCCAGCGCGATCGGCGACTGGCTGGCCAGATAGCGTTGATAGATAGACATCGCGCCGCTGGCACCGTACAGCTTGGTCGGCTGGTTGTTGTCGCGCCCTACCCAGGTAATCACCACTTCACGGCCATCGATACCGGCAAACCAGGTATCAACGTTGTTGTTAGTGGTACCGGTTTTCCCTGCCAGATGCAGGTTCGGGTATTTTGCCCCCAGTTGACGACCGGTGCCGCGCTGCACAACCTGCTGCATGGTCCACAGCGTCAGGTACGCGGCCTGCGCCGGTACGGCACGTTCGGCCTGCGGGAAGCTCTGATACAGCACGGTGCCATCTTCCGCAATCACGGAACGCAGCGCCGACAGCGGCGCGCGGTTGCCGCCGCTGGCAATGGTCTGGAACGCCTGCGCCACTTCAATCGGCGTCAGGTTCAGAGCGCCCAGCAGCATCGCCGGCACGGCGTTCAGCTGATCTTTCGGCGCGCCCAGCTTCAGCCACGTGTCGGTGACCGCCGGCAGGCCCAGCGCCATACCGAGGTTAACGGTAGGCACGTTCATTGAGCGGGTCAGCGCATCTACCAGCATCACCTGACCGCTGTAGCGGCGATCATCGTTCTGCGGCGACCACACCTGGCCGTTCGGCTGGCGCAGCGCGATCGGCGCATCGGCAATCCAGGTATTCAGACGATACTGATTCGGCTGGCTCAGCGCGGTCAGGTAGGTCGCCGGTTTCGCCAGAGAGCCGATCGAACGACGCGCCTGCATCGCACGGTTATAGCCGGCAAACTGCGGCTCAGCCCCGCCAACCATCGCGCGCACTTCACCGCTGAAGCGGTCAACGACGACCATCGCCGTTTCCAGATCGCTGAGCTTACGCTGTTTCTTCAGCACCGGGATGCCTTCCGTTGCCGCTTTTTCGGCCGCATCCTGGGCTACGGAGTCAAAGGTGGTGAAGATCTTCACGCCAGAGAGATCTTTTACCTTATCGCCCAGCTTAGCCTGCAGTTCCTGACGCACCATCTGCATAAAGGCCGGCTGCGGTGAAATCACCCCGCCGCGCGGCTGCACGCCCAGCGGACGGGCGCTCAGCATATCGTACAGCTCCTGGTCAATCACGTTCTGCTGCTGCAGCAGACGCAGGACCAGGTTTCGACGCTCCAGCGCCACTTTCGGGTTACGCCATGGGTTGTAAATCGACGCCCCTTTCACCATGCCGACCAGCAGCGCCTGCTGATCGAGACTCAGCTCTTCCACCGGTCGGCCGAAGTAGTAAAGGCTCGCCAGCGGAAAACCGCGTATTTCATTGTCGCCGCTCTGACCGAGGTACACCTCATTCATATACAGCTCAAGAATACGGTCCTTGCTGTAACGCGCGTCCATAATCAGCGCCATGTAGGCTTCGTTCGCCTTACGCCAATAGGAACGTTCGCTGGACAGGAACAGGTTTTTCACCAACTGCTGAGTCAGCGTACTGGCCCCCTGTACCGTACGCCCGGCGGTCAGGTTCGCCAGCACCGCGCGCCCCATAGAATAGAAGCTGATACCGTCGTGCTCGTAGAAGTGGCGGTCCTCAGTAGCAATCAGCGTATCGATCAACAGATCCGGGAAGCCACTACGCGGGACAAACAGACGCTGCTCGCCGTTCGGCGAGGACATCATGGTAATCAGCCGCGGATCGAGACGGAAATAACCAAACTGGCGGTTATTATCCATGTTTTCGATGCTGTCCAGACGCGCGCCGTCAAAGGTCAGACGCGCACGCACCTGCCCTTCTTTGCTGTCCGGGAAGTCGAACGGACGGCGGATCATCTCGATGCTGTTCGCCTGTACGGTGAACTCACCGGGGCGCGTCATCGCCGACACCTGACGATACTGGGTCGCCGTCAGCAGCTGAATCATCTCATTCTTGCTGATGGCCATATCCGGCTCGAGGCTAACCATGCGACCATACACCGCCGCTGGCAGCTGCCAGACTTTACCGTCAATACGGCTACGGATTTTTTGATCCAGATAGACGCCGTAAATGGCAATCAGTACCGCGAAGACGATACCGAGCTTAACCAGGAACCAGAACCAGCGGTGTTTACCGCGCGGTTTTTTCCCCTTGCCGCCTTTACGCGAGCGCGGCTTTTCTTCATCGTAGCCATCATCATAATCGTCGTCATACTCATCATCTCTGAGCTGTCGACGGTCTACCTTTTGCTTTGCCGGACGCGCTGGCTTGCCTTTACGTCCAATCGGCTCGCGGTCATTCCCCGCCATGCTTTCTCTCCGCAACATTCAGGCATAAAGGCCTGATTTTCTGTTCTTCCGTCACAAGACAGAAGAAGATATCTCTCAATTTTCAACCGCAGTTTTGCCGGATGGCGGCGTTGCCTTATCCGGCCTACGAAAGCATGTGCCTCGGTAGGCCTGATAAGCGTAGCGCCATCAGGCGGAATACTTCTTCGTCCGCCGCGTTGGAGCGGTATTCGCCGGGTCATCCGGCCAGACGTGCTTCGGATAACGCCCTTTCATCTCTTTTTGCACCTCGCGGTATGCCCCCTGCCAGAACGCGCTTAAATCGCGCGTGATTTGCAGCGGCCGCTGCGCCGGTGACAGCAGCTCAAGCACCAGCGCCACGCGGCCTTCCGCGATAGTGGGCGTACGGGCTTCACCAAACATCTCCTGCATCCGCACGGCCAGCGCCGGTGGGTTATCTTCGTCGTAGCGAATCGCAATACGACTTCCCGTCGGCACAGTGTAATGAGTTGGCAGCTGACTATCCAGACGTTGTCGTAATGACCAGGGCAACCAATCGAGCAGCGCCTGGCGCAGATCGAGCGATTTCAGGCTGCGTAGCGAATGCACGCCGCTCATATGCGGCAGCAGCCAGCTTTCCAGCGCGGCCAGCAACGAGGCATCATCCACCGCAGGCCAGTCATCCTCCGGCAGCCAGCGCGCCGCGCACCGTAACCGCAAGCGTAGCTGTTCCGCTTCGTTCGTCCAGTTCAGCACGCTTAACCCCTTCTCACGAATACCGGTGAGCATCGCCTGGTGTAATTCGTTTTCGGACGGCTTCGCCAGTGGCCGCACGCTGAGCGTCAACTGGCCTATCTGGCTGCGGCGCAGCGCTTTTAGCGTCCCCTGCGCATCATCCCATTCAATGGTGTCAGATTGGTGTAACAACACCGGACAGCGGCTGACCAGCCCGTAAATCTCCACCGCGCAGGCTTGCAAAATACGCGCGTCCGGCGAGGCATTCCCCTGTAGCAGCAGCGGCGCAATCAGCCACTCGTGACGGCCTAACGCGTCGTCGGCGTTGAGCATCGCCCCCATACCGTTTGCCAGCTGGTAGCGCCCCTCCAGCCCGCGTCGACGCGCGATACGATCGGGAAAGCCCTGCGCCAGCAGCGGCGCAACGGCATCAACGTCGGCCTGCCCGGCGCGGCGGTTCAGGCGCTTGCACAGCTGCTGGCTGCGCTGCTGCCAGTTCCCCTGCGGGCGGGAAAACGCCAGTAGCAGGTCGCTGCTGGCACCGCGCGGCGGTTCTTCGAGAATCGCCGCCAGCCGGGCTGCCGTCGCCACCTCATCGTCACTCTCTGCGGCCACCAGCATGGCCGCCAGTCGCGGATCGTTGCCGAGCGCCGCCATCTTCTGCCCTTTTGCCGTCAGGCGTTCACCGTCCAGCGCCTGCAGCTGCGTTAGCAGACGGCGCGCCGCCGCCAGGTTTGCCGCCGGTGGCATATCCAGCCAGCGAAGCTGCGACGGATCGGCGCAGCCCCACTGCAACACATCCAGCAACAGTGCGGAAAGATCGCTTTGCAAGATTTCCGCGTCGCTCTGCGCGCTGGCGCGTTCAGCCTGTTCTTTCGCCAGCAGATGCACGCAGACCCCGGGCGCCAAACGCCCCGCGCGGCCTGCACGCTGGGTCATTGACGCCTGGCTGACGCGCTGAGTCACCAGTCGCGTTAGCCCCGTACGCGCATCAAAGCGCGCCACGCGTTCCTGAGCGCTGTCCACCACCAGACGAATGCCTTCTATCGTCAAGCTGGTTTCGGCGATATTGGTCGCCAGCACCACTTTTCGTTTTCCCGGTGGGGCGGGCAAAATCGCCTGCCGCTGCGCGTTTAGCGGCAGCACACCGTATAAAGGACACAGCAGTACATCATCAGCCACCCGCTCA
Source organism: Klebsiella sp. WP3-W18-ESBL-02 (assembly GCF_014168815.1). NCBI lineage: Bacteria > Pseudomonadati > Pseudomonadota > Gammaproteobacteria > Enterobacterales > Enterobacteriaceae > Klebsiella > Klebsiella sp. WP3-W18-ESBL-02. Next base: position 4,176,919 of record NZ_AP021972.1, read on the forward strand.
GTCAGGTGCTCCTGCACCCGTTGAATTTCACCGACGCCGGGCAAAAACAGCAGCAGCGAACCGCTCTCGTTGCGCAGCAGCTCGGCAGTCGCTATCGCCACGGCCTCGTCAAAACGCAGCTGTGCGGGCAGCGACTGGTAACGGCGCTCGACCGGGTAGGCCCGGCCTTCAGACACAATCGTCGGTGCCTCCGCCAGCAGGCGTTGAAGCCGCTCGTTGTCCAGCGTTGCCGACATAATCAGCAGTTTGAGATCGTCACGCAGCCCCTGCTGAACGTCGAGCAGCAGCGCCAGCGCCAAATCCGCCTGCAGACTGCGCTCGTGGAATTCATCAAGGATCACCAGCCCCACGCCGGACAGTTCGGGATCGTGCTGGATCATGCGCGTCAGGATCCCTTCGGTCACCACTTCGAGCCGGGTATTCGGCCCGACGCAGGTTTCCGCACGCATCCGATAGCCGACCGTTTCGCCTGGTTTTTCATTCAACAGTTCAGCCAGCCGCTGCGCAACGTTGCGCGCCGCCAGGCGACGCGGCTCCAGCAGCAGAATGCGCCCGTCGATACCGCCATCGCGCAAAATTTGCAGCGGCAGCCAGGTCGATTTACCCGCGCCCGTTGGCGCATTTAACAGCACCTGCGGGGCATGGCGTAAGGCATGAAGGAGTTCAGGAAGGACGCTGGCGACCGGCAACAAGGACACGAATAGCTCCAGAGGGTTAACATTAAACGGCGTACATTGTAGCATCGCCACAATTCATAACCGAGTACCCACCATGTCTGAGTCAAAAAGGCTGTTTTTCGCCATTGCTATCCCGCCGAAGATCCAGAAACAGCTGGTGCAATGGCGCGCCGAGCGTTTCCCCGCCGATGCGGGCGTGCCGGTCGTCGCCGCCAATATGCATATGACGCTGGCGTTTCTCGGCGAGGTCAGCGCGGAAAAACAGCGGGCGCTGGCGGCCATGGCCGGACGCATTCGTCAGCCGGGTTTTACGCTGCATCTGGACGATGCCGGGCAGTGGCTGCGCTCGCGAGTGGTGTGGCTCGGTACGCGTCAGCCGCCGCGCGGGCTGCTGCAGCTGGCGAATATGCTGCGCGCCCAGGCCGCACGCAGCGGCTGCTATCAGAGCCCGCAGCCGTTCCACCCGCACCTGACGCTGCTGCGCCACGCCGCGCAGGCGGTCCCCATTCCGCCCCCCGGCTTTCACTGGGAGATTCCGGTCACCGAGTTTGTGCTCTACGAATCACGCGTCGTCGGTCACCGCACCCGCTACACGCCTTTGCAGCGCTGGACGCTCAGCGAATAATTAAGGAAACCTGATGCAGTTTATCCCCCCGCTTAAGTCCGCCACGCTGATCAAACGCTATAAACGTTTTCTCGCTGACGTCGTTACCCCAGCAGGCGAAACCTTTACGCTTCATTGCGCCAATACCGGCGCAATGACCGGCTGCGCGACGCCCGGCGATACCGTTTGGTATTCCACGTCAGAAAATACTAAGCGCAAATATCCCCACAGCTGGGAATTAACCCAGACACAAAAAGGGGATTTTATTTGTGTAAATACGTTACGGGCAAATAGCTTAGCAAAAGACGCTATTTTATCCGGACGTATTCCTGAACTTACCGGTTACAACACGCTGAAAAGCGAAGTGAAATATGGTGAGGAAGGCAGTCGAATAGACATCATGTTACAGGCAGATGATCGTCCTACCTGCTATATTGAAGTGAAGTCAGTCACACTTGCAGAAAATGAATTCGGCTATTTTCCTGACGCCGTCACCGTGCGCGGACAAAAGCATCTACGCGAGCTGATGAGCGTTGTGGCGGGCGGTGAACGCGCCGTTTTGCTGTTTGCAATATTGCACTCAGCCATTGAATATTTCTCTCCAGCGCACCATATTGATGCTAAATACGCAGAGTTGTTACAAGAAGCACAGAAACAGGGGGTGGAAGTTTTAGCTTATAAGGCGGAACTTTCTGCCGATAATATGACTCTGATATCGCCGTTACCCGTCTCGTTATCGCGGGGTGAAGAAGTTGAGTAGAAAGTGTTCGGGCTGCGGCGCAAATACGCTTTTCCTCACAGCATTGTCAAGTGTTACGTTTAGATAATTGCCATCCGGAAAAGCATCTGCTATTTATAGCGGCCTGATTTTTCCCCCGAACACGGGGATCGATAGTGCGTGTTAAGGAGAAGCAACATGCAAGAAGGGCAAAACCGTAAAACATCGTCCCTGAGTATTCTCGCCATCGCTGGGGTGGAGCCATACCAAGAGAAGCCAGGCGAAGAGTATATGAACGAAGCCCAGCTGGCGCACTTCAGGCGTATTCTTGAAGCATGGCGTAATCAACTTAGGGATGAAGTCGATCGCACCGTTACACACATGCAGGACGAAGCTGCAAACTTCCCGGATCCGGTTGACCGTGCCGCGCAGGAAGAAGAGTTCAGCCTCGAGCTGCGTAACCGCGACCGTGAACGCAAGCTGATCAAAAAGATCGAGAAGACGTTGAAGAAAGTGGAAGACGAAGATTTCGGCTACTGCGAATCTTGCGGTGTGGAAATTGGCATTCGTCGTCTGGAAGCGCGTCCAACGGCAGACCTGTGCATTGACTGCAAAACGCTGGCAGAAATCCGCGAAAAGCAGATGGCAGGCTAACAGAAAGCTCACACTCTATTTTCAAGGCGGGAGTCATTTCCCGCCTTGTTGTTTTTATTGCTATCAACATGTCATCACAATCTTACATCGGGCGATTTGCCCCCTCTCCTTCCGGTGAGCTGCATTTCGGCTCGTTAATTGCCGCGTTAGGCAGCTACCTCCAGGCTCGCGCTCAGCAGGGCATCTGGCGAGTGCGCATCGAAGATATCGATCCCCCTCGTGAAGTTCCCGGTGCTGCAACCACCATTTTGCATCAACTGGAACATTACGGCCTGCACTGGGACGGCGACGTGCTGTGGCAATCGCAGCGCCACGACGCCTACCGAGAAGCGCTGGCGTGGCTGAAAAACCAGAACCTGTGCTACTACTGCACCTGCACGCGCGCGCGAATTCAGCAGATTGGCGGCACCTATGACGGCTACTGCCGTGACCGACACAACGGCCCGCAAAACGCTGCGCTGCGCCTGCGTCAGTCCCATCCGGTGATGGCATTTACCGATTTACTGCGCGGTCGCCTGACCGCCGATGAACGTCTGGCGCGGGAAGATTTTATTATTCATCGCCGTGATGGGTTATTTGCCTATAATCTCGCGGTGGTGGTGGATGACCATTTCCAGGGCGTCACCGAGATTGTGCGCGGCGCAGACCTTATCGCACCGACCGTCAGGCAGATTTCCCTGTACCAGCAGTTTGGCTGGCCCGTACCGGACTACATTCACCTGCCGCTGGCATTGAATGAAGAAGGTGCTAAACTTTCGAAGCAAAATCATGCACCTGCTTTACCTACCGGCGACCCGCGCCCGATACTCATTGCGGCGCTGCGTTTTTTAGGCCAGCCGGTAACTGACCAGTGGCAGGATTTTAGCACGGCCGATTTATTGCAAAATGCGGTCGCTCAGTGGTCGCTAACGTCAGTACCTGAGACGGCGAAGATCAATCCGCCATTCTCAAACGCGTCATGCTGAGCTATGATTAGCCGCTATTTTTTTGTCCTGGATTCTGATATTACCGAGGTGCACCATTTTTACCCGAGTCGCTAATTTTTGCCGCAAGGTGCTAAGCCGTGAGGAGAGCGAGGCTGAAAACGCCATCGTGAAACCTGCTATGACTGTCATTCCGCGCGAGCAGCACGCTATTTCCCGCAAAGATATCAGCGAGAACGCCCTCAAGGTTCTTTATCGTCTGAATAAAGCAGGCTACGAGGCTTACCTCGTCGGCGGCGGCGTCCGCGACCTGCTGTTAGGCAAAAAACCCAAAGATTTTGACGTCACCACCAGCGCCACGCCCGAGCAGGTACGTAAACTGTTCCGCAACTGCCGCCTGGTTGGCCGTCGCTTCCGCCTGGCCCACGTCATGTTCGGCCCGGAAATCATCGAAGTCGCGACTTTCCGCGGGCATCATGAAGATGGTCAGTCCGATCGCGCCACCTCGCAGCGCGGTCAAAACGGTATGCTGCTGCGCGACAATATCTTCGGTTCCATCGAAGAAGACGCCCAGCGCCGCGACTTTACCATCAACAGCCTTTATTACAGCGTTGCCGACTTTACCGTACGCGATTACGTTGGCGGCATGCAGGATCTCAGCGACGGCGTGATTCGCCTGATCGGCGATCCGGAAACCCGCTACCGCGAAGACCCGGTGCGTATGCTGCGCGCCGTACGCTTTGCCGCGAAGCTGAGTATGCGCATCAGCCCGGAAACCGCCGAGCCGATTCCGCGGCTGGCCACCCTGATGAACGACGTGCCGCCGGCGCGCCTGTTTGAAGAAGCGCTGAAGCTGTTACAGGCGGGCTATGGTTACGACACCTACAAGCTGCTGTGCGAATACAACCTGTTCCAGCCGCTGTTCCCGACCATCACCCGCTACTTCACCGAAGATGGCGATAGCCCGATGGAGCGCATCATCGCGCAGGTGCTGAAGAACACCGATAACCGTATTCACAACGATATGCGCGTTAACCCGGCGTTCTTGTTCGCCGCGATGTTCTGGTATCCGCTGCTCGAAATGGCACAGAAAATTGCCCAGGAGAGCGGGCTGGCCTACTACGACGCCTTTGCGCTGGCCATGAATGAAGTGCTGGACGAAGCCTGCCGTTCGCTGGCCATACCGAAACGTATTACCACCCTGGTGCGGGATATCTGGCAGCTGCAGCTGCGCATGTCGCGCCGTCAGGGCAAGCGCGCGTGGAAGCTCATGGAGCACCCGAAATTCCGCGCGGCCTACGATCTGCTGGCGCTGCGTGCCGAAGCTGAACACAACGGCGAATTACAGCGTCTGTCCCAGTGGTGGAGCGAGTTTCAGGTGGTTGCGCCGCCGGCACAGAAAGAGATGCTCAACGATCTGGGCGATGAGCCTGACGCTCGCCGTCGCCATCGCCGCCCGCGTAAACGCGCGCCGCGTCGTGAAGGCTCTTCATGACCCTCGCTTATATTGCGCTCGGCAGTAATTTAGCCTCTCCGCTGGAGCAGGTTAATGCTGCCGTGCAAGCGATCGGCAACATCCCCGACAGCCGTATCGTGGCGGTCTCCTCGTATTACCGCACACCGCCATTAGGCCCGCAGGATCAGCCTGATTATCTGAACGCCACCGTAGCGCTGGAAACCACTCTCGCCGCCGAAGCACTGCTGGATCATACTCAACGTATTGAGCTGCAGCAGGGGCGCGTGCGCAAAGCCGAGCGTTGGGGGCCGCGCACGCTGGATCTCGATATTATGCTGTTCGGTGATGAGGTCATCCGTACCGAGCGCCTGACCGTCCCCCATTACGACATGAAAAACCGGGGTTTTATGCTGTGGCCGCTGTTTGAAATTGCCCCTGAGCTGCATTTCCCCGACGACGGACGCTCGCTGGCAGAATGCCTGCGCCAGCTCCCGCCCTGTCCCGACAGCTGGTAGACCGCATACCGATTATTCTCTCTGCAATGATTCAAACATACAGGTAAGCGCGCGCTGCGTTCCTGGCATGCCAGCCAGGCACAGGCTAATAACAGGCAATCACAAAAAAGACATTTAATGTGATATTAAATAATACTATTAATGTTTAATTTACATAATGAACACTGCTCGCCATCTTTTCGCGTAATATTTTATAAATTCATTATTCAATAATTCTAAACGCATTGTATTTATCAATATAAAAAATACATCATAGAAAAACCTTTCAATAAGCTCACTTTTCTCGAATGTTTTTTCATATCACTTTCTTATTTTATTCAGCAAAACATTTATATGCGACGTAAATTATCGTCTCAAATCATCAGATTACCACGTATTTTTCAAAACAAATGATCGACAACAAGAATATCATAGACAAAATCTCTTTATCTGAGGGATAAAAAAACAAAATAACATATTTAATTACAATGAATAAAATTTTTATATTTATATAGTAAATTTTACAACCCAGCACGATATCAGGTTTAATAGCCGTGAATTAACATAACATTTTGTTACATTTTTAATTCATCTATTACCACTCTATATAAGGATATTCGTTGTGAAGAAAAACATCATCGCGCTGTCGGTCGCGCTCTCTGCCGCACTGCTCTCCTCTTCTGCATTCGCCCTCGACGGCGGCCAGATCGATTTTGCCGGTCTGGTCAGCGACAATACCTGCATCCCACGCGTTAACGGTGGCAGCCAGGATGGCCAGGTTCAGTTGAACACCGCCAAAGTGGCAGATATCCAGGCCGATAGTGGCGTCCAGCTTGGCGCTGCCGGCGTACAGCCGGAATCATTCTACATCACCGTCGACTGCGGTTCAGCCAACACCAACGCAAATGCCAACCTGAGCATGGCCTCTACGTTCTTCAGCAACAGCAACGGTACGCTGAATAACGATGATTCCATCTCCAGCCCGGCGGCTGGCGTGAACCTGGCGATTCATGAGGTTGACAGCTCCGGCGCAGCACTGGCTTACAAGCAGGTTAAAATCAACAACACCAGCGACGTCCACAAACAAAAATTTGGTGCTGACGGCGTGGCGAAATTTAACTTCGTGGTTTCTTATGTCAAGCAGTCGACCGCAGTGCAGATCAAGGCGGGCTACGTGAAGTCCAATACCGCATATACCCTGGTTTACGATTAATTAAGCCCTTTCAAGGGGCTATTTTACGCCGTGAAGTAGCTCCTTTTTAAAGTACGGCGATTGATGAGCGAAGGGATGGCGAACGCTCAAACTTTTAAGTTCAACTTCAGCCACATTTCATTTTTTATAATAGTAAAAAATGAAATGTGATTATCAAACTCAATAAAAATAAAACATACTTAAATCATATAATAGTGAGTAAAAAAAACTCACCTCACAAATAAAACAATAAAGATACTGTACAAAATACAGTATTTACATAAAAAACAGCCTTACATTAAACAAGCATCACACTTAAATAACATAATTAGACCTAACACAAACATAATATATTAACAAAATAAATAAGAAGCGAAGGAAATATCCATGTGAGTTATTTTTATACAGCGAGGGTATTCTCTATAATTGCGCCGGCTTGACGTAATATTTATTTTTTTAACAAGGATATTTCTAAATGAAATTAAAGTTAATTGCACTGTCTCTCGTTCTGTCTGCAGCCTCCACCTCGGCATTTGCCATTGACGGCGGCCAGGTTGATTTCGCCGGTCTGGTCAGCGATAACACCTGTGTTCCACACGTTAACGGCGGCAGCCAGGACGGTCAGGTTCAGCTGAATACCGCGCAAGTAGGTGCTATTCAGGCCGATCTGGGCGTCCAGCTTGGCGCCGTTGGCGTACAGCCAGAGTCGTTCTACATTACCGTAGACTGCGGTTCAACGAATACCAACACCAAAGCTCACCTGAGCATGGCGTCCACCTTCTTCAGCAACAGTAACGGTACGCTGAATAACGATGACTCCATCAGCAGCCCGGCAGCCGGCGTGAATCTGGCAATCCACCAGGTCGACGGTTCCGGCGCGGCGCTGGCCTACAAACAGGTCAAAATCAACGATGCTGCCGATATCCATGATAGCGACTTCGGCGCCGACGGCGTGGCGAAATTCAACTTCGTCGTTTCTTACGTCAAGCAGTCCGGCGCGGTGCCAGTCAAGGCGGGCTACGTGAAGTCCAACACCGCGTATACCTTGACCTATAACTAATCGTTAATACCTAAGAGGGGGAATAGCGTGCGCTTAAACGCGCAATATTCCCCCTGAATCATCTCCATGGAGGAATCATAATGACCAGGATGCGTCGTTCTCTTTATTTCACTCTTTCTGCCGTTGCTGCCTGTTCAGTCATACCTTCAGCGATGGCGGATATCGTTCTGTCCGGCACGCGCGTTATTTATAAAGAAGCGCAGAAAGATATTTCTATCCGTCTGGAAAATAAAGGTTCCCGCCCCGCATTGGTACAAAGCTGGCTGGACGACGGTAACCAGAATGCCGACCCGAGCACAATCAACGTTCCTTTTAACGCCACGCCGCCGGTTTCCCGTATCGAGCCGGGCCGCGGGCAAACCGTCAAATTTACCTACACCGGCAGCCGCTCGTTGCCCAAAGATCGCGAAAGCATCTATTGGTTTAACGTGCTGGAAGTGCCGCCCAAAATGAAAGACGACGACGTTAAAGAAAAAAACATTCTTCAGTTAGCGTTCCGGACGCGCATCAAGCTGTTTTATCGCCCCGAAGGTCTGGACGGCACCGCCGCAGAAGCCCCGCAGAAATTACAGTGGCGGATGCAGCAAAAATCCGGAAAGCCGGTCGTTCATGTCACTAACCCCACTGGTTATTTCGTATCCTTTAATAAAGTGGAGGCCATGGTCGGCGGGCGAAAATATACCGTTTCAGCCTCAATGGTCGCCCCCAAAGGCGAATCTGATTTCACTATTTCAGGGTTAACCGGTACGCCAGCCAAAACCAGCATTAGCTATGTCGCAATCAGCGATTTTGGCGGCGCCATTAATGGCAAGGTGGATATTTAACGCTTTTATTTAATACTTCGGATGCGCCAATGAAACAGCGGTCAATACAATTCAGGATAACATTCCTGACTCGTTTTATTGCCTTTACCCTCCTGTCCGGCAGTCTTTCTGCGCGGGCCGAAAATGAAACGCTAGAATATGACAGCTCGTTTTTAATGGGGCCGGGCGCCAGCCAGGTCGATCTCAGCCGTTATTCCAACGGTAACGCGATCTCCCCCGGCGTCTACGAAGTGAACGGCTACGTCAATAACGATCTGGTGACCACGCTAAAAGTCGAATTTATTGAAACCGCAAAAGGTAAAACACAGGCCTGTATAACGCCAAAAATATTAAGCCTGCTGCATATCCGCATGCCCGATGACCTGCCCGACAATGCGCTGCTGTTAGCCCGGGAAGACAGCGCGGACAGCTGTCTTAACCTCGCGCTGGCGATCCCTCAGTCTACGCTCAACTTCGACGGCGGCGACCAGCGGCTGGACGTAGGCGTACCGCAAATATGGGTGCAAAAAGGCTTCGCGAACTATGTCGATCCATCGCTATGGGATGACGGCGTTCCGGCCGCGATGCTGTCTTACAACGTCAGCGCCTGGAAAAGCCAGAACGACTACGGTGACGAAGACAGCGTATACGCAGGCTTTAACGGCGGCATCAACCTTGGCGCATGGCACTTTCGCGCACAGGGTAACTACTCGTGGCAAAAAGACGGCAGCAGCGATATTGAATACCAGAACCGCTACGTTCAGCGGGATATTGCCGCGCTGCGTTCTCAACTGGTGATCGGTGAAGCCAGCACCAGCGGCGAAAGCTTTGATACCGTCAGCCTGCGCGGCGTACGCCTGTACAGCGAATCGCAGATGCTGCCGCCGCAGCTCGCCAGCTATGCGCCAACGATTCGCGGCGTCGCCAAAAGCAACGCTAAAGTGACCATCACGCAGAACGGCTACAAAATCTACGAAACCACGGTGCCGCCGGGGCCGTTTTCGATCGACGACCTTTCGCCGTCCGGCTACGGCGCGGACCTTGAGGTCACCATTACCGAAGCCGACGGCTCGAAGCACAGCTTTAGCCAGGCCTTCTCGTCGCTGGTACAAATGATGCACCCCGGCGTCGGCAGCTGGGATATCAGCATCGGCCAGGTCAACGACGACAGCCTGCATGACGAGCCGGGCCTCGCGCAGGGCACCTTCTACTACGGCCTCAACAGCACCTTCACCGGCTTTAGCGGCATTCAGGCCACCGACAACGGCTATTTTGCCGGGCTGCTGGGCGTTGGGATGAACACCCTCGTCGGCGCCATCTCCTTTGACGTGACGCAATCGCAGGCGGAGATCCCCGATGACAAAACCTACCGTGGCCAAAGCTACCGTATTTCCTGGAACAAGTTCTTCGCCCCGACGGACACATCGCTGAACATTGCCGCCTATCGCTATTCCACCAAAGATTATCTGGGGCTGAGCGACGCGCTGAGCATTATTGACGATGCCGAACACAGCAGCGGCGACAACGCTCGCGGCATGAACGACTACTCGCGAATGAAAAACCAGTTCACCATCAGCCTCAACCAGAGCCTGAAGGATGAGGATATCAACTACGGTTCGCTGTACCTCACCGGCAGCTGGGCCGACTACTGGGTGACCAATGATTCGCGCAGCAGCTTCTCCGCCGGCTACAGCAACAGCATCGGCTGGGCCAGCTACAGCATCAACCTGCAGCGTACCTACGACGAAGACGACAATCGCGACGATTCAGTCTACCTCAGCGTGACCATTCCGCTGGATAAACTGCTGGGCACAGACCGCGACAGCGGCGGCTTCCGTACGCTGAACAGCAGCGTCAGCAGCGATTTCGACGGCAGCAACCAGTTTAATACCAGCGCCAGCGGCTACAGCGCCGACAACCGCTGGAGCTATAGCGTCAGCACCGCGTACAACATGGAAAAAGAGGGCAAAGACCTCTCCACCGTCAGTTCCTACGTCAGCTACGACTCCAGTTACGGCAATGTCGCCGCCTCGGCGTCGGCCAGCAACGACAGTTCGCGTCAGTATTCATTAAATACCGACGGCGGCTTTGTGCTGCATAGCGGCGGCTTAACCTTCAGTAATCAGAGCTTTGGCGACAGCGATACTCTGGTGGTGATCGACGCCCCTGGCGCGCAGGGCGCACGTATCGACTACGGCAACAGCACCGTTGACCGCTTTGGTTACGGTATTGGCAGTTCATTAACCCCGTACCGGGAAAATATCGTCTCACTTGATGTCAACGATCTGGATAACGACGTCGAAATGAAGAGCACCAGCGCCACCGTGATCCCCAGACGCGGCGCGGTGGTGGTCAGCAAATTCGAAACCGACCAGGGGAAATCCGCCATTCTCAACCTGGTGCGCAGCGACCGCCAGCCGGTGCCGTTCACCGCCGAAGTGTACGATCTCAGCAACAACCTGCTGGGCACGGTAGGCCAGGGTAGCCAGGCCTTCGTACGCGGCATCGGCGAAAGCGGCGAACTTGAAGTGCGCTGGAGTAAGCAGAATCAAACGCAGCGCTGCCGCGCGCGCTACCAGGTGGCGTCGGGCAACGACAAGCAGATGGGTAAAACCATCGTCCTGGGCGCCGTGCCCTGCCAAATGCAATAAATTGCGAGGATCAAGGATGAGAACTTACCGCGTAATCCGCTCGCTGACGCTCGCCGCCGCGCTGCTGGCGCCGCCGGGCTTCGCCACGACCCAGGGGTTAAGCCTGGATTTCACCGCGGTGATTGAAGAGACCACCTGCGTCATGAGCGTCGTCAGCCTCAATAATGCCTCGGTCAGCGGCAGCGGAACGCAATACGATCTCACCATTCCAAACTTCGGGATTGCCGAGCTGCTCAGCACCACCGCCAGCACCGAGGCCAGCTTTAAATTGCTGCCGAAGGAGTGCAATAACGAGATCACCTCGCTGACGATGACCATACGCGGCGTCGCTCTGGCAAATACCCTTTTTATGCTGAAAAACACGCTCACCAGCGGCAACGCCGAAAACGTTGGGCTGGGCTTTAAACCGAACGGCAGCGATGAGGGCAGCCGCTTTAAGATCGACGGCACGCAAAAAATCGACTGGAGCGCCAGCCAGATAGCCAACGGTATGGAGCTGAACGCTTTTTTCCGCCGCTCCAGCTCCTCGCTGACCCCAACGCCAGGCGACTTTCAGGCCAAGGCGCTCTTTACGTTTACCTATGAATAACCGAGGGCTGCATTGATGCGATATCTGTTACTGCCGTGTACCGCGCTGGTGCTGCTTCTGAACGCGGCGCCAGGCTTTGCGGGCTCTAACTCGCTGGAGTTAACGGTTTCCACCACCATTACGCCCTCAACCTGCCTGGCTACCCTGCACGACGATAGCGGCACGGCGAATACGACTGTAGATATGGGCGACGTCTATATTCCTCAGATCGTCAATAAGAGCAAATCGCGCCCCTTTTCGCTGGTGTTCAGCGACTGCATTGGGCTTGCCAAAAAGCAGGCGACCGTCACGCTGACGGCCAAAACCGGCTGCGACGGCGCCTCCGGCGGCGGTAACGGTTTTCGCAACGCGCTGAGCGGCAGCGATGACGCCGCTGGCGTGTCAGCGGAAATCTGGACGGGCGCCACGCCTGAAGCCAGCGGCAGCAAGCAGCTGCGCTGCGCCAGCCCGGCACAGCAGTTAATCGATCTCGCCGAAGCCAGCGATACCACCACCGTCGTCTGGCCGCTCAGCGCCCGCATCGTGCTGGCCTCGGGCAGCATGATTGCTGATTTACACACCGGCTCGTTTTCGACCCAGGGCCTGTTTACCATTACCTATGAGTAACGTGCGATGAGCAAACTATTGTGCGGCGCAGCGGCGGTTGGCCTCTTGCTTCTGTCCCCGCTGAGCCAGGCCGATACCGACGTCGAAATCAAAGCCAACATCGTCAACACCACCTGTCAGGTCTCGGTCGACAATAACGGGCTGGTCAGCCTCGGCACCTGGGGCATCGACTATTTTGCCAGCGGCATCACCGCTGAAGATCTCTATAAAGGCGGCAGCACCTTCTACGTACACGTCAAAGACTGTATGCCGGTTAGCGGTAAAACGCCCTCAACGCTCACCGTCCATTTTTCGCCGCTGTCCGGCAGCTTCGCCGTGGGCTCAACGCAAATTTTCGCCAACGACGAAGCCGACGGTGCAAAAAACGTGGGAGTGGTGATTTTCTCGGTTAACGACGCCAATAACGTTTACAACGTGATGAACACCGACGGGACGCCGCGCAGCCGCTACGACGTTACCGCCGCCAGCTACGCAGACAGCCGCTATTCGTTTTACGCCCGGATGCAGAAAATACAGTCCGGCCAGTCCATCGTCAGCGGCCCGGTAAAGTCCAGCGTGCTGGTGTCGGTTTATTATGAATAAAAGGCGTTATTGGCCATTAAAAGGAGTAACGACTGTGGAAAAATCGTCTCAGCAATATCATTATAATATTAACAAAAAGTGGAAAATAATGATTCGCAAAGCATTAATAACGCTCATGGCGGCAACCCTCTTTACTTCTGTTAACGCTAATGCCACTCAAACGTTTGTTTTGGGAAACTACGCCCTAACTACAGATATGTCAGGCCCCTCAGCCGATGGTAGCAGTACATTCACTTATCCCAGTGGCCGCACGGTTTACTTTAGCCGAACATCAACGCTTACCCCGGCTAATGTTGTTATCAACTGGAACGGTAACCATGGCTCATCATCAAGTAAGACAAATAGCCTCTGGTGTACCCAAGCATCTGTTGGAACAGGCAATCCCTTATCTATAGAATCAGGGCTAATATCTGCGGGAAATTATGGCGGGGTCGATATATTTAAGACCAATATTACCGGTTTATATTTTTCATTAGCGATCCGTTCGTTTAGCTCCAATAGCATGGTGCATTCGAGTGTCCCTAGCATTACGATCCAGAACGGCATAATGCATCAGGTGCTTCCACTTGAAGATACCAACAGCAACCAGCTTTGTCAGACCACAAATACGACTGGCGAGATCAATTATAAAACATTAGCAGGGCTAGGTTTTTATGCAGCTTTTACATTTTATACCGATCAAACTTATACCCCTGGCAGCTCCACAATTACACCATTAAAAACTGGCGATTATCATATCCGTATCTGGAACGAAAACCCCGGCGCAGGCATTAAAAGTCATTACGATAATGTGACCTTCGATATCAGCTCGGTGACGGTTGCTGAACCTACCTGTACCACCCAACCGGTCGCCAGCGGCAGCAGCGTCAGCGGAACCACCGTTAATTTAGGCAGCTACAGTCCAAACGACATTATTAACGGCGCAACCGCCGTGCCGTTCTCCATCAAGCTGGCGGGCTGTAAGGGGCTGCGCAATATTAACGTCACGCTCGCGTCCACCACCATGGCAACCGATACCACCCTGCTCGGCAATATTCTCACCCTTAACCACGCCACCGGCGTGGGGCTGGAAATTCGCGGCGCGGCCAATAGCTACAGCACGGAAACGCTGATCATTCCGAACGAGAGTAGCTCGGTGTATAACGACCAGCGCGACACCTCCAGCGATGACAATATCTACGGCAGCAGTGAAAACGGCAAGGTGCAAACCCATACTCTGAACTTCCTGGCCACGCTTAAGCGCGACAGCAATCAGAAAATCGGCGCTGGTAACTTTAAGGCAAACGCTATCTTTACCCTTGATTACCCCTGATGACCTCCCCCGGCGGCCTGCCGCCGGGGGACATGTTCAATGCAGTATCTCCCCCGCTCACCTGCATTACAAAAATACACAGGAGACATATTTAGCGACAAAGTGCTCGAACGCCGCGAACCTTGTTGTGTCATGATAAGAAAAATCTCAAGCCCACTACTGAGGGAAGAGAAAGCTATTACGGATAATAGCGTTATCGTGGACAAGCAAGGATATAACAATGGGAAGGAGCCCTGGCGTACCGTTTTACCACCGCCTGATGGCCGCTTTACGCGCGGCACTCATAATGCTGCTGTTCTCTGCCAGCGCGCAGGCCGCGACGCAAACGTTCGTGCTGGGCGGCACCGCCTACGCTTCGGACGGCGGGCCGGTTGGCGACGGTACGAACGCGCTCTCTTACCCCAGCGGGCGAACCGTCTACTTCAGCCGCAGCGACACGCTGGCCCCCGCCAACGTCACCATCAACTGGAACGGCTCCCACGGCTCGTCCAGCGGCAAAGACCGCCTGTACTGTACCTCGACGGGCGCGGCCACCAGCAACCGCTTATCCGTCGAGTCCGGGCTGGTGCCCGCCGGCAGCTACGGCGGCGCGGCGTTATTCAAAACCAATATTACCGGCCTCTACTTCTCGCTCACGTTGCGATCGTTCAGCGCTTATGCCCTCAGCGTGACCGCCTCAACGCTGCCCGTCGTGGACGGGATCATGCACAACGTGATTACGGTAAAAGATAACGGCCACATCTGTTCCGACACCAGCAGCGGCGGTATGCAATACAACAGCCTCGGCGGGCTTGGGTTCTACGCGGCCATCACCTTCTATACCGACCAAACCTATACGCCGGTCAGTTCGAAGATTAGCCTGCTGAAAAATGGCGACTATCACGTGCGCATCTGGAACGAAAACCCCGGCAGCGGTATCAAAAGTTATTATCAAAACGTCACAATTGATGTCAGCGCCGTTAGCGCCAGCGAGCCGACCTGCACCACGCAGCCGGTTGCCAGCGGCAGCAGCGTCAACGGCACCACTGTAAACCTGGGCAGCTACAGCCCAAACCAGATTATTCGCGGCGCCGCCGCGGTGCCGTTTGCCATTAATCTCGCCGGCTGCCGCGGCCTGCGCAATATTAACGTCACGCTGACCACCACTACGCCCGCCAGCAACCGCACGATGCTCGGCAACATTCTGACCATGAACCAGGCCACCGGCGTCGGCGTGGAGATTAGCGGCGTCGCCAACGGCTATAGCCCGCAGATGGTACTGCTGCCTAACGACACCACCTCAGTCTATAGCGAGCAGCGCGATACGTCAGGCGACGACAATATCTACGGCACCAGCGAAAACGGGAAAAACCAGTCGCTGACGCTCAACTTTCTGGCCACGCTCAAACGCGACGGCAATCAGAAAATTGGCTCAGGTAACTTTAAAGCCAACGGTATTTTTACGCTCGACTATCCCTGATGACGCCCGAAAGCGCCATCAGGATGGATATGCCCACAAAGGGCTAACGTTCCGTCCTCTCTTCCCCTACAATGCGCGCATTGCATTCATACAATTTATGACCAACAGGGGTTATGATGAAACCAACCACCATCGCCTTGCTGCAGAAATGCAAACAGGAAAAGAAACGCTTCGCCACCATCACCGCCTACGACTACAGTTTTGCCAAACTGTTCGCTGACGAAGGCATTAACGTGATGCTGGTTGGCGACTCCCTGGGGATGACCGTTCAGGGTCATGATTCCACCCTGCCTGTGACCGTTGAAGATATCGCTTACCACACCCGCGCCGTCCGTCGCGGCGCGCCGAACTGCCTGCTGCTGTCTGACCTGCCGTTTATGGCTTACGCCACGCCAGAGCAAACCTTCGAAAATGCCGCTACGGTCATGCGTGCCGGCGCCAATATGATCAAAATTGAAGGCAGCGCATGGCTTGCCGATACCGTCAAAATGCTGGCCGAGCGCGCGGTGCCGGTCTGCGGGCATCTGGGGTTAACCCCGCAGTCGGTGAACGTGTTCGGCGGCTACAAAGTGCAGGGACGCGGCGACGCCGGGCAGGTACTGCTGGATGACGCGCTGGCGCTGGAAGCCGCGGGCATACAGCTGCTGGTGCTGGAGTGCGTGCCGGTTGCGCTGGCAAAACGCGTGACGGAGGCGTTGTCGATTCCGGTTATCGGGATTGGCGCAGGTAACGTCACCGACGGGCAGATCCTGGTGATGCACGACGCCTTTGGTATTACCGGCGGCCACATTCCAAAGTTTGCCAAAAATTTCCTTACCGAAGCGGGCGACATGCGTGCCGCAGTACGGCAGTATATTGCCGAAGTGGAGTCCGGTGTTTATCCGGGTGAAGAACACAGTTTCCATTAATTTATCTGCCTGCACGCCATTACGCCGGATGACGGCGCCACGCACCTTCTCCGGCCTACAGCTGCACACGTAGGCCTGATAAGCGTAGCGCCATCAGGCGGCGCTACGCGTGCGGTTGTAGAATGTAGGCCGGATAAGACGCTTTGCGTCGCCATCCGGCAAAACGCCTGATGGCGCTACGCTTATCAGGCCTACAAACTACAGACCCTCAGAACTTAAGGAGTCTTGTTGTGTTAATTATTGAAACCCTGCCGCTGCTACGTCAGCACATTCGCCGTCTGCGTCAGGAAGGCAAACGCGTCGCGTTGGTCCCGACCATGGGCAACCTGCACGACGGTCATATGACGCTGGTTGACGAGGCCAAAGCCCGTGCCGATGTGGTGGTGGTGAGTATTTTCGTTAACCCAATGCAGTTCGACCGCCCGGAAGATTTAGCCCGCTATCCACGCACCCTGCAGGATGACTGCGAAAAGCTGAATAAGCGCAAAGTCGACTTCGTGTTTGCCCCGTCAGAAAAAGAAATTTACCCGCAGGGCCTGGAAGGCCAGACCTTTGTTGATGTCCCCGGTCTCTCCACCATGCTGGAAGGCGCCAGCCGCCCGGGCCATTTCCGCGGCGTGTCGACCATCGTCAGCAAACTGTTCAACCTGATCCAGCCGGATCTCGCCTGCTTTGGTGAGAAAGACTTCCAGCAGCTGGCGCTGATTCGCAAAATGGTGGCCGATCTCGGCTACGACATTGAGATCGTCGGCGTGCCGATCATCCGCGCCAAAGATGGTCTGGCGCTGAGCTCACGCAACGGTTACCTGACCGCGGAGCAGCGGAAAATTGCGCCGGGTCTGTACAAGGTATTGAGCCGCGTAGCCGAGAAGCTGAAAGCCGGTGAACGTGACCAGGGCGAGATGATTGCTATCGCCGAGCAGGAGCTGAACGAAAAAGGCTTCCGCGCCGATGATATCCAGATTCGCGATGCCGACACCCTGCTCGACCTGACCGACAGCAGCAAACGCGCGGTGATCCTGATGGCCGCGTGGCTGGGCCAGGCGCGGCTTATCGATAACAAAATTGTTGAGCTAAGCTAAGCGGCCTGCACTGGCGCTGACCCGGGTTAGCGCCAGTCAATTAGCTGCTCAACCTCAACGAGCGATAACGTTGTCATCAGCGCGACGTCCTCGTGCGCCATCCCCTTTTTCAGCAAACGGCGGGCAATAATACGGCGTTCTTCTGATTAGCCTTCGCGCACGCCCTTTTGCATCCCCTGCTCTTCAAGCCATTGTGCGAGCGTCTGCATCGTTTTCTCCTTAGGCATCCTGTTCGTCAGCTCCCTGAAAAATACGGTTGGTTGATGTGTCGTACCGCTTTGCAGCATATAGTTTAGCAGCGTGACTAGCTGGCTGTCGGTAGTGTACTCCGCGCGCAAAAGCGTTACCAGCAGCTCCAGCAACCCCATTAAATCTCGCTGCCGAATGTGCTTTTGCAGCAGTTCGAGTATCGCGACCCGCCGATGTTGCAATCGTTGCAAACCTTTCTGCCAGGCATTACGCAAACTGTATGAAGAAACAACACCAGATGTGTAGACACCCAACAAAAATCGGGCAATACTGCCTGCGAAATTCCTCAAGGCAGTCGTGAACTGCTTTGTTTCCGCTAAGAATTAAAGGTAGACGCTATGACTCGCACTATGCTGCAGGGCAAACTCCACCGCGTGAAAGTGACGCATGCCGACCTGCACTACGAAGGCTCCTGCGCCATCGACCAGGACTTCCTTGACGCTGCCGGTATCCTGGAAAACGAAGCCATTGATATCTGGAACGTGAACAACGGTAAACGTTTTTCCACCTACGCCATTGCGGCGGAGCGCGGCTCTAAAATCATCTCTGTTAACGGCGCGGCAGCGCATAACGCCGACGTGGGCGATATTGTGATTATCGCTAGCTTTGTCACCATGTCTGACGAAGAAGCACGCACCTGGCGTCCGAACGTCGCCTACTTTGAAGGCGACAACGAAATGAAACGTACCGCCAAAGCGATTCCGGTTCAGGTTGCCTGATCCTCTCTGGCGTTCCGCGCCCGCGGAGCGCCAGCTTATCCCTGCGGCTGATTGCTGATAAGCCGCGACATCGTCTCCAGCGAATCTGTGCGCAAAATATACAGTCTTTTGAGCAGCATTGGGTTGTCACCCGGTTTCACCTTGCCTTTCACCGTCGTCACTGCCAAATGAAAACCGGCGTCGCTTGCGGCTTTCACCGCCGTGGCGTTATAGCCGCCGAACGGGTAGGAAAGATACAGTACGTGCGGATTAAACTGCGCGAGCGCCCGTCGGGAACGCTCGAAATCAAAAAGAATATTGTGATAGCTTCGGCTCAGCAGAATCGGACGTCGATAGCCATCCACGCGATGCAGGAAGTGGGTGTGTGACTGAAAATCAAAGACATCTTTAATTTCTTCCAGCTCGGACACGCTCATAAACTGCAGCGATTTCGGCGCCCACTTCTGCGGGTGACGCTTGATGCGCGACGAGATAATAAACGCCGTCGCCTTAAAGCCGTACTGCTTGAGCACCGGGTAGGCATAGCGGCTGACCGACTTCAGACCGTCATCAAAAGTAATCGCCACCGCGCGCGCCGGCAGATTAGCGCGGTTGTGGAGATAATCTTCCAGTTGATAGAGCGTCAGCGTGGTGTAGCCCATATCGCGCAGCCAGGTCATCTGGTTACTGAATGCCCGCACCGACGTGGTGGTAGAGGTATGGCGGAAGCGGGTGTTTTCTTCGTCACGCAGGATATGGTGGTAAGTGATCACCGGAATGCCGTTATCCGGCTGAGCGTCCAGCGCGCTGATGTAAGCCAACCGCCCGCCGATACGAATCTGATACCAGGTCTGATTCAGCCGGTCTTTTAGCTTGTTAAGAATCGGGTAGCGCAGGTTATCCGCCAGCGTCCCAAACGGCGCGCTGCCCGCGTCCGGCGCGTTGTACACCGGCGTATCTTTCCAGGTGATCAGATTCTGGTTGCTGAGCGGCTTATTCAGATCGCCTAAGCCATCCTCTACCCGCTGACGACCCTGCACCGGTTCAAGATGGCCTTTATCGATAAACCCCTTGCCGAAGCCAAAGCTGAAGGTGTCGTAATCTTCGACGTCGGGTTCAACGGCAATAATTTGCCCGGCGCGCAGGTTGCCAACGGTCATGGTTTTATTACCGATGCGCGCCCAAATCGCCGCATCCTCGGTGGTTTGCATATAGCGCACGGGTAATGCGGCGCTAACGCCGCCGGCGAGGAACAGCAGAACAAAAACAACAGCACGTATAGCCATGAGCAATAACCGAAGCGGGAACCGACTTCATTATTGTAACAAAAGCGACATCAATACCAATGCTTACGGCTTATACAAATCGTGGAGCAGCACAAAGGGCGGATTTTTTTGCTGCTGATGCCACAGGCTGGTGACGCCGGGCGACCCTTGGGCAACGATGCGATCGCGAAAGTCGCCGCTGCTGAGGGATTCCCGCAGGGGAATCATCGACTCAATCAATGAGTAGTGAACACCGGCAATCACCTCGCAGCCGCTGTGCTTATGGCTCATCAGCGAGGCCACGCGATAAGGCGCCGCGCCGGCGTTATCGGTCAGAAAAATGACGCCGTCGCCGGAGTCGGTTTGATGCAGCGCATTGCACATCATGCGGCTTAGCATATTGGCGCTGAGCCCACGCCAGTAGTTTACCGCCCGGCACTGCGGCAGCGGCCCGAATTTTTTTTCCAGACGATCCAGCAGTTCCTGTGCGCGATCGTCGTGGCAGGATATCACCCAACCTAACATAGCTTGCCTCCTTAGCAGGCAAGTAGTTTAGCGGAGTGATAGATAAAGGGGGGTGATGACTGTCAAAGAACGCGTCCCGGCAGGTATCACCTGCCGGGAAATCAAACAAATCAGCTGCGCAGACCGCGCCCGCGCTGGATGAGATACCAGCACAGCAGGTAGAAGGCGAGGATAAACACCACCAGCACGCCGAAGGTAGTGACCAGCGGCACATCGTTAATGCCGAGGAAACCGTAGCGGAACCCGCTGATCATATAGACGATGGGGTTCAGGTGCGACAGCCCCTGCCAGAACGGCGGCAGCAGCGTCAGCGAATAGAACACCCCACCGAGGTAGGTCAGCGGCGTCAGCACAAAGGTCGGGATCAGGCTGATGTCATCGAAGGTTTTCGCAAACACGGCGTTCAGCAGGCCCGCCAGCGAGAACAGAATCGCCGTCAGCACCAGCGTCAGGGCAACAAATACCCACGAATGCACCTGGAACGGGACGAAGAACAGCGACACGGCGGTGACCAGAATCCCCACGCACAGACCGCGCGCTACGCCGCCGCCGACAAAGCCCGCGATAATCACGTGCGTTGGCACCGGCGCAACCAGCAGCTCTTCAATGTTACGCTGAAACTTGGCGCTGAAGAATGACGAGGCCACATTGGCATAGGCGTTGGTGATGACCGCCATCATGATCAGCCCCGGCACGATAAACTGCATATAGCTAAAGCCGTGCATCTCGCCAATACGTGAACCAATCAGATTACCAAAGATAATAAAGTACAGCGTCATGGTGATGACCGGCGGCACCAGCGTCTGTACCCAGATACGCATAAAGCGATGGATCTCTTTCGCCCAGATGCTTTTCAGCGCGATCCAGTAAAGCTGCATCATGCGCGATCTCCTTGTTTTTCATGAACCAGCGAAACAAACAGCTCTTCCAGACGGTTCGCTTTGTTACGCATACTCAGCACCTGGATGCCCTGGGCACTCAGTTGGCTGAAGACGCTGTTAATCCCCTGCTCGCGCAGCACTTCCACTTCCAGCGTTGAGGTATCGACCAGGTTATACCGGTAGCCCTCAAGCTGCGGCAGCGGGCTTTTCGGCGCCAGGTCAAGAATAAAGGTTTCCGATTTCAGCTTAGACAGCAACGCCTTCATCGAGGTGTTCTCCACCAGCTCACCGCGCTGGATGATGCCGATATTACGGCACAGCATTTCTGCCTCTTCCAGATAGTGGGTGGTGAGGATAATGGTGGTGCCTTTGTCGTTAAGATCTTTCAGGAAGCCCCACATCGAACGACGCAGTTCGATATCCACACCAGCGGTCGGCTCATCGAGAATCAGCAGCTTGGGCTCATGCATCAGCGCGCGGGCAATCATCAGGCGGCGCTTCATACCGCCGGAGAGCATCCGCGCACGTTCGTTGCGTTTTTCCCACAAATCGAGCTGCTTGAGGTATTTTTCGCTGCGGATCACCGCTTCTTTGTGTTCAACGCCGTAGTAACCCGCCTGGTTCACCACAATTTGCTGCACGGTTTCAAACGGGTTGAAGTTGAACTCCTGCGGCACCAGCCCGAGCTGGCGCTTAGCGTTAACCACGTCCTTTTGCAGGTCGTAGCCAAATACGCTCACCCGCCCGGAGGTTTTATTCACCAACGAGCTGATGATGCCGATGGTGGTGGATTTACCCGCGCCGTTCGGCCCCAGAAGCGCGTAAAAATCGCCGGCTTCAACTTTCAGATCGATCCCACGCAGCGCCTGAACGCCGCCCGGATAGGTCTTTGTCAGTTGCTCTAATTCCAGTGCAATGGTCATAGATTGTCGCTTACCTTACATTCTGATACTTGATATTTACTCTAAGTCATTCGAGTTACAGCAAGGCGGCGACGCAGCGAATCCTCAGGAACGTACACCAGTACGTGACTGGGGTGAGCGAGGAAAGCCAACGCCGCTGTAAATCGAAGTACGACGAGTATTTAGTTTTAATAAATCAGGAGTTGCCCTATATTAGCCCAACGCACTTCAATTGGTTACAAGCCTCCATGAAAGACATAGATACACTCATCAGCAACAACGCACTATGGTCAAAAATGCTGAGAGAAGAGGATCCCGGATTTTTTGCGACGCTATCGCAAGCGCAAAAACCCCGCTTTTTATGGATAGGGTGTTCCGACAGCCGCGTCCCTGCTGAACGTTTAACCGGGCTTGAGCCTGGCGAATTGTTTGTTCACCGTAACGTAGCCAACCTTGTTATTCACACCGACCTTAACTGCCTTTCCGTGGTGCAGTATGCCGTTGATGTGCTGGAAGTTGAACACATTATTATCTGCGGCCACTATGGCTGCGGCGGCGTACAGGCGGCGGTTGAAAACCCGGAGCTGGGCTTAATCGATAACTGGCTGCTGCACATTCGCGATATCTGGTTCAAACATAGCTCATTGCTTGGCGAGATGCCGCCGGAGCGTCGCATGGACACATTATGTGAGCTAAATGTGATGGAGCAGGTGTACAACCTGGGCCATTCGACAATTATGCAATCGGCGTGGAAACGCGGCCAGAAGGTGATGATTCACGGCTGGGCCTATGGTATTCAT
Organism: Klebsiella sp. WP3-W18-ESBL-02; assembly: GCF_014168815.1. Taxonomy (NCBI): domain Bacteria; kingdom Pseudomonadati; phylum Pseudomonadota; class Gammaproteobacteria; order Enterobacterales; family Enterobacteriaceae; genus Klebsiella; species Klebsiella sp. WP3-W18-ESBL-02. Next base: position 4,200,009 of record NZ_AP021972.1, read on the forward strand.
GACGGCCTGCTGCGCGATCTCGACGTTACGGCAGTCAGCCGTGAAACCCTGGAGCAGCGTTACCGCCACGGGATTTCCAACCTCAAGTTAAAGCACATCAATCATAAGTAGTGCAGGGATGGGCGGGTGACGGCAGTGCCTTACCCGGCCTACCGACCTGCGCCGTTGGTATTGCCGGGTGGCGGCTGCGCCTTACCCGGCCTACGTCGCAGGTTGTAGGCCTGATAAGCGAAGCGCCATCAGGCGCTCCCGCAGATTACTCGTCTAACATCACCACTTTGCCAACATACGGCAGATGACGATAGCGCTGGGCGTAGTCGATACCGTAGCCCACCACGAATTCGTCAGGAATGGCGAAGCCCACAAACTCAACCGGCACGTCCACTTCACGGCGGGACGGTTTGTCCAGCAGCGTGCAGATAGCCAGCGACTTCGGCTCACGCAGGCTCAGAATCTCGCGCACTTTCGACAGCGTATTACCTGAGTCGATAATGTCTTCGACGATCAGCACGTCTTTCCCACGGATGTCTTCATCCAGGTCTTTGAGGATCTTCACGTCGCGGGTGGTAGACATACCGCTGCCATAGCTGGATGCCGTCATGAAATCGACTTCGTGCGGTACCTGCACTTCACGGCAGAGATCGGCCATGAACATGAATGAACCGCGCAGCAAACCCACCAGTACCATTTCGCTGCCGCTATCTTTATAGCGTTCGTTAATCTGACGACCCAGTTCGGCGATACGCGCTTTGATCTCCGCTTCCGGGATCATCACTTCAACAGTATGTTTCATTTAACTAACCACATGATTTTAAATGTAAATCACTCAACCTGTTAACCAGAGCCGCGAGGTTGATCAGCAAGCGGGAAAGTATACCAGCAAAACGATTCAGGCGGTTAATTGGATAATAAAGCTCATTTTGTGATTTCGATCACACTTGTTAAATCCTATAATCAAATGAAAGCAATAATTAACAAACAAACGGACACCTTTCTATGGCTGAAACAAACTATCAACAACCCCGGCTGCTCGCGAGGCTCACCGCCCTCTTCGCGGCATTTTGTAGCCTGTATCTTCTGATAGGCGGCGTCTGGCTGGTCGCGATTGGCGGCTCCTGGTACTACCCCATCGCTGGGCTGGTCATGCTGGCCGTCACCGTATTGCTGTGGCGCGGCAAACGCTCAGCGCTATGGCTGTACGCCGCGCTGCTGCTGGCAACGCTGATCTGGGGCGTATGGGAAGTCGGCTTCGACTTCTGGGCGCTCACGCCGCGCAGCGACGTGCTGGTGATCTTCGGCGTATGGCTGATTCTACCATTCGTCTGGCGTCGCCTGCCCGTGCCGTCCAGCGGCGCGGTGGGCGCGCTGGTGGTGGCGCTGCTGATCAGCGCCGGTATTCTGACCTGGGCCGGGTTTAACGATCCGCAGGAAGTGAACGGCACCCTGAACGCCGACGCCACGCCTGCTGAACCGATCTCTCAGGTCGCCGACCAGGACTGGCCAGCCTATGGCCGTAATCAGGAAGGCCAGCGCTTCTCGCCGCTTAAGCAGATTAACGCCGACAACGTGCATAATCTGAAAGAAGCCTGGGTGTTCCGCACCGGCGATCTGAAGCAGCCGAACGATCCGGGTGAAATTACTAACGAGGTGACGCCGATCAAAATCGGCAACATGCTGTACCTGTGTACTGCCCACCAGCGCCTGTTCGCACTGGATGCGGCCACCGGTAAAGAGAAGTGGCACTTCGACCCGCAGCTGGGCACCGACCCAAGCTTCCAGCACGTGACCTGCCGCGGCGTGTCTTATCACGAAGCGACGGCGGCGAACGCCTCGCCTGACGTGGTATCCGACTGCCCGCGTCGTATCATTCTTCCGGTTAACGACGGGCGTATTTTTGCCCTCAACGCCGACACCGGTAAGCTGTGCGAATCCTTTGCCAACAAAGGCATTCTGAACCTGCAAACCGACATGCCGGTCACTACGCCGGGGATGTACGAACCGACTTCACCGCCGATTATCACCGATAAAGTGATTGTGATTGCCGGTGCGGTAACCGATAACTTCTCTACCCGTGAGCCGTCTGGCGTCATTCGTGGTTTTGACGTCAACAGCGGCGAGCTGCTGTGGGCCTTTGACCCGGGTGCGAAAGATCCGAACGCGCTGCCGCAGCCAGGACAGCACTACACCTTTAACTCGCCGAACTCCTGGGCCCCGGCGGCCTACGACGCGAAGCTGGATCTGGTGTATCTGCCGATGGGCGTGACCACGCCTGACATCTGGGGCGGCAACCGTACGCCAGAGCAGGAACGCTACGCGAGCTCGATTGTGGCGCTCAATGCCACCACCGGTAAGCTTGCCTGGAGCTACCAGACCGTTCACCACGATCTGTGGGATATGGATATGCCGTCCCAGCCGACGCTGGCGGATATTACCGTAGACGGTAAAACGGTGCCGGTTATCTATGCGCCGGCGAAAACCGGTAACATCTTCGTACTGGATCGCCGTAGAGGCGAGTTGGTTGTGCCAGCACCGGAAAAACCGGTTCCTCAGGGCGCAGCCAAAGGCGACTACGTCAGCAAAACCCAACCGTTCTCCGATCTGAGCTTCCGTCCGAAGAAAGATCTGACCGGCGCGGACATGTGGGGCGCCACCATGTTCGACCAGCTGGTGTGCCGCGTGATGTTCCATCAGCTGCGCTATGAAGGCATCTTCACCCCACCGTCTGAGCAGGGTACGCTGGTGTTCCCGGGTAACCTGGGGATGTTCGAATGGGGCGGTATCTCCGTCGACCCGAATCGCCAGGTGGCCATCGCCAACCCAATGGCGCTGCCGTTTGTCTCGAAGCTGATTCCACGCGGCCCGGGTAACCCGATGGAACCGCCGAAAGATGCGAAATCCAGCGGTACTGAATCCGGTATTCAGCCGCAGTACGGCGTGCCGTTTGGCGTGACCCTGAACGCGTTCCTGTCGCCGTTTGGCCTGCCGTGTAAACAACCTGCCTGGGGTTATATCTCAGCGCTGGATCTGAAAACCAACGAAGTGGTGTGGAAAAAACGTTTAGGTACGCCGCAGGATAGCCTGCCGTTCCCGCTGCCGGTTCCGCTGCCGTTCAATATGGGTATGCCGATGCTGGGAGGCCCGATCTCCACCGCGGGTAACGTGCTGTTTATCGCAGCGACCGCCGATAACTATCTGCGCGCTTATAACATGAGCAACGGTGAAAAACTGTGGCAGGGACGTTTGCCAGCAGGCGGTCAGGCAACGCCAATGACCTATGAAGTAGATGGCAAACAGTACGTGGTGATCTCCGCAGGCGGTCACGGTTCGTTTGGTACGAAAATGGGCGACTATATCGTGGCCTATGCGCTGCCGGATGACGTGAAGTAACGCGAAGTGAGTCGATGTGCCGGATGGTGGCTTCCGCCTCATCCGGCTTACAACGTGGCGACGTGATATACCGCATGCCATCGCTTTGTAGCCCGGATAAGCGCTAGCGCCATCCTGCATTTCTTGCCCCAAAAAAAAGCCACCATGCCCAACGGCATGGTGGCTTTTCAATTGGTAAGCGCGTTATTTATCGAATTTCAGCGACAGCAGCGACGCTTTGGCCGCGCTTTGATACTGCTCGACCAAATCCTGGGTCATGTTAAATGCGACCTGTACCGCCTTACCATCCTGAGACGTAATCAGCATCAGGTTGAGAATTTCACTGTCCGGCGCCTGAACGCTAAAAGTCAGGATCCAGGCCTTGTGCCCATCAACCGTTACCGCTTCTGCTTTCGGCTTCAGCGTTTCCATCATCTTGAGCATCACATCTTTGAATTCATCGATTTTATCCGCCGGTAACGGATTACGCCCGGCTGTGATCCCCAAAGACGCTTTGCCTTTTTCATCACCATAAATAACCTGCGGACGGTTTTCCGACGGGTATTTTACCTTCGCCATCTCTTCTGACATTGGCGACATGCTGGTAGGTATTTCAATGCTCAGTTTTAACTCGGGTACCGCTTTACGCTCAAGCATCATCCCCGCAGTGGCGGAAAACGTCACGAATAACGCCAGGCAGGCGACGGTTACTTTACGAAAAAAATCCATTTTTACCTCATACTTGAAGTCCACGCAAAATTGCGCCTCAAGTATATTCTTCTGCCACGCAACGAGATGAATAACGGACGCTTTTTCAGAAAAGCGCCCGGTCCGAATCCATAACGTTTAACAGAGATTATGCGGTGGTAAACCCGAGCATCATCCCCGTGTCTTCATGCTCCAGCAGGTGGCAGTGCGCCATATACGCCTGCTCTTTTGTCGCCTCGTGGTCGAATTTCACCAGCACTTCGCTGACGCCGCCTTCTACTCGTACCGTATCTTTCCAGCCCGTTCGGTGCGCCGCCGGTGACTGGCCGTTTTCTCGCAGAATACGGAACTGGGTACCGTGAATATGGAACGGATGCAGCATCATGTCGCCCTCGCCGGAAATCACCCAGCGCTCAAATTTCCCCTTTTCCGCCGCAAACATCGGCTGGTTCATATCGAAGGCTTTACCATTGATCTTATTGGCATTGTGGAAATCGAACTTGCCGCCACCGTGCTGCATGTGGCCCATATTGCCGTGGTCCATCTTCATCCCGCCATGATCCATCATACTGCCGTGATCCATCCCACTCATCGCCTGATTGCCGTACTTCTGCATCAGCGCCTGCATCCCCATCATATCGAGCATCGGGTCCATGGAGAGCTGAAGCTTACGCTCGGTGAGACCCTCCAGCGACGGCAGCGCTGGCATCGTAGCCAGCGTATCCGGCAGCGTACCGGAGCCGGGAATACCAATGGGCTGAATATGCAGCACCGGCATTGCCTTATCGAACGGCGCAACCGCCATGCCCATCTGGGTCACCGGTAACGTCAGCAGGTCGAACGGTTTACCGTCGCGCACGTCGACCAGCACCTCAAAGCGCTCACCCATCAACAGCGGCAGTTCGCTGACCTTAACCGGCTCGGCCAGCAGGCCGCCGTCGCTGGCCACCACGTATAGCGGGCGTTTATCGCTGGCGGCCAGCGTCAACGAGCGGGCGTTACAACCGTTCAGCAAACGCAAACGCAGCCAGCCGCGCGGCGGCGCATGCTGTGGGAAAGGCGCGCCGTTGGTCAGCAGCGTATCGCCAAACCAGCCAACCGCAGCGCTCATCACGTCGAGCTGATAGTCTATCTCACCGGCCGCAGTAAATTTTTTGTCCTGCATAATCACCGGCACATCATCAATGCCCCACTGCTTTGGCAGCATCAGCTTCTGGCTATCTTCATCGTCAATCAGCACCAGCCCGGCCAGCCCCATCGCCACCTGATGCCCGGTTTTTCCATGCTGGTGCGGGTGGAACCAGCAGGTCGCCGCGCGCTGGGTGGGCGTAAAGCTCACCGTGCGGCTACCGCCGGGTGGAATAATCCCCTGAGGACCGCCGTCGACGTCGCCCGGCACCTCCAGCCCATGCCAGTGCACGGTGGTCTCCTCGGGCAAGTTGTTCTGCACGTTTACCGTCACCGGTTTCCACTGTTGCAGGCGAAGGGCCGGCCCTAGCAGGTTGCCGTTATAGCCCCAGGTGGTCGCCGCTTTTCCGGCAAACTGCGTCTTCCCCGCCTGCACGGTCAGCAGGATCTGGTTATTGGCGTCGGCGGTTAACAGCGGAGGGATCGCAAGCGTTGGGCGTTCGGCGGCAAACACCGCTCGGCTCCACAGCGGCAGGGCGCTGACAACGCCGACGGCGGCGCTGAATTTGAGAAAATCACGACGATGCATCGGTACATCCTTTTCGACTTTTGCTGATTATTTGAGCTTAAGCCTTCCCCCTACGGGAAGGTCAAGCGGAAAGCTATCAATAATGCTCCCCGTCGCATGGATAAGTATGTTAACGTTGAATATCGACGATGTAAGGTAGAAGAAATGAAGACGTTTTTCCGAACGGTGCTGCTTGGATCGCTGCTGGCGATGTCCAGCTCGAGTTATGCTTTAAGCGAGTCTGAAGCGGAAGATATGGCCGATTTAACGGCGGTATTTGTGTTCCTGAAAAATGACTGTGGCTACCAAAACCTGCCTAACACGCAAATTCGTCGCGCGCTGGTGTTCTTTGCCCAGCAGAACCAGTGGGATCTCAGCAATTATGACACCTTCAATATGAAGGCGCTGGGCGAAGACAGCTACCGCGATCTCAGCGGTATCGGCATCCCAACGGCCAAAAAATGCAAAGCGCTGGCGCGTGATTCGCTGAGCCTGCTGGCCTACGTGAAGTAAGGCTCAGAGCCCGATGGCGCTACGCTTATCGGGCCTATGTTTGGCAGTGTGCCGGGTAAGCGCAGCGCCACCCGGCACGCCGTAAACGCGAATTAACGCTGTTGTACAAACTCGCGGTACGCCGCAACAACCTGCAGGAAATCTTCTACGCCGCAAAGCGAGAGGCTCTCTTCGTCGTAGTAGCTCATCCCCTCTTCCATTTCGTCGCCGGAAAACTCCAGCTGGTTCGCGCGAACCATCACTTCTTCGCCGTCCATCCATAACGTATATTCATGCCCGGCGCGCTGCCAGGAACGTTCACTGCCTTTTACGGTGCGTGCAGCCTGTTCGACTTCATCCAGTAGCGAGAGGTTATCTTTCACCTCTTCATTGAACCAGTGACCGACCACCTCGTGGCCCATCGACATACGTACTTTTACCCCTCCGGTAACGTCGCGCAGAAATTCGTAATCCATGATCTGTTCCTCTACAAAGGCAATGCGTCACCGCTGCATTGTACCTATCTGTAATTATCGCAGCAGCGGGCCAGAAAAAAAGCGCGCGAGCTAGAGGTGATGCAAATAAAAATGCGCTCACCGTCTGCTTGAGCGCATTATCATCAGCGTTCGGGCATTATTTCACCGCCGTTGCGCGCTTCAGGAAAAGAGCATCGCCGCCGAGGTAGCCAGCTCGGTATCGCCATCGCGGGCGCCGCTGACGCCAACCGCCCCCACGCTCTGCCCGTCAATCACCACCGCGACGCCGCCCTGAAGCGACGAGACGTCCGGCGTCGGCGGGAAATGAGGCCGATCGCGATGGCAGCCTGATGCCAACACGCGGGAAGGCGAGCCGAGCTGTACCGCCGCGCGGGCTTGTTCGATAGCGGCATTAATGGTCACGCCCGATGCGTTATCATCGCGCGCGAAGGCGATCAGCCCGCCGTGAATATCCACCACCGCCACGCTGACCGACTGCTGCTGCTTTACAGCCGTGACGAGAGCGTGTTTAACCATCTGACGCGCGGCAAATAGCGTCAGCTGCGGGCGCGGCCTGACCAGTTGAGAAAGGGTAATATCGGACATGGCAAACTCTCCTTCGGACAAGAAGCGAATTGAAATTATGAAGGATATTGGCCTGCCGCACGGTCAAGAAATGTTGAGGGAAGCGTAAAAAGCAGTCAGCGATATTCAGGGCGGTATGGCGATACAGGCGCGGATAAAAAAAGGCGAGTGCCGAAGCCCTCGCCTTAATATTACGCTAGCGCGGTTATACCGCGGTCTGGAAAATCACGCCATCGGCTTTCTCGGTGTACTGAGACAGCTGGTCGAAGTTCAGATAACGGTAGGTATCCACCGCCGTCTTATCTACCTGCGCGACATAGGTCTGGTACTCTTCCGGCGTCGGCAGTTTGCCGATCAGCGCCGCGACCGCCGCCAGCTCCGCAGAAGCCAGGTAGACGTTCGCCCCGGTCCCTAAACGGTTCGGGAAGTTACGGGTAGAGGTCGACACCACGGTTGAGTTGTCCGCCACGCGCGCCTGGTTACCCATGCACAGAGAGCAGCCAGGGATCTCGATACGCGCACCGCTCTTACCGAACACGCTGTAGTAACCTTCTTCGGTCAGCTGAGCTGCGTCCATACGGGTTGGCGGAGCCACCCACAGGCGGGTCGGCAGCTGGCCTTTATGGTTATCCAGCAGCTTACCGGCAGCACGGAAGTGGCCGATGTTTGTCATGCAGGAGCCGATGAACACTTCGTCAATCTTCTCGCCCTGTACGTCAGACAGCAGACGCGCGTCGTCCGGATCGTTTGGCGCGCACAGGATCGGCTCTTTAATGTCAGCCAGATCGATGTCGATCACCGCTGCGTATTCTGCATCCGCGTCAGCTTCCAGCAGTTCAGGGTTCGCCAGCCATTTTTCCATGCCCTGTACACGACGTTCCAGCGTACGACGGTCGCCGTAGCCTTCCGCGATCATCCACTTCAGCAGCACGATGTTGGAGGTCAGGTACTCAACGATTGGCTCTTTGTTCAGCTTGATGGTGCAGCCCGCAGCAGAACGTTCTGCGGAAGCATCGGTCAGCTCAAACGCCTGCTCCACTTTCAGATCCGGCAGACCTTCGATTTCCAGGATGCGGCCAGAGAAGATGTTTTTCTTACCTTTCTTCTCAACGGTCAGCAGGCCCTGGCGAATCGCATACAGCGGGATCGCATGAACCAGGTCACGCAGAGTGATACCCGGCTGCATTTTGCCTTTGAAGCGTACCAGCACGGATTCCGGCATATCCAGCGGCATGACGCCGGTGGCCGCAGCAAACGCGACCAGGCCAGAGCCCGCCGGGAAGGAGATACCGATTGGGAAACGGGTATGGGAGTCACCGCCGGTACCCACGGTATCTGGCAGCAGCATACGGTTCAGCCAGGAGTGGATAACGCCGTCACCCGGACGCAGCGAGACACCGCCACGGTTCATGATGAAGTCAGGCAGCGTGTGGTGCGTGGTCACGTCAACCGGCTTAGGATAGGCGGCAGTGTGACAGAAGGACTGCATCACCAGGTCAGAAGAGAAGCCCAGGCACGCCAGGTCTTTCAGTTCGTCGCGAGTCATTGGGCCGGTGGTATCCTGAGAACCTACGGAGGTCATCTTCGGTTCGCAGTACGCGCCCGGACGAATACCTTTCACGCCACAGGCGCGACCAACCATTTTCTGTGCCAGAGAGAAACCACGGCTGCTTTCTGCCACGTCTTTCGCCTGACGGAAGACGTCGCTGTGCGGCAGACCCAGCGCTTCGCGCGCTTTGGTGGTCAGGCCACGACCGATGATCAGCGGGATACGGCCACCGGCACGTACTTCATCGATCAGCACGTCAGTTTTCAGCTCAAAGCTTGCCAGCAGTTCGCCGGTTTCGTGGTTACGCACTTCGCCTTTAAACGGGTAAACATCAATGACGTCGCCCATGTTCAGGTTGGAAACATCGACTTCAATTGGCAGCGCGCCCGCATCTTCCATGGTGTTGAAGAAGATAGGTGCAATTTTGCCACCGAGGCACAGGCCGCCGCCGCGCTTGTTCGGCACGTGCGGAATGTCGTCGCCCATGAACCACAGCACGGAGTTGGTGGCGGATTTACGTGAAGAACCGGTACCGACAACGTCACCCACATACGCCAGCGGGAAACCTTTCTTCTGCAATTCTTCGATCTGTTTGATCGGCCCCACTGCGCCCGGCTGATCCGGGTTAATGCCTTCGCGGGCGTTTTTCAGCATCGCCAGCGCGTGCAGCGGGATATCCGGACGAGACCATGCGTCAGGTGCCGGAGACAGATCATCGGTGTTGGTTTCACCCGTCACTTTAAAGACGGTCACGGTGATTTTTTCAGCCAGCGCTGGGCGGTTCAGGAACCACTCGGCATCGGCCCAGGACTGAATAACCTGTTTAGCATAGACGTTGCCCGCTTTGGCTTTTTCTTCAACGTCATAGAAGTTGTCGAACATCAGCAGCGTGTGCGACAGCGCTTTAGCGGCAATCGGGGCCAGCTTAGCATCGTCAAGCGCATCAATCAGCGGGTGAATGTTGTAGCCGCCCTGCATGGTGCCGAGCAGTTCGATGGCTTTTTCTGGGGTAACCAGCGGGGAAGTGGCTTCGCCTTTCGCAACGGCGGCGAGGAAACCCGCTTTTACGTAGGCGGCTTCGTCAACGCCCGGCGGCACGCGATTGATTAACAGGTCTAACAGGAATTCTTCTTCGCCAGCAGGCGGGTTCTTCAGCAGCTCAACCAGCCCGGCCATTTGGGTTGCATCTAAGGGTTTGGCAACAATCCCAATGGCTGCACGCTCAGCTACGTGCTCACGGTATTCTTTTAGCACGACGGTATCTCCTCGCTCTCATTGTCATATGCGGTCGGCGATCTCTTCACGCTCCTGTGAGACAGCAGTTTGTAGGGTAAAAGCCCGGTACCGCGAGGGCCAGCATAGCAGGATTTCCGGGGACTGTTAATCCGTTTACAAAAAAGCAACATTAAATATTTGCTGAATCGTTAATGTTGATATAAGAGAGCAGAAAATCACGCATTTGAATGGGAAAAAACCATCTGTTAGCAGCCGTGTTAGATATTTTGTTATTAAAATATTACTTATACGTGACAACCACTTCAGGCCATAAATGTGCACAGGTGTAAGCTCCTGTCACAATTTCCCCGCATTGGCAGAAATCCCTACTTTAATCAAAAAACAAACAGCAGTCTCATTATACTCGCGGCATATTCGCTCCCTCACCCGGACTGCGTCGTTCCCTGGAGACTCACCATGAACTTGCCTTTTAAGCCCCACTATATTGCGCTGGTGTGCAGCGCCGGGCTGCTGGCGGCCGCCGGTACGCTGTATGTCAAAAGCCGCGAGCCCGCCGCGCCGGAAGCCACACCTGCACCGGTCGTTGCTACGGCATCGCCGGCCACTGCGGCACCCACCTACACCGCCGCGCAAATCACCCAGTGGGTAGCGCCCATCGCGCTCTACCCTGACCCGCTGCTCTCACAGGTGCTGATGGCCGCCACCTACCCTGACAGCGTGTCCCAGGCGGTACAATGGTCAAAAGATCATCCCGGCCAGCAGGGCGATGCTGCGGTAAAAGCCGTTTCCGGGCAACCCTGGGACGTGAGCGTCAAGTCGCTGGTCGCCTTCCCGCAGCTGACGGGCATGATGGGTGAAGATCCCCAGTGGGTCACCAACCTCGGTAACGCTTTCCTGGCGCAACCGCAGGATGTGATGGATGCGGTGCAACAGCTCCGCCAGTTGGCACAGCAAACCGGTTCGCTGAAGTCGACGACGCAGCAAACGGTGACCGCCAGTAAACGTCCAACCCCTTCAGCCTCGGGAACGACGCACGCCGCCAGCAGCGCGCCAACGGTGATTAAGATTGAGCCAGCCAATCCGCAGGTCGTGTACGTGCCAAACTATAACCCGACGGTGGTTTACGGCAGCAGTTGGCCTTATACCGCCGCCCCACCGGTGTATCTGCCACCGCCCCCGGGGGAGCAGTTTGCCGACAGCTTTGTGCGCGGTTTTGGTTACAGCCTTGGCGTGGCAACCACCTACGCGATTTTCAGCAATATTGACTGGGATGATGACGATCGCCACCGCGATGACGATCATTACGATCACGGCGGCTACCAACATAATGGCGATAACATTAATATTAATGTAAATAATTTCAATAAAATAACGGGAAACAACCTGAGCGGTGAAACCCGCAACTGGCAGCATAATCCGGCCTACCGCGGTAATACACCTTATCCGAATAATACGGTAGCCAATCAGTTCCATCAGACCAACGTTGCCGGCGGCCTCAGCGCCACCCAGCACGCGGCACCCGATCGCGATACGCAGCGTCAGGCGGCGATACAGCAGCTCAATCAGCGTACTCATAGCAGCAGCAACGTACCGGACGCCACCGGCGCTCGAGATGCCCAACGTCGCGCCGCATCGCAGCAGCTTAACCATACCGTACAGCGCAGTAATTTCCGTGGCTATGACACCCCGGCCAGCCACACTGCAACGCGGAATTCGCCACCGCGCGGGAACGCGCAGCGCATCCCGTCATCGCATCCGCAACTGAGCGATACGCAGCGGCAAACGCTGCAAGCGCGTCGTGATGCCACGCACAGCAACGCATTCAGCGGCAATGAGAGTCGGGCCCCTTCCTGGCAATCGCAACAGTTACGCGGGCTGGAGAGCCGTCGCGCTTCCGGCCTCGGCGGCGAGCAGCATAGCAGTGGCCTTGCTGAGCACCATGAGTTCCGTCGACGCTAAAGGATAACAAGATGAAAAAGCAGATACAGATAGCGCTGCTGGCGCTGGCGATGTCGCCGCTGATGGCATGGGCACAGCAGACGTTTTCCAACCCGGATCAAGCCGCCAGCGCGCTGGTTGAAGCGGTCTCCAGCAAAGACGACAGCGCCCTGAATCGCCTTTTTGGCGATAACTGGCAGCAGTTTTTACCGCCCGACGGCATAGACCAGGACGCCGTCGCCCGCTTTCTGCGCGACTGGCAGCTCGGCCACCGGATTGTCATGCAAAACAGCACCGCCTGGCTGGACGTCGGCAACGACGGCTGGCGGCTGCCCATCCCCATGGAAAAAGGCGACACCGGCTGGGCGTTTAACATCGCCGCCGGTGAGGATGAGATCCTGACCCGCGCCATTGGCCGCAACGAGCTTTCGGCCATTGCAGCGATGCACGCCTATGTCGATGCCCAGGAAGATTACTATCAGCTGAACCACGCCTGGGCGCAGAAAATTATCAGCAGCGATGGGAAAAAAGATGGCCTCTACTGGCCCATCAAGCCGGGAGAGAACCCGAGTCCGCTGGGGCCAAACTTCAGCCCCGCGATGCCGGGTGAAGGCTATCACGGCTACCATTACCGCATTATCGCCGACGGTGATAAGGGCGAAGTCGCCCTGCTGGCCTGGCCGGTTGAGTGGGGACAAACGGGCGTCATGAGCTTTATGGTCGATAAGACCGACCGAGTTTATGAAGCCAACTTAGGCGCGGAGACAGCGCAAAAAGCGCAGGCTATTACCCAGTTCTCGCCGGACTCCAGCGTCGGCTGGCAGGCGGTAGCAGAATAAAAAAAGCGGCCCTTGGGCCGCTTGTCTCATTCCGGTCACCCGGAGAAAATTACTTCTTCTTCGCTTTCGGGTTTGGCAGGTCGGTAATGCTACCTTCAAAGATTTCTGCTGCCAGGCCAACAGACTCGTGCAGAGTCGGGTGAGCGTGGATGGTCAGCGCGATATCTTCAGCGTCACAACCCATTTCGATCGCCAGACCGATTTCGCCCAGCAGCTCGCCGCCGTTGGTACCGACAATCGCACCACCGATAACACGGTGAGATTCTTTGTCGAAAATCAGTTTGGTCATACCGTCTGCGCAGTCGGAAGCGATAGCACGGCCAGAAGCAGCCCACGGGAAGGTGGCGGTTTCATAGCTGATGCCTTTCTCTTTCGCTTCTTTCTCAGTCAGACCTACCCAAGCAACTTCTGGATCGGTATACGCAATGGATGGAATCACTTTCGGATCGAAGTAGTGTTTCTGGCCGGCGATAACTTCAGCAGCAACGTGACCTTCATGAACACCTTTGTGCGCCAGCATCGGCTGACCGACGATATCGCCGATAGCAAAGATGTGCGGTACGTTGGTACGCAGCTGTTTGTCGACGTGGATGAAGCCACGCTCGTCAACTTCTACGCCAGCTTTGCCCGCGTCGAGGTTTTTACCGTTTGGTACGCGACCGATAGCCACCAGCACGGCGTCATAACGCTGTGCTTCTGAAGGTGCTTTTTTGCCTTCCATGGAAACGTAGATACCGTCTTCTTTTGCTTCAACGGCGGTCACTTTGGTTTCCAGCATCAGGTTGAATTTCTTGCTGATACGTTTGGTGAAGACTTTAACGATGTCTTTGTCGGCAGCCGGGATAACCTGGTCGAACATTTCAACCACGTCAATCTCTGAACCCAGCGCATGGTACACGGTACCCATTTCCAGACCGATGATGCCACCGCCCATAACCAGCAGGCGTTTTGGCACTTCTTTCAGTTCCAGTGCGTCTGTGGAGTCCCAAACGCGTGGGTCTTCATGTGGAATGAATGGCAGTTCAATCGGACGGGAACCCGCCGCGATGATAGCGTTGTCGAAGTTGATGACGGTTTTACCGTTCTCGCCTTCCACTTCCAGGGTGTTTGCCCCGGTGAATTTACCCAGACCGTTTACCACTTTCACTTTACGGCCTTTGGCCATACCCGCCAGACCACCGGTCAGCTGAGTGATAACTTTCTCTTTCCAGGTACGAATTTTGTCGATATCGGTTTTCGGCTCGCCGAAGACGATACCGTGTTCAGCCAGCGATTTGGCTTCTTCGATAACTTTTGCAACGTGCAGCAGTGCTTTAGAAGGGATACAGCCAACGTTCAGACAAACACCACCGAGGGTGCTGTAACGTTCTACAATTACGGTTTCCAGACCTAAATCAGCGCAACGGAATGCAGCAGAGTAGCCCGCAGGACCTGCCCCAAGTACCACGACCTGAGTTTTAATTTCAGTACTCATCATGACCTCTATCATTTGTATCCGGCGGTCTGACGTTATAGTTATTACGCCCATCATCCACCGGGACGTTCTATCCGCGTGTATTTTACAAAATTGTTAACAATTTTTAAACAACAAACGGCAAACGATTTTGTCCTTTGTTGCTGATAACCCCTAACCACTCCGAGGTTACCAGAAAAAAGCCGGCCGTCAGGCCGGCTTTTTTATTACATCACCAGACGGCGAATGTCAGACAGCATGTTGTTGATGATGGTGATAAAGCGCGCACCATCCGCACCGTCGATTACGCGGTGGTCGAAGGAAAGAGAAATTGGCATCATCAGACGCGGCATAAACTCTTTACCGTTCCACACTGGCTCCATAGAGGACTTGGAGACACCGAGGATCGCCACTTCCGGCGCGTTAACAATCGGCGCGAAGTGGGTCGTACCCAGGCCACCGATGCTGGAGATGGTGAAGCAACCGCCCTGCATTTCGCCAGCGGTCAGCTTGCCATCACGCGCTTTCTTGGAGATCACGGTCAGTTCACGAGACAGCTCGGTAATGCTCTTCTTGTTCACGTCTTTGAAGACTGGAACAACCAGACCATTTGGCGTATCAACCGCCACACCGATGTTGATGTATTTCTTCAGGGTCAGGCGCTGACCATCTTCAGACAGAGAGCTGTTGAAGCGCGGCATCTGTTCCAGAGCGGCGGCAACGGCTTTCATGATGAAGACCACTGGGGTGAATTTCACGTCCAGTTTACGTTTTTCAGCTTCGGCGTTCTGCTGTTTACGGAACGCTTCCAGATCGGTGATATCGGTCTTATCGAAGTGAGTAACGTGCGGGATCATCACCCAGTTACGGCTCAGGTTAGCACCCGAGATTTTCTGGATACGGCCCAGTTCCACTTCTTCGATTTCACCAAACTTGCTGAAGTCCACTTTCGGCCAAGGCAGCATGCCCGGGATACCGCCGCCAGCGGCTGCAGCCGGAGCCGCTTCAGCACGCTTGATAGCGTCTTTCACGTAAGCCTGAACGTCTTCACGCAGGATACGACCTTTACGGCCAGAACCTTTCACTTTCGCCAGGTTCACACCGAATTCGCGCGCCAGGCGACGAATCAGCGGAGTGGCGTGAACGTAAGCGTCGTTCTCAGCGAACTCGGTTTTACCTTCAGCCTTCGCAGCCGGTGCGGCAGCAGGTTTAGCAGCCTGAGCCGGTGCAGCAGCAGGAGCTGGAGCCGCCGCGGCAGCTGGAGCAGCAGGTGCTGCGCCTTCCACTTCGAAGACCATAATCAGAGAACCGGTTTTGACTTTGTCGCCGGTGCTGATTTTGATTTCTTTTACGGTACCTGCGAACGGTGCCGGAACTTCCATAGAGGCTTTGTCGCCTTCTACGGTGATCAGTGACTGCTCAGCGGCAATTTTATCGCCCACTTTCACCATCACTTCGGTCACTTCAACTTCGTCACCGCCGATGTCCGGTACGTTAACGTCTTTCGAGCCAGAAGCCGCCGGAGCCGCTGCTGCTGCCGGAGCGGCAGCCTGAGCCGGTGCAGCAGCAGGCGCTGCGCCCGCCACTTCGAAGACCATAATCAGGGAGCCGGTGGACACTTTGTCGCCGGTGTTGATTTTGATCTCTTTCACCACGCCCGCGAACGGTGCCGGGACTTCCATGGACGCTTTGTCACCTTCAACGGTGATCAGAGACTGTTCAGCCGCTACGGTATCGCCGACTTTGACCATGATCTCGGTCACTTCAACTTCGTCGCCGCCGATATCAGGCACGTGAACGTCTTTTGCCGCTGCAGCAGCAGGTGCTGCTGCCGGAGCCGCTTCTTTCTTCTCTTCTGCCTTGGCAGGTGCAGCTGCTGCTGCACCGTCGGCGGAATCGAAAATCATGATCAGCTTGCCGGTCTCAGTTTTGTCGCCAACAGAGACTTTGATCTCTTTAACGATACCAGCCTGAGGAGACGGAACTTCCATAGAGGCTTTGTCGCCTTCTACGGTGATCAGCGACTGTTCAGCTTCAACTTTGTCGCCTACTTTGACCAGGATCTCGGTGATTTCAACTTCATCAGCCCCGATGTCCGGTACATTGATTTCGATAGCCATTGTTCTTTTACCTCTTACGCCAGACGCGGGTTAACTTTTTCTGCATCGATGTTGAATTTGGTGATTGCGTCAGCAACCACTTTCTTATCGATTTCGCCACGTTTAGCCAGTTCGCCCAGTGCCGCTACAACCACGTAGGAAGCATCAACTTCGAAGTGGTGACGCAGGTTTTCACGGCTGTCAGAGCGACCGAAGCCGTCGGTACCCAGTACGCGGTAATCGTCAGCCGGTACATAAGTACGAACCTGCTCAGCAAACAGTTTCATATAGTCAGTAGAGGCAACAGCCGGCGCGTCGTTCATTACCTGAGCGATGTACGGAACGCGCGGCGTTTCCAGCGGGTGCAGCATGTTCCAGCGTTCACAATCCTGACCATCACGTGCCAGTTCAGTGAAGGAGGTCACGCTGTACACGTCGGAGCCGACGCCATAGTCTTTCGCCAGGATCTGCGCTGCTTCACGTACGTGACGCAGGATAGAACCGGAGCCCAGCAGCTGAACTTTACCTTTGCTACCTTCGAGGGTTTCGAGTTTGTAGATACCTTTACGGATACCTTCCTCGGCACCTGCTGGCATTGCCGGCATGTGGTAGTTTTCGTTCAGCGTGGTGATGTAGTAGTAAACGTTCTCTTGTTTCTCACCGTACATGCGCTCCAGACCATCGTGCATGATGACCGCCACTTCGTACGCGTAAGATGGATCGTAAGAGATACAGTTCGGGATAGTCAGAGACTGAATATGGCTGTGACCATCTTCGTGCTGCAGACCTTCACCGTTCAGCGTCGTACGACCGGAAGTACCGCCTACCAGGAAGCCGCGAGCCTGCTGGTCGCCTGCCTGCCAGCACAGGTCACCGATACGCTGGAACCCGAACATGGAGTAGTAGATGTAGAACGGAATCATCGGCAGGTTGTTGGTGCTGTAAGAGGTCGCAGCCGCCAGCCAGGATGCGCCAGCACCCAGTTCGTTGATACCTTCCTGCAGAATCTGGCCTTTCTCGTCTTCTTTGTAGTAGGCAACCTGCTCACGGTCCTGCGGGGTGTACTGCTGGCCGTTCGGGCTGTAGATACCAATCTGACGGAACAGGCCTTCCATACCAAAGGTACGCGCTTCATCGGCGATGATCGGCACGAGGCGGTCTTTGATGGACTTGTTCTTCAGCATCACGTTCAGCGCACGGACGAACGCGATAGTGGTGGAGATCTCTTTGTTCTGCTCTTCCAGCAGCGGGCCGAAATCTTCCAGCGTCGGCAGCTCTAACTTCTCATCGAAGTTCGGCTGACGGCTCGGCAGGTAGCCGTGCAGTTTCTGACGCTGAGCGTGCAGATAGGTGTGTTCTTCAGAACCTTCCGGGAAGGTAATGTAAGACAGTTTTTCAACCTGCTCGTCGGTCACAGGAACGTTGAAACGGTCGCGGATGTAGCGCACGCCGTCCATGTTCATTTTCTTAACCTGGTGAGCGATGTTTTTACCTTCAGCGGTGTCACCCATGCCGTAACCTTTGATGGTATGGGCGAGGATTACGGTTGCTTTGCCTTTGGTTTCCTGCGCTTTTTTCAGTGCAGCGAAGACTTTCTTCGGATCGTGACCACCGCGGTTCAGGGCCCAGATCTGCTCGTCAGTCCAGTCGGCAACCAGCGCTGCGGTTTCCGGATATTTACCGAAGAAGTGCTCACGTACGTAAGCGCCGTCTTTGGATTTGAAGGTCTGGTAGTCGCCGTCAACGGTTTCGTTCATCAGTTGGATCAGTTTACCGCTGGTATCTTTACGCAGCAGCTCATCCCAACGACCGCCCCAGATAACCTTGATAACGTTCCAGCCAGCGCCCGCGAAGATGCCTTCCAGTTCGTTAATGATCTTGCCATTACCGGTAACCGGGCCGTCAAGGCGCTGCAGGTTACAGTTGATAACGAAGACCAGGTTGTCCAGTTTTTCACGGGTGGCGATGGTGATCGCACCTTTGGATTCCGGCTCATCCATCTCGCCGTCGCCCAGGAAGGCATAAACGGTTTGTTTGGAAGTGTCTTTCAGGCCACGGTGTTCCAGATATTTCAGGAATTTCGCCTGGTAGATAGCACCGATAGGACCCAGACCCATAGAAACGGTCGGGAACTGCCAGAAGGTTGGCATCAGTTTCGGGTGCGGATAAGAAGACAGACCTTTACCGTGTACTTCCTGACGGAAGTTGTCCATCTGCTCTTCGGTCAGACGACCTTCCAGGAAAGCACGTGCGTAGACGCCCGGAGAGATGTGGCCCTGGAAGTACACCAGGTCGCCGCCATCCTGCTCGTTGCGCGCACGGAAGAAGTGGTTGAAGCAGACTTCGTAGAAGGTCGCAGAAGACTGGAAGGAAGCCATGTGGCCGCCCAGCTCGAGGTCTTTTTTAGACGCACGCAGCACGGTCATGATGGCGTTCCAACGGATAGCAGAACGAATACGACGTTCCAGCTCCAGATTGCCCGGGTATTCCGGTTCATCTTCAACGGCAATAGTGTTGACGTAACCGCTAGCTCCTGCACCCGCCGCAACCTGAACGCCGCCTTTGCGGGCTTCAGAGAGCAGTTGGTCGATCAGATACTGAGCGCGCTCAACACCTTCTTCACGGATGACCGATTCGATCGCCTGTAGCCAGTCGCGAGTTTCGATCGGATCCACGTCATTGTGTAAACGTTCTGACATGGGTTATTCCTTATCTATCTAGTACGTTGATTTGTCTGGAACCTGTCCCATTGCGCTTTCGTGGGAAAACGCAATAAGACAGGTTCTGCGTTTAGTTGCCGCGCGCTAAAGGCGCATTTCTACATTTTCTGGTCAAACGACTGCCAGAAAAAAGCTTATTCCTTTCGCTGCTGGAGGCGGCGTAACGAGCGCTCACGGCGGCTCTGTTCACGGCTGCGGTCCAGCAAAATCTCTTCGATGAAGGCCAGGTGGCGGTGTGACGCTTCGCGCGCCTGTTCGGGCTCGCCGGCCATAATCGCTTCGAAAATGCCTGTACGATGATTGCTGACCAGCGGGAGCATCTCCCGGCGGGCGTACAGCAGTTCAAAGTTCTGGCGAACATTTTGCGCCAGCATCGGCTCCATACACCGTAGCAGGTGAAGCAGCACCACGTTGTGGGCAGCTTCGGTGACCGCAATTTGATACTGGACGACGGCGTCTGATTCAGCGTCAAGGTCGCCCGACTGCTGAGCCCGCTCAATGGCCTGATGCAGCTCGCGAATGCGTACGCGATCTTCATCAGTGCTGCGCAGTGCCGCGTAATAAGCCGCGATACCTTCCAGCGCGTGACGGGTCTCTAGCAGATCAAATTGGGATTCAGGGTGGTCGGACAGTAGCTCAACCAGCGGATCGCTGAAGCTCTGCCATAGGCTGCTCTGAACAAAAGTCCCGCCGCCCTGACGACGAAGCAGTAACCCTTTGGCTTCGAGGCGTTGAATCGCCTCACGCAGCGAAGGGCGGGAAACGTCGAACTGTTTTGCCAGCTCGCGTTCAGGTGGAAGTTTTTCGCCGGGGCGTAAGGTCCCCTCGAGGATCAAAAACTCCAACTGCTGCTCAATCACATCGGATAGTTTTGGTTGGCGGATTTTGCTGTAGGCCATTGTTCCCTGTCTCTGCCATTAGCCCGGAGTCAATTGGTCTTACCAATTTCAAGTTCGTAGCGCTAAAGTAACAAAGTATTCACCTTATGTCCATACAGGTTTTGATTGAAATCAGTAAACCCGGCACTTTTTAACAACATTACAGAAATGATGTTTCAGAAATGTAACTTTGCACAAAAAACAACTTTACCTATAAAGAAGTATAATTAACTAAAACCAAACAAAATTAAGCAAACTGAACCGTTTCAATTAATCAATTACTGAATTTAAATTCAATAAAATGAATATAAATTCAGTAATTGCGAATTTTTCATTTTTTTGCGCCTCGTGACTGCTGTTGTCTTTTTATCCAATTCGTCATCATCCCTTCACAAAGCAGGTGCATTCCGCCGCACTTACCACTATTCTGCTCATGACGAAAGAGCCTTACCTCTTTTTAAGAAAAGCATTTCGTAAATAAAACAATACAGAAAACGGAATTTCTTAAGTACATACGCACAACAGCGTCACAATAATAACCACACACGAGGTTTCACAATGGAAGGTCAACAGCAAGGCGCACAGCTTAAGCGCGGCCTTAAGAACCGCCATATACAGCTGATCGCTCTGGGCGGCGCTATCGGCACCGGCCTGTTTCTTGGCAGCGCCTCCGTTATTCAATCTGCCGGTCCCGGTATTATTCTCGGCTACGCTATCGCCGGTTTTATTGCCTTTATGATCATGCGCCAGCTTGGCGAAATGGTGGTGGAAGAGCCGGTAGCAGGCTCCTTCAGCCACTTTGCCTATAAGTACTGGGGCAACTTCGCCGGCTTCGCATCAGGCTGGAACTACTGGGTGCTGTACGTTCTGGTTGCCATGGCGGAACTGACCGCCGTCGGTAAATACATCCAGTTCTGGTGGCCAGAGATCCCAACCTGGGCATCGGCGGCCGTCTTCTTCATTGCTATCAACGCCATCAACCTGACCAACGTGAAAGTGTTCGGTGAGATGGAGTTCTGGTTTGCCATTATCAAAGTGGTGGCCGTTATCGCGATGATCCTGTTCGGCGCATGGCTGCTGTTCAGCGGCACCGCAGGCCCGCAGGCGACCGTTCGCAACCTGTGGGAACAGGGCGGCTTCCTGCCGCACGGCTGGATGGGGCTGGTGATGATGATGGCGATCATCATGTTCTCCTTCGGTGGCCTTGAGCTGGTGGGTATCACCGCAGCAGAAGCGGATAACCCGGAACAGAGCATCCCGAAAGCCACCAATCAGGTTATCTACCGTATTCTGATTTTCTATGTGGGCTCGCTGGCGGTACTGCTCTCGCTGATGCCGTGGACCCGCGTCACCGCAGATGTCAGCCCGTTCGTGCTTATCTTCCATGAGCTGGGTGACTCGCTGGTGGCAAATGCCCTGAACATCGTGGTGCTGACCGCTGCACTCTCCGTGTACAACAGCTGCGTATACTGCAACAGCCGTATGCTTTTCGGCCTGGCGCAGCAGGGTAACGCCCCGAAAGCGCTGCTGAGCGTGGATAAACGCGGCGTACCGGTGAACACCATTCTGGTTTCCGCCGTCGTCACCGCGCTGTGCGTGCTGATCAACTACCTGGCCCCAGAGTCCGCATTCGGACTGCTGATGGCGCTGGTGGTCTCGGCGCTGGTGATCAACTGGGCGATGATTAGCCTGGCACACATGAAGTTCCGCAAGGCAAAACAGCAACAGGGCGTGACCACGCGCTTCCCGGCGCTGTTCTACCCGCTGGGCAACTGGATCTGCCTGGTCTTCATGGCCGCAGTGCTGGTGATTATGGTGATGACCCCGGGTATGGCCATTTCCGTGTGGCTGATTCCGGTATGGATTCTGATCCTCGGCATTGGCTACCTGTTTAAGCAGAAAGGCGCCAAAACCGTTAAAGCGCTGTAATACTCCCCGCCCCCTCACCTCCTGAGGGGGCGTTTACCTCTATGTTACCTGCCTCACAGTTTCCTTTTCGCAGCAATTTTATCCATATGATTAACGTTATCCTGCTACGCATTTCGCCGTTTAGCTGCCAATAATCTCCTCCATATTATTCGGGAGAGGTCTGGCGATGAACTCAAGTAAACTGTCAGTGAAAGAGAAGATTGGCTATGGCATGGGCGATGCAGGATGCAACATCATCTTCGGCGCTATCATGCTGTTCGTTAACTATTTTTATACTGATATTTTCGGCCTTGCGCCGGCGTTGGTTGGCGTACTGCTGCTCTCTGTTCGCGTTATCGACGCCGTGACCGACCCGATTATGGGCGCACTGGCCGACCGTACCCGCAGCAAGTATGGCCGTTTTCGTCCATGGTTGCTGTGGATTGCCTTCCCCTACGCCCTCTTCAGCGTGCTGATGTTCACCACGCCGGAATGGAGCTACAGCAGCAAAGTTATCTATGCGTTTGTTACCTATTTCCTGCTGTCGATCACCTATACCGCCATCAACATTCCCTACTGCTCGCTGGGCAGCGTTATCACGAACGACCCGCAGGAGCGCGTTGCCTGCCAGTCCTATCGCTTCGTGCTGGTTGGCATCGCCACGCTGCTGCTGTCGCTGACGCTGCTGCCAATGGTTGACTGGTTCGGCGGCGGTGACAAAGCCAAAGGCTATCAGCTGGCGATGACCGTGCTGGCCTTTATCGGGATGTGCATGTTTCTGTTCTGCTTCTCCACCGTACGCGAACGCGTACGCCCGGCTGTGCAGACTAACGATGAACTGAAACAAGATTTAAAAGACGTGTGGAAAAACGACCAGTGGGTGCGCATTCTGCTGCTGACGCTGTGTAACGTCTGCCCCGGCTTTATCCGTATGGCCGCCACCATGTACTACGTCACCTGGGTTATGGGAGAAAGCACCCACTTTGCAACGCTGTTTATCAGCCTTGGCGTCGTCGGCATGATGTTTGGCAGCATGCTGGCAAAAGTGCTAACCGACCGCTGGTGTAAACTGCAGGTCTTCTTCTGGACCAACATTGTCCTGGCCGTGTTCTCCATCGCCTTTTACTTCTTCGACCCGCATGCCACCGTACTGATCGCGGTGCTCTATTTCCTGCTCAACGTCCTGCACCAGATTCCCTCGCCGCTGCACTGGTCGCTGATGGCCGACGTAGACGACTACGGTGAATGGAAAACCGGCAAACGCATCACCGGCATCAGCTTCTCCGGCAACCTGTTCTTCCTGAAGGTTGGCCTGGCGGTCGCGGGCGCAATGGTCGGTTTCCTGCTCTCCTGGTACGGCTACGACGCGGGCGCGAAAGCGCAAAGCGACACCACGATTAACGGTATTATGCTGCTGTTCACCGTCATTCCCGGCATCGGCTACCTGATTACCGCCGGAGTGGTGCGTCTGCTCAAGGTTGACCGCCAGTTGATGAAACAAATCCAGGAAGACCTGGAAAAGCGCCGCGCTAACTATCGCGAGCTGAATGAGTACCAGCAAGAACTGAAAACGACTGAACACGTAAGGAAAGCCTGATGAAGAACTGGCCCAACCCCTTTATTGAGCAGCGC
The DNA here is from genome assembly GCF_014168815.1 of Klebsiella sp. WP3-W18-ESBL-02. Lineage (NCBI taxonomy): Bacteria > Pseudomonadati > Pseudomonadota > Gammaproteobacteria > Enterobacterales > Enterobacteriaceae > Klebsiella > Klebsiella sp. WP3-W18-ESBL-02. Next base: position 4,223,584 of record NZ_AP021972.1, read on the forward strand.
GCAGACCCGTTTATTCTGCGCCACCAGGGAGAGTACTATTTTATCGCCTCCGTGCCGGAATATGATCGGCTGGAAATCCGCCGCGCCGCTGACCTCGATGGCCTGCGTACCGCCCAGCCGGTGGTGGTCTGGCGTAAACCCGAAACCGGCCCGATGAGCCAGCTTATCTGGGCTCCGGAGCTGCACCACATTAACGGTCGTTGGTATATCTACTTCGCCGCCGCCCACACCCAGGCGCTCGATAGCCAGGGGATGTTCCAGCATCGCATGTTCGCGCTGGAGTGCAGCGACGCCGATCCGCTGAACGGCAAATGGGTGGAGAAAGGTCAGGTCAAAACGCCGTTCGATACCTTTTGCCTCGACGCCACCACCTTTGAGCATCAGGGCAAACAGTGGTATCTGTGGGCGCAAAAATCGCCGGACATTGCCGGTAATTCGAACCTGTATCTTGCCGAGCTGGAAAACCCGTGGACGCTAAAAGGTGAACCGGTGATGCTCAGCCAACCAGCGTTCGACTGGGAATGCCGCGGTTTTCTGGTGAACGAAGGGCCTGCCGTCGTCACTCACGGCGACCGTCTGTTTATCAGCTACTCCGCCAGCGCGACCGATGAAAACTACTGCATGGGACTGCTGTGGATTGATAAAGATGCTGATATGACCCATGCGGCAAACTGGCATAAATCGCCCACGCCGGTGTTTACCACCAGCGACGAAAATCGCCAGTATGGGCCGGGGCACAACAGCTTTACACAGACGCCTGAAGGCGAAGATGTGTTGGTGTATCACGCAAGAAACTACACGGAGATTGAGGGCGACCCGCTGTATGACCCGAATCGACATACCCGCCTGAAGACGGTGCGCTGGAAGGACGACGGGATGCCTGATTTCGGCATCCCGCCGGCAGATTCGCAGTAAACCTCTTGCCCGGTGGCGCTACGCTTACCGGGCCTACCGTAATGCAGGCCGGATAAGCGCCATCCGGCACAACGCTACACTAACGTCCCATAAATGGTCAGCAGCGCCATTACCACGACGACCGCGTACGACGTTTTCTTGGCCATCGAAACCGCCGCTTTCGGCGTTGCCACTTTATCCACGTGCGGCTCGCGCGCCAGCGAATACTGTGCCAGGGTGGTTAACACCTGATACTGCGATGAATGGCGGTCGCCCAGCGAGGCAAACCACGCCGGCAGCGCTTTCTCTCCGTGACCAATCAGCGCATACACGACGCCAACCAGGCGCACCGGCACCCAGTCCACCACGTGAAGTATGGCATCGATGCCCGACTGTAAACGCTGGTGCGGCGTTTGATAGCGCGCCAGCCAGGACTGCCATGAGCGCAGGAACGCATAGCCCATTAACGCCACCGGCCCCCAACTGCCGCCCACCACAAACCAGAACAGCGGCGCGAGGTAGAAACGGTAGTTAATCCACAGCAGCGCATTCTGTAATTCCCGCAGGAACTCCCGCTCGTTACAGCCAGGAGGCACGCCGTGAATCATCGTCAGCTCGCAGGCCATCGCATCACGCGCGTGGGTATCATCGCGCGACGCCGCCTTCAAATAGGCGTGATAGTGCAGACGAACGCGCCCCGCGCCGATGCACAGCAGCCCCAGCAAAATCCAGAAAATCAGCGTCGGTACGTTAAACAGCAGCCCTTCCAGCGCACGCTGAATCAGCGCCACTAACGCCATCGCCACGACGGTCATCGCCAGCGTTGCGGCCAGTGAGTAATGTTTCACCCGGCGGAACAGGGCCTCCAGCCTGTGGTCAAGCTGCCAGTGCTCGCCGAGCTTAAACAAGCGCTCCGCAAACAACACCAGAAGCGTGGTAAACAACGTCATGTCATCTCCTTATTCGACGAAGGGGTGACCTGCGCGCGAAAACGATCCCAATCAAAAGCCGGGCCGGGATCGGTTTTGCGCACGGGCGCGATATCACAGTGGCCGGTCATGTTGTCGGCAATGGCAGGATACTCGGTGATTAACAGCTGGGTCAAAGCCGCCAGCTGCAGATACTGCGCGTCGGTATAGGCCAACGTATCGGTACCTTCCAGCTCAATACCGATAGAGAAATCATTACAGCGCTCGCGACCACGATAGCTCGAAACGCCAGCGTGCCAGGCGCGCTTATCAAAGGCAACGTACTGAACAATCTCGCCGTCGCGGCGAATAAGACAGTGGGCTGAAACCCGCAGATGGGCAATTTCCGCAAAGAACGGATCGGCATCAGGATCGAGCGTACCGGTAAACAGGGCGTCTATCCAGGGGCCGCCAAATTGGCCCGGCGGTAAGCTAATATTATGCACAACCAGCAGCGAGGGGACCTCATCCTCTGGACGACTGTCGTGATGGGGAGAAGGCACGTGCCGAACGCCCACCAGCCAGCCCTTATCTAACTGCATTCAGGATCTCCTTACGTATGGTTATGCTACTCGGTTCAGAGTAGCATGTTTCAATCTTTCGCATCGTTACCAATTTGGAGCTTTATCATGCCGCCTCGCCGCTACAACCCAGACCACCGACGTGACGCGCTGTTAGAACGTATCAACCTCGATATTCCCAACGCCGTGGCCCACGCGCTGCGCGAAGATCTGGGAGGTGAAGTTGACGCGCATAACGATATTACCGCACAACTCCTGCCGGAAAACAGCCACTCGCACGCCGTGGTCATTACCCGTGAAGACGGCGTATTCTGCGGCAAGCGCTGGGTAGAAGAGGTCTTCATCCAATTGGCCGGTGATGACGTCACGCTCACCTGGCACGTGGCCGACGGCGACACCGTGGTCGCCAATCAGCCGCTGTTCGAAATTAACGGCCCGTCGCGCGTGCTGTTAACCGGCGAACGCACCGCGCTGAACTTTGTTCAAACGCTCTCCGGCGTCGCCAGCGAAGTGCGTAAATACGTCAACCTGCTGGAAGGCACCCATACGCAGCTGCTGGACACGCGCAAAACGCTGCCAGGCCTGCGCACTGCATTAAAATATGCCGTGCTGTGCGGCGGCGGCGCCAACCACCGCCTGGGATTATCCGACGCCTTCCTGATTAAAGAAAATCACATTATTGCTTCCGGATCCGTACGCCAGGCGGTAGAAAAAGCCTTCTGGCTGCACCCTGACGTACCGGTGGAAGTGGAAGTGGAAACCCTGCAGGAGCTGCGTGAAGCGCTGAAGGCCGGCGCCGACATTATCATGCTCGATAACTTCGACACCGAACAGATGCGCGAAGCGGTAAAGATCACCCAGGGTCAGGCGCAGCTGGAAGTCTCCGGCAACGTCACTTTCGACACCCTCCGCGAGTTTGCCGAAACCGGCGTCGACTTTATCTCCGTCGGCGCGCTGACCAAACACGTTCGCGCCCTCGACCTGTCGATGCGCTTCCGCTAAGCCAGGAAAGGCCTTCCCTGCGAGCTAGACCGATCATAACGTTGTAGGCCGGAAAGGCGTTTACGCCGCCATCCGGCCCACAGATCCTCCTCGAAGACGTTTTTCGACCCGCCTTCCATTTTCCACGTTCACTTCTGCAACCGTCGGAAAAAAACTGGAAGGCCCTATCCTGAATGCCTTTTCGCCCCTCGCTGTCGTTTCGACGCTCTGCCAAAGTACCGCCAGTTTCAGCAAGGAGCACAATATGAACAGACAACGGGGCTTTACCCTTATCGAACTGATGGTCGTTATCGGCATTATTGCTATCCTCAGCGCCATCGGCATTCCCGCCTATCAGAACTACCTGCGCAAAGCCGCACTGACCGATATGCTACAAACCTTTGTCCCTTACCGTACCGCCATTGAGCTGTGCGCGCTCGACCGCGGCGGGGTAGACAACTGCGATGCGGGCAGCAACGGCATCCCGTCCCCCACCACCACGCGCTACGTGTCGGCCATGAGCGTCGCACAAGGAACGGTTATTCTGACCGGCCAGGAAAGCCTTAACGGCCTGACCGTGACCCTCGTTCCCGGCTGGGACAACGCCAATGGCATCACCGGCTGGCAGCGAACCTGCGATATCCAGAACGACGGCGCGCTCCAGCAAGCGTGCGAGGACGTCTTCCGCTTTGATGCGCAATAAGCGGGGCGGCAATCATGAAACAGGAGCAACTCTTCACGCTGTGTCAGCGCCATCGCGCGGTGCTGCTCAACAATGCGCAAGATGAACTGAGCATTGCCGTCGTCGGCACTCCGCCCACAGAACTCATGGACTCACTCCGCTTCGCCACCCAAAAACGCATTGATATCGAGTGCTGGGAGCAGGAGAGAATGGACAAGCACCTCCAGCGGCTAGCCCCACTCGCGCAGCCTTCAATACACCAGGAGAGTGACAACGCAGTAGATCTGCTTAACCATTTGCTCAAGCAGGCGCTCGTGCAACGCGCCTCCGATATTCATTTTGAGCCAACAGAGCGTGCGCTACGCGTACGGCTGCGGGTAGACGGCGTGCTGCATGCGCTCACGCCCGTCGCGCTGACGCTGATGGCCCCGCTGATCGCCAGGCTTAAGGTGCTCGCAGGGCTGGACATCGCCGAGCGACGCCTGCCGCAGGACGGGCAGTTCACGGTAGAGATTGACGACACCCCACTCTCTTTTCGACTTTCAACCCTGCCCTGCCGATACGGTGAAAAAGCCGTGCTCCGGCTGCTGCATAAAGTCGAGCAGGCGCTGGATCTGCATAGTCTGGGGCTTTCCGCCGACGCACTTGCGCAGCTGCAATCCGCGTTGAATCAGCCTCAGGGGCTGATTCTGGTCACCGGACCAACGGGCAGCGGCAAAACCGTCACGCTTTACAGCGCACTGCAAAACCGTAACCGTTGCGACGTCAATATCTGTAGCGTCGAAGATCCCATAGAGATCCCTCTGGACGGACTGAACCAGACGCAGGTCAGCCCTCGCGCCGGGCTGACGTTCCAGAACATCCTGCGCGCCCTGCTGCGCCAGGATCCAGATATCGTGATGGTCGGCGAAATACGCGACGGTGAAACAGCGGAAATCGCCATTAAGGCCGCGCAAACCGGTCACCTTGTACTCTCAACGCTGCACACCAATTCGACGGTTGAAACGCTGGTGCGCCTTGAACAGATGGGCGTCGCGCGCTGGATGGTGTCATCGGCGCTATTAATGGTGGTAGCACAGCGTCTGGTCCGTCGTCTATGCCCGCACTGTCGCCAGATGCTGCCAGGAGAGCAGCCGCTGCCGCGTACGCTATGGCCTCGCCCACTGCCACGCTGGACGGCCTCCGGCTGCTCGTACTGCTATCATGGCTACCAGGGCCGTCTCGCGCTGTTTGAACTGCTGCCGATCGCGCCTGCACTGCGGCAGGGTATCGCCAGCGGACTTAGCCCGGAACAGCTGATGCAGCATGCGCGGGAGGCCGGCATGGCGACGCTGTTTGAGAACGGCTGCCTGGCCGTTGAACAGGGGCTGACGACGCAGGAAGAGCTGCTACGCGTACTGGGGTTGCCTCACGATGTGTGAACAGCTGTGGCACTGGCGGGGTGTCGATGCCAGCGGAGCCGAACGTCGTGGCGCGCTGTGGGCTAGCCATCGGCCCGCGGCGCTGATAGCGCTGGCTCAGCAGAATATTATCGTCCTATCACTCAAGCGTCGCACGGTGAACCGATCACTATGGCGAGCACAGCACAGCTGCGCGGTGATAAGCCAGCTGGCTACGCTATTGCAGGCCGGGTTAACCCTCTCAGAGAGTTTGGCACTGCTCAGCCAACAGCATCCGATACCGCAGTGGCGCGCTCTGCTGGAAACGTTGGCCTCCCGGCTCGCCGAGGGTGTCTCGCTATCGGAGGGTTTAAGGCCGTGGCCGGAGGCTTTTCCACCGCTGTATCAGGCGATGATCCGTACCGGCGAAATAACCGGCAGGCTGGAGCATTGCTGCCAGGCGCTCGCGCGGCAGCAAAAAGCGCAGCTGCTATTAACGGCAAAAGTGAAAAAGGCGCTGCGCTACCCGCTGATTATTTTAACCCTGGCGGCGCTGGTCGTGGCGGCAATGGTCAGCTTTGTTTTGCCTGAATTTACCGCCATCTATCGCACCTTCAACACGCCGCTGCCCGCCCTTACGCTGGCCGTTATGGCCAGTGCAGACGCGGTGGCAAGCGCATGGCTTCCGCTCTGTAGCCTGGTGCTACTGGCCACCGGGCTTAGCGTCGGGTTTAAAGATCATCCGCCGTGGCAGCGCCTTCGCCAGCAGCTGCTACTCGCCTTACCGGTTATGGGCACGCTCGCTCGCGGCCAGATGCTCAGCCAGATTTTTACCGTACTGTCGTTGACTCAACGAGCCGGCATTGCCTTTTTACAGGGGCTGGAAACCGTGGAAGAGACATTGAACAGCCCATGGTGGCGCGAGGTCATTGCCAGCCTGCGCCAGCAGGTGTCACAGGGCAGCGCTATCTGGCAAGCCATGGAAAACTGCCATGAGTTTACGCCGCTGTGCTTACAACTGGTCAGAACCGGAGAAGCGTCCGGGGCGCTGGATGAAATGCTGGAGAACCTGGCGCGACACCACGATGAAAGCACGCAGAATCTGGCAGAAAGCCTGACGGCAACGCTGGAACCGCTGCTACTGATTGTGACAGGACTCATTATCGGCACGCTGGTCGTCGCGATGTATCTGCCGATTTTTCATCTGGGAGATGCGATCGGCGGAACAGGGTAACGCGGGTCAGTTAAGGCGTTGAATTCAGAAGCCAGGAGCAGGAACGGTATGCCGGATAAGGCGTTTACGCCGCCATCCGGCAATCCGTGCGCAGTGTGCCGATAGCGCTTTTGCTTATCCGGCCTACGAATTTAGGCATTACGCCTGCATGAGGAGGATTACAGGCTATTGAACACGCGGTTCTCTTGTTCCTGCACCCGGATGAAGGTCGTGCGTTTAGTCAGCTCTTTCAGACGCGATGCGCCGACGTAGGTGCACGCCGAACGCAGGCCGCCGAGGATGTCGCGCGCGGTGTTATCTACCGGGCCACGCAGCGGCAGCTTAACCGTTTTGCCTTCCGCCGCGCGGTATTGTGCAACACCGCCCACGTGACGTTTCATCGCGGACTCAGAGCTCATACCGTAGAACAGCATAAATTTCTCGCCGTTCTCTTCAACAATCACGCCGCCGCTTTCATCGTGACCGGCCAGCATGCCGCCCAGCATCACGAAGTCCGCGCCGCCGCCAAAGGCTTTAGCCACGTCGCCCGGCATGGTGCAGCCGCCGTCGCTGACAATCTGGCCACCCAGACCGTGCGCTGCATCGGCGCACTCGATCACCGCAGAGAGCTGCGGATAGCCAACGCCAGTTTTCACGCGAGTGGTGCACACCGAGCCAGGGCCGATACCCACTTTCACAATATCCGCGCCGGACAGAATCAGCTCTTCGCACATTTCACCGGTCACGACGTTACCTGCACAAATCGTCTTGGTCGGCCAGGCTTCGCGCGCTTTCGCTACGAACTGCACAAAATGCTCGGAGTAACCATTCGCCACATCAATGCACACGAAGTTCAGCGCCGGGCTCAGCTTAAGGATCTGCTGCGTTTTTTCGAAGTCTGCGTCGGAGGTGCCGGTAGACACCATCACGTGCTTAAGCACGTCTGCGGACTCGTTCTGGACAAACGTCTGCCACTCTTCAACGGTGTAATGTTTGTGTACGGCCGTCAGGATACCGAAAGAGGCGAGTGCTTTTGCCATCCCGAAAGTACCCACGGAGTCCATATTCGCAGCGATAATCGGCACGCCTGACCAGCGTTGGCCTGAATGTTTAAAGGTGAATTCGCGTTCCAGTTCAACATCGGAACGGCTTTTAAGAGTAGAGCGCTTAGGGCGGATAAGAACGTCTTTAAAACCTAACTTCAGATCTTCTTCGATACGCATGTGCGAATTCCTGGGGTTAATGGCAATTAAATTGAGAGCACAACTCCAGTAATGCAATCATACGCACTAATCAGGGCTTCGCAAGACTGCGATTTTCACTTTTTTTAAGCTACAATCCCATAAATTTACCTGGCGAATAGTACAGTGCATCATTGATTCACTCGCACAGGGCTGCCAGTTTTTTAACCAAATGATTTTCATGCAAAAAATCCAGGGCTTAGCGGTATGACTTACACAGTGGCGTTAACAGGCGGCATCGGCAGCGGCAAAAGTACGGTCGCAGAGGCCTTTGCTCACCTGGGAATTAACGTGATTGATGCCGATATTCTCGCCCGTCAGGTTGTCGAACCCGGTACGCCGGCGCTCGCCGCCATCGCCGATCGTTTTGGTTCTCATATCCTCACCGCAGAAGGCGAATTAGATCGCCGGGGGCTGCGCGAGCGCATCTTTGCTCATCCTGAGGAAAAAGCCTGGCTAAACGCCCTCTTACACCCATTGATTCAGCAGGAAACGCAGCGTCAGCTACGGCAGGCCACCTCGCCTTACGTACTGTGGGTTGTTCCCCTGCTGGTGGAAAACAAGCTTTATCAGCGGGCCGATCGCGTCCTGGTCGTTGATGTATCGCGAGAAACCCAGCTGCTTCGTACCATGCAGCGCGACCACGTATCGCGTGAGCATGCCGAAAACATTCTTGCTGCTCAGGCCACGCGTGAAGCGCGCCTGGCGGTTGCTGATGACATTATTAATAACAACGGCACACCAGATGCTATTGCATCGGATGTCGCTCGCCTTCACGCGCACTACCTTGAGCTCGCGGCACAGGCTGTATCACAGGAAAAATCGTAATGCACACCCACATCCTTTTTGAGCATCCGCTAAATGAAAAAATGCGTACCTGGCTGCGTATTGAATTTCTGACTGAGCAATTGAATGCCAATTTACCCATCAGGGATCACGCCAGCGCGCTGCACTTTTTTCGCAACGTCGGGGATTTACTGGATGTGTTCGAACGCGGCGATATCCGCACGGAGCTGCTAAAAGAGCTGGAGCGCCAGCAGCGCAAACTCAACGCCTGGAGCGAAGTTCAGGGCGTCGATCTCAGCCGCATTGACGCCCTGCGTCAGCAGCTGAAAAACAGCAGCACTATTCTGATGGCGGCACCACGCATCGGGCAGTTCCTGCGCGAAGATCGCCTGATCGCGCTGGTTCGTCAGCGTCTAAGTATCCCGGGCGGCTGCTGCAGCTTCGATTTGCCGACGCTGCACATCTGGCTGCATTCAAAACAGCATCAACGCGACGCCCAGGTCGAATCATGGCTTGCCAGCCTTGAGCCGCTGAATCAGGCGCTGTCGCTGATTCTCGATCTGGTTCGCAACTCCGCGCAGTTCCGCAAGCAAACCAGCCTGAACGGCTTCTATCAGGATAACGGCGACGATGCGGACCTGCTGCGTCTGAAGCTTGAGCTAACGTCTCAGCTTTACCCGCAAATCTCCGGCCATAAGAGCCGTTTCGCCATTCGCTTTATGCCGCTGGACAGCGAGCACGGCGTGGTGCCGGAGCGACTGGATTTTGAACTGGCATGCTGCTAAGGAGAAAGAATGACTGAGGTGACAACGGTAAACTGTCCAACCTGCAATAAGCCGGTTATTTGGGGCGAACAAAGTCCTTATCGTCCATTCTGTTCTAAGCGCTGCCAGCTTATCGATCTCGGAGAGTGGGCGGCGGAAGAGAAACGCATTCCGAGCAGCGGCGATCTCTCCGACAGCGACGACTGGAGCGAAGAACAACAGTAATGTCGCGTAGGGCCGGATGAGGCGCTACGCCGCCATCCGGCAACCTGCACCATTTAGCCTGATGGCGCTCCGCTTATCAGGCCTACCCCGCAATGAGCTTTTCAATCACCGGCGCGTTCGCTGGCGGAAATTCGTCCGCCACTAAATCACGTTGCGCAACCCAACGCCCCGGCTGCCCTTCTTTCCCCCACGGCGCCCCTTCCCAGCTATCAACCAGCCAGAACCACAGCGTTATGTGACGATCGGGAAACTGATATTCCAGCTTATCAAACGGTTGCAGCGAGGTAACCACAATCCCAACCTCTTCTTCCAGCTCGCGGATTACCGCCTCCTGCGGCGACTCTCCGGACTCAATTTTGCCGCCTGGAAACTCCCACTTATGCGCCATGTGCGCATCGGCAGCGCGCTGAGTGATATAGATTTCGCCACTGACATTGCGAATGATGCCGACGGATATTTGCAGTATTTTCATTTTGTCTTACCCATAAAAAAGGCGCAGAAGTCTGCGCCTTTTATTTTTTATAATGACCTTAGCTCAGACGGCCGTGGCACTGTTTGTATTTTTTACCGGAACCGCAAGGGCATGGGTCATTACGGCCCACTTTACGTTCGCCGGTCTGCGCGGCCAGATCCTGCGCGGCGGCTTCGTCATCGCTCTGATGGCTCAACTGCTGCATCTGTGCCAGACGCTCGGCTTCTTCACGACGCTGCTGTTCCATCGCTTCAACTTCCTCCGGCATGCGCACCTGCACTTTGCTCAGGGTGCTGATCACTTCATACTTCAGCGACTCCAGCATGGCGGCAAACATAGAGAAGGATTCACGTTTGTACTCCTGCTTCGGATCTTTCTGCGCATAGCCACGCAGGTGGATCCCCTGACGCAGGTAGTCCATCGCGGCCAGGTGCTCTTTCCACAGAGAATCCAGCGTTTGCAGCATCACGCCTTTTTCAAAGTGACGCATCATCTCAGCGCCGACCACTTCTTCCTTACGTTTGTACACCTCAACGGCGCTTTCCAGAATACGCTCGCGCAGCGTCTCTTCGTGCAGTTCAGGCTCTTTATCCAGCCACTCAGAGATAGGCAGATCGAGGTCGAAGTCGTTTTTCAGACGTTCCTGCAGGCCAGGGATATCCCACATTTCTTCCAGCGACTGCGGCGGAATGTGCGCATCGATGGTAGCTTTAAACACGTCTTCGCGGATGCTGTTGATGGTTTCGCTAACGTCGCTCACGTCCAGCAGTTCATTACGCTGGGTGTAGATCGCACGGCGCTGGTCGTTGGCAACGTCATCGTATTCCAGCAGCTGCTTACGAATATCGAAGTTGCGGCTTTCCACTTTACGCTGCGCGTTAGCAATTGCCTTGGTCACCCACGGGTGTTCAATCGCTTCGCCCGGTTTCATCCCCAGTTTACGCATCATGCCGGACACGCGGTCAGAGGCAAAGATACGCATCAGGGCATCTTCCATCGACAGGTAGAAACGAGAAGAACCCGCGTCACCCTGACGACCGGAACGGCCGCGCAGCTGGTTATCGATACGACGAGATTCGTGACGTTCAGTACCAATGATATGCAGACCGCCAGCCGCCAGCACGGCGTCGTGACGAACCTGCCAATCGGCTTTGATCTGCGCAATTTGTTCCGGGGTTGGGTCTTCCAGCTGCGCGACTTCTGCCTGCCAGCTACCGCCCAGCATAATATCGGTACCACGACCTGCCATGTTGGTGGCGATGGTCACGGCAGAAGGGTAACCCGCCTGTGCAACGATATCCGCTTCGCTAGCGTGGAACTTGGCGTTCAGCACGTTGTGCTTGATACCCGCTTTGGTCAGCTCATGGGAAACCACTTCAGATTTTTCGATAGAGATAGTACCGACCAGCACCGGTTGGCCTGCCGCAGTACGCTCTTTAATATCTTCGATGATCGCCTGAATTTTTTCCGCTTCGGTCATGTAGACCAGGTCCGGCATGTCTTTACGGATCATCGGACGGTTGGTCGGAACAACCACGGTGTCCAGCTTGTAGATAGAGCTGAATTCAAACGCTTCGGTATCTGCAGTACCGGTCATACCGGCCAGTTTTTCATACAGGCGGAAATAGTTCTGGAAGGTGATGGATGCCAGCGTCTGGTTTTCGTTCTGAATTTCCACGCCTTCTTTCGCTTCCACGGCCTGGTGCAGGCCATCGGACCAGCGACGTCCCTGCATGGTACGACCGGTGTGTTCATCGACGATGATAACTTCGCCGTCTTTCACGATGTAGTCGACGTCACGGGTGAACAGCACGTGAGCGCGCAGCGCGGCAGTAACGTGGTGCATCAGCATAATGTTGCCCGGCGAGTAGAGCGACTCACCTTCGTCCATGATGCCTTCTTTAACCAGCAGGTCTTCAATCAGCACCAGACCGCGTTCGGTCAGGTTAACCTGACGGGCTTTTTCATCTACGGAGAAGTGGCCTTCACCCTGGAAGGTGTCGGAGTCTTCTTTCTCCTGACGCACCAGGTGAGGAATGATTTTGTTAACGCGCTTGTACATTTCCGAGCTGTCTTCTGCCGGGCCGGAGATGATAAGCGGGGTACGCGCTTCATCGATCAGGATGGAGTCGACCTCATCCACCAGCGCATAGTGCAGTTTACGCTGTACGCGTTCTTCCGGGCTGAACGCCATGTTGTCGCGCAGGTAGTCAAAGCCGTATTCGTTGTTAGTACCGTAGGTAATGTCGGCATTGTAGGCTTCGCGCTTAGCAGGCGCCGGCAGACCAGACATGTTGACGCCCACGGTCATGCCGAGGAATTCGAACAGCGGACGGTTGTTTTCGGCGTCACGCTGAGCCAGGTAATCGTTGACGGTCACAACGTGCACGCCCTTACCGGACAGCGCGTTCAGGTAAGCCGGCAGGGTCGCGGTCAGGGTTTTACCTTCACCGGTACGCATTTCCGCGATGCAGCGATCGTTCAGGACCATCCCACCCAACAGCTGGACGTCGAAGTGGCGCATACCGAATACACGTTTGCTGGCTTCACGTACCACGGCAAACGCTTCCGGGATCAGGCTTTCAACGGTTTCCCCTTTTTCAATACGGGCACGAAATTCGTTTGTTTTAGCCTTCAACTCGTCATCGGAGAGCTTTTCCATTTCTGGCTCCATCGCGTTGATAACAGCGACGGTTTTGCGCATACGGCGCAGGGTACGATCGTTACGACTACCAAAAACTTTGGTCAATAATTTGATTAACATAATAAAATCTCAAACGCCCCGCCATCGCGGAGTCATAAAAATAAAGGAGTTAACACGGTTATTTTCAGACGAGGCGCTGCGGCCCGGCGCGAATGCCCTGCACCTGGCTTACCCAGGCAGGAATGCTAAAAACCGGAGGTGAGAAGGCGGGTAATGCCGCCCCCTGAGCAATCACAATCGACGGCTGGCTCTCGACGTTGAGCAGCGCATTCAGGGTATCGAGCAGCGCCAGGTGCTGTGCCGCCTGCAGTGGCGACGTCGGCTCGGCAACCGGAGAGGCGGTTGGCGCCATGGCAAAAGAAAGGTGGCGAATAACGGTGCGAATAGCATGCTGATGCCAGTAGTCTACGCTGAAGGAGGGGCGACGATTGCTTTCCAGCCGCGCCAGCTGCGAGAAGTCAATTCTCTGCGCCGGATTATGGTTACTGGTTGTTGCGCGGGCGGGGGAAGCCGGTTCGGCGTTGTTCGCAAGCGCAGGCAGACCAAAACCGGCAGCAACCATCCCCAACAGGAGATGCGGCCAGAAGTAGCGTCTACCAAACTGTCGCCAACGCGTCAGCATTCCACTCACGTAATGTTCCACCTTCGGTTTAAGTACCGTTATTCTATTTTAGCTCGAGGATATTACCATTAATGCCGCGTGACAGCAGCAGGAATGACGAAAACAGCCGCGAAAAACGGGTTAAGAATGCAGCGGTTGTGCAGCCGTGTGATCTTTATTGGCAGGGGAAAAGAAAATGGCAGGAGCAAAAAGAAAAAACGACTGGTTCCCTGACCGGAGAGAGTGCCAGGTTGCCAGTCGAATTTACGCTATGGTCGGGCTTATGCCAGAACCATTGACGGTGCTTTGAACGCCATCGGCAGTTCTGCGTCGTCCTCGAAGGTCACAAATTCCCAAGCTTCCTGTTTTGCCAGGACCGCCTGCAGAAGTTTGTTGTTCAGCGCATGACCGGATTTATACGCGGTAAATGCACCGATAATGTTGTGACCACACATGAACAGGTCGCCGATTGCATCCAGCATTTTGTGACGAACGAATTCATCTTCAAAACGCAGGCCGTCTTCGTTCAGTACGCGATAATCGTCAACAACGATGGCACAATCGAAGCTGCCGCCCAAGGCCAGGCCACGGGACTGCAGATATTCGATATCACGCATGAAACCGAAAGTACGAGCACGGCTAATCTGTCGCATGAACGCGTCTGCGGAGAAGTTCATGGCATAACGCTGCGTGCTGGCATCAATAGCCGGATGGTTAAAATCGATGGTAAAGTCCAACGAGAAACCATTATACGGTTTGAATTCAGCCCACTTATCGCCATCTTCCACGCGAACCGTGTCTTTAATGCGGACGAATTTCTTCGCGCAGTTCAGTTCATCGATGCCGGCATCCAGCAGCAGATAAACGAACGGTGCGGCGCTCCCGTCCATAATCGGGATTTCTGGCGCATCGACTTCAACAACGATGTTGTCGATACCCAGGCCCGCCAGCGCAGCGTTCAGGTGCTCTACGGTAGAAATCCGCACGTCATGCTCGTTGACCAGGCAAGTACAGAGCATAGTATCACGCACAGATTTGGCATCGGCCGGAAAATCTACCGGTGGATTCAAGTCGGTGCGACGATAGATGACCCCGGTATTTGCCGGCGCAGGGCGTAGCGTCAGCGTGACTTTTTTGCCGGTATGCAAACCGACGCCAGTCGCCTGAACGATACGTTTAAGAGTCCTTTGTTTGATCATCGTATAATCTCGCCAAATTAACTATCCAACCGAAGTGTACTACACATTCGGTGGGCCAGTTTAGCACAAAGAGCGCTGATTCCCAACTTCCAGCTAATTCTTAGTCAGCTTGCTTACGCAGGAAGGCCGGGATATCCAGATAATCCGGTTCTTTGGTGGTCTGCGGCGTATTGTCGTTGACCACTTTTGCTGCCGGTTTCTGCTCTTGGGTCAGCGGCGCCATACCGTGCTGCTGATAGCGATCCAGCGCCGGCTGCGGCGTCTGCTTGTTGGTGACCAGGGTAATCTCTGGACGTTTGTCCATACCGATACCGGTGGCAACGACGGTCACGCGCAGTTCGTCGTTCATGTCCGGGTCAAGGGAAGTACCGATAACCACGGTCGCATTGTCAGAGGCGAACGCACGGATGGTGTTACCCACGGTTTCGAACTCATCCAGACGCAGGTCGAAGCCCGCAGTAATGTTGACCAGCACGCCGCGTGCGCCGGACAGGTCGATGTCTTCCAGCAGCGGAGAAGAGATAGCCATTTCAGCCGCTTCTTCCGCACGATCTTCACCGCTCGCCACGCCGGAACCCATCATCGCATAGCCCATTTCGGACATCACGGTGCGCACGTCTGCAAAGTCGACGTTCATCAGGCCCGGGCGAGTGATCAGCTCAGCGATACCCTGCACTGCGCCTTTCAGCACGTCGTTCGCCGCGCCAAACGCGTCGAGCAGAGAGATACCGCGACCCAGCACTTTCAGCAGCTTGTCGTTCGGGATGGTGATCAGGGAGTCCACGTGCTTGGACAGCTCGGTGATACCCTGCTCCGCGAATGCCATACGCTTCTTGCCTTCAAAGTTGAAAGGCTTGGTCACAACGGCAACGGTCAGGATACCTAAATCTTTAGCCACTTCCGCAACCACTGGCGCTGCACCGGTACCGGTACCGCCACCCATGCCGGCTGCGATAAACACCATGTCTGCACCGTCTAACGCTGCGCGCAGCGCTTCGCGGTCTTCGTCGGCCGCGTTACGGCCCACTTCCGGGTTGGCCCCTGCGCCCAGACCTTTGGTAATACCGCTACCGATCTGGATAGTCTGGCCAACAGCCGTTTTACGCAGTGCCTGTGCGTCGGTGTTAACGGCGAAGAATTCAACGCCTTCGATGCGCTCGCGCACCATGTGTTCAACGGCATTACCGCCGCCGCCACCGACGCCGATGACTTTAATCACCGCGTCGTTGGTCAGTTCCATAGGTTCAAACATAGTTTCTCTCCGTTTTGTGCCTGTCGCCCGAGACCGTGAATGTGCGTCGGTCTCTTTAAAAATTAAAACTCTTTGCGTAACCAGCTATTCAGTCGTTTGATCCACGATCCGACCGATGCCGTGACGCGCTTTTCTACTTCTGCTTCACCGCTCAGATGGGACTCTTTCCCATAGTGCAGCAGGCCCACCGCCGTTGAATAATACGGCTCCTGGGCATAGTCTGTCAGACCGGTAATGTTCAGCGGCGCACCAATACGCACCTGCGTATGGAACACGCGCTGCGCGCAGGCGGCTAAACCTTCAATCTGCGCTGCGCCACCGGTCAACACAATCCCCGCCGCGAGGTGATGTTTAACCCCCTGCTGACGAAGCTGTTCCTGTAACTGTAAAATCTCTTCATTGACGAGGTTCAGCAGCTCGGTATAACGCGGCTCAATGACCTCTGCCAATGTCTGGCGCTGCAGACTGCGCGGCGGACGTCCGCCCACGCTCGGCACTTCAACGCTCTCATCTTTGCCCACAATCGAGCCCAGCGCGCAGCCGTGGCGCACTTTAATCGCTTCGGCGTCGCTCGGCGGCGTGCCGAATGCATAAGCGATATCGCTGGTCACCACGTTACCCGCATACGGGATCACTTTCGTGTGGCGCAGCGCGCCGCCAGTATACACGGCGATATCCATTGTACCGCCACCGATATCCACGACACAGACGCCCAGCTCACGTTCGTCTTCCGTCAATACGGAATAACTTGACGCCAGCCCGGCGAAAATCAGCTGATCGACCTTCAGCCCACAGCGCTCTACCGCTTTGACGATATTCTTCGCCATATCGTTGTGGCAGGTAATCAAATGTACCTTGGCCTGCATACGCACGCCGGACAAGCCGACCGGGTTCTTGATCCCTTCCTGGTAATCAATGGCGTATTCCTGCGGAATCACGTGCAGAACACGATGTTCATCGCGCACGCGAACCGACTTCGCCGTGTGCACCACGTTCTCAACGTCTTCCAGCGTCACCTCTTCTTCAGAGATGGGCACCATACCAATTTCATTTTGACAGCTAATGTGTTTGCCGGAAAGCGCCAGATATACAGAAGAGATCTGGCAATCCGCCATCAGCTCAGCCTGATCGATAGCGCGCTGTACGCATTTTACTACCGATTCCAGGTCGTTAACTCCGCCTTTATCCATACCCCGGGATGGGCAACTGCCGACCCCAATGATATTAATCACTCCGTCGGGCAGAACTTCCCCTACTAAAGCGGCCACTTTTGCAGTGCCAATCTCCAGTCCAACTACCAGTTTTCTGTCCGTCGCCTTGATCATTGTTGTTCTGCCTGTGCCTGATTCTGTTGTTGATTAGTATCCGCCGCAGGAGCAGGTTCCCAGCCTACTGCCGCCCCCGAGTCATAACGCAAATCAACATAGCTAATCCGATTACCCTCTGTTTGCGCCTGCTGTTCCAGAACCGGATACAGTTCCAGGAAACGCGCCAGCCGCTTCATCGTATCGCCCCGCCCCAGATTCAGCTTGATACCGTTATCAAGCGTCAGCTGCCACGAACGGCGCGCGGTCATCGCCGCAACCTTTAACGTGAACTTCCCTTTCGCGAGCACCGCTCCCATGTCGTGATAGCCCTGCAAGACTTCGCTTGCGCTGCCTTCCGGGCCATAGAGCATAGGCAAATTCTGCTTGCTGGTGCGATCGGCCGGGACGCTGAAGGCCGTGCCTTCTGCATCTACCATGTGCTGATCATTCCAACGCGCAATTGGCACATATTCAACCAGATGAATCTTCAATTCGTCCGGCCACTGCTTTCTTACGCTTGCCTGCTTAATCCACGGCAGGCGTTCAATCTGGCCCTGAACGATATTCACGTCCTGAGTCATAAAGGTTCCCGGCGATCCCAGCGCCAGGATGGACTGACGAATATCATCGTTACGCGTGTAGTGGCGCTCGCCGGTCACCACCAGTTTTGAGATGGGCAAACGTTGCGCATCTTCCATCCAGCCCAGCACGACCCAGCCGCTCACAAACACGGTACACAGCACCGCCAGCAGGAACAGGATCCCCGCTAAACGCGTTCCATTATTGCGCCGTGAAGCGGCATACTCTTCTTCTTCACGGTTCCGCGTATTCAGCGCAGCCTGCGACATATCACCCCGCCAGGTCCAGAATTCGTACTACCAGCTGCGAGAAACTGATTCCCGCCTGTCGCGCCGCCATCGGCACCAGACTGTGGCTGGTCATCCCCGGAGACGTGTTCGCTTCCAGTAGATAATACTGCCCGTCACTGTCCTGCATGACATCAATCCGCCCCCACCCCTGGCAACCTAACACTTTCCAGGCTTTCAGCACCAGAGATTGCATTGCGGCTTCCTGGGCAGGTTCCTCACAGCCAGGGCAGAAATATTTCGTCTCATCAGAGAGATACTTCGCCTCATAATCATAGAAGGTTCCGGCTGGTTGGATGCGAACTGACGGTAAAATTTCTTCACCGAGCACCGCCACCGTAAACTCAGGCCCACTGAGCCATTTTTCTACCAGAACTTCGTCATCATGTTGAAACGCCTGCGCTAATGCCGGCGCCAGCTGCGCACTCTCGGTCACTTTCGACATGCCGACGCTGGAACCTTCGCGGCTGGGCTTGACGATCAGCGGCAACCCCAGCCCGGCGAGCTGCGTGAGCACCTCATCCGACAGCCCGTTTTCAAACGCCGCGCGGTCAACGGCCACCCACGGAGCAACCGGCAGCCCGGCGCCCTGCCACAGCAATTTGCTGCGCAATTTGTCCATGGAGATAGCCGATGCCATCACCCCGCTGCCGGTATAAGGCAGCTGAAGCAGATCCAGCAGACCCTGCAGCGTGCCATCTTCCCCGCCGCGGCCGTGCAGCGCAATAAACACTTTCTGAAAACCCATGTTTTTCAACTGGGTAACATCGGTCTCTTTTGGGTCAACCGCATGAGCATCGACGCCAGACTCGCGCAGCCCCGCCAGCACCGCCGCGCCGGAATTCAGCGATACCTCGCGCTCGGCGGAGGTCCCGCCGAGAAGAACCGCGATTTTATCAGCCATGGCGCGGTTCCTCCTGAGTTTGCGGCTTCAGTTTGATTTCAGCTAAGTTACGCGCGATTTTACCAATATTTCCCGCGCCTTGAATTAGCACGAGATCATTACCCGTCAGCACAGAAGCCAGCATTTCCGCAACCTGAGCCGGATCGGAGACCAGAATCGGGTCCACTTTGCCGCGCCCGCGGATGGTACGACACAGCGAGCGGCTGTCGGCCCCCGGAATCGGCGCTTCACCCGCCGGGTAAACATCGAGCATCAGCAGCGCGTCAACCTGGGTCAATACGTGCGCGAAATCATCGTACAGGTCGCGCGTACGGGTATAACGGTGCGGCTGGAATACCATCACCAGTTTTTTATCCGGCCAGCCAGCGCGCGCGGCTTTAATCGTCGCATCCACTTCCGTCGGGTGATGACCATAGTCATCCACCAGCATGGCTGAACCTTCTTTGCCGTTGACTTCCGCCAGCGGGAATTCACCGAGGAAATCAAAGCGGCGACCGGTACCCTGGAAACTTTCCAGCGCGCGCAGAATCGCATCGTCTTCGATACCCTCTTCGGTGGCTACCGCAACCGCCGCCGCCGCATTCAGGGCGTTATGGCGCCCCGGGGCGTTGAGCGTTACACGCAGGTTGTCTTTATCCTGACGCACCAGCGTGAAGTGCCCCTGTGGGCCAATCTGCTGGTAACCTTCAACGCGCACGTCGGCGTCATCGCTGAAGCCATAGGTCGTCGTCTGACGGCCCACGCGCGGCAGCAGTTCGCGAATCACCGGGTCGTCTACGCACATCACCGCGCGGCCATAAAACGGCAGGTTGTGCAGGAAGTTAATAAACGTCTGCTTTAAATTTTCGAAGTCGCCCTGGTAGGTATCCATATGGTCGGCTTCAATATTGGTGACAATGGCCACCATCGGCTGCAAATGCAGGAACGACGCATCGCTCTCATCCGCTTCCGCAATCAGGTAACGGCTATTGCCCAGGCGCGCGTGCACGCCCGCCGCTTTCACCAGACCGCCGTTAACGAAGGTCGGGTCCAGCCCGGCTTCCGCATAAATGCTCGCTACCATTGCGGTGGTGGTGGTTTTACCGTGCGTCCCGGCAATCGCGATGCCGTGACGAAAACGCATCAGCTCCGCCAGCATCTCGGCGCGGCGAATCACCGGAATACGTGACTCACGAGCCGCCACAATCTCAGGGTTATCGGCAGAGATCGCCGTTGACACCACAACAACACTCGCATCGCGCACGTTTTCCGGGCGATGGTTGAAATAAATGGTGGCGCCCAGTTTACTCAACTGCTGGGTCACCGGGTTCGGCGCCAGGTCGGAACCGCTGATCTGATACCCTTCGTTGGCCAGTACTTCGGCAATACCGCCCATACCGGCGCCGCCGATGCCAACAAAGTGAATGTGCCGGACGCGACGCATCTCGGGCACGATAGAACGCAGTTTCGCCAGTTGTTGTGTATTCATTCTCTAAACGCCATCACTTCAAAAATTCGGGCGACGCCATTGCGCCGCGATGATTAAGCCTTTGCTGCCAGGCTGACTTCTTTTGCTACCCGCTCGGTAGCATCCGGGATAGCCGCCGCGCGCGCGCGTTCGGCCATCTCTAATAAGGTGGTGCGATCCCAGCTTGCCAGGGTCTCGGCCACCGCTTGCGCCGTGAACTGCGGCTGCTCGTAGATCTTCGCCGCGCCGGCTTTTTCCAGCGGCAGCGCATTCCAGTACTGCTGGCGGTCTTTATGCTGGAACGGGACGAAAATGGCCGGCAGACCGGCTGCCGCGATTTCGCTGACCGTCAGCGCGCCGGAACGGCACACCACCACGTCGGCCCACGCGTACGCAGCCGCCATGTCGTCAATAAATTCAGTCACTTTGTGCTGCGGCTGACCGGCATCGACGTAAGCCTGCTCAACGGTCTGCTGAGCGCCCTTGCCGCTCTGATGCCAGAGGGTGACCGCATCGCCCAGACGCTGCGCCACCTGCGGCATGGTCTGATTCAGGATGCGCGCGCCCTGAGAGCCGCCAACCACCAGAACGCGGATCGGACCCTCGCGGCCCACCAGGCGCTGCTCCGGCAGCGGCAGCGCCAGTACGTCAACGCGTACCGGGTTACCTACCACTTCGGCATCCGGGAATGCCCCAGGGAAAGCTTGCATCACTTTGCTGGCAATTTTCGCCAGCCATTTGTTCGTCAGCCCGGCAATACCGTTCTGTTCGTGCAGGACCACCGGGATGCCCAGCGACCACGCAGCCAGACCGCCTGGGCCGGATACATAGCCGCCCATGCCCAGCACCACGTCCGGCTTAAAGCGCTTCATGATAGCCCGCGCCTGGCGCCAGGCGTTGAAGATACGCATCGGCGCCAGCAGCAGGGCCTTCAGGCCTTTACCGCGCAGCCCGGAAATATGGATAAAATCAATCTCAATGCCGTGCTTCGGTACGAGGTCGGCTTCCATACGATCGGCGGTTCCCAGCCAGCGAACCTGCCAGCCCTGATCCATTAAATGGTGCGCAACCGCCAGCCCGGGGAACACGTGTCCGCCGGTACCGCCCGCCATCACCATTAGCCGCTTTGTTTGACCGCTCATCGAGAACCTCGGGTAAACGCCTGTGCTTTCTCCAGGCGAGTTTCATAATCAATTCGTAACAAGAACATAATGGCAGTCGACATAATCAGAAGACTGGAGCCGCCGTAGCTGATCAGAGGCAGCGTCAGGCCTTTCGTCGGCAGCATACCGGCCGCCGCCCCTACGTTCACCAACGCCTGGAAACTGAACCATACGCCGATTGCGCAAGCCAGGAAGCCAGAAAAACGTTGGTTAATCTCCAGCGCTTTGCGACCGATGGACATGGCGCGGAAAGCGACGAAGAATACCATTAAAAGTGCCAGTACCACACCGATATAACCCAATTCCTCGCCGATGATGGCGAAGATGAAGTCGGTGTGCGCCTCAGGCAGGTACTCCAGTTTCTGTACCGAGTTACCTAACCCCTGCCCCCACATCTCGCCACGGCCGAAGGCCATCAGGGATTGAGTCAGCTGGTAGCCGCTGCCGAACGGGTCTTCCCACGGGTTCCAGAAGGAGGTCACACGGCGAATACGATACGGTTCGGCGAGGATCAGCAGTACGACCGCGGAGATCCCCATGCCGATGATGGCGATGAACTGCCACAGCTTGGCGCCCGCCAGGAACAGCATCGCCAGGGTGGTCACAAACAGCACCACCACGGTACCCAGGTCAGGCTGCGCCAGCAGTAAAATCGCCAGTACGAAAATCACGCCCATTGGCTTTAAGAAGCCGCGCAGGTTGTTGCGCACCTCGTCAGCTTTACGCACCAGATAGTTGGCGATATAGCAGAACAGCGACAGCTTGGTCAGCTCGGCAGGCTGAATACGCAGCGGGCCAAAGGCAATCCAGCGCGATGCCCCGTTAACCGAGCTCCCCACCACCAGTACAATCAGCAGCATCCCGATAGAGGCGATCAGCATGAACGTACTGTGCTTCTGCCAGAACGACATCGGCAGTCGCAGCGTCACCAGCGCCAGCACAAACGCCAGCAGAATATAAAGGCCGTCACGCTTAGCGAACAGGAACGGGTCGTTCGCCAGACGCTGGCCCACCGGCATCGACGCCGAGGTCACCATAATGAAACCAATCGCCGCCAGGCCAAGCGTCAGCCACAGCAGCGTGCGGTCGTACATAATCAGGCTGTCGGTATCTTTCTCCCGGGAGCCCATCACCCAGCCCTTCAGCGCCGCGAACATCCAGCCGAATAGCCACGCGAACGCGCGCATACCCGGCACACGCGGCAGGCGTAGCCGCGGCAGTCTCAGGCGCGGGAGAGACAAACGCATCAACCTAACTCCCTGGCAAGACGAGCAAACACGTCGCCGCGCTGCTCAAAACTCTTAAACTGATCGAGGCTGGCGCACGCGGGCGACAGCAGCACCATATCGCCCGCTTTGACCTGCGGCGCAATCAGGCGCATTGCCTGCTCCATCGTTTCCGTCTGGGTGGCGATTTCCGGACGCAGTGCGGCCAGCTCGCCGCCGTCGCGGCCAAAGCAGAACAGACGAATATTGTCGCCGGTGAGGTAGCGCTGCAGCGGCATAAAGTCGGCCGATTTACCGTCGCCGCCCAGCAGCAGGTAAAGCGTCCCGGCAACGTGCAGGCCATTTAAGGCCGCTTCGGTACTGCCGACGTTGGTCGCTTTTGAATCGTTAATCCAGCGCACACCGTTATGATCCAGCACAATCTGGAAACGATGGGCCAGGCCGGTAAAGGTGGTCAGCGCTTTGAGGCTGGTTGCACGCGGCAGACCGGCGGCATCCGCCAGCGCCAGCGCCGCCAGGGCATTGCTGTAGTTATGCTGCCCGGTTAGCGGCATTTCTTTCACGTTGAGGACCTTTTCGCCCTTCACGCGCAGCCAGGTTTCGCCCTGCTGGCGGTTAAGGTGATAGTCGCCAACGTCAACGCCAAAGCTCACGCAGCGTTCATCGGCACCGCGCACCGGCATGGTCAGGCCATCGTCGGCATTCACCACGCACACGTTGGCATGTTCATACACCCGCAGCTTCGCAGCGCGATACTGCTGCATACCCAGCGGGTAGCGGTCCATGTGATCTTCGGTCACGTTGAGAATGGTTGCCGCCACCGCGTGCAGACTGGAGGTGGTTTCCAGCTGGAAGCTGGAAAGCTCAAGCACGTACAGCTCGCGGGACGGATCGAGCAGCATCAGCGCAGGCAGGCCGATATTCCCGCCGACGCCGACGTTAACGCCCGCCGCTTTTGCCATTTCACCCACCAGCGTGGTAACGGTGCTTTTCCCGTTGGAACCGGTGATGGCAACAATCGGCGCCTGTGCTTCACGGCAAAACAGTTCGATATCGCCAACGATTTCAATCCCGGCATCCGCGGCCCGACTCAGCGCCGGATGCGCCAGCGCGATACCAGGGCTGGCAACGATCAGGTCGGCTGCCATCAGCCAGTCTTCGTTCAGACCGCCAACATACCGCTCGACCGATTCCGGCAGTTTATCCAGACCGGGCGGCGTCGCTCGGGTATCCATTACGCGCGGCGTGACGCTCTGCGCGAGGAAGAAATCCACGCAGGACAGCCCGGTCAGTCCAAGACCAATGATGACGACGTTTTTACCCTGGTAATCTGCCATGATTAACGTACCTTCAGCGTTGCCAGGCCAATCAGCACCAGCATCAGCGAAATAATCCAGAAGCGCACGATAACGCGCGGTTCCGGCCAGCCTTTGAGTTCATAGTGGTGGTGAATTGGCGCCATTCGGAAGATGCGCTGACCGCGCAGCTTGAAGGAACCGACCTGCAGAATCACCGACAGGGTTTCCACCACGAAGACGCCGCCCATGATCACCAGCAGGAACTCCTGGCGCAGCAGCACGGCAATAATGCCCAGCGCGCCGCCCAGCGCCAGTGAACCGACGTCGCCCATAAAGACCTGCGCCGGATAGGTGTTGAACCACAGGAAGCCTAAGCCCGCGCCGACGATCGCCGTACAGACGATCACCAGCTCACCCGCGTGACGCAGATAAGGGATGTGCAGATAGCTGGCAAAGTTCATGTTACCGGTCGCCCACGCCACCAGCGCAAAGCCCGCCGCCACGAATACGGTCGGCATAATCGCTAGGCCATCAAGACCGTCGGTCAGGTTGACCGCGTTGCCGGTACCCACGATGACGAAGTAGGCCAGCAGGATGTAGAACAGGCCCAGCTGCGGCATCACGTCTTTAAAGAACGGCACCACCAGCTCGGTCGCCGGCGTATCTTTACCGGCCAGGTACAGCGCAAAGGCCACGCCCAGCGCAATCACCGACATCCAGAAATATTTCCAGCGGGCGATCAGGCCCTTAGTGTCTTTACGCACCACTTTGCGGTAGTCATCGACAAAACCGATAATGCCGTAGCCGATAAGCACCGTCAGCACGCACCAAACGTACGGGTTAGACGGATAGGCCCACAGCAGTACGGAAACCGTAATCGCGGTCAGGATCATGATCCCGCCCATGGTGGGAGTACCGCGCTTGCTAAAGTGCGATTCCGGACCGTCGTTACGAACAACCTGGCCGAAGGACATTTTTTGTAAGCGGGCAATCATGCGCGGGCCCATCCACAAAGAGATGAACAGCGCGGTCAGCAGGCTGACGATGGCGCGAAACGTCAGATAGGAAAAGACGTTAAAGCCGGAATAATATTTGACCAGATGTTCGGCCAGCCACACTAACATGTCCCGTTCTCCTGTAAAGCGCGTACGACCTGTTCCATGGCGGCACTGCGTGATCCTTTCACCAGAATGGTGATCGTTTTATGTTCATTAATCAGCGATTTCAGACGCGCAACCACTGCCGATTTCTCGGTGAAGTGCTCCCCTGCCCCGCTCGCCTCGCTGATCGCCTGGCTTAATTTGCCAACGCTCAGCACGCGGTCAATACCGGCGGTTTTGGCCGCCTCGCCAACCTGGGTGTGACAGGCTTCGCTCTCAACACCCAGCTCACCCATATCGCCTACCACCAGCACGCGGTAGCCCGGCATTTCAGCCAGCACCTGCACGGCGGCCGTCATCGAACCGACGTTGGCGTTATAGGAGTCGTCCAGCAGCAGCTGGTTGTCTGCCAACTGAATCGGGAACAGACGCCCCGGCACCGCTTTCAGCTGCGCCAGACCGGCTTTCACCGCGCTTAATTCTGCACCCACCGCCGTCGACAGCGCGGTAGCCGCCAGCGCATTGGCGATATTATGCCGACCCGGCAGCGGCAGCAGGACCTCTACGCTGCCCTTCGGCGTACGCAGAGTAAATTCGGTGCCCTGAGCGGTAATACGCACGTTTTCAGCGCCAAAGTCGCTGCCCGCCGTATTTGGCGAGAAGCGCCATACGGTGCGATCGCCGATCGCCTTCTGCCAGTTAGGCCAGTCGTTGTTGTCGGCGTTGAGAATCGCAATGCCGTTTTCCGATAGGCCGGTAAAAATTTCGCCTTTGGCTTTCGCCACGCCCGCCAGTGAACCAAAGCCTTCTAAATGCGCGGCCGCCAGGTTATTGACCAGCGCCGCTTCCGGGCGGGTCAGGCTCACGGTCCAGGCGATTTCGCCCTGATGGTTAGCGCCTAACTCAATCACCGCATACTGATGCTCTGCGGTCAGGCGCAGTAGTGTCATCGGCACGCCGATGTCATTATTTAGATTGCCCGCGGTATACAGCGTGTTGCCGCACTGGCTCAAAATGGCAGCGGTCATCTCTTTGACCGAGGTTTTACCGGAGGAGCCGGTCAGCGCGACCACGCGCGCCGGTACCTGCTGGCGAACCCAGGCTGCCAGCTCACCAAACGCCTGGCGGGTATCGCTCACCACCAGCTGCGGAAGGTCGATGTCCAGCTTACGGCTGACCAGCAGCGCGCCTGCGCCGCCGTCTTTTGCCGTTTGCGCAAAATCATGCGCGTCAAAACGCTCACCCTTTAGCGCCACAAACAGGCAGCCTGCGGTTAATTTGCGGGTGTCGGTAGTAACGTCGGTAATCTGGCGATCGTCGCCGTGCAGTTCGCCGCGCAGCGTGTCGGCCAACTGACTCAAGGTAACGCTAATCATGCTACGACTCCCAGCAGACGCGCTGCGGTCACGCGGTCGGAGTAATCCAGACGGCGATTACCGACAATCTGATAATCTTCATGGCCCTTGCCAGCCAGCAGCACCACGTCATTTTCTTGCGCCTGCATGATGGCGCTGGTGACCGCTTCCGCGCGGCCTTCCATCACCTTCGCATGCCCGGCATCGACCATCCCGGCCAGAATGTCGTTGATAATGGCGCGCGGCTCTTCGGTACGCGGGTTGTCATCGGTGACAACGGCAATATCGGCGAATTCTTCGGCGATCGCGCCCATCAGCGGACGCTTGCCTTTATCACGGTCACCGCCGCAGCCAAAGACGCACCACAGCGTGCCCGTACAGTGCAGACGTGCGGCCTGCAGCGCTTTTTCCAGCGCATCCGGCGTATGGGCGTAATCGACCACCACCGTCGGTTTGCCCGGCGCGCTGAACACTTCCATTCGGCCGCAGACCGGCTGTAAGCGGGCCGCGGTGTTCAACAGATCGCTGAGCGAATAGTCCAGCGCCAGCAGCGTTGCCAGCGCCAGCAGCAGGTTGCTGACGTTAAAGGCGCCCATCAGGCGGCTTTCGATCTCGCCTTCACCCCAGCTGGAGTCGAAGCGAATCGTGGCGCCGCTGTCGTGATAGTTAACGGCAGTGGCTTTCAGCCAGCGGCCGTGGCAGTTCGGGTTGATATGGTCTTCCATGGACACCGCCACCGCATCCGGCAGTCGGCCAAGCCAGCGACGGCCCACTTCGTCATCGGCGTTCACAATCGCCTGACCGCAGTGGTGAGTGGAGTAGAGCAGCCATTTCGCCGCTTCGTAGTGCTCCATATCGCCATGGTAATCCAGGTGATCGCGGCTCAGGTTGGTGAAGACCGAGGCGGCAAACTTGAGCGCCGCGACGCGGTGCTGCACCAGGCCGTGGGAAGAGACTTCCATCGCCGCCATCGTCGCGCCTTCAGCCACCAGGCCTGCGAGCACGTGCTGGACATCAACGGCAGAACCGGTGGTGTTTTCCGTCGGGATCACTTTCCCCAGCAGGCCGTTGCCTATGGTGCCCATCACCGCGCTGGTTTCGCCCAGCAGCTGGCACCACTGCGCAATCAGCTGCGTGGTGGTGGTTTTGCCGTTAGTGCCGGTCACGCCAACCAGATGCAGGCGTTCGGACGGCTCATGGTAAAAACGCCCGGCCAGCGCCGACAGACGTTCGTTTAACTGACTGAGGTAAATAACCGGCACGCCGTGAACTTCACGAATTTCACCGTCGGTCGCTTCATCTTTTGCCTCGGCGACAATGGCAGCAACACCTTGCGCAATTGCCTGCGGGATATAACGACGCCCGTCCGCCTGATGACCTACTACTGCCACGAACAGATCGCCCGATGCAGCCACACGGCTGTCGAGCGTCATCTCTCGCAGTGCTCGCTCCGGTGCATTCGGCACCCACGGAGCAAGAAGGTCGCGCAAATTACGATCTGCCACCTGAACCCTCGCCTTGATTTGTCACAAATTCACTCTTATCGCCCGTTGCCAGCGCATCCGGTTCAATGTTCATCGTGCGCAGTACGCCGCCCATGATGGCACCAAACACCGGCGCGGAAACGGCGCCACCGTAGTATTTACCCGCCTGCGGATCGTTGATGACCACCACCAGCGCAAAGCGCGGCTGGCTGGCTGGCGCAACGCCCGCGGTGTAAGCAATGTATTTGTTGATGTAGCGCCCGTCCGGGCCGACCTTTTTCGCCGTACCGGTTTTAATCGCAATACGGTAGCCTTTGATCGCCGCCTTCACGCCGCCGCCACCGGGCAGCGCTACGCTTTCCATCATATGCACCACGGTGCGGACGATAGACTCCGGGAAGACGCGTTCGCCGGGAACCGGCGGGTCAACTTTGGTTATCGACAGTGGGCGATAAATGCCATAGCTGCCAATCGTTGCGTAGACTCGCGCTAACTGTAACGGCGTTACCATTAGCCC
The DNA here is from genome assembly GCF_014168815.1 of Klebsiella sp. WP3-W18-ESBL-02. NCBI lineage: Bacteria > Pseudomonadati > Pseudomonadota > Gammaproteobacteria > Enterobacterales > Enterobacteriaceae > Klebsiella > Klebsiella sp. WP3-W18-ESBL-02. The sequence goes on from NZ_AP021972.1 coordinate 4,252,133, forward strand.
GTAGCCGAAAGAGAAGGTGGCCCTCTCTATGTCAGACCACCGTTGTTTTTGAGGATATAAGCCACTGCGTTCTCCGACCAACCCCAAATTGGTCGCTTTTCCCAGCCCAAAACGTGAGTAAGTCTCTACTAACGCTGAGGACGGCATCGCTAACGCCAGCTTGGAAACACCGACGTTACTCGACTTCTGTAGTACCCCGGTCAGGGTCAATTCGCTGTAGCGCGCCACATCTTTGATTTCGTGGCCGTTAATTCGGTAGGGAATGGTATTCAGCACGGTATTTTCGCGCACCACGCCGCGTTGTAGCGCGGTCATCACCACCATCGGTTTCACCGTCGAACCCGGTTCAAACACGTCGGTGATCGCCCGGTTACGCATGGTGTCTTTGGCCGTGCCGGTAAAGTTGTTCGGGTTGTAGGACGGGCTGTTGGCCATCGCCAGCACTTCACCGGTGCTTACGTCGACCAGCACGGCGCTGCCGGATTCCGCTTTGTTAAACGCCACGGCGTTGTTCAGTTCACGGTAGACCAGCGCCTGCAGACGTTCATCAATGCTCAGCGCCAGGTTGTGCGCCGCCTGGCTGTCGGTGGAGGAGATATCTTCAATCACCCGGCCATAGCGGTCCTTACGCACGATGCGCTCGCCCGGCTGGCCGGTTAACCACTTGTCGAAGCTTTTCTCAACCCCTTCAATCCCCTGGCTGTCAACGTTAGTAAAGCCAATAAGGTGAGCAGTCACTTCCCCTGACGGGTAGTAACGACGGGACTCTTCACGCAGATAAATCCCCGGCAGCTTAAGTTTTTTGATGTAGTCAGCCATATCAGGGTTAACCTGACGGGCCAGGTAGATAAAGCGCATGCGCGGATTGGTGTTAATGCGGTTTGCCAGCTGATCGAGCGGCATGTTCAGCGCATCGGCCAGCGCCTTCCAGCGGTTGTTGAGCACCACGCCGCCCGCATCGTGCAGCTCTTTCGGGTCGGCCCAGATGGCTTTCACCGGCACGCTCACCGCCAGCGGACGGCCAGAGCGATCGGTAATCATCCCGCGCGAAGTTGACACCTGCTGAACGCGTAAGGAACGCATGTCGCCTTCGCGTACCAGCTTATCAGGCGCAATAATTTGCAACCAGGCCGCGCGCCCGAGCAGAAACGCGAGCGCCATAAAAATACAGCCGCAGAGCAACGCAAAACGCCAACTGATAAAGTTGGCCTGTTCTTCCTGACGTTTTGGCTTAAGCGTTTTTGCCGCCGGTTTCATGCGTTGCAATAATCCTTATTTCTGAACAACAATGTTTTCTTTTGATGGATCAACATGTTGCATCTGCAACTTTTCTGTAGCGATACGTTCGACGCGGCTATGATCGCCGAGAGCATTCTCTTCGAGGATCAGGTTGCGCCATTCGATGTCCAACGCATCACGCTCCAGCACCAACTGTTCTCGTTGGGCCGTTAACAGGCGAGTATGGTGCGCCGTCGTCACCACCGTCACCGCCGTAACAATAATGCAAATGAACAGACAGAGTGGCAGTTTCCCGAACTGCAAAAGGTCGTCGCGAATAACGCCAGGCAAGGCATGACGTTCGCCATTTCCTAACGACCCGGTGACTTTGCTTAGGGCCTCTGTCACTCTGCCGATCATGCGTTCGTCCTCTCTGCAATACGCAGAACTGAACTACGGGCGCGTGGGTTCTCAGCCACTTCTTCTTCGCCCGGCATCAACTTGCCTAACGCTCGTAAATGACGGCCACCCAGTTTCTTGAGTTGCTCTTCGGTCATCGGGATCCCCGCCGGAACCTGCGGACCGCGGCTCTGTTCACGCATAAAGCGTTTCACAATGCGGTCTTCCAGCGAGTGGAAGCTGATGATCGACAGCCGGCCACCCGGGGCCAGCACGCCAAGCGAGCTTTTTAGCGCCTGCTCTATCTCCTCCAGCTCACTGTTCACCCAAATGCGCACCGCCTGGAAGGTACGGGTTGCGGGGTGTTTGAATTTGTCTTTCACCGGCATGGCGGCGGAAATCACTTCCGCCAGCTCTTTGGTGCGGGTCATCGGCTCAACGCGGTTGCGTTCAACGATGGCTCGGGCAATACGTTTACCAAAGCGCTCTTCGCCAAAGGTTTTAATCACCCAGGCGATATCCGCCTCTTCTGCCGTTTGCAGCCATTCGGCGGCAGACTGACCGCGAGTCGGGTCCATACGCATGTCCAGCGGGCCATCGCGCATAAACGAAAAGCCGCGCTCAGCGTCATCCAGCTGCGGTGAAGAAACGCCAAGATCGAGAAGGATACCGTCGATCTTGCCAACGAGATCGCGCTCGGCGACGTAGTCCGCCAGCGCAGAGAAAGGACCATGAACGATGGAAAAGCGAGGGTCATCGATGGTCTTTGCCACCGCAATCGCCTCGGGATCGCGATCGATCGCGATCAGGCGCCCCTGCTCGCCAAGCTGCGAGAGGATCAGACGCGAGTGTCCGCCGCGGCCAAAGGTGCCATCAATATAGATACCATCCGGGCGAATATTCAGGCCGTTAACCGCCTCGTCCAGCAGTACCGTAGTGTGTTTAAAATTTTCCATCATATTTATAAGGACAAATCCTGCAATCGCTCCGACAGCGCCCCTGAAGCAGATTGCTCAGCGTCGATATCTTCCTTGACCCGTTGATACCAGGCCGTCTCATCCCACAGTTCAAACTTGTTAAACTGCCCGACCAGCATCACTTCTTTGGTCAATCCGGCGTGCTGCCGTAAAACCGGCGCGATCAATAACCGCCCGGCGCTATCCATCTGACATTCACTGGCATGCCCTAACAGCAGCCGCTGCACGCGGCGCTCAACCGGGTTCATGCTCGACAAACGCGATAGCTTTTGCTCGATAATTTCCCATTCGGGCAGAGGATAAAGCAGCAGGCAGGGGTGATGGATGTCAATGGTACAAACCATTTGACCGGTAGCGCTCTCGATCAGCAGGTCCCGATATCGGACAGGGACGGCTAAACGCCCTTTGCTGTCGAGATTGACTAACGTTGCCCCTCGGAACATGCCAGCCTCACCCCTTATTACCACTTTAACCCACAAATTCCCACTCAAAGGAGTTTACGGAGCAGAGGAAAAGCTTGTCAAGCCAGCATGAATGCCAACAGAGTCCAAAATACCGCTATTTAAGGCCGACAATAGCTCTGATTAAAAATTATCCAACAGACGAGGCAAATTAACGTCATGAATACCCGCAAGAAAAATACAAAGGGATTCACATCACGTTAACGCGACTAAATATCATCAAAAGAATATATAAAGTGTCAGTTTGCGACGCGAGCGGCATTTTAGGACATTCTGCGGCCCGTTAACAGTCCCCCGTGGCGCGCCCCGGAGAGGAATTCAAGCCCGACAGCTCGCCCATTCTGGTAGGGGGCTAAAGAAGTGTTTGTTATTTCGGCAATCCGCAGTGCGAATGTAACAAAATAATTCACAAATAATATATTTTTACTTTGTGTTCACAATAATAAACGGGAAAGGGAAACGAAATGAGCGTTATTAAATAGAAAGCTAATCAAAATGAGGAATTATCTGAATATCCACACCAGAATAATGTTTTAGGCGATAAAGGCGACTTTTTTTGGCCGCCCCTATCGCGAGGAAGATTATCGACGACTCAGACTACCGCGACGGTAGAGATTACGACGAATACGGCTCAGACCCGGTTTTGGCTTACGCGGCTCGTCCAGGCTTGCCAGCACAATCTCCAGTACGCGCTCGGCAACGTCGCGGTGGCGCTGAGCCACGGCCAGCACCGGGCACTGCAGGAAATCGAGCAATTCGTTATCGCCGAAGGTGGCGATCGCCAGATCGGTCGGCAGCTTGCCTTCACGGCGCAGCGTAACGTCCATTACGCCCTGCAGCAGCGCAAACGATGTGGTAAACAGCGCCTGCGGCATCGGGTGCGTTTCCAGCCATTTCTCAAACAGCTGCGCTGCGGCTTCGCGCTCATAGCTGTTGGCGTACAGGAAGTGCACTTCGCGCGGATCGTCTTTCCAGGCCGTACGGAAGCCTTGTTCACGCAGGTAGCTAACCGACAGCTCCGGCAGTGCGCCAAGGTAAAGCACGGTTTCCGCCGGGAAGGTACGCAGTTCGGCAGCCAGCATTTCTGCATCGTCCTGGTCAGCCCCCACGACGCTGGTGAAATGTTCGCGGTCCAGCGCACGGTCCAGCGCGACAATCGGGAACGAATCGTTAGCCCAACGCTGATAGAACGGATGCTCCGGCGGTAACGAGGTAGAAACAATGATCGCGTCCACCTGGCGCTGCAGCAGATGCTCAATGCAGCGCATTTCGTTATCCGGCTGATCTTCGGAACAGGCAATCAGCAGCTGGTAACCACGCTGGCGGGCCTGACGTTCGAGGTAGTTGGCGATGCGGGTATAGCTGGTATTTTCCAGATCCGGGATAACAAGCCCGATAGAACGCGTGCGTCCTGCACGCAGCCCGGCGGCAACCGCGTTGGGATGGTAGTTATGCTCGCGCACGACGGCCATCACTTTCTCAACAGTTTTGTCGCTAACGCGGTACTGCTTCGCTTTGCCGTTAATCACATAGCTGGCGGTGGTTCGGGAAACACCGGCAAGCCGGGCGATTTCATCCAGTTTCACAATTGCCCCTTGCTTTATAAGTATAATCCGTAACATCTAAACGCAGAATGATCCGATCGGCAATAGCTTTTGTTCCCACTTATTGCTGATTTCGCAAAAAAAAGCCCGACGTCTGGCCGGGCTACGATAAAGCGATGAGATCCAGGCTAGCGCATAATCTTGTCGCCGCGCGACAGACCGACCACCCCGGAGCGGGCAACCTCAACAATTCTGGCGACATCGCGCAGCGACGCGAGGAACGCATCCAGCTTATCGCTGGTGCCCGCCAGCTGGACGGTATACAGCGACGGCGTGACGTCGATGATCTGCCCGCGGAAGATTTCCGTGTTGCGTTTCACCTCGTCGCGGCCGTAGCCGCTGGCCTGCACTTTCACCAGCATGATTTCGCGCTCAACGTGCGCCCCCTGCCCCAGCTCGTTAACCCGCAGCACGTCCACCAGCTTATGCAGCTGCTTTTCGATCTGTTCGATGGTCTTCTCGTCGCCAACCGTCTGAATGGTCATTCGCGACAGCGTCGGGTCGTCGGTCGGCGCCACGGTCAGGCTCTCAATGTTGTAGCCGCGTTGAGAGAAAAGCCCAATGACGCGCGACAGCGCGCCGGACTCGTTTTCCAGCAGTACAGATAATATCCGGCGCATAATCAGGTTCTCTCCGTTTTGCTCAACCACATCTCGTCCATTGCCCCACCGCGAATATGCATGGGGTAGACGTGCTCGCTACCGTCGACGGCGACGTCAACGAACACCAGGCGTTTATTGCGCACATGTTCCAGCGCCTCGCTCAGCTTGCTTTCCAGCTCATCCGGGCGAGTAATGCGGATACCCACGTGGCCATAGGCTTCCGCCAGGCGGACAAAGTCCGGCAGCGACTGCATATAAGATTGGGAGTGGCGGCCAGAATAAATCATGTCCTGCCATTGCTTGACCATCCCCAGATAACCGTTGTTCAGGTTCAGCACCAGCACCGGCAGTTGATACTGCTGTGCGGTCGACAGCTCCTGGATGTTCATCTGAATACTGCCGTCGCCGGTAACGCAAACCACCGTTTCCTCAGGAAACGCCATTTTGACGCCCAGCGCAGCGGGCAGGCCAAAGCCCATGGTGCCCAGACCACCGGAGTTGATCCAGCGGCGTGGTTTATCAAACGGATAGTACAGCGCGGCGAACATCTGATGCTGGCCAACGTCGGAGGTCACATAAGCATCGCCGTGGGTCAGCCTCCAGATGGCCTCAATGACCGCCTGCGGCTTAATCTGTTCACTTTTTTCGTCATACTTCAGGCACTGGCGGGCGCGCCACTGTTCAATCTGCTGCCACCAGTCGCGAATATCATCCAACGGCTGCGCGGCGCTTTCTTGATCCAGCAGCTCCAGCATTTGATCGAGCACCAGCCCCGCGTCGCCCACGATCGGAATGTCCGCCGGAACGGTTTTCGAGATCGACGTTGGATCGATATCAATATGCAGCACCGTCGCATCCGGGCAGTACTTCGCCAGATTATTGGTCGTGCGATCGTCAAAGCGCACGCCGACGGCAAAGATGACGTCGGAATGATGCATGGTCATATTGGCTTCATAAGTACCATGCATCCCTAGCATCCCCAGCGCCTGGCGATGCGTCGCCGGGAAGCCACCTAGCCCCATCAGCGATGAGGTGACGGGAAGATTCAGCTTTTCAATCAGCGTGCGCAGCTGCGCGTGGCACTCGGCGTTCACCACTCCACCGCCGACATAAACGACCGGTTTTTTCGCGGCAATCAGGGTCTGTAACGCACGCTTAATCTGCCCCTTATGCCCCGTGGTGGTCGGGTAATAAGAACGCATGCTGACCGCATCCGGCCAGACGTACGGCAGTTTGTTCGCCGGGCTAAGAATATCTTTCGGCAGATCCACCACCACCGGTCCGGGGCGGCCGCTGGCCGCTAGCCAGAACGCTTTCTTCAGTACGCCGGGAATATCCTCAGTCTGTTTCACCAGAAAGCTGTGCTTCACGACCGGCCGGGAGATCCCCACCATGTCGCACTCCTGGAAGGCATCGTAGCCAATCAGCGAGGTCGCGACCTGACCGGAGATCACCACCAGAGGAATGGAATCCATATAAGCGGTCGCAATCCCGGTAATGGCGTTGGTCGCCCCCGGGCCCGAGGTCACCAGCACGACGCCAACCTCACCAGTCGCACGCGCCAGCCCGTCAGCCATATGTACCGCCGCCTGCTCGTGGCGGACCAGTACGTGGTCAATGCCGCCGACCGTATGCAGCGCATCATATATATCGAGGACCGCGCCCCCCGGATAGCCAAACACCTGCTTTACGCCCTGATCGATTAACGATCGGACGACCATCTCGGCTCCTGACAACATCTCCATGATTTGCCTCCCGGCTTTTTTCTTGATGACCGGGGACGTCATTGTCCCGGCGGTCATGCGTCGGCGGCGCGTCTGCCATCCATCGACGCTGAATTGGGTCATGACTTAACATAACCGCTCGCCACTAGGCAGGCAATTCACCCATCCCGCGTAGATACCATCATGAAAAGAGAAAAAATAAAGCGAAAAGGGAAAATGATGGAGGAATACTTCAACGATAAGAAAAGGAGAGCGTAGATACTCGGGTGAACGCAGCCATTACAGCAAAAGCTGCATTTTTCACTTTCTCACCGCCGACGGCGACGGCTAACAACAGAATAAAATTTTAATTTTACGTGAACATACAAAACAAACAGGATGCATATGCATCCTGTTTATGCCGCCATCTTATTGCTGCCGACAGGCGTTAACCAGCAGCTCTTCCATCCACTGATGGCCCTTATCGCGCCCCGCCGCTTCATGCCAGGAAAGGTAACAGGTACGGCTATTTAGCTTCATCGGCAGCGGTAATACCTGCAGGCCAATCTGTTCAGCAAATTCGTCTGCCAGGCGACGTGGCGCAATCGCCACCAGATGAGTTTGAGAAACCACGTTTAATACGCTAATCAGCGCCATCCCCTGATAAGCAATGCGGCTTTGTTTATCAAGGGTGTCATACCACGGCTGGCTAAAAGAGGCATAACGATCCAGTGAAACCACCGCATGTTCCTCTTGATACAGCACCTCCTCCGAAACCGGGCCATTAATACGCGGATGTTTTTTACTGGCGACCATCACCATTTCATCATTGAATAACGGCACGCAGGCGAATTCCGGACGACGAAACTCTTCATAGCCAAGAACAAACTCAATTTCCTGATAGCGCAGCTGATGTTCTGTATTTTGATTTAAGGATGACTTAAACACCATGTGAATATGTGGGGCGACTTCATTCACTTTATTCAAAATAATAGAGGTCAGATAATTATCCAGCGGACTACAGACGCAGAGATTAAATACGCGTTCACTGCTTAGCGGTTCAAAACCGGAACCCGGTAGCTCATTTTGCACCAGCTGAAGCGCCTGACGAATCGAGCCAAACAGCTGAAATGCACGGGCGGTGGGCTGAATGCCGCGACCGTAGCGAACGAACAGCTCATCATTAAACATCACCTTCAACCGCGCCACGGCGTTGCTGACCGCGGGTTGCGACATCCCCAGCATATGCGCCGCGCGGGTAATATTTTGCTCCTGCATAACCGCATCAAATACGGTCAGTAAATTTAAATCCACCAACCGTAGCTGCGGTTTGTTCCCTTCATTTGCGGTCACACGCGGCTTCTCCGGCGCGCTAATAACGCTCTCAGACTCCAGTGTCATACAAAACTCCCTTTGCAGAATCGCAGTAATATATTGAGGCTATATGATTTACCATGCATATAAAATCCAAAAAAGAGAAATAAATAAAAATAGGAATATATAAAGATGCAGAAGATTGACTTTCCCTAAGAAAAGCCAACCTTAATTTATATCACCAAGCTAATGACTGATAGTTTACTCATAGATTACATAAATAGACAACAGTCGAAAAAGTACACAATGAATTAAGTTTTATTAAATTGTTCCATTCTTACCATGAATAACATTAACAATTTCGCATCAGAAATAGTGATACTACATTTACCTGACCGACGGTTAAAATACATAAATCCAGTATTATCATACCGATAGCATTAACGCTTAATCATGACAAAGTCATGATCGATTACGATGAATCATGTTCATATGCGTCAAAATATTAAAATCATGAATTCCGACACAAGACAATCCGCTATAAAATGAGACATTCATCAGCACAATTAGCTAATTTCACCGTCTCGCTTAACGACCTTCTTCACCGCCTTTTCCGTCTTCAGGGTTGACATCAGAAAGCATATCCAGTACCACTAAAAGCATATCGAATTCATCTGGAGAATGATGACCATGTTCCGCACCACTCGCTTCAACGGCCTACTACTACTAAACGCCTTTTCTGTGCGCGGTAGGCTGGTGTGCGACGTTCAGCGTTAGTCATCATCAGTAGAACTCTAAACCCGCGCCATTGCGCGGGTTTTTTTATGCTCGTAGCAAGGCGCTCCCAAGTTAACCAAGGACCTAAACCATGAGCCAGCAAGTCATTATTTTCGATACGACCTTACGTGATGGTGAACAGGCATTACAGGCGAGCCTGAGCGTGAAAGAGAAGCTGCAGATTGCCTTTGCCCTCGAGCGTATGGGCGTTGACGTAATGGAAGTTGGGTTTCCGGTCTCTTCTCCGGGCGATTTCGAATCCGTACAGACCATCGCCCGCAACATTAAAAACAGCCGCGTCTGCGCGCTGGCACGCTGCGTAGAGCAGGATATCGACGTTGCCGCCGAGTCATTAAAAGTCGCGGAAGCGTTCCGTATTCATACTTTTATTGCGACGTCACCCATGCACATCGCCACCAAACTGCGCAGCACGCTGGACGAGGTTATCGAACGCGCGGTCTATATGGTGAAACGGGCGCGTAACTATACTGACGACGTCGAATTCTCCTGTGAAGATGCCGGGCGTACCCCAATCGATCAGCTGGCACGCGTGGTTGAAGCGGCGATTAACGCGGGCGCTACCACCATCAATATTCCAGACACCGTTGGCTATACCCTGCCGTTCGAGTTCTCCAACATCATTACCGGCCTGTATGAACGCGTTCCAAACATTGATAAAGCGATTATCTCCGTTCACACCCACGATGACTTAGGGATGGCGGTCGGCAACTCGCTGGCAGCCGTTCACGCCGGCGCGCGTCAGGTTGAAGGCGCAATGAACGGCATCGGCGAACGTGCGGGTAACTGCTCGCTGGAAGAAGTCATCATGGCGATTAAGGTGCGCAAAGACATCATGAACGTGCACACCGCCATCAACCACAACGAAATCTGGCGTACCAGCCAGACCGTCAGCCAGATCTGCAACATGCCGATCCCGGCCAACAAAGCTATCGTCGGTACCGGCGCATTCGCCCACTCTTCCGGTATCCACCAGGATGGCGTGCTGAAGAACCGCGAAAACTACGAAATCATGACCCCGGAGTCCATCGGCCTGAACCAGGTTCAGCTGAACCTGACCTCCCGCTCCGGCCGCGCGGCGGTGAAACACCGTATGGAAGAGATGGGCTACAAAGATACCGACTACAACATGGACCACCTGTACGACGCGTTCCTGAAGCTGGCAGACAAAAAAGGCCAGGTCTTCGACTACGACCTGGAAGCGCTGGCATTCATCAACAAGCAGCAGGAAGAGCCGGAACATTTCCGCCTGGACTACTTCAGCGTGCAGTCTGGTTCCAGCGATATCGCCACCGCGTCCGTGAAGTTGGCCTGCGGTGAAGAAACTAAGGCCGAAGCGGCGAATGGTAACGGTCCGGTTGATGCCATCTACCAGGCGATTAACCGCATCACCGGCTATGACGTCGAGCTGGTCAAATACGATCTGAACGCCAAAGGCCAGGGCAAAGACGCGCTGGGTCAGGTCGATATCGTGGTCACCCACAACGGCCGCCGCTTCCACGGCGTTGGCCTGGCAACGGATATCGTCGAGTCCTCCGCCAAAGCGATGGTGCACGTGCTGAACAACATCTGGCGCGCCGCTGAAGTCGAAAAAGAATTGCAACGCAAAATTAAGAATAACGAGAACAACAAGGAAACCGTGTAATGTCGAAGAATTACCATATTGCTGTGTTACCAGGTGACGGTATTGGCCCTGAAGTCATGACACAGGCATTGAAAGTACTGGAAGCCGTGCGTCAACGTTTTGATATGCGCATTACCACCAGCCACTACGACGTGGGCGGCATCGCGATTGACCGCCACGGTGAACCGCTGCCGCAGGCAACGGTAGACGGCTGCGACCAGGCCGACGCCATTCTGTTTGGCTCCGTCGGTGGCCCGAAATGGGAAAACCTGCCGCCAAACCAGCAGCCAGAGCGCGGCGCGCTGCTGCCGCTGCGTAAACACTTCAAGCTGTTCAGCAACCTGCGTCCAGCGAAGCTGTACCAGGGGCTGGAAGAGTTCTGCCCGCTGCGCGCCGATATCGCCGCTAACGGCTTCGATATCCTGTGCGTCCGCGAACTGACCGGCGGTATCTACTTCGGTCAGCCGAAGGGCCGTGAAGGCAGCGGTCAGCACGAAAAAGCGTTTGATACCGAGGTGTATCACCGCTTTGAGATTGAACGTATTGCCCGTATTGCGTTTGAATCTGCACGCAAACGTCGTCACAAAGTGACCTCCATTGATAAATCTAACGTACTGCAGTCATCCATTCTGTGGCGCGAAATCGTCAGCGAAATCGGCAAAGAGTATGCCGACGTTGAGCTGGCACATATGTATATCGACAACGCCACCATGCAGCTGATTAAAGACCCGTCACAGTTCGACGTGGTGCTGTGCTCCAACCTGTTTGGCGACATTCTCTCCGATGAATGCGCGATGATCACCGGCTCCATGGGCATGCTGCCCTCTGCCAGCCTGAACGAAGAAGGCTTTGGTCTGTACGAACCTGCAGGCGGCTCCGCGCCGGACATCGCCGGTAAAAATATTGCGAACCCCATCGCACAGATCCTGTCGCTGGCGCTGCTGCTGCGCTACAGCCTGGATGCCAACGATGCCGCTACCGCTATTGAAAGCGCCATCAACCGCGCACTGGAAGAAGGCGTACGTACCGGTGACTTAGCCCGCGGCGGCGCGGCGGTCAGTACAGATGAAATGGGCGATATCATTGCCCGCTACGTTGCCGAAGGGGTGTAATCATGGCGAAGACCTTATACGAGAAGTTGTTTGATGCTCACGTGGTTTACGAAGCGCCGAACGAGACGCCGCTGCTGTACATCGACCGTCACCTGGTGCACGAGGTGACCTCGCCGCAGGCGTTTGACGGCCTGCGCGCGCACAACCGCCCGGTGCGTCAGCCGGGCAAAACCTTCGCCACCATGGATCACAACGTCTCTACGCAGACCAAAGACATCAACGCCTCCGGCGAGATGGCGCGTATCCAGATGCAGGAGCTGATTAAGAACTGCAACGAATTCGGCGTCGAGCTGTATGACCTGAACCACCCGTATCAGGGCATCGTGCACGTCATGGGGCCGGAGCAAGGCGTGACCCTGCCTGGCATGACCATCGTCTGCGGAGACTCCCACACCGCCACCCACGGCGCATTTGGCGCGCTGGCGTTCGGTATTGGTACCTCCGAAGTCGAACACGTGTTGGCAACCCAGACCCTGAAGCAGGGCCGCGCCAAAACGATGAAGATTGAAGTAAACGGCAAAGCGGCACCGGGCATCACCGCTAAAGACATCGTGCTGGCAATTATCGGTAAAACCGGCAGCGCGGGCGGTACCGGTCACGTGGTCGAATTCTGCGGCCAGGCGATTCGCGATCTGAGCATGGAAGGTCGTATGACCCTGTGCAACATGGCAATTGAGCTGGGTGCAAAAGCGGGCCTGGTCGCACCGGACGACACTACGTTTAACTATGTTGAAGGTCGCCTGCATGCGCCGAAAGGCAAAGATTTCGACGATGCGGTCGCCTACTGGAAAACCCTGAAAACCGATGATGGTGCCACGTTCGACAGCGTTGTGACCCTGCAAGCCGAAGACATCGCACCGCAGGTCACCTGGGGCACCAACCCGGGTCAGGTCATTTCCGTCAATGACAACATTCCGGATCCGGCCTCTTTCAACGATCCGGTTGAGCGCGCCAGCGCCGAGAAAGCGTTAGCCTATATGGGCCTGAAACCGGGGATCCCGCTGACCGACGTCGCGATCGATAAAGTGTTTATCGGATCGTGCACCAACTCGCGTATCGAAGATTTACGCGCGGCAGCGGAAATCGCCAAAGGCCGTAAAGTTGCCCCTGGCGTACAGGCGCTGGTCGTGCCTGGCTCCGGCCCGGTGAAAGCGCAGGCGGAAGCGGAAGGTCTGGATAAGATCTTTATCGAAGCCGGTTTTGAATGGCGTCTGCCGGGCTGCTCCATGTGCCTGGCGATGAACAACGACCGTCTGAACCCGGGCGAGCGCTGTGCCTCTACCAGCAACCGTAACTTTGAAGGCCGTCAGGGCCGCGGCGGTCGTACTCATCTGGTCAGCCCGGCTATGGCCGCAGCGGCCGCGGTTACCGGTCATTTCGCCGACATTCGTAGCTTGAAATAAGGAAACACCATCATGGCTGAAAAATTTACCCAACATACGGGACTGGTGGTGCCGCTGGATGCCGCGAACGTCGATACCGATGCCATCATTCCAAAGCAGTTTTTGCAGAAAGTAACCCGCACCGGTTTTGGCGCGCACCTGTTCAACGACTGGCGCTTCCTCGACGACAAAGGCGAGCAGCCGAACCCAGAGTTCGTGCTGAACTTCCCTGAGTTCAAAGGTGCTTCCATTCTGCTGGCGCGCGAAAACTTCGGCTGCGGTTCCTCACGCGAACACGCACCGTGGGCGCTGACCGACTACGGTTTTAAAGTGGTGATTGCCCCAAGCTTCGCCGATATTTTCTACGGCAACAGCTTCAACAACCAGCTGCTGCCGGTCACGCTGAGCGACGCGCAGGTCGACGAACTGTTTGCGCTGGTGCAGGCCAACCCGGGCATTAAATTTGAAGTGGATCTGGAAGCGCAGGTGGTGAAAGCGGGCGATAAGTCCTACAGCTTTAAAATCGACGACTTCCGCCGCCACTGCATGCTGAACGGTCTGGACAGCATCGGCCTGACCTTACAGCATGAAGACGCCATTTCGGCCTACGAGAATAAGCAGCCTGCATTTATGCAGTAATCGCCTTTGGCTGGTCATCGGACGGTGACCGGCCATTCTTTCCTGTTTACAGCGTGTCGCCGTAGTAAATCTGGTAGCCAAGATTGACGCTGCCCGGCGCATCCTTCCCGCCAAGACGTTTAATCAAAATATCCGCTGCCGTTTTACCAATCTCAAAACGCGGGGTAATCACGCTGGCCATTTTTTGCAACCGCGCGCGGCCAATCTCCAGCCCGTGGAAACCGGCAATCGCCATTTTTCCCGGCACGTCGTACTGCTGCGCCTGACACTCCAGCAGTACGCCAACCGCAAGATCATCGTTGGTGCAAAAAATCGCATCCGTGTCCGGCTTTTCAGCCATTGCCTGTTGGAACATCTTGCGCCCCAGCGCCACCGAGGAGATGGTTTTTGGCGCCAGGTGATACGCCTCCAGCCCCTGCGCAGCCAGCGCATTCTCGGTACCGCGGTAACGACTCAAATCGCGAGGGTCGTCCATTGACCCAAAGAACGCAATGTGACGTTTTCCACTGTCGATAAACGCCTGGGTCATCTCGAAGGCCGCTTTTTCGTTATCGAAACCGACCTGTATATCCAGATACTGCCCGCTGATATCCATCAGTTCCGCCACCGGAATACCGCTGGCGCGCACGTACTGAACCATCCTGTCGGTATGCAATTTTCCGGTGAGGATCAGGCCGTCGATGTTGTAAGAAAGCAGGTTCAGCACCTCCCGTTCTTCGCGTTCTGCATCATATTCATAGTTCGCGATCAGCGTCTGGTACTGGCATGCTGAGGTCACCGACTCTATGCCCGCGAGCACATCAGCAAAAATCTGGTTACGAAAAGAAGGGATCAGCACGCCGATGGTTTTACTGCGCGCATTGAGCAATATTTCCGGCGCACGATTGGGGATGTAGTTGTTCTCTTCCATCACTTTCGAAATCAATTCGCGGCTACGCTGCGACACCTGATTCGGGTCGCGTAGATAACGGCTGACCGTCATCTTATTCAGCCCGGCAAGCGCAGCGATATCCTGTAATGTCATCCGATTGTTTTTCATGAGGTTCTCTACGACCAACAGCCCAATATGCTCGCAGAGAACCTTATCACAGCCGGTTAGCGACTGCACTCCTCACTCAACTTAATGCGCGACCATTTCACCTGACGATGTGGTGACGACATTCTGCGCGCGAACGCAGTACATCAGCACGACCGATGCCAGCAGGGCAATCGCCATAAACGTGTAGGAAACGCCAGGCCCACCGGTTACGCCGTTGAGGTAGCCCACCAGCCACGCGCCGAGGAAGGCACCCAACGCGCCGAAGCTATTAATCATTCCCATCGACACGCCGGACACATTGCGCGGCAGCAGCTCGGGGATCAGCGCAAAGAACGGCCCGTAAGGCGCGTACATACAGGCAGCGGCAACGACCAGCAGCGCGTAAGAGAGCCAGAAGGACTGGTTGCCCAGCATCCACGAGGCAAAGAACGCAATAGCAGCAATCAGCAGCAGCGGCCAGATAAACAGCTTACGATTCTGAAACTTATCGGATAGCCAGGAAACGGTTAGCATCAGACAGATAGCCGCCAGGTACGGTACCGCCGCCAGCCAACCCACCGCCACAATGTCCATCCGCGCGGCATTTTTCAGGATTGACGGCATCCACATCATGAAGCCATATACGCCAATGCTCCACAGCGCATGCACCGCACAGAGCATAATGACGCTACGTGAGCGCATGGCTTCACCGTAGTTACGCATCGGCTTGATATCGCGCTGTTCGCGGTCCATCGCCTGCTGTAACGCCCGTTTTTCCTCCTCGCTTAACCAACCCGCATCAGCCGGTTTATCGCGCACCAGAATCACCCAGCAGAATGCCCAAATGACCGCAGGAATACCTTCAATGATAAACATTTCGCGCCAGCCCCAGGCTTCAATCAGATAGCCGGAGACAATCGACATCCACAGGACCGTGACCGGGTTACCGAGAATCAAAAAGGTGTTGGCGCGTGAACGCTCCGTTTTAGTAAACCAGTTGCTGATATAAATCAGCATCGCGGGCATCACCGCCGCTTCGACTATCCCGAGAATAAAGCGGATCGCCATCAGCGTCGGAATATTGCTCACAAAACCGGTTGCCGCGGCGCAAAATCCCCAAAGGATCAGGCTGCAAAAAATCATTTTACGGACGCTATGTTTAACGGCATACATGGCGCCAGGCACCTGGAAAAAGAAATATCCCAGGAAAAAGAGCGCGCCAATCAGCGAGGCCGTGCCTTGGGTGATCCCTAAATCGTGTTCGATACCGGCGGCAGCGGCAAAGCCGTAATTCGCGCGATCGAGGTAGGCTAAGCTGTAGGTAATAAAAATAATCGGCATTAAATACCACCAGCGGCGCGCCGGCAGTTTTGCGAGCATATTCATACTCACTCCTCGGATTATCATTAAAGGATGAGGTCGCTTCCCGCGGCCTCGTTAGCGATCAAACCGCGGCCAGCATGCCGCCATCGACAAACAGAAGGTGTCCATTCACAAAGTCAGAGGCCGGGGCAGCCAGATAAACGGCTGCACCAATCAGCTCTTCCGGCTTGCCCCAGCGGGCGGCGGGCGTGCGCTGGAATAACCAGGCAGAGAAAGCATCATCGTTAACCAATGCGGTGGTCATTTCAGTCGCAAAATAGCCGGGGGCGATGCCGTTGACCTGAATATTGTATTCCGCCAGCTCTACGCACATTCCGCGGGTTAACATTTTGACCGCGCCTTTTGAGGCGGCATACGGCGTGATCGTTTTGCGCCCAAGTTCGCTTTGCATCGAGCAGATGTTAATAATCTTGCCGCGGCGGCGTTGCACCATATAGCGAGAAACCTGCTGTGAAACCAGAAAGACCGATTTCTGGTTCACATCGATAATTTTGTCCCATTCCGCTTCCGGAAACTCGGTAAAGGGATAGCGGCGCTGAATACCCGCGTTGTTAATTAAGATATCAATGGCCCCCACCTCCTTTTCGATTTGCGCAATGGCGCGCTCCACCGCCTCTCCCTGCGTGACGTCAAAACCGTAGCCAACGGCGCGATACCCCTGCGCCACCAGCTTGTCGGCCGCCGCCTGCGCGCGTTCGCGGGTGATGTCGTTAATCACAATTTCAGCCCCGTGCGCCGCCAGGCCACTGGCCAGCAGGTTACCGATCCCCTGCGCGGAGCCGGTAATCAGCGCACGTTTGCCGCTAAGATCGAATAGATTTTTCATGAAAAAACTCCTTTTTTAATAACTGTTACGCGTAACTGTATACGCGTAACAGTAGAAAATAGAAGATCCAGGAAGGAGAAAATGATCGTTATGTGATCAGGTTTGCATTTGCGTGCAAGATGAAAAAAAGAAGGGTTGGGTTGATACGCATTGCGTCACCAGACCGTCAAAGCATTGTGCCGGATGGCGGCGTAAGCGCCTTACCCGGCCAACAAAACGCAAGCGCCGGGGCCGCCCCGACACACGTTAAACGTCTTTCACCCGCGCGGTCATCGCCAGCGTCACCAGCGAGATCCCCGCGATCGCCCAATACACCGAAAAGTGACCAAAGTTTTGCGCCAGCGCGCCCTGTACAATCCCGGCAAGAATAACCCCGGTAGAGATACTGTTGGTAAACAGCGTGGTGGCCGCACCAGCGCGCCCCGGCATCAGATTCTGGAACCACAGCATGCCAATCCCGGCGACAATGCCGATAAAGACGGCGTTAAACAGCTGTAATATCAGCAGCGCGGTATGGCTGTGGAAGAAGATAAGCCCGACGTAGAACAGCACACCGGCGGCTACCGCAGTGACCATCATCCGGCGCTTACCGAAGTGTTTCACGTAGTAGCCCGCAATGATCATCGCCGGAATCTCCAGACCCGCGGCCGTCCCCATCAGGATGCCCGCCAGGCTATCCGGCAAGCCAAGATCGCTGCTGATCCACAACGGCATGTCGATGATATACATGGTATTGCACGTCCACATCAGCGTGGAGGCAATAAACAGAATACGTACGTTGCTGTCCTTCCAGCCGCCTGTGGGCTTCTCCAGCACGTCGGCGGGCTGCTCAACCCGCGCCACCGAAGGCAGCGTGAGCGCAATCAGCATCAGGCTAATGGCAAAAATCACCGCCGCAATAGAAAACATGGCCGTAAAGCCGTAGTTCAGCGCCAGCATAAAGGCCAGCGGCGGGCCAATCACCCACGCCAGCGATAGCTGCGCGCGCATGACCGAGCTGAACATCACCACTTCGCGCGCCGAGCTGTCCGCATATTCGCGCGCCAGCGCAAACAGCTGCGGCATCGCGGCGTTCGCCATTGAGGCCAGCATCACGCCGCAGGTAATCAACGTCAAATAATGGCGATTGAAAGCGAACAACAGCGCGTTGCCGACGGCCATCAGGCAGCAAAACATGATCAGCTTGCGCCGATCGCCTCGGCTGTCGGATCGTCTTGCCAGCGCCAGGCTAACAACGATCCCGGCGATGGCGTTAACGGTGTAAAACAGCCCAACCCAAAACGGCGGCACCCCCACTTCACGACTGAGAAACAGGCTCAGCGTCGGCGCCTGTAGCGCCCCCGCAACGCCCATCATAAATGCCACCAGCATAAAAGCGGCGTACACACCGTTGAGACGTCGTCCCATCGTCATTAACCAGAGCATGAGAAATCCTTTAAGCACGCGAGAAAGAATAAAAAAAAGCCAGCAGATGATACCTGCTGGCAAATACTCAGTCACACATGATTAGGCGAATTAATGTTCAGAGGTCGGTTTCGTAACTTCCCACTGCATCAGCGCGTTCAGAACGTCAAGCCGCTGCGCCGTCGCCTGGCGGGCCAGCCAGGAAATACTCTGCGTCGCGGCAAAATAGCGCTGGTAGAACTGATGGATGGTAGACCCCTTCATAGACACCTCCTCGCTTCATCGAAATCCATTATTGGCCTAATATAGGGATTAATAAATTGCTGAGTTTTTATCAGGAGTTCCCCTTTTATGCCTTCAGGTCGATTACAACAGCAGTTCATCCGTTTATGGCAGTGCTGCGAAGGCAAATCGCAGGAGACAACGCTCAACGATCTCGCCGCGCTGCTGAACTGTTCGCGCCGCCATATGCGCACGCTCTTAAATACCATGGAAGCGCGCGGCTGGCTGACGTGGGAGGCGGAGGCCGGACGCGGCAAGCGTTCCAGACTCACGTTCCTTTATACCGGGCTGGCATTACAGCAACAGCGCGCGGAAGATCTTCTGGAACAGGATCGGATCGATCAGCTGGTGCAGTTGGTCGGAGACAAAGCGGCGGTCCGTCAGATGCTGGTGTCTCATCTGGGCCGTAGTTTCCGCCAGGGGCGGCACATTTTACGGGTTCTTTACTATCGCCCGATGCATAATCTGCTGCCCGGTACCGCGCTGCGCCGCTCGGAAACCCACATCGCCCGTCAGATTTTCAATGCGTTAACCCGCGTAAATGAGGCAAATGGGGAACTGGAAGCCGATATTGCTCACCATTGGCAGGAAATTACCCCCCTGCACTGGCGTTTTTATGTGCGCCCCGGCATTCACTTCCATCACGGGCGTGAACTGGAGATGGAGGATGTGATCGCCTCTCTGGAGCGCAGCATGACGCTACCGCTGTTTTCCAACATCACGCGCATCCACTCCCCTACCGCCTGGGTGCTGGATGTACACCTGGCCGAAGCCGACCGCTGGCTGCCGTGGCTATTAAGCCAGGTGTCGGCGATGATCCTGCCGCGCGAATGGCAAACGCTGGCCAATTTCTCGCGGATGCCGGTCGGCACCGGGCCGTACGCGGTCGCACGTAACAATCTTAACCAGCTGAAGATCCTCGCCTTTGATGATTATTTTGGCTTCCGGGCGCTGATTGATGAAGTGAACGTCTGGGTGCTTCAGGAAATCAGCGAAGAGCCAAACGGCGGCCTGACGCTGGAAGGTTCCACCGAGAGCGAAAAAGCGGTCGAAAGCCGCCTTGAGGAAGGCTGCTATTATCTGCTGTTCGACGCCCGCAGCCCGCTCGGCAATAACCCGGCGGTGCGCCAGTGGCTCAGCCATGTCTTTCATCCCAATAATCTGCTTTATCGGGCAGGAGAGCAGCACCAGAGCCATTGGTTCCCGGCCTACGGCCTGTTACCGCGCTGGCACCATGCGCGCAGTCGCCCCTGCGAAAAACCCGCCGGGCTGGAATCGGTGACCCTCACCTATTACCGCGAACACGTTGAGCACCGCACCATCAGCCTGATTATGGAGGCGCTGCTGGCCGAACATCAGGTCAAACTCAACATTCAGGAGGTGGATTACGACGAATGGCACCGCGGCGAAGGGGTCAGCGACATCTGGCTCAACAGCGCTAACTTTACGCTGCCGCTCGATTTTTCACTGTTTGCCTATTTGTATGAAGTCCCGCTGATCCGCCACTGCATCCCGATTGACTGGGAACAGGACGCACGACGCTGGCGAGCGGGCAACCTGCCACAGGCCGACTGGTGCCAGCAGCTGTTGGCCAATCAGCGCATGGTACCGCTGATCCACCACTGGCTGATGCTCCAGGGCCAGCGCAGTATGCGCGGCGTACGCATGAATACCCTGGGCTGGTTTGACTTTAAATCCGCCTGGTTTGCGCCGCCGAATCCATAGGGCTTTTGATTTATTCACGTAATCATTACAATGTGCCGTTCTCAACGGGGTGCTGCGCCAGATGCGTGGCTGAGAGATACCCGTCGAACCTGATCCGGATAATCCCGGCGAAGGGATTTGAGGCTAACTCAAAATCCTTTGCCACCCATTTACTGAGGTGCAAAGTGCTCAAGAAATTCCTCCCCCTGTTAGTGCTGGTTGCCGTACCGGCGTTCGCAAAACCGGTCCTGACGGTCTACACCTATGACTCTTTTGCCGCCGATTGGGGCCCCGGCCCGGCGGTGAAAAAAGCCTTTGAGGCCGACTGTCACTGCGAGCTGAAGTTCGTGGCGCTGGAAGATGGCGTTTCGCTGCTTAACCGTCTGCGAATGGAAGGCAAAAACAGCAAAGCGGACGTGGTGCTGGGGCTGGATAACAACCTGCTGCAGGCGGCCACCGACACCAAACTGTTCGCCAAAAGCAACGTTCCGGCGAGCGCGGTGACGGTTCCCGGTGGCTGGAACAACGACACCTTCGTGCCGTTCGACTATGGCTACTTCGCCTTCGTCTACGACA
This sequence comes from Klebsiella sp. WP3-W18-ESBL-02, assembly GCF_014168815.1. Taxonomy (NCBI): domain Bacteria; kingdom Pseudomonadati; phylum Pseudomonadota; class Gammaproteobacteria; order Enterobacterales; family Enterobacteriaceae; genus Klebsiella; species Klebsiella sp. WP3-W18-ESBL-02. The sequence goes on from NZ_AP021972.1 coordinate 4,273,156, forward strand.
AAAACAAGCTGAAAAACCCGCCGAAGAGCCTGAAAGAACTGGTGGAAAGCGACCAGAAGTGGCGCGTTATCTACCAGGACCCGCGCACCAGTACGCCCGGCTTAGGTCTGCTGCTGTGGATGCAAAAAGTCTACGGCGACAAAGCGCCGGAAGCCTGGCACAAGCTGGCGGCGAAGACCGTCACCGTCACCAAGGGCTGGAGCGAAGCCTACGGCCTGTTCCTGAAAGGGGAAAGCGACCTGGTGCTCAGCTATACCACCTCGCCGGCCTACCATATTATCGAAGAGAAGAAAGATAATTATGCGGCGGCGCCGTTTGCCGAAGGCCACTATTTGCAGGTTGAGGTGGCAGCCAAAACCGCAGCCAGCAAACAACAAAAGCTGGCAGATGAATTCCTGAACTTTATGGTTTCGCCAGGCTTCCAGAACACCGTCGCCACCGGTAACTGGATGTACCCGGTGACTCAGGTCGCCCTGCCGGAAGGCTTTAACGGTCTGGTCAAACCGCAGACCGCGCTCGAATTCACGCCGCAGCAGGTCGCCAGCGAACGCCAGAACTGGATTAATACATGGCTCCGCGCCGCCAGCCGCTAATTCCGGGCTGGCTCTACCCGGGCCTCGCGGCCACCGCGCTGATGGTGGCCGTCGCCCTGGCGGCCTTTCTGGCGCTGTGGCTCAACGCCCCGGAAACCTCATGGTCTACGCTGCTCGGCGATAGCTACCTGTGGCACGTCGTGCGTTTTTCATTCTGGCAGGCGTTTCTCTCGGCGCTGTTGTCGGTGCTGCCCGCTATTTTTCTCGCCCGCGCGCTGTACCGACGACGTTTTCCCGGCCGCCAGCTGCTGCTGCGGCTGTGCGCAATGACGCTCATTCTCCCGGTGCTGGTCGCGGTGTTTGGTATCCTCAGCGTTTACGGCCGCCAGGGCTGGCTGTCGCAGCTGTTCGCCTGGCTCGGCTGGCAGTGGCAATTTTCCCCTTACGGCCTACAGGGCATTCTGCTGGCGCACGTCTTTTTCAATATGCCCATGGCCACCCGTCTGCTGCTACAAGCGCTGGAGCAGATCCCCGGCGAGCAGCGCCAGCTGGCCGCCCAACTGGGCATGCGCGGCTATCCGTTTTTCCGCTACGTCGAGTGGCCGTGGATGCGCCGGCAAATTCTGCCCATTGCCACGCTGATTTTCATGCTCTGCTTCGCCAGCTTCGCCACCGTGCTGTCGCTGGGCGGCGGCCCTTCCGCTACCACCATTGAGCTGGCCATCTACCAGGCGCTGAATTTTGACTACGACCCGGCGCGCGCGGCCATGCTGGCATTAATTCAAATGACCTGCTGCCTGACGCTGGTGTTATTGAGTCAGAGAATGAGCCGGACAATCGCCGTTGGCGCTAGCCAGATCCAAGGCTGGCGGGACCCGGACGATCGCTGGCATAGCCGCATTACCGACGGCGTGCTCATCGCCTTCACGCTGCTGCTGATGCTGCCGCCGCTGCTGGCGGTGGTCGTCGATGGCCTTCAACCCTCGATGCTGAACGTTTTCGCCCAGCCGATCCTGTGGCAGGCCATCGGCACCTCGCTGCGGATCGCGCTCGCCGCCGGGCTGCTGTGCGTGGTACTCACCATGATGCTGCTGTGGAGCAGCCGCGAGCTGCGGGCGCGTAACCGAGCGCTCGCTGGTCAGGCCATGGAGCTCAGCGGCATGCTGATCCTCGCTATGCCGGGCATCGTGCTGGCGACCGGCTTCTTCCTGTTACTCAATAATACCGTCGGCCTGCCCGACGCCGCCGACGGGATCGTGATTTTCACCAACGCGCTGATGGCGGTTCCCTACGCGCTCAAGGTGCTTGAAACACCAATGCGCGACATCACCGCCCGCTACAGCGTGCTGTGCGCTTCGTTAGGTCTGTCCGGCATTCACCGCCTGCGGATCGTTGAGCTACGCGCGCTCAAACGCCCTTTAGCGCAGGCGCTGGCCTTTGCCTGCGTACTGTCGATTGGCGATTTCGGCGTGGTGGCGCTGTTTGGTAATGACAATTTCCGCACGCTGCCGTTTTATCTCTATCAGCAGATTGGCGCCTACCGCAGCCAGGACGGCGCGGCGACCGCGCTGATTCTGCTGCTGCTGTGTTTCCTGCTGTTTACCCTTATTGAAAAATTACCCGGACGCCATGCTAAAACTGAATGATGTCACCTGGCTGTACCAGCATCTGCCGATGCGCTTTAGCGCCACCATTGCGCAGGGCGAAAAAGTGGCGGTGCTGGGCCCGAGCGGCGCGGGGAAATCCACATTGCTCAACCTGATTGCGGGTTTTCTGACGCCCGCCAGCGGCACCATCATGCTGGAAGGTCACGACCATACCCACTCCCCGCCGTCGCAGCGGCCGGTATCGATGCTGTTTCAGGAAAACAACCTGTTCAGCCATCTGACGGTAGGCCAGAACATCAGTCTGGGAATGAGCCCACGCCTCAGGCTCAGCGCCGACCAGCAGCGCCGAATGCAGACCATTGCCGAGCAAATGGGGATTGCATCCATGCTGGACAGGCTGCCGGGCGAACTATCTGGCGGCCAGCGCCAGCGCGCGGCGTTGGCCCGCTGTCTGGTACGCGAGCAGCCAATTCTGCTGCTGGACGAACCGTTTTCTGCGCTCGATCCGGCGCTGCGCCAGGAAATGTTGCAGCTGGTGGATGACGTCTGCCAGCGCCAGAATCTGACGCTGCTGATGGTATCGCACAGCATTGAAGACGCGGCGCGGATTGCGACGCGCGCGATAGTCGTCGCGGAGGGGCGGATTGCCTGGGACGGAGAAACGCAGGCATTGCTAAGCGGTAAAGTGGAGGCTTCTGCGCTGTTGGGCATCGGGAGTTGATGCTCTGCCGGATGGCGGCTGCGCCTTATCCGGCAAAATAACGCCTACACCCCCACCACCTTGCGCAGTATATCGATATACACCGGCATCAGCGGATGACGAATCGCGCTGACCAGCGCCACCACGCCAACGCCCAGCATCAACGGAGCCAGCATCAGCAAGCGCTGGCGCGTCAGCAGCGCGCTCAGGCGATCGTGGTTCTCTTTGGCGCTGCGCCACAGCCGCCAGCTTAGCCAGGCCCCCAGCCACAGCAACAGCGCTGCCGCCAGCAGCAGCCACTTAAAGCTGGCGCTGTTCTCATCGGCCGGAATATCGATCGCCGCACCGGCAAGGATCCCCGGCAGGAAATACAGCGGCGGCCACAGCAGGCAGCCAATAATATTCGGCGGGATAAACTTGGCGACCGGCAGATCGAGCATCCCGGCCACCATCGGGACCACCGGACGCGTCGGCCCAATGAAGCGCCCAATCAGAATGGTAAACATGCTGTGCTGGTGCAGCGCATGTTCGGTTTTATCGAGCAGCGCTTTATTTTTCTTCATAAAGGACCAGCGGTGCAGCGGCTTCTTAAAGCGCCAGCCCAGCCAGAAAGAGATCCAGTCGCCCAGCAGGCAGCCGATAATGCCCACCAGCCATGCCTGCCAGAAATTCACTTCGCCGCTGCCAATAAGCGCGCCAAGCCCCGCCATCATTACGGTACCCGGCAGAATAAGCCCCACTAACGCCAGTGATTCCAGAAACGCCACCAGCGCCACCGCAATCAGCGAGTAGGTCGTGGACTGCGTAATAAAATGTTCCAGAAATGCTTGCATAGAGTGCCCGGTTTGAAAACGAAGCGGGGATTTTCCAGAGCACCCAGCGCATCGTCAAGCCTTCAATTGTCTATAGAGTTTACTGGCAAAGACAAAAGCCGACACAGCGCATTTCCTTTTCTTTACTTTTTATTCACACCCGGCGCGAAATTCGCTGGGGCTGGCACCGGTACATTTTTTAAAGACCCGGGAAAAATAGAGCTGATCTTCAAAGCCCACGTTACGCCCCACGGTGGCAATGGGCATACGGGTGGTGCTCAGCAGCAGCTTGGCCTGGCTGATGCGCTGATCCTCACGCCAGCTCAGTACGCTCACGCCCAACTGCTGGCGGAACAAATGCGACAGCCGGGATGGCGACAGGCAAACGTGCTGCGCGACGCTGGCAATATCAAACTGGCTATCGGCAAGGTGATCGCTGATGTACTGACAGGCATCGCGCACGCGGTTATCCATCGGGGGGTGCAGCGATTCGTTGATCGCTTCCATCCGCCGCAGCAATAGCTGCTCCAGCAGGTTAATCGCCAGCAGCTCAGAGTAACGCCCCACGCCCTGACCGGCTTCAATAATCTTGCCAAATAGCTCGGCAACCTCAGCCTGGTGCGCTTCATCCGGACGATAAAAACCGGTTTGCGCCACGATAGCAGGCCAGTTAAGCCACTCGTGCCAGTAGGCGCGAGGACGAAAGTAAACCCACTGGTGATACCACTCGCTGGCGTCGGGATGACGGCCATAGTGGTGAATTTCGCCCGGCGGAAACAGCAGCATGTCCCCCTGACGGCAGACGAACTGTTTCCCCTGATTTTCAATCACCCCTTCTCCACGTACCGTCAGATTGAGAATGAAACCTTTCATTCCCAGCGGGCGGTCGATGAAAAAGTCGAGATAGCCGCCGGCTTCAATCGGCGTAAGCCCCGCCACCAGGTGGGCGTTAAAGGAGTAACCAGGCAGCAGGGGATCGTTTTGCATTTCAGCCATTTCTGCTCGCTCTCATTGATATCTGAAGAAACCAATTATCCATATTCGGCTTTTTATCGGCACGGCCGCCGCACGCCATCAATAACAGAACCAGCGCCGCTGTCAACCCCGTTATTTCAAGGCACTTACGGAATATAGCCCGGCTTACAGCCACAACAGAAGTGTCTATAAAGACGACAGAAAAGTCCACATTGATTATTTGCACGGCGTCACACTTTGAGAGGTCACAGCAAGATCATCCATAAGATTAGCGGTTCCGGCCTGACGTTTTTTTTCGCGGATATCTACTGTTTCTCTATCACGTTTTCTTTGAGATGGAGTAACACGATGGCAATCGCAATTGGCCTCGATTTTGGCAGTGACTCGGTCCGCGCCCTGGCGGTGGATTGCGCGACGGGCGAGGAGATCGCTACCCACGTCGAGTGGTATCCGCGCTGGCAGGAAGGGCGTTTCTGCGACGCGCCAAATAACCGTTTTCGCCACCACCCGCGCGACTATATCGAATCCATGGAAGCCGCACTGAAGGGCGCGCTGACCGCGCTTTCCAGCGCACAGCGCGCGGACGTCGTCGGTATCGGCGTCGACAGCACCGGCTCGACCCCGGCACCGATTGATGCCGACGGCAACGTTCTGGCGCTGAAAGAAGAATTCGCCGACAACCCGAACGCTATGTTCGTGCTGTGGAAAGACCACACCGCGGTTGAAGAAGCCGAAGCCATCACCCGCCTGTGCCATCAGCCGGGCAAAGAAGATTACTCCCGCTACATCGGCGGCATTTATTCCAGCGAATGGTTCTGGGCCAAGATCCTCCACGTCACCCGCGCAGACCGAGCGGTGGCGAAGGCGGCCGCTTCATGGATAGAGCTGTGCGACTGGGTTCCGGCGCTGCTTTCCGGCACCACCCGTCCAGAGGATATTCGCCGCGGGCGCTGCAGCGCCGGGCATAAATCTCTGTGGCACGAAAGCTGGGGTGGTCTACCGCCAGCCGCGTTCTTTGACGAACTGGACCCCATTCTCAACCAGCACCTGCCGCATCCGCTGTTTACTGAAACCTGGACTGCCGACGTGCCGGTGGGCACGCTGACCGCCGAATGGGCGCAGCGCCTGGGCCTGTCCACGCAGGTCACCATCTCCGGCGGCGCATTTGACTGCCATATGGGGGCGGTTGGCGCGGGCGCGCAGCCTAATGCGCTGGTGAAAGTCATTGGCACCTCAACCTGCGACATCCTGATTGCCGATAAAGCAAGCGTGGGCAGCCGCACGGTAAAAGGCATCTGCGGCCAGGTCGATGGCAGCGTCGTGCCGAATTTCATCGGGATGGAAGCGGGCCAGTCCGCGTTTGGCGATATCTACGCCTGGTTTGGGCGCGTGCTCGGCTGGCCGCTAGAACAGCTTGCCGCGCAGCATCCGGAACTGAAAGCACAGATCAAGGCCAGCCAGAAACAGCTGCTGCCCGCGCTGACGGAAGCCTGGGCCGCCAACCCATCGCTGGATCATCTGCCGGTGGTGCTGGACTGGTTTAACGGCCGCCGCACGCCGAATGCGAACCAGCGCCTGAAAGGCGTCATTACCGATCTCAACCTCGCGACCGACGCGCCGGCGCTGTTTGGCGGCCTGATTGCCGCCACCGCCTTCGGTGCGCGCGCCATTATGGAGTGCTTCACCGAGCAGGGAATTCCCGTTAACAACGTCATGGCCCTGGGCGGTATCGCGCGTAAAAACCGCGTCATCATGCAGGCCTGCTGCGATGTTCTGAACCGTCCACTGCAAATTGTCGCCTCCGATCAGTGCTGTGCGCTGGGGGCCGCTATTTTTGCCGCCGTCGCTGCGGGCGTTTACGGTGATATTCCTGCCGCGCAGCAGCATATGGCTAGCCGCGTCGAACACACCTTACAGCCACGTCCGGCGCAGGCGCAGCGCTTTGAAGAGCTCTACCAGCGCTACCTGCAGTGGGCCGTGACGGCCGAACAACACTATCTCCCTGCCGCGCCATCGGAAAAAACCGCCGCTGGCCGCGCCGCTCTGACTCATTAAAGGATACGAACATGACCGTTTTTGATAATTACGAAGTATGGTTTGTCATTGGTAGCCAGCACCTGTATGGGCCGGAAACGCTGCGTCAGGTGACGCAAAACGCCGAACACGTGGTCAATGCCTTAAACGCCGAAGCGAAGCTGCCGTGTAAACTGGTGCTGAAACCGCTGGGCACGCGCCCGGACGAAATCACCGCAATCTGTCGCGACGCGAACTACGACCAGAAGTGCGCCGGGATGGTCGTCTGGCTGCATACCTTCTCTCCGGCGAAGATGTGGATCAACGGTCTCACTCAGCTCAATAAACCGCTGCTGCAGTTCCATACGCAGTTCAACGCCTCCCTGCCGTGGGACAGCATCGATATGGACTTTATGAACCTGAACCAGACCGCGCACGGCGGCCGCGAGTTCGGCTTCATCGGCGCGCGTATGCGCCAGCAGCACAGCGTGGTCACCGGCCACTGGCAGGACAAACACGCGCAGGAACGCATTGGTTCCTGGATGCGTCAGGCAGTATCCAAACAGGATACCCGCCAATTGAAAGTGTGCCGCTTCGGCGACAATATGCGTGAAGTCGCGGTGACCGACGGCGATAAAGTCGCCGCGCAGATCAAGTTCGGTTTCTCCGTCAACACCTGGGCCGTCGGCGACCTGGTGCAGGTGGTTAACGCGGTGACCGACGGTGAAATCAGCGCGCTGGTCGACGAATACGAGAGCAGCTATCGCTTTACGCCGGCCACTCAGGTCCACGGCGATAAACGCCAGAACGTGCTGGACGCCGCGCGTATTGAGCTGGGCATGAAGCGCTTCCTCGAAGAGGGCGGCTTCCACGCCTTTACCACTACTTTTGAAGATTTGCACGGCCTGAAACAGCTTCCGGGTCTCGCCGTGCAGCGCCTGATGCAGCAAGGTTACGGCTTTGCTGGCGAAGGCGACTGGAAAACCGCCGCCCTGCTTCGCATTATGAAAGTGATGTCGACCGGTCTACAGGGCGGCACCTCATTTATGGAAGATTACACCTACCACTTTAACGGCGGTAACGATCTGGTCCTCGGCTCGCACATGCTGGAAGTGTGCCCGTCGATTGCCGTCGAAGAAAAACCGCTGCTCGACGTTCAGCACCTCGGCATCGGCGGCAAAGCCGATCCTGCGCGCCTGATCTTCAATACCCAGACCGGCCCGGCGGTTGTCGCCAGCCTGATCGATCTCGGCGATCGCTATCGCCTGCTGGTCAATACCATCGAAACCGTGAAAACCCCGCATGACCTGCCGAAACTGCCGGTCGCCAATGCGCTGTGGAAAGCACACCCGAATCTGGAAACCGCGTCTGAAGCGTGGATCATCGCCGGCGGCGCGCACCACACGGTGTTCAGCCATGCGCTGACGCTGGACGATATGCGCCAGTTTGCCGAGCTGCAGGATATCGAAATTGCCGTCATCGATAACGATACGCGCCTGCCGGCATTCAAGGACGCGCTGCGCTGGAACGAAGTGTATTACGGGTTTAAACGCTAAGCCGCTTTTCCCTCACCCTAACCTTCTCCCCCAGGAAGAGGGCCGGGGTGAGGGAAATCCAGTTTGTAGGCCGGATAAGCGAAGCGCCATCCGGCACTCAGGAGTTAACATGTTAGAAGATCTTAAACGCCAGGTACTGGAAGCCAATCTGGCACTCCCCAAACACAATCTGGTCACCCTGACCTGGGGCAACGTCAGCGCCGTCGACCGCGAGCGCGGCGTGATGGTGATTAAGCCATCCGGCGTCGACTACAGCGCCATGACCGCTAACGATATGGTGGTGGTCAGCCTCGACACCGGCGAGGTGGTTGAAGGAACGAAAAAGCCCTCTTCCGATACTCCCACCCATCGCCTGCTGTATCAGGCATTCCCGACGCTGGGCGGCATCGTGCACACCCACTCGCGCCACGCCACCATCTGGGCACAGGCGGGGCAGTCCATCCCCGCCACCGGCACCACCCACGCCGACTACTTCTACGGCCCGGTGCCCTGCACCCGTCTGATGACCGATGCTGAAATCAACGGCGAGTATGAATGGGAAACCGGCGCGGTGATCGTCGAAACGTTCCGCGAAAAAGGGATCGATCCGGCGCAAATGCCCGGCGTGCTGGTGCACTCTCACGGCCCGTTTGCATGGGGAAAAAATGCTGAGGACGCGGTGCACAACGCCATCGTGCTGGAAGAAATTGCCTATATGGGTATTTTCTGCCGCCAGCTGGCGCCGCAGCTTCCAGACATGCAGCAGACGCTGCTCGATAAACACTACCTGCGCAAACACGGCGCCAAAGCCTATTACGGGCAGTAGGCCTGATAAGCGAAGCGCCATCAGGCAGAACGGTACACATTGCCGGATGGCGGCGTAGCGCCTTATCCGGCCTGCGCCCTCGCGCAACACCTGTATAAAACACCAGCTTCTTTATCCAAACCAGGCTATAATCAAGCCTGGTTTTTTGTCGATGAGAACGCGCGTGACGCAGCCACAATCCGGTTTTCTGTTAACCCGTCACTGGCGGGACACGCCTCTGGGCACCGAGCTAACCTTCTGGTTGGCGACCGATGGCGGCCCGCTGTCGGTTACCTTGCCACCGCAGGAATCGGTAGCATTTATCCCCGAAGCCCAGCGCGCGCTGGTTGAACGGTTGCTTCAGGGCGAAAGCGGCCTGCGCCTTGCCCCACTCGCGCTCAAAGATTTTCACCGCCAGCCGGTTTTCGGCCTCTACTGCCGCGGCCATCGCCAGCTGATGAAACTGGAAAAAGTGCTGCGTGAAAACGGCATCACCGTTTACGAAGCCGATATTCGTCCACCGGAACGTTTCCTGATGGAGCGGTTTATCACCGCGCCGGTGTGGGTGGAAGGGGAACCCACCGCCGCAGGGCTTCGCAACGCGCGCATGAAGCCTAACCCCGACTATCGTCCGCCGCTAAAATGGGTGTCGCTGGATATCGAAACCAGCCGCCACGGCGAACTGTACTGCATTGGTCTGGAAGGCTGCGGCCAGCGCACCGTCTATATGCTCGGCACCCCACCCGAGCAGACGCCGCAGGTCGATTTTCACCTGGAGTACGTCGCCAGCCGACCGCTGCTGCTGGAAAAACTCAATGCCTGGTTCGCCGAGCACGACCCGGACGTGCTGATCGGCTGGAACGTGGTGCAGTTCGACCTGCGCGTGCTGCAAAAAAGCGCCGAGCGCTACCGGGTACCGCTGCGGCTTGGGCGCGGCGGCAGCGAGCTGGAGTGGCGCGAGCACGGTTTCAAGAACGGTATATTCTTCGCTCAGGCCGCCGGGCGGCTCATTATCGACGGCATTGAAGCGCTTAAGTCCGCCTTCTGGAACTTCACCTCGTTTTCGCTGGAGAACGTCGCCCGCGAGCTGCTGGGCGAAGGTAAGGCGATTGACAATCCATGGGACAGGATGGATGAAATTGACCGCCGTTTCGCCGAAGATAAGCCCGCGCTGGCCACCTATAACCTCAAAGACTGTGAGCTGGTCACCCGCATCTTCCACAAAACCGAAATCATGCCGTTCTTACTGGAACGCGCCACGGTCAACGGTCTGGCGGTTGACCGCCACGGCGGCTCGGTAGCGGCCTTCAGCCATCTCTATTTTCCGCGCATGCATCGTCTGGGCTACGTGGCACCCAACCTCGGCGAAGTCCCGCCGCAGGCCAGCCCCGGCGGCTACGTCATGGACTCCCGCCCCGGGCTGTACGACTCCGTTCTGGTACTCGACTACAAAAGCCTGTATCCATCGATCATCCGCTCTTTCCTGATCGATCCGGTCGGCCTGATTGAAGGGATGGCGCACCCGGATGCGGTGCACAGCACTGAAGGCTTCCTCGACGCCTGGTTCTCACGCGAGAAACACTGTCTGCCGGGGATCGTCAGCCAGATCTGGCACGCCCGCGACGAAGCCAAGCGCCATAAAAACAAACCGCTGTCGCAGGCGCTAAAGATTATCATGAACGCCTTTTATGGCGTGCTCGGCACCAGCGCCTGCCGCTTTTTCGATCCTCGTCTGGCGTCATCGATCACCATGCGTGGCCATGCGATCATGCGTCAGACCAAAGCGCTGATTGAATCGCAGGGCTACGACGTGATTTACGGCGATACCGACTCCACCTTCGTCTGGCTTAAACGCGCCCACGGTGAAGAAGAGGCCGCGACGATTGGCCGTGAGCTGGTGGCGTTTGTCAACCAGTGGTGGGCCGATGAACTGCAAAAAAGCGGCCTGACCAGCGCGCTGGAGCTGGAGTTTGAAACCCACTTCTGCCGCTTCCTGATGCCGACCATTCGCGGTGCCGATACCGGCAGCAAGAAGCGCTATGCCGGGATGATTCAGGACGGCGACGAGCAGCGAATGCTCTATAAAGGGCTGGAGACCGTACGCACCGACTGGACGCCGCTGGCGCAGCAGTTCCAGCAGGCGCTGTATCTGCGCATCTTCCGCAACGAACCCTATCGGGATTTCATCCTCGAAACCATTGATAAGCTGATGGCCGGCGAGCTGGACGAACAGCTGGTGTATCGTAAGCAGCTGCGCCGCCCGCTGGCGGAGTACCAGCGCAACGTGCCGCCGCACGTGCGCGCCGCGCGGCTGGCCGATGAACAGAACGTGCGGTTAGGGCGTCCGCAACAGTACCAGCAGCGCGGCAGCATCCGCTACGTCTGGACCACCAACGGCCCGGAGCCGCTGGCGTATCAGCAGTCGCCGCTGGATTACGACCACTATCTCACCAAACAACTGGCCCCCGTCGCCGAAGGAATTCTCCCCTTTGTCGACGATGATTTTGCTACAATAGTGACGGGGCAACTGGGGTTGTTTTGACAGGTGACTAACGTCCCGCCATCCAGTACCATAGCGCCCTTTCCATTCCTGGACCAAATTCACTCGCCGCCTCCTCTCAGGTGGTGGCTGAATATTGCCTGCAATTTATTAAAGATAGAGCCGAACACATATGCCTTTTACACTTGGTCAACGCTGGATCAGCGATACAGAAAGCGAACTGGGACTTGGTACTGTTGTTGCAATGGATGCACGCACCGTCACCCTGCTCTTTCCGGCAACCGGAGAGAACCGTCTGTACGCCCGAAGCGACTCCCCCGTGACCCGCGTCATGTTCAATCCCGGCGACACGATCACAAGCCATGAAGGCTGGCAGTTGCTCGTTGATGAAGTTAAAGAAGAAAATGGACTGTTGGCCTATATCGGTACGCGCCAGGACACCGAAGAAGCCAACGTCATGCTGCGCGAAGTGCTGCTCGACAGCAAGCTGGTGTTCAGCAAGCCGCAGGACCGCCTGTTTGCCGGGCAAATCGACCGTATGGACCGCTTTGCTCTGCGCTACCGCGCGCGGAAATACCAGAGCGAACAATACCGTATGCCGTGGAGCGGCCTGCGCGGCCAGCGCACCAGCCTGATTCCGCACCAGCTCAACATCGCACACGACGTTGGCCGCCGCCACGCGCCGCGCGTCCTGCTGGCGGACGAAGTCGGCTTGGGCAAAACCATTGAAGCCGGGATGATTCTGCACCAGCAGTTGCTCTCCGGCGCCGCGCAGCGCGTGCTGATTATCGTTCCGGAAACCCTTCAGCATCAGTGGCTGGTTGAGATGCTGCGCCGCTTCAACCTGCGCTTCGCCCTGTTCGATGACGAGCGCTACGCCGAAGCCCAGCACGACGCCTACAACCCGTTTGAAACCGAACAGTTGGTGATCTGCTCGCTGGACTTCGTGCGCCGCAACAAGCAGCGTCTGGAGCACCTGTGCGACGCCGAATGGGATCTGATGGTGGTCGATGAAGCTCACCACCTGGTATGGAGCGAAGACGCGCCAAGCCGCGAATACCTGGCCATTGAAGAGCTGGCCGAGCGCGTGCCTGGCGTGCTGCTGCTGACCGCGACGCCTGAGCAGTTGGGAATGGAAAGCCACTTCGCGCGTTTACGCCTGCTTGACCCGAATCGCTTCCACGACTTCGAGCAGTTCGTTGAAGAACAGAAAAACTACCGCCCGGTCGCCGACGCCGTCGCGCTGCTGCTGGCGGGCAACAAGCTGAGCAATGAAGAGCTGAACATGCTCGGCGAGCTGATTGGCGAGCAGGATATCGAAGCGCTGCTGCAAACCGCCAACAGCGATCGCGAAGGCTCCGAAGCCGCGCGTCAGGAACTTATCAGCATGCTGATGGACCGCCACGGCACCAGCCGCGTGCTGTTCCGTAACACCCGTAACGGCGTGAAGGGCTTCCCGAAACGCGAGCTGCACACCATTAAGCTGCCGCTGCCGGCGCAGTATCAAACCGCCATTAAGGTATCCGGCATTATGGGTGCCCGTAAGAGCGCCGAAGAGCGCGCCCGCGATATGCTCTATCCGGAACAGATTTATCAAGAATTTGAAGGCGATACCGGTACCTGGTGGAACTTCGACCCACGCGTTGAGTGGCTGATGGGCTACCTGACCAGCCACCGCTCGCAGAAAGTGCTGGTGATCTGCGCCAAAGCCGCCACCGCGCTACAGCTGGAGCAGGTGCTGCGCGAGCGTGAAGGCATCCGCGCCGCCGTGTTCCACGAAGGCATGTCCATTATTGAACGCGACCGCGCCGCCGCCTGGTTTGGTGAAGAAGACAGCGGCGCGCAGGTGCTGCTGTGCTCGGAAATCGGCTCCGAAGGGCGTAACTTCCAGTTCGCCAGCAACCTGGTGATGTTTGACCTGCCGTTCAACCCGGACCTGCTGGAGCAGCGAATTGGCCGTCTTGACCGTATTGGCCAGGCGCACGATATTCAGATCCACGTGCCTTACTTAGAAAAAACCGCGCAGTCCGTGCTGGTGCGCTGGTACCACGAAGGCCTGGACGCGTTCGAACACACCTGCCCGACCGGCCGTACCATCTACGACAGCGTCCACGACCAGCTGATTACCTATCTGGCCGCGCCGGAAACCACCGACGGTTTTGACGATCTGATTAAAGCCAGCCGCGAGCAGCACGACACGCTGAAGGCGCAGCTGGAGCAGGGCCGCGACCGTCTGTTGGAAATCCACTCCAACGGCGGCGAAAAAGCGCAGAAGCTGGCAGAAAGCATTGAAGAGCAGGATGACGATACCAACCTGATCGCCTTCGCCATGAACCTGTTCGATATCGTCGGTATTAACCAGGACGATCGCGGCGAAAACCTGATCGTACTGACGCCGTCCGACCATATGCTGGTGCCGGACTTCCCGGGTCTGCCGGAAGACGGCTGTACCGTGACCTTTGAGCGTGACGTCGCGCTGTCCCGTGAAGATGCGCAGTTCCTGACCTGGGAACATCCGCTGATTCACAATGGTCTGGATCTGATCCTTTCCGGCGACACCGGCAGCAGCACCCTTTCGCTGCTGAAAAACAAGGCGCTGCCGGTCGGTACGCTGCTGCTGGAGCTGATTTACGTGGTTGAAGCCAACGCCCCGAAACAGCTGCAGCTCAACCGCTTCCTGCCGCCGACGCCGGTGCGTATGCTGCTGGATAAGAACGGCACCAACCTTGCCGCCCAGGTCGAGTTTGAGACCTTCAACCGCCAGCTCAGCGCGGTGAATCGCCACACCGGCAGCAAGCTGGTGAACGCGGTGCAGCAGGACGTACACGCCATTCTGCAAAAAGGTGAAACGCAGATTGAGAAAGCGGCGCAGGCGCTGATTGCCGCAGCACGCGAAGAGGCCGACGAGAAGCTCAGCGCCGAGCTGTCGCGTCTGGAAGCGCTGAAAGCGGTGAACCCGAACATCCGCGACGACGAGCTTTCCGCCATTGAAAGCAACCGTCAGCAGGTGATGGAAAGCCTGTCACAAGCTGGCTGGCGTCTGGACGCGCTGCGTCTTATCGTCGTCACTCACCAGTAACAGGAGCCCGTCATGGGAATGGAAAACTACCATCCGCCGCAGGATCCGTGGCTGGTTATCCTCTATCAGGATGAGCACATCATGGTGGTCAACAAGCCAAGCGGCCTGTTGTCCGTACCGGGTCGTCTTGAGGAGCATAAAGACAGCATCATGACCCGCGTGCAGCGCGACTATCCCCAGGCGGAGTCCGTACACCGCCTGGATATGGCGACCAGCGGCGTGATTGTAGTGGCCCTGACCAAAGCCGCGGAACGGGAGCTCAAGCGCCAGTTCCGCGAACGCGAGCCGAAAAAACAGTACGTGGCCCGCGTGTGGGGGCATCCGCAACCTGCGGAGGGGCTGGTGGATTTACCGCTGATTTGTGACTGGCCGAACCGGCCAAAGCAGAAAGTGTGTTATGAAACCGGCAAGGCCGCGCAAACGGAATATGAAGTGCTGGAATATGCGGCGGATAACACGGCGCGGGTGAAGCTTAAACCGATTACCGGACGCTCGCACCAGCTACGCGTGCATATGCTGGCGCTGGGCCACCCGATTCTCGGCGACCGCTTTTATGCGCACGATGAAGCGCTGGCGATGGCGTCGCGTTTGCAGCTGCATGCGGAGACGTTGACCATTACCCACCCGCAGTTTGGTAATAGCATGACGTTTAAGGCGCCGGTGGATTTTTAAGACCGCGCGCGATATTGCCGGGGGCGCTGCGCTTGCCCGGCCTACCACATCCTGTAGGCCGGATAAGATGCGTAAGCATCGCCATCCGGCAATTCACAACACCTTACTTAAACCCTTTCTGCTCTTTAATCAGCTCGTACGCTTTCTGAATTTCCTGCGCTTTTTGCTTCGCCATCTCCATCATCTCCGGCGGCAGCCCTTTCGCCACCAGCTTATCCGGGTGATGTTCGCTCATTAATTTACGGTATGCGCGTTTGATGGTTGTCGCGTCATCGCCTGGCTTCACGCCCAGCACGTTGCAGGCATCTTCCAGCGTTGGCCCGCGCTGTGCCTGCTGCCAGCCGCCGCCGTGACCGCCCTGCGACTGCTGCTGATAGCCGCCGCCAAACTGCGCGCCGCCCTGCATCATGCGCAGGAACTGATCGAACTGGGCACGGGAGATACCCAGCTCTTCGGCAATCACGTACAGCACATCGCGCTCGTTCGGGTGCAGAGAACCGTCGGCAAACGCCGCCTGAATCTGAATTTCAAGAAACATCCGAATCAGATCGGAACGCCCGAAGCAGACGCTGCGGAACTGACGCATCTTCTCGCGCAGCGGGTAGCTGTCCGCCTTGCCGACGCGGAACGCCTGCTGCGCCGCCGTGCGCGACTCGCCGTGCAGATTCATCCGGTCCATAAACAGACTGGCGATATGAATATCCGCTTCCGTCACGCGCCCTTTCGATTTGGTCAGGTGGCCCATCACTTCAAACGTGGTCGCAAAAAACAGCGACTGACGTTGCTGTTGGTTGGCAAACCAGTTCACGCGACGGCTGCGTGCCTTGTCAAACATGTGGCCTACGAGCAGCCCGAGGACGACGCCCCAGAAGCCGCCGCCCATCATCAGGGCAACCGCCACACCAATCACTTTTCCCCAATACTGCATATACTCCCCAAATCGTCATGCCAGCGGCTAAAATATGCATTATCATACCTGTCATTCAATGCCATGCATAACACCTCTGGCGAGAACGGGCAGGATAAAACTAGCGTCATAACGATGAGTACGTTAGTCTCTGACCGTTTGCATGCCGCAATGCTATAGATGACGGAACAACAAATACAACGTATGAAAAAACGTATTCCCACTCTCCTCGCGACCATGATCGCCAGCGCCTTGTACAGTCAGCAAGGAATGGCAGCCGATCTCGCCTCACAATGTATGCTTGGCGTGCCGAGTTACGATCGCCCATTGGTCAGCGGCCCGGCTAACGAACAGCCCGTCACGATTACGGCCGATCACGCCGACGGCAACTACCCGGATAACGCCGTCTTTAAAGGCAATGTCGATATTAATCAGGGTAACAGCCGCCTGCAGGCGGATGAAGTTCAGCTGCATCAAAAGCAGCCTGAGGGCGTCGCCGTACCGGTGCGCACCGTCGATGCGCTTGGCAACGTCCACTATGACGATAATCAGGTGATTCTGAAAGGCCCCAAAGCGTGGTCAAACCTGAATACCAAAGATACCAACGTCTGGGAAGGTGACTACCAGATGGTCGGCCGCCAGGGCCGCGGCACCGCTGACGTCATGAAACAGCGCGGCGAAAACCGTTACACCATTCTCGAAAACGGCACCTTCACCTCCTGTCTGCCGGGGTCCAACACCTGGAGCGTCGTCGGTAGCGAGGTTATCCACGACCGCGAAGAGCAGGTTGCGGAAATCTGGAATGCCCGCTTCAAAATTGGCCCGGTACCGGTGTTCTACAGCCCGTATCTGCAGCTGCCGGTCGGCGATAAGCGCCGTTCAGGCTTCCTGATCCCGAACGCCAAATACGGCAGCTCCAACGGCTTCGAATTCACGCTGCCGTACTACTGGAACATCGCGCCAAACATGGACGCCACCATCACGCCGCACTATATGGATAAGCGCGGCGGCGTCATGTGGGAAAACGAATTCCGCTATCTGACTCAGGCGGGTACCGGCCTGTTCGAGCTGGACTATCTGCCTTCCGACAGCGTCTACTCTAACGATCACCCGACGGACGATAACAGCCGCCGTTGGCTGTTCTACTGGCGTCATGCCGGGGTAATGGATCAGGTGTGGCGTTTCAACGCCGACGTCACCAAGGTCAGCGACCCGGACTACTTTAACGACTTTTCCTCCAAGTACGGTTCCAGTACCGACGGCTACGCCACGCAGAAGCTGAGCGTGGGCTACGCGGTGCAGAACTTCGATGCCACCGTGTCAACCAAGCAGTTCCAGGTCTTCGACCGCAGCAACAGCAACTCCTATTCCGCTGAACCGCAGCTGGACGTTAACGTCTACCAGAACGACGTGGGGCCGTTTGATACCCGCCTCTACGCGCAGGCGGTGAAATTCGTTAACAGCAACGGCAGCCTGCCGGAAGCGACGCGCGTTCACCTCGAGCCAACCATCAATCTGCCGCTGGGCAACCGTTGGGGCAGCCTGAACACCGAAGCCAAGCTACTGGCCACGCACTACAACCAGACCAATATCGACGACTACAATAGCGACAGCAGCCATAACCAGCTGGCGAGCTCCGTCAGCCGCACCATGCCGCAGCTGAAAGTCGACGGTAAGATGGTGTTCGAGCGCGATATGGTGCTGAGCCCGGGCTACACCCAGACGCTGGAACCGCGCGTTCAGTATCTGTACGTCCCGTATCGTGACCAGAGCAAAATCAACAACTACGACTCCACGCTGCTGCAGTCTGACTACTCCGGCCTGTTCCGCGATCGCACCTACAGCGGCCTCGACCGTATTGCCTCTGCAAACCAGATCACGACCGGCGTCACATCGCGCATTTATGATGACGCCGCCGTTGAACGTTTTAACGTTTCTGTTGGTCAAATCTACTATTTCACCGAGTCTCGCACCGGTGATGACAACATTAACTGGGAGAAAGACAACAAAACCGGTTCACTGGTATGGGCAGGCGACACCTACTGGCGCATCAGCAACAAGTGGGGCCTGCGCGGCGGTATTCAGTACGATACGCGTCTGAACAACATCGCCACCAGCAGCTCGGCCATTGAGTATCGCCAGGACGACGAACGTCTGGTACAGCTGACCTATCGCTACGCCAGCCCGGAATATATTCAGGCGACGCTGCCGACCTACTCCACCGCCGAGCAGTACCGTAACGGTATCTCGCAGGTGGGGGCGACGGCCAGCTGGCCAATCGTCGATCGCTGGTCCGTTGTCGGTGCCTATTACTTTGACACCAACACGCATAATCCGGCCGATCAGATGCTGGGCGTGCAGTACAACTCCTGCTGCTACGCCATCCGCGTGGGCTATGAGCGTAAACTCAACGGTTGGGATTACAACAATGGCGGCACCGGCGGGCAGTCCAAGTATGACAACTCCATCGGCTTCAGTATTGAGCTGCGTGGTCTGAGCTCTAACTACGGTCTGGGCACCCAGCAGATGCTGCGTTCCAACATTATGCCGTACCAAAGCTCACTGTAAGGTAACGAGTTAGACACATCATCCGCATTGCGGTTAATTGAAATGGAAAAAGTATGAAGAACTGGAAAACGCTGCTTCTCGGTATCGCCTTAGTTGCGAATACCAGCTTCGCTGCCCCGCAGGTTGTCGATAAAGTAGCAGCCGTCGTAAATAATGGCGTTGTCCTCGAGAGCGACGTCGATGGCCTTATGCAGTCCGTTAAGATGAACTCTGGCCAGGCTGGCCAGCAGCTGCCGGATGATGCGACCCTTCGTCACCAGATCCTGGAACGTCTGATCATGGATCAGATTATCCTGCAGATGGGGCAAAAAATGGGCGTCAAAATCTCCGACGAGCAGCTCGATCAGGCTATCGCCAACATCGCTAAACAGAACAACATGACGCTGGATCAAATGCGCAGCCGTCTGGCCTACGATGGGATGAACTACAACACCTACCGTAACCAGATCCGTAAAGAGATGCTGATCTCCGAAGTGCGTAATAACGAAGTGCGTCGCCGCATCACCGTGCTGCCGCAGGAAGTGGACGCGCTGGCAAACCAGATTGGCACCCAGAACGACGCCAGCACCGAGCTAAACCTCAGCCACATCCTGGTGCCGCTGCCGGAAAACCCGACCTCCGATCAGGTGAATGAAGCGCAGAGCCAGGCTGAATCCATCGTCGACCAGGCCCGTAAAGGCGCCGACTTCGGCAAACTGGCTATCACCTATTCCGCTGACCAGCAGGCGCTGAAAGGCGGCCAGATGGGCTGGGGGCGTATTCAGGAGCTGCCGGCTATCTTTGCCCAGGCGCTGAGCACGGCGAAAAAAGGCGATATCGTCGGGCCGATCCGTTCCGGCGTAGGCTTCCACATTCTGAAAATCAACGACATGCGCGGCCAGTCTCAGAGCATTTCTGTAACCGAAACCCACGCTCGCCACATTCTGCTCAAGCCGTCGCCGGTCATGACCGACGATCAGGCCCGCGCGAAGCTGGAACAAGTTGCAGCGGATATCCGCAGCGGCAAAACCACCTTCGAGAAAGCGGCGCGTGAGCTGTCTCAGGATCCAGGTTCTGCGAACCAGGGCGGTGACTTAGGCTGGGCGACGCCGGACATCTACGATCCGACATTCCGCGATGCGCTGATGAAGCTGAACAAGGGCCAGATTAGCGCCCCGATTCACTCCTCCTTTGGCTGGCACCTGATTCAGCTGCTGGATACGCGCAACGTTGACCGTACCGATGCGGCGCAGAAAGACCGCGCTTATCGTATGCTGATGAACCGTAAGTTCTCTGAAGAAGCGGCTACCTGGATGCAGGAACAGCGCGCCAGCGCCTACGTGAAAATTCTGAGCAACTAATGACTCAACACCGTGTCGTTATCACTCCCGGCGAACCCGCCGGGATTGGTCCGGATCTCGTGATCCAACTGGCCCAGCGCGATTGGCCGCTTGAACTGGTCGTCTGCGCTGATGCCAGCCTGCTTACCGAGCGGGCGAAACTTCTTGGTCTTCCCCTCACGCTTCTCCCCTACGTTTCCGAACAGCCAGCGCAGCCGCAACGTGCCGGTACGCTAACGCTGCTGCCCGTTGCGCTCAACGCGCCGGTCACACCTGGCCTGTTAAACGTGGAGAACGGGCGCTACGTCGTTGAGACGCTGGCGCGCGCCTGCGACGGCTGTCTGAGCGGTGAATTTGCCGCACTGGTCACCGGGCCGGTGCACAAAGGCATTATTAACGACGCCGGCATTCCGTTTACCGGGCATACCGAATTCTTTGAAGAACGTTCGGGCGCGGCAAAAGTGGTGATGATGCTGGCAACGGAAGAACTGCGCGTGGCGCTGGCGACAACGCACCTGCCGCTGAAGGCGGTCAGCGATGCCATTACGCCGGATCTGCTGCGAGAAGTGATTACCATTCTGCACGATGATTTGCAGAACAAGTTCGGCCTTGCCGAACCGCACGTCCTGGTCTGCGGCCTGAACCCCCACGCGGGCGAAGGCGGCCATATGGGCACGGAAGAGATCGATACGCTTATTCCCGTACTGGAAGAAATGCGGAAAAAGGGCATGAACCTCAGCGGGCCGCTGCCTGCCGACACCCTTTTTCAGCCGAAGTATCTTGACCATGCCGATGCGGTGCTGGCAATGTACCACGATCAGGGCCTTCCCGTGCTAAAATACCAGGGCTTTGGCCGCGGCGTGAACATTACGCTCGGTTTACCCTTTATTCGCACCTCCGTTGACCACGGCACCGCCCTTGAACTGGCGGGGCTTGGCAAAGCGGACGTCGGCAGTTTTATTACGGCGCTTAACCTCGCCATCAAAATGATTGTTAACTCTAATGAATAATCGAGTCCATCAGGGCCACTTAGCCCGTAAACGCTTCGGGCAAAACTTTCTCAACGATCAATTCGTGATCGACAGCATCGTTGCGGCCATTAACCCGCAAAAAGGCCAGGCCATGGTTGAAATCGGCCCGGGTCTTGCCGCGCTGACCGAACCGGTTGGCGAACGCCTGGACGAACTGACCGTGATCGAGCTTGACCGCGATCTGGCCGCACGTCTGAAAACGCACCCGTTCCTGGGGCCAAAGCTGACGATTTATCAGCAGGACGCCATGACCATGAACTTCGGCGAGCTTTCCCAGACGCTGGGTCAGCCGCTGCGCGTGTTCGGCAACCTGCCGTACAACATCTCTACGCCGCTGATGTTCCATCTGTTTAGCTATACTAATGCCATTGCAGACATGCACTTCATGCTGCAAAAAGAGGTGGTTAACCGTCTGGTTGCCGGGCCGAACAGTAAAGCCTATGGCCGTCTGAGCGTCATGGCGCAGTATTACTGTAACGTGATCCCGGTTCTTGAAGTGCCGCCGAGCGCTTTCACGCCGCCGCCTAAAGTGGATTCCGCCGTCGTACGCCTGGTGCCGCACAGCACGCCACCGTACCCGGTGAAAGACGTCCGCGTCCTGAGTCGAATTACGACCGAAGCGTTCAACCAGCGTCGTAAGACCGTCCGCAACAGCCTTGGCAACCTGTTCAGCGTTGAGGTGTTGACGGAACTGGGCATCGACCCGGCGATGCGGGCAGAAAATATCTCTGTTGCGCAGTACTGCCGGATGGCCAACTATCTGTCAGAAAATGCGCCCTCGAAGGAGAGTTAAACCATGATCAATTCGCCACGAGTTTGCGTCCAGGTACAGAGCGTCTACATTGAGACGCACTCCCAGCCGGAAGAAGAGCGTTACGTCTTCGCCTACACGGTCACCATTCGCAATCTCGGGCGAAGCGCGGTTCAGCTTCTGGGCCGTTACTGGCTCATCACCAACGGTAACGGCCGCGAAACCGAAGTGCAGGGCGAAGGTGTGGTTGGCGTACAGCCGCACATCGAGCCCGGCGAAGAATATCAGTACACCAGCGGCGCCGTACTGGAAACCCCATTGGGCACCATGCAGGGCCACTACGACATGGTCGATGTCGACGGCGTACCGTTCTCCATCGACATTCCCGTTTTCCGTCTCTTTGTTCCCACGCTGATTCATTAATCATGTCTACATACCTTATTGGCGACGTTCACGGTTGCTACGATGAATTGATCGCTCTTTTACAGCAGGTGGCGTTTACGCCGGGCAAAGATACGCTGTGGCTCACGGGCGACCTGGTTGCTCGCGGTCCCGGCTCGCTGGAGGTGCTGCGCTACGTCAGATCGCTGGGCGATAGCGTCAAAGTGGTGCTGGGAAACCATGACCTGCATCTGCTGGCGGTGTTTGCCGGCATCAGCCGCAATAAGCCCAAAGACCGCCTGAGCCCGCTGCTGGAAGCACCGGACGCCGACGATCTGCTTAACTGGCTGCGTCGCCAGCCGCTGATGCAGGTGGATGAAGAGAAAAAGCTGGTGATGGCCCATGCGGGCGTCACTCCGCAGTGGGATATCGAAACGGCAAAACAGTGCGCACGCGACGTCGAAGCCGTGCTGTCGAGCGACTCCTACCCCTTCTTTCTTGACGCCATGTACGGCGACATGCCGAATAACTGGTCGCGCGAGCTGAGCGGCCTGGCGCGTCTGCGCTTTATTACTAACGCCTTCACCCGCATGCGCTACTGTTTCCCGAACGGCCAGCTGGATATGTACAGCAAAGAGTCGCCGGAAAACGTGCCCGCCCCGCTGAAGCCCTGGTTTATGCTGCCGGGGCCGATTACCGACGAGTACAGCGTGGCGTTTGGCCACTGGGCTTCGCTGGAAGGGAAAGGTACGCCGGAAAATATCTACGCGCTGGATACCGGCTGCTGCTGGGGTGGCGATCTCACCTGCCTGCGCTGGGAAGACAAAACGTATTTTGTACAGCCGTCGAACCGTAAACTGGCCCCGGGCGAGAGCGAGGCGGTGGCTTCGTAGTTTGGTGCATCCCCATTGAAAAATAAAAAACGCCGGCGTTTCACCCGGCGTTTTTTATTTTAGTGGCCCGGCCAGGCAAAGCGCCGCCGGGAAAGGCTCGGTCTTAGCGCCGCTCAAGCACCTCAAAGCAGTAGCTATGAGAATTCTGCTCGTCGGCATCGTGGAACTCGCTGAACACCGACTCCCACTGATCCGGATCGTAATCCGGGAAATGGGTGTCGCCTTCCACTTCCGCATCAATATGCGTCAGGTACAGCTTCTGCGCCTTCGGCAGGAACTGTTCGTATACGCGGCCACCGCCAATCACCATAATATCTTCCGCGTCACCGCAGGCGGCAATCGCTTCATCAACCGATTTCACCCACTGCACGCGATCGTCTGTACCGGGCTGGCTGCTGATAACAATGTTCTTACGCCCCGGCAGCGGGCGACCGATGGATTCCCAGGTCAGACGGCCCATAACGACAGGTTTGTTTAACGTATTGCGTTTAAACCAAGCCAGATCGGCCGGCAGGTCCCATGGCATGGCGTTTTCCATACCGATGACGCGATCGACCGCAAGCGCAGCAATCAGACTGATCATTGAGTGTATCCCAGATGCGAAAAAAATTGTCGCCACTATACGGAAAGCTTAATCTTTCGTCGACTGGCAGCCAGGTAAAGAATAAGAAAATTTTCAGATTTGCTGGCAAGTCCACGAAGGCAAAGTGGACAGCCAGCATTACACCTACGAAGCCGTTACAGCGTCGGCTTTACTTCCGGCTCATCTTCAGGGTTGCCGCTGTGCTTCCCTTCTTCCGTGCCCTGCCAGCCGTGACGCTGAATGACCGACAAATGGTTGCGATCTTCGTTGATGATTTCAGTCAACATGGCGCTGGTGCGCTTAAACGCCGCCGCCCGCGAGGAGGCATCAATCTCGGCCATCTCCACCATTTCTTCCATCAGCTGAATATTAAAGCGGCGGAACAGATCGGCACGCTCGCGCGCTTCATATGCCCCCAGCCCCAGCGACTCCAGCGCCTGACGCCCGGACTTCAGCGCCGCTTCGAAGGTTTCACGCTCCGGTGCGCTGACGCCGGCCTGACGCAGCTTGATATAGTGCTCAACGTCACGGGCGCGGGCGATAAGGGTCAGGTTCGGGAAATGCTCTTTCACCAGCTCGGTCAGCGCCAGGCTGGCCTGCGGATCGTCAATGGCGTTAATCAGCACCTCAGCTTTTTCCGCCCCGGCGGATTCCAGCAGATCGGCTCGCGTGGCATCGCCATAAAACACCTTCATGTCGAATTTACGCAGCGTGTCGACGTGATCCGGGTCGTGGTCGAGGACCACCATTTTCACACCGCTGGACAGCAGCAGACGCCCGGCAATCTGACCGAAGCGGCCAAAGCCGGCAATAATCACCCGCGGCTGTTCTTCATCAATTTCATCCGCTTCCCGTGCGTCGCCGGTGCTGGCGCGTTTTTCCAGCCGCGTCAGCAGTACCAGCAGCACCGGCGTTACCGCCATCGATAGCGCTACCGCCAGCGTCAGCGCCTTCGCCCAATCAGCATCCAGCACGTTCGCCATCTGCGCCGCGCCAAAGACCACGAAGGCAAATTCACTGCCCTGCCCCAGCAGCGCCGCAAACCACAGACGCTGCGAGCGCGGTACCTGGAGTGGTTTGGCAATCAGCCACAGCAGCACCGATTTAATCACCAGGAAGCCCACCAGCAGCGTGATGATACGCAGCGGGTGATGAATGAGGGTGCCAAAATCGATCGACATCCCGACGCCGATAAAGAACAGCCCCAGCAGCAGCCCTTTAAACGGCTCAATATCGCTTTCCAGCGCATGGCGGTACTCAGAGCTCGCCAGCAGCACGCCGGCCAGAAATGCCCCCATCGCCATCGAAAGACCAACTTCTTCCAGCAGCAAACCGAAGCCAAACACCAGGAACAGGGCCACGGCGCTGAACACTTCGCGCAGACCCGAGCGCGCAACAAAGCGCAGCAGCGGGCGCGTCACATAGCGTCCTAACACCACCACCAATACCAACGCACCGGCCACTTTCAGCGCTGAAAACGCAAACGCGCCGAGGGTCGTCGAGCCGCCGCTGCTGGCCAGCAACGGAATCATGGCCACCAGCGGAATGGCCGCAATATCCTGGAACAACAGCACCGCGAACGCACTGCGCCCGACCTGGGTCACCGTCAGATTACGTTCATTCATCGCCTGCATGGCGATAGCGGTCGAAGAGAGCGCCAGCGTCATGCCAATCAGCTCCGCCACCTGCCAGCGCAGGCCGAGGAAAATGCAGAACACGCCAATCAGCGCCCCGCACAGCACCATTTGCAGCAGTCCGCCGCCAAATACCGAGACGCGCAGCTTCCATAGCCGCTGCGGGTCCAGCTCCAGGCCAATGACGAACAGCATCAGCACCACGCCAATTTCGGCGAAATGCAGAATGGCTTCCGCATCGGTCACCAGACGCAGCCCCCACGGGCCGATAATGCAGCCCGCGATCAGGTAACCGAGCACCGAACCCAACCCCAAACGTACGGCAATCGGCACAATCAGCGCCGCCGATCCCAGGTAGATCAGCGCCTGTATGAGCGTATGGCTATCCATTGTTATGCTCCTCCTGCCAGGCCAAAAGCCGTTGTTTATAGTGACGCGCCTTCGCCTGCAGCGTCTCTTCATCGCAGATAAACGTGCAGTGCACGGCAAACGGCGGCAGCCATTTCATGCCGCAGTAAACGGCGGTAGCCTCCAGCGGCTGACCCAGCACGTCAAAGCCCGGATGTGAACCAATTTCGAAGTGGCTTTCGCCACCGCCGGTCGTTACCGCCCACATCATGTCTTTTCCGTGCAGCGCGGTACCGCCGTGCCCGTAGGCCCAGCCGTGCGCCAGCACTTTATCCAGCCACAGCTTGAGCAGCGGCGGCGTGCTGTACCACTGCATCGGATGTTGCAGAATGACCAGATCGGCACGAGACAGCGCCTCCTGTTCAGCGACAACGTCGATATTAAAATCGGGATAGAGGTGATAAAGAGAGCGAATTTCCACACCGTCGAGCGTCCGCACCTGCTCTAGCATCCGCTTATTCGCATGCGAGTGATGCGGATAAGGGTGCGCATAAACAATCAGAATCATAATTAGCCTGTCTTACTGCATTATTTTATTGCTGAGTTTAGACAGTTAATGAGGACACTTACAGGATCTCTTAACACAACCGCATGAAATAGGGGGCGAGCGCCCCCTTGAAGAGATTAGCGACACATCGTGCGCCGCAATAAGCGTTATACGTTGGCCCCGCGCGGCACCGCGCCGCGAGGCCACGAATAACGTTTAGTTATCCAGCTCGTTCATCGACTGAACCTGGTCACGGTTGATCTGTTCAGTCTTTCCGCTTTCGGCATTTTTGTACGACACCAGGCCAGTGTCCTCATCTACCTGCGGTTTACCATCGGTTACGATAGTCTTGCCATCGGTGGTTTTCAGCGCCTGGTTGGATGAACACCCGGCAACGGTAAAGAGTGCGCCGGCGGTCAGAATTGCTACGGTCATTCGCTTATAGTTCATCATGTTTCCCTCCTGCTTTGCAGCCAAAATTGGTTATCACTCTAACTATTTTAGGTTAGCGGTCAGAACCCGGAAGCGAAACCAGAAAGCTCCGAAGCATTACCGGCACCCTTTCACCGCCGTTTTGTGTGAGGCAGATTGTCCGCAGCGTGGGGTTTCTATGGTACAAAGTACCGCTATTTATTTTCAGGGGCCAACCATGTCCGTTTCGATCGACATCATTTCCTGTATTACCGACCGTTTTGTTGAGCTGACCGCCACCGAAAAACGCATCGCGCAGTTCATTCTTGATGACGTGCAGGCCGCCACCACGCTGCCCATTGCTGAAATGGCGCGACAGACCGAAACCAGCCAGGCCTCCATCACCCGCTTTGCCCGGGCGATTGGCTGCAAAGACGTGCGCGAGCTGAAGGTCAAGCTTGCCCAGTCGCTGGCGGTGGGGCAGCGTTTTATTCTCGACGTGCCCGATCTGGAGGGTGTTCAGGGGATCTATGAAACGATCATTAACGTGCTGGAGATCAACCGCCGAGCGCTTAATCCCGAGACGTTAAAACGCGCCGTCGGATGGTTAAGCGGCGCCCGACAGATCCTCGCGATCGGCATGGGTGGCGGTTCGACCATCTGCGCGCAGGAGGTTCAGTTCCGCCTGTTCCGTCTGGGTCTACCGGTGGTAAGCCAGAGCGACGGGCTGCTGGTAAGGATGATGTGCTCAGCGGTGTCGCCAAACGATGTGGTGCTGGCGTTGTCGCTCGGCGGCTATACGCAGGAAGTGGTGGAGAGCGCGGCGATTGCGCGTCAGTACGGTGCGAAGGTGATTGCCATTACCCCGGAAGCCACACCGCTTGCCGAGAACGCCGATTTGGTCCTGCCGCTGATCGTGCGGGAGAACGACTACATCTTTAAGCCCAGCACCTCGCGCTACGCGATGCTGGCGATGGTTGACGTGCTGGCGACGGAATTGGCGGTGGTGAATAAGGCAGAGACGAAAAACCGTCTGCGGCGGATTAAGCTGGCGCTGGATAGCCATCGGGGCGGGGCTGACCGACAGCCGTTGGGGGATTAGCGCGGGGTTTTTCCCCTCACCCTAACCCTCTCCCCGGAGGGGCGAGGGGACCGAATGTGCGGTCTTTCCCCCTCTCCCTTCCAGGGAGAGGGCCGGGGTGAGGGTACAACCCCACAAGTTACTTCACCCGTTCCGCGTTGTAACAGGTCAAATCCACCTCAACCTTACAATCCACCACCAAATCCGCCACGCAGCACACGCGTGCCGGTGGGTGATCGGCAAAGAACTCACGGAATACCTTGTTAAAGGACTGGAAGTAACGCGCGTCGGTCAGATACACCTTCACATGCACCACGTCTGCCAAGCTGTATCCCGCGTCCTGCATAATATCCACGCAATTCTGAATCGCCAACCGCGACTGCTCGACAATGCCGCCCTCCACCACTTCACCATCCTTCATCGGCGTTTGCCCGGACACATACAGCCAGCCTCCGGCCTCAACGGCCTTAGCAAACGGCAGAGACTGCCCGCCGGTACCGGTGCTGCCACCGACGCCATAACGTTTAATGCTCATTATTGCTGCTCCTTAATTTTTCCGGCTGACCGGCGTAAGAATCGCCCGGCGCGACCGATAATGTTGTGATTCTGCCCATAGCTCATCACCCCGTTGACCATCACCGCATCGATACCGGCGGCGGGCTGCTGTGGGTCGCTGAAGCTTGCGACATCGCGGATAGTTTCTGGGTCAAAAAGCACCAGATCGGCAAAATAGCCGCGCTTGATGAGCCCGCGGTCGGTGAGCTGAAAACGCGCCGCCGACAGGCCGGTCATCTTGTGCACCGCGACGGTAAGCGGGAACAGTTTTTCATCGCGGCTGTAGTGTCCCAGCACGCGTGGGAACGCGCCCCACAGGCGAGGATGCGGCATCGGGTCATTCGGTAAGCCGTCCGAGCCCACCATGGTCAATGGATAGCGCAGCACCCGCTGCACGTCCTGCTCGTCCATGTTGTAGTAAATCGCGCCAGCAGGCATCAGCCGCTTGCCCGCCTCTTCCAGCGTAAGCGACCAGCTTTGCGCAATCTGCTTTAAGGTCTGCCCGGCCATCTCCGGGTGCGGCGTCGACCAGGTGATAACGATGTCAAAATCGGCGGTAATCTGCTTCATATCCAGCGTCGATGAACTGGCGGAATACGGATAGCAGTCGCAGGAAACGTCCTGCTGCTGACGGACGTTATCGAACAGCGCCAGGGTTTCCATGGTGCGCCCCCAGTTATTCGCCCCCGCGCATTTGTGGTGCGAGACCACCACCGGCACCTTACCGTGGCGGCCAATCCGGAACGCTTCATCAAGCGCGTCGAGAATGGGCTCAAACTCCGAGCGAAGATGGGTGGTATAAATCCCATTTTCCGCCGCCAGCTCTTCCGCCAGCGCCATCACCTCTTCGGTCGTCGACTGGAAGGCTGTGGCATAGGCTAGCCCGGTGCTGAGCCCTAAAGCGCCCTCCTGCAATGCCAACCGTAGCTGCCTGCGCATAGCTTGAATTTCTTGATGGTTAGCCGGACGAAACAGCGAGTCCATCTGGTTATTACGCAGCGCTGTATGACCGACCAGCGTGCCAACGTTCACCGCCGGACGCGCCTGCATAACCGCGTCGGCGTAAGCGTTAACCGTCGGGTAGATAAACTGTTCCGCATTGCCCAATAGGTTCATCGGATCCGGTACGTCGCCTGCGATCGTCGCGCTCGCGGCGCTGATCCCGCAGTTACCGACGATCACCGTAGTCACGCCCTGGCTGATTTTGGGCAGGTACTCCGGCATGCGGATAACGTTAATGTCGTCGTGGGTGTGAACATCGATAAACCCTGGTGCCAGCACGCGCCCCGTGCCGTCAATCTCATGCTGCGCCTGCCCGTCGATAGCGGGCGCGATCTCCACAATGCGATCGCCCTTGATGGCCACATCGCCGCGATACTGCGGGCCGCCGCTACCGTCGATAACCGTGACGTTCCTGAACAGATAATCGAACTGCATTTCTTCTCTACCCCTGTCGTTCCCTGCCTTGAATTTGACCATTTACAAGCGCTGAAAACAGTGAAAGACTACGCAAAATATGCATTAATTAATGATACTTTTATTCATAAAAATCAATTAAAATAATAAAAATCATTTATTTACAACAAGATGAACAATCAAAGATTCATGATATAAACTAAAAATCTGAAGGATTTATGTTATGAAATACCATGAAAGCCTCATCGTACCCCACAAATCCGCAACGCTTTTTACCCCAACAAACATCCTCAATGAAGACGTTTGCCTGCCCGCCGCGGTCATTAAAAAAACGGCGCTAACCAACAATATTCAGTGGATGCAGCACTACGCCGATACGCGCGGCGTCTCACTCGCCCCGCACGGTAAAACCACCATGACACCGTGGATCTTTTCACAGCAGCAACAAGCAGGGGCCTGGGCCATTGGCGTGGGCAGCGCCTGGCAGGCAAGCATTGCTGCGGCAAGCGGGATCCAACGCGTGCTGATGGTGAACCAGCTCGTCGGCAAGGCCAATATGGCGCTGATCGCCAGACTCAAGACGGAATACCCGGCGGTAGATTACCTGTGCTGCGTCGATAGCATCGATAACGCCCGTGCGCTCTCGGCGTTCTTCGCCGCACAAAACCAGACGCTGGATATTCTGCTGGAACTGGGCGTGCCGGGCGGCCGCTGTGGGTGTCGAACCGCAGAACAGGCGCTCACACTTGCCGAGCAGGTTGCCACTTTACCGGCGCTGCGTCTGCGCGGCCTTGAGCTGTATGAAGGCGTACTGCACGGCGATAACCCACAGCCGAAGGTGGAAGCGCTGCTGCGCGATGCCGCCGCGCTGGCCTGCCAGCTTGAGCGTTATGTAACGGGCGAGTTTATCCTCACTGGCGCGGGCTCCGTTTGGTATGACGTGGTGTGTAACGTCTGGCTTGCCGAGCCGAAACCGGCCAACTGCCGGGTGCTGATCCGCCCTGGCTGCTATATCACCCACGATGCGGGGATCTATCTGGAAGCGCAGAACGCGATCGTCGCGCGCGACCAGACGGCCTGCGACCTCGGCGGCGATCTGGTTTCTGCGCTGGAACTGGTAGCAATGGTGCAGTCGGTGCCGGAAAGCGGCCGGGCGATCGTCAATTTCGGCAAGCGCGACAGCGCGTTTGATGCCGGGTTACCGCAGCCGGTTGCCCATTATCGCGCGGGGAAATCAGTCGCATTGGCGGCGAACAGCATGGAAACCACCGGCATTATGGACCAGCACGCCATGCTGAAGCTGGCACCAGACGTTGACGTGAAGGTGGGGGATATTCTGGTGTTCAGCACTTCGCACCCTTGCCTGACGTTTGACAAATGGAAGGCGCTGCTGTTGGTTGATGACGCGTATAACGTGCTTGAAACGTTAGAAACAGCGTTCTGAGCCGCCCCGGCGTCGCTGCGCTCGGCCGGGCTACAGGCCGGGCGTAACGATGCCGAACTCACATCGAATCACAGATCAAATCGACAATCAGCAGCGACCCATAACGCGCGTCGTTAAGCGGTAGCGTGACGTTTTGCTGATGGCTGAGCGCGCTCTCCTGCTGGCCAATCACGATGATATCCGCCCCTGCCCAGCGCGCCTGATGTACGGCGGCAATCAGCACGCTGCCCGGCGGCGTACCGGCAAAGACCACCAGCACCTGCCCAGCGCCAAGCATCGAGGCGGTAATCCCCATTAACGCCGGATCCTGGCAGACGTTGGCCGGATACCCCTGCGTCAGCAGGCGATACTGCAACACGCTGGCGAACGGGTTATCGGCGGTGCTGGCGCTGAAAATATGCACCGCTTTCGCCTGTTTAAGCAGGCTTGCCGCCTGCTCAACCGCCGCTGGCGATAGTTCGTGAAGCTGCGCGTTCAGCGAATACTGGATCTGGTTTAGCCGCTCACGCCATGGCCCCGGCATATCGCCGCTGGCAACCGGGGCGCTGGCCTGCGCCAGCTTCATGCGCAAATCGCGAATATCGTCGCAGCCCGCGGCGCGGGCAAAGCGGGTAATGGTCGCCGGGCTGACCCCTGCCGCCGTCGCCAGTTGGTCGATGGTCGCCGAAGCCGCAAACGCCACGTCGCTGAGGATAGTCTGCGCCACGCGAGACTCCTGCTGGCTGAAGTCCTGTAGCCGTTGGCGGATCAGGCTCAGAATGTCATCGCTGCCGTCGCGACCGATGGAGTGCGAGAAGCGATCGAGGATCTCGCTGCCAATGCCGGCATTTTTCGCCAGCTTTTGCAGCGTACCGGTGTCCACCCACGCCGCGTCGCCGAGCATCGGCGCCGCCGTCGTTTTCAAACGATTCTCCTGCTGCTGATGGCGCACCTGGCCAATAAAGTCATTGAGGTCGGCACAGCCAATACTGCGCGAGAAATGCTGTAACGTCGCGGGACTCACGCCCGCCTTTGCCGCCAGCTCTTCAATACTTGCCTCAGGTATCTGGGCAAAATTATCGAGGAAAAAGCGCGCCAGCCGGGATTCCTGCGCAGGCAGGCCCGATAGCCCATTCACCAGCTGATAAACAATATCCATAACCAGAGAGTCCTAATGTCGGCAAATTCTGCTCGTTAAAAACATCATAATTTATTGAAATTATTTTTCAATTCATTCGATCAACAGACGCCGACGTCTTCGGTATATGAGTAACAAATATTCGTTTTGCTTACCTTGATCACACTTTATCGCGGATAACATCCCGTAAAGCAATATTTTAACGCCGATCACACTCATGAAAATAATTTTCATACATGCTACGTAAAACGGCTAATGTGTGAAATATGTTTTCAAGTGAGGGAAAATTGTCATGAAAAAGATCATGTTGTGCTGCGCCGCCGGGATGTCCACCAGCATGCTGGTGCAAAAGATGCGCGCCGAAGCCGAAAAACGGGCGCTGGCGGTCGAGATCAACGCTTATCCGGTTGCCGAAATCGAAAGCATGCTGCCGCAGGCCGACGTGGTGCTGCTCGGCCCGCAGGTGCAGTTCGAACTCTCTCGCCTGCGTGAACTGTCTGCGCCATTGGGCAAGCCGGTCGAGGTGATCGACATGATGGATTACGGCACCATGCGCGGCGATCGCGTGCTCGATAAAGCGATCCAACTGATGGCCTGAGGCCTCGGAGAGAACAATGAAAATTACCGTGATTGGCGGGGGCAGCAGCTACACCCCGGAACTGGTTGAAGGATTAATAGCGCGTCATGCTTCCCTGCCAATGGCGGAGCTGGCGCTGGTTGATGTCGAAGCGGGTCGAGAAAAGGTCGAGATTATCGCCGCCCTCTCCCGCCGCATGCTCGACCGCAACGGTCTGGAGTCGGTGAAGGTATCGGTTCACTTCGATGCCGATGAAGCGATTACCGGCTCAAGCTTCGTGCTCACCCAACTGCGCGTAGGCCAGCTACCGGCCCGCGCCGCCGATGAGCGTCTGGGCTTAAGTCACAGGCTGCTGGGCCAGGAAACCACCGGCGTGGGTGGCTTCGCCAAAGCGCTGCGCACGATTCCCGTGATGCTGGATATCGCCAGACGCGTTGAACGCCTGGCGCCGAATGCATGGATCATCAACTTCACCAATCCGGCGGGCATTGTGACGGAAGCGGTGTCACGCCACAGCAAAGCGAAGATTATCGGCCTGTGCAACGTGCCGGTCACTATGCATCACATGATTGCCGACATGCTGAAGCTGCCTTACGACGACGTCTCGCTGCGCTTTGCCGGCCTGAATCATATGGTTTGGGTGCATCAGGTGCTGGCCGCGGGTCGCGATGCGACCGACGAGGTTATCGAAATGCTATGCGACGGCGAGCAGCTGTCGATGAACAACATCAAGGCCATTCCGTGGCCACCGGAGCTACTGCGTGCGCTGCGCGCCATTCCCTGCCCGTATCACCGCTATTTCTGGCAGACTCGCACCATGCTGGAAGACGAGCTGGCGGATGCCGACAGCAAAGGCACCCGCGCCGAGCAGGTGATGAAGGTCGAAGCGTCGCTGTTCGAACTGTACGCCGACCCGCATCTGGACAAGAAACCAGAGGAGCTGAGTCAGCGCGGCGGTTCGTTCTACTCCGAAGTGGCGGTACAGCTTATTAACGCACTGCACAACAATCTTGGCATTGAGATGGTGGTGAACACCGCCAACAACGGTGCCATTCAAGGACTGCCGGACGACGCGGTGATAGAAACCAACTGCCTGATTGATGCGCTGGGCGCGCATCCGCTGGCCTTTGGCAAACTGCCGCCGCTGATGAACGGCCTGACCCTGCAGGTGAAGGATTTTGAGCGTCTG
Source organism: Klebsiella sp. WP3-W18-ESBL-02 (assembly GCF_014168815.1). NCBI lineage: Bacteria > Pseudomonadati > Pseudomonadota > Gammaproteobacteria > Enterobacterales > Enterobacteriaceae > Klebsiella > Klebsiella sp. WP3-W18-ESBL-02. The sequence continues at coordinate 4,307,139 of NZ_AP021972.1, forward strand.
ACCATTGATGCCGCCGTATATGGCGATAAGCAAAAAGCGCTGCTGGCGCTGGTCGCCAACCCGCTGGTCGCCGATGTGAATCTGGCATCGGCGCTGGTCGATGAAGTACTCACCATCAATAAAGCGTGGCTGCCGCAGTTTAGCCAACAATAAATACAACAATAGCCCGGTCGGCAACGTCTGCGCCGGGCAGGGGGTGTCTGTGAATAAGTCGATAATAGATAAATACGTTTTACCGACCGCGCTCAAAATCGCCGGACAAAAACATGTGCTTTCGGTGCGTGACGGGATCATCCTGAACATGCCGTTTATGCTGATAGGCTCGTTTTTCCTGATCTTCGCCTATCTGCCAGTGCCGGGTTACGGCACGCTGATGACCGAGCTTTTCGGCCCAATGTGGCAGGAAAAAGTGCTCTATCCGGTGAAAGCGACCTACGACATCATGGCGCTGATCTCCAGCTTCGGTATCGCCTACCGCCTGGCAGAGAAGTACCGCACCCTCGACCCGCTGACCGCCGGGGCCGTCTCTCTGGTGGCCTTCGTGATGACCATTCCGCAGCACATCATGTTTACCCCTGCGGGCAGCGATGTGGCGCAGCTGGTGAAAGGCGTGATGCCGATGGGCCAGATTGGCAGCCAGGGGTTGTTCGTGGCTATCCTGATTGCCCTGCTCTCAACGGAAATCTACCGCTTCGTTAACGACCGCAACCTGGTCATTCGCATGCCGGAAGGCGTTCCACCGGCGGTGGCAAAATCCTTCCTCGCGCTGATCCCAGGATTCTGCGTGCTGGCGGTGGTGCTGGCGCTGCGTCTGCTGGTAGAAGCAACGCCGTTTGGCGATATCAACACCATGATTACCGAGCTGGTCGGTATTCCGATGAGCCACGTCGGCGGCTCGCTGCCGGGGATGATTATTTCAGTGCTGCTGATTGGCATTCTGTGGATGCTCGGCCTGCACGGCGACACCATCGTGCTGGTGTTTATCCGCCCGGTCTGGCTCAGCAACATGTCCGAAAACCTGGAAGCGTTCCAGAACGGCCTGCCAATTCCCCACATTATCACCCAGCAGTTCTACGACCTGTGGATTGCGCCGGGTGGTACCGGGGCGCTGTTAGGGCTGGTTATCTTTATGATCCTGCGCAGCCGCAGCGTGCAGATGAAGCAGCTCGGTAAAATTGCCGCACCGGGCAGCCTGTTTAACATCAGCGAGCCGATGGTATTCGGTATTCCGATTGTGATGAACCCGTACCTGGTGGTGCCGTTTATCCTGACGCCGGTGGTGCTGGTGATTGTCTCCTACGTGGCGATGACCACCGGTTTAGTGGCCAAACCGGCCGGAATTGCGCTACCGTTCACGACGCCGATTGTGGTCAGTGGATACCTGGCGACCGGCGGGCATATCTCCGGTTCGGTGCTGCAAATCGTCAACCTCGGGATTTCGCTGGTGATGTATTACCCGTTCTTCCGCATCTGGGATAACCTGAAATTCCGCGAAGAGCAGGCCAGTAAGTCGCAGCAGACCACCGCGGCGATGCCAGCAACGGAACAGTAACCAGGATATAAAAACAAAAACGCCGGGCATCTGCCCGGCGTTTTATTTTATTGCTCGCACTTATTTTTTAATCTGCGCGTGCATTTCCTGTACGGAAGTGACTTTGTCTTTAGCGTCCGCATTCAGCGCCATTGCCGTCGCGAAGCCGCCGTTCAGGGTAGTGTCGTAATGCACCTTGTACTGCAGCGCGCTGCGGCGAATCAGCTTGGAGTCTTCAATCGCCTGACGACCTGCGGTGGTGTTGATGATGTAGGTGTATTCGCCATTCTTGATACGGTCCTGAATGTGCGGACGACCTTCATGCACCTTGTTCACCAGGCGCGGGTTGATACCCGCTTCACCCAGTACAATCGCGGTACCGTGGGTTGCATCCAGCTCGAAGCCCTGTTTCAGCAGCTTAGCGGCCAGGTCAACCACGCGCTCTTTGTCGCCTTCGCGAACGGAGAGCAGCGCACGGCCCTGTTTCTTCATGGTGGAGTTACTGCCGAGTTGAGCCTTAGCGAACGCTTCCGCGAAGGTACGGCCTACGCCCATCACTTCCCCGGTAGAGCGCATTTCTGGCCCTAACAGTGGGTCAACGCCTGGGAATTTGTTGAACGGCAGCACCACTTCTTTCACCGAGTAGTACGGTGGGATGATTTCTTCGGTCACGCCCTGCTGCTTCAGGGTTTTCCCTGCCATCACGCGCGCCGCCACTTTCGCCAGCGGTACGCCGGTCGCTTTGGAGACGAACGGTACGGTACGCGCCGCACGCGGGTTGACTTCAATCAGGTAGACTTCGTTGTCTTTCACCGCGAACTGCACGTTCATCAGGCCGCGAACCTGCAGCTCGAAGGCCAGCTTCTGCACCTGCTCACGCATCACGTTCTGAATTTCCTGGCTCAGCGTGTAGGCTGGCAGGGAACACGCGGAGTCACCGGAGTGAACGCCAGCCTGCTCGATGTGCTCCATGATGCCGCCAATCAGCACCATTTCGCCGTCGCAGATGGCGTCGACGTCGACTTCAATCGCATCGTCCAGGAAGCGGTCCAGCAGCACCGGCGCGTCGTTGGAAACGCTGACGGCGGTCTGGAAGTAGCGCTTAAGGTCAGCTTCGTCGTAGACGATTTCCATCGCACGGCCGCCGAGAACGTAGGACGGACGCACCACCAGCGGGTAGCCAATCTCTTTTGCCTTCTCAACCGCTTGTTCAATCGCGGTCACGGTGGCGTTGGCTGGCTGTTTCAGCTTCAGACGGTCAACCGCATGCTGGAAGCGCTCACGGTCTTCTGCGCGGTCGATAGCATCCGGGCTGGTGCCGATCACCGGTACGCCTGCGGCTTCCAGTTCACGCGCCAGCTTCAGCGGGGTCTGGCCGCCGTACTGTACGATAACGCCCTTCGGCTTCTCGATGCGCACGATTTCCAGCACGTCTTCCAGGGTTACCGGCTCGAAGTACAGGCGGTCGGAAGTGTCATAGTCGGTAGAGACGGTTTCCGGGTTACAGTTGACCATGATGGTCTCGTAACCGTCTTCACGCAGCGCCAGCGAGGCGTGTACGCAGCAGTAGTCAAATTCGATACCCTGACCGATACGGTTCGGGCCGCCGCCGAGGACCATGATTTTATCGCGGTCTACGGAAGGATTGGACTCGCACTCTTCTTCATAGGTGGAGTACATGTAAGCGGTGTCGGTAGCAAATTCCGCCGCACAGGTGTCCACACGCTTGTAGACCGGGTGCAGGTTGTACTGGTCACGCAGCTTGCGGATTTCCGCTTCGCGGACGCCCGCCAGTTTTGCCAGACGCGCATCGGCAAAGCCTTTGCGTTTCAGGTGGAACAGGAAGTCAGCGTCGAGGCCGTTGATACCCACTTCCGCCACTTTCTCTTCCAGACGCACCAGCTCTTCAATCTGTACCAGGAACCAGCGGTCGATGTTGGTCAGGTTAAACACGCCATCGACAGAGAGGCCCGCGCGGAAGGCATCGGCGATGTACCAGATACGCTCAGCGCCTGCGTCTTTCAGTTCGCGGCGGATTTTGGTCAGCGCTTCAGGGTCATCGAGGCTCACTTTCGGGTCGAAGCCGGTCGCGCCCACTTCCAGACCGCGCAGCGCTTTCTGCAGGGATTCCTGCTGCGTGCGGCCAATCGCCATCACTTCACCGACAGATTTCATCTGCGTGGTCAGACGGTCGTTAGCGCCAACGAATTTCTCGAAGTTGAAGCGTGGAATCTTCGTCACAACGTAGTCGATGGACGGCTCGAAGGAAGCCGGGGTACGGCCGCCGGTGATGTCGTTCATCAGTTCATCGAGGGTGTAACCCACTGCCAGCTTGGCAGCCACTTTAGCAATCGGGAAGCCGGTCGCTTTCGAGGCCAGCGCCGAGGAGCGGGATACGCGCGGGTTCATTTCGATAACAATCAGGCGACCGTCTTTCGGGTTCACCGAGAACTGCACGTTAGAACCGCCGGTTTCTACGCCGATTTCACGCAGTACCGCCATCGAGGCGTTACGCATGATTTGGTATTCTTTGTCGGTCAGGGTCTGCGCTGGCGCCACGGTGATGGAGTCACCGGTGTGGATGCCCATCGCATCGAAGTTTTCGATAGAGCAGACGATGATGCAGTTGTCGTTTTTATCACGCACCACTTCCATCTCGTACTCTTTCCAGCCGATCAGCGATTCATCAATCAGCAGCTCGTTGGTTGGCGAGAGATCCAGACCGCGTTCACAGATTTCTTCGAACTCTTCGCGGTTGTAGGCGATACCGCCACCGGTGCCGCCCATGGTGAAGCTTGGACGGATGATGCATGGGAAGCCGACGTCAGCGGCAACCGCCAGCGCCTCTTCCATGGTGTGCGCGATACCGGAACGCGCGGTGTCGAGGCCGATTTTCTTCATCGCGACGTCGAAACGGCGACGGTCTTCTGCTTTATCAATCGCATCAGCGGTAGCACCAATCATGGTCACGCCGAACTCTTCCAGCACGCCCTGACGCTCCAGCTCCAGCGCACAGTTCAGCGCGGTCTGGCCGCCCATGGTCGGCAGCACCGCATCCGGGCGCTCTTTTTCGATGATTTTACGCACCACTTCCCAGTGAATCGGCTCGATGTAGGTGGCATCGGCCATTTCCGGGTCGGTCATGATGGTGGCCGGGTTGGAGTTCACCAGAATGACGCGGTAGCCCTCTTCGCGCAGCGCTTTACACGCCTGGGCACCGGAGTAGTCAAACTCACACGCCTGACCGATAACAATCGGGCCCGCGCCCAGAATCAGGATACTTTTTATGTCTGTACGTTTTGGCATGGCTCTTATTACTCCTGATTATTTCGCGGACTGACGGTATTGCTCAATAAGCTCGATAAAGTGGTCGAACAGCGGTGCCGCATCGTGCGGGCCTGGGCTCGCCTCTGGGTGGCCCTGGAAGCTGAACGCCGGTTTATCGGTACGGTGAATCCCCTGCAGGGTACCGTCGAACAGAGATTTGTGGGTCACGCGCAGGTTGGCTGGCAACGAGTCTTCATCAACCGCAAAGCCGTGGTTCTGCGCGGTGATCATCACCACGTTCTTATCCAGGTCTTTCACCGGGTGGTTACCACCGTGGTGACCAAACTTCATTTTGATAGTCTTCGCACCGCTCGCCAGCGCCAGCAGCTGATGGCCGAGGCAGATGCCAAACACCGGAACGTTGGTCTGGAGGAATTTTTCAATCGCGTCGATGGCGTAGTCGCACGGTGCCGGGTCGCCAGGGCCGTTAGACAGGAACACGCCGTCTGGATTCATCGCCAGCACTTCTTCAGCGGAGGTTTTCGCCGGCACCACCGTCAGGCGGCAGCCGCGGTCAACCAGCATACGCAGGATGTTGCGCTTCGCGCCAAAATCGTAGGCAACGACGTGGAACGGCAGCTCTTCTTCGGACCTGGCTTCCGGCAGGTCACCCGCCAGCGTCCAGCTACCCTGCGTCCAGCTGTAGGATTCAGCCGTGGTCACTTCTTTTGCCAGGTCCATACCGTTGAGGCCCGGGAACGCTTTGGCGTTTTCCAGCGCCAGCGCGGCATCGAGGTGGTCACCCGCGATGATGCAGCCGTTCTGAGCGCCCTTCTCGCGCAGCAGTCGCGTCAGCTTACGCGTATCGATATCGGCAATCGCCACGATGTTATGGCGTTTGAGGTAAGAAGAGAGGTCTTCGGTGTTGCGGTAGTTGCTGGCAATCAGCGGCAGGTCGCGAATAACCAGACCCTGAGCGTGAACCTGAGAGGACTCTTCATCGGCGGCGTTGGTGCCGACATTACCGATATGGGGATAAGTAAGGGTGACGATTTGGCGAGAATAGGAAGGATCAGTGAGGATTTCTTGATAACCGGTCATTGAAGTATTGAAAACGACTTCCCCAACCGCCGAACCCGTTGCCCCTATGGCCCGACCGTAAAACTGGGTTCCGTCTTCCAGAACCAATAGCGCTGACTTAATCAAAACACCCTCCAGAGAATATTTACTCGCTTTATTTGCATATTAATTCATAACAATGGCACAAATCAATGCAAATCTGCTTACCGATGAATTTCTGGCAAACGGCGGCATTCTAGTGACAGCCTCGGCAAATGTCTACCTTAAAGGACAATTTTTATTATTATTTTGCGCCACTGGATAACTAAGCCGCCTCCAGGCATCAAAATGATCAACTAACTAAGAGGAGAAAACGCTTGTGGAGCAGGAAGATTGTTAAATCATGAAGAAGAGCGCAAAAAAGTAGACCAGATGGTCAAAATTTACATTTAACCAACACATTTATGATAGATAACCTATAAAAACAGGTATCTCAATGTAAAATCATAAAATTAAAGATAAAATAAAGGGCAATAAAATATTGCCCTGTGTAATCAAGCAATTATGACTACAATAACCACATCACGATGGGTAATAAATACTTATAGTTCATTCAAATTCAACACATCACGCATATCAAAAAGACCATTTTTCTTTGATTTAAGCCAAAGAGCCGTTCTTACCGCACCGTTAGCAAACGTCATGCGGCTGGAAGCCTTATGCGTAATCTCCACGCGTTCACCAATATCGGCGAACATCGCGGTATGTTCACCGACAATGTCACCCGCACGGACGGTAGCAAAACCAATCGTGCCCGGTACGCGTTCTCCGGTATAACCTTCACGCGAGTAGACCGCGCAGTCTTTCAGATCTTTATCCAGCGCCCCGGCGATCGCTTCACCCATCGCCAGTGCCGTACCTGATGGCGCATCCACTTTGTGGCGGTGGTGCGCTTCAATAATTTCGATATCGGTATAGTCGCCCATCACCTTCGCCGCTTTCTCCAGCAGCTTCAGCATCACGTTGACGCCAACGCTGAAGTTAGCGGCAAATACGATAGCAATGTCCTGAGAGGCATCACGAATGGCCTGTTTACCGGCATCATCAAACCCGGTGGTGCCAATCACCATCCCCTTCCCATGCTGGCGGCAGAAAGCCAGATGCGTCAACGTGCCTTCCGGACGGGTAAAGTCGATAAACACGTCAAAATCATCTTTTACCGCTTCCAGGCTGCTCTGAACGGTGACGCCTGCTTTCCCTGCCCCCGCCAGTTCACCGGCATCGCTGCCCAGTAAGCTGGAGCCTTCACGCTCCAGCGCCGCACCCAGTTGTACCCCTTCCATCGCCATCGCGGCCTGGATTAACTGCCGTCCCATGCGGCCACCGGCGCCGGCAATGGCGACGCGGATTTGTGCATCATGCATAGCTATTCTCTTTTGTTAAAATTGCGTAAATCGTTTTCAGAGTAACCAGCGCACAACAGGGTCGCCAGCCGAAAACGCCGATAATTAGAATTTAATGATAAACAGAGAGGAATATCAGTAAAAGACATGATTCATCCCACAGGATGAATCATTGCCGCGATGCAGGAAAGAAGTCAAACGCACTCAGAATGATGCGTAAGCCTGGGGAAATGACGCCAAAGCCATCGTAAACCAATCGATTAGCGTGATTACTTTTCAGGGCAGTAACGTGTAGTGAACGAGCATCTGCCCTTTTTTCATTTTCACATCGCTAATCTTTACCTCACCAATATCGGATAGCCGCGCAACGTGCGTCCCTCCGCAAGGATAGGCGGGAAGATCGCCAAAACCGACCCGGCGTAATTCTCCCTCTACGCTGACCTTGCGCGGGAGATCGGCCAACTGCCATGCGCTGATTATCGCCAGCAGCGCCTGGGCCTCAGGCAGCGCGCTTTGTGCCGCAGGCACAAACGTGATCCGTCCTTCACCAGGCCAGTGGTGTGCCTTCACCGGCTGCCAGCCGCAGCGCTCTCCGGCCAGGCCAATCAGATGTCCGGCGGAGTGCAGTCGCGCGTGCTGCTGGCGGACGGAGGCATCCACACGAAGAGTGACCGGCCCCAGCGGCAACGGCTGCGATACGATATGCGCCACGCTGTCGCCGCGTGCGACAACGCCTTCCACCGGCGTCTCATCAATCCAGCCTGCGTCCGCTGGCTGCCCGCCGCCCTGCGGATGGAACAGCGTACGGTCCAGCTCGACGGCGTAGCGGCCGTCGGCTTCTGGCATGCAGCGCAGCACGCATGCCGGCGCTTGAGTATCATCGCGGGTGTAATAAAGTCGTTCGGTCATGGTTGTTCTCCTCTTGATGAGCAGAGTATATTCACTTTACCAACGGTGATAATCCCGCTCTCATTCAATGCATCTTTGCCTGGTATGCACAAATGAATCCAAACCTGCTTCCCGATCTGGCCACCTTCGTGCTGATCGTTGACCACGGTAGCTTCTCTGCTGCCGCCAAAACGTCGGGCGCGACGCCTTCGGCTATTAGCCGCAGCGTTACCCGTCTTGAACGCGCGCTCGGCAGCAAACTGCTACACCGCACCACCCGCAAACTGGCGCTGAGTGAAACAGGAAAAATGGTGTATGAGCACGCACAGGAGATGCTGAACGCCGCACAATTGGCACTCGACTCCGGCAGCAGCCAGCAGCAGATCGCGCAGGGGAAACTCACGCTCAGCGTGCCCAAAGCGGTGGGGCGTTTTGTTATCCATCCGCTCATGGCCGAATTTTTTACGCGCTTTCCACAGGTGGACGTTTGTCTGCGGCTGGAAGACCGGTATATGGATTTGATTGACGATGGCGTCGACCTGGCGCTACGCATCAGCCAGTCGCCCTCTCCCGGCCTGTACGGCCGCCCGCTAATGCCGGTCAGCCACGTTATTTGCGCCACTCCGGAGTATCTGCGCCAGCACGGCATGCCGGAACACCCGCAGGCGCTGCGCGACCATTGCTGCATCAGCCTTGGCGAGACGCCCGCTGATTCACGCTGGAAGTTTCGGCGCGGCGAAACCATGGAGACGATTCAGACCCACGGGCGCTATGCCGCTAACCATACCGGCGTGCGGCTGGATGCGGTAAAGCATCATCTTGGTATCGGCAGCCTGCCGCTGTTCACCGCCCGCGAAGCGCTCGCCAGCGGAGAGATTGTGCAGGTTCTGCCGGATTGGGAATTTATCAGCGACTACAGCGGCGAGCTGTGGCTACTGTGGACGCGCAATAAGCATATGCCCGCCAGAATGCGGGCCATGATTGATTATCTGAGTGAAAAACTGCCGCAGTATGGCGAGTGATTACGGCGCACGGGCAAAAACTTCAGCCACCCACTGACGGAACCCCTCCACGTCCAGCGCCAGCGCCACCTGCGCGTTGGCCGGCTGTCCCAATCGCCCTTCGATATCCACCACCGTCGTGCCCGCCGTGTATTGCCCCTGAGTTTCTACCGCCACAAAGCAGCTTTGCAGCGTAAACAGTTCGGGGCGCACCAGCCAGGCAATCGCGCACAGGTCGTGCATGCGCAGGCCGCTCTGCATGCTGCCGCTGCGGTAGTGGCTGAACAGCGCGTGAAGCATGGCGCCGGTTTTATTCAGCGCGGGCAGAGAGGCGAGATATTCCGGCGAAAGCAGCGCCTGGTTGGTGACGTCCAGCCCGCACATCACAATCTCCAGGCCGCTGCGGAACACCAGCGCCGCGGCTTCCGGGTCAATGGCAATATTAAACTCGGCGTTGGGGGTAAAGTTACCGCGCCCGGCGGAACCGCCCATGATCACCAGTCGACGAATATTGAAGCGGCATTCCGGATACTGCGTCAGCAGTAGCGCAATATTGGTCAGCGGGCCAATCGCCACCAGCGTCACCGGCTGCGGCGCGTGCATCAGCGCATCGCGAATGGCCTGAAACGCCGGTTTTGCCAACGGCTGACGGTTATGCTCGACAAAGTCATAGCCCTCCATGCCGGATTCGCCGTGCACCGATGCAGCGTCGCGCAGCGGGCGAACCAACGGGGCAGCCGCCCCCTGCGCCAACGGAACGTCGGCACCCCAGAAGTGCAGGAGTTGCAGACCGTTACGAGTGGTTTTTTCGACCGAAACGTTGCCGGCTACGGTGGTCATTAACTGGAGATCCAGCTCGGGGGCAAAAAGCGCAGCGGCAATCGCTGCGGCGTCGTCGATACCGGGATCGGTATCCAGGAAAATAGGCAGGCGCATGATTTCTCCCTAAAAAAATGCCAGACGTTAAGCCTGGCATTTTTTCATATCTGCGGGAGGATTAATTTATTCGACTTCACGAACATCCACACGCAGCTCGCGCGGCACTTCGAAAACAATGTTTTCTTCACGCCCTTCAAGGGTGATGGCTTCGCCGCCGCCCAGCCCTTGCAGGCGGGCAATCACGTTCTGCACCAGAATATCCGGCGCAGAAGCCCCGGCGGTAACGCCCACGCAGGCCACATCTTTCACCCACGCTTCCTGAATATCTGCGGCGTCATCAATCAGATAGGCGGCTTTGCCCATCCGCTGCGCCAGTTCAGCCAGACGGTTGGAGTTCGACGAGTTTTTCGACCCTACGACCAGCACGACGTCGGCCTGCTGAGCGAGCGATCGCACGGCCTCCTGACGGTTAGTGGTGGCGTAGCAAATGTCGTCTTTACGCGGGCCAACGATTTTCGGGAAACGGACACGCAGCGCGTCAATAACGTCGGAGGTATCGTCCACCGACAGCGTAGTCTGGGTCATAAACGACAGCTTGCTTTCGTCTTTCACCGTCAGCTTCAGTACGTCTTCCGGCGACTCAACGAGGTACATGCCCCCTTTCGGGTTGCTGTACTGGCCCATGGTGCCTTCGACTTCCGGGTGACCGGCGTGACCGATAAGAATCGACTCTTCGCCGCGACGACTGGCGCGCGCCACTTCCATATGTACTTTGGTGACTAGCGGGCAGGTCGCGTCAAAGACCGTCAGGTCGCGACTTTTCGCTTCGTTACGCACGGCCTGAGAAACGCCGTGGGCAGAGAAAATCAGGATCGCGCCGTCCGGCACTTCGCTAATCTGCTCGATAAAGATAGCGCCGCGTGCGCGCAGGCTGTCCACCACGTAGCGGTTATGCACCACTTCATGGCGAACATAGATTGGCGCGCCATAGATGGCGAGCGCATTTTCAACAATGCTGATAGCGCGGTCAACGCCTGCACAAAAGCCGCGTGGGTTGGCCAACAGGATCTGCATGTTACGCCTCCAGTACCGGATCGACTTCCAGTACTTCAATATCAAAATGAACGGTATGGCCCGCCAGCGGGTGGTTGAAATCAACCGTGATGGAGTCACCGTTAATCTCGCGGATCACGCCTGGCATCTCGCTGCCGTCCATTGCGGTGAACAGCATGATAGCGCCGATTTCCGGTTCGCCCGCATCCATAAATTCGCGGCGGGAGAAATACTGGATAAGATCTGGCGTAGAGATACCAAACGCCGCATCCGGCTCCAGAGAGAAGGATTTTTTATCCCCGGCCTTCAGGCCGAGAAGATGCTGCTCCAGCCCTTCAGACAGGGAGGCATCGCCCAGACGAAACAGCGCCGGTTTGCCGTTGTTACGGGTCGACTCAGCGGTAGAGCCATCGTCCAGTTTCAGCGTGAAGTGCACCAGCACTGCGCTATTGCTTTGAATCGAATCAGACATGCAGGGACAGCCTTTTATCTTACGACATTGGAATGACGATTATTGTTATACGTTCAGCGCCGTCTGCGTGCCCGGTGGCGCTACGCTTACCGGGCCTACACAAAACGGTAGGCCCGGTAAGCGCGGCGCCATCCGGCACCAGGCTACGCCTGTTTTTTCGGCAGGAAACCTTCCAGCACGATCAGCGCAGCACCGATACAGATTGCGGTATCGGCCAGGTTGAAGGTGGCAAAGTGCCAGTCGCCGACGTAGAAATCGATCATGTCGACAACGAAACCGTGCCACAAACGGTCGAACAGGTTACCCAGCGCGCCGCCAATAATCAGCGCGTAGGCAATGTTGTTCAGCTTTTGCGTGGCCTTAGAGCGATACATCAGCACCGCCAGCGCGACGCAGATACCGATAGCGATACCCGCAAAGAACCAGCGCTGCCAGCCGCCGCTGTCGGCCAGGAAGCTGAACGCGGCGCCATAGTTACGCGCATAATGCAGATTAAGCGACGGGAACAGCGGCACCGTATCCCCCAGAGCAAAATTCTGGAGGATCAGGTATTTGCTGCCCAGATCGATAATCAGCACGGCGACAACCAGCCACAGCCAGCGTAACCCTGTTGAACAAATCGATTTACTCATCAGGCAAACTTACGTTTTTCGCCGTCACCGGCCACATTGCTCACACAGCGGCCACAGATGTGCTCCGCTACCTTGCCAACATCAGTGGTGTAGTGCCAGCAGCGCGGGCACTTCTCACCTTCGGCTTTATTCAGCGCCACTTTCAGCCCTTTCAGCAGTTCGCTCTGCTGGGCATCTGCGGTTGCCGCTTCATAATCCGCAACGGTCGCCCCAGAGGTCAACAGGACAAATCGCAATTCGTCGCCGAGCGCGTTCAGCTTAGCCGCCAGTTCCGGCTGGGCGTACAGGGTCACTGCCGCTTCCAGAGAACCACCGACTTTCTTATCAGCACGCGCCTGCTCGATGACCTTGTTCACTTCGCCACGAACCTGCAGCAGTTCTTCCCAGAACGCATCGTTCATCGCTTCGCTGTCGGCCAGGCCAAACAGACCTTCATACCACTCGCCGGTGAAGACGTACTTCTCGCGGTTACCCGGCAGGTAGCCCCAGATTTCATCAGCGGTGAAGGACATGATAGGCGCCATCCAGCGAACCAGCGCTTCTGCGATATGGTACAGCGCGGTCTGGCAGCTACGACGCGCCACGCTGTCCGCTTTCGCGGTGTACTGGCGGTCTTTGATGATGTCGAGGTAGAACGAGCCCATTTCGACGGAGCAGAAGCGCATCAGGCGCTGTACCACTTCGTGGAAGTCATAGGATTCGTAGGCTTTCATGATGTCAGCCTGCGCTTCCTGCGCGCAACCTACGGCCCAACGATCCAGCACCACCATATCTTCCGGTTTCACCATGTCTTTCAGCGGATCGAAACCGTTCAGGTTCGCCAGTAGGAAGCGCGCGGTGTTACGGATACGACGATAGCTGTCGGCAGCACGTTTCAGAATTTCATCCGATACCGCCATTTCGCCGGTGTAGTCGGTTGATGCCACCCACAGACGCAGGATATCCGCGCCCAGTTTGTTCATCACGTCCTGCGGAGAAACGGTGTTACCGATAGATTTAGACATCTTACGGCCCTGACCATCGACGGTGAAGCCGTGGGTCAGTACCTGGCGATACGGCGCTTTGCCTTTCATGGCAACGCTGATCATCAGGGAGGACATGAACCAGCCACGGTGCTGGTCAGAACCTTCCAGATACATGTCCGCAGAATGACCGCCGAACTCAGGGCGCGCATCCACAACGGAGTAGCTGGTTGAACCGGAGTCGAACCACACGTCCAGGGTATCTGGCACTTTCACGTAGTTGTCTGCGTCGTCGCCGAGGATTTCACGCGGGTCGAGATCCCACCACGCCTGAATACCGTCTTTCTCAACGTACTTGGCTACCGCTTCCATCAGTTCAGTGGTGCGCGGGTGCAGCTCTTCGGTGTCTTTATGCACGAACAGCGCCATTGGCACGCCCCAGGTACGCTGACGGGAGATACACCAGTCAGGGCGGTTTGCGACCATGGATTCGATACGTGCTTTACCCCAGGCCGGGATCCAGCCGCTCAGATCTTCTTTCGCCAGGCCTTCCTGCTCGATGCGGTCGATCTCTTTGAGAGACTGAATACGCAGGCCTTTTTTATCCATGCTGACGAACCACTGCGGGGTCGCACGGAAGATGATCGGTGACTTGTGACGCCAGCAGCATGGGTAGCTGTGCTGCATTTTTTCGACGTGCAGCAGTGCGCCTTTTTCGGCCAGCAGCGCAACGATTTTGTCGTTAGCTTTGAAGACGTTCACGCCGTCCAGCTCTGGGTAGGTGCCCGCCAGGTATGCGCCATCAGGGCCAACCGGGTTAGCGATTTCCAGACCGTATTTCTGGCTGATCACGTAGTCGTCAGGGCCGTGGCCACCGGCGGTATGTACCGCACCGGTACCGGCATCCAGCGTCACGTGGTCGCCCAGAATCGCCGGAACGTCGAAGCCCATGAACGGGTGGGTGAAGCGCAGCAGTTCCAGCTCGGCGCCTTTGACGGTGCCCAGAATGGTGTAGTCGCTCACGCCGATGCGCTTCATTACGCTCTCAACGAGGTCGCTTGCCAGAATCAGCGCCTGGCCGTCTACCTGCACCAGCGCATAGTCGAAATCAGGCGCCAGAGAAATTGCGCGGTTCGCTGGCAAAGTCCACGGCGTGGTGGTCCAGATAACCAGCGAGATTGGGCCGGTCACGTTGGCGGCACCAAATTTCGCTTTTACTGCGTCCAGGTCAGCGGCGTGGAACGCCACGTCGATAGACGGGGAGGTTTTGTCGTAATACTCAACTTCCGCCTCCGCCAGCGCAGAACGGCAGTCAACGCACCAGTGCACCGGCTTCGCGCCTTTGTGCAGGTGGCCGTTAGCCACGATTTTGCCCAGCGCACGAATGATGTTGGCTTCGGTTTTGAAGTCCATCGTCAGGTATGGCTTCTGCCAGTCGCCCAGCACGCCCAGACGGATAAAGTCGGTACGCTGACCGTCAACCTGGGTTGCGGCGTATTCGCGGCATTTGGCGCGGAACTCAGCGGCGGTAAATTTCTCGCCCGGCTTGCCAAACTCCTGCTCAACTTTCAGTTCAATAGGCAGGCCGTGGCAGTCCCAACCAGGCACGTACGGAGAGTCATAACCGGAGAGCCCTTTGGACTTCACGATAATGTCTTTCAGAATCTTGTTTACCGAGTGACCAATATGAATGTTGCCGTTCGCATAGGGAGGGCCATCATGCAGAATGAACGTTTTCTTGCCTTTTTTGGCTGCACGAATGATGCCGTACAGGTCATCATCAGTCCAACGCGCCAGCATTCCCGGTTCGCGCTTGGCGAGATCGCCGCGCATCGGGAACCCTGTTTCCGGCAAATTCAGGGTTGATTTATAGTCACTCATCAGATTCTCGGTTCCGTATATTTACGTAGGCATTTAAGCCGGGTTTGAAAGCCCAAAAAACTCGCGGGCCGTTAATTCATCACGCGCAATCTGCGCTTTTAGTTCATCCAGCGAAGCAAATCGCTGTTCATTGCGTATTTTTTTACGCAGCACTACATCTATATGGCGACCGTAAAGGTCCATTACAACGTCGAGCAAATGCACTTCCAACTGCTGGCGAACGCCAGCAACGGTCGGGCGCGTACCAATGTTCGCCACGCCCGGCAGGGGCTTATCACCGAGCCCCGTCACTTCCACCGCATAAACCCCTTTTACCGGGGAAACCTGACGACGCAGCGGTAAATTCGCCGTCGGGAAACCAATAGTGCGGCCCAGTTCATCGCCATGCACGACGCGCCCGGAGATAATAAACGGGTGCCCCAGCAGGCTTTCGGCCTGTTCAAGGTTATCGTTGGCCAGCGCCTGGCGCACCGCGGTGCTGCTAATGCGCACGCCGCCGTGGCAGAAGGTTTGCGTACTGGTGACGTCAAAACCGAAATCAGCGCCCGCCTTCTGTAATAACAAGAAATCACCCTGACGACCAGCGCCAAAGCGGAAATCATCGCCGACCGCGAGGAACTGAACGCCAAGCCGTTTGACCAGCAGTTCGCTGATAAAGTCCTGCGCGGTCAGCGCGGCAAAGCGGCGGTCAAAGCGCAGACACAGAACGTAGTCCACCCCACTCTCGGCCAGATAGCGCAGCTTCTCACGCAGGCGCGTCAGGCGGGCCGGGGCTTTATCAGCCGCGAAAAGCTCCAGCGGCTGCGGTTCAAAAATCATCACCACCACAGGCAAACCGCGCGATCTGCCCTCGGCACGTAAGCCTTGCAGTAACGCCTGATGCCCACGATGCACACCGTCGAAATTACCAATGGTCAGAACGCACCCGTGTGGGGCCTGACTGAGATTATGTATGCCGCGTATCAGCTTCATGTCTGGCTCAAAAGAGTGAAAATCGTCAGAGTATACCTTGTACAGCAGTCAAGGTTAACCCGCGATTACACCTCATAACGGAAAGAGGGAATGATTTCATCAGCATCCGTTAAAAAGGCAAGAAAATATAGTCGAGCCGCGTGATTTTTGTGCCGGAAAGACTGTATTCGTCTGTCACAAGCTGGTAGAATCCTGCGCCATCAATACGTAATGCAGCGTTGTCAAATTAACGGCGCTTATTTGCACAAATCCATTGACAAAAGAAGGCTAAACGGGCATATTCCTCGGCCTTTGAATTGTCCATATAGAACACATTTGGGAGTTGGCCTTGGCTAATATCAAATCAGCTAAGAAGCGCGCCGTTCAGTCTGAAAAGGCTCGCAAACACAACGCTAGCCGTCGCTCTATGATGCGTACTTTCATCAAGAAAGTATACGCAGCTATCGAAGCTGGCGACAAAGCTACTGCACTGAAAGCATTTAACGAAATGCAACCGATCGTGGACCGTCAGGCTGCTAAAGGTCTGATCCACAAAAACAAAGCTGCACGTCATAAAGCAAACCTGACTGCACAGATCAACAAACTGGCTTAATCGCCTGCTTGTTATCAGCTTTGAAAAAAACCCGCTTAATGCGGGTTTTTTTATGCCTGCTATTCCGTCTGCAGGCAGGATAAAGCAAAGCCGCCATCCGGCATCGTGCACCGAATTGCCTGATGGCGCTTCGCTTATCAGACCTACGCCGGCTCAGCAAACAGCGCCGAATAATCGCGATGGCAAATTCGCTGCACCGCCGGATGCTGAATCATCCTTTCGGCAAAAATTGCGTGATACTCTTCCATGACGTTATCCATGCGGCCAATTTCCACAATGCTGTCGTCCGCATAGAAATCATGGGCATACAGCGTTGGCGCAACAAAGATAGCGTTGTGCGCGGCGCCGAATGCTTTCATCAGCGCGGCATCATCAAACTCGCCGAGGATTTCAACGTTAAGCCCCTGCACGTTAAACCAGTTCAGTAGCTTGCGCCCTAGCATGGAACGACGGCCGGGAATCAGCAGACGTCGCTCCTCAAGGCACGCAGGGAAGGGTTTTTCCGGCGGCGGATTCATGCACCAGAAGCTCACGCTACACTCACCAATCTTCACCGAGAACAGCCCCTCCTGCTGCGTGGAATCAATCGGGCAGTCGGAGATAATCATATCCAGCTTGTGCTGGCTGAGCTGCTCCAGCAGCATCTCATGCGTCGATTCAAAGCAGCGCAGGTGAATCTGTTCATCCTCAACCACCGCCGCGTCAAGCACCCCGCTAACCAGCCGTTTCGAAAGCGCATCGGCCACGCCGACGTCGAACAGCAGGTTGGACTCCTTACGGTAGTTCACGATATCCAGCATCTCCTGACTGAGGGGGAACATTTTGTCCGCGTAGCGGAACACCAGCTCACCCAGTTCACTCGGCTCAATACCGCGGCCTTTGCGCTTGAATAACTTCCCCTGCAGACGTTCTTCCAGCGCTTTGATTTGCCCGGTAATGGTCTGCGGCGTAAGGTACAGCGCCTCCGCCGCGCCAACAATGGAGCCTTCCTTGTAGACATGCCAGAAGTAGTAAAGATGGTTGTAGTTAATATGCGACATGCCCTGTGCTCCCCTCTCCTTTGATCATCATTTTTCGCTTACGCCATCACCGGTTTTAAACGGGCGCGCAGCAAGCTGTATCCCACCACAGCCGACAGGACGGAACCTATCAGAATACCAAGCTTGGCCCAGTTAATCAGCGATGGATCGATATTGCCAAACGCCAGGCTGGCGATAAAGATAGACATGGTAAAGCCTATCCCGCACAACAGGCCAACGGCCATAATTTGTGTGAAACTGGCCCCTTCCGGCAGCTTCGCCAACTTCAGCTTAAGTGCCAGCCAGCAGAACAGGCTGATGCCCAGCGGCTTGCCGATAAACAAACCGGCAATAATGCCCAACGGCAGCAGCGAGGTCAGCCCCTCCAGGGTCACGCCCTGCAGCGAGACGCCCGCGTTAGCGAAGGCGAACAGCGGCAGAATCATAAAGGCCACCCACGGATGCAGCACATGCTCAAGCTGTTTCGCCGGCGATTTGCCGCCCTGCTCGCGCAGCGGAATAAAGAAGCCAACAATCACGCCAGCCAGCGTCGCGTGTACGCCGGACTTCAGTACCGCCGTCCACAGCACAACGCCAACCAGAATATAGAGCCCGGTACGGCGTACGCCGCTCAGGTTTAGCACTGCCAGCACCGCAATGGCAGCACCGGCTACGGCGAGCGACAGCAGGGACAGATCGCTGGTGTAGAACAGCGCGATAATCACAATGGCGCCCAGATCGTCGATAATCGCCAGCGCCATCAGGAAGATTTTCAGCGACGCCGGCACGCGGCTCCCCAGCAGGGCCAGGACGCCAAGCGCGAACGCAATATCCGTTGCCGCCGGAATGGCCCATCCGCTGCTTGCCACCGGGTCCTGCGCGTTAAACGCCAGATAGACCAGCGCCGGCACCACCATACCGCCAACGGCAGCAATCACCGGAAAAACCGCCTGACGGCGGGTTGCCAGCGAGCCTTGCATCAGTTCGCGCTTAACCTCCAGGCCAATCAGCAGGAAAAACACGGCCATCAGGGCATCGTTAATCCACAGCAGCATGTTTTTGTCGATGGCTAAGGCGCCAACGCGCAGCTGAACCGGCGTCTCAAGGAAGGCATGATACAGGCCGCTGGTTGCGCCCAGGTTCGCCAGCAGCATGGCCAACGCTGCGGCAATAATCAGGATGATACCCCCTGAGGCATCATTGCTAAAAAAACGCTGAAGATGCTTCACTTTTACTCTCTCTATTGTGTTTTATACATCGATAAAACCATAGTATCGCGTTTAAAGACTCGGAAAAATCAGGTTATTTCTGGATGATAATTCAGTTTAGCCGATGAAATAAAAAAACCCGAAGCGCAATGCCCCGGGTTTTTTATTCAGCCCTCGCCTTACGGCGAAAGATTAACGAGTCAAATCGTCAAAGAACTTTTTCACGCCGTCAAAGAAGCTTTTCGAACGCGGGCTGTTGTTTTCCCCGGTTGGGCCGCCGAAGCTTTCCTGCAGGTCTTTCAGCAGCTGTTTCTGCTTCTCGTTCAGGCCTACCGGCGTTTCAACGACCACGCGGCACAGCAGGTCGCCCTGCGCGCCGCCGCGCACGGACTTCACGCCCTTGCCGCGCATGCGGAACAGTTTGCCGGTCTGCGTTTCGCCCGGAATTTTCAGCTTCACGCGACCATCCAGCGTCGGCACTTCTATCTCGCCGCCCAGCGCAGCCATCGAGAAGTTGATCGGCACTTCGCAGTACAGGTTGTTACCTTCACGCTCAAAGATAGCGTGCTGTTTCACCTGCACCTGAACGTACAGATCGCCTGCCGGTGCGCCATGCTCACCCGCTTCGCCTTCACCGCTCAGACGAATACGATCGCCGGTGTCCACGCCTGCCGGAATCTTCACGGACAGGGTTTTGGTTTTCTCAACGCGACCGTGGCCGTGACATTTATTGCACGGATCTTTAATCAGCGTACCGCGGCCCTGACAGTGCGGACAGGTCTGCTGTACAGCGAAGAAGCCCTGACGCATCTGCACCTGGCCTGAACCATGACAGGTTGGACAGGTCTGCGGCTGTGAGCCCGCCTTGGCACCGCTGCCGTGGCAGACGTCACACTCTTCCAGCGTCGGGATGCGGATCTCTTTGGTGACACCGCGCACCGCTTCTTCCAGCGTCAGATCCATGTTGTAGCGCAGATCTGCACCACGGGACGCGCGCTGACGACCGCGACCGCCGCCAAAGATATCGCCGAATACGTCACCAAAGATATCGCTGAAGTCTGCGCCGCCGCCGAAACCGCCGCCACCGCCGCCCATACCGCCCTGTTCAAAGGCCGCATGGCCGTACTGATCGTAGGCCGCACGCTTCTGCGCGTCGGTCAGGATCTCGTACGCTTCTTTGATCTCTTTAAACTTGGCTTCGGCCTCTTTATCACCCTGGTTACGGTCCGGGTGGTACTTCATGGCCAGGCGCTTGTACGCCTTTTTGATTTCACGCTCTTCCGCTGTTTTGGAAACGCCCAAAATCTCGTAATAGTCTTGCTTTGCCATTGGTTTTTTTCAGCCCCTTAACATGCGAGCACGGGCGGAGAGGAAACCTCTTCGCCCGTGCCGATTAATTACCCTGCATCAGGGCGATTATTTTTTGTCTTTCACTTCTTCGAACTCTGCGTCAACAACGTCGTCGTCTTTCGCATTGTTCGCGGAAGCGTCAGCGCCTGCGGCACCCGCCTGCTGCTGTGCGTGCTGCTGCTGAGCGATTTCCATCAGTTTCTGGGAAACCTGCGCCAGCGCCTGCATTTTCGCTTCGATGTCCGCTTTGTCTTCGCCTTTCAGAGACGCTTCCAGCGCGGTCAGCGCAGACTCGATAGCAGTTTTGTCGTCAGCCGGAAGCTGTTCGCCTGCTTCTTCAACCTGCTTACGAGTGCTGTGCAGCAGATGGTCGCCCTGGTTACGGGTCTGAACCAGCTCTTCAAACTTACGGTCAGCTTCGGCGTTAGCTTCGGCGTCACGAACCATTTTCTGAATTTCTTCTTCGTTCAGACCGGAAGAAGCCTTAATGGTGATCTTCTGCTCTTTACCGCTGTTTTTGTCTTTCGCGGAAACGTGCAGGATACCGTCAGCATCGATATCGAAGGTCACTTCGATCTGCGGCATGCCGCGCGGTGCCGGGCTGATACCGTCCAGGTTGAACTGACCCAGTGATTTGTTATCGGATGCACGTTTACGTTCACCCTGAATCACGTGGATAGTTACCGCAGACTGGTTGTCTTCAGCAGTAGAGAACACCTGGCTGTGCTTGGTCGGAATGGTGGTGTTTTTGTTGATGAGCGCAGTCATCACACCGCCCATGGTTTCGATACCCAGAGACAGCGGGGTAACGTCCAGCAGCAGCACGTCTTTAACTTCACCGGTCAGAACGCCGCCCTGAACCGCTGCACCGATAGCAACAGCTTCGTCCGGGTTAACGTCTTTACGCGGTTCTTTACCGAAGAACTCAGCAACTTTCTTCTGCACCATTGGCATACGAGTCTGCCCACCGACCAGGATAACGTCCTGGATATCGGATACGGACAGGCCAGCATCCTGCAGCGCAACTTTCAGCGGCTCGATGGAACGGTTAACCAGGTCTTCTACCAGGCTTTCCAGTTTCGCACGGGTCACTTTGATGTTCATGTGCTTAGGACCGGTCGCGTCTGCGGTGATGTACGGCAGGTTCACGTCGGTCTGCTGAGCGGAAGACAGTTCAATCTTCGCTTTCTCAGCGGCTTCTTTCAGGCGCTGCATCGCCAGCGGGTCATTGCGCAGGTCGATGCCCTGATCTTTCTTAAACTCGTCAACGAGGTAGTTGATCAGGCGGGTATCGAAGTCTTCACCACCCAGGTGGGTATCACCGTTGGTTGCCAGAACTTCAAAGGTTTTTTCGCCATCAACTTCGTCGATTTCGATAACGGAAATATCGAAGGTACCACCACCGAGGTCGTAGACCGCGATAGTACGGTTGCCGACTTCTTTATCCAGACCGTAAGCCAGTGCAGCTGCGGTTGGTTCGTTGATGATACGTTTGACTTCCAGACCTGCGATACGACCGGCGTCTTTAGTTGCCTGACGCTGAGCATCGTTGAAGTATGCAGGTACGGTGATAACCGCTTCAGTTACCGGTTCACCCAGGTAATCTTCAGCCGTTTTCTTCATTTTCTTCAGCACTTCAGCAGAGATCTGCGGCGGTGCAGTACGAGTACCTTTCACATCAAGCCATGCGTCACCATTATCTGCGGCAACAATTTTGTATGGCATGATAGAAACGTCACGCTGAACTTCTTCGTCCTGGAAGCGGCGACCGATCAGGCGTTTAATCGCAAACAGGGTGTTTTGCGGGTTTGTCACTGCCTGACGTTTAGCCGGCTGACCAACCAGAGTTTCACCATCCTGGGTATAGGCAATGATAGAAGGCGTGGTGCGATCGCCTTCGGCGTTCTCCAGCACGCGTGCAGTAGTGCCATCCATAATCGCTACACAAGAGTTGGTAGTACCCAGGTCGATACCAATAATTTTACCCATCTAAACGTCTCCACTAAAAATTCAGTCAACATGTGGTTGTGATTCTGTAATAAGGGCGAAACCTACGGTTTCAACAGCCCTGAATCGTTTTTTTTTCAGACTCACTCACTGCGGTTGACTACAAGATGGGGTCGCAACGTCATCCATCAAGGGGCAGCGTTAAAAATTTTTCATTCAGTGCGATTTTATTTCTGCCGCCTTGACTGCACAAACTCATCAACAGAACCTTAAAAAACCATTACATTCAGTATATTAAATCCATAAAGCGTTGTGATTCAGCGCTAAAAGTCGCGCTGCTATGGGATCAAATCCCCCGGCAACATTTCACTCACTGAAATGAGTGCCCTGGTAATAAAAACAATGAAAACCCTTTTAAGCGTCACGATAAGCCCGGCGATCGGCATGATCCAGGCCGCTCCACCATCCCTACCGTGCAGCATATTGCCCACCAGCGTCGTTTAATTGCCCGCACGGGGAATGAGTTAAAGGGGGAAAATAGTTCATTTTCCCCCGATGAGATCATAGACAGCCCGTTTACTCCTGATTATCATGCCGCGCCCCCCAGCACTGGGGAGATTATTTCACCATTCAATGATGATTTGAGGAATTATGGGCAACACTAAGTTGGCTAACCCGGCACCGCTGGGCCTGATGGGCTTCGGCATGACCACCATTCTGCTTAACCTGCATAACGCCGGTTTCTTCGCCTTTGACGGCATTATTCTCGCTATGGGTATTTTTTACGGCGGTATCGCGCAGATTTTCGCGGGCCTGCTGGAATACAAAAAAGGGAATACTTTCGGTCTGACCGCTTTTACCTCCTACGGCTCTTTCTGGCTGACCCTGGTGGCCATTCTGCTGCTGCCGAAGATGGGGATGAGCGAAGCGCCAAACGCACAGTTCCTCGGCGTGTATCTTGGCCTGTGGGGCGTGTTCACGCTGTTCATGTTCTTCGGCACGCTGAAAGCTGCACGCATGCTGCAGTTCGTGTTCCTCAGCCTGACCGTGCTGTTCGCTCTGCTGGCGGTTGGCAACATTAACGGCAACGAAGCGATTATCCACGTGGCTGGCTGGGTAGGCCTGATCTGTGGCGCAAGCGCCATTTATCTGGCAATGGGTGAAGTGCTGAACGAACAGTTCGGCCGTACCGTACTGCCGATTGGTGAAAAGCACTAATCCTCGCCTCATCTGAAAAACGCCGGCCTGTCCGGCGTTTTTTTTTGCCTGAAAACTACCGTTCCTGGGATTATCACTTCCACGTTATCTGCGCTATTTTCAATAACTTCTCATGATGAAAAGGATGATTGATGATGCGCCTCACGTCTGTATATCCCCTGCTTCTGGCCTGCGGTGCCTTGCTACCCGCGAGCGCTCATGCGCTACCCACGCCCGAAGTCAGAAGCGTTGATTGGGATAAGGAAAACACCGTGCGCGTAGGGAACAGTATCAATACCGTTTACCACATTACGATGTCAGAGGGCTCGCAAAATAATCTGTGGCTAAACGTCGATTGCCAGACCCGGACAAAAACGCTGCTGTATATGAATCTGCAGACGCTGACGGGGAGTCATATCCGCGCCTACGGCGGTAATTCTTTCGCCCGCTACGTTCCCGGCGTGCCTTTCGAGCCCGACGCCGATAGCTTAATGAACACCGATCCCGCGCTGGATGTCTGTAAGCAAAACGTCGTACAGCCTCGCTGGGTAGGGCTGACCAACGCGGATAAGAACGGCGACCAGCCGTTTATCGATCTCAATAACAGCCATCGTCAGGGCAATCAGCTTAACCTGCGCATCGGTACGGATTACGCCCAGGTGCATCGCGAAAAACAGTATGACGCGCCCTACGACTTTAAAATCAGCCAGATACAGGTGAATTGCGATAACCAACAGGCGCGCATTGCGCGAACATTCTCGCTAAATGCCGCCTTCGTTACCGACAACGCCACCCCGGCGGAGACGGCCTTCACGCCGCTCCCCTCCTCGCTTATCGCACCGGTAGCAAAACTGTGCGCCTTACAGGATCTTAACCAGTTCACCGGCAGCGGCGCGTGGGTTGCACGACCAAAAAATGAAGCGGATGCCCCATTGGTAATCCCCGATTTTGAACACAACGATCCGAACGCATTAGCCCGCTACCCGCAGCCAGAAGCGGTAAGCAAGAGCGTGATGACGATACTAAAGAATGGCCATGATGTACCGACCTTTACCCGCCTCACTTTTACGCCGGTGTGGCCTGGTGATGCGGACATCAGCGGTAAGACCCGCATCGACAGGCTGCCAGACGGCAGCACGTTAACGCTCGATACGCTGGTGCTTAAAGGCGTGACGTTCTATAGCCAGTACCAGCGATTATTCAATCTCGTCGACCTGAAGCAATGGGATTCGATGCAAAACAGCCCGCTTATCGCCCGAACGCTGGAAACCAACGTTAGCGCAGCACCTGTGGTAGGCAAGCAGTATCACTGGCACGCGGTGCTGCAAAACGAGGGCAGCCCGGAGAAAAGCAAATCGAAGCGTCAGGATTGTCGTGCAGAGGGCCCGTGGCGCGATGCCGCGATGCTGAATGAGGCTTTCCCTGGCCGCTATATTGAGCTTATCTGCACCGACGACCGGGGCGATGGGAAAGCGATGAGCAGCGATTACGCCTGGCTGGAAGATTTGCGCGTCTTCATTCGTATCGGCTATCAGGAAGCGGGGGAGAAAAAACGGTTTACGTTTAAGGACGTCGCCATTATTCATTAAGGCACATGACGCCGGGGTTGGCGTCACGTGCCCCTGCGTTGGCTTACGCCTCAGCCGGACTACGGCTGGCTGCCTGTCGCTCTTTACGCAGCCAGATACCAAGCCCCAACCCCATCAACGACAGCGCCAGCACGTACCAGGCTGGCGCCATCGGTGATACGCCCATCAGCATGGTGACGGCAATGGGCGTCAGGCCGCCGAAAATGGCATAGGAGACGTTGTAAGAGAAAGAGATGCCGGTAAAGCGTACCTCCGCCGGGAAAGCGCGTACCATCACGTACGGCACCGCCCCTACCACGCCAACGCACAGCCCCACGAGCCCGTACAATAAGAACAGCTGCTCGGGGTGCGTTCCCGCAAGGTGATAGAAAAACCAGCTTGAGCAGGCGAGCAGAATGCTGCCAACGATAAACGTTTTACTGGCACCTATGCGGTCCACAATCAACCCCGCCAGCAGGCAGCCAATACAGAGCATAACCGTTGCGACGCTGTTCGCCTGTAAGGTCAGCGCGGGGGCAAAGCCGTACTGTTTTTGCAGCCACACTGGCGACATCAGAATCACCACTACAATGCCAGCTGAGAGCAGCCAGGTCAGCAGCATCGACACGACCACCGCCGGCTTATGCTTGAGCACCACCGACTTGATGGGCAACTCCTGCGCCAGCGCTTTACGCTGCTGCATTTCGAGAAAAATGGGGGTTTCCTGCAACCAACGGCGCAGGTACATCGCCACCAGGCCAAACGCGCCGCCCAGCAGGAACGGAATACGCCAGCCGCCGTCGTGGATTGCCTGCACGCTCAGTTGGGTATTAATCAGCGTCGCCACCACCGAGCCCAGCAGAATTCCCACCGTCAGCCCTGCCGTCAGCGTCCCGCAGGCAATGCCGATACGACGCGCCGGCACATGCTCGGCCACAAACACCCAGGCCCCCGGTACTTCACCGCCAATCGCTGCGCCCTGTAAAATACGCATGAACAGCAGCAGCAGCGGCGCGGCCAGCCCGGCGCTGGCATAAGTTGGCAGCAGGCCAATCGCCAACGTAGGCACCGCCATCAGCAGGATACTGAGGGTAAACATTTTTTTGCGCCCGACCAGATCGCCGAAGTGCGCCATGATGATGCCACCCAGCGGACGAGCAAGATAGCCTGCAGCGAAGATGCCGAAAGTCTGCACCTGACGCAGCCACTCAGGAATGTCCGCCGGGAAGAAGAGCTCCCCCACCACCGCGGCGAAGAAGACGAAGATGATGAAATCATAAAACTCCAGCGCGCCGCCGAGGGCCGCCAGCGTTAGGGTTTTATAGTCTTGTCGATTCAGAGGTCGGGTGTAATGTGACATAACAAACCATTCGCAAAGTGGAAGTGTTGATCTAAGTTTACGTTTTATGTAAAGCAAAAATGACTATACCGTAAACCCGATCGCGCTCCAGCAGAATGATAGGTTATGTCAGAAAAGCATCACATTCAGGATAAAGTCTCGCGACGAGCGCTCTTAGGGCGGAAAGCTGCTACGACATCGCGATTCGTTTCAATATAAGGCCCCTCCAGCAACTGTACACAATACGGTACACTTGCAAAGATGCCGTTCACCAGCACGTTGCCCTCTGCGTCTTTCACCCCTTCCAGCGTTTCCTGAATCGCTTTCGGCTGGCCCGGCAGGTTCAGAATGAGGGCCTGTTTGCGAATAACGCCTACCTGGCGTGAGAGAATGGCCGTCGGGACAAAGTGCAAACTGACCTGGCGCATCTGCTCGCCAAAGCCCGGCATGACGCGGTCGGCAATCGCCAGCGTCGCATCCGGCGTCACATCGCGCCGCGCCGGCCCCGTACCACCGGTGGTCAGCACCAGATGGCAGCTCATCTCGTCCACCAGCTCACACAGAGTTTGCTCAATAATGGTTTGTTCATCCGGGATCAGGCGAGTTTCCACCTTAAAAGGGGTCGTCAGCGCCGATGCCAGCCACTCTTCCAGTGCCGGAATACCTTTGTCCTGATAAACGCCGCTGGAAGCGCGGTCAGAGATAGAAACTAAGCCAATGCGTAAAGTGTTCATGATTATTCCGTTAAAACCGTAGCGTTAAGCAGAATAATACACGCGAATGGGCAGCAATACTAAGACCCCAGACGGGTTATCCTCCGGGTTTCCCGAGGCGCGCCGCAAAATGAAAAAGCCAACGGATATTTCTCTGTCGCACGAAGATGCGCAGTGGCAGACTCCGCGAACAGAATTCCATGGAGGGCTGGATATGCGTAAAAACAGGACGCCTACGCCGCATGATTTAGTGTTTAAAACGTTTCTCTCAACGATGGAAACCGCACGGGATTTTATTGCGATTCATCTTCCCCCTGCCCTGCTGCGACTGTGCGATCTGTCAACGCTGAAACTGGAATCGGGTAGCTTTATCGAAGAGGATCTTCACCCCTATTACAGCGATATGCTCTATTCGCTAAAAACAGCCTGCGGCGACGGCTACATCCACGTGCTTATTGAACATCAAAGCTCACCGGATAAGCATATGGCCTTTCGCTTAATGCGTTACGCCATTGCCGCCATGCAGCGCCACCTTGAGGCCGGCCATAATAGGCTACCGCTGGTCATCCCTATTCTGTTTTATCAGGGGCGAAAAAGCCCTTATCCCCACTCAATGAACTGGCTGGATAATTTTACCGACCCGGCGCTTGCGAGACATATCTATAGCCAGAATTTTCCTTTGGTCGATATCACGGTAATTCCCGATGATGAAATTATGCGCCACCGCAGTATGGCTGCGCTGACGCTGATTCAAAAACATATCCGCCAGCGCGATCTCACCCGCTTTCTCGATAAGCTTGCCGGGCTATTAACCCGCAACCACATCAGCGGACAGCAGGTCATTGCGCTGGTAAACTACATGCTCCAGGCGGGAGAAGCACACGATGCCCGTACATTGCTGTATGAAATGGCGCTACGCGCACCACAGTATGGAGACGAACTGATGACATTAGCAGAAGAGTTAAAGCAGGAAGGACGGATAGAAGGAATACAGCAAGGAATTCAACAGGGTATGCAAGTCGGCGAACGCGAAGCCGCGCGGAAAATTGCCCGAGCCATGCTAGAAAAAGGTATCCCGGTCGCCGAGGTGATTGAAATGACCGGCATCGCCGCAGACGAACTTCCCTCCCTGCACCACCATGAATAAAAAAACAGCCCGCTCTCTTTAGAGAAGCGGGCTGTTATCAGGCAAACAGGCTGAATTACAGCAGGTCGCCGATCATTTTTTCCAGTTTTTCCTGGTCAATAGCAAACTTACGGATACCTTCCGCCAGTTTATCAACCGCCATCGGATCCTGGTTGTGCTGCCACAGGAACTCAGACTCGGTGATGCGGCTCGGACGCGCTTTCACTTCACCAGTAAAGGTCAGCTTACGCTCCAGCGGGCCTTCGCTTTCTGCCAGTTCTTTCAGCAGCGCCGGGGCGATGGTCAGGCGGTCACAGCCTGCCAGCTCCAGGATTTCACCGATGTTACGGAAGCTTGCGCCCATCACCACGGTTTCATAACCGTGCTCTTTGTAGTACTGGTAGATTTCGCTAACCGAAACCACGCCCGGATCTTCCGCAGGCGCGTATTCTTTCTTATCGGTATTGGCTTTGTACCAATCCAGAATACGACCGACGAACGGGGAGATCAGGAACACGCCCGCTTCCGCACAAGCGCGCGCCTGCGCGAAGGAGAACAGCAGAGTCAGGTTACAGTTGATGCCGTCTTTTTCCAGCTGCTCCGCTGCGCGGATGCCCTGCCAGGTAGAGGCCAGTTTAATCAGAATGCGATCGTTGCTGATGCCAGCATCGTTGTACATTTTGATCAGGCGCTTCGCTTTCGCGATAGACGCTTCAGTGTCATACGACAGGCGCGCATCAACTTCGGTAGAGATACGGCCCGGGACCAGTTTCAGAATTTCCAGACCGATATTTACGGCCAGTTTATCGGTGGCATCGACAACCTGCTGTGCGCGGTCGCTGCTCTGGCTACGCGCCCATGCTACCGCATCGTCGATCAGTTTACGGTACTCAGGGATCTGTGCTGCGCCCAGAATCAGGGAAGGGTTGGTTGTCGCATCCTGAGGCTGATACAGCTTCATTGCCGCGATGTCTCCGGTGTCAGCCACTACGGTTGTGTACTGACGCAGAGATGTCAATTTATCCGTCATGATAGTGTTTCTCTTTAAACAGCTGTTAGGGGGATGTAACCGGTCTGCCCCGATAATATCACGCCGCTCTCTCAGCGCAACCGCCGACGTCATGAGACCGCAGAGTATGATAAACTGAAGTATCTGACTTTCAGGACCCGGCTTTCTGCATCCTGATTGTGGTAACGCTTACATTGGCTGAATCGAATCGTGCGAAGCAACGTTGCTTCCTGGGTTCGGCCGCTCATTTCGGCATAGACAAGAGGACGTTTAATGCCTGATTTCCTGTCTTTTATCAGCGAAATTTTGTGGGGCTCGGTGATGATTTACCTGCTCCTGGGATGTGGTATCTGGTTTACATGGAGAACCGGCTACATCCAGTTTCGCTACATCCGTCAGTTTAGCAAAAGTCTGAAAAGAAGCCTGGCACCCTGCGAAGGCGGGTTAACCTCGTTCCAGGTTCTGTGTATTAGCCTGGCCGCGCGCGTTGGCAGCGGTAACCTTGCCGGCGTCGCGCTGGCGATCGCCGTCGGCGGCCCCGGTGCGGTCTTCTGGATGTGGGTAGCCGCAATTATCGGCATGGCCAGCAGCTTCGCCGAATGTTCGCTGGCCCAACTCTACAAAGAACGTGACGCCAACGGGCAGTTTCGCGGCGGTCCGGCATGGTATATGTCGCGCGGGCTCGGCATGCGCTGGATGGGCGTACTCTTTTCGCTGTTTCTGCTGCTAGCCTACGGGCTTATCTTTAACACTGTGCAGGCCAACTCCACCGCGCACGCGCTGAAATATGCCTTCGACGTCCCCAGAAGCGCGACAGGCATCGTAATGGCCTTCTTCGCCCTGCTGGTGATGGTCCGCGGCATCAAGGGCGTCGCGCGGCTGAGCCAGTGGCTGGTGCCGTTTATGGCGCTGTTGTGGGTATCGGTCTGTCTGCTGATTACCCTTTGGCACATTGTTGAAATGCCCGCCATCATCAGCATGATCGTGCGTAGCGCCTTTGGCTGGCAAGAAGCTGCTGCCGGTGCCGTGGGCTATAGCGTCAGCCAGGCCATTACCAGCGGCTTTCAGCGCAGCATGTTCTCTAATGAAGCCGGCATGGGCTCCACGCCTAACGCGGCGGCGGCGGCAGCCTCCTTCCCACCGCATCCGGCGGCCCAGGGTATTGTGCAGATGATCGGCGTGTTGCTTGATACCGTCGTTATCTGCAGCGCCAGTGCGATGATCGTGCTGCTGGCGGGTCACGGCACAAAAACCACCAGCTATGATGGAATCCAACTGGTGCAACACGCCATGAGCGTGCTGGTCGGTAGCTGGGGCGCTAGCTTTGTGGCGGTGGTGATGATTATGTTCGCCTTTAGCTCCATCGTGGCTAACTATATCTATGCTGAAAACAACCTGATCTTTCTGCGCTGGAATAAGCCATGGGCCATCTGGCTGTTGCGGCTGTGCACGCTGCTGATGGTATTCATCGGCAGCCAACTGAGCCTACCGGTGGTCTGGCAAATGGCGGATGTGATTATGGCGCTGATGGCCATTACCAACCTGTCGGCCATTCTGCTGCTCTCGCCGGTGGTCAGAATTATCGCTCTGGATTATCTGCGCCAGCGAAAACTGGGCGTGACGCCGGTGTTCGACCCGGACTATTACCCCGAAATCGCCCGGCAGCTGGCGCCGGAAAGCTGGGATCAGCCGCCGCGCCAATAGCAGCAATCGATCACCTGAGGCCTTTTTTTTGTTAAAGTTGAGTGAAATTTTCTGCAAGGACTGGATATGCTGATTCTGATTTCGCCTGCTAAAACGCTCGATTACCAAAGCAAGCTTGCCACCACCCGCTATACCCAGCCCATGCTGCTGGAGCACTCTCAAACGCTGATACGCGAAGCGCGAAAGCTTTCTGCGCCGCAAATTAAAGCGCTGATGGGGATTAGCGACAAGCTAGCGGACCTAAACGCTACCCGCTTCCACGACTGGCATCCGGACTTCACGCCGGATAACGCCCGTCAGGCGATTCTGGCCTTCAAAGGCGACGTCTACACCGGGCTACAGGCAGAAACCTTTAGCGATGCTGATTTTGACTTCGCTCAGCAGCACCTGCGCATGCTTTCCGGCCTTTACGGCGTGCTGCGTCCGCTGGATCTGATGCAGCCGTACCGTCTGGAAATGGGCATTAGCCTGGAGAACCCGCGCGGAAAGGATCTGTACCAGTTCTGGGGAGAGGAAATCACCCAGACGTTGAACGCCGCGCTGCGTGAACAGGGCGACGACATCGTCATCAACCTGGCGTCAGACGAGTATTTCCGTTCGGTAAAACCGAAAGCACTGAAGGGAAGCATCATTAAGCCCGTGTTCCTTGACGAGAAAAACGGCAAATTCAAGGTGATCAGCTTCTATGCCAAAAAAGCGCGCGGGCTGATGAGCCGCTATATCATTGAAAATCGCCTGTCGAAACCTGAACAGCTGACCGGATTTGATAGCGAAGGGTATTTCTTTGATGCGGAAAGTTCGAGCGCCGAAGAGCTGGTCTTCAAGCGCCACGAACAGTGATAACCCCGCGGGCCTGATAAGCAAAGCGCCATCTGGCAGATCGATAGCGATTGCCGGATGGCGGCGTTGCCTTAGTCGGCCGACAAGTTAGTGATGGTCATTGGGCGGTGGCAGGCGACGATCGTCGCCATGTCCACGCTCGTTATGACCCCGATCGTCATGGCGGTCGTCGCGATCGCGTTTATCATGATGCGGCGGCGTATGAGGATTCCAGCGGTTGTCGCGCCATTCATAATGATCGTTCCACCAGCTATGGTCACGCCAGTGGCCGCCATCCCAGTAACGCCCGTCATTATCCTGGTCGCCAATTTGCAGCTTCACCGCCGGGACCAACGTGATCTCTGCGGCCTGAGTCATAACCGGAGCCGCCAGCATCATAGCCAGTGCCAACATCGCAGGTTTTAACATGGGTAACTCCTTGATTCTTCGTTCGCCAGTGTGGCCGATGAACAAAGCTTACCGCCGTAGAACCCGCGTTGTTATTCTCCGCAATCCTATAATCTAACGCCCCGCATTTATTGGGAATATCTCCTTTTTCCCTGCGGAATGTCTGCATAATTTCTCCCTATTTCCCCCTCCACAGGGAAGGAGGAAACGGAGAAGATTACGCGTTGCGCATCATCAGCTGGCGCAGTGCGGCATAGTCGGCCGGCAGGTTGTGAGACAGCAGCGGCAGGTCGGCGCGGTCTGCCAGAGCTTTAGGCAGCGGCAGGGTTTCGCCCAGGATCGCTTCCACGCTTTCCTTAAACTTCGCCGGATGCGCGGTGCCGAGGAACAGACCATATTCACCCGGCTGCAGCTGGTCACGCAGTGCACGGTAGGCAATCGCCGCGTGCGGTTCGGAGGTGTAGCCCAGCGACTGCAGTTCACGCATAGTGGCCTTTGTCGTTTCGTCATCCACCGCCGCATAACCCAGTTCGTTCAGGCGCCAGATTTTACGGCGGAACAGCTCTTCTACACGCGGCCAGTTGTTCGGCTGGCTCACGTCCATTGCGTTCGACAGCGTCGCCTGAGTGGCCTTCGGCGCCCACTTCCCATCCTGCAGGAAGCGCGGCACGGTGTCGTTGGCATTGGTGGCGGCGATAAAGCGTTTCACCGGCAGGCCCAGCGATTTAGCCAGCAGGCCCGCGGTCAGATCGCCGAAGTTACCGCTCGGCACGGAAATCACCAGCTGGTTACGCGCTTCCTGTGGCAGCTGCGCTACCGCTTCGAAGTAGTAGCAGATTTGCGCCAGCAGGCGGCTGATGTTGATGGAGTTTGCGGAGTTCAGACCCAGTGCAACCTTCAGTTCTTCATCATCGAAGGCCTGTTTCACCAGCGCCTGGCAGGCGTCAAAATCACCGTCAATGGCGACGGTTTCAATGTTGCCGCCCAGCGTACAGAACAGCTTCTCCTGCAGCGGGCTGATTTTGCCGCGCGGGTACAGAATCACCACGTTGACGTTCGGCAGGCCGTAGAACGCATGCGCCACGGCAGCACCGGTGTCGCCGGAGGTTGCCGTCAGGATGGTCACTGGCTTATCGCCTGCAATATGGGTCAGCATCTGCGCCATAAAGCGGCCGCCGAAGTCTTTAAACGCCAGGGTCGGACCGTGGAACAGCTCCAGGCAGCCAACGTCTTCCTGCACCTTGTTCACCGGCGCCGGGAAGGTAAATGCCGTCGCAATGCGCGCAGCGAGCTCATCCTGTGGGATCTCATCGCCGATAAACGCGGAGAGTATTTTCGCGCTGCGGGTGACGAAATCCTGCGTTAACAGGTCATCAATGTCGGTCAGGTTGAATTCCGGCAGATCGTGCGGGAAAAACAGCCCCTGTTGCTTGCCAAGGCCTTGCGTAACGGCCTGCGCGAAGCTGACCTGTTCATTGTGATCTTTTAAGTTATAGAGTTTCATCGGTTATCCCACGACTCGTGCGCCGGCTGTATCCAGACGGCAAATATGAACAAAACCTTCTTGATTTTGCAGGTAATTCTGGCCAAGCCAATCGGCCACTCGCTGTGCGGTATCGGGTTTATCACACAGCGCAAACAGCGTTGGGCCGGAACCAGAGATCCCACAGGCAACGGCGCCAATGCCCGCCACCGCCTGACGCGCCTCGCTGAAGCCCGGCAGCAGTTTGGTACGGTATGGCTCGGCAATCACGTCTTTCATCAGTTTCGCAGCCAACTGGGGCTGGCGTGAGTAGCAGGCGTGAATAAACCCAGCCAGATGGCGGCCATGCGCGATGCAGTCCTGACGGCGATACTGCGCAGGCAGAATCGCGCGCGCCTCCGCCGTTGAGACCTTGATCCCCGGATAGGCCAGCACCCACAGCCACTCATCAAAACAAGGAACCTGCTGGCTGATAATCCCGTTCTCTTCGATCATCAGCTGCATGCCGCCCAGATAGCACGGCGCAACGTTATCGTAGTGCACGCTGCCGGAGATGCGCCCTTCCAGCTCGCCCATCAGGGCCAGCATGCGGGTTTCGTCCAGCGGCTTACCGCAGTGTTCATTCATCGCTACCAGCGCAGCGACAACGGAACAGGCGCTGGAGCCCAGCCCTGAACCAATCGGCATATTTTTTTCCAGCGTCATCGCCACCGGGATTTCTTTGCCGATTTCCTGGCAGAAGCGCTCCCAGCATTGATAAACAATATTTTCCTGGGCCACGCTCGGCAGTTTATCCGCAAAGCGCCCCACATTTTGCAGGCTGAAACGGTCTGCCGCTTCAACCGAGACGTTATCGCCCAGCAGGCTGCCGTCAACCGGCGTGACGGCGGCACCCAGTACATCAAACCCGACGCTCATATTGGCACTGGAAGCCGGGGCATACACCTTAACCATTTTAAACTCCTAACTTCCATGACAATGTGCGCAGCAAATCGGCAAACACCCCTGCCGCCGTCACGTCGTTGCCTGCGCCATAGCCGCGCAGCACCAGCGGCAGCGGCTGGTAGTAGTGGCTGTAGAACGCCAGCGCGTTCTCGCCGTTTTTTACTTTGAACAGCGGATCGTTGCCGTCAACGGCGGCAATTTTCACCCGGCAGACGCCGTCTTCCTCGATGTTGCCCACGTAGCGCAGCACTTTGCCTTCATCACGCGCTTTAGCGACGCGCGCGGAGAATTCATCATCCAGCTGCGGCAGACGCGCCATAAAGCTGTCGGTATCGCCCGAGGCGTCGAAGCTCGACGGCAGCACCGATTCGACCACGATATCACTCAACTCAAGGCTGCGCCCGGTTTCTCGCGCCAGAATGAGCAGCTTACGCGCCACGTCCATACCGGACAGATCGTCACGCGGGTCCGGCTCGGTATAGCCCAGCTCGCGCGCGACGGCGGTCGCCGCGGACAGGCTCATGCCTTCATCAAGCTTGCCGAAAATAAACGACAGCGAGCCAGAAAGAATGCCGGAGAAATGCTGCAGCTCATCGCCCGCATTCAGCAGATTTTGCAGGTTCTCAATCACCGGCAGACCTGCGCCGACGTTAGTGTCGTAGAGGAATTTACGCCGCGATTGCCCTGCCGCATGACGCAGCTGATGGTAGTAATCCATCGACGATGTATTGGCCTTTTTGTTCGGCGTCACCACGTGGAACCCTTCGCGCAGGAAGTCGGCGTACTGATCGGCTACCGCCTGGCTGGAGGTGCAGTCAACGATCACCGGATTCAGCAGGTGATACTCTTTCACCAGGCGAATCAAGCGGCCCAGATTGAACGGCTCTTTGGCTTCCGAAAGCTCCGACTGCCAGTTCTCAAGATTCAGCCCGTGCACGTTGGTCAGCAGCGCGCGCGAGTTGGCAACGCCGCAGACGCGCAGGTCAATGTGCTTCTTCTTCAGCCACGCCTGCTGACGTTTGATCTGCTCAAGCAGCGCACCGCCTACCCCGCCAACGCCCACCAGGAACACTTCAATGACCTGATCGGTGTTAAACAGCATCTGGTGTGTCACGCGCACGCCGGTCGTGGCGTCGTCGTTGTTCACCACTACGGAGATAGAACGCTCGGAAGATCCCTGAGCAATGGCCACAATGTTGATATTGGCGCGGGCAAGTGCCGCGAAAAATTTCGCTGAGATACCGCGCAGCGTGCGCATGCCGTCGCCAACAACGGAGATAATGGCCAGACGCTCCATGATAGACAGCGGCTCCAGCAGCTCTTCTTTCAGCTCCAGATAGAACTCATCCTCCATAGCCTTGCGCGCACGCGCGCAGTCGCTTTGCGGCACGCAGAAGCTGATGCTGTATTCGGAAGAGGACTGGGTAATCAATACCACCGAAATGCCCGCGCGGGACATGGTGGCAAACACGCGCGCCGCCATGCCGACCATGCCTTTCATGCCCGGGCCAGAGACGTTGAACATCGCCATGTTGTTGAGGTTAGAGATACCCTTCACCGGCAGCGAGTCGTCGTCGCTGCTGGCGCCGATGAGCGTGCCCGGCGCCTGCGGGTTACCAGTATTTTTGATCAGGCAAGGAATCTGGAACTGAGCGATAGGGGCAATGGTACGCGGGTGAAGGACTTTCGCACCAAAGTAGGAAAGCTCCATTGCTTCCTGATAGGACATGCTTTTCAGCAGCACCGCATCCGGCACCTGGCGCGGGTCGCAGGTGTAGACGCCGTCGACATCGGTCCAGATTTCACAACAGTCTGCACGTAGACAGGCAGCCAGCACGGCGGCAGAGTAGTCAGAACCGTTACGCCCCAACACCACCAGTTCGCCTTTTTCATTGCCGGCGGTAAAGCCCGCCATCAGCACCATGTGATCCGCCGGGATCTGGCTGGCCGCAATGCGACGAGTTGATTCAGCAATATCGACTGTAGATTCAAGGTAATGGCCAACGGCCAGCAGTTTCTCAACCGGGTTAATCACCGTGACCTTGTGGCCACGTGCGCTCAGCAGCCCCGCCATGATGGCGATAGACAGCTTCTCGCCGCGGCAGATCAGGCCCGCGTTGACGCTGTCAGGGCACTGCCCGAGCAGGCTGATACCGTGGAGAATATGTTTGATCTGGGCAAATTCGAGCTCAACGGCCGCCTTCAGTTCCGCCAGCGGGAATCCCGGCTGAGCGGTAGCAAGCCCTTGAAGAAGTTCAGCAA
The DNA here is from genome assembly GCF_014168815.1 of Klebsiella sp. WP3-W18-ESBL-02. Classification (NCBI taxonomy): domain Bacteria; kingdom Pseudomonadati; phylum Pseudomonadota; class Gammaproteobacteria; order Enterobacterales; family Enterobacteriaceae; genus Klebsiella; species Klebsiella sp. WP3-W18-ESBL-02. The sequence goes on from NZ_AP021972.1 coordinate 4,343,828, forward strand.
AGATACGTTCGGCGTCGGCGATATTGGTCAGCGCGTCCTGGCCGCCAATGGTTTTTTCAATCATCGCCACCAGATGGTTGGTGATTTTTGCCGGGGCAGAGAGCACGGTTGCTACCTGCCCCTGCCTGGCGTTACTTTCCAGAATGTCGGCAACACGCAGAAACCGTTCCGCATTTGCCACTGATGTACCGCCGAACTTCAAGACTCGCATGGTTTTTACCCCTTGATCTTCAGTCGAAAAAAAAGCCCGCACTGTTTAGGTGCGGGCTTTTTTCTGTGTTTCCTGTACGCGTCAGCCCGCACCGTTACCTGTGGTAATAGTGGTGGTGGTAATGGTCATAATGCTGCTGATGCGAATCATGGATGTTGTGTGCTCTGTTATTTAGCTGTCTGTGCTATACCTATATTGGTTAAAGTATCTGGCCATCTAAGTCAATGTATTTTTAACTTCGTCACGTTTCGAAACCACTTCACATACGCCCACACAGCCCGCAACAAACCACCAATATAGCCATAAGACAGACACATTACCGGGTAATAACACCATAAAGAAATAAAATGACAGAACTTTACTCTGGAATATTTTTTTCAATATCATGCAGTAATCTGTGCAACATTGCCGTATCACGTTGCTCGAGTAAGCCAATACGTTGTTGCAGCCAGTCGGCCAGTTTTACATCTCCAGCCACCTCGAGTCGTTCAAGCAAACGCGTGATACGCGCTCTTAACGCAATCAGCTGATTTTCGTCACTCTCCGTGACTACCGGGTTTGCCGTTTGTAACAGTGACGAGAGCTGATAACAATAAACCATCACCGCCTGCCCGAGATTCAATGAAGGATAATCAGCCACCATCGGTACGCCGGTTAACACATCGGCTAACGCCAGCTCATCGTTGGTGAGCCCGGAATCTTCACGACCAAACACCAGCGCCGCATGGCCCATCCACTGCGCTTTTTCCGCCAGCATCGGCACCAGCTCCTGCGGCGTCGCGTAGTAGTGAAAGCGTGCGCGGCTGCGCGCCGTCGTGGCAACGGTGAAGTCCACATCGTGAAGCGCCTCTGCCAGCGTGGGATAGCAGGTAATGCCTTCGAGGATGTCAGAAGAGCCGTGAGCGACCCACCCGGCCGCCGGTTCCAGATGGGCAACGCTATCGACAATACGTAGGTCGTTAAATCCCATCGTTTTCATGGCCCGGGCGGCGGCGCCGATATTTTCGGCCCTTGCTGGCGAAACCAGCACAATAGATAAGCGCATTTAAAGTTCTCTTAATTTGCTGTCTTCAGGCAATAATGTGATGTACTTCAACATATTGCGCAGCGCGAATTTACAAAAACGCAACAAAAATCACTGAAATGATGTTTCACAATACATAAAAGACGCTAAACTATTTACGGCAATATATGGCGTATTTTATGTTAACAGATAGCAGATATCTTACTGTTTATATGAACTATTTCCATTCGCGCTGAACGATAGTAATTGGATTCACCACATTTATCAGTTAACCTGTGCAACTACTTGAGTTGTGGAAAAAATGTGATAGGCGTTATCATTCCGGAGTGATGATTTCACCAAACTGTTAACGTGCTACAATTGAACTTGATATATGTCAACGAAGCGTAGGTTTATTGGCGGTCTGGTGCCTCTTTACCTGTTATGTTGCTGTTAAAATGGTTAGGATGACAACCGTTTTTGACACTGTCGGGTCCAGAGGGAAGAGTACCCACGACCAAGCTAATGATGTTGTTGACGTTGATGGAAAGTGCATCAAGAACGCAATTACGTACTTTAGTCATGTTACGCCGATCATGTTAATTTTCGACATGCATCAGGCAGGTCAGGGACTATTGGTACTTCCTGTTTCGATTTAGTTGGCAATTTAGGTAGCAAACATGCAGACCCCGCACATTCTTATCGTTGAAGACGAGTTGGTAACACGCAACACGTTAAAAAGTATTTTCGAAGCAGAAGGCTACGATGTTTTCGAAGCGACCGATGGCGCGGAAATGCATCAGATCCTGTCTGAAAATGATATCAACCTGGTAATCATGGATATCAACCTGCCAGGGAAAAATGGCCTGCTGCTGGCGCGCGAACTGCGTGAGCAAGCGAACGTTGCCCTGATGTTCCTGACCGGCCGCGACAATGAAGTCGACAAAATCCTCGGTCTGGAAATTGGCGCAGATGATTACATCACCAAGCCGTTCAACCCGCGTGAACTGACCATCCGTGCGCGCAACCTGCTGTCCCGTACCATGAACCTGGGTACCGTCAGCGAAGAACGCCGTAGCGTAGAAAGCTACAAGTTCAACGGCTGGGAGCTGGACATCAACAGCCGCTCTCTGGTGAGCCCGAACGGCGAGCAGTACAAGCTGCCGCGCAGTGAATTCCGCGCGATGCTGCACTTCTGTGAGAACCCGGGCAAGATTCAGTCTCGTGCTGAACTGCTGAAGAAAATGACCGGCCGTGAGCTGAAGCCGCACGACCGTACGGTTGACGTGACCATTCGTCGCATCCGTAAGCATTTTGAGTCTACGCCGGATACGCCGGAAATCATCGCCACCATTCACGGCGAAGGTTACCGCTTCTGCGGCGAGCTGCAGGAATAAAAAAACAAAACGGCGCGTTAAGCGCCGTTTTTATTTGCCTTAATCCTATCCTACTTCGCTTCGACGCTCCACGGCATAATAGGTACCGCGCTGATCGCATTCTTTGGCGAACCGTCAACGACTTTGTCTGAATAGGCTAAGTAGGCCAGCACGTTACGTTTCTTATCGTAGAACCGCACAACCTGTAGTGATTTAAACACCAGCGACGTGCGCTTTTTAAAGACCACGTCACCGTCCGCTTTGCCATTCTTAATTTTGTCGCTGAGGGTAACCGGCCCAATCTGCTGGCAGGAAATCGCCGCATCTGAGGTGTCTTCAGCCAGCCCCAGCCCCCCTTTAATACCGCCAGTCTTCGCTCGGCTCACGTAGCAGGTGACATTCTGCACGTCCGGATCGTCAAACGCTTCTACCACGATTTTATGATCGGGCCCGAACATTTTGAAAACCGTATCAACAGAACCAATCTGCTCCGCGTGGGCCGCCAGGCTGGAGACGCTGAGCAACAGGCCAGCCATTAATTTCTTGTATTTCATATTGTTACCATTTCCGTCGATTGAGTCGGGTGATTATTCAATATCTAATTAGAAAATGTTTAAAGATCACAGCTTTACAAAAAATAGGGCAATATCGAGTGTTAAAACGCATTTATGCATAAAAAAAACACCGAATGCTAAAACAGCAAAAGATGCTATTATCCGCTACTTTGGTAACAGGCACATAAGATTTTAAGGATGAGGGCATTTTATGGATCAAGCTGGAATTATTCGCGATCTCCTCGTTTGGCTGGAAGGCCATTTGGATCAGCCTCTATCGCTGGATAATGTGGCGGCAAAAGCGGGTTATTCTAAATGGCATCTGCAGCGTATGTTCAAAGATGTCACCGGCCATGCCATCGGTGCCTATATCCGCGCCCGCCGTCTGTCTAAATCTGCTGTTGCACTGCGCCTGACCGCTCGCCCGATCCTTGATATCGCGCTGCAGTATCGTTTTGACTCTCAGCAGACCTTTACACGGGCGTTCAAAAAGCAGTTTACGCTGACGCCGGCGCTGTATCGTCGTTCGCCGGACTGGAGCTCCTTTGGCATGCGGCCGCCTCTGCGCCTGGGCGAGTTTACGATGCCAAAATACGAGTTTATTACACTGCCAACTACCCATCTGCTGGGCGTAACCCAGAGCTATACCTGCAAGCTGGAAGAGATCTCCGATTTCCGCCAGCAGATGCGCGTCCAGTTCTGGACCGATTTCCTCGCCAACTCGCCGTCCATCCCGCCGATTCTGTACGGGCTGCACGAGCCTCGCCCTAGCCTGGAGAAAGACGACGAGCAGGAAGTGTTCTATACCACCGCGCTGACGCCAGAGATGGCCAACGGCCACGTGGACGACGTGCATCCGGTTACCCTTGAAGGCGGCGAATACGTGATGTTTACCTACGAAGGATTGGGAACCGGGGTGCAGGAGTTTATTCTGACGCTGTACGGCACCTGTATGCCAATGCTTAACCTGACGCGTCGTAAAGGTCAGGACATCGAACGCTTCTTCCCGCAGGACGAAGCGCGGAATCAGGAGCCGCCGATTATGCTGCGCTGCGAGTACCTGATTCCAATTCGTCGTTAACGCTGTAGCTCATCCAACGCAGGGGTATCGAGATGTGAGATATCCCCTGCCGTTTCAACCACCCATCCCGGCGCCAACCACAGGCTTTCCTGATAATCCACCCGCGAGATAGAGCAGTTACGCAGACGCAAGCGGCGCTCCGCGTGCGCAGGCAGCCCCAGAATAGTGCTCACCAGACAGCCTAGCGCGATACCGTGGCTCACCAGCAGCGGGCGACTGCCGGTTGGCAGATCGAGACAGGCGGCCAGCGCCGCATGCATACGCTCGCTCAGCTCCTGCATAGATTCGCCCTGCGGAATACGCCCGTCCGGCGTGCCGTTAACCACCTGACGACGCCACAGCTCTTCCTCCGCGGTTAATGAATCGAGGTGGCGCTGCTCCAGCACCCCCATATCTAACTCGCGCAGGCGCGCATCCAGCGTGACACCACAGCCGCAGGCATCGGCAATGATCTCAGCGGTACGGCGCGTACGGCCCAGATCGCTGGCAATGACGTGGGTGATGCCGTAGGTGCGCACGCGCTCACCTACCTGCATCGCCTGCTGCTCCCCTTTCTCCGTCAGGGGGCTATCGGACTGACCCTGAATACGCCGCTCGGCGTTCCAGCGGGTTTCGCCATGGCGAACAAGATATACCTGTAACATGTTTTTTATCCGTTATACTGCGATGACATTTTTTTATCTGAGTTGTGTAGATTATGCATCAAGTTGTCTCCGCTACCACCAATCCTGCCAAAATTCAGGCAATTCTTGCGGCATTTGACCAGATTTTTGGCGAAGGATCCTGCCAGGTCGATGCGATCTCCGTTGATACCGGCGTCCCGGAACAGCCGTTCGGCAGCGAACAAACGCGCGCAGGCGCACGTAACCGGGTCGCTAACGCGCGAGCAGCACGTCCGGACGCTGATTTTTGGGTGGCCATTGAAGCCGGAATTGATGAAGGTGCCACCTTTAGTTGGGTGGTTATTGAGAGCAGAGACCAACGCGGCGAGGCGCGTTCCGCCACCTTGCCTCTGCCGGAGACAATCCTCGAGCAGGTGCGCGCGGGGGAAGCGCTGGGGCCGGTGATGTCGAAGTACACCGGCATCGATAAGATTGGCAATAAAGAAGGCGCTATCGGCGTTTTCACCGCCGGCGTATTAACCCGCAGCAGCGTTTACCATCAGGCGGTGGTGCTGGCGCTTAGCCCGTTCCATAACGACCTGTATCACCGATAGATACTGATATCAGGCAAGCCATTGCGCACTGCCGGATGGCGGCTTCGCCTTATCCGGCCGACAACTGCAGGTAGGCCTGATAAGCGTAGCGCCATCAGGCAAGCCATCGCACACTACCAGATGACGGGCTTAGGTTTTAGGTAGGGTTTGTTCCAGCCACTGGCGCAGCTCTACTGGCGCCGATTTCAGGCTGTTCGATCCACGAGTGATCGTCGCGATCCCCGCGCCCAGCTCGTTTTTCAGCTCACGCTGGCTCATTTCGCCGCGCAGCAGTTCTTCGATAATACGCACGCGAGTACCCAATGCTTCGCGCTCGTCCGGGGTCATGATTAAATTAAGCAGCGGCTGTGCAAGATCGTCGGTATATGCCAGACGCAGAAGCTCCACAAAGCGAAGCCACTCCTGGTTACGCTGCTCAGCCATCGTCGCTGAATAAGGGGATTGTTGGGTCATGTCAGGCCACCATGTTATGCTTGTACTCTTAAACGAGTACAAGCATAACACAGGTCTTACCTATCAGTAACGTCGTTGCCACTCATTACTGCTGAGCACATCCTCTTTCTGGCCCATAAAGTGACGGTAATAGGCATCGTAGGCCAGCACGTTCTTCACGTAGCCGCGCGTTTCAGAGAACGGAATGCTCTCGATAAACGCGACCGCATCGATGCGCCCGGCGCTGTTGCCAAGCCAGGTGCGCACGCGACCCGGCCCGGCGTTATACGCCGCAGAAGCAAAAATACGGTTATTTTCAAACTGCTGGTAAACGTATTGCAGGTAGCTGGTGCCAATATTGATATTGGTTTCCGGATCGAGCAGCTGCGCAGGATTGCTGTAGCCCGGCAGATTAAACATTTTAACCGTATGGGTCGCAGTGCCCGGCATAATCTGCATCAGCCCGCTGGCACCTACCGGTGATTTCACCTTCGGGTTCCACGCGCTTTCCTGACGTGCAATCGCCATCGCGTAGCTTTGTGGCACGTCTTTACCTGCGGTGTAACGCACGAACAGGTCGTTATAGGCCAGCGGGAAACGTTCCTGCAAATTGTCCCACAGCTTGCCAGCGATGGTTGCCTGTACGCTAAGATCCCACCATTGGCGATCGAAAGCATAGCGAGCCAGCTGCGCCTGCTCGGTTTGATTACGGCTGCTCACCAGGTTTGCCCACTCGCTACGCGCAGTGTTGTCCTGATTCCAGTACATCAGTTCGCGCACGCGCGCCATTTCTGCGCCGTCGGTCAGCGTTGCGGAGATAGCCCCCGGCGCTTTATCGATACGCAGCATATAAGGCTCGCCCAAACGCTGCGCCGCCACCATCGGGTAGAACCCGCGCTGCTGCATCAGCGACAGCAAAATGCCGCGCGCTTCGTCATCGCGCCCTCGCTCCATCAACAAATCGGCCTGCCAGTAGCGCCACTCGTCTTTCTCTTTGGCCTCCATCGGCAACCGTGCCAGCCAGGTGTTCAGCCCGGTACGGTCGCCGGTACCCAGAGCCATACGCACGCGGCGTTCAATGAGCGAGGTCGACTGCGAACGCATAATGGCGTCATCCCGCCAGCGCGCCTGTTCATCGGTCACGTCAGTGCCCATCAGCCGCCAGGCGACAATATCGCGCAGCTCCTGAGTTTGTTCTTCATTCAGCTGCTGCGCCTGCACCAGCGTGGGAATCATCAGCCGTGCGTTTTCCACATCCTGGCGGGCAACGCTGCTAAACGCGACCGCCGCCAACTGACGGGTAAAGTCAGTCGCTCCGGTGGTACGGGCAAAAGTCAGCACGTTGTTGGGATTGTTATTCAGATCGGTAATCGCGCTGGCGATCGTTTGATATTCAGCCGGCATTTGCCCTGCCAGCACGTTCACCAGCCCCGTATTGCCAGCCTTCATCGCCAGACGAATGCGCTCCAGGTAAGCCAGCGGATCCTGAGTACCGGACGCGCGCCAGGCGCTAAACAGCGGATCGCAGGCATTGGGCCGACTTTGACCGGTAAGCCACAGGCTTTTTGCCCCCTCCCAGGCGCCCTGGGTATCGCCCACGTTATATTTGGCATAGTAATAGTTACACTGCGCCTCCGCAGTGCCGGGCTTATCGGGGCTAAACGCCAGCAGCCCGCGCCAGTCCTGGCGTCGGGCGAGCTCATTCACGAAGCGATTTTTTAACGTTCTGGCAGGCGGCAGCGTCGGGTTCGCCTGCACAAACTGGGTGACAGACAGCGCGGGCGTGTTCATCAGATCGCCGGAAAGCTGGCGGTATTCCAGGTACGGGTACAGCGGGTAGTCGCGCAGGGTCGGCATGAGCTGCGCCACCACCTCCATCTGGCCGTTGTCCCAGGCCTGTTTGATTTGCGCATAGCGGCTGCGCTGCTGGTCCAGCGAATCGGCGCGGGCAACGCTACTGACGGTCAGCAGGCAGATACCTGCTGCCAGCAGATGCCACGTAAATTGTTGGGCTTTTTGCACAAGCTCTTCCTCGTTGTCACGTTACGTCGGTGCAGCATCATGCCGCGTAATAAATTGATGCTAACGACTGATCGCGCAATGCGCCACGCCGTGAACACTTTTTTACGTTTTATCTGCGATGTCGCGCAGCTGAATTTGCCTGCTGGGATTGGACGGTGAAAACAGCTACACTTCGCCTTTGAAAAAACTCTATTCATCACGATAAAGAGGCGAAGTCCAACGTGGCTCAATTCGTTTATACCATGCATCGTGTCGGCAAAGTGGTTCCGCCGAAACGTCATATTCTTAAAAACATCTCGCTGAGCTTCTTCCCTGGCGCAAAAATCGGTGTTCTGGGTCTGAACGGCGCCGGTAAATCTACCCTACTGCGCATCATGGCCGGTATTGATACCGACATTGAAGGTGAAGCGCGCCCGCAGCCGGGCCTTAAAATTGGCTACCTGCCGCAGGAGCCGCAGCTGAATCCTGAACATACCGTTCGTGAATCCGTTGAAGAAGCCGTTGCCGAAGTGGTTAACGCGCTGAAAGGCCTGGACGAAGTGTACGCCAAGTACGCTGAACCGGACGCCGACTTCGACAAGCTGGCTGCCCAGCAGGGTAAGTTCGAAGAAATTATCCAGGCGCACGACGGCCACAACCTGAACGTGCAGCTTGAGCGCGCCGCTGATGCGCTGCGTCTGCCGGACTGGGACGCTAAAATCGAAAAACTCTCCGGTGGTGAACGCCGCCGCGTCGCGCTGTGCCGTCTGCTGCTGGAAAAACCAGACATGCTGCTGCTCGACGAACCCACTAACCACCTGGATGCGGAATCCGTCGCCTGGCTGGAACGCTTCCTGCACGACTTCGAAGGCACCGTTGTGGCGATTACCCACGACCGTTACTTCCTCGATAACGTTGCCGGTTGGATCCTCGAACTTGACCGCGGTGAAGGTATTCCGTGGGAAGGTAACTACTCCTCCTGGCTGGAGCAGAAAGATCAGCGTCTGGCTCAGGAAGCCTCTCAGGAAGCGGCTCGCCGCAAATCCATCGAGAAAGAGCTGGAGTGGGTTCGTCAGGGCGCGAAAGGTCGTCAGTCTAAAGGCAAAGCACGTCTGGCGCGTTTTGAAGAGCTCAACAACGTTGAGTATCAGAAACGTAACGAAACCAACGAACTGTTCATTCCACCTGGCGCACGTCTGGGCGACAAAGTTGTGGAAGTCAGCAACCTGCGTAAGTCCTATGGCGACCGCGTGCTGATCGACGACCTGAGCTTCTCCGTGCCGAAAGGCGCGATTGTCGGGATCATCGGCCCGAACGGCGCGGGTAAATCGACCCTGTTCCGCATGATGTCTGGCCAGGAACAGCCTGACAGCGGCTCAATCACCCTAGGTGAAACCGTGAAGCTGGCTTCGGTTGACCAGTTCCGCGATGCGATGGATAACAGCAAAACCGTGTGGGAAGAAGTGTCCGGCGGGCTGGATATCATGAAGATCGGCAACACCGAGATGCCAAGCCGCGCCTACGTTGGCCGCTTTAACTTTAAAGGCGTCGACCAGGGCAAACGCGTTGGCGAGCTGTCCGGCGGTGAGCGCGGTCGTCTGCACCTGGCGAAGCTGCTGCAGGTGGGCGGCAACGTCCTGCTGCTCGATGAACCGACCAACGACCTGGATATCGAAACCCTGCGCGCGCTGGAAAACGCCCTGCTGGAGTTCCCGGGCTGCGCAATGGTTATCTCGCACGACCGTTGGTTCCTCGACCGTATCGCGACCCACATTCTGGACTATCAGGATGAAGGTAAAGTGGAGTTCTTTGAAGGTAACTTCACCGAATACGAAGAGTACAAGAAACGCACGCTGGGCGCGGATGCGCTGGAGCCGAAGCGTATTAAGTACAAGCGTATTGCGAAGTAATGCGGTTCAAGCGGGTGGCGAAAGCCATCCGCTTTAATATTACTTAATACATAATAAAGAAATAATAAAAATATTCAGACGGATTTTAAATCATCTTTTTTAAATCGATAACGCTCACTATCCCTCCTTAAAATATAGCATCATCAAATACATCCTCCTTAAGAAAACCCTCTCATATATAATCACTATTGTTATGCCTTAACGACTGTGCTAAAAATGCCGCATGAATTTTGCTTTGCGATTATTCATAAAAACAATTTATGGATAGGAATCCATTTGAAATAAAAATACCATTTGATAATACACAAAGGAATGCAATGTCTTATCACATTATTTCCCATGCGTTATTCCGTTTGAACTCACGAAATAAAGGGTATGGATGAGAACTGGCTCACCACTGAAAATATATAAACCAACCCCATTAATTAAGTTCAATAAATAGCCCATGAATATGAATAAAGTGCTGTCTAGCCGTTTTATTGCCAGGAAAAAAAGGCTGGCTTGCTCGGTAATAAAAAAAATCCGACAAATCGATATTCAGCGCCATCTGTGGAAGGCCATTATCGCCGCCCCGATGTGCCTGTTGATTATCTATCTGGCGGTTTTCAGCCAGCCGCGCTACGTCAGTGAGTCTAAGGTCGCGGTTAAACGGCCCAACGAACTCGACAGTTCCAACCTGAATTTCGGCCTGCTGCTGGGGGCCTCTAACCCGTCATCCGCCGAAGATTCGTTGTACCTGAAAGAGTACATTAACTCACCGGATATGCTGCAAACTCTGGATAAGAAACTCAATTTTCATCACGCGTTTAGCCAAAGCGGCTGGGATTTCTTGTTCCACCTCCCCGCCGATATCACCGCAGAGCGTTATCTGGATTACTACCGCTCGCGCCTGAGCGTAAATTACGATGAAAAAACCGGCCTGCTGTCTATTGAAACGCAGGGGTTTACCCCCGAATTCGCGCAGGCGTTTAACCAGGCGGTGCTGAAAGAGTCCGAGCGTTTTATTAACGAGCTATCGCACAAAATCTCGCGCGAGCAGATGCAGTTTGCCGAAGAGCAGCTGCAGGAAACAAAAGATCGTCTGAGCGCAAGCAAAACCCAGCTATTAGCCTACCAGAATAGCAACAATGTGCTCGACCCAGCGGCGTCGGCGGAAGCGGCCACCACGTTGGTCAATACGCTAATCGCAAAGCGAATCGATATGGAAGCGGAGCTGCGTAATCTGCTGACCTATTTACGCGAAGATGCACCGCAGGTGGTCAGCACCAAAAATGCGATTAAGTCTTTACAGGCCCAGATTGACGTTGAGCAAAACAAAATCACCGCGCCGGACGGTAAGAAACTGAATAGCATGGCCGCTGATTTTGAAGATCTGAAAACCACGGTGAAATTCGATAATGATCTGTATGCGCTGGCGTTACAGGCTATTGAAAAAACGCGTCTGGAAAGCGCGCGTAAATTAAAAACGCTGTCTGTGATTAGCTCACCGCAACTGCCGCAAGAATCCAGATTTCCCAATGTACTGTATCTCTTAGCCAGTTGGTTATTGGTGTGTTGTCTGCTTTTTGGCACGGCCAAATTATTGATCGCCATTATTGAAGATCACAAAGACTAATTAACCGCCAATATCATTAACAGAGTCTATTATGAAATTAGTTAAAACGATTCTTGTATTGAGTATCCTGCAATCCTGCCAGGCGCTGGCGGTTGGAATTACCGCCGATCCGCAGCTGACGGGCGCGGCCGGGCTGCCTCAACTGCTGGCGGCCAAAGCACAAAGTACCGATAGCAGCGGTTTCGATAACACCCCAATTGCCCTGCCCTCGCCGCCGTTGAGCCGTATGTTCGGCGCACAGCTCTTCAATGGCTCCACGGCAGACAGCGGCACCAGTATTGGTTTCAACCCGGGTTATATCATCGGCTTAGGCGACACTATTCAGATTCGCCTGTGGGGCGCATTTAATTTCGACGGCGCGCTGCCCGTTGACCCGAAAGGCAATATTTTCGTGCCCAACGTCGGTCCGCTGAAGGTGAACGGCGTCAGTAACGGTCAGCTCAATAGCCTGGTCACGGCAAAAATCAAAGAAGTCTATCAGTCGAACGTCAACGTCTATGCCTCGCTGCTTCAGGCACAGCCGGTGAAAGTGTTCGTCACCGGCTACGTCAGAAACCCGGGGCTTTACGGCGGCGTGGCCTCCGACTCGCTGCTCTCCTATCTAAGCAAGGCGGGTGGTGTCGACAGCGAGCGCGGCAGCTATGTCGATATCACCGTGAAGCGCGGTAAAAGCGTGCGCTCGCACATCAACCTGTACGACTTCCTGCTGAACGGCTCGCTGAATCTGTCACAGTTTGCCGATGGCGATACCATCGTGGTCGGCCCGCGCCAGTATACCTTTAGCGTCGAAGGCGACGTGTATAACAGCTATGACTTCGAGTTTCACGATAGCAGCATCCCGGTAAACGAAGCGCTGCAATGGTCGCGGCCCAAGCCGGGCGCAACGCACTTTACCATTATCCGCCAGCAGGGTGCGATGAAGCGGACCGAGTACTACCCGCTTAGCAGCGCCTCCGGAAAAATGCTGCAAGACGGCGATAAACTGATCGTCAGCTCTGACCGCTATGCCGGAACAATCCAGGTCCGTATTGAAGGTGCCCACTCCGGCGAACACGCGGTGGTACTGCCGTATGGCTCGACCATGAAGCAGGTGCTGGCGCAGATAAAAACTAACAGCATGTCACAGCTCAGCAGCATACAGCTCTACCGCCACTCGGTGGCCGTACGCCAGAAAGAGATGCTCAATACTTCGCTGCAGAAGCTGGAGGAAGCCTCGCTTTCATCGCAGTCAGCGACTCAGGAAGAGGCTCGGCTGCGCGTGCAGGAAGCGCAGCTCGTCAGCCGCTTCGTCGCCAAAGCGCGCAACGTGGTGCCTAAGGGCCAGGTAGTGCTTAACGAGAGCAACCTCGACAGCGTCATTCTGGAAGACGGCGACGTTATCATCATTCCGGAAAAAACCTCGCTGGTCATGATCCACGGTTCGGTGCTGTTCCCCAACGCAATATCCTGGGATAAGAAGTTCGATGTGGATGACTACATTGAGAAGTGCGGCGGCCTGACGCAGAAATCGGGGCAGTCAAAAATTATCGTTATTCATCAGGATGGTTCCGCAGTCGATGCCGACGATGTCGATGACGTGAAGCCCGGCGACGAAATTATGGTCCTGCCGAAGTACGAAACGAAGAATCTGGAAGTGACGCGCGGTATCTCCACCATCCTTTACCAGATGGCGGTGGCGGCGAAGGTTATTTTGGATCTGTAACACATAGGGCGTGGCGGAGAGACTCCGCCACCGAAAGATCACCCATATGGAAGCCGTTCAGGATGATAGGCATCTACTCTTCAGGTATCTGGCAACTCCCGCATCTTCAGCGCTTTTTAGGCGAAGCATGCTGCAAACTGACCCCGCTATCTTCTCTCCCGGGCAACGTGGATGCCATTGCCGTTTGGGGCGAACGCCCTTCTGCCCTGCGCCCAATTGAACGGGCGCAAAAAGCCGGGTTGCCCGTACTGCGCCTGGAGGATGGATTCACCCGTTCGTTAGAACTTGGGGTAAACGGCGCACCGCCGTTGGGCATCGTGGTGGACGATCTCGGTATCTATTACGACGCCCGTCGCCCCAGCCGTCTGGAAATACTGATCAAACAAGAAGCCGAAACCCCAACGTTGAAAAACGAAGCGCTGCGTGTCACCGCGTTTATTGTTGAAAACGATCTTTCAAAGTACAACCATGCCCCACGCTTCAAAGAAACGCATCATGACAACGTGACGCTGGTTGTCGATCAAACCTACGGCGACGTCTCCGTTACGCTCGGTGGAGCAACCGAGCGCCAGTTTGCGGCGATGCTTTCCTGTGCGAAGAAGGAGCACCCGCACGGTGAGATTTGGGTTAAAACCCATCCGGATGTGCTGACAGGAAAAAAGAAAGGCTATTTTGAAGCGCTGACCGCCGATCCCCGCATTCGGCTGATAACGAAAGATTTCAGCCCGCAGTCCCTGCTGCGCCAGGTTTCGCACGTTTATACCGTGACCTCGCAGTACGGAATTGAAGCATTAATGGCGGGTAAGAAAGTGACCTGTTTCGGCCTGCCGTGGTATGCCGGCTGGGGGTTAACCGATGACCGTCATCCTCAATCACAGGACATTGCCGCCCGCCGTGGCAACGCACCGCTCAGCGCCCTGGTTGCCGCCGCATGGCTGCAATACACCCGCTACGTTGACCCGCACACGGGTGAAGCTAGCACGCTACCCGATGTACTGGAGTACCTGCGTCTACAGCGTCAACATTTGCTGGCCCGTAGCGGCCAATTGTGGGCCCCCGGAATGACGCTGTGGAAGAGCAGTATCGTTCGACCCTTTCTAAAAACATCCGGCAACAGCGTTGATTTCTCGCATAAGGGAAAAGAAGCCAGCGCCTGCGTCGTCTGGGGAATTAAGGGTGAGCAGCGCTGGCGGCAGAAGGCTTCCCAGTACGATATCCCGGTATGGCGGATGGAAGATGGCTTTCTCCGCTCTTCAGGGCTGGGCTCAGATTTGCAGCCACCGCTATCTCTGGTGCTGGACAAAACCGGCATTTACTACGATGCCAGTCGTCCCAGTGACCTTGAAAATTTGCTCATACATTCTGACCTGGTGCCGGAACAGCAGCGGCGGGCAGAGTCTTTACGGCAGAAGCTTATCGCAAACAAACTGAGTAAATACAACCTTGGCGCCAGCTGGCAGATACCCGCCGGGGCCGCAGGTAAGCGTAGGCTGCTGGTGACGGGACAGGTGGAGAATGATGCCTCCATCGCGAGTGGAACCGCAACGATCAGAACAAACCTGTCGCTGCTGAGCACCGTACGAGCACGCCATCCCGATGCATTTATTATCTACAAGCCCCACCCGGACGTCCTAGTTGGCAACCGACCGGGCCATATTCCGGATGAGGAAATGCACCGCCTTGCCGACTGCGTCGCGCTGGACGCCGATATCATCGAATGTATTCAACAGGTTGATGAAGTGCACACCATGACTTCGCTATCAGGGTTTGAGGCCCTGATGCACGGCAAGGCTGTTTATTGTTACGGCATGCCCTTCTACGCAGGCTGGGGGCTAACCACCGACGAATACGCCTGCGAACGACGTCAGCGTTTACTGACCATTAGCGACTTGCTCTACCAAACGCTTATCGGCTACCCCGCCTACATTCATCCGGAATCTAAACAGTGCATCTCACCGGAGATGGCCATGGACTGGCTGCTTGCACAAAAGCGGCAGGCGATGGGGATAAAACGTGGCGCAGGTCAGTATTTGCAGCGGCAGGGTCGCAAGCTGCACATGCTGATGAAAACGATGAAGAACTAGCATCGAGAAGGATTCTCCATGAACAGTAATACGATTAATACGCTCCTCTCAGGAAAGCGCTACCTGCTTTTGCAGGGGCCAATGGGCCCGTTCTTCAACGATATGGCGGAATGGCTGGAGTCCCAGGGCCGCGAGGCTATGAATGTCGTCTTTAACGCCGGCGATCGTTTTTACTGCCGTACCAGGCAGTACTTAACGTACAAGCAAACGCCAGGAGAGTTTCCGCACTGGCTAAAAGAGACATGGCAAACCTATCCCTTCGATACCATCCTGTGTTTCGGTGACTGTCGCCACCTCCATCAGGCCGCTAAGCGCTGGGCGCAAGCCAAAGGCGTGCGCTTCCTGGCTTTCGAAGAGGGCTACCTACGGCCACACTTCATTACCCTGGAAAATGGGGGCGTAAACGCTTATTCATCCCTTCCCCGCGATCCTGAATTCTATCGCCAGCTCCCCGAGCAAGCAGAACTTGAGGTACACAGTTTGAAGCCCTCAACTAAGCTGCGTATCTGGCACGCCACATGGTATTACCTGGTCAGTTGGTATCATCGAGAGCAATTCCCCCAGTATCGCCATCACAAGGTGTTTTCACCCTGGTATGAAGGTAAATGCTGGATCCGTGCCGGCTGGAGAAAACAGTGGTATCGCTATAAAGAACGCCACGTGATGGGCATGCTAAAGAGCAAGCTGGATAAACGTTATTTTCTCGCCATTCTTCAGGTTTACAACGACAGCCAGATACGCAACCACAGTCCTTATAAGGATGTGCGTAACTACATCAACGACGTGATGTATTCGTTTTCGAAGAAGGCATTACCCACGGATTCCCTGGTGTTTAAGCACCATCCGATGGATCGTGGGCATCGACTGTATGGGCCGTTGATTAAAAAGCTGAGCAAACAGTATGGCGTGAGTAGCCGGGTTATTTATGTTCACGATCTGCCAATGCCCAAAATGCTGACGCATGCGAAGGCGGTTATCACGATTAACAGCACGGCAGGAATTTCTGCGCTGATCCACAACAAACCGTTGAAAGTAATGGGGCAGGCGCTGTATGACATTAAAGGGCTGACGTACCAGGGGCATTTAAACCAGTTCTGGACGGGACATTTTAATCCTGATATGAAATTGTTTAAGAAATTTAGCATTTATTTGCGGGCTAATACGCAGATTAATGCGGTGTTTTATGGACGGAAGTCACCTGAAATGGTGCAGTATCAGGTGACTCACGAAGAGAAGGTTATGGAGGGGAAGTGGTTTTTGCAGTGAAAGGGTGTTCGAGTATAACAATAGAATATTTGTTATTACCTTTTAAATAATAGACCAAATTTTATAACATAGAAACACCATTATATAAGATCAACCAATACAACATTGAAAAATATAAAATACAAATATTAGAAGAGAGAAAAATTATAATTCATAACACACGAACAGGAAGTGGCTCCATTGATATTAATTCTCTTTGCCATTTAACATTCTCTTTAATTACTTTCGCGGGAATCCCCACAGACAAGGTGTTCTTAGGTAGTGGTTTCGTCACAATAGATTTTGCGCCAATTATACTTCCGCTACCAATTGTTACGCCTTTCTGTACGATAACTCCTTCTCCAATCCATACTGAGTCATCAATTTTCACATCACGAGCCGGATTAATTCTCTCACCAGTCCCAATACTTATTATTGAATGCCAATCCGTTGTAGATATTGAGATATCAGAAAAAAGACACCCATCTCCAATCAGTATGTTAGCCTTTTCCATAGCCGTGAACAACGCATGTCTATTCATGACTGTTTTCTGACCAATAATAATCTTAGAGTCTGAGCCTATGTAGTAACGCCCACGAATATAGGTTGAAGAACCAATGTCTAAAAGACCGTTGCCTTGTTCTAGATTCAATGAAAAATTATTTAAAATACATCCATCACCAAATATAATTTTTGACCCATTGCTTTTCCCATAAGTGAGAGAAAACACACCAGTAACTCTGGATGGCCGACCGACAACCTCATTTCCAGCCGCGATGAATCGTGCAATTTGTTGTTCTATATCTTCATTCATGTTACACCGCCAATAAGTTTATTTAAAAAATAAAAAAATCAAGTTTAGATTAAAAATCACACAATGCCTCTACCTATAAAAATCTTTTAAAAAATCTGACAATGCATTGCAGTAACTATTATCTGAAAATTCATTTGAACTAAAATCATTTGCACAAAAAGAGTGTGGCAAATTATTATTTTTTTTTGCACTTAGCAAATAGTTATAAAAACCTTTAGCCGATGGAGACCTTATATTAAAGTAAACACTAATATCAATATTAGGGGATGCATCTCCAAAATAATATTGCAGATACGGAACTAAGAAAGTAGCAAGATTCAAATCCTCCCCTGATCTAAAATTATTTTTAGAAAACGCGTTTATCCTATCACCAAATAGTTCAAATGCAAGGTTATAATATTTTTTTTGAGCGGAACATAAGTATGAGTTATTGCCCTATCATATTTAACGTTAAGTTTCCTTTTGAATAATTCATTAACATTATTGCATGCAGAGAGCGTCGCAGTCCTCCTCCCAATATCATTCATAGAAATTATACTTTTTGCACTCGCGAATAAACTGGCATGTCCATTAGATCTAAAGAAATGAGATGAATCCATCTCTCTAGCAACAAAAAAATCGTCATTAAAATAAATGAAATCATCAGACAGCCCAGGTATTTTATGTAAATAGGCTTCAATAACATGAGAATTAAATGTTGGGAGAAACTCAGTCGGAATAATTTCTTTGTGATCAATAATTTTTACTTTATTTAAGAAGAGAGCAGGAAGCTCAGGAATTTGCTCATCCGTTACAACATATATATTATTAACCCAAGGAAGATACTTATTTACACTAAGAATAGAGAAATAAAGTTCATTATGATCAGTATATCTTGAATCCTCCGTTGCATACAATTCCAAATCGCCTACATTTGATATATAGCTATTCTTTTTTTCTACCCACGATGAATCATTTAAAGAAACCCATGTATACACAACATCAATGTTACAACTGGGAGAAAAACCCTTATTAATATTAAATTCGGTATCGTAAATGATGTTTTCCGTTAATGATTGAACATCACATTGATTTAAGACAAGAGGAAATTTATTAATTAATGCATCTCTAACATACAGGCCTGGATGTGATATAAACTTCCTAACTTTCCTATTAATTTTTAAATTCATAAATCAATCACCAACAGAGTTCATTCTAATGAGGAGAGGTCCCCCTCCCCTCATATATCAAGGGTTAATTATCTAAAATAATTTCGTTCTCAGATATTGACTCATGGGGTACAATATCATTAAGGAAGGTATCGAAATCAGCTTTATCCTTGATTGCATGGTTAAATGTAATTGCCAATGGACAGCGCTTAGAACCATGTACTGATTTTATCCATACAAATTTCTCCATGTAACCATAACTAAGATTTGCATATTGTACAGGAGTAGCCTTTACAGTGTCCTTGCCAACCAAAGAATTAACAACTGGTAAAAAATCAAAAAGATAGAATGCATTGTTATCAATATCTTTAGCAATGTCGTTGTAATGGACCAATTGCATATTATCAATACAGCAATAGTTATTTATTGAGGAGAAATTAACTGAAGCCCCTGGCAATAATTGGCCAAGAACATCCATTAGCCTTTCATCTTTTTTAAATTGCTTTGTTATATAAGTAAATGGCACTCCTGCGTTACTTATAAAGTCAGAAACATTGACATTTCGTAAAAAAAAGAAATTCATATCAATGAATACGAAAATTTCTTTTTTTGGAGATATTCGCAACACAACCTTTTCAAAAAAATCCTGATACGTCTCATATATAACATAATTATTATTTAGAGTTTTTATGTTTTTTGAAATATAATATACCCGATTGAAATTGGTGTATTTTTCAATAGAGCGGCATTGATATTTCAATATATCAGACTTTGCAATATTATCAGAAATAACATCAACAACAACCAAATTAACTTTAACTGCCTCAAGGTTATATTTAAGTAAAGGTATATTTGCTTGCGCATCATTGTCCTTTTTACTTACTTCACTTGCTTTTCCGTTCATTACTATTTTCCTTTGAGTCTTATTAAATCGTTTTGATAACGCATCATTGAAAAACAACTTTGGATTGTGAACTAATTTTCTCATTTTTGACATTAATCACAGACCTCCAAGAACCTTTCTACAACTTTAGATATCTCATATCGTTCGATATAGGTTTTCCTTGCATTTACTCCCAGCCTATCTAATAAATCATTATCATTTATTAAGCGTTCCATTTGAGAAGCTAAATGATGAACATCAAAACAAGGAGAAACCAGAGAGTTAAACTCATGTTTGAGAAATTCCTTTGGCCCATACTCAATATCAAAACTGACGACTGGTTTACCCATGCTGAAACTTTCAATATAGACCATACCAAAACCTTCCCTAGAAGAGGTCAAGGCACAAAAATCGCTATTATATATTTCCTCATACACTAAAGAAGTTGGTGGGCAGATCCGTACTTGTGATTTCAAATTCAATTTTTCTATCATATCCATTAATAGTGGTTTTTGCTCACCATCACCATAAATATCTAATTTCCAATCAGGATACTTTACAGCAATAATAGAAAATGACTCAATTAACAAATCAAACTGTTTCATTTCGACCAATCGTCCAAATGAAACTATTCGATTGGTCTTTTTTCGCTCACCAACTAATGATAACAATGAGAGTTGATCTGCAATTCCATTGGGGATGTTTGTAATGTTTTTGACACCATTACTTAAATAGTCTGATATTTGAAATTCAGTTAGAACAATTATTTTTGATGCATTGTTGTAATTTTTAATTATCGCTTTTTTAATTTCTTCACTATGCGAATTAAACTCTTTATGTTCCTGAACAACTATTTTATTTGTATTATTTGAGTTTTTTATAAGATTTATACAAACGCCAGGGAATGTACCTACAAGCACGCTATTATGTATACTCCTAATTATTTTAACTAGTTTAATGTCTGTTAGTAGTGATAACCCTGAATATAAATCTTCTGTCTGATAGAATAATCTAGAACGCATCTTTGATAATGCATTCTCTAATGGCGTTCGATATTTCCCTTTACTTCTTACATCATTTAAAAACTCCAACCTAACACTAGGATCTATATTTAATACAGGAGTGTCAGATGTCTTCCTCAACGAAATTATAGTTACCAAATAACCAATTGAAACTAAAAAATTCGCTTGATTTATTACAGTTTGTACAGTTCCGCCAACTCCATATGCGTTGTAGCAGAAAAAAATAATATTTTTTTGTTTTTTTTCAATAAGTAAGTCTACGAACTTATTAGTTTTACTAAACCCTTCATAATCATTTTTTACCTTGGTATAATTAACCGCCGCTAGCGCATTCAGTTTTTCATAAGAATTCTCTTTTGAAAGATAATTTTCAATTTCTTTAACAGTTCTAACAGTTACTCCCAGAAAATCATATGGCGATGACATAAAGTGTCCTCGCTCATATTTATATTGATCATAATCAAAATGAAGAAATATAACTGGAGTTTTTAACAAATTAAATTCAAAAGCAACAGATGAATAATCAGTGATACAGATTGCAGTATCTTCCAGAACACTGTTAAAGTCATTCTGCCCAGCAAAATCTATGTTCCCATCAAATATTTGATAAAGTTTATCCTTCAGTCCTAAAATTTTTTCATGAAGATAAAATCTAATCTGCAAATTATGTTCTTCTGCAAAATCCAAAATACCATGTGACGACTTTATAGCTCGAACAAGCTGGAGAAATGAATTGTCATCACTTTTCTTAGTCCATTCGTCTCGCCAAGTAAAGAAAAATAATAATGATTTATTTTTCTTAGAACCTATCCCAAAAGGAATTGTCAGATAATAAAATATGATAATTTCTGAGGGCGAAGCGTGGCGGGCAACAAGTGGCAGATCAGTGATGGACTCTGGGAGAAAATGGCTCCACTCATCCCGGAGCATAAAACTCAACACCCGCTGGGTACGCACCGCAAGCGGGTTGATAATCGCGCTGCAATGAACGCCATTTTCTTCGTACTCAGGACGGGCTGCCAATGGAATGCGCTGAATGCCACCGGTATATGCTCGTCAAGCTCTGCTCATCGCCGATTTCAGGAGTGGCGAGATGCTGGAGTATTTGAACGCTTCTGGCAAAATGGGTTGCTTGCTTGCGAACAGTTGGACTCTATTGACTGGTCGTGGCTGTCGATGGATGGTTGTATAACCAAATCACCGCTGGCAGGCTCAAAAAAACAGGCAGGAACCCTACAGACCGGGGGAAACAGGGCGTAAAGCGCAGTCTGATGACTGACGGGAACGGGCTACCGCTTGCACTGGTTGTTGCCGGAGCAAATACGCACGACATAAAGTTGGTTACGGATACGCTCGATGCCCTCCAGACGGGCAGACCGGGCAAGAGGCTCCGGTTGTGCATGGACAAAGGGTATGAAGCGGAATGGCTGGAATCGTATCTGAAAAGTCGTCGCTATGAACCTCATATCCAGTCACGAAAGGATGAGTCAGAGGCCATCAAATACACGGATTTTAAGGCTCACCGCTGGGTTGTAGAGAGAACACACAGTTGGATGAATCGCTACCGCCGTGTCCTGACTCGTTGGGAGAAGAAGGTCGAGAATTATGAGGCGATGCTGCATTTTGCCTGTGGTGTCATTGTCTGGAACAAAACCCTATTGGGATAGGCTCTTAGTGATATTCTGCAGATTCTCATGTCTCGGCAGACCACAATTTGCAATCCGACAATCAAGAAAACCAATGCTAATAATCAGCTTTCTTAAAACTTTTAAATCAACTTCTTCAACATTTTTTTCTTGAGTATAATATGAATTAAGCAATTTAATGTAAAAGTCTTTTAAATCTTTTTTCTCAACATAGCCTTTTAAATGTGGTATCTTATATTTAGAAATTATCTTGTTAATTTGATGTATATCTGATTTTGACTGAAGTATATCGCTAACAATATATTTCTCATTTTTCAATGATGTACTAAAATACCTAACCCGTCCATTATAATGCCCCTTATAGAAATGAATCTTTTTATAAGAAATAATTCCATGCTGAAGATAGAAAATTGGAGCCCATCCTTTTGATAATGGTGTTTTTTTGAAAGAAGGGAATACATCCATATAACCATCATTAAGCATCAAATAGTCTGCCTTAAAAAACAATCTTCGATGCATTAAACTATTTTTTAATATTATATTTCTCTTAAATAGAGATAGCGACTCTATATCGATGTTATCCCGCTCATAAATATAAAAAGTATTTTTATATCCATGTTCGATTCTATGTTTGAAGTAAGCGAATCCATTATCCCTAGCCTGTAACCCGCCCTTTTCACTAATCAAAATTAGAAGATCATCTTTCTTAGACATATCCATAAAAGCACCAATCCATTTAGATATAAAAAGCAAAATATCAACTCTGAAATTTATTATATTCTTTCAAAGCATCATCTACAGAACTAAAAAAATGGCATTCTGACTTGGCATCAAAAAGAACTGCAACATCACAATAATCTTTTAATATTGTTGGACTATGTGCAACCATTAGAAATGATGATTCCTTATGCTTTTGAGAAAAAACCTCCTTACATTTACGCTTAAATCTTTCATCCCCAACGGCTATGACTTCATCTACAAGGTAATAATCGAATTTGAATGCCATGCTTAAACCAAACCCTAGCCGTGAACGCATCCCATTGGAATATGTTTTAATGGGCATATCAAAATAATGCCCCAACTCTGCAAACTCTTCGACATAATCGACTTTTTCTTTCAATTCACTCTTCTTAGAATAAAGACGAGAAACAAATTTCACATTTTCGCGCCCTGTAAGACTACCCTGGCCCCCCCCGGCTAATCCGACAGGCCAAGAAATTGTTCTATCAGTTATTATTCGCCCACTATCGGGGCGATCTATACCACCAATCATCCGTAATAGAGTTGATTTCCCAGCACCATTCCGCCCAATAATTGCAACACTTTTTCCGGAAGGGATGGTTACATTTAAATTATTAAACACAAAATGTCTCCCTTTAGGCGTTTTATATGTTTTAGTTAAACCTTCTATTTTTATCATGAAGTTAACATTGCCTTCTCTCTAAAGTGATATACTGTCAAACCCAGTGTAATAATAGCCAAGGAAATAAAAGATAAATATTGAATACTAGCTCCCTCACTCAAATAGCCTACACAAACAGCCTCTCGGCTAAGTTCTACAACATGAACAATTGGATTCCATAAAATATAAGGCCAATATTCTTTTGGAATAGAGTGTAAAGGAAACATAATACATGAAATAAAATAAAGCGGTTTAACCACTATAGGCAGGAATTTTTCCGTTTCAGGAAATGCATTCCCAATAACCATGAATACCATACCAATTCCACATGAGAAAACAAACAACAGCATCCATGTCATAACCAAACTAACAATACCATTTATCTCCATATCTTCACCAAGGAAACCAAGAATAAACATGAGTATGGCGTAAACAAATATATAAATTGCAGTTTCTAGTATAGCCCTAGCTAAGATAGTATCTATAGGTTTTACAGGTCTGTAATTGAATAATCCTTGGTTTGCTTCAATAGAATTAACACAACGAGACGTAATATTACTAAAAATAAAATATGGAATTATTCCGTTTATAAGAAAAACAGGGAATGAAATATCAGGCATTGTACGATGCATAACAAAACCAAATATTCCAACAAGTACCATCAAATGCGCCGCAGGCTCCAACACCGCCCACAGATACCCAAGCCGATACTTCCCAAAGCGGGTTTTGATTTCCCTCATAAACAGTGCTTTGATAACCGCCTGTTGTACTTCTAAGCCACTTCTCGCCATACAACCCCTGTCCATAACTTTATTTTTGGCACGCTACCGCCCATGGCTCATAGCTACCAGCTCGCTAATCGAGAACGACTTATATCCTGGGGAAATGTTTAATGGGGGGAGGCCACAAATATATTAAATACTTGCTTATTTATTTCAGCTATTCCTGAGGCCCGAAACATCACTCCATTGAACATTTCAGAAGGCACTTATGCCTTGCTATATTGTACTCAATATCAGATTGTTTCGTAGCCCATCAGGTTTAATTAAATTAAAAGTACATTTTAAAATAAATAATTTTTGATAGGATATTATCAGAATGGATATATAATCCATATTGAAGATGGTTGTTTCATTATTTATTAATATCAAAAATAACTATAGATAATAAAACAAAAATAATTTATATAAATATGATATCAATAATAATAAAAATACAGATGTGAAATAGAAAGGGCTTATCAACTGATAAGCCCTATGCTCGTTAGTCGCCCATCAGCTCCCGGACCAATTCCACGCAGCGCAGGAAGCGCGAATCATAATCCGCCTCTTCCACATGCACGAACTCGATATTGTTCTTCTTCAACATCGATACCAGCAGCGTCTGGAACTCTTTGCGGTCGACGGAGCTTCCCAGGCTACGCAGCCCATCCGCCACCCATGGCGTGTTGTTTTCCAGCAGGATGACGAGGTCAAAGCGATACTCATCAATCAGCGCCTGTACAAATGGGTGTTCACGGCCTTCGTACTTTTTGCAGAACGCCTGGGTGCTCACAAAATCGGTATCGATAAAAGCCACCTTGTTGGCATACTTTACTGCAAAATCAATATACTGTGCGTGGCCGAGGGCGATTTTGTCATAGTCGGAATACTGTAACGCCATTTCGTCGCCGCCCAGATGCGAGAACACATAATCGCGGCCATATTCCCATGCACTGGTGGTATTAAAGATATTCGCCAGCTTATTCACCAGCGTCGACTTACCGCTGGATTCACCGCCGAGAATCGCCACCGTGCGCACGAAGAACGGCTTCACTTCCGTTGGGATGTAATCCCAGTAGCGGAACGGGTTCTCACGAATCTGCGCGCCGCTGATATTCATAAACGTTCGTTTCGGGTCCACCAGCACCGTTTCAATTCCCAGGTGTTCCAGATACTGCGGCGCGTCGGACTCTTCAGAGGTGTAGATCCAGTTTGGCTGAATCCCCTTCTCTTCCATAAAGGTTTTCATGCCCGCACTCCACACATCCCAGCCATGCGGGTACGGTTCCATGCCCTCTTCATTGAAAGCATGAATACGAATGTTCTTCTGGTACTTAAAGGTCTGCAGCAGCCAGCGCAGGCGATCGGGCACGGTAGGCTGCTGCGACATCGCGCTGTCTTCAAACAACGCGCGGTCACGGGTATCGTCGTACCCCATGATGATATGCAGCTCATCCACCTGGCTACAGGCGCGCTGAATCAGATAAATATGCCCCGTATGTAGCGGGTAGAATTTACCAAACACCACGCCGATATTTTTCTGCTGGCGCGGAAACTCCAGCCCGAGGAAACGGTGCAACGCTTCCAGCTTTTGCGCGCTGGGACTTTTAATTTTGGCGTTGAGAAGCTGGCTTAAATAGCCCTTGGTCATACCGCTGGCGTCTGCAACCTGCTGCAACGTACAGCCTTTTTGACGGATTGCGGTTTTAAGATAGTCGAACGACGACACAAGAGCCTCCTGCAAAATTGGGGTAAATCATCTACCCATTATACAAAAAACCCGGATGTACTCACGGTACTATCCGGGGAGAAAGAGACCGGCGTCGCAGCGCGCGCCGGAGTCGGTCACTATAGGTCGTCAAAGACGTTAAGCGCGTCGGAGAGTTTCTTCACGCCAAACACCTTCATCCCTTCCGGGACTTTTTTCGGTACGTTAGCGGCAGGAACAATAGCCCGGCGGAAGCCGTGCTTCGCCGCTTCAGAAATACGCTCCTGCCCGCTCGGCACGGGGCGAATCTCGCCGGCCAGGCCGACTTCGCCAAATACCACCAGATCCTGCGGCAGCGGCCTGTCGCGCAGGCTGGAGACCATCGCCAGCAGCAGCGCCAGGTCGGCGCTGGTTTCAGTGACCTTCACCCCGCCGACCACATTGACGAACACATCCTGATCCGCCATCTGCAGACCACCGTGACGATGCAATACGGCCAGCAGGATCGCCAGACGGTTTTGCTCAAGGCCAACGGCCACTCGCCGTGGGTTACCCATCATCGAGTGATCCACCAGCGCCTGAATCTCAACCAGCAGCGGCCGAGTGCCTTCCCACACCACCATCACCGAACTGCCTGAAGTGACCTCATCGCCGCGGCTCAGGAAGATAGCGGAAGGGTTGCTCACTTCACGCAGCCCCTGCTCGGTCATCGCAAAAACGCCCAGTTCGTTCACCGCACCAAAGCGGTTTTTGTGACTGCGCAGGGTACGGAAGCGCGAGTCGGCATCGCCATCGAGCAGTACCGAACAGTCGATGCAGTGCTCCAGCACTTTTGGCCCCGCCAGCGATCCGTCTTTGGTGACGTGCCCCACCATGACGATAGCCACGCCGCGCGTCTTGGCAAAGCGCGTCAGATAAGCGGCGGTTTCGCGCACCTGCGCTACGCTGCCCGGCGACGACTGGATATCCGCCATATGCATCACCTGGATGGAATCGATAACCATCAGCTTCGGCTGCTCTTCTTCGGCAATCTGGCAAATCTGCTCGATGCTGGTTTCCGAGAGCATATTCAGGTTAGCGGTCGGCAGGCCCAAACGGTGCGCACGCATCGCCACCTGCTGCAACGACTCTTCGCCGGTGACGTATAGGGTTTTCATCTGCTCTGCCAGCTTGCACAGCGTTTGCAGCAGCAGCGTCGATTTCCCCGCCCCCGGGTTACCGCCAATCAGGATAGCACTGCCGGGCACCACGCCACCGCCCAGCACGCGGTCGAACTCTTTAAAGCCAGTCGAAAAACGCGGCAGCTCTTCCAGGCTGATATCCGACAGTTTCTGCACCTTAGCCACGCCAGCATTACCGGCATAGCCGCTCAGGCGCTCGTTACGTGCGACCGTGGGAGAAGCGGCTACGCGCACTTCGGTGATGGTATTCCACGCATGGCAGGCGCTGCATTGCCCCTGCCAGCGCGGGTAGTCCGCACCGCACTCATTACAAACAAATGCGCGTTTAGGAGCTTTCGCCACGTTAACCTCTTTATTTCTGATTCATGCTGCCGGAGAGAATGCAGAACACCCCCATTAAATCGGCATGACGGATAGTGACTTCCGTCTGTTCATTCACTTTCGGTTTGGCATGATACGCAATCCCCAGACCGGCTTTCTTGATCATCGGCAGGTCGTTGGCGCCGTCGCCGATAGCCACGGTTTGCGCATGCGGAATTTCATATTTTTCAGCCAGCTGCAGCAGCGTTTTCGCCTTGTATTGCGCATCGACGATATCACCGACCACTTCACCGGTCAGCTTGCCGTCGCGAATGCCCAGCTCGTTGGCCACCGCGGCGGTCAGACGCAGCTTGTCGCGCAGATATTCCGCGAAGAAGGTAAAGCCGCCGGAGGCAATCGCCACCTTCCAGCCCAGCGTTTCCAGCTTCAGCACCAGTTGCGTCAGCCCCGGCATTAACGGCAGCGTATCGCGCACCTGACGCAGAATATCAGCGTCCGCATCTTTCAGCGTTGCTACCCGCTGACGCAGGCTGGCGCTAAAGTCGAGTTCACCGCGCATTGCACGTTCCGTCACTTCAGAAACCAGTTCGCCGGTGCCTGCCAGCTTGGCGATTTCATCAATACACTCGATCTGAATGGCCGTAGAGTCCATATCCATCACCAGCAGGCCCGGCGTACGCAGATGCGGAATTTTGCCCAGCGGAGCAACATCAAGCCCGGCGTCGTGCGCCAGACGCGTCGCCCGCGGCGTTAATGACCCTGCCAGACGAATGACCTGGTAATCTTCCACGCACCAGGCGGCAACAATCACCATCGCTGCGCCCAGCTTGCGCTGGTAGGTCGTCAGACGTTCTTTATTCAGGCCGCGGCCGTACAGCAGCCAGCCGCTACGGCCAGCATGGTAATCCAGCGGCATCACTTCATCACCGCTGAGCGAAAGCGGCAACCCAGGCCACAAGGAGACATCTTCAGGCAGGTCGCACCAGGTCAAACTGTTTGGCATTACAGCTCCAATCTTCTTTATTAAGCCCAGGAAAATAACGCATGAGGCTACCTTGTAACCAGCGCTTCTGGCAACATTAAGCTGTAAATTTTCAAAGGTGGAATATGGTTCGCGCAAAACTGAAATTTCGGCTGCATCGTACGGTCATTGTCCTGATCTGTCTCGCGCTGCTTGTCGCGCTGATGCAGGGGGCCTCCTGGTTCAGCCAGCAAAGCCAGAAACAACGAAACCCACAGCTTGAAGAGTTGGCAAGAACGCTGGCATATCAGGTGTCGCTGAACCTCGCGCCAATGATGAAAACCGAAACGCCAGACGAGAAAAAGATTGGCCAACTGCTGAAACAGCTCACCGCCAAAAGCCGCATCCTGGACGCTGGCGTCTATGATGAAGAGGGCAACCTTATCGCCCGCGCCGGCGAGCAGGTAGCGCTTCGCGATCGGCTAGCGCTGGACGGTAAAAAAGCCGGGGGGTATTTTAACCAGCAGATTGTCGAGCCAATCAACGGCAAAAACGGCCCGCTCGGCTATCTGCGCCTGACGCTCGATACCCATACCATCGCCACGGAATCCCGCCAGGTGGATAACACCACCAATATTTTACGCCTGATGTTGCTGCTGTCGCTGGCCATTGGCGTGGTGCTGGCCCGCACGCTGCTGCGCGGCAAACGCACCCGCTGGCAGCAGTCACCGTTCCTGTTAACCGCGAACAAGCCGGTACAGGACGAAGATAAAGACTAAACAGAAAAGGAAATCGCCATGACAACGCTGCGCCTGCTGCTTTCAGACTCTCACGACCCGTGGTTTAACCTTGCGGTAGAAGAGTGTATTTTCCGTCAGATGCCTGCCACCCAGCGGGTGCTGTTCCTCTGGCGCAACGCGGACACGGTCGTGATTGGCCGCGCGCAAAACCCGTGGAAAGAGTGCAACACCCGCCGCATGGAAGAAGATAACGTCCGGCTGGCACGACGCAGTAGCGGCGGCGGCGCGGTGTTCCACGATCTCGGCAACACCTGCTTTACCTTTATGGCGGGCAAACCGGAGTACGATAAAACGATCTCAACCGCTATCGTGCTTGAAGCGCTGAATTCACTCGGTGTGACCGCAGAGGCCTCCGGGCGTAACGATCTGATCGTCAAAACCGAGGAAGGCGAGCGCAAAGTGTCCGGCTCCGCGTACCGCGAGACCAAGGACCGTGGTTTTCACCACGGCACGCTGCTGCTGAATGCCGATCTAAGCCGATTGGCAAACTATCTGAATCCGGATAAGAAAAAGCTACAGGCGAAAGGTATTACTTCCGTGCGCGGCCGCGTCGCTAACCTGGTGGAACTGCTGCCTGACGTGACTCACGAGCAGATTTGTACCGCCGTAACCGAGGCCTTTTTCCGTCACTATGGCGAGCGCGTAGACGCCGAGATTATCTCCCCGGACAAAGCGCCGGATCTGCCGAATTTTGCCGAAACCTTTGCCCGCCAGAGCAGCTGGGAGTGGAACTTTGGTCAGGCGCCGGCCTTCTCGCATCTGCTGGACGAGCGTTTCACCTGGGGCGGCGTTGAACTGCATTTCGACGTTGAAAAAGGCGTGATTACCCGCACCCAGATCTTCACCGATAGCCTCAACCCCGCGCCGCTGGAAGCACTGGCGGAGCGGCTACAGGGCTGCCAGTATCGCGCCGATGTTTTACAGCAAACTTGTGAAGCGCTGGTTGCGGAATATCCGGATCAGGAAAGCGAGCTTCGTGAGCTGGCGGCGTGGGTCGCAGGGGCCGTGCGCTAAGCGACTGATAGCGAATTGCCGGATGGCGGCTACGCCTTATCCGGCCTACAACAGACTGTAGGCCCGGTAAGCACAGCGCCACCGGGCATTAACAGCGTTCTCCGGTCTCAAGGTCCATCAACTCCCCGGCCCAATCGACCGGGTAAACGCCCTCGCGAACATGTCGATGAAAGGTCGAAAACGGCCAATCCTGAACACGCGATACCCAACCGTGTTTTATCGGGTTGATGTAGATGTAATCGATATGGCGGCGATAATCACGCTCGTCGCGTATCGTATGCTCCCAGAATCGCGGCTGCCACACGGTTTGGTGTAGCAATGATTGAGTGAATCGCTTTTTAATTTCACGCCAGCGAGAAGAAAAATCACAGTCATTCGCGGGAAGCGTCCAGATGCAGTGAAGATGCTCGGGGAGAATGACCCAGGCGTCGATATAAAAGGGTTTAATGCGCTTAACCACACGAACTGCGGCACGGAGTTCAGCAATATTCCTGATTAAAAGATCGCTTTGCCTGTCTTTGAGATTTACGGTGAAAAACCATGTTCCACCGTTGATGTAATGGCGGCGATAGTTCGACATTTTGTTTTTCCTTTAACAAAATTCGACCTTATCGGGTTCGTTGCAGATGGCAAGATTGGGAGAGAGTTTTGAGAAGGAAGCTCGCAATATATGCGACGAATTGCCGGATGGCGGCTGCGCCTTATCCGGCCTACAACAGACTGTAGGCCCGGTAAGCAAAGCGCCACCGGGCACACAAACAACGTTACTCTTTATCGCCCAGCAGAACGGATTCCAGCGCGATTTTGATCATGTCGTTGAAGGTCGTCTGACGTTCAGCGGCAGTAGTCTGCTCGTGAGTACGGATATGGTCGGACACGGTGCAGATGGTCAGCGCTTTCGCACCGAATTCTGCGGCTACGCCGTAGATGCCCGCCGCTTCCATTTCCACGCCCAGCACGCCGTATTTTTCCATGACGTCGAACATTTCGCCGTCCGGAGAATAGAACAGATCGGCAGAGAACAGGTTACCCACGCGCGCGTCTACGCCCAGCGCTTTTGCCGCATCAACAGCGTTACGCACCATGTCGAAGTCAGCGATAGCGGCGAAATCATGATCTTTAAAGCGGATACGGTTAACTTTGGAGTCGGTGCAGGCCCCCATACCAATAACCACGTCACGCAGTTTGACGTCCATACGCACGGCACCGCAGGAGCCTACGCGAATGATTTTCTTCACGCCGAAATCGGTGATCAGCTCTTTGGTGTAGATGGAGCAGGACGGAATCCCCATACCGTGACCCATCACGGAGATCTTACGGCCTTTGTAGGTACCGGTGAAACCTAACATGCCGCGAACGTTGTTCACTTCACGGACATCTTCGAGGAAAGTTTCAGCAATGTGCTTCGCACGCAGCGGGTCGCCCGGCATCAGCACAACATCAGCGAAATCGCCCATTTCAGCGTTAATATGTGGGGTTGCCATCGTTTTATCCTTATTTAAATTGTCAGCGCCTGATGGCGGCTACGCCTTATCAGGCCTACAAAAAACGTAGGCCCGGTAAGCGAAGCGCCACCGGGCAATTGCATCACAGCATGTTTTTACCGTAAGCCATCGGCGACGTACCAAAGTACGTTGCCAGCGTCTGGCCGATATCCGCGAAGGTTTCACGGTGGCCCAGCGAACCCGGTTTCACTTTCGGGCCGTACACCAGCACCGGAATGTGTTCACGGGTGTGGTCGGTACCGGTCCAGCTCGGGTCACAGCCGTGGTCAGCGGTGAGGATCAGAATGTCATCTTCACCGACCAGTTCCATCAGCTCAGGCAGACGGCGGTCGAACAGCTCCAGACCTGCGGCATAACCGGCGATATCGCGACGGTGACCCCAGGAAGAGTCGAAGTCCACGAAGTTGGTGAAGACAATCGTCTCATCACCCGCTTCTTTCATCTCTTTGATGGTGGCATCAAACAGCGCATCCAGGCCGGTGGCTTTCACTTTTTTGGTGATACCGCAGTTCGCATAGATATCCGCAATCTTACCGACGGAAACTACGTGACCGTGTTTTTCATCAACCAGTTTCTGCAATACGGTCGGTGCCGGCGGTTCAACGGCCAGATCGTGGCGGTTACCGGTACGCTGGAAGTTACCCGCTTTATCACCGATAAACGGACGCGCGATAACGCGGCCAATGTTGTAACCACCTTCGGTCAGCTCTTCACGGGCGATTTCGCACAGCTCGTAAAGTTTATCCAGGCCAAAGGTCTCTTCATGGCAGGCGATCTGGAATACGGAGTCCGCAGAGGTATAGAAAATCGGCTTGCCGGTTTTCATATGCTCTTCGCCCAGTTGATCCAGAATCACGGTACCGGAAGAGTGGCAATTACCGAGGTAACCCGGCAGGTTGGCACGTTTTACCAGTTTATCCAGCAGTTCCTGCGGGAAGCTGTTTTCGTGGTCGCTGAAGTAGCCCCAGTCAAACAGAACCGGCACGCCGGCGATTTCCCAGTGGCCTGACGGCGTATCTTTACCGGAAGAGAGTTCATGCGCCCAACCATAGGCGCCAATGACCTCGGCGTTGCCGTCCATACCCGCGGCAATTTTGCCGGTAGAACCTTCATGCGCTTTCACCAGCCCCAGACGGGTAAGGTTAGGCAAATTCAGCGGGCCTTTACGGCCGTGGTCAGCCTCGCCTTTGGCACAGGCTTCTGCAATGTGGCCCATCGTGTCGGCGCCAACATCACCAAAGCGGTCAGCATCTTCCGTTGCACCAATCCCAAAGGAGTCCAGCACCATAATAAATGCACGTTTCATCTTGTTCTCCATACATCTTGCGCTGTAAAAAAGCGATCAGATCAGTATATCGTTATTCAGTGATACGACGATAGACTGTCGGTGTAATTTCTGGGGCTTTATCGTCCAGTTTAATTGCCGCTTTGACGGCTTTCGCCGCATCCTGCCAGCTGGCCTCATCTTTGGCGTGGATCACCGCCAGCGGGCGCTGCCCGTCGACGCTATCGCCCAAACGGGCCATGTCGGTAAAGCCGACGCTGTAATCAATAGTGTCCGACGCCTGACGACGACCACCGCCCATCGACACGACGGCCATACCCAGTGCACGGGTGTCCATCGCGCTCACGAAACCTTCGGTATCAGCATAGACCGCTTTACTGAGCATCGCCGTTGGCAGATATTTCGCATAGTTTTCAACGAAATCAGTCGGCCCCTTCTGCGCGGCAACCATGCGACCGAAGATCTCAGCCGCCTTACCGTTATCCAGTACCGCCTGCAGTTTGGCGCGCGCTTCAGCGTCATCTTTCGCCAGACGACCGGAGATCAGCATCTCAACGCACAGCGCCATCGTGACATCTAACAGGCGAGGGTTGCGGTATTCCCCCGTCAGGAACTGCACCGCTTCACGTACTTCAACGGCGTTACCTGCGCTGGACGCCAGCACCTGGTTCATGTCGGTCAGCAGTGCGGTGGTTTTCACACCCGCGCCGTTGGCCACGCCAACAATGGCTTCCGCCAGTGCAGCAGAGAGTTCGTAGGTCGGCATAAATGCGCCGCTGCCCACTTTCACATCCATCACCAGCGCATCCAGCCCTTCTGCCAGCTTTTTGGCGAGGATAGACGCGGTAATCAACGGAATAGAGTCCACCGTCGCGGTAATGTCGCGGGTAGCGTAAAAACGTTTATCCGCCGGTGCGAGCGAGCTGGTTTGCCCAATAATCGCCACACCCACGTCTTTAATAATTTCGCGGAATCGGTTGTCATCCGGGAAGATGTCGAAACCCGGAATCGCCTCCAGCTTGTCGAGCGTTCCGCCGGTATGACCAAGGCCACGACCCGAAATCATCGGAATGTAGCCGCCGCAGGCAGCAACCATCGGGCCCAGCATCAGAGAGGTAACGTCACCGACGCCGCCGGTAGAGTGCTTGTCAACAATCGGGCCGTTGAGGTTCAGGCTCTTCCAGTCCAGGACAGTGCCTGAATCTCGCATCGCCATGGTCAATGAGACACGTTCTGGCATGCTCATATCATGGAAGAAAATGGTCATCGCCAGCGCGGCAATCTGCCCTTCAGAGATGGTGTTGTCGCGAATACCGTTGATAAAGAAACGAATCTCTTCATCACTCAGCGCCAGGCCATCACGTTTTTTGCGAATAATTTCTTGAGCGAGAAACAAGGTACCCTCCTTATTGTGGGCTGGATAAGCACGAAGCCCCCAGCACAGAACATCTCCGTTGTAGGCCTGATAAGCGAAACGCCATCAGGCAAATTTGCCGGATGGCGGCTGTCGCCTTATCCGGCCTACACAGGACAATTCAGATTTTAATAGCTGCTAGCGCTCTTACCGTCGCCATGGCCCAGTGCTTTCAGCAGGCTGGCCAGCAGGGAAGAAGCACCGAAGCGGTAGTGACGGGAGTCAGCCCAATCCGCGCCGAACAGTTCGTCAGCAATAGACAGGAACAGCTGCGCGTCTTCCGCAGTACGCACACCGCCCGCCGGTTTGAAGCCCACGGTTTTCTGTACGCCCATGTCACGAATCACTTCCATCATGATGCGCGCACTTTCTGGCGTCGCGTTCACCGGCACTTTACCGGTAGAAGTTTTGATGAAATCTGCACCAGCTTTGATAGAAATTTCAGACGCTTTGCGAATCAGCGCTTCTTCTTTCAGCTCGCCGGTTTCGATGATCACTTTCAGCAGTACGTTTGCCGCAGCACACGCGTCTTTACAGGCTTTCACCAGATCAAAACCTACCTGCTCGTTACCGGCGATCAGCGCGCGGTACGGGAACACCACGTCAACTTCATCTGCGCCGTAGGCAATCGCCGCACGGGTTTCCGCCAGCGCAATCTCGATGTCGTCATTGCCGTGCGGGAAGTTGGTGACGGTTGCGATGCGGATATCCGGCGTCCCCTGCTCTTTCAGCGTTTTACGCGCAATTGGGATGAAACGCGGATAGATGCAAACTGCCGCGGTGTTACCCACCGGGGTTTTAGCCTGATGGCACAGCGCGATGACTTTCGCGTCGGTGTCATCTTCATTCAGGGTAGTTAAGTCCATTAACTGCAGCGCACGCAGGCTGCTTGCCTTTAAATCAGTCATTTTGCTCTCCGACGGCGCATTGCCGTTCAAATCGTTACCTTGCGGGTCTGTGATTATTGTAACACCGCCCCGCGCTCACACTTCGACATTCATCACACTTAGTGAAAACTTCGTACAAATTTGCATAACAACAACGCGATCAACTTCAAACTTTCAAGCCTCCGTGGGCAAATAAAGCGCCACTTCAGCCGATAGGATCAAAAGATAGCCTCATCGTTTTTCATACACTTCGCGCATCTCTCGTCTGAGGAACTGAAGATGCCCACTTCGCTCGATACACCGCTGCTGCAACACTGCCAGCAAATTGTGACAAGCTCCGTGTTATCCCCGGAACAAAAGCGTCATTTCCTGGCGCTGGAAGCCGAGAACGCTCTGCCGTACCCTGCGCTCCCCGAAGCGGCGCAGGCCGCGCTGGCTGAAGGCGTCATTTGCGATATGTTCGAAGGACATGCGCCGTATAAACCGCGCTATGTCTTACCGGACTATCAACGTTTTCTTGCCAACGGCTCCCAATGGCTCGAGCTGGAAGGCGCACAGGATCTGGATGACGCGCTCTCGCTGCTGACGATTCTTTATCATCACGTCCCTTCCGTGACCGCCATGCCGGTCTACCTGGGCCATCTTGATGCGCTGCTGTCGCCATATGTTAGAATTCTAACACAAGATGAAATCGATATTCGAATAAAACGTTTCTGGCGCTACCTGGATCGTACGCTGCCCGACGCATTCACCCACGTCAACATTGGCCCACACGATACGCCAATTACGCGCGCAATTTTACGCGCAGATGCCGAATTAAAGCAGGTTGCACCAAACCTGACCTTTATCTACGATCCGCAAATTACCCCTGACGATCTGCTGCTCCAGGTGGCACAAAATATTTGTGAGTGCAGTAAGCCGCATATCGCCAACGGCCCGAAAAATGATAAAATTTTCACAAACGGTCAATATGGCATCGTGAGTTGTTACAACTCGCTGCCGCTCGCCGGCGGCGGCAGCACACTGGTGCGTCTGAATTTGCAGCAGGTTGCCCGGCGCAGTGACTCCATCGATGACTTCTTTAACCGCACGCTGCCGCACTACTGTCAGCAGCAAATCGCCATCATTGATGCGCGCTGTCGCTTCCTCTACGAGCAATCCGGCTTCTTTGAGAATAGCTTCCTGGTCAATGAAGGGCTGATCGATCCCGCGCGCTTTGTGCCCATGTTCGGCATTTATTCGCTAGCAGAAGCGGTCAACGAGCTGTGTGAACGCAACGGCATTGACGGGCGCTACGGTAAGGATGAGCAAGCAAACACGCTCGCCTACCGCATCAGCGCCGCACTGGCGGAGTTCGTCGCACAAACGCCGGTGCAGTACGGCTGGCAGCAGCGCGCGCTGCTGCACGCGCAGTCGGGGATAAGCTCAGACACCGGCACCACACCGGGTGCGCGTCTGCCATACGGCGACGAACCGGATCCGATTACCCATCTACTGACCGTTGCACCGCACCACCCGTACTACACGGCCGGCATCAGCGACATACTGACACTCGATGAGACGGTAAAACGTAACCCGCAGGCGGTGATGCAGCTATGCCTGGGGGCGTTTAACGCCGGTATGCGTGAATTCAGCGCCAACGTCAGCGGGAACGATCTGGTCCGCGTGACCGGCTACATGGTGCGCTTGTCCGATCTGGAGAAATACCGCGCAGAAGGCTCACGTACCAACACCACCTGGCTCGGTGAAGAAGCCGCACGTAATACCCGTATCCTGGAGCGTCAACCTCGTGTCGTCAGTCATGAACAGCAGATGCGCTTTAGTCAGTAAAATCATCCCGTTCTCCTGCGTTGACGGGCCAGGCAGCCGCCTGGCCCTGTTCCTGCAAGGGTGCAATCTGCGCTGTAAAAACTGCCATAACCCTTGGACCATGGGGCGCTGCAACGACTGCGGCGAATGCGTAGCGCAGTGCCCGCACCAGGCGCTGCGCATCGATGGCGGTCGCGTAGCGTGGCAGCCCGACGCCTGCCAGCAGTGCGATACCTGTCTGCACATGTGCCCGCAGCAGGCGACGCCCATGGCGCAGTCAATGAGCGTGGAACAGGTCATTCAGCACATTAGCAAGGTCGCGCCGTTTATTGAGGGCATCACCGTCAGCGGCGGCGAAGCCACTACCCAACTGCCGTTTATCTGCGCGCTATTCGCGCGCCTGAAGGCCATGCCCGGGCTTCGGCATCTGACCTGTCTTGTTGACAGCAACGGGGAACTGCCGATAAGCGGCTGGCAGAAGCTGCAACCGCTATGCGACGGCGTCATGGTCGATTTAAAAGCGTGGGACAATGCACGTCATGTCGCGCTGACCGGCCGAGGAAACGCGCGCATTAAGCAAAGCATACTCTGGCTGGCGCAGCACGGCATGCTCAGCGAACTGCGGCTGCTGGTGATTCCCGACCAGACGGATTATCGGCAAAACGCCGAGTCGCTCTGCGCATTTATTACCAGCCTTGGCGATGTGCCCGTTCGTTTGAACGCGTTTCACGCACACGGGGTTTATGGAGAGGCAAAAACGTGGCGCAGCGCCGGGCCACAGGATATTGAAGCCCTGAGCCAAGCGCTGCAGGCCGGAGGAATCACGAAGATTATCCCTCCGGCGCTTTACTTATAGTGCGAGGAACACGCCGGCAATCGTGGCGCTCATCAGGTTAGAAAGCGTGCCCGCAGCAACGGCCTTCAGCCCGAGCTGCGCAATCTCCGGACGACGTTTTGGCGCCATGCTGCCCAGCCCACCGATCAAAATCGCGATAGAAGACAGGTTGGCAAATCCGCACAGCGCAAAGGAGATAATCGCTTTGGTGTGGTTAGAAATCACCTGCAAACCAGCCGCGGCAACTTCCGCATCTGCTTTCAGGTATTCACCGAAGTTCATGTACGCCACGAACTCGTTAATCACCAGCTTCTGGCCGATAAACGACCCGGCCACCGTCGCTTCGCTCCACGGTACGCCAATCACCCACGCCAGCGGCGAGAAGACCCAGCCAAGGATCAGCTGCAGCGACAGCTCCGGATAGTTAAACCAGCCGCCCACGCCGGAAAGGATACCGTTCAGCAGCGCAATCAGCGCGATAAACGCCAGCAGCATTGCCCCCACGTTCAGCGCCAGCTGCATCCCGGATGCCGCACCAGAGGCCGCCGCGTCAAGCACGTTGCTCGGGGCATCCGTACCCTGCGCGTCCTGTTCCAGCGCAGGAGAATCATGCGGTGTTTCCGTTTCCGGAATGATGATTTTCGCGAACAGCAGGCCGCCCGGTGCCGCCATAAACGACGCTGCAATCAGGTACTCCAGCGGCACGCCCATCTGCGCATAGCCCGCCAGCACGGAACCGGCCACCGACGCCAGCCCGCCGCACATAACGGCGAACAGCTCGGAGCGCGTCATGGTGGCGATGTACGGACGTACCACCAGCGGAGCTTCCGTCTGACCAACAAAGATATTTGCGGTGGCGGAAAGCGATTCCGTTCGCGACGTTTTCAGCACCTTACGCAGGCCGCCGCCCAGAATACGGATGACAAACTGCATGATGCCAAGATAGTAAAGCACGGCGATCAGCGAAGAGAAGAAGACGATGACCGGCAGCACGCGCAGCGCAAAAATAAAGCCGCCGCCGCCGAATACTTCAAACATTTTATCGGATACCAGACCGCCGAAAAGGAAGCCGATCCCTTCGTTGCCGTAGGCGATAACGTTAGCCACGCCTTCAGACATCGCCAGCAGCACTTTTCGCCCGGCCGGTACATAGAGGATGAGCGCGCCGATGCCGACCTGGATAAGCCAGGCGCCAAACACGGTGCGCAGATTAATTGCTTTACGATTACTGGAAAGAAGTATGGCAATGGCGAGCAGCACCACCATGCCGATGAGTCCCATGAGGATTTGCATACAGAGTCCCTGTGTATTGAAAAATATAAATATTACGGCAAACCTACGGCGCCGATTATAACGTCACGGGATTATATTTTTCGTTCGCTGTCACAGGTTTCACGCAATAGAATCAGGCTAATACCTGACAATGAGATCTACGTCACCTTACAAGGCCGAAAAGAGTGCATGAGTATTGGCGTAAAGCGCGCTGGCTATCTGTTCCGGTGCCTCCGGGCGCAGTGAACAAAGATGAGTAAAGACGTCCGCAATCCGCTCGGGTCGATTCGACTGCCCTTGATAACCGTTGAGTGGCATATCAGGGGCGTCGGTTTCCAGCACCAGTGCTGAAAGCGGCAGTTGCGCCATCACGTCCCGCGTCTTGCTGGCCCGCGGGTAAGAAATCGTGCCGCCAACGCCAATTTTATAGCCCAACTGAACGAAGCGTTCCGCCTGCTGCAGGCTACCGGCAAAGCCATGTACCACACCGGTTCGCGGCAGGTTATGCCGCTTGAGATGCAGCGCCAGCTTGTCATGGGTACGTCGCGAATGCAGGATCACCGGCAGATCGTACCGCTTTGCCAACCGTAACTGCGCATCCAGCAGGTATTGCTGACGTTCAAACTGCGGGTCCTCACGGTACAGATCGAGGCCAATTTCCCCGATCGCCACCAGCTTTTTCGGGCGCGCGGCCAGCAGGCTCTCAAGCTGTGCCAGACTCTGCTCGTCGTGGTGCTCTACGACAATCGGATGCAGACCGAGCGCGGCATACAGCGGCGCATGCGAGGCGGCCAGCGCCAGCACGCGGGTGAAACGCGCCGCTTCAGTCGCCGGAACGATAATGTTCTCCACGCCCGCCTGCGCCGCACGCGCCAGGCTCGCCGCTTCATCATCGGTAAAAGGGGGAAAATCAAAATGACAGTGGGTGTCGATAAAACGGTAGGTCACGCGCGCCTCGTCGGTAAAGCTGGTCTGAGGGTATCGTAAAACAGCCGCCATAAAAAAAGCCAGCACGTAGGCGCTGGCTTATACCGTGGTTGCTGTGATGTTAAGAAAAGCTAAGGACGCTTACGTCCCATGAAGAGGCTGACCAGGAACAGAATGATACCGACAACGAACACAATTTTTGCTGCGCCCGCTGCTGCCCCCGCCAAGCCACCAAAGCCCAATGCGGCGGCAATCAACGCGATAACCAGAAAGATAATGCCCCAACGAAACATATGATTCTCCTTTATCCGTACGTGCCGACCAGTTGATCGATCCAGTAACTAAAATCAACAAGATATTTTTCATCGTGCTGATAATGAGACTAGGTCAAAAAGGACGCCGCTGCGTTAAAACCTACCGCAATTAGGAACATTCTGTCGTTGGGAGCGAGGGGGAAAAACGGGCAGAGCACGGCGGACGCCGTGCTCTGAAGGGCGATTAGTGTTCGCGCGTTTTGCGGAATTCGACGTCAGGATAGCGTTCCTGCGTCAGGTTCAGGTTGACCATGGTTGGGGCGATGTAAGTCAGGTTATCGCCGCCGTCCAGCGCCAGCTGTACTTCGTTTTTACGCTTGAACTCTTCAAATTTCTTCACGTCTTTCCCTTCCACCCAACGGGCGGTCGCGACGTTCACCGATTCGTAGATAGCTTCTACGTTATATTCACTTTTCAGGCGCGCAACGACCACGTCAAACTGCAGCACGCCGACGGCCCCAACGATCAGATCGTTGTTGGCGATCGGGCGGAACACCTGAACGGCACCTTCTTCCGACAGCTGAACCAGCCCTTTCAGCAGCTGTTTCTGCTTCAACGGATCCTTCAGGCGAATACGACGGAACAGCTCCGGCGCGAAGTTCGGGATACCGGTGAACTTCATCATTTCACCCTGGGTGAAGGTATCACCAATCTGAATGGTGCCGTGGTTGTGCAGACCGATGATATCGCCCGGATAGGCTTCTTCAACGTGCGAACGGTCACCTGCCATAAAGGTCAGCGCATCGGAGATCACCACATCTTTGCCGATGCGAACCTGGCGCAGCTTCATGCCTTTTTCATATTTACCGGACACCACGCGCATAAACGCCACGCGGTCGCGGTGTTTCGGGTCCATGTTGGCCTGAATTTTAAACACAAAGCCGGAGAACTTCTCATCCTGAGCTTCCACCAGGCGAGTGTCGGTCTGACGCGGCATCGGCGCAGGCGCCCACTCCACTAAACCGTCCAGCATGTGGTCTACGCCAAAGTTACCCAGCGCGGTACCGAAGAAGACCGGGGTAATTTCACCGGCCAGGAACAGCTCTTTATCAAATTCGTTGGATGCGCCCTGCACCAGCTCCAGCTCGTCACGCAGCTGCTGCGCCAGCTCTTCACCGACCGCCGCGTCCAGATCCGGGTTGTTCAACCCTTTGACGATACGCACTTCCTGAATGGTGTGGCCTTTACCGGTCTGATACAGATAGGTTTCATCTTTATAGAGGTGGTAAACGCCTTTGAACAGCTTGCCGCAGCCAATCGGCCAGGTGATCGGCGCACAGCCGATCTTCAGCTCGCGCTCAACTTCATCCAGCACTTCCATCGGATCGCGGATGTCACGGTCGAGTTTGTTCATAAAGGTCAGGATCGGCGTATCACGCAGACGGGTCACTTCCATCAGCTTACGCGTCCTGTCCTCGACGCCTTTCGCGGCATCGATGACCATCAGGCAACAGTCGACCGCCGTCAGCGTACGGTAGGTATCTTCGGAGAAGTCTTCGTGCCCCGGGGTGTCCAGCAGGTTCACCAGGCAGTCATGATACGGGAACTGCATCACGGAGGTGGTAATGGAGATACCGCGCTGCTTTTCCATTTCCATCCAGTCAGATTTCGCATGCTGGCTGGAGCCACGACCTTTTACCGTACCGGCGGTCTGAATAGCCTGTCCGAATAACAGGACCTTTTCCGTGATCGTCGTTTTACCGGCATCCGGGTGAGAAATAATGGCAAAAGTGCGGCGTTTGGCCACCTCTTGCAAATAAGGAGACAACGTCATAATTCAATCTTCTTGAGT
The DNA here is from genome assembly GCF_014168815.1 of Klebsiella sp. WP3-W18-ESBL-02. Taxonomy (NCBI): domain Bacteria; kingdom Pseudomonadati; phylum Pseudomonadota; class Gammaproteobacteria; order Enterobacterales; family Enterobacteriaceae; genus Klebsiella; species Klebsiella sp. WP3-W18-ESBL-02. The sequence goes on from NZ_AP021972.1 coordinate 4,385,959, forward strand.
AAGCACGGCATCACGCCGCGCATGTTGAATACGAAAAAATTGCGGCTATTTTACCCATCAAAGGGGGGCTGGCAATCACTGTTTACACAGGAGTCGCTCCAGTTCAGGCAATGAGGTTACCGTCCAGTCAGGCGTGATGCCTTCCGGCAGCGCGCGCTGGTGCGCGTTCAACCAGCAGGTTGCCCAGCCGGCGTTCATGCCGCCGAGAATATCCGACTCGGCGGTATCGCCAACCATCAGCATGCGCGAGCGGTCTGGGCTGCCGGCCTGTTCCCGCGCGTAGTCAAAGATTCGGCGGTCCGGTTTTGCCACACCGACTTCTTCAGAAATCACCAGCAGCTCAAAGTGATCGCGAAGGCCAGTACGCTCCAGACGAATCTGTTGCAATGAGGTAAAACCGTTAGTAATGATGCCCATCTTGACCTTGCCCTGCAGCGCGTTCAGCAGCGACACGGCGCCCGGTAGCGGTGCACAAATCTCGGCCATGGCATTCATAAAGGCATCGTTCAAATCGCCAGGATGAACGTTCAGGCGTTCTGCCCAACTGGTAAAACGTTGATGCTGAAGCTGGAGCGAAGTGATCGCCCCATTCTGGTAGTCCACCCATAGCGGCTTGTTCACCGCCTGGTAGTCCTGGAAATCTTCCGCGGTAAAGGTCACGCTGTAGTCGAGAAACATCCGCTGTAGGCCGCTGAACGCGTCAAACGTAAACAGCGTCTCGTCGGCATCGAAGAAAATCCAGTCCCACTTCATCATCATTTCACCTTATCTTACATACCAATCGGCAGCGCCATCACAATGGCATCCTCACGGCCTTCCGCCGTGGGATAATAGTTGCGACGAATCGTCGCCTCGTTAAAACCTAAACTCTCATACAGCGCGATGGCCGCGTGGTTAGACGCGCGCACCTCCAGCCAGAGCGTCAGCACGCCGCGCGTTTCTAACGTCTCGATAAGATGTTCAAGCAGTTCGCGCCCTAAGCCTCGGCGCTGATACGCCGGATCAACCGCAATGTTAAACAGCGTCGCCTCATCCAGCACCACCTGCGTGATGGCAAAGGCCGCCATCTTGCCATCGACCGACATCTGGAAGTTCAGATAGCGATCGCCCTGATTACTGACGAAGGTTTTTTCACTCCAGGGAAACGCATGGGCGCGTCTTTCGATGTCGAAGGCGCGGGGTAAATCAGTCGTGCTGAGGGTAGAAATCGTGTTCATGGGCGCATATTTGTTGCCAGAGCGCGGCGCGAGCGGGCGCGCTGGCCTGAAGTTCATTAAACGGCGGCGTCGAAATCACCGCCCCTTCCAGCGTCACCGGCGCGTCGTTACCCAGCCGCCAGCAGTGGCAGCGGCCCTCTTGTGGCAACATGGCTACGCGATCGGGCGTCAGCGGTAAAACCTGGTCCGGCGTCATGCGCAGTGCGCGCAGAATGTCGGCCATCAGCGGCTCCGTCAGTGCGGGGAGTTCTTCGCCCACAATCACTAAACGAACATGCTGCGGGAGCGTAATCGCGATTTCCCCCTGCAGCGCCCCTGGGCGACGCAGTGACCACTGGGTAATACCCAACTGTTGTAATTGCCAGTCTCGCCGGGATGTCATGTACAACGCTCCTGTCTATCAAGGGCGCAAATATAGCAAATTCATCGAAACCGCGCCAATTACACACTATAATCGCGACCTGAGTTTAATGAGGAAACATTCATGTCTGCTTTTACCCCGGCAAGTGAAGTCTTGCTGCGCCACAGTGACGATTTCGAACAGAGCCGTATTTTCTTTGCCGGCGATTTGCAGGATGACCTGCCCGCACGCCTTGAAACCGCCGCAAGCCGCGCGCACACCCAGCAGTTCCATCACTGGCAGGTGCTGAGCCGCCAGATGGGCGACAGCGTCCGTTTTGGCCTTGTGGCACAGGCGGAAGACGTGGCCGACAGCGACACCTTTATCTACTACTGGCCGAAAAACAAGCCGGAAGCCCAGTTCCAGCTGATGAACATTCTGTCTCTGCTGCCGGTGGGCACCGATATTTTCGTCATTGGCGAAAACCGCAGCGGCGTGCGTAGCGCCGAACAGATGCTGGCCGAGTACGCGCCGCTGAACAAAGTCGACAGCGCCCGCCGCTGCGGCCTGTATCATGGTCGTCTGGAAAAACAGCCGTCGTTCGATGCGGAAAAATTCTGGGGCGAATATCAGCTCGATAATTTAACCATTAAAACCCTGCCAGGCGTATTTAGCCGCGACGGGCTGGACGTCGGCAGCCAACTGCTGCTTTCCACCCTGACGCCGCACACCAAAGGCAAGGTGCTGGACGTCGGCTGCGGCGCAGGCGTGCTGGCCGCGACGCTCGCCAGCCACTCGCCGAAAGTTCGCCTGACGCTGTGCGACGTGAGCGCCCCGGCGGTTGAAGCCAGCCGTGCGACGCTGGCGGCCAACGGCATTGAAGGCGAAGTGCTGGCCAGCAACGTCTTCTCTGAGGTGAACGGTCGTTTTGATATGATCATCTCCAACCCGCCATTCCACGACGGCATGCAAACCAGCCTTGACGCCGCACAAACGCTGATTCGTGGCGCGGTGCGCCATCTGAACAGCGGCGGCGAGCTGCGCATCGTGGCCAACGCCTTCCTGCCGTACCCGGCGGTGCTGGACGAAACCTTTGGTTTCCATGAGGTGATTGCCCAAACCGGCCGCTTCAAGGTCTACCGCACGGTAATGACGCGTCAGGCGAAAAAAGCCTAATATCCGCAGGCCGGATAAGCGATAACGCCATCCGGCACAGCCACGGATAACGCCGGATGGCGGCGTAAACGCCTTATCCGGCCTACAAAAGCGGCCAAATCCGCATAACCGCCTTTTTTTTCAGCAATCGTGCAAAGTTCGATAATTAACTGTTGACGCCCAGCGTAAAATCTCTAGAATTCGGCCCCGTGGTAACGATTCTTTCATAAAGAATCGATGGTATGCGAAGGTGGCGGAATTGGTAGACGCGCTAGCTTCAGGTGTTAGTGTCCTTTCGGATGTGGGGGTTCGAGTCCCCCCCCTCGCACCATAATCCACGTTATATCGCTCGCACTGTGCGAAGGTGGCGGAATTGGTAGACGCGCTAGCTTCAGGTGTTAGTGTCCTTACGGATGTGGGGGTTCGAGTCCCCCCCCTCGCACCAACGAGGCGATATAAAAAAAAGTAACGAGACAATCTGTGCGAAGGTGGCGGAATTGGTAGACGCGCTAGCTTCAGGTGTTAGTGTCCTTACGGATGTGGGGGTTCGAGTCCCCCCCCTCGCACCAGTTTTCTCGCTCTCTTCTTCGTGTTTCCTTCCTGTCTATTCCATCAGCTTTACATTCATCGCAATCAGCACAATACCGCCCATTAACGCAATGCAAGACGGTAACAGGACGAAGTGTCGCAGCCGACGATGCCAGATCATAGCGCTGCTCAACAGCAGTCCACACACAATGACCCCGCGCCAGACGTCAGTTGAGAGCCCCAGGGTACTCAGCAGTGCCAGTACAGCGCCCGGAATCAGAACGCCCCAGCCGCTACCTAACGTTTTTTGCAACATGATCCGACCCACTCAAATGATAATGATTACCAATATCATATGATGTTTTTTGTTATTTGTCTGCACTTGCGCTAAGGTTTCATAATCATTAATGACATGCATATTATATGGTGTTAAGTTGTATAAAAAATCAGCATGTCGCATATAAAGAAATTGCGCTATTCCTACTGCATTATTCTGTTTTTAATGCGTTTATTTATTTAAGGCTGACTACAACTTCAAACAATGACCGTACAATCATGGCGCACGCTGCGTGCGCAAAAATATCAGCTCACGTTCCGGCTGTTTTTGTTTCTGAACCTGATTTCATCGACGCTCTCGGTGTTCAGCCCGATATATGATGTAAATATATTTCCTCTGCCAGCGATGCTGATTGCGGTGGGCAGCAGCGTGATGCTGTTGTGGAACTGGCGCTACGCCCGGATAAAGCTGAACCTACCCATGGTTTCGGCGATATTCGGCTGTTTATGGGGCTGGCATATTTTAAGTAAAACTTTTGCGTTGCCGACAATAAATGACAATTTTCAGCTGGTTGCGCTATTTAGCGTGTTATTTGTTGGCACCATTGCTTTTTCCAATAATATTGTCGCGTTTGCGCTGCATTCACTCCCCACATTTATTGTTTGCCTGTTTACCAGCAATACCACCGAGTGGTGGCGTATGGCCTATTGTTTTGCCCTACCGTTAATCGGTATTGCGATTCAACACGTCATCCAGCGGCGCAACGACAAATTTGCGCAAGGGCTGATGTATAAGCTGCTGGAAGAGCGTGAAACGCTCAACGGCCTGAGCATGCTCGACCCGTTGACCGGCCTGTATAACCGTCGTGGCTTTCAGTTTCGCCTGGATTCGCTCAAAGCGCTCGGCCCCGCTCAGCACTCGGTCCTGCTGCTGGATATCGACCATTTCAAGGCCTACAACGACCATTACGGCCATATGATGGGCGACCAGGCCCTGATGCGCGTCTCCGCCGCCATTCGTAACGCCGTACGTTCTCGGGATATTGTGACCCGCTTCGGCGGCGAAGAGTTTATGGTGCTGCTGCCGCAGTGCGACATCACCAACGCCATGCAAACGGCAGAACGGATTCGCCAGCATGTCTACGATCTCAAAATTCCACATATGTTTAATGCCGCCGTCGCAACACATGTCACCGTCAGCATCGGCGTCGCGCCGCTGGAAGATAACAATATCGACGCCGCTATCCAGAGAGCGGATAAAGCGCTGTATGAAGCCAAAAACATGGGGCGCAACAACGCGCTAACCAGCGAACAGCTCCCCGCAGCCTGAGTTCACAAAAAATGGGTGCAGGCGACAAATCGCTTGCGCTCACTTTTATCTATAGCTACGATTGCTAATCATTATCATTTATATTTTTATCTCGTTAATCCTATGGCCTATCGTTCCGCACCGATCGCTGATGACCTCATCTGGCGCACGCCGCTCCCTCCACGGGAAAATGCGCTTGCGGAATCAGTACGTGCCAAAATTGCCGAATATCGCCCGCATATGCTGGAAATGTTTCGACTTAACGAGAGCGCCCCGGGCAACGCTAAAACGCTAGCCGAATGGACCCGGCCTACCGAATTGACCTCACTGCTGGCCATCTACTCCGATCACATCTATCGCAACCAGCCGATGCAGCCGCGCGAAAACAAGCCGCTGATTTCGCTGTGGGCACAGTGGTATATCGGCCTGATGGTGCCGCCGCTGATGCTGGCACTGCTGACCGAATCATCTGCGATTTCCGTTTCACCGGAGCATTTCCTGGTTGAGTTTCACGAGACTGGCCGTGCGGCCTGCTTCTGGGCCGACGTACATTGCGACCAACGGGTCAGCAACATGCCGTGGGATCGGCGGTTGGACAGTTTAGTCACTGAAGGATTAATACCGGTTGTGAACGCGCTGGAAGCCACCGGCGAGATTAACGGCAGACTTATCTGGAGTAATACCGGCTATTTAATTAACTGGTATCTAGGTGAGATGATCGCGCTGCTTGGGGAAGAACAGGTTAGTCTCCTGCGTCAGCGCTATTTCCTGACCAGGACGCTCGCCGACGGCCGCGATAACCCGCTGTGGCGTACTGTGGTTGAAAGGGACGGTCGCCTGGTGCGACGCACCTGCTGCCAGCGCTACCGCCTGCCGGACGTCAAGCAGTGCGGTGACTGCACGCTTAACTAACCGACGGGGCGAATGCCCCGTCGTTTCACTGCCTATCAGGCAACCTGCTGGCTCTCTTCCTCCGCACGCTGCGCTTCTTCTTCTTCCTGTGCTAACAGCTGTTTTTCATACACTTTGAAGAACGGGTAGTAGATGATGGCCGACACACAGGCCAGCAGCACCACCAGAATCGCCGCACGGAAATCCCAGCCAAGCGCCCATGCGCCGCCGATCGGTGCCGGGGCAGTCCACGGCACGACGGAGATCACTCGACCGATCAGATCCAGTTTCATTGCCGCCCAGGCCAGAACGGCGTTCACCATCGGCGCCAACAGGAACGGAATAAAGAACACCGGGTTCATGACGATTGGTGTTCCGAAAATAACCGGTTCGTTAATGTTGAACAGGCTTGGCACCACGCTCAGACGGCCGATGGAGCGCAGGTGCGCCGAGCGGCTGCGCAGGTAGCAGAACACCAGTCCCATGGTCGCCCCCGAGCCGCCCACCACCACGAAGAAGGTCCAGAATGCTTCCATAAAGATGTGCGGCAGCGGTGCCCCCTGCGCTAGCGCAGTTTGGTTCAGGCCGAGGTTGGTCAGCCAGAACATTTGCAGCATACCGGACACGATAGCCGCACCGTGGATCCCCGCAAACCACAGCAGGTGGCCAATCAATACCGCCAGCAATATAGCCGGTAAGGAGTCAGCCGCGGAAACGAGCGGTTTAAACAGCGACATGATCGCCTGCGGGATCAGCATGTCAAACTGGCTCTGAATGAACAGGCTCAGCGGGTAAAGCGTCAGTACGACCGCCAGCACTGGAATCAGCAGGTCGAAGGAGTTTTTGATCATCGGCGGGACCTGATCCGGCAAACGGATCCCGATGTTGCGAACCTTCAGAAAACGCATCATCTCTACGCAGTATACGGCGACCAGAATAGCCGTGAAGATCCCGGTACCACCGAGGCTATCGACCGGCAGATGGCCTTCCGTTTTCGGCGCGGCAACCAGCAGGAACGCCATGATCGACAGCATCGAGCACATAAACGGATCGAGCTGGTTGGTTTTTTCGTAATGTTTGCCTAAGTTGTAGGAGATAGCGGCGCAGATGTAGATGGACATGATGCCCATCGTCATATCAAACGGCGTCAGAATCCGGCCCTCAAACTCTTTTGCCAGGTCTAGCCACGCGCGGGCAAACCCCCAGGTGGTGTCCGGCGAGAACGGCGGATAGGCAAACACCAGTAGAAACGATCCCACAATCATAAAAGGCATAGCGGAAATAAAACCGTCACGGATAGCCATGACGTGGCGCTGGGATGAAATACGACCAGCAACGGGACTGACGTAGTTTTCTACAAAACGAAAGATCAGATTAAATGCAGCGTGATTAGCAGACATAGCAGCCCTCCTGACAGGCTTTAGACGTAAGCACAGCAACAACGATTTTGCCGACATACGACTGGGCTAACCGTGAACGCTTTGTAACAGCCGCGTAACGCGCCTGGCATATTGTTCATAGGGATACCGTTCATATATGGCTCTTATTATGGATACAAAGGAAGTTACCCTTGCAGTATCAATCCCCTGAAGACCAACTGCAACCGGTTACAGTAACCGGTTGCAGTGATTGTGAAGGAGATCCAGAAATCAAACAATTTTTGCACAACTTCGGCGCTTTATTTACAACCTGGGTAGCTTTATGACAGAGTGACTCGCCAAAAAAACAGGAGTCAACAATGAGCCTACAGTCAGTACGAGAATTCTTTGCCGAGCACGCGCCCGACATCAATATTATCGAGCTTGAGCAAAGCACTGCGACCGTCGCGCTGGCCGCTGCCGCTCACCGGGTTGCGCCCGGGCAAATTGCTAAAACGTTGTCGCTAAAAGTCAAAGATCGCGTCATCCTTATCGTCGCCAAAGGCGATGCCCGTCTGGACAATAAAAAGCTCAAAGACACTTTTGGCGCGAAGGCCCGCATGCTCAGCAGCGACGAAGTGGTCGAGCTGACCGGGCACCCGGTGGGCGGCGTATGCCCGTTTGGCCTCGAAAACCCGCTGGACGTCTACTGCGACGTGTCGCTACAAGAGTATGACGAGGTGCTTCCCGCCGCCGGTGCTATTCATAGTGCGGTACGCATCTCTCCGCAAAGAATGGCGACCCTCACCGCCGCGACGTGGGTCGACGTTTGCCTGACGCCCACAAACTAAGCGGTGCGAAGCAGCGCCCGAGAGCGGGCTATATAGCGATCGGGCAACGACACCAGTAAATCAGCCGCGCTGAGCAAATCAGCGTCGGAGTTAACGCCAAGCTTGGTCATCGCATTAAATTTATGCGCGCGTATGGTTTTAATATTTCGCCCCAACCGCTGCGCGATTTCCATCAGCGAATAGCCGTAGGTCATGTAGCGCAAAATCATATTCTCGGTCGGGCTCAGAAAACTGTTTTCGCGCAGTACTGAAGATGCCGCCGCGCACTCATGCCCTAACGACGTTTCTTGTAACAGCTCGAGTACGTTTTGTTTGAGTTCAACCAGCGCGCTGGATTTGCTCAACACGCCGTGAAGATAAGTGGGTGACAGGTGCCTGATGAGTGCCGCCTCGACGTTATCGTTCGCCAGAATGATGCGGACCATCTGCTGATGACAACGGGCTATTTCGCCCATCGCCAGCAGACACTCAATGCGCGGCTCTCGCGTGCCGGACAGGCAGCAAATCAGCACATCAAAAGGCGCCTGGCAGAGTGCGGTTTTAAATTCACTCATCGAGCGAAAAAACTGAATCGTAAAATCTTTATTCCGCGAAGACGTTAATAAATGGCGTAGCCCGACTTCCGCCATCATGCAATCTTCTATGATAGCGACGCACTGCTTCCTGCTGTGCTTTTCCATTCTGCTTGTTCTCCATAAGCCGAGTAGAGATTGAGTTCCTTCATTCCCTGATTGCTGTTGATCCAGGCGTACATTTCCGCATTGCTACGCAAAGAAAGTCGACGCATCGCGCTATTTTTTTGCGCGCTTATCGTCTTGTTGCTCTTTTTCAACAGGGCTGCAATTTGGTTAATCCCCCAGCCTTTTGCCAGCAGACGCAGAACCTTGCGCTCTGACAGCGTTAGCATTACCGCACGGTCGTTTTCACCTTCGATATCATCACTGTTATGCATGGAAAGCAGCGTCTGGCTAATTTTTTCCGTGCTGACACCCCCCAGCTTTATGGCCTTGATGACGCGATCGATAGGGTCTGAATCTGAGAGCAGCGTACTTTCTGGACGCATCAAAAACTCAACGGCCAGTGCGTAATACTGACGGCTAATCATGAAGATCCAGTGGATATCCCGATACTGGGAAAGCAGCGTGTAATATTGCTCGCAGACCGCGCGAGGATTTCTGACTTCGCCAGAAAAATCAATAATAACGACATCTGTTCGACGCAGCTGAAGCAGCGTTAACTCTTCCAGAGACTGGCAAAAATTGAGCTCATAATCCGGGAAATGTGTTCCCATTATTGTACTGAGCCCAGACTGCATTACCGGTATTTTGCTAATAATCACCGCGAATTTGCAGTATTCTGGCGACATAAAACCTCCGTATCCATTCGAAGATTCACTTCCTGAATATAAAATTATTTAATACAGCACAACGTATTATCAGGAAACTAAACCATCCCTTTTCTATTTCCTTGACTGCTATAATATTATTATTGCGTTCTCACCAGGCCAATAAAAAATGCTGCTACATGGATGTACTGGCGGGTTAAACAGATGCAGTATGGCATGGTGATTTAAAAGCACTCACTTAGAAAATATTAAAAACGACATAAGAATAATTAAAATTCACTATCCATATTCTTACTCGTCTATTCTATTTTCATTTTGAATTCTTTTGGCGCCATCCCGCCGCGTTTGCGGAAAAAGCGCGAGAAGTAGGTCACATCGCTAAACCCGAGATAGTCCGATACCTGCGTAATGCTCATACTGGTGTACTGGAGGCTTCTTTTGGCCTCCAGCAGCAGGCGCTGGTGCAGGACGCCTAGCGCGCTGGTACCGTGAAACTCGCGGCACAGGCAGTTGAGATAAGTCGTCGAGACGCCAAGACGCTGCGCATATTCCGCCAGCGAAAGGTGCTCGCGATAGTGGCTCTCAATAAGCCGCGCAAACTGCCTCAGCACGCTGCGTTTGCGCGCACTTTTATCTTCAAGGATCGCGGTCGGCGCGCCTTGCCGATTCAGCCAGACCAGCAGCGCGCCGAGCAGGGAAGACAGCATCATCTCGCGTGCATCCTTTTCGTGGCTGTACTCTTCAAGTAGTGCGGCAAATACCGTGTGAATATGGCGTCTGGCGCGCCTGACCATCACGCAGACGGGTTGACCGAGCACGTCTAGCTGTCTGCCAAACTGCGCCTCCAGCCGGCTCAGCAGCGGGAGCGCCAGCGAAAGTACGTAGCCCTGAGTGCCGGGGGAAAAACGAAAACCATGCACGCATAGCGACGGCACGACCTGAATACAGGGCCCGTTAACCGCTCGTCGCTCCCCCTCAATTTCAATCTCGGCCTGGCCTTTATGCACATACAGCAGCTGCACCAGCTCCGCATGCTGATGAACGCGAATATGCCATGCGTACAGGCTGCTGCGCTGATGTATTGACTCACAGTGCAGCAAATCGGGCGTGGGCCAGCCCCTCTGCTCGCCATACAGTTTAAAGACCGGTACGCTCTCCGGCGCTGACGCCCGCTTCATGTTTTATTCCACCGTCTCATAGGGCAGCCCAACGTAGTTCTCCGCAATGGTCGTCAGCCCGGCGCGCGACCCCAGGTAGTACTGACGGTCCGCTTCCTGCATCTTTCTGTCGAACGCGCTTTTGTCCTGGAAATCATGCAGCAAATGGGTCATAAACCAGCTGAAGCGCTCGCCTTTCCACACCCGGTTAAGCGCCAGCTGTGAATAACGCGCCAGTAAATCTACCCGACCGTGATGGTAAAACTGGCGCAAAATACGCCACAGGTAGTTCACGTCAGACACCGCCAGGTTCAGCCCTTTGGCGCCGGTCGGCGGCACAATATGCGCCGCATCGCCAACGAGGAACATTCTGCCGTACTGCATGGGTTCCACCACATAGCTACGCAGCGGCGCAATGCTCTTCTCAAGTGAGTGACCAGTCACTAACTTTTGTCCCAGTTCATCCGGCAGACGACGCCTGAGCTCACCCCAGAAGCGTTCATCCGACCATTGTTCGACGCGGTCGCTCAGCGGCACCTGCAGATAATAGCGGCTTCTTGTTAGTGAGCGCTGACTACACAATACAAACCCGCGTTCATGGTGCGCGTAAATCAGCTCAGGGTTCACCGGCGGCGTATCCGCCAGCAGGCCCAGCCAGCCAAACGGCCAGATACTTTCGTACTCGCGCAAAATATCGCGCGGGATACTTTGTCGGGAGACGCCGTGAAATCCATCGCAGCCGGCGACAAAATCACATTCCAGGCGACACGTTTCGCCATTCTTCACAAACGTCACGCTGGGTCTATCGCTCTTCAGATCGTGTAGCTGAACCTGCTCAACGCCGTAATAGGTTTCAGCACCGCACGCCTGTCGCGCTTCCATCAGATCACGCGTAACTTCGGTCTGGCCGTAGACCATAACGCTCTTGCCGCCCGTCAGCTCGCTAAGCGGCACCGGAATGCGCTGGTTAGCAAACAGAAATTCTACGCCATGGTGAATCAGGCCCTCAGCATCCATGCGGCGAGCAACACCCGCCTCACGCAGCAACTCAACGGTACCGTTTTCCAGGATGCCTGCACGAATGCGTCCCAGCACATACTCCGGCGTCTGGCGTTCGAGAATGACGGTTTTTATTCCGGCGTTATGCAGCAACTGGCCCAGCAGCAGCCCCGAAGGCCCGGCACCGATAATGGCGACTTGCGTGTTCATAGGGTGTCCTCACATTCTGGTTAATTATTTGTTTGTTTTGTGTATCAATAAAGTTTCAGAATGCATTTTTGATAAGTCAGTAACGAAAAAGAAGGCCAGAATCCGTTCAAAAATTGCACTTTCCAACAGTTTTGCAAAAGTGTGGACGGCATCAACTCCTGGCCGGTCATCACAGGACGCCGAATTTTTGCACATTGTTTGATCCCACCCCGCTAGCGCCTGTGCGCGCTTCGGGTACAAGTAGGTCATTAACCGGCGTTCTTGCTACCAGGGGCTTTATGGAAGTCGATCAATCAGAACAACGTACCGTCACGCGGCTCTGTATTCAGTGCGGTCTTTTTTTATTGCAACATGGGGCGGAAAGCGCTTTGGTGGAGGAGCTCTCAACCCGCCTGGGGCGTGCGCTGGGGATGGACAGCGTTGAAAGCGCCATCTCGTCAAACGCCATCGTGCTGACCACCATTAAAGATGGGCTGTGCCTGACCTCAACGCGCAAAAACAGCGATCGCGGCATCAACATGCACGTGGTCACCGAAGTGCAACACATTGTCATCATGGCCGAGCACAAACTGCTGGACCATAAAGATGTCGCTAAGCGCTTTGCACAGATTAAACCTCTGCGCTACCCGCGCTGGCTGGTGGTGCTGATGGTCGGCCTCTCCTGCGCCTGCTTCTGTAAGCTTAACAACGGCGGCTGGGACGGCGCGCTGGTCACCTTTTGCGCCAGCACCATCGCGATGTACATCCGTCAGGTGCTGACGCACCGCTCCATGCACCCGCAGATTAACTTCGGTCTGACCGCGTTTGTCGCCACTACCGTCTCCGGGCTGATGCTCCAGCTCCCGGCCTTCCACCAGACTTCAACCGTCGCCATGGCGGCAAGCGTGCTGCTGTTGGTTCCCGGTTTTCCGCTGATTAATTCGGTGGCCGACATGTTCAAAGGGCATATTAATACCGGCCTCGCGCGATGGGCCATCGCCAGTCTACTGACGCTGGCAACCTGCATCGGCGTGGTGATGGCAATGACGTTATGGGGGCTACGCGGATGGGTGTAATCGATTTTCTGCTCTTGCTGGCGCAGGACATCATGCTGTCGGCGATCCCTGCCGTCGGCTTTGCGATGGTGTTTAACGTGCCGCAGCGCGCGCTGCCGTGGTGTGCCCTGCTGGGAGCTATCGGCCACGCCTCGCGCTTCACGATGATGACCGCAGGTTTTAATATCGAATGGTCCACTTTCCTGGCGGCCATGCTGGTCGGCAGCATCGGCATTCAGTGGTCACGCTGGTATCTGGCGCACCCGAAAATCTTTACCGTCGCCGCCGTCATCCCAATGTTCCCCGGTATTTCAGCCTATACGGCGATGATCTCGGCGGTAAAAATCAGCCACTTTGGCTACACCGAAGAGATGATGATCACCTTACTGAGCAACTTCCTCAAGGCCTCGTCAATCGTCGGTGCGCTTTCGATTGGCCTGTCTATTCCGGGCCTGTGGCTTTACCGCAAGCGCCCGCGGGTGTAATCCTCAGGGCGGCACGGGAGAGTGCCGCCCTTCCCCTCGCTTGTGCTACTATGTGCAGTATTCGTGCGGTTTTCCCGCACCCTTCCCGTGATTTTTCAGTATTGAGATAGTGTTATGTCTTCTCGTATTTTGACGCCCAACGTGATTGGTATTGAAGCCTTCGTGGCCGATCCCAAGGCGATCCTTGCGCAGACTCAGGGCGGCGCGGTCGCCGTGTTTGCTAACAATGCGCCCGCGTTTTATGCCGTCACGCCAGAGCGGCTGGCGCAGCTGCTGGCGCTGGAAGAAAAGCTTGCCCGTCCGGGCAGCGACGTGACGCTGGATGCCCAGTTCTTTGAAGAGCCAACGGCGGCGCCGGTCTCTGTACCGATGGGAAAATTCGCCATGTACCCGGGCTGGCAGCCCGACGCCGAGTTCCTGCGCCTTTCTGCGCTGTGGGGGATCGCCTTAAGCGAGCCAGTCACGCCGGAAGAGCTGGCGTCGTTTGTCGCCTACTGGCAGGCTGAGGGCAAAGTGTTCCACCACGTACAGTGGCAGCAAAAGCTGGCGCGCAGCGTTCAGATGGGCCGGGCGAATAATAGCGGCCAGCTGCGGCGAGACGTTAACGCGGTCAGCGAACCAGACCGCCAGATTCCACCGGGGTTCAGAGGTTGAGCATGAAAGACGTTGGCGAATTAATGAAGCGCCTGCAAAAAATGATGCCGGCGCATATCGAACCGGCCTTTAAAACCGGCGAAGAGCTGTTGGCCTGGCAGAAAGAACAGGGCGAGATCCGCGCAGCGGCGCTGGCGCGCGAAAACCGTGCGATGAAGATGCAGCGCACGTTTAACCGTTCCGGTATTCGTCCGCTGCATCAGAACTGTTCGTTCGATAACTATCGTGTCGAGAACGAAGGCCAGATGAACGCGCTGGCGAAAGCCCGCCAGTACGTCGACGAATTTGACGGCAATATCGCAAGCTTCATCTTCTCCGGCAAACCGGGTACCGGTAAAAACCACCTTGCCGCCGCTATCTGTAACGAGCTGCTGCTGCGCGGTAAGTCGGTGCTGATCATCACCGTGGCCGACATTATGTCCGCCATGAAAGAAACGTTCGGCAACCGGGAAACCAGCGAAGAGCAGCTGCTAAGCGATCTGAGCAACGTTGACCTGCTGGTCATTGATGAAATCGGCATGCAGACCGAATCGCGCTATGAGAAGGTGATTATCAACCAGATCGTCGATCGCCGTTCGTCATCTAAACGCCCGACGGGCATGTTGACCAACAACAACCTCGATGAAATGAATAAGCTGCTCGGCGAGCGGGTGATGGACCGTATGCGTCTTGGCAACAGCCTGTGGGTGATTTTTAACTGGGAAAGTTATCGCAGCCGCGTCACCGGCAAAGAGTATTAAGATACTTCCGATGAATGACAGGCGTATACTTATCACGTCTATTTATCATTGCACACGAGTACACCTCATGAAATCAGTAAAATCGATGCTTTGCCGCGTAATCATTGCCAGCGCGTTTGTTTCTACCGCTGCGGGCGCCGTATCGTTAAATGACCTGAGCAGCGCCGCCAGCCAGCTTGCCGGCAGCAGCAGCACGTCGCAGAGCGGCGGTTCTTCGCTCTCTTCGCTGACCAGCCTGCTTAACGGCGGTAGCCAGTCTCTGAGCGCCAGCAGCATGAACAATGCCGCCGGGATCATGGGGTACTGCGCGAAAGAAAAACTGGCTTCTGTTGCCAATGTCGATAACGTGAAAAACCAGGTACTGGATAAACTGGGCCTCAACACGGCAACCGAACAGAAGCAGGATACCGGCTATATGGAAGGCATTCAGGGCCTGCTGAACGCCAAAGACGGGCAGAAGCTTGACCTCGACAGCCTGGGCAACACCGAGCTGGGCAAAAAAGTGAAAGCCAAAGCCTGTGACTTCGTGCTCAAACAGGGCGTTAACTTCATTTCCTGATTGTCTTCGTGCGGCGAGCGCCCTGCTCGCCGCACAAAAAAACTGTTCAAATAATAAACATATCTAAACCAATTCCGAATAACAACGCACTTTACTCACGTTAGAATTGCAGACAGATGACGGCACAATTACATTGTGAAGTCAGTTTCTGTTCAGCCAGAAGACCTGGCGCGCTTGAGGATGTCTAGTGTCAGAGTTGTTATCCATCGTTTTGTTCCTGGCCTCCATCGCCATTTACGCCTGTAAGGCAGGGCGTAATAAATGGTGGTTCGCCGCTACCTTAACCGTACTGGGCCTGTTTGTGGTCCTGAATATCACCCTGTACGCCAGCGACTACTTTACCGGCGACGGAATTAACGATGCGGTGCTCTACACGCTGACCAACAGCCTGACCGGCGCAGGCGTCAGTAAATATATTCTTCCCGGCATCGGCCTCGCTGCCGCTCTGCTCGCCGTCTTTGGCGCGCTGGGCTGGGTATTGCGCCGACGCCGTTCTCATCCTCATCATTTCGGCTACAGCCTGCTGGCGCTGATTCTGGCCGTTTGCTCAGTCGACGCCAGTCCGGCCTTCCGCCAGATTAGCGAGCTGGTCAAATCCCAGTCACGCGATGGCGATCCGGACTTCGCGGCCTACTATAAAGAGCCGTCGAAGACGATTCCGAAGCCAAAGATGAATCTCGTTTATATCTACGGCGAGAGTCTGGAGCGCACCTATTTTGACGATGAGGCCTTCCCGAACCTGACCCCGGAGCTGGGCGCGCTGAAAAACCAGAGCCTGGACTTTAGCCACACCATGCAGCTGCCGGGCACCGACTACACCATTGCCGGAATGGTCGCCTCACAGTGTGGTATTCCACTGTTTGCGCCGTTCGAAGGCAACGCCTCGGCGTCGCTGTCGAGCTTCTTCCCGCAGAATATCTGCCTTGGCGATATCCTGAAAAACTCCGGCTACGAAAACTACTTCGTTCAGGGCGCCAACCTGCGCTTTGCCGGTAAAGATGTGTTCCTGAAATCGCACGGTTTTGACTATCTTTACGGTGCCGAAGAGCTGAAAACCACCGCCGCTGACCCGAGCTATAAAAACGACTGGGGTTATTACGACGATACCGTGCTCGACGAAGCGTGGAAGAA
Source organism: Klebsiella sp. WP3-W18-ESBL-02 (assembly GCF_014168815.1). NCBI lineage: Bacteria > Pseudomonadati > Pseudomonadota > Gammaproteobacteria > Enterobacterales > Enterobacteriaceae > Klebsiella > Klebsiella sp. WP3-W18-ESBL-02. The sequence goes on from NZ_AP021972.1 coordinate 4,402,198, forward strand.
ATTCGAAGCGCTGTCCCGCGAAGGCAAGCGATTCTCACTGTTTACCCTGACCGTCGATACCCACCACCCGGACGGCTTTATCTCCCGTACCTGTAACCGTAAGCGGTATGACATCAATGGCAAAGCCAACCAGTCGTTCAGCGCGGTCGCCTGTAGCCAGGAACATATCGCTGAATTTATCAATAAAATCAAAGCATCACCGTGGTTTAAAGATACCATCATCGTGGTTTCCTCCGACCATCTGGCGATGAAAAATACCGCCTGGGACGCCCTCAACAAGCAGGACCGCAGCAATCTGTTCTTCGTACTGCGCGGCGATAAGCCCGACGACCAGGACGTCATCGCGGTGAAGCGTAACACGATGGACAACGGCGCTACGGTGCTGGACATGCTGGGTGGCGACAACTTCATCGGGCTGGGGCGCAGTAGTCTGTCCGGAGAGTCGCTGTCGGAAGTGTTCCTCAACATGAAGGAAAAGGTGCTGGCGTGGAAGCCGGATATCATTCGCCTGTGGAATTTCCCGAAAGAGATCAAAACGTTCTCCATCGACGGCCAGAAAAATATGATTGCCTTCTCCGGCAGCCATTTCCGCCTGCCGCTGCTGCTGCGCGTGTCTGACAACCGCGTTGAGCCGCTGCCGGAAAGCGAATACTCCGCTCCACTGCGCTACCAGCTGGCCGATTTCGCCCCGCGCGATAACTTTGTCTGGATCGACCGTTGCTACAAGATGGCGCAGCTATGGTCGCCCAAGCTGGCTCTGTCTACCGACTGGTGCGTCTCACAGGGTCAGCTCGGCGGCGAACAAAAAGTGCAGCACGTCGACAAAGCGGTCTGGAACGGTAAGACCGATTTTCGCGATACGGTCATCGACATGGTGCGCTACAAAGGCAACGTGGATGCGCTCAAAACCGTCGATAACGATATTCGCTATAAGGCCGACAGCTTTATCTTTAACGTCGCCGGCGCGCCGGAAGAGGTGAAAAGCTTTAGCGGCATCTCCCGCCCTGAATCCTGGGGACGCTGGTCCAACGCACAGCTCGGCGATGCGGTAAAAATTGAGTATCAGCAGCCGCTGCCAAAACGCTTCGACCTGGTTATCACCGCTAAGGCCTTTGGCCCGAACGCCGATAAGCCCATCCCGGTTCGCGTCGGCGACAGCGAGCAAATGCTCACACTCGGCCACGACGTTACCACCACCACGCTGCACTTCGAAAACCCGTCGGACGCCAGTACGCTAGTGATCGTGCCTCCTGACCCGCAGGCCACCAACGAGGGTAACATCCTCGGCCACTCGCCGCGCAAGCTCGGCATCGGGATGGTAGAAATCAAAGTGATTGCCGCAGAGGGTTAACGCCGGATGCACACGGGGGGCATATCGCCCCCCTTCTCGCCGCCCACTTTTGTAAAAATAAAAATCTATACAAAAATTATAAATCAGATTAAAACACTATATAAATTCAATTTGTATTTATAAATATACCAGTAAAAGCAAATTATTTAGCATTTATCAACACACAAAACTTTGGTAAATGTTGCTGCGTCATTATGCTCACTGGTTATAAATTCGAATCTATCCGCGTCTTAGATAACGAGAACATCGTTGCCTGGGAAGTGCTTTCCACCGCCTCTTCTCAGATTAACCTCGAGCTTTTTTTCAACAGCATGGCGCTCGACGCCCGGGTCGCCCTTTTCTTCGCGCAACTTGCGCACGTGGTCAATCCCCCCGCATCCGGAAAATATTATCTGAACGCCAGCGCAGACGTTCTGCTGACGCCTGATTTTTTACAACGCCTTGGCGAAGAACCTGATGCAGCACAGCGCATCGCCATTGAGTTAACCGATCTCGACCAGCTCATGCTGCTCACGCCCGCCGACGGCAGGCGCCTGCGCGCACTCATCGACGCCCTGCGCAGCATGGGTTTTGCCGTTTGGGCTGACGACGTTCATCACGACATTCTGCCCTGCCTGGTTAAACAGGATTACCGCTTTTCGGGTGCCAAGATTGATAAGCACGCTTTCTGGACAGGCCGCCAGTGCAAAGAGCCCTTTCTCGAGCTGGCCCAGGGCTGCAAGAAAATTGCCGACGAGGTCCTTGTTGAAGGTATCGAAACGATTGCTGACTACCAATTAGCCTGTGATTCTCACGCTAATTATGGTCAGGGCTTTTTGTGGAATAAGTAACCAATATGTCTGCACCGTATGAGCTGGTTGTTCTTAGTCAAAACTATTTCCTGTGGATGGGATTAAAGCATTCCGTTCCCTATATGATTAACCCGTACCCTGCGCTGCACTGGTTTAATGAAAAAACCAATAACAACGTATTCCAGCTGCGTGAAAAGATCCTGCGCAATAATAGCGACAGTAAATGGCTGATTATCACCGAAGATTATCGAGTACCAGAAGTACAGCAGATTTTACCGCCGGATCGCGCCTGCGTATTCAGCGATAAGCTGTCGATAAAGCAGCTCACCCAGCAGCTTAAACAGCCTGAGTTCCGCCGCACGCCGCATAAAGAAACGCCGCTTACACATTCAGAGATCCATATTTGTTTATTGATAATTATGGGTTTTTCTCCCAACGCTATCGCCGGGATGCTGCATAAATCGCCTAAGACGATTTATACACACCGTCGTAACGCAATGGCAAAGTTTCACTGCAATACGCTTGCAGAATTGCACCGAAAAATACGCAATATCGACAATCGTTCGCTTTATCAGTAATAACCAAAGGTAACAATATGCCCAACAAAGTAAAATATTACCGTATTGTCGCCTTCGAGAAATAGATGAGAAACGCGCAATGAACATTTTCATCACATTGTTAGGAATAGGCTGAGATTTAGCAAATAAAGATATCCTTATTTGTTAAGCCGAATTTATCCTCTGCCGCTGACCATCCCAGACCATACCCGTTAATGAGATCACGATATCTATTCATCTACTGGAGCTCACTTATGAAAAGGATGCCTGTCGTCATTTTCAGCTTGTTGTGTGTATTTCATCAAACCGCGCTGGCCGATAGTACGGCAACGACGACCATGCACGTTTCGCTGGAAGTCCTGAAGTCCTGCACGCTACAGGCCAGCGATCTGAATTTCTCCCGCCACGGTTCTGACGAGTCCAGTGAGATTAACGCAAGCACCCAACTGAGCGTGCTGTGCACCAACGGCACGCCGTTTGCTCTGTCAGCGGCCAGCAGTGATGGCGACAGCGACGGCACTTTCTGGCTTAAACCCGAAGACAGCAGCATCGGCGCGCAGAATATCGCCTATAAGCTCTATGCGGACGAAAGCAAGAAAACGCCGGTCAACGCCAGCGGCGGTATAGAAGGCACCGGCACCGGCCAGGCGCAGTCTGAAACAATTGTTGGCGTCATTGAGGCGGGGGCGCTGACCAACGCCAAAGCGGGCCTGTACAGCGACGACGTTACGCTGAATCTGGTGTACTGACATGCGCAGAACTGCCCTCTTTGCCCTATGCTGGCTTGCCGTCGTACTGCTGTTCGCCCGTTGCGCCATGGGCGCGACGCTGCAGGTGGCACCGGTTATGCTTAACCTTTCCACCGCCCAACGCGCCGGCGCGCTGTACCTGACCAACACCGGCAGTCAGCCGATTCATGCGCAGATCCGCGTTTATCACTGGACGCAGGCGCAGGGCAAAGACGTGCTCACGCTGACCGATGATGTGGTCAGCAGCCCGGCGGTGACCGCTCTGCTGCCGGGCCAGCAGCAGCTGGTGCGCATTGTGGTTCTCAACCCCAGCGAGCGCCCTCAGGAACAAAGTTTCCGCCTGCTGGTCGATGAACTGCCCGGCGGTCATCAGACCGGCACCGAGCAAAACGGCGTCCACTTTCTACTGCGCTACTCCATTCCCCTCTTTATCGCCGCCGGGCAGCCAGGCAGTAAAAACGAGGCTGACCAGCTTATCTGTTCACAGCAAAACGCCGATATCTGGTGCAAGAACCGGGGAACCACCCACGTCCGGCTCAGCAACGTTCAGGCGCTCAACGAACGCGGTCAGGTGGCAGAAAACCTCTCCGGCCTCGCGGGCTATGTCCTTGCGGGGCAGCAATTTAAGCTGCCGTTTAAACGCGGAAATCGTTCTTTGCTCTCCTCCCTGCGCGCGTATCTGAATGAACATACCCAAGCCAGCCTGCTTAACCTGCATCCTGCTGCTGTGGCTACTGGCAATGAAGCTCCACGCTGAGCCGCCGACCCCAAACACCCAGTACCTGTCCGTGACCGTAAACCACTACACCTACGATGGTTTGTGGGCCGTTCACGTGACGGGTAATGGGCTGTGGATAGCCGCTGCCGATGCGCAGAAGCTGGGCATTGCGCCAGAATCGTCGGCGAAGGGATGGCTCAATCTTTCGGCTATCGAGGGCCTTGAAGCCCACTTCGACAGCCTGCAACAGCAGCTGTCTCTCACCCTGCCTGAGCATGGGTTAACGCACGTTCAGCATCTGGAGAGCCGGCCGCGTCGCAGCGCGCAGTCTCTGCAACAGGCGCAGGAGATGGGCAACCTGACGCTGGACTATTCACTCTACGCCAGCGATCAGGCTGGGCAGCAGCAAACCAGCCTGCAAAGTCAGCTGCAAACTTCCGGCTGGCTGCCGGGGCAAATCAGCAGCACCATGAACAGCCGCTTTCTGCGTGGGCAGAGCGAAAATGGCGCCAGCCACACTCGCCTGATGACCACCTGGCAGCGCGATCTGCCGCAAAGCCTGACCAGCGTGGCGCTGGGCGACAATATCACCACCGGCGTGAGCTGGAGCAGACAGGTGCGTTTTGCTGGCCTGCACCTGGCGCGCAATTTCCAGCTCGACCCGCAGCTAAACACTGCACCGCGCGCCCAGTTCAGCGATAGCGTGGCGCTGCCGTCGACGGTTGATTTATACATTGACGGTCTGCAGCAAAGCCACCAGCAGGTCAAACCGGGCGGCTACATTCTGGATACGCTGCCCACCGTTACCGGCAGCGGTCAGGCGCAGGTCGTGATCACCGATATTAACGGCCAGCGGCGAGAAGTGACGCTGGATTTATATGGTGCGCCGGAAATGCTGGCGCAGGGCGTGAGCAGCAGCTCGCTGGATATCGGCTGGTTACGCCAACACTACGCCGAACGTTCCAACGACTATGCCGCCTCCCCCTTGCTCGACGCCGGATGGCGCTACGGTCTGAGCAACAGCCTGACCGTAAGCGCGCACAGCGAACAGCATCGCCGGGCACACAACATCGGCATCGCCAGCGACTGGCTGATCTCACCGGCGGCTGGCATTGTCAGCGGCCACGCGGCTGCCAGCCAGAGCACGCAGGGTGACGGTATAAAATGGGGCATGGGATACCAGTGGAACGCGCGCGGGTTCAGTTTTTCCACCAGCACCAGCCGTAGCAGCAGTGAATGGGCAGATATCGCCCGCGTCAGCGGCAGCCAGCCGATCGCGCGCAACGATAACCTGTGGATCAGCCAGAGCGTTTCCGGCTGGGGCACGTTCGGCGCGGGCTGGGTTCGCCAGGATGGCGCTCGCTACCTGAACATCAGCGGGTCAAAGTCCTTCCCGCATCGGGTATCAGCCACGCTAGGGTTCACCCATGCGCTCAGTAGCGGAGACAAAATCGTCCAGCTCATGTTCTCAATTCCGCTTGGCAACCGGGATTCGCTATCGCTACAGGCAGGTAGCCAATCGTCACGCTGGGATTATCGCCACCAGCCTGACTATCAACTGGGCGGCTGGTCGTGGCAGGTGAGTCAGAATACGGGCAGCACCCGTCAGGATCATGCGGATGCCGGCTATCTGGGGAGCTACGGTGAATGGCACGCCGGATTCGACCGCGACCAAAGCAGCACCAGCCGATACCTCAGCGGAGAAGGCTCGCTCATGTTGCTGGAAAGTCACCCCTATGCGCTGCGCTATAACCGCCAGGGGATCGCGCTGGTCTCTACCGACGGCATCGGCAATATCCCCATTGCCGTCGAAAATCGCCCGGCGGGCAGCACCGACGAACATGGCTATTTGCTGCTGACAGATTTACCGCGCTATCACAATGCCAAAATCTCGCTCGATCCGTTAAGCCTGCCGCCGGAAATCGCGACGCCCATCGTCGAGATGCACGCCCGCCCGGGTCTGAGCACGGCGGTGAAGGTCGATTTCCAGGTGCATCGCGCGCGCACCCTCTCAGCCCGAATTCTCGACCGTGGCCGCCAGCCGCTGCCGGTGGGCAGCGGCGTCAGCTACTCTGGCGGCGAATCTATCATCGGACGCGACGGGTTTATCTGGCTGGAGAACCCGCCGATGCCGGGTGCGTTACACATTCAGATGCCCACCGGCGGCTGTACCGTCAATCTGCCCGCCGCCGCATCTGACGCCGCGACGCTTAACCTCGGAACCTTACTGTGCCAGTAAAATCACCCATCTTCTTGCTGCTCCTGCTGGCATGTGCGTTGCTTTCGCGTCCTGCCGTTGCCGCCAGCTGCTGGATAACTCAGGGAGCATCGACCGTATTCGGTACGCTGGTCGCGGGTAACACCAGCTCGACGCAGACCAGCGTCAAATTCAGCTGCTACGCGGATTATGGTGAAACGCGCTACTTCAACGTTTGCCTCAGTAGCCTGGAAAGCGCCCCTTTCAAAATGACCTCTAACGGCGATAACGAAGGGAAACAGTACACCATGCTGTTTCGCCTGTTCAGCGCGCTGGATAACAGCCAGGAACTGACCTCCCTCGGCGCGGGGCGTGCGCTGCAAACCGCGCTGACGATAGGCGGCAACCTGACGTCCGGCGGCAGCTTTCCGCTGCTGGCGACCATTCCTTCCGGGCAAAACGACCTGCCGGTTCGCAGCTACTTCAACTACACTTTGGGACTCAAGCTGACCTGGAACAGCGCCACGCAAAAAGAGGCGCTGACCAGCTGCCAGGACGGCGCGTCGCAGGGGCTGGCAACGGATTTATCGTCCAACGCCAGCGCAACGCTGTCCGACAGCTGTTTTATTCAGAGCGTCACCCCGCTCGATTTTGGCATCGTCGGCAGCACGGCGCTGACCGGACAGCTCACCTCCACGGCGACCCTTCGCGCGCGCTGCCCGGTGGGAACACGCTACACATTAGGCATCAGCGACGGTGCGCATGCCTCAGGAAGCCAGCGCCAGATGTGTAACGACCGGCAGCAGTGCCTGCAATATGCGCTTTGGCAAGACGCCTCCGCCACCGTTCCCTGGGGCGATCGGTCAGCAAGCAATACGATGGAGGTGACTCATCCCGATGGAAACGTGCAGTCTATTATCGTTTATGGCACGGTTCCGCCGCAAACGCTCTCCGGCACGGGGGCGTTTAGCGACGATGTTGTCATCACGCTCACTTATTAATCTATATTTTGCGCGGCTTGGATCAATGTTACCGATAACAATTCACGCTACAGTTGCCCTTCTCGCATCTGATACCTCTTTTATTTCCGCTCCGGATCGCCGACAAAAACCATGAAATATCTGCTGGCAGACGCCATCGTGTATGACAACGAGGATGGTTCACTCACCCTACACAGTGAAGGCTCCGAAAGCCAGACGCTGACCTGCACCGCGCAAACCATTCTGAACCTGCTGATCGCCCACCACGGCATGGTGGTCGAACGCGAGGTTTTTTTACAACAGGTGTGGGACGATCGCGGACTGCGCGGCTCGAGCAATTCGCTCAACCAATACATCAGCATTCTGCGTAAACTGCTGGCGGGCCTGGTGCCAGAGCGCCTGTTTATCGTCACCGTACCGAAAGTCGGATTTATGCTGAGCGCGGATATTGCCATCGTACCGCTCGGCGAACCGGAACCTGCACCGGTGGCCGTTCCCGCGCCTGCGCAGGCGCCAATTGTCGTCAAGCCCGCAGGACGCCAGAAACGGAACTGGATTGACGGCGTGCTCACCGCCGCGGTACTCGTATTCTGCGCCGCCGCGCTGATCTGGAACGCACAGCGCCAGCAGTTTACTCCCCACCTGCTGACGCACATCGGTAGCTGCCCGGTCTATACGCTGACGCCGCTTTCCGATGTTTTCACCGAGCGAGCAAAGCGCCTGGTCATGCAAATAAAAGAGGCCGGAACGTTCACCTGCTTGCCCAGCGCCATTTTTTATTTTCATCCCCAGGACCCGGTATTTTACGGCGATAAAGGTCGTCTGGTACTGAGCCAGTGTTCCCAGTTCCGCGGCAAGGCCAGCTCCTGTCAGACGCTGTTTTTTTACGAGTGGTAGAGAGTGAAACAGAAAAAAAGACTCCTTTGCGTCATTGCCCTGAATGCCCTGTTGATCCTGGGCACCCTGCTGTGGATTGACCAGAGCACGCGTCTTTCCATGACCTGCCAGGGCAGCCTGACCTACAAAGACAGCCACCAGGATAATCATTTCACCTTCGAAGGCATGGTGGTCATGCACTTCACGCCGGACGGCACGGGCTATTTCAACGTCAACGGCGACGTCGTGACTAACGGCCAGAACTGGAAAGTCTCGCGCCAGGAGAGCTTTGACTGGCAGCACGTACATGAAATGTTTTACCAGCTGCACATTAAACAGGTCGAAAAATTTGGCCATGACAATGTCCCGGCAGGCATTTTTGAACAATACGCGCTCGGCATCACCTCCGGGCAAAAGCGGCTGCTGAACATTCGCAAAACTCCGGACGACGCCATCGTTATCAGCAATTTCTATTCACCGATTCTGGTGTGCACCCGTTAACCGTCGCATCGGTATGAGCGCGCAGGCTATACTCGGCCGATGATATACACCTTTCGCCCGACCGCCCCGGCGGAGATTACCGCTCTACCTGCCATTGAACGCGCCGCCGGGCAGCGCTTTCGGCAGGTACCCGAACTGGCCTGGCTGGCAGAAAGCCCGGTCATCTCGGCCGAGCGCCATCGTGAATACGTTGACGCAGGCACAAGCTGGCTGGCGCTGGTCGACGATCGCCCGGTGGGATTTTTGCTGGCTCAGGCGCAGGGTAACGTTCTGTTTATCGTTGAATTTTCGCTGCATCAGGCGTGGCAGGGGCGCGGCCTTGGCCGCCGATTAATGGCCTATGTGATTGCCCAAGCGCGAGAAAAAGGCTTTCGTGCGCTGACGTTGACCACCTTTCGCACGGTGCCGTGGAACGGGCCGTGGTATGCGAAGCAGGGATTTGAATTTCTGGCGGACGAGACGCTCAGCCCATCGCTGAGGATGACGCTGGCAGAAGAAGCGGCGCACGGTATGGCGTATGAATCACGCTGCGCCATGCGCCTGACGCTAGGTTAACGCGCCCGTTAAGGGCGCGAAAATATCAGAACGTTTCCCAGTTTTCACCGCTGTCGGTGGCCGCCGCTTTGCGCAGCATCACCGGCGCTGGCGTTGCCGCGCTGGCCGATTCGCGCCCGGCGTTAGCCTGGCTCTGCTGAATGCGGAATACCGCCACCGCCTGAGTCAGGCGGCTGGCCTGCTCTTCCAGCGCCGCCGCAGCAGCAGCGGACTCTTCCACCAGCGAGGCGTTCTGCTGAGTGACGCGGTCCATCTCTGCCACCGCCAGACCGACCTGGTCGATACCGCGGCTCTGCTCATCGGACGCCGAGGCGATTTCCCCCATAATATCGGTCACGCGGGTGACTGCATTCACGATCTCATCCATGGTTTCACCGGCGCTTTCCACCAGCGTCGAACCGAGATCGACACGGTTAACCGAGTCTTCAATCAGGCTCTTAATCTCGCGCGCCGCCTGGGCGCTACGCTGCGCCAGGTTACGCACTTCGCCCGCCACGACCGCAAACCCGCGGCCCTGTTCACCCGCACGCGCGGCTTCCACGGCGGCGTTCAGCGCCAGGATGTTGGTCTGGAAGGCAATACCGTCAATCACGCTGATAATGTCGGCAATTTTCTGCGAACTGGCGGTGATATCACGCATGGTTTGCACCACGTTATCCACCACTTTACCGCCCTTCTGCGCGGTTTCTGACGCGCTCAGCGCCAGATGGCTGGCCTGACGGGCGTTTTCGGCGTTCTGCTTCACGGTAGCGGTCAGCTCTTCCATGCTGGCCGCCGTCTCCTCAAGGGAGGCCGCCTGCTGTTCGGTACGCGAAGAGAGATCGTTATTGCCCATCGCGATTTCGCTGGCACCGCTATAAATCGCATCGGCACCCTGACGGACTTCACCAACGGTGCGCGCCAGCTCGCCCTGCATATGACGCAACGAATGCGCCAGCTGGCCCATTTCGTTGTCGCTTTCCACGTCAATACGCTTCACCAGATCGCCCCCGGCAATATGGCGAATGCTGTCGATTAAACGATTCAGTGGCGCGATAAGCGTTTTGCGCACGCCCAGCCACACGCTGACGATCACCGCCAGCACCGCGATCATCACGCTAAAGAGGATCCACAGCGCTTGGGTATACGACGCATTGCTGTCATTCACCGCCAGATCGTACAGGCTGTCGTTCTGCTGCAGGTAGTTAACGTAGGCTTTCTCAAAGCCATCCTGATAACCCTGCGTCGGCTGGTCGAAGAAGTCGTTGATTTTGCCCGCACCGAGCAGCTTAATCAGCTCGGCCAGCGCGCCGTGGTAAATGTCGTAGTTGCGCTGAATTTCCAGCGCCGCCGCTTCGCTTTGACGCGGATCGCGCGGCATCGCTTCATACTCAGCCCAGCGTTTTTCCGCATCCGCCAGAGACTTCGTGGCAATCTGCATCAGCTCGGCGACGGTAGCACCGCTGCCAATGTTGTTCTGATCCATCATGTAACGAATCCCTGCGCGGTTCAGGGTATTACGGGTTTGCAGTAGCGCAACCCAGCTGCCGTTCAGCCCGGACTGCTGCTGACGCACCGTTTGCAAGATAGTGAAGTTCTCTTTGTCGTGCTTCAACGAGTTAAAGAACAGGCCCCCTGATACCATTTGCAACAAGCCAAATAACACCAAAACCAGCACGAGGCTGGTGACAATTTTGATACGTTTTAACATGTTTCTCTTTCCTCCAGACGAATAACGAATTTTCGGCGGGGAAAGGAAAAACTTTATAGAAAATGTGACTATTAACGCACCATGGCCTCAGGATAATCCGTAGGCCAGATGAGCAAAGCGCCATCAGGCGCCACCGCGCACATTGCCGGATGGCGGCATTGCCTTATCCGGCCTGCATGGCCCCGTACGTCGAATATCCCGTAGGCCAGATGAGCAAAGCGCCATCAGGCATCACCGCGCACATTGCCGGATGGCGGCGTTGCCTTATCCGGCCTACATGGATTCAGCCAGCGCGCAAATCTCATCGTACAGACTGCGGGAAAGTTCCAGCCCCTGCTGCTCGCTTTGCTGACGCGCCTGATAGCGACGCTCGCCCGGCAGTCGTGCACCCTGCGCCTGCATGCCGCTGAACAGCGTTTCGGCGCGCGCCAGATGCGCCTCGGCCTGCGTGCCCAGGAAGCGCTGTGGGTCCAGCGCCAGAATCAGCTCGCCGCCGTAAGGCAGACCGCCCGCGCCGTTGTCCCACGCCAGCGATTCGGCGCTGGTCATATCGCCAATCAGCGGCCCGGCAAACAGTTCCACCATCGCCGCCAGTGCCGACCCTTTGTGGCCGCCGAAGGTCAGCATCGCCCCATCGAGCACCGCCTGAGGATCGGTGGTCGGCTGGCCGTTGCTATCAATCCCCCAGCCCTCAGGAATCGACTTACCCGCCCGCTGATGCAGCTGAATTTCACCGCGCGCCGCCGCGCTGGTCGCCATATCAAAAATAAACGGCGGCTTGTCGCCGCGCGGCCAGCCGAAGGCAATCGGGTTGGTACCAAACAGCGGCTGCGTGCCGCCCGCCGGGGCCACCCATGCGTGGCTTGGCGTGCACGCATAGCCCACCAGCCCGACCTCGGTCAGCGGTTCCACGTCGGCAAACAGCGCGGAGAAATGCACGCAACGGTTGATCGCCAGCGCCGCAATGCCGCAGTGGCGCGCCTTCTCAATCAACAGCGGCAGCGCCTGTTCATAAGCGCACAGCGAATAGGCGCCGTGGGCGTCGGCTTTCACAATCGCCGGAGCCTGATCGACGATGGTCGGCTCAGCGTCCGGCGACACTTTGCCTTTGCGCAGGGTTTCGACAATCCCCAGCAGACGCCACAGGCCGTGCGATGCACAGCCGTCGCGTTCGCCCGCCGTCACGTTGCGCGCAATGGCGTCGGCGTGAGGCTGTGAAAAACCGTTGGCGCGCAGGACCTCGAAGGCCAGCGTGTAAGCGTCGTTGAGTGCGATGTTGACCGTTGTCATGTAAATCTCCGTATTATTGTTGTACTGGCATAAAGCGTAGACGGAGGCGCAGGTTTTACTTGGTTAACGTAGTGATTTAAATCACATTAATTTCCAGAGGCGCCGTCGATGTTCTGCGCAAACTCTATCACGCCTTTAATCAGCCGTGGATTATTGATGACGTCACGCTCAAAGGTGCTACCCAGTTCGCTAAAGCGCAACCGATGGGTCAGCAGCATCTCAGCACTCAGCGCGCCGCTGCGCATCAGCTCGCCGACGCGAACAAAATCTTCAGCGGTGGCATTGCGGCTGCCCATCAGGGTGGTCTCTTTTTTATGAAACTCCGGATCGGAAAACTGCAGGCCGCCTTTAAACAGGCCGACAAATACGATGCTGCCGCCGTGGCGGATCAGATCCACCGCGCGATTCATCGACTGCGGGCTGCCCGTGGCATCCACGATCTTGTGCGCCAGATTGCCGCCAAACAAAGCGCGTAGCCGGGCGTCAAAATCCGCCGCCAGCGGATCGAGCGTCGGAAGATCCAACTGCGCCGCCACGTGTGCGCGCCGATCGCTGCTGACATCCGCCACCGCCACCCGCGCGCCTTCGGCTTTGGCAATCGCCGCCGCGCCCAGGCCAATTGGCCCCGCGCCAACCACCAGCACTTCGTCGCCCGCCTGCACCGCCGCTCTGCGCACCGCATGAGCGCTGATGGCAAACGGTTCAATTAGCGCCACGGCCTCCGGCGCAATGCCTTCCGCCAACAGGATGTTTTGCTGCGGTACACACAGAAACTCGCTAAAACCACCGTCACGATGCACGCCGATCACCGCGATATTTTCACAGCAGTTGTCGCGTCCACTCTGGCAGGCGCTACAGGTATGACAGGCTACGTAGGGGATTACCGCCACCTGCTGGCCAACCCGCCATGTCTGAACGGCGCTCCCCACCTCAACAATATCGCCACAAATTTCATGGCCTAATACCCGCGGGTAGCTGAAAAAAGGCTGTTTGCCTCCCCACGCATGGATATCCGTACCGCATATTCCGACCGTTTTTATTTTTATTAATACCTCATCTTTTTGTGGTTTTGGAATATTCCGCGACTGCCACGCCCATTCTCCGGGTTGCTGACAAACTAACGTTTTCATAATAATCATTGGGGCTTCTCCTTTTATGTTCTCCTTGTTATTGTGGATTTCGCGGTAATTCCGTATCAGTGCAACAAATTCTTGTGAATGCCAACGCAGAAATAGGTTTTAAATTCGTTTTTAATCATTATCAGGAGGATGCAGCATGAGCCGTTCGCAGAATTTACGTCGTAGCGTGGTGAATCAGATTATCGATGGTATCGCCCGCGGTCATATTCCTTCTCCGCTGCCGGTGCAGTCGGCGCTGGGCGAGATGTTTAACATCAGCCGCACCACCGTCAGGCACATTCTCACCCACCTGCAGCAGCGCGGCGTGCTGGAGAAAATTGGCAAAGATTACATCGTGCTACGCAAACCTGATGCGCTGGACGGCTTTGAGTGCACCCAGGCGCCGCTCGAAGAACAGACGCAGATTTTTGAACAGGCATTTTTTTCAATGATTAACCAGCGGCAGCTGAAGGCCGGGGAAGTGATGAGCGAAATTGCCCTGGCAAAAATGGCCGGCGTCAGTCCGGTGGCGGCCAGAGAATATTTGCTGAAATTTGGCCGCTATAATCTTATCGTCAGCGAAAAGCGCGGTCTTTGGCGCATGAAAGAATTTGACCGCTCCTACGCCGAGCAGCTTTTTGAATTACGCGAAATGCTGGAATTACACGCCCTTCAGCGCTTTCTTAATTTACCCGACGGCGACCCTCGCTGGCTACAGGCGAAAACATTACTGGAGCACCATCGGCAATTAAGAGATCGTATTGGTGACAACGTAAAAACATTCTCCCAGCTTGACCGGGATTTTCATGCCTTATTGCTTTCGGCCGCCGAAAATATATTTTTTAATCAGTCACTGGAAATTATCTCGGTTATTTTCCACTTCCACTATCAGTGGGATGAAAGCGATCTTAAACAGCGCAATATTATCGCCATTGATGAGCACATGATGATCCTGACAGCGCTGATCTGTCGTAACGAGATCGACGCCACCCTGGCGCTGCGCAACCATTTAATGACGGCGAAGCAGTCGATGATCCGTTCGATCGATCAAACTGCCCGCCGCCGCTCCCACTAACGCAGCGGCTTCACCTGCCGCTGCTGTGCATCCTGATCGCCCATAAAGTGGCCAATCGCCAGCAGCATCTCCAGCGCCTCGTGGCGGCGCAGATAGCGGCGTGGGCGGAAGCGGCCTTCCTCATCGCAGCGCATAAAACCAAAGGCCACCGCGCGCTGAGCATTGGTAAGGTAGATATCGCGCAGAATGCGCCCGTCGGTAAAGGTCGATTGCAGCATCGTGGAGGCGTTACGGTACGACACGCCGCAGCTCATCATGGCGACCGTCGCCGCCTCTTCGCGACGCATCGGGCGGTCGGGCAGGAATTTCCCCTGCACCAGCGCCATCATGCCGCGCTGAATCAGGGCGGCAATGCCCGGATACCAGACGGAATCCGGCGCAATATCCTGGATGACGACCCCATTCGACGGCTGATACTGCAATCCCCACAGGCGAATGATCATCTGCGCTAGCTCAAAGCGGGTAATACATTCCGCGCCGCCTTTCTCTTCGATCACCCCGCGCGCGCACAAAATACCGGCATTAACCGAATGGCTGCTCGCCAGATCGATGCTGCCCTCCGGCTGAATCAGCCACGGCTTACTCAGCAGGCTCATCTCTCCGTGGTTTACCCGACAGCGTACAAAACGCCCGGCCATCGTCGGCGTGAGCGCCAGAATATCGCCCTCGCCCAGCGGCGTCATTGGCCCTTCCGCCGTTTTTCCCAGCCACCACGAATAGCGCAGGACCGCATCGTCATTGCCCGGCAGCTGCGCAATCGCCCGTAGATAGTCGCCCACCTGCGGTAGCCCGCGAATAAACAGCTGCACCGGGCGCGGATAGGCCAGCCCGTTAATGGTGACATTTTCCACCTTCACGCCGCTGCCCCAGTGGGCGGCGTGCAGCGGATGCTCAACGTCGGTGATGCGAATATCCTTCAGCACCAGCCCTTCAATTGGCGACTGTGCCAGCCCTTCGATAAACAGGCCGTATTCGCCGCCGCTCGCTTCCAGATCTTCAACCACGATATTGCGAAAACGCGGCAGATGGCTGCCGTAAACGCCCTCGGCATAGTTCATGGTGGCGTGGACCACCGCATCGCGCACCCGCTTCACCCGCGAGTGGCGCAGCCAGACGTTTTCAATCACCCCGCCGCGCAGGGCGTTAGCTTTGAGGCGCAGCGGGTAAGTCAGCGCCGGGCTATCAAATTCATTCCCCACGGCGAACACGTTGCGGATACCGCCGCTCATCTCGCTGCCTAACGCAATGCCGCCGTGGCCATCGGCAAAACGGTTATGGCGGATGATGATGTTTTCACAGGGAATATTGGCCTCACGCCCGTCGCGATCGCGCCCGGACTTAATGGCGATGCAGTCATCACCGGAGTCAAACAGGTTATCTTCAATTAATACATCGCAGCAGCTTTCCGGGTCGACGCCGTCGTTATTGTGGCCGTGGGAGCGCAGCGTCATGCGCCGGACGGTAACGTTGCGGCACAGGACCGGGTTCACCTGCCACATCGGCGAATTGCGCAGCGTAACGCCTTCCAGCAGGACGTTCTCACAGCGCAGGGTCTGAATAAACATCGGCCGCAGGTAGTGGCCGTCGCCAAAACGGCGCTCGGCGACCGGCACGCCGTTGAGGTTCATTTCGCGCAGACGCAGGCTGGCCGGGCGCTGCAGGTTGCGGGCGGAGGTCGACCAGGCGTGCTCAATCTGATGCGTCCAGTGCCACCAGACGCTGTCGCTGGCCTGACCGTCCAGCACGCCCCGCCCGGTCAACGCAATATTCTGCGCATCGCAGGCGTAAATCAGCGCCCGGTAGTTCCACAGCGGCGAGCACTCCCAGTGGCCGAAAGCCAGCGGGTAGTGCGCTTCGGTGGTCTCGGTCGTGAACAGCAGCACGCTCTGTGGGCTATCCAGATGCAGGTTTATATTGCTGAGCAGCGCCAGTGAGCCGGTAAGATAGCGACCGGCTGGCACCACCACTCTGCCGCCGCCCTGGCGGTGGAGATGAGCGATTGCCCGCTGAATTGCCTGGGTGTCCAGCGTGACGCCGTCGCCGACGGCGCCAAAATCGCGCACGTTCACCTCGGCTGAAGGAATACGCGGATCGTGGATCCGCGCCAGAATTTTTTGCTCTTCCTCGACGCTCAGCACCGCGCTGGGGTTTGTCGTCATGACCTTGTCCTTAAGTTATCCGTTTAGATGGGCAAGCGCTTCCCCTAGCGCCAGCATGGCCAGCGACTGCCCGTAGGCGCGCTGACGAACGCGGATATCCAGATAGTGCTGGAGGTCGCGTCCTACCGATGTGCCAGCCGACACGTCAGCCACTTCCCCTTGATCGTTAATCCGTGCAATCAGCGCCTGGATGCCCGCCCACCCCGCATCACGGCAGCGGCTGTCCAGCAGCCCCAGCCGCGCGCCTTTCAGCAGCGCGTAGGTCAGCCCGGCGGTACCCGACGCTTCCTGATAGCTTTCAGGGTGATCGATTAACGTCGACCACATCCCGTTGTTATGCTGGTAGTGCACCGCCGCCTGCATCTGGCGGACAAATGCTTCGCGGATAAAGCGCGTATTGGCGTTATCGGCATTCGCCATCTCGAGAAAATCGACGCTGCCCACCGCCGCCCAGCCGTTACCCCGCCCCCACAGCGCCGCGCCGTAGTTGTTGCGTTCGATAAAGCTCCAGCCGTGCATCCACAGTCCGCTACGGCGGTCGACGAGATATTTGATGTGCAGTAAGAATTGATACGCCACATCGTCCATGTAGTGCGGTTTATCGAGCAGCTGTGACGCGCGGGCGTGGAACAGGCCGCTCATAAACAGCGTATCGACCCACAGCTGCTCTTCGTTGAGATGATCGCTGGTGCAGTGGGTGTAGCCGTTTTCCTGGGTGCGCAGCAGACGCGTGTCGATCCAGTCGGCGTAGTCGGCGATATCCGTCAGCCAGCCGGTTTCGCCGAGTTCCGCCGCCATGCAGGTGGCGGTCAGCATCGGCGCCATGCGGTTGATGTTTTTCTCCGGCAGCCCTTCAGCCATCCGACGGGAGAACCAGCCGTTCAGGTAATCGAGGTAACGCGGCTCGCGGGTAATCTGATACAGACGCCAGATACCGTAAATGCCCACCCCCTGCGACCAGTCCCAGTTTTCAATCGACAGGTCAGAAGCGATAACCTTCTGTTTTTTTAACTCAGCGTCGTTGGTGCGCACCACAATCACTTCATTAAACAGCGTGTCCAGCTTGCTTAAAATCGACTCTTTTAATAATTGCGACATAACCACCTCAATTACATGATCTTTTTCAGGACGCGCTGCGCGCGCTGGGGAAATTCATCGGCCAGTTGTTCAAGGGTGAGCTGCCCGTAGTCATAGCGCTGAACCGCATCGAGGAAGTAGGACAACAGCTGTGGGTTTTCAAACCACGGCGACGGCTCAATTTTGCCCATCAGCTGGTCTACCTGCGCCAGCCCCTGCACCTGGATCTGGCTGTTATCCAGCACGCCGTCCTGTTGCAGGACTTTTACCGCCTCGGCGCTCAGCGGCACGCCGCGCTGGAGGCCCATGGCTTTAATCCCCTGTGGGTCGTTGAGCAGGAAGTTAATCAGCTTCGCCGCCAGTTCCGGGTGTTTGCTGTTTTTACCGATGGAGAACATCATCGCCGGTTTAAAGAAGATGCCCGCATCGGTTGCCCCTGGCAGCATCGGATACGGCCCCACTTCCAGATGCGCAGGCGCGCGCAGGCTACCGGCAAAGGTACCGTCGGTGCTCCAGGTGTGGACGCCGCCGATTTTGCCGTCCAGCCATGGTTTAATTTCCCAGGCGTTGGCTTTGCCGAAGGCCGAGAGATATTTCATGGAAGGAATAACATGGTTATCCACCAGCTTTTTGTACATGCCGAAATAGTCCAGCCACTGTTCGCGGCTGTAGGTAAAGGCTTTTTTCTGCGGGTCGATCATCGGGATGTTGTATTTCTGCACCATGTAAGAGTTCAGAAACGTCATGATGGTGGTGTCATGATTAGCGAGGATAAACGGGTAGTAGTCGTCTCCCAGCGTATTTTTAAACGCCGGACCGGCGGCAATCATCTGCTCCCAGGTCTGCGGGTAGGCAACGCCTGCTTTTTTCCACAGTTCCGGGTTGTAGTACATCGAACGCCCGGTCATCGCCACCGGCACACCGTTCAGCTTGCCGTTCATCGTCACCAGTTGCTTGCCCTGGCTGGAAAACTGGCTGAGGTCGATATTCGCCGACTGGCGGTTAATATCGTAAAACCCGTCGCCGTTCTTCGAGAACATCACCAGCCAGTTCCAGTTAATCTGCATCACGTCCGGTTCGGTATTGCCCGCCAGTTGGGTGCTCAGGCGGGATAAATAGCCGTCCCAGCCGCTGGGCTCGGTATTGATTTTAACGTCCGGGTTTTGCGCTTCGAAGGCTTTAATCGCCTCAGTGGTGGCCTGATGGCGCTGGTTGCCACCCCACCACGACATGCGTAATTCCGTGGCGGATTGCCCCACCGCTGGCCACAACATGCCCGCTCCCAGAACCAAACAAAGTGCTTTTAGCCGCATATTTTTCATTGTGTTCATCCTTTTTATGGATACAGGTCGGCAGGCTGCATGGCTCACCGGCCGGGTTGAGCCAATAGTCGGGAAAACGCGGCGGCAGGGAGAGGGTCATCACGCTGAGTTGTGATCAATTAGTGACAATAGTGTTTTTTATTGGTTTTTAATCATACGTAGTTGTGCGCAGAGAAACGGCAACAGGAAAAAAACTTGCGATCTCAATCACATATTTTGCCGTCGAACAAAGGTTGTCCAACCGCTTACCGCGAAAAGCAACCGCTTAGCCCTCACTTTCAACCGCTCACGCATTTACCCAACTTTACGCGCGCGTATCTCTGACAAACTCATCATCAGAATCAATACCTCCTCAATCCCCAAACGCAAAAAACAACGGCAGCTTCGGCTGATTATTAATCTTAAAAAAACCAGGTTTTACTATGGATACGAAAAAGCTATTCAAGCACATACCCTGGGTGATTCTCGGAATCATCGGTGCGTTTTGCCTCTCGGTCGTCGCCTTACGCCGCGGTGAGCACGTCAGTGCCCTGTGGATCGTCGTGGCGTCGGTTTCTGTTTATCTGGTGGCCTATCGCTACTACAGCCTGTACATCGCCCAGAAGGTGATGAAGCTCGACCCCACGCGCGCAACGCCGGCGGTCATTAACAACGATGGCCTGAACTACGTGCCGACCAACCGCTACGTGCTGTTCGGCCACCACTTCGCCGCTATCGCCGGTGCAGGCCCGCTGGTTGGGCCAGTACTGGCCGCACAGATGGGCTACCTGCCGGGTACCCTCTGGCTGCTGGCGGGCGTGGTGCTCGCGGGCGCGGTGCAGGACTTTATGGTGCTGTTTATCTCGACGCGCCGTAACGGTTCGTCGCTGGGCGAAATGGTCAAAGAGGAAATGGGCCGCGTGCCGGGCTCCATTGCCCTGTTCGGCTGCTTCCTGATTATGATCATCATCCTCGCGGTGCTGGCGCTGATCGTGGTGAAAGCCCTGGCAGAAAGCCCGTGGGGCGTGTTCACCGTCTGCTCCACCGTGCCGATTGCGCTGTTTATGGGTATCTACATGCGCTTTATCCGCCCGGGCCGCGTCGGCGAAGTGTCGGTGATCGGTATCGTGCTGCTGGTGGCTTCCATCTACTTCGGCGGCGTGATTGCCCACGACCCATACTGGGGCCCGGCGCTGACCTTTAAAGACACCACTATCACCTTCGCGCTGATTGGCTATGCCTTTATCTCTGCCCTGCTGCCGGTATGGCTGATTCTGGCACCGCGCGACTACCTCGCGACCTTCCTGAAAATCGGCGTTATCGTTGGCCTGGCACTTGGCATCGTGATCCTCAACCCGGATCTGAAAATGCCAGCCGTAACCCAGTACATCGACGGTACCGGCCCACTGTGGAAAGGCGCGCTGTTCCCGTTCCTGTTTATCACTATCGCCTGTGGCGCCGTTTCCGGCTTCCACGCGCTGATCTCCTCCGGCACCACGCCGAAGCTGCTGGCCAACGAAACCGACGCGCGTTTCATCGGCTATGGCGCGATGCTGATGGAGTCCTTCGTCGCCATTATGGCGCTGGTGGCAGCCTCTATCATCGAGCCGGGTCTTTACTTCGCGATGAACACGCCGCCAGCAGGTCTGGGCATCACCATGCCGAACCTGCATGAAATGGGCGGCGAGAACGCGGCGCTGATTGCGCAGCAGCTGAAAGATGTCACCGCCCATGCGGCAGCGACCGTCAGCTCCTGGGGCTTCGTGATTTCGCCTGAGCAGATCCTGCAAACCGCGAAAGATATCGGCGAACCGTCGGTACTGAACCGCGCGGGCGGCGCGCCAACGCTGGCGGTCGGTATCGCCCACGTGTTCCACAAAGTGCTGCCGATGGCCGATATGGGCTTCTGGTACCACTTCGGGATTCTGTTCGAAGCGCTGTTCATCCTTACCGCACTGGATGCCGGTACCCGTGCAGGCCGCTTTATGCTGCAGGATTTGCTCGGTAACTTCGTGCCGTTCCTGAAGAAAACCGACTCGCTGGTCGCTGGCGTTGTCGCGACTGCGGGCTGCGTAGGCCTGTGGGGCTACCTGCTGTATCAAGGCGTGGTTGACCCACTGGGCGGCGTGAAGAGCCTGTGGCCGCTGTTCGGTATCTCTAACCAGATGCTGGCCGCCGTGGCGCTGGTGCTGGGTACGGTTATCCTGATTAAGATGAAGCGCACCCAATACATCTGGGTAACCACCATTCCGGCGGTCTGGCTGCTTATCTGCACCACCTGGGCGCTGGGCCTGAAACTGTTCAGCACCAACCCGCAGATGGAAGGCTTCTTCTACATGGCGAATCAGTACAAAGAGAAGATTGCTAACGGCGGCGAACTGACCGCCCAGCAGATCGCCAACATGAACCATATCGTGATTAACAACTACACCAACGCAGGCCTGAGTATTCTGTTCCTGGTGGTGGTGTACAGCATCATCTTCTACGGTTTCAAAACCTGGATGCAGGTGCGCAATAGCGATAAACGTACCGACAAAGAAACACCGTATGTGCCGGTACCGGAAGGCGGCGTGAAGACCTCTTCACACCACTAACCTCTTTGCCGGATGGCGCTGCGCTTATCCGGCCTACAAAAAGTGCAGTCTGTAGGCCGGATAAGGCGCTAGCCGCCATCCGGCTTTATTCATATCTGGATGAGACAATGTTTGGTAACTTAGGTCAGGCAAAAAAATACCTCGGTCAGGCGGCAAAAATGCTGATTGGCATTCCGGATTACGACAACTACGTCGAACATATGCAGACCAACCATCCGGATAAACCGTACATGACCTACGAAGCGTTCTTCCGCGAGCGCCAGCAGGCGCGCTACGGCGGCGATGGAAAAGGCGGCATGCGCTGCTGTTAAAGGAGACATCATGGCACCGATTGCAGTTACCCTACTTACCGGTTTCCTCGGCGCAGGCAAAACCACCCTGCTGCGCCACATCCTCAACGAACAGCACGGCTTTAAAATTGCCGTGATTGAAAACGAATTCGGCGAAGTCTCCGTCGACGATCAGCTGATTGGCGACCGCGCCACGCAGATTAAAACCCTGACCAACGGCTGCATCTGCTGCACCCGCTCTAACGAGCTGGAAGACGCGCTGTTAGACCTGCTCGATAACCTCGACCAGGGCAACATCAGCTTTGACCGCCTGGTGATTGAATGCACCGGCATGGCCGACCCCGGCCCTATCATTCAGACCTTTTTCTCCCACGAGGTGCTGTGTGAACGCTATCTGCTGGATGGCGTAATTGCGCTGGTCGACGCGGTGCACGCCGACGAGCAGATGAACCAGTTCACCATCGCCCAGTCGCAGGTTGGCTACGCCGACCGTATTCTGCTGACCAAAACCGACGTCGCCGGTGAGGCCGAAAAGCTGCACGAGCGTCTGGCCCGCATCAACGCCCGCGCGCCGATTTACACCGTCACCCACGGCGATATCGACCTGAGTCTGCTGTTCAACACCAACGGCTTTATGCTGGAAGAGAACGTGACCTCGAAGCCGCGCTTCCACTTTATGGCCGACCAGCAAAACGACGTGTCGTCGATTGTGGTGGAGCTGGATTACCCGGTCGATATCAGCGACGTCTCCCGGGTGATGGAAAACCTGCTGCTGGACTTCGCCGACAAGCTGCTGCGCTACAAAGGGATGCTGTGGATTGACGGCGAACCGAACCGCCTGCTCTTCCAGGGCGTACAGCGCCTGTACAGCGCCGACTGGGACAGGCCGTGGGGCGATGAAGCGCCGCACAGCACGCTGGTGTTTATTGGCATTCAACTACCAGAAGCAGAAATTCGCGCGGCATTCGCCAGCCTGAAAAAATAACCCGTAGCCCGGCCAAGCGAAGCGCCGCCGGGATTAGCACCGAGCCGCTCCCGGCGGCGCTTCGCTTGGCCGGGCTACGCCAATTGCCTGAATCATGCCCCTTCCGCCCCGAAAGGGGGTAATTAAATGCGTAGAAATGTAAATATCCATTTTTATTCATGACAATCGGAACGTTTTTGGAAATTATTAGAAAGACAATTAATTCACGGCCAACCAATATCCCCCGCTCTGTTCAAGGTACGTTTAGGCAAAAACTAAACGGGCGCTAAACGTCAAAACGCTAATTATTGACGCAGGTAAAAACAAACAAACAAGCAACAACAAAACACCATACCCACTACAATTCCAGTATTAAAAATCGACATGAGTCACATTTGCAGAAGTAAAATCCACTTGTTAAGGTGTCCTCAGATTAATTTTATGACGAGGAATAAACCATGAAAAAGCTTAATATCCTGCTCCTTTCCGCTCTGACCGCCGTATCCGGTTCCGCACTGGCGATGGGCGGTAGCCTTGAGCAGGGTAAAAACTTTACCAACCTGAATCTGGAAATGGGTAAATCCTCATCCGGCCTGTACGCAGAAAGCAACTGGCTGAAAAACACCGACGACGGTACCCAGACCGGCGGCGTGGGCGCTGGCTATAACCTGGAAGTCGGTCCGGTGATGCTGAACGCAGGCGCAAAAGCTATCTACATCGGCCCGAAAAAAGGCGATAACGGCGTGGCGTTCCCTATCGGCGGCGGCGTTAGCGTAGCCCTGACCGACAGCATCCGCGTCTTTGGCGAAGGCTATGCCGCGCCGGAAGGCCTGAACAACAGCGTGAAAAACTACGTTGAAGCTAACGGCGGCGTAAGCTGGTCACCGATTTCACTGGTCACTCTGAAAGCGGGCTATCGCCACGTCAGCGTTGACGGCAAAGACGGTCGTCCAAACCACACGCTGATTGACGGCGCTTACATTGGCGGCGGCGTAAACTTCTAACGTTACCCACTTCCCAAAAAAACCTGCCCGATGGCAGGTTTTTTTATGGCTGCCGCTATTGGCGCACCACTACCAGCTTCTGGTTCACAAACTCTTTGATCCCCAGATCCGACAGCTCGCGCCCGTAGCCGGAGCGCTTCACGCCGCCAAACGGCAGTTCAGCCGCGGTATCGGTGAGCCAGTTGATGTACACCATCCCGGTCTCAATGCGCGAGGCCATTTTCTTCGCCCGTTCAATATCCTGGCTAAAGACCGCACCGCCCAGCCCGTAGTGGGAATCATTGGCCAGAGCTACCGCTTCATCATCGTTCTTCACCACGTAAATCTGCGCGACAGGGCCGAAGAACTCTTCGAAATACGCCGGGTTATCGCGGGAAATGTGGGTCAGGATGGTGGGCTCGAAGAAGCAGCCGTCACGCTGCACCGGCTTACCGCCGAGATGCAGCTTCGCGCCGTTTTTCACTGCTTCGTTGACCTGTTTGGTCAGCGTCTCCAGCGCGTCTTTTGACGACAGCGGGCCAAGCGTGGTGCTTTCATCCAGCGGGTCGCCAATTTTTGCCTGCTTAAACGCTTCGGTAAACTTGCTCAGGAAAGCATCGGCAATTTTCTCATGCAGCACAAAACGTTTTGCCGCGGTACAGACCTGCCCGGCGTTGTTAAGGCGGGCATTGACGCCGATTTTCACCGCTTTATCGAGGTTGGCATCGTCCAGCACCACGAAGACATCGTTACCGCCCAGCTCAAGGGTCGATTTCTTAATGTGCTTCGCCGCCTGTGCCGCCACCACGCTGCCCGCTTTTTCGGAGCCGGTCAGCGCTGCACCCTGCACGCGGTCGTCGGCAATAATGTTGGCCACCTGATCCTGCGAGATGTACAGGTTCGCCCACGCCCCTTCCGGTGCGCCCGCTTCACGCACCAGGTGCGCAAAGACCTCTGCGCAGTGCGGCACAATGCTGGCATGCTTCGCCAGCACCGGGTTACCTGCTGCCAGGTTCGGGGCCAGCACGCGCATCAGCTGGTAATAAGGGAAATTCCACGGCTCAACGGCCATTAACACACCGATAGGATGATGTTCGACCCAGGCCTCGCCGAGCTCGGATTTGTACTTCACCGGCGCGAGAAACTGCTTCGCGTTGTCAGCATAATAGCGGGCAATTTGCGCGCACAGTTTCACCTCGCCGCGACTTTGGGCGATCAGTTTGCCCATCTCCTGGCTGGCAATCTTCGCCAGCTCCTCAACGCGGGCATCTATCAAATCGGCTAATTTGTGGAGTACCGGCAGGCGCTGGTCGATATCCCCTTTTGCCCAGTCGGAATGGTAGAGCGCATCGGCCGCTTTCAGCGCCGCTTCAACGTCCGCGTCGGTATGAGAAGGGTATGCTTTGATAAGCTGGTTAGTGGCAGGATTAACTGTCTGGTAAGCCATCGTGAATCTCCTTGTTTTTACCGCTTAGGGTATTAAGGGTAGTCAATCTGGCTGGCTGCGGACGTAAAGTTGGGTATAAACGGAGGTTTCCGAATAGGCATCCCCCGCCGGACAAGACGGGGGACGACAGGAAAAAGTTACCGCTTCACCTGTAACACTTCCTGCGATTCCTTATGCGACTCCACCTCTTGCGGGGTTAACCACAGCGATTTACGCCCGAAGGTTTCATACATTTTTAGCTGATCGTCATAGTGCTTATCCGCCTTGCCGTCCGGGGCAATAAACCCGCTTTGACCCGGCGCGACCACGTCCCAGGCAAGCACCGGGCTTTTGCTGGCCGACGGCGAGAACACGATCATGTCATTTTCCGTGCCGCGGTTCTGGTATTCCGCCTGATGACGCGCTTCATCCGCTGCCGCCTGCGGCACGCCGAAGAAGTTATTGGCCCGGAAGGTCAGCGCCATCGCCGGCGTTTTCCAGCCGTTAAGGTCGTTGCCATAGCGCTTTGACAGCGTCTGCCAGGCATCCTCCAGCGCCGCCAGCACCACCTCGTGCTGCGGTTTTCCGCCAAACAGATCGACCGCCTGCGGAATCGGCGACTTCTCGCCCTGCAGCGCTTCGTAAAGGATCTTCGCCCCTACGCTGATGTTCAGCGAGCCGGTTGGCCCGTCCTGCGTCGTCTCATAGCCGCTGGCGCTGTACCAGTCACCGAACGGCTTCGGTACCGCCGTCACAACCGTGCGTTTCAGCATACTGGTCAGCCAGGCGTTGAGAATCGCCGAGCCCGGCTGCTGATAGGTTTTACCGCCTTCGTTGAGCAGGTTGCTGCCATCCCAGCCGCTTAGCTTATCCACCAGTTGGCGACGCGGGTCGCTTACCGGCAGGCTCGCCGTCGCGTCCTTGAGCGTCGGCAGGAAGAGCCGCAGGTTCAGATCCTGACGGCTGGTTTTGCGGATCACATCCCAGGCCTGATCGGCGGTAAAGTGCGGCTGCTTATCAAGAATGCGGTCGATCTCGGTCACGCGATCCGCGCCGCCCCACAGAAAGGCAAACAGATCGGATGCCGGATAATCTTTTTGCGGTGAGTTGTTCCAGTTGGCGATATAGCCCGACTGCGGGTTATACACTTTCGGGTTCAAATCAAAAGAGAGCAGCCCCTTCCAGTCCCACTTTCCGGTGCCGGGCACCGGCAGACGCGGGTCGTGACCCGGCTGGCGGTCAGGATACGCACCGGTATGCACGTAGCCGATATTGCCGTTCACGTCGGCGTAGTACCAGTTGATGGTCAGCGCCTGTTTTGCCGCCTGCTGCGTCCACTCCTGCCAGTTTTTGGCTTTCATCTGGTGAGTCCACGCCAGCAGCGATGCCACCTCTTTGCCTTCCCACGCGCGCGCCTTGGCGTAGGCCGTTTGTGTGGCTGGGTCGGTTTTCATCACATTTCCGTGCAGGGTGCGCCAAACGGTGAAGGTCTCCGGCTGGCCGTCTTTGACCTTAATGGTCTCTTCGCGGCTGAGCATTTTCACCCACTGGCCGTTATGCTGATAATAGCCTGGCTTATCTTTCGACAATTTTTCGGCAAAGATGTCGACATCATCGCCGAAACCAGCGGTAGAACCCCAGGAAATCGTGCCGTTGTGACCAAACACCAGACCAGGATAAGCAAACGGCGTATTGCCGGTGACGTCGTAGCCCGCGCCGTGCAGGCCAATGCCGTAGGTATAAGCAGGCGCGTACCAGCCGAACTGCGGGCCGTTAACCATAATGGCCTTTGCGTCCTGCGCTTTGTTTTTACCTATCACCCACATATTGCTGGTTGTCGGGTAGCCCGCCAGCCCATTGGCCCCGCTCTGCGCAAACTGCGCGGCGATGGTTTCCCGGTTTTGTCCCGCCGTCAGCGCCAGCAGTGCGCCGTCTGCGCCTTTTGCCGGCCGGTCGAGCATCGGTGCTGGCAGGTCGTAACGCGGGAGCAAGGCCGCCGTTTGCGTATTGTTAAGGTCGAACCTGAGCGGATAGTGGCTCTCCTTAGGGGAAATGGTCGTTGGCGCGGAAGGGTTCACCAGCCATTTTAACTGGTCAAAAACCGCCATCCCCTGCTGCTTACCGTATTTGTCTTTTAGCGCCGTCAGCAGCGCCAGGTTATCAATTTCGCTGGTACTGTCAGAGAATCGGTTCGCCATCGTACCGACAAAAACCATCGCTACATCAAAAGGCTGCCAGTGCTGTGGTGCAAAACCAAAGGTGGAAAACTGTTTTGGCAGCAGCGTGCCAGGGTTGGCGTTCACTTTATCAATCCAGGCGTTCATGCCGTCGGCATAGCCTTGCAGGATGGACTTATCCTCCGGTGCTAGCGCCGCGATTTGCGCCCGGATGGAATCCGGCCAGTAGTTCTGGCGAATCCCCTTATCAAAACTGACGAACGACTTGCCGAGGACTTCAGAGACCGTGCCCTGCGTGCTGCGCCGCGCCATCTCCATCTGGAACAGGCGATCCTGCGCCACCACGTAGCCATAGCCGTAAAACAGCCGATAGGTATCATCGGCGTAAATATGCGGCATGCCGTATTCATCGCGAACAATCTTGACCTCGGTCTGGGCACCAGCCGCCAGCGCGGAAAGGCTCCAGGAACACATCAGGGAAGCAGCAACACAGTTCACGATCATACGATTTGTATTTTTCATTGTATCCTCTTGCAGGTGTATGATTAGCGAGTTGATACTAGCTGTGAAGCAACACTTATCTATATGAGGCGAATGATTTCAGCGTGAACTGTGAGTCTGATACCAGTTATTTGATACATTAAATTCGTTAATGTGATCTAAAGCGAATCGTTTATTTTTCACACATCTCTGCCTACTTTCCCCTAATGTGATATAAAAATAAAAAACCGCCGGGGGAAGCGAATGACCACACCACGCGATATTCATCAGACCTTCACTCGGCTGCCGGGGCTTGAACGACGCAGCACCTGGCAGAGCACGCAGGCCTATAAGCGCCACAGCCACCCGCAGCTCTCGATAGGGGCGATTCTCGAAGGTGGAACGCGCTGCGTCTGTGACGGGCAGGAGTATCTTTTGTCACCCGGCGACCTTATCGTTATCCCCGCCAACGCGCCGCACAGCTGCAACCCGATACAAGGAAAGCCGCGCAGCTACCATATGCTCTATCTCGACACGCCGCTGCCATTAGCCCGGCAGGTCATTCGCAATGATGCGCTGTTCAGCCTGTATCTCACCGTCGTTGAGCAGATGTCCGCCGACGCGCTGACAACGCTGTTATCCGCTCTTTCCCTGCGAACTGGCGTTGATGAAAAACTGCGTTCCACCAGCCAACATCTGCAGCAGGCGCTACTGGCAAACCCCGTCTCTCCCCCCTCCCTTGATGCGTTCGCCGCACGTTTCTCGCTGCGTAAAGAG
The DNA here is from genome assembly GCF_014168815.1 of Klebsiella sp. WP3-W18-ESBL-02. Classification (NCBI taxonomy): domain Bacteria; kingdom Pseudomonadati; phylum Pseudomonadota; class Gammaproteobacteria; order Enterobacterales; family Enterobacteriaceae; genus Klebsiella; species Klebsiella sp. WP3-W18-ESBL-02. The sequence goes on from NZ_AP021972.1 coordinate 4,430,874, forward strand.
ACCTTAATCCGGACGTTCAAGCAGGATACCGGCCTGACGCCCGGCAGTTTTCTTAACAACTCGCGCGTGGAGTACGCCAAAGTGCGGCTACGCGCCGGGGACGAGATTGCCGATGTGGCCTACCAGAGCGGCTTCGCCGACCAGAGCCATTTCCACAAAACCTTCGTCAGCTACACGGCCGCCACGCCGCGTCAGTACGCGCTGGGTAGATCAATATCAGACAATAATTAACGCCTCTTCAGGCCTACGCTGACCTCACGCTTTTTATTGAGGTCGCTATGGAACAGGTCACCACACTCTTCCCTCCCGCGTTTCCCGCACTGGCACTCGCGCACTTTATGGCGCTGCTCAGCCCGGGGCCGGACTTCTTTCTGTTGGTAGGCTACGCGCTACGCTTTCGACTGCGCGGCAGCGTGGGCGTTTGCCTTGGCATTGCGGCGGGAAACGGGTTCTACATTCTGCTGGTCGTCATTGGCTCCGGGCTACTGCGCCAGGCGCCGCTGCTTTTCACCGGTATCGAACTGATGGGCGCCGCGTACCTGCTTTGGGTGGGCCGCCAGCTGCTGAATAGCCGCGCCGGAACACGGGAGTGGCAACATACCGCATCGGCGCTGCCCTCGCTCACCCGACAGCTGCTGCTGGGGCTGGGCTCTTCACTGCTGAATCCGAAAAATGCGCTGTTCTATCTGGCGCTGATGACGGCGCTGCTCGGCCCGGATGTCACGCTGGTACAGCAGGCCGTGTGCGGGGTCTGGATGACCGGCGTCGTGCTGCTTTGGGATCTGCTGTTGATCGTATTGATCGCGCTGCCGCAGATTCAGCGACGGCTCGGTAATCTGGTCTGGAAAATTGAACGGGCGGCTGGCGGCATATTGATCGGCTTCGGCGGCTGGATCTTATGGCAATTTATGTTGAGCTAAAAGGCGGGCGGGCGACGTGTCAGGCACGTCGCCCGTATTTTTAACCCACTTCATCACGGCGCAGCCCAACGTCTTTCAACTGCTCATCGCTCATTCGCCGCAATACACGACGTGTTTGCTGCAAATGCCACCATTTTTTCATAAAGCGCCACAGTTGCACAAAGCCGATAAACGGCTGTTTTGCCCGGTTCTCGTGAAATTCCATACTTTGCCTCCTCACCTTGCCAGAGGCTTTATCTTCGCGGATTTCCGGTCCTGCAATACAGATTCAAAAAATACTTTTCTTTAACATACAGATTCGCTAAAACGATATCTGCGTGCGGTTTTTATCGCCTGACTGTACTGGTTTTCTCATCTGTATGGCGATCACTGGGGATACAGCAATGACGCGTTACCAACATCTGGCCAACCTGCTGGCCGAGCGAATTGAACAAGGGCTGTATCGCCACGGCGAAAAGCTGCCCTCCGTGCGCAGCCTGAGCCAGGAGCACGGCGTTAGCATCAGCACCGTACAGCAGGCTTATCAGACGCTGGAACAACGACAGCTGATCACCCCACAGCCGCGCTCCGGCTACTTCGTCGCGCCGCAAAAAGCCCAGCCGCCGGTGCCGCCAATGTCACGCCCGGTACAGCGCCCAGTGGAGATAACCCAGTGGGATCAGGTGCTGAACATGTTGGATGCCCGCAGCGACAAGTCGATCATTCCTTTCGGCGGCGGCTCACCGGACGTCACCCAACCCACCCTAAAACCGCTGTGGCGCGAGATGAGCCGCGTGGTGCAGCACAATCTCAGTGAGGTGCTGAACTACGATGAGCTGGCCGGCCGCCGCGAGCTGCGCGAACAGATCGCCCGCCTGATGCTCGACGGCGGATCGGTGGTCACCGCCAACGACCTGATCATCACCAGCGGCTGCCACAGCGCGCTGTCGCTGGCGCTGCTGTCGGTATGCCAGCCGGGCGATATTATCGCCGTGGAATCCCCAACCTATTACGGCACCATGCAGCTGCTGCGCGGCTTAGGACTGAAGGCCATTGAGATCCCCACCGATCCCAACACCGGGATCAGCATCGAAGCGCTGGAACTGGCGCTGGATCAGTGGCCGATAAAAGGGGTGATCCTCGTCCCCAACTGCAACAACCCGCAGGGTTTTATCATGCCCGACGCCCGCAAGCGCGCGGTGCTGAGCCTCGCCCAGCGCTACGACATCGTGATTTTTGAAGATGATATTTACGGCGAACTGGCCACCGACTACCCGCGCCCACGTACCATCCACTCATGGGATATCGACGGCCGGGTGATGCTGTGCAGCTCGTTTACCAAAACCATCGCCCCCGGCCTGCGCATTGGCTGGATAGCACCGGGCCGCTACTACGACAAGCTGCTGCAAATGAAATACGCCGCCAGCGGCACCAACGTGCCGTCGACCCAGCTTGCCGCCTCGAACTTTATCCGCGAGGGCCACTACCACCGCCACGTCCGACGGATGCGGCAGATCTACCAGCGCAATATGGAGATCTACACCTGCTGGCTGCGCGAGTTTTTCCCCTGCGGGATCTGTGTGACCCGCCCAACCGGCGGCTTTATGCTGTGGGTGGAACTGCCTGAGCAGGTAGATATGGTGTGCGTGGCGAAGCAGCTGTGCCGGATGAAGATCCAGGTGGCACCGGGATCGCTGTTTTCGGCATCGGGGAAGTACAGGAACTGCTTGCGGATAAACTGCGCGCTGCCACCGATCGACAAGCACCGCGAGGTGATGGTGCAGCTGGGGGAGGCGGTGAAGGTGGCGATGGAGTGAGAGTGGAGTGCCATATGGCCGCATAAATTTATGCGGCCAGCTCATTATTTCTTATTTTGCTCGCGCAGCATCGCTTCGCGCAAAATGGCGTTGAGCCGCGTCTGGTAACCCTTTCCAGGGCGTTTCAACCATTCCATCACGTCAGCATCAATGCGCACAGACGCCTGCGTTTTCAACGGACGGAAAAACTTACCGCGATTAGCCTCTGACCACTGCTCATCTTCTGTCGCAGGAATGTCGCTGTAATCAATTTCATCATCCGATTTATTCGCCAGCGCTTTCAGTTCAGCCTCATGCTGAGGACTCAGCGTGGATACGCTGCCGCGTTTATGCTTAACCCTGTTCATAACGACTCCTCTCTTTACGGTCTGCCTTTCTGGCGCTGATGATGCGAATCACTTCATGACCACTTTCGAACTGAACGCTGTGGGCAACCAGAATAACCACAATGCCATGAACAAGACCGATGGTCTGCCAGCGATACTCGCCGTTCTCATACCGATCCTGCCGCGACAGATGTTGGGGATCGTCAAATACCAGCACCGCATCCTCAAAGCGGACACCGTGTTTCCTCAGGTTACTTTGTGCCTTGTTTGCATCCCACTCAAACTCCATTGGCATGTGCTTTCCCTAATTGTATATACAAAAATGTATCTACAATTATCTTTTGATTATAGTGAAATTGTTGGAAATAGCTTCACATTTTACGCATCTGGGGAAAGGAAAAGTGACCTAAGGAGCAGGCCGGATAAGGCGAAGTCGCCATCCGGCATGGACTCAGAACGGAGAGACAAACCGAGTCGGTTGCAGATAAAAAACGCGACACAGATAGTCAGAGATCCTGGCGGCTCAATCCGTAGTTTGTTCTTCCCGGCGCTTAAGCTCTTTTAATCGTTTAATTTCACCCAATGACGGGAACAGTTTCGACATCATGACACCGGTCCATAACAACACCACAACGGAGAGGTAAAGTATGGCATGTTTCCATAATGGTAACTGCCCTGGGTTAAAAACAGATAAAGAGATGAAAATTATTGCGAGAATAAAGAATTGAAGTGTATATATCACCCCTATTCCCCATTCAAACCATACTCCCCTTCCTATCTGTATTAATGGAATAAAATTGTCTCCTACACCGATATTCGATCTGAATTTTTTAAAGAAGACAATGGTGACTAATTCATGATATTTATTAGCCAAAGATATGCAATAATTCTGTCTGATGACATCATCAAAACCACAAAGTTTTTTATTTTTTATCCGGTTAAGCTCTTGCAGTGCGCAGGCTTTCGTTTCAGCAGGAAGATACTCATCCTGCATAATGTTAATCAGCACTCTCTCTTTTCGATTCCTGAACAGTCCAATCAAATGGCCAACATAGCCTATTTTTAACAATGAGAAATAAATAAAAACGACAGCGGCTATTAGCAGAAAAGCAACCCACACCTCAATAATTTTATTTTCGATACAATACTGTAGAAATTTAATAATGGAGTCCAGTATTTCCGGCATTTCATATTTCCATTAGTAGATTAAATTGTTTTCATTAAGCATTCGATTTGAGGTGAAATCAATATATGTATAGATTTACAGGTGTTTTTTATCGCAAGGCACCCGTGGTGGAACACGAGCGCCTCGCTAATCACAATCACTATTCCAGGAGAATAGCAGTCATGACTGATACCCATTCTATTGCAGATCCGTGCGATCCAGAAGTCTCCCCAACAAATAACGGCACCTGACCGTGAGTTATGCGAGCCGTTATCCGGATTATACCCGCATTCCCGCTCTCACCATGAAGGGTCAGTGGCTGGAAGCCGCCGGTTTTGCCACCGGCACACAAGTCGATGTGAAGGTGATGAACGGCTGTATTGTGCTGACGGCAAAACAGCCGGAGCCGGAACTGATGCAGTCGCTGCAGCGGGTCTGCAAGCTGTCGGCGCGTAAACAGCGTCAGGTGCAGGAGTTTATTGGGGTGATTTCAGGCAAACCGCAAAGACGGGAAGCGTAAATACCGCAGGTGAAAATCGCCGGGTGGCGTTGCGCTTACCCGGCCTACCGTTCGAGCGCTATGAAGCCGCGCTCACCGCCCCTTCCCCATTCGCCGCATCCTGCGGTTTTGACACCGTGCGGCTTTTGCTGCCATCCACCCCAACCGCAATCTCCCCTTCCACCGTCACCCGGCGCACCACGCGTGGCTGGGTGCCGTAGTCGTTGACCGCGTAGTGTTGGGTGCTGCGGTTATCCCAAATCACCACGTCGCCCTGCTGCCACTGCCAGCGCACGGTGTTGTCGAGGCGGGTGATGCGGTTTTGCAGCAGCTCGAATAATTGTGCGGATTCCCGCGAGCTGAAGCCCACCAGCCGTTTGACAAAGTGCCCGAGCAGCAGCGCGCGTTCGCCGCTGACCGGATGGACGTGTACCACCGGGTGTTCGGCTTCCCATACCGAAGAGACAAACACCTTCTGGTGATGCGCCAGGCGGTGGCTTTCAACGACAACGCGTTCAGCGCCGTAGTCATAGTCGTTGCTGTGCACCGCGCGCAGGGTGTCGACGAAGCGTTTGAGCGTCTCCGGCAGCTGTTCGTAGGCGCGGACGGTGTTGGCCCACACGGTGTCGCCGCCGTATTCCGGGATGGTGACGCCGCGCAGGATAGAAATTTTCGGGAAGGCGTCAACGAAGGTGACGTCGGTGTGCCAGGAGTCGGCGCGGCCGCCGCCTTTCGAGGCGTCGAGTTCGAACAGTTTAGTGCCTTCCGGCGCAGGGACGGTGGGATGGGCGACAATCTTGCCGAAGCGCGCGCCGAAGGCCTGATGCTCGGCATCGGTCAGGTGACTTTGCTGGCGGAAGAACAGCACTTTGTATTTCACCAGCGCCGCGTCTAACTGGGCAAAAGTGTCCGTATCCAGATCGGCGGAAAGACGGATATCGCGGATTTCCGCGCCGATATTGCCCGCCACGCGGCGAAGGTTTAATAAAGGAAAATCAGTATCAGCAGTGTTCACAGCAGTCATGATGGCACCCCTTTAATATCGTCAGAAACCCGAATATAGAAATATTCCAACGGGTCACAAAGTCGACTTTGTGATATTGATAGCTGCCGGATGGGATTATGTAGGCCGGATAAGGCGAAGCCGCCATCCGGCGATGCTCACCGTTGTGCCTGATGGCGGCTTCACCTTATCAGGCCTACCGTTTCTTTGCCGACAGGAGTCGCTATGACCACGGAAATCACCCTTACCCCCGCCGAGCGCGAGAAGCTGCGCGATCGGCTGACCGACTACTGCGCCAAACAGTTCGACCTCGAGCTGGAGCAGTTCGATGCGGAGTTCTTTATCGATTTTATTATCGAAAATCTGGGGCCGGCCTTTTATAACGCCGGGATTGATGAGGCGATTCGCACCCACTTTGCGTGGAGCGAGCGCATTCAGGAAGAGATGGATCTGAAGAAAATTCTATGAGTTCACCGTACGTTATTCGTTCTTTACGCGACCATCCCGAGCAGATGGCGGCGGTTATCGCCTATTTCCAGCAGCAGTGGGCGTCGGAAGCATCAATGATGGTTTACGACGATGCGCTGCGCCGCACGCCGGGGGCGAAAAATCCGCTGCCGCAGTGGTACTGGTTGCAGGACGGCGAGCGCATCATTGGCTGCGCGGGGTTGATTACCAACGATTTTATCAGCCGCTGCGAGCTGTATCCGTGGCTGTGCGCACTGTACATTGAGCCGGATTATCGTCAGCAGGGGTTGGCCCGCCGGTTGATTGAGCATATCGCCCGGCACGCGAAGCAGCTCGGCTTTACGCAACTGCATCTGTGTACCGATATCGACGGGTTTTACGAGAAAACAGGATTTGCGTTCAACGGGTTGGGGTATCACCCGTGGGGTGAGTCCTCGCGGGTTTATACCCGCGAATTGAACCCGTAGCCCGGAAAGGTGCCGGGTGGCGGCTGCGCCTTACCCGGCCTACAAAACCGCGGCGTAGGCCTGATAGCGCAGCGCCATCAGGCAATTAGCGGCACCATTTCTCCTGCTGAAGTTCCAGCAATAGCAGCATCATCAGCGCCTGGGCGTACGGTACGGGGGCCATGGCGATATCGCAGTAATATTGCAGGTCCGGCCCGACCATCGTCCCTTTTGACGCTTCCAGTAAGATCCCATCGTCGATCCTGTCGCGCAGCGCATACCAGGCGCGCATCGCATGATCGGCCACCTTCTCGTCGAGGATCCCCATTCTGACGCCGCGCAGCATACCGTAGGCGATCCCGGCGGTGGCGGAAGATTCTTGCGGCGATAAAGGATCGTCGAGCAGCGTGTGCCACATGCCGTTGTCGGCCTGAAGCTCGCAGAGCGTATTCACCTGGCGCGCGACCACCACCGCGAGATAGCGCTTCACGCTGGCGTCGAGGCTGTCGCCGAGCAGGGCGATAAATTCCGGGATCGCCACGGTGATCCACGCGTTACCGCGCCCCCAGAAGGCTTCGGAGAAGTGATGTTTACCGACAAACGTCCAGCCGTGGTACCACAGGCCGCTCGCCGGTTCGCACAGGTAGCGGGTGTGTAGCAGGAACTGGTACGAGGCTTCGTCGATCAGGTCTTTGCGTTTGAGCACCACGCCCGCGGTACCGAGGAACAGGCAGGTCATAAACAGCGTGTCGTCCCACAGATGACCGGTGTTCGGCTGCTCTTTCACCACATGCTGGAAGCCGCCCTCTTCGGTTTTCGGCAGCGTACGCAGCAGCGCGTCGGCCCAGTCGTTCACCACCGTCAGCAGATCGTCCCGCCCGGTGTGCCCGGCCACCAGCGCCAGCGTGATCATCGGCGCGGTGGTGTTGATCTGGATTTCCGGCAGCCCTTTCGCCAGCTGATCTTCATACCAGGTGAGGATCGACTGCTGGAGGCGAGCATCATTCTGCTGGCGCGCATACTGCCAGAAGCCGTACAGGCCGACGCCCACTTCCCATTCCCACTCTTCGAAGTGGATGGCAAAACCTTCACCGTCGCGGGTGCCGACTTCACCCATATTTTTCAGGCGACAGAAGCCCTGAACCACCTGCTCCAGCAGGCCGTTTAATGCTGCGTTGTTCATTGCACGTCTCCTGACACCGTGACCTGAATTTCATTGCCCACCCGCGTCGGAAACGCGGCGGCCTTGCCGTTGCGCTGGCAGTTACCCTGCCCGTCGAGCTGCATCAGCGTGTGCTGGCTATCCATCACCCGCGCGACGTCGCCTTGATGTTCAATGCGCAACGTCTGAACGCGCTGGCAGAAGGCGCTAAAATCCCCTTCGCCCACTTCCAGCCACCACGCCACGCGGCGGCCTTCGGCGCGCACTTCATCGCCGTTGACGGTGAGCGGCTGCGAGCACAGCACGGCGGCAAACGCGTTGCCCGCCCGCACCACCACACCCTGTGCCAGCGAGCGCACCTCATCAAAGGCTTCAGCGTGAAGATGCAGATGTGTCCAGCCGAGCGCATCGCACTCGTCCAATTGCCACAGCAGCATCGCCTGATTTTCTACCTGCATTACACGCGGCAGCACGCCGTTGCCCGCCCAGAAGGAGGGACGCGCTTCGCTGCCCGGTGCCACGTCACCCGGGTGGTTCACCCACAGCCGCGCCTCGGGACGCGTGGCAAACTGCACATCCACCAGATGCTGCTGATGACCGCGTTCGCCGGTGTGGTAATCGACGCAGCTGGAAAGCATCACCGCGGGCTGCTTCCACGCCACAATCTTGCCACCGCCGCACACGTAGTGGGCGCTGAGCTCGCCGTGAGATAGGCGGGCGTACTGCGCAGACTCCGCCGGCGGCGCATAGTCGCTCAGGCAGAAGAACGGCAGCGAGGCACACTTGCGGTTAACGTGCCCACCGCCCCAGGCCACGTGTCCGAACGCTGAGAGCTCGGACATCTGGCTGGCCAGCAGCTCTTTTTCATAGACGCGGCCCATGGTGCCTGCGGCAATCCCGGACTGATAGTGCAGCGCGCTCATGCGCATCAGGCGGTCAATCAGATGCCGTGCACGCTGGCGCAGTGCAGGGTCGTCAGCCAGCTGATAAAGCGCGAACAGGCCGATGTAGTCCACCGGGTAGTAAGGCGCGGAGTTCCACTCAACAAAGCCCTGCTGCTCGACGGCATCAAACCAGGCGTTCAGCCGTTGGGCGGCCACCGCCTGCTGTTCGCGGCCCGTGCGGCCAGAGGCAATAAAGCGTTCCTCCGGGAACATTTGCCCGGCAAGGTACTGGGCGGTGTGGAAGCACAGCGCGTGGTTTTCACTCCAGAACCACATCACGTCGTTGCCCAGTTGGGGTCGGTTCCGGCTGAGGGCGAAATGACACCCTAAGCTTTCGGTTCCTTGGGCCAAAGATATTCGCCAGTCAGTAGAATGTGCGCCCAGCCCAATGGGGATATGTGGGGAAGAAATTCAGGGGGAACATCCAACCCTTCGTTCCGCCGCTCCGTGACGGCATGACCAAGATGGACGGTATTCCAGTAAATGATCACCGCAGTCAATAAATTGAGCCCAGCGATTCGGTAGTGCTGCCCCTCTGTCGTGCGATCGCGAATTTCCCCCTGCCTCCCGATACGGAGCGCATTTTTGAGCGCATGGTGGGCCTCTCCCTTGTTAAGACCGATCTGAGCACGCCGCTGCATGTCCGTATCCAGGATCCACTCAATAATGAAAAGGGTCCGTTCAATACGACCAACTTCACGAAGCGCAACTGCAAGGTTGTTTTGTCGTGGGTAAGAAGCGAGCTTGCGCAGGAGTTGGCTGGGCCTGATTTTGCCAGCGGTCATCGTCGCGGCACAACGGAAAATATCAGGCCAGTTCGCAACGATAAGATCCTCCCGGGCTTTTCCACCTACCAACTTGCGTAACTCCCTGGGGGTCGTATCGGGATTAAATACGTACAACCGCTTCGATGGCAGATCCCTGATTCGCAGAACGAGATTGTAGCCGAGCAGGCTACTGGCTCCGAACAAATGGTCGGTGAATCCTGCTGTATCGGCATACTGTTCGCGAACATGGCGACCGACCTCGTTCATCAGTAGTCCATCGAGAATATACGGTGCCTCGCTCACGGTCGCCGGGATCGACTGACAAGCGAATGGCGCGAACTGGTCGCTTACGTGAGTATACGCTTTGAGGCCGGGAACAGAACCATATTTGGCATTGACCATGTTCATGGCTTCGCCATGCCGCGCTGTCGGGAAAAACTGACCATCGCTCGATGCTGACGTGCCCATCCCCCAGACGCGTGACATCGGCAGTTTACCCTGCGCGGCCACCACAATTGCCAATGCCTGGTTCATGGCTTCGCTTTCAACATGCCAGCGGGCAAGGCGTGAGAGCTGCCAGTAATCATGCGTGTTTGTAGCTTCCGCCATCTTACGCAGGCCCAGATTGAGCCCTTCAGCGAGCAGGACGTTGAGCAGACCGATCCGGTCGCGACATGGAGCCCCGGTTCTCAGATGGGTAAACGCATCTGTGAAACCAAGGGCTGCATCAACTTCAAGCAGCATGTCGGTAATCCGAACGGACGGCATTCGGCGATACAGATCCAGTATGAGTGCCTCGGCACCATCCGGCACGTCTGCTGTCAACCTGTCGATCCGCAACGTTCCATCTTCTATGCTACCGTGCGGAATAGTGCCGTTACGGGCAGCCCGGGCCAGCCGCTTAAGAGCGATCGTGAGTCGCGCCTTTCTGTCTGCCAGCCAATCCTGTGGGTTGGAAGGCACGGCCAGTTTTGCATTTTCCTGCGCCGCGATCATCGGCACCAGTACCTGCTTGAGGTCACCATAGCGGCGCGAATGAGCGAGCCAGACATCTCCGGAACGAAAAGCATCCCGGAGGTGAAAGAGTACCGCCACTTCCCAAAGACGGGTATCTCCTTTTTCCTGAGCTCGTAAATGACGGTTCCATTTGGAGCTGGGCCGCAGGAAACGCCTTTCTGGCGATGCAACACCTTTCATCTCTCCGATCGACAAAGCTGCTGCTACCAATGGTCCGGCGACCGGCGCGGCTTCGAGCTTCAGACAGCGCAACATGCGGGGCGCATAACGACGAAAGCGATGGTATCCCTGCCCGACATATGCAAGAGGCTCATCGGCTAGCGTGTTGCTGAGTTGAGTCCCTGTCGCTACCAGTTGAGCGAGCCGGTCCCATGCAACCGAACTGGCGACAGCCATCTCCAGCGGGGTTCCGTCACTGCGGGCCTCAAGCAACGAAGCTCCCAGCGCGGTGAAGGTACGGATCGTATCCGTGAGTGTGGCTTTAGAGCCGGAAATTGTTTCGTCATGCTGGCGCTTCGCTTCCCGCCAGGTTTTTCCTACGATCCTGTCATGGGTTTCGACTATGGCATCAGCAATCGCCGCTTCCCACTCCACAACACAGACGGCAAGGATCGCCCAGCGGCGGTCCGAAGTGATGTCACGCAAACCGTCGGTGAAGTAGCGTTCACCCTGCCGACGCAGCCGGGCAATGCGATGGGCAGGTATGCTGGCCAAAGCACTATGATTGATATTCAGGGTACGCAGAAATTCGAGCCTGTCGAGCAAACGGTTAGCAGCAGCCGAGTTGTTACCAACCTCGAAGTTGCGAAGCCAGATGAAACGACTGATATTGCCGGCGAGCATTTCACTCAGAAGTTTGTCCAGGTGATCGCGAACATCCGCTGTTAAATTTTCCGCAATCCGCGTTTCAATCCGCCGCTCAGCGGCGACCAGAGCATCCGCGCACAAGCGCTCGATTGTCGATACTGCGGGCAGAATGGTGGAAGTTTCCCGACACCGCACAATAAAACGATGAGCAAGATCCTCGTTTGATCTGGCATCTTCGGCCTGGCCGAAAGTCCACTCACGCAGATCACGGGCACCACGGCCCGTGAAGGTCTTGTAGCCGTAAATTTCGCGCAGCGTGTCCATGTGCTGCTGACGGGTTTGGCGCCGTGTGGCATAAGTGAGAAGCGCATCAGCCGGAACTCCAAGCTGAGCACCGACGAAGGAAAGGACTTCACGCGGGATCATCTCACCAGGAGCCAGTGCACGGCCCGGATATCGTAAGGCACAAAGTTGCAGGGCAAAGCCAATCCTGTTTTCCGGTCTGCGGCGCTGCCTAATGTTTTCCAGGTCATCATCGCCCAGCGTGTAGAACTTCAGTAGCGACAGTTCGTCCGTGGGCAGATCGAACAGCGCTGCTCGCTGCCGTTCGGTGAAAATATGGCGTCGTGACATACAAATTCGTCCCTTTTGAAGTATAGTCTGTTTTGGACAACAGCCAGCCCATATAAATCAGGGCGTTCCGATACAAAAATCCAGGAGGGTTCAATTGGGACATCGTGCCGCCATTTACTGCCGGGTTTCAACAGCGGATCAGTCTTGTGAACGCCAGGAATTTGATCTGCGAGCCTTCGCCGGCCGTGCCGGCTACGACGTGGTGGGAATATTTAAGGAAACAGGTTCAGGAACTAAACTCGACCGGGCCGAGCGAAAGAAAGTCCTGGCGCTTGCCCAGTCCAGACAAATTGATGCAATCCTGGTCACTGAGCTTTCCCGGTGGGGGCGCTCGACGCTCGATCTGCTCAATACGCTACGTGAACTGGAGAACTGGAAGGTTTCCGTGATAGCCATGAATGGAATGGCGTTCGATCTTTCGTCGCCGTATGGACGAATGCTGGCGACGTTTCTTTCCGGCATTGCGGAGTTTGAGCGGGATCTCATCAGCGAGCGGGTCAAGTCAGGCCTTGCTGTTGCGAAGGCACGTGGTAAGAGGCTTGGTCGTCAGGCCGGAGTGCGACCAAAATCAGACCGACTTTTGCCTAAGGTGGTTGCGATGAGGGCCGAGGGACGCAGCTATCGCTGGATCGCACGCGAGCTCGGTATCAGCAAGAATACCGTCGCTGACATCGTGCAACGACACAGAGCTAACGCTTAGGGTGTCATTTCGCCCTCAGCCGGAACCGACCCCCAGTTCGTCATACCAGTAGCGATAGCCGACAATCGCCGAGCGCACACGCTTCCACAGCACCGCCGGGAAGTGTTCGCCGTGGAAGTCATGCCAGATCCACAGCAGCGGTACCATGGAGAAGTCCGAACAGTCCTGCCGCGCGCTGATGCGCTGGAGCGTGCTAATCAGCAGTTCCTGCGCCTGCGGGCCGTTTTGGCCGACGTGCAGCATCGCCAGCAGGCGGCCGGTGCGCGGCACGCCGTGTTCAGCAATAAAGCTCAGCGCCGCGCGTTTGCGGGTTTCCAGCACGCCTTCGCCGCCGGGCAGCGTGGCGTCGGGCAGCACGGTCAGGCTCAGGCTGCGGCTCATCGTCACGTCGTTCAGGCTGGCGGTCAGTTCAAGACGGTAACGCCCCATCCCAACGCGCTCCGGCAGCGCGAGCGTCAGCTTCCCGTCGTCGACCACGACGGTGCCACAATCCAGCGGACAGGTGGCGATAACGTCGTTGCCGAGGCTGTGGATCGCGCCGCCCAGATGCAGCGTATTCGCCGTCAGGCCGCTTAGCGTCAGACGCTGGCGCTGAGCCACGATCGTCGCGGGCAACGCGTCCATAAACCGCTGAACGGCGGCCAGCGCTTCGCCGTTCATCTGCGGCAGCGTGGCTTCCAGCGGCGTTTCACCAAGGTAAATCATCCGCAGCGCAAACACGGTGTCGCGTTCAAACAGCTCATCAAGGTGAATCAGCAGCGCGTTCTCCCCCTGCTGAAGGGCAATGTCAACCGGCAGCGTTTGCAGCGTATTGCGGGTAAACGGCGTAAAGCAGACGGCCTGCTCGCCGTCGACCCAGAGACGTACGCCGCCGCAGGTGGCAATCTGGAAGGGGTACCGCCCTGCTGCGGGCGCATGTAAGGTCACACGCAGCCAGCGCTGGCTGTGGGTGGCGACGTTTTGTACGCCGGAGAACGTTACCGTATCGCTGTCGCCGGTCCAGGTGACGGCCGCCGCCGGTAGCGCATGTTCCGGGTTAACCGCACGCCCGGCAGCATCCCGGCGGAAAATACGCCGACAGAACGATTCCTGCGCCGGGCCTTTGCCGTTGGCGAACGGATAGTCCATCGGTTCATCCATGGCTTCGCCGGTGAAAAATTCGGCAAACCGCGTATTGTGCGGCGATGAAACCGTAAAGTGCGTCAGCGCCCCGCCCGCAACCAACCTCATAGTACTTTCCTCAATAGCCGATAGTCATTAACCGCTATTTTCGGGAAACGAGGTGAGGCACGCTACGCGCGGGGTTGCGCCGATACGCGGAACTGCCTGGCCATTCACAATCTCGCCCTGACGAGAGAATAAAACGTGATAGACATCACATCGAAAACGCCCAACGCGCTACACAGGCCGGGAAAACTCACGTTTCCCGGTAACCACAGAACGGTCAGCCGCGATCTCTGTCACATTTTACCCTTTCAATTGCGTCAGCTCGTGGCTCAGGCTGTCGGCCAGCATCCGCACGCGGGTCGGGTCAAACAGCACGTGCAGCCCCGGCGAGGCGTCCGCGTGCTGCTCGCAGAAGCTGGTCATTTCCGCCGCGCAGCGGTAGAGCTCCTGAATATTCACCTGGCAAATCTCGCGCATGCTCCAGCTGTTTTCCACCAGCCGGGCGAAGTGGAGCGTGAAGAAGGCTTTTTGTGCGTGGCGGAACAGCAGGCAGTAGAGCGCAAAACCCTGCCACTCTTCCTGCCAGCGCCGGTGCAGTGAGAACGGAAACGCGGCGCGTTCGGCAAACGCCAGCGCCTGTTCGCCCAGCGTTAGCGCCGCCTGGTAAGCACCGTCTTTTTCTTCGGCAATCAGCGACAGGTTACGGGCAGAGGTGGCGACATCGCTGGCGCTAAAGAAAATATCGCGCTCCGAACCCGGCAGCCAGTGGTTGCGGTTAAGCTGACCATACAGGCTCCACACCGCCTGGCCGTAGCTTTCCGGCACCTGGCTGTGACGATGAAAGACGTGGTCGCGCACGTAAATGGCCTGATACAGCACCTGGCTTGCCTGGCCTAGCAGCGATTGAAACTCCGCAAACGCCGCCGCATCAGGACGCCAGCCGTAGCACTCATCCAGCCAGTGGGTCAGCAGCGCCGCGTGCGTGAGATGTTCGTGTTCCCGCGACAATATCTGGCTGCAAGCAACCAGGTTACATTCGCTCAGCGTGCCGATAACCCAATGGTTGTCGACCCCTTCCCAGCTCGTTTTGCACACCGCGCCGTTGATGGTGGCGTTACCGCGACACCACAGCAAGCGCCCCTGCAGTTCGTCGATGCGCGGGAACGGCAGCACGCCCCAGCCTACCTCTTCCCCGACCAGGTCCAGTTCGACCCAGACGTCGCGATCTTCAACGTCAAGCAGGGCGGGATTGTTGGGGAAGGTCGGCCAGAAGCGCTCCGGCGTCAGCTTGATGGAGACAGACACGCACTCCGGCAGCGTGCGAATGGCTTCCATCACGTTGCTGATATCGTGGTTGCCCGCCGGAAAGGCACGCAGCACCAGGTGTTTATTTTCACGCATCACCGCCCGCGCCATGGCGCTGAAGCATTGGGTGTAGCGGGACAAGCTGCGCGGGTCGATATGCGGCGACGGGTCGTCCTGCCCGGTCAGCTCCCAGTTGGGACGGGAGATCGGCAGCAGGCCGTCGGTATTAGAGAGCGCCACCAGCAGGCCGCTCATGGCGGGGATTTGCTGGCACAGCAGCGTGAGTTTATCCGCCAGATACTGGCACCAGAACTCGACGTCAAAGCGGATGCTGCCGTCTTTATCAATCAGTTGCGGGTGTGCCGCCAGCAGGTCGGCCGGGAAACTGAGCTCTTTCGCCTGGAGATAAAAACGCAGCCCCTGCTTGTGGCAATAACCGGCAAGACGGTTGAGGTAAACGCAGCGGGCGCGCTGCTGGCTGGAGAGACGATCGTTGTACTGGTGCGGCGTGTAGCCCTTCGGCGAGACCAGCTTGTCGAACAGATCGACCTGCCCGACAATCACGGTATTAAACTGATGGCGGGACGCCCACTGCACCAGCTCGCAGGCCTTGTCCCAGTTCCAGAACTCTTGGTTGTTCAGTTCCAGCGCACGCGTCTTCCACATCGTCTTTCTCCCTCACGCCACCGCGGCGAGGGATTATTGTAAGCACAGATGGGGGCAAACAATCAGCGTCTGGAAGTGCGCTACTTCACAATAAAGCGCGTTGGGGCGAAACAGTTGAGCAGCCGGTGCAGAATAAACACCATCGTCAGCGTCGCCAGCAGGGAAATTGTCACCGACGTAGCGCGATACAGGTCGCTGAACACCAGGTCGCCATCCGGCTGGAGATTCTGGCCGAACATAATGCCAATGGTGGTGATGCTGGCAAAACCGACGCCGGCGCCCACCTTCTCCATCACGTGCAGCCGCGCGCTGAAGGCCAGCCCCAGGCCGATCAGCGGCATCATCAGCAGCATATGGCTGCTGTGATCGTAGAGGATCAGCTGCACCACCAGAATGTACAGGCAGGCCAGCACCACGCCGACCACGCGCCAGATGGAGCTGATCACCGCGCCGCGATAGTGCATCGGGAAGAGGATCAAGATCCCCGCCATCAGCGCCGACAGCGAGTCGCTCAGGTCGCTGACCTGGAAGACGATAAAGATAATCGTCGCCACGCTGCCGGAAAGCAGCGATTCATGGCGCACCCGAGCGGCGTCTTTTTCAATCAGCGGCGGCGGCGTACGCGGTTCTGCGTCCGGGATCAGGTAGTGCATTAACGCACTCAGCGCCACCGCCAACACGCTGGCCTCGATATTCGAAAACAGCAGCGTGTGCCAGTTGGCCGTCGGGTAGCTCATAAAGTTGAGCATCACGCTCTGGCAAACCACGCCCATCGAGCCAAACAAGAACAGCGGCCCTTTACTCATAAAGCGAAAACGCATCACGTACAGCGCGAACACAACGGCCGTCATAATCACCGGCCATTGGCTTAAATAGCCGATGATCAGCACCATTTCGATGCAGTTCAGCGAGGCGCTGAAGATAAACTGTTTGGCGACGTGACGGTTGAACACCGGCACCAGCGCAGTAAGCAGCAGCGGATAAACCACATAGAAAACGCCGTACTGGGTATCAAAGAAGCTCGAAATACTCAGCGCCAGCATCCCGGCAAAAGAAATGCGCAAGGTCTGACGGAAATCGTTCGCCGTATAGACGATATTACCGTGAGGGGTAAAGACCTGCGCGAGGGTGTTAATAGACATAGTGCAGCCAGCTGACAAGATGGATTTGCAGGCCGGAGAAGAAACGGGCAAATGTGCCTTCGCTGTTGTACAGCTGGACGGTGGCGCGCGCGCCGGTCGGCAACGTTTTTTCCAGCGGCGCGTCCAGCGCCACGTGAATGCGCATACGCTGCGCGTCGCGCACCCAGCGGGTGGACTGCTCAGGCTGCGATAGCTCGCCGTTCACCGCTTCCTGACCGGCGAGGATCCCGGCGTCGCTGCTGGTCACCCGCGCCCGGAAAACCTGGCCCGGTAAGGCATCAAACACCACCGCCGCATCCGTTCCCTGGCGCGTATGGCGCAGGCTTTTTTCGCGGAAGTCGGCCACGATATCGGTGTTCTGATTCACCACCGCCATCACCGCGCTGCCCGCCGAGGCATAAAGGCCTGGGCTGAGCTGGAGGTTACTGACGGTACCGTCCGCTTCGGCGCGGATTTTGGTCCAGTCGAGGTTGAGCTGCGCTTCCCGCAGCGCCGTCTGGTACTGCCGAAGCGTGACGTTATGTCCATCATCGCGCTCGCCGCGCTGAATTTGCAGGTTATGGATTGAGGCACGCAGCGCGCTCACCGACTGCTCGCTGGTCTGCCAGGTGGTGCGCACTTTATCAAGATCCGCCTGAGAGACATTCTGCATGCGGCTCAGGCTTTGGTAGCGATCGTAGGTCACCCGATCGTTGCGCGCGGTCAGCTGCGCGGTTTTCAGGTTGGCCTCGGCGGCAGCAATCTGCGCATCCAGCTGCTGGTTGCTCAGCTTCGCCTGAGCCAGCGCTAGCGCGGCGGAATCCACTTTATTCTGGAACGGCGTCGGGTCCAGCTCATACAGCAGATCGCCCTTTTTTACCGCGCTATTATTGTGCACATAAACTTGCGAGACGTAGCCGGAAACGCGTGACGAAACGGGCGTCACCACGCGCATTACCGTGGAGTCCGGCGTCAGCGGGATCCAGATATCGGCAACGATAAAATAGGCAAACATGAGCAGGAAAGAGGCAATACTCACCCTTACCCAGCGGGCAAACTTCTGTTCTGGCGTCATCATGGTGTTAATCGATTTTATTATTTTCTTCGCGGATATTCCGCAGATTGCAGGCTATTTGATTCAAAGTGTCGCTAAACTTCACGATGTCGGCGGCAGGAATACCGGTGGACACGCGGGCCTGGAAGACTTCAATCACCTGGTTTAGCGTCTGGAGCACTGACCGACCTTCGTCGGTGAGCGTCAGCAGGCGAATGCGTTTGTCGTACGGCGAGACGGTGCGCAGCAGGTAGCCCTGTTGCTCAAGTAACGTCAGCGTGCGCATTAGCGGCGGCAGTTCAATACCCTGCACTTCCGCCAGCTCGCTCACAGAGACATTATCGCCAAGCTGGAGCAGCTGCATCAGCACCGTCCAGCTTGACTGGGTCAGGCCGGTATCGGTGATGGCATGATCGATAATCGAACGCCACTGGCGCACGACCATCGCCATCCGCATCCCCATCGGGCGGCGGGCAAACAGTTCATCTTCAGTCATGGGCGGTCTCCGGTCATTTCGTAGAGATACGATAATACTTACCATGATAAGCATCAAGGAACGAAATGCGTAAACCGCATGGATTGTAAAAGGAAGGCTACTTTCCGGCGATATATTCGACGTCCATCGTTTTGCAGTCGACAAAACCAATACGCGCCAGCTTTGCCAGCGGTCCTTTGGCCACGAACGGCACGCGATACTCGTCATCTTCAATGGTGACTTCGCCGAAGATCAGCTCAGGCGTGAGCGTACCGAGCGTACTTTTTTCTCGATACCAGTGGGGAAAGCGGCCGCGCAGGTAATCCTCTTTAACGCGTAAAAGCGCTTTGCGGGAAAAATCGAGGCGGCACACGGAAGCGGTGTCAGGGAAAACGTCGTTAACAATAAATATACCGGTGATGCCCGCGGTCAGCAGGCTACAAAATAGTGCAGTCACTAATAATGTTTTTTTCATGCTGAAGGTAGGTGTATTGGGTTAAATAATCACGGGAACCAAGACCATTCTAAAAATAAATAAAAACAAGTAAAGCAATGTATTGGTATTGTTTCGTAAATATCGAATCAATCACCTAATCAAAAAGATGAGTTACCCGTCATTATGCGTACCAGCGTTAATCCTTTGCTCTAATTTTGTTATTTTACAACACAATAAATGCGTTATTGTTACAACGCATACCAGTTTAAATCAGATGAGCGCGGCTTCACAATTCGCATTTACGGAATGATAAATGTGAGTCTTTTTGAGTATTCGTATCATTCTTGATATTAAGTACAAATAAAAGATGACGTCCAATACGTCATCATATTTGCAGATAATAATAATCTCTTTATTTTTTGGTAATATATATTGGTTATTAATCCATTTTTAGATACCCCTTCCAGAAAATCCGCCAGGGGTAGACAGGCGGGTCAGTTTGGTGGCAGGATAAAAGGATGAACACAAATGTGACCGTTACCCGCTCAAACCGTTGGTGGCTGCCTTTCTGACAGGCGGCTCGGGTTACGTTATCTTTTCAAAGCCGCCGAAAGGCGGCTTTGTTGTTTCTCAGTGCGTCTTTCGGCTCAATGTTTTAAACGGAGCAACTGATGAACAACACCTCACATATTCTGCTTACCGGCGACCGTCCTACCGGCCAGCTGCACCTGGGGCACTATGTCGGCTCTTTACGCCAGCGTGTGCAGCTTCAGCATCAATATCAACAGTTTATTTTGATCGCAGATTTACAAGGGCTGACCGATAACGGCAGCAACCCGCAGAAAATCAGCCATCATATTCTGGAAGTTATGGCCGACTATCTGGCGGTGGGTATTGATCCCCAGCTCACCACCGTGTGCCTGCAATCGGCGCTGCCCGCGCTGGCTGAACTGACCGCGTTGTACATGAATATCGTCACCGTCGCCCGGGTAGAGCGCAACCCGACCGTGAAAAATGAAATTGCACAGAAGGGCTTTTCGCGCGCGCTGCCGGTAGGCTTTATGGCCTACCCCATCAGCCAGGCGGCCGACATCACCGCCTTCAACGCAGATCTGGTGCCGGTCGGCGACGATCAGCTGCCGATGATCGAGCAGACCAACGAAATCGTGCACAAAATGAATAGCCTGACCGCCGAACCGGTGCTACGTCACTGTAAGGCGCTGCTCAGCGAGGTGAGCCGCCTGCCGGGTATCGACGGCGGCGCAAAAATGTCGAAATCACTCGGCAATACGCTGACGCTTTCCGCCAGCGAAGCGGAAATCCATCACGCGGTCAGCGCCATGTTTACCGATCCCAACCACCTGCGCGTTGCCGACCCGGGGCAAATTGAGGGGAACGTGGTCTTTACCTATCTTGATGCCTTCCATCCCGATAAAGCGCTGGTCGCCAGCATGAAGGCGCATTACCAGCGTGGTGGGCTGGGCGACAGGCAGTGTAAAAACGAGCTGGAAGCCTGCCTACAGACGCTACTGGCCCCGATCCGCGAACGTCGTGCGACCTTCATTCAGGATAAAGCGATGCTGCTGGAGCTGCTACGCCAGGGCAGCGAGCGGGCGCATGAAGTCACACAGCGAACGCTGCATGCGGTGAAACGCGGTCTGGGGCTGCCCATTCTGTTCTGAGCGCCGTGAGGGCATCGCCTCCGCAGGTGCCCTCATCTTATTTTGATTAAACGTGTTAATCGTTTCTCAAGCCCATGTTAATAGTATGGACATACTCAATGTCGATGCTAGTATGACATTGACAGTAGCTATATATATGCGTGTTTCATTTACGGCCAGGATTGCTGATGATGACCACATGAGTAGCACACTTCACAGCCTCCTCCCTTCTCTTCACAATGAAACGCGCGCCACTCAGCAACAGGGAACAGAGCGGGTAGCGTATGGACAAATTCAAGCGGCATTGGGCCTGGTATATCATCGGTTTCGCGGTGGCAATCGCCGCCGTTTCATGGTGGATGCTGCGTCCACCGGGGCTACCGGACGGTTTCGCCAGCAGTAACGGCAGAATAGAAGCCACTGAAGTGGATATCGCCACCAAAACCGCTGGTCGCATTGAGACGATAGTGGTCAAAGAGGGACAGTTTGTCCGCCAGGGCGAGGTGCTGGCGAAGATGGACACCCGGGTTCTGAACGAACAACGGCTGGAGGCCGTAGCGCAAATCAAAGAGGCGCAAAGCGCCGTCGCTGCCGCAAAAGCCTTGCTCGACCAGCGACAAAGCGAAATGCGTGCCAGCGAAGCGGTGGTGAAACAGCGCCAGGCCGAGCTTGATTCCACGTCGAAACGCCACGCCCGCTCCAGCACGCTATCCCAACGTGGCGCGGTTTCAGCCCAGCAGTTGGATGATGACCGAGCCGCCGCCGAAAGCGGACGCGCCGCGCTCGAGTCTGCACGCGCGCAGGTTTCCGCCGCCAAAGCAGCCATTGAAGCCGCGCGAACCAGCATTATTCAGGCACAGACCCGCGTGGAAGCAGCTCAGGCCACCGAACGACGTATCATGGCCGATATTGATGACAGCACGCTGAAAGCCCCGCGCGACGGCCGCATTCAGTATCGCGTCGCCGAACCGGGCGAGGTGCTGGCCGCCGGTGGACGGGTGCTGAATATGGTCGACCTCTCCGATGTCTACATGACCTTCTTCCTGCCGACCGAGCAGGCTGGCCTGCTGGCGGTGGGCAGTGAAGTACGCCTGATCCTCGATGCCGCGCCGGATCTGGTGGTTCCCGCCAATATTAGCTTTGTCGCGAGCGTGGCCCAGTTCACGCCCAAAACCGTGGAAACCAGCGACGAACGGCTCAAACTTATGTTCCGCGTAAAAGCGCGCATTCCACCCGAGCTGCTGGCTGAACACCTGGAATACGTTAAAACCGGTCTGCCAGGCATGGCCTACGTCAGGCTGGATAACCAGCAGCCCTGGCCGGCAACGCTGATGGTGAGGCTGCCGCAATGAGACAGGACGCGCATCCCCCGGTTGCTCAATTAGAGCACGTCGGCCAGCGCTTCGGCAGCACCGTCGCGCTCAACGACATTACGCTGGCCATTCCCTCCCGCTGCATGGTGGGGCTGATCGGCCCGGACGGCGTGGGAAAATCCAGCCTGCTGTCGCTGATCGCCGGCGCGCGAGTGATTGAAGAGGGCAACGTGATGGTGCTGGGCGGCGACATGCGTGATGCCCGGCACCGCCGTGATGTCTGCCCGAAAATTGCCTGGATGCCACAGGGACTGGGCAAAAACCTTTATCACACGCTCTCGGTATACGAAAACGTCGACTTCTTCGCCCGTCTGTTCGGTCATGATAAGCGCGAGCGCGAAGCACGCATCGACGAATTGCTGCACAGCACCGGGCTGGCGCCGTTCCGCGACCGCCCGGCAGGCAAACTCTCCGGAGGGATGAAGCAAAAGCTGGGCCTGTGCTGCGCGCTAATCCACGATCCGCAGCTGTTGATCCTTGATGAGCCAACCACCGGCGTCGATCCGCTTTCACGTGCTCAGTTTTGGGAACTTATCGACAGCATTCGCGCACGCCAGCCGGAGATGAGCGTGCTGGTGGCCACCGCCTATATGGAAGAAGCCGAGCGCTTCGACTGGCTGGTGGCGATGAACGCCGGGGAGGTGCTGGCAACCGGTAGTGCGGAAGAACTGCGTACACAAACCGCCAGCCAGACGCTGGAGCAGGCGTTTATCGCCCTGCTGCCGGAAGCCCAGCGCAACGCACATCAGCAGGTCATTATCCCACCGCGCGACGCCAGCGAAGAAGAAATTGCGATTGAAGCTCGCGGGCTGACCATGCGCTTCGGCGATTTTGTCGCGGTCGATCACGTCAATTTCCGTATTGCCCGCGGCGAGATTTTTGGCTTCCTGGGGTCGAACGGCTGCGGTAAATCCACCACCATGAAGATGCTGACCGGCCTCTTACCCGCCAGCGAAGGAGAAGCCTGGCTATTCGGCCAGCCGGTGGATCCGAGGGATATCGAAACCCGCCGCCGCGTCGGCTATATGTCGCAGGCCTTTTCGCTGTACAGCGAACTGACCGTGCGTCAGAACCTGGAGCTACACGCCCGGCTGTTCCATATCCCCGACGCGGAAATTCCCGGCCGCGTGGCCGAAATGAGCCAGCGCTTTATGCTCACCGACGTTGAAGATGCCCTGCCCGCCGCGCTGCCACTGGGTATTCGCCAGCGTCTATCGCTGGCGGTGGCGGTGATTCATCGCCCCGAGATGCTGATTCTGGATGAACCGACCTCCGGCGTCGATCCGGTGGCGCGTGACATGTTCTGGCAGCTGATGGTCGATCTTGCCAGACAGGACAAAGTCACCATTTTTATCTCCACCCACTTTATGAACGAAGCCGAGCGTTGCGACCGCATGTCGCTGATGCATGCGGGCAAAGTGCTGGCCAGCGATACGCCGCAGGCGCTGGTCGCTAAACGCGGTGCGGCGAGCCTGGAAGAGGCGTTTATTGCCTACCTTAAGGAGGCCGCCGAACCAACGCCCGATACCGGGACAATGACGCCCCCGGCGCAAGCCGCCGCCGAACCACCGCGCCAGGCGTTTAGCTTACGCCGACTGTTCAGCTATAGCCGCCGCGAAGCGCTGGAGCTGCGCCGCGATCCGGTGCGATCGACGCTGGCCCTGCTCGGAACGGTGATCCTGATGTTTATCATGGGCTATGGGATCAGCATGGACGTTGAGGACTTACGCTTTGCGGTGCTCGACCGCGATCAAACCGTCAGCAGCCAGCGCTGGACGCAGAACATTGCCGGATCGCGCTACTTTATTGAGCTGTCGCCGCTGCACAGCTACGACGATCTCGACCGCCGGATGCGCGATGGCGAGCTGGCGGTCGCCATTGAGATCCCCCCCAACTTTGGCCGCGATATTGCGCGCGGTACACCGGTGCAAATCGGCGTATGGGTGGATGGGGCCATGCCAAACCGTGCGGAGACGGTGCGCGGATACGTGCAGGCTATGCACCTGGCATGGCTACAGGAAATGGCCGGAAGACAGCCCAGCGCCGCCAGCGATAGCGCTTTAATGTCAATAGAGACGCGCTACCGCTATAACCCGGATGTGAAGAGTCTGCCGGCGATCGTACCGGCAGTGATCCCGCTGCTGCTGATGATGATCCCGGCAATGCTCAGCGCCCTAAGCGTGGTGCGCGAAAAAGAGTTGGGTTCCATCATCAACCTTTACGTCACGCCGACGACCCGCACCGAATTCCTGCTCGGTAAGCAGATACCGTATATCGCACTGGGCATGTTCAACTTCCTGCTGCTGTGCGCGCTGTCGGTGTTTGTTTTCGGCGTGCCGCATAAGGGCAGTTTCCTGACGTTAACGCTGGCGGCGCTGCTGTATGTCACTATCGCCACCGGGCTTGGGTTGTTGATTTCCACCTTTATGAAGAGCCAGATCGCGGCGATCTTCGGTACCGCCATTATTACGCTGATCCCGGCCACGCAGTTCTCCGGGATGATCGATCCGGTCGCGTCGCTGGAAGGTCCAGGCCGCTGGATCGGCCAGATTTACCCGACCAGCCACTTTCTGACCATCGCCCGCGGCACCTTCTCGAAGGCGCTGGGGCTCAGCGATCTGTGGGCGTCGTTTATTCCGCTGCTGATTGCCGTGCCGTTGGTGTTGGGTTTGAGCGTGTGGCTGCTGAAAAAACAGGAGGGTTAATGCGCGGATTACGCAATATTTATAACCTCGGCGTGAAGGAACTGCGCAGCCTGCTGGGCGATAAAGCGATGCTGGCGCTGATCGTGTTTGCGTTTACGGTGTCGGTTTACTCGTCGGCAACGGTGATGCCTGGCTCGCTGCATCTGGCGCCGATTGCGATTGCTGATATGGACAAGTCGCAGCTTTCGTCACGGATTATTAACAGCTTCTATCGCCCGTGGTTTCTGGAGCCGGAGCTGATCACCGCCGACGAGATGGACGCGGGACTGGATGCCGGGCGCTACACCTTCGCCATCAATATTCCACCTAATTTTCAACGTGATGTGCTGGCGGGAAGGCAGCCGGAATTACAGGTTAACGTGGATGCGACGCGTATGAGTCAGGCATTTACCGGCAACAGCTATATCCAGAATATCGTGACCGGCGAGGTAAACAGCTTTGTGGCACGATATCGGGATAACAGTGCGCTGCCGGTGGAGCTGGCGGTGCGGATGCGCTTTAACCCTAATCTTGAGCAGGAGCGGTTCGGCGCAGTCATGGCCATTATCAACAACATTACGATGCTGGCGATTGTGCTCACCGGTTCGGCGTTGATCCGCGAGCGTGAGCATGGAACGGTGGAGCATCTGTTGGTGATGCCGGTGACGCCGTTTGAAATTATGCTCGCCAAGGTCTGGTCTATGGGATTGGTGGTTCTGGTCGTCTCCGGGCTGTCGCTGATACTGATGGTGCAGGGCGTGTTGCAGGTGCCGATCGAAGGCTCGATCCCGCTCTTTATGCTGGGGGTTGCGCTGAGCCTGTTTGCAACGACGTCGATCGGCATTTTTATGGGGACGATTGCCCGTTCAATGCCGCAGTTAGGGCTGCTGATGATCCTTGTACTGCTGCCGTTGCAGATGCTGTCCGGCGGTTCAACGCCGCGCGAGAGTATGCCTCAGGTGGTGCAGGATATTATGCAAACGATGCCGACAACGCACTTTGTCAGCCTGGCGCAGGCGATTCTCTATCGCGGTGCTGACTTTGCCATCGTCTGGCCGCAGTTCCTGACGCTGATAGTGATTGGCGGGGTATTTTTTACCGTTGCTCTGGTGCGTTTTCGCAAAACCATCGGCGAAATGGCATAAATATGTTCTGCCCGTAGGCCGGATAAGGCGAAGCCGCCATCCGGCAATATCCACAATGCCGCATCCCACAAAGCGCAGACGCAAAAAAGCCCATCCGTCAGGATGGGCTTCTTCACTTAATTGATGCCTGGCAGTTCCCTACTCTCGCATGGGGAGACCCCACACTACCATCGGCGCTACGGCGTTTCACTTCTGAGTTCGGCATGGGGTCAGGTGGGACCACCGCGCTACGGCCGCCAGGCAAATTCTGTTATTAACCCGCTTTTCGCCGGTTAATGTAATCTGTAATCAAGCTGAATATGATGTCTGTCTCTTCGCCAAAACATCTTCGGCGTTGTAAGGTTAAGCCTCACGGTTCATTAGTATCGGTTAGCTCAATGTATCGCTACACTTACACACCCGACCTATCAACGTCATCGTCTTTAACGTTCCTTCAGGAGACTTATAGTCTCAGGGAGAACTCATCTCGGGGCAAGTTTCGTGCTTAGATGCTTTCAGCACTTATCTCTTCCGCATTTAGCTACCGGGCAATGCCATTGGCATGACAACCCGAACACCAGTGATGCGTCCACTCCGGTCCTCTCGTACTAGGAGCAGCCCCCCTCAATTCTCCAGCGCCCACGGCAGATAGGGACCGAACTGTCTCACGACGTTCTAAACCCAGCTCGCGTACCACTTTAAATGGCGAACAGCCATACCCTTGGGACCTACTTCAGCCCCAGGATGTGATGAGCCGACATCGAGGTGCCAAACACCGCCGTCGATATGAACTCTTGGGCGGTATCAGCCTGTTATCCCCGGAGTACCTTTTATCCGTTGAGCGATGGCCCTTCCATTCAGAACCACCGGATCACTAAGACCTGCTTTCGCACCTGCTCGAGCCGTCACTCTCGCAGTCAAGCTAGCTTATGCCTTTGCACTAACCTCCTGATGTCCGACCAGGATTAGCTAACCTTCGTGCTCCTCCGTTACTCTTTAGGAGGAGACCGCCCCAGTCAAACTACCCACCAGACACTGTCCGCAACCCGGATCACGGGTCTACGTTAGAACACCAGCCATTAAAGGGTGGTATTTCAAGGTTGGCTCCACACGAACTGGCGTCCGCGCTTCAAAGCCTCCCACCTATCCTACACATCAAGGACCAGTGTTCAGTGTCAAGCTATAGTAAAGGTTCACGGGGTCTTTCCGTCTTGCCGCGGGTACACTGCATCTTCACAGCGAGTTCAATTTCACTGAGTCTCGGGTGGAGACAGCCTGGCCATCATTACGCCATTCGTGCAGGTCGGAACTTACCCGACAAGGAATTTCGCTACCTTAGGACCGTTATAGTTACGGCCGCCGTTTACCGGGGCTTCGATCAAGAGCTTCGCGTTGCCGCTAACCCCATCAATTAACCTTCCGGCACCGGGCAGGCGTCACACCGTATACGTCCACTTTCGTGTTTGCACAGTGCTGTGTTTTTAATAAACAGTTGCAGCCAGCTGGTATCTTCGACTGATTTCAGCTCCATGGGTAAACCACTTCACCTACATATCAGCGTGCCTTCTCCCGAAGTTACGGCACCATTTTGCCTAGTTCCTTCACCCGAGTTCTCTCAAGCGCCTTGGTATTCTCTACCTGACCACCTGTGTCGGTTTGGGGTACGATTTGATGTTACCTGATGCTTAGAGGCTTTTCCTGGAAGCAGGGCATTTGTTACTTCAGCACCGTAGTGCCTCGTCATCACACCTCAGCGTTAAAAGAAGTCCGGATTTACCTAAACTTCCCGCCTACATGCTTAAACCGGGACAACCGTCGCCCGGCTAACATAGCCTTCTCCGTCCCCCCTTCGCAGTAACACCAAGTACAGGAATATTAACCTGTTTCCCATCGACTACGCCTTTCGGCCTCGCCTTAGGGGTCGACTCACCCTGCCCCGATTAACGTTGGACAGGAACCCTTGGTCTTCCGGCGTGCGGGTTTTTCACCCGCATTATCGTTACTTATGTCAGCATTCGCACTTCTGATACCTCCAGCAAACCTCACAGTTCACCTTCAACGGCTTACAGAACGCTCCCCTACCCAACAACACATAGTGTCGCTGCCGCAGCTTCGGTGCACAGTTTAGCCCCGTTACATCTTCCGCGCAGGCCGACTCGACCAGTGAGCTATTACGCTTTCTTTAAATGATGGCTGCTTCTAAGCCAACATCCTGGCTGTCTGAGCCTTCCCACATCGTTTCCCACTTAACTGTGACTTTGGGACCTTAGCTGGCGGTCTGGGTTGTTTCCCTCTTCACGACGGACGTTAGCACCCGCCGTGTGTCTCCCGTGATAACATTCTTCGGTATTCGCAGTTTGCATCGGGTTGGTAAGTCGGGATGACCCCCTAGCCGAAACAGTGCTCTACCCCCGAAGATGAATTCACGAGGCGCTACCTAAATAGCTTTCGGGGAGAACCAGCTATCTCCCGGTTTGATTGGCCTTTCACCCCCAGCCACAAGTCATCCGCTAATTTTTCAACATTAGTCGGTTCGGTCCTCCAGTTAGTGTTACCCAACCTTCAACCTGCCCATGGCTAGATCACCGGGTTTCGGGTCTATACCCTGCAACTTAACGCCCAGTTAAGACTCGGTTTCCCTTCGGCTCCCCTATTCGGTTAACCTTGCTACAGAATATAAGTCGCTGACCCATTATACAAAAGGTACGCAGTCACCCCATAAAGAGGCTCCCACTGCTTGTACGTACACGGTTTCAGGTTCTTTTTCACTCCCCTCGCCGGGGTTCTTTTCGCCTTTCCCTCACGGTACTGGTTCACTATCGGTCAGTCAGGAGTATTTAGCCTTGGAGGATGGTCCCCCCATATTCAGACAGGATACCACGTGTCCCGCCCTACTCTTCGAGTTCACAACCTGTGCATTTTGGTGTACGGGACTATCACCCTGTACCGTCGGACTTTCCAGACCGTTCCACTAACACACAAGCTGATTCAGACTCTGGGCTGCTCCCCGTTCGCTCGCCGCTACTGGGGGAATCTCGGTTGATTTCTTTTCCTCGGGGTACTTAGATGTTTCAGTTCCCCCGGTTCGCTTCATTACGCTATGTATTCACGTAATGATAGTGTGACGAATCACACTGGGTTTCCCCATTCGGAAATCGCCGGTTATAACGGTTCATATCACCTTACCGACGCTTATCGCAGATTAGCACGTCCTTCATCGCCTCTGACTGCCAGGGCATCCACCGTGTACGCTTAGTCGCTTAACCTCACAACCCGAAGATGTTTCGTAAAACACCATCGTGTTGCGAAAATTTGAGAGACTCGAACACACCGCTTATCTGCTCTTATTACGGAGAACAGACACAGTGTGTCGTTTCAATTTTCAGCTTGATCCAGATTTTTAAAGAGCAAAACTTCGCAGTGAACCTTTTCAGGTACACTCTGAAGTTTTCTTGTATTGTTGCAGTAAAGATGGTGGAGCTATGCGGGATCGAACCGCAGACCTCCTGCGTGCAAAGCAGGCGCTCTCCCAGCTGAGCTATAGCCCCATCGTTTATGAATCTCCCTCAAATTCGCGGGACGAATTTGGTAGGCCTGAGTGGACTTGAACCACCGACCTCACCCTTATCAGGGGTGCGCTCTAACCACCTGAGCTACAAGCCTGCAGAGATTCTTTACTGCTATTTTTCATCAGACAATCTGTGTGAGCACTTCAAAGAACGCTTCTTTAAGGTAAGGAGGTGATCCAACCGCAGGTTCCCCTACGGTTACCTTGTTACGACTTCACCCCAGTCATGAATCACAAAGTGGTAAGCGCCCTCCCGAAGGTTAAGCTACCTACTTCTTTTGCAACCCACTCCCATGGTGTGACGGGCGGTGTGTACAAGGCCCGGGAACGTATTCACCGTAGCATTCTGATCTACGATTACTAGCGATTCCGACTTCATGGAGTCGAGTTGCAGACTCCAATCCGGACTACGACATACTTTATGAGGTCCGCTTGCTCTCGCGAGGTCGCTTCTCTTTGTATATGCCATTGTAGCACGTGTGTAGCCCTACTCGTAAGGGCCATGATGACTTGACGTCATCCCCACCTTCCTCCAGTTTATCACTGGCAGTCTCCTTTGAGTTCCCGGCCGGACCGCTGGCAACAAAGGATAAGGGTTGCGCTCGTTGCGGGACTTAACCCAACATTTCACAACACGAGCTGACGACAGCCATGCAGCACCTGTCTCAGAGTTCCCGAAGGCACCAAAGCATCTCTGCTAAGTTCTCTGGATGTCAAGAGTAGGTAAGGTTCTTCGCGTTGCATCGAATTAAACCACATGCTCCACCGCTTGTGCGGGCCCCCGTCAATTCATTTGAGTTTTAACCTTGCGGCCGTACTCCCCAGGCGGTCTATTTAACGCGTTAGCTCCGGAAGCCACTCCTCAAGGGAACAACCTCCAAATAGACATCGTTTACGGCGTGGACTACCAGGGTATCTAATCCTGTTTGCTCCCCACGCTTTCGCACCTGAGCGTCAGTCTTCGTCCAGGGGGCCGCCTTCGCCACCGGTATTCCTCCAGATCTCTACGCATTTCACCGCTACACCTGGAATTCTACCCCCCTCTACGAGACTCAAGCTTGCCAGTTTCAAATGCAGTTCCCAGGTTGAGCCCGGGGATTTCACATCTGACTTAACAAACCGCCTGCGTGCGCTTTACGCCCAGTAATTCCGATTAACGCTTGCACCCTCCGTATTACCGCGGCTGCTGGCACGGAGTTAGCCGGTGCTTCTTCTGCGAGTAACGTCAATCGCTAAGGTTATTAACCTTAACGCCTTCCTCCTCGCTGAAAGTACTTTACAACCCGAAGGCCTTCTTCATACACGCGGCATGGCTGCATCAGGCTTGCGCCCATTGTGCAATATTCCCCACTGCTGCCTCCCGTAGGAGTCTGGACCGTGTCTCAGTTCCAGTGTGGCTGGTCATCCTCTCAGACCAGCTAGGGATCGTCGCCTAGGTGAGCCGTTACCCCACCTACTAGCTAATCCCATCTGGGCACATCCGATGGTGTGAGGCCCGAAGGTCCCCCACTTTGGTCTTGCGACGTTATGCGGTATTAGCTACCGTTTCCAGTAGTTATCCCCCTCCATCGGGCAGTTTCCCAGACATTACTCACCCGTCCGCCACTCGTCACCCGAGAGCAAGCTCTCTGTGCTACCGTTCGACTTGCATGTGTTAGGCCTGCCGCCAGCGTTCAATCTGAGCCATGATCAAACTCTTCAATTTAAGTTTGATGCTCGTGAATTAAACTTCGTAATGAATTACGTGTTCACTCAGAGACTTGGTATTCATTTTTCGTCTTGCGACGTTAAGAATCCGTATCTTCGAGTGCCCACACAGATTGTCTGATAAATTGTTAAAGAGCAGTGCAACACGGCTTTCGCTCACTGTTGCGAGGTGGCGTATATTACGCTTTCCTCTTTCAGAGTCAACCCTGATTTTCAGGATTTTTTCTCTTCAACCTAACCGGCTAGTTGCTGTGAAGTGATTCACATCCGCCGTGTCGATGGAGGCGCATTATAGGGAGTTTCCCTGAGGCCGCAACCCTTAAATTGCAGAAAAATGACTGACTGCTGCATTCCACAGCAGAACCCCGCCTTATACCCATTTACACACAGAGTTATCCACAATTTTACGTTGCAATAACGTATGAGCGGCTATTCAGGTACGGATTTTCACGGTCGCGCTTTCCATTTACTTAGTTGATTTTCACCAGACCACCTTTAATCGTGAGTACCCCACCGCATCTACCGTTTGCGTTGAGCTGGCTTTATTGGTCAGCGTGGCTCTCGCTTCATTATTAATCGTGGTTGCCTTCTGGGTTAGCCCCGCTTTGGCTTCGCTGACGATATTGGTAGCATCCAGTTTCAGGTCCCTCACCGCGCAGGCTTTAAAATCGACCCCGCTTTTCAGCGTGAGCGACTGACTGCTTTCAAGCGTTAATGTGCCGGTGACCTTTATTGCCAGGTTACCATCTACATTTAAGGTGTAGTCACCATTCACTTTCGTCAGGTCATTACCGTCAACGGTATGTTGCTGGTCGCCCTTCACCCTGACGCTACGTTTGTCGTTGACCTCAGCGTGTCGCTTCCCTTCTTTATTATTACCGTGCGATTGCCCTTGTTAACGATCACTTTCTCATCGTCTAGAAGAGCGATCGTTTTTGACGTTAACGGTCTGGTCGCGGCCAATCGCCGTCGTGCTGTCGTTTAACACGTTCAGATGGAAATCTCTCTGCGCCTGCATCGCCAGCAACCCAGCGTCTTTTTTGTCATCGAAGCGCAGTTCGTAAAAACCTGTTTCGCTTTTAGTTTTAATGCCAGACTGGGTCTGTTTCGCCGGAAGCGAATACGGCAGGGCATTTGCGCCGGTATGCACGCAGCCAGTAATGAGCGGCTTATCCGGGCCGCCGTCGATAAAGCTCACCACCACCGATGCGTGGAATAAACTGCGCGCCAAAACCGTTGCCGCTCCAGGCGGTGGCGACCCGCAGCCAGCAGGAGCAGGTTTCGTCGTTTTTACCTTCTCTGTCCCACGGGAACTGCACCTTCACTCGCCCGAGTTTATCGGTCCAGATCGCCTCGCCGCTTTTGCCGACTACCTGCGCCGTTTGGGTGTGCATAAACGGTTTTGGCGTGCTGCTCTGAGGGCAATACGGCGTGTTTTTTAGGATGGCGGTGAAGCGGTTGCGATAGCGCTCACCGTCGTATTCATGGCTGACGGCGGTAATGAGCCAGTCAATGTTTAGAGATTTGTCATCATGATCGGTGAGCGTAAACCAGTGCCCGGCGGCCAGCGCCGCGCAGTCGCTTTCACCGACCAGCCGTTTCGCCTGCGCCTTCAGGGCGTTACCCTTCCCCGCCGTCAGCAAATGCAGCTTTGCCGAACGAATGGTTCCGGTTTCCCGCTTACTGCTCTGCGCTGCCTGGTACTGGACCTTTTTCTCACCTGGATTGGCGGGAAGGCGCTGTTATCATCTGACAGCACCAGCGTGAGCTTGACTTTCTGATGGGTAAAGAACCAGAAAATCCCCTCCTGCTCCAGCAGTCGCGAAACAAAATTAAAGCCGCTTTCGTTGTATTGCAGGCAGTATTCGCGCTTCTCTGGTTTGGTTCAGACACAAAAAAAGACGTCCGTTGACGTCTATTGATGTTCCGATGGTGCGAAGGCCGCACCGCGATTTTCAGCATAACAACATGAAATCAATGGATTTATAAAAATACGCAGTTGCTTTGTATACTCACATGTATACTCAGCACCATTTCTTAAGAAATCAATTCATTCAATACTACTCATCATCGTCTTCCACTGGTTCCAGTACGTCAAGCGCAACTCGCACCATCGCAATAGAACCTATACGGATAAAAGCATCCTCCCCATCCTCATCAGTTATCATGTAGCGATCTGCTGTTTCAGGCTCACAATCCAGCATTTCAAAGAACGCGTTCAACTGACCGATATCCCCCGCCTCCTCATTTTGCGGCGCATCAGACTCAACACTCAGCGGTATCACTGGCCCACCGTTGACCAGAGTGATATGAACATTGAAATAATCGTCCTCGTAGTCATCCTCTTCATCAACGATTGTTGGTAAACCATCAGCCAGAAACTGATGAAATACCACTTCACGTATATTTAATGCGTAGCGATGCTGCTCGGAATTAAAAACAAAGAAACGTTCTATATTAGGGGCGGTCTGTTCCTGAAAATAATAATAGAATCGCCGCTTATCCGCAGAAGATATAGGCAATAGCAGGTAATCCTGCTGCCCCTGTAGCCAAAGTTTTACGGTCCAGAGGTTGCAGTCCATTTCGATGCCACTGGTCGCAATATTTTCCAGCTCCTCATCGCTACAACTATACTGACTGCGCACTTTTTTCAGTGTGTTTTCGCCACCAGGAAAGACGGCATTTAGCGGTTTATCCAGCGCTGAACATATTGCCTGCGCAAGCCCCAGTCGGGCTGCAACCTTTCCACTTTCGATACGCTGAATTTGCTGCTGGCTGGTTCCGACCATAAATGCCAGTTCGCGTTGGGTGATAGATAGCTGGGTACGAAGCTGTTTGATGTTGTTCTGTAACATGGCATCCATCCTTCAGAAGGAGACAGAAAGTACCATTAAAACACATAAATGAGTAAAGACACAAAATCGTGTTTTTACTCAGTAATCAGCGCTCGTGAACGAAAAGAAAATCTCTTCAGCGTTCTTCTTTTGTATGCCAGAGATCCACGATATAGATATCATTGTCACGAAGTTCGTAGTGAACCTCGTAATCATCAAATAACACTTTTCGGACTTCCCGAGGTTCATACCGAGGCTGCTGTACGCCAATTGCCGGATGCGCTGCAAGGCCAGCGCATCCAGTAATCAGGCGATCCAAAACGTCATCGGCGTGCTGGCGGCTATACTGAAGGGCAAAACGGTAGATACGCTCCAAGTCATCCTGAGCTTTAAGCGTCCAGTAAATTTCCATTTATCAAGCTTTCTTTAAACGGTTAGCGAAATCCACCATGTTCGAATGACTCACCACACGACCAGCATCCACATCGGCAAGACCGGCCTGGATACTCTGATGACGCCGTTCTCTTTCGGCCAGCATACTGGTCAACGCTTCCTTAATAATCCAGCTCTTAGAACGATCTAACTCAATTGCCAGATTTTCAACAGCAGCAGCCAACTCCACTGGTATCTGTGCGCTGATGGTTTGTTTAGTAAGCGAACCCATAGGGATTATCTCCTTTAATAACATTTAATAACTCCTATTAAGATTAGCATAGAGGTGCCTATAAAAACATCACATCTCATTTTGCAGGCAACATCCCCGGAAAGTGCTTTGCCACAATGTCATTCATCTTTTCCACCAGATCCAGCCGTTTGAACGTGATATGCCCGCTCCCCTTCTGAAAGTAGCGAATGATGAACAAATCATCTTCGAAAACCTGCTGATGCGGGTTATCGCGCACAAAATCCATAAACCGGATGGAGACATCATGCCGGTTATCGGGAATGGTTTTGCCATCCAGCAGATACAGCATCCGCTCCAGATCGGCGAGCTGATCGCGCCGCCAGCCCCAGTTTAGGCTGTAGCCCCATCGGTCATGTTTCACCAGATTGTTAACGATGATCTTCTTGCCGAAGTAGCAAGGGTTATTGGTTTTATAGTCCCAGCTCAACCCTTTAAACACATTGATAATGCCGCGCTCAAAAACGTCCTGCTTGTTATGGTGCAACTGCTCAAAGGTACTCAGGATATTGGCTTCGCTGATGGCCGGAAGATCGCCCTCCTCCAGGTTCTTCGCCCACTGACTACGGGCTTCAGCGTCCATCAAGGTTAACATCCCGGATTTCAGCATCAGATCGCGCCAGATGCTGCGATCGATATTGCGGGCGATAACTGGCAGAGCTTTGTCAGTTGCCTGCATCAACCAGCAGTCAAAAGCCCGCCCCTGTCGCATCGCCCAGTGCTCCGCCGTGTTGCCGCCAATACCGGATGTCAGTCGGGAAATCTCATCAAGCTGGTGGATCACGGCTTCAATCTGTTGCAGCGCAGCATTCCGCCCGGTGACGATCCGTTCAATATTTGTCGAGCAGATAAGTTCGTTATGGTTAGTTAACACTTCAGCTTCTGTTTGCATAATTTTTCGTCCGTATAAAAGCAAACGCGCCCGCCGGGAATGGCAGGCGCATTATGCAGGGAGTTAACAGGGATGAAAGATCGGGAATGGAATACGGGAAGGCCGCTCGCAAGATTCAGTGCGCCGCCAGATGACGGCGACCTCGCAACAGGCCCGTTGCCTGTCGCGCCCGCAGAATATCAACAGCCCTAAGGTAAGGTGATGCGTCCTGCCAACCGAATCCTTTGCGATCGATACGAACCAGTTCGTATTTCTCCACAATAAAATTCACGGCATTAGCCAGCGTGATACCGGCGTCAATGTGTTCCTGAATCACTTTCTCTTCGCTAAACGGCGTGTCGTTGAGCGTGAGGCCATAATGCTTAGCCAGCAAATGCGTCAGCATTTTCTGCCAGATTTCGACAGGCGACGGCTGTGATGGTGTCGCCCGGTATGGGTGGTTGTATTGGGTTTGCATAATGAAATTCCGTTGGTAAACAGATATTGAGGGAGGATGCCGGTCAGCTTTTAACGATGGTTGGGTAAAGCGAAAGATAAACGTAACCAAACGATCCGCACGTATCGGCTTCACAGGTTATGCCACGAATTTCAGTCGTAAAACGTCTGGCCTCGCGCGGATTGAGTGCGCCAGTGCGTAAAGCAGCCTCCATCTGTTTAATAAACATCGGAAATACGATATTCAGCGTCTTTAGTTGCGCCGGGGTAAATTCACCGTAAATACCCGCCCGGTCAGCCAGATAGTGCAGGTGATTACCCTCCTGAACTAACCGCGCGCCAAATGACGGGAAGACATCTTTCCGTAGTCCCCATACCGGTGTGGATGTAGTTTTATTTATTTTCATTTTTAGCTTTCCTTAAAGATGATTAATTCAGGGTCACGCAGCGCAGGAGTGCATACGGTCCGTATTGGTCCTGACGACGTTCGGCAAAGACGGCCAGTACGCCGCTGATCTCGGGTACGTGACGACCGGTGTAATGACAGACGCTGCCGGTCCAGCGGTAATGACCAGTACAGTAAGAGGCCAGCCGCGCGCCGGGCGTCTGCCGGTAAATCGTCATCGCCTGGCGTTTACTGACGATGTTCATAGCCAGCCTCTCTCAGCAAACGAAACAATTTCCCGGTGGCCGACGATGAAGTGATCGAGTGTCCGTACCTCAACCAGCAGCAGCGTATTTTGCAAATTACTGGTGATAAGCCGGTCCGCTTTGCTGGGCTCTGCCGTGCCGGAAGGATGGTTATGCGCGAGGATCACCGCAGCGGCGTTATGGCGCAGCGCTGCTTTCACGATTTCACGGGGATGCACTTCGGTATGGTTGATAGTTCCAGTGAACAGGGTTTCACAGGCCAGTAGCTGGTGCTGGTTATCCAGAAACAGAACTATAAATTCCTCCCGCTCCAGTGCGGCCATTTTCAGCCGCAGCCAGTCACGGGTTTCCTCTGCCGAGAGGAACGATACACCGGGCTGGCGCAGGTGCTGTTCCAGTATCGACAGTGCCTGATGGATGATGCGCTGAGCGCCAGGGGTCAGACTGATTGCCGCAGAGGGTATTACATCGGGCTGGATGGCAACCAGCGATAGTGCTGTGTTCATAAGGGGTTTCCTCAGTCAATCAGCCGCATGATGCCGCTGCATTCAGGATGGGCCAGCGCGTAATCGCGCAGGCGGTAGTAGTGCTCACTGATAGCCTGACAACTGGTGCGGCAGGCATGGTGACTCCAGGCCATCAGGCACACCGCGATACCGGTGGCTTCGGTGCTGAGCTCAGCGTCATTGCCGTTGTGTTCGTTAAACAACGTGTAGCTCTCTTGCTCCGGCGGAGTCAGGAACGCGCCGCCATTCGACAGTATGTGAAAATCCCAGATGCCGCCCTGATAGTCGGTGCTCCAGA
This sequence comes from Klebsiella sp. WP3-W18-ESBL-02, assembly GCF_014168815.1. NCBI lineage: Bacteria > Pseudomonadati > Pseudomonadota > Gammaproteobacteria > Enterobacterales > Enterobacteriaceae > Klebsiella > Klebsiella sp. WP3-W18-ESBL-02. Next base: position 4,468,166 of record NZ_AP021972.1, read on the forward strand.
GGTCAAGCCAGGAAAACACCTGAGGCTCCAGAAAGACCCACTGGCGGACGCGCCCAAAGCGACGACCCCAGAAGGCGATTCGTTCTTCGTCGGGAACAAGGCTGGCCGTGATGATGGTGCGGTCAGGTTGCATCTGGCGTACCGGTGTTTTTGCTTCAGGTGTAGTGGTGTGTTGCATGATAAAATCTCTCTGCAAATTAATGAGTTGGATAGATAAAGTGAAAAAGGATGTGGTGCTGTCGGGTATCAACTCAGCGCCTGCTGGAGTTCTTCGGCCATCACCCATAACGCCCGGTTGAGCTTCAGGTCGCCATCGATGCCTTTCACGGCACGGGTGTGACTGCGTTTCCCCTGAGCTGAACGGCCCGACAGACCGCCTTTTATCAGCGACTCCTGGATGCGGTTATAGACCGTCCACAGGTCGCCGGATTCGTCCTGCCAGCGGCGGGGGGCCAGAATTTGCGCTTCAGTTACCGGCTGGTGGTCTTCACCAAAGCGGTAAGTCAGCGCGGCCTTTGCAAAAGCCTGTTGTGCGGGAGGTGGAAGTTGCAGCGACTGCATGGCCTCGCGTTTTTCCTCCACGCGGTCAAACACGCCGAGCACCTCGTAAGCGCCTTTGATAACCTTCTCCACCACGTCTCCCCGATGCGGCACGCGGATTTCACCCAATGACTGACCGCAGACGAGCGAATTGGTACAGACGCTTCTGAAGTACCCCGGCAGCATCTGGTACGAACTGGAACCATCGTGGCTGTTGAGCAAAATAATCTCCGGCACCTGCACACCGGTGATTTGCCCGGCACGACGCAGACGCAGCAGATGTTTGGTGTGTTCACGTTTGCCGGGGTCCCTGACTCTGGACTGGCAGGCAAAGAAGGGCTGAAACCCTTCGCGTTGCAGGTTCTCCAGCAGTGTGATGGTGGGGATGTAAGCATATCTGTCACTGCGGGATTCGTGGCGGTCTTCACTGAACACGCTGGGAACCACCTGCATCAGTTCCTCATGGGTTAATGGACGGTCACGGCGTATCTGGTTTATCCACCCGAATCGGCTGGCTAATCGCATGGTTTGTTCCTCAGTAGTGGGGTAACGGTATAAAAAAGACCATGCTCCTGGCGGGAACATGGTCTGATGGTGTGGTTGTGGGCAGGTTATGCCCGCTGTGGCTGAATGTCGGTGGACTACGTCTGCGCTTCTGCCAGCTGGTCACTGGTTTCTTCCAGTGCGCTGACTGCTGCATCCAGTGCAGCAATGGCCGTCTGCATCGCATCGCCGCGCTCGCCATTCTGTAAGCCTTCCGGCAGGTTGTTAAAGGCATCCTCTTCCTCCTCAAGCACAGCCTGCACGTCGTCCTTCAGTTCAGTGACTTGTTGCGCCAGCAGAGCCAGGCGTTTACGGCGTTCGTTGTTCACGCGGACTCCTTACGAATGCCGTAGTCAGCGATAAAGCGGTTCAGCCCCTGACCGGCTCCGGCAGCAAAGTTCCAGTCCCGCCAGATAAGGCTTCCGTCAGTATCACGAACGACCAGACGAAAGTGGGTCTGCTGATCATCTTCGATGGCAACATTCTGATAGCAGTCGGCAATTGCATTTGCTTCGGCACGGATAAATGGCCCGTCGGGTAGTAATGCTGGTTCGGTCATTGCAATCTCCTCAGAGAGCAAACAGAAATAAAGAAGCCCAGTCGCCGTAACGACTGGGCTGTGAAAAAACAGAGATGATGTTGTGTAGAGCGATAAATCAGCGGCTTAGTCAGTATCCTTATAAAACTGACCGTCCATACGGCTCTGAAATGCCATCGGCCAGCAGACGTAGGGAAGTGTGAGCTCAACCTGCTGCTGGCTCTGAATGCTCTGGTAAGTACAGACTTGTTGATTCAGCTGTGCGCTTTTTCTGCTACTAATAAACCGGTAGGTAATATAATCGGTATAGCTCCCGGCCTGACTGGTGACGGGCAGGCGTAATGCTCCGGCGACAAGTAATAATCCTGACAGGGCTTTCAGATTGAGTTTCTGGCGTTGCATATTTTACAGCTCCTTATTGGCAATATTGATGATGAATTAATGGCATTGATGTATCACGTAGCTCAGTTCGTCACGATGAGAAATGTTTTCAGTCGTGTGTTATGAATTTTTCATTAGGGAGAGAAAGGGCGATAAATGACCGGGATGTAGTGTTTGAAAAAAATTCATTAGTGTAAGGAATGGCACAACCAAAAGAAACGCACGCAACAAATGCAAAGAGAATGTTTTTACACATTCTCTTTGATGTTCAATGAAGTAATATATATTTAAAATTTATTTAATTTCACCGGAGGAGGTTTTTTGTCTGTTGTATTCCTCAGAAATAAGATGATTAATGAAATAATCCTGATTGAAACCCGTGTGTTTTACCATGCTATCCAACTTTTCATTGTTTTCATGAGATATATAGAATTTTTTGTTGATGTTTTTTCTACCCTTTTTATCTCTTGTTTTTTGCGATGATAATGCGCTGCCTATTTTCTTTCTAAATAACTCCTTCTTCTCCGGAGTATCAAGAATTGCATCATAGAAACCCGTCAGGCATATTTTTTTATCTTCATTTGTGATGGGCAAAAAATACCTGGTGATATTATAAGGCGGTTTCTCAGCATAGTCCCATCGATACGTTATTTCCCTCTCATTATCCTTTGCAAAAGGATCTGGCATATTTACATATTTTTGCCACTCGCCTCTTAAATCATCAAGGATTTTTTTCTTCCTCACCCCACTGCAATCCAATTCATCAAAGTATTTTATCAGCGCATCAAATCGTCCACGATGATCGGGAAATACTTCATTACGTCGGGTGTTGCAACCAATTTTAATATACCATGCCCATAGACAAATTCTTTTATCATTTATCAACCCAAAGTCAGTTAACGGCAACAATTCATCCTTACAGGCCGCCTCCATTTCCTCTATGAACTGATCTATCCGCCGCTTATTTCCCCGATAATAATCGTTGAGTTCATCATCAATCCATTGGCATATTTCACTCGTATTTCCGGATTTATTATCCCAGTCAAATTCATCGCGAACGCTTATTCCTGAACGTCTTCTGCTTTCCATGTAACGGACATAAAACTGGCACTTTCTAATGTTAGTTTCAGAAACATATTTTTCATAACTCATCAACAAATACCTCATTACATAAACAATCACGCCGTGATTTTACCGTCATTCTGCATGATTTTATGGTGTTTTTGTCGCAAATTTATCAAAAATTAACCGAAAATGCGCCGTGACGATTTTAAAGGTCTAAAGAGTGAATGGTGATCGACGTTGATCTTCAGTGAATGAATTTTTAGTTTTATCGACCAGACTATGCTCTGTCACCCTGGTTGGATATAGCCGTCAGTGCTAGCCAGTCACAGCCCAGGAAGCAGTGATTCGTGATATGTGCCATCATGCTGAAATAAGGTTATTACTGTTATTATACAGCGACAGTATATCTGACCGGATACAACGTACATCGTTATCAATACCCTATCTAATATTACTAACCAGAGTCAACTAAAAACTTACGTCCCTCTCTCATGTTCATGATGCAACATAATGAGGAACGCATGATGAAATCAATCCCAGTTACAAACGCTAATCACCCAACATCCCCTCATCTGGAAAGCTGCCTGCACCGGCATGTAGATAACCTCTTCAACAAATTCTCCAAACTAATTCTGCTCAGAATCGATTTTGCCTATCTGAGTTACTCGCCTGAGTTTACTCAGCAGGATGTTCATGGCCTGTGTGCTGATATGGTTCAACTGGAGAACGCATTAAACAATATCCACGGTATCGCGGGTTATCTCTGGGTCGCTGAATATGGGGATAATCACCGACACCATGTACATAGTGCAATATTCATTAATGCTCAGTTACGCAATAAAGCCTGGCCGGTCTTTCAGGAGATTGCTGAGTGCTGGCAGCGTATTACCGATGCAGAGGGTTATGCTCATCGATGTACGCCACAGCGCCATTATAAAGTCAGAGGGGAAGAAGTAACTGAATACAATGACGATGAGGGGATAAACTCTATGAAATACATTCTCAGCTATCTGGCGAAGACTGAGCAAAAACCTGATGGAATAAATATCCGGTTTAGCACTATTCCAGATAGAACCCGCAGGGGAAGGCCAAGAACCCATCTCTGGAAGTGATTTATTACGGCGGCTGTTTTTGTCATGAGCAGTACCACATTCATTCTCATCCATCCCGGTACTGCTCTCCTGTTTACCGGAGAGAACATCATGACCAGCTTGCCAAATACATTATTAAGCGATCAATTAGTCGATATGAAATTCATCACTACATTTACCGGCTTGACGGATAAGTGGTTTTATAAACTTATCCAGGACGGGGGATTTCCAAAGCCGATTAAATTAGGCCGGTCTTCACGCTGGCTGAAAAGTGAAGTGGAAAACTGGCTGCAACAGCAGATAGAAAAATCCCGTGGATAAGGGGGTAATATCCATGAACGATATGATCCAACTATCCGCACTGCAACGGCATTATCAGCGGCTCTTAAACAAGTGTGTTGCCCGCGATGATGCAACGGGCCGTTTGCTATCCCGTCATCGTGACCTGCTCAGAGTTGTACCTGCTGATATATCCGGGATTGGTATCATGCTGGTTCCGACGTTCTTACTCCCGACATCACCAGCGGATTGTGGCGAACGGTTAGTACCTCGCTCTGCCATTCGCTTTACGTCTGAGACGCCCTGGAGCAGTATTCTGACCAGTGAGGTGCATAGATTGGGGCTACGGGATTACACGGCGGCATATAGCCATTTGTCGCCGTATCAACGCGAGGCCCAGGCGCTGGTGGTCTTCAGTGCATTACTCACTAACCACCCGCATTCTCCTGAGCCAGATATCAACGACTTGCAGCGCACCAACCCGGAACATCACCAGCTGGTGGACGAATATCTGTTCTTTGCCTTCTACGACCAGTGGTGCGACATTCCAAAACCAGTGTAAGGCGATTATGATGGTTAGCTGTGTTTTGCTGGCCGCATCGTCATCGCGATTCAAAGCACCGGAAGCGCCTCCCAGTCAAACACATGCCCGGTCGTATCCATCACGTCGGCGTGGCCGCTGTGATGTTGCAGGTAATCGCGTATCGACTCCGGCTGTTCCCCCTGCCGGGTGATCCCCATCCATTCTTCCATTAGCCGGTTGTTGTTTACCGTAGACCAGAGCGGCTGTTGGTTACCAGTTATCGAATCCTGAGTGGCTACCTGTGGGCTGAACCAGAAGAACATCGGCACCTGAATAGCCTCGTGCGGCGGGTGAGTCCCTGCGTGGTGATACATCACATCTCCCACGGGATCGCGCACCAGTGCGTGATCGGAGAAATAGAGCACGGAGGCGTGTTTATCCTGCAAAAGCCGGAAGACCTGACCCATCAGCGCATCAGTGAAATGCACCGAATTGTCATAGCAGCCATCCGGGTTATTCGCGTCCGGGAAAACAGCAGCGTTATGCGGATAGCGGTCGCAGGCGTTTTCATGGCTACCGTAAAGATGCAGCACAATCAGCTTTTTCCCCGGATGCGTCAGCGCATCACGTAAGAGCGGCACCAGTGCATCATCATAGCCCTGATCCACCCATTGCTGGTGGTGAGCCAGTGAAGCGATGGCGGTAATAATATTGTTGTGCGCACCGCCGGTCCCCTGACGACTGAACCACCAGGTATCAAAGCCTGCCTGATTTGCCACGCTGATAATATTATCCCGGTAATGCTGAAAATCATGGTGTGAAGGCGTATCGCCAGTCAGCGCCAGCGGCACTGCCATAATCGTGACGGGCGCACCGCTGGCTGCATGGCGAAACAGCAGCAGATGGTTACGCTGTGCCTCCAGTTCGGGTGTCGTCTCTCGTCCATATCCGTAAATATGCATATTCGCAGTACGCTCCGACTCACCAATAATCAGCACGTAGGTATCAATGCCGGTATCGCGGGTGGTCGGTGCGTACTGTGGTGGATTCGCGGTGACGGAGGTAATGATCTGACTGTCCTGCCAGACCTGTAAAAATACATTGGCATTGCTCACTGGCGTGGCAGCCAGCACCCGCTGTAACGGGCTCTGAAGATTATTGCTGCGCAACTGATGGATCACGGCCTGAATACTGAACCCGGCCAGCAGCAGAAAAAGCAGTAAAACCGGGGTCTGACGAAAACGGTTTGTCAGGTGGGGTGTTCTGATGACGCTCAGTAGCAGAATTGCCAGCGCTATAATAAACAGTATCACGTAGCGGAAATAAAGCCCCAGCATGGACAGCGATTCATCCACGTTGGAATCCAGAACGCTCTGTGCAAATCCATAGCTGAATGCCGAATGAAAGCTGAGCCAGGCCCAGCCGGTCAGGGTGATATCCAGTGCAATCAGCGCCAGCACAGGCAACGCAATACCGTAGCGCCAGCGCTTACTGACGAGCTGAGAGAGACTCAACATTATCAGAACAAAGACCAGCGCCCGGTCAAAAACAACATGGACTGGTGCTATCAGAATATTGGCGAGAACCACCAATAGCGTGGCGATAATTAACGTGGACCAGCGGGAAATACAGGCGACAGAAACAGGCCGTAGCCGGATTTTAGACATAGCTTACCCTACCCGTAATTACAGGTTATTTTTCAGCAGAATGCTGCGGTTAGAAGGCTGGCGCTGCCAGCGCCGCTATTGAGGAGAACGCAATGCGGCCTTCATTCATGAGCCCCTGTTGGCGGGGAATGTAGGCATGTATCCCGATATCTTCGTTTAGCACCACGAGTTATGAATATAACCATGCCGGAGATATGGATTATGCGGAACGGATGCTGGCAGATGTTCACGAGAAAGTCAGATCGTTTTCACAGATCAATTTTTCGATATTGATCGTTTTCACCGATCAGGCGTGAATTCCGGGGATATTTCTCTGAATATTTTTAAGTTCAATCAATAAATGACCAATTTTCTATCGCTGAGTTATGACGCTGGTATCAGTAAGTTAGTCTGAATTATGGTGATGACATAACCAGCCATTAGGCTGGCGTACAGTGCGGTGATTTTCAGTGGGTGAGTAGAGGTATATAAACGATTAGCACAACAGCATTCTGGCCGGTGAGATACTGTGATTAGGGTTAACGGGTGATACGGTAGTATATACCGGTTCGGGGCATCATTGGCTGGCAGACGAATTCTCCGGTAAAAACAGAACCAGCATCAGAGTGAATTTAATAAACTCTGATGCTGTTCGTTCGGCGATATTGCGAGCAGTTTACATTTTTAGATTAAAGGTATTAGTCGCACTGTCTTTAGATACGTTATAACCTTTAGAAAAATAGTGCGTCTGAATATCCTGCGCCATAGCATCGGCCCCAATATTGCTGTTAACACATTGGGCTGTATATGTCTGCTGCCCATCAATAACCATGGTGTAAGACCCGTTTTGACGACCATCTTTCAGATTGTAGCCGGATTCAAGTATTGCATAACCAACCTTGTTGCCATCATTGAATTTGAACCACAGCTCGGATTCGACATACGGCAAAGCACCCGAATGCATGGTCAGGTTATATACCGTTAACAATCTATTGCCATCGAGCTGATCGTCATTCGGATATTCCCATGACTGATGGGTTTGATCATTAACGTAGCCATACCAGACCACGCCATTTTGAGCGTAAGCAGTAACCTGCTGATGGTCATCAAGGTCGCACAGAAATACCTGATGCATATCGCCAGCGTGCGCCGTTGCAGTCGCCAGGATAGCCGCTGCGATAACAGCTTGAATGGTTTTGGTTGTTACCATGAATATCCTCCTTAATTAGTTGTAATTGTTATACCATAGGCAATGTCATCGGTTTGGTTAATTCTGGCATTCCACGCTTGCCGATAATATTTCTGCCTATGCTTTATTGCTCCATGATGTACTTCGTTCACATCCAATTTAGTGGTGGAAAAATCGGTTCTTAATTAAATACTCAGCAGAGCCACTCTGCGGTTTTTTTATTAATTAAAACATAGCCGGACGCTACATAAAAAATGTGCTGTATGCAGATATCTGGATTATCAGAAAGATGGAAGATGCACTTTCTCACCATCCTTGTAGCTAATGTAATCCATCGTGAACCCTGGCTTCAGTTGCTCCGACTTAATGAGGTAACGCAGCTCCCACGCAAAATAGACATCGTTCTTACACATCATCCTGCTGACTAATTTATTGTCATCGTAATACTCAATCATTCCGCGTCCAGTTTTCCAGTTCGGATTATCATTAGTATGAAGCTGGTGAATAGCAGTAGTATCCAGCGTGACTTTCATCTCCCCCTTTTTACTGTCACCGCCCCCCATGAATGAAACGGAAATACGGTCGCGGTACCCGTAACGCTCATCATTTCCGTAACGCGCGTCGATGTGGAGCAATTTATTATCCGGTTTTTCCGGGTACCGAAAGTTCCAGGTGGTTCCTTTATCTTTGTTATGAATGTCTACGTTGTACTGGAGGAAACCATTCCGATTGGTCATTCGGAAATAGTCGCCATTGTCTAACTGGCATTCAAAAATTTCGTATTGTCGGTTAAGTGCATCAGTGACATCGGTATAAGCGCTGGCGTTAGTTGCCACCAATGCGATTGCTGAAAGTACGTATTTAAACATAACAGAGTTCCTTGAAAAACGGCAGCAGGCCTTGGTTACGTTCTCCGACCTGCAATTAGGGAATAAAAAACGTTCCCGAAAAACCTGTCGGTAAAAAAGATGGTGTGACTGGCAATCTATGCAACCCTGAAGGATAACGGTTGCGGAGTAATAAGTTGCTTTATTATCGGGCAGAGAACGCTGGTGAGGCAACAGGTTTCTTAGTGCTGGTTACTACTAAATAGCTGCGTCTAATACCGCTACACCTGCCAGTTACTGACATATGGCTGGTTGCGTGCGAGCAACGCATTTCAGGCCCGATTCGGTGCGGTCAGGCAGAGGAAACGGCCCCAAAGCCTTGCCCTGCAAGCGCCAGACGAAAGCGGAGCACTATTCCGCGCAGCTATTTAGCCAACTGAAACAAACGCAAATAGTATCGTGTTGCATCACAGGAACCGCTTCCCATAAGAGTCTTGTCTCTCTGCTTCTCTGGAGGGCCTTCAACTGTATCGACTATGCCACACCGTGATTTAGAGGTTTATACTCTAGCTATCAAATGTTAACATACAAGTATGGCAAGTATATTCGTCGAAGATCTCACCATCCAGACTGCCGCCTGCCGTTGCTCCCAGCGCGACCCCGCTCCCCATACCCACCAGAAATCCAATCACACCACCGGCAATTGTCCCGACACCCGGTATGATTGAGCCTGCCGCCGCACCGAGCGCTGCACCTTCAGTGCCACCAGATATACCCGCAACGCCACCAGCGATCGCTCCAATGCCACCTCCAATTTTTCTACCGACATTTCGTTTCTGTGTGTTGGTTGAACCGCAATGTGGACAAATCATTTTTATCTCCTGAGGCAATTAAAATAAAACCCGCTTGAAGGTGATTCACAGCGAGCCGTAAGATGTTGTCATGGAGATAATATCTATCTTAAAATAGTTTAGTCATAAAATTACCTTAATTGATTTTTTATATTCAGTATAAATTTTATATTTGAAAATATAGAATAACTACAATTTAGAAATTATATCCCAACATTACTGAAATATTCTTACATTCGGAATAAACAATAATGCTGGGCCAATATCAAGGAGATGGTGAACGGTAAAGAACCGTCTTCAGATAATCATCCGTTGCGGTAAACTCCGGTGCTTGTCCACTCAAAGCCTGCGTCAGAGGGATAATTTTTGTCCTGACCCCCATTCCCCTGAAATCAACGTAACCATAGTCGCGCAAGACTTCCATGATAATCGTATTACGCGGCGAGCGCTGGCCTGCCACCATCTTCTCAACCGACATAGAGTTATTCAGCGCACCGGGGCTAATAACCTCGAATCGGTTATTATATAAGCCGATTTCAATCTCAACAAAGCGTGTCCAGTCACGATGCGCCAGGGCATTTACAACGGTTTCACGAACAGCTTCTAACGGATAATACCAAGTGGTTTCCCGACGCAAGTTCGTATCAGGTTGAGAGGCCTCAGAAGTAATAAATGGCATGATGGTTGACATCAAACGCTCAATTAATCCTCCATCGATCAACGCTCTCCCAGCCTCTTCGGTATCAAAACGTCCCACCATTGGGCCATCCAGAATATCATCCAACAACGGCTGATATTCTTTGTCTTCACTGGCAAAGGCAAAGACACGGATACCCGATTGACGTAAATACTGGCGTGGATATTTACCAAAAAGAACTAACCCGGCAATCGTACAGCAAACATTTTCACCCGCTTGCGTCAGAAAGCTCAACCCCAGCAACCGTTGTTGCCATTGTTCCGGTGTCTCCGGAATATCTGGGTCATGCAAAATATCGCGCAGATAATTCAATAAGCGGGCTTCATCCAGGCAGGTAATATCTGTTCTCGGAACGGGCATCACCTCGGTATGTAACATACCGCCAATTTCGAACAAACGCATTTGCTGCTCGCGAGTCGCCAATCTGGACGTGGACCCCACGCGAATGAAGATTTCTTCCCTCCCCTGATGGCGCACGACATAAGGTTTAGAAATTCCTTGAGGAAAGCTCACGATAGCCACCGTAAGAGAATCATCCATTCGGACTTCTTCATAGAACGGCAAAAGCATTGGGTGAATTTTATCCTGCATTACATTCATCACCCACTCTTCCAGGTTCTGACGATGAATACCAGAAATGGTGCCATCATCCTCAACACCTAGCAGGACGCATCCTCCCTGGAAGTTAGCCATGGCAACAACTTCTTTCGCCAGTTGCTCCGGGCGGATATCATCACGCTTAAACTCCACTCCGGAGCTTTCTCCGTTGGCAATGATCTCCAGTAACTCGCTTTTAAGCATGGCTGACTCTCGCTTTTCTGTTATTTAAACCCATATTTTTCCCGGCGTTGATTAAAGGCACTTTGACCACCTTCGAGAATATTCGCCGCCAGGCGTTGGATCTCCGGCAAATCAATAGCCCCCTGCTGCTCAGGAAGAATACGACCTTTACCCTCTTCCACGCTCAATACACCAATCCACTCAGCATCACCGAACACCGGTATGTTAGCGTTATGCGTGGCAAATAAAAACTGCCGGGAGAGCTTCGCCTTGCGCAGCTCTGTCACTATACGCTCTGCAATAAATGCGTTATCCAGGTTATCTTCTGGCTGATCGAGGATCAGTGGGTCTTGATTTTCCAACAACAATAAATGCAAGACAGCAGTACACTGTTGCCCGGTAGAGAGTTCATCAATATGACGCCAGAGAACACCGCCACCGTCATGCATGACATTCAGCTCAATTTGCATCGTATCCGGTAGTGATAATGCTTCCAGTTCCAGAAGCTGTTTTTCGCTCAAACGTAGCAAAGCCTGGGCGACGGTTGGTGTGATTCCCCACCCGGCATTATGTAAGGCCTGTTCACCAAGACGGATATTCTCAACCAGATTTTCCGGTGTAAAATCATGCTCCAGAACCCAGGCAAGCCGCCGTGGACCAACCCCTTCCAGATTACATTGCTCCAGAAAATGCAACAGAGGTTGACGATCGCCTTCTGGCTGCAAATTGAGCCGCACTTTTTCATCTAGTTTTCTGTTCAGGCGTTTGACTGATTTCGCCAACGCAGCGGAACGTTGAGAACGAGCCTGGATAAGCTCCAGAAGTAATCTTTTTCGCTGCTGGTATAGCTCATCAAGTTGTTTCTGCCGGTTCTCCAGAGCCGTTGCTTTAGGACGAATAGAAGCAATCTGGCGTAACAACGTTTGATAATCTGCACCTATCTGTCGCCCGCTTTTTCCCTGGCTGGCCGGGATATCTTTAAAGGCCTTTTCAAGTTGAGCTTCTTCTGCACCGATTAAACTTGATAGCTCGCTTTGTAAAGGAGTAAGTTCTGCTGATGAACGCTGAACAACCTCATCCAGTTGCTGAACCAGTACCGCCGTCTGCTCCTGCACCCGCTGGAGCACATCACGCTGTTGGAGAAGAAGAGACTGATGCGGCAGAACATTTATCACCGCATCGCTGAGATAAGCAAGATCGGGGAGGCTATCTTTTAACGTCAGAAGAGCATCTTGCACTCTGGACAATTCTTCCTGATGGCGTGAGCTAAGCTGCTTTTCTTTTTCCAGCAAGGGAACGATTTTGAGTTTTTCATCCAGACCAAGTTGTTTAAATTGTTCTGCCTGCTCCAGTAATTTCGGCAGCCGTGCAACTTCAAGTTCCGCCTCCGCCTTTTGCTCCAGAGCACTAAGGATAGTTAGGCGGCTATCTCCGAGACGAGCCAACGCTTTGTTGATAATCACATCAAACTGGTTGTGATCACCTTCCAAAAACCTCTCCACTAAATGATTGCGACTCTGCGCATCACGGGTCATTTCGTAAATTTCGTTCTGCCCGTACAACTCCAGCCCAGGAAGTAAATCATCCGGAGAATAAGGCGAAACATTACCTTCACTGTCCGTTACGATGGATTGTCCACCAAATTTGCGGCTAATGGTAAATGCACGCCCCTGCATTGCAGCAGAGCGGACATTCAGTTGGACCAACGCACCATTCCCCAAGTTACTCTTAATAATTGCGCTGTGCTGCTTTTGTGCCGAATCGCCAAAAGGCTGCTTACCAAGAGCGAAACGAATAGCCTCCAGCAAAGTCGATTTACCTGTCCCACGACCGCCAATAACAGCATTAAGGTGGTCGGAAAAAGTAATATCGGTCTCATCCAGATATCCACCAATAAAACGGATATTTTCAATTGCCGAAGCATAGCTATGCGGCTTATCTGCATTCAGACGTACCCGTGATTCAGGATCTAAAAATGCCTGTTTAAATGAGCTAAAACATGGCCTGGTCATTTTTATCAAGCAAGATGCTCCTGCCGTTTTAATTTCTTCAGGCTGAGCAACATCTGCTGCGTTGATAATGGCAATAGGCCGCTCACGACGATAATCAGGAAGTTTGTTCAGGATGGCTTTCCGGTAAAAATCACCCTCAACCCCTTTTAAGTCATCAACCGTTCCAGGAATCTGCGCCGCCAACAATGCACTTTCTTTCCATATATGGTTCATACGGCATTTCAGTACACCATTATCATTGGTGCTATGCGCTGCAAAAATAAATCCGTCCAGATCATCTACTTTTTCAATGATCTGCACAGCACTGAGCTTTGATGGGGAAATACAGTCTTCGGGATCTTCATATCCCAAATTACTCAAATAACGTTCCAGCTCTTGCACTGTCCGATTTTCATCAAACAAACAAACGAAGTGAATTTTCTCGCTGGAGCAAATCTCAAAACCAGGAAAAACGACAATACCATGTTCATTAAAGAGCTGACGAAGTCTGTCCACCGCATCCACAGCACCATGATCAGCAATACCAACAACCTGAACCCCAGCCTCAAGACAGGCCTCCAGAAGCTGCTGGTTGTAGACCTCTTCGCTGAGTGATTCTTTCCCGCGATACTTGTTATAGCCCGCAGGGTTTACCTGCAAAGCGCACTTAAAAAACTCAGCTTTAGTCCAGTTCACAGACATCGTCAGGCTCCTTATCTTTCTGGCGGTTCACTACTCGTAGCAAATAATACGCTTAAAAACCCTGCATACCGTTGATAAATGTATCAATCACACCACGCACGCGCTCATATACTCGCGCCCGAACGCTTTTGCGCTCCAGAATCTTAGGCGTCCAGGCCAGGGTTTCAGCCACCTCATCTTCACGCGGCATCACGTCGGTAAACAAATAGTTACTCTTCAAACAATGCGACGATCGTGCCATGTGGTGATCTTCCCCATGCACTTCAGGGAGGAAAGGTGCTTCTCAAGCTCATTACGCAGTGCTTCATCTACATGAGAGTAAGAAAAAAACAAGAGTTGTCATAATGGTAAGTTGCTCCAGAGCCGTAACCGTCATTATGGCTATTTTACCTCTGAAACGGAAAAAATCACGGTGGTCGATAGCAAAGGCAAAATGTGTTTTGTCATAAGGCCATATGTCTCAATTTCGCGTATCATAACGGAGTTTTTAAACCCTGACCGTGGAGCCATTATGACCGCCAAAGAATATCTGGGTGACATCATTGGTGGCAGCCTGATGTTGCGTGAGAGCAGAGTCATCGCGGAGCTGCTGATATCCTCACCAAATGATGATCAATGGCATAATGCTATTGTAAATGACAATGTGCTGCAGAAGACCTCAGTGCACAGTGTTAAACGCATGGCTTCAACCCTGCGTAAAAGAATTCAACCGATGGGTGAGGCATTCTGGAGTGAGCTACTAAAGGCCCCTGATGATGCAGCCAGACAAATGTTGCTAATGGCGACCATGTGCCAATCCCCAGTGCTGACCGATTTCATGGCAACGACACTGTCTGATGCCCGACAGATGTTTCGTGAATCATTGCGCAGCGAAGACTGGCAGGAATTTATTCTATCCCGCCAGCGTGCCATTGTCGGCTTGGATCAATATTCCGAAAGCTCAATCCAGAAAATGGGCAACAATGTATTTAAAATCCTCGCAGATAGCGGGTATCTGGAATCAGGCCGCAGTAAAAAGCTGAAAAATGTCTTCCTACTACCCCAGATAAGAGAGTGGGCAAACAGTCTCGACTGCCAAAAAGTCTACGATGTGATGGAGACAGTCAGATGAGAGCGAAACTGGACAGTAAGCCGCAATTGTCAGCTCGTCTGGAACAAATCGAAGACCGGCTTAAAAGTGAAGGCTTCCTGAAGAACCAAGAGCTCGGTGGTGAGATCGGTTTTTATATCTTTGATTACCCACCTCAATTTGAACTTACCGTACGGGAGTATCTGAGATTGACTCTGCCTCGCCTAGCTCGGCAGGGGCTGAATTTCGCTCATCTCAATCTGTTCGAAGAGGTACTGGCAATTTTGCAAGAGCGTAAATTGTTAGATAAAGCTTTTGATCTGGAACGCAAAAAAGGTACCGATGAGCTAGGGAAGGTGCGAACAAGTCCCTGATATGAGATCATGTTTGTCATCTGGAGCCATGGAACAGGGTTCATCATGAGTCATCAACTCACCTTCGCCGACAGTGAATTCAGCAGTAAGCGCCGTCAGACCAGAAAAGAGATTTTCTTGTCCCGCATGGAGCAGATTCTGCCATGGCAAAACATGGTGGAAGTCATCGAGCCGTTTTACCCCAAGGCTGGTAATGGCCGGCGACCTTATCCGCTGGAAACCATGCTACGCATTCACTGCATGCAGCATTGGTACAACCTGAGCGATGGCGCGATGGAAGATGCTCTGTACGAAATCGCCTCCATGCGTCTGTTTGCCCGGTTATCCCTGGATAGCGCCTTGCCTGACCGCACCACCATCATGAATTTCCGCCACCTGCTGGAGCAGCATCAACTGGCCCGCCAATTGTTCAAGACCATCAATCGCTGGCTGGCCGAAGCAGGCGTCATGATGACTCAAGGCACCTTGGTCGATGCCACCATCATTGAGGCACCCAGCTCGACCAAGAACAAAGAGCAGCAACGCGATCCGGAGATGCATCAGACCAAGAAAGGCAATCAGTGGCACTTTGGCATGAAGGCCCACATTGGTGTCGATGCCAAGAGTGGCCTGACCCACAGCCTGGTCACCACCGCGGCCAACGAGCATGACCTCAATCAGCTGGGTAATCTGCTTCATGGAGAGGAGCAATTTGTCTCAGCCGATGCCGGCTACCAAGGGGCGCCACAGCGCGAGGAGCTGGCCGAGGTGGATGTGGACTGGCTGATCGCCGAGCGCCCCGGCAAGGTAAGAACCTTGAAACAGCATCCACGCAAGAACAAAACGGCCATCAACATCGAATACATGAAAGCCAGCATCCGGGCCAAGGTGGAGCACCCATTTCGCATCATCAAGCGACAGTTCGGCTTCGTGAAAGCCAGATACAAGGGGTTGCTGAAAAACGATAACCAACTGGCGATGTTATTCACGCTGGCCAACCTGTTTCGGGCGGACCAAATGATACGTCAGTGGGAGAGATCTCACTAAAAACTGGGAATAACGCCTTAAATGGCGAAGAAACGGTCTAAATAGGCTGATTCAAGGCATTTACGGGAGAAAAAATCGGCTCAAACATGAAGAAATGAAATGGCTGAGTCAGCCGAGAAGAATTTCCCCGCTTATTCGCACCTTCCCTAGCCAAAGCACTTAAAGGACCTCTTGAACAAGGTCGAATTGCTAAGCATCTGATAGATAAAGTGCTTCCGGCCTCGCCTCAATTTGTATTGTTATCAGGTCTTGGCCAATGCTGGCCATTGCTACGTGGTCATAGTTTGCTTAATGCATTACATGCCCATATGGGGGCAATACCATTGGTATTGTTTTATCCGGGCAGTTACAACGGCCTCGAACTTTATCCTTTTGATCTGGACAGCGCAGAAGTGGCAACAGCCAACTACTACCGAGCTTTCCAACTGGTGCCTCACGCATCTAAGTACTGAAATTTAAACTGCTGCCGTAGCTTGTTTTTTGAGAGAATTCAAACCACTAACTTGGCCGCGAAAGAGTCATCACGTTATAGCGAGCAGAAGCGTCTCGCTGTATGATAGAGACGGAATTTTTAATGCAGATAAGAGAGCTGTTTACCAAACAACTGGATCGCCCAATCAATGGTGTGGTGAAAGCCGAGCAGTTGGATGAGCAAATCATCTGGACTGAGCTTGACGAGTATGTGGTGACCCGTGAACTTGACCGCCACCTTCGTCACTTTTTTGAGACCTACCTGCCTGGTGTCAGCCATCCAGATGATCCTAGTGTGGCGGGTAAAATTGGGATTTGGGTATCGGGTTATTTCGGTTCCGGTAAATCTCACTTTATAAAGATCCTCTCTTACCTGCTCGGTAACAAGAAAGCTGTTAACAATGGCCAAACAAAAGCTGCCATCGAGTTTTTCAAAGAGAAAATCAGCGATCCCCTTCTTTACGGTGATATCCACGCTGCAGTTAACCGCAATACTGAAGTAATTCTCTTTAATATCGACAGCCGCGCAGATACTGAAGACAAAGAAGATGCCATTCTCAAAGTTTTCTTGCGCGTCTTCAATGAGCGCCTGGGATATTGCGCTGACCATCCTCATATCGCACATCTGGAACGTGAGTTAGATTCCCGTGGCCAATACGAGCCATTCAAAGCAAAATTTGCTGAACTCACGGGCTCAAGCTGGGAAGAACAGCGTGATGCCTATGGTTTCTGTCGTGATGAAATGGCAAAAGCCTGGGCCTATGCTACCGGCCAGTCAGATGCCTCATCGGTGCAGAGTATGGAAAATCTCGAATCCATGTTTACTCTCGACATTGCCAACTTCTGTAAATGGGTGCGGGAGTATCTCGATCGTAGCGATCCATCTGGTGACAGTAAACGCATGGTCTTTCTGGTAGATGAGGTCGGACAGTTTATCGGCAACAACACCCAGATGATGCTCAAACTGCAGACGATAACAGAAAATATCGGTACCGCTTGTGGAGGCAGAGCTTGGGTAATCGTCACTTCACAAGAAGATATCGATGCCGTACTAGGAGATCTTAGCGCTAAAAAAGGCCAGGACTTCTCCAAGATCCAAGGGCGTTTTCACACAAGGATTTCCCTCTCCTCGTCCAATACCAATGAGGTAATACAGAAACGTCTGCTCGAAAAAAGTGAAGACGCTAAAAACTGCCTGGCAGAATTGTTCAGTCAAAAAGGCGACATTCTTCGCAACCAGTTGACCTTTGATACCAGCACTACAGCTGAGCTTGCTAACTACAGTGATAATGTTGAGTTTGTTGATCACTACCCTTTTATTCCCTATCAGTATCTGCTGGTACAAAAGGTCTTCGAAGCAATCCGCAAAGTGGGGGCTACCGGTAAACATCTCTCCCGTGGTGAACGTTCTCTGCTGGATGCATTCCAGAATGCCGCACGCCAGCAGATGAACAAAGATATCGGTGTATTGGTGCCTTTCCATGCCTTTTATCCGGCAATCGAATCTTTCCTCGATACCAACGTTAAACGCATCTTCGAACAAGCGGCTGAGAAAGCAAGCCTCGATCCTTACGACATTAATATTCTTAAATCGCTGTTTTTAATCCGCTATGTCGATCTGATCAAATCCACCATTGATAATCTGGTCACACTCTCTATTGAAGAAATAGATACCGATAAAGTGGCACTGAAAAGCCGAATCGAAGCCAGTCTACAGCGTCTTGAAAACCAGCTATTGATTGTCAGAAATGGCGATGAATACGTATTCCTGACTAACGAAGAAAAAGAAGTCGAGCAGGAGATCAAACACACTCAGGTTGAAGCAACTGAAGAGAACCGGCAACTGGCCCGGTTGGTGTTTGAAGAGGTAATGGGCAATCGCCGTCAGTATCGCTATCCGGTAAACAAGCAGGATTACCCTCTGACTCGCTTTTGTAACGGTCACTCTATAGACGGCAGCCAACAAACAGATCTGGTGCTCAAAGTCATTTCCCCACTGGATGCCAATTTTGACAGTTATAACGAACAATCCTACAAGGCACTGAGCCAAGAAGGGAATGGTTGTATTCTGGTACGCCTGTCGAGTGAGAAGCGGATCTGGGCTGAATTTGATACTTGGTTGAAAACCGAGAAGTTCCTGGCAGGGATACGAGGTAAACGACCTGAGCAAGAGAAATTGCTGGCAGAAAAAGCACTCGAAAACACCCAGCGTCGCAGCCGTCTGAAATTACTATTCGATGATCTGGTGAAACAAGCACAGATATTCGCACTAGGTAATGAGCTGCAAAGTAAATCGGCTAGTGTCAGCAATATGCTTGATGAAGCTTGTGCCTACGTAATCGAAAACTCATTCCAAAAGCTCTCTTTACTACAAAGCTGTGGTAACAACCCGGTGCAAGAGCTGAAGTCGGTGATCATGGCCGATGACATGGCACAGCTAAATATAAATCTCGGTGAACAAGACCCCAATGCTGCTGCAAAAAAGGAGATTGAACTCTTTTTAAATGTCGCAGATGAAAAAAATCAGCCGGTCTACCTTAAAGAATTGTTAGAGCGATTCAGTGCTCGTCCCTTCGGCTGGAACCGTGACGAAGTAATGCTACAGGTGACTCATCTGGTCTTGCTTGGTAAGGCTGCGCTATCTACACCGAATGGTGATTTGCCCCTCAAACGCAGCTACGAACATTTTACCTCGGTACGTAGCCACAGCACACTGCGTATTCGTCGAGTACGTCAGCATACAGAACAGCAAGTAGCTAAAGCGGCTAAACTGGCGAAAGATATTTTTAATAAACCCTTCGAGAGCAGCGAAAAAGAGCTGGCGAATAAGCTTCTTGACGTACTAGGCGAGTGGCAGCGATTAATTAAAGAATTTGATTTTAAAGCTAAAGATGGGAATTGCCCTGGCAAAAGCACCCTGCTTACCGGCAGTCGATTGATCGCCAGCCTGCTTGAGCTGGGCAACAACAGTTATGCCCTAATCGATGGACTCTGCCAGCAGAGCAACGAATGGCAGGATTTTGCCGAAGATTTTGAAGAAGTCGAGGAGTTTTTCACTCGTCAGTTTGATATCTGGCAACAGTTGCGTCGAGCCCTCAACGATCAATTCAAATCCAATCGCCATGCACTGGAGCAAAACCCAGAAGCGGCTAAAGCATTATCTGCACTGCAGGCTATCTACGATGATAAATCCCCGTATAGCAAACTGCGCCAGGTGGGATCGTTAATTGATCAACTCATCGCCATTAACCTGCAACTGGTAGAACAGAAACGTGCCGCGGCTTTGGAAGCGATCAATGCAACCCAGCAAGGTGTTGCACCGCTGGTTACTGACTTACCAGCTGAGTTACAAAACCAGGCAATGCGTCCCTTTAATCTGTTAAAAGAACGGGTCAGTAACAGCTTATCCTTACATGAGATTGTTAGCCTGCAACAAGAGGCTGATGATGAAGAAGATAAGGTCTTAGAACTGATCAACCGCTACAGCGCCGAACTTCAAGCTCGTCTGGAAGCGGAGCAAGCCGCAGCACGGAAAAAAGCGGCTGAACCGCCTAATAGCGATGCGGGTACTTTGCGAGAACCGGATCCATCAGGCTCGCCAACTACTATTGCGAATAACTCTGCTGCGACAGTGGTTAGCCACAAACCAATACCTAAACCTATCGAACTGGTTTCACCCGCAGAATTACTCGGTGCCAGCCATATCTTTATAGAAACGGAGCAGGATATCGACACCTATCTCGCGACACTTCGCAGCCGTTTACAACAGGCAATAGGTCAGGGTAAAAGAGTGCGGATCAAATAGTGTTGCGCCCAAAAGCAAGGATGTAAAACGCTCGGCCCCTTTTCTCATCAAAAGGGGCGTAAAGAGTGCTTCGAACACAACCATACGGGAAGAGATAAAACATGTACCAAACCGGTGGCACCATCGAAACGCTGCTGAACAAAGTTGAACAGCATGAATATATTTTGCCTGCAATCCAGAGAGAATTTGTCTGGCGGCCAGATCAAATCTGCCAGCTGTTTGACTCTCTACTACAAGGCTACCCGTTTGGTACCTTCCTGTTTTGGAAAATTAAAACTGAGAATCTGCGTCAGTATCAATTTTATGATTTTATGCGTGACTACCACCAGCGTGATCAAGTCCACTGTAAAAAACTAGATATCATCGGTGAAAATGATCGCATCGCGGTTCTAGATGGCCAGCAGCGAATGACAGCACTAAACATCGGGTTACGCGGTTCCTATAGTTGGAAAACTCAGGGTAAATGGTGGTCCAGTGCAGACGCCTTTATCGAACGTCGCCTCTATCTCAATCTTTTTGAATGCACAGACCCTGACAGCGGAACTCGTTATGAGTTCGAGTTCTTGAATGAGGATGAGGCAAGCCACAACGATGAACAACACCATTGGTTTTTAGTCTCCCGTATTCTCGGTATGAATGCCTATGACGTAATGATGTCAGTCATGGAAATGAAAATGCCAGATGAACGCAAACCAGCAGCAGGTAAAGTGATTTCCCGTTTTCATGACATCATTCACAATAAACCTTTGATCAGTTACTACCTGGAAGAAGGTCAGGAGCTATCCAAGGTTCTCAATATCTTTATCCGTATGAATAGTGGCGGAACAACACTCTCCTATTCAGATCTACTGCTCTCCATCGCCGTAACGCAATGGAGCACGCTGGATGCGCGTGATGAGATTCACAAGCTAGTAGATGAAATGAACCAAATAGGTAATGGTTTTTCCTTTAGCAAGGACCTGGTGCTCAAAGCAGGTCTGATGCTGAGTGATATCGGCAGCGTTGGGTTTAAAGTCGAGAACTTTAGCAAAGAGAACATGCGCAAGCTGGAAGATAATTGGGAATGCATCCGTAAAGCTTTACTTCTTGCAGTCAATTTACTCAGCAGTTTCGGCTTCAACAGTTACAATCTGGGAGCAGACAGTGCCCTACTCCCCATAGCCTATTACCTCTACCATCGAGATCTGGATAACCGCTACCTATCCCGTAGCGAGTATGCTGCTGATAGGCAGGGGATCAGAGGTTGGCTAATTCGCTCTATCCTTAAACAATCCGGTATTTGGGGAAGTGGTCTTGATACGCTTCTGGCTAGCTTGCGAAGCAAGATCAAGGAACATGGTCAGCAAGAGTTTCCTTTGATAGAAATATCGATTGCAATGACAGAACGTGGCAAGAGCTTACGCTTTGATGAAGAAGAGCTACAGTCGTTGGTTGAACTCGACTATGGTAACCGTCGAACTTTTGCCTTGCTATCTCTGCTCTTTCCGGGACATGACTTCTCCCATCACTTCCATGTTGATCACATATTCCCTAGAGCCCGCTTTACCAAAAGCCAACTGAAAAAGATAGGGATGACCGATGAAACACAGATTGAAGAGTGGATGATCATGGCTAACCGGCTACCTAACCTACAGTTGTTAGAAGGGGGCCAGAACAATGAAAAACGTGAGAAGTTACCGCATGAATGGTACGAAGTGATGTGGCCGGAGCCAGCTGCCCGTGCCAATCATCTTCACTTACAGGCAATCGACTCACTTCCAGAGACTTTGGCTGGATTTGAGGCGTTCTATCATAAGCGTCGTGAAATATTATTGGCGCGTTTACGTCACCTTCTTAGTGAACCTCTTACGGCATAATTTCTTTTTCAGGTGAGTTACAACTCATCCAACATTGTATTCTGAATGGTGGGATACCGCCCGGATAAACTAATTTGTGAGCCTTAATGAACACTGCCAATTTAAAAAAAATAGCCCCTCGGGCTCGTACAGCATTTATCACAGCGATCAAAGCACGCGCTGCTGAATTTGGAATCACTGCCAAGGGCCATATTGAGCCGGTAATTAGCGGTGAAGTTTTGCAAGTTGCTGGATTTACCCATCCAGCCAGTTGTGCCTCTGCCCTTAAGCGCCTGCAACAACAGCTTGCAAACGATAGCTATGAGACTTTAATAGAGCATGTCGCATACACTTGGTTTAACCGCTTCTGTGCCATCCGCTTTATGGAGCTGAAAAGCGAAGAGGGATATTTAGAACACGGTGTACGTCTGCTATCACACCCTTCTCAGCCACAGGGTTTTGAAGTGTTGGATCGCGCCCCTGAGGTGATCGATTCCCTGATAACAGAAGGTGTGGCTTTGGATAAGCCCGCTCTGTTGGACTTGTTACTGGCAGGTAATGAGCAGGAGACTCTCTTCCGTGAGCTACTTCTCGGCCAATGTCACCGACTGCATCAGGCAATGCCATTTTTGTTTGAAGCCATTGATGATGAAACAGAACTCCTGTTGCCTACAGGCCTTACCCGCACTGATGCCTTCTGGCGCGAACTGGTAGATGAGATCCCAGAACTTGACTGGCAGCAAGTAGAGGTTATCGGCTGGCTTTACCAATTTTACATTAGTGAGAAAAAAGAGCAGGTCATTGGTAAGGTGGTCAAATCCGCAGATATTCCTGCCGCTACTCAGCTGTTCACGCCTAACTGGATAGTACAATATCTGGTGCAAAACTCGGTGGGACGTTACTGGCTGCAAACCTATCCTGAGTCCACACTCAAAAGCACGATGCCCTACTATATCGACCAAGGCGAGCAGGCTTCCGAGGTAGTGGCACAACTGGCTGAACTTACAACCGCCAGCATCGAACCTGAATCAATACGCGTACTCGATCCAGCCTGTGGGTCCGGCCATATTCTGGTGGAAGCCTATAATGTGCTCTATCGAATTTATGAAGAACGCGGTTATCGGAGCCGCGAGATCCCAGTGCTAATACTTAAGAATAACCTCTTTGGACTCGATATCGACGACCGCGCTGCACAGCTGGCGGGTTTTGCTTTGCTAATGCGTGCCCGTCAGGATGATCGTCGTCTGTTTTCTCGTAACAATGGTTGTGATATAGACCTGAATATTTACGCCCTACAGGAAAGTCGACACCTCAACATTCAGAAACTTTGGCAAGCACTTAATCTCAATGCTGATGCGCAGCATGGCCAGACTCAAGATCTACTTACAGTAGCCCAAGCTACAGATGACCCCCGTCTGACGCTTCTAAAAGACCTGCATCAGCGTTTTCTTAATGCCAAAACACTGGGTTCCTTAATTAGTATATCTACTGAACAAGCCTCAGCTATTGAGGAGCTCTATTCCACGATTCAGGAACTCAGCAAAAATGGCGATAATATGCAACGACCTGAATCTAAAAAACTATTACCGCTGCTAGCACAAGCTCGCCTACTAGCTAAACGCTATGATGCGGTGATTGCAAATCCACCGTACATGGGCAGTAAGGGGATGAATGCGGATCTGAAAGAGTTCGCTAAGAAGCAGTTCCCTAATAGCAAGTCAGACCTGTTTGCCATTTTTATCGAACGAAATCTGGATTTAACCAAAGAGTCAGGTGTGGTAGCGATGATCACCATGCAAAGCTGGATGTTCCTTTCTTCATACGAGTCATTGCGTACCCGAATTTTGAATCAACACACTATCCTGAGTATGACCCATCTTGGGGCAAGAGGATTTGATAGTATTGGTGGAGAAGTCGTCTCAACTACTGCATTCGTATTAGGAAATTTTCACCTTTCAAGCTATCAGGGCACTTATCTCCGTTTAGTGGATGGAAACTCTGAAGCAGAAAAAGCAGCCATGTTTAAAGCAGCTATTGCTTAAAGAAATAGGGCTTAAGCAGATAATGTCAAACTCTAACCTCCACAAATTGACTCGCGCCGAGTTAGCCGACATCTATGAAAAATTGGTGCTCTATTACGAGCAGCACCAGGGGCTAACATCTGAACTGTTATCAACCCAGGTTAAAGGATATCGCAAGTTAAAGAGTGGACTTAGTCTACAAATCCAGCCTTTCTCGACTGAAAAAGAGCTGGCGACATCAACCCTACCTACTGCAGATAACAAGCAAAATCTGATCTGGTTCCATAACGCGAAGAGTAACATTTTAAAGAGTATTTTTTACCATCTGCGAAATGCAGCTGCTCATGCCGATATTGAACGAGTTGCAGGAAATCCAATCTGGTATCACATTGAACATCGTTATAAAGGCCAGCTAAAACTCTTCTGTCAAATGAAAAAGACTGACTTCTGGTGCTTTGTTGATACAGCTAAAAATCTGAAAAAAAAAGCAGTAGCAAAACGAAAATAGGGAAAGGAGACACGATATGGGTTTTACATTAGAAGATTTAGGGCTCGCTTATCGTAAGGCTAAAGTAGACCTCTATTACTCGACAACTCCGTCGCTATTTGCCATTGCTGACTACGAGGATAAGCTGCAGGTTAACCTCACTGATTTGCAAGAACGAATCAATGGAGAAGATCAAGATTGGATACACAACCCAGATTTTCTAGGGGGTTGGTCTCTGGTCCCAAAAGCCATTAAAACGGAGAAAACAGATGACAGCACAGGACTAATTTTCGCGTCACCTGATGATGAATGGCAGAAGATAATAGAAGCTGGAAAAGAAATCACAGCAGAATTTCGTTTGATGGCCTGCTGCAGTTTGGACTTCCATGTCCTTTCAGCTCTTTGGATGCTCAAGGTGGGTTCGCTTTTTGATAAAAAACTCAGTAGCAATGTTTATGGCAGCCGATTACGCCGTAATCGCCATGGTCAAATTAACGAACTAGCACTGGGATCATTTACTCCTTACCTCAAACCTTTTCGCGACTGGCGTGATGGCGGCATTAACGCTATGCGTTCAGCACTGCAAGATAAAAAAGAGGTCTTAGCTCTTACAGCTGATGTGAGCAGTTTTTTCCATGAACTAAATCCCGGTTTTATGCAAGATCCGGCCTTTATAAAACTGATCGGCGTCGAATTGGATCAGAGTCAGACGAGAGTGCACCAATTGTTTATTACTGCACTGGAAGCCTGGGCAAAACTAACACCACTCGGAAAAGGCTTACCCGTTGGTTTGCCAGCCTCTGCTGTTGTTGCCAATGCAGCACTCTTTAAGCTCGATCAGTTTATCGAACAGCAGGTTGTTCCACTCTACTATGGTCGCTATGTGGATGACATCCTGTTAGTGATGGAAAATACCAGTAAGATAAAAAATACGTATCAGTTCTGGGATTGGATCTTCAATCGGGATGGGGGCAAAGAGTTATTTAAGTGGGAACATATGGATAACCCAAAAGAACAGGCTATCCTTTTCAAGCCTGATTACCTTGAAACATGTTCCAGCCGTATCGTGTTTACAAACAACAAAAATAAATTATTCGTTCTGTCTGGCGCGGCTGGTATTGCTTTGGTCAATGCTATCTCTGAGCAGATTAATCAACGTGCAAGCGAATGGCGCTCTTTACCAAACCTTCCTGATTCAGCCGAATCAGTGGCAACCGATCTGCTTAAAGCAACCAGTCATATTGGTGAACAAGCCGATAATCTGCGTAAAACTGATGCTTTAACCCTGCATCGAGCTAGCTTCGCTCTCAATCTGCGTGACTATGAAGCTTACGAGCGCGACCTTCCGCCTGATGCCTGGAAAGAACACCGCCATGCTTTTTTTGATGCGGTAACAGGTCATTTGCTTACGCCGATAAAATTCTTCGAACTGGCTCAATACCTGCCACGTATCATTCGAATGGCAGTCGCTTGTGAAGATTTTAGCTATCTTGATAAAATGATTAAGGCTCTTAATAAGCTAACGGAAAAGGTCAAAGATCATTGCACTATATCGATTAAGGCTCTGCAGTCTTCCTTGCAATATCAACAACATGATTGGTGGAACACACTTTACGATGCTGTTGCTGAAAGCATTATTTCGTCTTTTCCACACAAGCTATGTGGTGAAGGAAAGGTTGCCTGGGAGGAATTCCGTAATACCTTACAGTTTAAAAAGCACTTAGAGTCTAGTCTGTTTAAACTTCTCGGCAGCAATGTCTTACAGGGAGCTCATGCTCGGCTATTCAGTTACGATCTAGCGCATATTCCACTTCGCTTCATCGGCCTGCCCAAAGAGATTGTGAGCCAGCGAGGCATCATTGCACGTAATAAATTAATCACCTCAGATGCACATGAGTTACTTCCTTGCAATATAACGGAAGGTATCCGTATTCTCGTGGATTGGCTCAAATTTAAAAGAGGGATCCCGGCAGGTCTAAATTTCGCTACTCGCCCTTTTAGCCTCAATGAGTTGTATTTGATAGCACCAGATCCGTTTAATTCGCTTCACTGCGCTAAGCTGAGCCAGGTGATGCAGGCTTTACGTGGTTTTGAGCTGACCAAGCACAAAATGCCGCATTGGAATAACGGTAAGAAAATACTTCAGATCCCTGATGGCGAACCTAAGTCCAAGCATACAATCGCGGTATCTAGCTGGGAAACTAGTGGGTCGAGTTTTGTCGCAGCGGTGATGAACAAACCCGATCCTGATAGTCGTCGCCGTTATCAGCGACTCAGTCGTCTAATCAATGAACTGATCTCCAGACCTGATAATAGTGGATATCTCATTTTACCGGAGCTGGCTTTACCACCGCAGTGGTTTATTCGCATAGCCCACAAACTTAAGGGGCGTGGTATTTCATTTATCAGTGGTGTGGAATATCTGCATGCTCCGAAAAAGCGCGTACGTAATCAGGTATGGGCCTCGCTGAGTCATGATGGTCTGGGCTTCCCATCTCTGATGCTCTACCGACAAGATAAGCAGCGACCTGCATTACATGAAGAACAGGAACTCTTCCGCCTTGCAGGTCTTGAATTAAGCCCTGCCACACAATGGACACAACCCCCGATTGTGCAACATGGAGATTTTCGTTTTGCATTGATGATCTGCAGCGAATTGACCAATATTCGTTATCGGGCAGATCTGCGCGGTAAAATCGATGCGTTATTTGTACCAGAATGGAACCCTGATACCGACACGTTTAATGCATTGGTAGAATCCGCTGCACTTGATATCCATGCCTACATCATCCAGTGTAATAATCGCCTTTATGGCGATAGCCGTATTCGTGCACCTTACAAAGAACGCTACCAACGCGACTTAATGCGCGTGAAAGGTGGGAATCACGATTACTGCATCACCGGTGAAATTGATGTAACGACCTTACGCCAATTCCAGTCCAACCACCGTTCACCAGGAAAACCCTTTAAGCCCGTTCCGGATGGATTTGCTCAGGATATGGCACATAACAGAAAAGAATTGCCAAAAGGAGACTCATAATGGTCCAGCAAGAAAATAACAACATGGACAAACACTTTTATCGAGCTTCAGCCAAGGATTTTGAAAAAATTCCGGGAAGCCCAATTGCATATTGGGTTAACGACATGGTTATTTCCAGCTTCAAATTTGAAAAGCTACGTGAAGTTGCTGATGCAAAACAAGGCATGGCCACCTCTGATAATGGCCGCTTCTTACGTTTCTGGCATGAAGTAAGCGCGGATAAATCATGTTTTGACTGCAAAAGTGCCGAAGAATCTGAAAGCAGACCTGAGAAATGGTACGCCTACAATAAAGGTGGAGAGTTTCGTCGTTGGTTTGGAAATAACGAATATTTGGTTAACTGGGAAAAAAATGGAGTAGAACTTAAAGAGTTTGTTGAAGAAATTAACAAGCTTAGACCTGGAGGACGCCTAAAAAATCAAGAATACTATTTTCGTGAGAACATAACTTATTCATCGTTAAGCTCTGGCTTATTCTCTGCAAGATATAATCCTACAGGCTTTCTTTTCGATACCAAGGGATCTTGTATATTTCCTATATCTGTAGATAAACATGGGCTACTTGGTCTGTTGAATAGCAAGGTTGCTCAAACTTTTCTGAATATTCTTTGTCCGACACTTGACTACAGTTCAATAGGGATAAATGCGATACCGGTTAAATTACCAGAAAAAAAATTCTTGACCGAGACCCTCATTGAACTGTCAAAAAGTGATTGGGACTCTAATGAGCTTTCTTGGGCATTCAATAGATTACCTCTACTCCCACCAGTTTTCAGTGAGTTATTGTTGGATAACTGCTACCAAAAACTGCGTACATCTATGCACAATAAATCTCAGGAAATGCAACGCCTCGAAGAGGAGAATAACAGTCTTTTTATCGACACCTATGGCTTGCAAAATGAGCTGACGCCTGACGTACCACTAAGTGAAATAACCCTCACCTGTAACCCGCATTATCGCTATGGCGGTAATCTGACCGACAAAGAGCGAGAAGACAGACTGCAATCGGATACCGTCGTAGAACTGATTTCCTATTCGCTCGGCTGTATGATGGGGCGCTATTCACTAGATCGTGAGGGACTGGTTTATGCCCATGCCGGTAACAAAGGTTTTAAAACACTAGTTGAAGGAGGTGCTTATATCAGTTTCCCGGCTGATAGCGATGGTATTCTACCTCTGGCCTCAGAGACTTGGTTTGAGGATGATATTGCTGTTCGTTTTGTAGAGTTTATCCGCACTGTATGGGGGAATATTCATCTGGAAGAGAACTTGCAATTTATTGCCGATAGCCTGTGCTTAGCTGCGATCAAGCCAGTGAAAAAAGGAGGAGAAACCTCACGCGAGACGATTCGCCGCTATCTCTCGACCCAATTCTTTAAAGATCACTTGAAGACCTACAAAAAACGCCCGATCTACTGGCTATTCAGTTCAGGTAAAGAGAAAGCCTTTGAATGCTTGGTCTATTTACATCGCTACAATGAAACAACTCTCCCGCGCATGCGCACTGAGTATGTCACGCCCCTGCTCGGCCAAATGGATAGCCGTATTGAGCGCCTGCGCCTGCAGCAGAATGAAGCAGAAACAGCCGAAGCCAAACTCATCGGTAAAGAGATCGATAGCCTGACCAAACAGCTTACCGAGCTGCGTTCTTTTGGCGACCAACTCAAACACTATGCTGATATGAAGATCCAGCTCGATCTCGACGATGGTGTTAAGATCAATTACGGCAAGTTCGGTACTTTATTAGCTGAAGTGAAAGCTATTACTGGTGATAAAGCCGAGTAAGTTCAAAAAGATAAAGCGGAGACACTAGTGTCTCCGCTTTATAACTTTGTTCTCACTGTCCCCTTGTACAAATCAGTTAGATTAGCTATCGAATCTTTAGCATGTGGGATTCGGTCACTCATCAACGTTCAGAGTTGGTATAATCATCTTCAACATTACACACTACCGCCGATTCACAGCCATGGTGCTGATGGCTTAATTATTCCGAGACGTACTGATGGATATCACTCAGCTTCAAACCGGGCTTAACAACAAATTCACCGCAGATAGGATTGTTTTCTGGCACGACCCAGAACAGAGCTTTACTGCACAGCTAACAGAACTCGCCATACTGTGGAACGGGTTGCCAGTAATAGTGCTCAATATGGCAGAGCAGTCACAGCTTCAGACGCGCAAACGCATTGAAATCGATGAACCCACGCAGGGGTTCCTTCTCTACTGGCCCAGTTCAGAACCATCACCAGCTAAAGACTGGTTGCTCGATATACGTCGTTATAGCACCACGTTTTATGCTGATGCAGCCTCAATTCTGCTTAATGACCTCGGTCTCGCCAATATGGCGCTGCGCGACCACATCGCGTCACGTAAAAGCTTTTTCGCCAACAAGGAGCGTACTGCAGCCTTTAAACGTCGCCTGGACGGCCGTGGCGGCATAGAAGATCCGCTATCACTTGATATGAAAATGATAAGTGTCGTGCTGACCTGTCATGCTCAGATTGCCGAAATAATGAAAAGCATTGGCGATCGGTTACTTGAGAATGCTGAAACCGCTCTTTTTCCGCTAGAACAGCATGGATTGCTGCCTGCATTTTGGCATTTAATGAACCGTGAATATGGATACCACATAGCTGAAGGGACAGAACCGTCACTACGCGAACTGATTCGTAAGTTACTGGTGAGTGAATGCTACGAACAGCTTGATGCTAAAGAGCGCCCTGTCTGGCTACAGTCACAACTATTAGCCACTCCCACCGGACGTGCGAATGCTATGGCTCTACTATCTGGTTGGCGTGATTCTAACCAGTACAGCAGCAATTTTGCCGACATCTCTGCACAGGTAGCGGATCAGCTCGAACTTGCTTCACGCCTGACAGCGCAAGATATCTGGCTCTGGGGAGAAGTCGAAGGCTTTGAAGCAGTCGAACAAGGTTTGATCCGTGAGCTGATATCTGGATTAAACAACGGTGACTTGAAACTGAATCGAGTAGAGTTTGCCCAACTAATCTCTCGTCGTCGACATGGATTCTGGGCCAGAACTATACCTAAATATGCATATATTTACCAGGCGCTGCAACAAGCTGAATTGTTGCTAGAACTACGCCGTTCGAAACCGGATGGTTTTCATTACACTTCAGCGCAAGAAATGTATCTTGCCTATGAAGCTGAATTGTTCCAGTTTGATGCAGCCTATCGCCTATTTAATGAAGCACTATTGCATCTGCAAGGGCAGTCGGTAGAAGTGCTGGCAGTACTGGCCAGTAAAATCGAAGATCTGTATGTGAACTGGTATCTATACCAACTGGGACTGACATGGGATGGGTTGCTAGATAAAGAGCAGTTGCTTGATAACTGGCAACTTGGTCTCCCTTCTCAGCATCGCTTCTATGATACAGTCATCAAACAACGCCTTACCCAAAGCGGCGTCAAGCGCCAGTTTGTTATTATCAGTGATGCCTTGCGCTATGAAGTTGCTCATGAGCTCCAGGGACAGATAAATGAAGCCAAGCGCTTCTCTGCACAGCTCAAGAGCCAGCTCGGGGTACTACCTAGCTACACGCAACTTGGCATGGCCGCCTTACTCCCTCATCAGCAACTTGACTATGCCGCTACCAACTCAACAGTATTAGTAGATGGACAGAACAGCGCGGGTTTAGAAAATCGCAGCACTATTCTAAGTAAGGTAGGTGGTATAGCGATTTCGGCCAAAAGTCTGCTGAGCTGGACCCGGGCAGAAGCTAACGAGGCGGTTGGTGACGCAAAGGTAATCTACGTCTATCACGATGTCATCGATGCTCAGAGTGAATCTCAGAAAAGTGAGCTCAAGACATTCATTCATGCCCGCCAGGCTATAGACGAACTG
Source organism: Klebsiella sp. WP3-W18-ESBL-02 (assembly GCF_014168815.1). NCBI lineage: Bacteria > Pseudomonadati > Pseudomonadota > Gammaproteobacteria > Enterobacterales > Enterobacteriaceae > Klebsiella > Klebsiella sp. WP3-W18-ESBL-02. The sequence goes on from NZ_AP021972.1 coordinate 4,499,801, forward strand.
AATGGACTCATCAACAAAATTATCAATGGGTTTGGCGTTACTCGCGTAGTTATCACAGCCGATCATGGATTCTTATTCCAACAGGCCTCAGTTGAAAACGGGGTAAAATCGTCTCTGAAATACGAACCATCTGGAACTCTGGAAGCTTCAAAACGCTATCTCCTTGGTCGCAATTTACCAACAAACGAAGATGTCTGGCATGGGCAATTGCGTAATATTGTTGATGGTAACTCTGATGTGGAATTCTGGCTTCCGAAAGGAGTGAGCCGTTTCCATTTTGTTGGTGGAGCCCGCTTCGTCCATGGTGGTGCAATGTTGCAAGAGGTCTGTGTTCCAATACTTGAAGTACAAGAGCTGCGTGGCAAGAAACAAACTCTGCATGAAAAAACCAAAGTCGACATAGTTCCGGCATACCAACCCATTAAGCTGGTAAATGTTATCGATAAAATCCGCTTCCTGCAGACCGATGCCGTCGATGAACGTCATAAATCAAGAATGGTTCGTATCTCGGTGTTAGATAGTTCAGAACAAACCGTGTCAGCTATTGAGAAGCTACTCTTTGAAGCGACCTCAAGTAATCTGGATCAGCGCCAGCAAGACGTGCGTTTAAAACTGACCGGTGCTCAATTTGACCGCAAGGCGCAGTATCAATTGCTGCTCGTTGATGATGAGGATGGTATTGAAATGGCACGCTATCCAGTCACTATTGATTTGGCAATCCAGGATGAATTCGGTTTTTAATGGCTCGCAAAATAGCGATCCTGTGGATGTGATAAGTAAATTCTAATGTTGGGTGCCAGCTAATCAGTACCCGGGAGCAATACCAGATGCCACATGATGAGATAAATCCTACTGAAGGTGAGTTTGTAGGAAAGGAAACCGCACAAGAGCCAGCGGTGAATGTCACACATATCACGAACAATGTAGTGATCCAGCAGATGGACGTTTACACGGAGAAGCTTGCCCAGCCGAGCGGAACTACTGTTGATGAGGCTTCTATGCTCAGCATTGACGATGAGTTATCTCAGCATGCCAGCATGGATCTTGATGCCCGTCTAAATCGTTACTTTAAGGGTAAAGTTGTCCGTAAGGATTTGACCAAACAGCTAAAAGAAGGGGCTAATGTCCCTGTCTATGTACTGGAATATCTGCTCGGTATGTACTGTGCTTCAGACGATGATGAAGTGGTACGCGAAGGTCTTGAAAACGTCAAAAAAATCCTCGCTGAGAACTATGTTCGCCCGGATGAGGCTGAGAAAGTAAAATCTCTGATTCGTGAGCGTGGTAGCTTTAAAGTGATCGATAAGATCGGAGTAAAGCTCAACCAGAAGAAAGATGTCTACGAGGCTCAGCTTTCGAACCTCGGTATCAAAGATGCCGTGATCCCCGCCAACATTGTTAAAGCTAACGAGAAGCTGCTCACCGGGGGGATCTGGTGTATCGTTACTCTTAACTATTTTTATGAAGAAGGGCAAAGAATTTCGCCCTTCTCAATTTTCAACCTTAAGCCGATCCAGATGCCCTCCATGGATATGGAAGAACTTTTTGCCGCCCGGGCTAATTTCTCAACAGACCAATGGCTGGATACCCTGATCCGCTCTATTGGCATGGAGCCAACCAATCTGAAGCAACGGGTGAAATGGCATCTGTTAACGCGGATGATCCCCTTTGTTGAGAACAACTATAACGTCTGCGAACTCGGCCCACGTGGTACCGGTAAAAGCCACGTCTATAAAGAGTGCTCGCCTAATTCATTACTAGTCTCAGGTGGCCAGACGACGGTCGCCAATCTGTTTTACAACATGAGTTCCCGGCAGGTTGGGCTGGTAGGCATGTGGGATGTAGTAGCTTTTGACGAAGTGGCTGGTATTACCTTCAAGGATAAAGATGGTGTCCAGATCATGAAGGATTACATGGCATCGGGCTCTTTTTCCCGTGGCCGTGATTCTATCGAAGCCAAAGCATCCATGGTATTTGTCGGCAACATAAACCAAAGCGTAGAAACGTTAGTCAAAACCAGTCACCTGCTGGCACCTTTCCCGGAAGCGATGATCGATACAGCCTTCTTTGACCGTTTCCATGCCTATATCCCAGGCTGGGATATCCCTAAGATGCGGCCTGAATTTTTTACCAATAACTACGGTCTGATCACCGACTATCTGGCCGAATATATGCGAGAAATGCGCAAGCGTAGTTTCTCTGATGCTATCGACCGCTTCTTTAAACTCGGGAACAACCTCAACCAACGCGATGTAATCGCAGTACGCCGCACGGTCTCAGGTTTGCTCAAATTACTGTATCCTCATGGTGTGTTTGGTAAAGAGGAGGTACGTCCTTGTCTCACCTACGCATTAGAGTTACGTCGTAGAATCAAAGAGCAGTTGAAAAAACTAGGCGGCATGGAGTTTTTCGATGTTCATTTCAGCTATCTCGACAACGAAACTCTGGAAGAGTTTTTCGTCAATGTACCTGAGCAAGGCGGGAGCCAGTTGATCCCCGAAGGTCTGAGTAAACCGGGAGTTGTGCACATGGTTACCAAGGGTGTCACAGGCCAACTGGGCCTGTATCGCTTCGAGACTCAGATGACCCCCGGTAATGGTAAACACACGACATCTGGCCTAGGCTCCAATACACCAGCAAAAGAAGCAATCCGTATAGGTTTTGATTATTTCAAAGGCAACCTAAATCGCATCAGTGCTACCGCCAAATTTTCCGAGCATGAATACCATCTACATGCCGTTGAGTTACATAACTCAGGCCCTAGTACCAAAACCAGCCTTGCCGCCTTGGTAGCCTTCTGTTCCATTTTGATGGGCAAGCCAGTGCAAGAACAGATGGTCGTGCTCGGAGATATGACACTTGGTGGTGTGGTGAATCCGGTCGAAGATCTGGCTGGTAGTTTGCAACTGGCAATGGATAGTGGGGGCAAACGTGTGCTGCTGCCGATGGCATCAGCTTCTGATATCCCAACTGTGCCTGCTGAAATTTTCTCCAAATTCCAAATCAGTTTCTATGCAGATCCGGTGGATGCTGTGTATAAAGCATTGGGCGTTCATTGATATAAATGCACCACATCCAAATCTATTATGAGTGGATGTTATTCAAATAATGTTCCCGGAATAAACCACTGACCAGCTCCACTAGGGGCTGGTCAGTCAATTTTAATTTAAATACGCCCTGACAAATATTTCACTCACCATTCCCTTGGTTGATCTTCGCATAGTCAAACGGCGTAATCCCTTTCTCCCGGTTCGCATCTAGGAAATCCGCCCACCATTGCAGCATCAGTTTGCGTTCGTCGATAAACTCCGCCTTATGGATATACGCTGCCCGCACTGAGTTACGTTCCATATGGCTCATCTGCCGTTCTACCGCATCCTTCGACCATAGCCCTGACTCAATCAATGAGCTACAGGCCATCGTGCGGAAGCCGTGACCACAAACCTCAACCTTGGTGTCATAGCCCATCACCCGCAATGCACTGTTCACCGTGTTTTCACTCATGGGTTTACGTGGATCGTGATCGCCAATGAAAATCAGTTCATGCTTGCCACAGAACTGCTTTATCTGTTTCAGGATCTCCTGCGCCTGCTTAGACAAAGGCACCAGATGCGGTGTATGCATCTTTGAGCCGCGATGAGAATGCTTAACGCCAGGTATGGGTTCTCTCTCAGGAGGGATCGTCCACATCGAGGTTTCAAAATCTATCTCCGACCAGCGTGCAAAACGCAGTTCACTGGAACGAATAAAGATAAGCAGGGTGAGTTCGGTTGCCCAACGGGTTAATGGTCTTCCGGTATAGCCATCTATTTTCTGAAGCAGTTCTGGAATACGCTTTAAGGCCAGCGCAGGACGATGCTTTCGATTGCCAGAAGCAACCGCTCCTGCCATCTCCTGAGCCGGATTGTAATCAATTAAACCGCTTTGTACTGCATAACGCATGATGGCCGTAGTACGTTGTTGGAGACGGGAAGCCACTTCAAGACGTCCAGACGTCTCTACGGCCTTAATGGGAAGTAACAAATCGCGGGTGCTCAATTCAGCAATATTGCGCGTCCCAATCGCCGGAAAAACATTATCCTCCAGACTCTTTTTCACACGCTCAGCGTGGTCTTCCGACCATTTCTGGTTGGTCGCGAGCCAATCTCGGGCAACCTTCTCGAAAGTAATAATCTCTTTCGCCTGTTCTTCTTTCACTGCACGTTTATGTTCGCGTGGATCGATACCAGCAGCTACCAGCTTCCTGGCCTCCTCCCTTTTCTTCCTGGCATCCGCAAGTGAAACTTCGGGATAAACGCCAAACGCCATCACATGCTGTTTGCCACCAAAGCGAAAACGAAATCGCCAATATTTGGAGCCATTCGCATGCACCAGTAAAAACAGGCCATCACCATCAGATAGTGGGTTTGCATTATCTTCAGGTTTTGCCGAACGGACTTTAGTATCAGTCAGAGCCATGATGGTTCTCCTTCCATGTACCGCCGTGAGTATACAAACATTATCGAATCAGCATATATACTCAGTTATATACTCACAAGCGACTTGATGTGGGTTGACCCAGGTTGACTTCATCTGAAGGGAAAATCGCGGAAAGCCTTATATGGCGCGGATTTCAGGCATAAAAAAAGACCTCAGTTGAGGTCTATTTACATACTTTTGGTGCCGAAGGCCGGACTCGAACCGGCACGTATTTCTACGGTTGATTTTGAATCAACTGCGTCTACCGATTTCGCCACTCCGGCACGGAAAGGTATGCGGAAAACGTTGAGGATTATACCTGCCACGCGCCACCATGCAAGCGCCAGCGTACGCTAATGTCGCTAAGTGTCGAAAAAAACAACACAACGAAGTCACGTTCACTATTGCCTTAATCCCCCCTTCCGCCAAGCACTTCCCCTCCCCATGCTCTACACTCTCAGTTCAACACCAAACTGAGAGAAGCACGATGTCCATAATAAAAAGCTACGCCGCGAAAAACGCCGGTGGGGAACTGGAAGTCTGGGAATACGATGCCGGGGAGCTGCTGCCGGAAGACGTTGAGGTGAAAGTGGATTACTGCGGGATCTGCCACTCGGACCTGTCGATGATCGACAACGAATGGGGGTTCTCTCAATATCCGCTGGTTGCCGGTCACGAGGTGATTGGTCATGTGGTAGCGCTGGGCAGCGCCGCGCAGAATAAAGGGCTGAAAATTGGCCAGCGCGTGGGCATTGGCTGGACGGCGCGCAGCTGTGGCCACTGCGATGCCTGTATCGATGGCAACCAGATTAACTGTACTGAAGGCTCGGTGCCGACCATCATCAACCACGGCGGCTTTGCCGATAAGCTGCGCGCTGACTGGCAGTGGGTGATTCCACTGCCGGACAACATTGATATCGAAACCGCAGGCCCGATGCTGTGCGGCGGGATTACGGTATTTAAACCGCTGCTGATGCATCATGTCACCGCCACCAGCCGCGTGGGGGTTATTGGGATCGGTGGTCTGGGGCATATCGCCATTAAGCTGCTGCGCGCGATGGGTGCCGAGGTGACTGCCTTTAGCTCGAATCCATCAAAAGAACAGGAAGTGCGGGCGATGGGCGCAGACCACGTGGTTAACAGCCGTTCACCGGAAGCGCTCAAAGAGTTGGCGGGTCAGTTTGATCTGATCATCAACACCGTCAACGTCGACCTGAACTGGCAGCCATACTTCGAAGCGCTGGCCTCGGGCGGCAACTTCCACACCGTGGGCGCAGTGCTCACGCCGCTGCCGGTGCCGGCGTTTACCCTGATTGGCGGCGACCGCAGCGTCTCCGGTTCGGCAACGGGTAACCCGTTCGAGCTGCGCAAGCTGATGAAGTTTGCCGGCCGCAGCAAGGTGGCGCCTATTACCGAACTGTTCCCGATGTCGAAAATTAACGACGCCATCCAGCACGTGCGCGACGGTAAAGCCCGTTACCGCGTGGTGCTGAAAGCCGACTTCTGATATGCCACCGGCGGCGTTCTGCCGCCGGTTCTCTGCACCACTCCCCCTTACCGCAAAACAGACAATTTACCGCGCCGCAATGCCTTTGTTTTGCCTATACTCGACGCAGAATAAATGGAGGATTTATCATGAGCGCACCGCTGCTGATTGCACGCACCCAGGACACGCAGCTTGTTTTGCTGCCCAATATGGCCAACCGTCACGGGCTGATTACCGGCGCTACCGGCACGGGGAAAACCGTCACCCTGCAAAAACTGGCGGAGTCATTCTCAGAGATTGGCGTACCGGTATTTATGGCCGACGTAAAGGGCGATCTGACCGGCATCGCCAAAGAAGGCCTGGCGTCGGAGAAGCTGATGACACGCCTGAACAACATCGGTGTCACCGACTGGGAACCGCACGCCAATCCGGTGGTGGTGTGGGATATCTTCGGTGAAAAAGGCCATCCGGTGCGCGCGACCGTCTCAGACCTTGGTCCGCTGCTGCTCGCGCGTCTGCTGAACCTTAACGAGGTGCAGTCCGGGGTGCTGAATATCATCTTCCGCATCGCCGACGACCAGGGCCTGTTGCTGCTGGACTTCAAAGACCTGCGCGCCATCACCCAGTACATCGGCGATAACGCGAAATCCTTCCAGAACCAGTACGGCAACATCAGCACTGCTTCCGTCGGAGCGATCCAGCGCGGGCTACTGACGCTTGAGCAACAGGGGGCCGAGCACTTCTTCGGCGAGCCGATGCTCGATATTAAAGACTGGATGCGCGTCGACAGTAACGGTAAAGGCATCATCAATATCCTCAGCGCTGAAAAGCTCTACCAAATGCCGAAGCTCTACGCCGCCAGCCTGCTGTGGATGCTCTCTGAACTGTATGAGCAACTGCCGGAAGCCGGTGATCTCGAAAAACCCAAGCTGGTGTTCTTCTTCGACGAAGCGCACCTGCTGTTTAACGATGCGCCGCAGGTGCTGCTGGATAAAATCGAGCAGGTTATCCGCCTGATCCGCTCCAAGGGCGTCGGCGTCTATTTTGTCTCGCAGAACCCGTCGGATATCCCCGATGCGGTGCTCGGCCAGTTAGGTAACCGCGTGCAGCACGCCCTGCGCGCCTTCACGCCGAAGGATCAGAAAGCGGTGAAAACCGCCGCCCAGACGATGCGCGCCAACCCGGCGTTCAGCACCGAACAGGCGATACAGGAGCTGGGTACCGGTGAAGCGCTGATCTCCTTCCTCGATGAAAAAGGCAGCCCGTCGGTGGTTGAGCGAGCCATGGTGATTGCGCCGTGTTCGCGCATGGGGCCAGTGACCGACGATGAGCGTAACGGGCTAATCAACAACTCGCCGCTGTACGGCAAGTATGAGGATGAAGTCGACCGCGAATCCGCGTTCGAAATGCTGCAAAAAGGTGTACAGAACAGCGCGGGACAGGCGGACGCGCCACCGGCGAAGGGCCAGCAGCAAAGTGCCGATGACGGCCTGCTGGGCGGACTGAAGGATATCTTCTTTGGCACCACCGGGCCGCGCGGCGGCAAGCACGATGGGCTGGTGCAAACGGCAGCGAAAAGCGCCGTGCGCCAGGTGACGAACCAGATTGTGCGTGGGATGTTGGGTAGCCTGCTGGGCGGGCGGCGGCGTTAGTTCTTCATCGCCGGTTTGCCGGATGGCGGCGTAAACGCCTTATCCGGCCTACGCCCTTCTGTACCATCCGGCGGCCAGCTCGGGCTACAGCACCCAATACCATCAAATAACAGGCACAAAAAACCCGGCGTCGCTTTCGCTTGGCCGGGTTATCAGTGGCGTTACGCTTTTCGCATCATCAGCCAGAGGCTTATCAGGAAGAAGCTGGCGCTTGGCAGCAGCGCGCCGATAATCGGCGGGATGCCGTACACCAGCGTCAGCGGGCCGAAGATCTGGTCAAGCACATAGAATACGAAGCCAAAGCTGATGCCGGTCACCACCCGCACGCCCATCGGTACGCTGCGCAGCGGGCCGAAGATAAACGACAGCGCCATCAGCATCATCACCGCCACCGACAGCGGCTGGAAGACCTTGCTCCACATATTCAACTGGTAACGACCGGCATCCTGGCCGCTGGCATGCAGATACTTCACGTAGTTGTGCAGGCCGCTAATCGACAGCGCATCCGGGTCCAGCGCGACCACGCCGAGTTTGTCCGGCGTCAGGGTGGTTTTCCAGGTACCGCTCACCGTCTGTGAGCCGGTGATCTGTTTCGGGTCGGTCAGGTTCGATTCATCCACCTGCGACAGCCGCCATACCTTCTGTTCGTTATCAAACTTCGCGCTGGCCGCATAGCGCACGGACTGTAAACGACGCTCGTTGTTAAAGCTGTAGATGCTCACGCCGCCCAGCTCATCGTTACCCTTTACCCGCTCAATATAGACGAAGTTGTGGCCATCTTTGGCCCACATGCCCTGCTGGGTGGAAAGCAGTGAGCCACCGTACATCTGCTGAGCACGATAGTTACGCGCCATCTGCTCGCCCTGCGGCGCCACCCACTCACCCATTGCCATGGTCAGCAGCACCAGCGGAATCGCGGTTTTCATTACCGACAGCGCCACCTGCATACGGGTAAAGCCCGACGCCTGCATCACCACCAGTTCACTGCGCTGGGCCAGCATGCCCAGGCCCAACAGCGCGCCAAGCAGCGCCGCCATCGGGAAGAAGATCTGCACGTCTTTCGGCACGCTGAGGAGGGTATAGATACCCGCGCCCAGCGCATCATAGCTCCCCTGCCCGGCTTTCTTCAGCTGGTCGACAAACTTAATGATGCCGGACAGTGACACCAGCATGAACAGCGTCATCATGATGGTGGTGAAGATGGTTTTACCGATATAGCGGTCAAGTACACCAAATGGCTGCATTATACCGCTCCTTTATTGGTCAGGCGGGCGCGGAGACGGCGCATCGGTACGGTGTCCCACAGGTTGAGCGCGATGGCAACCGCGATGTACAACAGGTTCACCGTCGACATCCACACGGCGGGATCGAGCTTGCCTTTACCGGCATTCGACTTCAGCGAAGTCTGCAGCAGGAAGAACACCAGATACAACAGCATCGCCGGCAGCATCGACAGTACGCGCCCCTGGCGCGGGTTCACCACGCTCAGCGGTACCACCATCAGCGCCATAATAAACACCGTCAGTACCAGCGTAATGCGCCAGTGCAGCTCCGCACGAGCGCGATCGGTATCGGTGTTCCATAGCGTACGCATGTTCATCTGTTCGGTATCGGTCGGGTCAGCCGCTACCGCCTGATGGCCAACAATCGCCTGATAGTTTTTAAAATCAGTAATGCGGAAGTCGCGCAGCATCGCGGTCCCTTCGAAGCGCGTCCCCTGGTTAAGGGTGACGACCTGAGAGCCGTCCTTATGCTGAGAAAGCTGGCCGGAGTCGGCGACAACGACCGAAGGGCGCGCGCTACCTTTTGGCCGCAGCTGCGCCAGGAAGACGTCGTGGAACTTAGCACCATTCACGCCTTCAATAAATAACACCGCGTTGCCGTCGGTGGACTGCTGGAACTGGCCCTGCGCCAGCGCCGCCATGCCGGGGTTGGCCTTGGCCTCCGCCAGCACTTCATCCTGATGGCGAGAGGACCACGGCCCCAGCCACATCACGTTGACCGCCGCAACGATGCCGGTAAACAGCGCCAGCACCATCGCTGCTTTCACCAGCACGGCTTTACTCAGGCCGCAGGCGTGCATCACCGTAATTTCACTTTCGGTATACAGTTTTCCCAGCGTCATCAATAGACCGAGGAACAGGCTCAGCGGTAAGATAAGCTGTGCCATTTCGGGTACGCCGAGCCCCAGCAAAGAGAGGACCAGGTTTGTCGGGATATCGCCATCAACCGCAGCGCCAAGGATCCTCACCAGTTTTTGACAAAAGAAGATCAAAAGCAGGATGAAGAGGATGGCAAGCTGGCTTTTTAGCGTCTCCCGCACCAGATATCGTATGATTATCACTATAAATACGCCCGTAAAAACCCGTCTTATTGCAGGAAAATAGCTTGTTTCATGGCTTAAACGTCATTTATTCTCTTGAGTCGTCGAAAACATCGCTAAGATTAAATGACTCAGCGGTTTCACGTTTCAGGACCTGTTCTGACGTGCCAACACCGTAATAACGTTAAGATTAACACGAAGTCACCGCAACAGCGGAAATGAGTTACGTAAGCTTGCAATTCTATCCGTAGCCACCGCCGTTGTCTTTAAGATTCAGGAGCGTAGTGCATGGAGTTCAGTGTAAAAAGTGGTAGCCCGGAGAAACAGCGGAGTGCCTGTATCGTCGTGGGCGTATTCGAACCACGTCGGCTCTCTCCCATCGCCGAACAGCTCGATAAAATCAGCGACGGCTACATCAGCGCGCTGCTGCGTCGCGGCGAACTGGAAGGCAAACCGGGGCAGACCTTATTGCTGCACCACGTACCTAACGTACTGTCAGAGCGCATCCTGCTGATCGGCTGCGGCAAAGAGCGCGAGCTTGACGAACGCCAGTACAAGCAGGTCATTCAGAAAACGATCAACACTCTGAATGACACAGGTTCCATGGAGGCCGTCTGCTTCCTGACCGAACTGCACGTTAAGGGTCGCAATAACTACTGGAAAGTACGCCAGGCGGTTGAAACAGCCAAAGAGACGCTATACAGCTTTGACCAGCTTAAAACCAACAAAAGCGAGCCGCGTCGTCCGCTGCGTAAAATGGTCTTCAACGTACCAACCCGCCGTGAACTGACCAGCGGCGAGCGCGCCATTCAGCACGGACTGGCGATTGCTGCCGGTATTAAAGCCGCCAAAGATCTTGGCAACATGCCGCCAAACATCTGTAACGCGGCCTACCTGGCCTCTCAGGCGCGCCAGCTGGCAGACAGCTACAGCAAAAACGTCATCACCCGCGTGATCGGCGAACAGCAGATGAAAGAGCTGGGCATGCACTCCTACCTCGCGGTCGGCAACGGTTCACAAAACGAATCGCTGATGTCGGTCATCGAGTATAAAGGCGTCGAGTCCGAAGACGTTCGTCCGATTGTGCTGGTCGGCAAGGGTCTGACCTTCGACTCCGGCGGCATCTCTATTAAGCCGTCCGAAGGCATGGACGAAATGAAATACGACATGTGCGGCGCGGCGGCGGTGTACGGCGTGATGCGCATGGTTGCTGAACTTCAGCTACCGATTAACGTCATCGGCGTACTGGCAGGCTGTGAGAACATGCCGGGCGGGCGCGCGTATCGCCCGGGCGATGTGCTGACCACCATGTCCGGCCAGACCGTTGAAGTACTCAATACCGACGCCGAAGGCCGTCTGGTACTGTGCGACGTGTTAACCTACGTCGAACGCTTTGAGCCGGAGGCGGTGATTGACGTCGCGACCCTGACCGGTGCCTGCGTGATTGCGCTGGGCCATCACATCACCGGCCTGATGTCGAACCACAACCCGCTGGCGCATGAGCTGATCGGCGCGTCCGAGCAGTCTGGCGACCGCGCGTGGCGTCTGCCGCTGGGCGATGAGTATCAGGAGCAGCTGGAGTCTAACTTCGCGGATATGGCCAACATCGGCGGCCGTCCTGGCGGTGCGATCACCGCGGGCTGCTTCCTGGCGCGCTTTACCCGTAAGTACAACTGGGCACACCTGGACATCGCCGGTACCGCATGGCGCTCCGGGAAAGCCAAAGGCGCTACCGGCCGTCCGGTGGCGCTGCTGTCGCAGTTCCTGCTCAATCGCGCTGGCTTTAACGGCGAAGAGTAATACGCTTCAAGCCTGCAACATGTAGGCCTGATAAGCGCAGCGCCATCAGGCACTGACGCACAATCGCCGGATGGCGGCGTTTACGCCTTATCCGGCCTACATACGGCAATAAATCGCAGGCCCGGTGCGCCGGGCGCTGCATTTAAATCCATCACAAGAAGCCCCATATATGAAGAATGCAACGTTCTATCTTCTGGACAACGACACCACCGTCGACGACCTCAGCGCCGTCGAGCAACTGGTGTGTGAAATTGCCGCAGAACGTTGGCGCGCCGGCAAGCGCGTGCTGATCGCCTGCGAAGACGAGCAGCAGGCCATTCGCCTGGATGAAGCGCTGTGGAGCAGGCCGCCCGAGAGCTTTGTACCGCATAACCTGGCTGGCGAAGGTCCGCGCGGCGGTGCGCCGGTCGAGATTGCGTGGCCTGCCAAGCGCAACAGCAGCCCACGGGATATACTGATCAGTCTGCGGGTAAACTTTGCAGATTTTGCCACCGCTTTCACAGAAGTGGTAGACTTCGTTCCTTACGAAGAAACTCTGAAACAACTCGCCCGCGATCGCTACAAAGCCTACCGCGTGGCTGGTTTTAACCTGAATACGGCAACCTGGAAATAATGGAAAAGACATATAACCCACAAGATATCGAACAGCCGCTTTACGAGCACTGGGAAAAGCAGGGCTATTTCAAGCCTAACGGCGACGAAAGCAAAGAGTCCTTCTGCATCATGATCCCGCCGCCGAACGTCACCGGCAGTTTGCATATGGGTCATGCTTTCCAGCAAACCATCATGGACACCATGATTCGCTACCAGCGCATGCAGGGTAAAAACACCCTGTGGCAGGCCGGTACCGACCACGCGGGTATTGCTACCCAGATGGTGGTTGAGCGTAAGATTGCCGCTGAAGAAGGTAAAACCCGTCACGACTATGGTCGCGAAGCATTTATCGACAAAATCTGGCAGTGGAAAGCGGAATCCGGCGGCACCATTACCCGTCAGATGCGCCGTCTCGGCAACTCCGTTGACTGGGAGCGCGAGCGCTTCACCATGGACGAAGGTCTTTCCAATGCCGTGAAAGAAGTCTTCGTTCGCCTGTACAAAGAAGATCTGATTTACCGTGGCAAGCGCCTGGTAAACTGGGACCCGAAACTGCGCACCGCCATCTCTGACCTGGAAGTGGAAAACCGCGAGTCTAAAGGCTCAATGTGGCACATCCGCTATCCGCTGGCCGACGGCGCGAAAACCGCAGACGGTAAAGATTACCTGGTCGTGGCGACCACCCGTCCGGAAACCATTCTGGGCGACACCGGCGTGGCCGTGAACCCGGAAGATCCGCGCTATAAAGATCTGATCGGCAAATTCGTTATTCTGCCGCTGGTTGACCGCCGTATTCCGATCGTCGGCGACGAACATGCCGATATGGAAAAAGGCACCGGCTGCGTGAAGATCACCCCTGCGCACGACTTTAACGACTATGAAGTCGGTCGTCGTCACGCCCTGCCAATGATCAACATCCTGACCTTTGATGGCGACATCCGCGAAACCGCGGAAGTGTATGACACCAAAGGCGAAGAGTCTGACGTTTACTCCAACGCTATCCCGACTGAATTCCAGAAGCTGGAACGCTTTGCCGCGCGTAAAGCGATCGTCGCTGCCATCGATGCGATGGGCCTGCTGGAAGAGATCAAACCTCACGATCTGACCGTGCCTTACGGCGACCGTGGCGGCGTGGTTATCGAGCCAATGCTGACCGACCAGTGGTACGTCCGTGCTGACGTACTGGCGAAACCGGCGGTTGAAGCGGTTGAGAACGGCGACATTCAGTTCGTACCGAAGCAGTACGAAAACATGTACTTCTCCTGGATGCGCGATATTCAGGACTGGTGTATCTCCCGTCAGCTGTGGTGGGGTCACCGTATCCCGGCATGGTACGACGAAGCGGGCAACGTCTATGTTGGCCGTACCGAAGACGAAGTGCGTCAGGAAAACAACCTCGGCGCCGACGTTGCGCTGCGTCAGGACGAAGACGTTCTGGATACCTGGTTCTCCTCCGCGCTGTGGACCTTCTCTACCCTGGGCTGGCCGGAAAATACCGACGCGCTGCGTCAGTTCCACCCAACCAGCGTGATGGTCTCCGGCTTCGACATTATCTTCTTCTGGATTGCCCGCATGATCATGATGACCATGCACTTCATCAAAGATGAAAACGGCAAGCCGCAGGTTCCGTTCCATACCGTCTACATGACCGGTCTGATTCGCGACGACGAAGGCCAGAAGATGTCCAAATCCAAGGGCAACGTTATCGACCCGCTGGATATGGTCGACGGTATCTCACTGCCGGAGCTGCTGGAAAAACGCACCGGCAACATGATGCAGCCGCAGCTGGCCGAGAAGATCGCCAAACGTACCGAGAAGCAGTTCCCGAACGGCATCGAGCCGCACGGCACCGACGCCCTGCGTTTCACCCTGGCGGCGCTGGCCTCTACTGGCCGCGACATCAACTGGGATATGAAGCGTCTGGAAGGTTACCGTAACTTCTGTAACAAGCTGTGGAACGCCAGCCGCTTCGTGCTGATGAACACCGAAGATCAGGACTGCGGCTTCAACGGCGGCGAAATGACCCTGTCTCTGGCCGACCGCTGGATCCTCACTGAATTCAACCAGACCATCAAAGCGTACCGCGAAGCGCTGGACAACTTCCGCTTCGATATCGCTGCGGGCATCCTGTACGAATTCACCTGGAACCAGTTCTGCGACTGGTATCTGGAGCTGACCAAGCCGGTAATGACCGGTGGTTCCGAGTCTGAACTGCGCGGCACCCGCAATACGCTGGTGACCGTGCTGGAAGGCCTGCTGCGCCTGGCGCACCCGATCATTCCATTCATTACCGAAACCATCTGGCAGCGCGTGAAAGTGATTTGTGGCAACACCGCAGATACCATCATGCTGCAGCCGTTCCCGGAATATAACGCGGCTCAGGTAGACGAAGCGGCGCTGGCCGATACCGAATGGCTGAAGCAGGCGATTGTTGCCGTACGTAACATCCGCGCGGAAATGAACATTGCCCCGGGCAAACCGCTGGAGCTGCTGCTGCGTGGTTGCAGCGCTGACGCAATGCGTCGCGTGAACGACAACAAGAGCTTCCTGCTGAACCTGGCGCGTCTGGAAAGCATCACCGTGCTACCTGCCGATGACAAAGGTCCGGTCTCCGTGACCAAAATCATCGACGGCGCCGAGCTGCTGATCCCGATGGCTGGCCTCATCAACAAAGAAGATGAGCTGGCGCGTCTGGCGAAAGAAGTGGCTAAAATCGAAGGTGAGATTGCCCGTATCGAAGGCAAACTGTCCAACGAAGGTTTCGTTGCCCGCGCACCGGAAGCGGTGATCGCCAAAGAGCGTGAGAAGCTGGACGGTTACGCCGAAGCCAAAGCGAAGCTGATTGAACAGCAGGCCGTTATCGCTGCGCTGTAAAAATCGTGCCCGTACGTTTGCCGGATGGCGCTTGCGCTTATCCGGCCTACGGGCAACGTCAACGTAGGTCGGATAAGCGTAGCGCATCCGACAAAACTGACGGCTCATAAATCCAATAAAGCCTCTGATGCACCCGCTCAGAGGCTTTTTCTTGAATTATCCTCGCTTGCACTCCCCCGCCCCGCAGTGTTATTAACTGCATATGTTTCACCTTTTTGCTATGAGTTCGCTATGAGTGTTATGACACCTGTCTCGGCAACGCTGCGCCGCATAACCGCCGACGACAACGCCGCCATTGCCCGCGTAATCCGCCAGGTCTCCGCCGAATACGGCCTGACCGCCGATAAAGGCTACACGGTGGCCGATCCGAATCTGGACGAGCTGTTTCAGGTTTACAGCCAGCCGGGCTCCGCCTACTGGGTCGTCGAGCAAAATGGGCAGGTGATGGGCGGCGGCGGCGTGGCGCCGTTAGGCTGTAGTGAACCGGAAATTTGCGAACTGCAAAAAATGTACTTCCTGCCGAGCGTGCGCGGTCAGGGGCTGGCGAAAAAGCTGGCGCTGATGGCGCTCGATCACGCCCGCGAGCAGGGCTTTAAGCAATGCTACCTGGAAACCACGGCGTTTCTGACCGAAGCGATACGCCTGTACGAACGTCTGGGATTTGCGCACATCGACGAGCCGCTCGGCTGCACCGGGCATGTCGACTGCGAAGTGAGAATGTTAAAGCCCCTCTGATGTCGCAGGGGGCCATCGGGCTTACTGCATCTCGGCGGAGAGCGCCAGACGAATCACGCCGGCCGCGCGTGCCGTTGGCAGCTTCAGCACCTGCGTCCAGAGATCCTGCACCATTGCGCAACCCGCTTTCTCATTCCCCACGCCTTTACTCGGGTCGGCCATTATCTGAATATCCGGCCCATAGCGCTGTACCAGCTCCGGGGTGATAGTTTGCAGATCCTGGAGGGCGAGCTGCTTCTCCTCGGCGGTGACCGTGTGTTTTTCCGGGCCATAGGCAGCGCGCATCATGCTCATATCGCTCTCCATGCGTCGACTCATGATCGTTTGCGGAATGATCCGCACCGGGTTGATTCCCCCCTTCACCGCAGGGAAGAGGAAACGAAAACATTCGTCATCGCCCACTTTCGCCACCGCGGCAATCTGTTCGAGGTTAATCTTCATATATTCAATCACGTTGGCATCGGGCGCCTGCTGTAAACGCGCCATCTGTATTTGAAGGATCTGCGGCTGGATGGTATCGATAATTTGCTGTTCGCTTTTCCCTGCTTCTTTCATTTGCGCCGACTGGCTAAGGATCTTCGTCCACAGCGCGGGCTCTTGCTCCTTCAGCACCTGATAGACCGGCATCGACAGCATCGCTTTTTCGAATTTCTGCGTTTCCGTCAGGCCATAGTCCGGGCTTTCGCGCGGGATCAGGTAGTGCACATCAAACAGATTCCAGCCGATAATTGCGACGACAAAAATCACCGCACCGGAAACCTTGCCTACCCAGCCTTTTTTGCGGAAAACGCCAACGACAATAGCGATGACCGCACCGATGTAGCCCGCTAGCAATACATGTGCCCAGTTCATAAACCATCCTTATTTAAATCAAGCGTTATGGGGATTTCCTCCCCTTTATTACGTTTTGATTATTAAGGTAATGAAGGTTTTTTTCCAGCCACCCTTTTTCGTCCTCAGCGGCATCAAGGGGGACAAAAAAGGGCTAGACCGGCACACCGCTGTGGAAGCGAAACTCGTCATCCGGCGAGGAAATCAGCGCCGCTTCGACTTCACCAAAGAAGCGCACCCGTTCGCTAATATCACTATCTGAAATTTGCTGCGCCAGCGCTAAATAGTCCTGATAGTGCCGCGCTTCAGAGCGCAGAAGCGACAGATAAAACGCCTGTAAATCGGCTTCAAGGTACGGTGCCAGCGCGGCGAAACGCTCGCAGGAGCGGGCTTCGATATAGGCTCCACAAATCAGCTTATCGATAAGCGTCAACGGCTCGTGGGTACGAACCTCTTTGAGCATGCCTTTCGCGTAGCGGCTGGCGGTGATTTTGACGTAGGGAATGTTGCGATGCTGCATCGCCTCGCGCACCTGCCAGAAGTGGTGCAACTCCTCTTTGATCAGCAGCACCATGCTATCGATAAGCCTGCGGCCCCACGGATCGTCGGTTTGCGGCATCACGCTTTTGTTAATCTGCCGATTCAGCGCGGCAAAATCCGGCTCCTCACCCTCGCGAAACGCAAAGGCTTCATACGGCTTCAGCCAGTCAAGGAGCGCCTGAGCTCCCGCCTTGTCGGCGACATATTTACGCACCAGCAGCATCGCGGTTTGCGCCGCTTTCAGCTCGCAAACTAAGTGGTCGGTCAGCAGCAGGGGAAGATTGGCCGGGTCGCGGGCTTTATCGAGCCACGCCTGCGGCGTTTTGCAGTGCAGAAAGTTGAGAACGGGAGAGAGAATTTGCGGGTAATCCATCGGTTATCCTTGACCCTGCGGCAGCAGGCGCTGCCGCAGGTGAATGATGCTTAGTGACGCACACCATCGTCGTCTTCGTCGACCTCATCTTCGTCGTCGTCGTCGCCTTCTTCGCCGTTAGGATCTTCGTAGTAGGTACCCCAACCGTCATACTCAACCTCAAACTTCTCGGCCAGGGTCATCAGCTGTTCAACCTGCGCGTCGATAAGCTCGGCGTTCAGCGCACATTCGCTGAGAATGTCGCAGCAGATCACGGTGTCGCCTTCTTCCACTTCCAGCTCTTCCGGTTCAGTCACTTCATAGCCCAGCTTGAACGCTTCAACCGCCGCCTTTTCCAGCGTTTCAAAATCGTCGGCGGACAGGTGGTGTTCGATGGTGTACAGCGCGTCAGGATCGCTGCCGTCTTCCAGCAGTTCTTCAATAATCAGACGCGTCTCTTCACGCTGCTCTTCCAGGTGTTCCGGGTTTGCCATGGCTCGTTCCTCGTAATGTGGCTGATACTCTTATTGTCACATACCGTTGCCGTTGCCTCCACCTTTCCGAGAAAGATTTGTTATGGGGGTTGCAAATGAATATTCATACATATAAAGTGAATTTTAATTCAATAAGTGGCTTAAGCCAGGTGAGGGAATGATGTCTACTCTGTATAAAAAGAACTTCTTAAAATTACTCGATTTTACCCCTGCAGAAATCACCACCCTGCTGCAGCTCGCGGCAAAACTCAAAGCGGATAAAAAAAGCGGCACGGAGTCGCCGAACCTGACCGGTAAAAACATCGCGCTCATCTTCGAAAAAGACTCAACCCGTACACGATGCTCTTTCGAAGTTGCCGCTTACGATCAGGGCGCCCGCGCTACCTACCTCGGCTCCAGCGGCAGCCAGATTGGCCACAAAGAATCCATTAAAGACACCGCCCGCGTGCTGGGCCGCATGTATGACGGTATTCAATACCGCGGCTACGGCCAGGAGATTGTCGAAACGCTGGCAGAGTACTCCGGCGTACCGGTATGGAACGGCCTGACCGATGAGTTTCACCCGACCCAGCTGCTGGCGGACCTGCTGACCATGCAGGAACATTTGCCGGGCAAAGCGTTCAATGAAATGACGCTGGTTTATGCAGGCGACGCGCGCAATAACATGGGTAACTCGATGCTCGAAGCGGCGGCGCTGACCGGCCTGGATTTGCGTCTCGTTGCGCCGCAGGCCTGCTGGCCGGAAGAGAGCCTGGTCGCCGAATGCAAAGCGCTGGCGCAGAAAAACGGCGGCAACGTCACGCTGACGGAAGATATTGCCGCAGGCGTGAAAGGCGCTGACTTTATCTATACCGATGTGTGGGTATCGATGGGGGAAGCCAAAGAGAAATGGGCAGAGCGTATCGCCCTGCTGCGCGGCTATCAGGTCAACAGCGCGATGATGAAATTGACCGGTAACCCGCAGGTGAAATTCCTGCACTGTCTGCCTGCGTTCCATGACGACCAGACGACGCTTGGCAAAAAAATGGCGGCGGAGTACGGCATGCACGGCGGCATGGAAGTGACCGACGAGGTCTTTGAATCGCCGGCGAGCATCGTGTTTGACCAGGCGGAAAACCGGATGCACACCATTAAAGCGGTGATGGTCGCGACGCTGAGCAAGTAACAGCAGCCACAGGACGCCGGGTTTTCCCGGCGTCGGCATTCTCTGCGGGTGGTAGGCCGGATAAGGCGGAACGTCGCCATCCGGCTTGACCACCGCATCGTGCCTGATGGCGCTACGCTTATCAGGCCGACTTATCTTCACGCCACCAGCAGTTTCACCACCAGCTTACGCACCTTCGCCGGCGCGCCCACGGCACACAGCGGTTTGTGCACTTCTCCCGGGTAAAACACCACGAAATCACCTTCGCTCATGACCACCATTTTTTCCTGCACGCCTTCCGGCAGGAACGCAATGTCTTTGTCCGCTAACCAGTCGGTATCCGGTTTACCCGCAGGCTGGGTGCTGAACGCCATGCCTTCCTGGCCGCTCAGTACGACCTGAATATCCAGGTAACGGGCGTGGTACTCTGCACGGCGGTCGGCAAACGGCTCGGTCATGTTTTCAGACACCATATAGAACAGGCGGCTGCCGTCGATATCGTATTTCCCTTCCGGGGTTTCAGCGGTGACGTTCGCCTTAATGTGGGCAATTGCCTGACGCAGTTCTTCCGGCAGCCAGGGCTGCACATTATGGATATTGCCAATAATCATCGTTCACTCCGCAAATAAAACAATGTTTCAATTTTCAGTTGTTATACGTAAATTTGCGATACCATACCAGCACTTTTTATCCTGTTATTACCATCCTACCGGTTTAGCGCACACTTTGCCCCCCGTCGAAATATGAATCAATATGCACATTTTCAGCATAGTTAAGGTATGAGAATCGTTTTCGTTGATTAAAGTGTGAATTCACCGCTTGATCGCCTACTAAAGCTGCGTATAATGCGACCCGTTTTGCCGGGAGGAATTATGGTTCAGTGTGTACGACATCGCGTCTTACCGCGTCTGAAAACAGACGCTGGCCTGCCGTTTTTCCTTTCCGTTGCATCCGTATTCGTAAAGCCCCTTATTTAAGGGGCTTTTTTTTTGCGCCGTCGTCAGGAGATAACCATGGCTAATCCGCTGTATCAAAAACACATCATTTCCATAAACGATCTCAGCCGCGAAGACCTTGAACTGGTTTTGGCGACCGCCGCTAAACTGAAAGCGAACCCACAGCCGGAGTTACTCAAGCATAAGGTTATCGCCAGCTGCTTCTTCGAAGCCTCGACGCGTACCCGTCTCTCCTTCGAAACCTCAATGCACCGCCTGGGCGCCAGCGTGGTCGGCTTCTCCGACAGCGCCAATACCTCACTCGGCAAAAAGGGCGAAACGCTGGCCGACACCATTTCGGTGATCAGCACCTATGTTGATGCCATCGTCATGCGCCACCCTCAGGAAGGCGCAGCACGTCTGGCAACCGAGTTTTCCGGCGGTGTTCCGGTGCTCAACGCTGGCGATGGCGCGAACCAACACCCGACCCAGACGCTGCTGGATCTGTTTACCATTCAGGAAACCCAGGGCCGTCTTGAGAACCTCAACATCGCGATGGTCGGTGACCTGAAGTACGGCCGCACCGTGCACTCACTCACCCAGGCGCTGGCGAAATTTAACGGCAACCGTTTCTACTTCATTGCCCCGGATGCGCTGGCCATGCCGCAGTACATCCTCGATATGCTCGACGAGAAAGGCATCGCCTGGAGCCTGCACAGCGCGATTGAGGAAGTGATGGCTGAAGTGGACATTCTCTACATGACCCGCGTACAGAAAGAGCGCCTCGATCCGTCGGAGTACGCCAACGTGAAAGCGCAGTTCGTGCTGCGCGCCGCCGACCTGACCGGTGCGCGCGACAACATGAAGGTGCTGCACCCGCTACCACGCATTGATGAAATCACCACGGATGTCGATAAAACGCCGCACGCCTGGTACTTCCAGCAGGCCGGCAACGGCATCTTCGCCCGCCAGGCGTTACTGGCACTGGTACTGAATAGCGAACTGGCTCTGTAAGGGGAAATGACGATGACACACGACAATAAATTGCAGGTAGAAGCCATCAAACGTGGCACCGTAATCGACCATATCCCGGCGCAGGTCGGCTTTAAGCTGCTGACGCTGTTCAAACTGACCGAAACCGACCAGCGCATCACCATCGGCCTGAACCTGCCGTCCGGCGAAATGGGCCGTAAAGACCTGATCAAAATCGAAAATACCTTCCTGACCGACGAGCAGGTGAACCAGCTGTCGCTGTACGCGCCGCAGGCGACCGTTAACCGCATCGACAACTATGAAGTGGTCGGCAAATCACGTCCTAGCCTGCCGGCGCGTATTGATAGCGTACTGGTATGCCCGAACAGCAACTGCATCAGCCATGCCGAACCGGTTTCATCCAGTTTTGCAGTGAAAAAACGTGCCGATGACGTTGCACTCAAATGCAAATACTGCGAAAAAGAGTTTTCTCATTATGTGGTGCTGGCCAACTAATTGCGGTTGGTATTGGTTTTACGCGTCCCTATAATGGCTACGACCTAATTACTGCAGTTCATCTGGAGATATCATGAGCAAAACTATTGCGACGGAAAATGCACCAGCCGCTATCGGCCCTTACGTTCAGGGCGTTGACCTGGGCAGCATGATCATCACTTCCGGTCAGATCCCGGTTGACCCAAAAACCGGTAGCGTGCCGGAAGACGTGTCCGCACAGGCACGTCAGTCGCTGGATAACGTGAAAGCTATCGTTGAAGCCGCAGGCCTGAAAGTAGGCGACATCGTGAAAACCACCGTATTCGTAAAAGATCTCAACGATTTCGCGACCGTTAACGCCACCTACGAAGCGTTCTTCACCGAGCACAACGCCACCTTCCCGGCACGTTCTTGCGTCGAAGTGGCGCGTCTGCCGAAAGACGTGAAGATTGAAATCGAAGCGATTGCCGTTCGTCGCTAGTTTCGATGCAGTATGAAGAAAGGCAGCCAGTGGCTGCCTTTTTTGTTTGGCTGTGGCGTTTTCAACATCCCCCCTGTAGGCCGGATAAGGCGAAGCCGCCATCCGGCAACCTGCGCCATTCTGCCTGATGGCGCTTCGCTTATCAGGCCTACAATCGAGGTTACTGCCAGCCGTAGCGGCGGGTGAAGAACCCTTTCACCATCTGCGTGAAGGTCATGTAGCCCACCAGAATCGCCACCAGCCACGGGAAGTAGCTCAGCGGTAATGCTTCTAATTGCAGATAGCCTGCCAGCGGCGAGAACGGCAGCGCGATGCCCACGGCCATCACCAGCAGCGTCATCGCAAACAGCGGCCACGCGGCGCGGCTCTGTACGAACGGAATGCGGCGGGTACGAATCATGTGCACAATCAGCGTCTGCGACAGCAGCCCTTCGATAAACCAACCGGACTGGAACAGCGTCTGCATTTCCGGGGTATTGGCCTTAAACACCCACCACATCAAGCAGAAGGTCAGAATGTCAAAGATGGAGCTGATCGGCCCGAAGAACACCATAAAGCGGCCGAGATCCGCCGGGTTCCAGCGCTGGGGTTTACGAATCTGTTCGTCATCCACGTTATCAAACGGCAGCGCCACCTGGGATACATCGTACAGCAGGTTCTGAATCAGTAAGTGTAACGGCAGCATCGGCAGGAACGGCAGGAAGGCGCTGGCCACCAGCACGCTGAAGACGTTACCGAAGTTAGAGCTGGCGGTCATCTTGATGTACTTGAGCATATTCGAGAAGGTACGACGGCCTTCGATCACGCCCTCTTCCAGCACCATCAGGCTCTTTTCCAGCAGGATGATATCCGCCGCTTCACGGGCGATGTCCACCGCGCCGTCCACGGAAATACCAATATCCGCAGCGCGCAGCGCAGGCGCATCGTTGATGCCATCGCCCATAAAGCCCACCACGTGCCCTTCGCGTTTCAGCAGGGTGACAATGCGCTCTTTATGCATCGGGGTCAGGCGAGCAAACAGCGTGGTGCGCTGGGCAAGCTTCGCGAGCTCGTCATCGCTCAGGTGTTCAATCTCGCTACCGACAATCACATCACCCGCATCCAGCCCCACTTCGTGGCACACTTTCGCCGCCACCAGTTCGCTGTCACCGGTGAGAATTTTCACGGTGATGCCGCTGGCCTTGAGCGCCTTGAGCGCCGGTGCGGTGGTCTCTTTCGGCGGATCGAGGAACGCGATGTAGCCCTCGAGGATCAGATCCGATTCATCAATGCGCTGATAGTCGCCTTCGCGAGCCGGGAGATATTTGCTCGCCACCGCGACCACGCGCAGCCCCTGACGGTTCAGGGTATCGGTCACGCGTTTGATGCGGCGTAGCATGGTCTCATCCAGCGGCACAATTTCGCCGTTGTGATACACCTGAGTACAGACGTTCAGGATCTCCTGCAGCGCCCCTTTGCAAATCAGCTTATGTACGTCCGGCTTTTCACTCACCACCACCGACATGCGGCGGCGTTCGAAATCAAACGGGATCTCATCCACTTTCTGCCAGGCGGTAGACAGCTCGCGGGCCGCCACTTCATCGACCCCTTCCAGCACCGCGGTATCCAGCAGGTTTTTCAGCCCGGTCTGATAGTGGCTGTTGAGCCACGCCGTTTGCAGCACACGTTCGCTCACCTTGCCGGAGATATCGGTGTGGTTCTCCAGCACGATTTTGTCCTGAGTCAGCGTACCGGTTTTATCGGTGCACAGAATATCCATTGCGCCAAAGTTCTGAATGGCGTCGAGGTGCTTGACGATCACTTTCTGTTTCGACAGCTTCACCGCGCCGCGCGCCAGCGTCGAGGTGACGATCATCGGCAGCATTTCCGGCGTCAGGCCAACGGCGACGGAAAGGGCAAACAGCGCCGCTTCCCACCAGTCGCCTTTGGTATAACCGTTGATCACCAACACAATTGGCGCCATCACCAGCATAAAGCGGATCAGCAGCATACTGACGCGGCTGATGCCTTTCTGGAAGGCGTTCGGCTCACTCTCCTGCTCGCTCACGCGACCGGCCAGTTGCCCAAACCAGGTGTTGGCCCCGGTGGCAATCACCATCGCCTGCGCGGTGCCGCTCACCACGTTAGTGCCCATAAAGCACAGGGTATCGCATTCCAGCGGGTTAGTTTGCTGCGGCTCTCGGGTACGCGCCACCTTCTCTACCGGCAGCGATTCACCGGTCAGCGAAGCCTGCGCGACGAACAGATCGCGCGCTTGGATCACACGCAGATCGGCGGGGATCATATCGCCAGCCGCCAGCTTAATGATGTCGCCCGGCACCAGCTGGTCGATGGGCAGTTCAACCCAGCTACTCTCGCCCTTTTCATTGATAACGCGCAGTACCGTCGCGGTGTTGCTGACCATCGCTTTCAGGGTATCGGCGGCTTTGGTTGATCGCGCTTCCTGAACGAAATTGAGCAGCGTGGAAATGCCCACCATCAGCACAATCACGCCGGCAGCAAACAGATCTTCAGTCGCATAGGAAACGGCGGCCAGTACGGTCAGCAGGATGTTGAACGGGTTGCGATAGCACAGCCACAGATGCACCCACCACGGCTGCGGCTGCTGTGCCGGCAGCTGGTTTTCGCCATGGGCAGCGCGCGCCTGCTCAACTTCGGCGGCATTCAGCCCTTCCGGGTGACTATGAAACGCCTGCCACAGCTCGCGCTCGCTGAGCTGAGCCATTTTCAGGCAGTGCTCGCTAAGCGACGGTGGAATCGGCGTATTGGCGACGCTTTGCTGAGTGGGCATCGGATCGCGCTGGACTAAACGGCGCGGCAAATGGCGGCCAAGCTGTGCAAACAGCTGCCGGGTTAAATTTTTCAGCATACAAAATCCCCCTGCGACTACCGCTGGCAGACGCAGTCAGACCCACGGGTACAGTCAATCTGTACCGCACAGGCACTCAATTTTTATTGCAGGGACACGATTGTGGAATGTCACTGCCTCACGTCATCGGCAAGGCAGCGCAATACTGACTTACCGGTAGGTTACTCTCCAGCACGAGAGAGGTGTGGGATCGGGATCCATAAAGCCTCCGGTAAGGTTGATGAAATAAAACGCCGCGAATTATACGCAGAAAATCATAAGTTTTGTGACTATTTGAGCGATATAATAACGGCAAGTCATTCAACAACACGTCAACCATCCGGTCTGACGGTAAAAATATTCACGCGGGGCAACGCTATGCAAGATCGGCTGACTATCAAAGATATCGCTCGCCTGAGTGGTGTTGGCAAATCAACCGTGTCCCGCGTGCTGAACAACGAAAGCGGCGTCAGCGAACGCACCCGCGAGCGCGTTGAAGCGGTAATGATGCAACACGGTTTCTCCCCTTCCCGCTCCGCGCGCGCCATGCGCGGGCAAAGCGATAAAGTGGTCGCCATCATCGTTACGCGTCTGGATTCGCTCTCTGAAAATCTGGCGGTGCAAACCATGCTGCCCGCATTCTACGAGCAGGGCTACGACCCGATCATGATGGAAAGCCAGTTCTCGCCAGAGAAAGTAGCGGAGCATCTGGCGATGCTGAAGCGCCGCAATATCGATGGCGTCATTCTGTTTGGTTTTACCGGCGTCAATGAAGAGACGCTGGCCAACTGGCAGCCCTCTCTGGTACTCATTGCCCGCGACGCCAGCGGCTTCTCTTCCGTCTGCTATGACGATAACGGTGCCATCACGCAGTTGATGCAGCGACTGTATAAACAGGGGCATCGTCATATCAGCTTCCTCGGCGTGCCGACCAGCGACGTCACCACTGGCCAGCGCCGTTACGATGCCTATCAGGACTTCTGCCAGCGTCATCAGCTGACGCCGGTCGCCGCGCTGCCCGGCCTGGCGATGAAACAGGGCTACGACTTCGCCCGCCAGGTACTCACCCCAGAGACCACCGCACTCATTTGCGCTACCGATACGCTGGCCCTGGGCGCCAGCAAGTACCTGCAAGAGCAGCGCATCAATAGCGTGCAGCTGGCGAGCGTTGGTAATACTCCGCTCACCAAGTTCCTGCACCCGGAAATTATTACCGTCGATCCCGGCTACGCCGAGGCTGGACGCCGCGCCGCAGAGCAGCTGGTTACCCTGATCGGCGGGCGCAGCGAGCCGAAACAGATAGTGATCCCCGCCGTTCTCGCCTAAGCGTAATGTCAGCTTTAGTGTGATCGTTGCAACGTTTCGGGAACGTTCCCATTCTCCATAAACGATAAACCCGCTACGCTTATATTCAGCGTATTACTCACGATTCATATCCTGAGCCCGTCCGATCGCCAGCGTAACGGCAGTCTGCATTGACGGCTATCGGGGAGATCTTATCTCTGTTTGAAGGCCCTATCATGAGCAAAAAAATAGACCAAAAGAACATCGATAAACTTATCGAACTGGTCGGCGGACGCGACAATATCGCGACCGTCAGCCACTGCATCACACGCCTGCGCTTTGTGCTGAACGACCCGGCCAAAGCCTCCCCGAAAGCCATTGAAGAATTGCCGATGGTGAAGGGCTGCTTTACCAACGCAGGGCAGTTCCAGGTCGTTATCGGTACCGAAGTAGGCGACTACTATCAAGCTTTACTGGCGACCACCGGGCAAAAAGAGGCGGATAAAGAACAGGCCAAGCTGGCAGCACGCCAGAATATGAAATGGCACGAGCAGTTAATTTCCCACTTTGCGGAAATCTTCTTCCCGCTGCTGCCAGCGCTGATCAGCGGGGGTCTGATCTTAGGCTTCCGCAACGTCATCGGCGACCTGCCGATGAGCAACGGCCAGACGCTGGCGCAGATGCATCCGTCGCTGCAAACCATTTATGACTTCTTATGGCTGATTGGCGAAGCCATCTTCTTCTACCTGCCGGTAGGCATCTGCTGGTCGGCGGTGAAGAAAATGGGCGGTACGCCGATTCTCGGCATCGTGCTGGGCGTCACCCTGGTGTCACCGCAGCTGATGAACGCCTACATGCTAGGCCAGCAGGTACCGGAAGTGTGGAACTTCGGCCTGTTTACCATTGCCAAAGTCGGCTACCAGGCTCAGGTCATCCCGGCGCTGCTGGCAGGCCTGACGCTCGGCTTTATTGAGACGCGCCTGAAACGCATCGTGCCTGACTACCTGTACCTGGTGATCGTACCGGTGTGTTCCATCATTCTCGCCGTATTCCTTGCTCACGCCATCATCGGCCCGTTCGGCCGCTGGATTGGCGACGGCGTGGCCTTTGCCGTTCGTCACCTGATGACCGGCAGCTTCGCGCCAATTGGCGCCGCGCTGTTTGGCTTCCTGTATGCGCCGCTGGTGATTACCGGCGTGCATCAGACTACGCTGGCGATTGATATGCAGATGATCCAGAGCATGGGCGGCACCCCGGTATGGCCGATGATTGCCCTGTCTAACATCGCACAGGCTTCTGCGGTTGTCGGCATCATCATTTGCAGCCGTAAGGCGAATGAACGTGAGATCTCCGTCCCGGCGGCCATTTCCGCCTACCTTGGCGTCACCGAACCGGCGATGTACGGGATCAACCTGAAGTATCGCTTCCCGATGCTCTGCGCCATGATTGGCTCCGGCATCGCCGGCCTGCTGTGCGGCCTGTATGGCGTGATGGCGAACGGTATCGGCGTCGGCGGCCTGCCGGGCATTCTGTCCATTAAACCGGCCTTCTGGGGCATCTACAGCCTTGCGATGATTATCGCCGTCGTGGTGCCCATCCTTCTGACCATGGCGGTGTACAAACGCAAGCTGCGTCAGGGCACGCTGCCGGTCGCGTAAATCTCAACTCTGTTCGGGGCGCAATTGCGCCCCTTCGCCTTCTTAAAGGACAATCCCATGAATACACTTCCCCACTGGTGGCAAAACGGCGTTATCTACCAGATTTACCCGAAGAGCTTTCAGGACACCACCGGCCGCGGCACGGGAGATCTGCGCGGTGTGACGTCTCGTCTCGACTACCTGCAAAAACTCGGCATCGACGCCATCTGGCTGACCCCGTTCTACGTCTCACCGCAGGTCGACAACGGTTATGACGTCGCCAACTATACGGCGATCGATCCGTCTTACGGTACGCTCGACGACTTCGATCAACTGGTTGCCGAGGCGCACCAGCGCGGTATCCGCATCGTGCTCGACATGGTGTTGAATCACACCTCAACGCATCACGCATGGTTCAAAGAATCGCGTAAAAAAGAGAGCCCTTACCGCTCGTTTTACATCTGGCGCGACGGTACGCCGGACACGCCGCCGAACAACTGGCGTTCCAAGTTTGGCGGTAACGCCTGGCAGTGGGACGCCGAGAGCGGCCAGTACTATCTGCACCTGTTCGCCACCGAGCAGGCGGACCTCAACTGGGAAAACGACGCGGTGCGCGCCGAGCTGAAAAAGGTCTGCGAGTTCTGGGCCGATCGCGGCGTCGACGGCCTGCGTCTCGACGTCGTCAACCTGATCTCCAAGGATCAATCCTTCCCGGACGACCATCAGGGTGACGGCCGCCGCTTCTATACCGATGGCCCACGCGCCCATGAATTCCTCCAGGAGTTCAGCCGCGACGTCTTTACCCCGCGCCAGCTGATGACCGTCGGCGAGATGTCCTCAACCTCTCTGGAAAATTGTCAGCAGTACGCCTCGCTCGACGGTAAAGAGCTGTCGATGACGTTCAATTTCCACCACCTCAAGGTCGACTACCCGGGCGGCGAGAAGTGGACGCTGGCGCGCCCGGACTACGTCGCGCTGAAAACCCTGTTCAGCCACTGGCAGCAGGGAATGCACAACCGGGCGTGGAACGCGCTGTTCTGGTGTAACCACGACCAGCCGCGCATCGTCTCGCGCTTTGGCGATGAAGGCGAGCACCGCGTCACCGCCGCCAAAATGCTCGCGATGGTGCTACACGGCATGCAGGGCACGCCGTATATCTATCAGGGCGAAGAGATTGGCATGACCAACCCGCATTTCGCTACGATTGAGCAGTATCGCGACGTAGAAAGCCACAATATGTACGCCGAGCGGCTGGCAGAGGGGCAACGCGCCGATGAGCTGCTGGCGATCCTGGCCAGCAAATCACGCGACAACAGCCGCACGCCGATGCAGTGGGATGCCAGCACCAACGCCGGCTTTACCCGCGGCGAACCGTGGATTGGCGTCTGCGATAATTACGCCGACATCAACGTTGAGCGCGCGCTGGCCGATCCGCATTCGGTGTTCTATGCCTACCAGCAGCTGATTGCGCTACGCAAGTCGCAGCCGGTGCTGACCTGGGGTGACTATCAGGATCTGCTGCCAGAACATCCTTCTCTGTGGTGCTACCGCCGTCAGTGGCAAGGGCAAACGCTGCTGGTGCTTGCCAACCTCAGCGGTGAGCACCAGACGTGGCAGCCAACGGAAGACCTTGCCGATGCGCGCGTGCTGATGAGCAACTACGACGATGCCGCAGCCTCCCCTACCGCCATCACCCTGCGTCCGTTTGAAGCTATCTGGTGGCTTCAGGGCTAAGCATCCTGCCCGGTAGCGCTGTGCTGCCGGGCCTGCCTGCATCTCGCTGTTTCCACGCCCTTTTCTGGACATTTATTGCGCAATAAAATTTACATAATCCATAACGCCTGCCATATGTACTCTCGCATTTTTACTTTGTCCTGAATCAATAAAAGCGCAAACAAGTTTGATGCAAATCACTACATATAGAACTTAAAATGCACCCCGGCCCAACATATGGTGTTTATCGACTATTATTGCCACAATGAGAATTACCAAAAAATAGCCGGTATGTGGATAACCTGGGCCGCGAGTGGGGGAAAGTATTGGTTAATAGCACCATTACGCCATTCACCGTTTTCCCACTTCTGTGGATAACCAGTTCTTATAAATAATGGAGTGATCATGACACCGCATGTGATGAAACGAGATGGCTGTAAAGTGCCGTTCAAATCAGAGCGCATCAAAGAAGCAATTCTGCGTGCAGCTAAAGCAGCGGGAGTCGATGACGCAGATTATTGCGCCACCGTCGCAGCAATCGTAAGCCAACAAATGCAGGGCCAGGCGCAGGTTGATATCAACGAAATCCAGACCGCCGTTGAGAACCAGCTGATGTCCGGGCCGTACAAACAGCTGGCTCGTTCCTATATCGAATACCGCCACGACCGCGATAGCCAGCGCGAGAAGCGCGGCCGCCTGAACCAGGAAATTCGTGGTCTGGTCGAGCAGACCAACTCGGCGCTGCTCAACGAAAACGCCAACAAAGACAGTAAAGTCATCCCGACCCAGCGCGATCTGCTGGCCGGTATCGTCGCCAAGCACTACGCCCGCCAGCACCTGCTGCCGCATGACGTGGTGATGGCGCACGAGCGCGGCGTGATTCACTATCACGACCTCGACTACTCGCCGTTCTTCCCGATGTTCAACTGCATGTTGATCGATCTGAAAGGCATGCTGACGCTGGGCTTCAAAATGGGTAACGCGGAAATCGAGCCGCCGAAATCCATCTCGACCGCTACGGCGGTTACCGCACAAATCATCGCGCAGGTTGCCAGCCACATTTACGGCGGTACCACCATTAACCGTATTGATGAAGTGCTGGCGCCGTTCGTGACCGAAAGCTTCAACAAACACCGCAAAATTGCCGACGAATGGCAGATTCCAAACGCCGAAGAGTATGCGCGTACCCGCACCGAGAAAGAGTGCTACGACGCCTTCCAGTCGCTGGAGTATGAAGTTAACACGCTGCATACCGCCAACGGCCAGACGCCGTTCGTGACTTTCGGTTTCGGCCTCGGCACCAGTTGGGAATCGCGCCTGATTCAGCAGTCCATTCTGCGTAACCGCATCGCGGGCCTCGGCAAAAATCGCAAAACTGCGGTGTTCCCGAAGCTGGTCTTCGCGATCCGCGACGGCCTGAACCACAAGCCTGGCGATGCCAACTACGACATTAAACAGCTGGCGCTGGAGTGCGCAAGCAAGCGCATGTACCCGGATATTCTCAACTACGATCAGGTGGTTAAAGTCACCGGTTCGTTTAAAACCCCGATGGGCTGCCGCAGCTTCCTCGGCGTGTGGGAAAACGAGAACGGCGAACAGGTACACGACGGGCGTAACAACCTGGGCGTGATCAGCCTGAACCTACCGCGCATCGCGCTGGAAGCCAAAGGTGACGAAGCGGCATTCTGGGCGCTGCTGGACGAGCGCCTGGTGCTGGCGCGTAAAGCGCTGATGACCCGCATTGCGCGTCTGGAAGGGGTGAAAGCCCGCGTGGCGCCAATCCTGTACATGGAAGGGGCGTGCGGCGTGCGCCTGAAAGCCGACGACGACGTATCCGAAATCTTCAAAAACGGCCGCGCATCTATTTCGCTGGGTTATATCGGCATCCACGAAACCATCAACGCGCTGTTCGGCAATCAGCATATGTACGACAGCGAAATGCTGCGTGAGAAAGGCGTGGCGATTGTTCAGCGTCTGCGCGATGCAGTTGACCAGTGGAAAGACGAAACCGGCTACGGCTTCAGCCTGTACAGCACGCCGAGCGAAAACCTCTGCGACCGCTTCTGCCGTCTCGACACCGCAGAATTTGGCGTGGTGGAAGGCGTGACGGATAAAGGCTACTACACCAACAGCTTCCACCTCGACGTGGAGAAAAAGGTTAACCCGTACGACAAGATCGACTTCGAAGCACCGTACCCACCGCTGGCCAACGGCGGCTTCATTTGCTACGGCGAGTACCCGAACATCCAGCACAACCTGAAGGCGCTGGAAGACGTGTGGGATTACAGCTATCAGCACGTGCCGTACTACGGCACCAACACGCCGATCGACGAATGCTACGAGTGCGGCTTTACCGGTGAGTTCGAGTGCACCAGCAAAGGCTTCACCTGCCCGAAATGCGGTAACCACGACGCCGCCCGCGTCTCCGTTACCCGCCGCGTGTGCGGTTACCTCGGCAGCCCGGACGCGCGTCCGTTCAACGCCGGTAAGCAGGAAGAAGTTAAGCGCCGCGTTAAGCACCTAGGTAACGGGCAGCTCGGTTAAGGCCGAGCGGTTATCCCCTCACCCTAACCCTCTCCCCACAGGGGAGAGGGGACCGTTTTACCGCTCGCTGTACGGCCGTATGCTGGCCGAAAATCTGGAACGCGAAAATGAACTTCCATCAAT
Organism: Klebsiella sp. WP3-W18-ESBL-02; assembly: GCF_014168815.1. NCBI lineage: Bacteria > Pseudomonadati > Pseudomonadota > Gammaproteobacteria > Enterobacterales > Enterobacteriaceae > Klebsiella > Klebsiella sp. WP3-W18-ESBL-02. The sequence continues at coordinate 4,532,116 of NZ_AP021972.1, forward strand.
ATTACCCGGTTGATATCGTCAACGGCCCCGGCACGCGCTGCACGCTGTTTGTTTCCGGCTGCGTGCACGAATGCCCCGGCTGCTACAACAAGAGCACCTGGCGGGTGAACTCCGGCCAGCCGTTTACGACCGAAATGGCCGACCGCATTATCGCCGACCTCAACGACACCCGCGTCAAGCGTCAGGGGATTTCGCTCTCCGGCGGCGACCCGCTGCATCCGCAGAACGTGCCGGAAATTCTCCAGCTGGTTCAGCGCATCCGCGCCGAATGCCCCGGCAAAGATATCTGGGTCTGGACCGGCTATAAGATTGACGAACTCGATGCCGCACAGAGGGAGGTCGTCGACCTTATCAACGTGCTGGTTGACGGTAAGTTTGTGCAGGATTTAAAAGACCCGTCGCTGATCTGGCGCGGCAGCAGTAATCAGGTGGTGCACCACCTGCGCTAAGCGCTTTCGTCAGCCGTTTAAAACCGGCTGACGCACTCCATCGCCACCGTTTTAAACTCATCAAAACTGCGGGTGGCCGACAGCCGGGCCATGGCGCGCTCGCGCAGGAAGGTGACGAAAATATCGTAAATCGCCATCGCCTCTTCATACTCGCTTTTACTGATCGCCAGCAGGAAAATAATGTGGGCGGTTTCATCGCCCCAGGCAATACCGTCAGGCGCAATGACGGTGTAGACCACGGTCTTTTTCGCGAGCAGACCCAGCGCGTGCGGTAACGCAATGCCGTCGCCAAGCATCGTGCTGACTATCGCTTCACGCTCCACCACCGAGTCATAAAACTCCGCATCAACAAATCCTTCCTGCTGCAGCTGCTGACACAGCTCGGCAAACAGGCTTTGCTGGTCGAGCGGCCCGTCGATGACCCGGAAATGCGCGGCGTCAAAGTACTTATTCAGCATAAACGGACGCGTCCGATCCACCAGCACCAGCTTGCCAATTTGTTCCAGCTGATAGTCGGTTGGGAACGGGGCAATCGTCACAATCGGTTTGTCTTTTTCACTGATACGCACCGTCGAGATGACAAAGTCTTCGGCGATGGTCTCCCGCTGTTCGTAATCGCGCTGGGAGAGCGTGGCAGCAATTTCCACCTGCGGGTATTTGCGCTGCAAAATAGCCTCGATCATACGCGCCATCGCATTACCCGCATCACATACCAGCAGCACCTTTGGCTGGCGCTGATAGCCAATGTTGTAATGGCGCTCAAGCCCTACGCCGATGTGCAGCACCAGAAAACCGATTTCGTTTTCGCTGATGGTATACGGCGTATATTTTCCCCAGCTCGATACCGCCGCCAGCGTCATATCCCACGCCATCGGATAGTGCTGCTTAATATTATCGAGCAGCGGATTGGGGATCATTATCTGATAGCGCACGCGGGTGATCATCGTCTTGATATGGGTGAGCAGGTCAGCGTGCAGTTGGGCATCGTCCAGCAGGTTGTAGTTATACTGCTGGTTAATGTAGCGCAGGATGTAATTCACCAGCGCTTCGTCGTCGTCCGCGCTGATGGTTTCCGGGTCGACGTCCTGCACCTGGCGAGCGGCAAGATGCACGCAGAGCCAGGCTTCTTCCGCCGACGAAAAGGGCTTTCCCGCCAGCTGCTGCAGGGCGAGGGCAACCTCATGGGCAGCATCGCGCACGTTCTGCGCGACCTCTTCCGCGCTGAAATCCGCCAACGGAAAACCTTCACTCACCCGACGTACCGCCACGGCGCCGTACAGACAGATAAAGCGCTCGCCTTCATCGGTTACGCGAACATGATGGCGAGGTAATACCTCCTGCAGCACGCCTTCCAGCAGCGTGGGAACGCTCGCATCAAATACGCCTTCGTGAACCACCGGGTTTAACGCCCCTTGCTGGCTCAGCTCCCACAGTAAATCGGTCAGGCAGGCACGAATCGACACTTCGCTACCGAACAGCTTCATCCCATGGCGCGGGCGCGTCTCCAGCGTAAGCTGATAACGCGCGAGGCGCTCACGAACGTCGACCATGTCATTTTGTAGCGTGGCCCGGCTGACGAACCACTCATCGGCCAGGTCTTCCAGCTTAATGGAGAACGCTGAGGTCAAAAAGCGTACCAGCAGAAAATGCACGCGATCCTGGACGGTGCGGGGTATATGCAGCTGCGGCTTAGGCGCCGATGCTTCCAGCGCCTGATAGCGCGAAGGGTCGTCAATTTTCAGCTGATAACCGCTGCCGCGCGCGAGAACGAACTGTGCGCCGTACTGATGCAAAAGCGCGTTGAGCGCCGTAATATCGGCGCGCACGGTGCGGGTTGAAACCGACAGCCGCTGCGCCAGTTCGTCCTGGGGCAGCGTTTCGTTTTGCAGCAGAGTGAAGAGTTGCGCTAAACGTTGATTGGGAAATCGCATGTCGGTTCCTTGATGTTATGGCTTAAGGTTGAGCAGAAATCACCATCTGCGATGGGCTGCCTACCGGGGTATAGTCCGGTAAAAACGTCAGCCGGCCGTCCTTCGGCGCGACGCTAAAACGGGTAATATTATCACTACGCTGATTCATGACGTATAGCCAATGTCCTTGTTTATCAAGCGTTAGCGTTCGTGGATAGTCCCCGCGCGTCCAGATATCCTCTTGATGCGTCAGGCTGCCATCGGCCATCACGCTAAAGTGAGCGATGCTGTTATGCAGACGGTTAGCCACGTAGAGCTGCTTACCGTCCGGGCTCAGCACCAGGCCCGCAGCAAAGCTGGTGCCTTTGTACGCTTTCGGCAATGCCGAGATCGTTTTACCTTCACGCAGCACCCCGCTTTGTTTATCAAGGTGATAGAAAGTCAGCGTGGAAGCCTCTTCGTTAATCAACCAGAGTCCATCACCCGCAGGCGTAAAGACGAAGTGCCGCGGACCGGCCCCGGCGGAAGAGGCGGCGATAAACGGCGGATCGTTCGGCGTGAGCTTGCCGCTGGCGCTGTCCATGCGGTATTGGTAGAGACGATCCAACCCCAGATCGGTGGAGTAAACAAACCGCCCGCTCGGATCGGCGGCCACCATATGCGCATGCGGGCCGTTATGATCGCTGATAGCAAAGCTACCTTCGACGGCCGCCGCTGGGCGCGCAGCCCCCGCAGGACCTTGATCCTGATGCACATCCACCGCCTCGCCAAGGCTACCGTCCTCTTTCACCGGCAGGACGGCAATCGAGCCGCTGACATAGTTTGCCACCAGAAGATGACGGCCATTTGGCGTAAGCGAAAGATAAACCGGGCCCGCGCCGCCGGAAGCCACCTGATTCAGGCTGCTTAGCTCGCCGTTCGCAGCAATGCGCCACGCCTGCACCACGCCTTTTTCCACCTCGCTGGCGGCGTAAAGCGTTTTGCCATCCTGGCTGACGGTCAGCTGCGCAACGTTCGGTAGCGAACTGACGAGCGCTTTATCGCGCAGCTCGCCGGTTTTTCCATCGACGGTAAAACGATACAGACCTTCGCCGTTAGGGTTGTAGGTGCCCACCCAAGCGTACTGGGTCTGCGCGGCGGCGCTGGCGGCAAGCAGAGAGAGTGAAGCAACAAGCAGGTGACGAGCGGTTGGCATGGTGACTCCTTGATGGTTCGGTGGGGGTTTTCCCCCTCACCCTAACCCTCTCCCCTGAGGGGCGAGGGGACCGTTCGGTGCGTTTACGCACGAGAGGCGCAAAAGGCACGGTAGTTTTTCTCCCTCTCCCCTATGGGGAGAGGGCCGGGGTGAGGGGGTTAATCGCACTACTTAACAAGCTGTTTCGTCATATCCAGCAGCTGACGCACATCCGCCGGTGTATCTTGACACCTAAGTTTAGAACAAAGGAAAAACCCGGAATTACGTTGGATCTCGAGGAAATAAGTTGGATCTAGATACCCTGTAAAATGGTCTCAAAACCACGTCAGACGTGCTATATGCGGTTTTCAGCCCGGTATCATGATTTGGTTTAATCCACGAAACAGAGGTGAAATGTAGCCATCTAATAAAATTGGATCATTCTGGGTTAATCTGAAAAATGACAGATAAAATGTGAACGACATTTCATTTTGTTTAATTGGAATTTAAAATTTTAATTCCTGACCTTTACGAGGTTTAACTTACTGTTTTTGATCAATATATCCATGCGTATATTTTACCCACCGTGCATCTTGCCACGCAACAAACACTCTCGAAATCGACCTTTCTATTTTCCGGGAAAAGACAAAGTGTCTTTTCCCTTATTTTATTAAATATAGATCATTTTCAATGAATTACGTGTGCAGCACGTCTTTTTAAAAGAAAGTAAAAACACGCCATAAATGAATTAAAATTCACATTTTATGCATTTAAACTCAAAAAAGATAAAGAGGTTGATACCCGGATTAGGAGCGAACAGCCGTTGCAAAGCGCAGCCCTCTCGTATAAAGTTAATGACGTCACCCCACATGGTGACCGGGCGTGAGAACCCGGAATTAAAAGGCGGAACAGAAGACGCGCCTTGCGTCTTTTTTGTTGCCATGATCTACTAATAGACAATTGTACGTCTGTAATCCGTCTATGGTGGCTCAGGCGGGGCAGCTTTCGGGCTGGCCGGTTTCCCTTTTAGCCGGTTTCTCACCCCCGTCTGGGTCACCACCCTAGAGCGTGAGAACTCTTGGTGGTGGCAAGTAAGCCAATCATAAAAGGGTTTATCATGGCTACTGCTCACAAAAATCAATCCGGTTTTATCTGGCTTTTCCTTGCCGTTCGTCGTGCCGATCTCCTTAGCAAACCTCATCGTGAAAGCGTTATCGCTCCTGATGAAATTTCCGCCCGCAGACAGCTTGCCGGGCGCTTTGTGCTTTCTTTCGCAGGTCGAATCCCTTGCAAGGCGGTGCATCATGGCTGATATGAGAAACATCCGGACTGTAGAAGAACTTATATCTGGCGTTTTGTCTTACAAACTTAATCGTGAATCCGAAGATAGTCTGCTCGATGACGTTCTGGCGCATCATGATTCCGTTCTTGGTGGCTTGCGCCTGATGGGGCGTTTATTAGAACAGAATGCAATGACGGCAAGAAGCCGTAAAATTGGGCCGGATGAAATGTCGGGTGATGAACTTGAAGACCTGGGTAAATATATGTCTTCCACAGCGGATTTACTGTCCGGGCTGAGCACTGCTTTATGCGAGCTGGCCTCAAACTCCAGTCTGCGAAGGAATTCCAGCAAATAAAGACAGATTGCACAGAATAAAAAAAAGGAGCCTCGGCTCCTTTTTTTTATCAATGAAGCGCGTTAATCCTCACTTCCAGCGTTTCCCGGATATTCTCAATTCATCCCAAAGCTGATGCGGAGGAAGTCTTGAAAAAGCTGAGGTTTCTCACAGCTGGAGACGAGCGTCTGTTAGATGAATATATAAAGAACAATCGCTATCGTAACATTACCGATAATATCCGATATGTCAGAACACTGGGTTATGAAGCCTCCCGGGCTTCAATGCACAGATACATGACCGTGATTAGAGTGAGGAATAATGGTCAATACTAATGTTAAGAACTCATTTAGCAATCTGCTTAAGTACCCACCTCATAAGGACATTACGGCGATAAATAAATTTATTGTTTCAGGGTGTTTTAGCAGAACAACACCAGAAATTCTTGAGTTTATTAAACGCTCTGGATACACAAGTGATATAACCAGTATTTTTCACTATGTAAAACTGATCAAAGAACAATTAGACGCGGCAAAGGAAAAATTCGATCAGGATATTGAAATTGAATTCTTCTGCGATGTTGCCGGGACTATGTGTTTTGACGACTTTATGCATGTTTATGATAAAGATTCATTCTATCATGAAATGGTTAAGTTTAACCCTGAGTTTAATTTTCATGGCGACCTTGCAAAAATAAAACGCCGGGCATTTATGGCGCTAAAGGATAGTGAATTACAAAAGGTTGGGGGTAACATATCTATTTATCTTGGTGCACTGGAGTTTGCACTTAAGAAAATAGGTGTTAACCCAGAAGAGGAAATTAACGGAATGAGTAAATCACTAGTTGCCATGATGTATATCATGAGAACTATTGGAGGCACTCAGATTTACTTACCAAAAGGTGATGTTCTTAACAGAATAATTAATGAGGTCGATATATATACCGATGGTTATATGATGGATGCTCAAAGTATCGCAAGGAAATACGGTGTTAGTTTTCGAACGGTCAGTATTGTATCAAAGCGTGTTAGAGACGCAATAAAAGAATACGAGGGATGACATGACATGAAATTAAATAAAGAATTATTCAGTGCAGGCATCAGTCTTGGTATTGAAACCATGAGAAAGAATCTCCCGGAGCCGCTCAGACATATTGAGCAGGGTGTCATTATTGCCTGCAATGATATTGGGCTTAACCCGGAACATGAAATTAATGGTGTTTCATTTGTCGGGCGCGTCATGTTGCGGGTAATGGAAATTCAACTGGGTGAAAAACTGATGCCGGAAAGTGAGGAGGATTGCTCTCACCTTATTTTTTGCACAAAGGTTGCAGCATACGCAGACATGTTCGGTACGGATAAAGCATCGGATGAGTATGGTCTGACAACAAAACAGGTCGACGATATCTGCATTGCAATACATGGCTTTCAGGAAAACGTCTCCGGCATTGAATGTGATGCTAACAGGAAAACGCACTAACGGTCTTCTGAGCGCGTCTTAAGATGAGGCTATCTACTGGTATTCATCTCAAGCCATTAAACGCTTATGAAGAGATTTAAACGTGTTTTAAATGTTGTCTGGTGATAAGTATGAACTTAATAGCATTCTGCTCCGAATTAAAAGCAGATAAAACCGCTCCTGACTGGATTGAATTGCTTCCGGCTGGCCCGGATATTCAGGGGCGTGATGGTCGAAAATGGCGACTGAGCAATCCACAGTCTCTGGTGGATGCATTCAACAAACGGGCATTACCTCTTGTCGTTGATTACGAGCACTCAACGGAAATTAGTGCCGCAAATGGCAGCGAGGCTCCCGCTGCTGGATGGATTGAAACCCTTGAGGTTCGTGAAGACGGTTCCGTCTGGGGGAAAGTTGACTGGACGCAGAAAGCCAGTAATTCAATCCTCAGTAAAGAGTACCGTTTTATTTCTCCCGCATTTCATCATGTCAAAGATGGAGATATAACCCGGCTCAGTAGTGCAGCGTTAACGAATAAACCCAACCTCGATTTAACGGCCCTTAATTCTCAGGATGAATGGTCAGTCGTTGCTAAAGCGTTGGGTGTTGAAACCATCAGTTCTCCTCGTGACATTCTTAATGCGCTTAATAAGTCACAAAGCACCATGATTCAGGATGTTGTTGATGATGTTATTTCTAAAGCTGTTTTCTGCCCGGCGCAACGCGAGCATTTAGTTGCAATGTGTTCGCAAGTTGGTGTTGATGAGTTCAGGAAGTTTTCCGAACTTCAAATGAAAGTACATGGGGTAGTAGTTAATTCATTTGCAACTACTCGCCGTTCTCGTACCAGAGAAACCAGTGGGCGTTTAACAGATAGTCAGGTTGCCGTGTGTCGTAGCACTGGTGTAAGTGAAGAAGAGTATTTAACAGCATTAGGAAAACAGAATGATTAATATTGATGGCGTCATTGCTGATGCGCAGGTTGCATTTAATGTGAAATTTGAACAGGGAGGAAAGGCTTATCAGCCCTCCCATGTTCAGCTTGCAAATGAAGTTCCTTCTTCCTCTGGTTCGAATGCGTATGGATTTCTTGAGGAGTTCCCGGAGATTAAAGAATGGCTTGCAGACCGCCAGTTAAAAGAGCTGGCAACGCAGGACTACATTCTTAAAAATAAAACGTTCGAAAGCAGTATTTCAATCAAACGTGAAGATTTTGAAGATAATGATTATGGGAAATACTCCATGATATTTGAGCAATATGGAAGGAAAGCCGCCGCATTTCCAGACAAGCTGATGTTTGAGGCAATGACAAAAGGTCACGCATCACTCGGGATTGATGGTCAGAATTTTTTTGATACTGACCATCCTGTTAATTCAGGTGTTTTATCGAATATTTATGGTACAGCACCGGAATCAGACTCTAAGCCCAAATGGTATCTGTTTGATGCTACTCAGGGACTGAAACCATTTATCTATCAGAATCGTCGCCCAATTGTTATGACGTCAGTTACAGACGAAAATGAATCACAAGTGTTCCTGAACAACCGTTACCTGTTCGGTATCGATGGACGTCTTAATGTTGGTTATGGCATGTGGCAGTGTGCCGCTGCATCCTACGACGATCTGACTGAGGAGACGTTCGGTCAGGTGTACGATGGCATGCTTTCCATTCAGGGTAGTAGTGGTGAACCTCTCGGGATTGTGCCATCCATTATCGTTGTTCCGGTCTCGTTGCGCTCAGCAGCAGAAAAAATCCTGCTCCGCCGCCAACTGGACAACGGTGAAGATAACCCGAACTACAAACGTGTTGAAATCATCGTTAGCCCGTATCTCAAATGATGTTAAAGGCTGGTTTAACCAGCCTTTTTATTTAAGGAATATTCATGTCCAGCAAACTGAGCACGGAAATACTGATTAATCTGACGGGCAATCTGACCGCCATGTCCAGAAAGTACGGTTCCAATATGTCGGAGTTCGCCCGTACCAGCGCGCGAGCTATGTCAGTCGTCAAAGCATCGACCGCAGCAGCTGGTCGCGGCCTTGACATATTAGGCAATCGCTATACTGGCATGATTGCGGGATTTGCGGGCGGTGCCATGCTCAGTAAGTATAAGGGGCTGGATCGTGAGTTAACGCGTATGGGGATTACCGCAGGTAAGACCCGAGAACAAATGAGCGGTATCCTCGATTTAGCACAGGATGTGTCATTCAAGGTAGGGGTTGATACATCGGATGTTCTCGGTGCTTTCAAAGAAATAAATGCCCGCTCTGGTGACCTGGATCTTGCAGTTAAAAATACTGAAAATATTGGCAATGCAATTGCTGCATCGGGTGCTACTGGTGAAAGTATCGGTGGGTTGATCGCCGACTTCCTTAAACTAAACATCAAAACAAAAGAAGACACTTTACAGGCACTTGATGGGCTTAATCGTCTCGGTAAAGAAGGTGCATTCGAACTGAAAGATGCTGCCGAACGTCTCCCTGCATCTCTTTCAATGTACGCCGCAGCAGGTGGTAAAGGTGTCAAAGGCGCAATGGATGTAATGACCGTTGCAGAAGTCGCAATGGACGTAACTGCTAACCGTGAAAAAGCCTCAACCGCTGTAGAAAACTTCATTACCGATCTCCAGAATCCAAAAGTCATATCAGCTCTGGAAAACAATGGTATTCAGGTTTTTGACGCCAAAGGAAAAATACGTTCGCTTCCATCCATTCTGCAAGAGACCGCGCAGCGTTCAGCCCAGAGCGGTGCTAAAAAACAAGCTGGATACTTAGATAAAGCGGGTTTCAATCAGGATAGTATTCGTCTCATTCAGGGGGTTAGCAGTGAGGCAGGTGCTGCCAAGCTTAAAACGTATGTGCAAATTGTTGCCGATGGTAAGAGCATTCTTGACGACGCTGCATACGCTTCCCGGGATTTTACTTCGGCAACACAGCGCCTGACCACCGCGACAGAGAAATTCACTAATACTCAACTGGCTGGCCCCGTTCAGGAGCTTGCAGACGCTCTTAATTCAGTTGATAAGGAAACCGTCGAAAACTGGATGGAGATTGGCAAAAACATCGCTTTAGTGACAGGCGGTGTTATTGCCGCCCGAAAGGTCTTTCAGGTAGGTAAAGGGGCCTGGGATTTATTTGGCGGCGGTAAATCAAAAGGTATTCCTACGGGTGTCGCTGATGTTTTCGGAACTGGCGTAATGCCCGTTTATGTGACCAATATGCCATCCAGTGGTTTGGGTAATGGTTCGGGGTTTCCCGAGAAAAGTAAATATGACAAAGGTGGGGCAATAGGTATGGCGATTAATACCGTCGATGAGCTTTACGCATTGCTGCCTTTTCCTCAAAACGATGAAGAAAGAGAAGCGCTGTTCAAGCGTCATCGCGATAGTCAGCAACGTCGCACCCGTTGGGATGATGTTAAAGACTGGTTTAATTCTCTGGATGACACTCCTGTTGTCGACCCTCGCCCGTGGGTGTCCCCGCAACAATTCTCTCAATACCCACTGGTGCCGCCGCAGCTGCGTGGCGAAATTCGCGTCGTGGTGGAAGGTGATGCCCGTGTGAAAAGCGTCTCATCCAACCAGTCTGGCGTGACGCTAAGCGCCTCCGCAGGCAAAACGAATGTAGGTCAAAACTAGAAATATCTATTCACCCTAATCTTGATCCATAGTTAGTTGACAAAGTTTCGCGATTTATGTGGCGCGCTACAGCCGGGCGGGTATTGCCGCTCGCCTTATCAATAATCGAACTATAGATATGGGGGATAATTTTGCTTACCCCAGCATCCAGCGCAATTTTCAGGATTTCACCGTAGTTTTCCAGATCGATCCCGCCGGTAGGTTCCAGCCAGAAGTCATGCCGCGCGCAGGCTTCGGCCACGGCAATAAATTCGTCGCGGTGTTTCAGGCCGCCCATCGGGAAGTATTTGATTGAGCTGCCGCCCATATCCTTCAGCAGGGCAATGGCGGTTTCCAGCGGCACAATGCCGTCCGGCGCGTTGCTGGAGAGCGGGCCGGTGGAGATTTTAACCATGCCGACAGTACCGGTTGGCGACACCAGGCCGTTGACCACGGTCTCGCTCTGTCCCAGCAGCGCGCGACTGGTTGCCACGCCGGTGAAGACCTGGTTAACGTGCTGCGGCTGCACCTGACGGGAAATTTCGCTGACCATCGCCGACTGGTTCGGGTCGCCTGCGCCCAGACCTACAGACAGTGCGTTATCAATCCGTTTTGCGTATTCACGCATATCGGCCACCGCGCTGGCGATGTCCGGATAGTTTTTGGAGAGCACGCCCACCAGCACATGACCTTCCGCCGCTTCATAAATCTCGCTAGCGTTCTGTTTGCTGCCCGCCAGAACGTTCAGGCAGACGCGGTCACGGTAAAAGTTTGGGGTCAGTTTCATGCGTTATTCTCCTTGTTCAACACTTCGGCAATACGGCGAGCCACAATCTCCAGCTGCTGGGCATCCACGCTGCGAACATCGGCTTCAATAATGCCTTCATTCGCCTTGTAGCCGCGGAAATAGATAGCGTATTCGCCCTGCTTCAGCGCGTTGACCAACGAGCCGGTATTCACGCCGGTCGTCGCCTCATCAAATTTAATTTCTGCGCGCGCGATATCTCGCCCGGCGCTGTCCCAGACGACGCGCGCGGTCACGCCGTTAAGCGTGTTGAGCTGCGCGATAAACGGCGTCATCTTCGCCACCATTTCAGCACCGCTCTCTTTGGTCGCCGTCAGGTAATGTTCAATGGCGCAGGTCAGGCCCAGAATGCCCTCTTTGCCCACCTTCATGGCGCGGCCGATGCCCATCGACTGACGTTTTACCCACTCGACGTACTGGGTTTTGCCAATCACCAGCCCGCTGGTCGGCCCTTCAATCGCCTTCGCACCGCTGTAGATAACCAGGTCAGCGCCCGCCTGGTAGTAGGCGTGCAGATCCTCTTCCGCCGCCGCATCCACAATCAGCGGCACATTATGGCTGCGCGCGACCGCCGCGGCCTGCGCGACGTTAAGCATGCTTTTCTGCACGCAGTGGTGAGATTTGATGTACAGAATAGCCGCGGTACGCGGGGTGATGGCTGCCGCCAGTTGGTCGGCAGAACACTCATTGGCATAGCCCGCTTCGACCAGCTTGCCGCCGCCCAGCGCCACCATCGTTCCCACCGGCGCGCCGAAGTTCACGTTATGCCCCTTCGGCAGCACAATTTCGTTGTTCTCAATCGGCGTCACGTGCAAATTTTCCAGCAGCCAATCGCTGTCTTTTACCAGCACCGCCGCCACGGATTGTGCGATACCGGCGGACGCACAAGACACCACCGTCGCCCCTTCTACACCCAGCAGCTTCGCGATATAAGCACCGGTTTTATTGACCAGATCTTTCATCTCAAAGTACTGATTCATCCCGGCCATCGCCGCTTCAACCACTTCCGGGCGCGGGGTAGACACCCCGAGCGCCGTCATGCGGCCTGAAGTATTAATCACTTGTTTTAAATCGTATTTCTCAAAAATCGAAGGCATTTTCCGCGCTCCCTTGTTCGGTCAAATAGCCCTTGCCCGCGCGAATCGCGGCAAGCGGCAGCAGAATCTTGTCAGCCTGTAGGCTCTCTTTTTCGGCATCCACCAGCACCGTAGGCGTCTGCGCGAGGGTAAACAGCGTGAGGTCCGCATCATAGCCAACCGCCAGCCGCCCTTTGTGCGTCAGGCGAAGGCCGTCGGCGGCGTGAGTGGTCACACAGTCAATCACCTGCGGTAGCGACATACCGATAGCGAGGAATTTTGACATCACCAGCGCCAGCGAGCGCACCGGGCCGTCGATGCGGTTACGGCAGTAGATATCAGAGCTGATGGTGTGCGGCAAAATACCCATCGCAATCGCCCGGCGGGCCACTTCAAAGCTGAAGCTGGCGGTGCCGTGACCGACGTCCAGACGCACGCCGCGCTTCAGCGCCCGAACGATAGAACTGCGCAGTTCACCTTCCGGCGTCAGAATGCGGTTAGGTTTGCCGTTGTAGCAGTGGGTAATGATGTCGCCCGAACTCAGCAGTTCGGCAATCTCGTCGAGGTTTGGCGGATTGTTGCCAATATGCACCATCAGCGGCAGGTCGCCGTTTTCTTTCTGAATCGCTTTACCCCGCTCCAGCGGCGTAATACCGTTTTCGCCGACCACGCTGCTGCTCATGCGCGCTTTCAAACCCACGATAAAGTCCGGGTGGCGCGCTACCGCTTGCTTCACCGCTTCGGCATCGATATTGGCCATATTGGCCAGTTCGTTCTGGGCAATCAGCCCGACGCGGGAAATATTGAGCAGCGCATAAACATCGGTCGCCGCTTTGCGGGTCAGCTGATAAAAGTCATCAACGTCGTCGGCGCCGGTGCTGCCCGCATCGATCACCGTGGTGACCCCGGTGGCGATACCCACGCTGTCCGGCTCGTCGTGATAAATCGGGGAATTCGGATAACAGTGGACGTGGGAGTCAATCCAGCCGGCGCTGACGTAATATTTGCCGTCCAGCACCACGGTTTTACGGGCAGGCGCGCTAATCTCGCCCAGCGCCGCGATTTTCCCGTCCAGAATGGCGATATCAGTCAGGGTATCGTCGACGAGGCGCGCACGGCGCAGGAGTAAATCAAACATATCTCTCTCCTGTTGGAATGGGGGGCGTGTAGGCCTGATAAGCGCAGCGCCATCAGGCAGCGTTGCCGGATGGCGGCTACGCCTTATCCGGCCTACCGCAAAACTTAGCTAATCGCTACCGGGAAGATGGAGCCGAGGATCATCGCCCCGAGGATCGCACCGCCGGTGATCGGCTTCTGCCAAATGTAGAACAGCAGCGCGCCCACCAGCGAACCGATACCGATAGGAATCGAAGCGGTCATGGCGCTGAGGATAATCAACGGGCCAAGGAAGCGGCCGGAGGCGTTACCCGCGCCCATCATCACGTCGGCCCCGTAGGTGGAGTCGCTCTGGTTAATGGTGAACTTACGCGCCAGGATGATGATGTAGCCAATCGCCAGACCAATCACCAGCCCGGTAATCAGGGAGGCGATAAAGTTGGTCACCGGGAACATGATGCCCGCGCCCAGCAGCAGCGCCGGGACGCCAAGGCCGACACCCGTTTGAATCGCGCCGCCGATATCAAGGATCCCCACCAGCGAACCTTCGATGATACGGGCGAACAGGAAGCTCGCGCCGAACGCCGCCACCGCGCCGTAAGCCCCGGTATCAATCCCGGCCTTCAGCATCGCCACGAAGGCCACTTCGTTGAAGGCGCCAATGCCGTAGAGGTAGTACATGTGCGTCCCGGCAAACACGCCGGAAGAGAGCAGGCCAACGAAGATCGGGAACGACCAGTCGGCATACCAAAAACCTTTATTCTGTTCCATATCAGGCTCCTGTTATTTACCGCTGATTGAGCTGTGGATCAGATCCAGCCAGTTCGGTACGGTCAGGTGGAAGGATTCAATCATCTTCATGTCGAAACCGCGGAAGAAGGCGCTCAGGACGAACAGCGCAACGATGGCGCCCATCATCACTTTGGTCACGCGGTGCCAGCCGCTCTCTTCAACGCCTTTACCAATCAGAATACCCAGCACCAGGCCCGGTACGGCGTTGCCCATAATCAGCTGCGCCGCGCCGCCGAAGATGGTGGCCCAGAAGCCGGATTTTTTGCCCGCATCGATCGCCGCCAGCCAGAAAATAACCGGCATCACGGTGTTCACCAGCAGGTTGGCTGCCGGAACCAGTACTTTAACTGCCGTCACCTGCAGCGCCTGCGGTACGGAAGAGGCGGTCAGGTTGAGGAAGGCCACCACAATCATGCCGATGATGCCGCAGGCAATCGCCATTTTTCGCGGATCATGCAGCGTCTCGCCGACGTTGCGATTCTTAATCATCAGCGCCGCCGCACCCCAGTTCGGGATAATGCGGTGGTCAACGTCCTGGGTGAAAGAACCTGCTGCAACGGAAGAAGCCCAGGCGTTAAAGAAGAAACCGAGGCCAAAGGAGAAGTGGGAAGCCGGATCGCCTTCACAGGAGTTCAGCTCGCCCAACGTACGAAACGCCCCCATCCCCTGCGTGGTGGGCGCATGAAACATGCGTGCCGCTCCGGCGCCCACGCCGACGCCAACCAGGCCGCCGATAATGAGCGATTTTATTAAAATTATCAGGAACATAGTCTGACCCTTTGGTAAAAATCAGGTTTGCGTGACGAAATCCACTTTATCGATGTCGATGGCGGTCACGTTGACGGTAACGTCCAGCTCCACGCTGTACGCTCGTCGTTCACGGCGTAAAAAGAAGAATAAAAATGCCTCTTTTCGTACCGCTTCGCGCGCATGAACAACCGCCACATCCTGTGGCTCAATACGCAGTAGGATGCGCGATGATGTTTTCATCACCGCTGCCTGCACGTGGTTCAGGGCATCGGCGAACGCCCGTGTTTTGCTCTCGCCTTTGCCCGTGACCCTCACCGTGGTGGTGAATTGCTCTTTCATATCAAGCGCCGTACTTCTTCTTCCAGGCCTCTACCAGGCGTTCGCCCAGCTCTTCTTTGTCCATAAAGCCGAAGCCCAGCACGTTGCAGCCTTCGTTGATGGCCGTCACGCCTTCTTCCACCGAACGCATGCCGTATTTTGCTTTGTAGCCGTACTTAGTCTGTGCGGTAATAGCGCCCGCGCCGCCGCTGCCGCAGAAGGAGATGCCGAAAGTGGCGTTCTCGGCCTTCATCATGTCGCCCAGCTTCATGTCGGCGGCTACGCCCGGTACTACAACTGCACGAGCACCGGCTTTTTCCGCGCCAGCTGCCACTTTTTGTCCTTTACCCAGGCGGTCGCCAATGACTACGGTGATCTGTTCCATTTATTGCTCCTTACAGGTTGTCTTTTGCTACTTCGAAGTGAACGGAAAGCAGCCACGCCTCTTCATCAGGCAGGTTGCCGAACTCCGCGACCACTTCACGGGCAAGCATCATTGAATCGTCAGAAATCTCTTCAAACAGGCTGGCATCCACTTCCGGCAGCGGCTCGCCGCTGATGGACCGGTGGGCCATGGCCCGCACGTGGGAGGTCAGCATTTGCTGCTGCACGTCGTTAGGGGTGATGTCGCGGCGGCGTAACAGTGCGAACACCTGCTGCAACATTTTGTCGGCCAGCCGTTCGGTCTGTAGCGCCTGCTCCCCTGCGTCGTGTATTACCGCTCCGTTATTCACTCGTGTTACCCCGCTAATGTCTCTGGGGATAAACCTAACGCCGGGGGGTGGGAGTTTGTAGCGAGTTGTTTTCCACTTCGAAGTGGAAAGGTAGACGGCTTGAGTGATCGGATTCACACATTCACCACGAAAATAACGATTTCGATATATTCGCGTGATGAATGTCACGTCTGTGGGACAAGGTCATTGGAAAAGTGCATGGTAAAACGAAGGTGAAAAGTGTGATATCGGTGAAGTTTTGCGGCAGAGAAAGACGGAAGGTATCGGGCGATACCTTCCGGAGAAAGGATTAGCGGAACTTCTTGTGGTTCTCGTTGCGGGTGGTTTTGAAATCTTCCGCGGCGGCCTGAGCTTCTTTCACTTTGCCCTCGTTCGCCAGCTTCAGAGCCCCGTCAATCTGACCAATCAGGGTATCCAGACCGTGGCGATAGTCTTTCATTTCAGCGCTGTCAGCCGCTTTGCCTTCCAGCTTCGGCGGGGTCTCTTTTTTGGCATCTTCTGCTGCGGTGCGCATCTTGGTCAGCGCCGCTTTCAGCTCACCGGCGTCGGTGGACTTCTGCACGATCTGCAGATTTTCCGCCAGGGTGTCCATATCTTCGCCCAGATCGGCAAACGCCGACGCCGAACCCAGCGCCAGCGCGGAGACCGCCAGCATCGCTACCAGTTTTTTACGCATTGCTCACTTCCTTTTTATTATTTAAGTAAGCGGGCGCTGCAGGATGCGCCCGGCACGTGATTACTGCCCGGCGATTTTCATCTCCGGTAACAGTACGGAACCACATTGAATATTACTGCGTGTCTCAATATCGTCGGCGATGGTGACCATATTGCGCCACATGTCTTTCAGGTTGCCAGCGATGGTGATTTCACTCACCGGATACTGAATCTCGCCGTTTTCAACCCAGAAGCCGGATGCACCGCGTGAATAGTCGCCGGTGATGCCGCTAACACCCTGCCCCATCAGTTCTGTGACGACAAGACCCGTGCCCATCTCTTTAAGCAACTTTTCAAAACTCAGGCCGCGCCCCTTGATACGCCAGTTGTGGATGCCGCCCGCGTGGCCGGTGCTCTTCAGGCCCAGCTTACGCGCGGAGTAGTTGGTCAGCAGCCACTGGGTGAGGATGCCGTCTTTAATAATATCGCGACGCTCGGTGCGCACGCCTTCGCTGTCGAACGGCGTGGAGGCCAGCCCTTTCAGCAGATGCGGGTGCTCTTCAATAGTCAGCCACTCCGGCAGAATTTGCTTGCCGAGGGAATCGAGCAGGAAGGTGGATTTGCGGTACACCGAGCCGCCGGCGATGGCGCCCACCAGGTGACCAAACAGCCCGGTCGCGACTTCATTAGCGAAGATAACCGGCGCCTGCATGGTGGAAAGTTTACGTGGTTCCAGGCGAGACAGGGTGCGGCGCGCGCACTCTTCCCCTACCCACTCCGGCGTTTGCAGGTCGCCCAGCGCACGGCCGATGGTGTAGGCGTAGTCGCGTTCCATGTCGCCGTTGGCTTCGGCAATCACGCAGCTCGACAGCGAGTGGCGGGTGGAGCTGTAGCTTTGCAGCATGCCGTAGCTGTTGCCGAACACCTTAATGCCGTAGTGGCTGTTGAAGCTGCCGCCCTCGGTATTCGTAATGCGTTTGTCCGCTTTTAGCGAAGCCTGCTCGGCGCGCGCGGCCAGTTCGATAGCCTCATCCGGGGTGACTTCCGCCGGGTGGAACAGGTCGAGATCCGGCGCATCAAAGGCCAGCAGCTCTTTATCTGCCACGCCCGCACACGGGTCCGGCGACGTGTAGCGCGCAATATCCAGCGCCGCCTGCACGGTACGGGCAATGGCGTCCGGGCTCAGGTCGGTAGAGGACGCGCTGCCTTTACGATTCTGGTGATAAACGGTGATCCCCAGCGCGCCGTCGCTGTTGAATTCGACGTTTTCGACTTCACCGTATCGCGTGCTGACGCTGATACCGGTGGTCTTGCTGACCGCGACTTCTGCGCCGTCCGATTGACCTGCCGCCAGCTCTAATGCCGTGGAGACTGCTTTTTCCAGCGCAATACGTTGTTCCGCAACTTGTGTGATCACTTTCATCGTCTAAGCCATAATCTGAGGTAAAGTTAAATGAAGTCTAACAGAGAACCCTTTCTCAGTATGCGCTCAAGCTGTTAGTATTAGCCTCTTTTTTAAGGAGCCTGAAATGACAAAGCAGCCCGAAGACTGGCTCGACGAAGTCCCCGGTGATGATATCGAGGACGAAGATGATGAAATTATCTGGGTCAGCAAGAGTGAAATTAAACGTGACGCCGAAGAGCTGAAGAAGCTTGGTGCGGAACTGGTGGATCTCGGGAAGAACGCCCTGGACAAGATCCCACTGGACGCCGACCTGCGCGCCGCCATTGAGCTGGCGCAGCGTATTAAAATGGAAGGCCGTCGCCGCCAGCTGCAGCTGATTGGTAAAATGTTGCGCCAGCGCGACGTTGAGCCGTTCCGCCAGGCGCTGGATAAGCTGAAAAACCGCCACAACCAGCAGGTTGTTGTTTTCCATAAGCTGGAGCAACTGCGTGACCGTATGGTTGATGGCAGCGATGAAGCCATCGAAGAAGTCATGAACCTGTGGCCTGACGCCGACCGTCAGCAGCTGCGTTCGCTGGTACGCAACGCCAGGAAAGAAAAGGCTGGCAACAAGCCGCCGAAATCTTCCCGCCAGATTTTCCAGTATCTGCGCAAGCTATCGGAACACCAGGATTAAGCTTCCGTAAAATGCCCTCTTCGTGAGGGTATTTTTTTGCCATTCGCTAACGTTGGCGCAGACTGTAGGCCGGATAAGGCGTTTACGCCGCCATCCGGCAATCTGCGCTTGCATCGCCTGATGGCGCTTCGCTTATCAGGCCTACCGGCCCATGACGACATCACGTAAATCGCTGTTGAAGCGCTGGTACTGCACCTCATCAATCGGCTGCGGGTAGCTCAGCACAATTAATTCGTGATCGGCGATACCGGCGTGATAGGTCGGATGCGTATGCGGCCACGGATTAGCGAAGAACCCTATGCCCTCATAAAAACGCAGGCGCTTGTGGGCAATGCCGGTGGTCAACGGGTCAATTTCCAGAATCGTTTTCGGCGCACGTTCGAGGATCTGCCCTAGCAGACGTTTGCCGTAGCCCTGAGAGCGTAGGCTGCTGTCAACCGCCAGATGTTCAATGTAGACGTAGCCGTCAAACGTCCAGCATCCGCTCATGCCAATAAACTGCTCACCGTCGAACCACGCTTCCAGTGCGTAGTGCGGCGAGTTGAGGGCGCGCTGTTTGGCGGGGAGTTCGCGCTGTTCGTGCCAGGGAAAGGCGTGGGTGTATAGGGTGTCCAGTGGGGGGAAGAAAACGGAGTCGGTTGAGGTAATTTTTTGAGCGGTTAGCATTTTTTGGGATTCCGGGGAAAGGGCTGGATCGAGCGAGCCCCCTCACTCCGGCCCTCTCCCCAAACGGGCGAGGGAGAAAACCGGCCGGGCCTTCTGCCCGCATGGCGAGGGAGAAAACCGACCGTGCTAGCGGCTCGATCGGTCCCCTCTCCCCCGTGGGGAGAGGGTTCGGGTGAGGGGAGAAAACCCGCTCAGCGCAACATCAGCGAATTACTCCTGCTGCGCTTTCTTCGCCAGCCCGTCGAGCAGCTTCTGATGAATGCCGCCGAAGCCGCCGTTACTCATCACCAGAATATGGTCGCCTGGCTCGGCGCTTTTGACGATCATATCCGCCAGCGTATCCACGTCGGCGCTCCAGTGCGCAGGCTGCACGCAGGCCTCTGCCACTTCCGCCACCTGCCACGGGATATGCTGCGGCTGCAGCAGGAAGACTTCGTCCGCGCGGCCCAGCGATGGCGCCAGGTCGTCTTTGCAGACGCCCATTTTCATGGTGTTCGAGCGTGGCTCCAGCACGGCAATAATTTTCGCCGTACCGCCGACTTTACCGCGCAGCGCTTGCAGCGTCGCGAGGATAGCCGTTGGGTGATGTGCGAAGTCGTCGTAAACGCAAACGCCGTTAGCTTCACCGCGCAGCTCCAGACGGCGGCGGGCGTTAATAAAGCTACCCAGCGCGTTGGCCGCATCGGCCGGGGTCACACCCACATGACGCGCGGCGGCAATCGCCATCAGCCCGTTATGCATGTTGTGTTCACCCACCAGGCCCCACTTCACTTCGCCGACTTTTTCACCGTCGAGCAGCACTTCCCACTCGGAGGCGTCGGTATTGAGTTTCTTCGCCTGCCAGTGGCCCTGTTCGCCCACCAGCTCCTGTTCGCTCCAGCAGCCCATCGCCATCACCTGCTTCAGGTTCGCGTCGTTTTCCGGCAGGATAATGCGGCCCTGGCCCGGAACGATGCGCACCAGATGGTGGAACTGTTTCTGGATAGCTTTCAGATCGTCGAAGATGTCCGCGTGATCGAACTCAAGGTTGTTGAGGATCAGCGTACGCGGGCAATAATGCACGAATTTAGAACGCTTATCGAAGAACGCGCAGTCGTATTCATCGGCTTCAATCACGAAGAACGGGCTGTCGCCCAGACGCGCGGAAACCTCAAAGTTGCCCGGCACGCCGCCGATAACAAAGCCCGGCTTATAGCCGCACTCTTCGAGGATCCAGGTCGCCATCCCGGCGGTGGTAGTTTTACCGTGGGTACCGGCAACGGCCACGACCCAGCGATCGCGCAGCACGAAATCGTGCAGCCACTGCGGCCCGGACATGTACGGAATGTTCTTCTCCAGCACCGCTTCCACGCACGGGTTACCGCGCGTCATGGCGTTGCCAATGATGACCAGGTCAGGCTGCGGATCAAGCTGGCTGGCGTCATAGCCCTGAATTAAATCAATGCCTTGCTTTTCAAGCAGCGTGCTCATCGGGGGATACACATTGGCATCCGAACCCGTGACTTCGTGACCCAACGAACGTGCCAGCATCGCCAGACCGCCCATGAAGGTGCCACAAATACCCAAAATATGAATGCGCATACGTCACTATCCTTTTTTTATCTGCCCCGCATTTTACCCATATGTTTGCCGGCAGAGAAATGCATTTCAGGATATTCCGTAGTTTGCTGGCGCGATTCACCTATGCGATTTTTTTTTATTCTTTGTTAGTATTGTTGCAGCCGTTTTACTCAACATCCACTGTCAGGGAAAGTGTTATGAAAACGTTAGGTGAATTTATTGTCGAGAAGCAGCACGAGTTCTCTCATGCTACCGGTGAGCTCACTGCTTTGCTGTCGGCAATAAAGTTAGGTGCCAAGATCATCCACCGCGATATCAACAAGGCCGGTCTGGTCGATATCCTGGGTGCCAGCGGCGCTGAAAACGTACAGGGAGAAGTACAACAAAAGCTCGATCTGTTCGCGAACGAGAAACTGAAAGCAGCGCTGCG
Organism: Klebsiella sp. WP3-W18-ESBL-02; assembly: GCF_014168815.1. Taxonomy (NCBI): domain Bacteria; kingdom Pseudomonadati; phylum Pseudomonadota; class Gammaproteobacteria; order Enterobacterales; family Enterobacteriaceae; genus Klebsiella; species Klebsiella sp. WP3-W18-ESBL-02. The sequence continues at coordinate 4,553,322 of NZ_AP021972.1, forward strand.
TGCACGTGATATCGTCGCCGGTATCGCCTCCGAAGAAGAAGACGAAATCGTCGTCTTTGACGGCTGTGAGCACGCAAAATACGTGGTCCTGATGGACCCACTGGATGGCTCATCTAACATCGACGTTAACGTCTCTGTCGGTACCATCTTCTCTATCTACCGCCGCGTGACCCCGGTGGGCACCCCGGTTACCGAAGAAGACTTCCTGCAGCCGGGTAACCGCCAGGTCGCCGCTGGCTATGTGGTTTATGGCTCCTCAACCATGCTGGTGTACACCACCGGCTGCGGCGTGCATGCCTTCACCTATGACCCGTCGCTGGGCGTGTTCTGCCTGTGTCAGGAGCGCATGCGCTTCCCGCAGCGCGGCAGCACCTACTCCATCAACGAAGGGAACTACATCAAATTCCCTAACGGCGTGAAGAAATACATCAAATTCTGCCAGGAAGAAGATAAAGCCACGCAGCGTCCGTATACCTCCCGCTATATCGGCTCTCTGGTCGCCGACTTCCACCGTAACCTGCTGAAAGGCGGCATCTACCTGTACCCAAGCACCGCCAGCCACCCGGAAGGGAAACTGCGCCTGCTGTACGAGTGCAACCCGATGGCATTCCTGGCGGAACAGGCCGGCGGTAAGGCCAGCGACGGTAAAGAACGCATTCTGGATATTCAGCCGGAAAGTCTGCACCAGCGCCGTTCGTTCTTCGTCGGCAACGACCATATGGTTGAAGACGTTGAGCGTTTGATTCGTGAGTACCCGGACGCGTAATCGTAGCATCCCGGCCTACATCACCCTGTAGGCCGGATAAGCGAAGCGTCGTCCGGCACGATACGGTGATATAGCCGGATGGCGGCGTAAACGCCTTATCCGGCCTACAATATCGGAAACCTGATTAAGACACCTGCAACCTGAACGACGCCATTGCCGCCGTCAGCGCCTGCGACTGTTCTTCCAGCGAGCGGGTTGCCGCAGAAGACTGCTGTACCAGCGCCGCGTTCTGCTGCGCGGTTTCATCCATCTGGCTCACCGCAATATTGACCTGCTCGATGCCGCGGCTCTGCTCCTGCGAAGCGCTGGCGATTTCGCGCATCAACTTCGTCATGCGCATGACCTCACCGGCAATCTCGTCCATGGTTTCCCCGGCCTGCTGCGCCAGGTCGCTGCCTTCGTTCACGTGAGTCTGCGAGTCGGCAATCAACTGGCGAATCTCTTTTGCCGCATCGGCGCTGCGGCTGGCGAGGTTCCGCACTTCCCCTGCAACAACGGCAAAACCACGCCCCTGCTCACCGGCGCGGGCCGCTTCTACCGAAGCGTTCAGCGCCAGAATATTGGTCTGGAAGGCAATACCGTCAATCACGCCGAGGATGTCGGCAATACGTTTGGCGCTACCGGTGATATCCTGCATTTTCTCAATGACATAGCACACCATCTCGCTGCCGCGATCGGCGGTATCGGAAACCGCCTGCGCCAGTTTATGCGCCTGATCGGCGTTGTCGGCGTTCTGCTTCACGGTGGCGGTCAGCTCTTCCATACTGGCGGCGGTTTGCTCCAGCGAAGTCGCCGTGGATTCCGTACGCTGCGCCAGATGGTTGTTGCCCGCCGTCAGCTCGCGGCTGCCGACATCAATCTGCGAACTGGCGTCACGCACCCGCAGCACCGAGTTCATCATCGACTCGCGCATACCGGCAATCGCCACGTTCAGGCGTTGAATCTCCGCGCCGCTGGCTTCCAGCGAGGCAGGGGTTAAATCGCCGCTGGCCACGCGCTCCAGTTGGCCAATCGCCGCCGCCAGCGGCTTCAGCAGCAGATGACGCAGCTGGAACCAGCCCAGCGCCATCACGCCGGCGGTCAGCGCAATAGCGATGATCATCAGCGTCAGTACCTGATTTTTCGTGCTGTGCACCGCCGCCACTTCTCGCTGCCCGCGCGATTCGCCCCAGTCCTGGAAAGCATGAACGGCGTTATCAAACTGACGGGAGACGGGAATCATGGTCTTTTCCAGCAGATCATAATAGCTGTCGACATTTTGCTGATTCAGCGCCGTCAGCATCGGTTTGATCGCCTGAACGTTATAAATTTCAAAGCTTTTCGCCACATTAGCCATCAGCTTCGCGCCGTCGGCATCGTCCATCGATGACTGACTCACGCGGGTGATGATCTTCTGCGCCATGGCCACTTCCCCGTCCAGGCCTTTAACGGCTTTCGCCGCATCATCCAGCATACCGATTTCCATCAGCCTGACCGCCTGGCTGGCTTCATTACGCGCGCGCAGCAGCAGCGTGTAACCTTCGTTGAGCTGGGTCATTTGCTCGCTCTGCAGGTGGTCGATGCGCTGAAGCGAAGCGGAACTTTGGGTGAGAGCATAAATGCCGATGCCGCTGACCAGGATCAGCAGGAGGGTCATCACGGCGAGCAGGGACAGCAGGCCGGTACGGATAGAGAGCGTTTTTAGCATCATAGTGTTGTCCGGTAGCAGGGGTACTGTTTGGCGTAAATGATTGGTATCGGCTGCTACCGGAAAAACTTTAGCGTTTCAGTATGTTAGTTCTTTGTTAGCGAAACATCGACGCGGGTTACTGCGGCATTCTGCCGGTTCTCCCACATCACCGTTAGCCCGCGCTGAAGGGCGATAAAAATAAACAGCAGAACCCCGATGGCAATCTTAGTCCACCATGAACTCAGCGTGCCGTCGAAGTTGATGTAGGTCTGAATCAGCCCCTGAATCCCCACCCCGAACAGCGTCCCCAGCACCGTACCGACACCGCCGCTCAGCAGCGTGCCGCCAATCACCACTGACGCGATGGCGTCGAGCTCAACCCCCACGCCCGCCAGCGCGTAGCCCGCCTGGGTGTAAATTGAGAAGACAATACCCGCCAGCGTTGCCAGCCCCGTCGACAGCATATAAATACGCACGATGGTGCTGCGGGTTGGGATGCCCATCAGATTGGCCGAGGTGGCGTTACCACCAATAGCGTAGACCTGGTTGCCAAAGCGCGTGCGGTGGGCAAGAAATATCCCCAGCACCACGATCAACAACATCAGTAGCCCCATGGCGCTTAGCCGTCCGCCGCCGGGGATCGTCCACGCCAGGCCGGAAAGCGTGTCGTACAGCGGATGATCGATAGGAATCGACTCTTCAGACACCAGATAGCTGACGCCGCGCAGGAAGAACATCCCGGCCAGCGTAATAATAAATGCCGGGATCTTCAGTGCATCAATCAGCCAGCCCATAAACGCACCGAAAGCGCAGCCCATCACCAGCACCAGCGGGAAGGCCACCAGCGGCGACAGCCCCCAGTAGCCAATCGCTTTGGCAAGGAAAACGCCGGTAAAGGCGATCACCGAACCCACGGAAAGATCGATACCGCCAGAGAGGATCACAAAGGTCATCCCCACTGCCACAATGCCCAAAAAAGCGTTGTCGGTCAGAATATTGCAGATGACCCGCGTCGATGCGAAGCCGGGAAACTGGGTCAGGCAGTAGAGATAGCCAAGCACAAACACGCCCAGGGTGATCATCAGCGGCAAATGACGTTTTATCATGGCCCCCGCCTCCTCTTCAGCAGTTGAATAAATCGCGGAGACTGGACGATGAGAACGCACATCACCACCACCGCTTTGACCACCTGATTCAGCTCCGGCGGGAAGCCGGAGAGCAAAATCCCGGTGTTCATCCCCTGAATAATGAGCGCACCGACGACCGACAGCAGCAGGTTAAAGCGCCCGCCCATCAGCGAGCCGCCGCCGATCACCACCGCCAGAATGGCGTCCAGCTCCAGCCACAATCCGGCGTTGTTGGCATCGGCGCCGCGAATATCCGCCGCCACGATGGTACCGGCAATCGCCGCGCAAACGCCGCTCAGCACGTAGGCCAGCATCACCACAATACGGGTATTCACACCGGCGTTTTTCGCCGCCCGAATGTTGATGCCCACCGCTTCAATAAACATCCCGAGCGCGGTTTTACGGACCAGTACCCAGAAGATCACCAGCGTAAGCAGCGCGATAATCACCGGGGTCGGAAATAACAGCAGCTTACCGCTGCCGATCCACGCCAGCGACGGCGAATCGAAGGTAACGATCTGCCCGGAGGTGATCAGCTGCGCCACCCCGCGTCCAGCCACCATCAGGATCAGCGTGGCGACAAACGGCTGGATTTTAAGGATCGCCACCAGAATGCCGTTCCACAGCCCCGCCAGCACGCCGGCACCCAGCGCCGCCAGCAGCACAACCGGTAGACTGTGCCCGGCGACGGTCATGGAGGCAGCGGTCGCACCAGCAATGGCCATCACCGCACCGACGGAAAGATCGATACCGCCGGTGGCAATCACCAGCGTCATGCCGATCGCCAGCAGCGCCACCGGGGCCGCGCGGTTGAGAATATCAATCGGGCTACCGAACAGGCGGCCGTCCTGAAGCGTGACCTGGAAAAAGTGCGGTGCCACCAGACTATCGACCAGCAGCACCAGAATTAACGCCGCAATCTGCGGCATGCCCGGTGGCCAGCGGAAACGGCGCTCGGGCTTAGCGGGTTGAGGAACGGTTCGGGGCATCACGGTTAACTCCTTAGGCCGCAATAGCGTTCATGATGGCGGGAACGGAAAGCTCAGCGAGCGGGATCTCTGCCACCTGTTTCAGATCGCGCATAATGATCACCCGGTCGGCGTAGCCCACCAGCTCTTCCAGCTCGGACGAGATCACCAGCAGCGCCAGGCCATCCGCACAAAGGGTTTCGATCAGGCGGATAATCTCCGCGTGCGCGCCCACGTCGATCCCGCGCGTGGGTTCATCCAGGATCAGGAACTGCGGCCGCGTCAGCAGCCAGCGCGACAGCAGCACCTTCTGCTGATTGCCGCCGGAAAGAAACTCCACCGGCTGCTCGGCGCTGGGCGTGCGGATCGCCAGCTGGCGGATAAAGCGCGCCGCAATCTCGTTTTGCTCTTTACGCGGAATCGGCCGTAGCCAGCCGCGCTGCGCCTGGAGCGCCAGAATGATGTTCTCCCGCACCGACGCGGCGGCAATAATGCCGTCGGTTTTGCGATCCTCCGGGCAGAAGCCGATCCCCAGACAGGAGGCCTGATGCGGCGATCGCAAGGTTTGCGGTTTTCCTTTGATCGTCGCCTGGCCGCTGTCGGCGGGATGAATGCCGAAGATCACCTCCGCGGTTTCGGTGCGCCCGGATCCGAGCAATCCCGCCAGGCCAACGATCTCGCCGGGCCTCACGTGCAGATCGAACGGCGCGATGGTGCCTTTTTTGCCGTACCCCTCGAACGAGGCGACCGGTTTATCGCTCAGTAACGTACGCCCGGCGCGCTGCAGCGCCTGATGCTCCAGCTCACGGCCGAGCATCATTTTGACCAGTTCAATTTGCGGCAGCTCGCGCGTTTCCCGGCAGCCGACGAACGATCCGTTGCGCAGCACCGTGATCCGATCGCTGACCGCATACACCTGATCGAGGAAGTGGGTGACGAAGATCAGGCTAACGCCCCGATCGCGCAGCTGGCGCATCAGGGTGAACAGCATCTCAACCTCTTTGGTATCCAGACTGGCGGTGGGTTCATCGAGGATCAGCACTTTTGCCGACAGGTCGATCGCCCGGCAGATAGCCACGATCTGCTGCATCGCTACGGAAAAACGGTTCAGCGGTTCACGCACGTCGAGGGAAAAACCGTAGGACGCCATCAGCGCCGTGGCGCGTCGCTCCATCTCTTTACGCCGCAGAAAGCCACATCGCTTCGGCTCACGGCCAATAAACAGATTATCCGCCACCGACATGTTCGGCAGCAGGTTCACTTCCTGGTAGACCGTCCCGATACCCAGCTGCTGGGCATGGGCGGTGTTTTTCGGCTGAATTTGCTGGCCTTCAAGCCAGATGCTGCCGCCGTTGGGGTGATAAACGCCGGTCAGCGCTTTGATAAGCGTGGATTTGCCCGCGCCGTTTTCGCCGAGCAGCGCCATAATTTCACCGCGCCGCAGACTGAAGTTGACGTTATCCAGCGCTTTGACGCCGGGAAAGTACTGACAGAGCCCCTCGGTGCGGAGGATTTCCGGGTGTATCTTGACACCTAAGTTTAGAACAAAGGAAAAACCCGGAATTACGTTGGATCTCGAGGAAATAAGTTGGATCTAGATACCCTGTAAAATGGTCTCAAAACCACGTCAGACGTGCTATATGCGGTTTTCAGCCCGGTATCATGATTTGGTTTAATCCACGAAACAGAGGTGAAATGTAGCCATCTAATAAAATTGGATCATTCTGGGTTAATCTGAAAAATGACAGATAAAATGTGAACGACATTTCATTTTGTTTAATTGGAATTTAAAATTTTAATTCCTGACCTTTACGAGGTTTAACTTACTGTTTTTGATCAATATATCCATGCGTATATTTTACCCACCGTGCATCTTGCCACGCAACAAACACTCTCGAAATCGACCTTTCTATTTTCCGGGAAAAGACAAAGTGTCTTTTCCCTTATTTTATTAAATATAGATCATTTTCAATGAATTACGTGTGCAGCACGTCTTTTTAAAAGAAAGTAAAAACACGCCATAAATGAATTAAAATTCACATTTTATGCATTTAAACTCAAAAAAGATAAAGAGGTTGATACCCGGATTAGGAGCGAACAGCCGTTGCAAAGCGCAGCCCTCTCGTATAAAGTTAATGACGTCACCCCACATGGTGACCGGGCGTGAGAACCCGGAATTAAAAGGCGGAACAGAAGACGCGCCTTGCGTCTTTTTTGTTGCCATGATCTACTAATAGACAATTGTACGTCTGTAATCCGTCTATGGTGGCTCAGGCGGGGCAGCTTTCGGGCTGGCCGGTTTCCCTTTTAGCCGGTTTCTCACCCCCGTCTGGGTCACCACCCTAGAGCGTGAGAACTCTTGGTGGTGGCAAGTAAGCCAATCATAAAAGGGTTTATCATGGCTACTGCTCACAAAAATCAATCCGGTTTTATCTGGCTTTTCCTTGCCGTTCGTCGTGCCGATCTCCTTAGCAAACCTCATCGTGAAAGCGTTATCGCTCCTGATGAAATTTCCGCCCGCAGACAGCTTGCCGGGCGCTTTGTGCTTTCTTTCGCAGGTCGAATCCCTTGCAAGGCGGTGCATCATGGCTGATATGAGAAACATCCGGACTGTAGAAGAACTTATATCTGGCGTTTTGTCTTACAAACTTAATCGTGAATCCGAAGATAGTCTGCTCGATGACGTTCTGGCGCATCATGATTCCGTTCTTGGTGGCTTGCGCCTGATGGGGCGTTTATTAGAACAGAATGCAATGACGGCAAGAAGCCGTAAAATTGGGCCGGATGAAATGTCGGGTGATGAACTTGAAGACCTGGGTAAATATATGTCTTCCACAGCGGATTTACTGTCCGGGCTGAGCACTGCTTTATGCGAGCTGGCCTCAAACTCCAGTCTGCGAAGGAATTCCAGCAAATAAAGACAGATTGCACAGAATAAAAAAAAGGAGCCTCGGCTCCTTTTTTTATCAATGAAGCGCGTTAATCCTCACTTCCAGCGTTTCCCGGATATTCTCAATTCATCCCAAAGCTGATGCGGAGGAAGTCTTGAAAAAGCTGAGGTTTCTCACAGCTGGAGACGAGCGTCTGTTAGATGAATATATAAAGAACAATCGCTATCGTAACATTACCGATAATATCCGATATGTCAGAACACTGGGTTATGAAGCCTCCCGGGCTTCAATGCACAGATACATGACCGTGATTAGAGTGAGGAATAATGGTCAATACTAATGTTAAGAACTCATTTAGCAATCTGCTTAAGTACCCACCTCATAAGGACATTACGGCGATAAATAAATTTATTGTTTCAGGGTGTTTTAGCAGAACAACACCAGAAATTCTTGAGTTTATTAAACGCTCTGGATACACAAGTGATATAACCAGTATTTTTCACTATGTAAAACTGATCAAAGAACAATTAGACGCGGCAAAGGAAAAATTCGATCAGGATATTGAAATTGAATTCTTCTGCGATGTTGCCGGGACTATGTGTTTTGACGACTTTATGCATGTTTATGATAAAGATTCATTCTATCATGAAATGGTTAAGTTTAACCCTGAGTTTAATTTTCATGGCGACCTTGCAAAAATAAAACGCCGGGCATTTATGGCGCTAAAGGATAGTGAATTACAAAAGGTTGGGGGTAACATATCTATTTATCTTGGTGCACTGGAGTTTGCACTTAAGAAAATAGGTGTTAACCCAGAAGAGGAAATTAACGGAATGAGTAAATCACTAGTTGCCATGATGTATATCATGAGAACTATTGGAGGCACTCAGATTTACTTACCAAAAGGTGATGTTCTTAACAGAATAATTAATGAGGTCGATATATATACCGATGGTTATATGATGGATGCTCAAAGTATCGCAAGGAAATACGGTGTTAGTTTTCGAACGGTCAGTATTGTATCAAAGCGTGTTAGAGACGCAATAAAAGAATACGAGGGATGACATGACATGAAATTAAATAAAGAATTATTCAGTGCAGGCATCAGTCTTGGTATTGAAACCATGAGAAAGAATCTCCCGGAGCCGCTCAGACATATTGAGCAGGGTGTCATTATTGCCTGCAATGATATTGGGCTTAACCCGGAACATGAAATTAATGGTGTTTCATTTGTCGGGCGCGTCATGTTGCGGGTAATGGAAATTCAACTGGGTGAAAAACTGATGCCGGAAAGTGAGGAGGATTGCTCTCACCTTATTTTTTGCACAAAGGTTGCAGCATACGCAGACATGTTCGGTACGGATAAAGCATCGGATGAGTATGGTCTGACAACAAAACAGGTCGACGATATCTGCATTGCAATACATGGCTTTCAGGAAAACGTCTCCGGCATTGAATGTGATGCTAACAGGAAAACGCACTAACGGTCTTCTGAGCGCGTCTTAAGATGAGGCTATCTACTGGTATTCATCTCAAGCCATTAAACGCTTATGAAGAGATTTAAACGTGTTTTAAATGTTGTCTGGTGATAAGTATGAACTTAATAGCATTCTGCTCCGAATTAAAAGCAGATAAAACCGCTCCTGACTGGATTGAATTGCTTCCGGCTGGCCCGGATATTCAGGGGCGTGATGGTCGAAAATGGCGACTGAGCAATCCACAGTCTCTGGTGGATGCATTCAACAAACGGGCATTACCTCTTGTCGTTGATTACGAGCACTCAACGGAAATTAGTGCCGCAAATGGCAGCGAGGCTCCCGCTGCTGGATGGATTGAAACCCTTGAGGTTCGTGAAGACGGTTCCGTCTGGGGGAAAGTTGACTGGACGCAGAAAGCCAGTAATTCAATCCTCAGTAAAGAGTACCGTTTTATTTCTCCCGCATTTCATCATGTCAAAGATGGAGATATAACCCGGCTCAGTAGTGCAGCGTTAACGAATAAACCCAACCTCGATTTAACGGCCCTTAATTCTCAGGATGAATGGTCAGTCGTTGCTAAAGCGTTGGGTGTTGAAACCATCAGTTCTCCTCGTGACATTCTTAATGCGCTTAATAAGTCACAAAGCACCATGATTCAGGATGTTGTTGATGATGTTATTTCTAAAGCTGTTTTCTGCCCGGCGCAACGCGAGCATTTAGTTGCAATGTGTTCGCAAGTTGGTGTTGATGAGTTCAGGAAGTTTTCCGAACTTCAAATGAAAGTACATGGGGTAGTAGTTAATTCATTTGCAACTACTCGCCGTTCTCGTACCAGAGAAACCAGTGGGCGTTTAACAGATAGTCAGGTTGCCGTGTGTCGTAGCACTGGTGTAAGTGAAGAAGAGTATTTAACAGCATTAGGAAAACAGAATGATTAATATTGATGGCGTCATTGCTGATGCGCAGGTTGCATTTAATGTGAAATTTGAACAGGGAGGAAAGGCTTATCAGCCCTCCCATGTTCAGCTTGCAAATGAAGTTCCTTCTTCCTCTGGTTCGAATGCGTATGGATTTCTTGAGGAGTTCCCGGAGATTAAAGAATGGCTTGCAGACCGCCAGTTAAAAGAGCTGGCAACGCAGGACTACATTCTTAAAAATAAAACGTTCGAAAGCAGTATTTCAATCAAACGTGAAGATTTTGAAGATAATGATTATGGGAAATACTCCATGATATTTGAGCAATATGGAAGGAAAGCCGCCGCATTTCCAGACAAGCTGATGTTTGAGGCAATGACAAAAGGTCACGCATCACTCGGGATTGATGGTCAGAATTTTTTTGATACTGACCATCCTGTTAATTCAGGTGTTTTATCGAATATTTATGGTACAGCACCGGAATCAGACTCTAAGCCCAAATGGTATCTGTTTGATGCTACTCAGGGACTGAAACCATTTATCTATCAGAATCGTCGCCCAATTGTTATGACGTCAGTTACAGACGAAAATGAATCACAAGTGTTCCTGAACAACCGTTACCTGTTCGGTATCGATGGACGTCTTAATGTTGGTTATGGCATGTGGCAGTGTGCCGCTGCATCCTACGACGATCTGACTGAGGAGACGTTCGGTCAGGTGTACGATGGCATGCTTTCCATTCAGGGTAGTAGTGGTGAACCTCTCGGGATTGTGCCATCCATTATCGTTGTTCCGGTCTCGTTGCGCTCAGCAGCAGAAAAAATCCTGCTCCGCCGCCAACTGGACAACGGTGAAGATAACCCGAACTACAAACGTGTTGAAATCATCGTTAGCCCGTATCTCAAATGATGTTAAAGGCTGGTTTAACCAGCCTTTTTATTTAAGGAATATTCATGTCCAGCAAACTGAGCACGGAAATACTGATTAATCTGACGGGCAATCTGACCGCCATGTCCAGAAAGTACGGTTCCAATATGTCGGAGTTCGCCCGTACCAGCGCGCGAGCTATGTCAGTCGTCAAAGCATCGACCGCAGCAGCTGGTCGCGGCCTTGACATATTAGGCAATCGCTATACTGGCATGATTGCGGGATTTGCGGGCGGTGCCATGCTCAGTAAGTATAAGGGGCTGGATCGTGAGTTAACGCGTATGGGGATTACCGCAGGTAAGACCCGAGAACAAATGAGCGGTATCCTCGATTTAGCACAGGATGTGTCATTCAAGGTAGGGGTTGATACATCGGATGTTCTCGGTGCTTTCAAAGAAATAAATGCCCGCTCTGGTGACCTGGATCTTGCAGTTAAAAATACTGAAAATATTGGCAATGCAATTGCTGCATCGGGTGCTACTGGTGAAAGTATCGGTGGGTTGATCGCCGACTTCCTTAAACTAAACATCAAAACAAAAGAAGACACTTTACAGGCACTTGATGGGCTTAATCGTCTCGGTAAAGAAGGTGCATTCGAACTGAAAGATGCTGCCGAACGTCTCCCTGCATCTCTTTCAATGTACGCCGCAGCAGGTGGTAAAGGTGTCAAAGGCGCAATGGATGTAATGACCGTTGCAGAAGTCGCAATGGACGTAACTGCTAACCGTGAAAAAGCCTCAACCGCTGTAGAAAACTTCATTACCGATCTCCAGAATCCAAAAGTCATATCAGCTCTGGAAAACAATGGTATTCAGGTTTTTGACGCCAAAGGAAAAATACGTTCGCTTCCATCCATTCTGCAAGAGACCGCGCAGCGTTCAGCCCAGAGCGGTGCTAAAAAACAAGCTGGATACTTAGATAAAGCGGGTTTCAATCAGGATAGTATTCGTCTCATTCAGGGGGTTAGCAGTGAGGCAGGTGCTGCCAAGCTTAAAACGTATGTGCAAATTGTTGCCGATGGTAAGAGCATTCTTGACGACGCTGCATACGCTTCCCGGGATTTTACTTCGGCAACACAGCGCCTGACCACCGCGACAGAGAAATTCACTAATACTCAACTGGCTGGCCCCGTTCAGGAGCTTGCAGACGCTCTTAATTCAGTTGATAAGGAAACCGTCGAAAACTGGATGGAGATTGGCAAAAACATCGCTTTAGTGACAGGCGGTGTTATTGCCGCCCGAAAGGTCTTTCAGGTAGGTAAAGGGGCCTGGGATTTATTTGGCGGCGGTAAATCAAAAGGTATTCCTACGGGTGTCGCTGATGTTTTCGGAACTGGCGTAATGCCCGTTTATGTGACCAATATGCCATCCAGTGGTTTGGGTAATGGTTCGGGGTTTCCCGAGAAAAGTAAATATGACAAAGGTGGGGCAATAGGTATGGCGATTAATACCGTCGATGAGCTTTACGCATTGCTGCCTTTTCCTCAAAACGATGAAGAAAGAGAAGCGCTGTTCAAGCGTCATCGCGATAGTCAGCAACGTCGCACCCGTTGGGATGATGTTAAAGACTGGTTTAATTCTCTGGATGACACTCCTGTTGTCGACCCTCGCCCGTGGGTGTCCCCGCAACAATTCTCTCAATACCCACTGGTGCCGCCGCAGCTGCGTGGCGAAATTCGCGTCGTGGTGGAAGGTGATGCCCGTGTGAAAAGCGTCTCATCCAACCAGTCTGGCGTGACGCTAAGCGCCTCCGCAGGCAAAACGAATGTAGGTCAAAACTAGAAATATCTATTCACCCTAATCTTGATCCATAGTTAGTTGACAAAGTTTCGCGATTTATGTGGCGCGCTACACCGGGTTGGTTTCAGTGGTCATGGTGCGCTCCCCCTCACCCTGGCCCTCTCCCCAAGGGGAGAGGGGACGTATTGTGCCTGACTTGCAGCCCGCACCGCTCGGCGAGGGGCTCGCTCCTGTAGGCCGGATAAGGCGCGACAGCGTCGCCATCCGGCACGGTTGCATTGTCTGATGGCGCTTCGCTTATCAGGCCTACCGGTTTGCAGGCCCGATATGTGAAGCGCCATCAGAGGGGGTTATCCCTTAGTACCCCATATTTTTCTTCTTCTCTAACTCTTCTTTCGCCGTATCCGGCAGGTACAGCGTGGACTTGGTGAGGGTCACTTTTTCCGGCAGGGTGCCGTCTTTTTTGAATTTCTCCAGCGCATCAAACGCCGGGCCGGCCATATTTGGCGTCAGCTCGACGCTGGCGTTGGCTTCGCCGGCAATCATCGCTTTGTAGATATCCGGTACGCCGTCAATCGAGCCGGTGAGAATATCTTTGCCCGGCTTCAGTCCGGCCTCTTTGATGGCCTGAATCGCCCCAATCACCATGTCGTCGTTATGCGCGTAAACCATGCAGATATTCTTGCCGTTGTTCTCCGCCTTGATGAAGCTCTCCATCACCTCTTTGCCCTTACTGCGGGTAAAGTCGCCGGACTGGGAACGGATAATCTTGATGTTAGAGGCTTTAGAAATCGCATCGGCAAAGCCTTTCTTACGGTCAATCGCCACGCTCGCACCCACCGTCCCTTGCAGCTCCACCACGTTACACGGTTTGCCATCAACGGTTTTAATCAGCCATTCGCCAATCAGCTGGCCTTCCAGCACGTTATTGGCGGTGACGGTGGTCATGTAAAGCGATTTATCTTTCACATCGATAGAGCGGTCGAGCAGGAATACCGGGATCTTGGCCTCTTTGGCTTCTTTCAGCACCGGCTCCCAGCCGGTGGCCACCACCGGGGCAATAAAGATAGCGTCCACGCCCTGGGCGATGAACGAGCGGACGGCTTTAATCTGGTTTTCCTGTTTTTGCTGGCCGTCGGCAATCTTCAGCGTGATGCCGCGTTTTTCCGCTTCCTGCTTCGCGACGCTGGTTTCCGCCGCGCGCCAGCCGGATTCAGAGCCGACTTGCGAAAATCCTACCGTTAGGGGTGCAGCCATGACCATAGACGACATGGCTGCGGAAACTGCTGTAACAAGAAGTAAGCGCTTCCACATAGAGGTATCCTCGTAGGGTTATTGTTGGTCAGAGATTCATCTGCGGAAAAACTATAGACAATAGGGTATGTAACGGAATGCGTTACATCACACTTCAAAAAAGTAAATTAGTTGTTAAGCAACGGTACAATGAGGAGTTCAGGGAGGAGTAGGCGTTGCGCACCCATTGACGGCTATCGTTTTTGTGGAAATTTTGCACGCCGTGCGGTCATTTTTCGCCGTGATGTAAACGGTTTCACGTTTTTATTCAGTATGCAGCTAACTTTATGGATTTTTCGGTCATCGGAAGGGGCTGAAAAGTGCAGGTCTGCAGGCGCCCGCGATAAAACAGCTCAAGACTTTCGCAGCGAGTTGGCTATAATACCGGGCACTAGTTTGCCACACATTCTAAAGGAAACAGACATGAGCTTACTCAACGTCCCTGCGGGTAAAGATCTGCCGGAAGACATCTACGTAGTTATCGAAATCCCGGCTAACGCAGATCCTATCAAATACGAAGTCGACAAAGAGAGCGGCGCGCTGTTCGTTGACCGTTTCATGTCCACCGCGATGTTCTATCCGTGCAACTACGGTTACATCAACCACACCCTGTCTCTGGACGGTGACCCGGTTGACGTACTGGTCCCGACCCCGTACCCACTGCAGCCGGGTTCTGTGATCCGTTGCCGTCCGGTTGGCGTACTGAAAATGACCGACGAATCCGGTGAAGATGCGAAACTGGTTGCGGTACCGCACACCAAGCTGAGCAAAGAATACGATCACATCAAAGATGTGAACGACCTGCCGGAACTGCTGAAAGCGCAGATCACCCACTTCTTCGAGCACTACAAAGACCTCGAAGCGGGCAAATGGGTTAAAGTTGACGGCTGGGACAACGCTGAAGCGGCTAAAGCTGAAATCGTTGCTTCCTTCGAGCGCGCGAAGAAATAAGATTTCTTCCCGAGCCAACAAAAACACCGCCTTCGGGCGGTGTTTTTGTTTGTAGGCCGGATACGACAATGCCGCCATCCAACAAATGTGCACGCTATTGCCTGATGGCGCTGCGCTTATCAGGCTTACCAAAAAATAACGCCACCCGAAGGTGGCGTTGTTGTCATATTCAATACTGGTCTTTATCCAACCAGTTGCCGCTTTCTATCAGCTTCAGCCCGTCGACCGGGCGCTGATAGACGTACATCCAGGCGCTGCCATAGGGCGTCTGGATGAGATGACGTGCATATTCGCCCGCTTTGGTGCGCAGCGCATCCAGTTCGGCCAGCGTCGAGGCGTCAATCCGATAAACTTCACCGTGTACTGTGCCATCGCCGGGCACCGCGCCTGGATAGTGGCCCAGGCTGTACAGTTGATAATCGGTCACGCTGTGATCGCCCAGCCACTGAGCGTTGGTCATCCAGTGGCTGTTGCCTTGTTTGCGCCGTAAACTGCCGTAAACAAATATTCGCATTGCTAAAACTCAAACTGATAGAGCAAATCGAGCGCCTGGTCTACGCCAGACACCGCTTCCAGATACAGCTTAGGCATCAGGCGATAGCGTAACGTGAGCGTCGCTAACGAGTCAAAGATCCCAACGCCATATTTCACCTGCAGACCCGGCAATACGTAACCGCTGACCACCACCTGGGAGGAGTCGCCCACCCCTTGGGTATCCAGCGCCAGATTACTTACGCCAAACGTCTCGCCGATTTTACCCACAACCTGACCACTTTGTGCAACCCCCATACCAATAAGCATGGAAGTCATCGCGGCGCTGTCGCTCTGACCGCTGTCTAATCCCTGTCCACGAATCAGGTAAGAGAGCGCTTCTTGCTGCGACATTGCCGGATCGGAGAAGACTTCCGCCTTCGGCTGATCGGCCGTACCGGTGACGCGAACACCGGCGATCACGTCGTTTTCTGTCGCATCCGGGTTACGAATAGCTTCAATATTCAGCAGCGGCTGATCCGGCGGGCCGGAGAACAGCAGCTCACCTTTACGCACAATCAGATCCTGCCCGTAGGCGTGGAAGCGCCCTTCCGGGATATTGATCTGCCCGTTCAGGCCCAGCCCCTGTTTATCCTGCGCAACTTTCAGATCGCCGGTCAGACGCGCTTTCAAGCCAAATGCGTCCAGCCGTACGTTGTTGCCGACGTGAATAGTCAGGTTGCTGTTGATCGGGATCGATGCCGATTTGGTCTCTTTCGGCTGCAGATCGTTATTCAACATCACTTCATCGCTGGAGACGCCCACCGCGCTTTCCGGGACCTCTTTCACCACAATGCGCGCCCACGGTACATCGACGCTGCCATCGAGCGTAAACAGGCTCGGCGTGGCGTTAAATTCGACGTCCGGTGAAACATCAAGGCGTACCATCGGCGGTACGGTAATCCGCACCCGCGAGCCTTTCGCGGCAATGCGCGCGCGCCAGTTTTCAATCTGCCGCCAGTCCGCGTCACCGTTCAGGCTAATCTGCCCCTGCGAGGTACGCACTTCGCCCTGCAGCGTCGACGTCGCGCCGTTGAAGTTCATTGTCAGCTGGCTTGGCTGCATATCGAACGGCATAAAGTTACCGTCCACATCGATACCGTTAAGCTGCATCTGACCGAACATCAGCGGGCTTTTCACGTCGCCACCGAGGCGCAGATTCGCATTGACCGTACCGGCCGCTTTTTCGCCGCGCGAGAAAATCGGGTTGATCATCGCTAGCGAGAAGTTACGGACGTTGACGTTACCGCCCAGATTACGCCGTCCCTGTGGGTCGGTAACCTGCACCTGTCCATCTAACTGGCCGTTGTTGGTCAGACGAATCAACCAGCCCAACTCGGCGCGGTTGTTGTGCAGATCGGCGCTGAGGTTAAGCGTATCGAACGCCACCGGCAGCGGCGCGTTGTTGACGATTTGCGTCACCTTAACGTTACGCCCGGAGAGCGTCACTTTGCCCTGCGGCAGCCCTTCTTTGGTGGTATCCCATGCCACATCCGCATTGCCGCTGAATACGCCGCTGGCCTGGGTTTCCTCTGGCATAAACGGCTTGAGCATCGCCAGGTCGAAGCGGTTAAGATTCACCACCGCGCGCCCCGCCGCGCCGGCATCAATCGTCTGCGGCACGCACAGCTCGGCGTTCGGGTTCACCCAGCAGTGTGGCCCGATGCTGATTTTCTGCTCCAGATTGCGGTAGTCCAACGCGATATCGCGGTTGATAGACCACGGGCCGACCGGCGTCTGGAAGCGGGTATTGCTTAACGCGCCCTTCCAGCGTTCTTCTTTACGGTCGAAGCTACCCGCCAGCGCCAGCTGGCCGGAGACCGGCTCGCCCTGAATTTGCAACTGCAAGGAATGCTGCTTTTCGTTGCCCTTCGCCGCCAGATGTACCAGCCCAATATTGACATCCGGCTGAACGATGCGTTCAACGCGCACGTCAAGGTTGCCGCCGATCTGGTCGGTGGATTTCACGTCGCCATCAACGCGCACCAGGCCAATCGACAGCGCCTGCCAGCGCAGGCCGCGTGCGGTGATATCGGCCAGCAGCTGCGGCGCGTCAACCGTACCGCGCACCTTCACCAGCCCTTTGGCGGTACCGCCGAGCCCCGGCAGCATGTTGTCGAGCTTCGGCGCATCGATATTGGCGTCAAGCTCGAGGTCTTTCACCCCCAGCTCGCCTTTCACATCCATGGTGTTGTTGCCCAGCGCGACATGCAGCCCAGGAATGGTCCATTGCAGGTAGCTGTTACCGCGCAGCGCGCCCTCAACGTTGACTTTGTTCTGCTTCACGTTGCCGGTAATTTTCACTTCCGGCACGTTCATCTGCCAGCTGCCGCCGTACAGGCTGCCGTTGGTTTTGATAAGCCCGTCCAGCTTCGACGGCCAATCGGGTGCCAGCTTCGCGGTGTTAATCCCGCGTAGCGCCAGCTCGCCGCGCCAGCTGATCGCCTGCTGCCAGTCCAGCAGCGCGGTCAGCTCGGTTTTGCCTTCCAGCGCCGCCACGGTGAGCTTATCGAGGCTCACCTGGCGTTCGTTACCTTTGGCATCCACCGTGATATCCGCCGGCGGCACGCCCTGCCCTTTCACTGCGGTGCGGAACGACAGCGTGTAGTCGGTCATCTTGCCGCCCAGCTTCAGCTTCAGATCGTCGGCCTGGAACTGCTTCTCGCCGGTAAATGGCCAGTACAGCTGCTTGCTGTTGACCTCAAGGTTGAACGGCAGCCCGGCTTCTGCCAGCTGCGCCTGCGCCCGAATGGCCATATCAACCGGGCCGGAGAGGTTAACCCCCACTTCCAGCTGCTTGCGCACCGCGCCGCCCACCTTCAGCTTCACCTTTTCCCCCTTCAGCGGGTCAATATTGAGCGTGCTGTTGAGGGTCAGGTCGACCGGCCAGTCGTTAATGAGCGTCGCGGTTCCGCTGGCGTTCACCGTGCCCTGGCTGGAGTCGATGTCCAGCGTGTCGAGCTTCATGTTGCCGTCGATGCTGCTCACCTTCAGCAGCATTTTGTACACCGTCAGGTCGGTGTCGCCGGTGATGCGCAGCTGCTCACCGCTAAAGGATTCGATATTCAGGTTGAGCGGCAGATGAACGTCGGTCATCTCCGGCAGCACCGGTTTGGAGAACAGCTCGGTCAGGGTTTCGCCCAGCGGTTTTTCCTGCGGCTGCGGGTTGTCGATTTTCGGCTCAACCACCTCTTTCTGCGCCACATCGGCGACTTTCGGCAGCGCGATCAATAGCCCTTGCAAGGTCGTCGGCGTCAGCGTCAGGTTCTTCTCCTGCCACGTCAGGCCGCTGGAAAAGTCCATGACCGACACCGTAGTATCATCAATCTTGATATTGACGTTATTCAACGCCACCCGGTTCAGGGTGATGGGATACGGGGTGGAGAGATTCAGCGGGCCGCTGTCTTCTTCCTTTACCGGCGCAGCGGGCGGCATTTTACTGCTGTCGATTGCCACGTTGATGTCGCGCAGCGCGATGTCGTTCACGCACAGGTTGCTGTGCCACAGGCAGCGGAGGTTAACGGCAAGATGAAACTCACCGGCATCTACCGCCACGCCCGGCTGGGTATAGCGCACCTTTTTGAGCGTCAGGTCACGCCAGCCGCCGGTTACCTGGCCAATTTCCAGCCCCGGTACCCAGCGGTTCGCCGCGTTAAACAGCAGATGCAAACCCGTGGTGGTGCCAATCAGGAAGCCGACGATGCCGAGCAGCAGCACCAGAAAAATCAGTACCCCGAGGCTTATTTTTTTCCATAACTTCATAGCTCAGGCCCCAGACCGATATAAAACTGCAATCCATGTTCATCTTTGTCGCCGACCGGAACGGCAAAGTCGAGCTTGATGGGCCCCACCGGCGACTGCCAGCGTACGCCCACGCCCGCGCCTTTTTTCCAGTCGCTCTGGCGAATATCGCTGACCGCTTCACCGCCGTCGACGAACACCGCCCCCCACCATTTCCCGCTGACGTTGTACTGATACTCCAGCGAGCCGGTGGCCAGCTTTGAGGCACCAATCAGCTTGCCGTTATCATCCCGCGGGGCGATGGATTTGTATTTATAACCGCGAATGCTGCGGTCGCCGCCGGCGAAGAAACGCAGATCCGGCGGTACGCGATCGAAGTCGCCGGTTTCAATCCAGCCGAGGTTACCGCGCATCACGAAGCGGTGGCGATCGTAGAGGGTGCGAATCCAAACGTTCTGCGCCTGAATCACCGAGAAGTCGACGTCCGAACCCCATGCGGTATTGGAGTAGTCAATCGAGTAACGCTGAGAATCGCCCCAGGTTGGCATCAAACCACCGCGCGAACGCGTGCGGCTGATAGACACGCCAGGATAGAACAGCATCGTGGTATTGGTGACGTTTGCCTGGGTAAAGTGGTCGAGGCTCCAGCGCAGGTTAATCGCCCGCTGCCAACCGCTGGACAGATCCCAGAAACGCGAGACGGCAAGCGTGGTGGAGTCCGCTTTGGTGTCGTTGAGGTCGGTGCTTTTAAAACCGCCCTGCACCAGATAGTACTGTTCCAGCGGATTTTTCAGCAACGGCATCTTGTAGCTGAAGTCGAGCTGCTGTTCCGGCGACGAGACGCTGACGCTGGTCGTCAGGCTGTGGCCGTAGGAGTTAACCCACGGTTTACGCCATGACGCTTTCACTCGTGGTCCCACGTCGGTAGAAAAACCGCCGCCCAGCTCTACGGTGTTTTCGCTGCGCGGCGAAACAACGCCATGCAGCGGTAAAACCTTAGTTTTTCGGGATTTATCAAACTCTGGCGCCACCACTACCGAGTTAAACCATCCGGTCGCTGACAGACGACGGTTCAGTTCAGCCAGATCGCTGGACTGGTAGTCATCGCCTTTTTTGAACGGCACCAGATGCTGCAGATAGTCTTCACGAATCTGCGAACCTTCGAAGGTCACATCGCCGAAGCGGTAACGTTCGCCGCTGTCGTAGTCAATGTCCCAGAACGCCTGATGGCGGTCGAGCGCAATGCCAAGCTGGCTCTTTTTAAACTCGCTGTCAAAGTAGCCTTTACGCAGCGCCACGCTGGTTAACGAACTTTTGAAATGATCGTAATCACCATGATTGAGCACCGTGCCGATTTTCGGCCGGGTTTTCAGCAGCGCCAAATAGTCGCTGTCGGTGCGCGCCCCGCCGCGCAGGATGACATCGGTGCCGCCAATGCGCACCGGTTCCCCCGGCGTCACTTTCGCCAGCAGCACCTGACGCCCTTTCGCCGGCGGCGGCTTCAGTTCGAAGTCGATGGTCGGTTCATAATAACCGAGCGCCTTTAGCCCCTCACGAATGGCATCGTCCACGCGCGCACGGAAGCGGCGATCCGGCGTCACCTCATCGCTGTCGATCGTCGAAAGCTGGGCTCGCACATTTTTTTGTAGTTCGCCGGAAAGCCCTTCAACCTGTAGACGGATGTTTGCTGCACTGGCAATGCCGCTGGTCAACAGTAGGCTCACCACACATAAATGGCCGATTTGTCGCACTTTTTCTCCTGAATATCCTTGTTCCCACCCCAACGGGAAACGAAAGTCCGCTCCGCGGCCACGACTGCGTTTTTGTCTGTTTCACGCTCTGACGGCGCGCGACATTCAACGTCAGCACAAAAAACCCACTCTTTGTCGGGTTGAAATAAAGACAGAGCCCCAAATTATTCTTATGTTTAAATTTAGACGTATTCGGCGCGTTTATTGTGTTAAAAGACACGCCAGGTTACAACCTTAACGGAAATTACTGTTCCCCGGAGGCCATCCTCATGAGCTTGTTTGACAAAAAAAATATTGTATCTCAATCGGATGCACTACCCGGAAGAAATACACCCATGCCGGTCGCTACGCTCAATGTTGTGACGGAACACTCAATGACCCACGTACCGGAAGGTATGGAGGTCGCGCTGTTCGCGATGGGCTGCTTCTGGGGCGTTGAGCGCTTGTACTGGCAGCTACCCGGCGTTTACAGCACCGCAGCGGGCTATACCGGCGGCTACACGCCAAACCCGACCTACCGGGAAGTATGCAGCGGCCAAACCGGGCACGCCGAAGCGGTACGCGTGGTATACGACCCCGCGGTAGTCAGCTACGGCGAACTGCTAAAAGTATTCTGGGAAAACCACGACCCGGCTCAGGGAATGCGCCAGGGCAATGACCACGGCACCCAGTACCGCTCGGCCATCTACCCGCTAACGCCGGAGCAGGATCGGGAAGCGCACGCTAGCCTGCAGCAGTTCCAGGACGCTATGCGCAGCGCGGGCGACGCGCGGGACATCACGACCGAAATTGCCGCCGCGAAAACATTCTATTATGCGGAAGATGAGCACCAGCAGTATCTGCACAAAAACCCGTACGGCTACTGCGGCATCGGCGGCATTGGCGTGTGTCTGCCGCCTCAGCTCCAGGGCTAACCGTCCAGCGCCACGCGCGCCGCATGCCGCGTGGCGTTCGCCACGGTACCAAAGTCCATGACTTTCCCCTGCAATAAAAGGTTGTAGACCGGCGACTGTGGCCGGTTGAGCCGCGTTTGCAGCAGATGCACGGCTTCGATGCCCAAATCGCGGCACGGCACGCGAATGCCGGTCACCGGCGTCGACAGGCTGTTTTGCAGATTCCACGTAAAATCGGTGGTAATCAGTGAGATATCCTGCGGAACGCGCAGGCCGTGGCGTTGCAAAGCATTTATCACCCCCTCAGTCATGCTGGTGCTGTTCGGAAAGATCACATCCGGCCACAGCGCACGATCGTGCGCCTTCAGCCAGGCGTCCAGCGCCCGCTCCGCCTCTTCTGCCGTGAACCATTCGGTGACCAATAAGTCATGCTGAGGATTGAACGGTACATGGTAATAGCGGTACGCCTCCTTAATACCGTCCAATCGGGCATAGAGGGTTTCCCGCCGCAGGCAGGTCATGGTCAAGACGCGCCGATGCCCCTGTTCGAAGAGGTAGCGCATCGAGGTAAAACCGATAGCCCGATGATCGGGAGAAACGCAGTCCAGCGCCATTTCTCGATCGATAGAGTTAATCAGCACGCACGGCTTATTCAGCGTGCTGGCGAGCTTAAGGATCGTCGGGTCGTCCGTACCAATAATCACCACCGCGTTGATATTCTTCTGGCCGGCTTTTTCGAGGAACAGCTTCACATCGGCGTGCTGCTCTTCCAGCGCACAGTGGCTGATCCAGACGTCATGCGGCGCGCTGGCCTCAGCGATGCCTTTCGTCACTTCCAGATAAAACGTATCGCCCCGGCCCTGGAAAGTACGCTCTGGCGCAAACACCGCTATGCCGTTAATCAGCAGACGACCGTTTGCCAGCGAATCGAGCACGCCAAGCTGGCGAGCACACTGGACGATAGACTCTCGTGCCTTGTCGCTGGTGTAGGATTTGCCGCTGAGCACCCGGGAAACGGTGCTGATGGAGTAGCCGGTACGGGCGGCTATTTCATCCATTTTTAGCTTGCCTGCCATTGTGTGACCTCGCTCGCAATCATATTTTGCAAATTTTTGCAGATGCAGTTCACTGATTTTAAAACCGATTTTCAGTTCTCCGCGCATATTCCTTTTCTACCTGCGAGCATTCTCACAAATTCCGTTTGTCGGCCTTCACCGCCTTCCCTATTTTCAGATTTCAGTCATTCCTATCACGTAAGGTGCAACATGGATAAGGTGCGTTTTGGCATTATCGGCGTGGGTAACATCGGGACCGTTCACGCCCGCTACCTGCTGGCAGGTACGGTGAAAGAGGCCTGCCTGACGGCAGTGTGCGACAACAACCTCAGCAAGCATCCGGCGATTCGCACGCTGGTCGGCGAGGACGTCACGCTGTTCAGCGACGCCGAAGCGATGCTGAAAAGCGGCCTGATTGATGCAGTGATTGTCTCCACGCCGCACTACGACCACCCGGGGCTGTCGATGCTGGCCATGCGCAACGGCATTCACACGCTGTGCGAAAAACCCGCGGGCGTTTACACCGCGCAGGTGCGCGAAATGAACGAATTTGCCCGCGGCTGCAACGTGGTGTTCGGCATGATGTTCAACCAGCGCCCGAACCCGCTATACCAGAAGGTCAAAGACCTGATAGACAGCGGCGAACTCGGTGAACTGCGTCGTTCCAACTGGATCATCACCAACTGGTATCGCTCGCAGAGCTACTACAACTCCGGCGGCTGGCGCGCCACCTGGAGAGGCGAAGGCGGCGGCGTGCTGCTCAACCAGGACCCCCACCAGCTCGATTTATGGCAGTGGCTGGTCGGTATGCCGGTGCGCATGCGCGCGTTCTGCCAGTTCGGCAAGCATCGCGATATTGAAGTCGAAAACGAAGTGACCGCCTACGCCGAATACGCCAACGGCGCCACCGGGGTCTTCATTACCACCACCGCCGAAGCGCCGGGCACCAACCGCCTGGAGATCGCTGGCGATCGCGGCAAAGTGGTGGTGGAAGACGGCAAGCTGCGCTTCTGGCGGCTGCGTGAATCGGAAACCACCTTTAACGCGCGCTGGGAAAACGGCTTCGGCGAGCCGGAGTGCTGGGAAGTCACTATCCCTGTGGCGCCGGAGTGCAGCGATCACCACGTTATCACCGCCAACTTTGCCGCCGCGGTGCTGCACGGTACGCCGCTGCTGGCACCGGGTACCGACGGTATTCACGGTCTGACGCTCTCCAACGCGATGCATCTGTCGACCTGGACCGACGGCTGGGTTGACCTGCCGTTCGACGAAGCACGGTTTAAACAACTGCTTGATGAGCGCATCGCGGGCTCCGTCGACAAGCAGGTCGAAAGCAAAACGCTTGATGCCTCAGGCACCTGGTAACGCGCAAGAGGAAAACGACATGCTACGCATTGCGATTGTGGGAACCGGGAACATCTCACACAACCATATTCAGGGATATCAAGCATTTGCTGACCGCTGCCGGATTGTTGCGCTGGTCGATATTTACCCGGAAAAAGCACACGAGAAAAAGACGCGTTACGGGCTGAGCGACGCTCGCGTCTTCAGCAGCCATCAGGAAATGCTGGCGTCCGGTATTGAAGTGGACATTGTTGACGTTTGCACCCCACCGTATGTGCACGCGGAAATCAGTATTGATGCCCTCAGCGCCGGGAAACACGTGCTGTGTGAAAAGCCAATGGCGGCGTCGCTGGAGGAGTGCGACGCGATGATCGCCGCCCAGCGCGCCAGCGGCAAAATACTCTCCATTATTGCCCAGAACCGCTTTACCGACGCCTTCTGGCGCTTAAAGCAGGTGGTGGATTCGGGCGAGCTGGGGAAAATCTGCCACGCGCAGGTGGACTCGTTCTGGTGGCGCGGCCACTGCTACTACGACCTGTGGTGGCGCGGCACGTGGGAAAAAGAGGGCGGCGGCTGCACCCTCAACCATGCGGTACACCATATCGATGCTATTCAGTGGATGCTCGGCTTCCCGAAAGAAGTGGTGGCGATGATGACCAACGTCGCCCACGACAACGCCGAAGTGGAAGATCTTTCCGCCGCGATTTTCCGCTACGACAGCGGTGCGCTGACGCAGCTGACCGCCTCGGTGGTGCATCACGGCGAAGATCAGAAAATCGTTATTCAGGGCGATAAAGCGCGCGTCTCGGCGCCCTGGGACGTGTGGGCCAGCGTTTCCGCCGATAACGGCTTCCCGCAAGAACAGCACGACGATGCACGCGAAGCCCGGCTGGATGCGCTGTTCCGCAATACGCCAAAGCTCAAGTACACGCTGCATACCGGGCAGATTAACGACCTGCTCAATGCCGTTGAGCAATGCGGCGAACCGCTGATTGACGGCGTGCAGGGCAAGCGTTCGCTGGAGCTGATTACCGCCATTTATCAATCCTCAATAACCGGGCGGGTGGTGACGCTGCCCGTCAGCCCGGATGAGCCCTGGTATAAAACCGGAGGCCTGGTTTCCCTCGCCCCTCATTTCTATGAAAAAGGCGCGTCGGTGGAAAATTTCTCTGAGGTGGGCGCAATCCCGCTGGGTAAAGATTTGGACAAAGGAGCATAAACATGAGCATCAAAGACGGTATGAACTACGCCCCGGTGGGCAAACCGCAGCCGGTCGTCGGCGAAGGCGAGTTTATTATTGCCGCCGCCGCGCTGGACCATGGCCATATCTACGGCATGTGTAACGGGCTGATTGAAGCTGGCGCCACGCTCAAGTGGGTTTATGATCCCGACCCCGCGAAAGTTGATAAATTTGTTCAGCAGTACCCGCAGGCGCAGATTGCGCCGACGCTGGAGATCCTTCTCAACGACAGCAGCGTGCAGCTGGTTGCCGGTGCCGCCGTACCGTCCGAGCGCTGCGCGCTGGGGCTAAAGGTGATGGACGCCGGGAAAGACTACTTTACCGACAAAGCATCGTTAACCACCCTCGCCCAGCTGGAAGCCGCTAAACGCAAAGTGGCGGAGACCGGGCGGAAATATGCGGTCTATTACAGCGAGCGTCTGCACGTCGAGAGCGCGGTGTTTGCCGGGCAACTGGTGCAGCAGGGCGCGATTGGCCGGGTGATGCAAACGCTCGGCGTCGGCCCGCATCGCGAGGGGGAAGGCCGCCCGGACTGGTTCTACGAAAAGGAATTCTTCGGCGGCATCCTCTGCGATATCGGCAGCCACCAGATTGAACAATTTCTGTTTTACACCGGCAACAGCGATGCGCGTATCGTTGCCAGCCAGGTGCGTAACGTCAACCATCCGCAGTACCCGCAGTTTGAAGACTTCGGCGACGCGATGCTGGCGGGCGACAACGGCGCAACCGGCTACTTCCGCTGCGACTGGTTTACGCCAGACGGCCTTTCCAGCTGGGGAGATGGCCGTCTGACGCTGCTCGGCACCGAGGGCTACATCGAAATCCGCAAATACGTCGACATCACCCGCGGCGAGCAGGACGTGGTGTACCTGGTCAACAGAGAAGGCGAGTTCCGCTACCCGGTGGCCGGACAGGTGGGCTTCCCCTACTTCGGTCAGCTGATTCAGGACTGTCTGCACCGTACGGAGAATGCCATGACCCAGGCGCACACGTTTAAAGCGGCCGAGCTGTGCGTGAAAGCGCAAATGCTGGCGAACGCGGTGGAATAACAGGAGGCGGCGATGAAAACACGTCATGCAGCGATTATTGGCTGTGGCGCTATCCACACCTGTCACGTGGATGCGCTGCGCCACGTACCGGGCGCGGTGCTGCGAGCGGTAGTCGATATTGATAGTGAAAAAGGGAGCCGGCTGGCGGCCGACTATGGCTGTCAGTTTTATCAGGACTATCATGAAATGCTGCTGGATGCCGCCATTGACGTGGTACACATCTGCACGCCGCATTATCTGCATAAGCCGATGATCCTTGCCGCACTCGCGGCTGGGAAACAGGTATTCTGCGAAAAGCCAGTGGTGATGAACCCGCAGGAGGTGGCCGACATTCAGGCCGCCGCCGCGATGGCCCAACGCCACGTGGGCGTCTGTTATCAGAACCGCCTTAACCCCACGAGCCTGGCGATTCAACGCTGCGTTGAGGAAGGACGACTTGGCAACCTGCGCGCAATAAAAGCAGTGCTCACCTGGTCACGTTCCGGCAACTACTACGCCGCCAGCCCGTGGCGCGGCAGTTTTGCCACCGAAGGCGGTAGTCTGCTGATTAACCAGGCCATCCATACACTAGACCTGATGCAGTGGTTTGGTACAGGCGTGCGGTGCCTGAAGGGCGTGGTCGACAGCACTCTGCTGGCCGATGAAATAGAAACGGAAGACAGCGCGATGGTGACGCTGTGCTTTAACAACGGCGCGCGCGGGCTGTTTTACGCCAGTAACTGCCACACCAGCGACTCACCGCTGCTGCTGGAGCTGGAGTTCGAGCACGGTATGCTGCGCCTGACTGACAACGCGCTGTGGCAAGTCTGCGGCGATACGCGCACGCTGATCGCCAGCGATGCCTCGCCGGACGGTATCGGCAAAAGCTACTGGGGGATTGGCCACCAGCAGGCGATACAGCATTTCTACCAGGCGCTCGACAACGCCGCCTCCGCCACCTTCTGCGATATTCGCGAAGCGGCAAAATCATTACAGATGGTTAATGCCATTTACCAATCGTCACTATTGAGGAAATGGGTGAATATCACCGAGTGATCGTCATTCGATTTTTCCTGCTGTCAATATTATAAGGTGCAGGGGTCACTCTGCACTGACACCCTACCAGTACAGGAATAATAATATCATGGTGAAACCAACCGAGCGTCGCGTTGGCTATGGCACGGCCATTGGCTACGGCGTGACCGATTTATTTGGCGGCGGCGCCTTTGCCGTTATAGGAACATGGCTTTTATTTTTTTACACTACGTATTGTGGCTTAAGCGTATTAGAGGCCGGCTCAATATTTGCCATTGCGCGTATTATTGATGCTATTTTAAGTCCAGTAATGGGCTACATCACGGATAATTTCGGCAATACCTGGCTTGGTCGTAAATTTGGCCGCCGCCGTTTCTTCCTGCTGATCGGCTCACCGCTGATGTTCCTCTATGCCCTCGTCTGGATGACCGATATGAACTATTGGTACTATCTGGGTACCTATCTTTCTATTGAGTTGCTGTCCGCCATGGTGCTGGTACCCTGGGAGACGCTGGCCGCTGAGATGACCAACCGGTTCAGCGAACGCACGCGACTGTCCGGCGTGCGAATGATGTGCTCCTCGCTCGGCGGCTTTCTGGCCGTGTCGGTTCCCGGCATTATTATGCAATATACCGGTAAGGATAATGCCTTCACCTACACCCTGACTGGCCTCGTTTTCGCAGTCATTTACTGTGTTGCGGTATTAGCAACCTGGGCCTGCACCTGGGAAGCCAAAGACGTACGCGAAGAATATGAATTTCAACCGGATAATCAACGCAGCCGCGGTCTTTTAAATCATTTAAAGTACCTGGTTATTGATCTTATTTCCTCTTTCAAAATAAGGATATTTCGCCAGCATATTTTAATTTATATTTGTTCTTTTACCGCCATGGACGTATTTGGTTCAGTATTTACCTATTACGTTGTTTATGCGCTGCACCGTGATGCGGAAATGGTTTCCGGGCTATTAAGCATTGCCGCTTTTGTCTCTATCCCCGGCACCTTCGGCTTCATGATGCTGATGAACAAATTTAATCTCACCCCTTCCGGCGCGCTGCGGCTTTCCTACAGCAGCATTCTACTCGTTCTGGCGTTTCTGTTTACCGTCTATATCGGCCATCTTCAGGTACCCATGCTGCTGTTCTCTGCGGTGTTCATCCTGCTGGGGCTGG
Source organism: Klebsiella sp. WP3-W18-ESBL-02 (assembly GCF_014168815.1). Classification (NCBI taxonomy): domain Bacteria; kingdom Pseudomonadati; phylum Pseudomonadota; class Gammaproteobacteria; order Enterobacterales; family Enterobacteriaceae; genus Klebsiella; species Klebsiella sp. WP3-W18-ESBL-02. The sequence goes on from NZ_AP021972.1 coordinate 4,581,836, forward strand.
CAAAAGCCGGGCTGTATTATATTCCATGGAATATCTACAGCTTCATCCCCGACGTTGATGAACTGGCCACCCGTCAGCGCCGCGAAGGGATTTTCGCCGGGGTGATGGTCTTAACCCGTAAAAGCACGGTTGCACTAGCCATTATGCTGATTGGCATCGTGCTGGAAGAGAGCGGTTTTGTGAAAGGCGGCGGTACGCAGCCCGCCAGCGCGCTGCACGCCATTATCGGCCTTATGGTGTTCGCCACCGCCGGGCTGCTGGCCGTCAGTTTTTACATGACCTATCGCTTTAAGCTGACGCAGAAAACGCATAGCATCCTGATCAAAGAAGTGGCGCGCCGCAAGCTCGGCGGCCATGCGGAAGACTGCGATGCGGAAACCCGTGAAGTCATTCATGCGCTAACCGGCTATACCTACAACCGAGTATGGGATGCCGACGCGAAAGGGCACCTAAAAACCCACCCGCAACCGACTAACGGTTAACCTCTGGCAGCTTTACAGTCCCTTACGCTATACTAACCTCTGAAATTGCCGGCCCATCTCCTTCGGGCCGGTTTTCAATGTGTATTTCACACGGATTTATCAACTTCCCTTCCGAGGATCTGGCCCCACGGGTTAGATAAAATATGTTAAACAGTATATTCATCATACTTTGCCTGATCGCCGTCAGTGCGTTCTTCTCAATATCTGAGATTTCACTTGCCGCATCGCGCAAAATCAAACTGAAACTGCTTGCCGATGAAGGCAACATCAACGCCCAACGCGTGCTCAAAATGCAGGAAAACCCGGGGATGTTTTTCACCGTGGTGCAAATTGGTCTGAACGCGGTCGCCATTCTTGGCGGTATCGTCGGCGACGCGGCGTTCTCTCCGGCGTTCCACTCGCTGTTCTCTAACTACATGTCGCCGGAACTCTCCGAGCAGCTGAGCTTCATCCTCTCCTTCTCGCTGGTGACCGGTCTATTTATTCTGTTTGCGGACTTAACTCCGAAACGCATCGGTATGATTGCGCCTGAAGTGGTGGCACTGCGTATCATCAACCCGATGCGCTTCTGCCTGCTGGTCTTCCGGCCGCTGGTGTGGTTCTTCAACGGTATGGCCAACATCATCTTCCGCATCTTTAAGCTGCCGATGGTGCGTAAAGACGACATCACCTCCGACGATATCTACGCAGTGGTAGAAGCCGGCGCGCTGGCGGGCGTGCTGCGTAAGCAAGAGCACGAGCTGATTGAAAACGTGTTTGAGCTGGAATCACGTACCGTGCCGTCGTCCATGACGCCGCGTGAAAACGTCATCTGGTTCGATCTGCACGAAGATGAGCAAAGCCTGAAAAACAAGGTTGCCGAACACCCGCACTCCAAGTTCCTGGTGTGTAACGAAGATATCGATCACATCATCGGCTACGTTGACTCCAAAGACCTGCTGAACCGCGTGCTGGCGAACCAAAGCATGGCGCTGAACAGCGGCGTGCAGATCCGCAATACGCTGATCGTGCCGGACACGCTGACGCTGTCTGAAGCGCTTGAAAGCTTTAAAACCGCCGGTGAAGACTTCGCGGTTATCATGAACGAATATGCGCTGGTCGTGGGGATCATCACCCTTAACGACGTAATGACCACGCTGATGGGCGACCTGGTCGGCCAGGGCCTGGAAGAGCAGATCGTCGCACGCGATGAGAACTCATGGCTTATTGACGGCGGCACGCCGATCGACGACGTGATGCGCGTGCTGGATATCGACGATTTCCCGCAGTCGGATAACTACGAAACCATCGGCGGTTTCATGATGTTTATGCTGCGTAAAATCCCGAAACGCACCGATGCCGTGAAGTTCTCCGGCTACAAGTTCGAGGTGGTGGATATTGATAACTACCGCATCGACCAGCTGCTGGTCACGCGCATTGATAACAAGCCAACGGTACTGGTTCCGAAGCAGTCGGATATTGTCGAAAGCGGCCAGGGTGCGGCCTGAACTAGCGTGGGCGCCGGCAGATGCCGGGCCTGAAAACATCAACGGCTCCCATAGGGAGCCGTTTTTAATTCTACCGCGTGGTGCCTGCGTTACGCCATTTCGGTCTGGAGACGCAGTACGTGACGGTTTACTTCAGACATCACAGAAAGGTGCTGGATGTCTCTGACTTTTGGGATAAGAATTTTACCCTTATCAAATTCAAAAGCGCCAACGTCCTTGATATACAACCGTCCACGAAACAGGGTTTTAACATACTTCGCAACCTGAAGCGGGTTGTAGCGTTGGAAAATTTTCATTCTAATCTCCTGCGAGTACTACGCCCTAGTTGATCCACATTTGGCTTCAACGCTCCGGGGCGCAAAGTGAAGTACTCGTTAACTATAGTCCATAACAACAGAGGCCCCCTATCGTAGCGGTCCTAATTTACCTTTTTATTACATTAATTCAGAATTTTCTTTTCAGCTATACGACGAAGACAGTATAAGGCTTCATTTTCATAAGATTGTGTGCGTTCCTCCACAAACTGGCACCGTCTTTGCGGGAAAACTTCATCAATCGCACTTATGATTAAAACTATCGGCCAAGTGGTCGGATCACCTGCATAAAAAAAGGAAAAACCATGACTCTACGTACGCTACTGGCGGTTTCATGCCTGTTAATGCCGTTAATGGCTGCCGCACATAATTTCACAAACGGACAACGTGTTGCGCCTGTCGGCGTGGCCGATCGCGGGGAACTCATTCTCGATAATGATAAGTTTAGCTATAAAAGCTGGAATAGCGCGCAGCTGCCTGGCAAAGTGCGGGTAGTGCAACATATTGCCGGACGTTCCTCCGCAAAAGAGAAAAATGCGTCGCTGATTGAGGCGATTAAAGCGGCCAACCTGCCGCATGACCGCTACCAGACCACCACAATTGTGAATACTGACGATGCCATTCCCGGCTCATCAATGTTTGTCCGCAGCAGCATCGAAAGTAATAAAAAGCTGTTCCCATGGTCACAGTTTATCGTCGATAGCGACGGCGTGGTGCGGAAAGCCTGGCAGCTGGATGAAGGCAGTTCGGCCATCGCCGTGCTGGATAAAGATGGCCGAGTACAGTGGGCAAAAGACGGCGCGCTGACGGCCGCAGAAGTGCAGCAGGTGATTGCCCTGCTGCATAAGCTGCTGAATTAAAAAATCGAGACGCGGAAACCGGGGTTGAGGAACGACTCGCGCGGGGTGTAATCCAGCGTTTTACCCTGCCAGTCGTTCACGTGCGCGCCGGCGGCGACCGCGACCGCGTGCCCTGCTGCGGTGTCCCAGATATTGGTCGGCCCGAAGCGCGGATAAAGCTGCGCTTCGCCTTCCGCCACCAGACAGAACTTCAGCGACGAACCAATCGCAGCCGTATCATGCTCGCCAAGCTGCTGCAGATACTCTTTGAGTTCATCATCATTCGCATAGTGAGAGCGGCTCACAACCACCTTCGGCGGGTTTGCATCGCGAACCTGAATCGGCTTGCGCACGCCGCATTCTTCTTTCCACGCTTTGCCGTTGGCCGCGCTATACATGACCTTCAGCACCGGTGCGAACACGACGCCCATCACCGCTTTGCCGTTCTCAATCAGCGCGATGTTAACGGTAAATTCACCGTTGCGCTTAATGAACTCTTTAGTGCCGTCCAGCGGGTCAACCAGCCAATAGCGCTGCCAGTGCTGGCGGACATCCCAGCCCGGCGGATCTTCTTCTGAGAGGATCGGCACGTCCGGCGTCATCGCCTTCAGGCCTTTAACAATCACGTGGTGTGCGGCGATATCGGCCGCAGTCACCGGTGAGTCATCTTTCTTGCTGGCGACGTCTAACGGCTGCTTGCCATCGTACACATCCATGATGGCATCACCCGCGTCGCGCGCAAGTTGACAGACTTGTTCTAACATTTTCCACCTCGTTAAAATTACAGTGGTGTTAACTTATTGTTTTATTTATATCGTATTGCCGCGCAATTCGCTATTCCCATCATTGGTCCGGATAACTGTGAACCGCTGCCGATTTCCCATCCTGATTTTCTGGCATGATTCACATCCTCATAAGCAACAGAAAACAAATACATTTAAATCTGTGTCTTAGATCGATAAAAAGGATGCCTCTGATGATCAAGTTTAGCGCAACGCTTCTGGCCACGCTGATCGCTGCCAGCGTCAATGCCGCCACGGTGGACCTCCGCATTATGGAAACCACCGATCTTCATAGCAATATGATGGATTTTGATTACTACAAAGATACCGCGACCGAGAAGTTCGGCCTGGTGCGCACGGCGAGCCTGATCAATGCCGCCCGCAGCGAGGTGAAAAATAGCGTACTGGTGGATAACGGCGACGTCATTCAGGGCAGCCCGATGGGCGACTATGCGGCTGCGAAAGGGCTGAAACAGGGTGATACCCACCCGGTATACAAGGCGATGAACCTGCTCGACTATACCGTGGGTAACCTCGGTAACCATGAATTCAACTACGGTCTGGATTACCTGCACAAAGCGCTGGCTGGCGCGAAGTTCCCTTATATTAACGCCAATATTATCGACGTTAAGACCCAAAAGCCGATGTTCACACCGTACCTGATCAAAGAGACGGAAGTGACCGATAAAGACGGCAACAAGCATCCGCTGAAAATCGGCTATATCGGCTTTGTTCCGCCACAGATCATGACCTGGGATAAGGCTAACCTCAGCGGTAAAGTGACGGTCAACGATATCACTGAAACTGCACGCCACTATGTACCAGAGATGCGCGCGAACGGCGCGGACGTCGTCGTGGTGATTGCCCACTCCGGCCTCTCTGCCGATCCGTACCAGGCGATGGCGGAAAACTCGGTATATTACTTAAGCCAGGTGCCAGGCGTTGACGCCATCATGTTCGGCCATGCCCACGCCGTGTTCCCAAGTAAAGACTTTGCCGACATCAAAGGCGCGGATATCGCCAAAGGCACCCTCAACGGCATTCCTGCGGTGATGCCCGGCATGTGGGGCGACCACCTCGGCGTTGTCGATCTGGTGCTGAATAACGACAGTGGGAAATGGCAGGTTACCTCCGCCCAGGCACAGGCGCGCCCGATTTACGATGCCGCGACCAAGAAATCACTGGCAGCAGAAGATAACACGTTGGTGCAGGCGCTGAAGGCCGACCACGACGCCACCCGCGAGTTCGTCAGCAAGCCTATCGGTAAATCATCCGACAACATGTACAGTTTCCTCTCACTGGTGCAGGACGATCCGACCGTACAGGTCGTCAACATGGCGCAAAAAGCCTACGTTGAGCACTATATTCAGGGCGACCCGGACCTGGCGAAGCTGCCGGTGCTGTCTGCCGCTGCCCCGTTCAAAGCGGGCGGTCGTAAGAACGATCCGGCCAGCTATGTTGAAGTGGAAAAAGGTCAACTGACCTTCCGCAACGCTGCCGATCTTTACCTCTACCCCAACACTCTGGTAGTGGTTAAAGCCAGCGGCAAAGAGGTGAAAGAGTGGCTGGAGTGCTCCGCCGGGCAGTTCAATCAGATTGACCCGCACAGCAGCAAGCCGCAGTCGCTGATTAACTGGGACGGTTTCCGCACCTATAACTTCGACGTTATCGACGGCGTGAACTATCAGGTTGATGTGACCCAACCGGCCCGCTACGACGGCGAATGCCAGAGCATTAACCCGCAGTCCGAGCGTATTAAGCATCTGACCTTCAACGGTAAGCCGATCGACCCGAACGCCATGTTCCTCGTCGCGACCAACAACTATCGCGCCTACGGCGGTAAGTTCGCGGGCACCGGCGATAGCCATATCGCTTTTGCCTCACCGGATGAGAACCGTTCGGTGCTGGCCGCCTGGATTAGCGCAGAATCGAAGAAAGCGGGCGCAATCCATCCGGCCGCGGACAACAACTGGCGACTGGCGCCTATCCACAGCGACAGCCAGCTGGATATTCGCTTTGAGACCTCACCGTCAGAAAAAGCGGCGGCGTTTATTAAAGAGAAAGCGCAGTATCCGATGAAGCAGGTCGCCACCGATGATATTGGCTTTGCTATTTATCAGCTGGATTTGAGCAAGTAAAAACCGTACCGGGTGACGGCTACGCCTTGCCCGGCCTACTCTTCAGGCCGGATAAGGCGCTGCCGCCATCCGGCAAAAACCTCACCGGGACAGGACGCTCACGCCGGGATCTGCTGCGCCATCACCTGCGGCAAATTCACCTCAATCCAATCCGCCAGCGCCGCCACCTTCTCACTGACCGCTTCGCCGAGCGGTGTCAGGCTATACTCTACGTGCGGCGGCACCACCGGGTAAGACATGCGGTTGATAAAGCCGTCCTGCTCCAGAGCCTGAAGCGACTGGGCGAGCATTTTTTCGCTGACGCCGCCCATTTTCCGGCGCAGATCGCTAAAGCGGTGCGTACCCTCACGCAGCGCCACCAGAATCAGCACGCCCCAGCGGCTGGTCACGTGCTTGAGCACCTCCCGCGACGGGCAGTTGGCCGAGAACAGATCGCCATCGCGCATCTTTTGCGCCAGGGTCGCATTACTTTCTTTCATACTTACCTTTTTGTACGTACTTACTAAAAGTTAGTTATGGTGTTAGCTTACCACAACACCCGATGAACACGAAGGAGAATACCCATGATCGCCATTACCGGAGCCACCGGCCAGCTGGGCCAACACGTGATTGCCAACCTGCTTAACACCGCCGCCGCCGCACAATTGGTTGCCATTGTACGTAACCCGGCGAAAGCCGCCGCGCTGAGCCAGCAGGGGGTTAGCGTACGCCAGGCCGACTACGGCGACGAAACCGCGCTAACGCAGGCACTACAGGGCGTCGAGAAGCTGCTGATTATCTCCTCCAGCGAAGTCGGCCAGCGTGCGCCGCAGCACCGTAATATCATCAAGGCGGCAAAGACGGCGGGCGTTAAATTCATTGCCTACACCAGCCTGCTGCATGCCGATACTTCACCGCTAGGCCTCGCCGTCGAACACATTGAAACCGAAAAAATGCTGGCCGATTCCGGTATCCCTTATGCCCTGCTGCGTAACGGCTGGTATACCGAAAACTATCTGGCCAGCGCGCCGGCAGCCCTGGAGCATGGCGTGTTTATCGGCGCAGCCGGTGAAGGCAAAATTGCCTCTGCGACCCGCGCAGACTACGCCGCCGCCGCCGCACGCGTGATGACGGAAGACGGCCACGCAGGGAAAGTGTATGAACTTGCGGGCGATAACGGCTGGACGCTCAGCGAGCTGGCCGCCGAACTGACCAAACAGAGTGGCAAAAACGTGGTTTACCAGAACCTGGGCCAGGCCGATTTCGCTGCGGCGCTGAAGAGCGTAGGCCTGCCTGCCGGGCTGGCGGATATGCTGGCTGACTCAGATATCGGCGCCGCCAAAGGCGGTCTGTTTGACGACAGCCATACCCTGAGCACGCTGATTGGTCGCCCGACCACCTCGCTTGCCGACAGCGTCAAAGACCTGCTGTAAGCGTTAAATAATCGTTAAAGAGGGTAGCGCCCCCACGGGTCATCTCGGATAATAAAAAGAGGGCCCAGGGGGAGTTTAACGTGCAAGGTGTACCGGAACAGTTCAGCGACGAGAAAGACAGCGCGCGCTTTCGCCACCTGGCGCAGGTGCCGGGCGTCGAGCTGTACCATGCGCATATTTCGCGCTATGCCTTTGAACCCCACACTCACGAAGCGTTCGGCATTGGCGTCATTGAGGCCGGGGCCGAGCGTTTCCGCTACCGCGGCAGCCAGCACGTCGCCCCCGTTCATTCAGTGGTGACCATGAACCCCGACGAGCTGCATACCGGCGAGGCGGAAACCGCCGACGGATGGCGCTATCGGATGATTTATCTGCAGCCCGATCTGCTTGAGGAAGTGACCGGTATCCGCCATTGGTGGTTTGCCGATGCCACCCGCCACGATCCGCAGCGTTCTTTACTGATTGGCCGCCAAATCCACGCCCTGTGGCATACCGACGATCCGCTAGCACAGAAAGGCCTGCTGCTGGAGATGATCGACACCTTCCGACCGCTCGCCTGCCACGCCCCTGTGCGAACAGAAGCCGCCCATCGCTTTGCCCGCGTACGCGATTATCTTTACGACAACTACATGCATCCCATTACCCTTGACGAATTAGCGGGCGTCGCGGCGCTCAGTCCGTGGCACTTCCAGCGTCAGTTTAAAGCCCATTTTCACGTTACGCCGCACCAGATGCTGATGGCGGTGCGCCTGTGGCGAGCAAAAGAATTTCTCACCCACGGCATGCCCGCCGCCGCCGTTGCCGCCGCGACCGGGCTCACCGATCAGTCGCATCTGACCCGCGCCTTCACCCAGCGCTACGGCATAACCCCGGTGCGTTACCAAAAACAAGTGATCCGTCGCTAATCAGCAATCTCATACAATACGCCGCGCGCTTCACCTCCTACACTTTGCGCATGTTTAACATATCAGGATGTGATGATGATTAGCGGTGTGCTGTACGCCCTGTTAGCCGGTTTAATGTGGGGACTGATTTTTGTCGGACCGCTTATCGTGCCGGATTATCCGGCTGTCTTGCAGTCGATGGGGCGCTATCTGGCGCTCGGGCTGATTGCCCTGCCGTTGGCCTGGCTCGGCCGCGCCCGTTTACGCCAGCTCACGCGCCAGGATTGGTGGACGGCGCTGGCGCTCACCCTGGTTGGCAACCTTATCTATTATGTGTGTCTCGCCAGCGCGATTCAGCGGACCGGCGCGCCCGTTTCCACAATGATTATTGCTACCCTGCCGGTAGTGATCCCCATTTTCGCCAACCTGCTGTATAGCCAGCGCGACGGCAAGCTGTCCTGGCTACGCCTGATGCCTGCGCTGGTGCTGATTGCGAGCGGACTGCTGTGCGTCAACGTGGCCGAGCTGCGTCAGGGCCTGCCGGACTTTAGCGGATGGCGCTATGGCTCAGGCATTGCGCTGGCGACGGTGTCGGTGGTGTGCTGGGCGTGGTATGCGCTGCGTAACGCCCGCTGGCTGCGGGAAAATCCGCATCAGCCGCCGCTTATGTGGGCCACCGCACAGGCGCTGGTGACGCTACCGGTTTCGCTGTTCGGCTACGTTGCGGCCTGCCTGTGGCTGCACGCCCAGACGCCCGATTTCGCGCTGCCTTTCGGTCCGCGTCCGACGGTATTTATCGGCCTGATGATCGCCATCGCCGTACTCTGTTCATGGGTGGGCGCGCTATGCTGGAACGTAGCGAGTCAGCGGCTGCCGACGGTGATCCTCGGGCCGCTGATTGTTTTTGAAACGCTGGCGGGGCTGCTTTACACCTTCCTGCTGCGCCAGGAGATGCCGCCGATATTAACGCTGAGTGGAATAACGTTATTGGTGATTGGGGTCGTCATCGCGGTTCGGTCAAAACCGCAGAAACCGGCGGTGGTGCCGATTTCAGGTGATGCCTGATGGCGCTTGCCTATCGGGCCTGCACGATTAATATAGGCCCGATAAGGCGTTTACGCCGCCATCCGGCAATCAAGGACCGGCACTCATGCCGGTCTTTGATGCTGGGCCTTAGAACGTTTCCCAGTTTGCTTCGGTCAGCGTCGCCGATTTAGCCGCTGGTGCGGACGTTCTTTTCACCGGTGTTTTCTGCATCGTCTGCTGGCGGCTGATTTTAAACACCGCCACGGTTTGATTCAGACGCGCGGCCTGTTCTTCCAGCGCGGCGGCGGCGCTGGCAGACTCTTCCACCAGCGAGGCGTTTTGCTGAGTCACGCGATCCATCTCGGCGACCGCCTGGCCGACCTGATCGATGCCGCGGCTCTGCTCATCGGAAGCAGAGGCGATTTCGCCCATAATATCGCTCACGCGGGTTACCGCATTCACGATCTCAGCCATCGTCTCTCCGGCCTCGTGCACCAGCGCGGAGCCGGCGTTGACGCGGTTGCCCGAGTCATCAATCAATCCCTTAATTTCTTTTGCCGCCTGGGCGCTGCGCTGCGCCAGCGTGCGGACTTCGCCTGCCACCACCGCAAAACCACGACCCTGTTCACCGGCGCGGGCGGCTTCCACCGCCGCGTTCAGCGCCAGAATGTTGGTCTGGAAGGCAATGCCATCGATCACGTTGGTAATTTGTGCGATTTTGCTGGAACTGGCAGCGATTTCATCCATCGTTCGCACCACGCCGTCGACCACGTTACCGCCCTTCTGCGCGGTCTCGGAGGCATTCTGCGCCAGCTGCGTCGCCTGACGCGCATTGTCGGCGTTTTGTTTCACCGTCGCGGTGAGCTGCTCCATGCTGGCCGCCGTCTCTTCCAGCGATGCCGCCTGCTGCTCGGTCCGCGAAGAGAGATCGTTGCTGCCTGCGGAAATTTCACCCGCGCCGGTATAGATGGTGTCGGCGCCTTCGCGCACCACGCCCACCGTATTCGCCAACGACTGCTGCATGTCGTTGACGTTACGTGCCAGCAGCGCCATTTCGTTACTGCCTTCGGTATTGATGTTGTTGGTCAGATCGCCTTCGGCAATATGGCGGATATGCGCCATCACCTTATGCAGCGGCTTGAGCAGCACGCGTTGCATCGCGACCCAGCTCATCACGATGACCACCACAACCAGCAGCATAATGGCGCCCAGGGTCCACATAATACGCACATAGTCGCTTTCGTTCTGTTGGATGCCAGCGTTGGTCAACGATGCCTGTGCCGCGCGCCACTCCTGGTACACCGCCTGCATGGCCTGCTGTTTCTGTTCGGCGTTTTGCTTGAACATCTCTTCCAGCTTGCCTTCTGCCAGCAGTTCGTTCATGCGCGCCAGCGTCGCGGAGTAGATGCCGTATTGCTTCTCAAGGCTGTCCGAGAGATGGCTATTCAACCCCGGCGTTTCCGGCAGCGCGTAATATTTGTCGTAGTGGCGTTTAGCCTCTGCCAACAGGTTGTTCGCCGTATCCACCAGCGTTTTCAGCTCCCCGCCGTTGACGCTACTTGCCATCGTCCCCTGCAGACGCAACATGCCACGGTTCAGGGTCACACGCGCCTGGTTAAGGCTAATCCACGCATCGGTAAACTCGGCCACGTTCTGACTGGAGAGCTGCGAGACGGTAAAGTTCTGCTTGTCGTTATTCAGCGCGCGTACAAATACGCCCGCTGATATCAGCTGCATCGCGCCCAGCGCGACCAGCACGACAATCAGTACGGTAATCACTTTTATTCGTTTAAACATCATTTGCCTTTTTGTGCAGGTGGTCTGAAGTCTCACTATCGGCAGCCCAGCGGGGTTATTTAATCGATTCAGGTCCTACCAGCATGATTATCAATAAGATTCAGCACGTTAAAGGCACAATAATTTTTTGTGACGGCCATCACCTATATCCGCTCCCCATAAAGGGGTATATCCTTGCCTTAAAGATGCATTTAAAATACATCTTATATTATTGATGACGAGGTAACTGCTATGGCCTTTCGCGACCAACCTTTAGGCGAGCTGGCGCTCTCCATCCCGCGCGCATCCGCGCTGTTCCGTAAATATGATATGGATTACTGCTGCGGCGGTAAGCAGACGCTGGCTCGCGCAGCCGCCCGCAAGGAACTGGACGTCGACGTGATTGAAGCCGAACTGGCAAAACTGGCCGAGCAGCCGGTTGAGAAAGACTGGCGCACCGCATCCCTTGCCGAAATCATCGATTACATCATCCCGCGCTACCACGACAGACACCGTGAACAGCTGCCGGAGCTGATTTTACAAGCGACCAAAGTGGAACGCGTTCACGCCGACAAACCGAACGTGCCTAAAGGCCTGGCAAAATACCTGACCATGCTGCACCAGGAACTGTCCAGCCATATGATGAAAGAAGAGCAGATCCTGTTCCCGATGATTAAGCAGGGCATGGGCAGCCAGGCAATGGGGCCTATCAGCGTGATGGAAAGCGAACATGACGAAGCGGGCGAACAGCTGGAAGTGATTAAGCACACCACCAATAACGTCACCATTCCGCCGGAAGCCTGCACCACCTGGAAAGCAATGTATAACGGCATTAACGAAATGATCGACGATCTGATGGAGCACATCAGCCTCGAAAACAACGTGCTGTTCCCACGCGCACTCAAAGGCGAATAAGATGACTCAGCGCCTCTCCTTGCGGGAGGCGTTTTCTATTACAGCAGCCCTTTCTGGCGGAAGGTTTCCCGCGTCGCCACGTTCAGGTCCATGTCGGCCAGCGCTTCGGGTTTCACCCAGGCGATCGCCTGAAATTCTTCATTGAAAGTGATATCCCGGTTGGCGCTCACGCAGTCAAAGATAAGATAAATCATATAGATCTGTTCGGTCGTTCCGTCGGCGTAGGTTTTTACCCGCACGTCATCGCGGAAGGTCCATGGCTTCACCTCGGTAATCTCCAGCGCTTCGCCCAGCTCTTCACCAATTTCGCGTCTCAGCGCCTCTTCCATGGTTTCGCCCGGCTCCATCCCGCCGCCGGAAATCGCCCACTGGCCGGGAAAAACGCCGCGGTCATCGGCCATTTTACACAGCAGGTATTCGCCCTCGTTTTGAATCACCGGGCAGACAATCGTTCTCTGACGCATTTCATCTCCATACGCTATCCGTTTGTGGCGGGGACGTTAGCACGTTGCGAAAAGTGGGGCTACGAGGCGGGGCTCAAAAATAAAGAAAGCGCCACGATGGGCGCTTTGTGTCGTTTCCCCTCACCTCGTTGGGTAGAGGGTTAGGGGGGAATTTGCTTACTTAGCCAGCTTGTTCTTACGCAGGAACATCCAGCCCAGGCCCAGCACGATAAACCAAATCGGCGTTACCATCAGCGCTTCGCGGGTATCCGCTTCCAGCGTCAGCAGCACCAGTACGAAGGCGAAGAACGCCATGCACACCCAGCACATCACTTTGCCCAGCGGCATTTTGTACTTTGAGGATTCGTGCAGATGCGGGCGCTGTTTACGGTACACCAGGTAAGAGCACAGGATAATCGTCCAGACGAACATAAACAGAATCGCCGATACGGTGGTGATCATGGTGAAGGCCGCAATGACGCTAGGGTTCACCATCAGCATAACGACGCCGCCCAACAGACAGATACAGGAGAAGGTCAGCCCTTTCGCCGGTACCGCACGTTTAGACAGCTTGGCAAACAGGCTCGGCGCCACGCCATCCTGCGCCAGGCCGAACAGCATACGGCTGGTTGAGAACACGCCGCTGTTGGCAGATGAAGTGGCGGAGGTCAGCACGACAAAGTTGATGATGCTCGCCGCCGCCGGCAGACCGACCAGCATGAACAGCTCAACGAACGGGCTCTTATCCGGCACCACGGAGCTCCACGGCGTCACCGACATAATGACGATCAGCGCGAAGACGTAGAACATGATGATACGAATCGGAATGGAGTTAATCGCGCGCGGCAGCGATTTTTCCGGATCTTTGGTTTCTGCGGCGGTGGTCCCCACCAGCTCAATACCCACGAAGGCAAACACCGCTATCTGGAAGCCGGCAAAGAAACCGCTGATACCTTTCGGGAACCAGCCGCCGTCGTTCCACAGGTGGGCGAACGACGCTTCGACGCCGGTCGGCGATTTGAAGTGCATCATCACCATCACCAGGCCAACGACAATCAGCGCCACAATAGCGACGATTTTAATCATCGCAAACCAGAACTCCATCTCGCCAAACATCTTCACGGTAGCGAGGTTGAGGCCCAGCAACAGCAGCACGACTGCCAGCGAGGCGACCCAGTCGGAGAGCCCGGGGAACCAGAATTGGGCGTAGGCGGTGATCGCCACCACGTCCGCCATGCCGGTCACCACCCAGCAGAACCAGTAGGTCCAGCCGGTAAAGTAGCCTGCCCACGGACCGAGCAGATCGGCGGCAAAATCGCTGAACGACTTATATTCCAGATTGGACAGCAGCAGCTCGCCCATTGCGCGCATCACGAAGAACAGCATAAAGCCGATGATCATATAAACGAAAATGATCGACGGCCCCGCGAGACTGATTGTTTTTCCGGAGCCCATAAACAGCCCGGTGCCGATGGCCCCGCCGATGGCAATCAGCTGAATATGCCGGTTAGTAAGGTTGCGCCGTAGCGACTGTTCAGCCGGCTCCTGCTCTGCGGCAGTAGCGACTTTTATCTGATCAACCATGTGATTTTCTTCCTGTTGTTTCTGTCTGTGTTGTGCGGGCTCTACTGGCCCTTTATGTCGTCATGCAAGACGATCCCATCTATAGGATGTCTCGATATTAGGTAAGAATCGGAGGGATGAATACTATGATTTAAATATAATGTTAATTATATGTTTAAAGTGAGTGTTATATCACCTCACCAATGGGAAACAGCTCACAAAAATACACGCAACAGCGCCATTTGCAAGATAAAATCCCAGGATATATCAAACTTAAGAATTTTGTGCCCTCTCCCCCAATGGAGAGAGGACAAAGGCAGGGCTTACAGGATTTCCAGCAGCTCAACCTCGAAGACCAGGGTGCTGAACGGCGGAATGGAGGCACCCGCGCCGCGCTCGCCGTAGGCCAGGCTGTGAGGGATAGTCAGTTCCCACTTCGAGCCAACCGGCATCAGGGTCAGCGCTTCGATCCAGCCTGCGATAACGCCGTTAACCGGGAACTCAGCCGGTTCGCCGCGCGCGACGGAGCTATCAAACACGGTGCCATCGATCAGTTTACCGGTGTAGTGTACGCGAACGTGGTCGGTACGCGCCGGGATCGGGCCTTCACCCTGAGTCAGTACGCGGAACTGCAGGCCGGATTCGGTGCTGTTCACGCCTTCTTTCTCACGGTTTTCTTCCAGGTATTTCACGCCATCTTCCGCCATTGCGGCAAAACGCTCGCGACGCACCGCGTCAGCACGTTCATGAATTTCACGCAGCGCGCGATGAACAACGTCAACCGGCACAGCCGGCTGTTTGCCTTCCAGCGCATCGGCGATACCGGCAACCAGCGCTTCCGGCAGTAAACCCTGCAAACCGGACTCGCTCAGCTGCTGTCCTACCTGCAGGCCAATGCCGTAGCTTGCCTGTGCTTCAATGGTGTCAAAAGTCGGGGTGGCCATCGTCTTTCCTTTCTTCGGGTATAAAGTAGCGGGCAGCATAGCAGCCGCGCCGCACAGGGTAAAACTTTGTGTCAGGAAAGATGACAAATTGCCGGGAAAAAGAAACAATACGCTAAGCCCATAGGATATGATGAACATACGCTTTGCCACGTTCATCAGGCAGTTATCTATAATGGATAGCAATGACACGGAGCAGGAGGAAAGCCATGCCCGGGAGATTTGAATTAAAACCTTTGCTGGAGAAAATCTGGCATGCGCCGGACAACCTTCGCATCCTGGATCCGCTGCCGCTCGCGCACCGTCGTGGCGTGATTATCGCTGCTCTGGCCGTCATTGTGGGCTTCTTGTTGCCTTCCGCTGACGACACGCCGGTCGCACCGGTCAGCCGTAGTGCGCAGCTGGACTTCCAGTCACAATCGCAGCCGCAGCCGGATGCGCAGCCGCTGCATGCCCAGCTGATTACGCCGTCGAGCGATCCGGACCAGGTCGCACCGGTCGCGCCAGAGCCGATTCAGGATGAGCAGCCGAGCGAACAGGCTCCTGCGCCGCGCACTCAGCCGTACCAGGAAAGCCGCAGCAGCGGCAACGAATGGCGCACCTATCAGGTAGAGGCCGGCAAAACGCTGGCGCAGCTGTTCCGTGACAATAATCTGCCGCCGACCGATGTCTACGCGATGGCGCAGGTTGAAGGCGCGGGCAAGCCGTTGAGCAACTTGAAAAATGGCCAGAAAGTGCAGATTCGTAAGAACGCCAACGGCGTGGTCACCGGGCTGACCATCGAATCCGACAACGGGCAGGTGCTGTTTACCCGTCAGCAGGACGGTAGCTTTATTCGCGCACGTTAATCATGTAGAGAGCCGGATGGCGGCTTTGCCTTATCCGGCCTACCAAAACCGTGAACGCAGGCCTGATAAGCGCAGCGCCATCAGGCATTACCGCTTCACCTTATTCACCCACCAAATCCCGGAACAGACCAGCACCAGCGCGATCGCGTATTTCCATTCCAGAATGTTTTCGCCCAGAAAAATCGCCGACAGCACGGAGCCCGACACCGGGATCAGGAAGTTAAACGGCGCAATCATCCCCACCCGGTTGTACTTGAGCAGAATACTCCACAGCGCAAACGCAACCGATGAAAGCAGCGTCAGATAACCAAGAATCGCCACCGATGGGAGACCGTGGAAGGTCAGCGTACCGCCGCTCAGATACCCCCCTACCACCAGCGCCAGGCCGCCGATCGCCAACTGGTAGCCGGTCATCACCGTTGGATCGACCGTCTGCGAAATACGTTTACCGTACAGCGACGCCGCCGACAGAATAAACGCCGCCAGTACCACCGAACCGTCGCCCAACAGGCTAAAGCTGAAATCCAGCAGGCCGCTATTAAAATTCACCACCATCACCCCGGCAAAGCCGAGAATACAGCCGAGCGTCTTGTTATAGCTGAGCTTATCGTTCTGGTAGATAAAGTGCGCCAGCAGCACGCTGAAGAAAGTGCCGGTGGCGTTCATGATCGAGCCTTTCACCCCGGTGGTGAAGGCGAGGCCAATGTAGAAAAAGATGTACTGTAGCGAAGTCTGCGTCAAACCCAGCAGCGTCAGTTGGCCAAACTGCCGCGGGGTTAATCGGGCAATCGGTTTGCGCTGTGCTATGGCCAGCAGCAACAGCAGCATGCCGGCGAAGAGGAAGCGGTAGCCGGCAAAAACGATTTTGGTCGGGATGTCGTCGGCGGCGATCTGGAACAGCTCATACCCGCTCTTGATGGCAGGATAGGCGCTCCCCCACAGCAGACAGCAGAATGCGGCACAGAGATAAACGATGTTCTTGCGGGAAAATAGCGGATGCTGGCGGAGAGTTTCCATTCTTTCACCAAAAATTAAAATATTGTTTTAATTTTTAGATTATCGCCAAAAGGATGAAAGATAGCCAGTTGAAAAGCGGTGGGCCAAAAAAGCAAAACGCCGGCACGAGGCCGGCGATTTGTTGTTATCAAAACGTGGGTTGCAGATTACTCAGCAACAACGTTGATGATAACTTTAGCGAACACTTCGCTGTGAACCTGGAAGTCCACTTCGTGCTCACCAGTGGTACGCAGAACGCCGTTCGGCAGACGAACTTCGCTCTTAGCAACTTTAACGCCTGCTGCAGTAACAGCGTCAGCGATGTCGCGAGTACCGATGGAACCGAACAGTTTACCTTCGTCGCCAGCTTTAGACGCGATGGTTACGGATTCCAGTGCGTTGATTGCTTCAGCACGTGCGTTAGCAGCGGTCAGAACGTCAGCCAGTTTAGCTTCCAGTTCAGCGCGGCGTGCTTCGAAGAATTCAACGTTTTTCTTGGTAGCAGGAACAGCTTTACCCTGCGGGACCAGGAAGTTACGAGCGTAGCCCGCTTTAACGTTAACCTGATCACCCAGGCTACCCAGGTTTGCTACTTTATCAAGCAGAATAACTTGCATTACCTTATCCTCTCAAAGTCGTATTAATGGACCGTGACCGATTACTGATGACGATCAGTGTACGGCAGCAGGGACAGGTAGCGAGCGCGTTTGATAGCGCGAGCCAGCTGACGCTGATATTTTGCACGGGTACCGGTGATACGGCTTGGGACAATCTTACCGCTTTCGGTGATGTAGTTTTTCAGCGTAGCGATATCTTTATAGTCGATCTCTTGAACGCCTTCCGCGGTGAAACGGCAGAACTTGCGACGACGGAAATAACGTGCCATATGGCTAGTCTCCAGAATCTATCAATTCAATCTGCTCGGCATGCAGTACCATTTTGCTCAGGCCATTCTTTGCTTTGTGGCAACAGATAAAGCCCTGCACGGTGACTGCGCTACCGACCGTTATACTGTGAGTAATGGCTTGGCTTTCCTGCCCGCTGATTATTACAGGCATTTGGCACCACGCCTGCCGGTGAAACCCGGCTTCCTCCTGCACAGAACGATGCTCAAGCACGAACTGGCAATGAGGAATTCCTGATGGACTGACCTTTCGAAGGGGCATCCTGCACACGGTGCCGGACAACACCAGACGGTTGGTCATCAGAAATTACTCTTCAGAATCCCCAGCTTCAGCATCATCTGCGGTTTCGTTAGCGAAATCATCGCGACGTTCACGACGCTCGTCTTTCGCTTTAACCATCGGAGATGCTTCAGTAACAGCGTGTTTAGTACGCATAACCATGCTGCGGATAACGGCATCGTTGAAGCGGAAAGTAGTTTCCAGCTCATCGATAACTTCCTGCGGCGCTTCAACGTTCAGCAGAACGTAGTGAGCTTTGTGCAGTTTGTTGATCGGATAAGCCAGCTGACGGCGGCCCCAGTCTTCCAGACGGTGGATCTTGCCTTCTGCACCAGTGATGGCAGCAGAGTAACGCTCGATCATGCCCGGAACCTGTTCGCTCTGGTCAGGATGGACCATAAAAACGATTTCGTAATGACGCATCGAATTGCTCCTTACGGATTATTCAGCCTCCTGTCTGGGTCAGCCGCGGCCCATGGAGGCAAGGAACGTGTTAAAGGGCGGCTGAAAAATTGACGCGTCATAATACTTGCGCCCCCCCAGAAACTCAAGTTAATTGCGCAAAAATTCGCACAAAGCGTGAAGCACACCTAAGTTAGTGATTTAAAATTGAACAGTAGCGGATGATGCATTTTTTTTGAACGACAGCATCAGAAATGGTCGTGATACCTCTGCGAAAGAGTGGTTACACTTTAATCAGAAGCCCCCCCATAGACACAGGAGAGCCGATTACCCCATCAGGACCGTGAGTCAGGAGTTGCGTATGAAAAATATCATTTTTGCCGCCATCGCGATGCTACTGGTTAGCGTTAGCGCACAGGCCGCCATTAAGATCGATAGCCATCAGGCGCGTAACATGGACGATGTCCACAGCCTGGGGGTTATCTATATCAACCACAATATCGCCACTGAGCAAGAGGCCGACCAGGCGCTCAGTCAGGAGAGCGACGCCCAGGGGGCAAAATTCTTCCAGCCTATCCTGGTGCATGAGCCGGGCAGCGGCGGGTTAATCCACGCCAGCGCAGCGCTGTACCGCTAGCCCCGTTCCCAACGCTTCGCCTCCGCCCGGGGGCGAAGTATCAAAAAGGCTCCGGAATCAGACCAGTAACATCCCGAAGGCGTACAAATCCCGGAGCACTGTATGATACACGTATCGTCGCCTATTACTGCCCATAGTAGGCGTCAGGGCCGTGTTTGCGCATGAAGTGTTTATTCATCAGATAAGCATCGATAGGCTGTAAGCCGGGGTTAATCCCGCGCGCGATCCACGCCATTCTCGCCACTTCTTCCATCACCACCGCATTGTGTACCGCGTCGTGTGCATCTTTACCCCAGGCAAACGGGCCGTGTTGGTATACCACCACGCCCGGCGTATGCATGGGCTCGCCGTCACCCAATGTTTCGATGATCACCTTGCCGGTATTGCCTTCATAATCGCCCTGCACTTCAGCTTCACTCAGCCCGCGGGTGCAAGGAATATCGCCAAAGAAATAATCAGCGTGGGTGGTCCCGAGTGCCGGGATTGCCTGACCGGCCTGGGCCCAGGCCGTAGCGTGAGTCGAGTGAGTATGCACAATACCGCCAAGCGATGGGAAGCGACGATACAGCGCCAGATGCGTTGCGGTATCAGAGGAAGGCCGGAACGCCCCTTCCACAACGATGCCCTCAAGGTCGACCACGACCATGTCATCCACGCACATCGTCTCATACGCCACGCCGCTGGGCTTAATCACGACAAGACCACGCTGACGATCGATAGCGCTGACGTTGCCCCAGGTGAAGGTCACCAGCCCATAGCGCGGCAAATCCATATTTGCCTCAAAGACCTGCTGTTTCAACGTTTGCATCATGCCGCCTCCACCAGCCCGGCGCGGGCCATCCGCGCTTTGACCCAGTCGCGCGCTTTCGCTACTTCGGCAATCGGATCGGCCGCCGTTTCGCTCCACATCTCAATCAGATACGGCCCGCAATAGCCGCTCTCCCGCAGCGTACTGAAGCAACGTTCAAAATCGACAACCCCTTCACCAAACGGCACGTTCTTGAAGACGCCGGGTTTCGTGTCCTTCACGTGCACGGCCACAATGTGCCCTATACCGGCCTGCAGCTCCATCTGCACATCGTTATCCCAGGCCGACAGGTTGCCGATATCCGGGTAGAGTTGAAACCACGGGTTATTAAGATAATGCGCATAGCCCAGCGCCTTGCTGATGGAGTTCATCAATGGATAATCCATGATCTCCATCGCCAGCGTCACCTGCGCGCGGCTCGCCATTTCAACGCTCTCTTTCAGCCCGTCGCGGAAGCGGCGGCGCGTCTCGTCGTTCGCCTGCTGGTAGTACACGTCATAGCCCGCCAGTTGGATAACGCGAATGCCAATATCCTGAGCAAACTGGATGGCTTTACGCATGATCTCCAGCCCCTGGCGGCGAACATCGTCGTCTTCACTGCCGAGTGGGAAACGGCGGTGCGCGCTAAGGCACATCGACGGCACCCGTACGCCGGTTTCCGCTATGGCGGCGATCAGCGCTAAACGCTGCTCGCGGCTCCAGTCGAGACGGGCCAGCCGCGCGTCGGTTTCATCCACCGACATTTCCACGAAATCAAAGCCAAGCGTATTCGCCAGCAGCAGTCTTTCCCGCCAGCACTCCCCTCCGGGGAGCGCTTTTTCATAGATGCCGAGCGGCGTCTGTTTCGTCAGCATAACCGCTCCTTAGCCCCAAAGCTGGGCGATGGAGCGTTTAAACTGGCGCGCGGCCTCCACCGGTGAGGCGGCATCGCGGATGCTGCGCCCGGCGATAAAGACGTGGATAGGAATGCCTTTAAACAGCGGTAAATCTTCCAGCGCCAGTCCACCGGTGACGGTGACTTTAAAGCCCATATCCGCCAGGCGTTTGATGGCGCTGATATCCGCCTCACTCCACGCCACGCCAGCCGCCTGCGCATCACGGCTGCGGTGATACACCACCTGCCCGATACCCGCCGCGCGCCACTCTGCCGCCTGCTCCCAGGTCCAGAAGCCGGTCAGCTCAATCTGCACGTCACCGTTGAATTCCTTCGCCACATCCAGCGCGCCTTTCGCGGTGTTGATATCCGCACAGCAGATCACCGTTATCCAATCGGCATTCGCTTCAAAGCACATCCGAGAGAGAATTTTGCCCGCGTCGGCAATTTTGGCGTCCGCCAGCACGATTTTGTTTGGGTACAGCGCCTTGAGGTCGCGAACCGCACGCACCCCTTCCGCCACGCACAGGATGGTGCCGACTTCAATAATATCCACTTCATCGGCAATCAAACGCGTTGTTTCATAAGCTGAAGCCATTGATTGGTTATCCAGCGCAACCTGCAACATCGGTAATGACATTTCACTCTTCCTTTTAAACGGCCGCCGCGTTGGCGTTATCAATTAAATCGAGCACTTCCTGCGCGGTGCGGCAGGCGCGTAAGCGGTCAAAATTGGCTTCGTCATCAAACAGATTGACGATCTGCATGATGCCCACTTCCTGGTGCGTATTGGCGTCGACCGCCGCCATGGTGATCAGGATATCGACCGGGTCGTTATCTTCGTGGTTAAACACCAGCGGCGTTTTTAGCGTGACCAGCGCAAAACCGGTTTTCTTCACCCCCTCTTCCGGGCGGCCGTGCGGCATTGCCAGGCCCGGCGCAATCACAAAGTAGGGGCCATGCTGGGCCACGCCATCAAGAATGGCCTGGTAATAGCGCGGCTCAACGACATCGGCCTTAACCAGAAGGTCAACGCCCAGCTTGACCGCTTCCTGCCAGGTTGCCGCATCGGCTTGTAAAAGAATGGCGTCGTTATCCGCCAACGAATCGCGTAATTTCATGGCGCGTCCTTACTTCACGTCCTGCGGAAAATGTTCTTTGATCACGTCTAACAGCTTCGGACCAAAGTCAGCAGGCGACAGCATGTTGCGCACGCCAACCACGTATTTATTGCCCGACACGGTAATTTCACCGGCAATATGGGTAGAGGCGATAATGATATCGGCCCCGGCCAGCTCGCTTTTGTACTCCCCTACCGCGCAGCTGTTAACCGTATGGTCAATGTTGGACTGCGTCAGGAACTGATCTACTTTCATCTTCATAATCATGGAACTGCCTTGCCCGTTACCACATACGGCCAGAATACGTACGGTCATAGTCAAAACTCCTTATTAAGCAGAGGCGTCTGCCAGTTGTTTTTCAGCATCTTCCTCAGCGCGCAGCGCGCGTCCGGCGAAGACCATATAAGCCAGTGCAATCACAATAATGACGGCCATAAACACGATGCCGACGGAGGCGAAGCCTTGCATCATCGGCGGCGCCAGAATTGACCAGTCAGCCATGCCCATCCAGGCGCTCATGCCGGTCAGCTTCACCGCCCAGACGCAGCCGAAGATTTCAATCATCCCCATCACCAGGCAAATCTTGAGCGCAGCGCGCCAGCCGCCAAAGTGGTTGGCAAACACGCCGATGGTGGCGTTGGAGAAGAACATCGGGATAAAACCGGGAATAATCAGAATAGAGGAGCCGCAGCCCACCAGAATTGCCACGGCAATCAGCTGGCCGATAGTGCCCCACATAAAGCCCCACACCACCGCGTTCGGCGCGAAGCTATAGATAGCCGCACAGTCGATAGCCAGCACCGCACCGGGGATCAGGCGCTGGGAAATACCGTTAAACGCTTCGGACAGTTCCGCCACAAACATGCGCACGCCCTGAGTGATGATGAAGATCGCCACCGCGAACGAGAAACCGGTTTGCAGGATATAGACCGTCCAGTGGGTTTTCCCCGCCATGGCCTGAACCACATCAATGCCGAAGGAGAGCAGGATCGCGCCAAAAAAGAGGGTCATCACAATCGCCGTGGAGACGATGTTGTCATGGAAGATATTCAGCCAGCCAGGCAGCTTGAGATCTTCAACGCTTTCCTCTTTCTTGCCCAGATATGGCGCGACTTTATAGGCAAGCCATGAGGCGAACTGCTGCTGGTGACCAATGGAGAAGCCGCAGCCATCCGTCACTTCCTGCGTCGGCTTATACATCATGTTGGACGTAATGCCCCAGTAGAGCGACACCAGCACCGAAGTGCAAATAATGGTGGTCCACATGGAATAACCACAGATATAGAAGAACACCGCAATCAGACCGGCCTGCTGGAACATAATATGGCCGGTAAGCATGATGGTGCGAATGCCGGTGATGCGCCGCAGCAGCACGTAACAGATATTGAGCGCCAGCGCCAACAGCACCGCGTACCCAACCCAGCTATAGGCGTCGCCCATGCGCTCGATAGTCGCCATCATTGAAGCGTAGGTATCAGAAATGGCGCCATTGATCCCGTAAACCTCGGACATTTTCGCCACAACGGGTTTGAACGTACTGGTCAGGATGCCGGACCCCGCCTGTAAGAGCATAAAGCCGATGATCGTTTTGATGGTGCCTTTGATTATCACGCTCACGCTTTTACGCAGCAGGATGTAGCCGATGCAGGTCACGATACCCAGCAGCAGCGGGGCGTTGGTCATCACCTGATTAAAAAAGACGGTAAAGATGTTGTAGAGGATCTCCATAACGCTCTCCAGTAAATGAGGGAGCTGAACCAACAGCCCTGTTCAGCCGGGTGACACACACTCTAATAATCAAAAATAATCACAACAAGATTTAATTTGATTAAGTGTGATGCACGCCGCAATAATAAACCTACGGTTACAATGGAATAGAGATCCATCGAATACCGTTAAAAATAATCAATTCAAATCAATTAAATAGATAAAAAACATAGATTAAAGCCAGTTTCTATAGTCAGGCTGGCGGTGGTAAAACGTCTCTTCCGCTGAAAACACCCCATTGCAATCGTGAAAAAACGGTGAGATTATCAATCACAATAAATCACCAAATGATCACAAATGACATATTCAAGAGGAAAACACGATGAGCAAAGTAGAGACCATCTCGCGGGAATCCTGGATCCTGAGCACGTTTCCGGAGTGGGGAAGCTGGCTGAATGAAGAAATTGAGCAAGAACAGGTCGCACCGGGCACCTTTGCCATGTGGTGGCTGGGCTGCACCGGAATCTGGCTGAAATCAGAAGGCGGTGCCAATATCTGCGTCGATTTCTGGTGCGGCACCGGGAAACAAAGTCATGGTAACCCATTGATGAAACAGGGCCACCAGATGCAGCGCATGGCAGGGGTCAAAAAATTACAGCCCAACCTTCGCACCACACCTTTTGTGCTGGATCCTTTTGCTATTCGCCAGATTGATGCCGTGTTGGCCACGCATGACCATAACGATCATATCGACGTGAACGTTGCCGCCGCCGTCATGCAGAACTGCGCCAGCGACGTGCCGTTTATCGGCCCACAAACCTGCGTTGACCTGTGGATCGGCTGGGGCGTGCCAAAAGAGCGCTGCATCGTGGTCAAACCGGGCGACGTGGTGAAAGTGAAAGACATTGAAATTCATGCGCTTGACGCCTTTGACCGCACCGCGCTGATCACGTTGCCGGCAGATCAAAAAGCCGCAGGCGTGCTGCCGGACGGCATGGACGCCCGCGCGGTGAACTATCTGTTTAAAACGCCGGGCGGTACGCTTTATCACAGCGGCGACTCCCACTACTCCAACTACTACGCAAAACACGGCAACGAACATCAGATTGACGTCGCGCTGGGCTCCTACGGCGAGAACCCGCGCGGCATTACCGATAAAATGACCAGCGCCGATATTCTGCGTATGGGTGAAGCGCTGAACACCAAAGTCGTCATCCCCTTCCACCACGATATCTGGTCAAACTTCCAGGCCGACCCGCAGGAAATTCGGGTGCTATGGGAAATGAAGAAAGATCGCCTGAAGTACGGGTTCAAACCTTTCATCTGGCAGGTTGGCGGCAAATTCACCTGGCCGCTGGATAAAGACAACTTTGAATACCACTACCCGCGCGGCTTTGACGACTGTTTTACCCTTGAACCAGACCTGCCGTTCAAATCGTTCCTGTAATTAGCGCAGTGACTTCCCGGCGTCTCCCGCCACGGTGAGACGCCGTTATCCGCCACCCAGACAATAGTTTTAGTATTTTAGCGACATTTCAAATATCATCTTTACTCATCATTTTTTTTCGGATTAGCTCATGACGGAAGCGCAAAGACATCAGATTCTACTGGAACTGCTGGCACAAGCGGGCTTTGTTACAGTAGAGCAGGTGATTTCCCGTCTGGGGATCTCACCCGCGACGGCACGCAGGGACATCAATAAGCTGGATGAAAGCGGCAAGCTGAAGAAAGTGCGCAACGGCGCCGAAGCCATCAGCCAGCAGGCACCGCGTTGGTCGCCGATGAACATTCACCAGGCGCAGAATCACGACGAGAAGGTACGTATTGCCAAAGCGGCTGCTCAGCTGGTTATGCCGGGCGAAAGCGTGGTGATCAACTGCGGATCGACCGCCTTTCTGGTCGGCCAGGAGATCTGCGGCAAACCGGTACAGATCATTACTAACTATCTGCCGCTGGCGAATTACCTCATCGACAAAGAGCACGACAGCGTCATTATTATGGGCGGGCAATATAATCGCAGCCACGCCATTACGCTCAGCCCGCAGGGCAGCGAGAACAGCCTCTATGCCGGGCACTGGATGTTCACCAGCGGCAAGGGGCTGACGGCAGAAGGGCTTTATAAAACCGATATGCTGACGGCGATGGCAGAGCAGAAAATGTTGAACGTGGTCGGCAAGCTGGCGGTACTGGTTGACAGCAGTAAGGTTGGCGAGCGCGCGGGCATGCTGTTCAGCCGCGCCGAGGAGATCGATCTGCTGATTACCGGTAAGCAGGCTGACGCCCTGATCCTCAAAAAGCTTGAGGATCAGGGCGTTCAGGTGATTCGCGTTTAAAGCCGCTCGCGGAAAAACGCCACTGTACCGTCCAGCGCCTCGGGGGTAATACGATGCCGCACGCCGGCCTGCCAAAGGCAGGTTAATCGCGCATCCAGCCCGGCCTCACGCAGCGCCTGTTGAAGGCGGAAGGTTTCCCCGGCGGGAACCACATCATCCTCTTCGCCGTGCCACAGCAGCAGCGGACGGTCGGCAAGAGCCGCCAGCTGGTGACCCACCTCCCATTTCGCCAGCAGCGGCTGCAGGCGTGCCTGCTGTGCCTCCGGCGCGGGGAAGAGCGTGGTTGCCAACGACGTAAAATAGCCCGAGCCCATCAGGCTGGCCACGCATTTTAACTCGGGATGCTGCGCCATCAGCCCCAATGCGGTCATACCGCCCATTGACGCCCCGGCGACCGCCAGACGCCCCTCGCTGACCAGTCCGCTGGCCAGCAGCGCATCACGCAGCGGGGAGAATTCGTTAAAATTCTGCAGCAAAATCTGCCAGAAACGCTGCAAACGCCCCGCGCTATCGCCGTTAAAACGCTCGCCGTGCTCGGCCGCGTTGGGCATGACCACCCGAAAACCCGCCTGTGCCAGGGCGACGGCAAAATAGCTATACACCACGTTAGAGGACGTAAAACCGTGATAAAACACGATGGTAGGCAACGCTTTTTCTGCACATCCCTTAGGGTAAGCATGCAGAATTTGTTGCCCGGCCAGGGTGCGCGTTTCCAGTTCAATCATGGGGGCTTCCTTTAACGATGATGAGATATGATACGAAAATTGATGCACTAATATGACGACAATACCCCTGATTGATAACATTGAGAACCCGGTTACGGTTTCGTGATATTTTCATTCGAAAATAGCGCTATGGTTAACAAATCAGGAACATTAACCCAAAAGGGAAATTTTTCCCCACTACACTATGGCTATCAGGAAACGGGAAATGGCGATAAAACGGTTAATCCCACTGTTGCTGGCGCTCTTGCTGAGCGGTTGTAGTTTGCTGGAAGGCTCGCCTGAAGCGCCGCCTCCGGTCACCGACCACCCGCAGGAAATTCGCCGCAACCAGACGGAAGGTTTGCAGCGCATGGGCACGGTTAGCGCACTGGTCTACGGCTCGCCGATGGACGTTGAAGAGACGATTAAGGCGAAAGTCGCCGCGCAGAAAGCGGATTACTACGTGATCGTGATGATAGACGATACCGTCGTGCCGGGGCAGTGGTACTCCCAGGCCATCCTCTACCGTAAGTAACCTTGAGCAGTTTTACATTGGTTTGCACCGTTTCACGTTTCCCTGATGCACAATGACGCCGCTATCGAAAAACAGGATATGCGTCTGCTATGGACTGCCCTACTGGGTTATGTGAAATGGAGCTGACGATGAAACAATCACTTACCTTATCTACCCTGCTTTTGCCGGGCGTTTCGCACGCTGCTGCGGCGCAATCAGCAGAATTCGCCAGCGCAGATTGTGTCACCGGGCTCAATGAGATCGGGCTGATTTCGGTGAACAACGTGACCGGAAGCCTGGAAGACGTCGAACAGGTGATCGCCCGCAAAGCGGATGAACAGGGCGCATCCTGGTATCGCATTGTTCAGATGTACGAAGAACCCCAGCCGGATAACTGGCGTGCACAGGCGATTATCTATGCCTGAGACCAGCCTATAGTGGAAGATGCGTTATTGTGTCACGCCTCTTCCACTCCCCCAATGGTTTACCTTCCCCCGCCCGTTGCCCGATGTAATACTTCGCTTATCACCTGTTCATGCAGCAACACCCCGCCGCGCGGATCGAGCATCATTCGACACCAGGCCTGAGCCATCGGTGGAGACGCATAGCGCAGCATTTGTGCCCCCACGCCCAGCAGATAAAGCTGACCGGTGATTTCCCGGCCCTGCGCTTCACCAGGCCGACGTAGCCGCTGCTGAAGCTGACGCCAGTGGCGGTCGAAATGACGGTCCTGGCCTTTCACGTCCGCACACTCGGCGGCCAGCAGCGCGACGGCATCCGGCCGCTTCATCAGTACGCGCAGCACATCGAGGCACATAATATTACCGGAGCCTTCCCAGATACTGTTCACCGGCATCTCACGGTACAGCCGCGGCAGCTCGCTCTCTTCACAGTAACCTACACCCCCGAGCACCTCCATGGCCTCAGCGACAAACGGAATCCCCGCCTTACAAATGGCGAACTTCGCGGCAGGCGTAAACAGCCGCGCCCACAGCGCCTCCTGCGGCACGTTCGGCTGGCCCCAGGCGCTGGCGAGGCGGAACATAAACGCCGTCTGCCCTTCCAGCTGAAGGGCCATTCGGCCCAGCACCTGACGCATGAGCGGCAGGTCAACCAGGTTATGGCCAAACGCCTGACGCTGGAAAGCGTGATATAGCGCCACCGAAAACGCGCGGCGCATCAGACTATGGCTGCCCAACGCACAGTCAAAACGCGTCAGACCGCCCATTTTCAGGATCTGGCGAATACCGTCGCCCTCTTCACCAACCGCCCAGCCCAGCGCCTGCTGAAACTCCGCTTCGCTGCTGGCGTTCGCGCGATTGCCGAGCTTATCTTTTAAACGCTCAAGACGAATGGCGTTGCGCGAGCCATCGGGCAGAAAGCGCGGGACGAAGAAGCAGGTCAGCCCACCGCGAGCCTGTGCCAGCACCAGATGAGCATCGCTTTGCGGTACCGAGAAAAACCACTTATGTCCGGTAAGCTGGTAGTTTCCCTCGGCAAGACGCTCCGCGCGCGTACTGTTGCTCAACACATCGGAACCGCCCTGCTTTTCGGTCATGCCCATGCCAATCAACAGCCCGCGTTTCTGCACGCCTGGCTGCTGATGCGGATCGTAGCGATCGCTCAATAATGCCGTTCGCCATTCGGCAAACGCCGTCGGCAGCGCCTGGAGCAACAGCGGCGTCGCGGCAAAGGTCATCGTAATCGGGCACAGTGACCCGGATTCCACCTGCGCATGGAGCATAAAGCGTGCGGCGCGCGCCACAAATGCGCCGCTGCGTGCCTCCACGTCCCAGGGAAGGTTATGCACGCGGTTCGCACACAGCCCCTGCATCAGCAGATGCCAGGCGGGATGAAAGCGCACATCGTCCAGCCGCTGGCCCTGCGGATCATAGCGTAAGAGTTCAGGGGGATGAGCGTTGGCGAGCCTGCCGAGCTCCAGCGATTCGGCGGTGCCAAGCTGTTGGCCGATGC
Organism: Klebsiella sp. WP3-W18-ESBL-02; assembly: GCF_014168815.1. Lineage (NCBI taxonomy): Bacteria > Pseudomonadati > Pseudomonadota > Gammaproteobacteria > Enterobacterales > Enterobacteriaceae > Klebsiella > Klebsiella sp. WP3-W18-ESBL-02. Next base: position 4,610,940 of record NZ_AP021972.1, read on the forward strand.
TCGCCAGCAGCTCGCTGTCCCAACCAGCATCATAGCGGGTCACCGCATCACGTAGCGCAACGTCAGATAAAAACAGGTTACTGTTATTTAAGGGAATAGGTTGATTAAAAACGGTATGTGTTTGCCAGTTCATTGTGTCTCCCTCCGTCAATGGGCAACCTTTTAAGTATGGACGGTCGGGGGAGATGCACAATAAAAAAGCCACCCGAAAGGGTGGCTTAGGTCATACAGAGCGTGGTTTGACGCAGAACCCGGCGGCGCTTCGCTTGGCCGGGCTACAGGATTTGTAGGCCTGATAAGCGTAGCGCCATCAGGCGGTTAGCTGCGCTGACGTACCGCTTCAAACAGGCAGATGCCGGTTGCTACGGAGACGTTCAGCGACGACACGGTGCCCGCCATCGGAATGCTGATCAGCTCATCGCAGTGTTCGCGAGTCAGACGACGCATGCCTTCACCTTCCGCCCCCATCACCAGCGCCATGGAGCCGGTCATTTTACTTTGGTACAGGGTATGCGTAGCTTCACCGGCAGTACCGACAATCCAGACGTTCTCTTCCTGCAGCATACGCATGGTGCGCGCCAGGTTGGTCACGCGGATCAGCGGTACGCTTTCCGCCGCGCCGCAGGCGACTTTTTTCGCCGTAGCGTTAAGTTGGGCAGAGCGATCTTTCGGCACGATAACCGCGTGCACGCCCGCCGCATCGGCGCTACGCAGGCAGGCGCCCAGGTTATGCGGGTCGGTCACGCCATCAAGAATCAGCAGGAACGGGTTGTCGAGCGAAGCAAGCAGATCCGGCAGATCGTTTTCCTGATACTGACGCCCCGGCTTAACGCGCGCAATGATCCCCTGGTGCACGGCACCTTCGCTTTTCTCATCGAGGTACTGACGGTTCGCCAGTTGGATCACCACGCCCTGCGCTTCCAGCGCATGGATCAGCGGCATCAGACGCTTATCGTCGCGGCCTTTCAGAATAAACACTTCCTGAAAACGTTCAGGCGCGCGCTCCAGCAGTGCCTGCACTGCGTGGATGCCGTAAATCATTTCACTCATTGAACATACTCGTTTGTGGCGGTGTGCGCCGGGTTAATTAGGCCGTGAATCGAGGTCACTTGCGCCTATTATAACCGACAAAGCGTTCAAATCGACTTTTGTCCGCCCCCCACGGGCAATTAACCCAAATGACGCTTCGCCTCCTGCCTCACCCGATGCAGAACCCGATGTTTAATATCGCTGTACTGCGGGTGTTCCGCCAGCGTTTCAATGTCGCGTTCACGCCCAAATGGCAGCACGATCTCTTCGACGATCCTGCCCGGTTTTGCCGACATGATAAGAATGCGATCGGCCAGGAACAGCGCCTCTTCCACGTCGTGCGTCACAAAGAGCAACGTAGTGCCGGTAGAGAGCCAGGCTTCGCGCAGCAGCTCCTGCATCATCAAACGCGTCTGCGCGTCCAGCGCGCCAAAAGGCTCATCCAGCAGAAGCACTTCCGGGCCCGGTAGCCAGGCTCGCGCCAGGGCAACGCGCTGCTTCATGCCTCCGGAAAGCTGCCAGGGCGCGTGATGCTCAAAGCCTTTTAAGCCTACCCGTTCAAGCCACGTTTGCGCCTCGGCGTTGGTTTCCTCTTTGAGGTGTTTACCCAGTCGTGGACCAAAGGTGACGTTCTCCAGCACCGATAGCCACGGAAACAGATTCGGCTGCTGGAAAATCATCCCGCGATCGGGGCCGGGCTGGCGCACCGTTTTCCCGCCGGCCGCCACGCGCCCGCGATCCGGTTTATTAAATCCCGCGACCAGGTTGAGAATGGTCGATTTTCCGCAGCCAGATGGCCCCAGCAGCACCACAAACTCCCCCTGATTGAGGGAAAGATTAATATCTTCCAGCACCGTAAACGGCTGCGGCTTTGCCGCAAAGGTCAGTGAAACGTTTTCCAGCGTAATCGCGCTCATTATTCTTTCCCCGCCCAGGGTACAAAGAGACGCTGCAGCCCGAGAAGCAGCAGATCCAGGAGATAACCAATGCCGCCCAGCAGCAGAATGCCCAGCATCACAATATCGGTTCGCAGATAGGCGCTGGCGTTGATCACCATCCAGCCCAGACCGGAGCTGGCGGCCACCATTTCAGCCGCGATAAGCGATGTCCAGCCGATACCAATAGAGAGCCTGACGGTGGTAAAGAGGTCCGGTAACGCGTCCGGCATCACCACGCGCAGGAAAATTTGCTGACGAGATGCGCCCAGCGTTTGGGCCACGCGAATGCGCGCACGCCCGATTCTCTCTACCGCGGCCGCAGCGCCCACGACGACGCTCAAAAACGTGGAGATAAAAATCAGGAAAAATTTCGACGACTCACCGATCCCCAGCCAGACGACCGCCAGCGGGATAAGGGCTATCTTCGGCAGCGGGCGCAGGAACTGAACGAACGGATTCAGTACGGCCGAGAGCCCTTCTGACAGCCCCATCAGCAGCCCGAGCGGAATACCAATAATAATAGCTGCCGCAAAAGCGCTCAGCGCGCGCGCTAAACTCACGGCGACATGCTCCCACAGCGGCACCTGGCGGTAGCCATCCGCCAGTAGCTCTTCCGTGGTCAACCCAATATCAGTGAGCGAAGGCAACAGCAGTGGGTCAACCCACTGCCGCATGGCCGCCACCTGCCAAAGGGTAAAAAAGACCGCCACCGATAGCACGCTGATGGCGATGTGCTGACTTAATCTCATTGCGCCGCCACCGCTGCATCGCGAATGTAGCGGGAGTTAATGGCGCTATCCCAGTTTGCCGGAATATCGCGCTGGCGCAGTTCACCAATACCCGCGAGGAAGTGTGATGTTTTGGTCAACGCTTTACCGATGCCGCTGTTGGTGGTTTGAGTACCATTACCCAGCCAGTCGGCGGTGCCCTGCTGCACCAGCGTCGGGTATTCCAGGCCGCCCAGCGTGTTCGCTGCGGTGGTTACCGGTGCCCCCACCTCTTTTGCCACAATAGCCGCCGCGCGCTCCGGATCTTTTTTGAATTCATCAACCTTCTGCTGATGCACTCGCAGGAACGCGCTTACCGCCTGCGGATACTGTTCGGCAAAGGCTTTGCGCACGACGTAGTTGTTGTAAATCAGATAGCCATCTTTCTGCAGGTCTTTGGTGGCAAACACCTGATGGCCGCCGGACGTTTCCAGCTCCTGAGCAAACGGCGCCCAGACGTAGCCCGCATCAATATCACCGCGTTTCCATGCCGCGACCATTTCCGCCGGGCGCAGCGGCAGTAGCGTAATTTTGCTGCGGTCTAATTTGTTCACGCTGATAGCGGCTTCCAGCGCATATTGCGCCGTGGAATTTGGCGGATAAGCCACGCGTTTACCTTCAATATCCTTGATACTCGTGATGCCTTCTTTACCAATCAGCCGTTCATAGCTGGCAATCACGCCGGACACGCCAATAATCTCCCCCGGCAATTTACGTACGATACCGGCGGTTGCCGGGCTCGAACCAAAATTAGCAATATCAATAGCATTACTGGCGAAATAATTTAATGCATCGGCGCCTGAGGCAAATTGCACCCATTTCACTTTGCTGTTTAACGCTTTATCTAAAGAGCCGTCGGCTTTTGCCAGCATTAATACCTGGGAACCACCGCTATAGGCAACGCGGACTTCCGCCGGATTATCCGCAAAGCTGAAATTGGCCCATAACCCACCCGCAGCGATTAATAAGCTGAGTGCTTTTTTCATTTTATTTATCCTTTTAAGAATTTATTAACCCGATGCCGGGTCGGAAAGTCAGTTACGAAAATCTTATTGATAGGCCTGCCATAAAGACGAACATCGCTCCGCCAGCGCTTGCGACGGGTCGTAGGTCAAATGAAGAAACGGTGCGCGCACAGCCTCCAGCGCTACCGGCACTTCGGTACACGCCAGCACCAGCTTCTGCGCGCCGCGCGCAAACAGCGCGCTTGCCTGATGCCCCAGCAGCTTGCCACCTTCACGCAGCGCACCGCGCTTGACGGCGTAGCAGCCGGGGACAAACCATTCCCGCAGCTCATCCGCCGTCGGTAGCAGCGATTCAATATCATGAGCGGCCAGCTTTTGCTGATACCAGCCTGCGTTAAGCGTCCCTTCCGTAGCGATAATCCCTACCCGCTGCGGGCGAGTCACCTGCTTAGCCAGTGCATCCAGCGTCGCATCCACGATATGCACAATGGGCGCATCGCTGGCCTCCGCAAGCGCGTCATACCAGTGGTGAGCGGTATTGCAGGGAATAGCAATATGGCTCGCCCCCGCTTCGTTGAGTTTTTTAATACCGTAAATCAGCTGCGGTAAAGGCGATGGCCCCATCCCCGCCAGCGCCTTCTGCCGGTCGGCAATTTGTGGCACGTTCCACACCACTGACGGCAGCTGCTGTTGATCGCTCTGTGCCGGAGTCGCCTCCAGCAAGCGGCGCTGAAAATCGAGCGTCGCAAGCGGCCCCATACCACCGAGTATGCCCAGCAGAAACGTCTCAGACATGTTCCAGCACCTGGCGATAGCCAAACAGCCCCGCCGAACCACCGGTGTGAATAAACACGACGTTTTCATCCTTGCGGAAATGTCCCTGACGAATAAGGTCAATCAGCCCCGCCATGCCTTTTGCGGAATAAACCGGGTCAAGAAGAATGCCTTCGTGGCGCGCCAGTAGCGTCAACGCCTCCAGCGTACCGGCCGTCGGCAGGCCGTAGCCATCACCGACATAGTCGCTGTTCGCCACGACCGCATCTCGCGGCAGCTCGCCGGAGACGCCCAGCAGCGCCAGCGTTTTTGATGCCAGGTTCCAGACGTTATCTTCCTGCTTAACCTTCGGCGCCCGGACGCTAATGCCCAGCACGGGAACCCGGCTGTTGGTTGCGGTAAAGCCCGCGACCAGACCCGCCTGTGTGCCGGTGCTGCCGGTCGCATGTACAACGTGGTCAATACGCAGACGGTGTTGCGAAGACTGATACAGCAGCTCTTCGGCGCAGGCAACGTAACCTAACGCACCAATCGGGTTAGAGCCGCCGCCAGGAATCACATAGGGACGATGCCCCTGTTCACGAAGCGTATCGGCATAGGTTTCCATCGCCTGCTGCATGTCGGTGCCGCCGGGCAGATGGGCAACAATTTCGCCACCGAGCAGCGTATCGAGCAGGACGTTGCCATTATGCTGATAATCATCGCCAAAATCAGAAACGCGCTTTTCCAGCAGCGCTTTGGCTTTCAGCCCCAGACGCGCCGCGCCGGCTATCGTCTGACGCACGTGGTTTGACTGCGTCGCCCCCTGGGTGATGATCACATCGGCATTTTTCTCTAGCGCATCCGCCAGTAAAAACTCCAGCTTACGGGTTTTATTTCCTCCACTCGCCAGCCCCGTTGCGTCATCACGTTTGATCCATATTTGGGGGCCGCCCAGCAGCTTGCTTAAATTATTTAATGGCTCCAGCGGCGTCGGGAAATGACCAAGAGAAACTCTCGGAAAGCGGGCCAAATGCATATATGCTCCTTGCTCAATAAGAGGGCAATCTGAATCGTGGGATTCACTATACACATCTGCGGAATATGGCTAATCAAATAGAAAAAATAAGGATTTCACAAAAATAACTAAGCAGGGAACAAGGGGATAAAACGAGAATATCTATGCGGTTACGGAATGTCTTACGTCAAAAAAGAATAACCCCTTCCAGTTGGAAGGGGTTATTCGCAGTGTATTACTTGTCGGCGTTTTTCTTCGCGGCCCGCTTCGCTTTGGTTGCGGCGGCGATTTTCTGCGTTTTAGCGGAAGGCTTTTTGGCCTTCTTCGCACCGCCTTTCTCACCGCCCTTCTCGCCAGAAGCCGGTTTGGCCTTCGCCTTACCTTTCTTCTCGCCGCGGAAGGCGCTGTCTGGCTCGAAGTTTACGCGCTTGCCAACCTGACGACGTTTGCCGCCGCCCGGTTTGCCGTTCGCTTCTTTCTTCGATTTTTCGCGCTCGGTTTTACCGACGTTGCGCGGGCCGCGCTCGCTGGAGATCAGCGAGAAGTCGATCTTACGCTCGTCCATATTCACCGCTTCCACGCGGACTTCTACGCGGTCGCCCAGGCGATAAGTCTGGCCACCGGATTCGCCAATCAGACGCTGGCCAACCTGGTCAAAGCGGTAGTAGTCGTTATCCAGCGAGGAAACGTGCACCAGGCCGTCAATAAACAGTTCGTCCAGACGCACGAAGAAGCCAAAACCGGTCACGCTGGCAATCACGCCTTTAAAAACGTTACCCACCTGATCCTGCATAAAGTCGCATTTCAGCCAGTCGGAAACGTCACGCGTCGCTTCATCGGCGCGGCGTTCGGTCATTGAACAGTGCTGGCCCAGCTGCAGCATCTCTTCCATGGAATAATGGTAGCCGCCGGTTTCCGTGCTGTTACCCTTGTGCCCCTGCTCTTTCGCCAGCAGATACTTGATGGCGCGGTGCAGCGACAGGTCAGGATAGCGGCGAATCGGCGAGGTGAAGTGCGCATAGGACTGCAGCGCCAGACCAAAGTGACCGCGGTTTTCCGGATCGTAGATAGCCTGCTTCATCGAACGCAGCAGCATGGTTTGCAGCATTTCCGCGTCCGGCCTATCGGCAACGGATTCCAGCAGCTCGGCGTAATCGCGCGGCTCCGGCTTATTGCCGCCCGGCAGTTCCAGCCCCAGTTCAGACAGAACGGAACGGAAAGCGGTGATCGCTTCGGTGGTTGGCTTATCGTGAATACGGAACAGCGCCGGCTCTTTGGCTTTCTCAACGAAACGGGCCGCCGAGATATTGGCCAGAATCATGCACTCTTCAATCAGCTTGTGCGCATCGTTACGCTGGGTCTGTTCAATACGTTCAATCCGGCGATCGGCGTTGAAGATAAATTTCGCTTCTTCGCTTTCAAACGAGATCCCGCCGCGCTCGGCGCGCGCCTGATCCAGGACTTTGTAAAGGTTGTGCAGCTCTTCGATAGGTTTGACCAGCGGTGCGTACTGTTCACGCAGCTCCTGGTCGCCCTGTAGCATGTGCCAGACTTTGGTGTAGGTCAGACGCGCATGCGAGCTCATAACCGCTTCATAGAATTTAAAGCCGGTTAAACGCCCTTTGGTTGAGACGGTCATTTCACAGACCATACACAGACGATCAACCTGCGGGTTCAGCGAGCACAGGCCGTTAGAGAGCACTTCCGGCAGCATCGGGACTACCTGCGTTGGGAAGTATACCGACGTCCCGCGGCTACGGGCTTCGTTATCCAGCGGCGTCGGCGGACGAACGTAGTAGCTGACGTCGGCAATGGCCACCCACAGGCGCCAGCCGCCGCCGCGTTTTTTCTCGCAGTAGACCGCATCATCAAAGTCGCGGGCGTCTTCGCCGTCGATGGTGACCAGCGGTAAATCACGCAGGTCAATGCGGCCGATTTTCGCCTCTTCCGGCACCTGCTCTTTCAATCCGGCAACCTGTGCTTCTACCGCTGGCGGCCAGACATGAGGAATTTCATGGGTGCGCAGCGCCATTTCAACGGCCACGCCGGTGCCCATGTTATCGCCGAGAACTTCGACGATTTTACCGATCGCTTTGGTGCGGCGGGTTGGGCGCTGGGTCAGTTCAACCACCACCACAAAGCCCATGCGCGCGCCCATCAGCGATTCAGGCGGGATGAGGATATCAAAACTCAGACGGCTGTCGTCCGGGACCACAAAGCCCACGCCCGCGTCCATAAAGTAGCGGCCGACAATTTGCGCGTTACGCGGCACCAGCACGCGCACGATGCGCGCTTCACGGCGACCTTTACGGTCTGCGCCCAGCGGCTGCGCCAGCACTTCATCGCCGTGCATGCACATTTTCATCTGCTCGCTCGACAGGTACAGATCGTCCTTACGCCCTTCAACGCGCAGGAAGCCGTAACCATCTCGGTGCCCGATAACCATGCCTTTCAGCAGGTCCAGACGCTCCGGCAGCGCGTAGCACTGGCGGCGAGTGAAGACCAGTTGCCCGTCGCGCTCCATCGCGCGCAGGCGGCGGCGAAGCGCTTCGATTTGCTCTTCGCCTTCAATGTTCAGCTCGACGGCCAGTTCTTCACGATTAGCCGGCTTTTCGCGTTTTGTTAAGTGTTCGAGGATAAATTCCCGGCTAGGGATAGGATTAGCGTATTTTTCTGCTTCGCGTTCCTGGAAAGGATCTTGTGACATCTCGGTTCCTCCGTTGTCATCTCTGGTGGAGATATTCGTCATTCCACCAGCAATAATTTGTATAGTGGTTGATTGTGTTCAACCAAATCGGCCAGTGTGTAGTTATCCAGCTCCTTGAGAAAACTTTGCACGGCTTGAGAAAGCGCCTGTTTCAAACGACAGGCCGGCGTAATATGGCAAAATTCGCTGCTGCAGTTCACCAGCGATAGCGGTTCGAGCTCGCGCACCACGTCCCCCACACGAATATCCTTCGCGGGTTTCCCCAGCCGGATACCGCCATTTTTCCCGCGCACGGCCGTTACGTACCCGGCACGGCTCAGCTGGTTGATAATTTTAACCATATGGTTACGCGACACGCCGTAGACCTCGGTCACCTCCGAGATGCTGGTCATATTGCCTTCCGGCAGTGACGCCATGTAAATCAGCGCGCGGAGTCCATAATCGGTAAAACTTGTTAACTGCACATCAACCTCAAGGAAAAGGGGAAAACAGGGTGAGCCTGTTGATATTAATTATATTGATGATAAACCAGCCAGCCTGTGAGCCGCTAATTTATTTCTTTCGAGAAGGGAAAAAGCGAGGGTTTAACGCACGATAAAGCCGGATGGCGACGCTTTGCGTCTTATCCGGCCTACAAAGCGAGTAGGCCTGATAAGCGCAGCGCCACAGGGCGCTGCACCTTGAACCAGAATTACGCGTCGAACGGGTCGCGCAGAATCATGGTTTCAGTACGATCCGGGCCGGTTGAAATAATATCAATCGGTACGCCGGTCAGTTCTTCAATACGCTTGATGTAGTTCAACGCTGCCTGCGGCAGGCCGCTACGCTCTTTCACGCCAAAGGTGGTTTCAGACCAGCCCGGCATGGTTTCATAGATTGGTTCAATACCTTCCCAATCATCCGCCGCCAGCGGGGTCGTCGTCACTTCACGGCCGTCCGGCATGCGGTAAGCCACGCAAATTTTCACTTCTTTCAGGCCGTCCAGAACGTCCAGCTTGGTCAGGCAGAAACCAGACAGGGAGTTGATCTGTACAGCGCGACGCACGGCAACGGAGTCCAGCCAGCCGGTACGACGACGACGGCCGGTAGTCGCGCCATATTCGTTACCCTGCTTGCAGAGGAACTCGCCGGTGTCATCAAACAATTCGGTCGGGAACGGACCGGCGCCCACGCGAGTGGAGTAAGCTTTGATGATACCCAGCACGTAGTCAACATAGCGCGGGCCAAGGCCAGAACCGGTTGCTACGCCACCTGCGGTGGTGTTGGAAGAGGTCACGTACGGATAGGTACCGTGGTCGATATCCAGCAGCGTACCCTGCGCGCCTTCGAACATCACGAAGTCACCGCGTTTACGCGCCTGATCCAGCAGGTCGGAAACGTCAACCACCATGCCGGTCAGGATGTCGGCAACGGCCATCACATCGTCCAGCACCTTCTGGTAGTCAACCGCGTCGACTTTATAGAAGTTCACCAGCTGGAAGTTGTGATACTCCATCACTTCTTTCAGTTTTTCAGCGAAAGTCGCTTTATCGAAGAGATCGCCCACACGCAGACCGCGACGAGCCACTTTATCTTCATAAGCTGGGCCGATACCACGACCGGTAGTACCGATAGCCTTAGAACCACGTGCTTTTTCGCGAGCGTTATCCAGCGCGACGTGATAGTCGAGGATTAACGGGCATGCTTCGGAAAGCAGCAGACGTTCGCGAACCGGGATACCACGGTCTTCCAGGCCTTTCATCTCTTTCATCAGCGCAGCCGGAGACAGCACAACACCGTTACCGATGATGCTGGTAACATTCTCACGGAGAATACCTGATGGAATAAGATGGAGGACGGTTTTTTCACCGTTGATTACGAGAGTATGGCCCGCGTTGTGGCCACCCTGATAGCGAACAACATATTTTGCACGCTCAGTCAGAAGATCGACGATCTTCCCTTTACCTTCGTCACCCCATTGGGTGCCCAGTACGACGACGTTGTTTCCCATTTTTCAAAATCACCGATTGCTTAAAAATGGATTCTACCATCGCTTTTTCAGATATACAGCACTTTTTAACCACAAAATGGCGCTTTAACGCTGTCTTTTTAATCAGCCAATCGTTTTCGTCAACATGTAGTAGATGACAACGCCAGCAACCACAAGACCTCCACCAAATCGACGCAACATCGTATCCGGTAATTGGGTCATCGTAGAAATCATCTTGCGCCAGGCCTTCGGATAAAGCATCGGCCCCAGGCCCTCAAGCACTAACACCAGCGCAAGCGCCAGCCAGATCGTCGAATTCATTTTTCATCCTTATAAAAGAAAACCACCGGCTCCCAAAGGAGGCGGTGGTTTTTATCAGGCTACCGCGCGCTTAGCGAGCGGTGGTCCCCGGGTTTTTCATGTAGCGGAAGAAATCGCTATCCGGGCTCAGGACCATCACGTCCTGGTTGCTATCGAAGCTGGCTTCATAAGCGCGCAGGCTACGGATAAAGGCATAGAAGTCCGGATCCTGGCTAAACGCATCGGCGAACAGCTTGGCTGCTTCGGCATCGCCTTCACCACGCAGGATACGACCCTGACGCTCCGCTTCTGCCAGCGTCTTCGTCACTTCATAGTCGGCGGTCGCACGCAGTTTTTCTGCCTCTTCCTGACCCTGAGAACGGTGACGACGGGCAACGGCTTCACGCTCAGCGCGCATACGGTTGTAAATCGCTTCCGAGACTTCGGTCGGCAGGTTGATCTGCTTGATACGCACATCGACCACTTCAATCCCTAACGCCGCCATACTGTTCGGGTTAATGGTTGGCCCTTTGATGTTTGCCTGCTGCTCTACGCGCTCTGCGGCTTCCGCAATCGCGCTATCGGCTGCCGGCGTAGCCACTTCATCTTCCGCGCCGGAAGAACCGGAGTTCAGGGCATCGCGAACTTCCAGGGTCAGACGACCGCGGGAGTCGGTCACGATGTCTTTCACGTCCAGACGACCAATCTCAGAACGCAGACGGTCAGAGAACTTACGTTTCAGCAGCACTTCGGCCTGGGAGACGTCGCCGCCGCCGGTCGCCAGGAAGTAACGGCTGAAGTCGCTGATGCGCCACTTGATGTAAGAGTCGACGATCAGGTCTTTCTTCTCTTTTGTGACGAAACGATCGGCCTGGTTATCCATGGTCTGGATACGGGCATCAAGCATTTTCACCGACTGAATGAACGGCACCTTGAAGTGCAGGCCCGGCTCATAAATCAACGGTTTCTTATCGCTGTCGCGCACCACGCTGCTGAACTGGAACTTAATTCCGCGCTCGCCTTCTTTAACCACAAAGATAGAGGTATACAGCACTACCAGCACGATGATGATAATCGCAATAACTGACTTACGCATCGTTATTCCCCCTGACGCTGGTAGTCGTTACGCTGCGCGTTAGCGCGGCGTTGGTCCATGATATTGCCCTGACTGGCAGACGACGTGTTGCTCGCGCTACTGCTGGAAGAGGACGCAGGCGGCAGGCGCAACAGGTTATTGGCACCACTGCTATCGCTCTTTGCTGCCGGCGCATTGCCGCTTTTCAGCATCTGATCCAACGGCAGTACCATCAGGTTGCCATTCTTATTGTCGCTAACCAGCACTTTGCGGGTATGGCTCAGCACTTTTTCCATGGTCTCGATATACAGACGCTCGCGGGTAATCTGCGGTGCGGCCTTATATTCCGGCAGGATCTTGGCAAAGCGCGCCACTTCACCCTGTGCTTCCAGAACGGTCTGAGTCTTATACGCACGCGCTTCTTCCAGAATACGCTGCGCCTGACCGTTCGCACGCGGCTGCACTTCGTTGGTGTACGCTTCCGCTTCACGGATGTACTGCTGCTCGTTCTCACGTGCGGCAATCGCATCATCGAACGCGGCTTTTACCTCTTCCGGCGGACGAGCGGCCTGGAAGTTGACGTCCAGCAGGGTGATGCCCATGTTGTACGGACGGATGGTCTCTTCCAGCTCGCGCTGGGTATCGCTACGAATAACGGTACGACCTTCGGTCAGAATACGGTCCATGGTGTATTTACCGATGACGCCACGCAGGGCGCTGTCGGTGGCCTGGCGCAGACTGTCGTCGGCGCTGGTCACGCTAAACAGATAGCGCTGCGGATCGGTCACACGGTACTGCACGTTCATTTCAACGCGCACGACGTTTTCGTCGGAAGTCAGCATCACGCCAGACGCGGCCAGTTCGCGTACGGCTTCTACGTTCACCGGCGTCACTTCGTCGATGAAGGTTGGCTTCCAGTTCAGGCCCGGCTCAACCAGGTGGCTGAACTTACCAAAGCGCGTCACAACGCCACGCTCGGCTTCTTTAATGGTATAGAACCCGCTGGCCGCCCAAATGACGACCACGGCAGCCGCTGCAATACCGACAATGCGCCCGCCCATCGGGCTACGTGGCCCTTGAGACGAACCGCTGCCGGAACCGCCTTTACCGCCCCCAAAACCACCGAGCTTTTTGCTCAGCTTACGGAAGATATCATCCAAATCCGGCGGCCCCTGATCGCGACCGCCTTTATTTCCATTCCCCCCGGAGTTGCCGCCTTGATTATTGCTGCTTCCCCACGGGTCGCGGTCTTGTCCGTTATTACCGGGCTGATTCCACGCCATGTTTATGCTCCATATTTGTTATGCGGTGATATACCTTTTCCCAGTCCAGATCATTTGGCTGATAACCGCGACGCCGTCCTGGTTGTCGCGGTCGCGCGGAGGCGACCTGAACCGCTGGGTGCCCAAAGGGCTAATGTTTTCAGGCAAGCTGCACGGTCAGACGACGTAGTCTGCCAGTGTCGGTTCTTGTTTACAGAGGCGACGCCAGTCGACAATCGGCATACGAACCTGCAAATTGACGCAGCCGTCTTCCTCCATCCACTCTTTTTCGATTGCCTGAAGCTGATAAAAGCGGCTACGCAAACGCCCTTCCTGCGGAGGTAAACGCAGCGTGTGCTGCGCCACTTCGCCGGACAGTCGTTCGGTCAACGCCTGAAAAAGGAGTGGTATCCCTACCCCGGTTTGCGCGGACAGCCACACCCGGATAGGTTTGTTCTCTTCATCACGATCGATACGCGGCTCAAAATCATCCAGCATATCGATTTTATTCATCACCAGCAGGGTTGGAATCTCGTGCGCGTCGATCTCTTCGAGAACGGTATTCACTGCATCGATATTTTCCTGCACGCGCACATCCGCTGCGTCAATCACGTGCAGCAGCAGCGTGGCTTCACGGGTTTCCTGCAATGTGGCTTTAAACGCCGCAACCAGGTCGTGCGGCAGGTGACGAATAAAGCCTACGGTATCGGCCAGCACCGTTTCCCCGACATCCGCTACGTCAATACGTCGTAGCGTTGGGTCGAGGGTCGCAAACAGCTGGTCAGCGGCGTAGACCTCCGCCTGCGTAATATGGTTAAACAGCGTCGATTTCCCGGCGTTGGTGTAGCCCACCAGCGATACCGTTGGCACATCGGCCTTCACGCGGGCGCGGCGCCCCTGCTCGCGCTGTTTCTCCACGCGCTCAATGCGCGAGAGGATTTGCATAATACGGTTACGCAGTAAACGACGGTCAGTTTCGAGCTGGGTTTCACCCGGGCCGCGCAAACCGATACCGCCTTTTTGACGTTCAAGGTGCGTCCAACCGCGCACCAGGCGCGTCGCCAGATGGCGAAGCTGCGCCAGCTCAACCTGCAGCTTACCCTCATGGGTACGCGCACGTTGGGCGAAAATGTCTAAGATCAGACCGGTACGATCGATAACCCGGCATTGACACAGGGCTTCAAGGTTACGCTCCTGGGCTGGGCTTAGTGCATGATCAAACAGCACAACGGAAGCACCTGTCGCTTTAACGGCTTCCGCAATTTCGACAGCCTTACCTTCACCAACAAAATATTTTGGGTGCGGCGCTTTACGGCTACCGGTAATCACCTGCATTGCGTCGACACCAGCGGAAGAGACCAGAGATTCAAACTCCTGGAGGTCTTCCATATCTTTGTCTTGCGTAAAATAGATGTGTACCAGCACCGCCTGCTCACCGGCGTCATAACGGTCAAACAAGCGTTATTTCTCCTGAAATACCAGCGGGGAACCCGTATACTCCGGCTCCCCGACATGGATAGACAGCCACCAAACTTATTCGGTTTCTTCGCTGTCTTGCTGTGCAGAACCCTGCGCGTTGCTACCGTGATGGTAGTTGCTACCGGTGCCGCCGCCAGCATTGTTGCTGTGATGGGAAACCGGACGGGACGGAACAACGGTAGAAATTGCGTGCTTATAGACCATCTGACTGACCGTGTTTTTCAACAGGATCACGAACTGATCGAAAGACTCAATTTGCCCTTGCAGCTTAATACCATTCACCAAATAAATAGAAACTGGAACACGTTCCCGACGCAGTGCGTTCAGGAACGGATCTTGTAAAGATTGCCCCTTAGCCATTCTCTCTTTTCCTTATATGCTTATTTGTACTTATACACGTCATCCCTCAAGCCACTTCTGCGTTATCTGCTTTGATTCAGCTCGAACGATGTTGCGTATGAACCTTACGATTCCGAAAATTGCGCACGATACGACTCAATTGTACACATTCAGTCTACACTAGCACCCACTACCTGTAATAGTTGGTTAAACGACTGCTCCGGCTGTTCACTATCTAACCAATGAACCCCTTCCCAACCGCGTAACCACGTCACCTGGCGCTTGGCTAGCTGTCTCGTGGCACAAACTCCTCTATAAACCATTTCATCGTATGAAATCTCGCCTTCGAGGTATGACCACATCTGGCGGTATCCCACGCAACGAATGGAAGGCATATCCGTATGCAAATCTCCACGGGCAAATAGCGCCCGCACTTCTGCTTCAAAACCCGAAGCCAACATCTGATGAAAACGCTGCTCAATGCGCTGATGGAGCAGTTCACGGCTCGCCGGGGCGATGGCGAACTGATGCACCTTGTAGGGCAGAGCGTCTCCTGACGTTTGCGTCAGCTCCGTTAAAGTTTTACCCGAAATGAAAAAAACTTCCAGTGCTCGGGAAAGTCTTTGCGGATCATTCGGATGAATGCGCTCTGCGGCGACGGGGTCAATTTCCCGTAGCTGCTGATGCAGCGCCATCCATCCGTGCTCTGCTGCCTGCTGCTCTATCCTGGCCCGGACGTCCGGGTCTGCCGACGGCAGCGGTGATAAACCTTCAAGCAACGCCTTGAAATACAACATGGTTCCACCGACCAGCAGTGGAATTTTCCCTGCTGCGACGATCTCCGCCATATGCGCCAGCGCATCGCGGCGGAAGTCCGCCGCCGAATAGGCCTGCGCAGGGTCAAGAATATCCAGCAGCCGATGCGGCGCAGCGCGCTGCTCTTCCGCGCTCGGCTTAGCGGTGCCGATGTCCATCCCTCGATAAATGAGGGCGGAATCCACACTAATCAACTCTACGGGCAAAACTTTACGCAGCGCAATGGCCAGCGCCGTCTTGCCCGAAGCGGTTGGCCCCATTAAAAAAATTGCCTTAGGCAGGCTTGCCTCGGTTACGTCACTCATGTCTCAGGGCGTTCATCGCAGAATCTAAATCAACGGGTTGTAACAAACCACCCGGCGGAGCTTTGACCAGCTGCGGGCAAAGACGTTCAACCTCTGCCAGCATCGCGATGGCCTGCGCGGTATTCCACTGCGCGTGGTCGCTTGCCAGATGACGGGCTAACCACTGTGCCACGTCCTCAGCATCAACCTGAGATTTATCCACCAGGTAGCCTATCAGTTCAGGAATCAAGATTTGTAAATTTTGTTGTCGTAAGGGTAAAGGCACCGCGCGAATCGTCACATGCTGCCCTTCAAGCAGGATTTCAATGCCCAACTGACTGAGCATTTCCCGCGTATTTTCAAGGGTTTTACGTTCATTCTCAGCGGTTTTCAGCCGCAGCGGAATCAGCAACGGCTGAGCGCAGATGGTTGCTTCACCCGGCGTTAGCTGAGCCTGACGCAGCCAGCGCTCCGCCACCGGTAATGACAGCAGATTCAGTTTACCGTGACGCTCCAGCAGCGCACAGCAATCGTCAATGATTGCCAGCACGCGGCCAAAGCTCTGAGCATGCCCGGCAAGGTTCTCGGAGGTCGGCTTAACGGGCTCTGGTCGGCTGGCCGGCGTATCAAGCAGTTGGCGATAAAGCGCCCCTTGCTGCTTTTGATAGCCCGGCTGCGCATTCGGCCAGCTTACGCCCGCGCTGCGCCCGCTGCCTCCGGTAGCGGAGGGATAGCGTGGAGCCTCCGGTTCACGCGCCGTCGCGGGCTCGGCAAACTGGTTACGCCCGGCCGCGATGCGGTTTTCCGGCAGCGCGCGCGGGGCGGGCTCATCGTCTTCAGCCAGCGGTAACGGCGCGTCCAACTGCTGTTGCAGCACGCTCAGTACCCCCTGGTAGATAAAATCATGTACCAGCCGCGACTGATGAAAACGAACCTCATGCTTCGCCGGGTGAACGTTGACATCCACCTGGTGCGGATCGATCTCCAGGTACAGCACAAACGCCGGCTGCTGGTCTGCACCGAGCTTGTCTTCGCAGGCCTGACGAATGGCGTGATTAATCAACCGGTCGCGCATCATGCGGCCATTAACGTAGCAATACTGAATCTCCGCCAGCGCCGCGGTGGTATGTTTCGGGTCTGCCACCCAGCCGTGCAGTGCCAGATCGCCGTGCTGCCATTCGATGGCCAGCGCCTGTTCGAGGAACGGCGTACCGCAGATGGCTCCCAGACGACGCTCTTTTGAAGCGCCCTCTGCCACCGCACGATACTGGCGGATCATTTTGCCGTTATGGGTCAGGTTGAAGCTCACATCGAAGCGCGCCAGCGCGATGCGGCGAATGATCTCATCGATATGATTAAATTCGGTTTTTTCGGTGCGCATAAACTTGCGGCGCGCCGGCGTGTTGTAGAACAGATCCAGCACTTCCAGCGTGGTGCCGACCGGATGCGCCGCGGGTTTAACGGTCACATCCTGATCGCGCCCCTCCGCGTAGGCCTGCCAGGCCTCCTGCTGCTGCTCCGTGCGTGAGGTGAGCGTCAGGCGGGATACCGAACTGATACTCGCCAGGGCTTCGCCGCGAAAGCCGAGGCTAATAATGGCTTCCAGATCGTCGAGCGAAGCAATTTTACTGGTGGCATGGCGGGCCAGCGCGAGGGCCAGCTCGTCTTTTTTGATACCGCAGCCGTTATCGCGAATGCGGATAAGCTTGGCCCCACCGCGTTCGATATCCACATCGATGCGGGTGGCGCCCGCATCGAGGCTGTTCTCTACCAGCTCTTTCACTACCGATGCAGGCCGTTCAACCACTTCACCCGCGGCAATCTGGTTCGCAAGCTGCGGCGGTAAAACCTGAATCGGCATGAAAACTCCTTAGTTAACGAGCGTCCTGTCTGATGACGCGGCGCTGGCGGTCTGCGACTGTTCGTCACGCGGGCCGGATTGTATCGGATGCGCCGTAAAATAGTTACGTAAACCGTTATAAATGGCTTCCGCGATCTTCTGCTGATAGTCATCGCTGCCCAACAACTGCTCTTCGCCGCTATTGCTGATAAAGCCGGTCTCGACCAGAATCGACGGGATATCCGGCGAGCGCAGCACACCGAGGCTGGCGTGTTCCGGGCGACGTTTATGCAGATTGCCCACCCGCTGCAGCTGGCTGATGACGTTAGTCGCCACATCATACCCTACGCGCTGGGAATGGCCGAACTGCAGATCCAGCACCGCCTGGCTGAGGTACGGGTCCGCCTGACTGTTCGCCAGCACGTCGCCCGCGCCGCCCAGCAGCTCAGACTGTTTCTCATGCTGCTCCAGCCAGCCCGCCATTTCGCTGTTGGCACGACGGTTAGACAGCACCCACACCGAAGCACCGGTGGCATCCCGGTTCGGCGCGGCATCGGCGTGAATCGACACCAGGAAGTGGGCATTTTGCTTACGCGCCACGTCAGAGCGCCCCATTACCGAAATAAAATAGTCGCCGTCGCGGGTCAGTACGCCACGGAACATCGGGTCGTCGTTAAGCAGCGTCCGCAGCTTACGCGCAATCGCGATAGTGACGTTTTTCTCACGGGTCCCGCCCGGACCAATAGCGCCAGGATCCTGACCACCGTGCCCCGCATCAATAGCGATAATGACCTTGTCGCCGGAAACGCTGCGCGCGCGGGCCGCCGGACGCGGCGCGGGGGCGGTACTGCTGGCTATCGCCGGCTGGCGTTCATGACTGGCGCTGCCGCCGCTGCTGCTGTTAAACGGATTACGCGCGGGTTGACTCGGCACCGGCGCAGGCGTGACGATGGGGGCTTCGACACGCTTAGCCACCACCGGCGGTGGCGGCGGTGGCGGAACATCGGCGTTGATGGTAAACACCACGGTATAGTTAGCGCCGTTTTGCTGTTTCACCGCGCGGGTTTTACCATTTTCAGTGAGATCGACCACCAGCCGCAGCGACTGATCGTCTTTCGGTGTGCCTGCGTGGATCGCTTTGACCAGGTTATTACCGCTGAAGCGCAGCGGCAGCCCCTGAATAACGCCCGTTTGCTTGATGTCGAGCACCACGCTGCGTTTGTCATCCTGGCTAAAATTGTATTCCGGGTCGCCCATAAAGCTAAAGGTGATCCGCGCCTGCGTTTCACTGTTAGCCACCTGAATATCGGACAAACTCGCCGCCATTGCCGGTGCGCCGATCAGCATCAGCGCCGCCATCAACCACCCTTTTGCGCGAAAAATCATCCTGGGATCCCTTAAATTAACCGGCCAACCGCGCCAGAAGAGACTCACCTAATGAGGAGACCGCGGCAATGCGCGCCTCACGCCCTTGCGCCTGGTAATCTAAGTGTATTTCGATATCCGGCTCGGGCAGAACACCTGCGCCCTGTTGCGGCCATTCCACCAGGCAAATGGCATCGTTAGCAAAATAATCGCGGATCCCCATAAATTCGAGCTCCTCAGGATCCGCAAGACGGTAAAGATCGAAGTGATAAACCATCAGGCTATCGAGCTGGTATGGCTCGACCAGCGTGTAGGTCGGGCTTTTGACGTTGCCGCCGTGGCCCAGCGCCTGCAGGAAGCCGCGGCTGAAGGTGGTTTTACCCGCGCCTAAATCGCCGTACAGATAGATGACCGTGGCCCCTGCGCAGGCCTTCGCCACTCGGTTGCCAAGGTCCAGGGTTGCCTGCTCGTCTGGTAAAGGAATTACTCGATTAATCATGGTCTACGTCAATCACATCCGGGTTAACAACACGCCGCAGCGTGGAAAAGAGATCGGTCGCCAGCATTCCGCGGGTACCCTCGCGCGCGGCCAGCCTGTCAGCCGCCGCGCCGTGGGCGATACAGCCCGCGCACGCAGCATCATACGGCGATAAGGCCTGCCCCAGCAATGCGCCGATGATACCCGACAGCACATCGCCCATTCCGCCGCTGGCCATACCGGCGTTACCGGCATCAATGATGCTAAGGGTGCCCTGTTCATCGGCCACCACGGTTCCCGCCCCCTTCAGCACCGCCACGCCACCGTACCGTTGTACCAGACGCTGTGCAGAAAGTAAGCGATCGTTCTCAATTTCTGCCACCGGGCAGTTGAGCAAACGCGCGGCCTCGCCGGGGTGCGGCGTGATCACGCGATTGTGACGTTTATCCGGATTGAATGCCAGCAGGTTCAGCGCATCGGCGTCCCAAAGCATCGGCTTGCGGATGTTTTCCACTTTGCGCAGCGCCTGCTTCCCCCATTCAGCCTGACCCAACCCGGGGCCAATGATCACCACATCCGCCCACGCCAGAGCATCCTCCAGCGACTGCGGCGTCAGTTCGTGCACCATCAGTTCCGGCCGCGCGGTAACGATCGGCGCGACGTTTTCCGCACGGGTCAGCACGCGCACTAACCCCGCGCCTGCCCGCAGCGCGGCTTCACCCGCCATACGGATAGCCCCGCCGGTGCCATGGTCGCCGCCAATCACCACCAGGCGACCGTGATCGCCTTTGTGCGAGGTCGGGCGGCGCGGGGGCAGCCACTGTGCCAGCTGTGAGGCATCCAGTCGGTGAATAGCGGTAGGATGTTCTGCCAGCCAGGACTCTAATCCCAGCGCATGGTGATGCAGCGTTCCGACCACATCACGCGCTTTGCCGGTCAGTAGCCCC
This sequence comes from Klebsiella sp. WP3-W18-ESBL-02, assembly GCF_014168815.1. NCBI lineage: Bacteria > Pseudomonadati > Pseudomonadota > Gammaproteobacteria > Enterobacterales > Enterobacteriaceae > Klebsiella > Klebsiella sp. WP3-W18-ESBL-02. The sequence goes on from NZ_AP021972.1 coordinate 4,631,271, forward strand.
GGCTTCAGGGCAATAAAGGTGACGGTATGCGCCGCGTGGATAACCGCGCCCGGCGTCGTACCGGTCTGGGCGTTAAGTCCAGAGGGAATATCCAGCGCGATAATCGGTGCCGGGTAACGATTCGCCCGCGCGATCGGGCTGGCCATGTCATCGCGCGGCGCATTCTGCAGGCCGGTTCCCAGCAGGCCGTCAATGATCAGATCGCCATCCTGCGGCCACGGCATGTCCGTCGACTGAATGACGCCGTCGGCCTCAAGCCAGGCCGCGCGTGCGGTATGCGCCTCTTCCGGCAGCGGCTTGTCGCTTACCTGCGCCAGCAGCGTGACGCGAATACCTGCCGCCTGCGCAAGGTGTGCCACCACATAGCCATCGCCGCCGTTATTACCGTGACCGCAGAGAATCAGCCAGTGGCGTGACGCAGGGTATGCCGCACGAGCCACATCGAATGCCGCCTTACCGGCACGCTGCATGAGTTCGTAGAGGGAGATGCCAAGGCTTTGCGCCGCCGTTTTTTCCGCACGACGCAGCGCATCCGCAGGCCAAATGGAGTGTGGTATACTGTGGAGGTTTCTTGTCAATGTATGGTCCGTCATGTCACAGCCCCTCGATCTCAATCAATTAGCGCAACAAATCAAACAATGGGGCACTGAACTGGGCTTTCAGCAGGTCGGCATTACCGATACCGATCTCAGCGCCTCCGAGCCCAAGCTACAGGCATGGCTGGATAAACAATACCACGGCGAGATGGAATGGATGGCACGTCACGGCATGATGCGTGCGCGCCCCCACGAACTGCAGCCCGGAACGCTCCGGGTGATTAGCGTTCGTATGAACTACCTTCCCGCCAATGCGGCCTTTGCCCGCACGCTAAAAAACCCCGAGCTGGGTTACGTCAGCCGTTATGCCCTGGGGCGTGATTATCATAAGCTATTGCGTAACCGCCTTAAAAAGCTCGGCGAAATGATTCAGGAACAGTGCGTCTCGCTGAATTTTAGACCGTTTGTCGACTCTGCGCCTATTCTTGAGCGGCCATTGGCGGAAAAAGCGGGTATTGGCTGGACAGGTAAGCACTCACTTATCCTTAACCGCGACGCAGGATCGTTCTTTTTTCTCGGCGAACTGCTGATTGATATCCCCCTGCCCATCGACCAACCCGTCGCCGAGGAGTGCGGGCGCTGCGTCGCCTGTATGACCATCTGCCCCACCGGTGCCATCGTAGAGCCCTATACCGTCGATGCGCGTCGCTGTATCTCTTACCTGACGATTGAGCTGGAAGGCGCTATTCCCGAAGAATTTCGGCCGCTGCTCGGCAACCGCATCTACGGCTGCGACGACTGTCAGCTGATCTGCCCGTGGAACCGCTTCTCTCAGCTCACCGACGAAGCCGACTTCAGCCCGCGTCAGGCGCTCCACGCCCCAGACCTTATTGAACTGTTTGCCTGGAACGAAGCCCATTTTCTGAAAGTGACAGAAGGGTCCGCCATTCGCCGCATTGGCCACCTGCGCTGGCTGCGAAATATTGCCGTTGCGCTGGGCAATGCACCGTGGAACGAAGCCGCGCTCAATGCGCTGGAAAGTCGCCGAGGTGAGCACCCACTTCTCGACGAACACATTACGTGGGCGGTTGCGCAGCAGCTTGCCCGGCGAAAAGAGGGGGCCGTAGAGGTCCAGCTACCGAAGAAACAGCGCCTGGTCAGGGTGGTAGAAAAAGGCCTGCCGCGCGATGCCTGATATATTCACAGCCTGTGAGTAAAAATAAAAAGGCATTGCGTTTCAACACGCCAAAGTTCGTCAAGCGATCTTGCTAACATTTTGAAATGATATATCTCTTTATAAATCATAGAGATAAAAAATAATGTAAAAATCTCAAAAAAGTTAGCGTGCGAAGAAACGGACGACAGCCTGTGGATAAGTCTGTTTACAAGAGTATTTCAGGAACGAAAAAAACGACCTCAACGGCGATTGCGTTGTGGAAGTGATTTTGTTTTGGAAGAAAATTTGGAGCGGGAAACGAGACTCGAACTCGCGACCCCGACCTTGGCAAGGTCGTGCTCTACCAACTGAGCTATTCCCGCTTGGGTGTGTCTACTGCTTTCAAATTTTGGAGCGGGAAACGAGACTCGAACTCGCGACCCCGACCTTGGCAAGGTCGTGCTCTACCAACTGAGCTATTCCCGCTTGGGTATGTCGACTACTACTGCTTTCAAATTTTTGGAGCGGGAAACGAGACTCGAACTCGCGACCCCGACCTTGGCAAGGTCGTGCTCTACCAACTGAGCTATTCCCGCAAAATCTGGCAATTTTTGTTGCTGTCGTAATTCGCATTTCTGCTTCGTTACGGGAGGCGCATTATACGAGAATTCTTTTCTCCTGCAACCCCCCCTGAAGCGATTTTTTAAAAATTTCGTTCAACTGCTGGATAAATCGGCAGGTTGATTACTTTAACGCCGATTCATTCTCATTTCACCTTAAAGTTGAATAAAATGCTCGCGATAGTAAGCCAGTTCCGCTACCGACTCGCGGATGTCGTCCATCGCCTGGTGCGTACCCTGTTTTTTAAAGCCCGGCAGAATTTCCGGCTTCCAGCGACGCGCCAACTCTTTCAGAGTGCTGACATCCAGATAGCGATAATGGAAGTAGGATTCCAGTTCCGGCATATATTTAAACAGGAAACGGCGGTCCTGGCCGATGCTATTACCGCAAATGGGTGACTTGCCTGCCGGCACCCACTGCTTGAGAAATTCCAGCGTCGCCAACTCGGCTTCGCGATCGCCCATAGTACTCGCCTTCACGCGCTCTACCAGGCCGCTGCCGGTGTGGGTACGCACGTTCCAGTCATCCATCAGCGCCAGCTGCGCGTCGGATTGGTGAACGGCAATGGTCGGCCCTTCTGCCAGAATATTCAGCTGTGCATCGGTCACCAGCGTGGCGATTTCAATAATGCGATCGCGCTCGGGATCCAGACCCGTCATCTCCAGATCGATCCAAATCAGGTTGTTTTCATCTGCACTCATGCTATTTTCCACCCTTCTTGTCATACCTGCCGCGGTAGGTTAACTAGTATTAATTAGCGTGTATCATAGAGGTTTTGCCCGACATGGGCGACCAGGAGCCAGCACGATTGAGTAAAAATAAACTCTCCAAAGGTCAGCAGCGCCGCGTTAAGGCCAACCACCAGCGCCGCCTCACGACGGCCGCGGAGAAGCCAGATTACGACGATAACCTGTTTGGCGAAGCCGCCGAAGGTATCGTCATCAGCCGCTTTGGTATGCATGCCGACGTGGAGTCCGCCGATGGCGAAACCCACCGCTGCAACATTCGCCGCACCATCCGTTCGCTGGTCACCGGCGACCGCGTCGTCTGGCGTCCGGGTAAAGCCGCCGCAGAAGGCGTCAACGTCAAAGGGATTGTCGAAGCGGTGCACGAGCGCACCTCGGTACTGACCCGCCCGGATTTCTACGACGGCGTGAAGCCGATCGCAGCCAATATCGATCAAATCGTTATTGTCTCGGCCATTTTACCCGAGCTCTCGCTGAACATTATCGACCGCTATCTCGTCGCCTGCGAAACGCTCAACGTTGAGCCGCTGCTGGTGCTGAATAAAATCGACCTGCTGGACGATGAAGGCATGGCGTTCGTCAACGAGCAGATGGATATCTATCGTAAGATTGGCTATACCGTCCTGATGGCGTCCAGCCATACCCAGGATGGCTTAAAGCCGTTGGAAGAAGCCCTGACCAACCGCATCAGCATCTTTGCCGGGCAGTCCGGGGTGGGCAAGTCCAGCCTGCTGAATGCCCTGCTGGGGCTGAACGATGACCGTATTCTGACTAACGACGTTTCCGACGTCTCCGGCCTGGGTCAGCACACCACTACGGCGGCGCGCCTGTATCACTTCCCGCACGGCGGCGACGTGATCGACTCCCCCGGCGTGCGTGAGTTTGGCCTGTGGCACCTCGACCCGGAACAAATCACCAACGGGTTTGTCGAATTCCATGACTACCTTGGTCATTGCAAATATCGCGACTGCAAGCACGACACAGACCCGGGCTGCGCCATCCGTGCGGCCGTAGAGGAAGGAAAGATCGCCGAGACGCGTTTTGAAAATTATCACCGCATTCTGGAAACCATGGCGCAGGTAAAAACGCGTAAAAACTTTTCAGACATAGATAATTGAGAACTATGATTTTGCCGACTGACATTTTCGTCAACACTCGCTAGAATCGGCCGCTTTTCTTGAAAGATCCAACGCCTGGCGTTGGATCAGGATCGACACATAATGGCCTGGAGGCTACCTTGTTAAACTCGTTTAAACTTTCACTGCAATACATTCTGCCTAAACTGTGGCTTACGCGTCTCGCAGGCTGGGGTGCGAGCAAACGAGCGGGATGGCTGACCAAACTGGTTATCGATCTGTTCGTGAAGTTCTACAAGGTGGATATGAAAGAGGCGCAGAAGCCGGATACCGCCAGCTATCGCACCTTTAACGATTTCTTCGTTCGCCCGCTGCGTGAAGATGTCCGCACGATCAACACCGACCCAAGCGTGCTGGTGATGCCGGCCGACGGCGCCATCAGCCAGTTGGGTGCGATTGAAGGCGACAAAATTCTGCAGGCGAAAGGCCACGACTACACGCTGGAAGCGCTGCTGGCCGGTAACTACATCATGGCCGACCTGTTCCGTAACGGCACGTTTGCCACCACCTACCTGTCGCCGCGTGACTACCACCGCGTCCACATGCCGTGCAACGGTATCCTGCGTGAAATGATCTACGTACCGGGCGATCTGTTCTCTGTGAACCACCTGACCGCGCAGAACGTACCGAATCTGTTTGCCCGCAACGAACGCGTTATCTGCCTGTTCGATACCGAATTTGGCCCGATGGCGCAGATTCTGGTCGGCGCGACGATCGTCGGCAGCATCGAAACCGTCTGGTCCGGCACCGTGACCCCGCCGCGTGACGGCATCATCAAGCGCTGGACCTATCCAGCGGGCGATCGGGAAGGCTCCATCGCGCTGCTCAAAGGCCAGGAAATGGGTCGCTTCAAGCTGGGCTCAACGGTGATTAACCTGTTCGCGCCGGGCAAAGTGACGCTGGTTGAACATCTGCAAAACCTCTCCGTCACCCGTCTGGGTGAGCCGCTGGCCGTTTCGACCGAAGCCGTCGCTGAGCCCGCCGCTGAGGTGGTCGCTGAGCCAGTCGTCGAAACGGTGGTTGAGCAGGACGTTGTGCCGCAGGCCGACGATACGCAAGAAAAAAGCTAATTACTGAATAAGGGTCTGACGTGCGCCTGATTATCACTTTACTGATGGCCTGGTGCCTCAGCCAGGGGGCGTACGCAGCGACGGCCCCCAACGCCCGGCAAATTGCCCAGGAATTAGAACAGGCGAAGGCGGCTAAGCCCGCCCAGCCTGAAACCGTCGAGGCGCTGCAAAGCGCCCTCACCGCGCTTGAAGAGCAAAAAGGCTCGCGCGAGCGGGCCGCGCAGTACCAGCAGGTTATCGACAACTTTCCCAAGCTCTCCCAGACGCTTCGCAATCAGCTCAACAACCTGCGCGATGACCCGCGCCAGGTGCCGGAAGGCATCACCACCGACGCGCTGAATCAGGAAATTTTACAGATCAGCAGCCAGTTGCTGGAGAAGAGCCGTCTGGCCCAGCAGGAGCAGGAACGCGCCCGCGATATCGCCGACTCCCTAAACCAGCTGCCGCAACAGCAGACCGACGCACGCCGTCAGTTGAACGATGTGGAGCGCCGTATGGGGACGCAGACCGGCAATACGCCGCTGGCGCAAGCGCAAGCCCTTAGCCTGCAGGCCGACGCCAGCAAGCTTAAAGCGCTGGTCGATGAACTGGAGCTGGCGCAGCTGTCCGCCAACAACCGCCAGGAACTCGCGCGAATGCGCTCCGAGCTCGCACAGAAGCAAAGCGAGCAGCTCGATGCTTATCTGCAGGCGCTACGTAACCAGCTCAACAGCCAGCGCCAGCGTGAAGCCGAGCGCGCGCTGGAAAGCACCGAACTGCTGGCGGAAAACAGCGAAAATCTGCCAGCCGGTATCGTGGAGCAATTCAGAATTAACCGCGAGCTGTCGCAGGCGCTGAACCAGCAGGCCCAGCGAATGGACCTGGTCGCCTCTCAGCAACGCCAGGCCGCTAACCAGACGCTACAGGTGCGTCAGGCGCTGAACACGCTGCGCGAGCAGTCTCAATGGCTGGGCTCATCAAACCTGCTGGGCGAAGCCCTGCGCGCGCAGGTCGCCAGGCTGCCAGAGATGCCTAAACCTCAGCAGCTCGATACGGAAATGGCGCAGCTGCGTGTCCACCGCCTGCGCTACGAGGATCTCCTTAACAAACAGCCGCAGCTGCGGCAAATTCGCCAGGCCGATGGTCAGCCGCTGACCACTGAAGAAAACCGTATTCTCGAAGCCCAGCTGCGGACCCAGCGCGAGCTGCTGAACTCGTTGCTTCAGGGCGGAGATACGCTGATTCTCGAACTGACCAAGCTGAAAGTCTCCAACAGCCAGTTGGAAGACGCGCTGAAAGAGGTCAACGAAGCCACCCACCGCTATCTGTTCTGGACCTCCGACGTCCGCCCGATCGATTTCAACTGGCCGCTTGAAATCGCGCAGGACCTGCGGCGTCTGATTTCACTGGATACCTTCAGCCAGTTAGGCAAAGCCAGCATGATGATGCTCACCAGCCGTCAGACGCTGATCCCACTGTTTGCCGCGCTGCTGCTGGTTGGCTTTAGTATCAGCTCCAGAAAGCACTTCACGCGTTTCCTCGAGCGCTCCAGCGCCCGCGTCGGGAAAGTCACTCAGGACCATTTCTGGCTGACCATGCGCACGGTATTCTGGTCGATTCTGGTCGCCTCGCCGCTGCCGGTGCTGTGGGCTACGCTCGGCTACGGCCTTCAGGAGGCGTGGCCCTATCCGCTCGCCGTAGCGATTGGCGACGGCGTCACCGCCACCGTCCCGCTGCTGTGGGTTGTCATGATCTGCGCCGCCTTTGCCCGCACCAACGGCCTGTTTATCGTGCACTTTGGCTGGCCACAGCACCGCGTCGCGCGCGCTATGCGCTACTACCTGATGAGCATCGGCTTTATCGTGCCGCTGATTATGGCGCTGATCATGTTCGATAATCTCAACGATCGTGAATTCTCCGCATCGCTCGGCAGGCTGTGTTTTATCTTGATCTGCGGCGCGCTGGCGATCGTCACGCTGAGCCTCAAGCGCGCCGGAATTCCACTGTATCTCGACAAAGAAGGCAGCGGCGAAAACCGTATCAACCTGCTGCTGTGGAACCTGATGATCGGCGCCCCGCTGGTCGCCATTTTCGCCGCCGCCGTAGGCTATCTGGCAACCGCTCAGGCTCTGCTGGCGCGACTGGAAACCTCGGTCGCTATCTGGTTCCTGCTGCTGGTCATTTATCACGTCATCCGCCGCTGGATGCTGATTCAGCGCCGTCGTCTGGCCTTTGATCGTGCTAAGCACAAGCGCGCGGAGATGCTGGCGCACCGCGCCCGTGGGGAAGAAGAACCGCATGCAACCAGCCTCGAAGGATCGGCCGAGATGGAGGTGAGCGAAGTCAACCTCGATACCATCAGCGAACAGTCGCTGCGCCTGGTACGCTCGATTCTGATGCTGGTTGCGCTGGTCTCGGTCATTATCCTGTGGTCTGAAATCCACTCGGCGTTTGGCTTCCTGGAAAATATTTCGCTGTGGGACGTTACCTCAACGGTACAAGGCGTAGAGAGCATTGAGCCGATCACTCTGGGCGCCGTGCTGATTGCCATTCTGGTGCTTATCATCACGACTCAGCTGGTGCGCAATCTGCCAGCGCTGCTGGAACTGGCTATTTTGCAACACCTGTCGCTGACGCCGGGCACCGGCTACGCTATTACCACCATCACCAAGTATATTCTGATGATGATTGGCGGCCTGATGGGCTTCTCGCTGCTGGGAATCGAATGGTCGAAACTACAGTGGCTGGTCGCCGCGCTCGGTGTCGGTCTCGGCTTTGGCTTACAGGAGATCTTTGCCAACTTTATCTCCGGCCTGATCATCCTGTTTGAGAAACCGATTCGTATCGGCGACACGGTGACGATTCGTGATTTAACCGGCAGCGTCACGCGTATTAACACCCGCGCCACCACCATCAGTGACTGGGATCGCAAAGAGATTATCGTGCCGAACAAGGCCTTTATCACCGAACAGTTCATCAACTGGTCGCTGTCGGATTCGGTAACTCGCGTGGTGCTAAGCATCCCTGCGCCGTCGGACGCCAACAGTGAGGAGGTAGCACAGATTCTGCTAACCGCCGCGCACCGCTGTTCATTGGTGATTGATACACCTGCGCCAGAAGCGTTCCTTGTGGATTTACAGCAGGGAATTCAGATTTTCGAGCTGCGTATCTACGCCGCCGAGATGGGCCACCGCATGCCGCTGCGCCACGAGCTGCATCAGCTGATTCTGGCAGGCTTCCGCGAGCACGGTATTGATATGCCGTTCCCACCGTTCCAGATGCGTCTGGAGAGCATGAACGGCAAGAAGTCATCGACCACTCTGACCTCCACTGGCCGCGCTAGCCGCAAGCCGGGAAGCTTGTAACAGCGGGTTCAGTCTCCCCCTCTCCCTTTTTAAGGGTGAGGGGGCCATTAGGTGCTTATTCGCTGGTTGGGCATTCCGCCAGGCTCGGCTGGCCGTTCACGCGGCGGCTATAGCGCTCATAGATACTCATCGCCAGCAGCGAGAAGAAGATTGGCCCGCCAATCATCCACAGCGCGCTGCTCCAGTCTCCGGCTTCGATTACCGGCTGAATAACGGTAAACAGGTTCGCAAAGCTCACCACCAGGACCACCACGGTCGTGGCCAGCAGGGTCGACAGCCGGGTTTTGAAAATCACGAACGGGCGTTCGAGATCGGCCCTGGCTTTAAAGAAAGGGAAGGCCAGCGCCAGGAACAGATACGGCAGGGTCATCGAGACATTCGCCATCAGCGTCAGCTTGTTGTAAAACGCCGAGGCAGTATCACCGCCGAACGACACCAGCAGGATGAACAGGCTCACCAGCGCGCACTGCATCCACATCGCCGTTGACGGCATCCCGTTTTCGTTCAGGCGAGTCATGGACGCCGGCCACAGCGCCTTCGGTGTGCCCTGAATAATCGCCTTCAACGGCGAATAGCTCAGCGTAAAGAACGCACCGGTATAGGCGAGAAACATCGACAGGCCGGTAATACGGGCAAACCATACCCCCACGGCAGCCGCCGCTTCCGGCGACAGGTTCAGCGCCTGACCCAGCGTTGAGCCAAGGCTGGTCATCAGCACGTAGGTAATGTTGCCAAGGTTCACCGAGCGGTCGCTGAGAATTTGCTGCCAGTTAGTGCTTACGCCCCACAGGAAAATCGCCAGCGAATAGCCAATCGAAATGACGATCGCGGCGAAGACAATGCCTTTTGCGAAGTTCTTTTCCGGTTTATCGGTTTTATCCACCAGCCCGCCAACGGCTTCAATACCGCCGTACGCGAAAATAGCAAACACCACAAACGACAATACCGCCAGACCGGATTGATAGCCCGGGTGAGGTGACGCGGTAAAATTCAGCGGCTGAGCGAACTGGCCGCCGTTTAATAACAAAATCGCGATACTGACGCACAGTAAAACGAGATTCAGGCACATCACGGCAATACCGCCAACGGCGGTAATACGCGCGATTTTATTAATCCCTTTCGCCGCAATCGTGGTCACCAGCACCATCCATACCACCGCCAACAGCCCGACCACCTGCGTCGACTGCAGGCCGGCCATGCTCCAGCGCTGCGTCATATCCGCACCAAACAGGAAGGTTGAAAACGGCACCCACACTTTTGCTGAGGTGCTGACCATCCAGATAACGTACGAAGAGAACCACATAAACGTGCCGATAAAGGCGTAACGCGGCCCGACGCTGTTATTCATCCAGGAATAAATGCCGCCCTCTTCTTTGCGATAGGCGGAGCCCATTTCAGCCATCATTAAGGCAAATGGAATGAAGAATAATAAGGCGGAAAAAATATACCAGGCGATCGCGCTATAGCCCATCAGATAAAACGCCGACGGACTATTAGCGAAACCAAAAACTGAAGTAAATATCATCAGGATGAGGCCCATCAGGCTCATCTTTTTTATTGATTGGGTCATGTAACCTTCCCTAACTCTGAATCGTTTTTCCCGTCGACAGGACAGCGCGCTGCGAGCTCGTCAGCGACAAGGCAGCGGAAAATCGACGCGTAGAAATGCGGGCCGGATGATAGCAAACAACCAGACAAATATTGTGGCCAGAAGAGTGGTTTGTGGATATAAAATTGGAAAATGGCGCATTTAGCGCCATTTTATTTTGTAAAAAAGTACGAAATCAGATTTATGCCCGATCGACGCTAAACGCCAGGACTTCGGCCAGGGTTTCAACGCCCAGCGCCAGCATGACCAGACGGTCAACGCCCAGCGCCACGCCGGAGCAGTCAGGCAGGCCAGCCGCCAGCGCGTCCAGCAGGTTTTGATCGATCGGCTGCACCGGCAGGCCGCGCGCGGCGCGCTTACGGTTATCCTGCTCAAAACGCTGCTGCTGTTCGCGGGCATCGGTCAGCTCGTGGAAGCCGTTAGCCAGCTCCATTCCCTTGAAGTAAACCTCAAAACGCTCGGCCACACGGTGATCCTCAGCGCTAATCTGTGCCAGCGATGCCTGGCTTGCCGGGAAGTGGTAGACAAACGTCGGACGCTCTTTGCCGATGTGCGGCTCTACGCCGAAAGCAAACAGCAGTTGCAGCAAGGTATCGCGGTCTTCTTCTGTATCAGCCACGTTGCTCAGGTCGAGCTTCGCCGCGGCTTCACGCAGCTGGGTTTTATCCGCCGACAGCGGGTCAATTTCCAGATGACGCTGGAAGGCCTGCTGATAAGAGAGGCTTTCCGCCGGCTGGCACTCGAGCACCTGCTGCAGCAGATCGTCAACTTCGTTGATCAGTCGATACATATCGAAGTGCGGACGATACCACTCCAGCATCGTAAATTCAGGGTTATGGTGACGGCCCATCTCTTCATTGCGGAAGCTACGGCACAGCTGGAAAACGGGGCCGCATCCTGCTGCCAGCAGGCGCTTCATATGATATTCCGGGCTGGTCATCAGATAGAGGTTCATTCCCTGAGAATGCCCCGGACCGACGAAACGCGTTTCAAACGGGACCAGATGTACGTCAGTCACCGTCGCCTGGCTCATACAGGGCGTTTCCACTTCCAGCACGCCGCGGTCAGCAAAGAAACGACGGATCTCCGTCATCAGTGCCGCACGCTTCAACAGGTTAGAAATGGATGCGCTCGGCTGCCAGGTTGCCGTCTCGCTCATGGTTTTTTCTCCGATTACAGACAAGGGCACGAAGTCTACCCGCAAGCCGCACACGACACAAATATTGCTCAGTAATTTCTCGTCGAGCAGGAAAGAAGATTTTTTTATGTAATTCGAGAACCTAATTCATCAGCTACAGTGATAAATAAACCGCACTTAACGACAAAAAAATCGAACACATCAAATTTCCTTATTAACCCGACGGGTATACTGCCTTACCCATAAAGGAGCAGTGGAAACGTTTTTGCGCAGGCCACGTGATATCCCCCCACGTAGCGTGTTGTGAAATAACAAAAATCTGGAGGAATGTCGTGCAAACCTTTCAAGCCGATCTAGCCATTATAGGCGCAGGCGGAGCGGGACTACGCGCTGCAATCGCAGCCGCTCAGGCCAACCCGAAAGCCAAAATTGCTTTGATATCAAAAGTCTATCCTATGCGCAGCCACACGGTTGCTGCTGAAGGCGGGTCCGCTGCCGTCGCACAGGATCATGATAGCTTCGACTACCATTTTCACGACACCGTCGCCGGCGGCGACTGGCTTTGCGAACAGGATGTCGTTGATTACTTCGTTCACCACTGCCCGACAGAAATGACCCAGCTTGAACAGTGGGGCTGTCCGTGGAGCCGTCGTCCCGACGGCAGCGTGAACGTCCGCCGCTTCGGCGGGATGAAGATAGAGCGTACCTGGTTCGCCGCCGATAAAACCGGCTTCCACATGCTGCACACCCTGTTCCAGACCTCCTTACAGTTCCCGCAAATTCAGCGCTTTGACGAACACTTCGTCCTTGACATTCTGGTCGATGACGGTCAGGCCCGTGGCCTGGTCGCGATGAACATGATGGAAGGCACGCTGGTGCAGATTCGCGCCAACGCGGTGGTCATGGCGACCGGCGGCGCAGGCCGCGTGTACCGTTACAACACCAACGGCGGCATCGTCACCGGTGACGGTATGGGCATGGCATTAAGCCACGGCGTACCGCTGCGCGACATGGAATTCGTTCAGTATCACCCGACCGGCCTGCCGGGCTCCGGTATCCTGATGACCGAAGGCTGCCGCGGTGAAGGCGGTATTCTGGTCAACAAGAATGGCTACCGCTATCTGCAGGACTACGGTATGGGCCCGGAAACACCGCTGGGCGAGCCGAAGAACAAATATATGGAGCTGGGTCCGCGCGACAAAGTTTCCCAGGCCTTCTGGCACGAATGGCGCAAAGGCAACACCATCCCAACGCCGCGCGGCGATGTGGTCTATCTCGACCTGCGTCACCTTGGCGAGAAAAAGCTGCTGGAGCGTCTGCCATTTATCTGCGAGCTGGCGAAAGCCTACGTGGGTGTCGATCCGGTGAAAGAGCCAATTCCGGTACGTCCAACCGCGCACTACACCATGGGCGGCATCGAAACCGATCAGCAGTGCGAAACCCGCATCAAAGGGCTGTTTGCCGTCGGCGAATGTTCCTCCGTGGGTCTGCACGGCGCCAACCGTCTGGGCTCCAACTCGCTGGCGGAGCTGGTGGTGTTTGGCCGCATGGCCGGTGAACAGGCGATGGCCCGCGCGGCCACGGTCGGTGAAGCCAACGGCAGCGCGCTGGACGCGCAGGTCAGCGACATCGAAAACCGCCTGAAAGCGCTGGTGAACCAGGAAGGTAATGAAAACTGGTCGAAAATACGCGACGAAATGGGTCTGTCGATGGAAGAAGGCTGCGGTATCTACCGTACGCCAGAGCTGATGCAGAAAACCATCGATAAACTGGCCGAGCTGCAGGAACGCTTCAAGCGCGTACGCATCACCGACACTTCCAGCGTGTTCAATACCGACCTGCTCTACACCATCGAGCTGGGCCACGGTCTGAACGTTGCCGAATGTATGGCGCATTCCGCCATGGCGCGTAAAGAGTCCCGCGGCGCGCACCAGCGTCTGGACGAAGGCTGCACCGAGCGTGACGACGTTAACTTCCTCAAGCATACCCTCGCCTTCCGCGACGCCGACGGCACCACTCGCCTCGACTACAGCGATGTGAAGATCACGAGCCTGCCACCGGCAAAACGCGTGTACGGCGCAGAAGCTGAAGCGGCCGAGAAGAAGGAGACGGCGAATGGCTGAGATGAAGAATTTAAAAATTGAGATTGTGCGCTATAACCCGGAAGTGGACAGCGCACCGCACAGCGCCTTCTATGAAGTGCCTTACGATGAGCAGACCTCGCTGCTCGATGCGCTGGGTTACATCAAAGATAACCTCGCGCCGGACCTGAGCTATCGCTGGTCCTGCCGTATGGCTATCTGCGGCTCCTGCGGCATGATGGTCAACAAGGTGCCGAAGCTCGCCTGTAAAACCTTCCTGCGTGAATACACCAAAGGAATCAAGGTCGAGGCGCTGGCGAACTTCCCTATCGAGCGCGATCTGGTGGTCGACATGACCCACTTCATCGAGAGTCTGGAAGCGATTAAGCCGTACATCATCGGCAACCCGCGCACGCCGGATCAGGGGCCAAACACCCAGACCCCGGCGCAGATGGCGAAGTACCACCAGTTCTCCGGCTGCATCAACTGCGGTCTGTGCTATGCCGCCTGCCCGCAGTTTGGCCTGAATCCAGAGTTCATTGGCCCAGCGGCGATTACCCTGGCGCATCGCTACAACGAAGACAGCCGCGACCACGGCAAGAAGGAACGTATGGCGCAGCTGAACGGCCAGAATGGCGTCTGGACCTGTACCTTCGTCGGCTATTGCTCCGAAGTGTGCCCGAAACACGTCGATCCGGCCGCCGCTATTCAGCAGGGTAAAGTAGAAAGCTCGAAAGACTTTCTTATCGCAACCCTGAAACCACGCTAAGGAGTGCATGATGACGACTAAACGCAAACCCTATGTACGGCCAATGCCGTCCACCTGGTGGAAAAAGCTGCCGTTTTATCGCTTCTATATGCTGCGTGAAGGCACCGCGGTGCCAACGGTGTGGTTCAGCATCGTGCTGATTTACGGCCTGTTTGCGCTTAAGCACGGCGCCGAAAGCTGGGCCGGCTACGTCGGTTTTCTGCAAAACCCGATCGTGGTTGTGCTGAACTTGATTACCCTGGCCGCCGCGCTGCTGCATACTAAAACCTGGTTTGAGCTGGCGCCTAAAGCCGCCAATATCATCGTGAAAGGCGAAAAAATGGGGCCGGAGCCAATTATCAAGGGGCTCTGGGTGGTGACCGCGGTGGTCAGCGTGGTGATTCTGTTTATCGCCCTGTTCTGGTAAGGAGACTGGCATGATTAACCCTAATCCAAAACGTTCCGATGAGCCGGTATTCTGGGGCCTGTTCGGCGCGGGCGGTATGTGGAGCGCAATTGTCGCACCGGTCATGGTGCTGCTGGTGGGCATTCTGCTGCCGCTGATGGCCTCTGGCGACGCCTTCACCTATGAACGCGTGTACGCGTTCGCGCATAGCCTGATTGGCCGCGCGTTTCTGTTCCTGATGATTGTTCTGCCGCTGTGGTGCGGTTTACACCGTATTCACCACGCAATGCACGACCTGAAAATCCATGTGCCGAACGGTAAGTGGGTATTCTACGGTCTGGCGGCCATTCTGACGGTCGTTACGCTGGTCGGCGTGCTGTTTATTTAACCCATTGGCGCTGTGCGGGGCTTGTAGGCCGGATAAGCGCAGCGCCATCAGGCACGCAGAGCACATTGCCGGATGGCGGCTACGCCTTATCCGGCCTACATGGCCCCTCTCTCCGGGGCCTGTTGATTGTTAATGTGCGCTCATCTTCAGGCCAATAATTCCCAGCACAATCAACGCGAGGCTCGCAATGCGCATTGGACTGGCGGATTCGCCTAACAGCAAAATGCCGGTAATCGCCGCACCCACCGCGCCAATCCCCGTCCACACCGCATAGGCAGTCCCCACCGGCAGGCTTTTCATTGCCCACGATAGCAACGCCATGCTGGCAATCATCGCCACAGCGGTGATAACGCTTGGTACCAGGCGGCTAAAGCCATGGGTGTATTTGAGGCCAACGGCCCAGACGACTTCGAGAAGGCCGGCAATAAACAGAATTAGCCAAGGCATAACAGGCTCCATAATCATGGGGCCGTCCCCGGATGCGATACGCTTACGGGTCGTCCCGCAAGGTGTTGAAATGAAACGCCGTCAGTATAGGTGACAAAAAACGACGGTACAACAGAGCGCCATACCGTCGGTCCGGATTTATTGCTGCGCTTTCGTCGCTGCCCCTGAAATCGCGCTACCGCCGTCCGAAATATCCTGCCCAATACCGCGTGTGGTATTACAGGCCGTGAGTACAGAGGAAAGCGCCAGAACTGTAAAAAACGCTGCAATCGCTTTTTTCACCATAATGTCATCCTTTGTGTCAGTTATCGTTATCTTGCTTCATAAGCATAGACAACTTCATACAGGATGCGGGATCTCGGCGATTTTTTTCAGACGAAGACGAAGCGGGAAACGGGTGGGGGCAAATCAGAAGGTAGGCTGGCGCAGCATCGCTGCTGCGCCGAACGGATCAACGCATGAATTATTTCACGCGGGATACGTATTCGCCGGAGCGAGTATCCACTTTGATCACTTCGCCAATCTGAACGAACAGCGGAACTTTAACCACAGCGCCAGTGGACAGGGTTGCCGGCTTGCCGCCAGTACCTGCGGTGTCGCCTTTCAGACCTGGATCGGTTTCCACGATTTCCAGCTCAACGAAGTTCGGCGGGGTCACGGCGATCGGCTGGCCGTTCCACAGGGTGACGATGCACTCAGCCTGATCCAGCAGCCATTTCGCGTTGTCACCGATCGCTTTCGCATCAGCAGACAGCTGTTCGAAGGTTTCGTTGTTCATGAAGTGCCAGAACTCACCATCGTTGTACAGGTAAGTCAGGTTCATATCCACTACGTCAGCGCCTTCAGCGGAGTCAGTAGACTTGAAGGTTTTCTCTACGCGAGTGCCGGTCAGCAGGCGGCGCAGCTTAACGCGTGCGAATGCCTGACCTTTACCCGGTTTAACGAATTCACTGGCTTCAACCGCGTACGGTTCGCCGTCCATCATGATTTTAAGACCAGCACGAAAATCGTTGCTATAGTAAGTCGCCATAAGGCCCTCTGAAATTGTTAAATGGTAGCTAAGCCACAAAATGGCGCATATTGTAACCCTAAATACCCCATCCAGAGAAGATTGGTTGATGCAACTTGCCGATGTTCTCACCGATCCGGATGAACTATTCCGTCTGTTGAATATAGACGCCGATGAAAATTTGCTCGCTGGCCGTGACGCTAAGCGCCTTTTCGCCCTGCGCGTCCCGCGCGCATTCGTGGCGCGAATGGAGAAAGGCAACCCGAACGATCCTCTTTTACGTCAGGTACTTACCTCGCAGGAAGAGTTTATCGCTGCACCGGGATTCTCCACCGATCCGCTGGAAGAACAGCACAGCGTTGTGCCCGGTTTACTGCACAAGTACCACAACCGCGCGCTGCTGCTGGTGAAAGGCGGCTGTGCGGTAAATTGTCGCTATTGTTTCCGCCGCCACTTCCCGTATGCCGAAAACCAGGGCAATAAGCGTAACTGGCAGGCGGCGCTCGACTACGTAAGCGCACATCCGGAGCTCGATGAAATCATCTTCTCCGGCGGCGACCCGCTGATGGCCAAAGACCACGAACTGGACTGGCTGCTTAGCCAGTTGGAGTCTATCCCGCACATTAAGCGCCTGCGCATCCACAGCCGTTTGCCGATCGTTATCCCAGCTCGCATTACCGATACGCTGGTCGCTCGCTTCGAGCAATCCTCACTGCAAATTCTGCTGGTGAACCACATCAATCACGCCAATGAGATTGACGCAACGTTTTGCCAGGCGATGTCACGCCTGCGCCGCGCTGGCGTCACGCTGCTCAACCAGAGCGTGCTGCTGCGCGGCGTGAACGATAATGCGCAAACGCTGGCGAACCTTAGCAACGCGCTGTTTGATGCCGGCGTCATGCCGTATTACCTGCACGTGCTGGATAAAGTTCAGGGCGCGGCCCACTTCCTCGTCAGCGACGATGAGGCGCGGGAAATTATGCGGGAACTGTTGACGCTGGTATCCGGCTATATGGTGCCGAAGCTGGCGCGTGAAATCGGCGGGGAACCGAGTAAGACGCCGCTGGATCTTCAGCTGCGTCAACGGTAAGCGACCCAGGGCAGGCAGCGGCCTGCCCTGGGCCAGAATCCGTTCGCTGGATAAACAAGACGCTATCCGGCAAAAGCAATCAGTTCGGGCATTTATAAACCTGGCCGTTCATTTCGCTGTCGGTCGGCACAAAGCTCGAGAGCATACCCTGCGTTGGGCTGCTGACGCCGTAAATGACGTTGCCGCCCATTTCGGCCGCGTGGTTACGCAGTGCATTGGCCGCACCGCGCATGGAGCCGCCTTCGGCGCCCTGCTGGCCGGAAAGCCAGTTGCTCTGCGCGCCGTTAGCCGTCCCCAACAGCTGGCACTCAGCGCCCGGTTTGTCTTCAACAAAGCGAACATTCTGCCCCGATGCGGTCAGCTCGGTCGTAGAGCTACAGCCCGCAAGCAGCAGCGCTGCGCCGACAATCCCTGCTAAATATTTTACCTGCATGTTATTCCCCATAATCAATGAGCTGGACGCATGTCGTCCGTGTGTAAACCTTATACTAAAAAGATGACCAAAAGAAAAACCCCCGAGCATTTCTGCCCGGGGGTTTCTTATTTCTATGGGGTATAGCGCACGATTACATCATGCCGCCCATACCGCCCATGCCGCCCATACCGCCAGCAGCACCTAAATCAGGCGCGTCGCCTTTCGGCAGGTCGGTCACCATGCACTCGGTGGTGATCATCAGGCCCGCAACGGAAGCCGCGTACTGCAGAGCAGAACGGGTCACTTTGGTTGGGTCCAGGATACCGAAGTCGATCATGTTGCCGTATTCTTCGGTCGCCGCGTTGTAACCGTAGTTACCTTCACCGGCTTTCACCGCGTTAGCCACAACAGACGGTTCTTCACCGGCGTTCAGGACGATCTGACGCAGCGGTGCTTCCATTGCGCGCAGCGCAACTTTGATACCGACGTTCTGATCTTCGTTCTGAGCGGTCAGGCCAGACAGTTTCGCTGCAACGCGAACCAGGGCAACACCACCACCGGCAACCACACCTTCTTCTACCGCAGCACGGGTCGCGTGCAGGGCATCGTCAACGCGTGCTTTTTTCTCTTTCATTTCAACTTCGGTAGCAGCACCGACTTTGATAACGGCAACGCCGCCAGCCAGTTTCGCTACGCGTTCCTGCAGTTTTTCGCGGTCGTAGTCAGAAGTGGCTTCTTCAATCTGTTTGCGGATCTGAGCAACACGGCCCTGAATTGCCGCTTCTTCACCCACGCCATCGATGATGGTGGTGGTGTCTTTGTTGATCACAACGCGTTTAGCCTGGCCCAGGTCTTCCAGGGTCGCTTTTTCCAGCTCCATACCGATCTCTTCAGAGATAACGGTACCGCCGGTCAGGGTAGCGATATCCTGCAGCATCGCTTTACGACGGTCGCCGAAGCCAGGAGCTTTAACAGCAGCGACTTTCACGATACCACGCATGGTGTTGACCACCAGAGTAGCCAGCGCTTCGCCTTCAACGTCTTCAGCGATAATAACCAGCGGTTTGCCTGCTTTCGCAACGGCTTCCAGAACCGGCAGCATTTCGCGGATGTTAGATACTTTTTTGTCCGCCAGCAGGATGAACGGGCTTTCCAGCTCAACAGCACCGGTTTCCGGCTTGTTGATGAAGTACGGGGACAGGTAGCCACGGTCGAACTGCATACCTTCAACCACGTCCAGTTCGTCTTCCAGACCGGTACCGTCTTCAACGGTGATCACGCCTTCTTTACCGACTTTGTCCATCGCTTCAGCGATCAGTTTACCTACGGTTTCGTCGGAGTTAGCGGAAATGGTACCAACCTGAGCAATCGCTTTAGAGTCGGAGCACGGTACGGACAGCGCTTTCAGTTCTTCAACGGCAGCAGCGACAGCTTTGTCGATACCACGTTTCAGATCCATCGGGTTCATGCCCGCAGCAACGGCTTTCAGACCTTCAGTGATGATGGACTGAGCCAGTACGGTTGCGGTGGTGGTACCGTCGCCTGCAGCGTCGTTCGCTTTAGAGGCAACTTCTTTCACCATCTGTGCGCCCATGTTTTCGAACTTGTCTTCCAGCTCGATTTCACGTGCTACGGATACGCCGTCTTTCGTGATGGTCGGCGCGCCGAAGGATTTGTCCAGAACAACGTTACGGCCTTTCGGGCCCAGGGTCACTTTAACTGCATCTGCCAGTACGTTAACGCCGCGCAGCATTTTTACACGTGCGTCGTTACCAAATTTTACGTCTTTAGCTGCCATTTCTTCTATTCCTCAAATTCGTTCGCGCGTTTCTTACGCTTCAACAATTGCCAGGATGTCGCTTTCAGACATGATCAACACTTCTTCATTGTCGATCTTCTCAGATTTAACGCCGTAGCCATCGTTGAAAATCACGATGTCACCAACTTTAACGTCCAGCGGCTGCACGGTCCCGTTTTCCAGGATGCGGCCCTTACCGACAGCGATGATTTCGCCACGAGTTGATTTTGCTGCCGCAGAACCGGTCAGGACGATGCCGCCAGCAGATTTAGTTTCAACTTCTTTGCGTTTGACGATCACACGATCATGTAACGGACGAATACTCATTGATAGCTCTCCTTCGAGAAAGTCATTATCAGTTATGGGTGACGCCGGGCCACGTAGGGTTTTCCGGCTAGTGCCAGAGAGATGGGGATGGTTATTTTGGCCTTCAAGGGGGCACCCTAAAAAAAATTTTTCGCACGCCGTTAATCGCGATAAATCGCTGAAATAGCGGCTGAGAACAGCACAATGACGCGGGGCCATGCGCCGTGCTGGTGTGATAACATTCGCCTCTTTGCAAGGGTATGGAAGCATGTCATGTCAGGTCTGAAACAGGAGCTGGGGCTGGCTCAGGGCGTTGGGTTATTGTCGACATCGCTGCTGGGCACCGGCGTATTTGCCGTTCCGGCGCTGGGTGCGATTGTTGCCGGAGATAACAGTCTGTGGGCCTGGCCAGCGCTGATCGTGCTGGTTTTCCCGGTCGCGATTGTCTTCGCGCTGTTGGGAAGACACTACCCCAGCGCGGGCGGCGTGGCACACTTTGTAGAGCAGGCCTTTGGCCCAAGACTGGCGCGCGTCACCGGTTGGCTCTTTCTCTCCGTCATTCCGGTGGGCCTGCCCGCTGCGTTACATATTGCCTCTGGTTTTACCCAGGCGCTGTTCGGCTGGCACGGCTGGCAGCTGCTCATGGCCGAGATGGCGACCCTCGCCGTCATCTGGTGGCTGGGCCTGCGCGGCGCCAGCTCGAGCGCTAACTTACAAACCCTGGTCGCGGTGCTGATCGTCGCCCTGCTGGCCGCCGTTTGGGTGTACGGCGATATCGCCGTGAAGGAAATTCCCTTCCCGGCGCTGGCAGATATCGAAATGTCGCCACTTTTCGCGGCGCTTTCCGTCATGTTCTGGTGTTTTGTCGGCCTGGAGGCGTTCGCCCACATGGCGTCTGAGTTTCGCCACCCGGAACGCGATTTTCCCCGCGCGCTGTTGATTGGGCTGCTATTGGCGGGCATGGTTTACTGGGCCTGTACGGTGCTGGTGCTGCATTTTCACGCCTACGGTGCCGCCAACACCGCCGCCGCGTCGCTGCCAACCATCGTAGTACAGCTGTTCGGCGTGAAGGCGCTGTGGGTTGCCAGTGTGGTTGGTTTCCTCGCCTGTTTTGCCAGCACCAACATCTACATTCAAAGCTTTGCCCGGCTGGTGTGGTCGCAGGCGCAGCATAAACCCGATAGCTTCCTGGCGCGGCTTTCGCCGGGGCTGGTACCGCGCAACGCGCTCAGCGTGGTCATCGGCAGCTGCATGGTCAGCACGCTGGCCAGCTACTGGCTGAACATCAATCTGGATGCGCTCATCATCTATGCCAACGGCATTTTTATCATGATTTATCTGCTGTGCATGCTGGCGGGTTGCCGGCTGCTGGCAGGCCGCTACCGGGCGCTCTCGATGATTGGCGTGGCGCTATGCCTGCTGCTGTTGGCGATGGTGGGATGGAAAAGTCTGTACGCGGTAGTCATGCTGGCCGCACTGTGGATGCTGCTGCCAAAAAGGCGTGGGTAGGCGCATTCATTGCCCGATGACGCTACGCTTATCGGGCCTACGTGGGTATACATCCCTTGTAGGCCGGATAACTCGCTTGCGACGCCATCCGGCGGTTTGTCAGTAATCTGAAGCCGGAGGCTTAACGCGCTCCGGCTTTTTATTATCGCCATAACTTACGGGCGATTATCGTCTTTATGATCCAGTTGGTCAGGGCGTTCGTCCTTACGCTGATACTCACCGTCGAAGGTCTGGCCGCTGGTTGTCCCGCCGCCAAAACCGCCCCCCGGCATGCGCCCAAAGTGCAGGTGCGGCATCAGCTTCACGGTCAGATGCTTCTGCACCGGCGGCAGCAACAGCACCAGACCCAGGAAATCGGTAAAGAACCCCGGCAACAGCAGCAGCAGGCCGGCGAGGATCAACGATACGCTTTTAATCATCTCAGCCGCCGGGCTTTCACCCGCCTGCATTTTTTCCTGCATCAGCATCAGGTTTTTGAAGCCCTGGTTACGCACCAGCGACATGCCGATCACGGAAGTAAAAATAACCAGAATCAACGTCATCAGGACGCCAAACACATGGGCGACCTGGATAAAAATGGATATCTCAATGTAAACATAGAGAAATATGGCAATTAACGGTATCCAGCGCACTGGCATCTCCTGTGAGGTAAATAACGCGTATCACGCGCCTGCAGCGATTCATGTTTCTCTGCACTACAGTGAAGTGGTGATTAATCGCCGTTTTTCAATCAGCGGTTATTGAGATTTTTGTCAACAATCGTCAAGCGGTGATTCATTTCACAAATTAATAATTCTTATCCATTGCTTCTGATAATAAGTGATCCAGATTACTGCAATCCGCTATTATCAGCATATGATCATGGACACCGGGCCGATTAAGGAAATAATCTGCGGTCAGAAAAACGCATGACCATAAAAATCCTGCGTATTTGGGTGAAATCATTGGCAGCTCGCAAAAAGAAGGTTCACATGCTAAACAACATTCGTATCGAAGAAGATCTGTTGGGTACCAGGGAAGTTCCTGCTGACGCTTACTACGGCGTTCATACTCTGAGAGCGATTGAAAACTTTTACATTAGTAACAGTAAAATCAGCGACATCCCAGAGTTCGTACGTGGGATGGTGATGGTGAAGAAAGCAGCGACCCTGGCGAACAAAGAATTACAAACCATTCCTAAAGGCGTAGCCAACGCCATCATTGCAGCCTGCGATGAAGTTCTGAATAACGGCAAGTGCATGGATCAGTTCCCGGTAGACGTCTACCAGGGCGGTGCGGGTACCTCCGTAAACATGAACACCAACGAAGTGCTGGCAAACATCGGTCTGGAGCTGATGGGCCACCAGAAAGGTGAATACCAGTACCTGAACCCGAACGACCACGTTAATAAATGCCAGTCCACCAACGATGCTTACCCAACCGGTTTCCGCATCGCGGTTTACACCTCTATCGTTAAGCTGGTTGATGCTATCCACCAGCTGGGCGAAGGCTTCCAGCGTAAAGCGGCTGAATTCCAGGACGTGCTGAAAATGGGTCGCACCCAGCTGCAGGACGCAGTGCCAATGACCCTGGGCCAGGAATTCCATGCCTTTAACGTGCTGCTCAATGAAGAAACCAAAAACCTGCTGCGTACTGCGGAGCTGTTGCTGGAAGTGAACCTCGGCGCAACCGCAATCGGTACTCGCCTGAACACCCCGGATGGCTACCAGCAGCTGGCGGTGCAGAAACTGGCGGAAGTCAGCAATCTGGCCGTCGTCCCGGCGGAAGACCTGATTGAAGCCACCTCTGACTGTGGCGCGTACGTAATGGTTCACAGCTCGCTGAAACGCCTGGCGGTGAAAATGTCGAAGATCTGTAACGACCTTCGCCTGCTCTCCTCAGGCCCGCGCGCTGGCCTGAATGAAATCAACCTGCCGGAACTGCAGGCAGGGTCCTCCATCATGCCGGCAAAAGTTAACCCGGTCGTACCGGAAGTGGTTAACCAGGTGTGCTTCAAGGTCATCGGCAACGATACCACCGTCACCATGGCCTCCGAAGCCGGTCAGCTGCAGCTGAACGTGATGGAACCGGTCATTGGTCAGGCGCTGTTTGAGTCTATCCATATCCTGACCAACGCCTGCTACAACCTGCTGGAAAAATGCATCGACGGGATTACCGCGAACAAAGAAGTCTGCGAAAGCTACGTCTATAACTCGATTGGTATCGTCACCTACCTTAACCCGTTCATCGGCCACCACAACGGCGATATCGTCGGTAAAATTTGTGCCGAAACCGGTAAGAGCGTGCGTGAAGTAGTGCTGGAACGTGGCCTGTTGACCGAGGCAGAACTGGACGATATTTTCTCGCCGCAGAACCTGATGCACCCGGCCTATAAAGCAAAACGTTATACCGATGAAAGCGAACAGTAATCTTTCTGACTAATAAACTGAGGCATGTCATGATGACATGCCTTTTTTGTTTCTATAATTCACGAAAACACAACAATTACATATCAACTTGTTAAACAAGGAAGGCTAATATGTTTGGAGCAGAACTGGTCATTGTGCTTCTTGCCATCTATTTAGGGGCAAGACTTGGGGGGATAGGCATCGGCTTTGCCGGCGGCTTCGGCGTGCTGGTGCTGACGCTTATTTTTCAAATTAAACCGGGCGCGATACCCTTTGACGTTATCGAGATCATCATGGCGGTTATCGCCGCAATTGCCGCGATGCAAATTGCCGGTGGTATGGACTATCTCGTCAGCCTCGCCGAGCGCCTTCTGCGTCGGCACCCAAAATACATTACGTTCCTCGCGCCGCTGGTCACCTGGTTTATGACTATCCTTGCCGGTACCGGGCATACCGCATTCTCTACGCTGCCGGTGATCACCGAAGTAGCAAAAGAACAGGGCATCCGTCCTTCCCGCCCGCTGTCTATCGCCGTGGTCGCCTCGCAGATTGCGATTACCGCCTCGCCGATTTCCGCTGCGGTTGTGTTCTTCGCCGGCATCCTTGAGCCAATGGGCGTGAGCTACCTGACCCTGCTGGCCATCTGTATTCCGGTCACCCTGATTGCCGTAATGCTCACCGCGATCGTCTGTAACTTCCTGGGCTGCGAACTGAAAGACGACCCGGTGTACCAGGAACGTCTGGCAAAAGGCGAAGTGCGCCTGCGTGGCAGCAAGGTGTTTGAGCTGAAGCCGCACGCTAAACGTTCGGTGCTGCTGTTCCTGATCGGTATTGTGGCGGTGATGTTCTACGCAACGGCCATCAGCGATACCGTCGGTCTGATTCAGAACCCGGTGCTGCCGCGTAACGAAGCCATTGTGGTGTTTATGCTGACTATCGCCACGCTGATTTGCGTCACCTGTAAAGTGGACACCGGTGAAATCCTCAACGCCAGCACGTTTAAATCCGGCATGAGCGCCTGCGTGTGCGTGCTGGGCGTCGCGTGGCTTGGCGATACCTTCGTGAAGGCGCACATCGCTGATATTCAGGGTATTGCGGGCGACCTGCTGCAAAACTACCCGTGGCTGCTGGCGGTGGTGCTGTTCTTTGCGGCCACTCTGCTGTATTCCCAGGCGGCGACCACCAAGGCCCTGATGCCTGCGGCGCTGATGCTGGGCGTTACGCCGCTGACCGCGATTGCGTCCTTTGCGGCAGTGTCTGCGCTGTTCGTTCTGCCAACCTATCCAACGCTGCTGGCAGCGGTAGAAATGGACGACACCGGCTCGACCCGTATCGGTAAATACGTCTTCAACCACGCGTTCCTGATCCCGGGCGTGATTGCCATCGCCCTGTGCGTGATTTTTGGGTTTATCTTCGGTGGGTTAATCCTCTAACCGCCTGTAAATATCCTTAAAGTCGGGCCGCTCTGCGGCCCGATTCACTCAACCCGCTCCAACCGCCGTGCTATAGTGCCTCTTTTCATCGATAACGAGGTTTACAATGAGCACTCCCGACGCTGTAGTGGTTCTCTGTACTGCTCCGGATGAAGCGACCGCCCAGGATCTGGCGGCCAAAGTGCTGGCGGAAAAATTAGCCGCCTGCGTGACCCTGCTACCCGGCGCGACATCGCTATACTATTGGGAGGGGAAGCTCGAACAAGAGTATGAAGTTCAAATGCTGCTCAAAACCGACCTTACCCACCAGCAGGCGTTGCTGGACTGCCTCAAGGCGCACCACCCGTACCAAACGCCAGAACTGTTAGTATTACCCGTTACTCACGCAGATGTTGATTATCTCTCATGGCTCAACGCATCCTTACGCTGATTCTGCTGCTGTGCAGCACCTCAGCCTTCGCCGCCGGGCTGTTTGACGGCCCCGGCAAGACAAATTTCGTTCCCGCTGATCGGGCGTTTGCCTTCGATTTTCAGCAGAAACAGCATGACGTGAATCTCCGCTGGCAGGTAAAAGAGGGCTACTACCTCTACCGCCAGCAGATCAAGATTAACCCGGCCAACGCCAGCATCGCCCCGCTCGCGTTGCCCAAAGGTCAGCCGCATCACGACGAGTTCTATGGCAACAGCGAAATCTACCGCCAAAGCCTGACCATACCCGTCACGCTGACCGAGGCCAGCCACGGCGCCACCTTGACGGTCACCTACCAGGGCTGCGCCGACGCGGGCTTCTGCTACCCACCGGAAACCCGAACCGTACCGCTGAACGCGGTCTCTGCCCTCCCATCCTCCGGGGAGGCCGCCGGGGTAAGGGGCGATGCTAGCGCCGCCCTCCCCTTCAGTGCGCTTTGGGCCTTACTTATCGGTATTGGTATCGCCTTCACTCCGTGCGTACTGCCGATGTACCCGCTGATCTCCGGCATCGTCCTCGGCGGCAAACAGCGTCTTGCCACCGGCCGCGCGCTGCTGCTGGCATTCATCTACGTGCAGGGCATGGCGCTCACCTATACCGCGCTGGGCCTGGTCGTTGCCGCTGCCGGGATGCAGTTTCAGGCCGCGCTGCAGCATCCTTACGTACTGATCGGCCTGTCGGCGGTCTTTATTCTGCTGGCGCTGTCGATGTTTGGTGCCTTTTCGCTCCAGCTACCGTCATCGCTGCAAACCCGTCTGACCCTGATGAGCAACCGCCAGCAGGGCGGCTCTGTGGGCGGCGTGTTTGCGATGGGCGCGATTGCAGGGCTGATTTGTTCGCCGTGTACCACCGCACCGCTGAGCGCTATTCTGCTGTATATCGCCCAAAGCGGTAACCTGTGGCTCGGCGGCGGCACGCTGTACCTCTACGCGCTGGGCATGGGCCTGCCGCTGATCCTGGTAACGGTGTTCGGCAACCGCCTGCTGCCAAAAAGCGGGCCGTGGATGGCGCACGTCAAAACTGCCTTTGGCTTTGTGATCCTTGCGCTGCCGGTGTTCCTGCTGGAGCGTATTATTGGCGATATCTGGGGGCTGCGGCTGTGGTCGATGCTCGGCGTGGCCTTCTTCAGCTGGGCGTTTATTAGCAGCCTCGGCTTGAAAAAACCCTGGCAGCGCATCGGGCAAATTATCCTGCTGGCCGCCGCGCTGATTAGCGTGCGCCCGCTTCAGGATTGGGCCTTTGGCACCACCGTGGCGCAGAACCCATCGCACCTCGCCTTTACCCGCATCAGCAGCGTCGAAACGCTGGAAAGCGCGCTGGCTAACGCCCGCGGTAAACCGGTGATGCTCGACCTGTACGCCGACTGGTGCGTGGCCTGCAAAGAGTTTGAGAAGTACACCTTTAGCGACCCGCAGGTACAGCAGGCGCTGCAAAACACCGTCCTGCTGCAAGCAGATGTTACCGCCAACAGCGCCCGGGACGTGGCGCTGCTGAAGCATTTGCAGGTACTCGGTCTGCCGACAATCCTTTTCTTTGATGAAAACGGCAACGAGCTGCCCGCTTTACGGGTGACCGGCTTTATGGACGCCACCGCGTTCCGCGCACATTTGCGCGATCGCCAACCGTAGACAACACTTTTAGACGAATAGCCGTCGGGAACGGAGGAGAATACCGTGCAACGCGAAGACGTATTGGGAGAAGCTCTGCAGCTCCTTGAACAAAAAGGGATGGCCAGCACAACGCTGGAGATGGTTGCTGAGCGTGTGGACCGCCCGCTGGAAGAGCTGCGCCGCTACTGGCCTGACAGCGAAGCGTTGCAGTATGACGCCTTGCGCTATCTGAGTCAGCAGGTGGAAACCTGGCGTCGCCAGCTGATGCTAAACGATGCGCTGACGGCAGAAGAGAAGCTGCTCGCCCGCTACAGCGCGCTAACCGACTGCGTCACCAAAAACCGCTATCCCGGCTGTCTGTTTATCGCCGCCTGTACCTTCTACCCGGACGCCGAGCACCCGATTCATCAGCTCGCTAACCAGCAGAAGCAGGCCGCATTCCAGTTCAGCCATACGCTGCTGACCCAGCTGGAAGTCGACGACCCATCGATGGTGGCGAAACAGATGGAGCTGGTACTGGAGGGCTGCCTGAGCCGCATGTTAGTCAACCGTAGCCAGGTCGATGTTGATACCGCCCACCGGCTGGCGGAAGATATTTTGCGCTTCGCGCAGTGCCGCCAGGGCGGCGCGCTCACCTGAGCCCACCGGGCATGGCTACGCGTTTCCACGACAGAAACCGCAAAATTGCCGTAATAGTAAGCAGTTGAACCATTTTCGCCGAAATTTGGTTGACGGCCGTGACTGATTGCGGTTTAATGCGCCCCGTTGCCCGGATAGCTCAGTCGGTAGAGCAGGGGATTGAAAATCCCCGTGTCCTTGGTTCGATTCCGAGTCCGGGCACCACTATTTAAAGAACCCAGCCTATGGCTGGGTTTTTGCTTTTGGGTATTCTCCATTTATGCCACGCCAGACTTATGCCAAATGAGGCGATACACTGCTTATCACCGATACCCTACATTATTAAATGAAATCACTCCCCTCCTCAGCACGCTAAACCCCGGATGAGCATGTTGGTAAGATTGGGGATGGAAACGCGCGATGGCGAACCGCTGAGTCTTGAAGGTTTGGCGCGCAAAAAGATCGAATCCGACCTCCCTGAGGACCTCTTCAGGAACCTGATACGATTGATCGACTAACCCCCAAAACGTCCAGCCAGATTCAACGCAAATTCCAAGTATCTTGCTGTTCGCGTAGCTGACGCTGACTGCGCCCAGCGTTGAACCAACCAGATTGCCGAGCAAAGCCCCCAATACCGGTACCGGAACAATCATCTGTCCCAGTAATGCCCCTCCGCTTCCCATAATAAGCGCTACAGCATCTCTTGAGGACTTAAAGGCCAGTTCTTTGCCGGTGATCTGCCCCTGAGCATATCGCCAGGAGTTTTCAATGGAATTCAGCGCGATGGCGGTCGCCATGCCAACCGCAGTGGGGGAGATACCTTTAAAAGACTGTCCCATTAGCCCCGTTTTGCATGAGGCCGTAATGAGCGCCGCAAGACCGCCTCGTAATCCCGCGCCAGAGGAGCTGGAAAGCACCTGGCCTGCGCCTTCACGAATGAGCCTGGCATCCCATTGACCGGACTGAATGTACTGAACCACGAGACGATATACGTGAGGGGCGGCAGTCAACGCCGCAGAAAAAGCGGCCGCATTTAGCGCCGCATTCCCGGACTCTCTAAGAATATCTGACCACGCAATGAAACTCTCGGTATTCAGCCCGTACGCATCGGGATCAATTTCGCCCTCGCGTTTAAAGTCTGATGCCATTTCTCTGGCTTCATTTTCACTTTGAGGCTTAGACGAAATGCCATCCACTTCAATACGATCCCTCGCCGTATCAGCCGTGTTTTGATATGCATCCGCCAGTTCAGGGGAAATCGCCTGGTTTCGCGCCGCTTGTTTTTGCGACTCTGCAATAACACCGTCAAGCTGATCGCTCGGTACAATTTTTTGGCTGCCGGAATAGGCAGGCTCACCCAGTTCCCTGGCCGTGTCTTTCGCTGTTTTGTAGTATTTTAATTCTGCGTAAGAGGCGGTTTCGGAATCGCCGTAATGAATATCCTGGCCTGTCTTATTGTTCCCTGGTACGTTAGCCCATATGTCATCATGACCTTTCGCCGTGGCGGAAATCTTTAGTGTTTCCGAATGCCAGACCTCAGCAATGTGACCTTTAACGTAGTTTGCATCCACATTGGCACGACGCTCAGCCTCCGTTTTAAGTGCTTCAACAGCCTTATCTATCGCAGACTGAACATCATTGACGAATTCTGCCGATTCCTGGGCACCCGCTACCCCAGAAAAATCACGGCTCGCGCTGTAATAGGCATCGGCAAAATCAGTCATTATGAACAGCCCTCATTGCCAACCCAGGCATCCAGTTCAGTAAAAACAAAATGGTAAATGGCGAGCTTTGTTTGCTCGTAACGCAATTCTTTTACTTCACTCTTGCCCTTAAAAAAATTGACGACTTTATACCCAATAATGCCTAAGGCGCCGCCGAGGGGAATGAACGGGACGGAAAGAAGCAATGCGGCATTAACCGAAGCGCCAATCTTTCCTGAAGGCTTTAGCCCATAACCTAAATCATGTCGATAGGCTTCAAAATCTTGTTTCTGTGCCAGATTACCCATTCCGAATACGACGGCTTTACTCCCATCATGCCCAAAACAGACACCGTTGATATTCACAATATTGGAAATCTGTGGCAGGTACATCTTTGAGAATTTATTTTCTTCCGCATCACCAATGAATATCACATAGCTACGTCCGGAAAGGGTTGGCATATTTTGTTTGTAAATTTCAATGGTCCAGGCTGCGCTATCAAACCCCTCTACCTTCGATATTTCATGCTGCAGTGCAATCGCCAGCTCTTCGTAATCTTCTGGATAAACCACAATCACTTGCTTGCTCGGGAACATATTAAAACTCCGATATTTTCATTCTGCGTAGATCCGCTCTTATTTTTATCTTACCGAAATATCCCACAAGCGACGCCGCTCACGGCCATGATTTGTTGATCATCATCATGCGGCTGCTAAGCCACCTCATCCAGCCCTGACTCAATGATTCGCTTGCGCAGCGTGGCGATGGTGTTAGACAGCGCTTTCTCCTGCTGGCGGAAATAGGCCTGCGGATCGGCAAGCGTGGATACCAGCAGCCAGGATTTCTCCTTCTCAAGCGCGAGCATTTCGGCCTGCAGGCTGGCAATTTGCTGCTGGGTGGCGCTGATTTTGCGCAGCAGCAGCGTCAGATCGTTGAGCCTCTCGCTCGCCATCATCGGTTCGTGCTGGCGCATCAGCCGGGCAAGCAGATTACGGATAGCCGTGAGGTCACCGCGTTGCCTGGCCTGATTGAGCTGGGCCATCATCTCGTTCGCTTCTGCCTTTAACGCATCGTCCACCAAATCGGGGTGGCAAAGTTTACTCGCCTGACGCCACAGCCGTTTGAGTTCCTGACGATCCTCCTGCGCCATATTTTCCTGACGCTCGCGGCGTTTCTCTGCTTTTTGCTGCTGATCGCGCCAGGTTTCATACTGTTCGCGCGCTTCATCACGCGCACGGCGTTCACTGGCATCGTCGTGCAGGTTCATTTCGGCCTGCCTGCGCAGTGAGGCTTCGGCCAGGAGCTTGCGCAGCCTCAACACCTCGGCCATCAGATGTCCCAGATGCTGCATATAGAGATCGTTAAACTCATCAAGCCTGCTCAGGCGCGCGTTTCTGGCATCAATCAGCGCCTGCAGCTGCGTTTCCAGCGCTTTTAGCTCCAGCTTGCTGGCCGCAATGCGCGGATCTTGCCAGTGGGTCATCGTCCGCTGACTTTGCAACCAGCTGACGATAGCGTTCATCGCCTCGCCGTAGCGCCGGGTCTCCAGCGCCTGGATAATGGCGTCAATGGCGGGATCGTCAATGTCGTATTTCAGGTGTGAAATCTGACTGGCAATGATCTCATCATCTTCCAGTTCAATGGCATTCTTAATGATTTCCAGCCGCTTGATGGGTTTACTCATGGGGCGTGTGCTCGGCGTCCTGACCGTCGGAATGGATGGCAGAGTAGCACTCGTTCCGGTGCGCCGTCAGCCGCTATGTCATATTATAAGTGACGTTATTTCAGTCGCTTAGATTTTCGATATGATGTATAGACTTAAGTCAGACTGACGGCGATTAATCTCGTTATTTTGCCAGCGCCTGGCGCAAATCGGCGCGCAAATCTTCCACGCCTTCAATGCCCACCGAGAGGCGAATCAGCTGCGGCGTAATGCTGTTGGCCAGCCGCTGTGCCAGCGGAATAGAAGCATGGGTCATACTGAACGGCTGGCTTACCAGACTTTCCACACCACCAAGGCTTTCGGCGAGGGTAAAGAGCCGCAGCTTTTTGATCACCGCCGCTGCCCGTTCGGCATCCCCTTTGACCACGATGGAGATCATCCCACCCGGCTGCGCCATCTGACGGCGAGCAAGCGAATAGTCGGGATGAGATTCCAGCCACGGAAACCAGACCTTTTCCACCTGTGGCTGCTGCTCAAGCCACTGGGCAAGCGCCAGCGCGTTGCTGCTGTGACGTTCCATACGCAACGACAGCGTACGGATCCCGCGCAGGGTCAGGAAGCTGCTGAACGGATCGAGCACGCCGCCGACGGCGTTTTGCAAATAGCCGAGCTGCTCGGCCAGCGCCGGATTATCGCCCACCACCGCAAGACCGGCGACCACATCGGAGTGGCCGTTCAGGTACTTGGTGGCGGAGTGCACCACAATATCAAAGCCGAATGCCAGCGGGCGCTGGATAACCGGCGAGGCGAAGGTGTTATCCGCCACGCTGATCAGCTTGTGGCGGCGGGCGATCCTGGCGATCGCCTCCAGATCGGCAAGCTTCAGCAATGGATTGGTCGGCGTTTCGACCCAAATCATGCGGGTTTCCGGGCGAATAGCGGCTTCAAGTTCCGACAGCGCGCCAGGCTTGACCCAGCTCACCTGCAGCCCGGCGCTACGGCGACGCACGTTTTCAATCAACCGGTACGTCCCACCATAGACATCGTCTACGGCGACAATATGGCTGTCTTTATCCAGCAGTTCCAGCACCGTAGAGATAGCCGCCAGCCCGGAAGCGAAAGCATAGCCGCGGCTGCCGCCTTCCAGTTCGGCAATCGCGGTCTCTAACGCGCTGCGCGTGGGGTTACCGCTACGCGAATACTCATAGCCGCTGTGCTGTCCCGGCGCAGGTTGGGCATAGGTCGAGGTCGCGTAAATCGGTGGCATCACCGCGCCGTGGCTATCGGTGAAGGTGCCGCTGTGTACGCTCAGCGTATCGAAGGTTTTCATCATTTATTCCTTACTGCGCAAGGCGATTGCGCCAGCTTGTGAGAAGATCGCTGCGGGTAATGAGGCCAAGAAAACGCTCGTTATCCACGACCACCGCGACCTGGCCGCGATCAAAAATCGGTTTTAGCGCGCTTTCGGGGGCCGTGATATCGAGGGTTTCCACCTCATGAGTCATCGCCTCACGAACCGGCAGGCCAAAGCGCTGGCTGTCGCCCTGCACGTGGCTCAGCAGATCCCACTCATCGACGATGCCCACGACCCGCCCCGCTTCCAGTACCGGTAGCTGCGAGATGTCGTAAAGGCGCATCCGCGCCAGCACGGTGGCCAGAGTGTCATCCGGCGCGGCGGTGACCGTAGCGCCGTCATCGTGACGCAGCGCGATAAAATCGCTCAGATCGCCGCGATTTTCGCGGGTGAGCAGACCCTGCTGGCGCATCCAGTCATCGTTGAACATTTTCGACAGGTACTTGTTGCCGCTATCACAGGCAAAAGTCACCACCCGCTTAGGCGTAGTCTGTGCACGACAGTAGCGCAGCGCTGCCGCCAGCAAGGTGCCGCTTGAAGAGCCCGCCAGAATGCCTTCCACCAACAGAAGCTCGCGTGCGGTCGTGAAGGCCTCCCGATCGCTGATACGTAATGCCTGATGCACGCTGTCAATGTGCGCCAGCGGGGGAATGAAGTCTTCACCAATGCCTTCAACCAGCCACGATCCAGCTTCCTGATAGCGACCGCTCTCAACCCGATCGGCGAGGATCGATCCGACCGGATCGGCAAGGATAAACTCGGTTTGCGGTGAGTGTTCGGCAAACCATGCCTGCAGTCCGCCAAGCGTCCCCCCCGAGCCCACGCCGACCACGATGGCATCAATCTGTCCGTCGAGCTGCTGATACAGCTCCGGCGCGGTGGTCGCCGAGTGCGCCAACGGATTGGCGGCGTTATTGAACTGATCAATGTAAAACGCGCCGGGGAGCGCTTTCGCCAGCCGCTGGGCGTAGTCCTGATAGTAGGCCGGGTGGCCTTTGCCAACGTCCGAACGGGTCAGCACCACCTGAGCGCCAAGGGCACGGAGGTGGAAAATCTTCTCCCGGCTCATTTTGTCCGGCACAACAAGGATAAGCTTGTACCCGCGCTGGGCGGCGATCAAAGCCAGCCCAAGCCCGGTGTTGCCCGCGGTGGCTTCGACAATGGTACCGCCCGGCAGCAGCAGCCCCTGCTTTTGCGCCTCGTCGATCATCGACAGCGCCACCCGATCTTTGATGGAGCCGCCGGGGTTCTGATTTTCCAGCTTCAGAAACAGGTCACACGGGCCGGTATCCAACTTATGCAGCTGCAGTACCGGCGTCTGGCCGATCAGCTCGGTGACGGAATGGTAAACGGTCATACACTTTCATCCTGATATAGAGGGAATAGCCAGAGTGTAGGACTGCAAAAAATGGATGATAAAGAACCTTTATCTGCCCGTTAGCGCGAATTGGAATATGACCTGCTATTTAGCCATGTGGATGGAAAGACGTTTAGTCGTGCAGAGGGGTTGATGGCTATCAAAGCGCTAATTTGCTGTATTTTCAGCCACAAAAGGCGCTATACGCCTCGCCTTTTGCCATCCTACGGCTTTGTATTGTTGAACTTCATCTAAGTCAGCATCGCGCTTATGGCTGCCTGTGGTTGGCAAAGATCGCCTTCGCCGTTTGTTTTCAGCGCCCTCAATGGCGGAACGGGCAAAAAAAATCGGCGCAACGCGCCGATTTTTCGCCTTAACACACTCAGAACTCGTAGCGCAGCCCAAGCTGAGCCGCTTTGTGCGTGTAGTTATTCTCGCCCACCTGCCCGGAAATCTGACCATAAATGTGGGTGTTCTGACGCACTTCCGCCTGCAGACCCAGTTTGGCTTCAAAGCGGTTTTTCGGGATATCGCTTGAATAGGTCGTATTGTTGAAGCTCATGCTGTTGTTCGCGTCTGACCATAACCAGTTCACCGTCAGGAACGGCTGGAACTGCGCCTTCTCGTTGCCGTCCGTCGGCTGAAGGTAGGTACGAATGCCCAGCCGCGTCGCCACGCCGCTGGCGTCATCGTTGTTCACCAGCAGGCCGTTGCGGTCATTAATGGTCGATGCGCTGTAGTGCGTGTAGCTGATCTGCCCCTGCGGTTCCACCATCCAGCGCCATTTCTCAAACGGCTTCACCGTACTCGCATAGCCCGTTTCCAGCGACGTGGTCCAGGCGCGGCTGCGGTAATCTTTCGTATTTTCCGCGCTGTTATTAAACCAGCTGTACATGCTCCACAGATCGCTGTACCAGCCTTCCGCCTGCTCTGCGTTGTCGTACCAGGTGAGATACGCCCCGGCGCCGTAGCCTTCAACTTTACTACGCGCCGAAGACCCCGTGCTTTTACTACGGCTGACGCTGTCCGCGCGGCCCCATGCGCCCATCAGACCAAAGTGATAACGATCGCCATGCTCAGTGTCCCACTGGGTCAGATCGCCGCCCAGGTGAACCACCCGGTTATTACTGTCGACGCTCAGCGACCGTCCGGCCGCATCCGATTTGGTATTGCTCGCCACCGCACGGATCCACATCCCCGGCTCAGCGCGCTCGTCGCCTTTAAAGCGTTCCAGGTACTGCGGCTCCCCCAGACGGTCATGCAGCGAGTGCATAAACAACCCCGTCGCCATCGCCTGGTTGGCAAGGTAGCTGCCGATATCCGGGTTGAGCTGCTGCTGGCTGGTACGCAGATAGAAACTCTGGTTGTTCGGATCCAGCAGTGAGCCCTGCTCCAGCGTGTATTCATAGGCCCCCGCTTTCAGCGGCCCGCCCGCCAGCGTAAAGGCGTTCTGCTCAGACGCCCCGAGCACGTCCACCACCAGGATCCCGTCTTCGCTGGTCACGGCCCCTTTACCGCCCACCTGGTTCACCCGAATCCGCGTCGCCGCGCTGCCGGTCTGCGCATTGTCGACCACCAGTACGTCACTTTGCGAGGCGCTGCCGCCTTCGTTGAGCACCGTATCGACCAGCAGGAAGCCGCCGTCAGAGATGAAGCTGCCGCCCCCGGATGTCACCGTTCCCCCGGCGTGGGCCGACTGGCCGCTCAGCTCGCTGTTCGCCGTGATCGCCAGCAGGTCACCCGCCAGCTGATTCACCGCCAGGTTCAGCGTGCCCGCATTGTGGAAGGTGTCCATGTTCAGCAGCTGCGCCTGATTAATCCCCGCCGTGGCGATGGATTTTGTGCCCTGCGCGCTGTACATCCCGGTGGTATCGACCGCACCGGCATTCTGCACGGCAGCCAGCTGAATCAGCGCTCCCGCCGCGTTATTGACCTGATTATCCCCCTCACCGAACTGCAGCAGGGCAACCTGTTTGGTATCCCGTTCGCCATCGCCGTTGGTATCGGAGAAACTGCGCAGGTTCAGGGTGTGGTAGTTGTTCAGCGTGGTATTGCTGTTGACGGCGTTCAGATAGCCGGTGATATCGCCGTAGTTGTTCAGCGTCACCTGACGCCCGTTGGTGTCGTCAATGGCGATAGCCAAATCACTCAGTGCGCCGATGCTGCCGGCGTTTTCCAGCGTATACTGTGCGCCAGAGCCGAGTGCATACGTGGAGGTGGTATCGGCAAACTTCACGCCGTAACCCTGTTTTGCCCCGCCGGAAACCGTGGCCCCGGAGGCAATGGCAATCACCCCTTCGCCGCTGCCCGTCATCGCCACCCCGCCTAACCCGGCGGCCGCATCCACATGCGTACCGGATGCAAGCTGAACGGACTGACCATTCGACCCGCTGACGGCAATGGCCGTGCTGTTTTCACCGCTGACCTTCAGCGTGCCGGTCTCATAGTAGACGCCCGCCGTGCCATAGTTACTGATGGCATTAATGCCATATACCGGCGTGCTGCCGGTGAGCGACGCCGCGAGGATATCGCCCTGGTTGACCACCAGCGTTTCGCCGTGGTTACTTTCCGCCAGTATCGCGCTACCGTCAGCGGTCGCGATCAGCCCCTGGTTGAGCACGGTGGCATTATTGCCGCCAAACATAGAAATTGCATCGGAGTTGCTGCCCGCGATGGTCAGCTCACCCTGGTTCCATACCGTCGCATCACCCAGCATTTCTGAGTTACGGGCAAGGATACCCGTGGAATTTGCCGCTCCCGCGCCCAGCGACAGCGTTCCCGAGTTGACGATCAGCATTTCCGCAGTGCCAGACACGTTGGGACGCTCGGCAATCATCGCCTTAATCCCAAAGGAATCGCTGCCATCAACGGTCAGCAGTCCGTTATTGCGGATATCCATCGTCCCGGAATCCATATTACTTTCAGCATGGATGCCATGTGAGGTAACGCCCTTAACAACGATCTCGCCATCATTCACCGCCGTCATGGTGATATTTTCAGCGGCTATCTGGTCTGCATAGGTTTGCATGAGGATAGCGCTGGACTCAGTATTATCGTAATCGCCCGTATAGCCTTGCTCGAGCGTAATCTTCCCGGCATTGTAGACGCTGATATCGCCCGTTCCCGCGCTAAAAACTCTTATCCCCGAGGAACTATTGCCTGCCATATTGATGACGCCGTCGGCCAGATTAGCGATAGA
Source organism: Klebsiella sp. WP3-W18-ESBL-02 (assembly GCF_014168815.1). NCBI lineage: Bacteria > Pseudomonadati > Pseudomonadota > Gammaproteobacteria > Enterobacterales > Enterobacteriaceae > Klebsiella > Klebsiella sp. WP3-W18-ESBL-02. The sequence goes on from NZ_AP021972.1 coordinate 4,668,617, forward strand.
AATGACGCCCTTGCTATCTTCTGCCGCATGCGCAGAAATCCCGTTGCCCGCATCTCCCAGGCTGTTGATCGTGCCAGCATGTACGATGGTGCTGCCATCGCGAGAGTAGGTTTTAATCCCGGTCGCACCGAGACCCTGCGTCGTGATTAACGTGTTTTTCTCAGCGGTGACCGCCGTAGTGCCCAGGTTCGCATAAGCCAATACCGCCGGGTTATAGTCTGCAGCGACACCCGGTGCCTCCAGCGTCAAGGTAATATCAGACCCTTCACTCAGAACAACCTCTGAATGCCCCTCTTCACCTTTATGTTCGGTATAAATCGCCGCCCCCTGAAGCCAACCGCCGAGGCTTTGACTCACCGTGAGATCGATATTCGAATTGCTTGTGGTGACGATGGTCGACCCTTCGGTGTCGCTGCGCAGGTAGAGACCGCCCCAGAGCCATTTATAATCTATTCGGCCTTTAATGACGGAATCTAATACTGTAAGACTCAGATCGCCATAATTGGGATTGCTTTCCGTGCTATTGCCTACCCCCAGACTAATAATGCTAGGGATATTCATCCCCTTAAACGTGTTACCTAACTGAAAGTCGATAATATTGTAATTCTTTACCACCAGATTATGCACACCGCTTAAGCCACCCTGTTGAAGAATGGAATCGTTACGGTCAGGCAGACTTGTACCGTCCCATGTCATGGTATCACCATCCAAAATGGGGTTTGCTAACGCAGTCGCAGGGAAAAGGATCGTAGATATCACCATCGCGAGAATTTTTTTACTAAATAACATGCGCATATTGCACCTTCCAAATATTTCCAAATTAATTAATTTTTCAGTCAAAAAGTGCTGAGGACTTATTGACGGCGCATAACTTGTTTTTTGATATAAGAGGGGTAAGCGATGCTATTAGCAAAAAAGGATTGACGGTGATAAGGCAATGGCGGTCGCCAACATGCGTGCTGGAATGTACTCGCATCATAATCTCCATTTATTTTAACGTGTTGCCTATTGGCATCCTGCCACTCACGCGCCCAGAGGCTTAAATTCAGGTGTAGCACTATGCCTGACCAGCAACGTTATCAGTGTACAAACAGCGTATTTGTCATTATATAATGCATGCATCTACAATATATGCTTAAGCCATTAACCCTCGACGGCAACGACAGCATATTCATTGATGCCTGTATTCATCATTTTTTCTAACCATAGGATACTACCGGCTTAATATCACTCATTTTGCCGATGCTATAGTAGGGCAGAACCGCGGCTATCTCCCCCTGGAAACTTTATATTTTCATCAACATAAAAAGTTGTCAAGGCGGAAATCCCTGCACATAAACATAACAATAAACGGCTCCACCACATATAGGACAATAATCTTATCCGCCCTATAAAAATGGAAAAAAAACTCTCAAAACATAGCGTCATTCTTTATAAAAAATAAGAAACGCGATTTCAAATAGGATTATTAATACCAGGGCTAAGATTATTACTATAGAACAATAATTAAAACTGACGTATCCACACATGAACGTATGGTTAGTTTACATACAGCCCCAGAAGGAAGGCACTGCCGGAATCGTATCTTATGCATCAAACAAACGTCAGCCCGCGGCTTTTCTTTGTCTGGAATTTACACACAGCTTACGTAGCGATTACAGATCCAAGACCTGGCTAAGTTCTCTGATGTTGTCTCTGAAAATATCGAGATGCTGTGCCTTAAAGAGGTAAACCTCTGAGAAAGCGATAATAAGAGCGGTAAACAACAGCGAATAAATGAAAACAAACGCGATTCTGGTCATCATCAACCCTCCATGGACAAGACGTCGCACCGTCGCGTTTACTGAGAGGATAAAAACGACGGTGAACCGGTTATGCCATATGATGGCACTGACAGCCTATCCTGGTCTGCGCTAATTTATATGCCGCAATCGCGTAGAACACGGCCATCGCAAAACCGACGATCGGATAGAACATAAACCCAAATAGCAGACAGGAGAGAATATGGCCGAGACCCGCAAGGAGGAATCCACGCCGCTTCAGTCGAAATTTTCCGTAAGAAAAAACGTAGATCAGGTAGGCGGCGATAGCGACCATAACAAACAGCTTCATTGACAGGAAACGCTTGGAAATGTTGAAGTCTTCAAAACCCAAGTGTGGCAACAACAACACAACACTGAAGGCAAAGAACATCAGTGAGGATAGCTTCACCCAAGCCAGAACACCCTTCCAGAAGGATATTTTGATCATCTAATTTAGTCCTTTAAATATAAGCATCATGGGTTAAATTAAAAATAACGTCATCATCTGAACAGTGATGATGATGGCATTATTAAATTCTGAATAAATCGCCCGTTCCTTCGCGCCGGTGCATTATAGTCGTGATGAGTTAGAGTTCTGCAAGTCGTGTGTAAATTAATGTCATAGTTAACGTATTCGCGAGCATTATCCGCCTTAGAATATATGATAAATTACGTAAAATCACCGACCAAGCCCATCAAAAAAGACGACCCCTACGCCTATTTTATGAATCATAAGATTGATGACTCCCCTGCCATAGATAAAATGACTCAAAACCATCCAATCGCTACCCGATAATCATCGAATACATTCACTCGTTAGACGTTCTCTTTGCTGATCACTCGCCCCCTCTCCTGCCCCGTGGCTGTCATTGCTACACGGCCCTGGCACAAATCCGCAAAGGAGAAAGCCAGCGGCAAGGAAATTTATAACTTAGATCACGGAAATTAATTTCTAAATCATAAAACCTATTTCCAATACCACCTTGTTAAGATCCCCTCCGAGAGCCAATGCCGTGCCCGCACGGTATATTAAAAGGTGCACTCCATGCGAAAAGATTTAACCAGCAATGAGTTACGTATCTATAAATTCTGCCAGGAAAACCCTGCTGACGTTTATAAGATGAAGATTCACGAACTGGCCGAACGCGTATACACCACCGCGCCCTCCATTTCTAAACTGGTAAAAAAGCTGGGGTTTAATAATTATCAAGAGTTTAAGGTCGACATTCGACATGTGTTCTCAAGGGCGAACCACTCGCAACAACACAATGCTTTTATCAGTGAATACATGCAGGAGATGCAGGACGCCTTAACCAAAGTATCTGAAAGTAAAGTAAAAGCATTTTGTGATTTTCTGTCCGACTGCAACACAATTATTACCTGGGGATATGGCACCTCTGATAGCGTAGCTAAATATGTCAGCTATAACCTGATGGTGCTGGGTTTTAATATTCTTAATGAAACGGACTACACCAACTGTAATGTGCGCAGTCGTTTTCTGACTAAAAATGATTGCGTATTGATTGTCTCCAACAGTGGTGAATCTGAAATGCTGGAAGAAATCATACTGAACGCTCGGAAAAACGGCATAAAAGTGGCGGCAATCACCAGTCGTTCCAATTCAACGCTGGCACTGAACGCCGATGCCGTATTGCTCTATAAAAATGCCATTATTAAAGATACGGCATTTGAAAATATTAGCTACCCGATACAAATAGCCATCATAGATATCATGCTTTTCCATTTATCGAACGTCAGAAAAGTATCATTAAAATTTAATTCAAAGGTAGAAGATTAATGAAAACCGTTAAACTCGTCGTCATTGGCGCAGGAAGCAGCTACACGCCAGAACTGATTGAAGGCGTGATTAAAAACCACGCTCAGCTCCCCGTCTCCCATATTGCGTTAGTTGACGTAGAGATGGGCAAAGAAAAAATGAACATCATTTTCCAACTGACCCAACGAATGCTGGCCAAAGCGGGCTTAGCCATCGACGTGACCCAAACCCTGGAGCGGAAAACGGCCCTGCAGGATGCGGATTTCGTGGTCACGCAGCTGCGCGTTGGCGGTATCGACGCCAGAATCGTCGATGAAAAGCTGCCAAAATCATACGGTTTTATCGGCCAGGAAACCAACGGCGCTGGCGGAATGTTCAAAGCCTTGCGCACCATTCCGGTCATCATTGATATTGCCAATGAAATGCACGACATCTGCCCAAACGCCTGGCTGATTAACTTCACCAACCCGGCCTCAATGGTCACTGAAGCGGTGCTCAAATACAGCCGCAACCGTCGGGTTATTGGCCTGTGCAATGGCCCTATCAACATGACCCATCAGGTTGCCGCGCTGCTGAACGCCAGCATTGACGATTTATACGTCGAGTTTCAGGGCGCCAACCATATGAACTTTATTACCAAAATTCTGCACAAAGGCGAAGACCGCACGCGTGAAGTTATTGCGTTAATCAACGCGGCGGATGTCGACACCCTGAGTTTTAAAAACGTCAGCAACGAACAGTTTAATAAAGAGCTGCTGGCTGCAACCCACCTGATCCCATCGTCGTATTTAAAATACTACCTCAAAACCACTGAAATGCTGGCCGAGCAGGCTGCTGCCGAGCTGTCGCGCGGGGAAGTCGTCAAAAATATCGAAGCGGCGCTGTTCAAAAAGTACAGCGATGTTTCCCTTGAGGAAAAACCGAAAGAGCTGGAAGCCCGTGGCGGCGCACTCTATTCCACCGCAGCGCTGAACGTCATTCGCGCCATCTACCTGGACGATAAAAGTATTCAGACCGTTAACGTGCGCAACGACGGCGCTATCACCAATTTACCGACCGACGCGGTGGTGGAAGTGAACTGCGTGCTGACCCGCAATGGGCCCATGCCAATTTGCACCGGCGAGATCCCGTCTCCGGCCAAAGGCATCGTCGCCATGATGAAAGACTACGAAGCGCAAATCGTCAAAGCCGCCGCCACCGGCGATTATCAGGCGCTTATCGCCGGGTTTATTTTCAACCCATTATGCTCCAGCGATAACGCGGGCGTTGCGCTGGTCAAAGATATGCTGCGGGCCAACAAAAAGTACCTGCCGCTGTTTGCCAACACGATTGCGACACTTTAACGGCAGGACGATACAAATGAATTCTACAGCTTTTGATAGTCAATCCGCGCTGGCCGCTCAGATTGTCAGCGAACTCGCCGCGCTCAAGCCGCATTCCCGCGTGCTGATCCCCTCCGGCAGCACGCCGCGCTGGGTTTACGATGCGCTGGCGGCAACACCTATCGCCGAACGCCTGACCTTTTTTGCGCTCGACGAGTGGGTGAACGTGCCCAGCGAATCTGACGGCAGCTGCTTAAGCATGATTAATCAGGACTTTGTGCACAAGTGCGCGCATCCGGTTCGGTTAGTGCATTTCGATCCGTTTGCTGCAACGGCGCAAAATATTGCCCACTACCAGGCGGCGCTTGAGGGCCAGGAGTTTGACTATGTGATTCTGGGCGTGGGCATGAACGGGCATATCGGCTTAAACGAACCGGGCGTGTCCTTTGCTGCGGATTATCTGCAAACGCAACTCGACGACGTCACAATTCGCGTCGCCAGCCAGAAATATTTCTCGGCAGAGGTCACGCTCACCGAAGGCATTACCGTAGGGCTGAACAAAATTATTAAGGCCGGAAAGGTGATTGTCATCATCAACCACGAAGCGAAAAAAGACATTTATCAGACTATCGTCAACGGCGATGCTCAACGGACTCAGGTTCCTGCTATCTACCTAAAACAATTCCCGCACGTTCATTATTACGTGACCAAAAACCTTGAAGGGTAATCGGCGATGAGCATAACCTCTCTACTCGAACAAAAGATGTTGCCACTGGCCGAGAGAATTTCGGCAAACATCTACCTGACGGCGCTTAAGAACGCCTTTATTGCCCTGATCCCGTTTTTGATTGTCGGTTCTTTTTTCCTGCTGCTCACCAACTTTCCCATTGCGGGCTACAACGAGTTGATGACCTCGCTGCTGGGTAAAGGCACGCTGGATAAACTCAACTACGGCATCAACGCCAGCTATGGCTTGATGACGCTGCTGGTGATAATCACCTTCTCTAAGGAATTGGTCGACAAGCTCAATCTCAGCCAGAGTACCGCGATTTTACCCGTGGCGATTTTCTTCCTGATGCTGCCGGGCAGCGTGACGACGGAATCGGGTGGCCTGGTTGCCGATGCCTACGCGCTGCTTGATTTCAGCTCGGAATCGATGTTTTTAGGCATTATCGTCACCGTCATCACCATCAAGATGGTTCAGTTTCTGGAAAACCACGCCTTTACCATCAAAATGCCGGAGAGCGTACCGAGCGAAATTGCGAAATCGTTTAAATCACTGGTGCCCATTTTAGTGGTGCTGTTGTTCTGGATAATCGTCAAAACGCTGTTTGCAGCCACCCATTTTGGCACGCCGGGTAAATTCATCAGCGTCATACTGCAAGAACCGCTGCTGTATTTAGGCAACTCGATCTTCTCACAGCTGGTTGCCGAAACGATGATCAGCCTGTTCTGGTTCTTCGGCATCCATGGCGACTCTATCGTGACCTCCGTCATGGGGCCAATCTGGCAGACGCTCAGCGCGCAAAATCTGGCGCAAACGCAGGAAGGGCTGGCAGCAACGAATATCATCACTCAGCAGTTCAGAGACGTGTATTTAATCGCCGGTGGCACTGGCTTTACCGGCGCGCTGCTGATCAGCATCTTTATGGTGGCCAAAAGCACACGGTTAAAACAGCTCTCAAAGCTGGCGGCACCTGCGGCCATCTTTAACATCAACGAGCCGATTATTTTTGGCCTGCCGATCGTTCTCAATCCGCTGATGCTGATTCCGTTTCTGATTACGCCGATCGTTCTGTGCACGATCACTTACGTGGTTATTGCCCTCGGATGGGTACCGCCGACCTCCGGTATTTCCATTCCGTGGACGACGCCAATTTTTGTCTCTGGCTTTCTGACCACCGGATTTTCCGGGGTCATCTTACAAGCGGTGAATTTGATTATCGCGACCGCCATTTATCTGCCGTTCGTGAAGATTTTAGACAAACAATATCTTCATGAAGAACACCAAATGGTCAATGCGTCCGGCGTGCTACAGCCGCTGTAATAAATCGCCCCTCTTTCCGTACGGAGGAGGGGCAACTCACAGCCGGTGGCGAAGGCGCTAACGGGAAGCCAGCAGCTTCAGCCAGTTCACTAATTTCCAGATATTTGCCGAATGCGACCCTTTAAATAAAACGGTATCACCGTCCTGGATATCACGCAGATACGAGGTTCTGAACGTATCAACGCCCTCAAGCAGGATACAACGCTGGGCACCGGAAATGGCGCCGGCATAGTCCTGATACGTTTGACCGATCAGATAAATGGTATCAATCTTGCTGCGGGCAATATGTGCCACCAGCGCACGATAATATTGATCGTATCCATCACCCAGCTCAGCCATTTCGCCCAGAACCAGCACTTTTCGCCCCGGCAGAACAGAGTCACTGAGCTGTGATACCGCCATCATCATCGAACCCGGATTGGCGTTATAGGCATCATCAATCACCGTGATCGGGTGGGCGGCCACGGTCAGGTGATTCACCTCTCCGCGCCCCGGTAGCGCCTGAAAACGCGTCAACCTTGTTAGCGCAGCGTTGGGGTCATAGCCAAGCGCAGAAACAACGGCGAGCGCGGCGACGCTGTTGAGAGCCATATGCAGGCCCTCCGCCTGGAGGGCATAGCTAAACGGCTGGCCAAATATCTGCGCCGTGACCCCGTTAGTTGCCGGATCGTGCGTCAGCAGACGGCAATCACAGCCTTCCCGTTGGCCGTACGTCACGATGCGCAGCCCCTGCTTCACCGCCGCCGCATAAATACAGTCCCATTCCTGCATATCGCGATTGAGTACCGCAATATCACCGGGCTTCATACCGAGAAAAATCATCGCCTTCGTGCGCGCGATATCGTGCAGCGACTGGTTATCGCGAAGGTGGACGGCCTGAATATTGGTCACCACCGCCACGGTCGGGCGCACCATCCGCGCGCTGAGATCCATACGACCAATCGCCATCTCAACGACCACCTGCGGCGTATTCCAAGGCATTGACGCTATATTCCACGCAATACCGCGCGGCAGGTTCGCATTTTGCTGGCTGCCAAGCGCCGGTCCCCACTCGGCCAGTGCGGCTGTCAGCATTGCGACGCAGGTTGTTTTTCCTGCGCTGCCCGTCACGCCGACGACGTTACCCTGCATTCTGTCACGCGCGTATCGTCCTAAACGCATCAGCGTCTCGTTTCGGTCTTCAACCAGATAAACCGGCGTAGTTCCATCGACAGGCCATTGTGGATCATCGACGATAAGGGCCGTCGGGGGATACGGCAACGTCTCGAGTCGTTCTGCCAGGATGCCACCGGTTTCATTCTCCGGCCGCACGCAAACCATATTACCGGGCTGCATGGCGGGCGCAAAAATGGAAATCCCCGAAGCTTGCCAACCCTCGGGCGGTGGGTTCAGCCAGCGCCCCGGTGCGGCATCCATAAAGGATTCACGCGTCCAACAGCTCGCCGCTAAAATTCCTTTTTCATTTATCTGACCCATTTTTAATTTTTTACTCCAGATACATTTTATTCTGACGCAGCGATACGGGCAGAAGATACGCGTAATGATTCAATACGTTATGCCCAAATTAACGGTTCCCGGTAAGGTAACTTTCTATTCTCAGAGCAATATAGTAAAAATGTAGAATACATAAATCGCAATACGTAATGGTATTTTAATGCGATTCATCTCAGACAGGGCGTCACAATATGACAAGGAGCTTAAATGTCGCTGAGCCATCTACTTGCGCATGTGCGCCCTAAGCTGGAAGCGCTTAACGCAGCCGCGCAGCCGTCCCCTTTTCCGGGCTATATTCTGTTTCTCAGCGCCTCGAATGGCCAGAGCCGCTGCTATACCGCCTATGCCAGCGCCGAGTCTCTGGAAGAGGCCTGGCAGCGCGCCGAGGATGACCTACAGCGCTGGGCGCAACAACAGCCGCATCAGCCCATCTGGCTACGCGCCGATCTGGTCGACAAAATTCAGACGCTGCGCTGGGATGCGCTGCAAGAGAAGCTCGGCAAAACCAAACGGAATTATTTCCGCTTTGGCCTGAGCCTGACGCCCGACTTCCAGCGCCCGATTCTCGAGCAGGAAATTAACGCCAACGCGCTGCTGTACCACGGTGCAGAAGGCGTTGCAACGCCCAATGCCGCCAATCTGGCCCACTATTCTCGCTGGCGCTTTGCCACTGTCTTACGCTGGCCGGAAAAGCCCGATCAGCTAATCTGGCGTTTTACGACCCGCAGCCTGTTCTGCGACGGCGAGCGGGTCTACCCCATCGAGTCAACGGGGCGCAACGCCGGCTATCGCCAACTGTCACACTGGCAGGAAGAGGCGCTCGATCCGATGATCGGCTCCGCAACGGACTACCTGGCGCGTCAGGTCACCCCCTCAGGGCGCTACGATTACGGCTGGTTCCCCTGCTTCGATCGCGCGATTCCAACCTACAATGCCCTGCGCCATGCCAGTTCAACCTACGCACTGCTGGAAGGCTGGGAAGTTACCCAGGCCCCCGCGCAGTTTGCCGCCATTGAACGCGCGCTGAACGATCTCTCCACCGAGCTGATTGCCACCCGCACGCTACCGGACGGCAGCGACGCCGATTTCCTGATCGACACCGGCGGTGAAATTAAACTCGGCGGCAATGCGGTTTGCATCCTCGCGATGGCGAAATATACCCAACTGACCGGCGACGAGCGCTACCTCGCACAAATGCAGCGGCTGGCCAACGGCATCGGCTTTATGCAGAAACCGGAAACCGGCGGCTTTAACCACGTCCTGCACGCGTCGGACCTGTCGCTGAAGGCGGAGCACCGCATCATCTACTATGACGGCGAAGCCGCCTTTGCGCTGATGCGTCTGTACGGGCTCACAAAAGCGCCGCGCTGGCTGGCGATGGTGGAACGCGCCATGGATCACTTTATCGCGCAGAAACACTGGCAGGCTCACGACCACTGGCTAAGCTACTGTGTAAACGAGCTCACGCTGTACCGTCCGCTTGAGCGCTACTATCAGTTTGGTCTGGACAACGTGCGCGATCATCTCGACTTCGTCATGCATCGGGTCACCACCTACCCTACGCTGCTTGAGCTGATGATGGCCGCGTCCCGTATGCTGGCCCGTCTGGCGGAGTCAGAACATCGTCATCTGCTCGACGGTTTTGATCTCGACCAGTTCAACCTCGCGCTGGAAACACGGGCGCGCTACCTGGCCAACGGCTTTTTCTGGCCAGAACTGGCCATGTTCTTCAAGAACCCGGCCCGCATCGTGGGCAGCTTTTTCATTCGACATCACAGCTTCCGGGTACGCATCGACGACGTAGAACATTACCTGTCTGGCTATGTCGCTTACCGAAAACACTGGCGTCATCGACATGGCTATACGGCATAAACTCCTGATGATGAGCGTTCGCTGAATGAAGCGCCTGCGGGATCGCGCGCATCCGTTTGTCTGGAAACGATGGTTCTCATTGTTTCTGGCACTGCTGCTGTTTGTGCCTCCGGAGCTGGGCGCGGGCTGGGATTTCAATACCATCAATCAGCGAACTCAGCGCCTGTATGGCCCGGCGACGCCTGCCGCACAGCGTAATATTGACGCCTGGGAGGCGTTGCTAAAACAACCGACGCAGGGCAATATTCAGGCCACGCTGAACCGCGTAAACCAGTTTTTTAATTCGCGGATCCGTTTCGTCGATGATATGACGGTGTGGGGGCAAGAAGATTATTGGGCAACGCCGGTAGAGGCGCTGCGTAAAGGTGCGGGAGACTGTGAAGATTACGCGCTGGCGAAGTATTTCACCCTACGTGAATTAGGCGTTCCGGCCAGCCAGCTGCGCATTACCTATGTTAAAGCCTTACAATTAAATCAGGCACATATGGTTGTCACCTGGTATTCGACGCCGGATGCAATTCCGCTGGTCCTCGATAACCTTAAGCCCGCCATCTTACCCGCTACCGCCCGCAGCGATCTGCTCCCCGTGTATTCCTTTAACGGGGAAGGCTTATGGATCCCACAGGCCAGCGGCAGCAAGCGCGTGGGCGACAGCAAAAGGCTCTCTCGTTGGCAGGATCTTCTCACCAGGATGCGTGCAGAAGGATTTGTAATTAATGAATAGGAAGCGGTCATGTCCCTTTATAAACAGCTACTGATTGGCATCTGCCTGTTTACGCTGACGATCTTCTGCGGGAATTTTTTCGCCACGCTGGAAAGCTCGCGCGAACAGTACCATAACCAGCTGAGCGCCCATGCCCAGGACGCCGCCACAGCGCTCGGCCTGTCGCTGACCGCACACATCGACGATCCCGTCATGACGGAACTGATGGTGAACTCAATTTTTGACAGTGGCTACTTCTACCGCATTCAGGTCGTCGATATCAAAACCGGCCACCCGATTATCGAACGCCAGAACATTCCGCCCAGCGCTAACGTGCCGGGCTGGTTTGTCCGGATGGTGCACCTGAACCCCGGCCAGGGGGAAGCCATCGTCATGCGCGGCTGGACGCAGGCCGCGCGCGTGGAGGTGGTTAGCCACCCGATGTTTGCCCTTTCACGCCTGTGGAGCAGCCTCGTTGCCAGCTTCCTGTGGCTGACCGGCTGTAGCGTGCTGTGTATTCTGGGCGCCACGTTCCTGCTGCGCAACCGCCTGCGCCCGCTGAACTACATCGTTGAACAGGCCACCGCCATCAGCCGTCGCGAGTTCCTGAGCCTGCCCGCGCTGCCAAAAACGCCGGAACTGCGCCGGGTTGTAGAAGCCACAAACATGATGGTCACGCAGCTCAAAGCACTGTTCAGCGAACAGGCTAAACGGACCGAGTCTCTGCGTCAGGAAGCCTATAACGACAGCCTCACTGGCCTGAACAACCGCCGCGCCTTTGACATTAAATTCCAGACCCGCCTGAGCGATGAAGATCACGCCGACGGCAACCTGATCCTGCTGCGCGTCCAGGATCTGATGGGCCTCAACCAGCGTCTTGGCGGCGCCAACACCGACACCCTGCTTAAAGCGGTGGCCGATATTCTTAACAACCTCCAGCAGCGCTTCTTCCACGCAGAAGGCTTCGTCGCCCGCGTGCGCGGCGGTGAGTTTGCTATCATCACCGCGCCGGTGCTGCCGACGGAAATGGAGAGCTTCGCCAGCGCCCTCAGCACACAGCTAAAATCACTGAACGAAACCGGCCTGAGCGACGTCACCCCGGTGGCGCACTTTGCCCAAGTCGCTTTCCACTATGGCGATACCCCACAACATCTGCTGCGTCAGGCGGATCAAATCCTGGTGGCGGCAGAAGCCGACATGCGCACGTTCGTCGATGCTAACGCCAACGCACAGCAGGTGACCGACGAAGATCACCACCACTGGCATCAGCGTCTGACGGACATTCTGGACAGAGAAGCCTTCGAGCTGTACTCGCAGCCGGTTTACGAATGCAATACTAAACACATTGTTTTACATAGAAAAATACTGGCTCGTATTAAAACCGCCGACGGCGAAATCATCCCAGCAGGCCGCTTTATTCCCTGGGTTCGCCGCCTGTCGCTCGGCCGTCGCATGGACGTCGTCATGCTCAAACAGACGCTGCGCGCCATGGAAAGCACCAGCCATGCCTTTGCGCTTAGCATCAGCGGTGAAAGCGTTGCCGACGATGACAGCCTGAACGCGCTGCTCCAACCGCTCAAAGCCGCACGCCATCTGGCGTCGCGCCTGACGCTTGAGCTGGACGAGAACGAACTTCCGGAACCAGACCGCGTAAACCTGCTGGTGAAAAAACTACAAGAACTGGGCTGTGGCCTGGGGCTCCAGCACTTCGGCGGCCGCTTCCACCTGATTGGCAACCTGCCGCAGTGGGGGCTTGCCTGGATTAAAGTCGACGGCGGCTATATCCATCAAATCAATAAAGAAGAAGACAAAAAGCTCTTTATCGAGGCCATTTACTGGGCAACGCGACAGATTAATTTACCCCTTATCGCCGAGCGGGTTGAAACCGAAGGCGAACTGGCAGTGCTGGAAAAAATTGGCCTCTACGGCGCTATGGGCCGCTATTTTAGCGATGCCAGCACCCTATAATCATTTTCAGGAGAACGGCCATGCATTTTATTGAACGCGATGGTGAAGGACGGATCGTCAGGGTTGAAGCCGTGGAGTTTAGCGGGATGACCGAAAAAAGTGCGGAGACCACGGCAGAAATTAACGAGTGGCTTAAGGTTGAAGGTCTCCGTGCAGCCACGCTCCAGCGCCTTCAGCAGAGCGACCTGGATATGGTCCGCGTACTGGAAGACTTGATTGAAGTACTGATGAGCAAAGGTATCATTAGCATCACCGACCTGCCGCCAGCAGCACAAAGCAAGCTGTTGAACCGTGCTCAGGCGCGTCAGGCACTGAGCGGGCTGGAAGGACTGATCGGCGATGACGATGAAAGATTGATTTAAACGCTCAAGAAAACTGATTATTTAAGGCATGTTAATACTGTGCCTTAAATATAATTAGCGTTCTAAGTATTAATATTAACCCACCTATATTAGGTGGGTTTTTATCGTTCCATCGCATTAAAACGACATTAAAATCAAAGAATAAATTCTCAATTTGTTATAGGGTATCGTTAATTGGTGAACTCACACTAAATACAGGTATATTCCCGAAAAGGAATTATCAGTATTATTAATCAATACAGCTGATTGTCACTCTGAATATCAGAGATAAAGACCCTATCTAATACATACTCCAGCGGCAATGGAAAAGCCGGTACAAGATAAATGGGAGAGCCAGATGAACGGTATAGCCGGGACAATTAAAGCGATCATCGGTCAGGTTTTCGCTATTTCACCAGATGGAAGCCGTCGCCTGCTTGTAGAAGGCGATAAAATTCTCACCGGAGAGCAAATTGAAACCGGCGCAAACGGTGCCGTCACGCTCACCCTCCCAAACGGAAAACACCTCGATCTCGGCCGCGATAGCCACTGGGACGGCAGCCACAGCCTTGCCGCTACCCCGCAGGCTACGGACCAGACCGACATTGCCGCGATCCAGCAGGCAATTGCCGACGGCCAGGACCCGACACAAACGCTTGAGGCCACGGCAGCAGGTCCACAAACAACTACCGGCAGCGGCGAGCCCGGCGCCGGCGGCGCCCATACGCATGTCATTCTGGACCTCACCGGCGAGCGCGTCGATCCCTCAGCCGGATACCCTACCGAGGGGCTCGACTTCCCGAATACCCCCATTGAAGAAGAACTGACGGTTCTTGATCGGAGCGAAAACGCAGCCGAGCGGGATGATACCGACGCGGATGCGGACGCTGATGCGGATGCCGACGCAGACGCCGATGCGGATGCAGACGCTGATGCCGATGCAGACGCTGATGCCGATGCGGATGCGGATGCGGATGCTGATGCTGATGCGGATGCAGACGCCGATGCTGATGCCGACGCAGATTCGGACGCGGACGCCGATGCGGATGCTGATGCCGACGCAGACGCTGATGCAGACGCCGATGCTGATGCCGATGCAGACGCTGATGCGGATGCCGACGCCGATGCTGATGCCGACGCAGATTCGGACGCCGATGCCGATGCCGACGCAGATTCGGACGCGGACGCGGACGCGGACGCCGATGCCGATGCCGATGCGGATGCTGATGCTGATGCGGATGCAGACGCCGATGCTGATGCCGACGCAGATTCGGACGCCGATGCCGATGCCGACGCAGATTCGGACGCGGACGCCGATGCCGATGCGGATGCTGATGCTGATGCTGATGCTGATGCGGATGCAGACGCCGATGCTGATGCCGACGCAGATTCGGACGCCGATGCCGATGCCGACGCAGACGCTGATGCAGACGCCGATGCCGATGCGGATGCAGACACCGACGCTGATGCCGATGCGGACGCTGATGCAGACGCGGATGCCGACGCAGACGCGGACGCTGATGCAGATGCGGACGCGGATGCCGATGCGGATGCCGACGCGGATGCGGATGCCGACGCGGATGCGGATGCCGACGCGGATGCGGATGCCGACGCGGATGCCGACGCAGATGCCGACGCTGATGCAGATGCCGACGCGGATGCGGATGCCGACGCGGATGCAGATGCAGACGCTGATGCTGACGCCGATGCGGACGCTGATGCAGATGCCGATGCCGACGCGGACGCCGATGCCGATGCGGATGCAGACACCGACGCTGATGCCGATGCGGACGCTGATGCAGACGCGGATGCCGACGCAGACGCGGATGCGGACGCTGATGCAGATGCGGATGCGGACGCGGATGCCGATGCGGATGCCGACGCGGATGCGGATGCCGACGCGGATGCGGATGCGGATGCCGACGCGGATGCCGACGCTGATGCCGACGCTGATGCAGATGCCGACGCGGATGCGGATGCCGACGCTGATGCTGACGCCGATGCGGACGCTGATGCAGATGCCGATGCCGACGCGGACGCCGATGCCGATGCGGATGCAGACACCGACGCAGATGCAGATGCCGACGCAGACGCCGATGCGGACGCAGACGCAGACGCTGATGCTGATGCGGACGCTGATGCCGACGCAGACGCGGATGCCGACGCAGACGCTGATGCCGACGCAGACGCGGATGCGGACGCGGACGCGGACGCGGATGCCGATGCCGATGCGGATGCGGATGCCGACGCAGACGCTGATGCGGACGCCGACGCGGACGCTGATGCCGATGCGGACGCCGACGCGGATGCGGACGCGGATGCCGATGCCGACGCAGACGCTGATGCGGACGCCGACGCGGATGCGGATGCCGACACGGATGCTGACGCCGATGCGGACGCTGATGCAGATGCCGATGCCGACGCGGACGCCGATGCCGATGCGGATGCAGACACCGACGCTGATGCCGATGCGGACGCTGATGCAGACGCGGATGCGGACGCGGATGCGGACGCGGATGCCGATGCGGATGCCGACGCAGACGCTGATGCGGACGCCGACGCGGATGCAGATGCTGACGCCGACGCAGACGCGGATGCGGACGCCGACGCAGACGCCGATGCAGACGCCGATGCCGACGCAGATGCAGATGCCGACGCAGACGCCGATGCGGACGCAGACGCAGACGCAGACGCTGATGCTGATGCGGACGCTGATGCCGACGCAGACGCGGATGCCGACGCAGACGCTGATGCCGACGCAGACGCGGATGCGGACGCGGACGCGGATGCCGATGCCGATGCGGATGCGGATGCCGACGCAGACGCTGATGCGGACGCCGACGCGGACGCTGATGCAGATGCGGACGCCGACGCGGATGCGGACGCGGATGCCGATGCCGACGCAGACGCTGATGCGGACGCCGACGCGGATGCGGATGCCGACACGGATGCTGACGCCGATGCGGACGCTGATGCAGATGCCGATGCCGACGCGGACGCCGATGCCGATGCGGATGCAGACACCGACGCTGATGCCGATGCGGACGCTGATGCAGACGCGGATGCGGACGCGGATGCGGACGCGGATGCGGACGCGGATGCCGATGCGGATGCCGACGCAGACGCTGATGCGGACGCCGACGCGGATGCAGATGCTGACGCCGACGCAGACGCGGATGCGGACGCCGATGCCGACGCAGACGCCGATGCAGACGCCGATGCAGACGCCGATGCCGACGCAGATGCCGACGCAGACGCCGATGCGGACGCAGACGCAGACGCTGATGCTGATGCGGACGCTGATGCCGACGCAGACGCGGATGCCGACGCAGACGCTGATGCCGACGCAGACGCGGATGCCGACGCAGATGCGGACGCGGACGCGGATGCCGATGCCGATGCGGATGCGGATGCCGACGCAGACGCTGATGCGGACGCCGACGCGGACGCTGATGCAGATGCGGACGCCGACGCGGATGCGGACGCGGATGCCGACGCAGACGCTGATGCGGACGCCGACGCGGATGCGGATGCCGACACGGATGCGGATGCGGATGCCGACGCGGATGCGGATGCCGACGCGGATGCAGATGCAGATGCTGACGCCGACGCAGACGCGGATGCGGACGCTGATGCTGATGCGGACGCCGATGCCGATGCCGATGCGGACGCCGATGCCGATGCCGATGCCGACGCAGATTCGGACGCGGACGCCGATTCCGACATCACTCTTAAAGTCGACTTCACCGCCTCCGAATCGACTAAAACCACGCAGGTGAACGGCGGCAGCGGTAATCCGAACGGTTTCGATGTCGATAGCAACGGGGTTATCACCGCCGTTGGCTCAAACGTCGTGCTTTGGGTCTCTGCGGGCGATATAGGGAAATACGTTTCCAGTAATATCCCGGCGGAAAATATCCACGTCTACGACCAGGGCAACGCGCAGGGCACGCCGGGCAAAACCGATATCTTTGTGCTGCACGATCAAAGTACCTACACGCAGAGTGACGGCCATAAGCAGCCCATGAATGCCGTCAATGGGAACCGGGAACCCACGTCCAGCGACGCGCACGACTATATCTTCGTTGCGGGGACGTCGAACTGGAGCTCAAGTGCCGGTTCTGCGAACGTCAATAACAGCATTAACTATTACGAAAGCGTCAACGTCACCATCAACGGCAAAACCTATGGCGGCAACAACCGGGTGAGCGAAGTGATCTCGGGTGATGGTAAAGAAGGCCTGGATCCTTCACACCCGGATAGCCACACCTCCTGGGAGTACAAGCTGAGTCTTGATGCCAGCCTTGATGGTGCGGCGAAAGGCGATCACATCACATCCATTAAACTGACCGGCCTGCCGCCGGGCGCCACGTTAAGCTATGACGGCAAAAGCTATACCGTCGACAACACGGGCCAGATTATTATTGATGTAGCCGATGGGAGCGACCTCAAAGCTGATTTGACCTTTACCTCGCAAACGCAGATAAGCGATCTGACGTCGATTAAAGTGGATGTCATCACGAATATCGATAACGGTGAAGGCTCAACGCACACGTCTGGCGATCTTAGCGCCAACGGCGATCATCATGATATCCATCTTACCGGCGGCGAAGAAAACCACGCCGACAGCGAAACGGTAAGCCTGATGAGCATCGAGGACGACGGGCATCACTCGCTCGACGATCGCGTGGATACCCAGGAAACTCACGATGACGTGCAGCAAGAGGCGTTAGCGAATAACGCTGATGACAGCGACAGTACGGCTCACACGCTAGACGAGAGTACAGAAGCCGATAAAGGAACGGCGATAGACCATAGTGAGGATGATAGCTCAGCCGATCGCACCGCTGACGCCAGCCTGGCCGAGACCGCAGATGAACACACATCGGCGGATCAGGACGGCGCCATCCTGCTGGTAGATCATGATAACCTTGATTTGAGCAGCGTAGAGCAGAACGCACCGCTTGAGCAAAGCGCTGACGAAAGCCCGGAAACATCGCTCAACATGCTGCTCGGCGATATCGATAGCCAGTTGAACGCTACCGATACCGCGCAGGCAGAGGAGACACAGGCGGCGACATCCGCACAGTCCGAGACTGACGAGCCGAATCACGAGAACGTAATCGATCTCAGCGACATTATTCATGATGATGACGCCAAAGATCTTAGCGCACTCATTCAGGTGACGGGGCCATCGGGCAGTGAGCCAGCGGCAGGACATGTTCAGGACGTACCGGCTGAAAGCTCGGGTAGCGGTAGTGGAGAGACCTGGAACGCGCATGATATTGCCGAACTGGATCATCTTATCGCACCGCCGGATACAGACGCATAATACGAAAGGGCCAGCACTTGCTGGCCCTTTTTTTACAGATAGGCACTAACACATAACGCCACTTATTATATCCGCTATCCCGCGGATGCCGAGAGCTGACCTGACTATGGGTAAAAGAGAATAACGTCAGAAAGATATGACTATTAACTCCCCTAACGGCTATCGTCGCTAATACATTTTACGGACGCAGGAAATATCGCACTAAAATATCAACCACTTATAAAAAATCACCATCAAAATAAATAATAAGCTATTAATTTCAATCATATACAACAAAAAACATCGCCACTGCTTTATCTCGATATACAAATCACCAGAACTCAATTTCTTTACAGAAAATTATTACTAAAACGACATTAAAATCAAAGAAAGTTTTTTTTCTGCACATTACGTTATAACCCTAACCAGACTTTTATTTACCAGGCCTTATGTGTATAGGCTCTGGAATACTATCAACACCCACACAAATGTATTAGTGACTTTGTCTGGTGTTGACGGTGCAGTCATAGAGCTATGTCGTGCAAAAAACTCTATGCGCCATGAGCAAACGGAAGTGTTCAAGTCAGATACAAGGAGTTCGTTATGGCGGATAACGCCGACGGCCCGGAATCGGCGCTCACCGAACTGTCTGACGGGCTCGGGGATGAAAGCGCCATGATGGCGATGGTCGACACGCATCCTGATATCGACGATAACGATCTCCATGAGCAAAACATCACAGCCAATGCCACGGATAATACGGCGCGGGATACCTCAGAGGATGCTGCTGGCCCGCAGGATACTGCGGCAGAAAATATTGATAACCCCTTAGTCGAAGGCGGCACGCTTGCCCTCGACAGCGTCGACGATGAACAATACGCCGTCATTGTTGGCGAAAATAGTCATGCAGGGGAAGACCCCCTCGATACGCTGTTGGAAGATATCGATAGCGGGACGCATCATGAAACGGAAATAGCCAATGAGGAAAGTAGCCTGAATAACGATGACGCTGAAGGAGAATCTAAAGCCACCATTATTAGTCAGGATGAACCTTTGTCATTCAGTGATATCATTAGCGACGATCAAAATAAGGATCTCTCCAGCCTCATTCAAACCACGGAGAATCCAGCAATAAACGACGTACAGCATAGCGTTATACCGGTTCCGGCAGAGGGCGGCGGCGCGGAAGGCGGACAAAACTGGGCTCCCAATGAAAGCGCTCAGTTAGACGATCTCATCGCTAAATCAGAGATCGAGCCCTGAAATATCACGCCATGAGGCGATCGTTGCACTCATGGCGTCTTCATCGATTTTACGTTTTGTCTAATGACATTGCCTCTGGCGGATGACCACGAGCCAGGGAAATGAAGGAAAGAAAAGGACGACATTATGAATAAACATATTCGGGTATTAGCGGGCATCTCTCTGCCATTATTGTTTGCTAACGGCGTGAGCGCGGCAACGCTTGAACAAGCGGTCAAAGACAGCCTGCTGTGGCATCCGCAGGTGAGTGCGCCGGTTAACAGCCGCTATTCGGCCGATCAGGATCTACGGGCGGCAAAGGGCGGCTACCTGCCGACGTTGGACATGTCTGCCGGTACCGGCTGGGAACAGACCGACAATGCGTCAACGCGTGCGGCTGACGACCACCGTCGTAACCTGCACCGCAGCGAGTCGAGCATCAATCTGCGCCAGAACGTGTTCAACGGTTTTGCCACCTCAAGCGAAGTGGCTCGCCAGAGGGCTACCGTCAACTCGCGCGCGTTCTCGGTCATGAACACCAGCGAAGTGACCGCGCTGGATGCTATCCAAAGCTATCTTGACGTACTGATGCGCCAGAAGATGGTGCAGTTGGCGCAGGATAACCTGAAAAGCCACGAGCGTATTTTCGATCAGATTCGTTTACGCACCGAGCAAGGCGTAGGCCGTACCGCCGACTATGAACAGGCGCAGGCGCGTCTGGCGCAGGCGAAAAACAACCTGCTGACAGAGCAAACTAACCTGCAAGATGCGCAGGCTAACTACTACAGCGTCGTCGGCAAAGAAGCCAGCGGGCTGTCGATGCCGATGGCAACCAAACTGCCGGGATCGCAGGCCGAAGCGCGTAAGCAGATGCTGGAAAACAGCCCGCTGCTGAAGCAGGCGGACTCAGACGTTGAGGCCACTCGCCAGCAGTACGAAGCGGCCAAATCCCGCTTCTACCCGAGCGTAGATATCGACGTGGGGCGCCGCATGGATAACAACACTGACGGTACCCGCGGCCACGATCAGGAGTGGCAGGCGATGGTGCGTATGAATTACAACCTGTTTAACGGCGGCAGCGATAAAGCTCAGCTGTCATCTTACGCGTATAAAATGCAGGAAGCGCAGGACGTGAAGCGTAACGCCCTCCGCCAGTTGGATGAAGAGCTGCGTTTGTCGTGGAACGCCTGGCAGAACGCCAAACAGCAGGTACCGATCGCCAAAGATTATGCCGATCGCAGCGCCGTGGTGCGCACCGCCTACCAGGAACAGTTCAGCATCGGCGAGCGTAGCCTGCTGGATATGCTGGACAGCGAAAACGAAGTATTTAACGCCCAGCGCCGCTATGTCGAGATGCAGTTTACGGAGATGTTCACCACCTACCGCATCAACGCACGCATCGGCGATCTGTTAAAACAGCTGAATATTCAGGCACCGTCTGCCGCGCAGCCGGTCGAGGTACAGCAAACCGCACACAGCAACTTACCTGACCTGAAGTAACAGATTTTGGGCCTACGGGCTATCTCATCACAAGATGAGATAGCCCCTTATATTCTTTAGCCTTAGCGATTTTTCGCTGGTATATAAGGTCTGACTATGGCGTCTTATACTGATCCACTTGAGCAAGCAACTCCTTCCACTGATGACACCATCAGACTCGACCCGCGCCAAAACCATGACGATCCCCTGCTCGATTCGCTGATGATTGTCTGCAAACTGCATAACGTCATCACTAGCCGCAACGTGCTAACCAGCGGGTTACCTCTGGAAGCGCACCGGCTCACCTTAAGCGCATTTCCGCGTGCCGCGCAGCGAGCGGGGCTAAAAGCGCGCGTGCTACAGCGGCCGCTGGAGAACATCACCGCCCTCTCGCTGCCGGCCATCGTGCTGCTGAAAAATGAGCAGGCGGCGGTGCTGATCGGCTGGGATGAACAAAACCGGGCGCGGCTGCTGTCCACCGAAACGGAAGGCGGTGAAATCCTGCTGGCGCGTGAAGCGCTGGCGGAAAACTACAGCGGCAAAACCATTTTTATTCAGCCGGGGCATGAGTTCGACCGCCAGCCAACGGCAACCATCCCTCGCACGCGGTCGTGGTTTAAAGACACGTTAAAACTGTCGAAATTCCTCTATCTTGATTCTATCGTTGCCAGTTTTATCATCAACGTGATCGCGATAGCTACACCGCTTTTCGTGATGAACGTCTACGACCGCGTGGTGCCCAATCAGGCCACCGCCACCCTCTGGGTGCTGGCGATCGGTATCTCAATTGCGTTCATCTTTGACCTTATCCTGAAGATATTACGCGGCATCTGCCTCGATCTGGCCGGGAAAAAGACCGATCTTATCGTCTCAGCGGCGCTGTTTGAACGCCTGCTTGGGATGAAAATGAAAGAACGCCCCCAGCGGGTCGGTGGCTTTACGCAGCACTTCCAGGAGTATCAGTCGGTTCGTGATTTTCTCTCCTCGCTGACCCTGACGGCGCTGATCGACTTCCCATTTACCTTACTGATTTTTCTGGTGATCGGCATTATTGGCGGCCCGCTCGCCCTGGTACCGCTGCTCTGCTACCCGATTGCACTACTGGTTAACTGGATGATTCAGCGCCCGCTGCTGACGCAGGTGCAGAAAACCTACCGCCTCTCTACCGAACGCCAGGCCATGCTGGTTGAAACCATTACCGGGCTGGATGCCATCAAGGTCAACAACGCGCAAAGCGAGCGCCAGTATCAGTGGGAACAGATCATCGGCCAGCTCAGTAAGCTTGAGCTGCGGGTAAAATCACTGTCCTACGTGGCGGTCAACTTTACCGCCTGGATCCAGCAAATCAGCGGCGTTACGCTGATTGTCGCCGGGGTGTACAGCATTATCGCCGGTAACCTCAGCATGGGCGGCCTGATTGCCTGCTACCTGCTCAACCGCCGCGCGATGATGCCGATCGGCCACCTCTGCGGCCTGATTACCCGCTACCAGCGCGCCAAAATGACCAAAGCCACCATCGATAAGATGATGGATCTTGAGCAGGAAGTGCAGGAAGACGAAGTGCCGCTGAAGCGCGAAACGCTCTCCGGCGCCATCGAATTCCGCGACGTCAGCTTCCGCTACCCGCAAAACCAGTACCTGTCGCTGAACGGTATTTCGTTAAAAATCGAGCCCGGGGAAAAGGTCGGGATCATCGGCCGCAGCGGTTCCGGAAAAAGTTCGCTGGCGAAGCTGCTGGTAGGTTTCTACCAGCCGGACGGCGGCACCATCCTGATCGACGGTATCGACGCCCGTCAGCTCGACGTTAACGATGTGCGCCACAACGTGGGCTATGCGCCGCAGGACATTCATCTGTTCAGCGGCACGCTGCGCGACAACTTGCTCAGCGGCGCCAGCTACGTGGACGAAGAAACCATGCTGCGCGCGGCCACGCTGGCGGGTGTGCACGAATTCGCCCGCCGCCATCCTTCAGGCTACAACATGCAGGTCGGCGAGCGCGGGATGAACCTCTCAGGCGGCCAACGCCAGGCCGTGACCCTGGCGCGCGCGCTGCTGCTCGACCCGCCGGTGCTGCTGATGGATGAGCCGACCAGTTCGATGGATAACACCAGTGAAGACCTGATCAAGAAGGCGCTGACGCCGGTGGTCCGCAATAAAACGCTGCTGCTGGTTACCCACCGCGCCTCGCTGCTGACGCTGGTTGACCGTCTGATCATCCTCGATAACGGCAAAATTATCGCCGATGGTCCGAAAGAAAGCGTGATGAACGC
This sequence comes from Klebsiella sp. WP3-W18-ESBL-02, assembly GCF_014168815.1. Lineage (NCBI taxonomy): Bacteria > Pseudomonadati > Pseudomonadota > Gammaproteobacteria > Enterobacterales > Enterobacteriaceae > Klebsiella > Klebsiella sp. WP3-W18-ESBL-02. The sequence continues at coordinate 4,692,245 of NZ_AP021972.1, forward strand.
ACTGAAGAAAGGACAAATTCATGCGCAACGCTAACCGACTTAACCGCCTGATGAAGTGGCTTTTTGGCGACAAAAATACCGCAACGCTCACCGCCAACGAGGTGAATAAAGCACTGCTCGACGATTCCCCGCGCGTGGTGCGTATCACCCTGTGGGCAATTCTCGGCTTCTTTATCGTCATGATTACCTGGGCGTCGCTGGCCGACATTGATGAAGTGACGCGCGGCGACGGCAAGGCAATTCCCTCTTCTCGTCTGCAAAAAATCCAGAACCTGGAGGGCGGGATTGTCGCCGAGGTGTTCGTTCATGAAGGGGAAGTGGTACAGGCCGGCGCGCCGCTGCTGCGCCTGGATGACACCCGTTTTCGCTCCAACGCGGGCGAATCGGAGGCCGACCGCCTGGCGCTGGAGGCGCGTATTCAGCGCCTGACCGCGCAGCTGGATAATAAAGAAACCCTGACCCTATCGCCGGATATTCTCGAAAAATCGCCGGATATAGCTAACGGGGAAATGGAGTTGTTCGCCAGCGTCAACAAGCGCATTCAGAGCGAGCTGTCCGGGCTGAACGAGCAATTGGTGCAGAAGAAACAGGAACTGCTGGACTACCAGGCCAAAGGCTCGCAGTACCGCCGCAGTCTGGGCCTGCTGCAGCAGGAAATCAGCATGTCGGAACCGCTGGTCGCCAAGGGCGCGATTTCTAAAGTTGAAGTGCTGCGTCTGCGCCGGTCCGAGGTGGAAACACGCGGCCAGCTTGAGTCCGTCACGCTGGCGGTCCCGAGGGCCGAGGCAGCGATTAAAGAGATTGAGAGCAAAATCGGCGAGACGCGCGGCCGCTATCGCAGCGAAGCGCTGTCGCAGCTCAACGAGGCGCGTACCGATCTCAGTAAAATCGAAGCCTCCGGCAAAGCGATTGAAGACCGGGTCAACCGTACGCTCGTCACCTCACCGGTGCGCGGCATCGTGCAGCAGCTAATGGTTAACACCATTGGCGGCGTAATTCAGCCGGGTAACGATCTGGTGGAAATTGTCCCGCTGGACGATACGCTGCTGGTTGAGGCGAAAATCCGCCCGCAGGACATCGCGTTTCTGCGCCCGGGTCAGGAAGCCATCGTAAAATTCACCGCCTACGACTACACCATCTACGGCGGCCTGAAGGCCAGGCTGGAACAAATCAGCCCCGATACGGTGACCGATAAAGACGGTAAGAGCTTCTATGCCATTCGTCTGCGCACGGACAAAAACCACCTCGGCAGCGACGAAAAGCCGCTGATCATTATTCCGGGGATGGTGGCGTCGGTGGATATCATTACCGGTAAGAAAACCATTCTCGCCTATCTGCTCAAACCGATTCTACGCGCACGGGCCGAAGCGTTTCGCGAACGCTAAGCATAAAAAAACCCGGCACCATAAGTCTGATGCGGGTCAGTTAAGGCGTTGAAGTCAGGAGCAGGCACGGTAGGCCGGATGGCGCTTTGCTTATCCGGCCTACAAATTTGCATTACGCCATCAGGCGCCGTACCTGAGGGCGTAATGCCTTAGTCTGCCTACTCGTTAATCTTCGGATGCTGCATTACCAGCTGCGAGCGTTTCTCCTGCAGCGCGGCAATCTCAGCATCAATGTCTTCAATTTTATGCTCAATGTGGTCGTGATGTTCCTGAAGAATCTCACGCGCTTCCTGAATGTCCGAAGCCGCAGGCGTCGCGCCCTTCAGCGGACGGTTGGCGGTTTCTTTCATCATCACGCCGGTAATCAAACCGATCACCGCGATGATCATCAGATAATACGCCGGCATCATCAGGTTCTGCGACGACTCCACCAGCCATGCCGCCAGCGTTGGCGTCAGACCGGCAACCAGCACGGAGATATTAAAGGCGCTGGCCAGCGCGCTGTAGCGGATGTGGGTCGGGAACATCGCCGGCAGCGAGGACGCCATCACCCCGGTAAAGCAGTTAAGGATCACGGCCAGCACCAGCAGACCGGTGAAAATCAGGCCGATGGAGTTGCTGTTAATCAGCGTAAAGGCCGGAATAGCGAACACCAACAGCGCGATACTGCCCACCACGACGAACGGACGACGGCCAAAACGGTCGCTCAGCAGCCCCATTACCGGCTGCACGAACAGCATACCGATCATAATGGCGATGATAATCAGCACCCCGTGGTCTTCCGAGTAGTGCAGGTTATGCGACAGGTAGCTCGGCATATAGGTCAGCAGCATGTAGTAGGTGACGTTGGTTGAGATAACCAGGCCGATACAGGCCAGCAGGCTGCGCCAGTGTTTGGTGGCAATCTCTTTAAACGACACTTTCGGCCCATCCTGCAGACCCTGACGATCGCCCTGTTCCAGCTTGTCCACGTGCTGCTGAAACGCTGGCGTCTCTTCCAGCGCATGGCGCAGATAGAGGCCAATGATACCCAGCGGCAGCGCGACGAAGAACGGAATACGCCAGCCCCATTCAAGGAAGTTCGCTTCGCCGACGGCCGTGGAGAGCAGAACCACCAGCCCAGCACCCAGCACAAAACCGGCAATCGAGCCAAAGTCCAGCCAGCTGCCCATAAAGCCACGCTTACGGTCTGGGGAATATTCGGCCACGAAGATCGACGCCCCGGTATATTCACCGCCCACGGAGAAGCCCTGTGCCATTTTACACAACAGCAGCAGCACCGGCGCCCAAATACCTATCGTCTCATACGACGGAATAAGGCCGATACAGAATGTACTGAGGGACATAATAATGATGGTGATTGACAGAATCTTCTGTCGCCCGTATTTATCCCCGAGCATCCCGAAGAATAGACCGCCCAGCGGACGAATCAGGAACGGCACCGAGAACGTCCCCAGCGCAGCAATCATCTGTACGCTAGGATCGGCGTCCGGGAAGAAGACTTTACCCAGCGCGTAGGCCACAAACCCATAAACACCGAAATCAAACCACTCCATCGCATTGCCCAGCGAGGCGGCGGTGATCGCTTTGCGTAGTTTAGCATCATCGATGATGGTGACGTCACGTAACGTGATCGGTTTTACTTTTTTCCTTCTAAGCATGGTTTTCCTCGTTCAATTTCGCCTTGAACGCACACCCAGTGGCGACAAACAATGCGATTGTTTGCGAAGGTGCGTAAAGGGAACCGTGGAGATTCTGGTTCCACTTATCCAAGCGTAGCAGGTTTGCATGTCTGCGTGAGTCTGGCCGTTGCGGACAATCAAACCTGTTGAGCCTGATGGCGAGTCAGTTAAAAATCGGCCCCTCTAAAATGACCGGCTGAGGGGTAATCCTATTTACCCTAACAGCGATTAATAATGTGATCAACTTAACAAAAGAATAGCACTCACATCGATAGGGGTAATATTTCACTGACATTTGAGCAGCCTTCCGCTGTATCAGACCTCGTCTTTTGACGGTTTTTCCACTCATTTTCCTTCCAAGTATTTCACAACAATTTCACAGCAAATATTAAATTAACCATCACTCATATTTTACTTATGGAATATGTGATCCATTTAACTAAAACACCGTTTTATTTTCATTGAATAGGCATTCCACAAAATGCATTATAGCTTCCGAAACAACGTTATACATGCCAGAAAACGCCGCCTTTCCGCCGCGATTTCAGGGATGATAAACGCACGATGATAGCAACATAACTAATTGATAATATTATACTTAACCTCTTCTGCCTTGAAAAAAGGGTACGAAGCGAGGATGCCTCATGAAAATTAAAGCAACAATGGAACGAATCCCCGGCGGGATGATGCTTATCCCGCTATTGTTAGGCGCCGTATTGAATACCTTTGCGCCAAACACCGGCGAATATTTTGGCTCCTTCACCAAAGGCATGATTGGCGGAACGGTACCTATTCTGGCCGTCTGGTTCTTCTGTATTGGGGCATCCATTGACCTGCGCGCGACCGGCACGGTATTACGCAAATCCGGCACCCTGGTTCTGACCAAAATCGCCGTCGCGTGGGTCGTTGCTATGATTGCGGCGATGTTTATTCCAGATACCGGCATTCAGACCGGCTTCTTCGCGGGTCTCTCCGTACTGGCGATCGTTTCCGCGATGGATATGACCAACGGCGGCCTGTATGCCAGCCTGATGAATCAGTACGGCACGAAAGAAGAGTCCGGTGCGTTTGTTCTGATGTCGCTGGAATCCGGCCCGCTGATGACCATGGTTATCCTCGGCTCCGCAGGTCTGGCCTCCTTCGAACCGCATCACTTTATCGGCGCCGTTCTGCCGTTCCTGATCGGCTTCACGCTGGGTAACCTGGACCACGATCTGCGTACCTTCTTCAGCAAAGCGACGCCGGTACTGATTCCGTTCTTCGGCTTCGCGCTGGGTAACACCATCAACCTGAACGTGATTCTCGACACCGGTCTGCTGGGCATTGTTCTGGGCGTTGCGGTTATCGTCATCACCGGTATTCCGCTGATTATTGCCGACCGTGTTATCGGTGGTGGTAATGGTACTGCAGGCGTCGCGGCCTCTTCCGCCGCCGGTGCCGCCGTCGCCAACCCGGTTATCATCGCGCAGATTAACCCTTCGTTCGCTCCGGTGGCCGCCTCCGCTACCGCGCTGGTTGCCGCAAGCGTCATCGTTACCGCGATTCTGGTGCCGATTATTACCGCGCTCTACGCCAAACGTTATGGCGCACCGCAGTCGGCTGAAAATAAAGCCAAAACCGTACCAGAGTCCGCCCATCACTAATCCGTCCCCTCTCCCCCTGGGAGAGGGTTAGGGTGAGGGGAAATCGGTGCACTCCCCCCTCACCCCGGCCCTCTGTCCTGTACAGTCCAAGGGGGAGAGGGGGAAAATCCCCCTTCGTTTTCTGACCATTCGTCAACCCATTCCTCGATACCACCGACAAATTCAGGGTTTTATTGTATAATCAGGGCTATTTTCGGCGATTTGCCGTTTTACAGGCCTTTGCCTTTCGCACTGCACATTTGAGGATATATCCATGTCATTACCCCACTGCCCACAATGCAACTCCGAATACACCTACGAAGACAACGGCATGTTCATCTGCCCGGAGTGTGCGCATGAGTGGAACGACGCTGAGCCGGCGCACGACGCTGACGAGCTGATCGTTAAAGACGCTAACGGCAACCTGCTGGCCGATGGCGACAGCGTGACCGTCGTCAAAGACCTGAAGGTCAAAGGCAGCTCTTCGATGCTGAAAATCGGCACCAAAGTGAAGAACATCCGTCTTGTTGAAGGCGACCACAACATCGATTGCAAAATCGACGGTTTCGGCCCAATGAAGCTGAAATCCGAGTTTGTGAAAAAGAACTGATTGAGTTTGTTGCAGAGTATTGCCGGATGGCGCTTCGCTTATCCGGCCGACAAAATGCACGGCTCGTGGTAGGCCGGATAAGATGCGTAGCATCGCCATCCGGCAATATGCTCCCCGCCCCGCTTCGCCCCCTGAACCGACACGCACTACACTTAATGAGCACTTCTTACCTGAGGTAACGATCATGCCGTTAAGTCCCTATCTCGCCTTTTCCGGCAACTGCGCCGATGCCATTGCCTACTATCAGCAGGCGCTGGGTGCGGAGCTGCGCGCCAAAATCACCTTCGGTGAAATGCCGCCGTCCGCGATGGATGACGAGGGGGGCTGCCCCTCCGGCCAGCAGTTCCCCGACAGCGCCATCGCTCACGCCAGCGTCCACATTGCGGGCAGCGACATCATGATGAGCGACACCGCCGCGCCGGATGACCACGCCTATTCCGGCTTTACGCTGGTGCTCGACACCCAGGACGTCAAAGAGGGTAAGCACTGGTTCGACAACCTTGCCGCCAACGGCAAGGTTGAGATTCCGTGGCAAGAGACCTTCTGGGCGCACGGTTTCGGCCGCGTCATCGACAGATACGGCGTGCCGTGGATGATCAACGTCGTCAAACAGCAGGAACCCACCCTCTGATCCCCGGGAGGCCACGCCTCCCGTTTTGTCACGAAATTCTCGCTAATTCTTCATCGCCAGATCATCTCCCGTTAACCCAAATGTCACACGAGTTCGCCACGATAGGGCCACCTTTTTTGAGGGGTCCCAACATGCAAACGATTATTCGCGTTGAAAAACTCAACAAAACGTTCAACCAGCATCAGGTACTGCACGCCGTTGACCTGAACGTGCACGCCGGTGAGATGGTGGCTCTGCTTGGCCCGTCCGGCTCCGGCAAATCCACCCTTTTACGTCATCTGAGCGGCCTGATCGTGGGCGATAAAACGCCGGAATGTCGCATTGAGCTGCTGGGGAAAACCATCCAGCGGGCGGGTCGCCTGGCGCGCGACATCCGCCAGAGCCGCGCTCACACCGGCTACATCTTCCAGCAGTTCAACCTCGTAAACCGCCTGAGCGTGATGGAGAACGTGCTGATTGGCGCGCTCGGCAGCACGCCGTTCTGGCGCACCTGCTTTAGCTGGTTCACCCGCGAACAGAAGCAGCGCGCGTTACAAGCGTTAACGCGCGTGGGCATGGCGCACATGGCGCACCAGCGCGTGTCGACGCTTTCGGGCGGCCAGCAGCAGCGCGTGGCGATTGCCCGTGCGCTGATGCAGCAGGCGAAAGTGATCCTCGCCGACGAACCTATCGCCTCGCTGGACCCGGAATCCGCACGCATCGTGATGGACACGCTGCGCGACATTAACCAGACCGACGGCATCACCGTAGTGGTGACGCTGCATCAGGTCGACTATGCGCTGCGCTACTGCGAACGCATCGTCGCGCTGCGTCAGGGACACGTGTTCTACGACGGCAGCAGCCAGCAGTTTGATAACGAACGATTTGACCATCTCTACCGCAGCATTAATCGCGTCGAAGAGAACGCGCAGGCTGCTTAACGTCCCCACCATGAGGAATGGAAATGAGTTATAAAGCCGTTGCCGCGCTGGCTTTTACCAGCATGTTTAGCCTCAGCACCCTGTTAACGCCAGTACACGCGGAGGAACAGGAGAAAGCGCTGAACTTCGGCATTATTTCGACGGAATCACAGCAGAACTTAAAACCGCAATGGGAACCGTTCCTGAAGGACATGGAAAAGTCGCTGGGCGTAAAGGTTAACGCCTTCTTCGCACCGGACTACGCGGGGATTATCCAGGGGATGCGCTTTAACAAGGTCGATATCGCTTGGTACGGCAACCTCTCCGCCATGGAAGCGGTGGACCGCGCTAACGGTCAGGTATTCGCTCAGACCGTGGCCGCCGACGGCTCCCCTGGCTACTGGAGCGTGCTGATCGTCAACAAAGACAGCCCAATCAACAACCTCAACGACCTGCTCGCCAAGCGTAAAGAGCTGACCTTCGGCAACGGTGACCCGAACTCCACCTCCGGCTTCCTGGTCCCAGGCTACTACGTCTTCGCCAAAAACAACGCTTCCGCCAGCGACTTCAAGCGCACGGTCAACGCCAGCCATGAAACCAACGCCCTGGCCGTTGCCAACAAGCAGGTGGATGTCGCCACCAACAACACCGAAAACCTCGACAAGCTGAAGGTCTCCGCGCCGGACAAGCTGAAAGCGCTGAAGGTTATCTGGAAGTCACCGCTGATCCCAAGCGACCCAATCGTGTGGCGTAAAAACCTGTCTGAGTCCACCAAGGACAAGGTGTACAGCTTCTTTATGAACTACGGCAAAACGCCGGAAGAGAAGGCGGTGCTGGAACGTCTGGGCTGGGCACCGTTCCGCGCTTCCAGCGACCTGCAACTGCTGCCGATTCGCCAGCTGACGTTGTTTAAAGAGATGCAGGCCGTGAAGGGCAACGGCACGCTGAACGCCGACGAGAAGGCCAGTAAGACCGCCGAGATTCAGGCGCGTCTGAGCGACCTTGACCGTACCACGGCGGCGATTGGCGCGATGACGTCAGTCACCAAAGCGGTGCAGTAATGCTTTTCCCCCTCTCCCTCTGGGAGAGGGAACCAGATGGTAGGCCGGATAAGGCGCTTGCGCCGCCATCCGGCAATAACACTCGCACGGAGACCAACCATGCAACACACCATCACCGTTCCCCCGCCCAAGCGCAGTTGGTTCTCGCTGATCAGCTGGGCCATTCTGCTGGCGGTACTTGTCGTCTCCTGGAAAGGGGCGGAAATGAACCCGGTCACGCTGTTCAAAGACGCGGGCAACATGGCAACCTTCGCCGCCGACTTCTTCCCGCCGGACTTTAGCCTGTGGCAGGACTACCTCAAAGAGATGGCCGTCACCCTGCAAATCGCCGTCTGGGGCACCGCGCTGGCCGTCGTACTCTCCATTCCCTGCGGCCTGATGAGCGCCGAAAACCTGGTGCCGTGGTGGGTTTACCAACCGATGCGTCGCCTGATGGACGCCTGCCGCGCCATCAACGAAATGGTCTTCGCGATGCTGTTCGTGGTTGCCGTCGGCTTAGGCCCGTTTGCCGGGGTACTGGCGCTGTTTATTCACACCACCGGCGTGCTCTCCAAGCTGCTGTCCGAAGCGGTCGAAGCGATTGAACCCGGCCCTGTCGAAGGCATTCGCGCCACCGGGGCTAACAAAATCGAAGAGATCCTCTACGGCGTGCTGCCGCAGGTCATGCCGCTGTTAATTTCCTACTCGCTGTATCGCTTCGAGTCCAACGTCCGCTCCGCCACGGTGGTGGGAATGGTGGGCGCAGGCGGCATCGGCGTGACGCTGTGGGAAGCGATTCGCGGTTTCCAGTTCCAGCAAACCTGTGCGCTGATGGTGCTCATAATCCTCACCGTCAGCCTGCTGGATTTCCTTTCTCAGCGTTTGCGTAAGCACTTCATCTGATTAGCGAGGTCTTGTTGGCTATGCACTTGTCTACACATCCGACCAGTTATCCGACGCGTTATCAAGAGATTGCCGCTCGCCTGGAACAGGAGCTGCGCCAGAACTACCGCTGCGGTGACTATCTTCCCGCCGAGCACCAGCTGGCGGCACGCTTTGAAGTCAACCGCCATACGCTGCGTCGCGCCATCGACCAGTTGGTGGAGAAAGGCTGGGTCCAGCGCCGTCAGGGCGTGGGCGTCCTGGTATTGATGCGCCCGTTCGACTACCCGCTCAACGCCCAGGCGCGCTTTAGCCAGAACCTGCTCGACCAGGGCAGCCACCCCACCAGCGAAAAGCTGCTGTCGGTGCTGCGCCCGGCCTCCGGACACATTGCCGAGGCGCTGGGCGTTAGCGAGGGCGACAACGTGATTCACCTGCGCACCCTGCGGCGAGTCAACGGCGTGGCGCTGTGCCTGATAGACCACTACTTTGCCGATCTCAGCCTGTGGTCGACGTTACAAACCTTCAGCAACGGCTCGCTGCACGACTTTCTGCGCGAGCAGACCGGTATTGCGCTGAAGCGTAGTCAGACCCGCATCAGCGCGCGTCGGGCGCAGGCCAAAGAGAGCCAGCGCCTGGAGATCCCCAACATGGCGCCGCTGCTGTGCGTGCGCACCCTGAACCATCGTGAAGGCGATACGCAGGCGATGGAGTACTCCGTCAGCCTGACCCGCGCCGACATGATCGAATTTACTATGGAGCACTGAATGCACGACGAAACCGCTCGCCGCCAGCACTGGATGTCGGTGCTGTCCCACAGCGACCCCGCGCAGCTTGCGGCAAAAATGGTCGCCCTGAATGTCACCGCGGATTACGACACGATCCGTGCGGCAGAAACCGGCCTGGTGCAGCTTCAGGCCCGCATGGGCGGCACCGGCGAACGCTTTTTTACCGGCGACGCCACGCTGACCCGCGCCGCCGTTCGACTGCGCAACGGCACCGTCGGCTACGCCTGGACGCTGGGACGCGACAAGGCACACACCGAGCGCTGCGCGGTGATTGACGCCCTGATGCAGCAGCCAGCCCACTACCAAACCTTACTTGAAACCCTGATTACCCCGCTGGACGCAGACCGCGCGGCGCGCATTGCCGCCCGTCAGGCTGAAATCAACGCCAGCCGGGTCGACTTCTTCACCCTGGTTCGCGGAGATAACGCATGACCCTGGAAACCGCTTTTACCCTTCCCGTGCAGGACGCCCAGCACAGCTTCCGCCGCCTGCTTAAAGCCATGAGCGAACCCGGCACCATTGTCTCGTTGCATCAGCTCAAACACGGCTGGCAGCCGCTCAACGTCGCCACCACCAGCCTGCTGCTGACGTTGGCCGATAACGATACGCCGGTGTGGCTCTCTGACGCGTTGCATAACGATATTGTCAGCCAGAGCCTGCGTTTTCATACCAACGCTCCGCTGGTTGAACAGCCACAGCAGGCGACGTTCGCCGTCTCAAACCACACCATCAGCAGCGAGCAGCTTAACGCCCTGTGCGAAGGCAGCGCCGTCGCGCCAGAAACCAGCGCCACGCTGATTGTTCAGGTATCCAGCCTGAGCGGCGGCCGCATGCTGCGTCTGACCGGCGCGGGCATTGCCGAGGAGCGAATGATTGCTCCCCAACTGCCAAACTGCATTTTGCACGAGCTGACCGAACGCCCGCATCCGTTCCCGCTTGGCGTGGATTTGATCCTCACCTGCGGCGAGCGCCTGCTGGCTATTCCGCGCACCACTCACGTTGAGGTTTGCTGATATGTACGTTGCCGTCAAAGGGGGCGAAAAGGCGATAGCCGCCGCCCATCAGCTTCAGGAAAACCGACGCCGCGGCGATCGTGCACTGCCGGAACTCTCGGTCGCCCAGATTGAACAGCAGCTCAATCTGGCCGTGGATCGGGTGATGACCGAAGGCGGCATCGCCGACCGCGAACTGGCGGCGCTGGCGCTGAAGCAGGCCAGCGGCGATAACGTGGAAGCCATTTTCTTGCTGCGCGCCTACCGCACCACGCTGGCGAAGCTGGCGGTCAGCGAGCCGCTACAAACCGCCGACATGCGTCTGGAGCGCCGCATTTCCGCCGTCTATAAAGACGTGCCCGGCGGTCAGCTTCTCGGCCCAACCTACGATTACACCCACCGTCTGCTGGATTTCACGCTGTTAGCCAACGGCGAGGCTCCGCCCTTGAGCACTACCGACGCCGGACAGACGCCCGCGCCTCACGTCTTTAGCCTGCTGGCGAAACAGGGGCTGGCGAAAACGGAAGAGGATAACGGCGCAGCGCCGGACGACGTTACCCGCACGCCGCCGGTATACCCCTGCTCGCGATCGTCCCGCTTACAGCAGTTGATGCGCGGCGACGAAGGTTACCTGCTCGGTCTGGCCTACTCGACCCAGCGCGGCTACGGGCGCAACCACCCCTTCGCCGCCGAAATCCGCAGCGGCTATGTCGACGTTTCGATCATCCCCGAAGAGCTGGGTTTTGCCGTTAACGTCGGTGAACTGCTGGTAACAGAGTGCGAAATGGTGAACGGCTTCGTTGACCCCGCTGACGAACCGCCGCACTTCACCCGTGGCTACGGTCTGACGTTCGGCATGAGCGAGCGCAAGGCGATGGCGATGGCGCTGGTCGACCGCGCCCTCCAGGCCTCGGCGTACGGCGAAGAGGCGGTTGGCCCGGCGCAGGATGAAGAGTTCGTTCTCGCCCATGCCGATAACGTCGAAGCCGCCGGCTTCGTTTCGCATCTCAAACTCCCCCACTACGTCGATTTCCAGGCCGAGCTGGAACTGTTGAAACGCCTGCAACGGGAGCAGAAAAATGGCTAATCTCAGCGGCTATAACTTCGCTTATCTTGATGAGCAAACGAAACGAATGATCCGTCGCGCGATTCTGAAAGCGGTGGCGATTCCCGGCTATCAGGTGCCGTTCGGCGGCCGGGAAATGCCGATGCCCTACGGCTGGGGCACCGGCGGTATTCAGCTGACCGCCAGCGTCATTGGCGAGACGGACGTGCTAAAGGTGATCGACCAGGGCGCGGATGACACCACTAACGCCGTCTCCATCCGTCATTTCTTTCAACGCGTAACCGGCGTCAACACCACCGAGCGTACGGAAGAGGCAACGCTGATCCAGACGCGTCACCGGATCCCAGAGACGCCGCTGGCTGAAGATCAGATCCTGATCTTCCAGGTGCCGATCCCGGAGCCGCTGCGCTTTATTGAACCGCGCGAGACCGAAACCCGCACCATGCACGCGCTGGAAGAATACGGCGTGATGCAGGTCAAGCTGTATGAAGACATCGCCCGTTTTGGCCATATTGCTACCACCTACGCTTACCCGGTGAAGGTCAATGACCGCTATGTGATGGACCCGTCGCCCATTCCAAAATTCGATAACCCGAAGATGGACATGATGCCCGCCCTACAGCTGTTTGGCGCCGGGCGCGAGAAGCGAATCTACGCCGTACCGCCCTTCACCCGCGTAGAAAGCCTCGATTTTGATGACCATCCGTTTACCGTGCAGCGCTGGGACGAACCGTGCGCCATCTGCGGCTCCACCCACAGTTATCTCGATGAAGTGGTGCTCGATGACAGCGGCAAACGCATGTTTGTCTGCTCCGACACCGACTACTGCCGCCAACAGAGCGAGGCCAAACCCGCATGACGCAACCGTTACTTTCCGTTGATCGCCTGACCCATCTCTATGCGCCGGGCAAAGGCTTCAGCAACGTCTCGTTCGATCTGTGGCCGGGAGAAGTGCTGGGCATCGTCGGTGAATCGGGCTCCGGCAAAACCACGCTGCTGAAATCGATCTCCGCACGCCTGACGCCGCAGGCGGGGGAGATTCGCTATCAGGACCGATCGTTGTACGCGATGAGCGAGGCTGAACGCCGTCGCCTGCTTCGCACCGAGTGGGGCGTGGTGCACCAGCACCCAATGGATGGCCTGCGCCGTCAGGTGTCGGCGGGGGGCAATATTGGTGAACGGCTGATGGCCACCGGCGCGCGCCACTACGGCGACATTCGCGCCATCGCCCAGCGCTGGCTGAAGGAGGTAGAGATCCCGGCATCGCGCATTGACGATCTGCCCACCACCTTCTCCGGCGGTATGCAGCAGCGCCTGCAGATTGCCCGTAACCTGGTTACCCACCCGAAGCTGGTGTTTATGGACGAGCCGACCGGCGGGCTGGACGTGTCGGTACAGGCACGTCTGCTCGACCTGTTGCGCGGTCTGGTGGTAGAGCTGAACCTGGCGGTGGTGATTGTCACCCACGACCTGGGCGTCGCGCGCCTGCTCGCCGACCGTCTGCTGGTGATGAAGCAGGGTCAGGTGGTGGAAAGTGGGTTAACGGACCGGGTACTCGACGATCCACATCATCCCTATACCCAGCTGCTGGTGTCGTCGGTGTTGCAGAATTAATTATCGAGCAGCGCATTGCCGGATGGCGGCTGCGCCTTATCCGGCCTACGGGTCCGCATCGCTTGTAGGCCTGATAAGCAAAGCGCCATCAGGCAACAGGCCGTACAAATGTTAAAGAGGCAAAAATGAACGCGATCCGCGTCGAAAACGTCAGTAAAACCTTTGTTTTGCACCAACAGAACGGCGTCCAGTTGCCGGTTCTGCGTAACGCCTCTCTCACGGTGAATACCGGGGAGTGCGTGGTGCTGCACGGCCACTCCGGCAGCGGTAAATCCACTTTACTGCGTTCGCTGTACGCCAACTACCTACCGGACGAAGGCCATATCCATATCAAACACGGTGACGAATGGGTCGATCTGGTCAGCGCCCCGGCACGTCAGGTGGTGGAAGTTCGCAAAAACACCGTCGGCTGGGTCAGCCAGTTTCTACGCGTGATCCCACGAATCTCCACGCTGGAAGTGGTCATGCAGCCGCTGCTCAATACCGGCGTAGCACGCGACACCTGCGCCGCGAAAGCCGCCGGGCTGCTGACGCGATTGAACGTCCCCGAGCGCCTGTGGCACCTCGCACCGTCGACCTTTTCCGGCGGCGAGCAGCAGCGCGTCAACATCGCACGCGGCTTTATCGTCGACTACCCGATTCTGCTGCTCGACGAACCCACTGCCTCGCTGGACGCGAAAAACAGCGCAGCGGTGGTTAGCCTGATCAATGAAGCCAAAGCCCGCGGCGCAGCCATTGTGGGCATTTTCCACGACGAAGCCGTCCGCAACCAGGTCGCTGACCGCCTCCATCCAATGGGTACGCCTGCATGATTATCAATAACGTAAAGCTGGTGCTGGAAAACGACGTGGTTCACGGTTCCCTGGAAGTGCATGAGGGTAAAATCCGCGCCTTTGCTGAAAGCCAGAGCCGCCTGCCGGAAGCTCTGGACGGCGAGGGCGGCTGGCTGCTGCCGGGGTTAATTGAGCTGCATACCGATAATCTGGATAAATTCTTCACCCCACGCCCGAAGGTTGACTGGCCCGCACACTCGGCGATGAGCAGCCACGACGCGCTGATGGTCGCCAGCGGAATCACCACCGTACTGGACGCCGTGGCGATCGGCGACGTACGCGATGGCGGCGATCGTCTGGAAAACCTGGAAAAGATGATTAACGCCGTTGAAGAGACACAAAAGCGCGGCCTCAACCGTGCCGAGCATCGCCTGCACCTGCGCTGTGAACTGCCGCATCACACCACGCTGCCGCTGTTTGAAAAACTGGTTGGCCGCGAGCCAGTATCGCTGGTATCCCTGATGGACCACTCGCCCGGTCAACGCCAGTTTGCTAACCGGGAAAAGTACCGGGAATACTACCAAGGTAAGTACTCACTTACAAATGAACAGATGCGCCAGTACGAGGAAGAACAGCTGGCGCTCGCCGCCCGCTGGTCGCAGCCCAACCGCAGCGCCATTGCCGGGCTGTGCCGGGAGCGCCGGATTGCGCTGGCCAGCCACGATGACGCGACCCACGCACACGTCGTGGAATCGCATCAGCTCGGTAGCGTGATCGCCGAATTCCCGACCACGTTTGAAGCCGCCGAGGCCTCGCGTCGCCACGGCATGAACGTCCTGATGGGCGCGCCGAATATTGTGCGCGGCGGTTCGCACTCCGGCAACGTAGCGGCCCACGAACTGGCGCAGTTGGGCCTGCTGGATATCCTCTCCTCCGATTACTACCCGGCAAGCCTGCTGGACGCCGCCTTCCGCGTCGCCGATGACGAGCAGAACAGGTTTACGCTCCCGCAGGCTATCGCGCTGGTGAGTCAGAATCCGGCCCGCGCGCTGAATCTACACGATCGCGGCATCATTGGCGAAGGCAAACGCGCCGACCTGGTGCTGGCGCACCGCAAAGGCGAACACATTCATATCGACCACGTCTGGCGTCAGGGAAAAAGGGTGTTCTGATGAAAGGTAAACTGATCTGGTTAATGGGCCCATCGGGTTCCGGTAAAGACAGCCTGCTGGAAGTCCTTCGTCAGCAGGCGCATCCTCAGCTACTGGTCGCGCACCGCTATATCACCCGTCCGGCCAACGCGGGCTGCGAGAACCATATTGCGCTTAGCGAAGCGGAGTTTTTTACCCGCGCGGGGCATAACCTGCTGGCGCTGAGTTGGCACGCCAACGGCCTGTATTACGGCGTCGGCGTAGAAATTGACCTCTGGCTGCACGCGGGCTTCGACGTCATCGTCAACGGCTCGCGCGCGCACCTGGCGCAGGCAAAAGCCCGCTATGCCGATGCGCTGCTGCCGGTCTGTTTACAGGTGTCACCCGATATCCTACGCCAGCGCCTGCAGGCGCGTGGCCGGGAGAATGGCGCAGAGATTGCCGCTCGCCTGGAACGCGCCGCCCGCTATGCGCCACCCAACTGCCCTACGCTCAATAATGACGGCAGTTTGCTACAGTCAGTAGAGATTTTACTGACCCTGATGGGGCGCAAGGAGAGGGATCATGTCTGTCTGTGAGCTTCGCTATGCTACCTTTGACGATATTGACGACGTCTACGCGCTGATGTGCGAACTGAAGCAGGCCGAGTACTGTCGCGATGCCTTTGACACCGGTTTTGCCGCCAATCTTCAGAATCATCATTTGCACTACCAGCTGGCCCTGATCGACGATAGCGTCGTCGGCATGGTCAGCTTACATTTGCAGTTCCATCTGCATCACGCCAACTGGGTGGGTGAGATTCAGGAGCTGGTCGTCATGCCGCTGACGCGCGGCTCCGGCGTCGGCAGCCGCCTGCTGGCCTGGGCAGAGCAAACCGCGCGCGATGCGGGTGCGGAGATTTGCGAGCTCTCGACCAGCACTCGTCGCCTTGATGCGCACCGCTTTTATCAGCGCGAAGGCTACGCCCCCAGCCACGTTCGATTCACCAAAGCGTTATGAGGAAGCGGAATGAGTTTAACCCTCACTCTCAGCGGCACCGGCGGTGCGCAGGGCGTCCCGGCCTGGGGCTGTGATTGTGCCGCCTGCGCCCGCGCCAGGCGTGTGCCACAATACCGGCGCCGCGCGTGTAGCGGCGTGGTTCGCTTTAACGACGCGATCACCCTTCTCGACGCGGGTATACACGATCTTTGCGATCGCTGGCCCGCCGGATCGTTCCACCAGTTTTTGCTGACTCACTACCATATGGATCACGTCCAGGGGCTTTTCCCGCTGCGCTGGGGCGTGGGCAAGACGGTGCCAGTTTACGGGCCACCGGACGAGCAGGGCTGCGACGATCTCTTCAAACATCCCGGGCTGCTGGATTTCAGCCATACCGTCGCACCGTTTGTCGTGTTTGATTTACAGGGGTTGCAGGTGACGCCCGTCCCGCTGGAACACTCCAGGCTGACCTTTGGCTACCTGCTGGAAACGCCGCACAGCCGTATCGCCTGGCTCTCCGACACCGCAGGCCTACCGGAAAAAACGCTGACTTTTTTAAGCAACAACCGTCCGCAGGTTATGGTTATTGACTGTAGCCATGCGCCCTGTGAAACGCCGCCGCGCAACCATAGTGATTTAACCACGGTACTGGCGCTCAACGAACGCCTCCGCTGCCCGCGTATCATTCTCACCCACATCAGCCACCAGTTTGATGAATGGATGATGACGCATCGCCTGCCGCCGGGTATTGAACCCGGCTATGACGGCATGATGATTAACCTCGCCTAGCGGTCATCATCGTCCTCGAGACGTTGCTCTTCATCAGAAAGCTGTTGGCGTTCTCGATCGAGCTGCCGTTGACGATCGTCAAGCTGACGCCGCCGATCGTCCAACTGACGTCGACGATCGTGATACTGCTGACTGCTCTGTGAGGTCGAGCGACGATCGTCCCAGCCGCGATCGTCGCTATCCTCACGATCGCTCGCCGGGTTATAGGCATCGTTAATGGCTTGCTGAATATTGCCAATGGCATCGTCGATGATGTCGGCATGCGCCAACGGGCCGCTCAGCGACAGAGCGCAAAAAAGGGCTGCGGTCAGATAACGTTTCATAGAACCAGTCTCGTCGGGATACTGCCCTCAGACTAGGCTCCGGCGTAGAAGCTGTGTAGCGGAGGAATCTCAATTCGAAGGGGAATAATATTCTTTAAGAATTATTCAATCATTAAAATACAGAAAAGCTATTATTTATATTATTTCGCACAAATACCTTATTAAAAAAACGATCGCCCTCACATCCGCCTTTACGCAAAAAAAACAAATCGCTTTAGTATAGATCGCCATATCTAAGCATAAATTAATTCATTGGATTAATAATAAAATGGAGATTTATATGGGCAGCAAAAGATTATTTTCTTTCAGCCGAACCTGTCTTGCCATTACTCTGGCCAGCATATGCAGCCACGGTGCCTATGCGGTTGAATCGCCCCAGCCGGCAACATCGTTCACGCAGCAGGTTAATCAGCAGTATGTTAGCGCATTGCCGTTCAGCGACCGTCAGGATTTTGACGATGCGCAGCGCGGATTTATTGCGCCGCTGCTCAATCACGGTGAATTAAAAACGCCAGATGGCAAAACGTACTATCGCGCGGAAGATTACAAATTCGATCTCAACGCCACTGCGCCGGAAACCGTCAACCCGAGCCTCTGGCGTCAGGCGCAGCTCAACGGAATTTCCGGCCTGTTCAAAGTGACCGATCGCATGTATCAGGTACGCGGTCAGGATATCGCTAATATCACGTTTATCGAGGGCGATACCGGCATTATCGTCATCGACCCGCTGGTCACTCCCGCAACGGCCAAAGCCAGCCTCGATCTCTATTTCCAGCACCGCCCACAAAAGCCGATCGTCGCCGTTATCTATACCCACAGCCACACGGACCACTACGGCGGCATTAAGGGAATCGTCTCCGAAGCCGATGTCAAAGCGGGCAAAGTACAAATTATCGCCCCAGCCGGTCTGATGGCTGAAGCCATCAGTGAAAACGTGATGGCCGGCAATATCATGAGCCGCCGCGCGCTGTACTCGTATGGCCTGCTGCTGCCACGCAACGAACAAGGCAATATTGGTAACGGCCTGGGCGTCACGCTGGCGAGCGGTTACCCCACCATCATTGCCCCCACGGTGTCGATTAACAAAACCGGCGAGAAAAGAACGATCGACGGTCTGGAATTCGAATTCCTGATGACGCCGGGCAGCGAAGCGCCAGCGGAAATGCACTTCTATATCCCGGCGCTCAAAGCGCTGTGCACGGCGGAGAACGCGACCCACACGCTGCATAATTTCTATACCCTGCGCGGCGCGAAAACGCGCGATACCGGCAAATGGGCATCCTATCTGAATGAAACGTTGGATAAATGGGGCGGCCAGGCTGAAGTCCTGTTTATGCCGCACACCTGGCCGGTGTGGGGAAACCAGCAAATCAATGACTATATTGGTAAATATCGCGATACCATTAAGTATATTCACGACCAAACGCTGCACCTGGCCAATCAGGGCTACACGCTCAATGAGATCGGCGACAAGGTGAAACTGCCGACGCCGCTGGCCAATAACTGGGCCAGCCGCGGCTACTACGGTTCAGTCAGCCACAACGCCAGGGCGGTGTATAACTACTATCTCGGCTACTACGATGGCAACCCGGCAAACCTTCACCCCTACGGCCAGGTCGAGATGGGCAAACGCTACGTGCAGGCGCTGGGCGGCTCTGCTCATGCCATTAATCTTGCCCGCGACGCCTATCAACAGGGCGACTACCGCTGGGCAGCAGAACTGCTCAAGCAGGTTATTGCCGCCGACCCTGGCGACCAGATTGCCAAAAACCTGCAGGCCAATACCTTTGAACAGCTGGGTTACCAGGCAGAGTCTGCCACCTGGCGCGGCTTCTACCTGACCGGCGCAAAAGAGCTGCGCGAGGGCGTACGCAAGTTTAGCCACGGTACAACCGACTCGCCGGATACCATCAAAGGCATGACGGTCGAAATGTTATTTGACTATATGGCGGTGCGTCTGGATAGCAATAAAGCGGCAGGCAAAGACATTAGCCTGAACTTCAATCTGGGCAACAACGAGAATCTGAATCTGACGCTGAACAACAGCGTGCTCAACTACCGCCATACCCTGCAACCGAAGGCCGACGCCTCGTTTTATATCAGCCGGGACGATCTGCATGCGGTGCTCACGGGCCAGGCCAAAATGGCTGACCTGATCCAGGCGAAAAAAGTCAAAGCCATCGGCAATGCCGAGCAGCTTAACGCCATTTTTGCCTGCCTTGATAAATTTGAGCTGTGGGTCAATATCGTCACGCCAAATTAATAGCAAATAACCGGGTCAGCGGTATGATTACCGCTGACCACGGTTAAATTCACAATTTAAATAGATCTTTTTTTATAATTAAAATTATAAATAAGTTATAGATGCGGTGGCAAAATAAAATCCTTTTTCTCACCCTGCGAAAATAGCCATACTGTCGCTTTACGTTATTTCATATTCACTCCGGATATTGTTCGAAATACACAGGATGTATTTTATTATGCAAATCGTTAAATCCAGGGCCATCCGTTCGCTAATAAAAGGGGCCTGTTTCACGCCGCTCGTGATGCTCGCCGGGTGTTCATTGCCCCCCGCCATTCCGTTTATTGGCGCCTATTACCCCGGCTGGCTTCTGTGCATGATTGTCGGCGTTATTCTCACGCTGCTCTCCCGGCGAATTCTTTTACGTAAGCGTCACGCCCTGCCGTTGGCCGGCGTGGTTTATACCGCCCTCTTTGCCCTCTACTCCATGCTGTTCTGGCTGGTCTTTTTCTAATTTATATTGAGATGCGCTAATGGAAAGCACGCAGAAAAACGTTCCTCGTCGTAAAGCCCACGCGCTGGCGCTGGCCCTGCTCGCCCTCGTCGTGATGGTATTCGTTATCTGGCGCATGGAAACGTCGCCTTCCACTAACGATGCCTATGCATCCGCAGACACCATTGACGTGGTGCCCGAAGTCAGTGGCCGTATCGTTGAACTGGCGGTAGCAGATAACCAGCAGGTTAAGCAGGGAGACCTGCTGTTTCGGATAGACCCCCGGCCTTATGAAGCCAGCCTCGCCAAAGCAGAAGCCTCGCTGGCCGCGCTGGATAAACAAATTATGCTGACCCAGCGCAGCGTTGATGCCCAGAAATTTGCGGCCGGCTCCGTTGAAGCCACCGTAGCCAAAGCGCGCGCGGCGGCCAAACAGGCCAGCGATACGCTGAAGCGCACCGAACCGCTGCTGGCCCAGGGATTTGTTTCCGCCGAAGACGTCGACCGCGCCAGAACCGCCCAGCGCGCCAGCGAAGCCGATCTTAACGCCGTGCTGTTGCAAGCGCAGCAGGCCGCTAGCGCGGTGAGCGGTGTTGATGCGCTGGTCGCCCAGCGCGTCGCGGTGCAGGCCGATATTGCGCTGACTAAGCTGCACCTTGAGATGGCGACGGTTCGCGCACCGTTCGACGGCCGCGTGGTCTCGCTGAAAACCGCCATCGGCCAGTTCGCCTCGGCCATGAAGCCGGTCTTCACGCTGATTGATACCCGCCACTGGTATGTGATCGCCAACTTCCGAGAAACCGAGCTGAAAAATATCCGCCCAGGCACCCCCGCCACCGTACATCTGATGAGTGACAGCGGTAAAGCCTTCAGCGGTAAAGTAGACTCCATCGGCTACGGCGTGCTGCCCGACGATGGCGGTATAGTGATGGGCGGACTGCCGCGCGTTGCGCGCTCCATCAACTGGGTACGCGTGGCCCAGCGTTTCCCGGTGAAGATTATGGTCGACAAGCCAGACGCAGAGACGTTCCGCATCGGAGCCTCGGCGGTTGCCACGCTTGAGTCGCCATAATGAACATACTCTCCTACCTGCCGCTACCGTTGGTCAGGCTGCTGGCATTTTTCCGTGAGGAGCTGAGCGAGAAGCGGCCCGGGCGATTCACCCACACCATGCAGCTATGGGCGGGCTGTCTGCTGGTGGTGCTGATCTCCATGACCTTCGAGATCCCTTTTATGGCCATCTCGCTGGCGGTGCTGTTTTACGGCGTACAGTCGAACGCGTTTTACACTAAATTCGTCGCCGTGCTGTTCATCATGGCGACGGTACTGGAAATCGGCAGCCTGTTTCTTATCTACAAATGGTCGTACGGCTATCCGCTGGCACGCATGATTATCGCCAGCGCTATCCTGATCGGCTGCATGTTTATGATGCGCACCCATCGCCTGGGGCTGCTGTTCTTCGCCGTGGCAATCATCGCGGTCTATGGTCAGACGTTTCCCGGCATGCTCGATTACCCGGAAATTGTTGTACGCCTCACCCTCTGGTGCATTGTGGTTGGCCTGTATCCAACGCTGCTGATGGTACTGCTTGGCGTGCTCTGGTTTCCTCTGCGCGCCGGAAAGCAGATGCAGGAAGCGCTGTGTGCCAGGCTCGATGACGCGCTTGGCCATCTGGCAACGCCCGCCGCGCCGCTGGCGGAAAAATACGTCGAGCGGGAAGCGCTGGCGCTACAGAAGCTGAATGTCTTCTGTATGGCCGATGATGCCGACTGGAAGGCGCGCAGCGCCTGGTGGCAGTGCTGCGTCTCCACCGTGACCTTCCTGTATACCACGCTCAACCGCTACTCGGGCACCGCACCGCGTGCGCTCACCGACAGGCTAAGAGATGAAATGCTGTCGCTACGTCAGGCCATTGCCGCCGGTCAGTGCTGGCAGAGCCGCTGGACGCTCAGCGACGATGAGCACGCCATCGCCCGGCAATACGGCCTTGAGAACCTGTGCGAACAGCTACGTCTGCTGGGGCAGATGGATCCTGACACGCCGCCCACGCCCGCCGTGAAGCCACCATCCATGGCCGCAGATGCCTTCACGAATCCTCACTACATCTGCTATGCGCTGAAAACGCTGCTGGCCTGCATGATTTGCTATGTCTTTTACTCCGGCGTCGACTGGGAAGGGATCCACACCTGCATGCTGACCTGCGTGATTGTCGCCAACCCCAGCATCGGATCGTCGTATCAGAAAATGGCGCTACGCTTCGGCGGCGCAGTCTGCGGCGCTGTACTGGCGCTATTGGTCACCATTTTCATCATGCCGTGGCTGGATAACATCGCCGAGCTGCTGTGTCTGCTGGCCCCCATTTTCCTGTTCGGCGCATGGATCGCTACCGGATCGGAACGATCGTCCTATATCGGCACCCAGATGATCGTCACCTTTGCGCTGGCGACGGTCGAAAACGTCTTTGGCCCGGCTTACGATCTGACCGAAATACGCGATCGCGCCGTCGGTATTCTGATTGGCACCGCCGTTTCCGCCGTCGTGTATACCTTTGTCTGGCCGGAAAGCGAAGCCCAGGCTCTGCCGAAAAAGCTGGCCGCCGCACTGGGTATGCTTGGCAAAATGCTGCGTCTTCCGCAGCAGGAACCCGCGACCCAGCGCAGCTATTTACAGCTGCGCATCGGCTGCCATGCAGCCTTTAATGCCTGTGAAGAAATGGCCGAACGCGTCGCGCTGGAGCATCAGCTTGACGCCGACGCGCGAAGCGCGCTGCTGGCCAACAGCCGCGCCGTTATCGCCTGCGGTCGCGAGATCCTCTACCGCTGGGAGGGCGCTTCCGCTCCCGAGCCTCGGCTCGCCGAAGCCCTGGAGCACTACGCCGCAAGTCTGGAAAATGGCATCACGGCGTCGGTAGCCCCTTTTGAATATCCCCCTTCACTCGCCGCGCATGCCCAAGGCGTGATGCAGCAGATAGCCCATTTACCCGACTGGACTCACCGGGCGGCCCTTCCGGCCGGAAAACAGGCGCAAGGAACCCCATGACCATGATCCGTTCTCTTTCTCCTTTACTCCTTTGCAGTCTGCTTGCGAGCACGACGGTGCTCTCAGGCTGCGCGCTGATCCGCGAAGATGCCTCGCCGCATCAGCAGCTGGCGCCGGAGCAAATCAAACTGGCCGATGACATCCACCTGGCCAGTAGCGGCTGGCCGCAGGCGCAGTGGTGGCGGCAGTTTAACGACCCACAGCTGGCGGCGCTGATAGACAAAACGCTCTCCGGTTCCCACACCCTTACTGAAGCTAGGCTGCGTGAAGAACAAGCGCAGTCTCAGGCCGAACTGCTGGAGGGCGGCTCGCAGCTGCAAATGGCGGCACTAGGCATGATTAACCGCCAGCGAGCCTCCGCCAACGGCTTTCTTGGCCCCTATGCGCTGGATGCGCCGAAGCTTGGTATGGATGGCCCATACTACACGCAGGCCACCGTTGGCCTGGTCGCCGGGCTGAATCTCGATCTGTGGGGCGAGCACCGTTCGGCCGTCGCAGCGGCCATCGGCGCGCAAAACGCGGCCGTCGCAGAAACTGCCGCCGTCGAACTGTCGCTTTCGGTGGCCGTCGCGCAGCTGTACTACAGCATGCAGGCCAGCTATCAGATGCTCGACCTGCTGGAGCAAACCCGCGATGTGATTGATTACGCGGTACGAGCGCATCAGAGCAAAGTGGCCCAGGGGCTGGAAGCGAAGGTGCCGTATCACGGCGCACGGGCGCAGATGCTGGCCGTCGATAAGCAAATCGCCGCAGCCAAAGGCCAGCTCAAAGAGACGCGCGAATCGCTACGCGCGCTGGTGGGCGCGGGGGCCGATACGCGGTTAGACATCAAGCCAACGGCGCTGCCACAGGTACAGACGGGGATCCCGGCAACGCTCTCCTACCAACTGCTCGCTCGCCGGCCGGATCTTCAGGCCATGCGCTGGTACGTGCAGGCCTCGCTCGATCGGGTCGATGCCGCGCGGGCCCTATTCTACCCCAGCTTCGATATCAAAATGTTCTTCGGCCTTGATGCGATTCATATCAACGATCTGTTTAAGGGGACCAGCCGACAAATTAACTTTATCCCCGGCCTGCGCCTGCCGCTGTTTGACGGCGGTCGCCTCAACGCCAACCTGAAAAACACCCGTGCCGCCAGCAACATGATGATAGAACGCTACAACCAGTCGGTACTGAATGCGGTGCGCGATGTCGCCATTAACGGTACCCGTCTGCAAACGCTCAACGACGAGCGGATGATGCAGGCCGAACGGGTAGATGCCACCCGCTATACCCAGAGCGCCGCCGAAGCCGCTTTTGGCCGCGGTCTCGGCAGCCGCCTGCAGGCAACCGAAGCGCGTCTGCCGGTGCTTGCCGAGCAGATGTCACTGCTGATAATCGATACCCAACGCGTGATTCAGAGCATCCAGCTGATCAAATCGCTGGGCGGCGGCTATCAGGCCGCCCCCGGCGAGTAGGCCTGATAAGCCTAGCGCCATCAGGTAGCTGGCGCAGGTTGCCGGGTGGCGGCTTCGCCTTATCCGCCCTACAGGTCTCAGGCCCGTCAGGCAGTCCCCGCCGCGTGATTACCGTCACGCGGCTTTTCCCTTCGACACGTCAAATATGACGACAGCCTGTTTTTCGTCAGGGTTTTGCCCAGAAATCACCCGTATTATCAGGGAATGCCCACAATAAAAAAGTGGCATAAAAGATGCATACTGAGGGCGACAGCGCGTATGCGCGATTTGATTAACTGGAGCGAGACCGATGAAAAAAGTCGTCACGGTTTGCCCGTATTGCGCATCAGGTTGCAAAATCAACCTGGTGGTCGATAACGGAAAAATCGTCCGGGCAGAGGCGGCTCAGGGGAAAACCAACCAGGGTACCCTGTGTCTGAAAGGCTATTACGGCTGGGACTTTATTAACGATACCCAGATCCTGACGCCACGTCTGAAAACCCCCATGATTCGTCGCCAGCGTGGCGGCAAGCTGGAATCCGTCTCCTGGGACGAGGCGCTGAATTACGTTGCCGATCGCCTGAGCGCGATCAAAGCGAAATACGGCCCGGATGCTATTCAGACAACCGGTTCCTCACGCGGAACGGGTAACGAAACAAACTACGTCATGCAAAAATTCGCGCGCGCCGTTATTGGTACCAATAACGTCGACTGCTGCGCACGTGTCTGACACGGCCCTTCGGTTGCAGGTCTGCACCAATCGGTCGGTAACGGCGCAATGAGTAACGGCATCAATGAAATTGATGGCACTGACTTAGTCTTTATTTTCGGCTACAACCCGGCGGATTCTCACCCTATCGTGGCGAATCACGTCATTAACGCCAAACGTAACGGGGCGAAAATCATCGTTTGCGATCCGCGTAAAATTGAAACCGCGCGCATTGCCGACATGCACATTGCTTTAAGAAACGGCTCAAATATCGCGCTGCTTAACGCGATGGGGCACGTCATAATTGAAGAAAATCTGTACGACCAGGCGTTTGTCGCTAACCGTACCGAAGGTTTTGAAGAGTACCGTAAGATTGTCGAAGGCTACACGCCAGAGTCCGTCGAAGACATTACCGGCGTCAGCGCGCAGGAAATTCGTCAGGCGGCGCGGATGTATGCCAGCGCCAAAAGCGCGGCGATTCTGTGGGGTATGGGCGTCACCCAGTTCTATCAGGGCGTAGAAACCGTGCGTTCCCTGACCAGCCTCGCCATGCTGACCGGCAACCTCGGTAAGCCAAGCGTCGGCGTTAACCCTGTCCGCGGCCAGAACAACGTTCAGGGCGCGTGCGATATGGGCGCGCTGCCGGATACCTATCCGGGCTATCAGTACGTGAAAGATCCGGCCAACCGCGAGAAGTTCGCCAAGGCCTGGGGCGTGGAAAGCCTGCCTGCGCACACCGGCTATCGCATCAGCGAACTGCCGCACCGCGCGGCGCATGGCGAAGTTCGCGCGGCGTACATTATGGGTGAGGACCCGTTACAGACCGATGCCGAACTCTCTGCGGTACGTAAAGGGTTCGAAGATCTGGAACTGGTTATCGTCCAGGATATCTTTATGACCAAAACCGCGGCGGCGGCGGATGTGATTTTACCGTCAACGTCCTGGGGTGAGCATGAAGGCGTCTTCACCGCGGCGGACCGTGGCTTCCAGCGCTTCTTTAAAGCCGTGGAGCCGAAGTGGGATCTGAAAACGGACTGGCAGATTATCAGTGAAATCGCCACCCGTATGGGCTACCCGATGCATTACAACAACACCCAGGAAATCTGGGACGAGTTGCGCCATCTGTGCCCGGATTTCTACGGTGCCACCTACGAGAAGATGGGCGAACTGGGCTTTATCCAGTGGCCTTGCCGCGATACTTCGGATGCCGACCAGGGGACGACCTACCTCTTCAAAGAGAAGTTCGACACCCCGAACGGCCTGGCGCAGTTCTTCACCTGCGACTGGGTAGCGCCTATCGACAAGCTCACCGAAGAGTATCCGATGGTACTGTCGACGGTGCGTGAAGTCGGCCACTACTCCTGCCGTTCGATGACCGGCAACTGTGCGGCGCTGGCGGCGCTGGCGGATGAACCGGGCTATGCCCAGATCAACACCGCCGATGCGGCGCGTTTAGGCATTGAGGATGAAGCGCTGGTGTGGGTGAACTCCCGCAAAGGCAAAATCATCACCCGTGCGGCAGTTAGCGACCGTCCGAACAAAGGCGCGATTTACATGACCTACCAGTGGTGGATTGGGGCCTGTAATGAACTGGTAACCGAGAACCTGAGCCCGATTACCAAAACGCCTGAGTATAAATACTGCGCCGTCAACGTTGAGCCGATTGCCGACCAGCGTGCCGCAGAGCAGTATGTTATTGATGAGTATAATAAGCTGAAGGCTCGCCTGCGCGAAAGCGCAATGGGCTAAGCGGACTCGTTTCAACGCCCCCATTCGGGGGCGTTTTTTTATCCTCGTATTCTCTTTATACTGCCCACTTCCTCGACCACCTACATAAAACAATGAAACGACTTTTAGCACTGCTGTGGCTCGCCACGCTGTCAGTACACGCCGAAGAGCCGGGCAGCCAGTATCAACAGGCCGCCGAGGCCGGAGACGCGCGCGCGCAGTATTATCTGGCCGATACCTGGTTTAGCTCAGGCGATTTGAGTAAAGCCGAATTCTGGGCGCAGAAATCCGCCGACGCCGGCGATGCCGACGCCTGCGCGCTGCTGGCGCAGATCAAAATCACTAATCCGGTTAGCCTGGATTATCCGGCGGCCAGAGCGCTGGCGGAGAAAGCTACCCACGCAGGTAGCAAAGCCGGTGAGGTCATCCTGGCGCGAATTTTAATTAACAGCCAGGCGGGCAAGACCGACTACCCGCGCGCCATCAACCTGCTACAGCAGGCATCGATGAATACTGAAAACGACTTTGCGGTCGATGCGCAGATGCTGCTGGGGCTGCTTTACGCCAACGGCGTAGGCGTGAAAGAAGACGATGAAAAAGCCACCGACTACTTCAAAAATAGCTCGGCGCTGTCACGTACCGGCTATGCCGAATACTGGGCAGGCATGATGTTCCAGAGCGGTGAGAAAGGGTTTATCACGCCCAATAAACAAAAGGCGCTACAGTGGCTGAATCTGAGCTGTACGGAAGGGTTTGATACCGGCTGCGAGGAGTTTGATAAGTTAAGCTCTGAGTAGGTCGGATAAGGTCTCGCCGCCATCCGGCAATGTACGCAGGCTTGCCTGATGGCGCTACGCTTATCAGTCCTACAAAACCACAAAAATAACAACGCCGGGCATGCCCGGCGTTGTTGTTTCTTTTCTATTACTGATCGGCAGTTTTATCAAACTTGCCCAGCATTTCGCGCTCGTAGGCCAGCGCTTTTTTGCGGTCAAATTTGTGTTCCCACTTGGCAATCACCAGCACCGCCAGCGCATTACCGACCACGTTCAGCGCGGTACGCGCCATGTCGAGAATACGGTCAACCCCAGCAATAAAGGCCAGGCCTTCCAGCGGAATGCCTACGCTGCCCAGCGTAGCCAGCAGCACCACAAAGGAGACGCCCGGTACGCCGGCAATCCCTTTTGAGGTCACCATCAGCGTCAGAACCAGTACGATTTCCTGCCAGATGGACAGATCGATACCATACAGCTGGGCAATAAAGATAGCCGCGATGCTCTGGTACAGCGTAGAGCCATCGAGGTTAAAGGAGTAACCGGTCGGCACCACGAAACTGGTGATTGACGCCGGCGCGCCGTACGCTTCCATCTTCTCAATAATACGCGGCAGCACGCTCTCGGAGCTGGCCGTAGAGTAAGCCAGAATCAGCTCGTCCTTCAGGATGCGAATCAGGATCCAGATTTTAAGCCCGCAAATGCGCGCCACAATACCCAGAACCACCAGCGCAAAGAACAGAATCGCAAAGTGCACCAGCAGCACCAGCTTGGCCAGCGGCCACAGCGAGGCGAAGCCAAAGTTAGCGACCGTGACGGCAATCAGCGCGAACACGCCGACCGGCGCGTAGCGCATAACCATATGGGTCACTTTAAACATGGTTTCGGAAATTGAACGGAATACCGTCACCAGCGGCTCACGGTGCGTCGCGGGCAGCGAAGAAAGGCCCAGGCCAAACAGCACCGAGAAGAAGATGATCGGCAGCATATCGCCTTTCGCCATGGAGGCGATGATATTGGTCGGCACCAGCGACAGAATCGTGCCCATCAGGCCATGCGCGTGGCTCTGCACTTCTGCCGTTGTGCTCTGGTATTTCGAAATATCCACCGTCGCCAGCTGCGACATATCAATACCGGCACCCGGCTGGAACACGTTGGCCATGGTGATACCGATAATGATCGCAATCGTCGTGATCACTTCGAAATAGATGATGGTTTTAGCGCCAATTCGCCCCAACTGTTTTGCATCGCCAACGCCGGCTATTCCGACAATCAGCGTCGAAATAACAATCGGCACCACAATCATTTTAATCAGATGGATGAAAATATCGCCAGCCGGGGACAGCAGATTCATAACCAGCCAGTCACGGCTATCGCTATGATAATGCAGATAACTACCCAGAATAATACCCAGCACGAGGGCGATGAGAATTTGCCAGGCTAAGCTGACACGTGTTTTCTTCATAACGGCAAACTTCCTCAATGAAAAACACCATGCCATACAGGAATGGTATTCACTTGAAAGGGGGTGATTTGTGTTGCGTTTACTTTTAGAGGTTTTTAACGCGCAGTATCAGTATCATCTGTACGGTGTCTCGCGCAACCCTTTCAGAACAGGGCTTTTCACTGACAAAAATCATATTACTGCTAATTTCCACCAGTAATTATTTATAAGTTTTTGTTATAAAAACAAAATTTTTCCTCCATTTTCTATAAATCCCCTTCCGTAATTATTTTCGTTCAAAGATTCAAGTGAACGTTATTTGAACAATTCCAATAATGCGTGATCTGCCGCGCAAATAGTAAACAAAGCGACACGCGCCTCTGTTATTAACTTTTATGAGACATATTATTAACATCTTACAAGGAGAAAAAAAGCATGAGCCAAATTCATAAACACCCTATTCCTGCAAATATTGCAGACCGCTGCCTGATAAACCCGGAGCAATACCTGGCCAAATACCACCAGTCAGTCACCAACCCGGACGCGTTCTGGGGTGAAGAGGGAAAGATCCTCGACTGGATTCGGCCGTATACGAAAGTTAAAAACACCTCCTTTGCTCCCGGCAATGTCTCCATCAAATGGTACGAAGACGGTACGCTGAACCTGGCGGCTAACTGTCTCGACCGCCACCTGGCAACCCGCGGCGACCAGACCGCCATCATCTGGGAAGGCGACGATGCCAGCCAAAGTAAACACATTAGCTATCGCGAACTGCACCGCGATGTTTGCCGCTTCGCCAATACCCTGCTCTCTCTGGGCGTGAAAAAAGGCGACGTGGTGGCTATCTATATGCCGATGGTGCCGGAAGCGGCGGTGGCCATGCTGGCCTGCGCCCGCATTGGTGCCATCCACTCGGTGATCTTCGGCGGCTTCTCGCCGGAGGCGGTGGCCGGTCGCATTATTGATTCCAGCGCCCGCCTGGTCATTACCTCTGATGAAGGCGTGCGTGCCGGACGTAATGTGCCGCTGAAAAGGAACGTCGATGACGCGCTGAAAAACCCGAACGTCAAAACTATCGAAAACGTGGTGGTGCTCAAGCGCACCGGCGGCAACATCGATTGGTACGAAGGCCGCGACCTGTGGTGGCATGACCTGCTGGAAAACGCCAGCGACCAGCACCAGCCGGAAGAGATGAACGCCGAAGACCCGCTGTTTATCCTTTATACCTCGGGCTCCACCGGCAAGCCGAAAGGCGTGCTGCACACCACCGGCGGCTATCTGGTGTACGCCGCAACCACCTTTAAATATGTCTTCGACTACCATCAGGGCGACATCTACTGGTGTACCGCCGACGTGGGTTGGGTTACCGGCCACAGCTATCTGTTGTACGGACCGCTGGCCTGCGGCGCCACGACGCTAATGTTTGAAGGCGTGCCTAACTGGCCAACCCCGGCGCGCATGTGCCAGGTGGTTGATAAACATAAAGTGAATATTCTCTATACCGCACCAACCGCCATCCGCGCGCTGATGGCCGAGGGCGATAAAGCGACGACGGGCACCGATCGTTCATCGCTGCGCATCCTGGGTTCCGTAGGTGAGCCAATTAACCCGGAAGCCTGGGAATGGTACTGGAAGCAGATCGGCAACGAGAAGTGCCCGGTGATGGACACCTGGTGGCAGACCGAAACCGGCGGCTTCATGATTACGCCGCTGCCGGGCGCTATCGAGCTGAAAGCGGGCTCCGCCAGCCGTCCGTTCTTCGGCGTACAACCCGCGCTGGTGGATAACGAAGGCCATCCGCAGGAAGGGGCGACCGAAGGCAACCTGGTTATCACCGACTCCTGGCCGGGCCAGGCGCGTACCCTGTTTGGCGACCACGAGCGCTTTGAGCAAACCTACTTCTCCACCTTCAAAAACATGTACTTCAGCGGCGACGGCGCGCGTCGTGATGAAGATGGCTACTACTGGATCACCGGCCGCGTCGATGACGTGCTGAACGTCTCCGGCCACCGCCTTGGGACTGCAGAAATTGAATCGGCGCTGGTATCGCATCCGAAGATTGCCGAAGCGGCCGTCGTCGGCATTCCGCACAGCATTAAAGGCCAGGCCATCTACGCCTACGTCACGCTGAACCACGGCGAAGAGCCGACGCCAGCGCTGTACGCCGAGGTACGCAACTGGGTGCGTAAAGAGATTGGCCCGCTGGCAACACCGGACGTGCTGCACTGGACCGACTCGCTGCCCAAAACCCGTTCTGGCAAAATCATGCGCCGCATTCTGCGCAAGATCGCTGCGGGCGACACCAGCAACCTCGGCGATACCTCAACGCTCGCCGATCCTGGCGTGGTGGATAAACTGCTGGAAGAGAAGCAGGCCATCACGATGCCGTCATAACGACAGTTTGCCCGGTGGCACTGTGCTCACCGGGCCTACGCGAATTGTAGGCCGGATAAGACGCCAGTCGCCATCCGGCAACAGACAGCTCTAAAACAACAACAACCTGTACCTCTGGAGACTCTGTGATGAATGATCAAATTTGTCAGCAGATAGAAGATAGTGCGCATTTCAGGGAGCTCGTCGAAAAACGGCAACGGTTTGCCACCTTCTTATCGCTGATTATGTTAGTCGTGTACGTCGGCTTTATTTTACTCATCGCTTTTGCCCCTGGCTGGCTTGGCACGCCGCTCCATCCGGGCACCAGCGTCACGCGCGGTATCCCGATTGGGATCGGTATTATCGTCATTTCCTTCCTGTTGACCGGCGTCTATGTCTGGCGGGCTAACAACGAATTCGATCGCCTGAACAAGGCCGTACTGCGTGAGGTAAAAGCATCATGAAGAAAGTCCTGACGGCGCTTGCCGCCACACTTCCTTTCGCAGCCAACGCGGCCGATGCGATTAGCGGGCACGTTGAGCGTCAGCCGACCAACTGGCAGGCGATTATCATGTTCCTGATTTTCGTTATGCTGACGCTGTATATCACCTACTGGGCCTCGAAGCGCGTACGTTCACGCAGCGATTACTACACCGCTGGCGGCAACATTACAGGGTTTCAGAACGGGCTGGCGATCGCCGGTGACTTTATGTCAGCGGCGTCATTCCTCGGTATTTCCGCGCTGGTATACACCTCCGGCTACGATGGGCTGATTTACTCGCTCGGCTTCCTCGTTGGCTGGCCGATTATTCTGTTCCTGATTGCCGAACGTCTGCGTAATCTCGGTCGCTACACCTTCGCCGACGTCGCCTCTTACCGCCTGAAGCAGGGGCCAATCCGTATGCTTTCCGCCTGCGGTTCACTGGTGGTCGTGGCGCTGTACCTGATTGCCCAGATGGTGGGCGCGGGCAAGCTTATCGAACTGCTGTTCGGCCTTAACTACCACGTCGCCGTCGTGCTGGTGGGCGTGCTGATGGTGATGTACGTGCTGTTCGGCGGCATGCTCGCCACCACGTGGGTACAGATCATTAAAGCGGTACTGCTGCTGTTCGGCGCCAGCTTCATGGCCTTTATGGTGATGAAACACGTCGGCTTCAGCTTCAATAATCTGTTCACTGAAGCCATGGCGGTGCACCCGAAAGGCGCAGCCATCATGAGCCCAGGCGGGCTGGTGAAAGACCCGATATCGGCGCTGTCGTTAGGCCTCGGCCTGATGTTCGGTACCGCTGGTCTGCCGCATATCCTGATGCGTTTCTTCACCGTCAGCGATGCGAGCGAAGCGCGTAAGAGCGTGTTCTATGCCACCGGTTTTATGGGTTACTTCTACATTCTGACCTTTATCATCGGCTTTGGCGCGATCATGCTGGTAGGGGCAAATCCGGCGTTTAAAGATGCCGCGGGCGCGCTGATTGGCGGCAACAACATGGCGGCGGTTCACCTGGCCGATGCCGTAGGCGGTAACCTGTTCCTGGGCTTCATCTCTGCGGTCGCCTTTGCCACCATTCTGGCGGTGGTTGCTGGCCTGACGCTGGCGGGCGCTTCGGCGGTGTCTCACGACCTGTACGCTAACGTCTTTAAGAAAGGCGCGACCGAACGTGAAGAGCTGAAGGTTTCTAAAATCACCGTACTGGTGCTGGGCGTGGTGGCGATTCTGCTGGGTATTCTGTTCGAGAATCAGAACATCGCGTTCATGGTAGGCCTGGCGTTCTCCATCGCGGCAAGCTGCAACTTCCCGATCATTCTGCTCTCCATGTACTGGTCGAAGCTGACCACCCGTGGCGCGATGATTGGCGGCTGGCTGGGCCTGCTGACGGCGGTGGTGCTGATGATCCTCGGCCCAACCATTTGGGTGACGATCCTCGGTCACGAGAAGGCTATCTTCCCGTATGAATACCCGGCGCTGTTCTCGATTGCCATCGCCTTTATCGGGATCTGGTTCTTCTCTGCTACCGATAACTCCGCCGAAGGTAATCTTGAACGCGAGCAGTTCCGCGCGCAGTTCATTCGTTCGCAGACCGGTCTGGGCATCGACCAGGGCCGTGCGCATTAATGTTATCCTCCCCGGCCTTCCAGGCCGGGGATCACAGTTTTATCCCCCGCAGATGAAGCCCGTCACGTTTATTCACCGGGAATACGTATCCCACTTCACAATGATTATTTCCAGGTTGTGAAGCGCCTTCCACTCCAGAATTTTTCTCCGCTTTTTTTATTATTCTGCTCCCCTTACCCACTCGCTGACGAAAAATTATTTCTATGCTCCCCTGACTAATATTATTAGCTAATAACAAAAATAGCCTTTTATTAATTCATTGTATTTATCCTACAGGAGCAATAATTCATGAAACGTTTATTCTGCGTCAGCCTGCTCTGCGCGAGCGGCCTGCTAACGGCTGCCTCCAGCTTCGCTCAGCAGGATGTCACCCTCAGAATGTCATGGTGGGGAGGGAAATCACGCCACGAAGTGATGCTCAAAGCGTTGGAAGACTTTGAAGCTCGTCATCCGGGGATTAAAGTGCACGCCGAGTATATGGGCTGGGACGGCTATCTTGAGCGCATGACCACGCAGATATCCGGCGGCCAGGAGCCGGATGTGATGCAAATTAACTGGCCCTGGTTCCCCATTTTTTCCCGCACCGGCGATGGGTTTTACGATATCAACAAACTGGGTGATGTATTCGACCTCAGCCAGTATCCGGCGAAAGAATTAAAATCCACGACCATTAATGGCAAGCTAAATGCGATTCCCATTTCGCTGAACGTGCCCGGGTTTTATTACAATACGGAAACCTGGAAAAAGGCGAAGCTCACCTACCCGCAAAGCTGGGACGACCTGTTTGCCGCTGGCAAAATATTTAAAGCGCGGCTCGGCGATGAGTATTACCCGCTTATTTTTAACGATCAGGATACCTTCCTGATGGTGAACTGTTATATGTCGCAAAAGTACAATACGCCAATGTTTACCGCCGATGGTAACCACTTCGCCTGGAGCAAAGCGCAGTGGCATGAAGCCTTCAATTTTATTCAGCGTCTGGTCAACGATCACGTGATGCCCGGCCCGAAATACCTCGCCTCGTTCGGTAAATTCGATTTTATCGACAGCAAATACTGGCAGGACGGCAAATGGGCGGGCACCTACACCTGGAACGTGGTGATTCAGTACTATGCGCCAAAGCTGACGCCGCCGGCGAAGCTGGTGCTGGGTGACTATGTCATGTACCCCGGAGCCACTAACGCCAGCGCCTATTTTAAAGTGTCGTTGACCTATGCCATCAGCAAGGTAACGAAGCATCCGAAGGAGGCGGCAAAGCTATTGAATTTCTTGCTCAACGATCCGCAGGCCATTGCAGCCATCAGGCTGGAGAACGGCATTCCGTTGAGCAGCATTGCGATCAAAACGCTCACCGACAACGGCACGCTGACCAATGACAATCCGTCGGTCGCCGGATTTAACGCCGCACAGAGGTTAACGTCTGAATCAACGGCCACGTCGTGGATGGAGGATCAGAAAATGCAGTCCTTTTTCAAGGAGGCGCGACAGAATATGGACTACGGGCGGATGACGCCGGAACAGGCGGCAGATGACTTTGTGGCAAAGGCTGAGCGGTTGATGAAGCGGTCTGCAGCGCGTCATTAGCGGCGGTGATTGCCCCTCTCCCCACAGGGGAGAGGGTTGATGCCGCAGTCCGCGTCATTCGCTGCCTTACGGCAACATCAGCAGCAGCGTTTTAATCTCAAACGGCGTAAACATCAGCGTCACGCTTCCCTCGACGACCGCGATCTCCCCTTCCACCTCCTCCATCAGGTTGGCAAGGTAGCAGCACGTCACGCCCTCCGGTAACCGGAGCGTTGCCGCCGCCTGCACGCCGTCAAACTCATAGGCACGCAGCACCAGAGCGCGGACGTTTTCCGCTTTTTTGACCGTCTCCAGGCACACATGCGGCGAGTCGCAGGCCACAAACGATGCGCCCTCTTCGGCCTCCTGCGGCCGCGCAGCACCCTGATACACCCGCAGCGGGTTGTTGAATAAATACGCCTCGCGGTTTACTGCACCCACCACTTCATCGCCGCAGTGTGGGAACAGCGCATAGGAAAAACGATGCTCGCCGGCATCGGCGTTGACGCCCGGGTAGCGCTGCGAGCGCAGCAGATTGAGATCCAGCACGCCGTCTTTGGCGTAGTGCCCGTATTTACTGTCGTTCAGCAGCGCCACGCCGTAATCCGGCTGCGAGTAGTCAATCCACTTATGGGCACAAATCTCAAACTGCGCTGCGTCATAAACGTTATTGACCCTGGCGCTGCGGCGAATTTTGCCAAACTGAATGTCACAGCTTACCCGTTCGCTCAGCACGTTCACCGCAAAGGCGGTACGCAGCATTTTCTCGCGTTCATGCCAGTCCACGACGGTTTCAAAGGTCAGCCGTTTGCTGCCGGGTTGCAGGCTGATTTTCTGCGTCAGCGTCGAGCGACCATAGCGATAGTACTGCTCAACAACGGCGGCTGCGCCTTCGCGTCGGGCCGAAGTCGCGATCATCTCAAAGCACGCCGGTTCACGCTGACGGTAGGTAATGTCGATATCCCAGCAGTCGCCGCAGATGTCGTCATACACCGCCAGCCGGTTGCCGACGGTGCCAGGTTGCAGCAGCGAGCGGCCAGCCTGCTTGTCCACCAGCGCCACGATATGCCCCTGCGCATTAAACTCAACGCACAGCAGATCGTTTTCCAGCCGCTGCGGCTGCGCCACCGCCTGCGGAAGCGCCGCAGGCACGGTGGGTTCAACGATCCGATAACCAAATGCCGGTA
Organism: Klebsiella sp. WP3-W18-ESBL-02; assembly: GCF_014168815.1. NCBI lineage: Bacteria > Pseudomonadati > Pseudomonadota > Gammaproteobacteria > Enterobacterales > Enterobacteriaceae > Klebsiella > Klebsiella sp. WP3-W18-ESBL-02. The sequence goes on from NZ_AP021972.1 coordinate 4,728,567, forward strand.
CCGCCACGCGTGCGGGCTGGCCCGCCAGCATCAGCCACTCTTCGCGATCGAAACCGCTCAGATTATGAATGACGAACGCATCGGGCCGCTCGCCTGCGCGCGCAAGGCCATCGCCGATGAATTGTTCCACCTGCGCCAGCAGCGCCTCATAGCGGGCGACAGATTCGTCGTACACGCGCTTGATGGATGAGCCCGGCAGAATATCGTGGAACTGGTACAACAGCGCTTCTTGCCAGATAGCCTCAAGCTGCGCCGTTGGGTACGCCGTTTCATCGTGCAGCCAGCGGCGGCTGGCGACAAACTCCAGCTCGCGCAGCGCATTTTCCAGCTTACGGTTAAACCACTTGTTGCGCGCCTGCGTTGTCAGCGTGCCCTGATGCTTCTCCAGATACAGCTCGCCGTGGTAATGCGGATAGCGCTCGCAGCGCTGGGCAATATGCTGGAAGAAGTCGATGGCGTAGCCCTGCTTCACCGGCGCGATACCGCTGAGGTTTTTGATTCGCCGCAGCCGCGCCAGATGCTCTTCGCCAGGGCCCCCGCCGCCGTCGCCAATGCCAAACAGCATCAGCGCCTGGTCGCAGACGGCCGCTTCACGGTAGGCCGTTTCAATACGCCGAATGCTACGCGGCGCGGCTGGGCCGTTGTAGGTCTCTTCCGGCAGCATATGCGCCAGCACGCTGCTGCCGTCAATTCCGTGCCAGATAAACGTATGGTGGGGAAAGGCGTTATGCTCATTCCACGACAGCTTCTGCGTCATAAAGTAGTCAACGCCAGACTTGCGCATAATCTGCGGTAGGTTGGCATTGTAGCCAAACACATCGGGCAGCCAGAGCATCCGCGTCGTCTGGCCAAATTCACGCTGAAAGAACTGGCGGCCGTAGAGAAACTGACGCACCAGCGACTCACCGCTGGGCACGTTCGTATCCGCCTCTACCCACATGTCGCCCTGAATCTCAAAACGCCCTTCTCGCACCTGATGCTGCACGCGCGCATACAGCTGCGGGTAGTCCTCCTTCACCCACTGAAACAGCTGCGGCTGGCTGGCGCCAAAATGGTAGTCCGGATCGTCGGCTAGCTGTGCCAACGCCGTCGCGAAGGTGCGCGCGCCCTTGCGTTTGGTTTCCCGGATCGGCCATAACCAGGCAAGATCGATATGCGCATGGCCGATCCCCACCACGCTGACCGTCGGATCGCCGCCACGCTTATTAAGCTCTACCGCCAGCGCCCGCCGGCAGGCCGCAATCGCTTCATCATCGTAGCGGGACAGACCGTTAAGCGCCTCGCTCAGGCAGGACAACACGCGCTTGAAGCGGGCGCAAGCGCGATCCAGACAGCCCAGCAGATCGGCCAACACCCAGGCATCGTAGTAAAGATCGCGCAAAGCCGCATTGCAGGTGGCAATATGCGCCTGTGCCAGCACGCCGCTGCGCAGCGATCCAAAGAGATCGTTACAGGCCAGATCCAGCCACAGATCGACCTCTCGCCGCCCCTCCAGCGGCAACACCACTTTCCCCGCCTGGCCAAGACTGGGCTCAAAGGTGGAGTCGACGTTGGTCAGCCCCCGCAGCGGCGTGCCGTCGCTCGCCACCACCAGCGCTTCGCCGCCGCAGTCGAACAGCACCACCGCCTCTTCCACCTTCACACCGTCCGGCACCACGCCGCGCACGTTCACCCATGCACAGTCCCACAGCGCTCCCCAGCGTTCTCCGAGGTGAAATTCATGCGGCTCGCCCTGTTCACGCCGGGCAAAAGGCACCGGTTCTGGCGTCAAAAATCCATTTACCGTTAATTCACACACCGGCGTATAGATCGCCATTTTTATTTGTTGAATTTGATAATCAATATCACGCAGTAATTTATCATCGAAGCTGAGCATGCAATATTCCTTTATAGGCGAAGGGCGGGCGGAAAGATAAATAAAGCGCAGGTAGTAGATAAGTTATGAATATTGAAATCCGTGACTCGCGACAAAAACAGAAAAATAAGAAGGTAAATATTTAATACCTATTTATTTAATAAATAATTAATACTCAATATATTTTCATGCTCAACTCCATCCTATTTATCCCTTAAGATTCATCTTGCATAAGATCACATTATTCACCGCAGCAGGTGATAAGCATCACGATTGCTTTATAAAAAAGAATGACGATGATCACTTTAAATTTTTAATCTCTGTGACCAGTACCTCATTTTCATCGTCGATGCGCCATAACGCGGCCTGAGCATGCCGCCGACGCGCGACATTTCAGGTCTCACTTTTTATGCTTAGCGCATTCGGACTCGGTCAGGCTGCGCGCAAAGCGGGCCAGGCGTTGAGGGCTTAACAGCAGCGGCAAAAACAGCGGGCTGCCAGCGGGCGGCGACGTTAGCCAGCGTTCCAGCGTGTCGACATAGTGCAAAAGCTGGTTTTGATGCTGGCGCAGCGTATCGGCAGGCAGCGCGTTATCGCCGTAGCGATCGCGCCAAAGCAGGTCAACGGTGGCCCCGGCTACCCGGGAGAACATCTGGCTGTAGATTTCCGCATTGCGCCAGGCGGCGTGCAAAATCTCCAGCGAATCGTCAGGGCAGGTTATGCGTGGCAGTAGCTCACGCAGCGTCTGCACCGCGTTGGCAGCAAGGAAGCAGGCGGCTTCCTTTTCAAGGCTAATCAGCTGGCGCTGCTCCTGGCCTAATGGCAGATCGTCAGCCGGAATCAGCGGCTGCCAGGCCTGAAGCCAGTTGGCGCTGCGGGTGTCCATATGTAGCACCTGCTGCGCCTGGGAAATACCGTCCGGTACCTGGCTCTGATAATGCAGGCGGCGGCCCAGCAGGTTGGGCGTTTTACACAGCCAGTCGTAGCTGGAAGGAAACAACGCCGCCAGCCGCTGCCGGTCCTGCGGCGTGCGAAAGCGCAGCTGTCGTTGCTCGACCCAGCGGTCGAACACCGACGCCGTCGCACCGTCCGTGACCTGGTTCGCGGCCATCAGGCCAATCAAATTGATGCTGTTTGCCGAGTCCATGACCCGGCTGTCGGGCATCCACTGCCAGCTCACGCGGGAGGTAATCGCCTCCACTTCGTTGCCGGTGGCGCTGATGGCCCAGCTCAGACGACCGCTGATTTCATCGGCCAGGTAGCACGGTAGCGCCGTCCAGCCGTAGCCAGTGCCGACCAGATCGTATTCGATCCACTTTTTGTGGCCGGACAGCCCGACGATGTGCGGATGGTTAGCAAAACCAGGATGGTAGTCAATTTCGGTGGCTTTGACGGCGGCACGAACGTCATCCGGCAGCGCGGAGAGCACCGTCGCCAGCTGCTGGCGCGGCCAGCTGTCATCAATAAAGTCGCGCAGCACCAGCTTTTTACCGTGGCTGCGCAGCTGGCTCCAGACGCTGTAAAGCCCCTGCTGCCAGCCCGCGGTCTGGAAGGCTGGCGTCGTCAGGCCAAGCACCACGCCGCTGAGATGCGGTAGCGCCGGAAGAAGCGGGGAAAATATTGCCGCATAAAAATGTGGCCAGAAATCCGGTGAGCTTTTTTCGTCGAACGTTAATTCCGGGAATTTACGCTTGATGATGTCGTCCGTCGGCGCGGCCTCACCCTGAAGCCAGAAGGAGAGATTATTTTCCGCCAGATAACGATCGACGCGTTTTAAATACTGCAACGCGTAATTTTGTTGATGAATAAGGTTCTCGACGTTCAGCTTCTGACTCAACGGCGAGGGCGTAGCCAGAATAGAAAGCAGTTCCTGTTGGTGCAGGATGATACCGGTGAAACCATGCTGTTTCGCACTTTTAACACCCTGAATAAACCAGGGCCAGTTCCAGATAAAAGTGCTATTCAGCTCCATCAGCTGATGTGGAATACGTTTCATCGCCCTCACCCTGCAAATAAATATGTGCTTATCATAATCGAGGATGTCATGAAAAAATATGCGCTGGTCGGTACCGGGGGTCGTGCGGGTCTGTATATTTCCGCCATTGGCGGACAGTGGCGTGAGAATGCGAAAATGGTCGCCTTTTGCGATACCAATCAGACGCGCATGAACTACGCCAACCAACTGTTGCAAAAAGAAGGCGCCGAGCCGGTTTCGACCTGGAAAGCGGCACAGTTTGAAGAGATGATCCGCGAAACGCGTCCGGATATCATCATCGTCACCACCATGGACCGCACCCACGATGATTACATCGTCCGCGCGCTGCATGCGGGCTGCGACGTGATCACCGAAAAGCCGATGACCATCGATGAAAAGCGCGCGCTGCGTATTCTCGACGCGATTGAAGAGACCGGGCATTCCGTCCGCGTAGCGTTCAACTACCGCTACGCGCCACACCATAGCAAAGTGCGCGAACTGCTGATGCAGGGCGTGATTGGCAACGTGACCTCGGTGCACTTCGAGTGGCTGCTCAACACCGAACACGGCGCAGACTACTTCCGCCGTTGGCACCGCGAAAAACGCAACAGCGGCGGCCTGCTGGTGCATAAATCCACCCATCATTTCGACCTGATGAACTTCTGGCTAGCGAGCTACCCTGAGCGCGTTTACGCCGAAGGCAGCCTGCAATTTTACGGCAAAGAGAACGCCGAAAAACGCGGCGTAACCCAGTTCTATCCACGCACCCACGGCTACGCGGAGGCCAAAGATGATCCGTTTGCGCTCAACATGGCGGACAACGCTCAGCTGAAGGCGCTGTACCTCGACGCCGAGCATGAAGATAACTACTTCCGCGATCAGAGCGTGTTCAGCGACGGCATCACCATCGAAGACACCATGTCGGTGCTGGTGAAGTATCAGAACCAGGTGCAGCTCACCTATTCACTGAACGCCTACCTGCCGTGGGAAGGGTTGAACGTGGTCTTCAACGGTACCGAAGGCCGTCTGGAGATGAAAATCGTCGAGAAATCCTACGTTAACGCCGGTGGTAAACGCGAGAACGAAGGCAGCCTGGAACAGTGTGATATCACCGTGTTCCCGATGTTTGCCGAACCGTGGAAAGCCGAGTTCAGCCTGGGCGAAGGCGGCCACGGCGGCGGCGATAACGCCATGCTGGCCGACCTGTTCGGCGAGCCGGGCAATGACCCATTACAGCGCGCAGCCGACCATCGCGCGGGGGCCATGTCCATCCTCACCGGTATTGCGGGCAACATCTCCATGCAGCAGCAGCGCCCGGTGAACTTTAAGGAGTTTGAGCTGGTTTCCCGTCTGGCGAAACGCTAAGCGTTTCATTCCGGCGCGGCCCGTACCGCGCCGGAGCGACCGGTCAGTATTTTGCAGTTACTCACCTGTTTAATAACATGATTTCTGGCTCTGTCCCGGAGACAATAATGAATAAACTCGTTTCAGGTGTTATCGCATCGCTGTTATTTTCCTGTACCGCTACCTGGGCCCAGCAGCCCGTTGAACTGCGTATGTCGTGGTGGGGGGGCAACAGTCGCCACCAGGCCACCCTCAAGGCGCTCGAGGCCTTCGAGAAAAAATACCCCGATATCAAAGTAAAGGCCGAATACACCGGCTGGGACGGCCATCTCTCACGCCTGACCACACAAATCGCAAGCGGCACCGAGCCGGACGTGATGCAGACCAACTGGCCGTGGCTGATTATTTTCTCCAAAAATGGCGAAGGCTATTACGATCTTAACAAACTGAAAGACCAACTCGATTTAAGCCAGTATCAGGCGAAAGATCTGCAGTCCACGACCGTGAAAGGCAAACTTAACGGCCTGCCTATCTCGGTCAACGCGCCGGTCTTTTACTACAACGACGTCTCCTGGAAAAAGGCCGGGCTGGCCTATCCGAAAACCTGGGATGAGCTGTTTGCCGCCGGAAAAGTGTTCCAGCAAAAGCTGGGCGACAACTACTACCCGTATGCCATGGTCGACCAGGACGTTATTTTGCTGTTGAACGCCTACATGATGCAGAAATACCAAAAGCCGATGTTCGATAACGACGGCAAGTTTACCTGGGATGACGCGCAGTGGGCCGAAGCGTTTAGCTTTGTGAAGCGCCTGAGCGACGATCGGGTGGTGCCTTCGCCCAAGAAGCTTTCGTCATACGGCAAAGGCAATCTGTATGAAATGAAGCCATGGATTGCCGGAGAATGGGGCGGCACGTTCACCTGGAATATCTCCATCCGCATGTACATCAATAACCTGACGCCCCCTGCCCATCTGGTGCTGGGGGATTACGTTATGCAGCCTGGCACAACCGAATCCGGCGTCTACTTTAAAACGGCGCAAATGTTCTCAGTGGCCAAATCGACCCGCCATCCAAAAGAGGCCGCCATGCTGGTCAATTTCCTGCTTAATGACCCGCAGTCTATTGCAGCGCTGGGGCTGGAGCGCGGTATTCCGCTCAGCAAAGCAGCAGAAACGTTACTCACACAACAAGGGGTTATTGACCCGAACGATCCGGTGGTGGCGGGACTACGCCAGGCTCAGGCGCTGCCGACGACGGTTGTCGCCACGCCGTATATTGAAGATTTACAGGTTGTCGATCAGTTCATGTCCGCACGCGAGAAGCTCGATCAGGGCAATCAAACGCCTGCTCAGGTGGCCGCCGATTTCCGCCAGCAGGTGGAGCGTATCGTTCGGCGTTTGAACCGCGGAGCCTGATGGTGCCGCGCTTACCCGGCCTACCACGTCGAATGTAGGCCGGGTAAGCGTACGCGCCACCCGGCAAAATTCACCACCGAGGCCTAGAACATAATCCAGCCAACCAGCGGAGCAACCAACACCATCACCACGCCGGAAAGCATCATCACCAGGCTTGCCACAACCCCTTCCTGCGGGCCAAGCTCATAGGATCGCGCCGTACCGGCGCCGTGCGATGCCGCGCCAAATCCGGCCCCTTTGGCCATTCCTTCGCGAATCGCGAGCCGCAGAAAAAGGACGTCGCCAATCGCCATACCAAATACGCCGGTCACAACGACAAACAGCGCCACCAGCTCCGGCTGGCCACCGAGCGATTTCGCCGCCGCCAGCGCAAACGGCGTGGTGATTGAACGCACCGCCAGGCTGCGCTGAATTTCATCCGACAGCGTAAACAGCCGCGCCAGCCACACGGAACTGGTCACCGCCACCACCGTTGCCGTCACCACCCCGGCGGAAAGCGACATCCAGTGGCGTTTGATAATCGCCAGATTATCGTACACCGGCACCGCAAACGCGATGGTCGCCGGCCCCAGCAGCCACAGCAGCCAGTGCGCCTCGCCCATGTAGTTCTGGTAGGAGATATGACCAAACACCAACATCAGCACCAGCAGTACCGGCGTGAGCACCAGCGGCATCAGCGGCAGCTTACGAAAGCGGCGATACAGGCGCTTATTGGCAAAGTAAAGTACCAGGGTAATCACCAGGCATAACACGCTCAGCTGAAAGTTACTCATGGCGCATCCGCTTCAGTTCGTAGCGATAAACCTTATCGACCACCCACGCGGTCGCCCCTAGCACCATCATCGTGCTCAGCGCGATGACAAGAAAAATACGCCAGCCGTCGACCATCAGCAGCTGAGCGTAATTCACTACCGCCACAACCGCCGGCACGAAAAACAGCAGCATCTCCGCCAGCAGCCAGCGCGACCCGGCACGCACCCACTTCAGCGGCACCACGTGGCAGACAATCAGCGCCAGCAGCAGCATCATACCCACCAGGTTGGCGGGCAGCGGCAGATGCCACCAGCGCACCAGATATTCAGCAAAAACAAACAGTCCTGCGTACAGCACAACCTGTACCGGCACCTGCAGACGGTTTAACACGGAGGGCACAACGCGCCCTAAGGCCTCAGCCATGGAGGGATGTCCAGAAAAAATCACAGGCGCACAGTATAGTGAGGCAACGATGATGACAGAAATGAATTAAACTCATCGGTAGCATAGTTTAGAGGCATAATCATGGACATTAGAACGCTGCGCTACTTTGTCGAAGTCGTTCGCCAGCAGAGCTTTACCCGCGCCGCAGAGAAGCTCTTTGTCACGCAACCGACGATCAGCAAGATGCTCAAAAATCTGGAAGATGAGCTGAACTGTACTCTGCTGATTCGCGATGGGCGCAAACTGCTGATGACCGATACCGGACAAGTGGTGTTCGAGCGCGGGCTGGCGATTCTCGATGAGTTTCGCCAGTTGGAAGCCGAGCTCAGCGACATTAATCATCTTAACAAAGGCGTGCTGCGTCTCGGCATTCCGCCAATGGTCGGCATGCTGATGGCCGGGCCGATTGGTCTGTTTCGTCAGCGCTACCCCGGCGTTGAGCTAAAAATCGCCGAATTCGGCGGCTTAACCGTGCAACAGGCGGTGATGAACGGCGAACTGGACCTGGCCATGACGGCGCTGCCGGTAGAAGAAGAGAGCGCGCTGACCACACGGCTCTTGTTCAGCCACCCACTTTGCGTGCTGGTACCGCGCTCCGGCGACTGGCTGGAGCAAACCTCGGTGTCGCCGCAGCAGCTCGCCGCCCATCCTTTGCTGATCTACAACGAAGATTTCGCCCTGAGCCGCCAGCTGATGCAGCTGTTTGCCCGTCACAACGTGAAGCCGCGTATTGCGGTGCGCAGCGGTCAGTGGGATTTTCTCGCCGCGATGGTGCAGGCGGGCGTCGGCGTGGCGATTCTGCCGGAGCCGATTTGCCGCAGGCTTGATGAGAAAACCCTGCGCTGGCTGCCGCTGGAGAGCGATTTGCGTTGGCAGTTGGGAATGATTTGGCGGGAAGGTGTCTATTTGTCTCACAGCGCCCAGGCGTGGCTGAAGTGCTGTGAGGGGTTTAAGGTGCCGGAGTAGAAGTTCAGGCGCGTTGTGTTCCCTCTCCCTTTTTAAGGGAGAGGGAACACAACGACGCACGCTTTATCCGTATTACGCGTCTTCTATCAACAGCGCTTCCAGCAGGTCGAGATCGTGCAGCAGCTTCTGTAGCGTCTCATTGCTGATCTGCCTTGTCGCACGCAGGTGGTACAGCTCCCCGCGCTCCGAGCGCAGTGCCGCGAGGCGGAAACGGCGTTCCAGCTGTTCTTCCAGCATCGACGTCTCCACATCATTACGCCCGTCGGCCCGACGGCGCAGGTTACCAATTACCCTTGAACTGACTTCAGTAAGCAGCTGGTTATCAATGTTCTCGTTGGCATCCGCCGCCAGACGCTCTTCCATTTTCTGAATAGCGACAATCGCCACATCGGCCGTTGCCGCGCGCGCCAGACGCTCTTCATTACGCTGCTGGACATGATCGGTGGATTCGATATGACGCAGCAGAATCGGCAGCGCCACGACGCCGACAAACAGCGAAAACAGAATGACCCCGGCTGCGAGGAAAATCAGCTCATAGCGCGCCGGGAACACGTCGCCGCTCGGCAGCAGCAGCGGAATAGAGAGAACACCGGCAAGCGTAATCGCCCCGCGCACCCCGGCAACAGAAGAGATCAGCAGTTCGCGCGTGGTCCAGGAGCCGAACTCCAACGGTTTCTTTTTCAGGAAGCGCTGGCTGAGCTTACGCATCGTCCACAACCAGCCAAAACGCACCAACATCAGCGCCGCGTAGATCAGGATAATGTCGGTAAACAGCATCCACGTTTCCACGTTCGGGTCGGCTTCCGCAGCCACCAGCGAGCTGTGCAGGATGTCCGGCAGCTGCAGACCCAACAGCAGGAATACCATGCCGTTGAACACAAACTCGAGCATCGACCACGTACTGTTGGCGCGCAGGCGCATGGCCAGGGGTGCGGTACGCATTACGCCGGAGCGGGTGATGGTCATCCCGGCGGCGACCGCCGCCAGAATGCCGGAGACGCCGATATGTTCAGCAATCAGGTAAGAAGCAAACGGCAGCAGGAACAGCAGGACAATCTGCGTGGCAGGCTCATCGCCGCCCCAGCGGCTGAGAAAGCGCATTGAGCGGCCGTACAGCCAGCTCACCACGAAGCCCGCCAGGATACCGCCGATCGCCACCTTGAGGAACTCTACCGTGGCCCCGCCAACGGTAAAGACCATGGTGCCCATCGCGACCGCCACGGCAAACTTCAGCGACACCAGGCCAGAAGCGTCGTTCATCAACGCCTCGCCCTGTAGTATGCCCATAATTTTTTTCGGAATACGCCCTTCGCCCACGATGCCGGAAAGCGCCACCGCATCGGTTGGCGACAGCACCGCCGCCAGCGCAAACGCCGGAATCAGCGGAATGCCAGGGACAATCCAGTAGATCAGGAAGCCAATCCCGACCACCGTCACCAGCACTAACGCCAGCGCCAGGCCGAGGATCTCCCTGCCGTGTTCGATAAACTCGCGGGTCGGTGTCTTCCAGCCGTCGGCAAACAGCAACGGCGGGATAAACAGCACCAGAAAAAGCTCAGGATCGAATTCAACGTGCAAACCAAAGGTCGGCCAGGCCAGTAGCGCACCGATGAGGATTTGCATTAAAGGAAGTGGGACCTGGAAGGGCAGTACGCGCGTAACCACCCCGGAGAGCGAAACCACGAGGGTCATGATAAGTATGGTAAAGAATATTTCCATGCGTTCCCTGTTTACAGCGTTGTCTTATTATTCAAAGCATGAAGCGTCGTGCTTCTAATCATACGCGTATCAGAGTAACGCAAAAGGAAACGAGAAGTGGCCGAAAAGAGAAAAAAAGTCCAGACCCGTAGTTCGACGGGGGTGAACAAAAAAAAACCCGCCAGCCGGCGGGTTCTTGAGAGACCAGAATAGACTTAGATAGCCCAGCCGCCTGCGTAGAAAACCACCAGCGCGACGGCGATAAGCACGGTACCGATATTCAGTTTACGCCATTCGCCGGATACCACGCGGCCTACGACCAGCGTCGCGAAGCCGATCATAATGCCGGTAACGATGTTACAGGTCAGCACAATCATCACCGCGGTGATCAGACCGGACATGGCGTCAACGAAGTCGTTGAAGTCGATGCGCGCCACGTTGCTCAGCATCAGCAGGCCAACGTACATCAGCGCCGGTGCCGTAGCATAGCCCGGAACAAGGTAGGACAGCGGGGACAGGAACAGAATCAGCAGGAACAGAACGCCGACGGTAATGGCCGTCAGGCCCGTTTTACCGCCTGCCGCGGTACCCGCAGCAGATTCGATATACACCGCCGCCGGTGCGGCACCCACGACCGCCGAGAACACGCTGCTCAGGGAGTCGGTAGTCAGCGCTTTACCGCCGTTGATGATCTGACCGTCTTTATCCAGCAGGTTTGCCTGCCCGGCTACCGCGCGGATGGTGCCGGTAGCGTCGAATACCGCCGTCATCACCAGCGCCAGCACGCTTGGCAGAACGACCGGGTTCAGCGCGCCCATGATATCCAGGCTGCCGATCAGCGAGTTGCCGTTGTCATCGCTCAGCGACGGCATAGCGAAGACGCCAGAGAAGTGCACGTTCGGATCGAAAATCAGGCCGACGATAGACACCCCGATAATGGTCAGCAGAATGCCGCCCGGGACCTTGAGTTTTTCCAGCCCGATGATCATCGCCAGCCCCACCAGCGTCATCACCACCGGGAAGCTGTTGAACTGGCCCAGCGCCACCGGCAGGCCGTCCAGTGGGTTTTTCACCACCATGCCCACGCCGTTAGCAGCGATCAGCAGCAGGAACAGGCCGATACCGATGCCCGTGCCGTGCGCAATGCCCTGCGGCAGATTGCGCAAAATCCAGCTACGAATACCGGAAGCTGAGATAATGGTAAACAGCACGCCCATCAGGAACACGGCGCCCAGGGCTACCGGCACGCTGATGTGCTGGCCCAGCACCAGGCTGAAGGCGGTGAAGGCGGTCAGTGAAATGGCGCAGCCAATGGCTAAAGGCAGGTTCGCCCACAGCCCCATCACGATAGAGCCGACACCGGCTACCAGGCAGGTCGCCACAAAGACGGCCGCGGGCGGAAAGCCCGCTTTGCCCAGCATACCCGGCACGACGATCACCGAGTAAACCATCGCCAGGAAGGTCGTCAGACCGGCGACAATCTCCTGACGAACGGAGCTACCACGAGCAGAAATTTTAAACCAGGCGTCTAATGAACCGCCGGTACGCGCTGAAGGCGTAGACATAGAAAACATCCCCTGAGAGTTTTTATCATTCGTGCGTCTGCGTGGTGGAACATCCACTGCCAGCTAAGCGTCATCTCCATGTGCTACATTGCGGCAAAGGGGAGCCACAAAAAAAGCAAACGATTAACTCCGCGCAGACAAAACGAGAATCGGAATACCTCATCTTCGCGGGTGCGATATGAGGTGAGCCTGGTCATTTTCGGCACAAGATGCGGCCGGAAATTCAAGGCAAACGATTATCTGGCTTTTATGCCCTCTTTTTCAACAGAAGTTTGCCCTGGTTTATGAAAATTAACGATTGCCGATGAAGAATTGGCCAACCCATGCGCAAACGTTATCGTTTATGCGCAATCCGGCAACAATTCTGTGGCAAAGATGTCGCTAATCGATAAGCGTTATTCGTCTTCCAGCAAACGTGCGCCGGTACCTTCCTGACCGAGTTTATCGCCCGGGTTACGCAGTGGACAATCGCGCAACGACATACAGCCGCAGCCAATGCAGCCATCGAGCTGGTCGCGCAGGGCCTCCATGGCATGAATACGCTTATCCAGCTCTTCCCGCCATTGGGTGGTGAGGTGCTTCCAGTCACGCGGCCCTAACGTGTGGTTTTCCGGCAGCACGCTAAAGGAATCGCCGATGGTCGCCAGCGGAATACCGAGGCGTTGCGCGATTTTAATGATCGCCACATAGCGCAGCACATCGCGCTTATAACGGCGCTGGTTGCCGCTGTTGCGCGTGCTATGAATCAGCCCTTTACTCTCATAAAAATGCAGTGCAGAGACCGCAACACCAGTTCGTTTCGCTACCTCACCGGGCGTTAGCAGAGATTTTATGCGGGTCGATTTTTTTTCCATAATACGCTTTACCTCAAGTTAACTTGAGGAATTATACTCACCGACAGACAAAAAATCGACGCGAAAATAGACAACGGGGAGAGCCTTATGTCACATCGGGATATTATTCATACGCTCATTGAATGGATAGATGAACATATCGATCAACCGCTTAATATCGACATCGTGGCCAGAAAATCCGGCTATTCGAAGTGGTATCTGCAACGGATGTTCCGCACCGTGATGCATCAGACGCTAGGGGAGTATATTCGCCAGCGACGCCTGCTGCTGGCGGCAGAAGCGCTGCGCACCACCCAGCGCCCCATCTTCGATATTGCCATGGATCTGGGCTATGTCTCACAGCAGACGTTCTCTCGGGTATTCCGCCGTGAGTTCGACCGCACGCCGACGGATTATCGCCACCATATCTCCGCATAGTATTGCTCTGCCGCGGCTCACGGGGCCGCGGCGTTGACAAAAATCCTGCGTTTACCTCTGGTGAATAAAACAACAAACGTGATATAGTTCACACATTGATATGAAACAAAAACACTGTTTCATTCGATTTGTGAATGCCTTTAGATAGCCTGAGCGCCTCGCGCCTCAATCAATAAGTGCTGTCAGGGCAGCTTGTTGTTTATCTCTGAGGATAAGGTCTCATGGTTTCGATTACCGCAGGCGTTGCGTTGTTACGCTGGCCGTTGACCAGCGCGGTACTGATGTTTCTCGCCAGTACGCTGAAAATTCAATTTCGTAAATCTGACTATGCCGGGCTCGCCGTCATCAGCGGTCTGCTAGGGGTAGCCGCCGCCTGCTGGTTTGCGACCGGATTACTGGGCATCACCCTCGTGGATATCGCCACTATCTTCAACAATATTAAAGATGTGATGGTGGAAGTGATGAGCCAGGCACCGCCGGAATGGCCGGTCGCCCTCTACTGATAATGAAGCCCCGATGCGTCGGGGCTTTTTATTGCCCGAACCAATGAAAAAGCCCTATCCCGGAAAGGGCTTTTGACGCCGCTCAGCTAAAATAGAAAGATCCCCCTGCGGAGCGTCGCCTCATGAACGCCATGCCTTTTTATCGCCTGATTACGGCCAGCTTCAGCGCGCTGCTGCTTATCTGCGCCGTCGCACAGGCGGAAGAAAAAACCGATGCGCTGGAAATTAACATCGACAGCGTTATGCAACCCTGGCGCGGCGACCTGCCGGGCATGCTCGACAGGCGCGTTATTCGGGTCCTCACCACCTACAGTAAGACCTTCTTTTTTATTGATAAAGGTCAGCAGCGCGGCGCCACACACGATATTTTCGCCGAATTTGAAAAAGCGCTGAACGCCCGGCTCGCCAAAGAGAAAAAGCTGCAACAGCGCCATCTCAAGGTGCGTATCATTTTTGTGCCGGTCACTCGTGATAATCTTCTTTCCGCGCTTAACGCCGGCAAGGGCGATATTGCCGCCGCGAACCTGACGATAACCCCCTCGCGCCAGCAGGCGGTCGCCTTCACCGACCCTATCTACAACAATATCCAGGAACTGTTAATCTCCGGCCCCGCCTCCCCCACGGTAAAGAATATTGACGATCTCTCCGGCAAGACGGTCTTTGTCCGCCGATCGTCGAGCTACTATGAGAGCCTGGTCGCGCTTAACGCGCGCTTTGCTTCAGCCTCCCGGCCGCCGGTCATTATCCAGCCCGCGCCCGAAGCGCTGGAAGATGAAGATCTGCTGGAAATGCTGAGTGCCGGGCTGATCCCGCTTATCATCGTCGATCGTCACAAGGCGCTGTTCTGGAAACAGGTTTTCCCTAAAATTCAGGTTCATGAAGATATCGTCCTGCGCGAAAACGGCAGTATTGCCTGGGCTGTGCGCCAGGATGAGCCGCAGCTGTTGGCGGCGCTCAACGGCTTTATCAAAGATAACCGCCAGGGCAGTACGCTGGGAAATACCCTGCTGCTGCGCTATCTGAAGAACGCGAAATACGTTAAAAACGCCGCCGCGGAAAAAGAACGGCGCAAGTTTTTGACGATGGTGGAGATTTTCCGCAAGTACGGCGACCGCTATGACGTTGATTGGCTGCTAATGGCCGCGCAGGGTTACCAGGAGTCACGACTTAATCAGTCGGTGCGCAGTCATGTCGGCGCGATTGGCGTGATGCAGGTGATGCCTGGCACCGGTAAAGCGTTGAAGGTGGGCGACATTAAACAGCTGGACCCGAACATTCATGCCGGGGTGAAGTATATGCGCTGGATGATTGACCACTACTACGGCGACGAGCCGATGACGCAGCTGGATAAGGCGTTGTTTTCTTTTGCCGCGTACAACGCCGGGCCCGCACGCATTGCGCGTTTGCGCCAGGAGACAGCAAAACGCGGTTTTGACCCCAACGTCTGGTTTGGCAACGTGGAAAATCTGGCTGCCGAGAAAATTGGCGCCGAGACGGTGACCTACGTGAGCAATATCTACAAGTACTTCATCGCCTACCGGCTGATTCTGGATGAGATGAACCGGAAGCGGGCGGCGATGGGGAAACCGCCGATTTTGCCCGCGACCGATAAAAACAACGGCTAGCCCCGGTTACAGAATCTGCTTGACCCGCACCCCCTGCAAGCGTCGCAGGGTTATGGTGCTGGCGCCCTGGTAAGCATCCTGAATATGCGCCGAGATCAGCGCTATCGCGCGCGCTTCATCGCGCTGTTCAATGGCTTCCAGCAGCTCAGCATGCTCTCTGTAGGTCTGGGTAATACGGGATTCATATTCAAAATCGAGCCGCCGCATAATGCGAATGCGGTTGGTGATATTGGTCAGAATAGCCGTTAACTCCCGGTTGCCCGCGGCCTCGGTTAGCGCCAGATGGAACTGCTCGTCCAGCGAGGCAATATCATCGCACGCCAGCATCTCCTGCGGCGCAACCCGCCAGATAGCGTTCAGCCCGGCGAGTACCTGCCGATTCACTTTTACTGACGTAGAACTGCATAGACTGCGCACCGAATTCACTTCAATCAGCGCGCGCGTCTCGTACAGATCTTCATAGACATCGAAATCGATGGGGAAGACTTCCCACCCGTTACGTAAACAGCGCCTGACCAGCCCCTCGTTTTGCAGCCGCAGCAGCGCTTCGCGAACCGGCGTGCGGGAACACCCCAGGCGGCGGGCAATGTCCACCTCCGTAAAACGATCGCCGGGCAGCAGGACGAACTGATAAATCTCCTGTCGCAGCTGCAGAAATACGCGATCTGAATGCGCAAGAAGCGGCGTGGGTTCCGATGTCGTGAACGTCATAAAGTGCTCCGCGATTAACTGTGCTGGCGAATAAAGCGTGCACGCCAGGGTTTCAGCACCCACAGTGCCAGCCCTGCGGTGACGAAATCAAGGGTAATCGCACAGCCGAAGACCACATGCCACCCTTGAGTGTGCTGGTACAACAGCGCAGCCAGCGGCCCGCCAAAGATGGAGCCTATCCCCTGCGAAATATACAACCAGCCGTAGTTCGAGGCGGCATTCTCACTGCCGAATGTGTCGGTCAGCGTCGAGGGGAACAGAGAGAAAATTTCGCCCCATCCGAAGAACACCACCCCGGAAAGCAGCACAAACAGCAGCGGGTCCTCGCGACAGGCGAGCCATAGCGTCATCGCAACCCCTTCAAGGGCAAAGGCGATGAACATGGTTTTTTCACGACCGTAGCGGTCAGAAATAAAGCCGAACAGCGGCCGTGTCAGCCCGTTAGTAAAGCGGTCGATGGTCAACGCCAGCGGCAGCGCGGCCATACCGAATACCACGGCTTTGCTGATGCCGAAATCCTCGGCAAAGATGGCCATCTGCGAGGTGACCATGAGCCCGGAGGTGGACATCATCGCCATCATGGCGAACATCAGCCAGAACAGCGGCTGGCGCAGCATTTCACGAGAGGAAAACTGACGCGTTCCCTGCACGATTTTCCGGCTGGCGGGCTGCGCGGTCGAATTGGGCGGCAGGCTCAGCCCCTGACTGGCCAGCAACCCCACGGCGGCGAAGACGATGCCGAACACGGTCATGGTCTGCTCCAGACCGTAGTGACCCAGAGAAATCGAGATCGGGAAGGTGGTTAATATCGCCCCCATGCCGTAACCCGCAGCCACCGCCCCCGCAGCAAAACCACGGTTTTGCGGAAACCACTTCACCATCAGCCCCACCACGCCGATATACACAATCCCGGTGCCCAATCCACCGATGCAGCCGTACACCAGGTACAGCGCCATCAGGCCGTTAATATGAGCGGAGAGCACCCAGCTCATTCCCGCCATCACCGTGCCAATGGAAATCAACAGCCGGGGGCCAAATCGTTCAACCAGCCGCCCCTGAAAGGGGGAAAAAAAGGTCTGTAGAATAATTAACAGCGAAAAGGTCACCTGCAGCTCCGGCAGGCCTACGCCCAGCTTTTCCGTCAGCGGTTTGGTCAGCAGCGTCCACACATACTGCGGACTGGAGATAGAGGCCATACAGATAAGACCCAGCACCAGCTGCGCCCATTTGCCCAATTTTGGTGCCACCAAAGGTTCTCTGAGAACGGTCATTTTACGCTCCAATAGACGAAAAAATGTCGCCAGAAAGCGGGCACGCTTTGCGCGCCGCGTCATTCCAGGAATGTTTCATTTGGAAAAATGCTGGGTTACCAGCGGGCGACGCCACCGTCGCTGCGCGGGTCGCTTCCGCCTTCCAGCATGCCGTTGCGGTGCCGGAGGATTGCCCCGGCATGCCCCATGAGGTCGTCATAAGGGGGGTATATCTCGACGTCATGGCCGTACTGTTTGAGGGTCTCGGTAGTCTCCGCTCTAAGGCGGCTTTCAATCTTAAGCGTGTCGTTGCTCTCACCCCAGGTGCGCCCTAATAACCAGCGCGGCGCGGCGACCGCCGCCTGAGGCGTCATGTTCTGATGGAGGATGCGGTCAAAGATGGCTGCCAGCGTCTGCGGCTGGCCGTCGCCGCCCATGCTGCCGTAGACCAACGCGTCGCCATTGCTCAGCCTCGCCAACCCTGGGTTAAGGGTATGGAACGGCAGACGACCCGGCTGTAGGGGGTTAGTGGCATTGGGATCCAGCGAAAAACTACTTCCGCGGTTCTGCCAGATGATGCCGCTATCGGCAAGAACCACCGCGCTGCCAAATTCGTGATAGATACTCTGAATAAAGCTGACCGCCGTGCCGGAAGCATCAATAACGCCCATCCAGATGGTATCCGCCGGCCCGCGACCTTTACCCCAGGCCTGCGCCCGGTCGGGAACAATCTGCGCGCTGAGCTGAGCGATGCTGTCTGCCGTCAGCAGCGATTGTGGATCCAGTGTCATGTGGGCCGGATCAGTGATATGGCTATCGCGCAGGCTGAAAGCCAGCTTGGTGGCTTCGACACAGTGGTGGACAAAATCGGCTTCGTCGGCAATAGCCCCCTTGTTACGCTGCTGCTCAATCATGCCCGTAATCAGCAGCGAAACCAGGCCCTGCGACGGCGGTGGAAGGTTATAAACCGTCCCTCTCTCCGTTTCCAGCGCCAGCGGCTTCACCCGTGCGGCACGATAAGCGTCAAGGTCGCTAAAGCGCAGCAGGCTTCCGGCTGCCTCCAGTTCGCTGGCGATCAGGCGGGCGGTCTCACCGTGGTAAAAATCACCCAGCCCATGGGTTGCCAGCCGTTCCAGCGTGTTGGCGAGTGCAGGCTGAAGCAGCAATTCATCTGGGCCGAGCGCCTGCCCTTCAGGCGCAAACAGACCGCAAAATCCTGGATACTGGCCCAGCTGTGGCAGCCGTACGGCAATCTGTTGATGCAGCCCTGCGTTAACCGGCACGCCATGACGCGCATAGTGTATGGCGTCCTTTAACAAGCGCGTTAACGGCAGCGGCGCATTTGCCTCATATTCTCTCGCCCACTCCAGCGCACGTTCCCAACCGCCAATCGTGCCCGCAACGGTATTGGCCGCCAACGGTCCGCGCACCGGCACCTGTGCATAACCCGCCTGGCGATAAAAATCGATATTCGCTTTTTCCGCCGCGAAGCCACAGGCCTGAATCGCCACAGGTTCTTCGCCGGGCCGGGAGATTAACCAGAATCCATCACCGCCGATGCCGTTCATATGCGGGTAAACCACAGCAATAGTCGCCGCCGCAGCCACCATTGCTTCAACCGCATTACCGCCATCGCGTAAAACGGCCACCGCGCTTTCCGCAGCCAGCGAGTGCGGCGCAACGGCCATGCCCTGCATACATTTTGCTGATTGGATCTGAGTCATCATCTGCACCTTGCCTACATGTGTGTATACACTGATGTAGGCACAAAACGTGCCAGATATAAATTTATATTAATTTTCATTTAGTTAATCTAATTAAGCCGAAAATAATGAGCGCAATACAGAGCAATTGACGCACCGAAGCGGTGCTGATGTGGGCAGATGGTGCGCAATAAAAAAGCAAAAACCCTGCCGGAGCAGGGTTTTGAACGTCTTAATAAGGGCCGTTGAGCGGCGGCTTATCAGAACGGGATATCGTCATCGAAATCCATCGGCGGTTCGTTAGACGGTGCCGGAGCAGACTGCTGCTGCGGGCGAGACTGCGCGCCGCCGCTGAACTGGTTGCCGCCCTGCGGCTGCTGAGGTTGACCCCAACCGCCCTGCTGCTGGCCGCCGCCCATGTTGCCGCCTGCCGGTGCACCGCCGCCCTGACGGCCGCCGAGCATCTGCATGGTGCCACCCACGTTGACCACGACTTCGGTGGTGTATTTTTCAACGCCAGACTGATCGGTCCATTTACGGGTACGCAGCTGGCCTTCGATATAAACCTGAGAGCCCTTACGCAGGTATTCACCTGCCACTTCCGCCAGCTTGCCAAACAGCACTACACGGTGCCATTCGGTCTGCTCTTTCATTTCCCCGGTCGCTTTATCACGCCAGGATTCGGAAGTAGCCAGCGTAATGTTGGCGACTGCGCCACCATTCGGCATATAGCGTACTTCCGGGTCCTGGCCCAGATTACCGACGAGAATCACCTTGTTGACGCCTCTGCTGGCCATGATTGTCTCTCCTGATACGAGTCTAGTTACTTAATAAGTGTAAACGGGGGATTGTAGCATTACAAAGTGGCGCTTTGATAGCATGTGAGGTCTATTCAGACAAACAAACTGGGTGACGACATTTTTGCATTGCACGCTGGAAGCAGGCACCCAATACTGTATATTCATTCAGGTTAAATTGTGTCATAATTAGCCGTTTCTGCCGTTTGTCCTTCAAACAAACCAGGCAATCCGTGTATCTTCTACCGGGAAAGGTGAATGGATAAGATCGAAGTTCGGGGCGCCCGCACCCATAATCTCAAAAACATCAACCTCGTCATCCCTCGCGACAAACTGATTGTCGTGACCGGGCTTTCGGGTTCTGGCAAATCCTCACTGGCATTCGACACCCTCTACGCCGAGGGACAGCGTCGCTACGTAGAATCGCTTTCTGCCTACGCGCGTCAGTTCCTGTCGTTGATGGAAAAGCCGGACGTCGATCATATTGAAGGCCTGTCGCCGGCGATTTCTATCGAGCAGAAATCGACCTCGCACAACCCGCGTTCAACGGTAGGTACTATCACCGAAATTCACGACTACCTTCGTTTGCTGTACGCACGCGTCGGCGAGCCGCGTTGTCCGGATCACGACGTGCCGCTGGCGGCGCAAACCGTTAGCCAGATGGTCGATAACGTGCTGTCGCAGCCGGAAGGCAAACGCCTGATGCTGCTGGCACCGATCATCAAAGAGCGTAAGGGCGAGCACACCAAAACGCTGGAAAACCTGGCAAGCCAGGGCTACATCCGCGCGCGTATTGACGGCGAGGTCTGCGACCTGTCCGATCCACCGAAGCTTGAGCTGCAAAAGAAACACACCATTGAAGTGGTCATCGACCGCTTTAAGGTCCGTGACGATCTGGCCCAGCGCCTGGCAGAGTCATTTGAGACCGCGCTGGAGCTTTCCGGCGGCACGGCCGTGGTCGCCGATATGGACAATCCGAAAGCGGAAGAGCTGCTGTTCTCCGCCAACTTCGCCTGCCCGATTTGCGGCTACAGCATGCGCGAGCTTGAGCCGCGCCTGTTCTCGTTCAACAACCCGGCGGGCGCCTGCCCGACCTGTGACGGGCTGGGCGTACAGCAGTATTTCGATCCGGACCGCGTGATTCAGAATCCCGAGCTATCGCTGGCCGGCGGCGCAATCCGCGGCTGGGATCGCCGTAACTTCTATTACTTCCAGATGCTTAAGTCGCTGGCGGACCACTATCAGTTCGACGTAGAAGCGCCGTGGGAAAGCCTGGACGCGGCCGCGCAGAAAGCCATTCTGTACGGGTCTGGCAAAGAGCCGATTGAATTCAAGTACATCAACGATCGCGGTGATACCTCCGTGCGCCGTCATCCGTTCGAAGGCGTGCTGCACAACATGGAGCGTCGCTATAAAGAGACGGAGTCCAGCGCGGTGCGCGAGGAGCTGGCGAAATTCATCAGCAACCGTCCATGCGCCAGCTGCAACGGTACCCGTCTGCGCCGCGAAGCGCGCCACGTGTACGTTGAAAATACCCCGCTACCGACTATCTCAGACATGAGCATCGGTCACGCGATGGACTTCTTCAATAACCTGAAGCTTTCCGGCCAGCGGGCAAAAATCGCTGAAAAAGTGCTGAAAGAGATTGGCGATCGTCTGAAGTTCCTCGTTAACGTCGGCCTGAACTACCTGACGCTCTCCCGCTCGGCGGAAACCCTCTCCGGCGGCGAAGCGCAGCGTATCCGCCTGGCAAGCCAGATCGGCGCCGGGCTGGTTGGCGTGATGTACGTGCTGGATGAGCCGTCTATCGGCCTGCACCAGCGCGATAACGAACGCCTGCTCGGCACCTTGATTCACCTGCGTAACCTCGGCAACACGGTTATCGTCGTCGAACACGACGAAGACGCGATTCGCGCCGCCGACCACGTGATCGATATTGGTCCTGGCGCTGGCGTACACGGCGGCCAGGTGGTAGCGGAAGGCACGCTGGACGACATTATGGCGATACCGGAGTCGTTAACCGGCCAGTTCATGAGCGGAAAACGCAAAATTGAAGTGCCAAAACAACGTGTACCGGCCGATCCGGAAAAAGTGCTGAAGCTGACCGGCGCATCGGGTAACAACCTGAAGGACGTGACGCTGACGCTGCCGGTAGGCCTGTTTACCTGCATTACCGGCGTGTCCGGTTCAGGGAAATCAACGCTGATTAACGATACTCTGTTCCCGATCGCGCAAACCCAGCTGAACGGCGCCACCATCGCTGAGCCCGCGCCATATCGCGACGTGCAGGGGCTGGAGCACTTCGATAAGGTTATCGATATCGACCAAAGCCCGATCGGTCGTACTCCTCGTTCAAACCCGGCTACCTACACCGGCGTCTTTACGCCAGTGCGTGAGCTGTTTGCGGGCGTGCCGGAATCGCGTTCACGCGGCTATACGCCGGGCCGTTTCAGCTTTAACGTTCGCGGCGGGCGCTGCGAAGCCTG
The DNA here is from genome assembly GCF_014168815.1 of Klebsiella sp. WP3-W18-ESBL-02. Classification (NCBI taxonomy): domain Bacteria; kingdom Pseudomonadati; phylum Pseudomonadota; class Gammaproteobacteria; order Enterobacterales; family Enterobacteriaceae; genus Klebsiella; species Klebsiella sp. WP3-W18-ESBL-02. Next base: position 4,750,928 of record NZ_AP021972.1, read on the forward strand.
TCAGGGCGATGGCGTTATCAAAGTTGAAATGCACTTCCTGCCGGATATCTACGTGCCGTGCGACCAGTGCAAAGGTAAACGCTATAACCGTGAAACGCTGGAGATTAAGTACAAAGGCAAGACCATCCACGAAGTGCTGGATATGACCATCGAAGAGGCACGTGAGTTCTTTGATGCCGTACCGGCGCTGGCGCGTAAGCTGCAAACGCTGATGGACGTCGGCCTGACCTACATTCGTCTTGGCCAGTCGGCGACGACGCTTTCCGGTGGTGAAGCCCAGCGCGTGAAGCTGGCGCGCGAGCTGTCAAAACGCGGCACCGGCCAAACGCTCTATATTCTGGACGAACCGACCACCGGCCTGCACTTTGCCGATATCCAGCAGCTGCTGGAAGTGCTGCATCAGCTGCGCGACCAGGGCAACACCATCGTGGTGATTGAGCACAACCTGGACGTCATCAAAACGGCGGACTGGATTGTCGACCTTGGCCCGGAAGGCGGCAGCGGCGGCGGGGAAATTCTCGTGTCAGGCACGCCGGAGACGGTGGCGAACTGTGAAGCGTCGCATACCGCTCGTTTCCTGAAACCGCTGTTGAAATAGCTAGGAGTACATCTGCTGTCGGAGCGCTTCCGGCAGCAGATCCACCGCCAGCTGGTAGGAGGCGTCCACCAGATAGTAAATCTGCGAGTTCGGCAGCGTACCGTCGAGGTACACGGTGCTCCAGTGCGCTTTATTCAGATGGCGACTTGGGCGCACGTCTTTATGCTGTTCGCGCAGCAGTTCTGCCAGCTCAGGGCTGGTTTTCAACGACACCGCCGGGCGGTCTTCTACATCCTTTACCATCGCAAAAAGTACGTCGGCCACTTTAATCTGTGTCGCCTTCCAATCGCTGTGTACGCTTTGTTCTGCGCCACGTTTCGCCATGCAATACTGCAGCAGTTCCGAACTGGTCATTGTTATACCCCTTAGTCTCGCCAACTGTTCTGAGCAAAAAAACATCATCTAAGTGTGCAACAAGACGCCGAAAGGATAAACCTTTCCGCGCCTGATTTTGACTAAAAAAGCATCATTTATTGATGGGGTGTTCGGAACACATTGTGGGCCGGATAAGCGCTAGTACTCGGAGTTAACGATCACTTCTTCGTTAAACGCACCCGCCTGCGGCAGTGGGCGATAGGTTGAGTTAGAGGCGCGCAGGACGCGGATACCGCGGGCTCCCACTTCACGCGCGGCGGTGATATCGTTATCGGAATCACCGTAGAACACCCTGATATTTTTCTCTTTCAGCCACTGGGTCTTCGTGTTCTGACCGGGATGGTCACCGGCAAAAATAACCGGGTTCATGTTCGCCCCGGGGATCAGGAAATCATCCTGCAGGGTCTTCGACACCGTCTCGGTTTTGGTCTGGCTGCGCCCGGTAATGAAATAGATACTGTCGCCGCGCTTGATGTGCATGGCAATCAGCGAACGGGCGACCTCTTTTGGAATGCTGAACGCATCCCAGCCGTTATTCATTTTTTCCCAGAACTCGGCATTCTTTAAGTAGTCCTGGCTGTCCGGAGAATACGTTTTCTGCCCGCGCCAGAAGCCGGGGCTGGAGAACAGCACGGTATCGTCGATATCAAAGCCGACGGCCATCGGCGGATGGCTCAGCAGACTGTTTTCAATCTGCGCCACGGATACCCAGTGGATTGGCGCCTGTTCAGCCAGTTTCGCCACATCGGTACCGGGGTAAAGCGGAGAAGGTGACGAAGCGTGAGCCGTCACCGTTGAATTCAGTGCAAATAACAAGCAGACGGCACTGAGAGCTTGCGTGATCTTGCGCATGTTTTCCCTTAATTCGTCGAGTCGTTATTGTAATAAAGTGAGTGCTACTTCAAATAAAGCCTCTGGGACCTTACCGTCTGAGGGGGGTGAAAGAAAGGAATTTCTAAGATTAATCCTGAAATAAATAGGGTGATCACATTTTGCTTCTTAAGAATCACTCTGGCTCAGCATAACGTTCCGAACCAGAGTGAGCACTTGCTTACATCACAGCAGCAAAGGCTTTTGCCACGCGCTGGACGTTGCGGCTGTTCAGTCCCGCCACGCACATACGCCCGCTGGCGATCAGGTAAATACCGAACTCATCGCGCAGACGATCGACCTGAGCGGCGCTCAGCCCGGTATAGCTGAACATCCCACGCTGCTTAAGCAGGTAATCGAAATTACCGTTCGGCATCTCTTGTTTCAGCACGTTCACCAACGCCTGGCGCATGTCGAGAATGCGCGTACGCATGCTTTCGACTTCCGCCAACCAGTTTGCCTTCAATTGCTCGTCGCCGAGCACCGCGGCAACCACCTGCGCACCAAAGTTTGGCGGGCTGGAGTAGTTGCGGCGGACGGTAGCTTTTAGCTGGCCCAGCACGCGCAGCGCCGTTTCGCTGTCGTCGCAGATAACCGAGAGGCCGCCAACGCGCTCGCCGTAAAGGGAGAAGATTTTTGAGAACGAGTTGCTGACCAGCGCCGGCAGGCCCGCATCGGCAATTGCGCGAATAGCATACGCGTCGTCGTCCATCCCCGCACCAAAGCCCTGGTAGGCAATATCAAGGAACGGAATCAGGTCGCGCGCCTTCAGCACGTCAACCACGCCGTCCCATTGCGCAGGGGTGAGATCCGCGCCGGTTGGGTTATGGCAGCACGGATGCAGCAGCACGATGCTGCGCGGCGGCAGCGCATTCAGCGCCTCCAGCAGCGCATCGTAGCGTACGCCGTTGGTCTCGTTGTCGAACCACGGATAGGTGCCAACGGTGAAGCCTGCCCCCTCAAAAATAGCGATGTGGTTTTCCCACGTCGGATCGCTGACCCAGACGCCGGAGTCCGGGAAATAGCGTTTGAGGAAGTCTGCGCCAATCTTCAGCGCGCCGGAGCCGCCGAGGGTTTGAATGGTGGCCACGCGCTGTTGCTGAAGAACCGGGTGCTCCGCGCCAAACAGCAGCGGTGCCACGGTGTGACGATAGCTGTTCAGCCCTTCCATCGGCAGGTACAGCGAAGCGCCGTGCGGCTGCGCGTTAAGGTGCGCTTCGGCATCCGCTACCGCCTGTAGCTGCGGAATGATGCCATCTTCGTTGTAATACAAGCCGATGCTGAGGTTAACTTTGTCGCTGCGCGGATCCTCTTTAAAACGTTCCATTAAAGAAAGGATAGGGTCGCCCGCATAGGCGTCAACTTTTTGAAACACGCGATGGTTCTCCAGGTTTACAGAAGGCAGGAAATAACACAATAAACCGGATAGGAAGGAAGGTCGAGCGGTTGTTGCGGTTGATGAAAAGATTGCCGGATGGCGGCGTAAACGCCTTATCCGGCCTACGACCTCTGCGCGATGGAGGCCAAATAAACTCAGCCACCACCCGGCCCACGAGCCATGCGCGATGTAGGCCGGATAAGCGCAAGCGCCATCCGGCACCCTACAGCACTAATCGATATACTTCATCGCCACCCGAGACGTCAGGCGCGTAATAAGTTCGTAAGCACTCACTTTCGTAATTTCGGCAATGCGTTCAACCGGCAGGCCCTCGCCCCACAGCGTCACCGGATCGCCGGCTTTGTCCCGCGCTTGCGGACCTAAATCGACGCAAATCATATCCATGGCGACGCGGCCAACCAGCGGCACTTCGCGGCCGTTGACCAGCACCGGCGTACCGGACGGCGCAGCGCGCGGGTAACCATCGCCGTAGCCCATCGCCACCACGCCAAGACGGGTATCGCGTTCGCTGATCCAGGTACCGCCGTAGCCGACAGGTTCGCCCGCTTTATGCTCGCGTACCGCAATCAGGCTTGAGGTCAGCGACATGACTGGCTGCATACCGAAATCCCGCCCCCAGGGCTTTTGCTCCAGCGGCGACACGCCGTAGAGGATGATGCCCGGGCGCGCCCAGTCAAAGTGCGATTGCGGCCACAGCAAAATGCCGCCGGAGGCCGCGATGGAACGCAGGCCGGGCTTGCCGTCGGTAAAGGCGGTGAAAATCGCGAGCTGCTTTTCGGTCGCGCCGCATTCCGGTTCGTCGGCACGAGCAAAGTGGCTGACGACGTTCACCGGCTGGCGCACGTTTTTGCAGGCGCTCAGGCGCTGGTAGAAGGCCTCGGCGTCTTCCGGGCGTACGCCCAGACGGTGCATGCCGGTGTCGAGCTTCATCCAGACGGCGACCGGTTCGCTCAGTTCGGCGCTTTCCAGCGCCTCAAGCTGTTCCATGTTATGCACGGCGGTATGCAGATGCTGTGCGGCAATCGTCGGCAGGTCGGTCGCGTTAAAGAAGCCTTCCAGCAGCAGAATCGGCTGGGTGATGCCGCCCTCACGCAGGCGCAGCGCCTCTTCCAGGCGGGCAACGCCAAAAGCATCGGCGTCGGGGAGCGTTCGCGCGGTCTCGAGGAGGCCGTGTCCGTAAGCGTTCGCTTTCACCACCGCAACCAGCTTGCTGGCAGGCGCCAGTTCGCGCAGACGTTGCAGGTTGTGTCGCAGAGCGCGGCGGTTAATGACTACAGTAGCCGCTTGCATTTTTATTCCTTGATAAGTATTTGCTTGAGTCACCAGATTCAGCGTTGTTATTCGTCGTCGTACTGCGGGCCAGCGTAGTTATCGAAGCGCGACCACTGGCCGTTAAACGTCAGGCGCACCGTGCCGATCGGGCCGTTACGCTGTTTACCGATGATAATCTCAGCGATGCCTTTTAAGTCACTGTTTTCGTGATAAACCTCATCACGATAGATAAACATGATTAAGTCAGCATCCTGCTCGATGGAGCCGGATTCACGCAGGTCGGAGTTGACCGGGCGCTTGTCCGCGCGCTGTTCCAGAGAGCGGTTAAGCTGCGACAGCGCCACCACCGGCACATGTAATTCTTTCGCTAACGCTTTGAGTGAACGTGATATTTCGGCGATTTCCAGCGTACGGTTGTCAGAGAGCGACGGCACGCGCATCAGCTGGAGGTAGTCGATCATGATAAGCCCGATGCCGCCGTGCTCACGAGCGATACGGCGCGCGCGGGAGCGCACTTCCGTCGGCGTCAGGCCGGAAGAGTCGTCAATGTAAATATTGCGTTTTTCCAGCAGTATCCCCATGGTGCCAGAGATGCGCGCCCAGTCTTCATCATCGAGCTGGCCGGTACGGATTTTGGTCTGGTCCACCCGCGACAGCGAGGCCAGAGAACGCATCATAATCTGTTCCGAGGGCATCTCGAGAGAGAAGATAAGGACCGGTTTATCCTGCAACATCGCCGCATTTTCGACGAGGTTCATTGCAAATGTCGTTTTACCCATCGATGGACGAGCAGCGACGATAATCAGATCCGACGGCTGTAAACCAGCGGTTTTCTTGTTGAGATCGTCGTAGCCGGTGTTCACCCCGGTAACGCCGTCGTGCGGCTGCTGGAATAGCTGTTCGATACGCGCGACGGTAGCGTCGAGCACATCGGTAATGTTTTTCGGGCCTTCGTCTTTATTGGCGCGGCTCTCGGCGATTTTAAACACCCGGGATTCAGCGAGATCCAGCAGGTCCTCGCTGGTGCGCCCCTGCGGGTTGAAACCGGCTTCGGCAATTTCATTGGCCACCGAGATCATTTCGCGAACGACTGCACGTTCGCGAACAATGTCGGCATAAGCGCTGATATTTGCCGCACTTGGCGTATTTTTTGACAATTCCGCCAGATAGGCGAAGCCGCCGACGCTGTCCAGTTGCCCCTGTCGCTCCAGCGATTCCGCGAGCGTAATCAGGTCTATCGGGCTGCCGCCTTCCTGTAAACGCCCCATCTCCGTAAAGATATGGCGGTGCGGACGGGTGTAGAAATCCTCCGCAACCACGCGTTCAGCGACGTCGTCCCAGCGCTCGTTATCCAGCATCAAACCGCCCAACACCGACTGTTCCGCTTCAATCGAGTGCGGCGGTACTTTCAGCCCTGCCACCTGCGGATCGCGGTCGCGAGCTTCGGCTTGAGGTTTGTTGAAGGGTTTATTTGCTGCCATAGTGAATGGTATTACCGAGATAAAGAGTGGGTCGAAAGATTACCACATAATTGTTCAGGAGGAAGCATGGCAACCCGTATTGAATTTAGCAAACATGGCGGCCCGGACGTGCTCAACGCCGTTGAATTCACCCCTAACGCCCCTGCCGAGAACGAAGTGCAGGTAGAAAACAAAGCTATCGGCATCAACTACATTGATACCTATATTCGCAGCGGGCTCTATCCGCCGCCATCGCTGCCGAGTGGCCTGGGTACCGAAGCCGCTGGCGTAGTCAGCCAGGTGGGCAGCAACGTTAAGCATCTCAAGATAGGCGATCGCGTGGTCTACGCGCAGTCGGGCCTTGGCGCTTACAGCTCGGTGCACAACGTCGCGACGGATAAAGTGGCTCTGCTTCCGGCAGCCATCTCCTATGAACAGGCTGCAGCTTCCTTCCTCAAAGGGTTAACCGTCTACTATCTGCTGCGTAAAACCTATGAAATTAAGCCCGGCGAACCGTTCCTGTTCCACGCTGCGGCGGGCGGCGTGGGGCTGATTGCCTGCCAGTGGGCGAAAGCGCTGGGGGCGAAGCTGATTGGCACCGTCGGCAGCGCAGAGAAAGCGAAGCGCGCGCTGCAGGCAGGTGCCTGGCAGGTGATTAACTACCGTGAAGAGAACATTGCCGAACGCGTCAAAGAGATAACCGGCGGTAAAAAGCTGCCGGTTGTGTACGACTCGGTGGGGAAAGATACCTGGGAGGCCTCGCTCGACTGCCTGCAGCGTCGCGGTCTGATGGTCAGCTTCGGCAATTCATCCGGCCCGGTGACCGGCGTGAATCTGGGGATCCTCAATCAGAAAGGCTCGCTGTTCGTGACCCGTCCTTCCCTCTACGGCTATATCACCACCTACGACGAGCGGAAAGAGGCCAGCCACGAACTGTTCTCACTGATCGCCAGCGGCATTATCAAGGTAGACGTGGCGGAAAGTCAGAAGTACCCGCTGAAGGAAGCGCGTCGCGCGCATGAGATTCTGGAAAGCCGGGTAACGCAAGGCTCAAGCCTGCTGATTCCTTAAGTGTTTTCACTGCACAAAAGACTAGGGCTTCCCGCAGGAAGCCCTTTCTTTTTTTAGTTCGGCTGTATGTAGGGTACAGCGCGATGAATTCGTTATCGGCGGTAATAGTGACAGATTTATTACGCGGATCCTACGGAGATTTATGCAAAAATATCGAGGTTGTGACACACCCCTCAATACCTCCGGTAATTGCTGCGGTACGGTGGATTTTTCGGCCCATTGATCGCCCGGATAATCCACACCGCTGCCACCGCCAGAATTAACCACGGCAGCAGCTTGATCATCATCGCAAACAATCCGCCGACGAACATCAGTACCGCCGCCACAACGAGTGCGGCGAGAATGCCAAGCAGGGAAATCCCCGTCACCAGCAGCATCACAAAAAAGCCAATCACAAATAACAGTTCCAGCATGGTCGTGCCCCCGGAAAATAGACGTTTCTCTGGTGTGACTATTACAAAAACTGTGCCAAAAATAACTTATTGATTATCAACAAAAAAGCCCCGCGACAATGCGCAGGGCGTGGTGAATTTGACCAGATTTTAGCGAAAAATTTAGCGCTTATCGGCCACCAGCTTCAGCGCATGCTCCAGTACGTTAATATCGGCCCCGGCCTTGTGCGCGTTTTCGCTCAGATAGCGACGCCATTGGCGCGCACCGGGGATGCCCTGGAACAGCCCCAGCATGTGACGAGTGATATGTCCAAGATAGGTGCCGTTGCTCAGCTCACGCTCGATGTACGGATACATCGCGCGCACCACCGCCACCGGGTCGGCATCAACGTCGGTGGCGCCGAAGATTTCACGATCGACCGACGCCAGGATACCCGGGTTTTGATAGGCTTCACGGCCCACCATCACGCCGTCCATATGTTCCAGATGCGCCCTGGCCTCTTCCAGCGATTTAATGCCGCCGTTGATGGACATCGTCAGATGCGGGAAATCGCGCTTGAGCTGATACACACGCGGGTAGTCCAGCGGTGGAATTTCGCGGTTCTCTTTCGGGCTCAGGCCTGAAAGCCAGGCTTTACGGGCGTGGATGATAAACATCTCACATTCGCCGCGGCCGGAAACCGTGTCGATGAAGTCGCAGAGGAATTCATAGCTGTCCTGATCGTCAATACCAATACGGGTTTTCACCGTCACCGGAATGGACACCACGTCGCGCATCGCCTTGACGCAGTCTGCCACCAGCAGCGCGTTGCCCATCAGGCAGGCGCCAAACATACCGTTCTGTACGCGATCGGACGGGCAACCGACGTTAAGGTTGATTTCGTTATAGCCGCGTTCCTGCGCAAGCGCGGCACACTGCGCCAGCGCCGCCGGGTCGCTGCCGCCAAGCTGCAGGGCAACCGGATGCTCTTCTTCGCTATACGCCAGATAATCGCCCTTACCGTGAATAATTGCCCCGGTCGTCACCATTTCGGTATACAGCAGCGTGTGCCGGGACAGCAGGCGCAAGAAGTAGCGGCAGTGCCTGTCGGTCCAGTCGAGCATCGGCGCGATGGAGAAACGGTGAGCGGGGAAAGTAGCGGTCGAGGATTCTGACAACATGGTGATTATTTAAGCATCCGGAAAAATGGGCGGCTACTATAGCACAAACCTTGAGCGCGGATGTAGCGAATCCCCGGTGGGTAACACGCTGGCAGCTGGGGTAAGCCTGATAAGCACAGCGCCATCAGGCGGTCCAGCGCACGTTGCCGGATGGCGACGTAAACGCCTTATCCGGCCTACAAGATCCGTGGTCAGAACATGACGCTAAGCTGCATCCCCGCCCCCCAGGTTTGCTCTTCGCCGTACAGTCCCATCAGATCGACGTGCACCCGATTAAAGGGCGCAAAGCCGACGCCGCCAGTAAAGACGTTGCTGTCGTTATTTTTTACATCAGCGCGATAACCCGCGCGCACCGCCAGCCAGTCCAGCGGGCGCACTTCTGCGCCAACGCCTACGTACTGCGACGCCTCTTCACTTTTAAAGCCCTTGGTTTGCGTCAAATCACCATCGACGCTTAAGGTCACGAGATCGGTGTGCCAGGCCCCCCCAGCGGTCACCAGTGGACGTATCTGGTAGGTATCGCGCACGCCGGCCACTTCTTTGGTATCAATATCGCGCGAGAACAGGTTTTGCCCGCTGAGCCCCACCGTCCAGCTCTCGCCAAAATCGGCAGTCATCCCGGCATCGACGTTAAAGCCCGTATCATCATTGCGATAGCGGCTGCTGTTGATGTCGTCGCTGCTGAAGTTGTAGATAGAGACGGTGTAGTTATAGAGCCAGGTTTGCTGGAGCTTCGGCGTAACGCCCAGTGAAATCGGTACGCCGCCAGGATTAAACTGACGGGCCATCGCCACGCCGTAGTCAGAGACGATCGCTGCGCGGCCAAATCCCTGTGATTTCAGATTGTTGGGATCGACCGCCAGCACGCTGGCCGGCACCGCCTGCACGCGGCGCAGCGTGTCGATGTCACCCTGGTCGATATACGAGCTGAGGCGCGCGCGCGCGTTGGCCTTTGCCACAAACGCCACCGCCAGTACATCGTTCGGCACTGCCACCACCATCCCTGCCCCCGCTTTCGCGCTGGCAGTTTTGCCCTTCAGGGATGATAGCCGATCCGCCAGATCCCCCGCCGCACCGGACACCTGACGATAACCCGGGCTGCCGGGGACAAACAGCTGCACCGGATTCACACCGTTGAGCGCTTTACGGTAGCCATTCACATCGTCGCTGATATCGTCGATTTCGCTGCGCAGATCGTCCTTATCGGATATCTGCGCGCCGATCGTCGGAAAAACCAGCGTCACCGCGTCGTCAGGCTGCGACCTGGCCAGCAGCGCGGGGTTAATCAGCGCCCCGCTGGCGTACGGCGCCGAAGCCACCCCCGTGCCACCCATCGCATCGCTTCGGGCCTCAACCCAGCCGTTTGCCGCCTCTGCCGGCCCTGCCATAATGAAAGAGACAGCGATCCCCATCAGCGAAAATTTGTCGTTTTTTTTCACAGTTTGCTCGTCTTGTTGTCTGTTATGAAACAATCCCCCCTTCGTTATCACCTGAACGGGGGCGAACTATTGCTGTGAATAACGGGACAAAAAGCGTTCTGTTCCCTTAACTGAAATTTTCTACAAGCTGGTTATTATTAATAAGCACCCTAATCTTTTATAGAAGATAAGATTACTTTCGCCCAGGTTTTCCGTCGTGCGGGCCAAAAAATTGCGGTGGGTGATCCACCCAGCGGTCTTCGCGCGTGACGGCATAAGCAGCGTTCAACGGGTAGTAAATACGGTTATGCTTTTTGTTGGCTTCACCCACCACCAGCAGCCGTACCTCTTCGCTGGTGTTGTTGATGAAGGTATGGCATACGCCGGTTCCGGCCGGAAAACCAACGCTGTCACCCGGTTCAAGTTTCCACAAATAGCCGTTAATCCACGCCTGTGGATAGCCTTCCAGCACATAGATAAACTCTTCCTCGTCGCTTTCGGCGTGCGGATACGAGGTGCGGCGGCCGGGCGGTAATCGTTCGTGGTGAATGCCGATATGCCTGAGCCCCAGCGCACGGGCCAGCGGCGCACCGATGGCAAAACGCTCGTCGCTGTCGGGATAAGTGGAGTCGTCGGGTCCTTCAACATCGCGCCAATGGCGAATACAGTCGGGTCTTTTCATCATTTTTCATCCTGAGTGTGAAGTTCACCTGCTATAACACACCTATAGCACACCTGTGGAAACTCGGTGTTTCCGGCATAACATGGTAAAGTAGGGGTTTATTTCACCCGTAACTCGAGGACGCCAATGGATAAGACCACCACGCAAGAACTGTTAGCGCAGGCTGAGAAGCTGTGCGCGCAACGCGGCGTGCGCCTGACTCCGCAACGTCTGGAAGTGTTGCGCCTGATGAGCCTGCAGGAAGGGGCGATTAGCGCCTATGACCTGCTGGACCTGCTGCGCGAGAAAGAACCCCAGGCCAAACCGCCAACCGTCTATCGCGCGCTGGAGTTTCTGCTTGAGCAAGGCTTCGTACACAAGGTGGAATCCGCCAACAGCTACGTGCTCTGTCATCTGTTCGATCAGCCGACGCATACCTCCGCGATGTTTATCTGCGATCGCTGCGGCGTGGTGAAAGAAGAGTGTGCAGAAGGGGTGGAAGATATCATGCATACGCTGGCGGCGAAAATGGGCTTTGCCCTACGCCACAACGTCATTGAGGCCCATGGCCTATGCTCTGCCTGCGTCGAGGTTGAAGCCTGCCGCGCGCATGAGCACTGTCATCACGACCATACCATTCAGTTGAAGAAAAAGGCCCGCTAACCGAGCGATTAGCGGGGGGAGTACATCCGTGTACTCCGGGCAGGAGAAGCGCGTTACCAGCGGATATTGTGGCGTTTATCCCAGCTGTCGACCTCTTTTTCTGCCTGATCTTTCGCGTATCCGTAGCGTTCCTGAATTTTACCGACCAGCTGGTCGCGTTTGCCTTCGATCACCGTCATATCATCGTCGGTGAGTTTGCCCCATTGCTCTTTCACTTTACCTTTAACCTGTTTCCAGTTACCGCCGATTTCGTCTTTATTCATCGTCGAATCCTCGATCGTCAGTGAGTGAATAGCGAAAGAGACACGTTCTTTTTCGCTAAGCGTGAGGTTAATTGTAGTCAGTCATTCTGGGTTCATTTCACTATTCGGAATCTTTAACCATTTCTCAGGAAAACCAGCTATTGTTTCGCCAATGGCGACGCCAGATATACGCCAGCGACAGCCCGCGCAGCGCGAGGAATACAGCCAGCGCCAGCCACAGCCCGTGGTTGCCGAGCAGCGGCAGCGCCAGCAGCGTTAGCGCAAAGCCTAAGGCGGCCACCGCCATACTGTTTCGCATTTCAGCGCCGCGCGTTGCGCCGATAAACATCCCGTCCAGCAAATAGCACCACACGCCGATCGCCGGCAGCACAACCTGCCAGAGCACATAGCGATCGGCAAGCTGCTGCAGTTCAGGTAGCGACGTTAACAGCGCGACAATCTGTTGCCCCAGCAGCGCGTACACCAGCGCAAAGGCCAGCGCGACCACGCCCGCCTGACGGCATGCGGCGTGCCAGACCTCCAGCAGCTTGCTGCCATCGCGCGCCCCGAAAGCCTGCCCGGAATGGGCCTCCACCGCGTAGGCAAAGCCGTCCAGCGCATAGGCTGTAAACGTCAGCATGGTCATCAGCACCGCGTTTACCGCCACCACGTCGCCGCCGAGGCGCGCACCGAAAACGGTCACCGCACCAAAGCACAGCTGTAACAGCAGGGAACGCAGCATAATGTCGCGGTTCAGCGCCAGCAGACGGCGAATGTTGCCGCGCCAGGCGTTTTTCAGCATCAGCCAACTGATGCCCCGCATCACCAGCACCTTGCGGACCATCACCAGCCCGACCAGCAGCGTGGCGTATTCGGCAAGCGCCGTCGCCAGCGCCGCCCCCTGTACGCTCATGTGCAGCCCCATCACCAGCCATAGGTCGAGCACGATATTCAGGACATTGCCCACCACCAGTAAAACAACCGGCGCACGAGCGTACTGTACGCCCAGCAGCCAGCCCAGCAGCACAAGGTTAGCCAGCGCCGCGGGGGCGCTGAGCCAGCGGATGGTCAGAAAACGCCGCGCCTGCTCCAGCACCTCGCCGCTGCCGCCAACGATGGAGAGCGCCAGATTGATCAGCGGCGTTTTCAGCAGAATAATCAGCAGCCCGGCCCCCAGCGCCAGCATGAGCGGCTGCACCAGCGCGCGAGCCAGCGCCTGCGGATCCTTCGCACCAAACGCCTGTGCCGTCAGACCGGTCGTGCTCATGCGCAAAAACAGCAGCAGCATAAACAGGAAGCTGGTCGCGGTCGCGCCAATCGCCACCCCGCCCAGATAAACAGGGCTATCGAGATGACCAATCACGGCGGTGTCCACCAGCCCGAGCAACGGGACGGTAATGTTGGAGAAAATCATGGGTAGCGCAAGGCGCCACAGGGCCTTATCGGCGGAGGTAAGTAGCGGCATGAGTGTCGACCAGAAAGGAAAAAGACGGCGATACGGGGCGTATCGCCGTCATGAGAAAGCGGGTGTTACAGCCATTCGCCGTTGCGAATAACGCCAACGGCCAGTCCTTCGATCGAGAAATTCTGCTGGCGCAGATCGACCACGATAGGTTTAAATTCGCTGTTTTCCGGCAGCAGTTCGACGACGTTACCCTGTTTTTTCAGGCGTTTCACCGTCACTTCTTCATCAATGCGCGCGACCACAACCTGGCCGTTACGCACGTCCTGCGTTTTATGCACGGCAAGGAGGTCGCCGTCCATAATACCGATGTCTTTCATCGACATGCCGCTGACGCGAAGCAGGAAGTCGGCGCTGGGTTTAAACAGCGAGGGATCGACCTGATAATGACCTTCGATATGCTGCTGCGCCAGCAACGGCTCACCCGCCGCGACGCGGCCCACCAGCGGCAGGCCCTCTTCTTCTTCCACCAGCAGGCGGATACCGCGAGAAGCGCCGGATACAATCTCAATGACACCTTTACGCGCCAGCGCTTTCAGGTGCTCTTCAGCCGCGTTCGGGGAACGGAACCCCAAGCGCTGAGCAATTTCCGCACGCGTCGGCGGCATGCCCGTCTGGCTGATATGATCCCGGATGAGATCAAACACCTCTTGCTGCCTGGTCGTTAACGCTTTCATTCCGCCCCCTGGGTGTATATACAGTTATGCTGTGAGTATATACAGCTAGTGTCTATTTTGAAACCATAAAACGCACGAAATCAGGCAGTTTTCACAGCTTTAGTGGAAATGCGCCCACAGCAGCATGCCCCAAGTGATCAGCGCGACAAAAATCGCCAGCAGCACCGCCGCCGACCCCATGTCTTTTGCCCGTCCGGACAGTTCGTGATACTCCGAGCCAATGCGATCGACTACGGCTTCCAGCGCACTATTGAGAATTTCCACTATCATCACCAACAGGACGGAACCGATAAGCAGCACGCGGGTAATCGCATCGACATCCAACCAGCAGGCGATGATAATCGCCAGCACCGACGCGACGCCCTCCTGGCGGAATGCGGCTTCGTTGATCCACGCCGCGCGAAATCCTTTCCAGGAATAGCCCGCTGCTTTGATGATTCGGGTGAGCCCGGTGGTATTATTGGCCATCTCAAGAACCTTTTTTGTTATTACGTCAATGACAATGCGAGTTATGCAGCGGTAGAACAGAAATTCTGCTGACTTTCTGATATTCTTGCCGCGCATTTGCATGATTAACCAGAGGCTTTACATCGTTTATGTCCGGCTGGCCACGAATTTACTACAAATTACTGAATTTACCATTAAGCGTACTGGTAAAAAGCAAGTCTATTCCGGCAGAACCTGCCCAGGAACTGGGGCTCGATACGTCGCGCCCGATTATGTACGTCCTGCCTTATAACTCTAAGGCCGACTTGCTGACGCTGCGCGCCCAGTGCCTGGCGCATGATTTACCCGATCCGCTTGAACCGTTGGAAATCGACGGCACTCTGCTGCCGCGCTACGTGTTTATTCACGGCGGCCCGCGCGTGTTCACTTACTACACGCCAAAGGAAGAGTCGATCAAGCTGTTCCACGACTATCTCGATCTGCACCGCAGCAATCCGGACCTGGATGTGCAAATGGTGCCGGTTTCCGTGATGTTCGGGCGCTCTCCGGGCCGCGAAAAAGGCGAGGAAAATCCGCCGCTGCGTATGCTCAACGGCTTCCAGAAATTCTTCGCCGTCTCCTGGCTTGGTCGCGATAGCTTCGTGCGCTTCTCGCCGTCTGTGTCGCTGCGCCGCATGGCCGACGAACACGGCACCGATAAAATCATCGCCCAGAAGCTAGCACGCGTTGCCCGCATGCACTTTGCCCGTCAGCGCCTGGCTGCGGTTGGCCCGCGCCTGCCGGCACGTCACGACCTGTTCAAAAAGCTGCTGGCTTCGAAAGCCATTGCGAAAGCGGTCGAAGATGAAGCGCGCAGCAAAAAAATCTCCCATGAAAAAGCACAGCAGAATGCGATTGCGCTAATGGAAGAGATTGCGGCTAACTTCTCCTACGAGATGATTCGCCTGACTGACCGTATCCTCAGCTTCACCTGGAACCGTCTGTACCAGGGCATTAACGTCCATAACGCCGAGCGCGTACGCCAGCTGGCGCACGACGGCCATGAAATTGTCTATGTGCCCTGCCACCGTAGCCACATGGACTACCTGCTGCTCTCTTACGTGCTCTATCATCAGGGCCTGGTGCCGCCGCATATTGCCGCCGGTATCAACCTGAACTTCTGGCCAGCCGGTCCGATTTTCCGTCGTCTGGGCGCGTTCTTTATTCGCCGTACCTTTAAGGGTAACAAGCTTTACTCCACCGTGTTCCGTGAATACCTTGGCGAGCTGTTCAGCCGCGGCTATTCCGTCGAGTACTTCGTGGAAGGCGGGCGCTCGCGTACCGGCCGTCTGCTGGACCCGAAAACCGGCACCCTGTCGATGACCATTCAGGCGATGCTGCGCGGCGGTTCCCGACCTATCACCCTGGTGCCGATTTACATCGGCTACGAGCACGTGATGGAAGTGGGTACCTACGCCAAAGAGCTGCGCGGCGCGACGAAAGAAAAAGAGAGCCTGCCGCAGATGCTGCGCGGGCTGAGCAAGCTGCGCAACCTCGGCCAGGGCTATGTCAACTTCGGCGAACCGATGCCGCTGATGACCTACCTGAACCACCACGTGCCGGAATGGCGCGAGTCTATCGACCCAATCGAAGCCGTGCGTCCGGCATGGCTGACGCCGACCGTCAACAAGCTGGCAGGCGAGCTGATGGTGCGTATTAACAACGCCGGTGCGGCGAACGCGATGAACCTGTGCTGCACCGCGCTGCTGGCCTCGCGCCAGCGTTCGCTCACCCGCGAGCAGCTGACGCAGCAGGTAGAATGCTACCTGGCACTGATGCGCAATGCGCCGTATTCACCGGATGCCACCGCGCCGAAAGCCACCGCCAGCGAGCTTATCGACCATGCTCTGCAGATGAATAAGTTCGAAGTCGAGAAAGACACTATCGGCGACATCATTATTCTGCCGCGCGAGCAGGCGGTGCTGATGACCTATTACCGCAACAACATCGCGCACATGCTGATCATGCCGTCGCTGCTGGCGGCCATCATGACCCAGCATCGTGAGATCTCTCGCGAGCAGGTGCTGAGCATCATTGGTACGCTGTACCCGATGCTCAAAGCTGAGCTGTTCCTGCGCTGGGATCGCGAGGCGCTGCCGTCGGTGATGGACACCCTGATTGCCGAAATGGTCCGTCAGGAGCTGATTACCGAGCAGAACGGCAACCTGCGGATTAACGCTTCGCACTCCCGCACGCTGCAACTGCTGGCCGCTGGCGCACGCGAAACGCTGCAGCGCTATGCGATCACCTTCTGGCTGCTGAGCGGCAACCCGTCGATGAACCGCAGCACACTGGAGAAAGAGAGCCGTACGCTGGCACAGCGTTTGTCGGTGCTGCACGGCATCAACTCGCCGGAGTTCTTTGATAAAGCGGTGTTCTCCTCGCTGGTGCTGACGCTCCGCGATGAGGGTTATATCAGCGACAGCGGTGACGCCGAGCCGGAAGAGACGATGAAGGTTTACCAGATGATGGCGGGCCTGATTACCTCGGACGTGCGCTTGACGATTGAGAGCGTAACGCAGGAAGAGGCGGCGCAGTAAAAACAAAAATCCCCGGTCAGAAAGCCGGGGATTTTTTTATCGCGTGGTGACCGAATGCCACGCCTGATGGCGCTGCGCTTATCAGGCCTACACACGCGAGTGGCAGCGTAGCCCGAATAAGGCGTTTACAGGCCGCATTTAAAACTGCCAGTAGCTCATCGCCAGGCCAATAAACAGCACCAGCCCCACGTAGTTATTGTTCATAAACGCCTGGAAGCACGGGCCGCGCTCGCGGTGGCGAATCAGTTTCTGCTGGTACACAAACAGCGCACCGGCGATCAGTATCGACCAGTAGAACGCCCAGTGCAGGCCGTTGAGCCAGCCAATCGCCACCATCAGCACCAGCACGCATGCCTGCAAAATACCGATAATCAGGCGGTCATTGTCGCCGAACAAAATCGCCGTGGATTTGATGCCGATTTTCACGTCATCGTCACGGTCTACCATCGCGTACTGCGTGTCGTAAGCCACCGCCCACAGAATATTCGCCAGCAGCATCAGCCAGCAGCTCAGCGGCAGCGTCTCGCTCACCGCCGCGAAGGCCATCGGAATCGACCAGCCAAACGCCGCCCCCAGCACCACCTGCGGCAGGTGGGTATAACGCTTCATAAACGGGTAAACCCACGCCAGCGCCAGCGCCGCGATTGACAGTAAAATGGTCATCGCGTTGAGCGTCAGCACCAGCAGGAAGGAAAGCGCCACCAGCACGATAAACAGCGTACGGGCCTCTTTCTCCGTGACCGCCCCGCTCGGCAACGGTCGATTTGCCGTCCGTTTGACGTGACCGTCAAATTTACGATCCGCATAGTCGTTCACTACGCAGCCCGCGGCGCGCATCAGCCATACGCCCGCCACAAAGACCGCCAGGATCCACAGCGGCGGCACACCCGGCGAGGCGACCCACAGCGCCCACAGCGTCGGCCACAGCAGCAGCAGCGCGCCGATCGGTTTGTCCGTGCGCATCAGCCGATGGTAGGCCAGCAGCTTATTCTGCTTCAGACTCCACTCCATTCTTTTTTTCCTCTCAGTACAGCGGCGATGCCGGTAAAAACAGCTCGGTTAACAGCAGCGGTTTACCGCTTAAGCGGAGGCGGGAACGACGCCCCCACAGCGCATCATGACGACCTATCTCAATAAAATCTCGCGTCAGCGTTGACGACGTAAACAGGTAGCGACCCAGCGGCGTTTGCCCCAGGTTTTGCAGCGCCAGCTCCGGCCCGCAGAGGGTCGACTCTGGCACCACGGTGCGCCCGGCAAGCCACGGTTCACCGCCGACGCACAATAATATTTCCCGCAGCCAATAGCGAGCCTCTTCTGGCAGCAGATGCTGCTCAGCCGCCAGCGAGTCGCGGCTGACAAATTCTTCATTTAATAGCGTGACGCTGACGGGTTTCCCGAACTGCTCAAACCGTTTGGTCATGGAATCTTCCAGCATCAGCCAGTCGCGCTGAGCGGGTTCAAGCGGGGGAATGACGTCAAAATAGCGCAGCGCGCGTAGTTGCGTCAGTGCAGAGTGCGACATGCCTGTCTCTCCAATACAAAGCGTTTCGCCATTGTATCGCAGAAAGTCGCGTGAGGGGGTGCAGGAATGGTCAAATACGATCATTAGCGCAACAGCAGTGCAACAGTTTGCGTTGCGCGATAAAAAAGGTGCGCCCACAAGGGCACACCGAAAGGCTTCGCCTAAACATCAGCGCTGCGGGGAGAACTTACCCCTTGCCTTTTACAGCGCCGATAAAGGTGGAACGAGCAGATTTAGAGCCCAGGCGCTCGGCTTCATTCATCAGCTTGAGGGCTTTATCGATATCCCCTTTCGCTACCGCCTGTTTAATTCCGTTGTTGAAATAGCTTTCCGTATCATCCAGCATCGGTTCCGCCTTCGCCGCTGGCGCTGCAACTGGGGCTGCCGCTGGCGCGCTGTAGGCCGGTGCCGCCGTGTTGCCGACGGTGACCGGCGCCGGGCCGGAAGAGCCGAACAGCGGGCCAACCAGCACGCTGGAGCTGCTGTTGGTTTTCACTTTCAGCTTCACTAAGCCGTCGGTAATGTGTTTGGCTACCGGGTCCGGAATATCCGGTACGGCGTTACCGGTGCCTTTCGCGTAGGCTTTTGCCGGGTCCAGCAGAGTCGTGGTCTGCTGGAGATCTTTCTCGGTCGTAAAGACCAGGACATACAGCTTCTGCTGGCCCAGCGCTGGCGTCAGGCGCATCACCCCTTCCAGACGGTCGGCGCTCATCACGCCCGGTGCCTGGTAGGTGAAGTAGCTGCTGGGGAAGAAGGCAGAAGGCGTCATGTTCTGATCGAGAATCAGCACGTTTGGCGCAAATACGTTAGTTTGCTTGTTGACTTCACTGGTCAGGGTCAGCGTCAGTTCACCGATGTTAGCCGGGACGCTGTAGGCCGCCACGTTGCCGGTGATACCAGGAACGTTCAGGCTCTGACCGCCGGTCGCAAGCTGGGTGGACTGCACTTTGGATTGGTCTACCGGCGTCCAGGTCAGCTGCTGAAGCGCAGAGGTTGGAATCGTCGGGGCGGCGCTGGTGTTTTGTGGCACATAGTTGACGTCGGCGAGGCTGATGCCCGGGACGCTCGCCATTAATCCAGCAGATAAGCAGAGAGCAACGAGACTTTTTTTCATTTTCATTATGATGACCTCAGAATGCGGAGTTCTAGCGGTAGCCAGGCAATAGCGCGCTAAACCTCAAGGAACAGAGGGGCTTACGCCCCTCGTCGGTTGTTACGTCAGGTTAGTGCTGAATTACCACCAGATTTCCATCTGAGCACCGAAGGACCACTCATCGCTGTCGCCACGGCTGTAGGTTTTCGCGCTGGTATCTTTGTAAGCGATACCGTTGTCATAACCCCATTTCTCATCCCACTTCGCGTAGGTTGCGAACACGCGGATGGCCGGACGGGACCAGATGCTGTCGCCAGCCTGCCACTGTTGCGCCAGGGTGATTTTGTACTGGTTGTTGGTGTCGCCGGTACGCTGAGACTTCACGTTGTCGTAACCCACTTCCATCAGGGTACTCATGATTGGCGTCCATTTGTACATTGGACGAACGCCGACGGTCCACCACTTGGTGCCGTTACCGTCGTCACGGTCGATATTCTGGTACATACCGACGTACATCAGGTCAACTTTGTCGCCCAGGGAGATTGCGCCGTGGTCGAGGATACGCCACATGTCGCCATCGTTATTGATCTTGTTGTTTACAATACCGATTTCGGTATCTTTGTTGTAATCGTTACCGGTGAAGGAGCCCTGAGACTGGCCTTTACCCTGAGTGGTCATCGAGTCAGTTGCGTACTGAACAACAAACTTGTTGTAGCCTTTCAGCATGCTCTGAGTGTGTTCTGCAGTGAACATCCAGCCGTCTTTTGACGCGCCGTCAGCGAGGCTGTAGCCGTCGGTGTAGTTCGCACGACCGTAGTCAACGCCCAGCTCCAGCACGCCGTCCGGGTTGGTTTCCAGACCGGCTAAACGAACGTCAAACACGTCGTTGGCAGTATCTTTGTAGTTCTTGTAGGTGTTGTTGCTGGTGAAGATGTAAGAACCACCGGCTTCCTGAGAACGGGTCGCTGCCAGAGACAGTTTACCAAAGCCCAGATCGACGTTTTCAATACCTGCACCAGGACCCGAGATATCCCAGTAGTAGAAGTCGATCATGTGAACGTCATGACGCTGGTAGAAACGCTTACCGGCCCAGATGGTGGAGCCTGGCAGCCAGTCAATCAGGTTTTTACCCTGGACGTTCGCTTCACGGAACGCCGGGTCAGTCGCTTCCCAGTCGTTCTGCTGTGCGACGGAGTAAGCCACGTTGGTGTCGAAGTAGAAGCTCTTATCGCCTTCTTTCCACACTTCCTGGCCTAATTTCAATTCGGCATAGGTTTCACATTCGTTACCCAGACGGTATTTACTTTGAGCACCGGTTGCCTGGAAACACTGTTGTTCGCCACCGCTACCCGTCCAGCCGATGCCGGAACGCGCGTAGCCATGAAAATCTACGGCCATTGCCTGAGCAGACATAATGCCTGCTGCGACGGCAACCGCCACGGGGAGTTTGCGCAGAGTAATCATCATTCTATCTCCTGAGATCATTGCTTTTCTTTTTTAACATTTCACCCCGTATCGCCTTATCGCTAGCGACGTGGGGGTTAGATGTTTACTTTTTATGGGGCCTTTAAACGCCGGGCTCTTTATGCAGCCGACGACATGCGGTGCCATCCTCACGGAACAGATGACAGCGCTCTGGCGGCAAGCCAATGGCGAATGTGGCACCCTCTTCTACCAACACCACGTCGTTCTGGCGGTAAACCAGGTTCTGACGAATGGCGGGGATCTGGATATGAATTTGCGTTTCGTTGCCCAGCTGCTCGACAACATGCACCACGCCTTCCAGCGTCACATCGGCGATGTGGCTCGGCATCAGGTGCTCCGGGCGAATGCCCAGCGACATGTTGGCGCCAACCTGCACGTTGTTACTCTCAACCGGCAGCCAGATTTGCTGATGGTTTGGCAGCTCAACCTGGACCTGTTCGATGGCGGTGGCGGTGACTTTGACCGGCAGGAAGTTCATCTTCGGCGAACCAATAAAGCCCGCGACAAAGCGATCGGCCGGATAGTGATACAGCTCAAGCGGTTTACCGACCTGCGCAACGCGACCCGCGTCCAGCACCACGATTTTGTCGGCCAGGGTCATGGCTTCGACCTGATCGTGGGTCACGTAAATCATCGTGCGGCCCAGACGTTTATGCAGACGGGAGATTTCAATACGCATCTGTACGCGCAGCGCGGCGTCCAGGTTAGAAAGGGGTTCATCCAGCAGGAACACGCGCGGCTCGGCCACCAGAGTACGGCCGATAGCGACACGCTGACGCTGACCGCCGGACAGGGCCTTCGGTTTACGTTCCAACAGATGGGCTAATTGCAGAACTTCAGAAACCTGATTAACGCGCTGGTTGATCACTTCTTTTTTAGCGCCGGCCAGCTTCAGGCCAAAAGACATGTTCTCGGCAACGGATAAATGGGGGTACAGCGCATAAGACTGGAACACCATCCCCACGCCGCGTTCGGCGGGCGGAACATCGTTCATGCGGGTTTCACCGATGAACAGATCGCCGCTGGTGATGGTTTCGAGACCCGCGATCATACGCAGCAACGTCGATTTGCCGCAGCCGGACGGCCCGACAAACACCACGAACTCCCCTTCCTGGATATCGAGGTTGATATCTTTTGATACCACCACGTCGCCCCAGGCTTTCGTTACATTGCGTAGCTGTACGTTCGCCATGCCCTTCTCCCTCGTTACAACTTGTCACCAAACGACACATTCAAGATGAACCTGACTATGCAACACACATCATTGAGGTGAATCCTCCACCCCCCCTGTTTTTTATGGGGGAGGAGACGGGAGGATGAGAAGGTGCGCTCTGCCCCCGGCGGCGCAGCCTCCGAACGAAAATCGTGACGGGGCCGACAAAAAACGGCGCTTTTTTTTGTGCGCTGAGACTCATAACCGGGGTTTATGTTACAGCGATCACATTAATCACCCTTGGGGCGTAGAGGTCAGGAGGATGGAAAGGGGTTGCTAAAAAAGGAAACTCAACGACGTTAAACCACCTCTGTGTATCCACGAGTACATCACCTAGAAAGGACGGGATATATGAAAATCAAAACTGGCGCTCGCATCCTCGCGCTGTCCGCATTGACCACGATGATGTTTTCCGCCTCTGCTTTGGCAAAAATTGATGAGGGAAAGCTGGTTATCTGGATCAACGGCGACAAGGGCTATAACGGCCTGGCCGAGGTAGGTAAGAAATTCGAGAAAGATACGGGCATTAAAGTGACCGTAGAACATCCGGATAAGCTGGAAGAAAAATTCCCACAGGTTGCCGCAACCGGCGACGGCCCGGATATCATCTTCTGGGCGCATGACCGCTTTGGCGGCTACGCGCAGTCTGGTCTGCTGGCGGAAGTCACCCCGGACAAAGCCTTCCAGGACAAACTCTATCCGTTCACCTGGGACGCCGTACGCTACAACGGCAAGCTGATTGCTTACCCGATTGCGGTAGAAGCGCTCTCCCTGATTTACAACAAAGACCTCGTGCCTAACCCGCCGAAAACCTGGGAAGAAATTCCTGCGCTGGATAAAGCGCTGAAGGCGAAAGGTAAATCTGCGCTGATGTTTAACCTGCAAGAACCGTACTTCACCTGGCCGCTGATTGCCGCCGACGGTGGCTACGCGTTCAAATTTGAGAACGGCAAGTACGACGTCAAAGACGTGGGCGTGGACAACGCTGGCGCGAAAGCGGGCCTGACCTTCCTGGTTGACCTGATCAAAAACAAACACATGAACGCCGATACCGATTACTCCATCGCTGAAGCCGCCTTCAACAAAGGCGATACCGCGATGACCATCAACGGTCCGTGGGCGTGGTCAAACATCGACAAGAGCAAAATCAACTACGGCGTGACGCTGCTGCCAACCTTCAAAGGCAAGCCGTCTAAACCGTTCGTCGGTGTTCTGAGCGCCGGTATCAACGCCGCGAGCCCGAACAAAGAGCTGGCGAAAGAGTTCCTCGAAAACTACCTGCTGACCGACCAGGGCCTGGCAGAAGTGAACAAGGACAAGCCGCTGGGTGCCGTTGCGCTGAAATCCTTCCAGGATCAGTTAGCCAAAGACCCGCGTATCGCGGCCACTATGGATAACGCCCAGAAAGGCGAAATCATGCCGAACATCCCGCAGATGTCTGCATTCTGGTATGCCGTTCGTACCGCCGTCATCAACGCCGCCAGCGGTCGTCAGACCGTCGATGCTGCGCTGAAAGACGCGCAGGGTCGTATCACCAAGTAATGCTGTCGATGTGCCTGATGGCGCTTCGCTTATCAGGCCTACGGAGGATTGTAGGCCGGATAAGGCATTTATGCCGCCATCCGGCACTTCTCCGGCCAGGAAGTTTCACCGTTGTAGAGGAAGATCCCCATGGATGTCATTAAAAAGAATCATTGGTGGCAAAGCGACACGCTGAAATGGTCAGTGATTGGTCTGCTGGGCCTGCTGGTGGGTTACCTTGTAGTTTTAATGTACGCACAAGGGGAGTACCTGTTCGCCATCATGACGCTGATTTTAAGCTCAGCGGGCCTGTATATTTTCGCCAACCGTAAAACCTACGCCTGGCGCTACGTTTACCCTGGCATGGCCGGGATGGGGCTGTTCGTCCTGTTCCCGCTGATTTGTACCATCGCCATCGCCTTTACCAACTACAGCAGCACCAACCAGCTCACCTTCGAGCGCGCCCAGCAGGTGCTGATGGACCGTTCTTATCAGGCGGGCAAAACCTATAACTTCACCCTCTTCCCGGCGGGCGATGAGTGGCAGCTGGCCCTCACCGACGGCGAAAGTGGTAAAAATTATCTGTCCGACGCTTTTAAAATTGGCGGCGAGCAGAAGCTGCAGTTAAAAGAAACCGACGCCCTGCCAACCGGCGAGCACGCGCCGCTGCGCGTCGTTACCCAGAACCGCCAGGCGCTGAATCAGCTCACAGCGGTACTGCCGGATGAAAGCAAAGTGACCATGAGCTCACTGCGCCAGTTCTCTGGCACCCAGCCGCTGTATACGCTGGCCGACGACGGCCTGCTGACCAACAACCAGAGCGGCGTCAAATATCGCCCTAACAGCGATATTGGTTTCTATCAGAGCGTTAACGCCGACGGCAGCTGGGGCAGCGAACAGCTGAGCCCGGGCTACACCGTCAGCATCGGCTGGGACAACTTCACCCGCGTCTTTACCGACGAGGGCATCCAGAAGCCGTTCTTCGCTATCTTCGTCTGGACCATCGTCTTCTCGGTGCTGACCGTTATTCTGACCGTGGCCGTTGGCATGGTGCTGGCCTGTCTGGTGCAATGGGAAGCGCTGAAGGGCAAAGCCATTTACCGTGTGCTGCTGATTCTGCCGTACGCCGTGCCGTCCTTTATCTCGATTCTGATTTTCAAAGGGCTGTTCAACCAGAGCTTTGGTGAAATCAACATGATGCTGAGCGCGCTGTTCGGTATCAAACCGGCCTGGTTCAGCGATCCGACCACCGCCCGCTCGATGATTGTTATCGTTAACACCTGGCTGGGTTACCCGTACATGATGATTCTGTGCATGGGCCTGCTGAAAGCGATTCCGGACGACCTGTACGAAGCCTCGGCAATGGATGGCGCCGGTCCGTTCCAGAACTTCTTTAAAATTACGTTCCCGATGCTGATTAAGCCGCTGACGCCGCTGATGATTGCCAGCTTCGCCTTTAACTTTAACAACTTCGTGCTGATTCAGCTGTTGACCAACGGCGGTCCGGATAGACTCGGCACCACCACACCGGCCGGCTATACCGACCTGCTCGTGAGCTACACCTACCGTATCGCCTTCGAAGGCGGCGGCGGTCAGGACTTCGGCCTGGCGGCGGCGATTGCCACGCTGATCTTCTTGCTGGTAGGGGCACTGGCTATCGTGAACCTGAAAGCCACGCGCATGAAGTTTGATTAAGGGAGACAACGAACATGGCTATGGTACAACCCAAATCTCAGAAACTGCGTCTCTTTACCACGCACCTGCTGCTGCTGATTTTCATCGCGGCGATTATGTTCCCGCTGCTGATGGTTATTGCTATCTCGCTGCGCGAAGGGAACTTCGCCACCGGCAGCCTGATCCCGGAAAAAATCTCCTGGGAGCACTGGAAGCTGGCGCTGGGCTTCAGCGTTGAGCACGCCGACGGTCGCGTCACGCCGCCACCGTTCCCGGTGCTGCTGTGGCTGTGGAACTCGGTGAAAATCGCCGGCATCACCGCCATCGGTATCGTGACGCTGTCCACGACCTGCGCCTACGCCTTTGCCCGTATGCGCTTCCCGGGCAAAGCGACGCTGCTGAAAGGCATGCTGATTTTCCAGATGTTCCCGGCGGTGCTGTCGCTGGTTGCCCTGTACGCGTTGTTTGACCGTCTGGGTCAGTACATTCCGTTTATCGGTCTGAACACCCACGGTGGCGTGATCTTCGCCTACCTCGGCGGTATTGCGCTGCACGTGTGGACGATTAAAGGCTATTTCGAAACGATCGACAGTTCGCTGGAAGAAGCGGCCTCACTGGACGGCGCGACGCCGTGGCAGGCTTTCCGCCTGGTACTGCTGCCGCTCTCCGTACCTATTCTGGCGGTGGTGTTTATCCTGTCGTTTATCGCCGCCATTACCGAAGTACCGGTTGCATCGCTCTTGCTGCGTGATGTGAACAGCTACACCCTGGCCGTGGGTATGCAGCAATACCTCAACCCACAAAACTATCTGTGGGGCGACTTTGCCGCAGCG
Organism: Klebsiella sp. WP3-W18-ESBL-02; assembly: GCF_014168815.1. Classification (NCBI taxonomy): domain Bacteria; kingdom Pseudomonadati; phylum Pseudomonadota; class Gammaproteobacteria; order Enterobacterales; family Enterobacteriaceae; genus Klebsiella; species Klebsiella sp. WP3-W18-ESBL-02. The sequence goes on from NZ_AP021972.1 coordinate 4,777,016, forward strand.
GCTGTCCTTTCCGCCATCCCTATTACCGTCGTCTTCCTGCTCGCGCAGCGTTGGCTGGTAAACGGCCTCACGGCCGGCGGCGTGAAGGGCTAAGTTTCATCGTTAATGCCACTGTTATCATCCTCAACTTGTACGAACCCTAACTTGTGACTGTTTGGCGCTCTTCGGAGCGCCTCTTTTTTTACCTGTCTATCGGAAGCTGGTCGGATACTTCAACGCCCCCATCCGGCAACCTGCGCGATATTGCCCGATGGCGCTGCGCTTATCAGGCCTACTCGCGTTTGAGGCGCTTCGAGTTACACAACCACAGCGTAATCACCAGCAGCAGAATGGCGGCAGAATAAATCAGCACATCCAGCGGAGACTTATGGTCGACGATAATCAACCGCACAATCGCGGTGATGCCAATATAGACAAAATAGCGCAGGGGAAAATGGAAGCCTGACTGAAAGTACTTCACAATCAGCGCGATAAATTCGAAATAGAGGAAGTAGACCACCAGCCCCTCCACCAGTTCGTACTTGCTGGTGCGCTCCGGCGCAAACAGTACATCGGCCAGATGTACCGTCTCTTTACCAAGAAAAACAATCAGGATCAGACCCAGGCTGAGCAAGCCCAGGTTCAGGACGGTCTGCAAAATTGTGGAGATAAACTCTACGCGTGGGCGAGTCAGTGACGTCATAGCAAGCACCTCTTTCGCTGGGCCGAGATCTTTGTATAGCGCAAAAGTGTGATCCAGATCTAGTTTTTCTGGTCAACTTTTCACCGCCATGCGGCCCGTCGTATCCGGTTATTCAAGCCCGGATCGGGTATCTGAGGCGGTACCTTGGTGCATTTTTGCGTGATAAACGGCTTAAAGAGAATAATTTTCTTTATATTGCCTCTGACAAGGAAAAATAGAGTAAGTTTTTCCTCATAAAAGCACCTAAATTAACCTTATAAATAACAGGTTTATTTGGGGGCATCACCGCATGCGTTACGTCTCTCCTTCCCTTTTTATCCAGTGGCTCAAGCAAGAAGTTACGCCTGCATTAGGCTGCACCGAACCGGTGGCTATCGCATTTACCGCAGCCTATGCCGCCCGCTATCTGCCCGGCCCCTGCGAGCGCATCAGCGGATTTATTTCCGCCAATCTGTATAAAAACGCCATGGGCGTCACCATTCCTGGCACGACCGTTTCGGGCGTAAGCCTGGCCGCCGCCATTGGCGCCTTTGGCGGTCATGCTGATAAAGGCTTACGTGCGCTGGAAGGGATTACCGAGCACCACGTTGAATTAGCCAACGCGTTAATCAACACAGGCAACGTCACGATTAACGTGGAGGACACGTCCGATTTTATTCACCTCGACCTGACGCTGTTCGCCGCCGGGCAGTCCTGCCGCGTGGTGGTCAAAGGCACCCACACGAACGTGGTGGCGCTCTATCTGAACGATGAACCGCTGACGCTGGAACAGCCTGACGAGAAGGCCGCGAACCATCACGCGCTGCCAACCTTCAGCCTGCGGGACGCGTTCGATTTTATTACCGCAGCACCCGCGGAAGAGATCGCGTTTATCCTCGAAGCAGGCCGCCTGAACTCGGCGCTGTCGCAGGAAGGTAAACGCAAAAAATACGGTCTGAATATTAACGGCGCGTTCGCCGATGCGGTAAATAAAGGGCTGATGAGCAACGATCTGATGAGCAAAGTGATCATTGATACCGTTGCCGCCTCCGATGCCCGCATGGGCGGCGCACCGGTCATTGCGATGTCTAACTTCGGCTCCGGCAACCAGGGGATAACCGCGACGATGCCAGTCGTGACCGTCGCAAACCATCTCAATGCCGATGAAGACACTCTGGCGCGCGCGCTGGCCCTATCGCACCTGACGGCCATCTCCATCCACTCGCGCTATACCCGTCTGTCCGCGCTTTGCGCCGCCTCGACGGCGGCCATGGGCTCGGCGGCAGGCATGGCCTGGCTGTTCACCCGCGATCCCGATGTCATCAACGCCGCGATTACCAACATGGTTAGCGACATTACCGGCATGATTTGCGACGGCGCGTCTAATAGCTGTGCGATGAAAGTGTCTTCGGTGGTTTCCAGCGCCTTCAAAGCGGTGCTGATGGCAATGCAGAACAGCTGCGCCAGCGCTAACGACGGCATTGTATGCCGCGACGTAGAGCAAACCATCAATAATTTGTGCCGGCTGGTGGTTCACCCGATGACGCATACCGACAAAGAGATTATCAGCATTATGGTGGACAAGTCGTTTCCACGCGACGCCGTGCTCGTCGACAGCGTCGCGCATTGAACCCACGAGGCAGTCGTCAGCGGAAGTTCTGGCTCTTATCGCCGGTCATGTTGTACAGCTCGAACTGACGTCCCAGCATCTGACCACCGTCGCGCGTCAGCGGCGTCCAGCCAACAACCGCGCGGCTGCGGGTTGGGCCGGAGGTGAAGAGATCCATCGGGATATTCACATAGACCCCTTTGGTGAACTGCCCTTCGCCATACTCATCCGCAGAGACGTTGGTAATGGTGGCGTATGCGCCAACCACAATGCCGCTGTCGAAGTGTTTCGAGATATCCAGCGTGCCGCCTTTATCTCCCGCCAGATACTGCCCGACGCTGGCTTTCACCAGCACATCCTGAGCAAACGACGGCGTCCAGTAGGCGGTCAGGTGCCCGGTCTTCACGCTGTAGTCGGTAAACTTCATCATGTCCTGCGCGCTGCGCCAGTCACGCTGCTTCACGTAGTTGGCGTTCAGGCCAAAGGCCCAGTTGCTGTCCACCGGACGATAGAGCACTTCCGCCCCCGCGCCGCCGTACATGGTTTCCAGATAGCCGCCGTAGACCTGGCCGTAGAAATCATTGCCCAGATACTGGAAGTAGTTGGCCTGCAGGTTATTCACGTAGACATCGTTTTCCACGTATTCGCGGATGTGCGTACGCACGCGCGGCAGCGCCGAATCCTTCGGCGGGTTGGTGTAATTAAACTTGCCGTAGTTATTGGCGAGGTTAGCGAACAGGCTACCGCTGGTCAGCAGGTGGTCAGTCACCCACCAGTCAGCCGAGCCCATGACGCCGACCTGGTACATATAGAAACTTTCCGGCCCGCCGATCGACTGGCTCAGCACCGGATCGATATGGAAATCAAAGCGCGATTTGTCGATATACCAGCCCTGCTCGGTTTTATCCGGCACGATCGGCGCGACGCGTTTTTGCACCAGCGGCGTCTCCTGCCCCAGCGGCTCCCCGGCGAGATGCCGTTGCAGGCTTGCTACATCGGTTTCCGTGGTCACTTCCGGCAGATTCAGCCGCGTCTCGGTAATGCGGATCGTGCGGATCCCTTCCGGAAGATCGTTGGCGATGATCCGATTGGCGCGTTCGATCCCTTCCCGCGAATCACGATACTTCACCTGCTCACCGGTGACGTACAGCGTGTCGCCCTGCACCTGAATTTTCGGCGCCGCAAAGCCCGCGTTGTACTTAAGCTGGGTCAACTGGTTTGCCACTACCGAATGCTGGAGGATAGGGTCCTGCGGCTGAGGTCGATAGGTCGGGCGCGCGTTGTCGTTATAGGACGGACGCAGATCGTTAAAGTTGGTGCGCAGGGTAAAGCCGAACATCACCGTATTGCCACGTTCGTAGCTGAGGTTCACATCGGCCCAGTCGGTAACGCGATAAATAGCGCCGACGTTAATTTTGCTCTTCTGATCGAGCTTGCCAGCAAAGTCCTGCTGGTAGTTGTTACCTTCATACTCCAGCTTCAGACGCAGCGGCTGCCACGGCGTCTGGTACTCAATACCGCCAAAGTAAGCCGCCGGGCCATGGAACATCTGGCTGCCATCAACCGAGCCCGCTTTACGATAGCGATTATCGCGGTAGCAGTATTTGTCGCTGTAGGAGCAGAACGGGTTGGTGGCGTTACCGCTGGTGCCGAGATAGCCCCAGCCTAAGCCGAGAGTAAAGTCGAACGGCCCCCAGGCTTTGCTGGCAACAATATATTCCGAGTCAAACAGGCCGGTACCGCCGATATCGCGCGCGCCGACCGCCACCTGCGGCATCCAGTAGCTCTCTTCCCACAGGCGCAGCTTCACGTCGAAGGCTTTATCTTTGTAGGTTTGCGAGCCGGAGAAGGCATCCACGCTGCTGTAGTCTTTGGTGCGCACATCGGTATAGCGCAGCGTGGTTTCCAGCCACGGGAAAAGCTGGGCGGAGGCGGAGTAATAGCGGTACTGATCGTTATCGCGATAGTTCAGGCTGAACTCGCCGTCGCGCGCCATGCGCGCCGTTGGGGTTTGCAGCAGGCCTACGCCGCCAAAGTCTGACTGCGAGGGGCCGATAGGGGCGGGAAACGTTTCCGCATGGCACGCCGCGCTAACCGACAGGGCCAGCAGGCTGTAAAGACAAGCTTTTTTCATTATTCAGGTCTCCGCTGCGACAGGGAGCGAAGGATTTCAGCGTTCAGCGCTTCGTATTTTTTCGTCCACCGTGAGTCGGCAAAGCCGACAAACAGAATGCTGCCGGGCATCGGTTCAACGTGCCGCTTATTCCAGTACGCCACCGGCGCTTTTTGCGTGCGCCCGTCCGGGTAAATCACCCAGGCGTAGCTGCGATCCGCGCCGCTGAGCAGGCTGATATCATCGAGGTAGCTGGCCGCGTCGCGCCCCGGCGTGAAAGGGATTTTTCCCGGTTTATCCACCAGACCCACCAGCGTGATGGTGGAAGGTTCGCGCCCCAGCCATAGGGTGTAATGGCCTTCGAGCGGCGGGTTATTTTTACTGCGGACCCGCACGGTGTCAGGGTCCAGCGGCACTAATAAACGCCCGGTCACCGGGATGGCCTGCAGTTGGTTGCGCAGGGCATTTATCGCCCCCGCCTCGCTGCCGCCCTCATCCGCCGCAAGCGCGGCCAGTTCTGCCAGCAGCGCCTGATGTTCACGCTCGGCTTGCGCAGTTGCCAGCGGAGAGGCGATCGCCGCGCCGGGCCACCAGCTTCCCGCCAGCCTCGGTTGCCCGACCAGGTCGGCCAGCCGTTCGGCGTGGGTTAAGGTCAGCGGCTTTTCAACGCCCGCCATATGAACCTCGACGGTACCTGCCGCCTGAGCAGCAAAGGAGATAGCGCTGAGCATGGCGGCGATAATTAACGGTTTTTTCATGATTTCGCCGCCTTGATAAGCATGGTTTTCACCGGGAAGGTTCCTGCGCCGAGATATTGTTCCGACTGGCGAATTTGCCCTTCGCTGTCGACCCAGTAGCGGTTGCGCCAGCTCGCTTCAGAAGTGCTCACCTCTTCTTCCAGCACACGTACGGCGGTGTCCTGGCCCGACAGGGTCAGCGTGTCGTTGCCATCCCAGTGGAAGGTGGACGTGGTGGTGGCATAGCGCACCTGCTGGTGCTCGGTCCAGCCCATGGTCCGCGTCCAGCGCGCGCCGTCGGCGATCTGGTTCGGGCGGGCCAGCGGGTCGTTGTCGAGGTTATTCACCGTGAGCAGGTTGTCGCCCGCCAGCTTGGTTTTTACCAGGCGTCCATGCTGTGTCACCAGCATTGCCCGGTCCTGCGTCAGCCATTTCTGCTGACCTTCTTCGGAATACGCCAGCACCACGAAGATCTGCGGTCCGCCGTTAAGCTGCATATATTGGCTGGCGTATGGCATGGTCTGGATTTCATCGTCGGTAAGCTGTACGCCCGACTCACCGGATACGCTTTGCCAAAGCGATTTTCCCAGTCCCTTGGTGCTGGGTGAACACGCCTGAAGCAACAGGCAAATAAGGGGAATAACAAGTCGCTTCACGACGCTTCTCCAGGGGCAAAATAACCACACCGAAGTGTGGTTAGGATTAACGTACCGTTTTTATTGAGTACGGGTGGTCGTTGTCGTACTGGTCGTGGTGGTGGTCCCGGTGTTGGAACCATCGCCGCCAGCCGCTGCCAGCGCCATACCGACCGCAGAACCTACGGTGCTGGCGCTGGTGGCGGTTGAACTCCCGGCCGACACTGACGTTGCTGCTGCACCAGCTGCTTCACCCGTTTCAATCGGTGCCGCGCTGGCGCTTGCCGCAGCAAACGCCGATATGGCAAAAATGCCATAGAGGATTTTCTTCATACGTATTCCCTTCATTAGATGAATGGATATGTACCTGAGAATATTCAGGCGTCATCGAGTATACACAACCAAATGAATGGAATTCGGTGATGGGAAATAGGGGAAGGTTTTTTCGGAAAATATGAAAATGAAAGATAAGAAAATAAAATATCAATAAATAACAGCGTGTTATCTATTAACTTAAGAATGGCAATATACGGTTAATCCGAAACATACATCTGGGATAGGTGATATTTAGGATTATGCTCAATATCAATATAATTCAGAAAATTAAGATATACGGAATTATCTGACAAAAAAATGCCGGCATGATGCCGGCATTGAGAATATATAACCTTACGCGCGCCAGGATTTATAACGGTTGATCAGACCGTTGGTGGAGCTATCGTGGCTGTCGATGGCGTTATCATCATTCAGCTCCGGCAGGATGCGGTTAGCCAGCTGTTTACCCAGCTCTACGCCCCATTGGTCGAAGGTGAAGATGTTCAGGATAGCGCCCTGGGTGAAGATTTTGTGCTCGTACAGGGCAATCAGCGCACCCAGGCTGTACGGGGTAATTTCGCGCAGCAGGATGGAGTTGGTTGGACGGTTGCCTTCGAACACTTTGAACGGTACCACGTAGTCCAGGGTTGCTGGGTCTTTACCCTGGTCACGGTATTCCAGCTCAACCACTTCGCGAGATTTACCAAACGCCAGCGCTTCGGTCTGGGCAAAGAAGTTAGACAGCAGCTTCGGATGGTGGTCAGTCAGCGGGTTGTGGCTGATGGCCGGGGCGATGAAATCGCACGGAACGATTTTGGTCCCCTGGTGAATCAGCTGATAGAACGCGTGCTGGCCGTTGGTGCCCGGCTCGCCCCAGATGATTGGGCCAGTCTGGTGTTCAACCTTGTTGCCGTTGCGGTCAACGTACTTGCCGTTGGACTCCATGTTGCCCTGCTGGAAGTACGCGGCAAAGCGGTGCATGTACTGGTCGTACGGCAGAATCGCTTCAGTTTCGGTACCGTAAAAATTGTTGTACCAGATGCCGATCAGCGCCAGCAGTACCGGCAGGTTTTTCTCCGCCGGCGTGGTGGAGAAGTGCTTGTCCATCGCGTGCGCGCCGGAGAGCAGCTCAACGAAGTTGTCGTAACCCACAGACAGAATGATAGACAGACCAATCGCGGACCACAGAGAGTAGCGGCCGCCAACCCAGTCCCAGAACTCGAACATGTTGGCCGTATCGATACCGAATTCAGACACCGCTTTACCGTTGGTAGACAGCGCGGCGAAGTGTTTTGCCACGTGCTTCTGGTCGCCTGCGCTTGCCAGGAACCAGTCGCGCGCGCTGTGGGCGTTGGTCATGGTTTCCTGAGTGGTGAAGGTTTTAGACGCCACCAGGAACAGCGTGGTTTCCGGGTTCAGGTTCTTCAGCGCTTCGGCGATGTGGGTACCATCGACGTTAGAGACGAAGTGCATGTTCAGGTGATTTTTGTACGGGCGCAGCGCTTCGGTCACCATGAAGGGGCCGAGGTCGGAGCCGCCGATACCGATGTTCACCACGTCAGTGATGGATTTGCCGGTGTAGCCTTTCCACTGACCGGAGATGATCGCTTCAGAGAAAGCTTTCATCTTCTCCAGCACGGCGTTCACTTCCGGCATCACGTCTTTGCCGTCAACGATAATCGGGGTATTGCTACGGTTACGCAGCGCCACGTGCAGCACGGCACGGTCTTCGGTGCGGTTGATCTTTTCGCCAGAGAACATGGACTTGATGGCACCGCTCAGATCGGTCTCTTTGGCCAGATCCAGCAGCTTAGCCAGGGTCTCTTCGGTGATGCGGTTTTTGGAGAAATCGACCAGCATCTGATCGTCGAAGGTGGCGGAAAACTTGCTGAAACGGTCGCCATCTTCGGCGAACAGTTGCGCAATGGTAACGTCCTTCATTTCATCGAAGTGTTTCTGTAGTGCCTGCCACGCAGCGGTCTGCGTTGGGTTAATGTTTTTCATTAGCAATACCCTTCTGATTTAAAAATCGTAACTGTCCTCGATTGTAGCGCCTGTCACAAAAAATTGTGATGGTTTTAATGTCATCCCCCTAAGGGATGAGAAAATTGCGCATAAAACAGACAAAAGTATAGCCTTCATAAGCCGCATTACTGTGGGGCTATGGCGCATGAAAAATCCGCATAACCCCAGCGTTGACAAGCGACCCGCTAACCCTTTATTTATAAATGTACTACCTGCGCATGCGCAGGCCAGAAGAGGCGCGTTGCCCAGGTATACGGTGTTGGAGGAACCCATCCTGTGAAAACACCTGAAGGGGAGCAACGCCGAGATGGCTGAACAACAGGTTACGTTCAACATCGGCTACAGGGGCTGAATCCCCTGGGTTGTCACCAGAAGCGTTCGCAGTCGGGCGTTTCGCAAGTGGTGGAGCACTTCTGGGTGAAATCGTAGTTGTTTATCGCTCTGCGCCCACCCGTCTTTCGCTCTTCCCTTGTGCCAAGGCTGAATAATAAAAATCCCCTGACACGAGGTTCATATGACAGCAGCAGTAGTCGTCGCCAAGTTTGGCGGTACCAGCGTAGCCGATTTTGACGCTATGAATCGCAGCGCCGATGTGGTGCTTTCCGACGCCAACGTGCGTCTCGTCGTGCTGTCTGCCTCCGCAGGCGTCACCAACCTGCTGGTTGCGCTGGCCGAAGGGCTGGAGCCAGCCGAACGCGTGGCTAAGCTGGACGCCATTCGCGCCATTCAGTACGCCGTGCTGGAACGGCTGGCAAACCCTGCCGTCATTCGCGATGAAATTGAACGCCTGCTGGAAAATCTCGCGACGCTGGCGGAAGCCGCCTGCGCAGAAACGTCTACCGCGCTGACCGACGAACTGGTGAGCCACGGCGAGCTGATGTCGACCTTATTATTCGTTGAAATTCTGCGTGAACGTCAGGTTCAGGCGCAGTGGTTCGACGTGCGTAAAGTCATGCGCACCAGCGACCGCTTTGGCCGCGCCGAGCCGGACGTGGCCGCGCTGGCCGAACTGGCCGCACAGCAGTTAGCACCACGTCTTGAAGAAGGCCTGGTGATCACTCAGGGCTTTATCGGCAGCGAAAGCAAGGGTCGTACCACCACGCTGGGCCGCGGCGGCAGCGATTACACCGCCGCCCTGCTTGGCGAAGCGCTGCACGCCACCCGCGTCGATATCTGGACCGATGTTCCCGGTATCTACACCACCGATCCGCGCGTGGTGCCTGCGGCGAAACGTATTGATGAAATTGCCTTTGAAGAGGCCGCCGAGCTGGCGACCTTCGGCGCGAAGGTTCTGCATCCGGCCACGTTGCTGCCAGCCGTACGCAGCGACATTCCTGTGTTTGTCGGCTCCAGTAAAGATCCCAAAGCGGGCGGCACGCTGGTGTGCAACGAAACCGCCAATCCGCCGCTGTTCCGCGCGCTGGCGCTGCGCCGTAAGCAAACGCTGCTGACGCTGCACAGCCTCAACATGCTGCACTCACGCGGCTTCCTCGCGGAGGTATTCGGCATCCTCGCACGCCATAATATTTCGGTGGATCTGATCACTACCTCAGAGGTCAGCGTCGCGCTGACGCTCGACACGACCGGCTCAACGTCAACCGGCGACACCCTGCTGACGCAGTCGCTGCTGATGGAACTGTCGGCGCTGTGCCGTGTGGAAGTCGAAGAAGGCCTGGCGCTGGTGGCGTTGATTGGCAACGACCTGTCCAAAGCCTGCGGCGTGGGTAAAGAGGTGTTCGGCGTACTGGAGCCGTTCAACATTCGAATGATTTGCTACGGCGCGTCCAGCCATAACCTGTGCTTCCTGGTGCCGGGTGCGGAAGCCGAGCAGGTGGTACAGAAGCTGCACCATAATTTGTTTGAGTGAGTAGACGTCAACGCCCGATGGTTCTTAGGCCATCGGGCATTTTCAGCGCATCACCGTATCATATAACAGTCTGTCCAGCGCCCGGACATCCCCTTCCCGGCTGTCTGGTAAGGTCGGTGGGATTTCTCCTCTCTCCAGTTCGCCGCGGATAAACGCATGTAACAATGGACGACGCGGACCATACTCAGCCTCACCTGACCGCTGTTTGCGCGCCAGCAATTCGTCGATTTCCTGACGCAATGGCGCATCCAGTTCACTTCCCGCCAGCAGCTCGGCAAAACGCATTGGCGGCACGCCCTTGCCCGCTTCCACCCAACGCACCGCCAACAGGGGTCGCAGAACGTAGAAGTACTTCTTCAATCGCACGTCGTCACCCTGCAAATAACCACGGAAGTTTTTCCGCGCCATCGAGTAGTAGTGCCAGCGGGCACGTAGCGGAGAAAACCATTTGGGCACCAACGCTTTCAGCACCGACACGGTCGCGTCATCCTGCTGATAGACCACCGGCGAATCCAGCCACTCGATAAGCGTCGGGTTTGCGCCTTTGAGTAACCCCAGCGCCTTGCGCCATTCCCAGCCGCACACGTCCAGCTCATCATCTATCGGCAGCTCAATAACATCGCGTGGCGCTTCGATCCGCAGATACCATTCAGGGGGATGAACATAGAGAAATCGCACGTCGTAATCGCTGTCCGGCGAAGCAAATCCCCAGCCACGGCTGCCGGACTCACAGGCATACAGCACCCTGACGCCATAGCGCTGCTCAACCTCTTTTAGCTGGCGCAATACCCGTTCGCGCATTGCGCCGTCCACTGTGTTGTCGCTCATTATTCTTATCCTTTTATGTTCACAAGACCGTGCAGCACCTGATCCAGGCCCCCGAACACCGAGATTTTATCGATGCGCTCAGCAACTCTTTCGAGGGTTTCCAGTTCTTTTAAGCGCAGCGCTACCGGGTTGTTTTCCATCACTTTTGCCGTATTTAACAGCGATCGCGTGGCGGCAGTCTCTTCACGACGTCGGATCACGTTGGCCTGGGCGGATTTTTCCGCTTCAACCAGTTGCGATAAAATAGCCTTCATATCGCCGGGCAGGACAATATCCTTCACCCCCAGTGAAGCCACCTCAATACCAAACGGCGTCATACGGGCTTTCACCTGCGCGCTCACCACTTCATCGATCACCTGCTTATCTTCCAGCAATTCGTCCAGCGTGCGCGTTCCCACCGCTTCACGCAGCGCAAACTGCAATTCACGGTAAAGGTGATCCAGCGGTTTAGTCAGTTGACCAAATGCCAGCAACACATCGCGATAATGCCAGTTCGCCGCCAGGTTTAAACGCAGGTTGACCTTATCTTTGGTCAGTATCTCCTGGCCGCCAACCTCCAGCACCTGCAAGCGGGTATCCACTACTTCCGCTTCAATCAGATGGTTTACCTTCCAGTATGCCGTCAGACCTGGCGACAGTAATGCCTGTGTCTCACCGTCAATTTTCAGCACACCGACGTGCCACGCCGGGACCTGCACCGTTAAGATAGCTTCGCGACCTTTCACCGCACCGCTGCGACGTGGCTGTAATACTGCGTTCATCACGTCAACAGGAACCAAAACCTGACGTGTATCCATCCGTACCAGCTTCAGCGCTTCATCGGCCTGCCAGTACAGACGGCGCGTTGCCGGTGGCAAAATTTCCTGCAAGACGCCGTTGACATACAGCGCCGCGGCTTCGGTATCCGTTGTATCCGCGACCAGGCAGTAACGCTCCACCCAATAAGGCTGAAAGCGGCGTAAATACTCCGCTAATGCCTGCGGTACTTCGCCGCCATCCCTATTGACGATCAGCACTTCCGGGGTGCTAAACCACGGTAAACGATGCTGACCCGCTTCCAACACCTGATAGTAATCACCCTCGCGGGATAAAAGACCTAACTGCGCTTTTTGGATAGTGATTTTCTTAGCCATTTTATATTCCTTAATATCGTTCAGGCGCGGGTGCAGGGGCGAAGCGGCAGGGGAATTCCCTTTTGCCTGCCGCACGGCATCTTTACCGGCAGCCTGTTCTGGAGCGTGCTAACTGCACATCACTCCGCTTTATTTCTATGATTAACAACCCGTTTTCATTCGGGGATGAAATTGGGAATCGAACCCACTGTGTGTCATCGGCTGACGGAACACTCCCGGAAAACAGCCTGTGCCGTTCCTGACGTGCCGGCGGGGTTTAACCCCCTGCGTTTTCAGCGTGATTGACGCAAGTGTTATTGCCAGAAGCGTGCCAGGAATTAAAAAAGGCATATTTAATTTTTAATTAATTGATTTTTATAATTTTAATTATTGATGCCAATAATGACGGTTGTCTCGACGGGTTAATTTTTTTATCTTTTATTCTCTTATTTATCTTTTTGGATAAACCATGAAAAAACGGCGGGTAGTGATTGGCGTACTGGGAACGGTGCTCGATAAGCGCGGCAAGCGGGCCAATCGGTTTAAGAAGTGGCGACCCACGGTTGGGCTATGCCAACAACCCGATTTCCCTGTCGACAGGCTGGAACTCCTCCACCAGCCACGCGATGAGAGCATGGCGCAACGGTTGATTGAAGACGTCGCGCTGCTTTCGCCGTACACCCAGGTTCGCCCGCATGCCGTCACCATTAACGATCCGTGGGACTTTGAAGAGGTCTACGCCGCGTTTCTCGACTTTGCCACGCATTATGAATTTGATACGGAAAACGAAGAGTATCTGGTGCACATCACCACCGGGACTCACGTGGCACAAATCTGCTGGTTTTTGCTGACGGAAGCCCGCTACCTGCCCGCCAGCCTGCTGCAAACCGGCCCGGCGCCACGCGGTTCATCAGATGAGGCCGTCGCCGCTGGCGTCTGCTCGGTTATCGATCTCGATTTAAGCCGCTACGCCACGCTCACCAGTCGTTTTCAGCGCGAACAGCAGCGGTCGGTCTCTTTTCTGAAAGCCGGGATTGATACGCGCAACGCCACCTTCAATAAACTGATCGATCGCATTGAGCGGGTAGCTCTGCGTTCGACCGACCCGATCCTGCTCACCGGCCCTACCGGCGCGGGCAAATCCTTCCTCGCGAAACGTATTTTTCAGCTACGCCAGTCGCGGCATCTGGTGGCGGGAAAACTGGTGGCGGTTAACTGCGCAACCCTGCGCGGCGACAATGCGATGTCCACGCTGTTTGGTCACGTGAAGGGAGCCTTTACCGGCGCACTCACGGCGCGCAGCGGGTTGCTGCGAGAAGCGGATGGCGGCGTGCTGTTTCTCGATGAGATAGCCGAATTGGGGCTGGACGAGCAGGCCATGCTACTCAAAGCAATTGAAGAAAAAACCTTTTTCCCGTTTGGGTCAGACAAAGAAGTACGCAGCGATTTTCAGCTGATTGCTGGCACCCATCGCGACATGCGGCAATGGGTATCTGAAGGCCGTTTTCGCGAGGATCTCTACGCGCGTATCAATATGTGGAGCTTCGCCCTGCCCGGTCTGGCGCAGCGGCGGGAAGATATCGCGCCGAACGTCGAGTATGAGCTGCAACGTTTCTCCAGCAGCAAACAGACGCAAATCCGTTTCGATAAAGAAGCCCGCGCTTACTATCTGGCATTTGCCTGTTCCTCACAGGCACAGTGGCGTGGCAATTTTCGCGAGCTAAGTTCATCCATCGCGCGTATGGCGACGCTTGCCGAACAAGGTCGCATCACCTTATCCCTTGTCGAAGAAGAGATTGCGCTGCTAAAGGAGAGTTGGCAGATAGCCACTCCGCAGCCTGAACTGAATATGGACATTGACCTGTTCGATCGCCGCCAGTTAGAAACGGTACTGGAAGTGTGCCGCCGCTGCGCGTCGCTGTCGGAAGCCGGACGCGAACTGTTTGCCGTCTCGCGGCAGAAAAAAGCCAATCCCAACGATGCAGACCGCCTGCGCAAATATCTCGCTCGTTTCGGGCTAAGCTGGGAAAACCTCCGCAGCGCAACATGAACATAATTTGTTTGAATAATATTCCATCACGCGATAAACAATAACTATAGCCGGGCTCGAACCCGGCTTTTTTATAACAACACAACATCTTTAAATCGCAAGGAATACAACATGCTCGCCGTTCTCACCCGGCTGTTCCCGCTTTGGGCGCTGCTGCTCTCCGTTATCGCTTATTTCACCCCCACGACCTTCACGCCGATTGGCCCGCTGGTCCCCTCGCTGCTGATGCTGATTATGTTCGGCATGGGCGTGCACCTGAAGATTGACGATTTCAAACGTGTGTTATCGCGCCCGGCGCCGGTGGCTGCGGGGATATTTCTGCATTACCTGGTGATGCCGCTTGCCGCCTGGCTGCTGGCGCTGATTTTCCATATGCCGCCGGAGCTTTCTGCCGGGATGGTGCTGGTCGGCAGCGTCGCCAGCGGCACGGCATCTAACGTGATGATCTATCTGGCGAAAGGTGACGTGGCGTTGTCCGTTACCATCTCGTCGGTCTCCACGCTGGTCGGCGTGATCGCGACGCCGCTGCTGACGCGCCTGTACGTTGATGCGCATATTCAGGTCGACGTGATGGGAATGCTGTTGAGTATATTGCAGATTGTGGTCATTCCGATTGCGCTGGGCCTGGTCATTCACCATCTGTTCCCCCGCGTGGTCAAAGCGGTCGAGCCTTTCCTGCCCGCCTTTTCCATGGTGTGCATTCTGGCCATCATCAGCGCCGTGGTAGCCGGTTCTGCTGCGCATATCGCATCAGTAGGGTTTGTGGTGATTATCGCGGTCATTCTGCATAACACAATCGGTCTGCTCGGCGGCTATTGGGGCGGACGGCTGTTCGGCTTTGATGAGTCGACCTGCCGCACGCTGGCGATTGAAGTCGGCATGCAAAACTCTGGCCTCGCGGCAGCGCTGGGTAAAATCTACTTCGGCCCGCTGGCCGCACTGCCTGGCGCGCTGTTCTCAGTGTGGCATAACCTGTCGGGATCGCTGCTGGCGGGATACTGGTCAGGAAAGCCAATCGAAGATAAAAAAGACAAATAACGCTCAAGAGTCGGCCCGATAAGCGGAGCGCCATCGGGCTAAATAACGCACCTTGCCGGATGGCGGCGTCAACGCCTTATCCGGCCTACAAAGATTTGCCCCTTTGCCGTACACTGGGTTAACTATCCGATTGAGGGCACTCCCTATGGCACTCCCCCGCATTACGCAAAAAGAGATGACCGAGCGCGAACAGCGCGAGCTGAAAACCCTGCTCGACCGCGCGCGCATCGCACATGGCCGCCCGTTGACGAACGCGGAAACTAACGGCGTGAAAAAGGAGTACATCGATAAGCTGATGGTACAGCGCGAAGCGGAAGCGAAAAAAGCCCGCCAGTTAAAGAAACAGCAGGCTTATAAACCGGATACCGAGAGTTCATTTTCCTGGTCGGCGAACACGCCGACACGCGGCAGGCGTTAACGCCCTTTCTTTTTCCGCCCCGGTGCGGTGAAACGTTTACCGTTGCCCGCCGGGCGCGCCGGTTTCTCGCTGGTTTTTTCCATCTTCACCACCGGGCGTTTGATCCCCGCGGTTTTCGGCTTGGCCTTGGCTTTTGGTTTCGCCTCGGAAGAGGAGTTCTCAATCAGCTTAAACAGGTCAATCAGCTCATCGTCCGTCAGATCGCGCCACTCGCCCAGCGGGATACCCGCGAGGCTCACGTTCATAATGCGCGTACGCTCAAGCTTCGTGACTTCATAGCCAAAGTGTTCACACATGCGGCGAATCTGGCGATTCAGCCCCTGCACGAGGGTAATACGGAAGACAAACGGCGCTTCTTTCTTCACTTTGCACTTTTTGGTCACGGTGCCGAGAATCGGTACGCCCGCGCCCATGCCGCGAATAAACTCATCGGTGACCGGCTTATCAACCGTGACCAGATACTCTTTTTCGTGGTCGTTGCCGGCGCGCAGAATCTTATTCACCAGATCGCCGTGGTTGGTGAGAAAAATCAGCCCCTGGGAGTCTTTGTCCAGACGGCCTATCGGGAAGACGCGTTTGCTGTGGTTAACAAAATCCACAATGTTATCGCGCTCGCCGTCTTCGGTCGTGCTGACGATACCGACAGGTTTATTCAGCGCAATCAGCACTAAATCATCCGCTTCACGCGGCTCAATCAACCGACCGTTGACCTTCACAACGTCGCCCGGCATAACCTGGTCGCCAATGGTGGCGCGTTTACCGTTGATAAAGACGTTGCCCTGTTCGATAAAGCGATCCGCTTCGCGACGCGAACAGATACCGCTTTCGCTGATGTATTTATTTAATCGGGTTGATGAGTCTGGCAGCATAAATTCTCCTTTGGCAGCGGAATATACCTTACCTTACGGGTGAGAAAAAATAGTCCGTCGCAAATCGTTGTACATATCACGCCAGATTTGCACAAACGTGCAATTACCCAACCGAGAATATCGAGCAAATACGCTTGAACTCCTTATACAGCGGCGCTATACCAGATCCATACCCTGACCACGACGTTTTGCACATATGTGCAGGAGCCCCTTCGATGGAAAACAGCGACGATATCCGTCTTATCGTGAAAATTGCTCAGCTCTACTATGAACAGGAGATGACGCAGGCGCAAATTGCGCAGTCGCTGGGGATTTATCGCACCACCATCAGCCGCCTGCTCAAACGCGGGCGCGAGCTGGGGGTGGTGACTATCGCCATTAACTATGACTACAACGACAGCCTGTGGTTAGAAGAGCAGCTTAAACAGATATTTGGCCTGAAGGAGGCCGCCGTCGCCCCGCAGGAAGCCGAGCTCGGAGCCTATGGCGCACCGCTGGTGGAGCGCCTGCTCTCGGCTAACGCCATCATTGGCTTCGGCTGGGGTCGCGCGGTCAGCATGCTGGTCGAGTCCCTCCCCACCGCCAGCCAGCCGCGCCAACATGTCTGTGTTCCGATCGTCGGAGGACCGTCGGGCAAGCTGCCGAGCCGTTACCACGTCAACACGCTCACCTACGCTGCCGCTGAACGTCTGAAGGCGGAGTCTTACCTCGCGGACTTTCCGGCCCTGCTGGATAACCCGACGATTCGCAACGGCATCATGCAGTCACAGCATTATCAAACGCTGGCGGGCTACTGGCAGAAGCTCGACGTCGCGCTGGTGGGCATCGGCTCGCCGGCGATTCGTCATGGTGCCAACTGGCAGGCATTTTACGGTAACGCACAAAGCGATGAACTGATTGCCCGCGGGGTGGCTGGCGACATCTGCTCACGCTTTTTCGATAGCGATGGCGCAACGGTGCTCACCGACATGCACGAGAAAACGCTTTCTATCCCGCTCTCCACGCTACGCCAGGCACGTGACATCGTTGGCATTGCGGCCGGAGAAGAGAAGTACGACGCCATTCTTGGCGCGCTGCGCGGTAAACACATCAACACACTGGTGACCGACCGGGCCACCGCTGACTATTTAGTACGAGGACACGCTCATGATTAACCGTGATACCCAACTGTGCATGTCGCTGGCCGGACGCCCCGGCAACTTCGGCACCCGTTTCCATAATTTTCTGTATGAAAAGCTAGCGCTTAACTTTATCTATAAGGCGTTTACCACCCAGGATATTGAAGCCGCAGTGAAAGGCGTTTGCGCCCTGGGTATTCGTGGCTGCGCGGTCTCTATGCCGTTTAAAGAGAGCTGCATGCCGTTTCTGGATGCTATCGATCCGTCGGCAAACGTCATCGACTCAGTGAATACTATCGTCAATGACGATGGCCACCTGACCGGATTCAATACCGACTACATCGCGGTGAAAAGCCTGATCGCCAGCCATCGTCTGGATACCTCTGCCCGGGTAATGATTCAGGGCAGTGGCGGCATGGGCAAAGCGGTGATTGCCGCTTTCCGCGACGCGGGATTTAGCGATGTCATTATTGCGGCTCGTAATGAGGTTAACGGCACGGCGTTAGCAAAACAGTACGGCTTCCGGTGGCAGCCACGGCCGGAAGCTGAGGGTATCGACATTCTGGTTAACGTCACGCCTATCGGTATGGCGGGCGGTAAAGAGAGCACGCAGCTTGCTTACAGTGAAGCCATGGTGACACGCGCCAGCGTGGTCTTTGACGTGGTGGCTTTGCCCGCAGAAACGCCGGTGATTCAACTCGCCCAACGCCTGGGGAAAAAGACGATTAGCGGTGCTGAAGTGATTGCCCTCCAGGCGGTGGAGCAGTTTGTCATGTATACCGGCGTGCGCCCGGACGATGCGCTGATTGCAGAGGCAGCGGCGTTTGCCAGAGCGGGGTAACGCGCATCAAAGAGCGTCTGCCGGAGGCGTAGCCAAAGCTCACTTTCAGCACACCGCCTGCAACACCGTGAACTGCATCAGTAAGCTGACCGGTACAGGATGATAACATGCCGCCCTGATTGATAGTTTTCTGATTAATAGGAGAAATGATGGATTTACTTCTGCTGAGTAACTCAACGCTGCCGGGCAAAGCCTGGCTGGAACACGCGCTGCCGTTAATTGAGGCACGGCTGAACGGCCGCCGCCGCGCGGTGTTTATTCCCTTTGCTGGCGTCACGCAGACCTGGGATGAGTACACGGCAAAAACCGCTGCCGTGCTGGCTCCGCTGGGCGTGTCGGTCACCGGCATTCATACCGTGGCGGACCCGGTATCGGCAATTGAAAACGCCGAACTGATCATTGTCGGCGGCGGCAATACCTTCCAGTTGCTTAAAGAGAGCCGTCAACGCGGCCTGCTGACGCCAATTGTTGACGTGGCCAAACGCGGCGCGCTGTATATCGGTTGGAGCGCAGGGGCGAATCTGGCCTGCCCGACCATTCGGACCACCAACGATATGCCCATTGTCGATCCGCAGGGCTTTGATGCACTGGGCCTGTTCCCGCTGCAGATTAACCCCCACTTCACCAACGCGCTGCCTGAAGGTCATAAGGGTGAAACCCGTGAACAGCGTATTCGCGAGCTGCTGGTCGTCGCGCCAGAATTAACGGTGATTGGGCTGCCGGAGGGCAACTGGATTGAGGTCGCGCAGGGTCATGCCACGCTCGGCGGGCCAAACACCACCTACGTGTTTACCGCCGGAGAAGACGCGATCGCGCTGGAAGCCGGCCACCGCTTCTAAACGCGATTGCCGGATAGCGGCGCGATAACCTTATCCGGCCTGCAGTGAACGCGACCTGCAGGGCGGATAAGCGCAGCGCTATCCGGCGCGGATTCCGTTAGTAATCATCGCGCTCGTCGTCTTCGTCCGGCTGCTCCAGCACGCTGTAGGCCACCGAACAGAACAGCGAGTTCAGCCGCTGCATATCCCCCAGCAGCGCCAGATGCAGGGTACTGGTCTCAATACTCTGCACGTTCTGCTGATGCAGTCGATCGACGTGCGCATGCGCATAGCGGCGGTTCATGATACGGAAACGGTGCTTGCTGCGTCGCAGACGGCGGGCGCTGGTCATGTCGCCGGAGAAGAAGACCGACATTGCCAGCTGCAGGTTACCGAGCAGCAGTTCGTACAGCGCGTCCAGTTCTTTAAGGCCTTCTACGGAAAACGCGCGGCGCGCAGCCAGCGATTTATCGGCAATTTCGCTGCCCATTCGCTCAATAATATCCGACGCCTGCTCCAGGTTGAGCGACATCTCGATAATCTCCGCCCAGCGGCGAGACTCCTCTTCCGCCAGTTCATCCTTCGGCATTCGCGCCAGATAGAGCTTGATGGCGGTGTAGAGCACGTTGATATCGTCCGCCTGCTTGCGCAGGTTTTTCTCTTCGCGCGGCTCGCCGTTCATCACCTTTTTGAGCCCTTCCAGCATCTGCTCGGTGGCATCGCCGATGCGCAGGGTTTCGCGCGCGGCATTGGCCAGCGCCAGCGTAGGGGTGTCGAGCGCGGTCACGTCCAGATGCTTCGGCTTCAGGCTGCCCTCCAGCTCTGGTTCATCGCGGATCATACGTTTACACAAACGCGCCATCGGTTCGGCGAACGGTACCATCGCCACGCAGCGAATCAGGTTGTAGAAGACGTGGAAATAGATAACCAGCTCTGATTCCGCCAGCGGAAGCTTGTGCAGCGTGTCGGCCAGCACGTGAACGAACGGCAGAATCAGCAGGCTGCCCACCAGCTTAAACAGCAGGCTTCCCAGCGCCACACGGCGCGCGGCGGCGTTGGCGGCGCTGTTGTTGAGCATCGCCAGCAGGCCGGAACCGAGGTTGGCGCCAATCACCAGACACAGCGCAACCGGGAAGGAAATCACACCAGCGGTGGTCAATGTCGCGGTCAGCAGCACGGCGGCCAGGCTGGAATAACTGATGATGGCGAACACCGCGCCAATCAGCGCATCCAGCAGAATATCGCCGGTCAGCGAGGCGAAGATCACCTGCACGCCGTTGGCCTGGGTGATCGGCGTGACCGCCTGAACGATCAGCTCCAGCGCCAGTAGTATCAGGCCAAGGCCGATGCCGACGCGGCCAAGCTGGCCTTCTCGGGTTTGTTTACGACCCAGGAAGAAGGTCACGCCGATAAAAATCAGCAGCGGCGACAGCCACGAAAGATCGAATGTCAGGATTCGCGCCATCAGCGCGGTCCCGACGTCGGCCCCGAGCACGATAACCAATGCTGGCGTCAGCGCGACAAGGTCCTGAGCAACAAACGACGTCACCAGCATGGTGGTGGCGTTGCTGCTCTGCACCAGCGCCGTCACGCCAATACCCGCGCAGAAAGCGAGCGGCTTTTTCTCTACGCTACGGCTCAGTACGGTACGCAGGCGCGCGCCGAAGACGCGCATCACGCCGGTACGGACGATATGGGTTCCCCACACCAGCAGGGCGACGGCGGAAAGCAGGTGTAGCAGCGTTAACACGGAATCGGGTTCTCCTTATTGTTATAGGTTCCAGAGGCAAGCGGTGTTGGCATCATGCCTGATGGCGCTGCGCTTATCAGGCCGACAGAATTTCCCCGTAGGCCGGATAAGGCGTTTACGCCGCCATCCGGCAAGCCGCGCAGGCGAGCCTCCTTTCAGTATAAGGGTTTACGCGCCAGAAAGAGACAGGGCGCTCATTGAGCGCCCTGTTTGTTGTAAGGAAAGATGACGATTTTGTGAATTAATCGGCATCGTAGCCGAGGTTTGGCGCCAGCCAGCGCTCCACTTCCGCCACGCTCATACCTTTACGCTGCGCGTAGTCTTCCACCTGATCGCGTTGAATTTGCGCCACGGCGTAGTACTTGCTGTCCGGATGACTGAAGTACCAGCCAGAAACGGACGCTCCGGGCCACATGGCGAAGGATTCCGTCAGCTTCATGCCGGTGTGTTTTTCGACATCCAGCAATTCCCAGATAGTGCCCTTCTCGGTGTGCTCCGGGCAGGCCGGGTAGCCCGGCGCCGGGCGAATCCCCTGGTAGTTTTCACGAATCAGCTCGTCGTTACTCAGGTTTTCGTTCGGTGCATAGCCCCAGTAAACCTTACGCACGCGCTCATGCAGATACTCGGCAAAGGCTTCCGCCAGACGGTCGGCAATCGCTTTCACCATGATCTTGTTGTAGTCGTCGTGCTGCGCTTCAAACGCCTCGGCCAGCGCATCTTCTTCCAGGCCGCCGGTCACGGCGAAAGCACCAATATAGTCGGCTTTGCCCGAGGTTTTCGGCGCCACAAAGTCAGACAGGCAGTAGTTAGCAAAGCCGACTTTCTCGGTCTGCTGGCGCAGATGGCGGCTGACGGTCAGCACATGGGTACGCGTTTCGTCGCGATAGATTTCCACGTCATCGCCCACGCGGTTGGCCGGGAACAACCCGACGACACCACGAGGGTTGAGGGTTTTCTCGGCGCTGAGCTGATCCAGCATGTCGTTCGCGTCTTTGAACAGGCGCTTCGCCTCTTCACCCACGACTTCGTCTTCAAGGATGCGCGGGAACTTGCCGGCCAGCGACCAGGTCATAAAGAACGGCGTCCAGTCGATGTAGTTGCGCAGGGTTTCAATGCTGGCTTCCACTTCCTGCACGCCCAAACGGTGCGCCACCGGCGGCGTGTAGCTGTCCCAGTCAAACGCCAGATCGTTTTCACGCGCGGCAGCCAGCGTCACCGGCGGGGTACGCGGTTTCTTACGCCCGTGTTGGATACGCACGGTTTCGTACTCTTTACGCGTGCGCGCGACAAAGTCATCGTGCTGGGTGTCAGAGAGCAGCGCGGCGACGACGCCAACGGTACGCGAGGCGTTCTGCACGTAAACCGTCGGGCCGCTGTAGTTCTGCTCAATTTTCACCGCCGTGTGCGCTTTCGAGGTCGTCGCGCCGCCAATCAGCAGTGGAATGGTAAAGCCCTGGCGCTCCATCTCTTTCGCCACGTTAACCATTTCGTCCAGCGACGGAGTAATCAGCCCGGACAGGCCAATCAAATCCGCATTGACCTCTTTGGCGGTTTTGAGAATTTTGTCCGCCGGCACCATCACGCCAAGGTCGATGATTTCGTAGTTATTACACTGCAGCACCACGCCGACGATGTTTTTGCCGATGTCGTGCACATCGCCTTTCACCGTCGCGATGACCATTTTGCCGTTGCTGGAGCCTTTCTCTTTGCTGGCCTCAATGTACGGCTCAAGATAGGCCACCGCCTGTTTCATCACGCGGGCGGATTTCACCACCTGCGGCAGGAACATTTTGCCCTCGCCGAACAGGTCGCCGACCACGTTCATGCCATCCATTAGCGGCCCTTCAATCACCTCGATAGGGCGCGCGGCCTGCTGGCGAGCCTCTTCAGTATCCAGCTCAATAAATTCGGTTATGCCTTTCACCAGCGAGTATTCGAGGCGTTTTTTCACGTCCCAACTGCGCCATTCGGCCTGCTGTGCGTTTGCGCTGTCGTCGGTTTTGCTGCCGCGATATTTCTCGGCCAGCTCCAGCAGACGTTCGGTGCCATCGTCACGACGGTTAAGGATCACATCTTCAACCGCATCGCGCAGCTCGGCGGGCAGGTCGTCATAGATAGCCAGCTGCCCGGCGTTGACGATCCCCATATCCATGCCGTTGCGAATGGCGTAGTAGAGGAACACCGCGTGAATGGCTTCACGAACCGGATCGTTACCACGGAACGAGAACGACACGTTGGAGACACCACCGGAGATCAGCGCGTGCGGCAGTTCGCGTTTGATGTCTTCACAGGCACCGATAAAGTCCTGCGCGTAGTTGTTGTGCTCTTCAATGCCGGTTGCCACGGCAAAGATGTTCGGGTCGAAGATGATGTCTTCCGGCGGGAAGCCGACTTCTTCGGTCAGAATTTTGTACGCCCGGCGGCAAATCTCAATTTTACGCGCGCGGGTATCGGCCTGGCCGACTTCATCAAAGGCCATCACCACCACTGCCGCACCGTAGCGACGTACTTTTTTCGCATGCTCGATAAACGGTTCAATGCCCTCTTTCATCGAGATGGAGTTGACGATGCCTTTGCCCTGAATGCACTTCAGCCCTTTTTCGATGACGTCCCATTTTGAGGAGTCGATCATAATCGGCACGCGGGCAATGTCCGGCTCACCGGCAATCAGGTTAAGGAAACGCACCATCGCCGCTTCGGCGTCGAGCATCCCCTCATCCATGTTGATATCGATAATCTGTGCGCCGCTTTCCACCTGCTGGCGGGCGACGTCCAGCGCTTCGCTGTATTTCTCTTCTTTGATCAGGCGCTTAAACTTCGCGGAGCCGGTAACGTTGGTCCGTTCGCCGACGTTCACAAACAGGCTGTCATCGCCAATGTTCAGCGGTTCGAGGCCAGACAGGCGGCAGGCCACCGGGATTTCCGGCAGTTTGCGCGGCGGCAAGCCATCAACCGCGCGGCTCATCGCGGCGATGTGTTCCGGCGTGGTGCCGCAGCAGCCGCCGACCACGTTGAGGAAGCCTGCTTCCGCCCATTCGCGAATTTGTGTCGCCATGGTGTCGGCATCGAGATCGTATTCGCCAAAGGCGTTCGGCAGCCCGGCGTTCGGGTGCGCGGTAACGTAGCATTCGGCAATGCGCGACAGCTCCTGCACATACTGGCGCAGCTCGTCCGGGCCTAAAGCGCAGTTCAGACCAAAAGTCAGCGCATCGGCGTGGCGCAGCGAGTTGTAAAACGCTTCGGTGGTTTGACCGGAGAGCGTGCGGCCAGAGGCGTCGGTGATGGTGCCGGAAATCATGATCGGCAGGTCGACGCCCAGCGCTTCAAACTCTTCTTTAACGGCAAACACCGCCGCTTTGGCGTTGAGGGTGTCAAAGACGGTTTCAATCAGGATCAGGTCGCTACCGCCTTCCACCAGCGCTTTGGTGGATTCGCGATACGCTGCCACCAGTTGATCGAAGGTGATGTTACGGTAGGCCGGATCGTTGACGTCCGGTGAAATAGAAGCCGTGCGGTTAGTCGGGCCAAGCACGCCCGCAACGTAGCGCGGTTTATTCGGCGTACGTGCGGTCCATTCGTCTGCCGCCGCGCGCGCCTGCTTCGCCGCCGCAAAGTTGATTTCCGCCGACAGGGATTCCATCTGGTAATCCGCCATGGCGATGGTCGTCGAGTTAAAGGTATTGGTTTCGATGATATCCGCACCCGCCTCGAAGTAGGCGTTGTGGATAGCCGAAATCACCTCCGGCTTGCTGAGTACCAGCAGGTCGTTGTTACCCTTCAGGTCGCAGGGCCAGTCGGCAAAGCGTTCACCGCGAAAATCCTGCTCGCTTAAATGATAGCCCTGGATCATGGTGCCCATGCCCCCGTCCAGAACCAGGATACGTTCATTTAACTGCCGACGTAATTGTTCAACTTTGCTGCTCACACGCACTCCCGACCACGCTCAACGAAACCCAGAAAAAAGGTAATAAAGCATACTGGCATAAACTGGGGTGGCGGAAAAGGAAACAACCGTCTACATGAGACATGTTCAGCATGACTCATCGGAGCAGTAGAATCGGAGGTTGTATTATAATCAATAAAAACGAAAACTATTTCCACGATACAGAAAGGAGTTGCGATGGTCGCCAACGTTCCTGCTAAACGCGGTAGAAAACCCGCCCCTGCTACCGCCGCCGCCGCAACAGGCCAGGTGCAGTCGCTGACGCGCGGCCTGAAGCTGCTGGAGTGGATTGCCGAATCACACAGCAGCGTGGCGCTGACCGAACTTGCGCAGCAGGCCGGGCTTCCCAATTCCACTACCCACCGTCTGCTGACGACCATGCAGCAGCTTGGCTTCGTGCGTCAGGTCGGCGAACTGGGCCACTGGGCGGTAGGCGCGCACGCCTTTATCGTCGGCAGCAGTTTTCTGCAAAGCCGCAACCTGCTGGCGATTGTCCACCCCATTCTGCGTCAGCTGATGGAAGATTCCGGCGAGACGGTTAACCTGGCGGTACTCGATAAGAGCGACCATCAGGCCATCATTATCGATCAGGTGCAGTGTACGCAGCTGATGCGGATGTCCGCGCCGATTGGCGGTAAGCTGCCGATGCACGCCTCCGGCGTGGGTAAAGCGTTTTTATCCCAGCTGAGTGAAGAGCAGGTCACCGGGCTGCTGCACCGTAAAGGCCTGCACGCCTACACCCACGCCACGCTGGTGTCGCCGGTACATCTGAAGGACGACCTGGCCCAGACGCGCAAGCGTGGCTATTCGTTTGATGATGAAGAACATGCGCTGGGGCTGCGCTGCGTGGCGTCTTGCATTTACGACGAGCACCGCGAACCGTTTGCGGCCATCTCCATTTCCGGGCCGATTTCGCGCATTACCGACGACCGGGTCACCGAGTTTGGCGCAATGGTGATTAAGGCGGCGAAAGAGGTGACGCTGGCGTACGGCGGCATTAAATAAACAAAATGCCCCAGAGGGGGCATTTTCGGCAGGCCTGATAAGCGTAGCGCCATCAGGCAGAACGGCGCGCATTGCCGGATGGTGGCGCAAGCGCCTTATCCGGCCTACGGTCAAGTTCATAACGCACGCTAAACCGCTGGCGGCGGCGGTAGGCGTAAACGTCCTCTACATGCCCATTCTTGATACGCGTCTGCAGGCCACGCCAATAGTCAGCGCTGAATAGTTCGGCGTGCATCTCTTCAAACAGCGGCCCGATACGCGGGTCGGCGCACAGCCAGTGGCGAAACTCTTCCGGGAAGACATCGCCCGGCGAGACGCTGTACCACGGTTCGCTGGCCAGTTCGTCTTCCGGGTAGCGCGGCGGCGGGATCGTGCGGAAATTTACCTCTGTCATATAGCAAATTTCATCGTAGTCGTAGAACACCACGCGCCCGTGCCGGGTGACGCCGAAGTTCTTAAACAGCATGTCACCGGGAAAAATATTGGCCGCAGCGAGCTGGCGAATGGCATTGCCGTACTCTTCAATTGCATCGCGCAGCAGCTGCCCTTCAACCTGCTCCAGCCAGAGATTAAGCGGCACCATCCGCCGCTCAATATACAGATGGCTGATCGCGATTTTATCCCCCATATCGACGATTTTCGCCGGTGCTTCCTGCAATAACAGCGCCATCAACGCCGGATCTATCTGCCGCTTATCCAGCACGAAGTTTTCAAACTCCTGGGTATCCGCCATCCGCCCCACGCGGTCATGCTCTTTGACCAACTGGTAGCAGGCGCGGACGTGCGCGGCGGTCATCTCTTTTTGCGGCGCAAAACGGTCTTTAATGACTTTAAACACGCGATCAAAACCCGGCAGCGTGAACACCAGCATCACCATACCGCGAATGCCCGGCGCTTCAATAAACCGCTCGTCGGTGCTGGCGATATAGGTCAGGTATTCGCGATAGCTTTCGGTTTTGGCATGTTTCTGACAGCCAATGGCCATATACAGCTCGGCGGTGGTTTTGCCAGGCAGGATTTCACGCAGCCACTCCACCAGTGCGGCGGGCAGCGGTGCGTAAACCATAAAATAGGAGCGCGCGAAGCCGAAGACAATACTGGCCTCTTCGGTCGTCGTCAGGCAGGTATCAACAAACAGCTCCCCTTCATCGGTACGATGAATGGGGATCAGGAACGGTAGCGTGCCAGAGGGGGTAATGAGCTTACCGATAAGCCAGGCCGCTTTGTTACGATAAAACAGCTCGTTCGCAATGTGCAGGTGGGACTGACGCAGGGTTTCTGCGTCCAGCGTTTCGCCGAGGTGCGCCATGATATACCCGACGTCGCGAGATTTATTCTGCCACGGCAGGCGCAGCGGCAGATCGCTCAGCATTTTGAAAATCACCGCTTCCCAACCAGCATCGGGAAAGAAGTCTTTCGCCAGCGGCCGGGGGATCGCCCGAAAGCGGCGCTCCGGCTGCGAACTGAAAATAAATAACCGCTCGGGACTTAACGAGCGGTGGTCAAATAACCGGCAATACACGGAGTTAAAAAAGCTCTCCGCAATCTCGAAGCGCGGGTAATCCGGTAGCAAACGGGTGTACTGCGCCTTGACGCGAAGCAGGACATCCGCGTCGGTACTTTTGCCATCGGTGATGCAGCGCAGCTGTTCGACCACCAACCCCACGTGATGGTCATACAGATGAATTCGGCTTTTCATCGCCTGCTGTACGGCGTGCCAGTCGGCCTGTTCAAAACGCTGCTGTGCGCCGGAGGTAACTTCCAGAAAACGCCCGTACTGGGCATCAAATCCCTGCAAAATGGTCTGCGCAATCAGTAATTCCAGGCCTCGCGTCATCATTGTTCCCCATCCGGCATAGAGTCATACCGGATGGCGCATTCGCTTATCCGGCCTACATATCGTTGTAGGCCCGGTAAGCGCTGCGCCACCGGGCATTAATCAGAACTGCGACTCTTCGGTCGAACCGGTCAGCGCGGTCACCGAGGAGGTTCCGCCCTGAATAATGGTGGTGACATTATCGAAGTAGCCGGTGCCCACCTCCTGCTGGTGAGAAACAAAGGTGTAGCCATCTTTCGCCGCCGCGAACTCTGCCTGCTGAACCTTTTCAACGTAGTGCTTCATCCCTTCGCCCTGCGCGTAGGCGTGCGCCAGGTCGAACATGTTGAACCACATGCTGTGGATACCGGCCAGTGTGATGAACTGGTATTTGTAGCCCATGTCAGACAGCTGCTGCTGGAAGCTGGCGATGGTTTTGTCGTCCAACTTTTTCTGCCAGTTGAACGACGGCGAGCAGTTGTAGGCCAGCAGTTTGCCAGGGTATTTCGCGTGGATAGCATCGGCAAAGCGCTTCGCCAGTTCCAGGTCCGGCGTGGAGGTTTCACACCACACCAGGTCAGCATAGGGTGCGTACGCCAGGCCACGGCTAATCGCCTGCTCAATGCCTGCGCGAGTACGGTAGAAACCTTCACTGGTGCGCTCGCCGGTAATGAAGTCGCTATCGTACGGGTCGCAGTCGGAGGTGATAAGGTCCGCCGCGTCGGCATCGGTACGGGCAATCAGCAGGGTCGGTACGCCCATGACATCAGCCGCCAGGCGCGCGGCGACCAGTTTCTGAACCGCTTCCTGCGTGGGCACCAGCACTTTGCCGCCCATATGACCGCATTTCTTCACCGACGCCAGCTGATCTTCAAAGTGTACCGCCGCTGCACCGGCCGCAATCATCGATTTCATCAGTTCAAAGGCGTTCAGCACCCCGCCGAAACCCGCTTCCGCATCGGCAACGATCGGCAGGAAATAATCAACGTAACGCGGATCGTTTGGTTCGATACCGTTCGCCCACTGGATCTGATCCGCACGGCGGAAAGTGTTGTTGATCCGATCGACCACCGCAGGCACTGAGTTCGCAGGATAGAGCGATTGATCCGGGTACATGCTGGAAGCCAGGTTCGCGTCCGCCGCGACCTGCCAGCCAGAGAGGTAAATCGCCTCAATGCCCGCCTTCGCCTGCTGTAACGCCTGGCCGCCGGTCAGCGCGCCAAGGCTGTTAACGTAGCCCTTTTTCGCTTCACCGTGCAGCAGGCGCCACATTCTGGCCGCGCCCAACTGCGCCAGCGTACATTCCGGGTTGACCGAACCGCGCAGTTTCACCACTTCCTCCGCGCTGTACGGGCGCTTGATGCCTTCCCAACGTGGCTGCGTCCATTCTTGTTGTAATGCTTCGATTTGTTGAGTACGAGTTTTCATGTGCAGATGCTCCATATTGTTATGTGGTGAATTACGCCAGCAGGCGGTAGCCCGGCAGGGTCAGGAAGTCGATCAGTTCGTCGGAGGTGGTGATTTGCTCCATCAGGCGCGCGGCATCGTCAAAACGGCCGCCATTGAAGCGGGCTTCGCCCAGCTCGCCTTTAATTACCTGCAGTTCTTCCGTCAGCATCTGGCGGAACAGCGGCTTGGTTACCGGTTTGCCGTTGCTGAGGGTTTTCTGATGATGGATCCACTGCCAGATGGAGGTACGCGAGATTTCAGCGGTCGCCGCATCTTCCATCAGGCCATAAATCGGTACGCAGCCGTTGCCAGAAATCCACGCTTCGATGTACTGCACCGCAACGCGAATATTGGCGCGCATCCCCTCTTCGGTTCGCTCACCGTTGCACGGCGCCAGCAGCTGTTCAGCGGTTATCGGCGCATCATCGGCGCGGGAAACGCTGAGCTGATTTTGACGATTGCCCAGCACCTCGTTAAACACGGCCATGGCGGTATCCGCCAGCCCCGGGTGGGCCACCCAGGTGCCGTCGTGACCGTTGTTGGCCTCCAGCGCTTTATCGGCTTTGACTTTATTCAGCACCAGCGCATTACGTTCAGCGTCTTTGTTCGGGATAAACGCCGCCATGCCGCCCATCGCAAACGCGCCGCGCTTGTGGCAGGTTTTAATCAGCAGTCGTGAATAGGCGCTGAGGAAGGGTTTATCCATCGTGACCACCTGGCGGTCCGGCAGCACGCGATCCGGGTGGTTCTTCAGCGTTTTGATGTAGCTGAAGATGTAGTCCCAGCGCCCGCAGTTCAGACCAACAATATGGTCACGCAGGGCGTGCAGAATTTCGTCCATCTGGAAGACGGCAGGCAGCGTTTCAATCAGCAGCGTAGCCTTGATGGTGCCGCGCGGCAGGTTGAAACGGTCTTCGGTATAGCAGAAGACATCATTCCACCAGGCGGCTTCCTGCCAGGCCTGCGTTTTCGGCAGGTAGAAATAAGGGCCGCTGCCTTTTGCCAGCAGCGCTTTGTGGTTGTGGAAGAAATACAGCGCAAAATCGAACAGGCTGCCCGGGATCGCTTCGCCGCGCCAGGTCACGTGCTTTTCGGGCAGGTGAAGGCCACGCACGCGGCAAACCAGCACCGCCGGGTTCGGTTGAAGCTGATAGATTTTGCCCGCTTCGTTGGTATAGCTGATGGTGCCGTTGACGGCGTCGCGCAGGTTGATCTGCCCTTCAATCACCTTGTTCCAGTCCGGAGCCAGTGAGTCTTCAAAATCAGCCATGAACACTTTCACGTTGGCGTTCAGGGCATTGATCACCATTTTGCGTTCA
This sequence comes from Klebsiella sp. WP3-W18-ESBL-02, assembly GCF_014168815.1. NCBI lineage: Bacteria > Pseudomonadati > Pseudomonadota > Gammaproteobacteria > Enterobacterales > Enterobacteriaceae > Klebsiella > Klebsiella sp. WP3-W18-ESBL-02. The sequence goes on from NZ_AP021972.1 coordinate 4,807,352, forward strand.
ACGGGCCCGGTAATTTCAACGCGACGATCCTGCAGGTCGGCAGGAATGCCGCGCACCTGCCAGTTACCTTTACGAATGGAAGCTGTTTCCGAAATAAAATCAGGAAGTTTGCCGTCGTCAATATCCTGCTGCTGCTGAATACGTGCGGCCAGCAGTTTATTGCGCTTTGGCGTAAATCGAGTCACCAGTTCGGTCAGAAACTCCACCGCTTCCGCCGTCAAAACCTGCTTTTCCTGCTCGCCAGAAGGCTTCAGAAAAGCCAGTTCATCGGTTGTTGTGGCCTGTTGTGTCATGGTGCAGCTCCTCATTAGTGATCCGAATAGTTTCCCCGACTGATGAACGGACGATCGTTGCGTCGTTTTCGCTCAATGTTTTTAAGCCTAATCGCAAAAAATAAAAAATCAAAAACGATTTCCATTTTTAATTAAAATTAATCGCAACATATTGATTGGATTGAATTTAAAAATTCATATTTATGTGGGGTAGTTTTCGAAAACAAAAAAGGCACCCGAAGGTGCCTGTTTAAGAATGCTGAAACGCTTTAGGATCGTGAAGAGTAGCGGATCAATCCAGCGTGGGGTTCATATTCCGCAGATCGTACGGTGTGATCTGGTAGACGTAGTAGTTGAGCCAGTTCGCAAACAGCAAATTGCCATGGCTGCGCCAGGTGGCATGCGGTTTGTTTTGCGGGTCATCTTTCGGAAAGTAGTTATAGGGGACCTGTGGGTCCAGACCCGCATCCACGTCGCGGAAAAACTCGCTCGCCAGCGTATGTGCGTCGTACTCCGGATGACCGGTAACGAAGGCAATACGTTTATCTTTACTGGCAAACAGGTAAGCATCACCCTCCGCAGTTTCTGCAAGAATTTCCAGGTCGGTAAAATCGCGAATCAGTTTCGCCGGGAAGTCCGCGTAGCGAGAATGCGGCGCCAGGAAAGTATCATCAAATCCGCGAGTCAGCAGGGCATGTGGATGAAGAATATGATGCTCATAGACGCCGGAAAGTTTATCGTCGCGAGTTTGCTTTGGTATTCCGTAGAGAATATTGAGTGCGGCCTGTACCGCCCAACAGACAAAGAGCGTCGAGGTGACGTGATCTTTTGCCCACTCCAGCACCTGCTGGATCTGCGGCCAGTAGGCGACGTCGTTAAACTCAACCAGGCCGAGCGGCGCGCCGGTGACGATCAGACCATCGAAATTCTGGTCGCGAATGTCGTCGAAATTACAGTAAAAGTTGTTCAAATGCTCGGTTGGCGTATTACGCGATTCACGCGCATCGATGCGCAGCAGCTGGATGTCCAACTGTAGCGGCGAGTTTGATAGCAAGCGTAAGAACTGGTTTTCTGTCTCTATCTTCTTCGGCATCAGGTTCAGGATCAGCACCTTCAGAGGACGAATTTCCTGACCTGTAGCACGCGATGTCGTCATTACAAAGACGTTCTCATCACGCAAGAAATTGACGGCTGGTAGCTCGTCCTGCACCCGAATCGGCATAACCTTATTACCTCACAGCATACGTATAAACGTTTAGACATCCAGACAGCTAACGATACCCAGAATTCAACAAAATGTCGAGCCTGCATGTTCAAGGTGAGAAAGTTTCAATTACCCTGCGGTAGAATGCGGAAACGATTCTGAGAGGGATATTAAAGTGATTATACGACGTTCAGTGCACCATGAAGGCGAACAGCTGATCGCGATCTGGTGCCGTTCGGTTGATGCCACGCATCATTTTCTTTCCGCGCAGGACAGAACAGCGATTGAAACACAGGTACGCGCGTTTTTGCCCGGTGCCCCGCTATGGGTGGCTGCGAATGCTAATGATACGCCTGTAGCGTTTATGCTGCTGTCAGAGCATCACCTGGAGGCGCTGTTTGTCGATCCTGATGTGCGTGGTAGCGGTGTTGGGCGTCAACTGGTTGAACATGCGCTGTCGCTGATTGCCGATTTAACGACGGATGTGAACGAGCAGAATGCGCAGGCCTTAGAGTTCTATCAGAGGATGGGATTTGATGTTACCGGGCGATCGGAGACGGATGACCATGGCCGGCCTTATCCGCTACTGCATTTGCGTCACAAACTGTAGGTCCGTAGGCCGGATAAGGCGAGGCAGCCATCCGGCAATGTGCACAATGCCGCATCCCACAAGGCGCAGACGCAAAAAAGCCCATCCGTCAGGATGGGCTTCTTCACTTAATTGATGCCTGGCAGTTCCCTACTCTCGCATGGGGAGACCCCACACTACCATCGGCGCTACGGCGTTTCACTTCTGAGTTCGGCATGGGGTCAGGTGGGACCACCGCGCTACGGCCGCCAGGCAAATTCTGTATTAACCCGCTTTTCGCCGGTCAATGTAATCTGTAATCAATGCTGAAAATCGTCTCAATTTCGCCAAAACATCTTCGGCGTTGTAAGGTTAAGCCTCACGGTTCATTAGTATCGGTTAGCTCAATGTATCGCTACACTTACACACCCGACCTATCAACGTCGTCGTCTTCAACGTTCCTTCAGGAGACTTATAGTCTCAGGGAGAACTCATCTCGGGGCAAGTTTCGTGCTTAGATGCTTTCAGCACTTATCTCTTCCGCATTTAGCTACCGGGCAATGCCATTGGCATGACAACCCGAACACCAGTGATGCGTCCACTCCGGTCCTCTCGTACTAGGAGCAGCCCCCCTCAATTCTCCAGCGCCCACGGCAGATAGGGACCGAACTGTCTCACGACGTTCTAAACCCAGCTCGCGTACCACTTTAAATGGCGAACAGCCATACCCTTGGGACCTACTTCAGCCCCAGGATGTGATGAGCCGACATCGAGGTGCCAAACACCGCCGTCGATATGAACTCTTGGGCGGTATCAGCCTGTTATCCCCGGAGTACCTTTTATCCGTTGAGCGATGGCCCTTCCATTCAGAACCACCGGATCACTAAGACCTGCTTTCGCACCTGCTCGAGCCGTCACTCTCGCAGTCAAGCTAGCTTATGCCTTTGCACTAACCTCCTGATGTCCGACCAGGATTAGCTAACCTTCGTGCTCCTCCGTTACTCTTTAGGAGGAGACCGCCCCAGTCAAACTACCCACCAGACACTGTCCGCAACCCGGATCACGGGTCTACGTTAGAACACCAGCCATTAAAGGGTGGTATTTCAAGGTTGGCTCCACACGAACTGGCGTCCGCGCTTCAAAGCCTCCCACCTATCCTACACATCAAGGACCAGTGTTCAGTGTCAAGCTATAGTAAAGGTTCACGGGGTCTTTCCGTCTTGCCGCGGGTACACTGCATCTTCACAGCGAGTTCAATTTCACTGAGTCTCGGGTGGAGACAGCCTGGCCATCATTACGCCATTCGTGCAGGTCGGAACTTACCCGACAAGGAATTTCGCTACCTTAGGACCGTTATAGTTACGGCCGCCGTTTACCGGGGCTTCGATCAAGAGCTTCGCGTTGCCGCTAACCCCATCAATTAACCTTCCGGCACCGGGCAGGCGTCACACCGTATACGTCCACTTTCGTGTTTGCACAGTGCTGTGTTTTTAATAAACAGTTGCAGCCAGCTGGTATCTTCGACTGATTTCAGCTCCATGGGTAAACCACTTCACCTACATATCAGCGTGCCTTCTCCCGAAGTTACGGCACCATTTTGCCTAGTTCCTTCACCCGAGTTCTCTCAAGCGCCTTGGTATTCTCTACCTGACCACCTGTGTCGGTTTGGGGTACGATTTGATGTTACCTGATGCTTAGAGGCTTTTCCTGGAAGCAGGGCATTTGTTACTTCAGCACCGTAGTGCCTCGTCATCACACCTCAGCGTTAAAAGAAGTCCGGATTTACCTAAACTTCCCGCCTACATGCTTAAACCGGGACAACCGTCGCCCGGCTAACATAGCCTTCTCCGTCCCCCCTTCGCAGTAACACCAAGTACAGGAATATTAACCTGTTTCCCATCGACTACGCCTTTCGGCCTCGCCTTAGGGGTCGACTCACCCTGCCCCGATTAACGTTGGACAGGAACCCTTGGTCTTCCGGCGTGCGGGTTTTTCACCCGCATTATCGTTACTTATGTCAGCATTCGCACTTCTGATACCTCCAGCAAACCTCACAGTTCACCTTCAACGGCTTACAGAACGCTCCCCTACCCAACAACACATAGTGTCGCTGCCGCAGCTTCGGTGCACAGTTTAGCCCCGTTACATCTTCCGCGCAGGCCGACTCGACCAGTGAGCTATTACGCTTTCTTTAAATGATGGCTGCTTCTAAGCCAACATCCTGGCTGTCTGAGCCTTCCCACATCGTTTCCCACTTAACTGTGACTTTGGGACCTTAGCTGGCGGTCTGGGTTGTTTCCCTCTTCACGACGGACGTTAGCACCCGCCGTGTGTCTCCCGTGATAACATTCTTCGGTATTCGCAGTTTGCATCGGGTTGGTAAGTCGGGATGACCCCCTAGCCGAAACAGTGCTCTACCCCCGAAGATGAATTCACGAGGCGCTACCTAAATAGCTTTCGGGGAGAACCAGCTATCTCCCGGTTTGATTGGCCTTTCACCCCCAGCCACAAGTCATCCGCTAATTTTTCAACATTAGTCGGTTCGGTCCTCCAGTTAGTGTTACCCAACCTTCAACCTGCCCATGGCTAGATCACCGGGTTTCGGGTCTATACCCTGCAACTTAACGCCCAGTTAAGACTCGGTTTCCCTTCGGCTCCCCTATACGGTTAACCTTGCTACAGAATATAAGTCGCTGACCCATTATACAAAAGGTACGCAGTCACCCCATAAAGAGGCTCCCACTGCTTGTACGTACACGGTTTCAGGTTCTTTTTCACTCCCCTCGCCGGGGTTCTTTTCGCCTTTCCCTCACGGTACTGGTTCACTATCGGTCAGTCAGGAGTATTTAGCCTTGGAGGATGGTCCCCCCATATTCAGACAGGATACCACGTGTCCCGCCCTACTCTTCGAGTTCACAACCTGTGCATTTTGGTGTACGGGACTATCACCCTGTACCGTCGGACTTTCCAGACCGTTCCACTAACACACAAGCTGATTCAGACTCTGGGCTGCTCCCCGTTCGCTCGCCGCTACTGGGGGAATCTCGGTTGATTTCTTTTCCTCGGGGTACTTAGATGTTTCAGTTCCCCCGGTTCGCTTCATTACGCTATGTATTCACGTAATGATAGTGTGACGAATCACACTGGGTTTCCCCATTCGGAAATCGCCGGTTATAACGGTTCATATCACCTTACCGACGCTTATCGCAGATTAGCACGTCCTTCATCGCCTCTGACTGCCAGGGCATCCACCGTGTACGCTTAGTCGCTTAACCTCACAACCCGAAGATGTTTCGTAAAACACCATCGTGTTGCGAAAATTTGAGAGACTCGAACACACCGCTTATCTGTTCTTATTACGGAGAACAGACACAGTGTGTCGTTTCAATTTTCAGCTTGATCCAGATTTTTAAAGAGCAAATATCTCAAACAAGACTCGGAAGTCTGTTTTGAGATACTAAGGTCGGCGACTTTCACTCACACTAACCAGCAAGTGGCGTCCCCTAGGGGATTCGAACCCCTGTTACCGCCGTGAAAGGGCGGTGTCCTGGGCCTCTAGACGAAGGGGACACTGAAGTCTCAATCGCAAGACGCCTTGCTATTTACTTTTCATCAGACAATCTGTGTGAGCACTTCAAAGAACGCTTCTTTAAGGTAAGGAGGTGATCCAACCGCAGGTTCCCCTACGGTTACCTTGTTACGACTTCACCCCAGTCATGAATCACAAAGTGGTAAGCGCCCTCCCGAAGGTTAAGCTACCTACTTCTTTTGCAACCCACTCCCATGGTGTGACGGGCGGTGTGTACAAGGCCCGGGAACGTATTCACCGTAGCATTCTGATCTACGATTACTAGCGATTCCGACTTCATGGAGTCGAGTTGCAGACTCCAATCCGGACTACGACATACTTTATGAGGTCCGCTTGCTCTCGCGAGGTCGCTTCTCTTTGTATATGCCATTGTAGCACGTGTGTAGCCCTACTCGTAAGGGCCATGATGACTTGACGTCATCCCCACCTTCCTCCAGTTTATCACTGGCAGTCTCCTTTGAGTTCCCGGCCGGACCGCTGGCAACAAAGGATAAGGGTTGCGCTCGTTGCGGGACTTAACCCAACATTTCACAACACGAGCTGACGACAGCCATGCAGCACCTGTCTCAGAGTTCCCGAAGGCACCAAAGCATCTCTGCTAAGTTCTCTGGATGTCAAGAGTAGGTAAGGTTCTTCGCGTTGCATCGAATTAAACCACATGCTCCACCGCTTGTGCGGGCCCCCGTCAATTCATTTGAGTTTTAACCTTGCGGCCGTACTCCCCAGGCGGTCTATTTAACGCGTTAGCTCCGGAAGCCACTCCTCAAGGGAACAACCTCCAAATAGACATCGTTTACGGCGTGGACTACCAGGGTATCTAATCCTGTTTGCTCCCCACGCTTTCGCACCTGAGCGTCAGTCTTCGTCCAGGGGGCCGCCTTCGCCACCGGTATTCCTCCAGATCTCTACGCATTTCACCGCTACACCTGGAATTCTACCCCCCTCTACGAGACTCAAGCTTGCCAGTTTCAAATGCAGTTCCCAGGTTGAGCCCGGGGATTTCACATCTGACTTAACAAACCGCCTGCGTGCGCTTTACGCCCAGTAATTCCGATTAACGCTTGCACCCTCCGTATTACCGCGGCTGCTGGCACGGAGTTAGCCGGTGCTTCTTCTGCGAGTAACGTCAATCACTAAGGTTATTAACCTTAATGCCTTCCTCCTCGCTGAAAGTACTTTACAACCCGAAGGCCTTCTTCATACACGCGGCATGGCTGCATCAGGCTTGCGCCCATTGTGCAATATTCCCCACTGCTGCCTCCCGTAGGAGTCTGGACCGTGTCTCAGTTCCAGTGTGGCTGGTCATCCTCTCAGACCAGCTAGGGATCGTCGCCTAGGTGAGCCGTTACCCCACCTACTAGCTAATCCCATCTGGGCACATCCGATGGTGTGAGGCCCGAAGGTCCCCCACTTTGGTCTTGCGACGTTATGCGGTATTAGCTACCGTTTCCAGTAGTTATCCCCCTCCATCGGGCAGTTTCCCAGACATTACTCACCCGTCCGCCACTCGTCACCCGAGAGCAAGCTCTCTGTGCTACCGTTCGACTTGCATGTGTTAGGCCTGCCGCCAGCGTTCAATCTGAGCCATGATCAAACTCTTCAATTTAAGTTTGATGCTCGTGAATTAAACTTCGTAATGAATTACGTGTTCACTCAGAGACTTGGTATTCATTTTTCGTCTTGCGACGTTAAGAATCCGTATCTTCGAGTGCCCACACAGATTGTCTGATAAATTGTTAAAGAGCAGTGCAACACGGCTTTCGCTCACTGTTGCGAGGTGGCGTATATTACGCCTTCCTCTTTCAGAGTCAACCCTGATTTTCAGGATTTTTTCTCTTCAACCTAACCGGCTAGTTGCTGTGAAGTGATTCACATCCGCCGTGTCGATGGAGGCGCATTATAGGGAGTTTCCCTGAGGCCGCAACCCTTAAATTGCAGAAAAATGACTGACTGCTGCATTCCACAGCAGAACCCCGCCTTATACCCATTTACACACAGAGTTATCCACAAAAATAAGGATCTCTTTCGAGAGTCACCTGGTTTTATTCCTCATCTATAGAGATGAAATAATGGAATTGAGGTAAAGAGAAAAATTCGCGAGCGTTGCGCAAACGTTTTCGTTACAATGCCCCCGCAAAACAAGGATGCCCCGTAAGGGGCGTTAGCTGAGTTTTTAGCCAAGAATTCACCTAACGCTCTCTGTAATAGTCAAATCCAGGGGATTTACCATGCAACAACGTCGTCCAGTCCGCCGCGCTCTGCTCAGTGTTTCTGACAAGGCCGGTATCATCGAATTCGCCCAGGCACTTTCCGCACGTGGTGTGGAGCTGCTGTCTACAGGTGGCACTGCGCGCCTGTTAGCAGAGAAAGGTCTGCCGGTAACCGAAGTTTCCGATTACACCGGTTTCCCGGAAATGATGGATGGACGCGTGAAGACCCTGCATCCGAAGGTCCACGGTGGCATCCTCGGTCGTCGCGGCCAGGATGATGCCATTATGGAACAACACCACATTGCTCCTATCGATATGGTTGTCGTTAACCTGTATCCGTTCGCCGAGACCGTCGCACGCGAAGGCTGCTCGCTGGAAGATGCAGTAGAGAACATCGATATCGGCGGCCCGACCATGGTGCGCTCCGCCGCGAAGAATCATAAAGATGTGGCTATCGTTGTGAAGAGCAGCGACTACGACGCCATTATTAAAGAGATGGATGCCAACGACGGTTCTCTGACCCTCGACACCCGTTTCGATCTCGCGATTAAAGCCTTCGAACACACCGCCGCTTACGACAGCATGATTGCCAACTACTTCGGCAGCATGGTTCCGGCTTACCACGGCGAAAGCAAAGAGGCCGCCGGTCGCTTCCCACGTACGCTGAACCTGAACTTCATTAAGAAGCAGGATATGCGCTACGGCGAGAACAGCCACCAGCAGGCTGCCTTCTATATAGAAGAGAATGTTAAAGAAGCCTCCGTTGCCACCGCGCAGCAGGTACAGGGCAAAGCACTTTCCTACAACAACATCGCTGATACCGATGCGGCGCTGGAGTGCGTGAAGGAATTCAACGAGCCAGCCTGTGTGATCGTTAAGCACGCTAACCCGTGTGGCGTAGCAGTAAGTACCTCTATTCTCGACGCTTACGACCGTGCCTACAAAACCGACCCGACCTCCGCGTTCGGCGGCATCATCGCCTTTAACCGCGAGCTGGATGCTGAAACCGCGCAGGCGATTATCTCCCGCCAGTTCGTGGAAGTGATCATCGCGCCATCCGCCACCGAAGAAGCACTGAACATTACCGCTGCCAAGCAGAACGTTCGCGTGCTGGTCTGCGGCCAATGGGCGCAGCGCGTTCCGGGCCTGGACTTCAAGCGCGTGAACGGCGGCCTGCTGGTTCAGGACCGTGACCTGGGTATGGTGAGCGAAGCTGAACTGCGCGTAGTGACCAAACGCCAGCCGACCGAGCAGGAGCTGCGCGATGCGCTGTTCTGCTGGAAAGTGGCGAAGTTCGTGAAATCCAACGCCATCGTTTATGCCAAAGGCAATATGACCATCGGTATTGGCGCAGGCCAGATGAGCCGCGTTTACTCCGCGAAAATCGCCGGGATCAAAGCGGCCGACGAAGGCCTGGAAGTGAAAGGTTCTTCTATGGCTTCCGACGCTTTCTTCCCGTTCCGCGACGGGATTGATGCCGCTGCTGCCGCCGGTGTGACCTGCGTTATCCAGCCGGGTGGTTCTATTCGCGATGACGAAGTGATTGCCGCCGCCAATGAACACGGCATTGCGATGGTATTTACCGACATGCGCCACTTCCGCCATTAATCCACGGAGCAGACGATGAAAGTATTAGTGATTGGCAACGGCGGGCGCGAGCACGCCCTGGCGTGGAAAGCGGCGCAGTCGCCAAAAGTCAAAACGGTATTTGTCGCCCCGGGCAATGCGGGCACCGCGCTGGAACCCACGCTGCAAAACGTGGCCATCGGAGTAACCGATATCCCGGCGCTGCTGGACTTTGCCCAGAACGAGAAGATCGATCTGACCATCGTTGGCCCGGAAGCGCCGCTGGTGATTGGCGTGGTTGATGCCTTCCGCGCCGCCGGTCTGAAAATCTTCGGCCCAACCGAAGGTGCCGCGCAGCTGGAAGGCTCCAAAGCCTTCACCAAAGATTTCCTCGCGCGCCACCAGATCCCAACGGCGGAGTACCAGAACTTCACCGAAATCGAACCTGCGCTGGCTTACCTGCGCGAGAAAGGCGCGCCGATCGTTATCAAAGCCGATGGTCTGGCTGCCGGGAAAGGCGTTATCGTGGCGATGACGCTGGAGGAAGCCGAAGCCGCGGTTCATGACATGCTGGCCGGCAACGCGTTTGGCGACGCGGGCCACCGCATCGTGATTGAAGAGTTCCTCGACGGTGAAGAAGCGAGCTTTATTGTCATGGTCGACGGTGAGCACGTGCTGCCGATGGCCACCAGCCAGGACCACAAGCGCGTGGGCAATGGCGATACCGGCCCGAACACCGGTGGGATGGGTGCCTACTCCCCTGCTCCGGTAGTGACTGACGAAGTCCACCAGCGCACCATGGAACGCATCATCTGGCCAACGGTGAAAGGCATGGCGGCGGAAGGTAACACCTATACCGGTTTCCTGTACGCGGGCCTGATGATCGACAATCAGGGCAACCCGAAGGTTATCGAGTTTAACTGCCGCTTCGGCGATCCGGAAACCCAGCCGATCATGCTGCGCATGAAGTCCGATCTGGTGGAGCTGTGCCTCGCCGCCTGTGACGGCAAGCTGGATGAGAAAACCTCCGAGTGGGACGAACGCGCCTCGCTGGGCGTGGTCATTGCCGCCGGAGGTTATCCGGGTAATTACAATACCGGCGATGAGATCCACGGTCTGCCGCTGGAAGACGTCGCTGACGGTAAAGTGTTCCACGCGGGTACCAAACTGTCTGCTGACGATCGCGTGCTGACCAACGGCGGTCGCGTGCTGTGCGCCACCGCGCTGGGCAACACCGTGGCGGAAGCGCAGAAACGCGCCTACGCCCTGATGACCGACATCCGCTGGGACGGCAGCTTCAGCCGTAACGACATCGGCTGGCGCGCCATCGAACGTGAGCAAAACTAACGGCTGAGCTTAGCCAGCAGCGTTTTGCGCGTAATACCTAACTGACGGGCGGCTTCGGTTTTATTGCCGCCCGTTTTTTCCAGCGCCGCCAGAATCACCTCTTTTTCAACTTCCACCAGCGGCTGAATGACGTCATCAGCCGATGAGCATGCCGGAACCGGCGTCCCGACAATCGCCAGCGGCAGCTCGCGCTCAGAAATATACTCTCCCGTCAGCAGCACAACCGCCCGCTCCACCGCGTTTTCCAGCTCGCGGATATTTCCCGGCCAGTCATAGTGAATCAACAAATCCATCGCCTGCGGGGTAAAGCCCTGTACCGACTTACGGTTTCGTTCGCCGTAGCGCCGCAGAAAATGATGTGCCAGCTGAGGAATATCCTCACGGCGCTGGCGCAGCGGCGGCATCTCGATGGCGACCACGTTCAGGCGGTAGTAGAGATCTTGGCGAAAGCGCCCGGCATTCACCTCTTCAGCCAGGTCTCGATGGGTAGCGGCAATCAGCCGTACATCGACGGAAAGGGTCTGATTGCTGCCAACGCGCTGCACCTCACGCTCCTGGATAACCCGCAGCAGGCGCACCTGCATCAGCGGCGAAATATCGCCAATCTCATCAAGAAACAGCGTGCCACCGTCGGCTTCGACAAAACGCCCTTCCCGGCGTTTATCAGCGCCGGTAAATGCGCCCTTCTCGTGGCCAAACAGTTCCGATTCCAGCAGCGACTCATTGAGCGCCGCGCAGTTCAGCGTCACCAGCGGCTTATCGCCGCGCAGGCTGAGGGCATGCAGCGCGCGCGCCACCAGCTCTTTACCGGTGCCCGATTCGCCGTGAATGAGCACCGTCGCATCCGACGGCGCCACCAGCGCAATATTGTGTAACAGCGCCCGCATGGCCGGGCTATCGCCCACCATGCCAGACTGCGGCGCAGATTCCACCGCCGCGCTTTCCGGCTGGCGTGTGTGTGCTAAAGCCGCTACCAGCGTCTGCTGCAGGCTATCGAAATCGAGCGGTTTCACCAGGTAATCCAGCGCACCGGACTTGAGCGCCTCAACCGCTGTCCCCACGCTAGAGTAGGCGGTCATGATCAGCACCGGAATCGACGGGTTGTAGGCTTTAATCTCTTTCAGCGTTTCAATGCCGTCCATTTCCGCCATGCGGATGTCGCAGAGCACCAGATCGAACACCCGCTCGCGTACCTGTTCCAACGCCTGTCGCCCGTTATGGGCCAGCGACACTTCACATCCCCAGCCCCGCAGCAGCGCCTGTAAGATTGTGCAGTGACTGGTGTCGTCATCGACCACCAGAATCGTCACATTCTCTGCCGTCATCCTTGTTCATCCTTTTGTTGCCCGTTGGCCGGCAGGTAGAGGGTAAACGTTGCGCCCTTGCCTGGCGCGCTCGTCACCTGAATCGTTCCGCCGTGTTGCTCAACAATATTCTGTACCACCGCCAGCCCGAGCCCGGTACCGTCGGCTTTGGTCGTGAAGTATGGCGTGAAAATGGCCTGTTTTTGTTCTTCCGTCATCCCTTTGCCGCTGTCCGTGACGCTCAACATCACCCGCCCGTCGCCCGCCTCGCTGAGCGCTACCGTAATCGAGCCATCGCGGCCAATGGACTGAATGGCGTTAAGATAAAGGTTCAGCAGCACCTGGTTGAGCCTGTCCGGGTCGGCCTGAATACGGCACAAGCCAGGTTGAGCGCTAAAATTCAGCGTTACCGCCCGGCTTAGCGCATCCTGGCTGACCAGCTGAAGCGAATGGGCAACCACTTCATTTAAATCCACTGACTGCCATTTTAAATGTGCAGGCTTCACCAGCTCCAGCAGCTCGCTCACCACCCGATTCAGGCGATCGGCCTCTTTCGCCATCACCTGCGCCAGCTCGTGCGACTCGCCGCCTGCCGGGGTTCGCTCGGCAAAATACTTCGCTAACCCTTTAATGGATGAAAGCGGGTTACGAATTTCATGCGCGACCCCGGCCGCCAGATGCCCCAGCGCCACCAGCTTTTCTCGACGGTGGGTGGCGTCCTGTAGCAGCCGCTGCGAACGCTGATAACGACGAAACCAGAAGCGGGCAAGAAGCGTCGCCAGCATCACCAGCGCGGCGGCGCACAGCATCACGACCATATTACGCAGCCCGCGCGCGCGCTCGGCGTCGAGCTCGCGGGCATCAAAAGCGATAAAAATAATCTGCGGCACTTCGGCCGACTCCCGGCGCGTCATCATGCGCATATGATGGCCACGGGCCGGATCGAGCGGGCGAAACTGGCGATAAATTTCCAGCGCGGGCTCCGGCGCCGCAATGCGTCGCCAGCGTGTCTGCTCACCCGCCTGCAGCGCGCGCATCTCATCCGGGGTATAGCGAATTTTCCCCACCTGCTCGGGATCGCTATGGGCCATCACCTTCCCCTGCTCGTCGACAACGGCAAACCACAGCACCCCAGGCTGCCAGGCCATCTCCTCCAGCATGGCCTGCAGTTGGGCGTGATGCATACGCATTCCCATGCCAACGCGGGTGCCGGACTCCAGCGCACGAATCAGCACGCTGCCTTTTTCCAGCAGCGTTTGCTGGGCGGCGGCGTTCTCGCGGCCATAGTCACGCACGATCAGCGCGGAGAACAGACATACCACCAGCACAATCACGCCGGTCAGCAGCCAGCTCAGGCCCGTAGCAATCGTATCCCTGGATAATCGTATTGGGTTCATGGGGCTTCCTTGGTTTTTGCGTTGCTATCCCTCAGCAGAAATCATGCCATCTTTCCGCGCCCGCAGCCCGGCCCGCGCGCACAAATGGGCGAGTTAAACGGGTAAAAATGACTCGCCTGGATACACAATGCGGGTCATTTTTACTCGCCGATCGCAAGCCATCGAGGCCCGCGCCGCAGTGTGCGGGCGATGACAAGCTGGCACAGAAGATGCAATGACTAAGATGACCACACTACAGGAGAATTCACCATGAAACGGAACAAGAATCTGGCTTTTGCACTCTTCGCTTTTGCCGCACTGACCTTCACCAGCGGCGCGGCGCTCGCGGGCCCCCATCACTGGAACAATAATGCCGGCAACGGCGGTGGCTACAGTCAACTAACCGATGCGCAGCAGGCGACCGCCCAGAAGCTGCACAACGATTTCTACAACCAGACCAGCGCGCTGCGCCAGCAGTTGACCTCAAAGCGCTATGAGTACAACGCGCTGCTGACGGCAGAGAAACCCGATAGCGCGAAAATTGAAGCGGTCGCGCAGGAGATGGAAGGCTTAAGCCAGAAGCTGGATCAGCAGCGGGTGAAGTTTGATGTTGCGATGGCACAGGCCGGTATTCCCCGCCACGGCGGCGCAGGCGATGGCTGCCGGGGCGGCGGGTACAGCGGCGGCGGGCATAGGGGTGGCATGCACCGCGGGTAAGGCTCAGAAGCTTTTTTCTGTCGGCTGCCAGGTACAGTAGTCTTCATTCGCCACCAGCAGCAGCTGGGAGCCTTCCGGGGCTTCCAGCCAGGCGATGCTGACCTCGGCGGAAGAGCGGCTCTGACGGCTGGCAATATGCCCTAACGCGCGGGCATCGAAGTCGGGTTTTACCGTCTCGCCTTCGCAGGTCGTTACCGATAAATCGGCGTGCCAACGCCCCTGACGCAGCACCACTTTCCCCAGCCGCAGCGCGTCGCTGGTCTGGCGGATCTGTTCGGCGCGATAGCGATAGAGCGCCACCTGGTCGCTGGAGAGCTGCTGCTTCTGCCCGTCGACTTCACGCTGCATAAAGCTCAGTTCGCCGTTACGGTCGAAGCGGGCGCGAATATGTTCGGCAGGTTTGCCGTAGATGTTCAGTTCAATCAGCTGCAGCATGTCGTTCTGCCAACGGTACTCGCTGGTTGAGGTGCTGCCACTGTGCCACGGGCTAAATGCGGCAAGCAGGTGCGTTTCGCCGCCGCTATCTTTACGCCAGATGCGCACCGCGCCCTGGGTATCCGCATAGCCGCTAGCGGTAAAGGGAGGCAGCGCGCTGTTGTGGCTACAGGCGGTCAGCAATAAGACACCCGCAAGCCCCGCAAAACGGCGCCAGATGAACGAAAGGGGCGAAACCGCCCCTTCTTTAAAACTGTTCACTGCCACGCAGTCTTACTTAACAGCGTCTTTCAGTGCTTTGCCAGAAACAAATGCCGGCACGTTAGCTGCAGCGATTTTGATTTCTTTACCGGTCTGCGGGTTGCGGCCAGTACGCTCAGCGCGGTGGTTCACTTTGAAGGTACCGAAACCAACCAGTTGTACAGCATCGCCTTCTTTCAGAGACTCAGTAATAGCAGCCAGGGTGGATTCCAGAGCAGCTTTAGCCTGGGTTTTAGACAGTTCAGCCTTGTCCGCAATTACATCAATCAGTTGAGTCTTGTTCATAAGTTATCCTTACAATGTGTTTATCGCTTGCTAAGCATCGAGTGCGACGAAAATGCCAGAAAAGCACTCTCCTGCATACACGCACCGATAGCCACTTTTTTTCGCCCTCCAAATGTAGACCAGACGGGGGGCAGATGTGAAGCCTTCAGGCGTGACAATTCAGGCGGTAAATCACGTTTTATTGTCTCATTGCTGAAAAATTATACCAATATTGCTTTCAGCGGCCTCTCGGAGGTCTGCGCGCAGCCCTTTAATCAGTTCAATATCGCGTTCTTCACATTCGGCCAAAAGGCGGAAAATCTCCCACTGAATGTCCCATTCCTGCTCTACAGCGGGGTTCAAACGCAGCTCTTCATCGGTCATTTCGCGACCGGCCTGGGTCATTTCCAGCATGGCGACGGTGGTAATCGAACTCTTACTGACTTCAATCGCATGTTCGAGCGTTTCACCGCTCAGACGCGAATGTATTAATTCGCTCAATGCAACACAGGCATCGATCGCCGGATAGACGCCGTACATGTCGTAGTCGTCTGCCGCCGGAATCGCCTCTTCCAGCTTTTCAAGCTGGCTGTCGAAGTTTACCTTCGCGTCTTTGACCGTCAGGGTTTCCCAGATGAGATCGAGAATGCGGCGGTACAGCTGTGGCTCACCAAATTCCGACTCTTTGCAGAACATGGCGTAGTTCGGGTACATGCGTTCGCACAGGCAAGCCATAAAGGTGACGTGCTGCCAGCTTTCCAGCTTCTCCAGACGCAGATGAATCGGGTTTTGTAACATGATGAGCTCTCAAATACGGAAATTAGACGCAGTTTACCCGATATGGGGCATTTTTGCTGCAAGCCGTGTAAAAGCCGGGCGTTCAGATGCCACCGCATCTGCCCAGCGCGTAGGTTCCGGCAGGCGATAGCCGTTCATGCAGCGTTGTACCCACGCCAGCGCGCTATCCAGACTCACGCGGTGGCCCGTGGAGATAAACAACGGGTTACAGCGCGCTTTGCTGCGCCAGACCCATGCCAGCTGTTCGCCTTTATCCAGCAACGGCGCTAACGCTCCGGGTTCGGCAGCGAGCGGCTCAAACTGGCCGCACAAGCGTTTCTTCGCCACGCCAATCGTCGGCACATCCACCAGCAGGCCAAAATGGCTGGCGACGCCCAGACGGCGCGGGTGAGAGATGCCGTGACCGTCAACGAACAGCAGATCGGGCTTGTGCGAGAGCTGCTGCCAGGCGGCCATCAACGCGGGAGTTTCACGAAAGGAGAGAAAGCCTGGAATGTAAGGCATGGTCGTGGCGATGCGCGCCACCTGGTATTCAACCAGCTCCAGCGAAGGGTATTTCAGTAAAACCATCGCGGCCCGCGTCACTTCGCCGCCCTGCTCAAAGCCCACGTCCGCCCCGCCGATCAGATCCGGCGGATCGTTTTGCAGGCGATCCTCGCGGATCGCTGAAGAGGCCAGTTCAAGCTGCTGCGCGCGCAGCGACGCGAGATCCATTAGCGGTGATACGGCGCCGACAGACGGTGCACCGCTTCAACAAAGACGCCCGCGTGTTCCGGCGGCACGTCCTGATGAATGCCGTGGCCCAGATTGAAGACGTGGCCTTCGCCCTGACCAAAACCGGCCAGAATCGTCGCCACTTCTTCTTCAATGCGCGCCGCTGGCGCATAGAGCATGGATGGGTCCATATTGCCCTGTAGCGCCACTTTATGGCCCACGCGACGGCGCGCATCGGCGATATCGGTCGTCCAGTCGAGGCCCAGCGCATCGCAGCCGGTTTCCGCCATCGCTTCCAGCCACTGACCGCCGCCCTTGGTGAACAACGTCACCGGTACGCGGCGACCGTCATTTTCACGCAGCAGGCCATCAACGATTTTGTGCATGTAGTACAGCGAGAACTGCTGATAGTCGCGCCCGGTCAACACCCCGCCCCAGGTGTCAAAGATCATCACCGACTGCGCGCCGGCTTTGATCTGCGCGTTCAGGTACAGCGTGACGCTCTGCGCCAGCTTATCCAGCAGCAGATGCAGCGCCTGCGGATCGGCATACATCATCTTTTTAATCACGGTGAAGGCTTTGCTGCTACCGCCTTCCACCATGTAGGTCGCCAGCGTCCACGGGCTGCCGGAAAAGCCGATCAGCGGGACTTCACCCTTCAGCTCACGGCGGATGGTGCGCACCGCGTTCATGACGTAGCCCAGCTCCCCCTCCGGATCCGGAATCGGCAGCTTTTCCACATCGGCTTTGCGGGTGATGGGCGAGGTAAAGCGCGGACCTTCCCCGGCTTCGAAGTACAGCCCCAGCCCCATTGCATCGGGAATGGTCAGAATATCCGAGAAGAGGATCGCCGCATCCAGCGGGAAGCGGCGCAGCGGCTGCAGCGTCACCTCGCAGGCCAGCTCTGCGTTTTTACACAGCGACATAAAGTCCCCTGCCTGCGCGCGCGTAGCTTTGTACTCCGGTAAATAGCGGCCCGCCTGGCGCATCATCCATACCGGGGTCACATCAACGGGCTGGCGCAGCAGCGCACGCAGATAACGATCGTTCTTCAGTTCGGTCATTTTTACATTCCTTTAGCGTTGATGCGCCCATTGTAACATGTCAGTCGTAGTCGGCCCGACACATTGCCACCGTATCTTCAATCAGCCGACGCGCCACGGTGCCCGGCGGCGGTAAAAGCGGAAGGTCGTCATAGCGATACCAGTTGGCATTGAGCAGCTCTTTCGGGTCGATGACGATGTCGCCGCTGTCGTATTCCGCCATAAACGCCGTCATCAGCGACTGCGGGAACGGCCACGGCTGCGAGGTAATGTAGCGCAGGTTTTTCACCGTGATGCCGCTCTCTTCCATCACTTCACGCGCCACCGCCTGCTCTAAGGTTTCGCCCACTTCAACAAAACCGGCCAGCACGGTATGCACGCCGTTGCGATGGCGAACGTGCTGGGCCAGCAGAATGGAATCATCACGACGAATAGCAACAATAATGCAGGGGGCGATTTGCGGGTAGTAGCGTTCACGGCAGTGGCTGCACAGCATCGCCCATTCCGTTTTACTTGGGTGCATTGTGTGACCGCAATAGCCGCAGAATTTATGCGAGCGGTAAAACTCCGCCAGCTGCACGCCGCGCCCGGCCAGCTGGAACAGCCCAACGTCCTGATCGAGCACCTGGCGAACCGACCCCATATCATGACGGCGCGCCTGCTGAACCAGCCAGACCGGCTCCCCTTGCCATTCACCAATCCGCAGTGCGCGCTGACCCACAAGATCGAAATTTACCGCTTCGCCATATGGTAATTCGCCTGCCGGCAGCCATAATTTTTGTTCGTGACTAACGATCCACCAGCCGCGATCCGATTTTTCAATTATACGATCCATATCTCTTGCGCTACCTTTGCTTCACAGGCATGTTATTAACATAATATTTACATATTGACGTGAGCAGATTTTCACTTACCGATGCGGGAGTCAACCTATGTTAAACCAGTTAGAGAGCCTGACAGAGCGTGTAAAAGGACACCATAGACTGGTCGACCGCTGGCTGAATATTCGTAAGCACCTGCTCGTGGCTTACTACAATCTGGTTGGCCTTAAGCCTGGCAAAGAATCGTTCATGCGTCTTAACGAGAAAGCGCTGGATGACTTTTGTCAGCGTCTGGTCGATTACCTTTCTGCCGGTCATTTCAGTATTTATGAACGCATTATCCATAAAATGGAAGGCGAGAGTCCGCTTTTAAACGCCGGAAAAATCTGGCCGCTGCTGGATGCTAACACCCAGCAAATTATGGACTACTACGATTCCACGCTGGAAAACGCCATCGACCAGGATAACGTTTATGCCTTCCAGCAGGCGCTGTCTGATATTGGCGAAGCGCTGGAGGCACGTTTTTTACTGGAAGATCAGCTCATCATGCTGACGTTTAATGCGCTCGACGGGGGCGAAATGAAACGCCCGGCTTGAGATTTACTGCATTAACGAGTAGTTTACATTCATTACCTCTCATCTGAGGTTACTTCTTGTCGGAGTGCCCAGTGCGCAAGCACGGGCTGAGACCGTTAATTCGGGATCCGCGGAACCTGATCAGGTTAAGACCTGCGAAGGGAACAAGAGTCAATCTACAACCGTATCGCCCCTGGGCGATCGCCTCTCTTGCTTCATCCGTCGTCTGACAAGCCACGTCCTTACTTTTTTGGAATGAGCTATGTCTGCCACTACTAAACCATCACGCCGCGAACAGCGCGCGCAAGCCCAACACTTTATCGATACCCTGGAAGGGACCGCCTTCCCTAACTCAAAACGCATTTATATTACCGGTTCGCAGCCGGATATCCGCATTCCGATGCGCGAAATCCAGCTGAGCCCGACGCTGATTGGCGGCAGCAAAGACAACCCGCAATTTGAAGACAACGAAGCCGTGCCGGTGTACGACACCTCCGGGCCGTATGGCGATCCTGACGTGGCAATTAACGTCCAGCAGGGTCTGGCGAAACTGCGCCAGCCGTGGATTGCGGCGCGTAACGACAGCGAAGAATTAGACGACCGCAGCTCCGCTTACACCAAAGAGCGCCTGGCCGACGATGGCCTGGACGAGCTGCGTTTCAGCGGCCTGCTGACGCCAAAGCGCGCCAAAGCCGGTAAGCGCGCGACCCAGCTGCACTACGCCCGTCAGGGGATCGTCACGCCGGAGATGGAGTTTATCGCCATCCGTGAAAATATGGGCCGCGAGCGTATTCGTAGTGAAGTGCTGCGCCACCAGCATCCGGGGATGAACTTTGGCGCGCGTCTGCCGGAAAATATCACCCCGGAATTCGTGCGTGATGAAGTCGCTGCGGGCCGGGCGATTATTCCCGCCAACATCAACCACCCGGAATCCGAGCCGATGATCATCGGCCGCAACTTCCTGGTGAAGGTGAATGCCAACATCGGTAACTCGGCGGTCACTTCCTCTATCGAAGAAGAGGTCGAAAAACTGGTGTGGTCGACCCGCTGGGGCGCAGATACGGTGATGGACCTCTCCACCGGTCGCTATATTCACGAAACCCGCGAGTGGATCCTGCGTAACAGCCCGGTGCCGATCGGCACCGTACCGATCTACCAGGCGCTGGAGAAGGTCAATGGGATCGCCGAAGATCTCACCTGGGAAGCGTTCCGCGATACGTTGCTGGAACAGGCCGAACAGGGCGTGGACTACTTCACTATCCATGCGGGCGTACTGCTGCGCTACGTGCCGATGACCGCTAAACGCCTGACCGGAATTGTCTCGCGCGGCGGTTCAATTATGGCGAAATGGTGCCTCTCGCATCACAAAGAAAACTTCCTGTTTGAACATTTCCGCGAAATTTGTGAAATCTGCGCCGCCTACGACGTCTCGCTCTCTCTCGGTGACGGCCTGCGCCCGGGTTCGATTCAGGATGCCAACGACGAAGCGCAGTTCTCCGAACTGCATACGCTGGGCGAGCTGACCAAAATCGCCTGGGAATACGACGTGCAGGTGATGATTGAAGGCCCAGGGCATGTGCCGATGCATATGATCCAGCGCAACATGACCGAAGAGCTGGAGAGCTGCCACGAAGCGCCGTTCTACACCTTAGGGCCGTTGACGACAGATATCGCGCCGGGCTATGACCACTTCACCTCCGGCATTGGCGCGGCGATGATCGGCTGGTTTGGCTGCGCGATGCTGTGCTACGTGACGCCAAAAGAGCACCTCGGCCTGCCGAACAAAGAAGACGTGAAGCAAGGGCTGATTACCTACAAGATTGCCGCCCACGCCGCCGACCTGGCGAAGGGGCACCCGGGTGCGCAGATCCGCGACAACGCGATGTCGAAAGCGCGCTTCGAATTCCGCTGGGAAGACCAGTTTAACCTCGCGCTCGACCCGTTCACTGCCCGCGCTTATCACGATGAAACCCTGCCGCAGGAGTCCGGCAAAGTCGCCCATTTCTGCTCGATGTGCGGGCCGAAGTTCTGCTCAATGAAAATCAGCCAGGAAGTACGCGACTACGCCGCCGCGCAGACTATTGAAGTGGGAATGGCAGATATGTCGGAGAACTTCCGCGCCAAAGGCGGTGAAATCTACCTCAAAAAAGAGGAGGCATAATGTACCAGCCTGATTTCCCGACCGTGCCGTTCCGCCTCGGGCTTTACCCGGTGGTGGAGAGCGTGGCGTGGATTGAACGCCTGCTGCAGGCGGGCGTGCGCACGATCCAACTGCGCATTAAAGATAAGCGTGATGAAGAGGTCGAAGCCGACGTCATGGCCGCCATTGAACTGGGGCGTCGCTATGACGCCCGTCTGTTTATCAACGACTACTGGCGGCTGGCGATTAAGCACAACGCTTACGGCGTGCATCTGGGCCAGGAAGATCTTGAAACCACCGATCTGACGGCGATTCAGGCGGCGGGGCTGCGCCTGGGTGTCTCCACTCACGATGATATGGAGATCGACGTCGCGCTGGCGGCTAAGCCTTCTTATATCGCACTCGGCCACGTCTTCCCCACGCAAACCAAGCAGATGCCTTCCGCCCCGCAGGGGCTGACGCAGCTGGCAAGCCATATTAACCGACTGGCAGATTACCCGACCGTCGCCATTGGCGGCATCAGCCTGGAACGTGCGCCCGCAGTGCTGGCAACCGGCGTCGGCAGCATTGCCGTGGTCAGCGCCATTACCCAGGCGGCTGACTGGCAGGCAGCCACAGCGCAGCTGCTCGACATAGCGGGAGTCGGCGATGAATGACCGCGACTTTATGCGTTACAGCCGGCAGATCCTGCTCGGCGATATCGCTATTGAGGGCCAACAAAAGCTGCTCGACAGCCATGTACTGATTGTCGGTCTGGGCGGATTAGGCTCGCCTGCCGCGCTGTATCTGGCGGGAGCGGGCGTCGGCACGCTGACGCTGGCGGACGATGACGACGTTCATCTGAGCAATCTGCAACGGCAAATATTGTTCACCACCGACGACATTGCTCGCCCGAAAGCGCTGGCGGCGGAACGCCATCTGGCGCGTCTTAACCCGGACAGCGAGCTGGTCGTCCTTGAGCAGCGGCTGACGGGCGATGCGCTGCGGCACGCTGTCGAGCGGGCCGACGTGGTGCTCGACTGTACCGACAACATGGCCACGCGTCAGGAAATTAACGCCGCCTGCGTGTCGCTGAATACGCCTTTGGTGACCGCCAGCGCCGTCGGTTTCGGCGGCCAGTTGATGGTGCTCACGCCACCGTGGGAACAAGGTTGTTACCGCTGCCTGTGGCCGGATGATGTCGAACCTGAGCGCAACTGCCGTACCGCCGGTATCGTCGGCCCGGTTGTCGGCGTGATGGGCACCTTGCAGGCGCTGGAAGCCATCAAACTGCTTAGCGGCATTGCGACGCCCAGCGGCGAGTTACGCCTGTTTGACGGTAAAACCAGCCAGTGGCGCAGCCTTGCGCTGCGTCGGGCCAATGGCTGCCCGGTATGCGGAGGGCAACATGCAGATTCAGTTCAATGATGAGCCGATGCAGTGCGCCGAGGGACAAACCGTCAGCGGGCTGCTCACCGAGCTTAATCAGCTCAAACCGGGCGCGGCGCTGGCGCTCAATCAGCAGATCCTGCCGCGCGAGCAGTGGCAGCAGCACATCGTGCAGGAAGGCGACCAGATCCTGCTTTTTCAGGTTATTGCAGGGGGTTGATATGTTACGTATTGCCGACAAAACGTTTGATTCACATCTGTTCACCGGTACCGGAAAATTTGCCTCATCGCAGCTGATGGTCGAGGCGATTCGCGCCTCCGGCAGCCAGCTGGTGACGCTGGCGATGAAGCGCGTGGATTTGCGCCAGCATAACGATGCCATTCTGGCCCCGCTTATCGACGCGGGCGTGACGCTGCTGCCTAACACCTCCGGAGCGAAAACCGCTGAAGAGGCGATTTTCGCCGCCCAACTGGCGCGTGAAGCGCTGGGCACAAACTGGCTGAAATTAGAAATCCACCCGGATGCCCGCTGGCTATTGCCGGATCCGATTGAAACGCTAAAAGCTGCCGAAGCGCTGGTGAAACAGGGCTTTGTGGTGCTGCCCTACTGCGGCGCGGATCCGGTACTGTGCAAGCGGCTGGAAGACGTGGGCTGCGCGGCGGTGATGCCGCTCGGCGCGCCTATCGGCTCCAACCAGGGGCTGGAAACCAAAGCGATGCTGGAGATTATTATCCAACAGGCGACCGTGCCGGTGGTCGTTGATGCAGGCATCGGCGTCCCCAGCCACGCCACGCAGGCGCTGGAAATGGGCGCCGACGCGGTGCTGGTCAACACGGCGATTGCCGTGGCGGACGATCCGGTGATGATGGCCACCGCTTTCCGTCTGGCGGTTGAAGCGGGCCTTCTGGCGCGCCAGGCCGTCCCCGGCAGCAAAAGCTCGCTCGCGCAGGCCACCAGCCCGTTGACGGGATTTCTGGAGGCACTGGCATGAATACCTTCACCGACCGCTGGCGACAGCTGGAGTGGGACGACATCCGCCTGCGTATCAACGGGAAAACCGCCGCTGACGTGGAACGCGCCCTCAACGCTTCGCAGCTTAGCCGCGATGATTTGATGGCGCTGCTCTCGCCTGCCGCCGCCGACTATCTGGAGCCGCTGGCACAGCGGGCGCAGAAGCTCACCCGTCAGCGCTTTGGCAACACCGTGAGCTTTTACGTTCCGCTGTATCTCTCAAATCTCTGCGCCAACGACTGCACCTACTGCGGTTTCTCAATGAGCAACCGTATCAAGCGTAAAACGCTGGATAACGCAGAAATTGCTCGGGAGTGCACGGCCATCCGTGAGCTGGGTTTTGAGCATCTGCTGCTGGTCACCGGTGAACATCAGGCAAAAGTCGGGATGGACTATTTTCGCCGCCACCTTCCGGCTATTCGCCGACAGTTTGCGTCACTGCACATGGAAGTTCAGCCGCTGGCGACCGAGGAATACGCCGAGCTGAAGGCGCTGGGGCTGGATGGCGTGATGGTTTATCAGGAGACCTATCACGAAGGAATGTACGCTCAGCATCACCTGAAAGGCAAAAAGCAGGACTTTTTCTGGCGTCTCGATACGCCGGACCGTTTGGGCCAGGCAGGCATGGATAAAATTGGCCTCGGTGCGCTGATAGGCCTGTCTGACAGCTGGCGGGTCGACTGTTTTATGGTCGCCGAGCACCTGATGTGGCTTCAGCAGCGCTACTGGAAAAGCCGCTATTCAATCTCCTTCCCGCGTCTGCGGCCCTGCGCGGGCGGCATCGAGCCGGCATCGCTGATGGATGAACGGCAGCTGGTACAGACGATTTGCGCCTTTCGTCTGTTCTCACCGGATACCGAACTATCGCTGTCCACCCGCGAGTCTCCCTGGTTCCGTGACCGCGTGATCCCGCTAGCCATCAATAACGTCAGCGCCTTTTCCAAAACCCAGCCCGGCGGCTACGCCGACGATCGCCCGGAACTGGAACAGTTCTCGCCGCACGATGCCAGAACCCCTGCCGAAGTCGCCAACGCGTTAACCGCGCGCGGGCTACAGCCGGTATGGAAAGACTGGGACAGTTGGCTCGGACGAAGCGCACCGCGCTAAAAGTGAGCTACACTGATTCAGGGCGACGTGCTTCAAGCGCCGCCCTTCACCCAATCCTAACAAACGAATATTTCATAAAAAACGGTATTTACTAGCAATTTAATCTATACATATAGATTAAATACTCATGTTTACATCGATAAAGTATAATTATTGAGTCATAAATATGTGTATACGATTGCGGTACCTGCTCTCTCTGGTTTTCTGCAATTCACTCCGGGAATGGAAACCATGATGAGTTCTCACAGCAGGCGGCTGTCGTTTACAGCGCCTATTTTTATCAGTTTTGCCGGCATTATCCTGTGCTTTGTGATTATTGCCACGCTGGTCACTATCATTCAACGCAATGATATTATTCGTGATTATCACAGTATTAACCGCAATTTCACCCATAACCTTGCGGTCAATTACACGGAATCCATTCTGCATGAAAACGATTATATTCTGGGGCGTGCGACAACCTTTTTAGCCCGTAATGATGAGCTGAACAGACTCGTCAATATCGACCCCGAGCAAGGGCTGCAATCCATGATGCAGCTGCTGTCCATGATGCCCACCGTCTCTTCGCTGTCGATCGCCGATACGCAAGGCCATTACCTGCGCGCACCGCAGGCGATTGAGCGCCCGAATGCGCCGGTTTTTGATGCCTCAACCCGCCCGTGGTTCGTGCATCAGGGCGATGTCGGGATCTTCAGCCGCTATACCCAGCCCTACACCGATTTCTTCACGCAGCAACAGACCGTGACGCTGGCAAAACCGGTTATTTCGACCGACGGCAAACTAAAAGGCACGCTGGCGTTCCACTTTGATCTCACCGCCATGAGCCATACGCTGCGGCAGATGCGCTCGCCGGTGCAAGGCGAGTTCTTCATCGTCAACCGCCAGGGACAGGCGCTGCTGCATCCGGACAGCGGCAAGCTGTTCCAGACGGTCGTGTCTGAACAACTGCTTAACGGCATGACCGCTGGCGAAGGAGAAGTGTTCGATAAACCCAGCCGTACCTGGTATTACTACTATTCCTTCACCAACCCTGACTGGTTTGTGATCTATAAAGTTTCCGGCCATACCCTCAGCATGCTGGCGCAGCATGAAAGTATCATCATCTCGTGGGGCTTCGCGCTGGCAGGTCTGATTATCATTACCTTCGGCCTGTACCTGCGGCACGCCTCACGCGGCATCCTGATGAATATCATTAACGCCATCAAGACAGGTGATACCCAACGAGCGCCGGGCCTGGAGGTGATGCTGCATAAAGCGATTGAGACGAATAAAGCGCGCGAGCGGGCCTACGTGCGCCAGGCGACCGTCGACTCGCTGACCGGCTGTAAGAACCGCTGGGCCTTCGATACCGACATCGCTAAGCTGATGAACGAGCGACAGTCGTTCGCACTCGCGCTGGTCGATATCGATAACTTCAAATCCATTAACGATACCTGGGGTCATCTGAGCGGGGATATTGTCCTGCGCAGCGTTGCCCGTGAAGGGATCGCTATCCTGCAGGCGCATGGTCTATCGTTGTATCGCTACGGTGGCGAAGAGTTTGCGGTTATTTTCACCGCCGAACACGTTGCCGAAGCCGCCGCCCTGCTGGAGCTATGGCGGTTGAACGTGGCTAACCGGTCATGGCGTGAAGAAGGCCTGCATGTCACCTTCAGCGCCGGGCTGGGCGAATGGCATATGGAGACGTTGGATCACCTGGTCTCGAGCGTTGACGAAGCGCTTTATCGCGCCAAACGCCAGGGGAAAAATCGCATCGAACGTACCTCAACCTCCTGACTTTCCCCCTCGATAACGAAAGACCCGCGCTACGGGTTTTTTTGTCTTTGCGCCACGCTAAAAAATGTAACCGGTTTCAGACTTTTGCGACAATCTTTGTGATGCCTTACACACAATCGCTGCAAAGCGGTTGTTGATCGTTTCAGCTCGCGATAAACATGGTTAATCACGGGTCATGAGGGAGCATTATGAAGAATATCGTTTTATGCTGCGCTGCAGGTATGTCCACCAGCATGCTGGTTCAACGCATGAAGGACGCAGCTCAGAAAAAAGGGGTTGAAGTCTCAATTAAAGCCGTACCGGTGGCCGAATTCAAAGCGAATATCAACGAGGCAGACATCGTTCTGCTCGGCCCACAGGTCAAGTATGAGCAGGCTAAGCTACAGGCGCTGGCCGACCCGCTGGGCAAGAAAGTCGCGGTCATCGATATGATGGATTACGGCATGATGAAAGGCGATGTCGTGCTTGAGAAAGCCCTTAAGTTAATGGAGTGAGGAAGACGTGGAAGATTTAGAATCAATCATCATGGAACTGCTGGTGAACGCCGGTGCCGCACGTAGCTCCGCATTAACCGCGCTGCAGCTCGCGCGTAAGGGTGACTTCGAAGGCGCAGAAAAAGCGATGGAAGAGTCCCGCGAGTTCGTGAAGCTGGCACACGGTATCCAGACGCAGCTGATCGGCATCGATGAAGGCACGGGCAAGCTGCCGGTTAACCTGATTACCGTTCATTCTCAGGATCACCTGATGAATGCGATGGTTATCCAGGATCTGGCCACCGACATGATTGAACTGTACCGCCGTATTCCTCTGGTGAGCTAAACGCACGATGACGGAATAAAAAAAGGCACCCACCAGGGTGCCTTTTGCATTTGTAGCATTTGTAGGCCGGATAAGGCGAAGCCGCCATCCGGCAATTACGGAGCGGCAATAAAAAAGGCCACTCCGAAGAGTGGCCTTTTCAACTTATCGCACTAGCGTGAACGATTAGTCGTTGTCGGAACCGCCCAGACCTGCGTTCAGCAGCTCTGCCAGGCTCGCGGTCGCTTCTTCAGCGCTAACCTGCGGCGCGACAGAAACTTCACCCGCCGCGCGGCGACGGATGCGATCCTGGTGGTACGCATAACCGGTACCGGCCGGGATCAGACGACCCACGATAACGTTCTCTTTCAGGCCGCGCAGTTCGTCGCGTTTGCCCGCAACAGCTGCTTCGGTCAGGACACGCGTGGTCTCCTGGAACGAGGCCGCAGAGATGAACGACTCGGTTGCCAGAGACGCTTTGGTAATACCCAGCAGATCGCGGGAGAAGGTTGCACCCACTTTGCCGTTCGCTTCCAGTTCGCGGTTGGCGATCTTGACGCGGGAGTATTCAACCTGCTCGCCTTCCAGGAAGTCGGAGCTACCCGCGCTTTCGATGGTGGCTTTACGCAGCATCTGACGAACGATAACTTCGATGTGCTTATCGTTAATCTTAACGCCTTGCAGACGGTATACGTCCTGCACTTCGTTAACGATGTAACGAGTTACAGCATGTACGCCACGCAGACGCAGGATGTCGTGCGGTGCTTCCGGACCGTCGGAAACCACGTCACCACGTTCTACACGTTCACCTTCGAACACGTTGAGCTGACGCCATTTCGGAATCATCTCTTCGTACGGATCGCTACCGTCTACCGGGGTGATAACCAGACGACGTTTACCTTTGGTTTCTTTACCGAAGGAAATGATACCGCTGATTTCAGCCAGGATTGCCGGCTCTTTCGGACGACGTGCTTCGAACAGGTCGGCAACGCGCGGCAGACCACCGGTGATGTCCTTGGTACCGCCGGATTCCTGCGGAACACGGGCCAGGGTGTCACCAGAACTGATCTGAACGCCATCGTCCAGCTGAACAATCGCTTTGCCCGGCAGGAAGTACTGAGCAGGCATATCGGTGCCTGGGATCAGAACGTCGTTGCCCTGGGCATCAACAATTTTCAGCGCCGGACGCAGGTCTTTACCACCGGCAGTACGCTCTGCAGAATCCAGAACCACCAGAGAAGACAGGCCGGTCAGCTCGTCGGTCTGACGAGTAATGGTCTGGCCGTCGATCATGTCAGTGAAGCGAACAAAACCGCTTACTTCGGTGATAACCGGCATGGTGTGCGGATCCCAGTTTGCAACGGTTTCGCCGCCGGCAACCTGTTCGCCATCACCTTTCGCCATAACAGAGCCGTAAGGCACTTTATAGCTCTCTTTGGTACGACCGAATTCGTCGATCAGCTTCAGCTCGGTGTTACGGGAAGTGATAACCAGTTTACCGCTGGAGTTCACAACCGACTTCGCGTTGCTGAGCTTAATGCTACCTTTGTTTTTCACCTGGATGCTGGATTCAGCAGCCGCACGAGATGCCGCACCACCGATGTGGAACGTACGCATCGTCAGCTGTGTACCCGGCTCACCGATGGACTGTGCCGCGATAACGCCGATAGCCTCACCTTTGTTGATGATGTGGCCACGCGCCAGGTCACGACCGTAGCAGTGCGCACATACACCAAAGTCGGTGTCACAGGATACAACGGAACGTACTTTGACGGAGTCAACGGAGTTGGTTTCCAGCAGGTCACACCACTGTTCGTTCAGCAGGGTGTTGCGTGGAACCAGGATATCCGCCGTACCCGGCTTCAGAACGTCTTCAGCGGTTACACGACCCAGTACGCGATCGCGCAGCGGCTCTTTAACGTCACCACCCTCGATAACCGGGGTCATGGTGATGCCTTCCAGCGTGCCGCAATCGTCTTCAGTAACAACCAGGTCCTGTGCCACGTCAACCAGACGACGCGTCAGATAACCGGAGTTCGCTGTTTTCAGTGCGGTATCCGCCAGACCTTTACGCGCACCGTGGGTGGAGATGAAGTACTGGAGTACGTTCAGACCTTCACGGAAGTTCGCGGTGATTGGCGTTTCGATGATGGAGCCATCCGGCTTCGCCATCAGACCACGCATACCTGCCAGCTGACGAATCTGTGCTGCAGAACCACGCGCACCGGAGTCGGCCATCATGTAGATGCTGTTAAAGGAAACCTGCTGCTCTTCTTCGCCGTTACGGTTAATCACGGTTTCAGTTTGCAGGTTGTCCATCATCGCTTTGGATACACGATCGTTCGCCGCGGCCCAGATATCGATAACTTTGTTATAGCGTTCGCCCGCGGTAACCAGACCAGACTGGAACTGCTCCTGGATCTCAGCAACTTCGGCTTCCGCTTCAGAGATGATCTCGTATTTCTTCTCTGGGATAACCATGTCATCGATACCAACAGACGCACCAGAACGGGCTGCATACGCAAAGCCGGTGTACATGGTCTGGTCAGCAAAGATAACGGTCGGTTTCAGGCCCAGAATGCGGTAACAGGTGTTCAGCATTTTGGAGATCGCTTTTTTACCCAGCGGCTGGTTCACGATAGTGAACGGCAGACCTTTAGGTACGATCATCCACAGAATGGCACGACCAACGGTAGTGTCTTTCAGGGTGGTTTTGGCTACGAACTCGCCGTTCTCGTCTTTTTCGTATTCAGTGATACGAACTTTAACGCGAGCGTGCAGTTCAGCCTGGCCAGAGCGGTACAGACGTTCCGCTTCTTTCGGGCCAGTCAGCACCATGCCTTCGCCTTTGGCATTGATTTTGTCACGGGTCATGTAGTACAGACCCAATACCACGTCCTGAGACGGAACGATGATTGGCTCGCCGTTCGCTGGAGACAGGATGTTGTTGGTAGACATCATCAGCGCACGCGCTTCCAGCTGGGCTTCCAGCGTCAGCGGTACGTGAACAGCCATCTGGTCACCATCGAAGTCGGCGTTATATGCCGCACAAACCAGCGGGTGCAGCTGGATAGCTTTACCTTCGATCAGTACCGGTTCAAACGCCTGGATGCCCAGACGGTGCAGTGTTGGTGCACGGTTCAGCATGACCGGGTGTTCGCGGATAACTTCGTCCAGGATATCCCAAACGACAGCTTCTTCGCGCTCAACCATTTTCTTCGCGGCTTTGATGGTGGTGGCCAGGCCACGCAGTTCCAGCTTGCCGTAGATGAATGGTTTGAACAGCTCCAGCGCCATTTTCTTCGGCAGACCGCACTGATGCAGACGCAGGTATGGACCTACGGTGATAACAGAACGACCGGAGTAGTCAACACGCTTACCGAGCAGGTTCTGACGGAAACGACCCTGTTTACCTTTGATCATGTCGGCCAAAGATTTCAGAGGACGTTTGTTAGAACCGGTGATCGCACGACCGCGACGACCGTTATCCAGCAGGGCGTCGACCGCTTCCTGCAGCATACGTTTTTCGTTGCGAACGATGATGTCCGGCGCAGCCAGATCCAGCAGACGTTTCAGACGGTTGTTACGGTTAATGACGCGACGATACAGATCGTTCAGATCCGACGTTGCGAAACGACCACCATCCAGCGGAACCAGCGGACGCAGATCTGGCGGCAGAACCGGCAGAACGGTCAGGATCATCCACTCTGGTTTGTTACCAGACTGTACGAACGCTTCCAGCAGCTTGATACGCTTGGTCAGCTTTTTACGCTTGGTTTCGGAGTTGGTTTCGTTCAGCTCTTCGCGCAGAGTTTCACACTCTTGCTCCAGATCCATGCTTTTCAGCAGGGCCTGGATAGCTTCCGCACCCATCTTCGCGTCGAATTCGTCACCGAACTCTTCCAGCGCGTCCAGATACTGCTCTTCAGTCAGGATCTGTTGACGTTCCAGGTTGGTCATACCGCCTTCGATAACCACATAAGATTCGAAGTAA
The DNA here is from genome assembly GCF_014168815.1 of Klebsiella sp. WP3-W18-ESBL-02. Taxonomy (NCBI): domain Bacteria; kingdom Pseudomonadati; phylum Pseudomonadota; class Gammaproteobacteria; order Enterobacterales; family Enterobacteriaceae; genus Klebsiella; species Klebsiella sp. WP3-W18-ESBL-02. Next base: position 4,838,612 of record NZ_AP021972.1, read on the forward strand.
AGTACGCGTTCGATATCACGCAGTGGCATATCGAGCAGCAGACCGATACGGGACGGCAGCGATTTCAGGAACCAGATGTGGGCAGTCGGACATGCCAGCTCGATGTGGCCCATGCGCTCACGACGCACTTTGGTTTGGGTCACTTCAACGCCGCACTTCTCACAGATCACACCGCGGTGTTTCAGGCGCTTGTACTTACCGCACAGGCACTCGTAATCTTTTACCGGCCCAAAGATACGGGCGCAGAAAAGGCCGTCACGCTCAGGTTTGAACGTACGGTAGTTGATGGTTTCCGGCTTTTTAACTTCACCGAAAGACCATGAACGGATCATGTCTGGCGAAGCCAGAGCAATTTTGATCGCATCAAACTCTTCGGTTTTAGTCTGCGCTTTCAGAAACTTTAATAAATCTTTCACGGATTTGCTCCCGTCGGAGTTAGCACAATCCACTGCCGGGGGTTACCCCGGCAGCAGTGACCTGTTTGAGCGAGGATTACTCGTCTTCCAGTTCGATGTTGATGCCCAGCGAGCGGATTTCTTTCAACAGTACGTTGAAGGATTCCGGCATGCCCGGTTCCATCTGATGGTTGCCATCTACGATGTTCTTATACATCTTAGTACGGCCGTTCACGTCATCAGACTTAACGGTGAGCATTTCCTGCAGGGTGTAGGCGGCGCCGTATGCTTCCAGCGCCCACACTTCCATCTCCCCGAAGCGCTGACCACCGAACTGCGCCTTACCACCCAGCGGCTGCTGAGTAACCAGGCTGTAAGAACCGGTAGAACGCGCGTGCATTTTGTCGTCGACCAGGTGGTTCAGTTTCAGCATGTACATGTAACCTACGGTTACCTGACGCTCGAACTGTTCACCGGTACGGCCGTCGAACAGGGTAATCTGACCAGAAGATGGCAGACCACCCAGTTGCAGCAGTTCTTTAATTTCCGCTTCTTTCGCACCATCGAATACCGGCGTTGCGATTGGCATACCTTTCTTCAGGTTTTCAGCCAGACGCAGCACTTCATCATCGGTGAAGGTGTTCAGGTCGACTTTCTGACGAACGTCGGTACCCAGATCGTAAGCACGCTGGATGAATTCGCGCAGTTTCGCGACTTCCTGCTGCTGTTTCAGCATGGCGTTGATCTTATCGCCGATACCTTTCGCAGCCATACCCAGGTGGGTTTCAAGGATCTGACCGATGTTCATACGCGATGGTACGCCCAGCGGGTTCAGTACGATATCTACCGGCGTACCGTTAGCATCGTGCGGCATATCTTCGATCGGGTTGATCTTAGAAATTACACCCTTGTTACCGTGACGACCTGCCATTTTGTCACCAGGCTGGATACGGCGTTTAACGGCCAGGTATACCTTAACAATCTTCAGCACGCCCGGTGCCAGATCGTCGCCTTGGGTGATTTTGCGGCGTTTCGCTTCGAGTTTTTTCTCAAACTCGTGCTTCAGTTCGTCGTACTGTTCAGCCAGCTGTTCCAGCTGATTCTGTTTCTCTTCGTCGGTCAGGCCGAGTTCTAACCAGCGATCGCGCGGCAGCTTGTCGAGCTTCTCAGCTTCAACACCACCGGCAACCAGCACAGCGTAGATACGGCTGAACAGGCCAGCTTCGAGGATCTGCAGTTCTTCAGACAGGTCTTTCTTAGCCTGCTTCAGCTGCATCTCTTCGATTTCCAGCGCACGTTTGTCTTTTTCTACGCCATCGCGAGTAAAGACCTGAACGTCGATAACAGTACCGGAAACGCTGTTTGGTACGCGCAGGGAAGAGTCTTTAACGTCAGACGCTTTCTCACCGAAGATAGCACGCAGCAGCTTCTCTTCTGGCGTCAGCTGGGTTTCACCTTTCGGCGTTACCTTACCAACCAGAATGTCGCCACCGGTGACTTCTGCACCAATGTAAACGATACCGGATTCATCCAGTTTGGAGAGCGCAGCTTCACCCACGTTCGGGATGTCAGCGGTGATCTCTTCCGGCCCCAGCTTGGTGTCACGGGACACACACGCCAGTTCCTGAATGTGGATGGTGGTGAAACGGTCTTCCTGAACAACACGCTCGGATACGAGGATGGAGTCTTCGAAGTTGTAACCGTTCCATGGCATGAATGCCACGCGCATGTTCTGACCCAGCGCCAGTTCACCCAGGTCGGTGGACGGGCCATCTGCCAGCACGTCGCCGCGCTCGATTGGCTCACCCAGAGACACGCAAGGCATCTGGTTAATACAGGTGTTCTGGTTAGAACGGGTGTATTTGGTCAGGTTGTAGATGTCGATACCCGCTTCGCCCGGATACATCTCGTCTTCGTTAACTTTGATAACGATACGGGATGCGTCGACGTACTGAACGGTACCGCCACGCTTAGCAACTGCAGTAACACCGGAGTCAACGGCAACAGCACGTTCCATACCGGTACCAACCAGCGGCTTATCAGCGCGCAGAGTCGGAACCGCCTGACGTTGCATGTTCGCACCCATCAATGCACGGTTGGCGTCATCGTGTTCCAGGAACGGGATCAGGGACGCACCGACGGATACCACCTGCTGGGTGGATACGTCCATGTAGTCAACCTGGTCGCGGCTGAACAAGCTGGATTCGCCTTTGCTACGGCAAGTTACCAGGTCTTCTACAAAGTGGCCTTCGTCATCCAGGTTGGAGTTCGCCTGAGCGATAACGTAGTTGCCTTCTTCAATAGCAGACAGGTAATGAATTTCATCGGTGACAACACCGTCGGTCACTTTACGGTACGGAGTCTCAAGGAAGCCGTATTCGTTAGTCTGTGCGTACACGGACAGGGAGTTGATCAGACCGATGTTTGGACCTTCAGGCGTTTCGATTGGACATACGCGACCGTAGTGAGTCGGGTGTACGTCTCGAACTTCGAAGCCTGCGCGTTCACGGGTCAGACCGCCCGGGCCGAGTGCGGAGATACGACGTTTGTGCGTAATCTCAGACAGCGGGTTGTTCTGGTCCATAAACTGAGACAGCTGGCTGGAGCCGAAGAACTCTTTCACTGCTGCGGAAATCGGCTTAGCGTTGATCATATCCTGAGGCATCAGGGTATCGAGATCGCCCAGAGACAGACGCTCTTTCACCGCACGCTCAACACGTACCAGGCCAACGCGGAATTGGTTTTCCGCCATTTCGCCTACGGAACGGATACGACGGTTGCCGAGGTGGTCGATATCATCGACTTCGCCTTTACCGTTACGGATATCGATGAGCTTCTTCATCACTTCGATGATGTCGTCTTTGCTCAGGATACCGGAACCTTCGATCTCGTCACGCAGCAGAGAACGGTTGAACTTCATACGACCAACCGCAGACAGGTCATAGCGGTCTTCGGAGAAGAACAGGTTCTCAAACAGGCTTTCAGCCGCTTCACGAGTCGGCGGCTCACCCGGGCGCATCATACGGTAGATTTCTACCAGCGCGCTCAGGCGATCGTTAGTTGGGTCGACGCGAATCGTTTCAGAAATGTACGCACCGTGGTCCAGATCGTTGGTGAACAGCGTTTCGATACGCTTGTGGCCAGACTGGCTCAGCTTAGCCAGCAGATCCAGGCTCAGCTCCATGTTCGCCGGGCAGATCAGCTCGCCGGTGGATTCGTCAACGTAGTCTTTAGAAGCGACTTTGCCAGCGATGTACTCAACCGGAACTTCGATATGTTTGATATCGTCTTTTTCCAGCTGGCGAATGTGGCGCGCAGTAATACGGCGACCTTTTTCAACGTACACTTTACCGTTGGCTTCGATATCAAACGACGCAGTTTCGCCACGCAGACGCTCTGGAATCAGCTCCATCTGCAGCTTGTTGTCGCGAATCTCGAAAACGACTTTTTCAAAGAACAGGTCAAGGATCTGCTCAGTGGTGTAGTTCAGCGCACGCAGAATGATGGTCGCAGGCAGTTTACGGCGACGGTCGATACGTACGAACAGGTTGTCCTTCGGATCGAATTCGAAGTCCAGCCAGGAACCACGGTAAGGAATGATGCGCGCGTTATACAGCACTTTACCCGAAGAGTGGGTTTTACCTTTATCGGAGTCAAAGAAGACGCCTGGGCTACGGTGCAGCTGAGAAACGATAACACGCTCAGTACCGTTGATAACAAAGGTACCGTTGTCGGTCATGAGCGGAATTTCGCCCATGTAGACTTCTTGTTCTTTAATGTCTTTTACGGTGCCTTCCGGCGCTTCGCGCTCGTAGATCACCAGACGCAGTTTGACGCGCAGCGGTGCGGAATAGGTCACGCCACGGATCTGACATTCCTGAACGTCAAAGACAGGCTCGCCCAGACGGTAGCTGACGTATTGCAGCTCGGAATTACCGCTGTAGCTTTTAATCGGGAATACGGAACGGAAAGCCGCTTCCAGACCATACTGGCCTTCAGGATCTTGCTCGATAAACTTCTGGAACGAGTCAAGCTGGATAGAAAGGAGATATGGGACATCCAGTACTTGCGGACGTTTACCAAAATCCTTACGAATACGTTTTTTCTCGGTATAGGAGTAAACCATAGGGTTCCTCAGCTCGCTGACAAGTCGACGCATCTGTCCATGGGCAGACAGTTTGTGCAACACTATTTTGTTGACCGGAAAATGGAACACTTTCCGCAATACCTGTTGCTATCACGCTTAAACCATTTCATTGCGATTTACACAGAGCGAGCACCCTGTCGCAATATATTAAGTCGTCGATAGAAACGTGCATTGTCAGGACAACCAGTAGTCAAACAGTGTGAAATGCTACTGGCGCCATACAGCGCAAAATGGCTGGTGACTAAAAAGTCACCAGCCATCGGCCTGATTTCTCAGGCTTCAACTAGAAAAGTTGGCTTATTTAACTTCAACTTCAGCGCCAGCTTCTTCCAGAGATTTTTTCAGTGCTTCAGCGTCATCTTTGCTCACGCCTTCTTTCAGAGCGGCCGGAGCAGATTCTACCAGGTCTTTAGCTTCTTTCAGACCCAGGCCAGTTGCGCCACGTACTGCTTTGATGACAGCAACTTTGTTAGCGCCAGCAGCTTTCAGAATTACGTCGAATTCAGTTTTTTCTTCAGCAGCTTCAGCCGGGCCAGCAGCTACAGCTACAGCAGCAGCAGCAGAAACACCGAATTTTTCTTCCATTGCAGAAATCAGTTCTACAACGTCCATTACGGACATAGCTGCAACTGCTTCAATGATTTGATCTTTAGTGATAGACATTTAAATTGTTCCTGAAAATCAGAATAAGTTTATACGTAAGCAAATACTTTACAAAGACAACTGCGATTAAGCAGCTTCTTTCGCATCGCGTACAGCAGCCAGAGTGCGAACCAGTTTGCCAGCCGAAGCTTCTTTCATGGTTGCCATCAGGCGTGCAATTGCTTCTTCGTAGGTCGGCAGAGTTGCCAGGCGATCGATCTGCGATGCCGGGATTAACTCACCTTCAAAGGCTGCGGCTTTGACCTCAAATTTTGCATTCGCTTTCGCGAACTCTTTGAACAGACGAGCAGCAGCGCCCGGGTGTTCCATAGAGTATGCAATCAGGGTCGGACCAACAAACGTGTCTTTCAGGCACTCGAACTGAGTACCTTCAACGACGCGGCGCAGCAGGGTGTTACGAACAACACGCATGTATACGCCAGCTTCACGACCTGCTTTACGCAGTTCAGTCATTTTGTCTACAGTTACGCCACGGGAATCCGCAACTACTGCAGACAGCGCGCCTTTGGCTACTTCGCTGACTTCAGCAACAATCGCTTGTTTGTCTTGAAGATTTAAAGCCATTAGCTTTGCTCCTGGATGTTTGCCAGAGCTTATGCTCTGGAACTCACTTCACTCTACTCAACGAGAAGAGCGTCTTAATACGGTGAGCAGAAACAAGCCAAAGAGTACTTTAAAAAAATAATCTTAGCGTTCTGTCACCGTCTACGCAGGGGATTAAGTTTCTTGCGAAACACCTGCGGTCTTCGACGGAGGCCTGGATAGGCCAGGCTCCAACGAACAAATCTTTTAGCCGCTAACTTTTGTTAGCAAACGTGGGGGTAAGATTGTAGACAAAATCACCGCCCACGTAAAGGCATTAGTTTGCAGCAGCGCTCAGGCCAGCCTGGTCAACTGCAACACCTGCACCCATGGTGGTGGAGATGCTAACTTTCTTGATGTACACGCCTTTCGCCTGAGTCGGTTTTGCTTTTTTCAGCGCAACCAGCAGAGCTTCCAGGTTTTCTTTCAGTTTGTCAGCGTCAAAGTCCACTTTACCGATGGTGGTGTGGATGATGCCGTTTTTGTCGTTACGATAACGAACCTGACCTGCTTTAGCGTTCTTAACCGCTTCAGCAACGTTAGGGGTTACGGTACCAACTTTCGGGTTTGGCATCAGGCCGCGCGGGCCCAGAACCTGGCCCAGCTGGCCAACAACGCGCATTGCATCCGGGGAAGCAATAACAACGTCGAAGTTCATTTCGCCTTTTTTGATCAGGTCAGCCAGATCTTCCATACCTACCAGCTCAGCGCCAGCAGCTTTAGCTGCTTCAGCGTTCGGGCCCTGGGTAAATACGGCAACGCGAACAGAACGGCCAGTACCGTGCGGCAGTACAGTTGCACCACGTACGTTCTGGTCAGATTTACGAGCGTCAATGCCGAGGTTAACGGCAACGTCAACGCTTTCGTTGAATTTAGCAGTAGCCAGTTCTTTCAGCAGAGAGATAGCTTCGTTGATGTCGTACTGTTTGGTCGCATCAACTTTCTCACGGATCACACGCATGCGCTTGGTCAGTTTAGCCATTTCTTAGTCCTCCACTACCAGGCCCATGGAACGTGCAGTACCTTCGATGGAGCGAGTCATCGCTTCAATGTCGGCACCAGTCATGTCGGCAGCTTTGGTCTGCGCGATTTCCTGCAGCTGAGCGCGGGAAATTTTACCTACTTTGTCTTTGTTCGGCTTACCGGAACCAGACTTAATACCAGCCGCTTTCTTCAGCAGTACTGCTGCCGGAGGCGTTTTGGTAATGAAGGTGAAAGAACGGTCAGCGTAAACGGTGATAACAACCGGGATCGGCAGACCTTTTTCGATGGAATCAGTCTTCGCGTTGAACGCTTTGCAGAATTCCATGATGTTAACACCCTGTTGACCCAGAGCAGGACCAACCGGCGGACTCGGGTTTGCCATACCAGCTGCAACCTGCAGCTTGACGTAGGCCTGGACTTTCTTAGCCATTCTAAAATCCTCTAATTGGGTAATAGCGCCTCAAGGAGGCTCCCCGTGAATAAAAATCGCTTTACAGGCCGTGGCCCATAAAAACAAAAGGCGCGAAATTGTATGTCAATTTCGCGCCCTATGCAACGATTAGATCGATGTTTTTTTGATCGCAGTCTTACGCTTTCTCAACCTGAGCGAAGTCCAGCTCTACCGGGGTCGCACGACCGAAGATAGAAACGGACACTTTCAGGCGGGACTTCTCGTAATCCACTTCTTCGACCACGCCGTTGAAGTCAGCAAACGGACCGTCGTTAACGCGAACCATTTCACCCGGCTCAAACAGCGTTTTCGGACGCGGCTTATCGCCAACCTGCTGCAGACGGTTCATGATGGCATCGACTTCTTTATCGCTGATTGGCGCCGGACGGTCAGAGGTACCGCCGATGAAGCCCATGACGCGCGGAACGCTACGCACCAAGTGCCAGCTTGCGTCGTTCATCACCATCTGAACGAGCACGTAGCCCGGGAAGAATTTACGTTCGCTTTTGCGACGCTGGCCGCCGCGGATTTCGACCACTTCTTCGGTCGGCACCATGACTTCGCCAAACAGCTCTTCCATATTATGTAATTTGATATGCTCGCGCAGCGAAGTCGCTACACGACCTTCAAAACCGGAAAACGCCTGAACGACGTACCAACGCTTTTTAGGTGCTTCAGACATCTTAGAACCTCAGGCCAGTGATAAAGGATACCAGGCGAACCAGAATACCATCCAGTCCCCACAGGATCAGTGACATTACCGCAGTGACCGCAGCAACGATCAGCGTAGTGTGCAGCGTTTCCTGGCGAGTCGGCCAAATCACCTTACGAACTTCCGTTCTCGCTTCACGAGCAAACGCAACGGTCGCTTTGCCTTTCGTCGTCAACAGCGCGACACCACCCGCTGCAGCAATAATAATTACTACGGCCAGCGCACGCAGCGGCAGCATCATGTCGCGATAAAGGTAGTTACCCACAATTGCTACAATCAGCAATACGGCAACAACGACCCACTTCATCGCTTCCAGGCCGCGCCCGCTCCCTTGAGCTTCGGTATTCGCACTCATAAACCAACCTGTCAGAAGTATTCTACAAACATTTCCACCCCGCGATTGCGAGGCGATCCAAACCGAAATAAGTTTCGGACTAAACGCCCTCTACAGAGCCTGTCTCAGCAATGATTATGGCAAAGATAATCACTGATGAGCCAGGTTCTGGTTCGACAGCGTACAAAAAGGGCATCAAATGATGCCCTTTTATTGCGCATTGCGTCAAATGTTATCAGCAATTAGCTCATTACTTTGGCAACAACGCCCGCGCCAACGGTACGACCGCCTTCACGGATTGCGAAACGCAGACCATCGTCCATCGCGATCGGGTGGATCAGGGTAACAACCATTTTGATGTTGTCGCCCGGCATGACCATCTCTACGCCTTCCGGCAGTTCGATGGTGCCAGTCACGTCAGTCGTACGGAAGTAGAACTGCGGACGGTAGCCTTTGAAGAACGGAGTATGACGGCCGCCTTCGTCTTTGGACAGGATGTACACTTCAGATTCGAACTTGGTGTGCGGCTTGATAGAACCCGGCTTAGCCAGTACCTGACCACGTTCGATTTCTTCACGTTTGATACCACGCAGCAGAACACCAACGTTCTCACCCGCACGGCCTTCGTCCAGCAGTTTGCGGAACATTTCAACGCCGGTACAGGTAGACTTAGCGGTGTCTTTGATACCAACGATTTCAACTTCTTCGCCAACTTTGATGATACCGCGTTCTACACGACCGGTAACAACGGTACCACGACCGGAGATGGAGAATACGTCTTCGATCGGCAGCAGGAACGGCTTATCGATAGCACGTTCTGGTTCCGGAATGTAAGAATCCAGGAAGCCAGCCAGTTCGATGATTTTCGCTTCCCACTCAGCGTCGCCTTCCAGCGCTTTCAGAGCAGAACCACGAACGATCGGCGTGTCGTCGCCCGGGAAATCGTACTGAGACAGAAGTTCACGAACTTCCATTTCTACCAGTTCCAGCAGCTCTTCGTCATCAACCATGTCGCATTTGTTCAGGAACACGATGATGTACGGAACGCCTACCTGACGACCCAGCAGGATGTGCTCACGAGTCTGCGGCATCGGGCCGTCAGTCGCAGCAACAACCAGGATCGCGCCATCCATCTGCGCAGCACCGGTGATCATGTTTTTAACATAGTCGGCGTGGCCCGGGCAGTCTACGTGTGCGTAGTGACGAGTCGGGGTGTCATATTCAACGTGAGAAGTGTTGATGGTGATACCACGCGCTTTTTCTTCCGGCGCGTTATCGATCTGGTCGAATGCACGAGCAGCACCGCCGTAGGTTTTAGCCAGTACGGTAGTGATTGCAGCGGTCAGGGTAGTTTTACCATGGTCAACGTGGCCGATAGTACCGACGTTGACGTGCGGTTTGGTACGTTCAAATTTTTCTTTAGACATCGATAGTCCCTCTAATACACGGATAAATCGGTGATATCACCACATCAACCAGACAAAACGCCTGAATTGTTGAATGCTTGAATTTGAACAGAGAGAAACGGGAGGGAGAAGAGAAGTGGTGCTGATACCCAGAGTCGAACTGGGGACCTCACCCTTACCAAGGGTGCGCTCTACCAACTGAGCCATATCAGCACGTCTGGAGCGGGCAGCGGGAATCGAACCCGCATCATCAGCTTGGAAGGCTGAGGTAATAGCCATTATACGATGCCCGCATCCTAAAACTCGGCTACCCAGTTCTTTCTGTGCCAAAGGAAAGAGATTTCTCCCTTTCCTTTGTTTGAGTTAGTTATTTTACCAACCAACTCTGGCCTCGCAATGCTTAGCCTGAAAGTGGTGGTGGGGGAAGGATTCGAACCTTCGAAGTCTGTGACGGCAGATTTACAGTCTGCTCCCTTTGGCCGCTCGGGAACCCCACCTGATGGTGCCGACTACCGGAATCGAACTGGTGACCTACTGATTACAAGTCAGTTGCTCTACCTACTGAGCTAAGTCGGCATCAAGTAGCGCGCATTCTAGGGAGACATGCGGCGACATGCAACTAAAAATTTGCATAAAATGTTCTATCGCTCACGTTTTGTGCGTTCGCGCGTAAAAACTCAGCAAAATGGCGTTTTGCCGGCTAAAAATAGCACAATAATTCGCCCCTATTCGTACCGTTAGCCCCTATTTCGGGAGCCACACAGCGTCGAGACTTCGGTCAGCGGCCGCTTCATAGCAATAAAGCGATATCACCTACGCTTCTTCATTGTCACTTCAACCTTACTCAGGAAAACAGCATCCGTAACAAAGAGCGGTGTTTTCTCACGAAAGCACGACTAATTTGGATTTTTTCTTCTTTTTCTCTTCCACCTGGTGTTAACCTCCTGCCCATTGTCCTGATTAACTGAATGTGAAGCGTCGCGTGCAGTCAGCGTGGTAGCCAGAACATGCTTATGAGAAAACAAGAGCAAACGTTAATGACACCTTATCTACAGTTCAATCGTAGCCAGTGGGCGGCGCTGCGCGATTCAGTGCCAATGACCCTGACTGAGGGCGAAATTACGCGCTTAAAAGGTATCAACGAAGATCTGTCGCTGGAGGAAGTGGCGGAGATCTATTTGCCTTTGTCACGTCTACTGAACTTCTATATTAGTTCTAACCTGCGCCGCCAGGCGGTGCTGGAACAGTTCCTCGGCACCAACGGCCAACGCATTCCCTACATCATTAGCATCGCCGGCAGCGTGGCGGTAGGTAAAAGCACGACCGCCCGCGTACTGCAGGCGCTGCTCAGCCGCTGGCCCGAGCATCGTCGCGTTGAGCTGATCACCACCGACGGTTTCCTGCACCCTAACGAAGTGCTGAAAGAACGTGGGCTGATGAAGAAAAAGGGTTTTCCGCAGTCATATGATATGCATCGACTGGTCAAGTTCGTTTCTGACCTGAAGTCAGGCGTGCCGAACGTCACCGCCCCGGTCTATTCACATCTGATCTATGATGTGATCCCCGATGGCGATAAGACGGTCACCCACCCGGATATTTTAATCCTCGAAGGGTTAAATGTACTGCAAAGCGGGATGGATTATCCGCACGATCCACATCATGTATTTGTTTCCGACTTCGTTGATTTTTCTATATATGTTGACGCTCCGGAAAAATTATTACAGTCGTGGTACATCAATCGCTTCCTGAAATTCCGTGAAGGGGCCTTTACCGATCCGGATTCTTATTTCCACAATTACGCGCAGCTTTCAAAAGAAGAGGCAATTAACGTTGCCACCTCGCTGTGGAACGAAATTAACCTTCGGAATTTAAACGAAAATATTCTTCCAACGCGCGAGCGAGCAAGTCTTATTTTGACAAAAAGCGCGAACCATTCCGTTGAGCAGGTGCGTTTGCGGAAATAAATCGAATAAAAAAATAGGGAGCCGAAGCTCCCTTTTTTATTCTGCGCTGCGTAGTGATATTTCGCCGCCCATCCAGGGTTTTATCACCCCATCCTGCTCAAGTAATAATGCCCCCTGAGCATCGATGCCTCGAGAAATACCGAAGATTTCTTTATCACCAATAATGAGTTTTACCGGTCGATTGATAAAGTTATCTAACTTATCCCAACGTGAGAGATAAGGTGCCAGACCTTCCTGTTCAAAGACCTGCAGCGCATGATGCAGTTCGTTAATCAGGCGCGCGGCCAGCACGTTACGATCGATGGTGATCCCCGCTTCCTGCAAGTTGATCCAGCCCTGGTTAATCACATCATTTTCAACCCGACGCATGACAAGGTTGATGCCCGCGCCAATAACGATTTGTGCAGCATCGCCGGTTTTCCCCGTTAGTTCAACGAGTATCCCCGATAATTTACGGTCATTCAGATAAAGGTCGTTCGGCCATTTCACTCGGACTTTATCCGCACCAAGATCCTGAAGCACTTCCGCCATCACAATGCCAATTACCAGACTCAGACCAATCGCGGCGGCTGGGCCCTGCTCTAATCGCCAGTACATAGAGAGATAGAGGTTAGCACCAAACGGCGAGAACCACTTACGTCCACGGCGGCCGCGGCCTGCCTGCTGGTATTCAGCCACGCAGGCATCGCCGGACTTCAGCTCGCCGATGCGATCCAGCAGATACTGGTTGGTTGAATCAATCACCGGAAGAACGGCAACGTCGCCATAATCAACCGCGCTGCGAATACGCTGCGTATCCAGCAGTTGGATCGGTTCCGGCAGACTATAGCCTTTACCAGGCACGGTAAAGACATCAACGCCCCAATCGCGCAGGGTCTGGATATGTTTATTAATCGCCGCGCGGCTCATTCCCAGCATATCACCCAGCTGCTCTCCGGAGTGAAAATCACCGTCAGCCAGCAAAGAGATAAGGGTTAATGGCACCGTATTATCTTTCATTGAATCACCTCAACTGCGTTCACTTCACCCGCGTGGCCAATAAAGCGTACCTCTGGCTCCAGCCAGACGTTAAATTTGTCACCTACCTGATGACGGACATAGTGTGCCAGTTTTACGACATCATCACTTTGCGCATTGTCGATATTGACCAGTACCAGCGCCTGCTGCTGGTGAACCGCAGCGCCTCCCTCAACGTGGCCTTTTAGCTGACACTGATCGATAAGCCAGCCGGCAGCCAACTTAACGCAGCCATCCGTCTGCGGATAATGAGGTGCCTTAGGGAAGTTTGCCAACAGCGTTTGTGCATATTCCGCGCTGACAACCGGGTTTTTAAAGAAGCTACCCGCATTACCATTCACTTTGGGATCCGGCAGCTTGGTCATACGCATATGACAGACTGAATCGAAAACCTCACGCGGGGTGACGGTTTGCGGATCCAGGCGGGTAAGATCGCCGTAGGTTAATACCGGCTGCCACTCTTTAGCCAGGCGCAAGCCAACGGCAACAATTGCGAAGCGGTCCTGATAAGCATGTTTAAAGATGCTATCGCGGTAGCCAAACTGGCACTCTTCAGCGGTGAGGCGTCTATGCTCACCGGTGGCCAGCTCAATACAGTCGACGTATTCGCAAACGTGCCGCAACTCGACGCCATAAGCGCCGATGTTCTGAATGGGGGACGAGCCCGCGCAACCGGGGATCAGCGCCAGATTTTCCAGCCCGGGCATATCGTTATCCAGCGCGTAGCGAACCAGCTGATGCCAGTTTTCGCCGGCACCTACATGCAGATGCCAGGCATCAGCGGTTTCACTGACGTCGATACCTTTCAGGCGATTAAGGATCACGGTACCAGAATAGTCTTCCAGAAACAGGACGTTGCTTCCTTCACCCAGGATCATCACCGGCAGCCCGTCGCGGGTTGCTTGCTGCCAGGCGCTGAGTAGTTGTTGTTCATTTTCAGCGCTTACGATGTGCTTTGCACAATGGTCAATGCCGAAGGTATTCCAGGGTTTTAAGGAGTAGGTCATGGCTGCTTTCCTGATGCTAAATCGGCGATAGTTTACCGTATCTGCGTGGGGAAGGCTTGCGGTTATATGGAGCAGGAGGACATCTGGCAATGTAGAAAGCGTAGGCCGGATAAGGCGAGGCCGCCATCCGGCAATATCCACAATGCCGCATCCCACAAGGCGCAGACGCAAAAAAGCCCATCCGTCAGGATGGGCTTCTTCACTTAATTGATGCCTGGCAGTTCCCTACTCTCGCATGGGGAGACCCCACACTACCATCGGCGCTACGGCGTTTCACTTCTGAGTTCGGCATGGGGTCAGGTGGGACCACCGCGCTACGGCCGCCAGGCAAATTCTGTATTAACCCGCTTTTCGCCGGTCAATGTAATCTGTAATCAATGCTGAAAATCGTCTCAATTTCGCCAAAACAGCTTCGGCGTTGTAAGGTTAAGCCTCACGGTTCATTAGTATCGGTTAGCTCAATGTATCGCTACACTTACACACCCGACCTATCAACGTCGTCGTCTTCAACGTTCCTTCAGGAGACTTATAGTCTCAGGGAGAACTCATCTCGGGGCAAGTTTCGTGCTTAGATGCTTTCAGCACTTATCTCTTCCGCATTTAGCTACCGGGCAATGCCATTGGCATGACAACCCGAACACCAGTGATGCGTCCACTCCGGTCCTCTCGTACTAGGAGCAGCCCCCCTCAATTCTCCAGCGCCCACGGCAGATAGGGACCGAACTGTCTCACGACGTTCTAAACCCAGCTCGCGTACCACTTTAAATGGCGAACAGCCATACCCTTGGGACCTACTTCAGCCCCAGGATGTGATGAGCCGACATCGAGGTGCCAAACACCGCCGTCGATATGAACTCTTGGGCGGTATCAGCCTGTTATCCCCGGAGTACCTTTTATCCGTTGAGCGATGGCCCTTCCATTCAGAACCACCGGATCACTAAGACCTGCTTTCGCACCTGCTCGAGCCGTCACTCTCGCAGTCAAGCTAGCTTATGCCTTTGCACTAACCTCCTGATGTCCGACCAGGATTAGCTAACCTTCGTGCTCCTCCGTTACTCTTTAGGAGGAGACCGCCCCAGTCAAACTACCCACCAGACACTGTCCGCAACCCGGATCACGGGTCTACGTTAGAACACCAGCCATTAAAGGGTGGTATTTCAAGGTTGGCTCCACACGAACTGGCGTCCGCGCTTCAAAGCCTCCCACCTATCCTACACATCAAGGACCAGTGTTCAGTGTCAAGCTATAGTAAAGGTTCACGGGGTCTTTCCGTCTTGCCGCGGGTACACTGCATCTTCACAGCGAGTTCAATTTCACTGAGTCTCGGGTGGAGACAGCCTGGCCATCATTACGCCATTCGTGCAGGTCGGAACTTACCCGACAAGGAATTTCGCTACCTTAGGACCGTTATAGTTACGGCCGCCGTTTACCGGGGCTTCGATCAAGAGCTTCGCGTTGCCGCTAACCCCATCAATTAACCTTCCGGCACCGGGCAGGCGTCACACCGTATACGTCCACTTTCGTGTTTGCACAGTGCTGTGTTTTTAATAAACAGTTGCAGCCAGCTGGTATCTTCGACTGATTTCAGCTCCATGGGTAAACCACTTCACCTACATATCAGCGTGCCTTCTCCCGAAGTTACGGCACCATTTTGCCTAGTTCCTTCACCCGAGTTCTCTCAAGCGCCTTGGTATTCTCTACCTGACCACCTGTGTCGGTTTGGGGTACGATTTGATGTTACCTGATGCTTAGAGGCTTTTCCTGGAAGCAGGGCATTTGTTACTTCAGCACCGTAGTGCCTCGTCATCACACCTCAGCGTTAAAAGAAGTCCGGATTTACCTAAACTTCCCGCCTACATGCTTAAACCGGGACAACCGTCGCCCGGCTAACATAGCCTTCTCCGTCCCCCCTTCGCAGTAACACCAAGTACAGGAATATTAACCTGTTTCCCATCGACTACGCCTTTCGGCCTCGCCTTAGGGGTCGACTCACCCTGCCCCGATTAACGTTGGACAGGAACCCTTGGTCTTCCGGCGTGCGGGTTTTTCACCCGCATTATCGTTACTTATGTCAGCATTCGCACTTCTGATACCTCCAGCAAACCTCACAGTTCACCTTCAACGGCTTACAGAACGCTCCCCTACCCAACAACACATAGTGTCGCTGCCGCAGCTTCGGTGCACAGTTTAGCCCCGTTACATCTTCCGCGCAGGCCGACTCGACCAGTGAGCTATTACGCTTTCTTTAAATGATGGCTGCTTCTAAGCCAACATCCTGGCTGTCTGAGCCTTCCCACATCGTTTCCCACTTAACTGTGACTTTGGGACCTTAGCTGGCGGTCTGGGTTGTTTCCCTCTTCACGACGGACGTTAGCACCCGCCGTGTGTCTCCCGTGATAACATTCTTCGGTATTCACAGTTTGCATCGGGTTGGTAAGTCGGGATGACCCCCTAGCCGAAACAGTGCTCTACCCCCGAAGATGAGTTCACGAGGCGCTACCTAAATAGCTTTCGGGGAGAACCAGCTATCTCCCGGTTTGATTGGCCTTTCACCCCCAGCCACAAGTCATCCGCTAATTTTTCAACATTAGTCGGTTCGGTCCTCCAGTTAGTGTTACCCAACCTTCAACCTGCCCATGGCTAGATCACCGGGTTTCGGGTCTATACCCTGCAACTTAACGCCCAGTTAAGACTCGGTTTCCCTTCGGCTCCCCTATACGGTTAACCTTGCTACAGAATATAAGTCGCTGACCCATTATACAAAAGGTACGCAGTCACCCCATAAAGAGGCTCCCACTGCTTGTACGTACACGGTTTCAGGTTCTTTTTCACTCCCCTCGCCGGGGTTCTTTTCGCCTTTCCCTCACGGTACTGGTTCACTATCGGTCAGTCAGGAGTATTTAGCCTTGGAGGATGGTCCCCCCATATTCAGACAGGATACCACGTGTCCCGCCCTACTCTTCGAGTTCACAACCTGTGCATTTTGGTGTACGGGACTATCACCCTGTACCGTCGGACTTTCCAGACCGTTCCACTAACACACAAGCTGATTCAGACTCTGGGCTGCTCCCCGTTCGCTCGCCGCTACTGGGGGAATCTCGGTTGATTTCTTTTCCTCGGGGTACTTAGATGTTTCAGTTCCCCCGGTTCGCTTCATTACGCTATGTATTCACGTAATGATAGTGTGACGAATCACACTGGGTTTCCCCATTCGGAAATCGCCGGTTATAACGGTTCATATCACCTTACCGACGCTTATCGCAGATTAGCACGTCCTTCATCGCCTCTGACTGCCAGGGCATCCACCGTGTACGCTTAGTCGCTTAACCTCACAACCCGAAGATGTTTCGTAAAACACCATCGTGTTGCGAAAATTTGAGAGACTCGAACACACCGCTTATCTGTTCTTATTACGGAGAACAGACACAGTGTGTCGTTTCAATTTTCAGCTTGATCCAGATTTTTAAAGAGCAAATATCTCAAACAAGACTCGGAAGTCTGTTTTGAGATACTAAGGTCGGCGACTTTCACTCACACTAACCAGCAAGTGGCGTCCCCTAGGGGATTCGAACCCCTGTTACCGCCGTGAAAGGGCGGTGTCCTGGGCCTCTAGACGAAGGGGACACTGAAGTCTCAATCGCAAGACGCCTTGCTATTTACTTTTCATCAGACAATCTGTGTGAGCACTTCAAAGAACGCTTCTTTAAGGTAAGGAGGTGATCCAACCGCAGGTTCCCCTACGGTTACCTTGTTACGACTTCACCCCAGTCATGAATCACAAAGTGGTAAGCGCCCTCCCGAAGGTTAAGCTACCTACTTCTTTTGCAACCCACTCCCATGGTGTGACGGGCGGTGTGTACAAGGCCCGGGAACGTATTCACCGTAGCATTCTGATCTACGATTACTAGCGATTCCGACTTCATGGAGTCGAGTTGCAGACTCCAATCCGGACTACGACATACTTTATGAGGTCCGCTTGCTCTCGCGAGGTCGCTTCTCTTTGTATATGCCATTGTAGCACGTGTGTAGCCCTACTCGTAAGGGCCATGATGACTTGACGTCATCCCCACCTTCCTCCAGTTTATCACTGGCAGTCTCCTTTGAGTTCCCGGCCGAACCGCTGGCAACAAAGGATAAGGGTTGCGCTCGTTGCGGGACTTAACCCAACATTTCACAACACGAGCTGACGACAGCCATGCAGCACCTGTCTCAGAGTTCCCGAAGGCACCAAAGCATCTCTGCTAAGTTCTCTGGATGTCAAGAGTAGGTAAGGTTCTTCGCGTTGCATCGAATTAAACCACATGCTCCACCGCTTGTGCGGGCCCCCGTCAATTCATTTGAGTTTTAACCTTGCGGCCGTACTCCCCAGGCGGTCTATTTAACGCGTTAGCTCCGGAAGCCACTCCTCAAGGGAACAACCTCCAAATAGACATCGTTTACGGCGTGGACTACCAGGGTATCTAATCCTGTTTGCTCCCCACGCTTTCGCACCTGAGCGTCAGTCTTCGTCCAGGGGGCCGCCTTCGCCACCGGTATTCCTCCAGATCTCTACGCATTTCACCGCTACACCTGGAATTCTACCCCCCTCTACGAGACTCAAGCTTGCCAGTTTCAAATGCAGTTCCCAGGTTGAGCCCGGGGATTTCACATCTGACTTAACAAACCGCCTGCGTGCGCTTTACGCCCAGTAATTCCGATTAACGCTTGCACCCTCCGTATTACCGCGGCTGCTGGCACGGAGTTAGCCGGTGCTTCTTCTGCGAGTAACGTCAATCACTAAGGTTATTAACCTTAATGCCTTCCTCCTCGCTGAAAGTACTTTACAACCCGAAGGCCTTCTTCATACACGCGGCATGGCTGCATCAGGCTTGCGCCCATTGTGCAATATTCCCCACTGCTGCCTCCCGTAGGAGTCTGGACCGTGTCTCAGTTCCAGTGTGGCTGGTCATCCTCTCAGACCAGCTAGGGATCGTCGCCTAGGTGAGCCGTTACCCCACCTACTAGCTAATCCCATCTGGGCACATCCGATGGTGTGAGGCCCGAAGGTCCCCCACTTTGGTCTTGCGACGTTATGCGGTATTAGCTACCGTTTCCAGTAGTTATCCCCCTCCATCGGGCAGTTTCCCAGACATTACTCACCCGTCCGCCACTCGTCACCCGAGAGCAAGCTCTCTGTGCTACCGTTCGACTTGCATGTGTTAGGCCTGCCGCCAGCGTTCAATCTGAGCCATGATCAAACTCTTCAATTTAAGTTTGATGCTCGTGAATTAAACTTCGTAATGAATTACGTGTTCACTCAGAGACTTGGTATTCATTTTTCGTCTTGCGACGTTAAGAATCCGTATCTTCGAGTGCCCACACAGATTGTCTGATAAATTGTTAAAGAGCAGTGCAACACGGCTTTCGCTCACTGTTGCGAGGTGGCGTATATTACGCTTTCCTCTTTCAGAGTCAAGCGTTTAATTTCGCTTTTCTCTGCCGAGATTCTCAGGAGAACCTCGCTGACCCGGCGGCTTGTTTGCCGTTGTTCCGTCTCAGTGGGGCCGCATTATAGGGAGAAAATGAGAACCCGCAAGCATAAATATTAAAAAACTTTTTGTTCGCTCACTTTCCAGGCAATCAGCCGAATTAGCGCCCTATTTGCGCGAAAGTTGCGCGATTTCCTTAGCAAACGCGGACACCTGCTCCCAGTCGGTATATACCACTTCTTTGCGTGTATCCGTTTCCCCGCCGGTCATCTTCATTATCAGACGGATCATAAAGCGGTCGAACCAGCCGTAGCGCGGATAACGTAAGGCGCCCGCAAATACCGCACAGGCATCCGGCTGCCATGGAGAACGCAGCAGGAACTTACGCGTGTAGCTATTGGTCTGCGGCGAACGCTTCTCTGGCTTACGCGCAACCAGGTTTACCGCAAAGAAAGCGCCAGGGATCGCCTGCAGCGCGGCCGCATGCTTTTTCACAAAACGGTCAAGCGCGGGATGAAAATGCCCATAGCGAATGGAAGCGCCGATAATCACCCGGTCATACTGCGCCCAGTCCACGCTATCCGTACGGTGTAAGTCCACCATCGCCGTCTCGACATCAAGCTCGCTCAGCTGCGAGCAAAGATGGGCGGCAATTTCGCGCGTCTGCCCATCACGGGTAGAAAAGAGCATTAATGTTTTCAACGCTAACTCCTGTTATTCGCGCCAGAATGTCGGGGTAAAGAGCACCAGCAAGGTGAAGACCTCCAGACGACCAAACAGCATGTTCGCGATCAGGATCCACTTCGCCACCGGGTTCATGCTGGCAAAGTTATCCGCTACCACGCCCAGCCCTGGCCCGAGGTTGTTCAGCGTCGCCACAACCGAGGCAAACGCCGAGAAGTCATCCACGCCGGTGGCGATAATCGCCAGCATGCTGACAATAAACACCAGCGCATAGGCAGAGAAGAATCCCCATACCGCTTCAAGAATACGTTCCGGCAGCGCACGGTTGCCGAGCTTGATGCTATACACCGCGTTCGGGTGGACCAGACGCTTCAGCTCACGGTTCCCCTGTTTGAACAGCAGCAGAATACGAATGACCTTCAGGCCACCACCGGTGGAACCGGCGCAGCCGCCAATAAAGGCGGAACACAGCAGCAGTACCGGCAGGAATAACGGCCAGCGCGCAATACTGTCGGTGGTGAACCCAGCGGTCGTCGCCATTGATACCACCTGAAAGAACGCCTGGTTAAGCGTGGTCACCGCCGATGCATAAATATTGTGGAACCACAGCACCAGCGTACAGATCACCACCAGCGTCAGCTGCACGCCGATAAACATGCGGAACTCCGGATCGCGCCAGTACACCTTCAGGCTACGTCCGCTTAATAAAGAGAAGTGCAGGCCGTAGTTACAGCCGGAGATCAGCAGGAAGACCGCAATAATGGTATTGATGGTTGGACTATTAAAGAAGCCCACGCTCGCGTCATGGGTAGAGAAGCCGCCGATGGCGATGGTAGCAAAGCTATGGCCGATGGCGTCAAACGCCGGCATTCCGGCGAACCAGAGGGCCAGCGCGCAGGCAACGGTGAGCAGCACATAAATAAGCCATAGGGTTTTCGCCGTTTCAGCAATACGCGGGCGCATTTTATTATCTTTCAGCGGCCCGGGCATTTCCGCCCGATACAGCTGCATCCCACCGACGCCGAGGATAGGGAGAATCGCCACCGCCAGCACAATGATCCCCATCCCACCAAACCACTGCAGCATCTGCCGGTAGAAGAGTATCGCGTGAGGCAATGAGTCCAGCCCCACCAGCGTGGTCGCACCGGTCGTGGTTAACCCCGAGAACGATTCAAAGAACGCATCGGTTACCGTGAGATTAGGCTGTTCAGAGAAGATAAACGGCAGCGCACCCACGCTGCCCAGCACGGTCCAGAACAGGACAACAATCAGAAATCCTTCACGCGATTTCAGTTCGCCCTTCTCCCGGCGGTTCGGCCACCACAGCAGCGAACCAATCGCTAGCGCCACGAAGAATGTCTGGGTAAATGCGCGCCCGGCGCCATCGCGGTAAATCAGAGCCACTAAACCCGGCAGGATCATCGTCCCCGAGAATAAGATGACCAGAAGTCCAACAATTCGAGTAATGGCACGAAAATGCATTTCCGGCGCGTCCTTTGATAATCTAAAAAGTCAGGAGGGGGATTATTCGTCAATCGCTAACAAATGCAATGAACCACGACTAAAATCCGCCAGCTTTGCGGAAAAATCAGGCACTTTTGCCTGCGGAAGCGCCACACGGAGCATGACGGACGCCTGATAGTTGCTGTCCACGATCTGGCCGGCATACTGCCCAACCAGCGCCTCAACGCCCGCCAACTGCCCGTATTCGCATAACAGAGTATATTCGGTTAGCGGCGTTTTGATCTGCGTAGTCAGTAGATTAAGCGCCTGCTGAACTCCGCCACCGTAGGCCTTCACCAACCCTCCGGTGCCTAAAAGGATACCGCCGTAGTAGCGCACCACCACGGCGGTAATTTCGCCAACGCCGCTGCCCATCAGCTGCGCCAGCATCGGCTTACCGGCCGTGCCAGCGGGTTCACCATCATCAGAGAAACCTAGCTGCTGCGAATCGTCCGGCCCGCCCGCGACCCACGCCACGCAGTGGTGGCGGGCATCAGGGTGCTCGGCGCGAATCGACTCAACAAATGCTTTGGCCGCTTCCACGCCGTCGGTATGTGCCAACAGCGTGATAAAACGACTCTTTTTGATCTCTTCAACGAAGGTGGCCGGCTCGGCCGGTATTCGCCAGCTTTCCATTACGCCAGTTTCAGATCGCGCGTCATGTTTTCGATATTGTTCTCGTGGATCACCACGTTATCTTCAATACGAATACCGCCGAACGGCTTCAACGCTTCAATTTTCTTCCAGTTGAAATGTTTGCTGTACTGGCCTTCGCGCCACGGCGCCAGCAGGGACTCAATAAAGTAGAAGCCCGGCTCGATGGTCAAGACCATGCCCGGCTGCAGTACGCGAGTACAGCGCAGGTACGGGTATTTAGACGGTGCAGCCAGATGCGTCCCGCTATCATCCTGCATAAAGCCGGCGACGTCGTGCACCTGCAGGCCCAGAGGGTGACCAATACCGTGCGGCATAAACGGCCCGGTCAGATCGTTCTCAACCATCGCTTCTTCGCTCATATCAGTGACGATCTGGTGCTTACGCAGCAGTTTGGCAATCCGCTGATGGAACTGAATGTGATAATCAACATAGCTGGTGCCGGCCTTCATGGTCGCAATCAGCGCCAGCTGCTCGGCATTCACATCTTTTACCAGATGCGCATAGTCGTTATCGCTGTGTGCCGACCAGGTGCGGGTCAGGTCGGCCGCATAACCGTTGTACTCCGCCCCCGCATCCAGCAGGAAGCTGCGTATTTCTGACGGCGCGCGGTGATCCAGCTTGGTGTAGTGCAGTACGGAAGCATGTTCATTCAGCGCCACAATGTTGCTGTATGGAACATCGGTATCGCGATGGCCCGTCGCCGTCAGATACGCCAGATTGATATCAAACTCGCTCATGCCTGAACGGAATGCCTCTTCCGCCGCACGGTGGCCGTTAACCGCCATCTTCTGCGCTTCACGCATGCACGCCAGCTCGTAATCGGTTTTATAGGCGCGATAGTAGTGCAGGTAATCAATCACCCCTTTCGGGTTGATGTTGTTTGCCGCAATGCCGAGCCCCAGCGCACGCTCCGGAACCGGACCGATATAGCCGATATTGCCGCGGGCCGCCGGCAGCTGGCTGCCAATGCCATCCGCTTTCGGCAGCGCGATCACCTCAACGTCTTCCGTCCAGAACGACGTTGGCAGCGGCTCTACGTTGTGCCAGTAGTCTACCGGCAGGTAAAACCACAGCTTGGGTTTATTCACCCCATCCACCAGCAGCCAGCAGTTTGGCACCTGGGTCACCGGTACCCATGCTTTGAACTGCGGGTTGACTTTAAACGGGTACGGGTGGTCATCCAGAAAAACATTCATCAGCTCGCCAGAGTGGATAAGCAGCGCATCAAGCTTAAAACGCTCAAGTGCGTTACGCGCCCGCTCTTGTAAGGTAACAATATGATTTTTATAGAGTGCGGCCAGTGATTCCATTATTTACCCTTCTGAATTTATTGCCCTTTAGTCTCCGCATAGTAGCACACCTCACCCACCCTGCGTGATTTCCCCCGGACGTGATCCGACCAGCAAATATTTAAAGTCTTATTTGCATTTATTTAACACAAAATACACACTCGAGTTTATCTGGTATGACCAGATCATATTGCTGGATTCAGGAGACTGACATGCTCTACAAAGGCGACACCCTGTACCTCAACTGGCTAGAAGATGGCATTGCCGAACTGGTGTTCGATGCCCCTGGTTCAGTGAACAAACTCGATACCGCAACCGTAGCCAGCCTCGGCAAGGCGCTCGACGTCCTCGAAAAACAAAAAGAGCTGAAGGGGCTGCTGCTGCGCTCCGAGAAGGCGGCCTTTATTGTCGGCGCGGATATCACCGAATTCCTTTCGCTGTTCCTGGTACCTGAAGAACAGTTCAGCCAGTGGCTGCATTTCGCGAACAGCGTATTTAACCGTCTGGAAGACCTGCCGGTACCGACGATTTCCGCCGTCAACGGCTATGCGCTGGGCGGCGGCTGCGAATGCGTGCTGGCCACCGACTACCGCCTGGCGACCCCGGATCTGCGCATCGGTCTGCCGGAAACCAAGCTCGGTATTATGCCTGGCTTCGGCGGCTCCGTTCGTCTGCCGCGCCTACTGGGCGCCGATAGCGCGCTGGAAATCATTGCCGCCGGTAAAGACGTCAGCGCAGAACAGGCGCTGAAAATTGGCCTGGTTGACGGCGTCGTTAAACCCGAAAAACTGTTCGATGGCGCGCTGGCAGTACTGCGTCAGGCTATCAACGGCGACCTGGACTGGAAAGCGAAGCGTCAGCCGAAGCTTGAGCCGCTAAAGCTCAGCAAGATTGAAGCCACCATGAGCTTTACCATCGCCAAGGGCATGGTGATGCAAACGGCGGGTAAACACTATCCGGCGCCAATCACCGCGGTGAAAACCATTGAAGCGGCAGCACGCTTTGGCCGCGAAGAAGCGCTGAATCTTGAAAACAAAAGTTTTGTTCCACTGGCCCATTCTAATGAAGCCCGTGCGCTGGTCGGTATTTTCCTCAACGACCAATTCGTCAAAGGTCAGGCGAAGAAACTGACCAAAAACACCGAACCGCCGAAACATGCCGCCGTGATTGGCGCAGGCATCATGGGTGGCGGGATCGCTTACCAGTCCGCCTGGAAGGGCGTGCCGGTGATCATGAAGGATATCAGCGAAAAATCGCTGACTCTCGGCATGACAGAAGCCAGCAAGCTGCTCAACAAACAGCTCGAACGCGGCAAAATTGACGGCCTGAAGCTGGCTGGCGTCATCGCCACTATTCAGCCCACGCTGGACTACGCCGGTTTCGATCGCGTTGATGTCGTTGTCGAAGCCGTGGTGGAAAACCCGAAGGTAAAAAAAGCGGTGCTCGCGGAAACCGAGCAGAAGGTGCGCCCGGACACCGTGCTGGCATCGAACACCTCGACCATTCCTATCAGCGAGCTGGCCGACGCGCTGGAGCGCCCGGAAAACTTCTGCGGTATGCACTTCTTTAACCCGGTGCACCGTATGCCGCTGGTCGAGATCATTCGCGGCAAGAAAACCGCCGACAGCACCATTGCGAAAGTAGTCGCCTGGGCCAGCAAAATGGGCAAAACGCCGATCGTGGTTAACGACTGCCCGGGGTTCTTCGTCAACCGCGTACTGTTCCCGTACTTTGCCGGCTTCAGCCAGCTGCTGCGCGATGGCGCCGACTTCCGCAAAGTGGATAAGGTCATGGAGAAACAGTTCGGCTGGCCAATGGGGCCGGCCTATCTGCTCGATGTGGTCGGGATTGATACCGCGCACCATGCACAAGCGGTAATGGCCGCCGGTTTCCCGCAGCGGATGCAGAAAGATTACCGTGACGCCATCGACGCTCTGTTTGAAGCCAGCCGTTTTGGTCAGAAAAACGGTCTTGGTTTCTGGCGCTATAAAGCCGACAGCAAGGGTAAACCAAAGAAAGAAGAAGATGCCGCAGTAGACAGCCTGCTGGCCGATGTCAGCCAGCCGAAGCGCGACTTCAGCGATGAAGAGATTATCGCCCGTATGATGATCCCGATGGTCAACGAAGTGGTGCGTTGTCTGGAAGAAGGCATTATCGCCAGTCCGGCAGAAGCGGATATGGCGCTGGTCTATGGCCTGGGCTTCCCTCCGTTCCACGGCGGCGCATTCCGCTGGCTGGATACGCTCGGCAGCGCGAAGTATCTCGATATGGCGCAGCAGTATCAGCATCTTGGGCCGCTGTATGAAGTTCCGGCAGGCTTGCGCGATAAAGCGCGCCATAACGAAGCGTATTATCCCCCGGTAGAGCCAGCCCGCCCGGCTGGTGAGCTGAAAACGGCTTAAGGAGTCACGATGGAACAGGTTGTTATTGTTGATGCAATTCGTACCCCGATGGGCCGTTCCAAAGGGGGCGCATTCCGCAAAGTGCGCGCCGAGGATCTCTCCGCGCATCTGATGCGCAGCCTGCTGGCGCGCAACCCGGCGCTGGAAGCGGCGGCTCTCGACGACATTTACTGGGGCTGCGTACAGCAGACGCTGGAGCAGGGCTTCAACATTGCCCGCAACGCGTCGCTGCTGGCAGAAATCCCGCATTCGGTTCCGGCTGTCACCGTGAACCGTCTGTGTGGTTCTTCGATGCAGGCGCTACACGACGCTGCGCGCATGATTATGACCGGCGATGCGCAGGTCTGCCTGGTGGGCGGCGTAGAACATATGGGCCACGTGCCGATGAGCCACGGCGTTGATTTCCATCCGGGCATGAGCCGCAACGTGGCGAAAGCGGCGGGGATGATGGGCCTGACCGCTGAGATGCTCTCACGCATGCACGGCATCAGCCGTGAAATGCAGGATGCCTTCGCCGCACGCTCCCACGCGCGCGCCTGGGCCGCCACACAGTCCGGCGCCTTTAAGAATGAAATCATTCCCACCGGCGGTCACGACGCAGACGGCGTGCTGAAGCAGTTTAACTACGATGAAGTGATCCGTCCGGAAACGACCGTTGAAGCGCTCGCGACACTGAAACCGGCATTTGACCCGGTCACCGGCACGGTCACCGCGGGTTCGTCATCCGCGCTCTCCGACGGCGCATCCGCCATGCTGGTGATGAGCGAAAGCCGCGCCCGCGAACTGGGGTTAACGCCGCGTGCGCGTATTCGCTCAATGGCGGTCGTTGGCTGCGACCCGTCTATCATGGGCTATGGTCCGGTTCCGGCGTCGAAGCTGGCGCTGAAAAAAGCGGGCCTGAGCACCAGCGATATCGGTTTGTTTGAGATGAACGAAGCGTTTGCCGCGCAGATCCTACCGTGTATTAAGGATCTGGGGCTGATGGAGCAGATCGACGAGAAGATCAACCTCAACGGCGGCGCGATCGCACTGGGTCACCCGTTAGGCTGTTCCGGTACGCGTATCAGCACCACGCTGCTTAATCTGATGGAGCGCAAAGACGTGCAGTTTGGTCTGGCGACGATGTGCATTGGCTTAGGTCAGGGGATCGCGACGGTTATCGAGCGCGTATAAAAGAACGCCCCGGCGAACAAGGCCGGGGCGAACCATACTGTAGGCCGGATAGAACGCGCCCGCGTCACCATCCGGCGTCTTTGCCGGGGGCGCTTCGCTTGCCCGGCCGACAATAACCAACAACAAAGTTTAGTTGCCGTTCTTCCCGCCTGTCAGGGGCGGGTTTTTTATTGCCTATCAGATAAAGGCAAACGCATCGCCAAACAGACGATCTTCACGCGCCTGACGCTCGTTGCAGAACAGGTCACGGGCGATTTTCGCCATTTCAAAACGCCCGGCAATATAGATATCGTGTTCGGCCAGCGTGCCATAATCCTGAAGCACCGCCGTGAGCACGGTACCAGAACGCCCGCGCCACTCATCTTCCGGCTGCTCCACCACCGGCACCACGCGCAGGTTCGGATGATTAACCGACAGCGCCTCCAGCTCGGACAGGTCGTAGAGATGCTTCTCTTCACGGCCACCCCAATAGATAGCGACGTCGCGATTCGGATTACGCGCCAGCGCGGTCAGCAGAATAGAACGCACGTAGGAGAAGCCGGTACCGCCGGCAATCAGCACCAGCGGGCGATCATCTTCCTCACGCAGCCAGGCTTCGCCGTGCGGAATATCCACCACCACTTCGCGGTCTTTCAGAATGCGGTCCATAACGGCCATGGCGTACAGGTTCAGCTCAGAAGCGCCGATGTGCAGCTCGATAAACGCCTGTTCATCCGGCGTAGAGGCCATAGAGAACGGACGCTTGTCGCGCTCATCCATCACCACCATCAGATACTGCCCGGCACGAAATGAGAAGGCAGCTTCGGGTACTAAACGAACGCGGTATACCGTATCAGTAATGGCATCCACCGAGGTCACTTTACAGCTTAAGGTTGTCATGCGCTCCCTCTGTCGGGTCTTCTTCCCCATCCTCACTCACGCTGTCGCCACGAGGGCCACGGCATAAGCCTTCCGGGGTGGGTTATCATTTATTGTCGGGAAAAATGGCCAGCTCGTCCCAGATCTCATCAATACGCGCCGTAACGGCGGGATCTTTCTTGATTGGACGGCCCCATTCGCGCTGGGTTTCCCCAGGCCATTTGTTGGTGGCGTCCAGCCCCATTTTCGACCCCAGGCCGGAAACCGGCGAGGCGAAGTCCAGATAATCGATCGGCGTGTTCTCTACCAGCACCGTATCCCGCGCGGGATCCATGCGGGTAGTGATCGCCCATATCACATCGTTCCAGTCGCGTGCGTTAACGTCATCATCGCAGACAATCACGAATTTTGTGTACATAAACTGGCGTAAAAACGACCATACGCCCATCATTACGCGTTTTGCGTGCCCCGCATACTGTTTTTTCATGGTGACAACGGCAAGGCGATAAGAACACCCTTCCGGCGGCAGGTAGAAATCGACAATCTCCGGGAACTGTTTTTGCAGAATCGGAACAAAAACTTCGTTCAGCGCTACGCCCAGCACCGCTGGCTCATCCGGTGGGCGTCCAGTATACGTGGAGTGGTAGATAGCGTCTTCGCGCTGAGTAATATGGGTGACGGTAAAGACCGGGAAGTTGTCCACCTCGTTATAGTAGCCAGTATGATCACCATACGGGCCTTCTGGTGCCATCTCGCCCGGTTCAATGTAGCCTTCCAGCACAATTTCGGCGCTGGCCGGCACTTCCAGATCGTTAGACACACACTTCACAACTTCGGTTTTTGTGCCGCGCAGCAGCCCGGCAAACGCATATTCAGAAAGCGTATCCGGCACCGGGGTCACAGCCCCCAGAATCGTAGCCGGATCGGCTCCCAACGCTACTGACACCGGATAACGTTCACCAGGGTGCGCAGCACACCACTCCTGGAAATCTAACGCGCCGCCGCGATGCGACAGCCAGCGCATAATCAGTTTGTTTTTGCCAATCACCTGCTGGCGATAAATGCCCAGATTCTGCCGTTCTTTGTGCGGGCCGCGGGTAACCGTCAGCCCCCAGGTAATCAGCGGTGCCGCATCTTCCGGCCAGCAGGTCATCACCGGTATGCGCGAGAGATCGACATCGTCGCCGGTCATAATTTTTTGCTGACAAGGTGCGCCCCGCAGGCGTTTGGTTGGCATATTCAGCACCTGCTTGAACTGCGGCAGCTTGTCAAAGAGATCGCGGAAGCCCTTAGGCGGCTCCGGCTCTTTCAGAAAGGCTAATAGCTTACCCACTTCACGCAGCGCGCTGACATCTTCCTGCCCCATCCCCATCGCCACGCGACGCGGCGTGCCGAACAGGTTGCAAAGCACCGGCATGTCATAACCTTTGGGATTCTCAAACAGGAGCGCAGGCCCACCGGCACGCAGCGTGCGGTCAGCAATTTCGGTCATTTCCAGATGGGGATCAACCGGGAGGCTAATACGTTTTAGTTCGCCCTGCTGTTCGAGTAACGTCAGAAAGTCGCGTAGGTCATGGTATTTCATGGGGTAATTATTGGCCTCCTGGTAAGCGCCCTAGTATACGGCGAATGGTCCTTTGATGCTGTATTTTTGTTAAATTAGCGTGAATTAAAGCTGTAACAATCAACATCGCGATCTGGCTGCACTTTTGTTATGCTTCCGCGCTAACAAGTGGAAAGAGTGATTATGCAAGCCTGGTATTTACTGTACTGCAAACGCGGGCAACTTCAGCGTGCCCAGGAACATCTTGAGAGACAGGCGGTCAACTGCCTGACGCCGATGATCACCCTGGAAAAAATGGTGCGCGGTAAGCGCACGTCAGTCAGTGAGCCGCTGTTCCCGAACTATCTGTTCGTGGAGTTTGACCCGGAAGTCATCCACACCACCACGATTAACGCCACCCGCGGCGTTAGCCATTTTGTCCGTTTTGGCGCGCGCCCGGCCACGGTACCATCGTCGGTGATCCACCAGCTTTCTATCTACCAGCCTGAAGATATCACTGACCCGGAAACGCCTTATCCCGGCGATTGCGTGGTGATTACCGAAGGCGCGTTCGAAGGGCTGAAGGCTATTTTTGCCGAGCCCGACGGCGAAGCACGCTCAATGCTGTTGCTTAACCTGCTGAATAAACAGGTTAAGCAAAGCGTCAAAAATACCGACTTCCGTAAAGCCTGAACTAAAAATCGATATTAAACAGCCTTCTGGCGTTGTTGTCCGTGACGGCTTCCAGCCATTGTGCCTCTTCTGCACGCCACTCGGCCACGCGTGCCAGAATATGGGTGACAAACGCAGGCTCGTTACGGCGTGAAGCCGGTTTCGGTGCCATGTCACGCGGCAGCAGGTACGGCGCATCGGTCTCCAGCAGCAGGCGATCGGCCGGAATCATCGGCAACAGCTCGCGCAGCGCCAGCCCGCGGCGCTCGTCGCAAACCCAACCGGTAATACCGATCAGCAGCCCGCGATCCAGGCAGGCCTGTGCTTCCTCGCGCGTGCCGGTGAAGCAGTGCAGCACCGCACCCGGCAGATGGTCGAGCCACGGTTCCAGCAGCGTCAGAAAACGTTCATGGGCGTCACGACAGTGCAAAAAAACCGGCATTCCCAGTTCGGCGGCTATCGCTAGCTGGGCGCTAAAGGCGACTTCCTGCTCCGCAGGCGTTGAGAAGTTGCGGTTAAAGTCCAGACCACACTCCCCCACCGCCACGACTTCAGGCTTGTTCAGCAGCGCATAAATAACCTCTGCCACCGCCGGCGACCAGCTGCTGCTATCATGCGGATGCACGCCTGCGGTTGACCAACAGCCCGTAAAGCGTTCTGCCAGCCGCTGCGCCTCTTCGCTCTCGTGACGGTTGGTGCCGGTCAGCAGCATGCCATGCACGCCGGCCGCGAGCGCTCGGGCGACGACCTCATCGCGATCGCGGGCGAACTGTGAACTGGTCAGATTGACCCCGATATCAAACATCATGGCTCCCATACGACAACCGCCCTGGCGGGCGGTTGGTGATTATTCTTCAGTGTGTTCCGCTTCCGCGTCTTCATCACGCGTGAGCCGCTTCCCGGCGTAGAAGCGGGAGAAGAACACGCCCACTTCAAACAGACAGTACATCGGGATAGCCAGCAGCGTCTGCGAGAATACGTCCGGCGGCGTCAACAGCATACCGACCACGAACGCGCCGACCAGCACGTACGGGCGCTTCTTACGCAGGTCATCCGGCGTGGTCACGCCAACCCAGCAGAGCAGTACGATAGCGACCGGCACCTCAAACGACACGCCGAAGGCAATGAACAGCGACATGACGAAGTCGAGGTAGCTCTTAATGTCGGTGGAGACGAGCACGCCCTCCGGCGCCGTGTGCGTCAGGAAGCCAAAGGCCAGCGGAAACACCACAAAGTACGCAAACGCCATGCCGATGTAAAACAGCAGGGTGCTGGAAATCAGCAGCGGCACCACCAGACGGCGCTCATGTTTGTACAACGCTGGCGCCACGAACGCCCAGACCTGGTACAAAATCACCGGCGCAGAAAGGATCAGCGAAACCATAAAGGTCAGCTTGATCGGGGTGAAGAACGGCGATGCGACGTCGGTGGCGATCATCGTCGCGCCGACCGGCATTTGTTTGATCAGCGGTGCGGAAACCAGCTGATAGATATCATTGGCGAAGTAAACCAACGCCAGAAAAATGACGATGACCGCAATAATGCAGTTGAGCAGGCGCTTGCGCAGCTCAATCAAATGAGCGATCAGCGGTTGGGTATCTTCTACGCTCATGTTTACGATTTATCACTCGATGCGGGGGTGGATTCAGGCGCAGCGGCCGCAGAAATGTGCTCTTTCTCTGCCGGTTTAACCCGCTCGGCTTCCTCGGCCGGTGCGTCGACAGGCTTCGCCGTCGCGCCCTCAGTGGACGCCGGCTGAGGCTCAGCGGCCTGCGGAGGCTCGGCAGTCTTATCCTTTGCCACTGGGTTATGAATGGTATTGGCCTCGTCACTCGCCTTTTCAGGGTCGTTAATCGAGTAAGACCGCTTCATCGACTCTGCCGCTTCACGCAGTTCGTCCATGGAAGCCTTCAGCTCAGGCGTCAGGCTATCCAGACTCGCTTTCTCCACTTTTTTCAGGCTGTCCTGAAACTCCTGGAGTTTAAGCTCCTGCGTCAGTTCGTTTTGCACGGTGGTCGCCAGCGAGCGCAGCGCCCGAATCCAGCCCACCACCGTTTTCACCGCCACCGGTAAACGTTTTGGCCCTAAAACAATCAGGCCAATCACGAACACCAGCAGCAGTTCACTGAAACCAATATCAAACACGCATTACACCTGCTCGTTGTCGTGGCGTTTCGCTTCGTCTTTCTTCGCACTTTCCTGCTTATCAGTAATTGATTTTGCAGTGAAATCTGCATCCTGGTCTGCTTTAGGCTTGCTATCGTCTTCATCACTCATCGCTTTCTTAAAGCCTTTGATGGACGCACCTAAGTCAGATCCCAGCGAGCTCAGCTTTTTAGTCCCGAAAAGCAGAACCACGATAACGACGATAATCAGCAACTGCCAAATACTAATACCACCCATACAAGTTCCTCTGATAGATGATGAAATAATCAGCGCGCATTATACGTTATGCAGCGCCCTGTTAGCGACGCATAATTCAGCGCGTCTTCCGCCACCCTGCGAGCCATACCACCAGCCCTCCAGCCATAAGCCACGCGGGTGTCAGCCCCCATTCCGGGCGTTGAATCAGTAATACTGTACCGCTCAGGAGTAAAACCGCGCCTATACCAAAGAGATAGCGCGACTGCCCCTGACGGGTACGGTGCGTCGCCATTTCCTGAGAAAGCTTCTCCAGGCTCACCTGTACCTGCTTGCTCTGACGCAGGCTGTCGTACACCAGTTCAGGCAGCTCCGGCATTTTTTCGATCCAGAACGGCGCTTTATCCTTCAGCGCGCGGAACAGTGCCGGAATACCGACCTGATCTTTAATCCACGACTCAAGGAACGGTTTTGCCGTCTTCCATAAATCTAACTGAGGATAGAGCTGACGTCCTACCCCTTCTACGTAAAGTAATGTCTTTTGCAGTAACACAAGCTGTGGCTGTACTTCCATGTTGAAGCGCCGCGCGGTGTTAAACAGGTTCAGCAACACGTGACCAAAAGAGATTTCTGCCAGCGGCTTTTCAAAGATGGGTTCGCAGACGGTACGAATGGCAAACTCGAACTCCTCAACGTTCGTGTCCGGCGGTACCCAGCCGGAATCAACGTGCAGCTCGGCCACTTTACGGTAGTCGCGATTAAAGAAAGCGATAAAGTTTTCAGCCAGATAGCGTTTGTCGTCTTTATTCAATGAACCAACGATGCCGCAATCGATGCCAATATACTGCGGGTCTTCCGGATGTTCATAGCTGACAAAAATATTGCCTGGATGCATGTCGGCATGGAAGAAGCTGTCGCGGAATACCTGGGTGAAAAACACCTGCACGCCGCGCTCGGCAAGCAGCTTCATGTTGGTATTCTGCTTCTCAAGCGTTTCGATATCCGACACCGGGATGCCGTAGATACGCTCCATCACCAGCATGTCGACACGACAATAATCTGAATACACTTCCGGCACGTACAGCATCGGGCTGTTTTCAAAGTTACGCCTTAGCTGGATGGCGTTTGCCGCTTCACGCAGCAGGTTCAGCTCGTCGATCAGCGTTTTTTCATAGTCGCGCACCACTTCTAACGGGCGCAGGCGACGGCCGTCCGGCAGCAGGCGGGGAACCCAGCGCGCCAGGCGGTAAATCAGCTTCATGTCCGCTTTAATCACCGGCAGGATATCCGGGCGGATAACCTTAATCACCACCTCTTTGCCGTTTTCTTTTAAACGCGCGGTATGCACCTGGGCAATGGAGGCAGAGGCCAGCGGCTCAATATCAAAATCGTCAAACCAGCTTTCCACGGGAATATCGCCCATGGATCTTTCAATCTGCTGTTTTGCCAGCTTTCCGTCAAACGGCGCCACGCGGTCCTGCAGCATGATGAGCTGATCGGCAATCTGAGGAGGGAAAAGGTCGCGGCGGGTAGAGAGCATTTGCCCGAATTTAATCCATACCGGGCCAAGCTCCTGTAGCGCCAGGCGCAGACGCTCGCCCAGCGGCTTATCCTTGTGGCGGTTCGGCATCCAGAACAGCAGCCGACGCCCCATACGCAGCGGCAGCGTGATGCGCATTTTAGGTATGAGCTCATCAAGCCCGTAGCTCAAAAAGGTGCGGATGATAAAGTACAGGCGCCGTAATTCTCCTGGCGTCATTTCCCCTCCAGTTTTTCCAACCGTTTGGTCAGCGCCGCAAGCTCACGCTCGACCGCCGCCGTCTCTTCCGCAAACCAGGCAACTTCCAGGGCACCCGGCGCCAGACGCCACTCTTCGGTCAGCGTTTCAGCCACATAGCGCTGCTGACGCGCCAGACCGTGCTGTAAGCACTTCGCCCCGCCGCGCAGCAGTTTGCTGACGCCCTCGGCGGCGATATCGCCGGTATAGGGCGCAAGCAGCTCGGCCGGGTCAAACTCGGCAAGATCGGCCAGCGATACCAGGTTTTGTACCACCTGGAGATCGCCCTGCACTTCCAAATCGTTATTGCGGATAAGCGCGGTCAACTGCTGGCGATTGCGCAGCTGTGGTAACACGCTGAGGCGGGTGATGACGGTGCAATCAGCCTCGCCTTCCCACGCGCCCAGCACGTCGACCTGACGCTCGCTGAAGACCAGCACCAGCGGCGAGGAAAATTCTTTGAGCTCAATGCGCAGTACTTTCCCGATAAGGCGCTGACGGGCAGGCTTTAACGCTTTTTCGCGCCACAGCAGCGCGTTAATAGCGGTCTCGATGCTGCCGGTCATTAAGGGTTTTAAAGGCATACGGCCCCCCACTTATCAGAATTTATAGCCGCGGTGCAGCGCGACAATCCCTGCCGTCAGGTTGTAGTAGTCAACGTTTTCCAGCCCGGCGTTCTGCATCATCGCTTTCAGAGTGTCCTGATCCGGATGCATACGAATAGACTCCGCCAGATAGCGATAGCTGTCTGCGTCATTGGCCACCGCTTCACCGATACGCGGCAGAATGTGGAACGAATAGGCATCGTAGGCCTTACTCAGCGGGTCGAAAACCGGTTTGGAGAACTCGAGCACCAGCAGGCGTCCACCCGGTTTCAGCACGCGGTACATAGAGCGCAGCGCTTTGTCTTTGTCGGTGACGTTGCGCAGGCCGAAGGAGATAGTGATCAGATCGAAGGTGTTATCCGGGAACGGCAGCGCTTCTGCGTTCGCCTGAACATATTCCACGTTGCCCACCACGCCGATGTTACGCAGCTTTTCGCGCCCCATTTTCAGCATGGAGTCGTTAATATCCGCCAGCACAACGCGGCCGGTTTCACCGACCATACGCGAGAATTTTGCCGTCAGGTCGCCGGTACCGCCCGCCAGATCGAGGACCGTCTGTCCACGGCGCACGCCGCTGCAATCAATGGTAAAACGCTTCCATAGACGATGAATACCGAATGACATCAGGTCATTCATGACATCGTATTTTGCGGCGACAGAATGGAATACATGCGCCACCATGTCTTCTTTCTGAGATTTGGCGATTGTCTGAAAGCCAAAGTGCGTCGTTTCTTGTGAATCCTCAACCATCTCTATGCCTGCTTATCAAGAAAATGTTCATGGAGTGTAACAGATTGGGCGCAATTGCCCTACGATTCCACCCCGTTACGAAATCCGCTGCGCGGCCGGGTTAGCGGCGTTCTGCGGCTAACGAATTGTCATCATTGGAGTCCGTGTCGTCGCGCAGACGAAAATCATCGTCCTGCGCCGTAGCCTGCTCGACCAAATCCGGATTAATCTCGCGCTTCACCTCAACGCCAAGATGGCGGAAGGCTTCCGCCTGCGTGAGCAGATTGCCGCGCCCGGTAGTGAGTTTTTTCATCGCCTGGCGGTAGTTATCCTGCGCTTTATCGAGACTCTGGCCAATAGCCGACATGTCATCCACGAAGAGCCGCATTTTGTCATATAAGCGGCTGGCGCGTTCAGCAATATGTTGCGCATTGCGGCTCTGATGTTCATAGCGCCACAGGTTGGCAATCGTACGCAGCGCCACCAGCAGCGTGGTGGGGCTAACCAGCATAATGTTATTTTTCAGCGCCTCGCTGATAAGTTCGGGCTGGCGATCCAGGGCCAACAGAAACGCCGGCTCAACGGGGATAAACATCAGCACATAGTCCAGCGAACGCAGACCCGGCAGTTGCTGATAGTCTTTACGCCCCAGCAGGCGGATATGATTACGTACCGCCGCGATATGCTCCTGCAGCGCCGCTTCGCGGGTGTAGTCATCGTCGGCGTTAAAGTAGCGCTCGTAGGCCACCAGAGTCATTTTGGCATCCACCACCACGTCTTTACGGTGCGGCAGGCGGACGATCACGTCCGGCTGCATGCGTGAATGACTATCGGTCGCGATACTCACCTGGGTTTCGTATTCGTGCCCTTCGCGCAGGCCAGAGGCCTCCAGCACGCGGGTCAGCACCACCTCACCCCAGTTGCCCTGGGTTTTATTGTCGCCTTTCAGCGCCCGCGTCAGATTGACCGCTTCCTGCGCCATCTGCGCGTTCAACTGCTGAAGATTGCGAATTTCATGCGCCAGGGTATGACGCTCGCGCGCCTCCTGGCCGAAGCTTTCCTGCACCTGACGGCGAAAACCATCGAGCTGCTCGCGCAGCGGCGTGAGCAGGCCGTGCAGACTCTGCCGGTTCTGTTCATCCACGCGGCGGTTGCTTTGCTCGAAGATACGGTTGGCAAGGTTTTCAAACTGCTCGCTCAGTCGCTGCTCGCTGTTAAGCATCAGGCGATATTTTTCATCGCCGTGCTGGCGGGTGGTTTCCAGCAGCGTGGTCACCTCGCGCAGGTCGACCTCTAGCGACGAGTTGATTTCCCGCAGGTTGCGTAGCTCGTTATTCAGCAGCTCGCACTCTTCGCGCCAGTGGGCATTCTGGGCTATCTGCTGTTTCGCCGCGCTCAGTTCGCCGTAAATATCACGCTCTTCCGCCAGCCGTTCTGCCCGCTGCTGCGCCACGCGATAGCTCGCCGCCAGCCAGCCAATCACCATGCCCGCAAGCGCTACCAGCGCATAAATCACCACGGCAATATCCACAATGCCCCCTGCCTAAACCGGTTATCTGCAAAAAATAGAATTGTGCTGTATAAACGTCCAGTTTTAAAGCAGTTTCCTGCGAGCGTCCACGCAAAAAGAAAAAGGCCGAACGAGTCGGCCTTTTGTCGGGGGAAAACCAGAATTACAGCAGACGGCGCGCCGCTTCCACCACGATTTTCACCGCGTGGCTTTCGGTCTGCTTCATGGTCTCTGCATTCGGAATTTCCTGCTGGGTGCGGTTGACGATAACGCCCGCCACCATCCCGGCACGCAGACCCTGGCTTGAACACATGGTCAGCAGCGTAGCGGATTCCATTTCGTAGTTCATCACGCCCATTGACTGCCACTCTTCCATGGAGCCTTTGAAGTTTCTTACTACGCGGCCAGAGAAGGTGTCATAGCGCTCCTGGCCAGGATAGAAGGTATCAGAAGACGCCGTTACGCCCACGTGGGTGGTCACGCCAACGGCTTTTGCGGCTTCAACCAGCGCGGTAGTACAGGCGAAATCGGCAACCGCCGGGTATTCCATCGGCGCAAAGTGCAGGCTTGCACCGTCCAGACGGACCGATGCGGTGGTGACCAGAACGTCACCGACGTTGATATTTGGCTGGATAGCGCCCGTTGTACCGACACGCAGGAAGGTACGAATACCGAGCTGTGCCAGCTCTTCTACGGCGATAGAGGTTGATGGGCCACCGATACCGGTTGAGCACACGATAACCGGCTTGCCGTCGAGTTCAGCACGCCAGGAGGTAAATTCACGATGCGATGCCAGTTTGACCGGCTTTTCCATCAGCGCGGCGATCTTTTCCACACGCTCCGGGTCACCGGGGACGATAGCTAACGTCGCCCCTTGTAGGTCGTTTTTAGTGAGGCCGAGATGAAAAACATCAGACTTGGACATAAAGAACTCCTCTGTGGTTCAGTTTTGTCAGAAGAAGCAAAAATGTACTTTATAGAAGACCATGACTCTTTTTCGTGACTACCATCACTAAGAACTAAAATTATTACATTCAATTCCACTTAATTAGTGATTTACATCACATTAACAAGTTATTGTTAATTCCTGCTGCACAAAAATACGTCGCATTGAGGCACTGTTATTTGGCTATGCGTTTATTTAAAAGGGTACGGAGAATGCCATGACAACCAACAAACAACCTGGATTTGCCCCTGCTGCTTCACCTCATGCCTCAACAACCGTTCATACGCCCGGAGAGGCCATTACGGCGGGTGAAACCTCTATTCCGTCACAGGGCGATATGCTGCCAGCCTATCACGCGCGGCCAAAGCACAGCGATGCGCCGCTACCGGTAATCATCGTAGTGCAGGAGATTTTTGGCGTCCATGAACACATCCGCGATATCTGCCGCCGGCTGGCGCTGGAAGGGTATCTGGCCATCGCCCCGGAGCTCTATTTCCGCGAGGGCGATCCGAATGATTATGATGACATCCCCTCGCTGTTCAGCGGCCTGGTGACCAAAGTTCCCGATGCGCAGGTGCTGGCCGATCTCGACCACGTCGCCAGCTGGGCGGCCCGCAACGGCGGCGATGCCAACCGCCTGGCGATCACCGGCTTCTGCTGGGGCGGGCGCATTACGTGGCTGTACGCCGCGCACAACCCGCAGCTGAAAGCGGCCGTCGCCTGGTACGGTCGTCTGACGGGAGACAAAACGCTGAATAGCCCTAAACATCCGGTCGATATCGCCGTCGATCTCAATGCGCCGGTGCTAGGTCTGTACGGCGGTGAAGATACCGGTATTTCACTCGATTCGGTGGAAACCATGCGTCAGGCGCTGCGGGCAGCAAACGCCAAAGCGGAAATCGTGGTTTATCCAGATGCGGGCCATGCCTTCAACGCTGACTACCGCCCGAGCTATCACGAGGAGTCGGCGAAAGATGGCTGGCAGCGCATGCTGGCGTGGTTCGCACAGTACAACGGCAAGAAAGGCTAACATTTCAGTAAAAAGAAAACGGAGGCAACCGCCTCCGTTTTTTTATCCCTGACGCAAATTCTGCGCCGCCTTCACCATATTTGCCAACGCCGCTCGCGTTTCCGGCCAGCCGCGCGTCTTCAGGCCGCAGTCCGGGTTTACCCACAAGCGCTCCGCCGGAATACGCTGCGCCGCTTTCTTCAACAGCGCTTCAATCCACTCCACGCTCGGGACGTTCGGCGAGTGAATATCGTAGACACCCGGCCCGATCTCGTTTGGATAATCGAACGCCTCAAACGACTCCAGCAGCTCCATGTCGGAACGCGAGGTTTCGATAGTAATCACATCAGCATCAAGCGCGGCAATGGAATCCATAATGTCGTTGAACTCGCAGTAACACATATGGGTGTGGATCTGGGTTTCATCCTTCGCCACTGCGGCGTTGATACGGAAGGCCTCCACGCCCCACGCCAGATAGGCAGCCCAATCACTGCGACGCAGCGGCAGCCCTTCACGCAGCGCCGGTTCATCAATCTGGATAATACCAATCCCCGCCGCCTCGAGATCTGCCACTTCGTCGCGCAGCGCCAGCGCAATTTGTTTGGCGATGGTTTCGCGGGTCACATCTTCGCGTGGGAACGACCAGCAAAGAATGGTCACTGGGCCAGTCAACATCCCTTTTACCGGTTTGTCGGTCAGCGTCTGCGCGTACTTCGCCCACTCCACGGTTATCGGTTCCGGGCGGCTTACGTCGCCAATCACCACTGGCGGCTTCACGCAGCGGGAGCCATAGCTCTGCACCCAGCCATTCTGGGTGAAGACGAAGCCGTCCAGGTGCTCCCCAAAGTACTCCACCATGTCATTACGCTCGGCTTCGCCGTGCACCAGTACGTCGAGGCCCAGACGCTCTTGTTCAATAATCGCCTGCTTAATGTGTTCAGCAATTCCGGTGCGATAGCGGTTTGCATCGAGATTGCCCTTTTTAAAGTCCAGACGCAGGCCGCGTATCTCGGTCGTTTGCGGGAACGAACCAATTGTGGTGGTCGGCCACGCGGGTAAATTAAAGCGCTCACGCTGCGCGGCCGCACGGGTCGGGTACGCACTGGTTCGCTGGCTATCCTGTGCGGTAATTGCCGCCAGCCGTTTTTCAACCGCCGGGTTATGCACGCGGGTCGAGTGACGACGAGCCTGAATCGGCGCGCTCCACTCAACAATACCCGTCGTGTCACCGCTGTTCAGCGCATCACGCAGCAGTGCCAGTTCGCCACATTTTTGCAGGGCGAAGGCAAACCAGCTCTTCACTTCAGCATCCAGTCGGGTTTCCACACTCAGATCGATGGGGCTATGCAACAGCGAGCAAGAAGAGGCAACCCACAGCGCTCGCTTGCCGACGATATCTTTAATTTGCGCGTATTTTTCGCTGAGATCGGCGCGCCAGACGTTACGACCATTGATCAGGCCAGCGGAGAGCAGCCAGTCTGCAGGCAGGCGTTGATGCAGTTCGCCCACATCATCGTTGCCGTGGACAAGGTCGACGTGCAGCCCCTGAACCGGCAGCGCGGCGATGGTGTCCAGGTTCGGCGTGACGCCTTCAAAGTAGGTCGTCAACAGTAGCTTCAGCTGCCCGGCAAGCGCATCGTATGCCGGTTTGAAGGCATTCAGCCACGCCTGCGGCAGCTCCAGCACCAGCGCTGGTTCATCGATTTGCACCCACTCAATACCGCGTTTTGCCAGCTCGGCCAGCACCTGCTGGTAAACCGGCAGAATGTCATTCAGCAGGCTCAGGCGGTTGAATGGCTCGCCCTTTACTTTGCCCAGCCACAGGTAGGTTATCGGCCCCAGCAGCACAGGCTTCACCTTGTGGCCGAGCGCCAGCGCTTCGTCCACTTCATCCAGCAGTTGAGTCCAGGTCAGCTTGAACTGCTGGCCTTTGGTGAATTCCGGCACCATGTAGTGGTAGTTGGTGTTAAACCATTTGGTCATTTCGGCCGCCGCAGCAGGCTCGCCGGTTGGCGCGCGGCCGCGCCCAATGCGGAAGAGCGTATCAATATCAACGGAGCCGTCTTTGTTCTGGTGGCGAGCCGGGACATTGCCCAGCAGCAGGCTGGTCGTCAGTACGTGATCGTACCAGGCAAAATCGCCGACCGGCAGCAGGTCAACGCCCGCCTGTTTTTGCTGCTCCCAGTGACGGGCCCGCAGTTCGCGGCCCACGGTCAGCAGATCTTCACGGGAGGCGTTCCCCGCCCAGTAGCTCTCTTGCGCTTTTTTCAGCTCGCGATGCAGGCCAACGCGAGGAAAACCGAGGGTGTGGTTTTGAATAGTCATCATATGCCTCTCATGGAATTTTCAGTATTTAGCCATCCAGATGTTTACACATCCATAATCGACAGGTACTGTATAATCCTCAAGCGCAAATTGTTCATGCCGAAGTGAAGGACTTTCATGATTGAAATTAAACATCTGAAAACGCTCCAGGCGTTGCGAAACAGCGGATCGCTCGCGGCTGCCGCGGCAACGCTGCATCAGACGCAATCCGCCCTTTCTCACCAGTTCAGCGATCTGGAGCAGCGCCTCGGCTTTCGACTGTTTGTCCGCAAGAGTCAGCCGCTGCGCTTCACGCCGCAGGGCGAGATTCTGTTGCAGCTGGCTAATCAGGTGCTGCCGCAAATCGCGCAGGCGCTGCAGGCCTGCCACGAGCCGCAGCAGGCAACGCTGCGTATTGCTATCGAATGCCACAGCTGTATTCAGTGGCTGACGCCTGCGCTTGAGAATTTCCGCAAACAGTGGCCGCAGGTGGAGATGGACTTTAAGTCCGGCGTCACCTTCGACCCGCAGCCAGCGTTACAGCAAAGCGAGCTCGATATTGTCCTGACATCCGATATTCTGCCACGCAGCGGCCTGCACTATTCACCGATGTTTGATTATGAAGTGCGCCTGATTCTCTCACCGGATCACCCTCTGGCGACCAAAGCACGCGTGACGCCGGAAGACCTGGCGGCGGAAACGCTGCTGATTTACCCGGTGCAGCGTCAGCGCCTGGATATCTGGCGTCACTTCCTGCAGCCAGCGGGGATCAGCCCGCAGTTGAAAAGCGTCGATAACACGCTGCTGTTGATTCAGATGGTGGCCGCGCGGATGGGCATTGCCGCCCTGCCGCACTGGGTGGTGGAAAGCTTCGAGCGCCAGGGTCTGGTGGTCACCAAAACCCTGGGTGAAGGGCTGTGGAGCCGGCTATACGCCGCCGTGCGCGACGGCGAGCAGCGTCAGCCGGTCGTGGACGCGTTTATTCGCTCAGCGCGGAACCACGCTTGCGATCATCTGCCGTTTGTGAAGAATGCCGAACGATCCAGTGCCGATGCACCCACAGCGAGGCCAGGATCACAGCCGCGCCTGTAAGGAAGGTCGGCCAGTGGGGCTGCTGGTGCCAGATAGCCAGATTCACCAGCAGGCCCGCAGGTACGTGCATATTGTTCATGATGCCGAGGGTGCCTGCATCTACCTGCGTAGCACCGTAGTTCCACATGAAGTAGCCAATTCCCGACGCCACCACGCCAAGAAACACCAGGATGCCCCACTGCGGTAGCGTCTGCGGCATTTTCTGCGCATTGCCAAGCAGCGTCCAGGCCACCACCGCCACCAGAAACGCGCCAAGATAGAACCAGGCAAATGCGTTATGCTGCGGCATCGGGCGGGTTTCCATCAGCCGTTTGTAGCCCACCATACCGATAGCGAAAACGATATTAGAGAGCTGCACCAGCACCAGGCCGGTCCAGAAATGGTGGGTGACATGGTCGTAGCGGATAATCCCCGCGCCAATCACCGCCAGCAGCGCGCTAAAAGCGTAGCTCCAGCGCAGGCGACGACCGCTCATCAGGTCATAAATCAGCGTAATATAGAGCGGCGTTAGCACGGTAAACAGCAGAAGCTCCGATACGGTCAGATACAGGTATGCGCGGAAACTCAGCATATACATAATGCCAAGCTGCATCGCGCCCACCAGCATATACAGCCCCACGGTTTTCAGACTGTGCCCGCGCGTACGCAGGAACGGCAGAAACACCAGCGCCGCCAGCCCCACGCGCACCAGCACCGCAAAGTAGCTATCAACATGCCCGGCAAGATATTCGCCGTAAAAGCTAAACGAGAAAGCCCACAGAATCGTGGTAATAATCAGGAGCGCCACAATGAATGTCCGATTGGAAAATGAACATTCATTGTAGCGGAGATGGAAGTTGACAACTGACTACAAAACAGACACTCGTCAATAATTAATCGAGATACAGCTTACGCAGATAGTGCGGCACCGCGTCATCGGCATTCGAACCAATGACCTCAAGGTCTGGATGCAGATCTTTCAGACGCTGGTGCGCCCCTTCCATAATGCAGCCTTTACCGGCCATCGACAGCATTTCCGCATCGTTCATACCATCGCCAAACGCGATGCAGTCTTTCAGCGTATAGCCCATCGCTTTTGCAACGGCTTCCAGCGCATGGCCTTTTGAGACACCACCGGCCATTACTTCCAGACAGGTCAGG
The DNA here is from genome assembly GCF_014168815.1 of Klebsiella sp. WP3-W18-ESBL-02. NCBI lineage: Bacteria > Pseudomonadati > Pseudomonadota > Gammaproteobacteria > Enterobacterales > Enterobacteriaceae > Klebsiella > Klebsiella sp. WP3-W18-ESBL-02. The sequence goes on from NZ_AP021972.1 coordinate 4,881,996, forward strand.
GTGGAGAAGCTGACGTTGACGCGGTCGCCCCAGCGGGCGTTGATCGCCTGTTCCAGCGGCAGCAGCGTCTCGTGATCGTTGCAGGTAAAGAAGACCTTGCTCACGCCTTCCGGTTCCAGCATACCCGGCTCATAGAGGGTGTAGTTGAACACCGCTTCTTTGAAAAAACGCATCTCTTCCGGACGATGGCGATTCATAAACCACTCGTCTTCACGATAGACGTTGGTCACGATATCCGGGTTGCCGTGGACGATACCAAACAGATCGGCGGCAATATCACGATCGAGGTTGTGGGCGAAAACCTGTTTGCCGTCGGCGTCGTGCACGCGCGCGCCGTTGGAGGTGATCATGTAAGATTTGATCCCCAGGTTATCGCGGATTTGCCCGACGTCGATATAGTGACGCCCGGTGGCGAACACAAAGTTCAGACCGCGCTCGGTCAGCAGCTGCAACGTCTCTTTGGCGTACGGCGTTAAGTGGTGGTCAGGGGAGAGTAAGGTGCCATCTAGATCGGACGCGACTACCTGGTACATAAACGAATTTAACCTCTAAAAAGTGCGGCGCTGACGCCGAATTAAGGGTGCCGATGGAAAAAATCGACGATGGCATTGAGCGCGACTGAGCGCATAGTGTCCTTTTCAAAAAGGATCTCATGGTAGGCACCTTCGATCACCAGCGGTTTACCCCCCTCGCAGGGATGGCCCGCTTCGGCGCGAAGTGCGCAATAACGGTCGTGCATACGGTTATCCACAACGCGTTCTTCTTCTGCCTGAATCAGCAGCACCGGGAACGTGTCGTTCACCGCGTTGGCAAGGATTTGCTCCCCGGCCAGAATGCCTTCTCTGACCCAGTGGTACGTCGGCCCGCCTACGCGTAGCCGGGGTTCATCGGCGTAAAAACGCACGTTGCGCCGATAGCGTTCGCGGCTATGGGTCAGCACGTTGAGACCGAACGGCAGCGCATGCCAGCGACCCGTACCCATGGCATACCCTTCCCGAAGACGCTGATGGCCCTCAGCCCAATCGAGAAGCGGCCGTACCACCCATTCCGGCAGACGCATGATAATACCGAACATCGGCGCGCAAAGCGCGACGGCATCACAGCCCTGCGGATAGCGTTGCAAAAACTGCGTTGCAATCGCGCCCCCCATGGAGTGAGCCAGAATAAACCGCTGGCGCCAGCGCCCGGGCAGCACCTCTTGCTGCCAGAAGGCGGCCAGATCGTCGACGTAGTCGCTAAAGTTCGCCACGTGCCCACGATGAGGATCCGAAAGCATACGCCCGGAACGCCCCTGACCGCGATGGTCAATAATCAGTACATCAAAACCGCTGTGGAAGAGATCGTACGCCAGTTCCGCATACTTCACATAGCTTTCAATTCGCCCAGGGCAAACCACGATAACCCGGTCATGCTGGTCCGAACTGAAGCGAACAAATCGTACCGGAACGCAATCGACGCCGCTAAACTCTGCCTCTTCCCGCCCGCGCCAGAAATCCATTAACGGCCCGGTGGTAAACGCAGCGAACGCGTTTTCTCTGGTATTCCAATCCTTTTGCTGTTGAAACATCGGGCTTCCACCCCTGTTAACCGCTGAAAATTGTTTTTTTGTGACGTATAACACAACGTCTGCACATTAGCGTATTGTGGCATAAAAACAGACAATCAGGGAGTTTCTCATGACCTTCGAATGGTGGTTCGCCTACCTGCTAACATCCATAATTCTCAGCCTGTCACCGGGCTCAGGTGCGATCAATACCATGACAACCTCCATCAACCACGGCTACCGCGGCGCAGCGGCGTCAATTGCCGGGCTGCAGACCGGTCTGGCGATTCATATCGTGCTGGTTGGCGTAGGACTGGGGACGCTGTTTTCCCGCTCGGTGCTGGCGTTTGAAGTGCTGAAGTGGGCGGGCGCGGCATACCTGATTTGGCTCGGTATCCAACAGTGGCGGGCAGCGGGTGCTATCGACTTGAAAACGCTGGCGAAAACACAGTCGCGAGGCAAGCTGTTCCAGCGGGCGATATTCGTAAACCTGACTAACCCGAAAAGCATCGTATTTCTTGCCGCGCTGTTCCCGCAGTTTATCGTGCCGCATCAGCCGCAGGTCATGCAGTATCTGGTACTCGGCGTGACCACCATCGTGGTCGATATCATCGTGATGATTGGCTACGCTACGCTGGCGCAGCGTATTTCGGCGTGGATTAAAGGGCCGAAGCAGATGAAAGCGTTGAATAAGGTGTTTGGTTCACTGTTTATGCTGGTAGGGGCGCTGCTGGCGTCGGCACGGCACGCGTGAACGCGGCTCGCAGTTTTTTTGTCACCAACGTTGCTGGCCGCCAAATTGGTACGAGGCCGCACGCATAGCCGGAAACGGTTTTAAATTTCCGTTATTGACGCGGACACGTCGGTGCCAGAATACCGCCAGACCTTCTCATTCAAGGATGACGGACGATGGCGGAAGCTGCTTCACCGCATGACGCGGTCTTCAAAACCTTCCTGTCCCGCGTGGAAACCGCGCGGGATTTTATCGAGATTCACCTACCGCCGGCGCTAATAAAACGGTGCAAACTGGAGACGCTGCGCTTAGAGTCAGGGAGTTTTATTGAGGACGACCTGCGTCCTTACTACAACGATATTATCTATTCCCTACAAACAATGACCGGGTGCGGCTATATCCATGTTCTTATTGAGCACCAGAGCTCGCCGGACAAACATATGGCTTTCCGCTTGCTACGCTACGCCGTAGCGGCGATGCAGCAGCATCTCAATGCGGGTCATAAGAAACTGCCGCTAGTAATCCCTATTCTGTTCTATCACGGCAAGCGCAGCCCCTACCCCTGGACACTGAACTGGCTGGATGAATTTCACGATCCGAATGCGGCGATCCAGCTTTACAGCCATGCTTTTCCGCTCGTCGATATCACCACCATTCCTGACGAAGAAATTATGCAACATCGCAGTATGGCCGCGCTTACGCTGGTACAAAAGCATATCCGTCTCCGTGATATGGCACAGCTGGAGGATAAGCTCGCCAAACTGTTCATATCAGGACTGTTGAGCGGACAACAAATAACCATCCTGATAAACTACATGGTACAGGTGGGACAAGCTCGAAACGTTCAGAAATTATTGTATGGGCTGGCACAGCGCGTGCCGGAGCATGGAGATAAATTTATGACCATGGCAGAAGAGTTGAAGCTGATTGGGCGAAAGGAAGGTATTCAGGAAGGTAAATTTGCCGCCATGCAGGATGTTGCGAAAGCAATGCTGGCTAAAGGTCTCGACAATAGCATGATTATGGAAATCACCGGTCTTTCAGCCGATGAACTACAGCAGCTCACTCGCTGAAATAACGCAGCCCACCCGGAAACACGTCTTCGGGTGGGACAACGCGGTTAGCGCGAAATAATCAGGTGAATGCCAAAGCCCGCAAACAGGGTGCCCGCCACGCCGTCAATCCACTTCGCCGCACGCTGATAGCCGCGACGCATTGCGGGCAGTGCGAACAGGCTGGCGACAATCGTGAACCAGGCCAGCGTTTCAATGATAATCAACGCGAAAATCCCCCAACGCGCGCCTGCGCCAACGCTGTCGCCAACGAATAGCGAGAACACCGAGCCAAAGTAGATAATCGCTTTTGGGTTAGCCAGATTGGTCAGCAGCCCCTTCATAAAGCTTCGCCCACCCTGCGCCAGTTCAACCTGCGGTTCAGCTTCCGCCGATACTTTTTCTTTCTTTAACGCCCCGCGCAGCATCTGATAGCCCATCCAGCATAGATACAGGCCGCCACCGACCATAATAATGGTATGCAGCCACGCCATTTTTTCGATAATCAGATGCAGACCGAGCAGCGCCACGCCAGCCCAAACCATCACGCCGCAGGTAATTCCCAGTACGCCCATCATCGCTTCTTTTCGCGAGCGGCTGACGGCTGTTTGGGAAACAAAAAAGAAATCTGGCCCCGGGCTCATCAAGGCAATGATGTGCACCAGCGCGACGGTGAGAAACAGCGTTATCATGATAGACCTACCAAACGGGGCGATACATTCGCGGAAAATAGTACAGTGGGTAACTATCCTGACACTTTTTCCGCCGCCTGACTACTCTTCATCATCGCCGTCGACGTGAGCGCGAATCAGCGCCAGGAACTCCCGACCAAAGCGCTCCAGTTTGCGTGTCCCCACGCCGTTAACGCTCAGCATATCACTCGGTGATATCGGCATCTGTTCGGCCATTTCAATCAGCGTCGCGTCGTTAAAGACCACGTACGGCGGGATGTTTTCTTCATCAGCGATGGCTTTACGTAGCTTACGCAGCTTGGCAAACAGCTGCTTGTCGTAGTTACCGACCGCCGCTTTCTGCATGACGCGCGGCTTCAGCGCCACAATACGCGGCACCGCAAGCTGGAGCGGCGCTTCACCGCGCAGCACCGGGCGTGCCGCATCGGTAAGCTGAAGGGCTGAATGCTGGGCGATATTTTGGGTGACGAAGCCGAGGTGAATCAGCTGACGAATGACGCTGACCCAGTGTTCATGGCTTTTATCACGCCCCATACCGTAGACTTTAAGCTTATCGTGGCCGAACTCGCGGATACGCTGGCTGTTGGCGCCGCGAATCACTTCAACCACATAGCCCATACCAAAGCGCTGGTTAACCCGGCCAATCGTTGACAGAGCAATCTGTGCGTCCTGTACGCCGTCGTACTGCTTCGGCGGGTCGAGACAGATATCGCAGTTGCCGCACGGCTCCTGGCGCCCTTCACCGAAGTAGTTGAGCAACACCAGGCGTCGGCAGGTCTGCGCCTCAGCAAAGGCTCCCATGGCATTAAGCTTATGGCGCTCAATGTCTTGCAGCATGCCCTCGGGTTTTTCTTCCAGGCAACGGCGCAGCCACGCCATATCCGCCGGATCGTAAAACAGCATCGCTTCCGCAGGCAGACCGTCTCGTCCGGCACGGCCGGTCTCCTGGTAGTAGGATTCGATATTGCGTGGAATATCAAAATGCACCACAAACCGCACGTTGGGCTTGTTGATACCCATGCCGAACGCAACGGTCGCCACGACAATTTGCAGATCGTCGCGCTGGAATTTTTCCTGCACGTCGGCACGTACGTCGTTTTCCAGCCCGGCATGATAGGCACCCGCGCTGATACCGCGGCTTTGCAGACGCGCGGCGGTGTCTTCTACCTTCGAGCGGCTGTTGCAGTAGATAATGCCGGACTTACCGCGCTGCTCCTGCACGTAGCGCATCAGTTGATCGAGCGGTTTAAACTTCTCCATCAACATATAGCGAATATTCGGCCGATCAAAGCTGCTGATTTGAATCAGCGGGTCGTTAAGCCCGAGCAGCCGAACGATGTCGCTGCGGGTCGTGTCATCAGCGGTGGCGGTCAACGCCATAAACGGTAGCGCGGGGAAGCGCTGTCGCAGCTGGCCCAGCGCAGCGTATTCCGGGCGGAAATCATGCCCCCATTGGGAGATACAGTGGGCTTCATCCACCGCCAGCATCGACGGATTCCAGTGCGCCAGGTGATCGAGGAAGTTATCCAGCATCAGGCGTTCCGGGGCAATGTAGAGCAGACGAATCTGCCCGTTACGGCAGCCGGCCATCACCTCTTGCTGCTGCTCGCGGGTTTGCGTGGAGTTAATGCACGCCGCCGCTACCCCGTTGGCCAGCAGCTGATCGACCTGATCTTTCATCAGCGAAATCAACGGCGAAACCACCACCGTGAGGCCATCCATTACCAGCGCAGGAATCTGATAACACAGGGATTTACCGCCACCGGTAGGCATCACGACCAGACAGTCGCGCCCGCTCAGTACGGTATCGATGATGGTTTCCTGGCCCGGGCGGAATTGCTGATAGCCAAAGGTCTCCTGCAAAACCTGTTTAGCCAGCGATTCCTGATTTAAAACTTCCGCCTGTGCCACGTTGACCCCATTCACCTGAAAATAAAAACAGGCGCTATTTTCAGCGCCTGCGTGCCAAACTGCAATGTTTTAGACGAATTCCTTCGGCCGTGCTCGCAACAAACCGGCGGATATGCAGTTAAAACAGATCGTTAAGCATCACACCCACGCCCACGCGGGTCTGATTAAAGTTATAGTCGATCAGTGATTCACCGTAGCCGCTATAGACCTGTGTGTACAGGCGCACGTGTTTGCTGATGGGGTAGCTCACGCCCAGCTCCGCGCCGCCGTAGCCGGTGTTCCAGTTATATTGTCCCTGTGCGCTCAGCACCGCATCGCCCAGCTGATAGCCAATTTTCAGCCGGTAGTAGCCCATGTATTTGGTGATATCTGGGTTATCGTCGGTATCGCCAACCACGTACCAGGGCTTCACTTCCACCAGCCAGTTGCCGTTTTGCGCCATCAGACGCGTGTATAGTCGGTTCCAGCTACGCGAGGTAGGATCAGAGCGGCCGTTAGAGTCATGGTTGAAGCCAAACTCGACGTCACGCAGGGTCCAGCCGGCAAAGCGGTAGTCGGTGGCAAAGCCGAGGAAAAGCTGCGGCTCATAGTTGGTTTCGCGAAACGGTGCAGACTCGCCGCTGTTGGAAAGCTGCCACCAGGAGCGCTGGGTATAGGAACCCGCCAGCACCGAGTTATCGCCCAGAATGCCGCGCCACAGCGGGAAGGCCATACTCAGTTGAAACTTCACCTCATCCTTACGTGCGTTTTCAGCCCAGTCGTACGAGCGAATGGCTTCTTTGTTGAGATCGCTGGTCCAGGTGTACAGCAGATAGTTACTTTCATAGGGGTAGAGCGTGAATGGATTTTCATGCTCCTGCAGAAGATTAGCAATAATGCTGCCGCGCACCGCCGGAACATCATGAACTTCTTTAATTGTCGCTTCCTGCGCCAACGCCGAAACAGGCAGCAGCAGCGCCAATAACCCACTCCTTGAGAGTCGCATCAGTCACTTTCCCCTGAGATATATAAAAATAATGAATAATAAAATGACACGCATTCTACCTTTTTACACGGTTCTTGCTCATCAAACCTTTCTGAAAGTAGAAATCAACACCCGAAGGGCATAAAATCAACATTTTATTAACAAACAAAATAAGGTCATTATGTCTGCCGAACTCACCGCCGCCGACGCGCTCAAGCTGGTTGGGGAAATCTTTGTCTACCATATGCCGTTCAATCGCGCTTTGAATCTGGAGCTGGAGGTCTATGAAAAAGCCTTCGCACAGCTGAGCTTTAATAATCAGCCGATGATGGTAGGGAACTGGGCGCAAAGCATTTTGCACGGCGGGGTCATCGCCTCGGCGCTGGACGTCGCCGCCGGTCTGGTGTGCGTAGGCAGTACGTTAACGCGCCACGATACCATCAACGAAGACGAGCTGCGCCAGCGGCTGTCGAAGATGGGCACCATTGACCTGCGGGTCGACTACCTGCGCCCGGGCCGCGGCACGCGCTTTACCGCCAGCAGCACGCTGCTGCGCGCCGGAAACAAAGTGGCGGTTGCCCGCGTCGAGTTGCACAACGAAGAGAAAACGCATATCGCCAGCGCTACGGCGACTTATATGGTGGGATAACCGCCAGAATCGCGTAAAATTGCGCGACTTTTTCGTAATGGATGTTTCACATGGATCCCAAACAGACGCGGCAGGGCGTACTGCTCGCCCTTGCCGCCTATTTTATCTGGGGCATTGCGCCCGCCTATTTTAAGCTGATTTACTATGTCCCTGCCGATGAAATCCTGACGCACCGCGTCATCTGGTCATTTTTCTTTATGGTGGCCTTGATTAGCATCAGCCGTCAGTGGTCACAGGTGAGAACGCTGCTGAAAACGCCCAAAAAGGTCTTTCTGCTGGCGCTCTCTGCGGTGCTGATCGGCGGTAACTGGCTGCTGTTTATCTGGTCAGTTAACAATCATCACATGCTGGAAGCCAGCCTCGGCTACTTCATTAACCCGCTGGTGAATATCCTGCTGGGGATGATTTTCCTCGGCGAGCGCTTCCGCCATATGCAGTGGCTGGCGGTCATTTTGGCCATCTGCGGCGTACTGGTGCAGCTGTGGACCTTCGGCTCGCTGCCTATTATCGCCCTGGGCCTGGCGTTCAGCTTCGCCTTTTACGGCCTGGTGCGTAAGAAAATCGCCGTCGATGCGCAGACGGGTATGCTGTTTGAAACGCTCTGGCTACTGCCGGTGGCGGCGATTTATCTGTTTGGTATCGCCGACAGCGCAACCAGCCATATGGGCAATAACCCGTGGTCTCTGAACCTGCTGCTGATTGCCGCAGGCGTGGTGACAACCATTCCACTGCTGTGCTTTACCGGCGCCGCAACCCGCCTGCGCCTGTCGACGCTGGGGTTCTTCCAGTACATTGGCCCTACGCTGATGTTCCTGCTGGCGGTCACGTTCTACGGTGAAGTACCGGGGGCGGACAAGATGGTCACCTTCGCGTTTATCTGGGTCGCGCTGGCGATTTTCGTGATGGATGCAATTTATACGCAAAGACGAGGGCGTCGGGGCTAAGACGTTGCCGGATGGCGAAGCCGCCATCCGGCACGACATTTACAGCCAGTTCTTACGTTTGAAGTACAGGTACGGCGCAAGCCCCGCCAGAATCATAAAGATAATCGCCCCCGGATAGCCAAAGCTCCAGCGCAGCTCTGGCATAAACTCAAAGTTCATCCCATAGCTTGAAGCCACCAGCGTCGGCGGCAGGAACACCACGGACACCACCGAGAAGATCTTGATAATGCGGTTCTGTTCGATGTTGATGAAGCCCATCGCCGCCTGCATCAGGAAGTTAACCTTCTGGAACAGCGATTCGTTGTGTGGCAACAGCGACTCGATATCGCGCAAAATTTCGCGCGCCTGTTCGAGCTGACTGGCCGGTAAACGCGCCTTACGCACGAGAAAGTTCAGCGCGCGCTGGGTATCCATCAGACACAGGCGAACCTTCCAGCCGATATCTTCCAGCTCCGCCAGCGTCGAGAGCGCTTCGTCATACTCATCGCCCTGATGCCCTTCCATAATGACGCGGCTCAGCTTTTCCAGATCGCTGTAGATGTTTTCAATTTCATCCGCCAGCTGTTCGATTTTGGTTTCGAACAGGTCAAGCAGCAGCTCGTAGGCGTTGCCATCAACCATCGACTGGTTACGCGCACGCATACGATACAGGCGGAATGCCGGCAGCTCGCGCTCGCGCAGCGTAAACAGACGCCCTTCGCGGATGGTGAATGCGACGGTGGAGTTACCTGCGTGATCGTCCGCATCTTCATAGAAGAAGAAGGAGTGAATATGCAGGCCGTCTTCGTCTTCAAAAAAACGTGCGGATGCTTCGATGTCTTCCAGTTCGGGGCGCGTAGCCAGGTTCTGGCCCAAATCCTTTTGCACACGGTTTCGTTCATCGTCGTCCGGCTCGACCAAATCTACCCAAACCGAGCTGGCGAGGTGATCGATCTCATCCGCCTCAAGACGCGTTAAACGATTGTTTTCCAGTTGAAATGCGCTCAGCATGACCGGGACTCCCAATGCAAAAAATTATCGGACAGCCGGTGGGCACACAGAAACTACAGGGGTTTCAGACCATTAAACAGCCTGACTCAATGCGACGGGATAAAATACAGGTCGCTGACAACCGCTAAGGCTATCAGCATAAGAGGATAGCCTTAGGAGTTGTTCCTGGATGACAGGAAGGTGAGCCAGCATCTACTGGGTGTGTCCAAGGCTTTGTCCTCTTAGCGTAATCGTGCGCGCATGTTACGCCAGCAAAAAAACGACGTCAACACGCAACGAAACGCTAACCGGGATTAATTACCTTCTCTTCCGTAAGGCTAGCAGATCGTTACAAAATGATTATATTTTTCTGAAAGTTATACCGTTTCCAGCCGGGCGTAGGCCGCGACCAGCCATTTAATTCCCTGCCCCTGGAACGCAACTTGCAGGCGGCTGTGTTCGCCGCTGCCTTCCAGGTTAACGATGGTACCCTCGCCAAATTTCGCATGGCGTACGCGCTGGCCGAGCTTGTAGCCGGTGTCGTTTTCCGCCATCGGCGTACCCATCCGCTGATGGCTCACCGGGCGGCTCACGGTGGCGCGCAGGCGTACCTCTTCAACGCACGCTTCCGGCAGTTCACCAATAAAGCGCGACGGACGATGATACACCTCTTTGCCATACAGACGGCGGGTTTCAGCGTAGGTCAGCGTCAGCTTCTGCATCGCACGCGTCACGCCGACGTAGGCCAGACGACGTTCCTCTTCCAGGCGGCCGCCTTCATCCAGCGACATCTGGCTTGGGAACATCCCCTCTTCCATACCGACGATAAACACCTGCGGGAATTCCAGACCTTTCGCCGAGTGCAGGGTCATCAGCTGCACGGCGTCCTGCCAGGTATCGGCCTGCCCTTCCCCGGCTTCCAGCGCCGCGTGGGAAAGGAATGCCTGCAGCGGCATTAAATCTTCGTCTTCTTCGTTGTAGCTGAACTGGCGCGTAGCCGTCACCAGTTCATCTAAGTTTTCGATGCGGGTCTGGCCCTTCTCGCCTTTTTCCTGCTCGTACATTGTGCGCAGGCCGGAGTCTTTCACCACGCGATCGGTCTGCACATGCAGCGGCATATCGGCAGTTTCCTGCGCCAGCGCGTCAATCAGCTCCATAAAACGCTGTAATGCGCTCGCCGCACGGCCCGCCAGCGCTTTCTCCTGCAGCAGCTCGCGGCACGCCTGCCACAACGTCAGCTGGCGGTCGCGGGAAGTCTGACGCACCACGTCCAGCGTGCGATCGCCGATACCGCGCGTCGGCGTATTGACCACGCGCTCAAACGCTGCGTCGTCGTTACGGTTGGCAATCAGGCGCAAATAAGAAAGCGCATCTTTGATTTCCTGGCGTTCGAAGAAGCGCATGCCGCCGTAAATACGGTACGGCATACTGGCCTGTAACAACGCCTCTTCCAGCACGCGCGATTGGGCGTTGCTGCGGTAAAGAATGGCGCATTCGGTCAGCGCGCCGCCGTTGTCCTGCCAGGTTTTAATCCGGTTGACCACAAAGCGGGCTTCATCGAGTTCGTTGAACGCGCAGTAGAGGGAGATCGGTTCACCGTCGGCGCCGTCGGTCCACAGCTTTTTGCCCAGACGCCCGTTGTTGTTCTCAATCAGGGCGTTCGCCGCGCTGAGGATATTGCTGGTCGAACGGTAGTTCTGCTCCAGGCGGATGGTTTCCGCGCCGGGGAAATCGTTGAGGAAGCGCTGGATGTTCTCCACCTGCGCGCCGCGCCAGCCGTAGATCGACTGGTCATCGTCGCCAACGATCATCACTTTACCGGTATCGCCCGCCAGCAGGCGGATCCACGCGTACTGAATGTTGTTGGTATCCTGGAATTCGTCCACCAGGATATTGGTAAAACGTTCTCGATAGTGCTGAAGAATATGTGGCTTGTTAAGCCACAGCTCATGGGCGCGCAGCAGCAGCTCGGCAAAATCCACCAGCCCGGCGCGATCGCAGGCTTCCTGATAGGCCTGGTACACCTTCTGCCAGGTTTGCTCGACCGGGTTACCGTAGCTTTGCAGATGGTGCGGACGTAGCCCTTCGTCTTTCTGGCTGTTGATAAACCACATCGCCTGACGCGGCGGCCACTGCTTCTCATCCAGATTCATGGCTTTAATCAGGCGCTTAAGCAGGCGCAGCTGATCTTCACTGTCGAGGATCTGAAAGTCCTGCGGCAGGTTGGCGTCCAGATGATGGGCGCGCAGCAGACGGTGCGCCAGCCCGTGGAAAGTGCCCACCCACATGCCGCCCTGCGAGGTACCCATCAGCTCGCCAATACGGTGGCGCATTTCCGCCGCCGCTTTGTTGGTAAAGGTGACGGCCATGATCGAGTACGGTGAGCAGTTTTCAACGCTCAGCAGCCAGGCGATACGATGCACCAGCACGCGCGTCTTGCCGCTGCCAGCGCCGGCGAGCACCAGCATGTTGGTCCGCTCCGCCGCGACGGCTTCGCGCTGTTTATCGTTGAGGCTGTCGAGCAGGTAAGAAACGTCCATTGGCACCGCCGGAAAGAATCGGGGTCCCGTCAGACCCCTGGAATTTTATACAGAGTTGCTGATGATTATATCAGCGAGGTCAGAGATGCCAACCGGGAAATCTCGACATGCGGCAATAAACGGCTATCGGCGGTCTGCATCAGGTCGGCGTTTTCTGGCTTAATCCAGCAGGCCTGCATCCCGCAGCGCACGGCGCCCGCCACGTCGGTGGTGAGATCATCGCCCACGTGCAAAATAGCGCCAAGCGGCACGTTCAGGCGCTCGGCGGCCAGATGGTACATATCGGCAAACGGCTTCGACCGCCCGTCCGGGCCAGCGCGCAGTACAAATTCAAAATAGTCGCTCAGGCCAAACAGCTCGGGCTGAGCGTTACCGTTGGTGATCGCCACCAGCGGCCATTTTTCGCCCAGCTTTTTCAGCGTGTCGTGAGTCTCCTGAGGTACGTCAACCCGGCTACGCCACTGCGCAAAGTTAGCCATCGCCGCATCGGCACCGGCTTTGGCTTCCGCCGCCGTTAGCCCCAGTTGGCGCATGCCGGACTCCAGCGCACGCCAGCGCCATTCGGTGACGTCGTGATAAATTTCCGGTTCGGTTTGCAACAGCGCATCGCGCCACCGCTGGAGCATTATGGCATCAAAGTGCGCCAGCGCCGGATGGTAGCCGCGCACAAAATTCAGCGACTCCTGCATCGTACGGTCAATCACCGGACGGTTATCATACAGGGTATCGTCAAGGTCAAACGTCAACGCGGCAATCGTGCCCAGCGGTCGATAAAAACGCATTATTTCTCCCGTTTGGCGCGCGGATGCGCCGCATCGTACACCGATGCAAGGTGTTGAAAATCAAGATGGGTATAGATTTGGGTGGTCGACAGGTTGGCGTGGCCCAGCAGTTCCTGTACGCCGCGCAGATCGCCGCTCGATTCAAGCATATGGGTAGCGAACGAGTGGCGCAGCTTGTGCGGGTGCACGTGGCTATTCAGCCCCTGCTTCACGCCCCATTCGGCAAAGCGTTTTTGCACGTTACGCGCCGAAATTCGCTTGCCGAGCTTAGAGAGGAATAGCGCGTCCTCGTCACTGCCAAACAGGCCCCGTAGATCGAGCCAGTGTTCTATCCACGCGACGGCGTTGCGGCCAATCGGCAGACGGCGCTCTTTGCTGCCTTTGCCCATGACCCACACTTCGCCGGTGTCGAGGTCCAGATGTTTGATATCCAGATTCACCAGCTCGGACAGACGCAGGCCTGCGCCGTACATGACCTCCAGCATTGCGCGGTCGCGCACCGCCAGCGGATCATTAAGATCGATGTCCAATAGACGATTAACGTCGTCGACGTCGATATTCTTCGGCAGGTGGCGCGGCGCTTTTGGCGCGGCGATGCCTTTTGCCGGGTTGGCGGGCAGTACGCCCTGGCTGACCATCCAGTCAAAGAAGCTGCGTAAGGCAGACAGGCGTAGCGCCAGGCTTGCCGCGCCCAGCCCTTTACGGCGACTGCGGGTCGCAAAACTACGCACCATCGCAGCATCACATTGTTGCCAATTCTGCAGGCCCATCTCTGCGGCCAGTTCAATAATGGCATCAAGCTGACGCTGGTAGTTAAGTAGGGTAATCGGGCTGAGCTGCCGTTCTACGCCCAGATAGCGGAGGAAACGGGCGACAGAGAGCCCCAGTTCGGAGTCCGTCATACGCGTTCTATCCAGCGTTCCAGCAGCCCGGGCAGCATCAGGGCGATCTCCTGTAATAGCTGTGTGCCTTGCCCCGGCTGATAGTGGTGCGGGTCGCGGCTGCTGAAGAGGATAACGCCCAGATCGCCGTCGCTGCCCATCATCGACATGGCCACCGATCCCACCGCCTTAGCATCCGGTAATACCAGTAACAGCTCCGGACCATTGAGGGTTCCCAGATAATGGTTGCCCTGGCCTAAACGCTGGATACGCAGTGGCTCAAATGCCTGACGGGAAAGGACGAGATCGGTATATTTCGACGGTGCGCCAAGCCGCCAGCGATCGGAAAACAGCCGGATAGATGCGCCTGCCAGCCCGAGCTCACGCGCCCATCGGTGAAAGCGCAGCAGCAAATCATCCAGGCTTTCCGCGCAGGCCAGCCGGTTTTGCAAATGCAGCAGACGATAAAACAGGCCTTCGTTGGCCGTTGCCTGCTCCATCAGCTGGCCCATGTTCTCTTCAAGCATCGCGATATAGTTACGCGAACGCGCCATATGCCACTCGACCAGCGAGACCATGCCCCGCACCGGGTGCGGGACACGCATTTGCTCAACGGCTGCAGCATTACGAATAAAGAATTCAGGATGTTGCAGCAGATAGTCCACCACCGCGCTGTCGTTTAGCGCGGCGATAGCGTCCTGCTGTTCTTCCCCAACCTGTTTCATAGGTGAATAAATCCGTCATAGACATGTGCCGCCGGGCCAGTCATAAACAACGGTTGGCCCGGTCCTTTCCAGGCGATATCAAGACGCCCGCCCGGCAATTCCACGCGCACTTCTTCCGCCAGCAGACCTTGCTGAATGCCGACGGCCACAGCCGCACACGCGCCGCTTCCGCAGGCCTGGGTTTCACCCGCCCCGCGTTCGTAAACGCGCAGACGAATATGATCCCGCTGCACAACCTGCATGAAACCAATGTTAGCGCGTTCTGGAAAACGTTCATGGCTTTCCATCACCGGCCCCAGCGTTTCAACCGCCGCCGTCTCAACATCGTCGACCTGAATCACGCAGTGTGGGTTCCCCATGGAGACCACGCCGCACAATACTGTCTGTTCGGCCGCCCGCATAATATAGGTCTTTTCCGCTTTGTTCGCGCGGAACGGCACCTGTGCAGGCTCGAAGTTGGGCTCACCCATATTCACGCGCACCAGATCGTCTTCCGTTACGCTTAATACCATGCGCCCGTTAGCGGTACTGACGCGGATATCACGTTTATTGGTCAGGCCTTTCAGGCGCACAAAGCGCGCAAAGCAGCGCGCGCCGTTGCCGCACTGGGAAACTTCGCTACCGTCAGCGTTGAAGATGCGGTAGTGGAAATCCAGGTCCGGATCGTAAGGCGGCTCGACGATCAACAGCTGATCGAAACCCACGCCAAGATGCCGGTCCGCCAGACGGCGGATCAGCTCAGGCGAGAAAAAAACGTTCTGCGTTACCGCGTCGACGACCATGAAATCGTTGCCGAGGCCATGCATTTTAGAGAACTGCATCATCTACTCCAGTTGCGCGGTACAGCACGATGATATTAGTTATTAACCTGCGTTGGGCCGCCGCTATTGGCGCGATCGTTACGGTCCGGCGTCGCGCTTTGCACTGGAGGCGTGGCGGATTTGGCCGGCGGTGCCGCCGTCTTATCGGCCGGAGGAAAATAGAGCGGGCCTTTCAGGCCGCAGCCAGCAAGGCTAAACAGTGCGAGTAACAATGCCAGCGGTCGAAAAATCTTATTCATTCTGAGGATGCCTGTAGTTCAATGCTTTCTATTTTCTATCATCGCAGGAGAAGGCGCAAAAGCAAGCGTTAAGCACCTGACTGCAACGTGATTTGTTTCACGCTATACTGCCGCCATCACTAAATAACGGGAAACAACAATGAACGACAGTGAATTCCATCGCCTTGCAGACACCCTGTGGCTGACCATCGAAGAGCGTCTGGACGACTGGGACGGCGACAGCGATATCGACTGCGAAATCAACGGCGGCGTGCTGACCATCAGCTTTGAAAACGGCAGCAAGATCATTATTAACCGTCAGGAGCCGCTGCACCAGGTGTGGTTAGCAACCAAGCAGGGCGGCTACCATTTTGACCTGAAGGGTGACGAATGGGTGTGCGATCGCAGCGGCGAAACGTTCTGGGACCTGCTGGAACAGGCGGCGACACAGCAGGCGGGCGAAGAGGTGAGCTTCCGCTAAGGTGGATTGCCGGATGGCGGTGTAAACACCTTATCCGGCCAACAAAAAGCACAAACCGAGTAGGCCGGATAAGGCGAAGACGCCATCCGGCATGACTCTCACGAGAAATACTGCTGTAACAGCGGGGCGTTATCGCTATCGTGGTTCGACGGCGGTGGCACAACCGCCTGACTGCGGAACGGAATCACCTGCGCGCGGCCGTCGACCTTCACAATCTGATAGAACTGCGGCAGGTTAAAGTTGATAAAGCTTGAGCCGTAGGTAAAGCGATCGTGCGACGACGAGTAGAAGCGGCTGACATCGCGCACCAACTCCTCTTTGCTGCCCTCGCAGTGGTGATACACCTCGGCACGGTTGCTTTCGTCGAGAATATAGATATTAAAGCCCTGGTCCTCACCCGACTCTTCAAAGAAGAACTGGATAATCCCTTCGCTGGCAAAACCGTCGACCACCGGCGGTAATTCCACATGGTTAGTCTCAACCTGTACCGACAGGCCGTGAAGCTTGTTGTGCGAAATGGCGCCGTAGAACTCGATGGCGTTTTCCAGCTTCTGCACCGACACGTTCAGACGTTCAAAGAACAGGCCCCAGGTCTGGCCGGAGACGCGCAGCGCTTTAAAACGCCCGGTTTCCTGACGGGTGCTGGAGAGGCGCAGTTCAATGCATTCAGACACCAGCTGCTGTACGCGAGTACGAATAAGACCGCGCAGATGCTGGCTGTAGCAGAACACTTCCACGCTATCCGGCGGCGCGGCGTCCTGGTGCATTTTGCCCAGAATGGTTTTCAGCGCTTCAATCATCGCCTGCTCGCCGTTGAAGTGCAGGGTACGCACTTCGTTCCACGAGTTGCGGTACAGCAGATCGACGCTGCCAACCAGGCATTTCTGGTCTTCGCCAAAGCTAAAGGTGTCGAGCTTACGGAAGTCGAAATGCACCACCTGATTGCGGAAGGCCGCCGTCGGGTCGTACTCGAGGTTGACGATAATCGCCAGATGGCGAATTTCGCACGGGCTGTACAACGCTTTCGGCGTTGGCGCCGGCAGGCGCAGCGGGAAGTGGTGCGACACGTCAGCAACCATTTCCTGCAGTTTCGCCAGATCAACAATACCGTTGCCCTTAATAAACAGGCGCGTACGCGAGGTCAACAGTCCGTTAAACCAGGCCCAGGCCACCAGCTTGTTGAGATAGCGGTTATATTCGAGCGGCTGATGGCTGACTATCGATTCCATGTTCGGCGCGCGGTTATAAAGATACCAGCCCGTACGGTTGGCGCGCCCCGGCGGCACATAGATAAAGGTCAGATTCGGCTCGGAAAGATCCGGGGAGATCTGTGGGTTCACCAGCGTCACTTTACCCGGCAGCGCTTCAAACGCGGCGTACAGTTTACGCGTCAGCACGCCGATATCCTGCGGGCTGGCGGAAACGCTGAGGTTGTTACGGCGCGCAAAGCGGATCAGATTACGGTAGCTCTGCATCATGGCATCGAGCAGCTCGTTGTGCGCTTCACGCACCTGATCGATTTTCCAGTTGGCGCGGTTGTCGAGCATCGCCAGGCGTTCTTCGCTCCAGCCCCACTCTTTCACCAATTGCCCAACCACCTCACGACGCCAGCCGACGCAGGCGCGCTCGCGGCTAAGCTTTTCGCACACTTTGAGGTAGAAGCAACGGCGGACGAGATCGAGACGGGTTTCGTCGTCGATCGCCTTCAGGTATTCGGTCACGCGCTCCAGCATCATGCAGTAGGCATCAAGACCGAAGGAGACGATCTCGCCGTCGTGCAGACGCTGCTTGATGTCTTTCGCCAGCAGGCGCGTATTGGGGTATTCCCAGGAGTAGGCTTCCAGCAGCAGGGTTTTCAGCACCGCTTTATACGGCGAGTCGATACTCTTATACAGCTGCCACAGGCTGGCACCAAAGTACTCTTCGGCAGAGAGCGAGCTCAATCCACCGAGGTCAAGCCATTCGTTCGGCGTCAACACGCCCTGGGCGTAGAGGGTCATCACATAGTCGTCGTAATGATCTTCTTCTTCGCACGGCACCATATTCCACAGAATACGCTTGCCCGCCAGGCGTACCGCCGTACGGTAGAATTCGTCGAGCAGTAAAATATGCTGCGTTGAACCGCAGTCTTCCCCACCCAGGCTGCCGCTCTCGTTATGGCGGAAGCGGTTTTCGTCGATCAGGAAGAAGCTGACTTCAACGCCCAGCGATGCCGCCCAGCTTTCCAGCAGGCTGCATTTGCGCTGTAACAATTGGCGTTCGTCATTATCGAGCCACGATTGGTGGCAGACCCAGATGTCGAGGTCGGAGGAACAGCTCTGGCCGACGGACGAGGTACTGCCCATCGAGTACACGCCGGTAATCGGCAGTTCGCCTTTCGCGGTGGTCTGCGGCGGCATACCGCGATGCAGTTCGAGCTCGTCAAGATAATGGCGTTGGGTTTCATCAGGCGTGTAGAGGCAGATGCCCTTGGGAACGTTACCGTCAAGGTAACCCGGCATCAGCGGATGATGATAATGTAGTAATGTCGGCAGCAGACTGTATACCTGCTGGAAAGCAGGGCCCATGGCAGCAAGCGCGCGATCCACACGCAGTTGATTGATGGCATCCAGTCTCTGTTTCAGTGTCTCAATATAGAGGTACAAGACATATCGCCTGATGTTCAAAGCCCCGGTGCATCTTAGATGGGTACCGATACGGAGGCTTTAATATTTCAACAAGAAGAACCGTTACCGTTTTTGTCCGCCGTTGTGATTATCGAATTCTGGACAAAAAATGGTTTAAAACGTGATCAATTTAACACCTTGCCGGTTGACCGTAAAGAATGTTGCACTACAACCAGTGTAGCATTGAATGCTGCTGTAAACCCCGGCATACGATCAAGACAGTGCCAGTAATAAACGGTAAACACAACCCCGTTTATGCACCTCTTCATTTATGCGGAAGGCACGTTTCCTGCATCGCGAATTGTTCAGGGTATGAATCCCTGAAAACTAACATCATTAAGGCAACAATGTTAGGATGAACAACGGACGATAGATGACGGTAACAAGCATGTTAGACAAAGTTTTGAGAATTGCCACACGCCAAAGCCCGCTCGCGCTCTGGCAAGCGCACTATGTAAAAGAACGCCTGGAGGCCTGCCATCCTGGGCTAACGGTGACGCTCGTGCCAATGGTGACCCGCGGCGATATTATCCTTGATACCCCGCTGGCGAAGGTGGGCGGTAAAGGACTTTTTGTCAAAGAGCTTGAGCTCGCCCTGCTTGAAAACCGCGCCGATATTGCCGTGCATTCGATGAAAGACGTTCCGGTCGAGTTCCCTGAAGGGCTTGGCCTGGTCACCATCTGTGAGCGTGACGACCCCCGCGATGCCTTTGTCTCTAACCATTACGCCTGCATGGACGATCTCCCGGCAGGCAGCATTGTCGGCACCTCCAGCCTGCGCCGCCAGTGCCAGCTCGCACGGCGTCGCCCGGACCTGGTTATTCGCTCGCTGCGCGGTAACGTGGGCACGCGCCTGAGTAAACTCGATAACGGCGACTACGATGCCATTATCCTCGCTGTCGCCGGCCTGAAACGCCTTGCTCTCGAGTCACGTATTCGCCAGCCAATGTCGCCGGAAGAATCATTACCGGCGGTTGGCCAGGGCGCCGTCGGTATCGAATGCCGCCTCGACGACGCCGAAACCCGCGCGCTGCTCGCGCCCCTGAACCACACAGAAACGGCCGTGCGCGTCTGCGCCGAGCGCGCCATGAACACCCGACTGGAAGGCGGCTGTCAGGTACCTATCGGCAGCTATGCCGAACTGCTTGACGGCGAGCTGTGGCTACGTGCGCTGGTCGGTGCGCCCGACGGCAGCCAGATGGTATGCGGTGAACGTCGCGGTAAACCCGAAGACGCCGAGCGGATGGGCATTGAGCTGGCCGACGAACTGCTCAATAACGGCGCGCGCGCCATCCTTGCCGCCGTCTACGACGGAGACACCGCCGAATGACCATTCTGGTGACCCGTCCCTCCCCGCAAAGTGAAGAGCTCGTGAGCCGTTTGCGCGCGCTGGGGCGAGTTGCCTGGAGCTTCCCGCTGATTGAGTTTACTCCCGGTCGCGAGCTGAACCAGCTCGGCCAGGCGCTCGGCGCGCTCAGCAACGGAGATCTCGCGTTCGTGCTCTCACAGCATGCGGTGAGTTTCGCCCATGCGCATCTGCAGCAGCAGCGTCTTAGCTGGCCCACCGCGCCACGCTATTTTGCGATTGGTCGCACCACCGCGCTGGCCCTGCATCAGGCTAGCGGCATTGACGTACGCTACCCTTTAGATCGGGAAATCAGCGAAGTGTTGCTACAATTACCTGAATTACAAAATATTGCCGGGAAGAAAGCGCTGATTCTTCGCGGCAATGGCGGCCGGGAGCTGTTAGCCGAAACGCTGACCGCCCGCGGCGCCGACGTCACCTTATGTGAATGTTATCAGCGCAGCGCCATTCACTATGACGGCGCGGAAGAAGCCATGCGCTGGCAGTCGCGGGAAGTCTCGACCCTCGTGGTGACCAGCGGCGAAATGCTGCAACAACTTTGGTCGCTGATTCCCCTCTGGTACCGGGAGAGCTGGTTGCTCAAGTGCCGGTTACTGGTGGTGAGTGAGCGCATTGCAAAACTGGCCCGGGAAATGGGCTGGCAGGATATTCAGGTTGCCGATAGCGCAGACAACGATGCGCTGCTGCGCGCATTACAATAACTCTCAAAATTGGAAGCCATAATGACGGAACAAAAAGAAAACTCCGCCGTGGTTGAAGAGTCCGAAGACGTCGTGACCACCACGCCGCAGCCCGAGACTCGTAAGCCAGAAAATGCTGAGAAGAAAAATACCGGCGGGAAAACCAGTCTGGTGCTGAGCGCCGTTGCCATTGCCATCGCGCTGGCTGCCGGCGTCGGCCTGTACGGCTGGGGCAAACAGCAGGCCGTCAATCAATCCACCGCCAGCGATACGCTCGCCAATCAGCTTATCGCCCTGCAAAAAACGCAGGACGCGCAAAAAGAGGCGCTGGAAACCACCCTTAAACAGCAGGCCACGCAGCTGGAAGAGGCAAAAGCCCAGCAGAGCGCGATGGCCAAACAGCTGGATGAAGTGCAGCAAAAAGTGGCCGCCATCTCCGGCACCGATTCAAAAACCTGGCTACTGGCCCAGGCCGATTTCCTCGTGAAGCTGGCCGGGCGTAAGCTGTGGAGCGACCAGGACGTGACCACCGCCGCTGCGCTGCTGAAAAGCGCTGATGCCAGCCTGGCGGACATGAACGATCCCAGCCTGATTACCGCGCGCCGCGCCATCACTGAAGACATCGCCAGCCTTTCGGCCGTTTCACAGGTCGACTTCGATGGCATTATTCTGAAAGTGAACCAGCTGGCAAACCAGGTCGATAATCTGCGCCTTGCGGACAACAATACCGACGACTCCCCGATGGACAGCGATGACAGCGAGCTGTCGGCGTCGCTGAGCGAATGGCGCGTCAATCTGCAAAAAAGCTGGCAGAACTTTATGGACAGCTTTATTACCATTCGCCGCCGCGATGAAACCGCCGTCCCGCTGCTGGCGCCAAACCAGGATATCTATCTGCGCGAAAATATCCGCGCGCAGCTGCTGGCCGCCGCGCAGGCGGTACCGCGCCATCAGCAAGAAACCTACAAGCAGGCGCTGGATAACGTCTCCACCTGGGTACGCGCGTACTACGATACCGAAGACGCGGCGACGAAAACCTTCCTGAGCGAGATAGACCAGCTCAGCCAGCAGAGCATCGCGATGGACGTACCGGAAACGCTGCAAAGCCAGCCGATTCTGGAAAAACTGATGCAGACCCGCGTGCGTAATCTGATGGCGCAGCCCGCCGTCGAGCAGCCGTCGGCAGAGCCACCTGCCGCCGCCCAGGCCGCGCCCGTGCCGCCCACCCCTGCCGCACCGCAAGGAGAGTAATCGATGCTTAAAGTTCTTTTGCTCTTTGCGCTGCTGATCGCCGGCGTGGTGATAGGCCCGATGATCGCAGGCCACCAGGGCTACGTGCTGATTCAGACCGATAACTACAATATTGAAACCAGCGTTACCGGTCTGGTTATCATCATGATTCTGATGATGGTCGTGCTGTTCGCCATAGAGTGGATTTTACGCCGCATCTTCCGCACCAGCGCCCACACCCGCGGCTGGTTCGTTGGCCGTAAACGCCGTCGGGCGCGTAAACAAACGGAACAAGCCCTGCTGAAGCTGGCGGAAGGCGACTATCAGCAGGTTGAAAAGCTGATGTCGAAAAATGCCGATCACGCTGAGCAACCGGTGGTGAACTACCTGCTGGCGGCCGAAGCTGCGCAGCAGCGTGGTGATGAAGCCCGTGCGAACCAACATCTGCAGCGCGCCGCTGAAAACGCCGGTAATGACCTGATTCCCGTGGAAATTACCCGCGTACGCTTGCAGCTGGCGCGCCATGAAACCCACGCCGCACGCCACGGCATTGATAAGCTGCTGGAGGTCGCGCCGCGCCATCCGGAAGTGCTGCGTCTGGCCGAGCAGGCCTATATTGAAACCGGCGCGTGGAGTTCGCTGTTGGATATCATCCCATCGATGGCAAAAGCCAACGTCGGAGATGACGCCCACCGTGCGGCGCTGGAGCAGCAGGCGTGGATTGGCCTGATGGATCAAGCCCGCGCCGATGGCGGCAGCGAAGGGTTACGCGAGTGGTGGAAAAATCAGAGCCGTAAAACCCGTCATCAGGTTGCCCTGCAGGTGGCCATGGCGGATCATCTGATTGAGTGTGACGATCATGACACCGCCCAGCAGATCATCATCGATGGGCTGAAACGTCAATATGACGATCGTCTGGTGATGCTGATCCCGCGTCTGCGCACCAATAATCCGGAGCAGATGGAAAAACTGCTGCGCCAGCAGATCAAAACCGTGGGCGACCGCCCACTGCTGTGGAGTACGCTGGGGCAATCGCTGATGAAGCACGGCGAATGGCAAGAAGCGAGCCTGGCCTTCCGCGCCGCGCTCAAACAGCGCCCTGACGCCTTCGACTATGCATGGCTTGCCGATACGCTCGACCGCTTGAAGCAGCCGGAAGAAGCCGCCGCCATGCGCCGCGACGGTCTGATGCTGACGCTGCAAAACAATCCGCCGGCGTAACGCTTACCTATCTCAAAAGGGGCCATCTGGCCCCTTTTTTTTCGACCGATTTGCCTTTTGCCATAAAAAAACGCCTGCTCTTTTGGGAGCAGGCGTTAAACAGGTTTAATTCGACAACTAATGGGTGCTTCACTCAACGTTATGTCCATGGTGTCTGATGAGGCATACGCGACATCTGTCAGTGGACGATAAGCACCGTCAATGGCTCTGCGTCATTCCTGAGTTTATGAGGCACAAGGCGAACATAAGAGATGGAATGAGCATCTACGCGGCGCATTATGTCACAGGATCTTCGGCGATGACACCTTCCGTTACAGAAAAATGAACGTTTTTTTTCGCCGTCGCGGCATATAAATAGCGCACATAAATACGTCGCCTTCATTATTTTTATCTAATGAATACATATCTCGCCAATAATAAAAAGCATAGATAAAGAACGCGGGGAAACACGAAGCATGTCTTAGCATGATATTTGAATAGGGGGGCCATCGTTTTCCCGGCAACGACTCTCCAGGGGCGCCATCACGGCACTATTGGCTTTCACACGGCCAGGGAAAACTCGTCTGAAAGATAATATGAAACCTATGCCGCTGGCACAAAATAAAGGCACACAGCAAAGAATGGGTGATAAGACAAAAAAGTGAGACGCCTGACGTTATTGTATTTACCAGGAATGATGTCGACAGAACGTTTATTGCGGCAGAAAGTGCATGAGATAGCAGAAAACAAAAAACCCCGCCGAAGCGGGGTTCAAAATTGGTCGGCGAGAGAGGATTCGAACCTCCGACCCACTGGTCCCAAACCAGTTGCGCTACCAAGCTGCGCTACTCGCCGAAATACTGCTTTTTGAATTTTTAGTTCAATTCGTTAAAGTCGTGGTGCGAGGGGGGGGACTCGAACCCCCACATCCAAAGGACACTAACACCTGAAGCTAGCGCGTCTACCAATTCCGCCACCTTCGCAAATTCACAACTCTATCAAATAATGGGGTGGCTAATGGGATTCGAACCCACGACAACTGGAATCACAATCCAGGGCTCTACCAACTGAGCTATAGCCACCACTGCAAATCTTTTACGCGGTTATAAAAACCACCGCAGCTCCAGCACCGGGTAAATGGTGCGCCCGACAGGATTCGAACCTGAGACCTCTGCCTCCGGAGGGCAGCGCTCTATCCAGCTGAGCTACGGGCGCTTAGCGCCGTTGCGGGGTCGGATAATACGGACTTCCTACCCCGCTGTCTAGTGCCTTTTTAAAGAAAATTATCGTTTGCTCATGGTTTGTGCGTTTTGTTGCTTATTTCTGCAATTTTTGCACGTCAACGCCCTTGCCCATACCAAAAACCTTATAAACCACGGTAACGATGGCCAAAAACAGCGCGCCCACAAACAGCGACATACGGGTATCGTCATTGAAGCCCATGCCGATCAGCACGCAAATCAGGAACGCCATGGTCAAATAGTTGGCCCACGGGAACATAATCGAGCGGAACGGGTGGCTGGCAATCGCCGCCTTGTGCGCACGACGGAAGCGCAGCTGGCTAATCAGAATCACAAACCACGGCACCATCCCCGGCAGCACGCTGGCGCTATACACGTACACGAAGACGCGCTGCGGATTCGGAATGACGTAGTTCAGACAGGAGCCAATCAGCAGAACCACAATGGATACGCTCACCCCGGCCGCCGGTACGCCGCTTTTGCTGACTTTCGCCATCGCCGCCGGCAGCTGACGGTTTTTCGCCAGCGCATAGAGCATACGCCCGCAGCTGTACATCCCGCTGTTACAGCCGGACAGCGCGGCCGTCAGCACCACAAAGTTGATGATACCGGCCGCAGCGGTGATACCAATTTTGGCAAAGGTCAGCACGAACGGGCTGCCGTTAGTGCCAATTTCATTCCATGGGAAGATGGTAACGATAACGAAAATCGCACCCACGTAAAAAATCAGGATACGCCACAGCACTTTGCCAACCGCACTGCGCAGCGTCACCTGCGGGTTCTTCGCTTCACCGGCGGTCATGCCGATAAGCTCCACGCCCTGGTATGACGCCACCACGATGCACAGCGCCGTCAGGAAGCCCTTCCAGCCGCCCGCAAAGAAGCCTCCGTGTTCGGTCAGGTTGCTGAAACCAATTGAGTGGCCGCCGTTGCCGAAGCCAAAGAAAATGACGCCGAGGCCAATCACGATCATGACGATGATGGTGGTCACCTTGATCATCGCGAACCAGAACTCGATTTCACCGTACAGGCGCACCGCGGCCAGGTTCGCCAGCGCCACCAGCCCCACGGCAATGAGCGCCGGGATCCACTGCGCCATTTCCGGGAACCAGAACTGGACGTACACCCCAATGGCGGTAATTTCCGAGATCCCCACCGCCATCCACATAAACCAGTATGACCAGGCGGTAAGATAACCAAAGAACGGGCTCATATAACGGTGCGCATAAACGGCGAACGAGCCGGTTACCGGCTCAATGAACAGCATTTCGCCCATCGACCGCATAATGAAGAAGACAAAAACCCCCGCCAGAATATAGGCCAGCAGCACCGACGGTCCGGCCCACTTCAGGGTGCTTGCCGAGCCCATAAACAGGCCCACGCCGATGGTGCCGCCAAGGGCAATCAATTCGATATGACGGGCTTCCAGACCGCGCTGGAGCTCCGGTTTCTTCTCTGCCATAAATCCTCTTGTGTTTGCATGTGTCCGGTCGATGCCGGTTTTATTTTTATAAAAAAAGATGTCTTTCGGATGCGGACGTATCAGTAAAAATACGGATACATCGTCAGGGCATGGGAATGGTTTAACAAATTCGATTAAATGGCAAATATAAATGAGGGATAAAGTATCGGGCTTGTGAATGTATTACGCAGAAAATACGCAATACATTCACGGTAACGCGCAGAAAATTCAGAGATTATTGGTGTAATGCCAGCGTAAGTAGCGCAGCAGCCGCAGCTGACGCTTGATGCGGCTTGGCTGAGACAGCAGGCGGTACAGCCACTCCAGCCCCAGGTTCTGCCACACCTTCGGCGCACGCTTCACGTGGCCGGTAAAAACGTCATAGGTGCCGCCAACGCCCATATAAAGCGCGTCCGGATGCACCTGACGGCAGTCGCGCATCAGAAGCTCCTGCTTAGGAGACCCCATTGCCACGGTCACGATCTTCGCCCCGCTGTCGCGAATACGCGCAAACAGCGCCTGGCGCTGGTCGGCGGTAAAGTAGCCGTCCTGCGTCCCGACCAAATTCACGTTCCACTGCTGTCGTAGTTTTTGCGCCGTTTCGGCCAGCACGTCCGGCTTGCCGCCGACTAAAAATACCGGCGTGCCTTCCGCTCCCGCGCGTGCCATCAGTGCTTCCCACAGGTCGGCGCCCGCCACGCGCGACACGTTGGCCTGCGCATATTTCTTGCGGATTGAACGCACCACGGAAATACCGTCGGCATACTTAAACTCGGCGGCGTTAATCAGCGCCCGTACTTCAGGGTTATCTTCCAGCGTCAGGATCTTCTCGGCATTAATCGCCACCAGCGTTCCTTGCTTCAGGGTACCGCCCGCATACAGATAGTCCAGCGCGTGCTGCATATTGCGCCAGCCGATCAGGTTTATCCCACGCACGGCGTAGGTCGGTGCGGTCTGTGATTCAGCCATCTTATGCTTCTCCAACGTGCGAAGGGCGTCTTAACCGCTGATGAATCAGCCCCGCGCGCTCAAACAACCAGTACAACAGTTTTGCCACCAGCAAACAGAATCCAAAAATCACCATAAAGAAAACGACGCGAGAACCGAAGGCATCCAGGCCTTCACGCGCCAGCACAATCATGTTGAAGATCGCGCCGAAGCAAAAGCTGTGCAAAATAGCCGACTTATAGCGGTTGTTTTCCCGATTGCCGAGCATATAAAGCCAGTCGAACCACTTGATTATCAGCCCTACCGCCACGGCGCCCAGTGGGACAAACCACATGCCGCCCATCACCACCAGCGAACCAATCAGCGTGGGGGAAATCGCCAGCCCGGAGTGGTTGTTAAGAACCTCCCACGTAAAGTAGTTCGCCGTGTTCAGCACAATGCTCGGACGCGACGGCCACAGCCAGCTGGGAATGAACACATAGAAGTCGCGCACCATCGGTGCCAGCCCCTGAAAATCGATTTTGTCGTAGTTTTGCAGCAGCAGTGCCAGGTTTTCCCACGGCGAGAAGGTATCGCGCGTCAGGTAGAGGAAGGTATAAAACGCTTCATCGCCGCTCACGTTCATACCGTAGCGCTTCAGCGCCAGCCAGAACATGCCGACAATACCCATTACCCCGGCCGCCGCCAGCATCCACAGTGAAATCCAGCCGCGAATGATGCCGATAAACAGGAAGATGGCAAAAGCGATAATAATATTTGCCCGCGTACCACCGACAATGGCGTAGGTCAGCAGCCCGAAGGCGACGGTAGCAATCAGGAAGCCAATCCACCGCTTCCAGCTGGGCTTGAGGAAATAGACCACCAGCATCGCCGGAATAAAGAAGTAAAAGAAACGTTTAAGCGCGACGCCGGACACCTCGCTGGAAAAAATCTGGCTGTACGAATGCAGCTTAAACAGCAGGAAGCCGTTATGCAGGAAGAAAGTGCCGACGGTGAACAGCGCGATCCCCATCAGCAGCACCCAGGTAATATGCGTCTCAACGCGGTTCATCGTGAACAGCGGGCGACGCGGCACCTGTGAATGGGCAGAGCGCAGCCGGGTTTTGTAGGTGACGTAATACACCGCGTAGAAACACACGGAGATCAGCAGCGTTTGCAACAGCACATCGGGTGGTGAAACGCCCACGCCGAAACGGAACACCAGCGTACAGGTCAGCGGGAAGCCGAAGAAAAAGGTCAGCAGGAACAACAACGAAAAAAAGACGTTGAAGTTAAAGCGCACGCGGCGGAACTCAAACCAGGTCAACGTGCCGATAAACAGCGTCGACAGCAGCCAGACGACAAACAGCCCGGTAAACTGCATTTCGCTCATACCGCTTCCCCCGCCGCCAGTTGCAGCGCCCGATGCCACGGCGCCAGATAATTCGGTTTGAAAAAGGCAATCGCATTTTTATCCACCAGCGACAGCTGACGCTGGGCTTCGCGCACCACCGGTACGGTCAGCGCGTCGTCGGTAAACAGCACCGGGATATTTTGCTCGGCCATATCCAGCCAGAACGGATTCTGCCGGTTCAGCACGCAGGGGATCCCCGCCTGAATCAGCAGACACAGCGTGCCGATGCCCTGCTGGCGCGCAAAAATAAAATAGCCCAGATCGCAGCGGCGTAACAGCGCAAGGTAGGCATCAAATTCCAGCTTTTCGCGCAGAATCTGTACATTTTCCTGACTAAACAATGCCTGAGCGGCGCTGTCTACTTCAGCAATATAGACGTCGTTATTCGCCGGGTAGCCCATCGGCACAATGACGTTAACCGTATCGCCAAACTGCTGATGCACGGCCTTCAGGGCGGCAATGTGTTCATTGCTGCGATCGCCAGAGTTGCCCACCAGAATGGTCAGCTTACCTTCTCGCGACGTAGGATCGGCCAGCGCATTGAGCGTCGGGTCCATACGCGTCGGGAAATAGAGCCGTTCACCGGGCACCTGCGGATGCATATTGCCGAAATAGCTCAGATCGCCGCAGGTAGCAAACACGCGCCCTACGCGCCCTTGCGCCATGCGCCGCAGCGGATAAAACAGGCGGAACTTCAGGCCGCGGGAGACTTCATAAAGATCGGCCCCCCAGATATGCCAGCTCACCTGCGACGGCTTCAGGCCCCCGCTCAACAGCGCCAGCCAGATGCCAGTATTAAACTGCCCGTGGAAGAAAAACCGCTGCTGGCGATTGGCTTTCGCCTTCGTCACCACGGCTTTCGCCAGCGCCGATTTATCGGCGTAGCGTTCAATCATCAGCGAAGGAAATGCGGCCGCCAGGCCGTCGTCCTTGCTCACCACCATAAACTGACGGGCGTGCGCGGGCTCTGCGGCCAGCTCATCGGCAAAAAACCGCAGCACCGTCTGGTTGTGATGAGGGATATCCGATCCCAGGACATGTATCAGTTCGGTCATTGCCGTTTACGCCAAATTAAAAATACGCTGCAACACAGCGTGAAATAAACAATATAGGTCGCCATGTAAGCCTGTGCCGCCCCCAGCGCGCCGTGTACCGGAATCAACCACTGGGAAAACGCCGTCAGCAGCGCAAATTGGCTCAGCTCGGCCAGAATGTAGAAACGCAGCGATGCCTTCGCGATGACTAAATAACCAAAAACGTAAGCGCCTACTTTCAATACATCGCCCACCAGCTGCCACGCGAACAGGTCACGCATGGCAACAAACTTCGACGAGAACAGCAGCCAGATGGCAAAATCACGCAGCAGCCAGACGGTCAGGCTCGCGGCAGCCACGGCGGGCAGGACAAATTTCAGCGATCGGCCGATTTCCCGCGAGATTTCTGCTTTGGCCGTCAGGCGCGACAGCGTCGGCAGCAGATAAACGCTGAATGAGGCGGTAATAAACTGCAAATAGGCATCTGAGATACTGCTGACGCCCTGCCAGATACCGACTTCATCCCAGCTGTAGTGCGCTGCCATCAGGTTTCGCATCATCACGTAGGCCACCGGCATGGTGACCGACGTCATCAGCGCCATCAGGGTAAACTTACCCAACTGACTGGCCAGCGCGGTGTCCCACTGTGGCTTAAGATAGCCCCACGGGATGGCACGGCGTCGGGTCAGCATGATCGCCGCCGGAATGACAATCAGCGCCGGCACCAGCGCCAGCCCCAACAGCGCGCCCTGATAGCCGCCAAGCCGATAGCAGGCATAGTACGCCACCACGCCAATCAGGCTGCCGGCAATCAGCGACAGCGCATTACCGGCCGCATCGCGAAAGCCTTTCATCAGCGCCAGCAGCAGGTTCGCCCAGGCGATCCCCATCTGCACCAGCGCCACCAGACGCACCAGCCCCTGATAGTCCGCATGGCCGAAAAGGCCGCGGCTTATCGGCGCGGCCGCCAGCAGAAAAATCACGGCCAGCAGCGTGGAGAAAGCCAGCACCATCGCCGAGGAGGTACCCACGACCTGACGCAAACGCGTCGGCTCGTCGTGATGCTGGGCGACCAGTTTCGTCACCCCGTTGAAAATACCCGCTCCGGCGAGCACGCCAAGCACGGTCACCAATTGGCGGAAGTTACCCGCCTGACCCACGCCCGAAGGGCCAAACGATACCGCCAGCAGCTTGACTACCAGCAGGCCAACGCCAATTTTGACCAGCGTGGACGCGGCGGTCCACATCGAAGCTTTTGCCAACGACATATCAGGCGAAATAGCTCAGTAGCGTATTGATAACCGTGCGCTGATCGACCGGCGACAGGTTGTAGAACAGCGGTAAGCGTAGTAACCGCTCACTTTCTTTCGTGGTGTAGCGATCTTCGCCGTGGAACTCACCGAATTTCTCGCCCGCCGGGCAGGAGTGCAGCGGAATGTAGTGGAACACTGCCAGAATCTCCGCCTCCTTCAGCCAGTTAATCAGCGCACCGCGATCTTCAACATCGCGCAGCTTGATGTAAAACATGTGCGCGTTATGGCCACACTCCTGCGGCACAACCGGCAGGTCAATACGCCCGGCGTGTGCCAGCGGCAGCAGCGCGTCGTAGTAGCGCTGCCAAAGGGAGAGACGCTGTTTGTTGATACGGTCTGCGGCTTCCAGCTGCGCCCACAGATAGGCGGCCTGCAAGTCAGACATCAGATAGCTGGAACCGATATCGCGCCAGGTGTATTTGTCCACCAGCCCACGGAAAAACTGGCTACGGTTAGTGCCCTTCTCACGAATGATTTCCGCCCGTTCAACCAGTGCGCGATCGTTAATCAGCGTCGCGCCGCCTTCACCGCCCGCGGTGTAGTTTTTGGTTTCGTGGAAGCTAAAGCAGCCAATATGGCCAATGGAACCCAGCGCGCGACCTTTGTAGGTCGACATCACGCCCTGCGCGGCATCTTCAACGACGAACAGATTGTACTTCTTCGCCAGCGCCATGATGGTGTCCATTTCACAGGCCACGCCCGCGTAGTGCACCGGCACAATGGCGCGCGTTTTGTCGGTGATCGCCGCTTCAATCAGCGTCTCATCGATGTTCATCGTCTCTTTATGCACATCCACGAACACAATCTTCGCCCCGCGCAGCACGAAGGCGTTGGCGGTAGAGACGAAGGTGTAGCTCGGCATAATCACTTCATCGCCCGGTTGGATATCCAGCAGGATTGCTGCCATCTCCAGCGACGCAGTGCAGGACGGCGTCAGCAGGACTTTGGCGCTACCGAAGCGCTGCTCCATCCACTGCTGGCAGCGGCGGGTAAAGCCGCCATCGCCGCACAGTTTGCCGCTGCCCATCGCGGATTGCATGTAATCGAGTTCAGTACCCACAACCGGTGGGGCGTTAAATGGAATCATGGTGTCACCTGTATAGCCAGTACGCGGTGCTAACCACGTTAGCGCCGCTGTGAATATAGCGTTGAAGTGCTGCGGTATTGCCGGCCTGCGTGGCCACCCGAAGCGTCGTCAGGCCGCGAGTATACGCCCAGCGTATTGCGGCCTGCATCAATTCTGCGCCCGCGCCGCGCCCGGCCAGCAGGCCGATTCTCGCGTCGCAGGCGTTTAATTCTCGTAGGGAAACGAAGGCGCAGATAGCACCCTGTTCATCGCGAAACACCAGACACTGATTATCAAAGGTGCCTTTGACCGCATTTTCTATCCACTGCGCGTAGAAACGGCCGCTGGCGTCGGCGGCGTACCACGGCGCACGAAAGCGGCTTAACGCAAACGCCTGTGCCGCCAGCGCCCGTAATTCCGGGATATCCGACTCGCTGGCCACCTGCGCCTGCGGGCAGGTCACCGGCGTGACGGGCAGCGCCAAATCGACTTCACCTTCCACCAGTTGAAAGCCCAGTGCCTGCAGCGCATCCAGCTGCGCCACCTGGTGCGCGGCAATTTTGGCCTGCACGCGCGACCAGCCCGCCAGCCGTTCGGCAGTCAGCGACGGCGCGTCATCGGCAAAGCGGACAATGGCGCTGTTGACGCCGAAAAACTGATTTTCCCACACAAGGGGGTCAATATTGGCGCGGACGGGCACGGAGCAGCTCCAGCAGGTATTGGCCATAACCGGTTTTCGCCAGCCCGGCGGCGGCGCGTTTTACGCCTTCATCGTCGAGCCAGCCGTTGCGCCAGGCGATCTCTTCCAGGCAGGCAATTTTAAAACCCTGCCGCTTTTCGACCGTCTGTACGAACATACTCGCTTCAATCAGGCTGTCGTGCGTGCCGGTATCCAGCCAGGCAAAACCACGGCCCAGCAGTTCCACGGTCAGCTTGCCGTCATCCAGATACATCTGGTTAATCGAGGTGATCTCGAGTTCACCGCGCTCAGAAGGCTTCACGCGTTTGGCGTACTCCACCACGTTGCTATCGTAGAAATAGAGCCCGGTCACCGCCCAGTTTGATTTCGGCTGCTTCGGTTTCTCTTCCAGCGACAGTGCCTGAAAGTTATCGTCAAACTCCACCACGCCAAAACGTTCCGGGTCCATGACCTGGTAGCCAAACACCGTCGCGCCTTCGCTGCGCGCTGCCACGTTACGCAGCTTCGGACTGAAGCCCTGGCCGAAAAAGATATTATCGCCAAGCACCAGGCAAGACGGCTCGCCGTTCAGGAAGGTTTCGCCAATGATAAACGCCTGCGCCAGACCGTCGGGGCTTGGTTGTTCAGCATACTGTAACGAAATGCCAAACTCGCTCCCGTCGCCCAGCAGGCGCTGGAAGTAGCTCTTATCTTCCGGCGTGGTGATGATCAGAATCTCACGAATACCCGCCAGCATCAGCACCGACAGCGGGTAGTAAATCATGGGCTTATCGTAAATCGGCAGCAGCTGTTTCGACACGCCGCGGGTGATCGGATGCAGGCGCGTGCCTGAGCCGCCGGCAAGAATAATGCCTTTCATTGCTTGTCCTCCTTGGGGAGATTAGCCCTTCAGACCTAAACGCTCGCCCTGGTAGCTGCCGTCCAGTACCTGCTGCCACCAGCTTTCATTAGCGAGATACCACTGCACCGTTTTACGCATGCCGCTTTCAAACGTCTCTTCCGGCATCCAGCCCAGTTCGCGGGCGATTTTCGCCGCATCGATGGCGTAGCGTAAATCGTGGCCGGGACGATCGGCGACAAAGGTAATCAGGTCATGGTAATGCGCAATACCCTGCGGCTTGTTCGGCACCAGCTCTTCCAGCAGCGTGCAGATGGTCTCGACCACCTCAATATTTTTACGCTCGTTGTGACCGCCGATATTGTAGGTTTCACCGATGCCGCCTTCGGTGGCGACAAGGTAAAGCGCGCGCGCGTGATCGTCGACGTACAGCCAGTCGCGAATCTGCTGTCCGTTGCCGTACACCGGCAGCGGCTTGCCGGCCAGCGCATTAAGAATCGTCAGCGGGATCAGTTTTTCCGGGAAGTGATACGGGCCGTAGTTATTTGAGCAGTTGGTAATCAGCGTCGGCAGGCCGTAGGTACGCAGCCAGGCGCGCACCAGATGGTCACTGCTGGCTTTTGATGCGGAGTAAGGGCTGCTAGGCGCATACGGCGTGGTTTCGGTAAAGAAATCATCCGTTGAATGCAGATCGCCATACACTTCATCGGTGGAAATATGGTGGAAACGGAACGCCGACTTGCCCGCGTCATCCAACGTCGACCACCAGCCACGTGCGGCTTCCAGCAGCGTGTAGGTGCCGACAATATTGGTTTCAATAAACGCCGCCGGGCCATCGATAGACCGATCGACGTGGCTCTCCGCCGCCAGGTGCATCACGACGTCCGGGCGGTAGTGCGCAAAAATACGGTCCAGCGCCGGGCGATCGCAGATATCAACCTGTTCAAAGGCAAAGCGCGCATCCTGCGCCACCGGTGCCAACGAGGCCAGATTGCCAGCATAGGTGAGCTTATCCACCACCACCACGCTGTCCGACGTCTGGCTAATGATATGGCGAACGACTGCGGAGCCAATAAAGCCCGCGCCGCCGGTAACCAGAATCCGTTTCAACGCCAGACTCCTTTCGTATCAACGATGTACTGCTGGGTAATCGCTTCGCTACCGATCGCTTTAAACTGGGTATGGTCAACCAGCATGACGATCACGTCGGCGCTGGCCAGCGCGCGTTCTAGCGATACCAGCGAGCACAGTCCCTCGAGCTTTTTCGGCAGTTGATGAATATTCGGCTCCACCACCAGCGTTTCGCCGCTGTGCCACTGGGCGATCAGCTCGGCGATCTCCATGGCCGGGCTCTCGCGCAGATCGTCAATATTGGGTTTAAAGGCCAGCCCGAAGCAGGCAATTTTCAATTCGCTGGCGCGTTTGTCGCTGGCGGCCAGGCAGTCGGCGACGTTGGCTTTGACCTTGTCGATAACCCAAAACGGCTTGTGATCGTTCACTTCGCGCGCGGTGCGGATCAGGCGCGCCTGGTCCGGGTTCTGCGCCACGATAAACCAGGGGTCGACGGCGATACAGTGGCCGCCCACGCCCGGGCCCGGCTGGAGGATATTGACGCGCGGGTGGCGGTTAGCAAGGCGAATCAATTCCCAGACGTTAATCCCCTGATCGGCGCAAATCAGCGACAGTTCGTTAGCAAAAGCGATGTTAACGTCGCGGAAGCTGTTTTCCGTCAGTTTGCACATCTCGGCGGTGCGGGCGTTGGTCACCACGCATTCACCTTCAAGGAAAATGTTATACAACTCGCTGGCGCGCGCGGAACACACCGGCGTCATCCCGCCGATCACGCGGTCATTTTTAATCAGTTCGACCATCACCTGACCCGGCAGCACGCGCTCCGGACAATAGGCGATGTTGATATCCGCCTGCTCGCCCACCTGCTGTGGGAAAGTCAGGTCAGGGCGCATGTCAGCCAGCCAACCGGCCATCTGCTCGGTTGCGCCTACCGGAGAGGTCGACTCGAGAATAACCAGCGCCCCTTTTTTCAGCACCGGCGCAATGGAGCGCGCGGCGGCCTCCACGTAAACCATATCCGGCTCGTGGTCGCCTTTAAACGGCGTCGGCACGGCAATCAGGTAAGCATCGGCGGCTTCTGGTACGGTGGTCGCACGCAAATATCCGTCGGCCACCGCCGTTTTAACGACCCTGTCGAGATCGGGTTCGACAATATGAATTTCACCGCGGTTGATGGTGTCCACCGCGTGCTGATTAATGTCTACGCCCACCACCTGTTTTTGCCGCGAGGCAAAGGCTGCCGCAGTAGGGAGGCCGATATAGCCCAGACCGATCACCGAGAGGATTGAAAAACTCATAGCGTTACCTGATTATTTTTTAATGCAGCTAAAATACGTTCGCATGCCCGGCCATCCCCGTAGGGGTTATGGGCCCGGCTCATCCTTTGATATTCTTCATCATCGCGCAGCAGGCGCGTGACTTCGTCCACAATGCGTTGGCTATCCGTGCCCACCAGGCGCACCGTACCGGCATCAATCGCCTCCGGCCGTTCGGTGGTTTCGCGCATTACCAGTACCGGCTTGCCCAACGACGGGGCTTCCTCCTGAATACCGCCAGAGTCGGTCAGAATGAGCCAGGCGTGATTCATCAGCCAGACGAACGGCAGATAGTCCTGCGGTTCGATCAGTATCACATTATCAATATGGCCCAGAATGCGGTTCACCGGTTCACTGACGTTCGGGTTCAGGTGTACCGGATAAACAATCTGCACGTCCGGGTTCGACGCCGCGACTTCAGCCAGCGCGTGACAGATTTGTTCAAAGCCCTGGCCAAAGCTTTCGCGGCGATGGCCGGTAACCAGAATCATCTTTTTGCCATTGTTCAGGAACGGGTAGCGCTGCTCGAGATCGGCGCGCAGCGCCTCGTCGCCCATCACCCGATCGCGCACCCAGAACAGGGCATCAATCACCGTATTGCCGGTGACGAAAATACGCGTGTCCGACAGATTCTCTCGCAGCAGGTTCTGGCGCGAGTTTTCAGTTGGCGCAAAGTGATACATCGCCAGATGCCCGGTAAGCGTACGGTTGGCTTCTTCCGGCCACGGCGAGTAAAGATCGCCGGTGCGCAGGCCCGCTTCCACATGACCAACGGGAATACGCTGATAAAAGGCCGCCAGGCTAGCGGCGGCCGTGGTCGTCGTGTCACCGTGCACTAACACGACGTCCGGCTTAAAGGATTCCAGAACCGGCTTTAACCCCTGCAGAATACGACAGGTTATTTCGGTCAAACCCTGTCCTGGACTCATGATGTTGAGGTCATAGTCCGGAACGATGGAGAAGAGGTGTAGCACCTGATCAAGCATTTCCCTATGCTGTGCGGTGACGCATACTTTTGCCTCAAAATGAGGATCCTTTGCTAGCGCATGGACCAGAGGCGCCATTTTGATCGCCTCCGGACGTGTGCCAAATACAGTCAGAACTTTCACATCGATTCTCTTCTATAGATGAACCAGGCCCATCGCCCTTCATCATTGATGGGTATTTACTACGTGCGACGACGCGCCAATGCCACCCCGGCACCCACCAATGCGCCGACGATGCCCCACATGACCATCAGGAATACGCGCCGCGGACTGGTACGTTTCACCGGCTCCTCAGGCGTACGCAAATACCGGTAAGTCTGGAAACTTTTCGACAGCGTCGGCCCTACGTTGAGGGTCGTCAGCATTGCCCGGCCCTGATCGTAATCGAGGTCAAACGTCGGCCCCACGGCCTGCAGGTTTTCCAGACGCGCCTGCAGCATTGGACGACCCAGTAAAGAGAGCTCGGAATCCGGTAACTCATCGGCCGGAACGTCCGTCACGCTGCGGTTAATATTGTGCTGCTGCGCAATTTTCAGCGCCGCTTCAATGCTATGCAGACGGCGGTTGAAAATCGCCTGGGCGACCTCTTCCTGACGCTTCACCTGCGCTTTCACTTGAATCGTTCTCGCAGCCCAGGCGCCGTTGAGTTCATCATTCAGATGCCCTGCTGCACGTTCGCTGGCAAACGCGATGTACTGGCGCAGCAGGTTATTGGCATCTGCGGCGGTTTCCGCCGTCAGCTTAATGCTGTCGCTCACGCTCTTTTGTGCATCGCCGGGAGTAAACTGAATATCGTTAATCAGGTCATCCAGCTGCGCCGCATCGGCGCGGGAATTCCCCACCATCCGCTGTTTGTAATAGTCGGTCTGCGACCAGAAGTCACGGCGGGTGTCCCAGGAGGCCAGCTGCATGATGAACTCTTTGTAGACTTCATCCATCACCGAAGGCGGCGTCGCGGTCATCGGGTTGACCTTCGCGTCCAGATTGCGCAGGAACTGCTGCTGAGAATAGTAGCCACCCAGCATATTGACCGTTGGCCGATCGGTGATCGCCGTGGTGCTCCATTCCTGCCGGGCAAAAAAGGTATAAATCAGCACCACGGCGGCAAACAGCACCGCAAGGCCGACAATCCAATGTTTCCCCGACCACAACGCGCGAAACAGGCCACGAATATCCAGTTCATTCTCCGCACTTGCTGACTGTGCTTCCGGTAATGGTTGTGTCATTACTACCCCAGTTTTACTTGGTTAATTTTGGATTTTTTTCACTGTTCCGGCGCATTCTGCGCTTCACGCGTTTAATAAAGCGCGCCACTTTCCAGGCTCGCTTGATGCAGTAGCCATAAAGACCGAAAGCCATCAGGAACAGTATCAGCATGGCCCATTCTGGCACAACGCGCGTGTATTCGGCGGCCACGCCGATACCCGCAAGCAGCGCAGCGGCAAGCGTGATCAGGACCAGAGCCTGACGAGAGGTAAAGCCTGCACGCATGATCAGATGGTGGATGTGCTGACGGTCAGCCGAGAACGGGCTCATGCCTTTACGCAGTCGGCGGTACATGATGGCGACCATATCCATTAGCGGGATCGCCACAATCCACAGCGCAGTCACCGGGCTAATCGGGTGATGCGTACCCTGGGTAGTTTCCAGCAGGATCCAGATGACCGTGAAGCCGATCAGCGTACTGCCGGCATCGCCCATAAACACTTTATAGCGACGCCCCAGTACGCCCAGGTTCAGCATGATATAAGGCAGAATGGCGGCAATCATCGCGAAACACCACATCGCCAGGCTCGTCTGCCCATCAAACCACAGAATAAGACCAATTGCGCCAAAGCTGACGCTCGACAGGCCGCCAAGCAGCCCGTCGATACCGTCAACCATGTTGAATGCATTGATGATGGCCCACACCGCAAACAGCGTCAGGAAGAAGCCAAACGGGCCGAGCACCAGCTCCCATGAGCCAAAGATGTAGCCCAGGCTGCGCAAATAGAGGCCGCCAGCGGTCATCATGATGATGCCAATCAGCGCCTGGATGGTGGCGCGAATTTTGACACTGATATCGTAGCGGTCGTCTAGCGCCCCCACCAGTACCAGCACGCCAGCACAGGCGAGATACAGTGAGGCGTGAGGTATATAGTAATTGGCAATCGCAAAAGTTAAGCAGATCCCGGCATACACAGAGATGCCGCCCACAAGCGGGATAATCCCCTGGTGACGTTTACGAAAATTAGGTCTATCCACCAAACCGATCTTTTTTGCCACCCGACGGGCGAAAAAAAGAAACACGGTG
This sequence comes from Klebsiella sp. WP3-W18-ESBL-02, assembly GCF_014168815.1. Lineage (NCBI taxonomy): Bacteria > Pseudomonadati > Pseudomonadota > Gammaproteobacteria > Enterobacterales > Enterobacteriaceae > Klebsiella > Klebsiella sp. WP3-W18-ESBL-02. The sequence continues at coordinate 4,920,704 of NZ_AP021972.1, forward strand.
GTGAACAAAAAGATACTGAGCAAGTCAGTACCGACGGTCAGTAAACTCACAATTTATACTCGCTGCGAATATTAGTAGCGAAAGTATACCCACGATAGCAACTCATCAGAAGAGCAAGGCTGACGAATATTGGGGAAACTCGCCTGATTTATAACCGATTTTGCGAACTAGCTATTATTGTAGCCGTAAACCGCAATTGTCCGTGAAAAAAAAGCGTAGCCCTATCGGCGAAACTCCTAAAAACAAAAACGCCACACAATTGTGTGGCGTTTGTCGGCAAAAAACCGAATCTTACGAGCGTTTCATCATATCGAAGAAATCGTCGTTGGTTTTGGTCATTGCCAGTTTGTTGATGAGGAACTCCATCGCATCGATCTCGCCCATTGGATGGATGATTTTGCGCAGGATCCACATTTTCTGCAGCTCTTCAGGCGTGGTGAGCAGCTCTTCTTTACGGGTACCAGAACGGTTGTAGTCGATAGCCGGGAAGACGCGTTTTTCCGCAATCTTACGAGAGAGGTGCAGTTCCATGTTGCCGGTACCTTTAAACTCTTCATAGATAACTTCATCCATTTTAGAGCCGGTATCGATCAGCGCCGTCGCGATGATGGTCAGGCTGCCGCCCTCTTCCACGTTACGTGCCGCACCGAAGAAACGTTTCGGACGGTGCAGGGCGTTGGCGTCCACACCACCGGTCAGGACTTTACCTGAAGCCGGAACGACGGTGTTGTACGCACGTGCCAGACGGGTGATGGAGTCGAGCAGAATGATAACGTCTTTCTTGTGTTCAACCAGACGTTTCGCTTTCTCGATAACCATTTCCGCAACCTGAACGTGGCGAGATGCGGGTTCGTCGAAGGTAGAAGCGACAACTTCACCTTTCACCAGACGCTGCATCTCGGTCACTTCTTCCGGACGTTCGTCAATCAGCAGCACCATCAGCACGCAGTCTGGGTGGTTGTAAGCGATGCTCTGCGCGATGTTCTGCAGCAGCATGGTTTTACCGGCTTTCGGCGGTGCCACGATCAGACCACGCTGGCCGCGACCGATCGGCGAGGCCAGATCCAGTACGCGAGCGGTTAAGTCTTCGGTAGAACCGTTGCCGCGCTCCATACGCAGACGAGAGTTTGCGTGCAGCGGGGTTAAGTTCTCGAACAGGATCTTGTTGCGCGAGTTTTCCGGCTTGTCGTAGTTAACTTCATTAACTTTCAACAGCGCAAAGTAACGCTCACCCTCTTTCGGAGGACGAATCTTACCAGAGATGGTGTCACCAGTGCGGAGGTTGAAACGACGGATTTGGCTGGGGGAAACGTAGATATCATCAGGGCCGGCGAGGTAGGAGCTGTCTGCGGAGCGGAGGAAACCAAATCCATCCTGCAGTATCTCCAGCACACCGTCGCCAAAGATATCTTCGCCACTCTTCGCGTGCTGCTTCAGGATGGCAAAAATAATGTCCTGCTTGCGCATACGAGCCTGGTTTTCCAGCCCCATATTTTCGCCGAGAGTGATCAGCTCAGAAACCGGCGTATTCTTTAATTCGGTAAGATTCATAATGGTGTGGGTTCTTAAACTCGGGGTAAATCTCGAACTTAATTTGTGAATGGTATGGCAGGGTCATCCGTGCCTGTTTACGGCCATCAACTCATGTCTGTTCGCTGCCTGGTCACAGGAAAGTACGCAGAACTGAAACGACAAGACGGAAAGAGTGACAAGCCTGGAATTTTTCAACCTCTGAACGTGGCTAAACGCGACGGGAGGTTTGGGTCAAACAAGATTCAAACAAGGTATGTTTAAAACGAAGTCAAACTTAACTTAGCACGACTAAAGCCGGGCGTCCAGAGTTCTGCTTAAATTAAGAACACGGGACGCCCGAGGAGAATAACTTACGCCAGGTTGGCGTCGAGGAACTCTTTCAGCTGGCCTTTAGACAGCGCGCCAACTTTGGTTGCAGCCACTTCGCCATTCTTGAACAGCAGCAGCGTAGGGATACCGCGGATGCCATACTTCGGTGCAGTGCCCGGGTTCTGATCGATGTTCAGTTTCGCAACGGTCAGTTTACCCTGATACTCCGTAGCGATTTCATCCAGAATCGGGGCGATCATTTTGCACGGACCGCACCACTCTGCCCAGAAATCGACGAGTGTCAGCCCGTCAGCCTTGAGTACGTCCGTGTCAAAACTGTCGTCAGTCAGGTGAATAATTTTATCGCTCATATTTAACTCCACAGGAATAAGCCTGGTGTGTTGGTGTAGCATTAACCAACGAGGTGTTGATGTTGACTTCGCCAACAAAGGTTGACGTTATTTCACCGGATACGCTTTCTTAATGCAATAGTAAGCTGATATTCTACCACACTATGAGCAAAACACATTTAACTGAACAGAAGTTTTCCGACTTCGCCCTGCACCCTAAAGTGGTTGAAGCCCTTGAAACCAAAGGGTTTTATAATTGCACGCCCATTCAGGCGCTGGCTTTGCCGCTGACGCTTGCTGGACGTGATGTGGCTGGACAGGCGCAAACCGGTACCGGAAAAACGATGGCGTTCCTGACGTCAACGTTTCATTATCTTCTTTCTCACCCGGCAGTTGCTGACCGCCAGGTGAATCAACCGCGCGCCTTAATTATGGCGCCAACCCGTGAGCTGGCGGTACAGATTCACGCTGATGCCGAGCCGCTGGCTCAGGCAACCGGCCTGAAACTGGGCCTGGCCTACGGCGGTGACGGCTATGACAAACAGCTGAAAGTGCTGGAAAGCGGCGTCGATATTCTTATCGGCACCACCGGTCGTCTGATTGATTATGCAAAACAGAACCACATCAACCTGGGCGCGATTCAGGTGGTGGTGCTGGACGAAGCCGATCGCATGTACGATCTCGGCTTTATTAAAGACATTCGTTGGCTATTCCGCCGCATGCCGCCGGCTACCCAACGCCTGAATATGCTGTTCTCTGCCACCCTGTCCTATCGCGTACGTGAACTGGCGTTCGAGCAAATGAACAACGCCGAATACGTGGAAGTCGAACCAGAGCAGAAAACGGGTCACCGTATTAAAGAAGAGCTGTTCTACCCTTCCAACGAAGAGAAGATGCGTTTACTGCAAACGCTGCTGGAAGAAGAGTGGCCTGACCGCGCGATCATCTTCGCCAACACCAAGCACCGCTGTGAAGACATCTGGGGCCACCTGGCAGCCGATGGTCACCGCGTTGGTCTGCTGACCGGTGACGTTGCACAGAAAAAACGCCTGCGTATTCTCGAAGAATTCACCCGTGGCGATCTCGATATTCTGGTCGCAACCGACGTCGCAGCGCGTGGTCTGCACATCCCAGCCGTAACGCACGTCTTTAACTACGACCTGCCGGATGATTGCGAAGATTACGTTCACCGTATCGGCCGTACCGGTCGCGCGGGCGCTAGCGGTCACTCGATCAGCCTCGCATGTGAAGAGTATGCGCTGAACCTGCCGGCCATTGAAGCCTACACCGGTCATTCTATTCCGGTCAGTAAGTACAACCCGGATGCGCTGTTAACCGAACTGCCGAAGCCGCTGCGTCTGACGCGCGTTCGTCAGGGTAACGGCCCGCGTCGTTCAGGCGCGCCACGTAATCGTCGTCGTTCAGGTTAAAGAAACGCTATGCTCACTTCCACCTCGCTATATGCAGCTATCGATCTCGGTTCCAATAGTTTTCATATGCTGATTGTGCGCGAGGTGGCGGGAAGCATCCAGACGCTCACCCGCATCAAGCGTAAAGTGCGTCTGGCCGCCGGGCTGAGCCAGGATAACATCCTGTCGACGGAAGCCATGGAGCAGGGCTGGCAGTGCCTGCGCCTGTTCGCCGAACGGCTACAGGATATTCCCCCGACGCAAATCCGCATCGTCGCAACCGCAACGCTGCGTCTGGCCGTTAATGCCGATGTCTTCATTGCCAAAGCGCAGGACATTCTCGGTTGCCCGGTGCAGGTTATCCGCGGCGAAGAAGAAGCGCGCCTGATTTATCAGGGCGTGGCGCACACCACCGGCGGCGACGATCGTCGTTTAGTGGTCGATATCGGCGGTGCCAGCACCGAACTGGTCACCGGCACCGGCGCGCAAACCACCTCGCTGTTCAGCCTGTCGATGGGCTGCGTGACCTGGCTTGAGCGCTACTTCACCGACCGCAACCTCGCGCAGGAACATTTCGATGAAGCCGAACGCGCCGCCCGCGACGTGCTGAAACCGGTCGCCGATGAGCTGCGTCATCACGGCTGGAAGGTCTGCGTTGGTGCCTCCGGTACGGTTCAGGCATTACAAGAAATTATGATGGCGCAGGGAATGGATGAACGCATCACCCTCGCTAAGCTGCAGCAGCTGAAACAGCGCGCGATTCAATGCGGCCGTCTGGAAGAGCTGGAAATTGAAGGGCTGACGCTGGAGCGGGCGCTGGTTTTCCCAAGCGGGCTAGCCATCCTTATTGCCATTTTCACCGAACTGAATATCCAGTGCATGACGCTGGCCGGTGGCGCACTGCGCGAAGGGCTGGTCTACGGCATGCTGCATCTGGCGGTCGATGAAGATATCCGCAGCCGCACGCTGCGCAATATTCAGCGCCGTTTTATGGTTGATATTGAACAGGCCAGCCGTGTGGAACATCTGGCAGCGAATTTTGCCGATCAGGTCGCTAAAAGCTGGGAACTGGAGCCGCTGAGCCGCGAACTTCTGCTCAGCGCCTGTGCGTTGCACGAGATTGGCCTCAGCGTCGATTTCAAACAAGCGCCGCAGCACGCCGCCTATCTGGTGCGTAACCTCGATCTGCCGGGCTTCACGCCTGCACAGAAAAAGCTGCTTGCGACGCTGCTGCTTAACCAGACCAGCGCCGTCAACCTGCCGTCGCTGCACCAGCAGAACGCCGTACCGCCGCGCGTAGCCGAGCACCTCTGTCGTCTGCTGCGCCTGGCGATTCTGTTTGCCAGCCGTCGCCGCGACGACCTTCTGCCAGACATTACGCTTACCGCCGACGGCGACAATCTGACGGTCACCCTGCCGGATGGCTGGCTGGACGCGCACCCGCTCGGGCGTGAGATGGTGGAACAAGAGCGCCAGTGGCAAAGCTATATCCACTGGCCGCTGGAAGTACGCTAAAGTTCATCGCATTGCCGGATGGCGCTGACGCTTATCCGGCCTACGATTTCGCTTTCTTTGCCGCCATCATGGCTTTCAGGTTTGCCAGATGGCTCTGCCCTTTCTGCATCCGCTCTTCGGCGGTAATGACCTTCCGCTCCTGCTCCCAAATGACATCATCCTGCGGCAGTTCCAGCAGGAAACGGCTCGGCTCCGGACGCACCAGCTCACCATACTGACGGCGCTCTTTGCACAGGGTAAAAATCAGCTCTTTCTGCGCGCGGGTAATGCCCACATAGGCCAGGCGACGCTCTTCGTCGACGTTATCTTCATCGATGCTGCTCTGGTGCGGCAACAGCCCCTCCTCCATGCCAACCAGGAAGACATAAGGAAACTCCAGCCCTTTTGAGGCGTGCAGGGTCATTAGCTGTACCTGGTCCAGCTCTTCCTCACTTTCACCGCGCTCCATCATATCGCGCAGGGTAAAGCGGGTAACCACCTGCGTGAGGGTCATCGGCTCTTCCAGCTCGCTGCCTTCGAGCATCTCCGTCATCCAGCTGAACAGCGTGTTGACGTTTTTCATACGCATTTCGGCGGCTTTCGGGCTAGGCGAGGTTTCAAACAACCAGGATTCGTAATCAATGCCGTGAATAAGATCGCGTACGGCGGCAATCGGCTCACGCTCTGCCAGGCGCTGAATTTCCCCCAGCCACTGGGTAAAGCGGGTCAGCGATTCATAGCCACGCCCGCTGAGCGTCTGACTCAGCCCCATATCGAAGCTGGCGGTAAACAGGCTTTTATTACGGGTCATCGCCCATTCGCCGAGCTTTTGCAGCGTCGCGGGGCCAATCTCGCGTTTCGGCGTGTTGACGATACGCAGGAACGCGCTGTCGTCATCCGGGTTGCTCAGCACGCGCAGATAAGCCAGCAGATCTTTAATTTCCGGGCGCGAGAAAAACGACGTGCCGCCGGAAATTTTGTACGGGATGCGGTTCTGCATCAGGAATTTTTCAAACACCCGCGACTGGTGGTTGCCACGGTAAAGGATGGCGTAATCCTTATACTGCGTTTTGTTCACAAAGTGGTGGGCGATCAGCTCACCGGTGACGCGCTCCGCCTCGTGCTCTTCATGATTAGCGCTCAGTACCTTCAGCTCCGGTCCGTAGCCCAGTTCGGAGAACAGACGCTTTTCAAACACGTGTGGGTTGTTCGCGATCAGAATGTTGGCCGCCTTCAGAATACGCCCGGACGAACGGTAGTTCTGCTCCAGCTTGATGACCCGCAGCGCCGGGAAATCCTGGCTCAACAGCACCAGGTTCTGCGGACGCGCGCCGCGCCACGAGTAGATAGACTGATCGTCATCACCCACCACGGTAAAACGGGCGCGCTGCCCCACCAGCAGTTTCACCAGCTCATACTGGCTGGTGTTAGTGTCCTGGTACTCATCCACCAGCAGGTAGCGAATTTTGTTTTGCCAGCGCTCGCGCACTTCTTCATTGCGCTGCAATAGCAGCGTCGGCAGCAGGATCAGATCGTCAAAGTCCAGCACGTTGCACGCCTTCATATGCGCATCGTACAGGCTATAGCAGTGGGCAAAGATACGATCGCGCTCGCCTTTCGCGCTGGCCGCCGCCTGCGCTGGCGTCATCAGATCGTTTTTCCAGTTGGAGATCGTCGAGATCAGCTGCTGAAACACCACCTTGTCATCTTCGATCAGCCCTTCGGTCAGCTCTTTGAGCAGCGCGGTCTGGTCAGTATCGTCAAACAGCGAGAAGTTCGACTTCATTCCCAACGCGGCATATTCACGCTTGATGATATCCAGCCCCAGGGTGTGGAACGTGGAAATCATCAGCCCACGCGCTTCTTTGCGCCCCAGCGTTTGCGCTACGCGCTCTTTCATCTCGCGCGCGGCCTTATTGGTAAAGGTCACCGCGGCAATGTGCCGCGCCTGATAGCCACAGGCGTGGATCAGATGGGCGATTTTATTGGTGATAACGCGAGTTTTACCGGAACCCGCCCCCGCCAGCACCAGGCAAGGTCCGGTGACGAATTCGACGGCTTGTTGTTGTCCGGGGTTCAAACGCATAAAGGGATTGCTCAATCTGTAAACACGGGGGTGTGGATTGTAGCAGAAAGTCAGGCGGAGATTTACCCGCCAGATGGTAAAGTGTTGGATAGCTCCCCACGACGAGATAGAGCCCATGACAAAGAGCGCGGCAGCCCTGCATATCCTGGTAAAAGAAGAAAAACTGGCTCTGGAGATCCTGAGCAAACTGGATCGTGGTATCAGCTTCGATCATCTGGCGAAACGCTACTCTCGCTGTCCTTCCGGGCGCAACGGCGGCGATCTGGGTGAATTTAAACAGGGGATGATGGTGGGACCATTTGATGCCGCCGTTTTCAGCTGTCCGCTGCTGAAACCCTACGGACCAGTCAAGACCAAATTTGGCTACCACATCATCAAAGTGCTGTATCGCCGATAAGCCATGCTAAAATCGCCAGCCTCATTGACCCCCTTTTGAAGGCACAATCATGGCGAAAACAGCAGCAGCACTGCATATCCTTGTTAAAGAAGAGAAACTGGCCCTGGATCTGCTGGAGCAGATTAAAAACGGCGCAGACTTCGGCAAGCTGGCGAAAAAGCATTCCATCTGCCCATCAGGCAAACGCGGCGGTGATTTAGGTGAATTCCGTCAGGGCCAGATGGTTCCGGCGTTCGATAAAGTCGTCTTCTCCTGCCCGGTGCTGGAGCCGACCGGCCCGCTGCATACCCAGTTCGGTTATCACATCATTAAGGTGCTGTACCGTAACTAATAAAAAATCCCGGAACGTTCAGGCGCCGGGATTTTTTTGCCGGATGGCGGCTACGCCTTACCCGGCCTACATCTGCTGTGCGTAGGTCGGGTAAGCGCAAGCGCCACCCGACATCCTATTTAGCCAGCAACGGCAATGCGTTTCATATCGGTCATGTAACCGCGCAGTTTCTTACCAACCTGCTCGATAGCGTGGCTGCGAATCGCTTCGTTCACGTCGCGCAGCTGCGCGTTGTCTACCGCACCTTCGGCAATCGCTTTGCCCAGATCGCCGGTCTGCAGAGTGGTCATGAACTCTTTCAGCAGCGGTACGCAAGCATAAGAGAACAGGTAGTTACCGTATTCTGCGGTATCAGAGATAACCACGTTCATTTCGTACAGACGCTTACGGGCAATGGTGTTGGCGATCAGCGGCAGTTCATGCAGTGATTCATAGTAAGCAGATTCTTCGATTATGCCGGAGTCGACCATGGTTTCAAACGCCAGCTCAACGCCCGCTTTCACCATCGCGATCATCAGCACGCCTTTATCGAAGTACTCCTGCTCACCGATTTTACCTTCAAACTGCGCAGCGGTTTCGAACGCGGTTTTGCCGGTCTCTTCACGCCAGGTCAGCAGTTTCTTATCATCGTTGGCCCAGTCAGCCATCATGCCGGAGGAGAATTCGCCGGAAATGATGTCGTCCATGTGTTTCTGGAACAGCGGCGCCATAATCTCTTTCAGCTGTTCGGACAGCGCGTAAGCACGCAGTTTCGCCGGGTTAGACAGACGGTCCATCATCAGGGTGATGCCGCCCTGCTTCAGCGCTTCGGTGATGGTTTCCCAGCCGAACTGAATCAGTTTTTCCGCATAAGCCGGGTCGGTGCCTTCTGCCACCAGCTTGTCGAAGCACAGCAGAGAACCGGCCTGCAGCATACCGCACAGGATAGTCTGCTCGCCCATCAGGTCAGATTTCACTTCTGCCACGAAGGAGGATTCCAGTACACCCGCACGGTGACCGCCGGTAGCTGCGGCCCACGCTTTGGCGATAGCCATGCCTTCGCCTTTCGGATCGTTTTCCGGGTGAACGGCGATCAGGGTTGGAACGCCGAAACCACGTTTGTATTCTTCACGCACTTCAGTACCCGGACACTTCGGCGCCACCATCACAACGGTGATGTCTTTACGGATCTGCTCGCCGACTTCCACGATGTTGAAGCCGTGGGAGTAACCCAGCGCCGCGCCGTCTTTCATCAGCGGCTGTACGGAACGTACTACGTCAGAGTGCTGCTTGTCCGGGGTCAGGTTAACCACCAGGTCAGCCTGCGGGATCAGATCTTCGTAGGTGCCCACTTTGAAGCCGTTTTCAGTCGCTTTACGCCAGGAAGCACGCTTCTCAGCAATGGCTTCTTTACGCAGAGCGTAGGAGATATCCAGACCGGAGTCACGCATGTTCAGGCCCTGGTTCAGACCCTGTGCGCCACAGCCGACGATGACCACTTTTTTACCCTGAAGGTAGCTTGCGCCATCGGCGAATTCGTCGCGACCCATAAAGCGACATTTGCCCAGCTGCGCCAGCTGCTGGCGCAGGTTCAGTGTATTAAAGTAGTTAGCCATGGTGATACCTCGTGATGTTGTACTGTCTTATTGTTCGGTTCGCGTTTCAGCGAGAATGTACCCACATTACAACAGGAAATTTATTGCGGAAATTGATATATTCACAACGTCACATTGCAATTTCTGCAACGTTAAAAGAGGGAGTAGAATTCGTGGATTTACGCGATCTGAAAATGTTCCTGCATCTGGCGGATAGCCGCCACTTTGGCCGCAGCGCGCGGGCGATGCACGTCAGCCCCTCCACGCTCTCCCGACAAATTCAGCGCCTGGAAGAAGACCTCGGTCAGCCGCTGTTTGTACGCGATAACCGTACGGTCACGCTGACCGAAGCGGGCGAAGAGCTGCGCGTATTCGCCCAGCAGACGCTGCTGCAATACCAGCAGCTGCGCCACACGCTTGACCAACAAGGGCCGTCGCTGTCGGGTGAATTACATATTTTCTGTTCGGTGACCGCCGCGTACAGCCATCTGCCGCCAATCCTCGACCGCTTCCGCGCCGAACATCCGTCGGTGGAAATCAAGCTCACCACCGGCGACGCCGCCGATGCGATGGACAAAGTGGTCACCGGCGAGGCCGATCTGGCGATTGCCGGTAAGCCCGAGACGCTGCCCGGCGCGGTAGCGTTTTCCATGTTAGAGAATCTGGCGGTCGTCCTGATTGCCCCGGCGCTGCCTTGCCCGGTGCGTAATCAGGTTTCCGTCGAGAAACCCGACTGGTCGACGGTACCGTTTATCATGGCCGATCAGGGGCCGGTACGCCGCCGCATTGAGCTGTGGTTCCGCCGTCACAAAATCAGCAACCCATCGATTTACGCTACGGTGGGCGGCCACGAGGCGATGGTTTCAATGGTGGCGCTGGGCTGCGGCGTGGCGCTACTGCCGGAAGTGGTGCTGGAAAACAGCCCGGAGCCGGTACGTAACCGCGTGATGATTTTAGAGCGCAGCGACGAGAAAACGCCGTTCGAGCTGGGCGTCTGCGCGCCGAAAAAGCGGCTGCATGAACCGCTGATCGATGCGTTCTGGAAGATCGTCCTCGAGAGAAAAATCGACGACGGGAAGTGATTGCTACAGGTCTTCCGGGTCAATCTGCTTCATCGTTTCTACCGTCATCAGCCACTGGTACAGCGGCTCCAGCTGGCGAAAGCCGTCGGCTAACTGCGTGACCAGATCGGCGTGGAACAGTTTTTCCACGTCGGTATCCGTCGCCATTGCAGCAAAGGATTTGCGGTGATACCAGTCGGAAATCGTCGGGTCGAGGCCCTTAGCCCGCAGCCGTTTGTAACTTTCACCCACCAGCTCAAACGGCGCGCCGCAGCACTCGGCCACCGACAAAAACTGCTGCGGACGTTGTTGCAGCGTATGACGGAACAGATCCATGGTCGGCCTGCTGGCGCTGTAGTAGCCCAGCCCATAGCGCAAGGTATCTGGACTGATTTCAAAAAAGTATGCTGGCGCATCGGTCCAGTTTTTCGCCGAACGTTTGAAAGTGAGCCACATCCGGCTGCGGTACAGCGATTTATCGTGCGAGAAACGCGTGTCACGATGAATACGCGACAGCGTTTTGCCAATCGCCGACCGCGTCTCAAGCTGCGGGTCTATCTCCAGCATCGTCGGCGCTAAATCGTCCACCAGCGCGCGAAAAGGCGTGAGAATGCTGCGTTCGTAGATAAATCGGTGCTCTTCAAACCATGTTTTATCGTTCTCTATTCGCACCTGCTGAAGAAAATCGAGCCCTTCTTGTGCAAATCCCTGAAAGCGTCCCGCCATCTGCCTGCCTCGCTGAATAGTGTCATCACTCGCTTCATAACTATCGCCAATTCCCGCTAAGCGCAACCTGAAATAATGCCCCTTCGTCGGGAGATTAATTGGTATCAAAGGTGCCAGGGGAAAACGAGCGTCGCAGGTAAAATCGTCTGTAAAGAAACAGTACCTTACGAGAGGGAGTAACAATGCAGAAACCCAAAAAGCTGTTCAACAACACCGATAATATCCGCAGCGAAATCATGCAGGGGCTCGTATATGCGGGGATGGGGAAACTCCACCCTCTGGCGGAATACTGCGCGGTCTATCGAACGGTAGAATCAGCGGCGCAGACCGTTATCGTCAGCGGCGGTGGCAGCGGCCATGAACCCACCTTCGCCGGGTTTGTCGGTGAAGGCGGGATCGACGCCTGCGCGCTCGGCGAGGTTTTCACCTCGCCCTCTCCCGATCAGATTATTGAGGCCAGCCGCGCCGTTCATCAGGGCAACGGCGTACTGTTTCTTTACGGGAACTACTCCGGCGACGGCATGAATTTTGATATCGCCACCGAGATCCTCGCGGAAGAAGGCATTGAATGCCGTACCGTTCGCGCCACCGATGATATTGCCTCTGCACCGCCAGAAAGAATGTCTGACCGTCGTGGCGTCGGCGGGCTGGCATTTTTATACAAGCTGGCGGGGGCGGCAGCACAGTTTGAGCATTACACGCTGCCCGCGCTGGAAGCGCTGGCGCGGAAAGCCAACCACAATACGCGTACCCTCGGCGTGGCGCTCAGCGGCTGCGCTTTACCGCAGTCCGACACCTTTAATTTTAGCCTGGCAGAAAATGAGATCGAACTGGGAATTGGTATACACGGCGAGCCCGGGCTGTGCCGCATTCCCCTGCCGCAGACCGATGAACTGGTGGAGATGATGATCGCACGACTGGGCGATGACCTGCCGTTTGATCGGGGCGATAAGGTCTGCGTCAGCATCAATAATCTGGGGGCGCTGAGCAACACCGAGCTGATGGTGGTAGCCCGTAAAGTCGGTATGGCGTTGGCAGAACGTGACATCACCACCTATGACGTGCAGGTGGGACATTTCTGTACCTCGCTGGAGATGTCTGGCTTCTCACTCAGCCTGCTGCGGCTAGATGCGGAAATGCAGCGTCTGTATGACTACCCCATTAATACGCTCGGCTGGAGAAAATAAGATGAATGTAACGCAATTCACCGCTTGCCTACGGTATGTCTGTGAGGGAATGATCGCCAGTGAACCACGCCTGACCGCGCTCGATCAGGTCATTGGCGATGGCGACCACGGTATTGGCATCAAGCGCGGCTTTACCGCGCTACACGCTTTACTCACATCCGCCGATTTTGCACCCGCCGATATCGGCGACTGTCTTTTGCATAGCGGGACGCGGCTGATGACCAGCATGGGCGGCGCTTCCGGGGCCATTTTCGGCACCCTCTTCCGCACTGGAGGAAAAGGGATGATGGGCCAGACTGACTTTGATGCTGCCGCGCTGGCCGAGTGGCTGGCGATAGGCATGCAGGCCATCCACCAACGCGGCGGCGCAAAGCCCGGTGATAAAACGATGGTCGATGCACTGGCCGCAGCGTCTGAGCGAGCCAACGCTGACGTTGCGCTACCGTTGTCTGAATCGCTATCCCACTGCGCACAGGCGGCTATGGTGGGATCGGAAAAAACCGCGGCCATGGTTGCCCGCTTCGGACGGGCAAAGAATCTGGGCGAGCGGGCCATCGGGCACTGCGATCCCGGCGCCGTCTCCATGGCGCTGATCCTGCAGTTTATGGCCGAATTTGCCCAGCGGGGCTAACTGATTATCGCCATCATTCAACGGGGTGCATGTTCGTACATGCATCCCGTTGCGCCATTGGACACAGCGCCGGACGGCGAAAATCAGTGGTAGATTCAGTATTGACGCTCCTTTTCTGTATAATGCCCCGTGCCATAATAGATAAGCGGAATTTGCATGACTGAGAATGCCCGGCGGATCAGCCGGTTCCGTGGCCGATGTTTGTCAGACCTCCTCCTCATTGAGTTTTAAGGTGCTGAAAACAGAGGTGCAGTGGGGGGCTTGTTAACCATTATGTTAAGCAAGCCAGAACAGACGGTGTCATTGCGCACTTGACAGCGAAAATACAAACTTAATTAGCCATCATTATGATAATCAAACCAAAAATTCGTGGATTCATCTGTACAACGACCCATCCGACTGGCTGCAAAGTCAATGTGGAAAAACAGATCGATTATGTGAAGAAAAACGGGAAAATCGCTAACGGCCCTTCCCGCGTGCTGGTCATCGGTGCTTCCACCGGTTATGGCCTGGCGTCCAGAATTTCCGCCGCGTTTGGCAGCGGTGCCGCCACTATCGGCGTATTTTTCGAAAAACCAGGCACGGAAACCAAACCGGGTTCCGCGGGCTGGTATAACTCTGCTGCCTTCGATGAGGCAGCAAAACGTGAAGGCCTGTATGCCAAGAGCATCAACGGCGACGCGTTCTCTGATGAATGCCGCGATGAAGTCATCAAACTGATCAAAGAAGACCTGGGTCAGATTGACCTGGTGGTTTACTCACTGGCTTCCCCGGTGCGTAAAATGCCGAAAACCGGTGAAATCGTCCGTTCTGCGCTGAAGCCAATCGGTGAGGTTTACACCTCTAAAGCGATCGATACCAACAAAGATCAGATCATCACCGCCAGCATTGAGCCGGCAACCGAAGAAGAAGTGCAGAACACCGTCACCGTTATGGGCGGCGAAGACTGGGAACTGTGGATGGGCGCGCTGAGCGAAGCCGGCGTGCTGGCTGACGGCGTGAAAACCGTAGCCTACTCCTACATCGGTACCGACCTGACCTGGCCAATCTACTGGCACGGCGCGCTGGGCAAAGCAAAAGAAGACCTCGATCGCGCCGCGGGCGAACTGCGTAACCAGCTGGCTCCGCTGCACGGTTCCGCGAACGTTGCCGTACTGAAGTCCGTTATAACTCAGGCGTCTTCCGCCATTCCGGTAATGCCGTTGTACATCTCCATGGTCTTCAAACTGATGAAAGCACAGGGGATTCATGAAGGCTGTATCGAGCAGATCAACCGTCTGATGACCACCAGCCTGTACGGCGACAAAGTGGCGCTTGATGACAACCAGCGTATCCGTATGGATGACTGGGAACTGCGCGAAGACATTCAGCAGGCATGTCGCGACCTGTGGCCGCTGATCACCACCGAAAACCTGGCGCAAGAAACTGACTATGCAGGGTACAAGCAGGAATTCCTGAACCTGTTCGGTTTTGGCCTCGACGAAGTGGATTACGATGCTGACGTGAATACCGAAGTCGAATTCGACGTCATCACGCTGTAGTTCACTGATGCCGGGTGGTGGCTACGCCTTACCCGGCCTACACATTGAAATTTGTAGGCCTGATAAGCGAAGCGCCATCAGGCGCTGGGTTCATGTGAAAACATGAACCCTTTTTTCACCGCCCCGTGCCTAGTCAAAACCGAAACCTTCCGCAAACAGCACTTTCAGCTTCGCCATCGCTTCTCGCTCATCGCTGCCGCTACAGATGATCTCCAGCGATCCTTTACCTTTAATACCGGCCCCCAAAATACTCATAATGCTTTTTCCCTTGATAACCTTACCGTCGTAGATCATCTCGATCCGCGATTGATACTGCGCGCAGACTTTGGCCAGCACCCCAGCTGGACGCGCGTGAATGCCGTGCTGATTGCTGATTTTCACCACTTCTTTCAACATAATTTTGGCTCCTTACTTACAGTCCGTCTGACGGACACATAGCCTGTACGAAGTTAAAATAGCCCTGGATCAGGAGCTGCGCGACCATTGCACCAGGGTCGACAAATGCGCGCGACCGTTCACCGTGAATCGCCGCACGGCCATGCTTTGCCAGCATGCCCGTCGTCTGCTGCACGCCCTGCTGCGCCAGCAACAGTGCTTTCCTCGCTGCCGTCTGCGGTTCATCGCTGGCGTGCAGCGCCACCAGCGCAGGGGCCATACCATCAAGAAAAGTTTTTTCTCCCGGCTGCGCTTTACCACGCTGCTGCACGCCATCGTACCAGGCCTGAAACAGCGCGCCGGCATCCGTAAAGCCCAGCACCTCCCGACCTTTAAACGACTTACCCGCCTGCATCAGTCCGGAAGCCATTAGCGTGCCCATGGTCGACGGCACCGCCGAAGCCATCACCTTGCCCGCCATATAGAAAAATCGCCCTACGTCACGTTCGTCGCTCTGCTGCGCGTAGCGCGCCGCCGCCGCGAAACCATCGCTCATGGTCAGCCCCAAATCACCGTCGCCAACCACGCTATCCAACTCGGTCAGCACCGTTTTGTTAGCCTCCATGATTCGGGCCCATTCAGTAAAAAGCGGCCGCAGACTCTGCGTATCTATGGTCATCACGCCTCCTTAAGCCGAAAACTGCCGAAACATCGGCGTATCGGCCCCGGCATTGAGCAGTGTTTTCAGCTCTTCATCCACCGGCATCAGACTGATAGACATACCGGTCATCTCCATCGCCGTAGCAAACTCGCCAATCCATACGCGGAAAACGCGCATGTGGCTTTCTGCCAGAATCTGGTGCACGTGGCGATACATCAGATACAACTCTTCCAGCGGCGTAGCACCAAGGCCATTGATCAAGACGGCCACTTCATCCCCCTGCTGGCAGGGCGAATCCGCCAGCAGCCAGGACATCATCTCTTCGGCGATCGATTCTGCGTTTAGCTGTGGGCCACGGCGAATACCACTTTCACCATGAATGCCCATGCCAATCTCCATTTCGCGATCGCCAATATGAAACCCCGGCTTGCCGATACGCGGTACGATGCACGGCGACAGCGCCACGCCCAACGTACGCACGCGCTCGCCCGCCTTTTGCGCAATGCGCTGGACGGTTTCCAGATCATCCATTCTGGCCGCCGACGCCCCCGCGCATTTGTAGACAAAGAAAATACCCGCGACGCCACGTCGGGTTGCCGCCTCTCCACCCCCAGGCACGGCGCCCGCCGAATCATCGGCAGCGACTACCGTCGCGGTGCGAATATCGCACTCCATATCGGCCATTTCCGCGGCCATATCAAAATTAAAAATATCGCCGTTGTAGTTGCCGTACAGATAGAGCACGCCAGCCCCGCGGTCCACCGCTTGGGTGACGGCCAAAATTTGCGCCGGCGAGGGCGACTGAAACACATCGCCAATCGCGCAGCCGTCCAGCATGCCCTGCCCCACATAGCCCAGAAACAGCGGCAGATGCCCCGAGCCACCGCCGGTGACAATTCCGACCTTGCCAGGTACCGGGCGTGCGGCCACCAGGCAGTGCGGATCATCGTTCACCAAACGAAAAGCATCGGGGTGCGCCAGATAGATGCCTTCCAGCATCTCCGGGATAAAGTCCTCCGCCTGATTCAAAAATTTTTTCATGCGTTCTCTCCATGAATGTCCCGCCCGCACGGGCGGGCGTCTCAATTAGCGGGCAAATTTGATTTGTGACGGGTAGGCCCAGCGCTGCAGCTCTTCCGGCGCGAAAGATTCGGGCTCCTTACCGCCGTTAACGACCAGCGCGTGGTAGTAAATCTGCGCCATCTCTTCCAGATAGGCAGACTTCAGCACCGCTTCGTACGGATCTTTATCCACGCCGATTGCGCCATGTTTTTCCATCAGAATGGCGTCGGCGCGCTGGATAGGTTCGATGACGCTGTTCGACAGCGCGGGCGTACCTGGGCGGCCATAAGGCGCAACCGGAATCACCCCGTCTTTCAGGTTGAGGATCGCGCATTCGTACACCACCGCCGGGATCGGTTTATTCAACACGGCAAACGAGGTGGCGTAGAGAGAGTGCGTGTGGGAGATGGCGAAAACGTCAGGACGCGCCTTATAAATTTCGATATGCATCAGGCATTCGCTGGTAGGACGCAATCCAGCTTCACTTTCAATGACATTAGCTTCAACGTCCATCACCACAATATCGCGCGGCGTTAAATCCATTTTGTCGATCGTAGTTGGGGTCACCAGAATAAATCCCGTCTCTTTATCCCGTACGCAGGAATTACCTGCTTTATGTTTACACAGTCCCCATTGCTGAGCGGTTCTGGCCATTTCAACGACGTGTTTTTTCTGAATGTCTAACATAATATTTATCCTGTATACGATTATAGGGGCGAGCGATGTCGCGACAATCATTGCCGGGAAATAACGTTGCCGTTTTCTGACTGCAACGATTTTTAATTAATAATTACTGATGATGGAAAAGTTTGTTTATCAGCGCATATTCATCCTGCGCGCGGCGAATAACATTGCCGCCGTCATAAAACTCGAGAAATTCATTTAATTGCGCCAATGCCTTAAGATGTTTTTGTGGGTTGTTGGTCGCCAGAACAATAATAATATCGGCCTGCATATAACCCGCAAAATCAATCTTAGAAGGTAAGCGTAATAACGCCATACCTGTATCCAGCGCGCCATCATCAACACCAGCGTGAGCAATAATCACGCCATCGGCCAGCATGATATAGGGCTGTTCATTGGCGATTTTATTGAGCATGATTTGCAGATAGCGTGGTTCAATCACGCCACACACCAGCAGCGATGACGACGCCTGAGTAATAGCCTGCTGCCAGCTGTCCGGCAGCGAGGTGACGAACTGAACGTGCTCGCGCTGCAGTAGGTCCGTCAGCGATGGCGTCGGCGGCTCAATGCTGCCTGCCGCACTCACGGCGCTGTTCTCATCATAGATATAGCTAGCGAGCGCACGCTGTAGCCCTTTATGATCGATAATATTGCCGAAGCGTTCGAAGATAAGCAGCAGTTGCTCTATCTGAATGATATTCGGGTCCACACCCTGTAGCGCGCCGATCACATGATTGCGGAACGCACTTTTATGAATGCTGCTGATGGACGGATTCACCACAAACACCATCTTGCTGGTGTTCAGGTGCGTGGTCGAGAAAACCACATCGTAGTGCCCGGTATAGCGCTCAAACTCGCGTCGTGACATCACTTCGGTAAAGTGCAGCTCCGGGAAAAGTACCTGCAGCGTCAGGAAGAGATAAGTGGAAATGGTCGCGCTATTTTCACACACCACGACCGCGGTTTTCTGGATTTTAATCTGATGGATAACCCCCTCGCGGGTCAACCAACCGCCAAAGAGCACCGTTAAAAACGCCATCTCTTCATCAGGAATTTCGCAGTGCAGTACCGTCTCAAACGGCACCGCCGCGCGGCGAACCATCTCATGCAGATGGCTGAACTCTTTCACCACCAGATCGTAAACGCTGCTGGTGTTGCTCAGATGATAGCGAATACGGTAATAGGCCGGTTTCCAATGCTGATAGATTTTCTCAATCAGCTCATTTTTCTCTTTGATCGTGACGCAGCTTATTTTTTCAAAGCTGTCGACCACCGCGACTACGCTTTCAAGCAGTAGCGTATCGAGGTGAAAATATTTATCGGCAATACTTTGAATATTTGAGCTTTGGATCAGTGCCGTCAGGAAAACCAGTTCATTTTCGCTATTGATATTGATTTTACTGATAACGCTCTGCATCAGGGTAAATTCTCTGCTGCCAATAATATCAGCGTAGCTGATCGGAATATTGACCAGGCTTTTCCCTGAATCAATACGATGCAGGACAAAGCAGATAAAATAAATAAGCTCCTGAAGCTGGCGGTCGGTAAACTGAATTTTAAAACGCTTTTCAATTTCACTGAAAACGTTGCCGACCTTTTCCAGATAATCGCTCATAACGTTGTTGTATTGAGCGAGGATATTTTTGGCAACCGGAATTTCCAGAACCCGGCGTAAACAATTCAGCAGCAGATAGCGTTTTTCCAGCTCCTCACCCAGAATATGGTAGCCGTTGCCTCGGTCGTAGCTTATCTCCAGCCCGTGCTCAATAACCTCGGTACGCACTTTTTTCAGATCGTTGATAATCGTATTCTGGCTAACGCTCAGTGAAGAAGAGAGATGCAACAATGACAGCCGTTCGTTGCGGGTCAGCAGCATAAAGATAATCATCTGCCCACGTTCTTCTTCCGAGTAGAGGTAGCGATGCTCGGTTTCCGAGGTCTGATTCTGACGAAAATGCTCAATCACATGGCGTGGGATATTCAGCTTCCCGGTTTTCAGGCGGTTGATCCGGTCGAAGTGGTTCGACTCCAGATAGTCATTCACCTTTTTCAACGTATAGCTCAACTGTTTGCGCGTCAGGCAAAACTGCGCTTCAAGCTTCGTCCCTGTGATACCGGGATCGTTCACAATGGCATCCAGCACTGCAACCACGCGTTTATCCATAGCCATGCTAACTCTCCTGCAATGAAAAGCCTGGCGGCGGCACCTGCCGCCAGACGTGAACATGAAACCCAGAGTTACGCCTGCTGAACCTTCGCCTGCTGTTCGGCTTCCTGCTGCGCAAGATTGCTTTCACGACGCAATTAGCGGGAGTAAAAGAAGTAGCCGCAGCCCCACCACAGCGCGAACACCAGCGGGATGAAGTTGCCTTCCAGGAATTTGAACAGGAAGGAGAAGGCATAGGTGAAGACCGGGGCATCAATCGAGCTGTTCGAAATCAGCTGCCCTGCCGGGATGGTGATAGCTTTAGTGGCCAGCCCAAGGTCGGTAATCATTGGTGCGAACTGCGTGCCAACAAACAGGAAGAACGGCACGCCAATAATGCTCAGGATAACCATGCGCAGCGTGTTACCGCGTGTCACCAGATAGGCCGGAACAATCAGCGCAATATTGATGATGCCAGCAAACGGCAGGATCTTATTTCCCGGCAGAATCAGCGCCCACAGCAGGGTGAACGGGATGGCGACGATAATAGCAAACCAGATTTCGCTCGCACCGCCCATAAACGGCCAGTCAATACCCACGAACAGCTTACGCCCGGAGAATTTCTTGTTCATATAGTCGCTGATGGCCTCAGAGATCGGCGACAGGGCCTGCATAAAGAGCTTGGAAATCATCGGGAACAGCACCAGCGCCGTCGAAGCCTGTACGCCCAGCATCAGCGTTTTGGCAACACTGTAGCCCGCAATCACGCCAAACAGGATCCCCAGAATAAAACCAATGATGTGGTTTTCGGCAAAGACCCCGACTTTGGCGCGCAGCGCGCTGGCATCCATTGGTTTATTGCAGACCGGTATTTTGCGCAGCAGCAGATCGAACGGGTAATAGATGGCACCAAAGAAGACCATACGGTGCGTACAGGTCACTCCCGGGATCCCCGTGAGTTTCTCGATACGATGCTGGTGAATATCCCCCGCGTTCAATTCCATAATGATCTGGAAGGCGGCAACGAGGAACGCCAGTACCAGACTCCAGACCGGGCCAAACAATGGGGTGGTGACGCTCACCACGATAAACGCGGTAAAGATTTTCCCCCACACGTTCCAGAGGTCGGCGTTGAAGGTATTGGTCTTGTTCAGCATCAACATCACGATGTTGACGCCAACCTGAAGCGGGAACATGGCGAACGCATAAGGCCAGGCCCAGGAGATATTCGCCATCGTCGTCCAGCCGCCATCGACGATGCTTAACTCAAGGCCGGTACGGTTCATCATGGTCTGTGCGGCAACACCGATGGCGTCGACCATAAAGCCAATCAGCATGCTCATCCCAACGAAGGCGACGCCCAGTGTGATAGCCGCCGAGGCCGCATCGCGGAATTTCATCCGCACCACCAGCCCGGCTAATAACATAATAAAGGGCACAAAAACCGGCGCGCCTAAATTCAGAATATAATTTATGACTACACCAAGAAAGTCCATAGCACTTCTCCACTAAAATAATTATATACTCTATGGCTTTCGAGTTGCGGGAAGGCGGCAAGTGAGAGAATCCCGATGAGCTTACTTTAGTAAGTGATTCGGGTGAAAGAACGCAGCCAACGCCCCCGCGGCTTGAAAGACGACGAGTATACGGATTAAAGAGCTACACCTTATTTACAGGCATCAATGACCTTTTGTAATTCCTGCTCCATCCCCATGCCGGTCAGAAAGGCAATTCCGTTAATTACCGGGATAGGATATTGCTTATCAACTTTGGTGATAGCGATATAAGCCGCACTATCTTTTATATGACTATCAAGCGATTTCAGGTCGATGACTTCAACTTTGATATGCGACTGCTGACGTTCATTCAATAAGCGGGTTACTTTACTGGCAACCGTTTGTGAGGTAGCAACGCCGCTTCCACATGCAACAATGACTTTTTTCATCTTATAAATCCTTATCTAATTGCAGTCTTGATGTGAGGGTACAGAGAAAGGTTTCTACATCGTCTATTTCGCGTAGGGCCTGAACGACCTCTTCATCCGCAAGGCAGTCCATAAGCTTTTGCAGCGCTGTCAGGTGGCTGCTGTGGTCAACAAAACCTAGTAAAACAATAAAATGAACATAAAGCGTGTTGTCATCATTGCCCATCTCCTGCCATGCAATAGGCGTAGACAACCGTGTTACGGAGATGAAGGGGTGAATAACGTGCTGAGGATCGGTATGAGGAAGCGCAAGAGCCACCGGCAGCGTGGGCAGCGCGGTAGGGTACGCCTTTTCACGGGCGATGATGGCGTCAAGAAAAGAGTCCCGGACGTAGCCTTGCTCTTTCAGCAGCAAAAATATCGAAGAAAAAAAGTCTGTGGAATTATTATAGTGTTTATCCAGAAATGTGAGCTGAGACGTAAAATATTCACATCCTTGCGCACTTTCATTCGGGGCATCAATTATATCCGTTCTCATCCGAATATCCTCTCCAACCACTAAGAATTAACTACAGCCAATGTTAATTCAGGTGTAGTCAGCGAGCGACAAATATTGCTCCCAAAAGATGTGCGCAGGCTGGCGCAACGCGGTGAGCTTTTTATTATGAATTAGGTCACATTTTTATGGATAGGATGCGTTGACAGAAAAATAATTCGGCAGGTCACGATAAATAAAGCAGAAAAAAGGAGATAACCCTGGCAGGTTATCTCCTGTTAAGCAGCTATTAGCCCGCCAGGAAGAAGCGGAATGCCGGGTTATTTGTCTCGTCGTGACACTCATAGCCCAGTTCATTGAGTCGGGTTTCAAAGTCCGGCTCATTGTCGCCCAGCTCAAAGGCGGCCAGCACGCGTCCGTAGTCGGTACCATGGCTACGATAGTGGAACAGTGAGATATTCCAGTGCGTGCCCAGCGTGTAGAGGAACTTCAGCAGTGCCCCCGGCGATTCCGGAAACTCGAAGCTGAACAATCTCTCCTTCAGTGGTTTGGAGGGACGACCGCCAACCATATACCGCACGTGCAGCTTCGCCATTTCGTCGTCGGACAGGTCCACCACGCTGTAGCCACCATCGTGCAGCAAGCTAAGGATTTCCTTGCGCTCTTCCAGACCACGGCTCAGGCGTACGCCGACAAAAATGCAGGCGTCTTTGGCATCGGCAAAGCGGTAGTTAAACTCCGTTACCGAACGGCCACCCAACAGCTGGCAGAATTTAAGGAAACTTCCCTTCTCTTCCGGGATGGTCACCGCCAGCAAGGCTTCACGTTGTTCCCCCAGCTCGCAACGTTCGGAGACATAGCGCAGACCGTGGAAGTTAACGTTCGCACCGGACAACACGTGCGCCAGACGTTCACCGCGAATATTGTGCTGGGCGATGTATTTCTTCATCCCCGCCAGCGCCAGCGCCCCGGAAGGCTCGGCTACCGCACGGACATCTTCGAAGAGGTCTTTCATCGCCGCGCAGATAGCATCGCTATCAACGGTAATGATGTCGTCGAGGTATTCCTGACACAGGCGGAAGGTTTCATCGCCAATACGCTTCACCGCCACGCCTTCCGCAAACAGACCCACGCGCGGCAGATCCACCGGATGCCCCGCGTCCAGCGCCGCCTTCAGGCAGGCCGAATCTTCTGCTTCCACGGCGATCACTTTGATCTGCGGCATCAGCTGTTTGATCAGCACCGCAACGCCCGCCGCCAGCCCGCCGCCGCCCACCGGGACAAACACGCGATCGAGGTGGGCATCCTGCTGCAGCAGTTCAAGCGCCAGCGTGCCCTGCCCGGCAATCACCATCGGGTGATCGAAAGGCGGCACCCAGGTGAAGCCCTGCTGCTGCGCCAGTTCAATCGCTTTCGCTTTGGCTTCATCAAAGTTGGCACCGTGCAGCAGCACCTCACCGCCGAAACCGCGCACGGCATCGACTTTGATATCGGCAGTGGCCACCGGCATAACGATCAGCGACTTCAGGCCCAGACGAGCGGAAGAAAACGCTACGCCCTGCGCATGGTTACCCGCAGACGCGGTAATCACGCCGTGCGCCTTCTGTTCCGCCGTCAGTCCTGCCATCATCGCGTAAGCACCGCGCAGCTTAAAGCTGTGCACAGGCTGACGGTCTTCACGCTTGACCAGAATTACGTTATCAAGCCGCGAAGAGAGTTTGTCCATTTTCTCCAGCGGCGTGACCTGCACGGCTTCGTAGACCGGTGCGCGCAGCACCGCTCTGAGATACTCGGCACCCTCAGGGGTGCCGGATAGGGGCTGAGATTCCGCCATGGTGATTACCCCCCCAGTTTCGATTTATCGCGTACCGCACCTTTGTCGGCGCTGGTTGCCAGGCTGGCATAAGCGCGAAGGGCAAAGGAGACCTGACGTTCACGATTTTTCGGCGTCCACGCCTGGTCACCGCGAGCTTCCTGCGCTTCACGACGCGCGGCAATTTCCGCATCGCTCAGCTGCAGCTGAATGCCACGGTTCGGGATATCGATAGCAATCATGTCGCCATCTTCAATGATCGCGATGTTGCCGCCGCTGGCCGCTTCCGGGGAAACGTGGCCGATAGACAGGCCGGATGTGCCGCCGGAGAAACGCCCGTCGGTGATCAACGCACAGGCTTTGCCGAGACCCATGGATTTCAAGAAGGTGGTCGGGTAGAGCATTTCCTGCATGCCCGGCCCACCTTTCGGCCCTTCGTAACGAATGACAACAACGTCGCCTTCAACCACTTTGCCGCCGAGGATGGCCTCAACCGCGTCGTCCTGGCTTTCGTACACTTTTGCCGGGCCGGTGAATTTGAGGATGCTGTCATCCACGCCCGCCGTTTTCACGATGCAGCCGTTTTCCGCGAAATTACCGTAGAGTACCGCCAGACCGCCGTCTTTGCTGTAGGCATGTTCCAGCGAGCGGATGCAGCCTTCGGCGCGATCGTCATCCAGCGTGTCCCAACGGCAGTCCTGCGAGAACGCCTGGGTGGTACGGATGCCCGCCGGGCCAGCACGGAACATTTTTTTCACCGCTTCATTCTGGGTAACGGTGATGTCGTACTGTTCCAGCGTCTGCGGCAGGGTCAGACCGAGCACGTTTTTCACGTCACGGTTCAACAGGCCGGCGCGGTCCAGTTCGCCGAGGATCCCCAGCACGCCACCGGCGCGGTGCACATCTTCCATATGGTATTTCTGAGTGCTTGGCGCCACTTTACACAGCTGCGGAACCTTGCGGGACAGCTTGTCGATATCGCTCATGGTGAAGTCGATTTCGGCTTCCTGCGCCGCTGCCAGCAGGTGCAGAACGGTGTTGGTGGAACCGCCCATGGCGATATCCAGCGTCATGGCATTTTCGAATGCCGCTTTGCATGCGATGTTGCGCGGCAGCGCGGAGGCATCATCCTGTTCGTAGTAGCGTTTGGTCAGCTCAACGATGCGCTGGCCTGCAGTGAGGAACAGTTCTTTACGGTCAGCGTGGGTGGCCAGCAGCGAACCGTTGCCCGGCTGAGACAGTCCCAGCGCTTCGGTCAGGCAGTTCATCGAGTTGGCGGTAAACATCCCGGAGCAGGAGCCGCAGGTTGGGCAGGCGGAACGTTCAACCTGCTCGCTCTGCGAGTCGGAAACTTTCGGATCCGCGCCCTGAATCATCGCATCGACCAGGTCGAGCTTGATGATTTTGTCGGATAATTTGGTTTTACCGGCCTCCATCGGGCCGCCGGAAACGAAGATCACCGGAATATTCAGGCGCAGGGAGGCCATCAGCATCCCCGGGGTGATTTTGTCGCAGTTCGAGATGCAGACCATTGCATCGGCACAGTGGGCGTTAACCATGTACTCAACGGAGTCGGCAATCAGCTCGCGGGACGGCAGTGAATAAAGCATACCCCCGTGGCCCATGGCGATACCGTCATCCACCGCAATGGTATTGAATTCTTTAGCCACGCCGCCGGCAGCTTCGATCTGCTCGGCAACCAGTTTACCAAGGTCGCGCAGGTGAACGTGGCCCGGCACGAACTGGGTAAACGAGTTCACGACGGCGATAATCGGCTTACCGAAGTCGGCATCCGTCATCCCGGTGGCGCGCCACAGCGCGCGGGCGCCCGCCATATTGCGGCCGTGAGTGGTAGTGGCGGAACGATATTTAGGCATGCTTTTGTACTCCCAGTCTCTGTCTCGTTAATGAGGCGGTGCGTGCCGCCCCATTATTTATCTTATTGATTAACCTGATCCAACCAGCCCCATTTATCTTCGGTTTCACCGGTAAAGAGGCCAAAGAATGCTTGCTGAATACGTTTAGTGACCGGGCCACAGCGGCCTTCGCCGACCTGGATACCGTCAACGCTGCGCACCGGGGTGATTTCAGCGGCGGTGCCGGACATAAAGACTTCATCCGCCAGGTACAGCGATTCACGAGACAGCACCTGCTCGCGAACTTCAATTCCGATATCCTTCGCCAGCTTGATGATCGCATCGCGGGTAATACCCGGCAGCGCCGAAGAGGTAAACGGTGGCGTAAACAGAATGCCGTCTTTCACTTCAAACAGGTTTTCACCCGCGCCTTCAGACAGATAGCCGTTCACATCCAGCGCGATCCCTTCCTGATAGCCGTGGCGGCGCGCTTCGCTACCGACCAACAGTGAGGAAAGGTAGTTGCCGCCTGCTTTCGCGGCAGTTGGAATGGTGTTCGGCGCAGCGCGGTTCCAGGAAGAAACCATCGCATCGATCCCTTGATCCAGCGCTTCAGCGCCCAGATAGGCGCCCCACGGGAACGCCGCGATGATCACGTCGGTGCTGTAGCCGTCCGGCGGGTTAACGCCCATACCGACATCGCCGACAAACACCAGCGGACGGATATAGGCGCTGGTCAGATTATTTTTGCGCAGTACGGCGCGGCAGGCTTCCATCAGTTCATCCACGCTCTGAGAGACCGGGAAGCGATAGATTTTGGCGGAATCACGCAGGCGCTGCATGTGCTCACGGTGGCGGAAAACAACCGGGCCTTTGTGGGAGTCGTAGCAACGGATGCCTTCGAATACAGAGGTACCGTAGTGCAGCGCGTGGGACATCACGTGAACCTTCGCGTCTTCCCAACGAACCATCTCACCGTTGAACCAGATGTAATCCGCTTTTTTCGTCGTCATTTCTCTTCCTATTGCGCTCAGGCGCGAATCTGTTGTTGTGATGTGCTTGTACACTGCTGAACGGCAACCGAAGCCACGTCCACCAGTTTATTTAATTGACTAAACAGTAAGTCGACTGACCGCGGGCTGGCAACGGTCAATTCGATATTTATATTCTGCGCATCGCTGGCCGCCTCCATATTCATCGAGCAAATCTGAAAACCGCGATGACGGACCACACGTAACACGCGTTCTAAGGTTTCCGGGTTGAAGCGGGCCTGCACGTTGACCTGATGTTGCATCATGATAATTTCTCCAGCATTTGTGAGTTACTGGCGCCAGGCGGCACCAGAGGCCAGACGTTCTCAAGTTCGTCGATTGAGACATGAAGCAGGTACGGGCCTTCGCTTGCCAGCATGGTGTCGAGTGCCGCTTCAACCTGGTCTTTACGGGTGATGTGTTGACCAGGGATGCCGAAGGCGCTGGCCAGCATGAGGAAATCGGGGTTATCGGTCAGGGTGGTTTCACTGTAACGTTCCTGGAAGAACAGCTGCTGCCATTGTCGAACCATCCCTAAACGCTGGTTGTCGAGTAAGACTATCTTCAGCGGTAACTGCTTACGTTTCACGGTGCCCAGCTCTTGCACGTTCATCATGAAGGAGCCGTCACCGGAGATACAGATAACCGTGTCGTCAGGTCGCGCCACCTGTGCGCCAACGGCGGCCGGCAGACCGAAGCCCATGGTGCCTAAACCGCTTGAAGTGATGAAATTCTCCGGGCGGGTATAGGTCATATGTTGAGCCGACCACATCTGGTGCTGCCCAACGTCGGTGGTCACCACGCTATCGGCCGGTTTACGGTCCGACAGCTGCTTGAGCAGCAGCGGCGCATAGATTGCCTCACCAGGATGGTCGTAACGCCAGGCGTGCTCGGCGCGCATCGCCGCGTTGTGCTGGCGCCATGCGTCGATAGCCAGCGGCTGTTGCAGCGCAGGCAGCAGCGCATTCAGGTCGCCCTGTAATGCCACATGCGTCTGGCGCAGCTTGTTCATTTCCGCCGGGTCGATATCCATATGGATAACCCTGGCGTGCGGCGCGAAGGTATTCAGCTTGCCGGTCACGCGATCGTCAAAGCGGGCACCAACGGCGATCAGCAGGTCGCATTCCTGCACCGCCAGGTTTGCCGCCTTGGTACCGTGCATACCCAACATACCGAGGTAGAACGGGTAATCGGCTGGCACTGCGCCCAATCCCTTCAGGGTACAGGTCGCTGGCATTTGTGTGACGGCCATAAATTCGCGCAGCGCCGGTACCGCCTGCGCCATTCCCACGCCGCCGCCGACATACAGCATCGGTTTATGCGCCTGCGCCAGCATCTGCTGGGCCTGCGCCATTTCGGCGTGAGGGAAAGCATCGTCGCTTTCTACGGTGGAGAAGAACGGTTCCAGATCGCCCTGTGCCACCTGCACGTCCTTCGGAATGTCGACCAGAACCGGGCCAGGACGGCCTGAGTTTGCCACCTGGAACGCCTCTGCCATTACGCGCGGCAGCTCTTCCAGGGATTGCACCAGGAAACTGTGTTTGGTGCAGGCCAGCGACAAACCGAGAACGTCCACTTCCTGAAAAGCATCCGTACCGATTAACGGTGCGGCGACCTGACCGGTGATGGCCACAACGGGCACGGAATCGAGTAACGCATCGGCCAGACCGGTGATCAGGTTGGTTGCGCCCGGGCCGGAAGTGGCGATGCAAACGCCGGTTTTACCGGTAGCACGCGCATAGCCGATGGCCGCCATTGCCGCGCCCTGTTCGTGTCGACACAGCAGGTGCTCTACGCCGCCGTCATACAGTGCGTCGTAAACCGGCATGATGGCTCCACCAGGATAACCAAATACCGTTTCAACACCCTGCGCTCGCAACGCATGTACCACCCACTGTGCGCCATTCATAGTTAGTTCCCCGCCGTAGATCGTGAGAAACAGAATTTTATGCTACGCGTCACGTTCTGCCTCCCGTTATTGTTTTTAGGTCATAAAAAAACCCCCGGACCTTTCGGTGCGGGGGTCTTAGTTCGTTAAGGCTTGATTTCTAAGCCTTTCCTCGTCCAAGTGCAGCCCCGCACGGTGGGATAATAATCACCACCACGCTAATCACGACCAGGCTAATCACTCGTAGAAGGGCTTTCATTTTTGTCTGTTCTTGCATCTTGTTCGAAGGAATACCTACAGAGTTACCACAGACATCACAAAAAGCACAAGTTTTTTTTATGACGGCATTGCTTACCGCGCTAAGGATTTAATGAAAACAATTTGTTTTATATAGAGAATTTATGAAATGAAAATATTTCACCTTTTGCTCCCTACGCAACGACTGAGCAGAGGCGAAGTTGACGTCATATGAGCAACATTCGGACTCGATTCCAAAATTAATGAAATGCGCTGAATGTCGGTGAAAATTATGGAATACGCCACGTAATAATCAAATTAAGCAGATTAATGGAACGACTGCATCGCACATAATAGCGATCTTCAGGGAGGAATTATGTCGCTATCCGTTGTCTATACGCGCGCCGCGCTGGGCGTCAGCGCACCGCTGATTACTATCGAAGTGCATATCAGCCAGGGTCTGCCGGGCCTGGTCATGGTCGGGCTGCCGGAAACCACCGTCAAAGAGGCGCGCGACCGGGTTCGCAGCGCCATCATCAACAGCGGTTATACCTTTCCGGCGAAGAAGATCACCATTAACCTCGCGCCGGCCGATCTTCCTAAAGAAGGAGGGCGATATGATTTACCTATCGCTATTGCGCTTCTGGCGGCCTCTGAGCAGCTTAATAGCCAGAAACTAGGGCAGTATGAGTTTGTGGGTGAACTGGCGCTCACGGGCGCGCTACGCGGTATTCCTGGGGCGCTATCGGCGGCGATGGAAGCCATACATTCAGGTCGCCAGATTGTGCTTGCCGAGGATAACGCGCCGTTGGTCGGCCTGCTTGGCGGCAGCGATTGCCTGATTGCCAGCCACCTTCTTGAAGTCTGCGCATTTCTTGAAGGAAAACAAACGCTCAGGCAGCCTCCACCAGAGGGCATGATGGCCCCCGCCAGCTGCGAAGATTTAAGCGATGTGATCGGCCAGCTGCAGGGGAAACGGGCGCTGGAGATCACCGCGTCGGGCGGTCACAATTTGCTGCTCGTTGGCCCACCTGGTACGGGTAAAACCATGCTTGCCACCCGTCTGCGCGGGCTACTCCCGCCGCTTAGCGACAGCGAGGCGCTTGAGAGCGCGGCAATTATCAGTCTGGAAAATACCTATCGCATTCAGCGTGAATGGCGCCATCGCCCCTTTCGTGCACCTCACCATAGCGCATCGCTGACGGCTATGGTTGGCGGCGGGTCGATTCCCGCCCCGGGAGAGATTTCGCTGGCCCACAACGGGATTCTGTTCCTCGATGAGCTACCGGAATTTGAGCGCCGGGTGCTGGATGCGCTGCGCGAGCCGATTGAGTCTGGCAAAATCCACATTTCACGTACGCGGGCCAAAATTACCTATCCTGCTCGCTTTCAACTGATTGCTGCGATGAATCCTAGCCCTACCGGTCACTATGAGGGGCAGCATAACCGCTGCACGCCAGAACAGACGCTGCGCTACCTCAATCGGCTGTCTGGTCCGTTTCTCGACCGGTTCGATCTCTCCCTGGAAATTCCGCTACCGCCGCCGGGCTTACTGAGCCAATCGGCCCGCGTAGGGGAAAGCAGCCTGACGGTACAACAGCGGGTCATCACAGCGCAGCAGCGTCAGAATGCGCGACAAGGGAAGCTAAATGCGCAGCTCAGCGGCAGCGAGATCCGGCAATACTGTGCGCTGGTAGAAGCGGACGCTCTGTGGCTAGAGCAGACGTTGACACAGCTTGGGCTGTCGATCCGCGCCTAGCAGCGTCTGTTAAAGGTTTCGCGCACGCTGGCGGATATGGAGGGGGCAGAGGATATTGCCAGACATCATTTGCAGGAAGCGTTGAGCTATCGCGGCATCGACAGAATGCTCGCCCATCTTCAAACTTTACTACAATAAAAAAGGGGCCCAGGCCCCTTTTTTATTAATCGTCGCTGTCAGTGTAGTCTTCAGCGCCTTCCACCTGCGGCTTACCGCCGGACAGGGTGTGGAAACGCTTCGGACGCTTGATGCGCGTGACATACTTGGTCCATACGCGTTCAGCATCCGTTGCCGGCTCACGTTCACCACGGCAGACCGAGACAAACTGCTGCTCTTCTTCGGTTGCCGGCTCGCGTTTGCCAAGATCGAGTTCGTTAAAGGCAAAGCCATAACGCTCAAGCAGCTGCGCCTCTTTGATGGTGAAATCACCATGACGAGAGAACCCGCGCGGATAATTTTTATTATCGAAAAAACGATTAGTCGTCGTAAAGCTTTCCGCCATCCTACACGCTCCTAATTCTTTGGCCGAGCTATTTATGGCGCGGAGTATTAGATACGCTTGACAGAGTGTAAAACAAAAGATTTAAATCATTACGACAAAAAATTTTGCGGAGAAAGCTGTGGATACCGAATTGCTGAAAACTTTCCTCGAAGTGAGCAGAACTCGCCACTTCGGGCGAGCCGCAGAAGCGCTCTATCTGACACAATCTGCGGTGAGCTTTCGAATCCGTCAGTTAGAAAATCAGCTTGGGGTCAATCTGTTTACCCGCCATCGCAATAATATTCGTTTGACCGCGGCGGGAGAAAAACTCCTTCCCTACGCAGAAACGCTGATGAGCACGTGGCAGGCCGCGCGTAAGGAAGTGGCTAACACCTCGCGGCACAATGAGTTTTCCATTGGTGCTAGCGCTTCGCTATGGGAGTGTATGCTTAACGCTTGGCTATCCCGGCTTTATCAGGCCGACGGTACGCTACAGTTTGAAGCGCGGATCGCCCAACGCCAGTCGCTGGTTAAACAGCTACACGAGCGCCAGCTCGATCTGTTACTGACCACCGAAGCGCCAAAAATGGATGAATTCAGCAGCCAGCTGCTGGGACATTTTGCACTTGAGCTGTACTGTGCAACGCCGGAGACAACCAGGGCAGATCTGAACTACCTGCGTCTGGAGTGGGGCGCAGATTTCCAGCAGCACGAAGCAGGGCTAATTAGCAGTGACGATATCCCGCTGCTGACCACCAGTTCGGCAAGCCTGGCCCGACTCCAGCTATTACCGTTAAAAGGTTGCACCTGGTTGCCCGTGTCGTGGGCACAGGAGCAGAACGATCTCTATCCCGTTACCGATGGTACGGCCATTCTACGACCTTTATATGCGATATGGCTGCAAAATAGCGACAAACAGGCGCAAATTCGCGACATATTGAAAACCAATGTATTTTAAGTAAAGACTGAATAGGTGGCCCGGGGGAGAACGATGGGCCCGTCAGGAAGGTGAATTTTTGGCAAAAAAAATCCTTTGCCTAAGCAAAGGATTATATATGGCAGGGGCGGAGAGACTCGAACTCGCGACACCCGGTTTTGGAGACCGGTGCTCTACCAACTGAGCTACGCCCCTAAATTTTCTTATCATTAAGCCTGCTAATTTAGCAGGCTTAATGTTGAATAAGTGGCGGAACGGACGGGACTCGAACCCGCGACCCCCTGCGTGACAGGCAGGTATTCTAACCGACTGAACTACCGCTCCACCGAATTTCTTTGTCACTACCCGGATTATTCATCCCGGTTTACTGCAATTTGATGCCTGGCAGTTCCCTACTCTCGCATGGGGAGACCCCACACTACCATCGGCGCTACGGCGTTTCACTTCTGAGTTCGGCATGGGGTCAGGTGGGACCACCGCGCTACGGCCGCCAGGCAAATTCTGTTATTAACCCGCTTTTCGCCGGTTAATCTAATCTGTAATCAATGCTGAAAATCGTCTCAATTTCGCCAAAACAGCTTCGGCGTTGTAAGGTTAAGCCTCACGGTTCATTAGTATCGGTTAGCTCAATGTATCGCTACACTTACACACCCGACCTATCAACGTCGTCGTCTTCAACGTTCCTTCAGGACTCTCAAGGAGTCAGGGAGAACTCATCTCGGGGCAAGTTTCGTGCTTAGATGCTTTCAGCACTTATCTCTTCCGCATTTAGCTACCGGGCAATGCCATTGGCATGACAACCCGAACACCAGTGATGCGTCCACTCCGGTCCTCTCGTACTAGGAGCAGCCCCCCTCAATTCTCCAGCGCCCACGGCAGATAGGGACCGAACTGTCTCACGACGTTCTAAACCCAGCTCGCGTACCACTTTAAATGGCGAACAGCCATACCCTTGGGACCTACTTCAGCCCCAGGATGTGATGAGCCGACATCGAGGTGCCAAACACCGCCGTCGATATGAACTCTTGGGCGGTATCAGCCTGTTATCCCCGGAGTACCTTTTATCCGTTGAGCGATGGCCCTTCCATTCAGAACCACCGGATCACTAAGACCTGCTTTCGCACCTGCTCGAGCCGTCACTCTCGCAGTCAAGCTAGCTTATGCCTTTGCACTAACCTCCTGATGTCCGACCAGGATTAGCTAACCTTCGTGCTCCTCCGTTACTCTTTAGGAGGAGACCGCCCCAGTCAAACTACCCACCAGACACTGTCCGCAACCCGGATCACGGGTCTACGTTAGAACACCAGCCATTAAAGGGTGGTATTTCAAGGTTGGCTCCACACGAACTGGCGTCCGCGCTTCAAAGCCTCCCACCTATCCTACACATCAAGGACCAGTGTTCAGTGTCAAGCTATAGTAAAGGTTCACGGGGTCTTTCCGTCTTGCCGCGGGTACACTGCATCTTCACAGCGAGTTCAATTTCACTGAGTCTCGGGTGGAGACAGCCTGGCCATCATTACGCCATTCGTGCAGGTCGGAACTTACCCGACAAGGAATTTCGCTACCTTAGGACCGTTATAGTTACGGCCGCCGTTTACCGGGGCTTCGATCAAGAGCTTCGCGTTGCCGCTAACCCCATCAATTAACCTTCCGGCACCGGGCAGGCGTCACACCGTATACGTCCACTTTCGTGTTTGCACAGTGCTGTGTTTTTAATAAACAGTTGCAGCCAGCTGGTATCTTCGACTGATTTCAGCTCCATGGGTAAACCACTTCACCTACATATCAGCGTGCCTTCTCCCGAAGTTACGGCACCATTTTGCCTAGTTCCTTCACCCGAGTTCTCTCAAGCGCCTTGGTATTCTCTACCTGACCACCTGTGTCGGTTTGGGGTACGATTTGATGTTACCTGATGCTTAGAGGCTTTTCCTGGAAGCAGGGCATTTGTTACTTCAGCACCGTAGTGCCTCGTCATCACACCTCAGCGTTAAAAGAAGTCCGGATTTACCTAAACTTCCCGCCTACATGCTTAAACCGGGACAACCGTCGCCCGGCTAACATAGCCTTCTCCGTCCCCCCTTCGCAGTAACACCAAGTACAGGAATATTAACCTGTTTCCCATCGACTACGCCTTTCGGCCTCGCCTTAGGGGTCGACTCACCCTGCCCCGATTAACGTTGGACAGGAACCCTTGGTCTTCCGGCGTGCGGGTTTTTCACCCGCATTATCGTTACTTATGTCAGCATTCGCACTTCTGATACCTCCAGCACCCCTCACAGGACACCTTCAACGGCTTACAGAACGCTCCCCTACCCAACAACACATAGTGTCGCTGCCGCAGCTTCGGTGCACAGTTTAGCCCCGTTACATCTTCCGCGCAGGCCGACTCGACCAGTGAGCTATTACGCTTTCTTTAAATGATGGCTGCTTCTAAGCCAACATCCTGGCTGTCTGAGCCTTCCCACATCGTTTCCCACTTAACTGTGACTTTGGGACCTTAGCTGGCGGTCTGGGTTGTTTCCCTCTTCACGACGGACGTTAGCACCCGCCGTGTGTCTCCCGTGATAACATTCTTCGGTATTCGCAGTTTGCATCGGGTTGGTAAGTCGGGATGACCCCCTAGCCGAAACAGTGCTCTACCCCCGAAGATGAATTCACGAGGCGCTACCTAAATAGCTTTCGGGGAGAACCAGCTATCTCCCGGTTTGATTGGCCTTTCACCCCCAGCCACAAGTCATCCGCTAATTTTTCAACATTAGTCGGTTCGGTCCTCCAGTTAGTGTTACCCAACCTTCAACCTGCCCATGGCTAGATCACCGGGTTTCGGGTCTATACCCTGCAACTTAACGCCCAGTTAAGACTCGGTTTCCCTTCGGCTCCCCTATTCGGTTAACCTTGCTACAGAATATAAGTCGCTGACCCATTATACAAAAGGTACGCAGTCACCCCATAAAGAGGCTCCCACTGCTTGTACGTACACGGTTTCAGGTTCTTTTTCACTCCCCTCGCCGGGGTTCTTTTCGCCTTTCCCTCACGGTACTGGTTCACTATCGGTCAGTCAGGAGTATTTAGCCTTGGAGGATGGTCCCCCCATATTCAGACAGGATACCACGTGTCCCGCCCTACTCTTCGAGTTCACAACCTGTGCATTTTGGTGTACGGGACTATCACCCTGTACCGTCGGACTTTCCAGACCGTTCCACTAACACACAAGCTGATTCAGACTCTGGGCTGCTCCCCGTTCGCTCGCCGCTACTGGGGGAATCTCGGTTGATTTCTTTTCCTCGGGGTACTTAGATGTTTCAGTTCCCCCGGTTCGCTTCGTTAACCTATGTATTGAGTTAACGATAGTGTGTCGAAACACACTGGGTTTCCCCATTCGGAAATCGCCGGTTATAACGGTTCATATCACCTTACCGACGCTTATCGCAGATTAGCACGTCCTTCATCGCCTCTGACTGCCAGGGCATCCACCGTGTACGCTTAGTCGCTTAACCTCACAACCCGAAGATGTTTCGTAAAACACCATCGTGTTGCGAAAATTTGAGAGACTCGAACACACCGCTTATCTGTTCTTATTACGGAGAACAGACACAGTGTGTCGTTTCAATTTTCAGCTTGATCCAGATTTTTAAAGAGCAAAACTTCGCAGTGAACCTTTTCAGGTACACTCTGAAGTTTTCTTGTATTGTTGCAGTAAAGATGGTGGAGCTATGCGGGATCGAACCGCAGACCTCCTGCGTGCAAAGCAGGCGCTCTCCCAGCTGAGCTATAGCCCCATCGTTTATGAATCTCCCTCAAATTCGCGGGACGAATTTGGTAGGCCTGAGTGGACTTGAACCACCGACCTCACCCTTATCAGGGGTGCGCTCTAACCACCTGAGCTACAAGCCTGCAGAGATTCTTTACTGCTATTTTTCATCAGACAATCTGTGTGAGCACTTCAAAGAACGTTTCTTTAAGGTAAGGAGGTGATCCAACCGCAGGTTCCCCTACGGTTACCTTGTTACGACTTCACCCCAGTCATGAATCACAAAGTGGTAAGCGCCCTCCCGAAGGTTAAGCTACCTACTTCTTTTGCAACCCACTCCCATGGTGTGACGGGCGGTGTGTACAAGGCCCGGGAACGTATTCACCGTAGCATTCTGATCTACGATTACTAGCGATTCCGACTTCATGGAGTCGAGTTGCAGACTCCAATCCGGACTACGACATACTTTATGAGGTCCGCTTGCTCTCGCGAGGTCGCTTCTCTTTGTATATGCCATTGTAGCACGTGTGTAGCCCTACTCGTAAGGGCCATGATGACTTGACGTCATCCCCACCTTCCTCCAGTTTATCACTGGCAGTCTCCTTTGAGTTCCCGGCCGAACCGCTGGCAACAAAGGATAAGGGTTGCGCTCGTTGCGGGACTTAACCCAACATTTCACAACACGAGCTGACGACAGCCATGCAGCACCTGTCTCACGGTTCCCGAAGGCACCAAAGCATCTCTGCTAAGTTCCGTGGATGTCAAGAGTAGGTAAGGTTCTTCGCGTTGCATCGAATTAAACCACATGCTCCACCGCTTGTGCGGGCCCCCGTCAATTCATTTGAGTTTTAACCTTGCGGCCGTACTCCCCAGGCGGTCTATTTAACGCGTTAGCTCCGGAAGCCACTCCTCAAGGGAACAACCTCCAAATAGACATCGTTTACGGCGTGGACTACCAGGGTATCTAATCCTGTTTGCTCCCCACGCTTTCGCACCTGAGCGTCAGTCTTCGTCCAGGGGGCCGCCTTCGCCACCGGTATTCCTCCAGATCTCTACGCATTTCACCGCTACACCTGGAATTCTACCCCCCTCTACGAGACTCAAGCTTGCCAGTTTCAAATGCAGTTCCCAGGTTGAGCCCGGGGATTTCACATCTGACTTAACAAACCGCCTGCGTGCGCTTTACGCCCAGTAATTCCGATTAACGCTTGCACCCTCCGTATTACCGCGGCTGCTGGCACGGAGTTAGCCGGTGCTTCTTCTGCGAGTAACGTCAATCGTTGCGGTTATTAACCACAACGCCTTCCTCCTCGCTGAAAGTACTTTACAACCCGAAGGCCTTCTTCATACACGCGGCATGGCTGCATCAGGCTTGCGCCCATTGTGCAATATTCCCCACTGCTGCCTCCCGTAGGAGTCTGGACCGTGTCTCAGTTCCAGTGTGGCTGGTCATCCTCTCAGACCAGCTAGGGATCGTCGCCTAGGTGAGCCGTTACCCCACCTACTAGCTAATCCCATCTGGGCACATCCGATGGTGTGAGGCCCGAAGGTCCCCCACTTTGGTCTTGCGACGTTATGCGGTATTAGCTACCGTTTCCAGTAGTTATCCCCCTCCATCGGGCAGTTTCCCAGACATTACTCACCCGTCCGCCACTCGTCACCCAAGAGCAAGCTCTCTGTGCTACCGTTCGACTTGCATGTGTTAGGCCTGCCGCCAGCGTTCAATCTGAGCCATGATCAAACTCTTCAATTTAAGTTTGATGCTCGTGAATTAAACTTCGTAATGAATTACGTGTTCACTCAGAGACTTGGTATTCATTTTTCGTCTTGCGACGTTAAGAATCCGTATCTTCGAGTGCCCACACAGATTGTCTGATAAATTGTTAAAGAGCAGTGCCGCTTCGCTTTTCTCAGCGGCGCGGGATGTGCATATTACGCTTTCCCGCTTCAGAGTCAAGCATTTAATTTCGCTTTTCTCTGTTGAGATTCTCAGGAGAACCTCGCTGACCCGGCGGCTTGTAATCCGTTGTTCCGTGTCAGTGGAGGCGCATTATAGGGAGTTCTGAGACGTTGACAAGCCCTGTTTTAAAAAAACTTTTCAAGCGTCTCTTTTTTGAACAAATCAGGATGAAACAGGCAGTTTTTCGAGCGTTTCAAAGCCATAACGGCGTAAAACGGGTAAAAGTTGCTCAGTTTCCGCCGTGAGCGCCATGCAGTAGGCCAGATTCGGTTCACTGGATTTCGCATCCGGTGCCTCATGCTCAAGCAACCAGGCCGTTCGACGCGCAATCGCCGCACCGGAATCCACCAGTCGGGTACCCTCCGGCAACACCTGCAGCAGTTCCTCTTGTAATAGCGGGAAGTGGGTGCAGCCGAGCACGACGGTATCCGGCGGCTCCGGCATACGAAGCCATGGGCGAAGAATGCGCTTCAACTCGTCGAGTGGCACCGGTTCGCCGTGCAGCTTCGCTTCAGCCAGCTCCACCAGCTCTGCAGAACCGAGCATCTCTATACGGCATTCGTTAGCAAAGCGGGCGATCAGCTCATGCGTATAAGGACGCTTCACCGTCCCTCGCGTTGCCAGCAGCCCGACGATACGGTTCGCCGAAAGACGCGCCGCCGGTTTAATGGCCGGGACTACGCCCACAACGGGGAAGCCGAAGTGCTCACGCAGCGCGGGCAGCGATACCGTGCTCGCCGTGTTACAGGCGATGACGGCCAGCGCTAATGGATAACGCTGCTGTACCGCAGTGACGATTTCAACAACGCGCTCAACGATAAACTCTTCACTCTTCTCGCCATACGGGAAAGCGACGTTATCGAACGCATAGATGTAATGAAGATCCGGCAAGAGATGCCGGATCTCATCGTAGACCGACAGCCCACCTACGCCGGAATCAAATACCAGCACGGTGGGACGTGGTTCAGAAGGTGTAGCTGCCAGACAAGGTGTATTCCCGTCCTGCAGTTTGGTAGCCATAAACTGTCTCGTAATCTTTATCGAACAGGTTGGCTATTTTACCACGAACTGTCAGGTGTGAGGTGACCGGATACGATAATCCGATGTCCCATAAGCTCACGCCGCCCATTTTTACATCACGATTATTGTCATAATCATTATCGTAGCGCTCACCCAGGTACTGATACATGACATTCCAGCCAAGATCGTAAACCTGTCCGGTCAGCTCATACTTCACCTGCTGCTTAGCGCGGCGATAAAGCACCTTGTCAGTTTGGTCATCACGTGGATCGACGTATTGCAGCGTCAGATGATGCTCCACTGGACCGGTGGCGATATTCCCCGTCCATTCAAGCCCCTTAATGGTGGCCGACTTCACGTTGATGTACTGATTGTTTTTGTAGTCAATCAGGTTCTGGATTTCGTAATGATAAGCCGACAGACGCCAGTCCAGCGGACCGGTTAACCCTTCAAGACCCGCTTCCCATTGCTTAGACTCTTCCGGTTTCAGGTCAGGGTTAGCGGCAATGCCCGGCCCATAGGATGAAGCAAAGCGCGTCGCCCCAAACTGTTGCCCCAGAGAAGGTGCCAGGAAGCCAGTACCATAAGAGAGCGTGGCCCGATAGCCATCGACAAACTGCCAGCCTGCGGCCGTTTGCCAGGTGCCGTGCCAGCCGAACTGCTCATCATGATCTTCACGTCCGGAAGCTTCTAAGGTGACGTCGCCAAGCTGCTGCTGCCCGGTCAGGTATAGCCCGGTCGTATCGCGCTTATAGACATCCGATAACGTGGTGCTGCTGGACGTCAGTTTTTCCTGTTTCCAGTCGACGCCGCCGCTAATCGCCCCGTGCCCAACTTCAACGTTATTCCCCCACTGGATATAACGCTGTTCCATATTGTCCAGCGTCGCATCCCCGGCATAGCGGCCGAGATCGTTGCTGTAGTTGTAATTTTTCAGGTGTTGGTAGTTCGCAATCAGCTGGGAAGAGTAAATACCCGAGCTGTAGCGCAGGCCCGTATCCCAGGACTGCGTATAGTTCTGCGCCTCGTCGTTACCGCCCGCATACCCATAAGAACCCTGATCGTAATCGCTGTTAGCGGTATAGCCATAGCCACGGAAAAAGCCGGAGAAGTTATCGTCGAACTTATGCTGTACGCCGCCCCAGAACAGTTTATTGCGATAGCCGTCACGGTCGCTATCACCGCTGTAAGGGGAATCCGGCTGAACGTTGAAGCCGTGAGTCGTCTGGTAAGCCCCAGCCGCCGTCACCAGCGTGTCGCCAAAGCGTTTGTTCACCGCGCCATCATAAGTCTGATAGCCGTTAGTACCCGCACCGGCATTAATCTGAGCGTGCTCATCGTCGGTCAAGGTAATAATGTTGACGACACCGCCGATCGCGCCAGACCCGTACACCGCTGAACGCGGCCCACGGATATACTCAATGCGCTGCACCAGCGATACCGGAATCTGCCCAATATCAATGCCATTGGAAATGCCCGCACGCGCCATAGGCACGCCGTCAATCAGCACCAGCACGTGGCGTCCTTCGGTACCGCGGACATAAAGAGAAGCGCTCTGCCCGATACCGCCATTCTGAGCGATATCAACGCCCGGCAGGCGGCGCATAACGTCGTTCAGATCTTTAGATTGCCAGCGCTGAATATCATCACGCGTAACAATATCCGTAGGAGCCAGAACGGTATTAACAGGTTGTTGGAAGCGGTTGGCGGTCACCACCAGCGTGTCTGAATTGCTGTCTTGCGCCCAGCCAGAAAATGCCGTGACGGATAACGCCGTCAGCAGCGAAGCTTTTTTAATCATTTTTAAAGCATCCGAAACATAAAAAGGATGCCGCAGGCTTTATACGTTGTTCGCGACGATAAAACCCCATGCGACGTCATCCGGCAGGTCTTCGGGCTTGGAGGCGACATCGGAAAACGAGGACTTCCCACGGCAAGCCGCAGTGTCTGCATCGGGTGCATTCGTTTCCCACCTTCCTTACCGCTGCGCGTCAGCCCCAGATTCACACTGGATTCCCTTTTAACTCACAGGACCGGTACGGGGATGCTACATTTAGTTACATATAGATGTCCAGACTGCTATTTATGATTTTCACCTGTCTCGGTACTGGACATCCCCTGAGCAGGCCCTACAATCCCCGCGTACTTTTATTATTCAGGATGCATCATGACCCCCGAACACCTCCCTACCGAACAGTACGACGCTCAGCTCGCCGAGAAAGTCACTCGCCTGCAAACGATGATGGCGCCGTTTAGCGCGCCCGCGCCGGAGGTGTTCCGCTCGCCGGTCAGCCACTACCGCATGCGCGCCGAATTCCGCATCTGGCACGATGGTGATGACCTGTATCACATCATGTTCGACCAGCAGAGCAAAAGCCGTATTCGCGTCGACACGTTCCCGGCGGCCAGCGAGCTGATTAACACGCTGATGACCGCCATGCTCGAGGGCGTGCGCGGCAACCACGCGCTTCGCCATAAGCTGTTCCAGATTGACTACCTCACCACCCTAAGCCATCAGGCGGTAGTCTCGCTGCTGTACCATAAAAAGCTGGATGACGAGTGGCGTGAAGAGGCTGAAGCGCTACGTGACGCGCTGCGGGCCAAAGGGCTTAACGTGCATCTGATTGGCCGCGCGACGAAAACAAAAATCGAACTGGATCAGGACTATATCGATGAACGCCTGCCGGTGGCAGGCAAAGAAATGATCTACCGTCAGGTGGAGAATAGCTTCACGCAGCCGAATGCTGCGATGAACATTCACATGCTGGAGTGGGCACTCAACGCCACGCAAAATTCACGCGGCGACCTGCTGGAACTGTACTGCGGTAACGGTAACTTCTCGCTGGCGCTGGCGCGCAACTTCAACCGCGTGCTGGCCACTGAAATCGCCAAGCCATCGGTCGCGGCCGCGCAGTACAATATCGCCGCCAACCAGATCGACAACGTGCAGATTATCCGCATGGCGGCAGAGGAGTTTACGCAAGCGATGAACGGCGTGCGTGAGTTTAACCGCCTGCAGGGCATCGATCTGAAAAGCTATCAGTGCGAAACGATTTTCGTCGACCCACCGCGCAGCGGGCTGGATAGTGAAACCGAGAAAATGGTGCAGGGGTACCCGAATATTCTGTACATCTCCTGTAACCCGCAGACGCTATGCCAGAACCTGGAAACCTTGAGCCAGACGCATAACGTTAGCCGCCTGGCGCTGTTCGACCAGTTCCCATACACCCACCATATGGAATGCGGCGTACTGCTCACGAAGAAGTAAGACTTAACGTAGGCCGGATAAGCGAAGCCGCCATCCGGCAATCTGCTCCGTCAGCGCCGGATGACGCTGCGCTTATCCGGCCTACTGATTAGGACTCGTGTTTGCGGTTACGCATCCGGTAACCGATCCAGAAGACCATCGCTACCGACAGTACCGCCGGGAAGAAGTTAGACCCGATGTCCGGATACTCGGCACGCACCACTGTGCTATACAGCAGCACGCCCAGAATAAAGCAGGCAGCAGCAAGGCCTGGCAACCCCACCGGCATCGTACGGTTCTGATAGCGTTGATGCAGACAGTAAACCGTCAGCACCAGCGAGATAATGGGAAAAACGGAGAAAGGTACGATGGAGCTAAACAGGGCTGCAAACGTGCCGTTAATCGATAAGCCAGCCAACAGCGCCAGCAGCAGCGTACCCTTTTCTTGACCTGACAGTTTCATTGCTCGTTTACCACCTTATTCGGACTGATGTGTCGTCTTCTCTTGTTCACGGCGATACCAGTAGTACGCGCCTTTTGAGATCATCCGTAATTGCAGCACCAGCCGTTCTTCCAACTGCCGGCGCTGTTCAGGGCTCACGTCCAGCGCCTCGGCCCCTGCGCTAAATACAATGGTTACCATCGCCTCGGCCTGCGCTTCCGTGAAGGCACGCGGCATATGGTTTTCGATTTCCAGATAGTCAGCAAGTTCCGCAATGAAATGCTGAATTTCACGCGCTACCGCCGCGCGAAATGCGGCGGACGTTCCTGAACGTTCGCGCAGAAGCAGGCGGAAGGCGTTTGGATTATTGCCGATAAATTCCATAAAGGTCGAAACGGAGGTACGAATAACGCTACCGCCTTTGGCAATCCGCTGGCGCGCCTGACGCA
The DNA here is from genome assembly GCF_014168815.1 of Klebsiella sp. WP3-W18-ESBL-02. Classification (NCBI taxonomy): domain Bacteria; kingdom Pseudomonadati; phylum Pseudomonadota; class Gammaproteobacteria; order Enterobacterales; family Enterobacteriaceae; genus Klebsiella; species Klebsiella sp. WP3-W18-ESBL-02. The sequence continues at coordinate 4,963,552 of NZ_AP021972.1, forward strand.
TCAGCTGACGCAGCATCAGGCCGCTTTCATCGACCATCGTCAGCCCCAGCTCATCCACATCGCGGAAGTGGCGATAAAAAGAGGTTGGCGCAATTCCTGCCTCACGCGCGACTTCGCGCAGGCTCAGGCTGGCAAAACTACGTTCGGCACTAAGTTGACTGAATGCCGCTTCTACCAGCGACCGCCGGGTTTTTTCTTTTTGTTGCGCTCTAACACCCATCACGATGACTGAATCCTTCCACATGACCTGCTGGCACTATACCAGAGATTAAAACGAATCGACTTACGCAGCTTTGTTAATGATTGTTTACATGCTATTTATGCTATTTCGTATGAAAAAAGCCCAACGATAATTGGGTTATTACTTCGATGATGTTATGATTCTGTTGCTTTTATGTATAAGAACAGGTAAGCCTTACCATGCCACATTCCTACGATTATGATGCAATAGTAATTGGTTCCGGCCCCGGCGGCGAAGGTGCTGCTATGGGTCTGGTGAAGCAGGGAGCCCGTGTCGCCGTTATTGAGCGTTATCATAATGTCGGCGGCGGCTGTACCCACTGGGGTACCATTCCTTCCAAAGCCCTTCGCCACGCCGTCAGCCGTATTATCGAATTCAACCAGAACCCTCTCTACAGCGACCACAGCCGACTTCTCCGCTCTTCCTTTGCCGACATCCTGAATCATGCTGATAGCGTAATCAATCAGCAGACTCGTATGCGTCAGGGTTTTTATGAGCGCAATCACTGCGAAATGCTGCAGGGCGACGCCCGTTTCGTCGACGAACATACCATCGCGCTGGAATGCCCGGATGGGTCGGTTGAAACATTAACCGCTGACAAGTTCGTGATCGCCTGCGGCTCGCGCCCGTATCGTCCGGCCGATGTCGATTTCACTCACCCGCGCATTTATGACAGCGACTCTATCCTGAGCCTGCACCATGAACCTCGCCACGTCATTATTTACGGCGCCGGGGTTATCGGCTGCGAATACGCGTCTATCTTCCGCGGTATGGACGTGAAGGTTGACCTGATCAACACCCGCGACCGCCTGCTGGCGTTTCTCGACCAGGAGATGTCAGACTCGTTGTCTTACCACTTCTGGAATAGCGGTGTGGTCATTCGCCACAACGAAGAGTACGAGAAAATTGAAGGCGTGGACGACGGCGTGATCATGCACCTGAAGTCCGGCAAAAAGCTAAAAGCCGATTGTCTGCTGTTCGCCAACGGCCGTACCGGCAACACCGACTCGCTGTCGCTGGAAAACATCGGCCTGCAGGCCGATGGCCGCGGTCAGTTGAAGGTCAATAGCCTGTACCAGACCGCGCTGCCGCACGTTTACGCCGTCGGCGACGTCATCGGCTATCCAAGCCTGGCCTCCGCCGCCTACGATCAGGGACGTATTGCTGCACAGGCGCTGATGAAAGGCGAAGCGACCGCTCACCTGATTGAAGATATCCCGACCGGGATCTATACCATTCCTGAAATCAGCTCCGTCGGCAAAACCGAACAGCAGCTGACCGCGATGAAGGTGCCGTATGAAGTGGGCCGCGCCCAGTTTAAACATCTGGCGCGAGCGCAAATCGTGGGCATGAGCGTAGGAAGCCTGAAGATCCTGTTCCATCGGGAGACGAAAGAAATCCTCGGCATTCATTGCTTTGGGGAACGCGCGGCCGAAATTATTCACATCGGCCAGGCGATTATGGAGCAGAAAGGTGGCGGTAACACCATTGAGTACTTCGTTAACACCACCTTTAACTACCCGACCATGGCAGAAGCCTATCGGGTCGCTGCGCTAAACGGCTTAAATCGCCTTTTTTAACGTCTTTTCGAAATGGCCGTCCATCGTCTCACGGACGGCCTCTGCCAGCTGCTCATAGCGGCTGCGCAGCGGCGACCCCGGTCGATACACCAGCCCCACGGTGCGGCGCGGTTCCGGCTTAATGCACGGCAGGTAGACCACACCATCGCGTTTCCGCTCCGGCGGCACGGCCAACGCCGGCAGTAGGGTAATCCCGCTGCCCGCCGCCACCATATTGCGCAGGGTTTCCAGACTGGTCGCGCGGAAGTGAGTATCTTCATCCGCACCGGCTTCAAAACAGAAGCCCATGGCCTGATCGCGCAGGCAGTGGCCATCTTCCAGCATCAGCAGTTTCTCACCGGCCAGATCCGACATCGGCACGCGATCGCGCTCGGCCCACGGGTGATCTTCATAGATCGCCAGCAGCATCGGCTCATCAAACAGCGGCACCTCAATAAAGGCTTCGCTCTCTTTGACCAGCGCCAGAATGGCGCAATCCAGCTTACCGCTATCGAGTTGCGCCAGCAGCTGATGGGTTTGCGCTTCATGCAGATACATTTCGAGCTTCGGGAACGTCTGGTGCAGCATCGGGATTATGTGGGGCAGCAGGTACGGGCCAACGGTCGGGATCAGGCCGATATGCAGCGGGCCGGACATCGTCTCCCCCTGTTGGCTAGCCATCTCCTTCAGCACTTTGACCTCGCGTAACACCGTACGCGCCTGGTCCACCAGCAGCAGTCCGGCCTGGGTAAACAGCACCTTGCGGCTGGTACGCTCCAGCAGCATCACGCCCAGTTCATCTTCCAGTTTTCGAATCTGCCCGCTCAGAGTTGGCTGGCTGACGTGGCAGGAATCTGCCGCCCGGCGGAAATGCCGGTGTTCAGCTAACGCCACCAGGTATTCAAGATCGCGAATATTCATTATTCATCCTCCATCGCCACGATAGTTCATGGCGATAGATAGAATAGCAATGAATGATTATCCCTATCAAGGATTCTGTTTAATAATAAACCACAGAAACCGCGCGGTCCTTGTTTAACCCTTGAAGTCATCGCGCCGATTTCTGAGTTTCTCTCAAAACTCGACTAACTAAAGCCAACATGAACGTTTGCGGGCCCCGTGGCCCGCTTTTTTTACGCATAAAATACCCGGCGTTGCTTACGCTTGGCCGGGCTACTGATATTAGTGCCTGATGGCGCTACGCTTATCAGGCCTACAAAACATGGCTACGCAAGGCGAGCCTTTGCGTCGCTAATCGCCTGCGCCACCTGTTTCGGTGATACGCCGCCTTTCGCCGCACGTTTATCGAGGCAGGATTGCAGCGACAGAATCGGATAGACATCTTCGCCAATCACCGCGCTGAATTTTTGCAAATCAGCCAGCGCCAGATCTTCCAGCGGTTTACCCTGTGCAATGGCTTCGACGACGGCTTCACCCACAATATGGTGTGCTTCACGGAACGGGACGCCCTTGGCAACCAGATAATCCGCCAGTTCAGTCGCGTTAGCATAACCCTGCTGCGCGGCTTCCTGGCAGCGCGGGCGTTTCACCTGAATGCCGTCCAGCACCAGCGCCGCCATGTGCAGACAGTCCATCCAGGTATCCAGCGCATCGAACACGCCTTCTTTGTCTTCCTGCATGTCTTTGTTATAGGCCAGCGGCAGCCCTTTAAGGGTCATCATCATGCCGGTCAGCGCACCCTGCACGCGTCCGCATTTACCGCGGATCAGCTCCAGCGCGTCCGGGTTTTTCTTCTGCGGCATCAGAGAAGAGCCTGAGGTCACGCGATCGGACAGCTCAACAAAACCGGCTTCCCCGGTATTAAAGAAGATCAGATCTTCGGCGAAGCGTGACAGGTGCACCATGCCGATAGAGGCGTTGGAAAGCAGCTCCAGCACGTGGTCACGGTCGGAAACGCTGTCCAGGCTGTTGCGGGTTGCAGAAGCAAAGCCCAGCCAGCCGGCCAGCTGTTCACGGTCGATTTCATACGCGGTCCCCGCCAGCGCGCCGCAGCCCAGCGGGCTAACGTCCAGACGCTTCAGGGTATCCTGAAGACGGCTTTCGTCACGGGCCAACATCTCAACGTAGGCCAGGCACCAGTGGGCAAACGTCACCGGCTGCGCGCGCTGCAGGTGAGTATAGCCCGGCATCACTGCGTCCTGATTCGCCTGCGCCGTCTCAACCAGCGCACTTTGCAGCTGACGGTTAGCCACCAGCAGCTCTGCAACGGTATCTTTGCACCACAGCTTCAGGTCAGTCGCCACCTGATCGTTACGGCTACGGCCGGTGTGCAGCTTTTTACCCAGCTGACCCACTTTGTCGATCAGCTTGCCTTCTACCCAGCTATGGATATCTTCAGCATCGCTTTCCAGAATCTGCTGCGGATTGGCGCGAACCTCTTCCAGCAGCACGCCCAGCGCGCTTTCCAGCTGAGACTGTTCGTCAGCGGTCAGCACGCCAACCGTCACCAGCGCTTTGGACCAGGCAACAGAGCCAACGATATCCTGCTCCGCCAGGCGATAATCAAAGCGTAAAGAGTCATTGAACTGTTTGAACCGCTGATCCGCTGCCTGAGTAAAACGCCCACCCCAAAGTGCCATAACATGCTTCCTTAATTTCTTCGATTTCACTGCCGGATGGCGCTACGCTTATCCGGCCTACAGGTTCTGTTCACGCAGGCCGGATAAGGCGTTTACGCCGCCATCCGGCACACAAATGTTTAAGCCAGAATACGCGTACCAATCGGCGTGCCGTTAAACAGCGCCGGCAATTGCTCCGCGTGACGCCATGAAGCGATATCCACCGGGCGACCCAGCGTACGCGCCGCATCAAGCGCCGCGTTCACCTTCACAATCATTCCATCGGTAATAATGCCCTGGTCGATCAGCTGTTCAGCCTTCGCCGCCGTCATTTCGGCAATACGCTGGCCTTTACCGTCGAGAATACCGCTCACATCGGAGAGCAGAATCAAGTCTGCGCCCAGCGTTGCCGCCAGCGCGGTTGCCGCCTGGTCAGCGTTGACGTTCATTAGTTGCCCTTCGTCGGTCACGCCAATTGAGCTCACCACCGGCAGGAAACCGCCTTCCAGCAGCAGATTAATCAGCTTCGGCGAACCCGGCTGCGCCAGGCCCACGTGGCCCAGCTCTTCATCCAGTTTGCTGACCTTCACGCTGTCGCCGTCGCCGAGGAACAGGCCAACGGAGGCGATATCATGTTTCTTCGCCCATGCCAGCAGCGTTTTGTTGGCGGTACCCGCCAGTGCGCCGGTGATGATGTCAATCTGGTCGGCTGGCGTGACGCGCAGGCCATTTTTCTTTTTTACCGGCAGGTTGAGCTGTTTCATCAGTTCGTCCACCACGCAGCCGCCGCCGTGAACAATCACCAGCGGGCGTTGATGCGACTCGCGGTAGTTAACCAGCGCGGTAAACAGACGCTCCAGCGCCTCTTCGCTATCCAGTAACACGCCGCCCAGTTTGATAATTAATGGATTCATCATCGTCACACCTTAAATAAGAGACTGCGTCTCAGCAAAGCCGAAACGGATATTGGCACACTGCACGGCCTGTGCGGCGGCGCCTTTCAATAAGTTATCTTCGGTTGCTACCACGATCAGGTGTTCGCCCTGAACGGCAAAACCGATGTCGCAGAACGGCAGGCCCACCACGTTTTTCAGCGCCGGAACGCCCTTCTCGTATAAACGCACCATCGGCTTGTCGCCGTAGGCCTGTTGTAAAGCGTCCGCCACCTGCGCCTGGCTTACGCCCGGTTTCAGACGGCAGGTAATGGTTTCCAGAATCCCACGCGGGAAGTTGCCCAGATGCGGGGTAAAAATCACCTCGGCGCCTAAATGGCTGGCAATTTCCGGCTGATGGCGGTGGGTAAATACGCCGTACGGCTGCAGGCTAACTTCGCAGAAGCTGTTGGAGATCGCTGCTTTACGCCCAGCACCGCTCACGCCGCTGGTCGCATTGATCACCGGCCACTGAGAGAGATCCAGCAGATCGGCATCAATCAACGGTTTCAGGGAAAGCTGCGCCGCCGTGGGGTAGCAGCCCGGCACCGCGATAAGCGTTGCCTCTTTCAGTTTATCCGCGTTCCACTCCGCCAGACCGTACACCGCCTGCTCCAGCAGTTCGGGGTACTGATGGGTAAAACCGTAATATTTTTCGTAGAAGGCACCGTCATTGACGCGGAACGCCCCGGAGAGGTCGAACACCACGCAGCCCGCCGCGAGGAACTGCGGCGCCAGATCGTGGCTGACTTCATGCGCGGTGGCGAGAAACACCACGTCTACGCCCGCGCTAAATTCGCTGATATCGGACATCGGCTGCAGCGGCAGATCGACAATCCCTTTTAACTGTGGATGCAAATCTGAGATTAACTTTCCTGCATCATTGCTTTGCGCTGAGACCGTCAAAGCGGTTATGTTCATATGAGGATGGCGATTCACATAGGTCACAAGCTCTGCGCCAGCGTAGCCGCTCGCGCCCACAATCAGCGTATTCAACATCGGGGCCGTTTACCTTCTTATGTCTGTTTGCCTGATTAAGCGTCGTCACTTCACCCTACCGTTGGTGGGTTTTCTTACGCCTAATGATAATGTATTTTTATTCACAAATACTGCATGAATATTGATACTATCACGACCCGAGGTGTGTCAACAATGAAAAACAATTTACCACCATTTATCGAGATTTACCGTGCGTTGATCGCCACCCCGTCCATCAGCGCAACCGAAGAAGCGCTCGATCAGAGTAATGCGTCTTTAATCACTCTGCTGGCAGACTGGTTCTCCTCTTTAGGCTTCAATGTTGAGGTGCAGCCGGTCCCCGGCACGCGCAATAAATTCAACCTGCTGGCCAGCACCGGCCACGGCGCGGGTGGGCTGCTGCTCGCCGGTCATACCGACACGGTACCGTTTGATGACGGGCGCTGGACTCGCGATCCGTTCACCCTGACCGAACACGACAACAAGCTCTACGGCCTCGGCACCGCCGACATGAAAGGTTTCTTCGCTTTTATTCTCGATGCGCTGCGTGATGTGGATGTGACGACGCTGAAAAAACCGCTGTACATTCTGGCAACGGCAGATGAAGAGACCAGCATGGCGGGGGCGCGTTACTTCTCCGAGTCCACCGAGCTCCGTCCTGACTGCGCCATCATCGGCGAGCCGACGTCCTTACAGCCGGTGCGCGCACACAAAGGCCATATGTCGAACGCCATTCGCGTGATGGGCCAGTCTGGCCACTCCAGCGATCCGGCGCGCGGCGTCAACGCGATTGAAATCATGCATGACGCCATTGGCCGCGTGATGCAGCTGCGCGATTCGCTAAAAGAACGCTATCACTATGATGCCTTCACCGTGCCATACCCAACGCTAAACCTCGGCAGCATTCATGGTGGCGATGCCTCCAACCGCATCTGCGCCTGCTGTGAGCTGCACATGGATATCCGTCCGCTGCCGGGCATGACGCTGGGCGATCTCAACGGTCTGCTGGATGAAGCGCTCGAGCCGGTCAGCGCGCAGTGGCCTGGGCGCCTGACGGTCAGCGAACTGCACGCGCCTATCCCTGGCTACGAATGCCCGCCGGATCACCAGCTGGTTGAAGTGCTGGAAAAACTGCTCGGTACCAAAACCGACGTCGTGAACTACTGCACCGAAGCGCCGTTTATCCAGACCCTGTGCCCGACAATCGTCCTCGGCCCGGGCTCGATCAACCAGGCACACCAACCGGACGAATACCTGGAAACCCGCTTTATTAAGCCGACGCGCGAGTTAATTACCCAGGTGGTGCATCACTTCTGCTGGCACTAATGAATCTTGCCCGGTGGCGCTACGCCAACCGGGCCTACCCCCGCCCGTAGGCCGGATAAGCGCAGCGCCATCCGGCATCTCTAAGCCGCGATCTCCCTCACATTTTCATAAGCATTCCTTATCTGGCACGAAGCGAATTAACTTTCGTAAATTGCCGCGATTTATTCGTTTGCTGAAGCGATTTCGCAGCAATTGACGTAAGGGTTTTTACGTGGCTTTATAAAAGAGGTGTCTTTATTCCGGCCTTTCGTTCCAAAGGGCGGGATATAACAAAATAAAATGAGATGGGGTGTCTGGGTTAATGAACGAACAATATTCCGCGTTGCGTAGTAATGTCAGTATGCTCGGTAAAGTGCTAGGCGATACCATCAAGGATGCGCTTGGTGAGAACATTCTTGACCGTGTAGAAACGATCCGTAAGTTGTCCAAATCTTCTCGTGCGGGCAACGAAGCCAATCGCCAGGAGCTGCTCAGCACGCTGCAGAACCTGTCTAACGATGAACTGCTGCCGGTCGCCCGCGCGTTCAGCCAGTTCCTTAACCTGGCCAACACCGCCGAACAGTACCACAGCATTTCGCCGAAAGGCGAAGCGGCAAGCAACCCGGAAGTGATTGCCCGCACTCTACGCAAACTCAAAGACCAACCCGATCTCAACGAAACCACCATTAAACAGGCGGTTGAATCCCTGTCACTGGAGCTGGTGCTGACTGCCCACCCAACCGAAATCACGCGTCGTACGCTGATTCACAAGATGGGTGAAATCAACAACTGCTTGAAACAGCTCGATAATAACGATATTGCCGACTACGAACGCAACCAGATTATGCGCCGCCTGCGCCAGCTGATTGCCCAGTCATGGCATACGGATGAAATTCGTAAGCATCGTCCAAGCCCGGTTGATGAAGCAAAATGGGGCTTTGCGGTGGTTGAAAACAGCCTATGGGAAGGCGTGCCTAACTATCTGCGCGAACTTAACGAACAGCTCGAAGAGAACCTTGGCTATCGCCTGCCGGTCGACTTCGTTCCGGTACGCTTTACCTCCTGGATGGGCGGCGACCGCGACGGCAACCCGAACGTCACCGCAGAAATTACCCGTCACGTCCTGCTGTTAAGTCGCTGGAAAGCCACCGACCTGTTCCTGAAAGATATTCAGGTGCTGATCTCCGAGCTGTCGATGGTGGAATGCACCGACGAGCTGCGCGAGCTGGTTGGCGAAGAAGGCGCAACCGAACCGTACCGCTACCTGATGAAAACCCTGCGCAGTCAGTTGATGGCCACCCAGGCCTGGCTGGAAGCGCGTCTCAAAGGCCAGCGTCTGCCAAAACCGGCGGGCCTGATCAGCCAGAACGAACAGCTGTGGGACCCGCTGTACGCCTGTTATAAATCACTACAGGCCTGCGGTATGGGCATTATCGCCAACGGCGAACTGCTCGACACCCTGCGTCGTGTGAAGTGTTTTGGCGTCCCGCTGGTACGTATTGACGTCCGCCAGGAAAGCACCCGTCATACCGAAGCGCTGGGCGAGCTCACCCGCTACCTCGGCATTGGCGACTATGAAAGCTGGTCTGAAGCCGACAAACAGGCATTCCTGATCCGTGAACTGAATTCTAAGCGTCCGCTGCTGCCACGCAGCTGGGAGCCGAGCAACGATACCCTCGAAGTGCTCAAAACCTGTAAAGCGATCGTCGACGCGCCGCAGGGTTCCGTCGCCGCTTACGTGATCTCAATGGCCAAAACGCCGTCCGACGTGCTGGCGGTTCATCTGCTGCTGAAAGAAGCCGGGATCACCTTCGCACTGCCGGTCGCTCCGCTGTTCGAAACGCTGGACGACCTGAACAACGCCGATGACGTGATGACCCAGTTGCTCAACATCGACTGGTATCGCGGCTTCATTCAGGGCAAACAGATGGTGATGATTGGCTATTCCGACTCCGCAAAAGATGCGGGCGTAATGGCAGCCTCCTGGGCGCAATATCAGGCACAGGACGCATTGATCAAAACCTGCGAAAAAGCAGGCATTGAGCTGACGCTGTTCCACGGCCGCGGCGGTTCTATCGGGCGCGGCGGCGCGCCGGCCCATGCCGCGCTGCTGTCACAGCCGCCGGGGAGCCTGAAAGGCGGCCTGCGCGTGACGGAACAGGGCGAAATGATCCGTTTCAAATACGGTCTGCCGGAAGTCACCGTCAGCAGCCTGTCGCTGTATACCAGCGCTATTCTGGAAGCAAACCTGCTGCCGCCGCCGGAGCCAAAAGAAGAATGGCGCGGCATTATGGACGAGCTGTCCGACATCTCGTGCGAGATGTACCGCGGCTACGTGCGTGAAAACAAAGATTTCGTGCCTTACTTCCGTTCCGCTACGCCGGAGCAAGAGCTGGGTAAACTGCCGCTGGGTTCTCGTCCGGCCAAACGACGTCCGACCGGCGGCGTTGAATCTCTGCGAGCCATTCCGTGGATCTTTGCCTGGACGCAAAACCGCCTGATGCTGCCCGCCTGGCTGGGTGCCGGTGCCGCGCTGCAAAAAGTGGTGGAAGACGGTAAGCAAAACGCGCTGGAAACGATGTGCCGCGACTGGCCGTTCTTCTCTACCCGTCTGGGTATGCTGGAAATGGTCTACTCGAAGGCGGACCTGTGGCTGGCGGAATACTACGATCAGCGTCTGGTGAAACCTGAGCTGTGGGCGCTGGGCGCCGAGCTGCGCGAGCAGCTGGAAGCCGATATCAAAGTGGTACTGGATATCGCTAACGATGCACACCTGATGGCCGATCTGCCATGGATCGCCGAATCTATCCAGCTACGTAACATCTATACCGACCCGCTGAACGTCCTGCAGGCCGAACTGCTGCATCGCTCGCGTAAAGCGGAAGAAGCAGGTCTGGAACCAGACCATAACGTCGAACAGGCGCTGATGGTCACCATCGCCGGCGTCGCGGCGGGTATGCGTAACACCGGTTAATTCCGCGTACGTTGCCGGAAGGCGCTGCGCTTATCGGGCCTACGTGGATTGCCGACATCCTTTGTAGGCCGGATAAGTCGCTTGCGACGCCATCCGGCACCGCGCCAACAGGTTTGTCAGCAATCTGAAAAGGCCACATTCTTTGTGGCCTTTTTTTATCCCCTCGGTTAAGGTTTCTTCGTTGTTCATCACGACAGGGAGCCTCATGTTTTACGACATCAATCCGCTGCTTTCCCAGATTGCTTCCGGCATTACGCCACTGCAAAAAATTCATTTCGCGGTTAACCACACGCCTTTGCCAGAAATGGCGTTTAAGGTCGATTTTCCGCGTCTGGAGATCCTGCTGGAGGGGCAGCTCGCCGACGCAGGGCTGGGTGATGACGCCCCCTGCATGAACGCGCTCGAGGCGCTTTACGTACCTGCGGGCGGCTGGAACTTTCCCCAGTGGCAGTCCTCCGCCACCACCCTCAGCATCCTGTTTGGCAAGCAACAGCTGGGCTTTAGCGTTCAGCAGTGGGACGGCATGCGGTTGCAAAACCTCGCAAAACAGCACGTCGCCCGTCGCGGGCCACGCATTGGCTCTTTCCTGCTGCAAACCATGAGCGAAATCCAGATGCAGCCGCAGGAACAGCAAACCGCCCGGCTGATTGCCACCAGCCTGGTCAGCCACTGTGCCGACCTGCTCAGCAGCCAGATCCAAACTGCCTCACGCAGCCAGGCGCTATTCGATGCGATTCGCGAGTATATTGATACCCATTTTGCCGAGCCGCTCACCCGTGAATCGGTAGCGCAAGCGTTCTATATTTCGCCAAACTATCTGTCACACCTGTTCCAGAAAAGCGGCATTATGGGGTTTAATGAATACCTCAATCATACCCGCCTGGAGCACGCCAGGCGGCTATTGAAGGGGTATGATTTAAAGGTCAAAGAGATTGCCCACGCCTGCGGATTTATAGACAGCAATTACTTCTGCCGACTGTTTCGCAAAAACACCGCGCGCTCGCCGTCGGAGTACCGCCGCCAGTACCACAGCCAACTGACTATGTCAGAATAATATGCGTCTGCTGCGGCGCGGAAAGCAGCTTACGCACCGCGCTCATGACCTTCTGCGGCTCGCGTAAAAAGGCGCTGATGCCTGATTGTACATAGCGGCTTTGCGTAAAACGATCGCTGCCGTTCAGTTCAATATCGGTAATCAACAGCACGGCATCGGCGCGGCGGATATCCTCTTCCGTAAGCGCATTTTCAATCCCCAGCGCGCCCTGGGTTTCAATTTTTATCGTCCACTTTTCCTGCTGACAGAGCTTTTCCAGACGTTCAGCCGCCATATAGGTATGGGCCACGCCGCTTACGCAAGCGGTTACCGCCACTAACATTCGTCCGCTCGTTGCCGCCATCGTCCCCTCCTTGCAGAAAATAAACGCTGGCGGGCGCAAAAATCTTTCGCGCCCGCCAGTCTGTCGGTACCTATGGTATCGAGGTTATGCTTAGGCGCTCTGCGCTAAGTGTGCCTCAATTTTATTCATAATAGCGTCAGCACGCTTCACTGCGTCGCTAATATTCACCCGCACAATGGTTTTACCGGCAAAGCGCTCTTCAAACTTAATGCCGATATCCTTGGTCAGAATCACCATATCTGCTGCCGCCACATCGCTCTGCGTCAGCTCATTTTCCTGACCAATCGACCCCTGTGTTTCGACCTTCACGTTCCAGCCCTTTGATTTCGCCGCGCTTTCCAGCGCTTCTGCGGCCATGTACGTGTGTGCTACGCCGGAAGGACAGGCCGTTACCGCAATAATATTGGTCATAATCTCTACCTTCTCAATCAGTTAATTTCGAAATCTAAATCCAGGTCGTCTTCTTTTTCGACCGTCGCTTTTTTGTTCTTACGTGCCAGACTCTTCAGCAGGTTGACGCTGACGGCGGTGACGACCGCCCCTACCACAATTGCCAGCAGATAACCCAGCTTGCCCTCCACCACCGGCAGGACAATCAAACCGCCCCAGCCGGCGTAGCACTGCGCGCCCATTAACGCCGCAGTTACCGCACCACAAACGGAGCCCAGCATGATTGACGGGATAACGCGCAGCGGGTCGGCGGCGGCGAACGGAATCGCCCCTTCGGTCACGCCCACGCAGCCCATCACCAGCGCCGCTTTACCGGCTTCACGTTCTTCATTATTGAAATTCTTACGGTTAATCAGCGTCGCCAGCCCCAGACCCAGCGGCGGCACGCAGATCCCCACCGCGGCAATCGCCACCACGGTATACACCCCCTGCGACACGCAGATCAGCATGAAGGCGTAGGCGACTTTATTCACCGGGCCGCCCATATCGAACGCCAGCATCAGGCCCATGATCACCGCCAGCACGACGATACTGCCCTGCTGCATCCCTTGCAGCCAGTGGGTCAGACTGGTGGTCAGCAGACCAACCGGTTCACCCAGCCCCCACATCATGACCCCTGCGGTAATGAAGGTGCCGGCGATAGGAATCACGAAGATAGGCATCACCGAGCGCAACACTTTGTGCACCGGAATTTTCTTCAGGTAATAGACGACGATACCGCCGATAATCCCGGCGATCAGCGCGCCAAAGAAGCCCGCACCAAAGCTGTTGCCCACCCATGCGCCGATGGCGCACGGTGCCAGCGCGGAGCGCTCGGCGATGGAGTAACCGATATAGGCCGCGAGGAATGGCACCATCAGCGTCAGGCCCGCGACGCCAATATCAAACAACTTTTTCAGGTTAGGATCGGTAGCAGCATCCGGTACGGCCCCCTTGCCGTACAGCATGACGGAGACCGCCAGCAAAATGCCGCCCGCAACCACAAACGGGATCATATGCGACACGCCAGTCATTAAGTGCTGACGGGTGTTTTTGAGTATGTGCACCAATTCTTTCATCAGTCGCTCCTGGGCTTCTTTGGCCCATGTCCATTAAGGTGTTGTGACAAACAATAGGCAATTGGCGACGGGGCAGACAGTGGATAAAAAGTGCATTTACTGGATTTTTGTAATGTCAGAAGAAAAATGCGAGCGACCTCAAAAGTTCACCCGCTTCCCTTCTTTATAGGGGAAGAGAGCAACCTGTGAGGTTGCTCTCATTTTCCAGCAGACCATACATTTGTCCAGTTTTTGGCATAATTGTCAGATAGCGATGCCGATGGCAAGCCCCCTATTCTGTTGCCTATAACGAATGATTGGGAGAGAAGGCTATGGCGTTGGTTATTGAATTTGTCTGTGAATTACCGAACGGCGTTCACGCCCGTCCGGCCAGCCATGTTGAGACGCTGTGCAACACGTTTCGCTGTGATATTGAATGGCATAACCTGCGCACCGACCGTAAAGGCAACGCCAAAAGCGCACTGGCGCTGATTGGCACCGATACCCTGGCGGGCGATAGCTGCCAGCTCATCATTCACGGCAGCGATGAACAGGCCGCCCACCAGCGCCTTTCCGTCTGGCTAAAAGACGAGTTCCCGCTGTGCGACGCACCGCTGGCGCAGGCTGACAGCATTGAGCAGGCCCCCCTGCCAGAATCGTTAACCCGGCTGAACCCAACGCTGTTCCGCGCTCAGCCCGTTTGCAGCGGCAGCGCGGGCGGTACCTTAACCCGCCTGGCCGCGCTGGATCTCAATAACCTCAGCGATCTGCCATCGGCTCAAAGTCCGGAACAGGAGCAATCTGCGCTGGACGCCGGGCTGACCCGGCTGGTCAGAACGCTGGAACTGCGCCTGTTGGACAGCGACAGCACCGCCAGCGCCATTCTTGAAGCACACCGTTCGCTGGCGACCGACGCCTCGCTGCGCCAACACCTGTTGGCGGGCGTTAACGGCGGCCTAAGCTGCGCACAGGCCATTGTCGAGAGCACCAACCACTTCTGCGCCGAATTCACCCGCTCTAGCAGCAGTTATCTACAGGAACGCGCGCTGGATGTGCGCGATGTTGGCTTCCAGCTGCTCCAGCATATCTACGGCGAACAGCGTTTCCCTGCACCAGGGCAGTTGACCCAACCGGCTATTTGCATCGCAGAAGAACTGACCCCAAGCCAGTTCCTGGAGCTGGATAAAACGCGACTGAAAGGGCTGCTGCTGCAAAGCGGTGGTACCACGTCACACACGGTTATTCTTGCCCGTTCGTTCAACATTCCGACGCTCGTCGGTGTAGATATCGACGCCATGACACCATGGCAAAACCAGACGGTGTACCTCGACGGTAACGCCGGTGCGGTCGTCGTCGCGCCAACGGAAGCGATCGCCCGCTACTATCAGCAGGAGGCCCGCATGCAGGCCGCTATTCGCGAACAGCAAAGCGAGTGGCTGCATAAAGAAGCGCGCAGCGCTGACGGCATCCGTCTGGAAGTGGCCGCCAACATCGCGCACTCCGTCGAAGCACTGGCGGCTTTTGGCAACGGTGCAGAAGCGGTCGGTCTGTTCCGCACCGAAATGCTGTATATGGACAGGGCCAGCGAGCCGAGTGAAAGCGAGCTGTACAATATTTTCTGCCAGGCACTGGAGTCCGCCAACGGACGGAGCATTATTATTCGCACGATGGACATTGGCGGCGATAAACCGGTGGATTACCTTAATATTCCGGCGGAGAACAACCCGTTCCTCGGCTATCGCGCGGTGCGTATCTACGAAGAATACTCGGCGCTGTTCACCACTCAGCTACGCGCCATTCTGCGCGCGTCGGCACACGGTAGCCTGAAAATTATGATCCCAATGATCTCCTCGATGGAAGAGATTCTGTGGGTAAAAGAAAAGGTCGCCGAAGCCAAACAACAGCTGCGCAGCGAGCACGTACCGTTTGATGAACGCATTCCGCTAGGCATCATGCTGGAAGTACCGTCGGTCATGTTTATTATCGATCAATGCTGTGAAGAGATCGATTTCTTCAGCATTGGCAGTAACGACCTGACGCAATACCTGCTGGCGGTCGACCGCGATAACGCCAAAGTGACTCGCCACTACAACAGTCTGAATCCGGCCTTCCTGCGCGCCCTCGACTACGCCGTGCAGGCGGTACATCGCCAGGGCAAATGGATTGGTCTTTGCGGCGAGCTGGGCGCGAAAGGCTCGGTGCTGCCGCTACTGGTCGGCCTCGGTCTGGATGAAATCAGCATGAGCGCACCGTCAATTCCGGCCACCAAAGCCCGCCTGGCACAGCTCGACAGCCGCGCCTGCCGTCAGTTGCTTAACCAGGCGATGGCCTGCCGCACTTCGCTGGAAGTCGAACATCTGCTGGCGCAGTTCCGCATGAGCCAGCAGGACGCGCCGCTGATTACCCCACGCTGCATTTCGCTGGATAACGACTGGCGCAGCAAAGAAGAGGTGCTCAAAGGGATGACCGACAATCTGCTGCTCGCCGGGCGCTGCCGCTACCCACGCAAGCTGGAGGCTGACCTGTGGGCGCGAGAGGCGGTGTTCTCCACCGGGCTGGGCTTCAGCTTCGCCATTCCGCACAGCAAATCTGAACATATCGAACAATCGACCATCAGCGTCGCGCGGCTGCCCGCACCGGTGACCTGGGGCGATGAAGAAGCGCAGTTCATCATTATGCTGACGCTTAACAAACATGCCGCTGGCGACCAGCACATGCGCATCTTCTCGCGCCTGGCACGCCGCATTATGCACGAAGAATTCCGCAACTCTCTGGTTAACGCCGCCTCTGCCGACGCTATCGCCAGTCTGCTGCAACATGAACTGGAACTTTAAGAGGAACGAGCATGGAACTGTATCTGGATACCGCCAATGTGCAGGAAGTTGAACGCCTGGCGCGCATTTTCCCCATTGCTGGCGTGACCACCAACCCCAGCATTGTCGCTGCCAGCAAAGAATCTCTCTGGGATGTGCTGCCGCGCCTGAAAAAAGCGGTTGGCGAAAGCGGCACGCTGTTTGCCCAAACCATGAGCCGCGACGCTGACGGCATGGTGGCGGAAGCACGCAAGCTAAATGACGCCATTCCGGGGATTGTGGTCAAAGTCCCGGTTACCGCTGAAGGGCTGGCGGCGATTAAACTGCTGAAAAAAGAAGGCATTCCGACTCTTGGCACGGCGGTTTACAGCGCCTCACAGGGGCTGCTGGCCGCGCTGGCGGGCGCTAAATACGTCGCCCCGTATGTGAACCGCGTTGACGCCCAGGGCGGCGACGGCATTCGCATGGTGCAGAAATTACAGTCATTGCTGGAACTCCACGTACCGGAAAGTAAGGTACTGGCCGCCAGCTTTAAAACACCGCGTCAGGCGCTGGACTGTTTACTGGCAGGCTGCGAAGCCATCACCCTTCCTTTAGATGTAGCGCAACAAATGCTCGGCACACCCGCGGTAGAGTCAGCAATAGAGAAGTTCGAGCAAGACTGGAAGAACGCATTTGGTAATCTGAACCTGTAAGGGAGAAATGTATGGATCGCATTATTCAATCACCAGGTAAGTATATTCAGGGCGCTGACGTTATCACTCGCCTGGGTGATTACTTAAAACCGATGGCCAACAGCTGGCTGGTTGTGGGCGACAAATTCGTGCTGGGATTTGCCGAAGAGACGTTGCGCAAAAGCCTGACCGAGGCCGGGCTGGCCGTTGAGATTGCCCCCTTCGGCGGCGAGTGCTCACAAAATGAAGTTAACCGTCTGCAGGATGTGGCAAACAGCGCCAAATGCAGCGCCATTTTAGGCATTGGCGGCGGCAAAACGCTGGATACCGCCAAAGCGCTGGCCCACTTTATGAATCTGCCGGTCGCGATCGTCCCCACCATCGCCTCCACCGATGCACCGTGCAGCGCGCTCTCCGTGCTGTACACCGACGACGGTGAATTTGACCGCTACCTGATGCTGCCGCACAACCCGAATATGGTGATTGTCGACACCAAAATCGTTGCCGGCGCCCCGGCCCGTCTGCTGGCTGCCGGGATTGGCGATGCACTGGCCACCTGGTTTGAGGCCCGCGCCTGTTCACGTAGCGGTGCCACCACGATGGCAGGCGGCAAGTGCACCCAGGCCGCGCTGGCGCTGGCTGAACTGTGTTACAACACGCTGATTGAAGAAGGTGAAAAAGCGATGCTGGCCGCCGAGCAGCACGTGGTCACCCCGGCGCTGGAGCGCGTGATCGAAGCCAATACCTACCTCAGCGGCGTTGGCTTTGAAAGCGGAGGCCTGGCCGCCGCGCACGCCGTGCACAACGGGCTGACGGCGATTCCGGACGCACACCATTATTACCACGGCGAGAAAGTCGCGTTTGGCACCCTGACCCAACTGGTGCTGGAAAACGCGCCGGTTGAAGAAATTGAAACCGTGGCCGCACTGTGCCACAGCGTGGGTCTGCCAATTACCCTGGCACAGCTGGACATTAAAGATGATATTCCGGCAAAAATGCGCCTGGTGGCGGAAGCAGCCTGTGCCGAGGGGGAAACAATTCACAACATGCCTGGCGGCGCGGAACCTGACCGCGTATACGCGGCGCTGCTGGTCGCTGACCAGTATGGGCAGCGTTTTCTGCACGAGTGGGAGTAACCCCCTCACCACACAAACAAAAAATCCCCGCTTTCGCGGGGATTTTTTTATACCGTCAAAGCCACCTTACAGCAGGTCAAAACGGTCCAGGTTCATCACTTTCACCCACGCCGCCACGAAGTCTTTCACAAACTTCTCTTTGGCATCGCTAGAGGCATACACCTCTGCCAGCGCACGCAGTACGGCATTAGAACCAAACACCAGATCCGCACGGGTGCCGGTGTATTTCACTTCGCCGCTGACGCGGTCGCGGCCTTCGAACAGCTCGGACGTTTCGTCAGTCGCTTTCCACTCGGTGCGCATATCCAGCAGATTGACGAAGAAATCGGTCGTCAACGCGCCGACGTTGTCGGTCAGCACGCCGTGCTGGCTACCGTCAAAGTTAGCGCCCAGTACGCGCATACCGCCTACCAGCACCGTCATTTCCGGTGCGGTCAGCGTCAGCAGCTGCGCTTTGTCGATTAACAGAGACTCCGTCGTCGCTTCACCCGGCGCGGCGCGGTAGTTGCGGAAGCCATCGGCAACCGGTTTGAGCAGCTCAAACATCTCGATATCCGTCTGATCCTGGCGCGCGTCAACGCGACCCGGAGTGAACGGTACCTTGATGCTAACGCCAGCCGCTTTCGCCGCCTGCTCAACGCCCACTACGCCTGCCAGTACGATAATATCGGCCAGTGATGCTTTATGCGCTGATTTATAGATGCCTTCCAGTACCGGCAGCACGCGTGCGGCCGTGGCGTTCACTTCCCAGCCGCGCTGTGGTGCCAGCGCCAGACGGGCACCGTTAGCGCCACCGCGTTTGTCACCGCCGCGGAAGGTCGAGGCTGACGCCCACGCCACCGAGACCAGTTCGCTCACGGACAGGCCAGAAGCCGCAATGTCTGCTTTCAGACTTTCGATATCTTCTGCGGTTGGGTTGAAGAACGCATGCGGCAGCGGATCCTGCCAAATCAGATCTTCTTTCGGCACTTCCGGTCCGATGTAACGCGCTTTTGGCCCCATATCACGGTGGGTCAGCTTGAACCACGCGCGCGCGAAGGCTTCGTTAAAGGCCTGCGGGTCGTTGAGGAAACGGCGAGAAATTTTCTCAAAGTCCGGATCAAAGCGCAGCGTCAGGTCGGTAACCAGCATGGTTGGCTTACGTTTTTTCGACGGATCGAACGGGTCTGGAATAATTTCCGGTGCGTCGACCGCTTCAAACTGGATAGCACCAGCCGGGCTGCGGGTCTGGACCCACTCATATTTGAACAGGTTCTCGAAGAAGTAGTTGCTCCACTGGGTCGGGGTCTGAGTCCAGACGACTTCCAGCCCGGAGGTGATGGCATCTTTGCCCGCACCGCTGCCAAAGCTGTTTGCCCAGCCCAGGCCCTGAGATTCAATCGGCGCCGCTTCCGGATCCGGACCAACATGGGTGGCGGACGCCGCGCCGTGGGTTTTACCCAGCGTATGACCGCCAGCGATCAGTGCGACGGTTTCTTCGTCGTCCATCCCCATGTTGCCAAAGGTCGCGCGAATGGCAGATGCCGCAGACAGCGGTTCACCGCTGGCGTTCGGCCCTTCCGGGTTCACGTAAATCAGGCCCATTTCTGTGGCCGCCAGCGGGCGTTTAGCCAGCTCTTCAGGATCACGGTGCGCCAGCCAGGCTTTTTCGTCGCCCCAGTTTACGTCCTGATCCGGTTCCCAGACGTCTTCACGCCCGGCGCCAAAACCAAAGGTGCGGAAGCCGGAGTTTTCCAGCGCCACGTTACCGGCAAGAATATACAGATCGGCCCAGGAGATTTTTTGCCCATACTTTTGCTTGATTGGCCAAAGCAGGCGGCGCGCTTTATCCAGGCTGACGTTATCAGGCCAGGAGTTGAGCGGTGCGAAACGCTGCTGGCCGCGCCCTGCGCCGCCGCGTCCATCGGTTGAACGATAGGTACCCGCCCCGTGCCACGCCATGCGGATAAACAGCCCCACATAGCTGCCCCAGTCGGCTGGCCACCAGGACTGCGAGTCTGTTAACAGTGCACGAATATCACCCTTCAACGCAGAGTAATCTAATTTGCTGAATTCTTTACGATAATCGAAGTCCTCGCCCAGCGGGTTGGATCGATTGGAATGCTGATTAAGTAGGTCAACGCGAAGCTGCTTCGGCCACCAGTCTTTACTACTGGTGCCCGCGCCCGCACTTTGATCGTGGCCACCACCGTGGTGGAAAGGACATTTACCTGCGTTCTGGATATCGTCTGGCGTGCTCATCACTATGCTCCCTTACAGTATTTATCGTTAAGATATACACCCCTGCTGATAAGTTATAGCTGAAATGACCCACGGATTTGATAGTTAATTCCTCTTATTTTTCCCTTGCCAGAGAGGAATTTTTGCGCAGGTCGAGTCTATGCTTGCACAATTTGGGGTAAGTTGGCTGTGATCGATCGGGAGAAATGATAATAAACCACTAAAAATGTGAGGATTTTCTTATGTCCAGGCAGGGAATTTGAACGCGAGCCATTGCCCGGTGGCGCTTCGCTTACCGGGCCTACAAAATACCCATGTCGTAGGCCGGATAAGCTAACACCATCCGGCAAAATGTTATGCCGGACGCACACCCAGCGTGTGGCAAATGGCATAGCTCATTTCCGCACGGTTCAGGGTGTAGAAATGGAAGTCTTTCACCCCTTCGCGGCTAAGGATTTTCACCATGTCCATCGCGATACTGGCGCCGACCAGTTTGCGGGTTTCCGCATCGTCGTCCAGACCTTCAAACATCGTCGACATCCAGGCCGGAATACGCACGTTGGTCATATCGGCAAATTTCTTCGCCTGCTTGAAGTTAGAGACCGGCAGGATGCCCGGGATAATTTCGACATCAATACCGGCGGATACGCAGCGGTCGCGGAAGCGCAGGTAGCTTTCGACGTCAAAGAAAAACTGCGTAATCGCGCGATTAGCACCGGCGTCCACTTTGCGTTTCAGGTTCAGCAGATCGGCCTGCGCGCTTTTTGCTTCCGGGTGTACTTCCGGGTAGGCGGCGACAGAGATATCAAAATCCGCAACGTCCTTCAGCAGCGTCACGAGATCGGCGGCGTACATGTCCGGCTTGCCGCTGCCCGGCGGCAGATCGCCGCGCAGGGCGACGATATGGCGAATACCGTTGTTCCAGTAATCCTGGGCAATCGCCCGCAGTTCATCGCGGCTGGCGTCGATACAGGTCAGATGCGGTACGGCTTCAAGACCCGTGCGATCCTTAATGCCTTTGATGATGCTGTGCGTACGGTCACGCTCACCAGAGTTCGCGCCGTAGGTCACCGACACAAATTTCGGCTTCAGGCTGCTAAGACGATCGATAGAGTTCCACAGGGTTTGCTCCATTTCACTGGTGCGCGGCGGGAAAAACTCAAAAGAAACGTTAATCTGACCGGCTACTTCAGCCAGACTCTGGTTCAGCGCTTCCCGCTGGTTGGCGTGAAAAAAGCTCATACCTTACCTCATCAATCGCATGTCATTATTGTTGTACTGTAAACATCTATCCGTTTAGACGTCTGGATGTAAAAATGCCGCAAAAGACGACGGGCGTCAATAGAAAGATCGGCGTAAAAAGTGAGTAATACTCAGTAAAGATGAAAAAAGTTCATCTTCCGAATCCGGGGAAGATAAAGCACTAGCAATACCGCATTTCCAGGTGGAAACCATCGCGACGCGTCGCCCGTCGTATCGCTTCAATCACGATAACCACACTTTTTATACAGAATTAAAATTGCGAGCCACTTCGCATATTTTCCACACATCATCATCCTGAACAAAAATTCTATTGCAGACGTTAATGGCTTGTTTCACGATAAGTAGAACGTTCTACTATAACGTTATACCTAACATAAACAGGGTTATTAAAAGCACGCACGAAGAGGCGTCTATCCGGGGGAAATCAGTATGAGTCTGATATCGAGTGTCGTTAAATCGCTTTCTAAACTGTCGATGATTGGCCGCGCGCTGATGCTGCCCATCTCGCTGCTGCCTGCGGCCGGTCTGCTGCTGGCGTTCGGGGATAAATTCCACCTGCCGCTGATGATGAACGCAGGCGGGATTATTTTCGACAACCTGCCGATGCTGTTCGCCATCGGCTCCGCCGTCGGTCTGGCATCCGAGTCCGGCATCGCGGCGCTGTCTGCCGCCGTTTCTGTCTTCGTCACCAATATCACCATCAGCACCGTGCTGGGTATCACGCCGGAGATGGCGGGGCAAGGCGGGAAATATGCGATGGTGGTCGGTATTCCGACTCTGCAAATGGGCGTCTTTGGCGGCCTGATTTGCGGCATCCTCGCGGCCTGGTGCTATAACCGTTTCCACAAGATGCAGTTGCCGGAATTCCTCGGCTTCTTCTCCGGTAAACGCTTCGTCGCCATCGCTACCGCGCTGCTGTCGTTTGTGCTCGGGCTGGTTCTGCCATACATCTGGCAGCACATTCAGGCGGGTATCGACGCACTGTCGGTGATCATCAATGGCGATAACCAGGCGGTATCGACCTTTATCTTCGGTCTGGTTGAACGCGCGCTGATTCCGCTGGGCCTGCACCATATCTGGTATCCGTCGTTCTGGTACTCCTTCGGCGATTACACCACCCACGCAGGCCAGGTGATTCACGGCGATCAAACTATCTGGTTCAAAATGCTGGAAGAAGGCGTGAAATCCTTCAGCAGCGACACCTACCAGAATGCCGGTAAGTTTATGCAGGGCGAGTTCCCGCTGATGCTGTTCGCACTGCCGGCGGCTTGTCTGGCGATGTACCATGAAGCCCACACGAAGAATAAAAAAATCGCCGCCGGTATCCTGTTCTCGGCCGCGCTGACCTGCTTCCTGACCGGGATCACCGAACCGGTTGAGTTCACCTTTATCTTCGTGGCGCCGATTCTCTACGTCTTCAACGCCATCATGGCCGGTCTCTCCTATATGGTGATGTACCTGCTGCACGCACACATCGCTAAGTCCTTCTCAGCCGGGCTTATCGACTACATCTCGTTTGGCATCCTGCCGTCATTTAACGGCTATCAGACCAACTTCCTCAACGCCATTATTGTCGGCGTGCCGATGGGGCTGATCTATTACTTCACCTTCCGCTTCGTCATCCGCCGTTTTGATGTCAAAACGCCGGGCCGTACCGAAACCACGGTCAGCGCCAGCGATAAAAGCGATGAAGATCTGGCCACGGAGATTATCGGCCTGCTGGGCGGCGAACAAAACATCGCTTCCGTAGGCTCCTGTATCACGCGCCTGCGTCTGGAAGTGTCGGATAAAGCGCCGGTTGATAAAGATGGCCTGAACAATATCGGCGCACGTGGCGTTGTTTTCGTCGGCGATAACGGCATTCAGGTGATTTTTGGCGCCAGAGCGCAATTTATCGCGCAAACCATGTCGACGATGATTGGCAAATAATCATAAGATGTCGCCGGTTGGAGGTTCCCATCCCTGATGGGCACCTCCTTGTTTTCTGCGGATATTCACCACGGTTCAGGGAGCGTTTTTTGAAGAAGGTCAGCATAATTGATGTCGCGAAACGCGCGGGCGTCTCGGTTTCTACCGTGTCGCTGGTGCTTCGTCAGAAAGGAAAAATCTCCGATGCGACCATCGAAAAAGTGCAGGCTGCTATTCATGAGCTGGGCTACGTTCACAACGTGGCCGCCGCTAATCTCCGCTCTAACACCTCTAATCTGATTGGTCTTATTCTTCGTGACTTCAGCGACAGCTTCTCCATCAAAGTGATGGCCAGCATTGTGCAAGAGCTGGAAGCACAGGGCTATATGGTGTTTCTCGGCCAGCCGCTGAACGAACACGAGCACCTGGAACGCTGCCTGTTGTCGTTTAAGCAGCAGGGCGTCGCCGGGGTCATCTATCTGGCGTCCGACGTGCGCCGCGATACGCTACCCGCGCAAATCCGCCAGTGTCCGCTGCCGCTGGTCGTGGTGTCGCAGTCGCCGATCAACGCCGAATGCAACCGCGTGCTGCGCGATAACCAGCAGGCAGCCAGCCTGGCCACCCGCTATCTGCTGGAGCGCGGCCACCGCTACATTGCCTACCTTGGCGGCCAGGAACATGACCTGATTCGCCAGCAGCGCCTGGTGGGCTTTCGCAGCACCCTCACCCGCCTGGGCATTGCCAATCGCGATGAGTTTACCCCCGCCTGCGGCGACGACACGCACGCGGCAAGCGTTGCAACCCGCCAACTGCTGGAAAATAACAACGCCATCACCGCGCTGCTGTGCCATTCTCCGGACGCGATGATTGGCTGTATTGATGGGATTCATAAAGTGGGGCGCACCGTGGGGAAAGATGTCTTCTTAACCCAGCAGGTTGCGCTCATTGGCTTTGAAGATATGCTGCACATCAACCTCACGTCACCGGCGTTTACCTACGTCTCTTCCGCCAGCGAAGAGACCGGTCGCCAGGCGGCGACGCTGATGATCCGCAAGCTGAAAGAGCCCGCCTTACAAAACCAGGTCATTACGCTGTCGGGTCAGTTGGTCACTCGCGAATCAGCCTGAATCACGTCGATCAACCAACCGAGCCGCGCGGCGTTTTCCGGCAGCATGACCAGCCCGCACTGTAAACAGAGCGCCGCTTCTTCGAGGGGCCTGAACACCACGCCCTGGCGCTGAATAGCGGCAAACGAGGCGGGAAACAGACTCAGCCCTTCGCCGCGGGCAATGCGCGCCAGCAGTACATCGTGCTCCAGCGGTTCTTCAATACAGGTTGGCGCATAGCCTGCACGACGAAAAATAGCGCGCGTAAAGTCAAAGAAGGCAGGGTTACGTTCACGCTTAAACCAGAACAGCGGCCGATGAGCGATCGCAGGCAGCGTCAATGATGCCTGCGCCGACTCCGGCCACTGCGCAGGCAGGGCCGCAATCAGCGGCTCCTCGCGGGCAAGTGGGATCGTGCTTAGCTCTGACGTTTCCAGCGGCAGCGCCACCAGCGCGGCATCTATTTTCCCCCGCCGGAGCTGGCGCACCAGCTCCGGCGAACCGTGGCGCACAATATTCAGCGTCTCGACCCGCGTCGCAAGCAGCACTTCCAGCGACGTAAAAAAATCCGGCTCAAACGCAGTTGTCAGCCCGAGCCGCAACGATGATGTTGCCGTTTGAACCAGCCCGCTCAGGGCGGCGTAAGTCCTGTCCTGCTGCGCCAACAGCGGGCGAATAATCTCCAGCACCCGCAATCCTTCATCCGTGAGCGTCAACCCTTTGGTATGACGCACAAAAAGCACCACCCCCAGCCGTTCTTCAAGCTGGCGAATGTGGCGGCTCAGCGGCGGCTGCGACATATACAGCCTGTCCGCCGCACGGCGCATGTTGTTCTCTTCCGCCACCACGGCAAAGTAGCGCAGCAGGCGAATATCCAGAGAGTGGAGCGGCGATGTAGTCATACCCAAAAGGTATCACGAAATCGGTATTATCCACATCACTCTACGCCGCCTATTCTCTCGACATACACCGCACCTATGAGGGAAGAGTCATGCAATCAGAACGTTTTATTACCGGCCAGAAAATGCTGCAACAGGTTGATGGGAAAGGGGGCAACGCCGTTGTCGAGAGCCTGAAGGATATCGCCCCGGACTTCGCCCGCTATCTGCTTGAATTCCCGTTCGGTGATATTTACGCGCGTCCGGGTCTGGACCTACGCAGCCGGGAAATTGCCACCGTCGCCGCACTGACCGCCATGGGTAACGCCGCGCCACAGCTCAAAGTACACATCGCCGCCGCGCTGCACGTTGGCTTAACGCAGGAAGAAATTGTTGAGGTGATTATGCAGATGGCAGTTTATGCCGGTTTCCCGGCGGCGCTGAACGGGCTTTTTGCGGCGAAAGAGGTGTTTACCTCTCACCAGGACAAATAATGACGAAGTCCGAAATCCCCGATGGCGCTACGCTTATCGGGCCTACGTGGATTGCGTGACTGATTGATATCGACATCCCAGGATGTCGCTTGCGACGCCATCCGGCACAGCGAGCGGGTTTGTCAGCAATCTGAGGCCAGCGATGTTCCGCTGGCCTGCTCTCGTTTATTTCTTCACATCTTGCACACGCATGCCTTTCAACTGCTCATCCGTCAGCGTGTTTCCCGCTTTGAAATAATCCACCACAGCATTAGACACGTAATACCCGCCGGATGTATTACGCGCTTTCCCTTCGGTAAATGCGCTAAAACCATCACCGCCATCGGCCAGGAAGCTATTGGTCGCGATGTGATAAACCGCAGCGTCTTCAATTGGCTTACCGTTCAGCGTCAATGCTGTGACCCGCTGGCCCACTGGTTTGCTGCTGTCGTACTGCATCGCCAGGCCTTTGGACGTTTGCAGAACGCCGTTGCTTAAACCAGCACCGTGCTCCATCAAACTGCGCAGTTGCTTACCGCTGAGGTCCATTGTTGCAAGCTCATTCGGGAACGGGAAAGTACTAATGACCGCCCCCATGGTGATGGAGCCTGCCGGGATTTCATTGCGGATGCCGCCGGAGTTCGTCAGCGCCAATTGCGTCTCTTTCCCCGCAGCCGCCAGCAGCGCATCTGCCGCCAGGTTCCCCAGTGAGGAAGATTCGCCATAAGCGCGCGTTAACTCAACCGGCGAGTTAGCCACCACCTGCTGCACAACTTCATCCAGCTTTTTGTTCCAGCCATCAATAACCTGTTTCGTCTGCGGGTCGGGCTGCCACTCATCGGCATAAATGGTTTTCAGTTCGAAGTTCTTCACCGTAAATTGATGCGGTTTCTGCTGATAATCCAGCACCAGTTTACCCACATCAATGCCGCCGCTGTCGGTAGAAAGAATCAGGGTATTACCGACTTTAATCGGTTCCGGCGTACCGACATGCGCATGACCGGTGATCAGGATATCTAACCCCTTCACCTGGCTTGCCGTCTGGATGTCTTTATCCAGCGCACGACGTACATCGGTTCCCCCCAGGCTGGACTGACGCGCTGGCGTGCCTTCATGGATCAGCGCCACGGTGAGATCGACCTTACCCTTTAGCTCGTCAATGTAGCGCTGCAGCCACTTCACTTCATCGCGCGCTTCGATGCCAACACGCGTCGCAGCAGAAACCGTATCATCAAAGGCAAACACGCCGTGCAGGCCAATCACGCCGATTTTTACACCCTCTTTTTCAATAATGGTGTACGGCTTATCCCAGAACATTTTGCTGCTGTTTTGATAGAAGATATTGCCCTGCACAATCGGGAATGTTGCCTGGCTCAGCTGCAGCAGCGTGTTGTCCCAGCCATGATCGAACTCATGGTTGCCCATGGTAACGGCATCGAAATTCATGGTGTTCATGATATCGATAATCGCTTTGCCCTTGGTCAGGCTGCTGATATACGGCCCGGTAAAATAGTCCCCGGCATCCAAAAACCACGTTGCCTTATTGTTGGCTTTTTCCTGCTTCACCATCGTCGTGATATTGGCCCAGCCGCCAATATCACGGGTACCATTCGCAATCCATGGGACTTTATAGGGTTCAACGTGGGCATGGAGATCGTTGGTATAGATAATAGTGACATCCTTTGCCGATGCCCATAATGGCAGCGATATCAAAACGCCAACTGCCAGCATTTTTAACTTCATAATCAACCCCTTTCAGTCATATAAAGAATTGCTACCTTACGTTCTGAAAGGTTTTTATATGTGAGAAAACTCACATCTATCGTTAAGGTGTGTAGGGCAAAATCAACGACCTTTAAAAATCGTTGGTAACACGATGACGCCGCTGTTCATCATCAATTGCTGCAAATCTTTTGGCTGCAAAAATCTGGGGTTAGCAAACTCGCCAGACTACAGCTGGCCAGACTATCGGTTGGGCTATGCCGCGCTGCACTGCCGGGCGTGTGGGAGTTACCCGCCGTTGTTTAACGATGAACACGTCCACCGTTGGTTATCAGCATATTTAACGGATTTCGCTGCCGACAACGGTCTTTTTTGCCCGAATTGTTACCATCGTGACACGATCCGTTATGGACATAATCCCCAGGGTTCTCAGCGCGTGCAGTGTCGAAGCTGCAAAAAAGTCTGGACGCCCAGGCAGCCGCCGATCGCTGCAATCCCTTCACCAGAACACATCGCCACTGTCCCCCTCATCGTTCCTTTTCAGGGAGCCAGCGCGACGCAAAAACTTTATCTGCTGCTCAGCGTTGATACATTTCGCGGCAATGTTCTGCATATTTCCAGCAATTTCACGCCGCATGCGGCTGGCGCATCATTACTTTATCGCTGGCGTGGCGTCGATGAAGCAGCGGTGGTTCATGACGATATTGTTCAGCGTGTGAGTCAGCGAGAAAGTCAGTTTTTACGCCGCAGTCAATTTGACGAAATTCAGTACGGCAGCGCGCGGCTCAAACGTAACGCCAGCGGCGCTATTCTGCGCCCGGTCATTGCCGCACATGGGCATTTCCGGGTACTGAGCCATCTCTGGCCGGGGGTCAAAACGCACGTTGTCGCCCATGAATGTTTTCTGCGAGGCGCGGTGATTACCGCATGGGCAGAGCAGTTCCGCGCGCATCAAGCCTCGCTTTGGTTCATTGATGAAAGTATGCGTGATAGTGAATGCATCATGCCCTGGCAGTTACTCGGTAAAACCAATCAGGGATGGTGGCAAAATCAGTGGCAGATTTGGCAGCAGGGCAGCACGCGTAAAATGGTATGCCTGTTAACAGAGGGGCAGGCCGAACAAGGGGCGGCAATCACGCTGGCAGCAAGCCATACTTTTATCGCCTGGCTCCAGCGGCAAACGGAATTTCAGCAAAGCGGGCGCTACTCTGCCCACTCCGTATTTCAGACGATAAAGGCGCTGACGGTGAGATACAACACCCTCATTAGCCGCAATCAATGGCCGGATGGCAACATGCCATCCGGCAACACAACTACAGCAGTTGCGCCAGTCGGTTGATATCCGACTGAATCGCCCCGGCGGTCACATCGCGACCGGCGCCTGGCCCACGGATCACCAGCGGGTTATCGCGGTACCAACGGCTCTCAATCGCGAAGACGTTATCGCACGGTAGCAGCGACGCCAGCGGATGCTCCTGACGCACCGCTTCGACGCCGACGCGCGCTTTGCCATTGGCGTCAAAACGCGCCACGTAGCGCAACACCAGCCCCATTTCCTGAGCGGCTTCCAGGCGCTGGAGCATCTGCTCGTTCAGCTCATCGCCATTTTCAAAGAAGTGATCGATGGAGCCTTCTTCACAGTGCGCCGGAACCAGCGACTCCACGCGAACCTGATCCGGCTCGATGTCATAGCCCGCTTCGCGCGCCAGGATAACCAGCTTACGCATCACGTCTTTACCGGAAAGGTCGACACGGGGATCGGGTTCAGTCAGCCCCTGCTGCCAGGCCTGATCCACCAGGTCGGTAAACGGTACGCTGCCGTCGAACTGCAGGAACAACCAGGACAGCGTGCCGGAGAAAATACCGCTGATGGCCAGGATGCTGTCGCCGCTTTCAATCAGGTCGCGCACGGTATGGTTAACCGGTAGCCCCGCGCCGACGGTGGCGTTATACAGCCAGTGGCGGCCGGTTTTTTCAAACGCGTCGTGAATCTGGCGGTATTTGTCACTGCTGCTGGCCCCGGCCAGTTTGTTGGCGCTGATCACGTGGAAACCGTGGCTGGCAAAATCCAGATACTGATCGGCCAGCTGCTCGCTTGCGGTCACGTCAAGCACCACCAGATCGTCATACGGGTGCGCACGCATCCACAGGAACAACGATTCTTCATCCTGTTCAACCGCTTCGTCTTCAAAGAAAGCCAGCGCGCGACTGGCGTCCAGCCCTTCGTAGCTCAGCAGGCTGCGGCGGCTATCCACCACCCCGGCCAGCACAAATTCAAAACCGGTACGGGCAGAAAGCGTGCTTTGCTCACGCGCAAACAGCTCCAGCCAGCGAGAGCCGATGTTGCCTTTACCAAACAGCACCAGGCCGATACGCTTCTCGGCGCGGAAAATCGATTGGTGCAGGCCCTGAATCAGGCTTTCAGTTGGGCCCGCGCGCAGCACGGCTACCAGGCTAATGCCCTCTTCCGACTGCCAGGTAAACTCAACCGGCTGGCCTTTCAGCTGCTGCCAGAAACGGTGGCAATGCAGCGGGTTACGGGTGACGCCCGCGCCTACCATCGCCACCAGCGCCAGCCCCTGACGCAGCCGCAGCTCGCCAGGTAAACCGGCTTCATCAAGAATTTTTAGCGCGCTATCAACAACTTCTGAGGTGTAGCAGAACTGGAGCAGACGGTGATCCGCGTGTACGCCCACCGCCAGCGGACGAATCTGCGCACGTTTGAGGATTTGGTCGATCTCTTTATGTACCAGTTTGAAATCCTGGCCAGCCGGGACGCGGAATTCAATCAGGCAGACGTCATCATGGCTGGTCACGATTCGCGCGCCGGTACCGGAGGCAAGCACGCGTTCGATGCGCGTTGAGCCTTTATCTGGCGTGTAGCTACAGCGAAGCTGCAGGTCGATATCGCTGCCTGAAACCGGCTGTAAGGTACGCGCGTGCAGTACCGGGGCCGCCAGGCGCGCCAGTTCGCTGGCTTCATCCAGACGCAGCAACGGCAGCAGACAGGCATCTTTAACTTTGCGCGGGTCGGCGCTATACACGCCCGCCACGTCGCTCCAGATGGTCACGCGGGAAACTCCCGCCAGCGCGCCAATCTGGGTTGCGGAATAGTCGGAGCCGTTACGCCCCAGCAGCACGGTTTCACCGGCATTGTTGCGGCTGATAAAGCCGGTCACCACCAGACGTTTACCCGGATGCTGCGCCATCAGCTGTTGCAGCAACGGGTACGATAGACCCTCATCCACCTGCGGCTGCGCGCTGCGCTCCGCACGCAGAAAGGCGCGGGCGTCCAGCCATGCGGCATCCAGACCTTGCAGCTTGAGCACTTCCGCCATCAGGCGTGCCGACCACACTTCACCGTGACCGACCACTTCCGCATAGACAGCGTCATTCACGCCGTTATCCAGTAGCCCGGCCAGACGCTCCAGGTCGTGGATAAAGTCGGCAATCATGCCATCGGCAATCTCGGCAGGCAGCAGGCCGCTAATCAGATCCGACTGATAGCGGCGCAGCGTCTGCTGAACCTGATGCGCAGAGAGGCGATCGGTCTGACTGAGTTTCAGCCAGCTAATCAACTGGTTGGTGGTGCTACCGGCGGCCGACACCACCATCATATCGCCAGGCTGAGAGTACTCCGCCATAATGCCGGCCACGCGCAGGTAACACTTCACATCCGCCAGACTACTCCCACCAAATTTATGCAGCTGACGTTCGTTCGCCCCTGCCTGCGCAATCACACTCATGTTTACCCCTCGGCTGCGACCCGGAATCCATTTTCCAGATCGGCAATTAAGTCTTCGCTATCTTCAATACCGGTTGAGATACGCAATAGCGTCTCAGAAATGCCCGCGGCGGCACGCGCTTCTGGCGCCATGCCCGCGTGGGTCATGGTGGCCGCATGAGAGATCAGGCTCTCTACCCCGCCCAGCGATTCCGCCAGAGTGAACAGCGACAGCCCGCTCAGGAAGCGGCGCAGCGTTTGTTCGTCGCCGTCGAGCTCAAAGCTCAGCATCGCGCCAAAGCCTTTCTGCTGGCGCGCGGCAATCTCATGGCCCTGGTTTTCCGGCAGAGAAGGATGATACAGCTTTTTGACCAGCGGTTGGCGTTTGAGGAAATCAACAATCGCATTGGCGTTACGCTGTGCCACTTCCATACGTGGAGAAAGGGTGCGTAAGCCGCGCAGCAGCAGATAGCTGTCGAACGCGCCGCCGGTGACGCCGATATTATTTGCCCACCATGCCAGTTCTGTGACGGTGTCAGGATCTTTCGCAATCACCACGCCAGCCACCACGTCAGAGTGGCCATTGAGGTACTTGGTGCAGGAGTGCAGCACCAGATCCGCACCCAGCGCCAGCGGGTTTTGCAGCGCCGGGCTGAGGAAGGTGTTATCCACGACGCTTACCGCGCCGGCCTCACGCGCCAGCTGGCAGATTTTCGCAATATCGACCACCCGCAGCAGCGGGTTGCTTGGGCTTTCGACCAGCACCAGCTTCGGTTTTTCTGCCAGCGCCGCTTTTAACGCCTCATCATTACCCTGATCGACAAACAGCACGCGATAGCAGCCGCGCTTTGCCAGACTGTCGAACAAACGATAGCTGCCGCCGTAGCAGTCATGAGGTGCCACCAGCAGATCGCCTGGCTTCAGGAAAACGGTCGTGACGAGGTGAATCGCCGACATGCCCGTATTGGTCAGGACCGCGCCCGCGCCGCCTTCCAGCTCCGCCAGCGCCCGCTGCACGACGTCACGCGTTGGATTACCGCGACGGGAATAGTCATGCGCACGCGGCTCGTTAAAACCGGTAAAGTTATAGGTACTGGAAAGATGAATCGGCGGGACAACACAACCATACTGCTCGTCGTCATTTAATCCGCTACGCACTGCGATGGTGGCCTGTTTACGGGTCATGAGGATTCGTTCCTGGCAAGGTCTGTGAAAAGTCAGCCCCCAGAGTAAACATTGTTGCAATAGCCGTCAATACATCTAGACATCTAAACCTCTTTGCGTATAGATTGAGCTATCGGCAAATAGCCGTTAAAATTATATGCATTAGCGCACATCTGCGAAGGCTAAGTTCGTGTCAGAGCAAGGTCTCTACGGTACACTACGCGCGATCATGGCCGTGTATCGGCCTGTTAACTAATGACTAGAGGATTAAAGGTATCTCATGGCTGAATGGAGCGGCGAATATATCAGCCCATACGCTGAGCACGGTAAGAAGAGTGAGCAAGTAAAAAAAATTACGGTTTCCATTCCTCTGAAGGTGTTGAAGATCCTCACCGATGAACGCACGCGTCGTCAGGTGAATAACCTGCGTCACGCCACCAACAGCGAACTGCTGTGTGAAGCGTTCCTGCATGCTTTTACCGGTCAACCGTTACCTAACGATGAAGACCTGCGAAAAGAGCGCAGCGATGAAATTCCGGAAGCGGCGAAAGAAATTATGCGTGAGCTGGGGATCGACCCGGAGACGTGGGAGTATTGATTCGATAAAAAAGCCGGGAAACGCCAACGTTTCCCGGCTTTTTTATTTTCAGCGGGCGCTATTTCACCTCAAACTCCGGCAGCGGCCGGGCGGCAATAAACTGCGCCACCGTTTCGCCGTCAGGAACCGCCGACAGCGCGCCCTTCTGCGTTGTCGCCAGTGCGCCACAGGCGCTAGCCTGGGCAACGGCCTGCTGTAGCTGTACGATATCACCCGGCATCCCGTGCCGCGCAATATGGCTGAGTAACCCTGCCATAAACGCATCCCCCGCCCCGGTGGTGTCGATACTCTCGACCCGATAGCCGCAGAAATGAATCACCTGCCCTTGCCACAGCACCATCGCGCCTTGTGCACCGTAGGTCACTATCTTTAACGCGGCGGGGTAAGACGCCAGCGCGGCGATCGCCTGACTGAAGTCCTGCGTTTGCGTTAACCAGTACCACTCTTCCTCGGAAAGCTTAAGGATGTCTGCCTGACAGGCCGAACCGTGCACCGTTTCCAGCATCTGTTGGGGATGGGGCCACATTTGCGCCCGCAGGTTAACGTCAAAACTCACCAACCCCTGATGATGTTGAATCTGCGCTACCGCCTCGCTTAAGGTCTGCCGACACGTTGGTGCCACCAGCGCCAGTGAACAGAAATGCAGAATATCGGCCCCCAGCGCGGGCAGCGCTTGTGTCGATAAAAACTGATCGGCGGATGGATTCACCAGAAACGTAAAGTCCCGTTCACCGCCCTTCCCCAGGGAAACCACCACCGTGCTCGTGCGGTGCTGGCTGTCCTGTTCCATTGCCGATGTGATCACGCCGTATTGCTGCAGCGTCTTGTACATCAGATGCCCGAACGGATCGTCACCCACGCGGCCAATAAAACCGCTGCGGCAGCCCAGACGAGCCGCGCCTGCCGCGACGTTCAACGGCGCGCCGCCGGGGCACACCTCGTAACGGGTCTCTGAGATCGGCAGGAGATCCGCCACCGCATCGCCCAGCGTCCAGATAGTCATAGCGTGCTCTCCTCTGTTTATTGATCCAACGGCCAATAGCCACCGTTACTGAGCATGGCGCTACCGTTACCGGCAAACAGCGACAGCTGGCGTTCCCCCTCTTGCGGGTAAATTCGGCTGCTCAGACAAGCTTCGCCGTCATTGACGAAGACTTCAATTGATGAGCGATCGATAAACACCCGCAGTTTCAATAATGCGGCCACCGGTAACGCCACGCTGCGCACCCCCTCTAACGCATACTGCGGATAACGGCGTTCAAGCACCAGACGCTGCGCCTGGGTATCAACGTACAGCAGCAGCCCTTCACCGAGGGTAATACCGTAACGCTCCGCCGTCGCACCGTTTAATTCCCACGACAGTTCCAGCTCAACGGCCTGCGCATCATCCACAATCGGCGACGTTTGGTTTTTAAGCTGCTGCGCCAGCAGTGGATAATAACTGCCGCGCAGCGCCGCGACCTCTTCGGCTGGCACCATCCGCAAACGATGATCCGTACCGAGATAAATTTCGCGCGGTAGCGAGAGCATGCCGGCCCAGCCGTCCTGTTGCTCTGGCATCGGCGATTCCCACATATCCAGCCAGCCAATGACGATACGGCGACCATCCGGCGTGAGAAAACTTTGCGGCGCGTAAAAGTCATGGCCGTGATCCAGCTCGATAAATTCCCCGTCGGCGGCAAAAGTCTGCCCCGGCAGCCAGTCGCCGATTAAATAGCCGCTCTGGAACACGTTACGGTTGCGGTAGCCTTCCGCCGCCAGCCCCTGCGGTGAAAACATCAGCACGCGCTTGCCGTTGAGGGTGAAGAAGTCAGGGCATTCCCACATATAGCCCATGCCCGCGTTGGCCTGTGCAAGCACGCCTTCTTCCTGCCACTGATGCAGATCGGGCGAACGGAATAAACGTACCTGGCCAACATCACCCACACGTGCGCCGACGACCATGTACCAGTACTCACCCTCACGCCAGACCTTCGGATCGCGGAAATGATGCAGGCCCTCTGGCGTATCAACCACCTGCCCCTGGCGCTCGAAATGAATGCCGTCGCGACTGGTTGCCAGGCACTGTACCTGGTAGAGATTATCGTCGCTGCTCGGGTCGCCATGAAATTTATGCCCGGTGTAAATCAGCGCCAGCGTATCGCCATCCACCACCGCCGAACCGGAGAAACAGCCGTCTTTATCTTCAGGTCCCTCTGGCGCTAACGCCACCGGCAGATGTTCCCAGTGCACTAAGTCTTTACTCCGGGCGTGGCCCCAGTGCATGGGTCCCCACTGGTTCGAGTAAGGGTGGTACTGATAAAACGCGTGATACCAACCGTCAAACCACACCAGCCCGTTAGGGTCGTTTATCCATCCGGCGCGCGCCGCCAGGTGATAGCGCGGATACCAGCGAGGGTTTAGCGTCGCGCTGCGTTTCTGAAGTGCTTGTTCAGCAAGGGCAATTGAAAATGTCATATTCTTCACTCTTAATTCAGACAGCAGAAGATTGTGTCAGCAGCGGTTCGGAAGCCGGTTTGCTGGCGCGTAACAGGAAAATGGAGATAAAGGTGGTGCAGAACACCAGGGCTCCCATAAACAGATAGGATTCGGCAAAGCCATATTTTTCATAGCTATAGCCAGCAAGAGGCGACAGCACGCTGGCGATAATCGAGCTGGTGCAGGCGAATCCCACCAGATAAAGCGTTGAGGAAAGGCGCTTGTCGAAATGGGCGCTGTTGTATTTGAAGATGGAGACCAGCAGTACCGGCAGCTCCACGCCATGCAGTAATTTAGTGAGAGAGATAAGCAGTGGCCCCTCAACCAGACCGGAGGCCACCATACGCAGCGCCATTACCATTCCGGCAAAAATTAACCCATTTTTAGCGCCAATACGGTTTACCAGCCACGGCGCGCAGAACATGCCTGCGGCCTCCAGAAAGACCTGGAACGAATTCAGGTAGCCATACATGGCGTTGCCTTCCTTCAACGTCGGGAACTGCGAGGAAAAATAGACAGGAAACTGCTGGTCATAGACGCTGTAAATGCAGGTGCCGACCACAAAAAACACCAGTGCCCAAAAGCGCGGCAGTGAAAGCAGGCGCAGCGCATCTTCCAGCTTCACTTTACCTTCCGCTCCTTCGGCCGCCGTCGATTGTGCGTCGGTAGGAACCGACAAACGTACCAGCAGAAAGAAAAAAATCAGCCCCGAGCAGCTCGCCACCGCAAAGTTCAGCTGCGGGTTGATGTTAAACAGCAGCCCGGCGAAAAACGTAGCTACCGCCCAGCCCAGCGAACCCCACATGCGCGCTTTACCAAACTCAAAATGCGTCTGGCGCGCCACGCGCTCGGTGTAGGATTCCAGCACGCCTATCCCGCCGTTAAAAGTCAGCCCAATGTAGATACCGCCAAAAATACTGCCGGCAAAAATATTTATTTTCAGCAAGTAACCAAACAGCAGATACGCCGGACCGGACAAAATCAGCAGCGCGGTGATGTACCAGAGCAGATGCTTTCGCAGACCCAGCTTATCCTGGATAAAGCCGTAACAAACTTGTGCAAACAGCGCTGAAACCGACAGCACGGCGTAAATAATCCCTGTGTCTCCGGCTTGTAGTCCCACTTCCTGATGGAGCCAGATAGAGAGTAATGAGCCAGAAGAGGACCAGGTAACAAAAAAGAAAAACAGTAAGGCGCTCAGTAACAGGTAGCTGCGTGAGTGATGTTCTTTCATCGTGGCAATCTCATCGTGGATTAACGCCGTGATGGTAACGTTAACAAAAAACATTCCTCATGTCGTTTTGTGACGATATTCGATGTTAATCACAAAAGTTAACGTTAACATAATGAAAATAGGATCGTGATCAAATATTTACCGCCGCGGGAAAAGAGCGGCGTTCACTAAAATAGCGCGCAACCCTTTTACATCAGTAGGTTAGTGATATAGCGTATGGCACGACGCATGAGTGGAGTAAAAAAATGGCATCGTTAAAGGATGTGGCAAAACTGGCAAACGTCTCGCTGATGACCGTTTCGCGGGCCCTGAACTCCCCGGAGCGGCTCAAACCTGAGACGTTGGCTCGCGTTCAGGCGGCCATTGCGCAAACCAACTACGTACCCGATCTCTCAGCGAAAAAAATTCGCGGCGCGCACGATACGCCGAAAACCATCGGCGTGCTGGCGCTCGATACCGTGACCACGCCCTTTTCGGTAGAAATTACGCTGTCGATTGAGGAAACCGCCCGCGCACACGGTTGGAACAGCTTTGTGGTGAATATGTTTTCCGACGATAGCCCGGACGCCATTGTTGACCTGCTGCTGTCGCATCGCCCTGGCGGTATCATCTATACCACGATGGGTCTACGCCAGGTACCGGTGCCCGCCAAACTGCTCACGCTCCCCTGCGTGCTGGCAAACTGTGAAAGCCTGCACCATCCGGTGGCCAGCTTTATCCCTGACGATGAACAAGGGCAGTACGTTGCCGTACAGGGGCTGCTCGCAGCAGGCTACAGACGCCCGCTGTGTCTGCATTTGCCTGAGAACCACCTTGCAACGGTTCGCCGCCGACGCGGCCTGGAACGCGCCTGTCAGGAAGCAGGGATCGACCCCGCCACGCTGACCCATTACTACATGGAATATGGCGACGCACACTATCGTGATATGCCAGCAAAAGTGCTGGAAAATATCGATGCGGGCCAACCACGATTTGATTCGGTTATCTGCGGTAACGATCGTATCGCCTTTATGGTTTATCAAACGCTGCTGGCGCAAGGGCTGCGGATACCTGAGGATGTCGCGGTGCTGGGCTATGACAATATGGTCGGTATTGGCGACCTGTTCCTGCCGCCGCTGTCAACGGTGCAGCTGCCGCACTATGAGATTGGGCGGCTCAGCGCGCTACACATCATTAATGGTGATACACATCGGAATACGGTGCACGTCGACAGCCCGTGGATCCACGGTGCATCGATATAAAAAACCGCCTTGAAGGCGGTTTTTTAGCATTTTTTTGCGTCTTAGAAGCGGGTGACTTCAGGATGAAGCTCAGACAGAGAGATCAGGTAAGATACAAACACGTTTTTCATTGCAGTCAGCATAATCACACCTTTACCCATAAAGTTATTGCGGTCATTTGATGGACAAATAGTAAGCGTCTTTCGATGACATCGCAACTTTTATGTGATTTAGATCACAAAATTTTTAGCACAAAATAACATCATCCCTACGTCATCCGCAGAGGGTCAGAAGTTATAACCCAGACCTATACGATAGCGCGTCTGGCGATCGTCAGTGGTGGTGGTGTTATAACCAGAAGAGACGTTACCCACCTCGAAGAATGGGATCCACGAATTAATATTGTACGCTACGCGGAAGTTGTATTCGTAATCGTCTTTACCGTTATTATAGAGATTCTCGCTGTCGGCCACCTTATAAATCCCGTTAAGTTCGAACATCCAGTTGTTTATATTATACCCCAGCCAGGCTTCCGGGCGATAAACGGTGCGATCGTCACGGCCATCACCATTGCGACGAGCATATTCGGTACGATAGCGGAATGCGGTCCACCAGTTATCGTTAATATTATACTGTACGCGAATATACGGCTTATAAATCGCCATATCATCACCCATCTCCACAGCGATACCCGGCTGCCAGATAAAGCCTTGCCACTCGAACTGATAGCTTGCTGTATATTCAGCGCTGTTCGATTCCATATTGTTCAGCGCATGATTTGATTCTTTATCATCAGAGCGCGACACCGCTTCTACCGCGACACCAAAGCCGGTAGCAAAGCGATTCGACATGTACACACGGTCGTAGTTACGACCATCATCGTAGTATTCATGACGATAGTCGACATATCCCGCATGGGCCGCGCCACATAATAAAGGCAGAAGTAAGAAGGCGTATTTTGTTTTCATAATAATTACTCTTAAAAATATCAGCAATCAGTCCCATAATCCCTACTAATTAAAGTGGAGTATAAAAGGCTGTTTCGTATTCCATCCTGTTACGCTGAGAGTTTATTTTGTAATTGATAGAAACACCTTTTTATTATTGCCATCAGAAATTTAAAAATGGCAAAAAAGACAGAGTAAATAAGATGAAGATCACCAACAAAAACAATTACCCGCACCTATATTAGATACGATTTATCATATTAAAAATATATTTCATCAGGCCACGAATATTTTTCGAGGGATGAATATCGAATGCGGTATTGATTTACCTTATTCTTTAAAATATCTATTCACGGTTTTGATTTAAAATCGAGGAAGAATAACTGTCACGCCGGGCGATCGCGAGGCACAAAAAAAGCGCCCTAAGGCGCTTTTTTCGCTTGGCAACTTACTTGCTGCCTGGGATGCTGAAACGCTTGTTGAAGCGGTCAACACGGCCACCGGTAGCAACATCACGCTGCTTGCCAGTATAGAACGGGTGGCATTTACCGCACACGTCTAGGTTCAGATCGTGACCGACGGTAGAGCGGATTTTCATCACGTTACCGCAAGAACAGGTAGCAGTAACTTCTTCGTATTTCGGGTGAATATCTTTTTTCATGGGAAAACCTCGGTTAAGGCCGCGTCGCTCTTCCAGCCCTAACGCCAGACACCACGCGATGTTGATAGTAAGTTTCCTGATGCCAAAATGCATCAAAGGCGGCGAATCATACAGAATTTGACCAGCAGATGCAAACTGATCCGCGCTCCCTTACCACAATGTGTATACTGTCTCGCCAGATTTCAAGTCAGGAAGAAATTATGCCCGTTGCCCACGTCGCCCTGCCTGTTCCGCTGCCCCGTACGTTCGACTACCTGCTGCCTGATTCCCTCAGCGCCAAAGCGGGCTGCCGCGTACGCGTGCCGTTCGGCAAACAGGAGCGCGTCGGCATCGTGGTCTCCGTCAACGAAAGCAGCGAGCTGCCGCGCGATGAGCTCAAAGCGGTGCTCGACGTGCTGGACGGCGAACCGGTATTCTCCCACTCCGTCTGGCGTCTGCTGCTGTGGGCAGCGGAGTACTACCATCATCCGATTGGCGACGTCCTGTTCCACGCCCTGCCGATTATGCTACGCCAGGGGAAACCCGCCAGCGCCACGCCGCAGTGGTTCTGGTTTGCCACCGAACAGGGGCAGGCGGTCGACATCAATAGCCTGAAGCGATCGCCGAAACAGCAGCAGGCGCTGGCCGCACTACGTCAGGGGAAAATATGGCGTCATCAGGTAGCGGAGCTGGAATTTAATGAAAGCGCCATGCAGGCGCTGCGCACCAAAGGCCTGTGCGAGCTGGGTAGCCTGGCGCCGGAAACGGTCGACTGGCGCGCAACCTACTCGGTGCCGGGTGAGCGCCTGCGTTTGAATACCGAACAGGCGACCGCCGTGGGCGCAATCCACAGCGCGTCTGACGAATTTTCAGCATGGCTGCTGGAAGGGGTGACCGGCTCAGGCAAAACGGAAGTCTATCTCAGCGTGCTCGAAAACGTGCTCGCCAAAGGCAAGCAGGCGCTGGTGATGGTGCCGGAAATCGGCCTGACGCCGCAGACCATTGCGCGCTTTCGCGAACGCTTTAACGCCCCGGTAGAAGTGCTGCATTCAGCGCTTAACGATAGCGAACGTCTCGCCGCCTGGCTGAAGGCCAGAAGCGGCGAAGCGGCTATCGTCATTGGCACTCGCTCATCGCTGTTTACGCCGTTTAAAAACCTCGGCGTGATTGTCATTGATGAAGAACACGACAGTTCCTACAAACAACAGGAAGGCTGGCGATACCATGCCCGCGATCTGGCCGTGTGGCGCGCGCACAGCGAACAAATTCCTATCATCCTTGGCTCGGCAACCCCCGCATTAGAAACGCTGCTCAACGTCCGCCAGCACAAATATCGCCTGCTGCGCTTAACCCGCCGCGCGGGTAACGCGCGCCCGGCAACGCAGCACGTGCTCGATCTGAAAGGCCAGCACCTTCAGGCCGGGCTTTCGCCCGCGCTGATTAACCGTATGCGCCAGCATTTGCAGGCCGATAATCAGGTCATTTTATTTCTTAACCGCCGAGGCTTTGCCCCGACGCTGCTGTGCCACGACTGCGGCTGGATTGCCGAGTGCCCGCGCTGCGATAGCTACTATACGCTGCACCAGGCACAGCATCACCTGCGCTGCCACCACTGCGACAGCCAGCGGCCCATTCCGCGCCAGTGCCCTTCCTGTGGTTCAACGCACCTGGTGCCCGTGGGGCTGGGAACGGAACAGCTTGAACAGGCTCTGGCGCCTATGTTCCCCGGCGTCCCGCTGTCGCGCATTGACCGCGACACCACCAGCCGCAAAGGCGCGCTGGAGCAGCACCTGGCGGAAGTGCATCGCGGCGGCGCACGTATTCTGATCGGCACGCAGATGCTGGCAAAGGGCCACCATTTCCCGGACGTGACGCTGGTTGCCCTGCTGGACGTCGACGGCGCGCTTTTCTCTGCCGACTTCCGCTCTGCGGAACGCTTTGCTCAGCTGTATACCCAGGTCTCCGGCCGCGCCGGACGCGCGGGTAAACAGGGAGAGGTGGTGCTGCAAACCCACCATCCGGATCACCCACTGCTGCAAACGCTGCTCTATAAAGGCTATAACGCCTTTGCCGAACAGGCGCTGGCCGAACGCCAGACCATGCAACTGCCGCCGTATACCAGCCATGTCCTGATCCGCGCGGAAGACCATAACAACCAGCAGGCCCCCATTTTCCTACAGCAGCTGCGTAATCTGATTCAGGCCAGCCCGCTGGCGGACGACAAGCTATGGGTGCTGGGCCCGGTTCCGTCGCTGGCGCCCAAGCGCGGCGGCCGCTATCGCTGGCAAATCCTGCTTCAGCATCCGTCGCGCGTGCGTTTGCAGCATATCGTCACCGGTACGCTGGCGCTCATCAATACGCTCCCGGAATCCCGCAAAGTGAAGTGGGTTCTCGACGTTGACCCGATAGAAGGTTAATTCAGAGTTGCGAGCGGGATCGTGGAATCAAACAATCATCACACTTTTGATGAAAATTCTGTAACAGATCTCCCTAACTATCTGATAAAAGTGTGTCAGATGTCAGGTCACAAAGGACGTGCCTGCGCCAGTGAGTGAGGAGAGAATCAGGTGAAGGCTAAAAAACCGGTTGTTGCCGCAACCATGAAAGATGTTGCCCTGCA
This sequence comes from Klebsiella sp. WP3-W18-ESBL-02, assembly GCF_014168815.1. Classification (NCBI taxonomy): domain Bacteria; kingdom Pseudomonadati; phylum Pseudomonadota; class Gammaproteobacteria; order Enterobacterales; family Enterobacteriaceae; genus Klebsiella; species Klebsiella sp. WP3-W18-ESBL-02. The sequence goes on from NZ_AP021972.1 coordinate 5,005,822, forward strand.
GGCGAATGTCTCTACGGCAACCGTATCCCGTGCATTGATGAACCCAGAGAAGGTCTCGCAGGCAACGCGTAATCGCGTCGAGCAGGCGGCGCTGGAGGTGGGGTATCTCCCGCAAATGCAGGGGCGTAACATGAAGCGCAACGAGTCACGCACCATCCTGGTGATTGTCCCGGATATTTGCGATCCCTTCTTTAGCGAAGTGATCCGCGGGATCGAGGTCACCGCAGCGGCGCAGGGGTATCTGGTGCTGATTGGCGACTGTGCTCATCAGAATCAGCAGGAAAAAACCTTCATCGATTTAATCATCACCAAGCAGATTGACGGCATGCTGCTGCTCGGCTCGCGTCTGCCGTTCGATGCCAGCATCGAAGAGCAGCGCAACCTGCCGCCGATGGTCATGGCCAACGAATTTGCGCCAGAACTGGGCCTGCCGACCGTACACATCGACAACCTCACTGCCGCCTTTAACGCCGTTAACTATCTGCACGAGCTGGGTCATCAGCGCATTGGCTGCATCGCCGGGCCGGAAGAAATGCCGCTGTGCCACTACCGTCTTCAGGGCTACGTTCAGGCGCTGCGCCGCTGCGGTATTACCGTCGATCCCCACTACATTGCCCGCGGCAACTTTACCTATGAAGCGGGTGCCAGCGCGCTGGAACAGCTGCTGGCGCTGCCGCAGCCACCGACCGCAGTGTTCTGCCACAGCGACATTATGGCGCTGGGCGCGCTCTCGTTTGCTAAACGCCGGGGCCTTAAAATACCCGACGATCTGTCCATCATCGGCTTCGATAACATCTCGCTGGCCGAGTTCTGCGATCCGCCGTTAACCACCGTCTCTCAGCCGCGCTTTGATATCGGCCGAGAAGCCATGCTGCTGCTGTTAAACCAGCTGAGCGGGCAGTTTGTTGATAGCGGTTCGCGTCTTCTTGACTGTGAACTGATCGTTCGCGGCAGTACAAGTAAAATATGATGTAAAGCGGGGTCCTTTAGGACTTGCTTGTCTGGTCAAAGCCCCGCCGCTTAAGTAACATGTCGGGCTAACTAACGGAAAAAGACAGCGAAACGATAGTGGCACAACGAGACTATGTACGCCGCGGCCAGCAGGCACCTTCGCGGCGCAAGAACAGCGCTTCACGGAATACACGGAAAAAGCAGAGTAACTTTCCGGCAGTCTCTCCTGCCATGGTGGCGATTGCTGCTGCGGTAGTGGTCGCTTTTATCGGCGGTTTGTACTTCATCACGCACCATAAAAAAGAAGACTCGGAATCTCTGCAAAGCCGCCAGATGACCGGTAACGGCCTGCCGCCGAAGCCGGAAGAGCGCTGGCGCTATATCAAAGAGCTGGAAAGCCGCCAGCCAGGCGTGCGTGCGCCAACGGAACCGTCCGCGGGCGGGGAAGTGATTAACCCTAATCAGCTGACCGACGAACAGCGCCAGCTGCTGGCCCAGATGCAGGCGGATATGCGCCAACAGCCAACGCAGCTGACCGAAGTACCGTGGAACGAGCAAACGCCAGCCCAACGCCAGCAAACGCTACAGCGTCAGCGCCTTGCTCAGCAGCAGGTTCAGCAGCAACAACAGCAACAGTGGACGCAAACGCAGCCGGTCCAGGCGCCGCAGACGCAAACTCGCGCGACGCAGCCGGTGCAGCAGCCGCGTCAAACGCAAACGCAGCAGCCAAAAGCGGTCGCATCCAACTCGCCGTATCAGGATCTGCTGCAAACGCCAGCGCATACGACATCACAGCCTAAAACGCAGGCCGCCGCGCCGGTGACGCATGACACCACGCCGCCAAAAGCGAGCGAGAAAAAAGACGAACGTCGCTGGATGGTCCAGTGCGGTTCGTTTAAAGGCGCGGAACAGGCGGAAACCGTCCGTGCCCAGCTAGCGTTTGAAGGATTTGACTCGAAGATCACCACCAACAACGGCTGGAATCGCGTGGTCATCGGGCCGGTCAAAGGTAAGGATAACGCCGACAGCACCATCGCCCGTCTGAAGATGGCCGGTCACGGAAACTGCATTAGGCTCGCTACCGGGGGTTGAAACCCCTAAAAACCCCCCCATTTATACTTACATTCTGCCCCGTACGCGGTACGGGGCCCCTACATCCGTATTTGTAAGAAGGGGTCTGCTCGTGACAACAATAGTAAGTGTTCGCCGTAACGGCCACGTCGTAATCGCCGGTGATGGCCAGGCCACGCTGGGCAATACCGTCATGAAAGGCAACGTGAAAAAAGTTCGCCGTCTGTACAACGACAAAGTGATCGCTGGCTTTGCAGGCGGCACTGCGGACGCCTTCACGCTGTTTGAACTGTTTGAACGTAAACTGGAAATGCACCAGGGCCATCTGGTCAAAGCCGCCGTTGAGCTGGCGAAAGACTGGCGTACCGACCGGATGCTGCGCAAGCTGGAAGCCCTGCTGGCGGTCGCGGACGAAACCGCCTCTCTCATCATCACCGGCAACGGTGACGTCGTGCAGCCAGAAAATGACCTGATTGCTATCGGCTCTGGCGGCCCGTACGCCCAGGCCGCGGCCCGTGCGCTGCTGGAAAATACCGAGCTTGGCGCCCGTGAAATTGCTGAAAAAGCGTTGGATATTGCAGGCGATATCTGCATTTACACCAACCATTTCCATACCATTGAAGAATTACCGTCTAAGGCGTAAGGATCTCCCATGTCTGAAATGACCCCACGCGAAATTGTCAGCGAACTGGACAAACACATCATCGGCCAGGACGCAGCAAAGCGTTCCGTGGCTATCGCCTTACGTAACCGCTGGCGCCGTATGCAGCTTGATGAAGAGCTGCGCCACGAAGTTACGCCGAAAAACATTCTGATGATCGGCCCGACCGGCGTTGGTAAAACCGAAATTGCCCGTCGCCTGGCGAAGCTCGCCAACGCGCCGTTCATCAAAGTTGAAGCGACCAAGTTCACCGAAGTGGGCTATGTCGGTAAAGAAGTGGACTCCATCATCCGCGATCTGACCGACTCAGCGATCAAGATGGTGCGCGTTCAGTCCATCGAGAAAAACCGCTACCGTGCCGAAGAAATGGCCGAAGAGCGCATTCTCGACGCGCTGATCCCACCGGCCAAAAACAACTGGGGCCAGGCTGAACAGCCGTCTGAACCTTCTGCCGCACGCCAGGCGTTCCGTAAAAAGCTGCGCGAAGGCCAGCTGGACGACAAAGAGATTGAAATCGATCTCGCCGCCGCGCCGATGGGCGTAGAAATCATGGCGCCTCCGGGCATGGAAGAGATGACCAGCCAGCTGCAGTCTATGTTCCAGAACCTGGGCGGCCAGAAGCAGAAACCGCGTAAGCTGAAAATCAAAGATGCGATGAAGCTCCTGATTGAAGAAGAAGCGGCGAAGCTGGTGAATCCAGAAGAGCTGAAGCAAGACGCGATTGATGCGGTTGAGCAGCACGGTATCGTGTTTATCGATGAGATCGATAAAATCTGTAAGCGCGGCGAATCATCCGGCCCGGACGTATCTCGCGAAGGCGTACAGCGCGATCTGCTGCCGCTGGTCGAAGGCTGCACCGTCTCCACCAAACACGGTATGGTCAAAACCGACCACATTCTGTTTATTGCTTCCGGTGCATTCCAGGTGGCGAAGCCGTCCGATCTGATTCCGGAGCTGCAGGGCCGTCTGCCGATTCGCGTTGAGCTGCAGGCGCTGACCACCAGCGACTTCGAACGTATCCTGACCGAACCAAACGCGTCGGTTACCGTACAGTACAAAGCGCTGATGGCAACCGAAGGCGTGAATATCGAGTTCACCGAATCCGGTATCAAACGCATTGCCGAAGCGGCGTGGCAGGTGAACGAAACCACCGAAAACATCGGTGCGCGTCGTCTGCATACCGTTCTGGAGCGTCTGATGGAAGATATCTCCTATGACGCCAGCGACCTCAACGGCCAGAGCATCACAATTGATGCGGAATACGTGAGCAAACATCTGGATGCATTAGTCGCAGATGAAGATCTGAGCCGTTTTATCCTATAATCGCGGTCACTGCATTTTCATCTTTAATTGATGGGGCTGAAAAGCCCCATTTTTATTGGCTGATTACTAATGACAAATACACCTGTGAGCCGCACCCAGGCCTGGCTGGAAAGCCTGCGCCCTAAAACCTTACCGCTGGCCTGCGCGGCGATTATCGTCGGTACCGCACTCGCCTGGTGGCAGGGCCACTTTGACGCCATCGTCGCCGTACTGGCGCTGATTACCGCCAGCCTGCTGCAAATTCTTTCTAACCTCGCCAACGACTACGGCGATGCGGTCAAAGGCAGCGACAAGCCGGACCGCATCGGGCCACTGCGCGGGATGCAAAAAGGGGTGATTACCCAGGCGCAGATGAAGCGCGCGTTGATCGTCACCGTCGGCCTGATCTGCGTTTCCGGCCTTGCCCTGCTGTTTAGTGCGTCGCAGACTCCCGGCGATTTCATTGGCTTCCTCGTGCTGGGTCTGCTGGCGATTATCGCCGCCATCACCTACACCGTCGGCACGCGTCCGTACGGCTACATTGGCCTCGGCGACGTTTCAGTGCTGATCTTCTTCGGCTGGCTGAGCGTGATTGGCAGCTGGTATTTACAAACGCATAGCCTGAGCAGCGCGATTATCCTGCCGGCCACCGCCTGCGGCCTGCTGGCGACAGCAGTGCTCAATATCAACAACCTGCGCGATATCGACAGCGACCGTGAAAACGGCAAAAACACCCTGGCGGTGCGCTTAGGGCCGGTTAACGCCCGCCGCTACCACGTTTGTCTGCTGATGGGGACGCTGGTTTGCCTGGCGCTGTTTAACCTGCTGTCGCTGCACAGCCCGTGGGGCTGGCTGTTTATTCTCAGCACCCCGCTGCTGGTGAAGCAGGCCCGCTACGTGCTGCGCGAACGCTCACCGCAGGCAATGCCGCCGATGCTTGAGCGGACGGTCAAAGGCGCGCTGCTGACTAACCTGCTGTTCGTTATCGGTATTGTGCTCAGCAAGACGCTGGCTTAACTGACAAATATCAATTAACAATTGATGATTTTGCCAACAATGCATAGAGCGCGATATACTAAAATCACTCGCAGCAACTGAGCGTTAATCCTATGAAATACGATACTTCCGAGCTTTGCGACATCTACCAGGAAGATGTCAACGTAGTAGAACCCCTGTTCTCTAACTTTGGCGGACGGTTGTCGTTCGGTGGGCAAATCATCACCGTAAAATGTTTCGAGGATAACGGGTTGCTGTACGATCTGCTCGAACAGAACGGCCGTGGCCGCATTCTGCTGGTCGACGGCGGCGGTTCAGTCCGTCGCGCGCTGATCGACGCCGACCTTGCCCGTCTGGCCACGCAAAACGAGTGGGAAGGCATTGTGGTCTACGGCGCGGTGCGCCAGGTTGACGATCTGGAAGAGCTGGACATCGGCATCCAGGCCATTGCAGCCATTCCGGTTGGCGCGGCGGGTGAAGGCATCGGCGAAAGCGACGTACGCGTTAATTTCGGCGGGGTAACCTTCTTCTCCGGCGATCATCTGTATGCTGACAATACCGGTATTATTCTGTCGGAAGATGCGCTGGATATTGAATAAGTTCGATACGATCGGGGAAGCCTACGCTTCCCCGATTTTTTTGCCCTAGCGTAGTACCAACGGCTCACCGCGTATAAACGCCACCGTATCCCTCAGCAGCGTCTCGGTCTGCGCCAGCACCCCCACTTTATCCATGAACGCGTGAACCATTCCGCAGTAGCGTACGGATGTCACCTCGACGCCCGCGCGGCACGCTTTGTCGGCAAACGCGTCCACCTGTAGCCGCAGCGGGTCAAACTCGCCGCAGCAAAGCAACATCGGCGGCAGCGCCGCCAGCAGCGACGGCGTGGTATAAAGCGGAGAGATGAACGGATTACGGCAATCTGTTTCGCCCGCATACCACTGCGCCACCAGCCCCATCGAATCGTAGAACCCGTTGAGATAGCCATCGATCAGCGCTTTTTCCGTCGTCACCGGGTAACGAGCGGTGTCGATCAGATCATCGTCGGGGACAAGCGTCGTCGCAGGATAGTAGCCCACCACTCGAGACAGATAGCGAGTGCCTAACGTGACGTCCAGCAGCGCGGTGGCCAAGCTCAGGTTGCCGCCAGCAGAATCCCCCGCGACGACAATGCGCTGTTTGTCCACGCCATACTCGTCGGCGTGAAGATAAAGCCAGCGCAACGCGGCGTAGCAATCCAGCAGCGCCGCAGGATAAGGCCGCTCCGGGGCCAGCGCGTAATCGACGGAAACCACCGTCAGCGCACCGAGATCGGCCAGCGCCCGGCAGGGGAACTCCACGTTGTCCAACGATCCGCCGAAGAAACCGCCGCCGTGCAGAAACAACACGGCAGGCGTTGGCGCGTTATCTTCGTCGCAGCGATAAATACGCACGTTAACGTGGCCGTCAATAATCTGGTTGCGGATGGTCATCCGGCGAGTATGGATATCCTGCGCAGGCCAGCCCATGGCATCCCGTAGCGTCAGCAGGTCCGGCGCTTCGTGGCCTGCCCCCTGCGCCATTGCCTGTAGTTCGTCCCTCGCCTGTGGATCGAGCGCCCCGGCCAGCGCCGCATACTGCACATAATCATTCATCGTTTTTCGCTCCTGTTATCATTCGGCGTCCCAGCAAATAGCCGCTGTGCACCACGGCGCTGGCGATAAACAGCACGCCGTAGGCCGTTATCGGGAAAAAGATATCGCTGCGTCCGCCCACCAGTTGAATCATGCGGATAACCCACGGGTGTAAAAAAACGCCAAAGTTAATGCCAATCAGCAGAATCGACGACGTAACGGTTTGCAGATCCGGCGCGCTGACCGCCGCCGCGCAGCTAAAGAAATAAGGAATCACAAAGGCGAAAACAAAGCCTGCCGCCAGCACGCTCAGCGCCGTGGCAGCCAGGCTGGTTGAACACGCCAGCAGCACCAGCGACGCGCCGATGATCAACAAAGAGAGCGGTAAAATAGCGTGCCCCAGCATTTTACTGACCCGACCAAACAGAATGCCGCCGGGGAAAGCGATCAGCGTCGACAGCGTGAGCAGCAGGCTCGCTCCGGCGGCATCGCTATAGCCGACGGCCGTCACCACCGTCGCCAGCTTGAAGATCAGAATCATATAGCCGGCAAAAATGTAGAACAGATACAGCGCATAGCCCGGTACACGCCAGTCGATACGCCAGTGTTGCCCCCGTGCGGCCGCGTGAGTGGCCGCACGACGGGTCGACGGAACATTGAGGCCAAAAAGAATGATGGGCAGCAGAGTCAGGAAGTAAATCAGGAACACGCTGTGCCAGCCGTGCGCGATTAGCTGGCTTATCAGCAGCGTCATCAGCGCGCTGCCGATGGCGGAGACGGCGTTCTGATAGCCGAGCAGCGTAGCGCGCTCATCGCCGTCAAAATGCTGGCAAATCAGGCTATAAGAGAGCGAGTTAAACAGTCCGATACCGCAGCCCAGCATAAACCGCGAAAATAAAATCATCTCATAGCTGCCGCTAAATACCGGTACGCAGCCGGCAACCAGCGCCAGTATCAGCCCCGTCATGACCGTTTTCTTATCGCCAAGCAGGCGGACAAAAAAAGGCGCAAGAACAACCAGCAGCAGAATACCGAAATTGGTTACGGAAACCGTCAGCTCGATATCGGCCAGAGACTGCTGCGGAAAGGCGGCCAGCATCAGCGGGATTGCCGCCGCAACCGCCGGGCCAGACATATTGATAATCGAGATCGACAGCAGCGATATTTTAAAGAGACTGCGTTTTTCCTGCCCCATAAGCCTTTGCCTCGGTTTAACGTGAACAGGCAGCAGGATAGGACGACCATTTTTTCGGCAACAGGTGATTTTTTGACGAAAAAATGGTCAAATCCTATTTTTCGAATCACGTTCACAAAACGTTCAACGGCGCGATTTTCGATACTGTAGCGGCGTCATGCCGTGCGCCTGCTTGAAGTAGTAGACAAAGGATTTGAAGTTAGGAAAACCGCAGCGCTCAGCGATGGTCTGTACCTGTAGATCGCTATCAAACAGCAGCGTCATGGCAGCATTGAGCCGCAGTGATACCAGGTATTCATGGAAAGTGCGCCCGACGTTTTGCCGAAAGCGGTGCGCCAGCCAGCTTTCGGAGAGATAAAAGCGGCTCGCCACATCGGCCATGGAAACGCGCTCATGGAAGTGGCTATCAAGCCACTCGGTTATTCGAATCATCTTCTCGCTGGGATTCGCGTTCTGGTACAGATACTTATTTTTATTGTGCGCAAAGGCCCGCCGCAGCCAGTACAGAATTTGATACGCCAGCGCGTTCAACAGCAAAGTATCGCCACAATCGGGGGCGCATCGGCGAGTCAGCATCGCCGCCTGTTTAAGCAGCTGCTGTAGCTTTCTGTAAGCCTTGTGCTGTTGGCGGCTAAAATTGAGCGGGCTGTGCGCGTTGAAGCTCAACGTGTCCAGCTCGGGAATCGTATTGAGCAACTGTTGATAAGGAAAGATCACCGTCAGCGCTTCAGTCACCTCCGGCGACCGCGATACCACCCCATGAACCTCACTGGGATTAACCACCAGAATTTGCCCCGGGGCGGTGGCATAGGTTTTACCGTTAATCGTGAATCCGGAGATTGAGCCACGCAGGGTGTAGCTGATCTCCAGCGACTTGTGCCAGTGAGGCGCAACGTGAGAGGCGTTTTCGGCGTGAAAGATAAAGCGGGCGAGCGTGCCGTTATCGGCCGCAATGATCTCATGGCGGTAGGGAGCTGGCATAAGAAGTCCTCTCCGGCAGATAGCAAAATGGGCGCCGGAAGCGCCCATTTTGCTTTAACGTTCTTTTAGTACAGCTGTTTAGCGCATTCCAGCCAGTCACCTTTGAACGGACGCTTCATGTTTTCAATCGCGTCGATGATGTCGTGGTGAACCAGTTTTTCGTTCTGAATACCGACGCAGCGGCCGCCGTAGCCCTGCTGCAGCAGTTCAATCGCGTACGCGCCCATACGGGACGCCAGGATGCGATCGTAAGGCACCGGGGAACCGCCGCGCTGAATGTGGCCCAGTACGGTGGCGCGGGTTTCACGGCCGGTTTCCGCTTCGATAAAGTGGGCCAGCTCGTCAACGTCGCACATGTGCTCGGTAATAGCCACGATCGCGTGTTTTTTACCTTTCGCGATGCCCGCTTTGATTTCCGCGACCAGATCGTCACGCTTAAATTCGATTTCCGGCACGACGATAAACTCACAGCCGCCAGCAATCGCTGCCGCCAGGGTCAGATCGCCGCAGTAGCGGCCCATGACTTCAACCACGGAAATACGCTGGTGAGAAGAAGAGGTGTCGCGCAGGCGGTCAATCGCTTCTACCACGGTGCTCAGCGCGGTGAAGAAGCCGATGGTGTAGTCGGTGCCTTTGATGTCGTTATCGATGGTGCCCGGCAGACCGATGCACGGGAAGCCCATTTCGGTCAGACGCATGGCGCCCATGTAGGAGCCGTCGCCGCCGATCACAACCAGCGCATCAATACCGCGGTTTTTCAGGTTTTCAATAGCCACGTTACGGACGTTTTCGTCGCGGAATTCCGGGAAACGTGCGGAGCCCAGGAAGGTGCCACCGCGGTTGATCATGTCGGACACGCTGTAACGGTCAAGCGGAACCATACGATCTTCATACAGGCCCAGGTAACCGTCGTAGACGCCCATCACTTCCAGGCCTTCCGTCAACGCTGCGCGCACAACGCCGCGAATGGCGGCGTTCATGCCTGGCGCATCACCGCCACTTGTCAACACACCGATTTTCTTAATCATGACTACCTCTGAACTTAGGAATGCTAATAATTAATTCTTCTGCCCGAAGCGCTCCCGATGTAGGGGGGAGAGAACGACGCTATCTAGAGATAGTATATCAAGCGCTTCTTGCTGAATTGATTCAGGTCAGGCTAACCGGCGGTTATTTATACAAATAATGCCGATTTAGCTCACACTTTGTACAACCACTACGAAAGTTCAAATGCTGCTGCCCTGTGGCACGACAGAGCATGGGTCCTGGTGAATAATCACGTCGGAACCGGGAAAACGCTGCAAAATCGCCTGCTCCACCTGGTCAGCAACATAATGCGCCTGAACCAGCGGCAGGTTATCTTCCATTTCCAGATGGATTTGAATAAAGCGGGTCGGCCCTGACTGCCGCGTACGGAGATCGTGAGCACCGCTCACGCCAGGCCAGGCGGTCACGATGTCGATAATTTCCTGACGTTCCTCATCGGGCAACGCGCGATCCAGCAGCGACTGAACCGCTTCATACCCCATGCGCAACGCGCTATATAGAATATAGATGCCAATTCCTAATGCAAACAGCGCATCGGCACGATGCCAGCCGTACCAGGAAAGGCCAAGCGCAATCAGAATGGCGCCGTTCATCATAACATCAGACTGATAGTGGAGCATATCTGCCCGCACGGCCTGACTTTGCGTTCTTCGCACCACCCAGCGCTGAAACGTGACCAGAATCAGGGTGCTAATGAGCGCAATCACCGTCACAATCACGCCAATACCAGGCTGGCTCATGGGTGTCGGCCGCGCCAGATGCTCAATACCGGTCAGGAACAGGAACAACGCTGAACCGGAAATAAACATACTTTGCGCCAGCGCTGCCAGCGATTCCGCTTTGCCGTGACCAAATGTGTGCTCTTCATCGGCCGGCTGCAGCGAATAGCGCACCACCAGCAGGTTAGTCAGCGAAGCGGCGATATCCACCAGCGAGTCCACCAGCGCAGCCAGAATACTCACAGAGCCGGTCAGCCACCATGCAAAAATTTTAATCACCAGTAACAGTGAGGCCATCACCGTTGCCGCAATTGCCGCGCGGCTGACCAATCGGCCATAAGATTGATTCATAAACACTCCTGACTTCAGATCTGCGTAGTATAGCGGAATGTTTAAGCGCCGTGATGTGACAAATTCAGGACAAAAAAAACCCCCTCATCATGAGGGGGAAGACAGGGATGGTGAAGGAATCCAGCCAGTAACACAATGGAATAAAAGGATTTATTCTAATCTTCGTCTACATCTTGACTACACTTCGACATAATGAAGCCAAACGTCATAGGTTTGGCTTCATTGCTTTTGGCTGAAAACGTAACAAAAACGCTTATGTTTGCTACAATATCCGCAATTTTTGCTAATGAGGTGGCTAACAATATGAATAGGCGTGATTTTTTAATTCTATCAGCAGGAGTTGCTTTATCTGGTTGCGATTTCTTTGGTGGCGCTAACAAAGCTAACAGCGATAAAAAACTTCGATTTGCTATCGCGTCAGATGGTCATTATGGTGAAAAAATCACTGATTATAAGAAAAACTACAGCGTTTTTGTTAGCGCGGTTAATGAATTTAGCAAAAACAATAACGTCGATTTTTGCGTCATTAATGGCGATATTGTGCATGATGATAAAAAATACTTTCAACCCGCAAAAAAACAGTTAGATTTGCTTTCAATGAAATATTTTGTAAGTAAAGGAAATCATGACCCCGCCACTCCAGAAGAATGGGTGAATATATGGGGCTATCCTATGGACTTTGATTTCACGATTGATAGAAATGCCTTTTTAATCATGTCTACGTCAGATTTAGCTGGCACGTATCTTTGTCCCGATCTCTCTTGGCTAACTAACAAACTAAGAACCTATCCCAAAAGGAATTGTCAGATAATAAAATATGATAATTTCTGAGGGCGAAGCGTGGCGGGCAACAAGTGGCAGATCAGTGATGGACTCTGGGAGAAAATGGCTCCACTCATCCCGGAGCATAAAACTCAACACCCGCTGGGTACGCACCGCAAGCGGGTTGATAATCGCGCTGCAATGAACGCCATTTTCTTCGTACTCAGGACGGGCTGCCAATGGAATGCGCTGAATGCCACCGGTATATGCTCGTCAAGCTCTGCTCATCGCCGATTTCAGGAGTGGCGAGATGCTGGAGTATTTGAACGCTTCTGGCAAAATGGGTTGCTTGCTTGCGAACAGTTGGACTCTATTGACTGGTCGTGGCTGTCGATGGATGGTTGTATAACCAAATCACCGCTGGCAGGCTCAAAAAAACAGGCAGGAACCCTACAGACCGGGGGAAACAGGGCGTAAAGCGCAGTCTGATGACTGACGGGAACGGGCTACCGCTTGCACTGGTTGTTGCCGGAGCAAATACGCACGACATAAAGTTGGTTACGGATACGCTCGATGCCCTCCAGACGGGCAGACCGGGCAAGAGGCTCCGGTTGTGCATGGACAAAGGGTATGAAGCGGAATGGCTGGAATCGTATCTGAAAAGTCGTCGCTATGAACCTCATATCCAGTCACGAAAGGATGAGTCAGAGGCCATCAAATACACGGATTTTAAGGCTCACCGCTGGGTTGTAGAGAGAACACACAGTTGGATGAATCGCTACCGCCGTGTCCTGACTCGTTGGGAGAAGAAGGTCGAGAATTATGAGGCGATGCTGCATTTTGCCTGTGGTGTCATTGTCTGGAACAAAACCCTATTGGGATAGGCTCTAAGAGAGCACAAAGCAAAAGAAAATGTATTTATATTTATGCATATTAATCCTGTAGCGCAAACTCACTTTGCCGTTGAATGCGATCAACTCCTTTCTCTACTATCAGAATACAAAAATGTTAAAGCTGTATTCAATGGTCACGACCATGACCATGACGAAGTGTTAATAAAAAATGATATCCCATTTGTATTTGATGGTCACTTTGGTGGAAGTTGGGGAACTGATTATCATGGATTTAGGATAGTAGAAGTAGATCAGGATAATACTATAACCACATATATGATGGATCCTTCAAAAAAAATCAAAAGCTCATCCTTATAATAATATCTTACTAATTTTTCGATTAGACATTGAATTAATAGAAAACACCCTGCCAGCGTACCGCTCACAGGGTGGGGCGACCATCTCCTTGGCCCCGTCATTTGGCGTAGCGTTAGAGGGCTAGATTTAGCTGATCCTTTCCATAGTGAGACGCCGGGAAGGCATCGCGGGGGATAAAGTCAGGCGGTAACGGCGCTGTACCTGCGCGTTTTGTTACTTCCCTTTCCACACTGTTAAGCGTGGTGAATGACCGGCTACATTCCAGATTCTGACACTGGTGATATTGACGGATTGTCATATCGGTTATTTTACGGCTGGTACGGGTGCGGGCCATAGCGCCGCAGAATGGACATCTGAACATAATGATGGCTCCCCTGTGGGAGTTGAACTCCATTTCATTTTATTCAGTTTCCGCTATCCAGTCAGGTATTTTTGCTTCCAGCTCCAGCCGGGTGGTAAAACCGCTGTCGTCTATGACGTGCTCAGCACGCGCAATGATCCAGTCCTGATTATCTATTTCATCCTTAAAACCGCTAACCGTCACGTGCATTTCCGGGTAAAGCTCAGCGCGGCCACTCGCCAGGGTGATCGAAAACTCTGCCGCGCCACGCTGAAGCTGCTGCCACTTTGCCGCCGCCGCACGTTTCGCCGCCTCTTCATTCTGGTAGGTTTTGCGCAGCACATAGACGTTACCGTCTGCGCCCTCCATGTAATCGCCCTCACGGCTGCTGCTCTTCTCTTTTTTGGGCTTTACAGACTTGCGGCGCTTAACGCTGACCTTTTTCTTTTTACCGAAATTGAGATCCAGCCAGTAAGCCCTGACGCCGGTATACGCATCCCGATCGGCAATACGAAAGCGGTGCCGGTCGCCACTGGTGCGGTCAATGCTGGCAGAAGGTAGCGCCTTTCCGTCAGCGGTCAAACCACCACCCGGCAGAATAAACAGCAGACTGCCGTTCTTGACGGTGGCAATTGCACCCAGCATTTCCGCCATGCGGGTAAGGAAAGACATATCGCTTTCCTGCGTCTGGTCGGCGTGATCAATCTCAATATCCATGAGCATTTCACTGATCTGCGCCTTCAGTCCGTATCGGTGCGCTATTGCCGACACAACGCGCTCAACGGTCACGTCATGCCATGAGACTTCGCGCTTTACGTTGAATTCTTCACGAAAATCAGCGCTGCGGGCAGTAACGCCAATGGTATCTGCCGGGCCTTCGTGGGAAACCTCGTCAACCGTGTACAGCCCCTTGTAAATCAGCGGTTCACCCAGCCAGCCAAATGATACGGCAAGCTCAGCACCACGCGGCGGCAGTGCAACCATGCCATCACTGTCATCAATGGATATTGACAGCTGATCGGCATCAAAACCCCGATTGTCCGTCAGTGACAACGACATGATCCGATCATCAAGCTGCGTCAGTACCTTGCCACCCATCGTAATGCTGAATCCCGGACTTTTTACTGCCTCGGTCAGTGAATCGTTATAACTGCTGCCGGCGTCGTTAAGTGATTTAGTCAGGTCTGTAAGTGCCATGCTTTCCCCCTTCTTCCGGCGAAGGATCCCACGCGCGCGGGAGAGACCAAATCGGTTTTTGTTGTCGCCGTCCGGCCAGACCCGCAATAGCGTGAGTAGCGTTCAGACATGAGGGATTATCACTGCGAACTCAATAACGTAATGGTGGCTAACATGTCAGAGACACGTTTCCACGGTGTACGCGTCCGGGAGAATACCGACCTGGTGACGGCCATCAATGACATTGAATCTAGTGTCATTGGGGTCGTTGCCGTGGCGGATGATGCCGACGCGGAAACCTTTCCCCTGAATACCCCCGTGTTGCTGACGCGGGTTAACAACGTGCTGGGTAAGGCGGGTAAAACCGGCTCCCTGTACAAAACACTCAAAGCCATCGCTGACCAGACCAGTCCGAAGGTTATCGTTGTGCGCGTGGCAGCAGCCACGGAAGAGGAAGGCAGTAAAACGCAGTCGCAGCTCATCATGGGTGGCACGGCAGAAGACGGCAGCTATACCGGCATGTACGCGTTTCTGACTGCCGAGCAGAAGGTCGGCTATCGTCCGCGCATTCTGGCTGTGCCGGGCTACGACACGGAAGAAGTGACCTACGCGCTGTGCGTCATTGCACAAAACCTGCGCGCGTTTGTTTACGCCAGTTGCTATGGATGCAAAACGATGGCTGAAGCCACCGCATATCGTGCGACCTTCGCCTATCGCGAGCTAATGCTTATCTGGCCTGATTTCATCGCATACAACCCGCAGACAGGAGAAAACGAAACCTTCCCTGCCCCGGCCTATGCCTGCGGCCTTCGCGCTCTGATTGACAACAATCAGGGCTGGCACAAATCGCTTTCCAATGTGTCGGTAAGCAACGTGCTGGGTATTTCACAGGATGTTTTCTGGTCGCTTCAGGCCGAAGACAGCGACGCGAACGAACTGAACAACAAGGAGATCACGACGCTCATCAAGCGTAACGGTTTCCGGTTCTGGGGCAACCGCGTTACAGACACCAAAGATTATATCTTTGAGGTTTATACCCGAACGGCACAGATTCTGGCTGACAGTATCGCTGAGGCGCAATTTGAATCAGTGGACGAACCGCTGACCCCTGCCAACGTTAAGGACGTGGTCAGCGGCATCAGCGGCAAACTCAATTCGCTGGTGACGCAGGGGCGGCTAATTGGTGCTGAATGCTGGTTTGATATCCTGGATAACCCGACAACCGGTCTCCGTCAGGGTCAGGTACGCATTCGCTATAAATACACACCGGTTCCGCCTATGGAAGATCTGACGCTCTACCAGACCTTCACGGACGAGTATTTCGAATCGGCGTTTTCTTCCCTGGGAGGTGCATAAATGGCGGTTCCTCACAAACTGCGCCTGTTCACCTGCTTTGTGAACGGCAGCAACTGCATCGGCAAAGTCTCTTCCGTGACGCTGCCAAAACTGACCCGCAAGACTGAAGACTTTCAGGGCGGCGGGATGATTGGCTCCGCTGCGGTGGATCTCGGTCTGGACAGTGGCGCACTGGATACCACGATGGTAGTTGGCGGTCTGGTTCAGTCGTTACTGCTGAATTACTGCGGCGATATCGACGAAACCCGCTTCCGCTTCGCCGGTGAATATTACACCGATGGAGAAAGCCTGCTGGTTGAGGTCGAACTGCGCGGCCGCATCACCGAAATGGACGGCGGCGAAAGCAAGCAGGGAGAAGACACCTCCGTCAGCTACACGATGAAGAACACCTATTACAGGCTCACCATCGACGACAAGCCGATGTTTGAGTTTGACCTGCTGAACTTCATCTACAAGAAAGACGGCAAGAATATCTACCCTGACCGCATTACATCTGCGCTGGGAATGGGTAACTGATTAATCTGATAAGTGGCGGTACAGCCGTGCCGCCCGGAGTATTAAACAATGAGCAAAAAAAACGATAACGCCATTACGCTGGTAAAACCCGTTGTTCGCGGCGATGAGAAAATTACTCAGGTAACGATCACGGATGAGATCAAACAGGCTGGCTCCCTACGCGGGCTGAAGCTGGTTAACGTGATGAATATGGATGTGGATTCGGTGGCGGTACTGCTGACCCGCGTCACGTCACCGCGCCTCAAACAGACCGAAATCAATGAAATGGATACCCGCGATTTCGTCAGCCTGTCAGAAGCGCTCGTCCCTTTTTTGACACCTGCGGGGTCTGGAGCATCGAACGAGGCGGAGACGGAGAATCAGTAACACTCCTGCGGTTCGACCTGATCGACGATCTGGTCGCTGATATCGCGGTTGTTTTCAACTGGCCGCCCTCTGAAGTCTTCACGATGGAACTGGGCGAAGTCATAGCCTGGCGTGAGCGGGCGGCTGTCCGAAGTGGAGCCAGTGACAGTGAAAAGCCTTAATATCCGCGTCGCGTTCAGCGCGATCGATAAACTTACCCGCCCGGTCAATGCCGCCCGCCAGAGCGCGGGCGGTTTGTCAGAATCCCTCAAAAAAACGCAATCCAGCATTAAAGATCTGGACAGCCAGTCCCGCACGTTCAACCGTCTGCGCGACAGCGTGCAAAAGACCTCCCGCAAAATTGACGAAGCCAGCCGGACGCTTGAAGGGCTGAATCAGGCGCAGCGGGAAGGTACACAGCTTACAGACAAGCAAAAAGCACATATGGCAGCGCTGGCCGCAAAGCTGGAGCGCCTTAACTCTGCACGCACGCAGGAAATGGTTAAGCTGCGTGCTGCCTCACAGGCGCTGCGCAGCCACGGCGTTTCGCTGGTCGGCAGCGATCGCACCATTCAGAGCGCGATACGTCGAACCGAACAGTACAACCAGACGCTGGAGCGGGAACGGCGACAGCTTGCCGCTGTCACACAGGCACGGGCGCGCTATGACCAGATGCAGCAAACAGCGGGTAAACTTCGCGGCGGTGGCACGATGGCCGTTGCCGGGGCCACTGCTGCCGGTTACGCAGCGGGACGCTTCTTATCCCCCGCAGTTGGGTTTGACCGGGAAATGTCCCGCGTGCAGGCGCTGACCCGTATAGACAAAAGCTCCGTTGACTTTTCCGCACTTCGTGAACAGGCCAAAAAGCTGGGCGCTGAAACGCAGTTCACCACGACTGACGCCGCCAGCGGGCAGGCGTTTCTCGCTATGGCCGGTTTCACTCCGCAGGCCATTCAGGCCGCACTGCCCGGCGTGCTCAATATGGCGCTGGCCGGTGGTATGGATTTAGGCGAAAGCGCCGATATCAGCTCAAATATTCTGTCTCAGTTCCGTCTCGATCCCAAAGAAATGGATCGCGTCAGTGACGTACTAACGGGGGCGTTCACCCGCACCAACACCGATCTGCAAAATATCGGTGAGGCGATGAAGTACGCCGGGACAGGTCTTTCCAGTCTTGGCGTCAGCGTCGAACAGACAACAGCCATGATCGGCGTAATGGCGAACGTAGGCCTGCGCGGTAGTATCGCCGGTACAGGATTACAGGCCGCGTTTTCACGCCTTGCCGCGCCAACCGGCAGGGCAAAAACCGCCCTCAAGGAACTGGGCGTAGACGTTGCTGACGCCACGGGGAAAATGCGCCCTGCTGAAGAGGTTCTCACTGAACTCTATAAAAAGATCAGCAAGTACGGCGATACCGACAAGCTCTCTTTCTTTAAAGATATCGCCGGTGAAGAGGCGTCAAAGTCATTGCAGGCACTGGTTATGTCAGCCGGGAGTGGGGAACTCCAGAAGTTGCTGGAAGCACTGAAAAACGCCAAAGGTGAGGCGCAGAAGGCCGCCAAAATAATGGCGGATAACCTTGATGGCGATCTCAAAAATCTGGACAGCGCCTGGGAAGGCTTCCGCATCCAGATTAACGATCTCGTCGATAATCAGCTCCGCGCCCTGACTCAGGGACTGAGTGACGTTGTGGGGAATATGACGCAGTGGGCGAAGGAAAATCCGAAGCTCACCCAATCTCTGCTGGTTGTCGGTGGTAGTGTTCTGGCACTGACCGCCGCCATTGGTGGCACATCGCTGGCGGTCGGCCTGCTGATGGGGCCGCTGGCTAAACTTCAGCTAGGTTTTACCCTACTGACGGGGGGCAGAGGCATAACCGGAACGGTTGCCGCTCTGCGAACACTCGGCACGGCTTCCGGCCCGGCAATGGCAAGCGTGCGCGGATGGGGGCCAGTTCTCGGCTCATTAGCAGGGAAAATGCGGGGAGTTTCAACCATCATACCCGCTATGCGTGGCGCACTTATGGGGGTATTTCTTGCGCCTGGTGCCGCGCTGGGCGCACTGACCAAAAACCTCGGAATGCTTGCACTTCGCCTTACGGGTTTTACGACCATATGGAGCATTATCACAACTGCTGTGTCTATGCTGGGTACTGCGCTGTCACTGCTGTTGAGTCCGATTGGCCTGATAGTAGCGGCGTTTGTTGCTGCCGGGGTTCTTATCTGGCGTTATTGGGAGCCTCTTAAAGCATTTTTTGCGGGTGTATTTACCGGCATCATGGAAAGACTGGCCCCGTTATGTGAGACCTTCGCGCAGTTTAGCCCTATCTTTGATGCGATAAGCAGCGCTGTTAGCCAGGTCTTTAACTGGTTCAAATCTCTGCTTTCCCCGATGGAGTCCAGCAAAGAAACACTGGATAAATGCGCCAGCGCCGGTGAGGTGTTCGGCAATGTCCTGGGCGGTGCGCTCCAGCTTGTCCTGGCTCCCGCAAAAATGCTGCTGGATACATTAGCCTGGATCCTTGAAAAGCTCGGTGTTCTGCCTGATGAGGCCGAAAAAGCCAGAAAGAAGATCGAAGACGCACAGCGCATGGCTGTTCTTCAGGACAAAGTCGCCCTTCTTCAGGGAGATATCGCGAAGGTTGCACCGAAAAAAGTTGAGGTGAATAACGTTCCGCCTGGCGCACCGCAACCCACATCACCGCTAACCGGCGATAACGGCACTATGCGCAGGTTGCAGAGTATCGACAGCAACACCAAAACGACAGCCGACAACACGAAGAAGATCGGCCCCGGCGATATCGTGTTTAAAAACCTGCCTCGTGCGCTGGCCGTTCGTGGGGAATGGAAGGAATCGCAGCTGGCCAGCACAGTCAGGAACAACGGGTTAAGCGCACGCCCCGCAGTGGTAGCGGCATCGCTTCCCGTTAAACAGGCTGAACTTCTGCCAGTCAGCCGCAGCTCCAGCAATATACCGGTTGCCACTGGTGGCTTTACGGGAGAAATCCACGTACATCTTCACGGCGTTGACCGGCAGGACGCGCGCGAAATTGGCCGGATTGCCGCCGACGCAGTGAATGCCGAAATGGCCCGCCTTGCGCGGCTCAATCGCGGCAGCTTCAAAGACAGAGATTAAGGGGAAGCAACATTATGATGATGATATACGGGATGTTCGTTTTTGAACTGAAGACGCTGCCTTACCAGCAACTTCGCCACTCGCTGAACTGGCGCCATGTGAAGAATGATCGCATCAACCGATCGGCAAAATGGCAGTACATCGGCGCGGGGGAGACGCAGATCAACCTTGACGGGGTGCTTTACCCTGAAATTACGGGCGGCGACGTATCTCTTACCGTTCTGGCAACACAGGCATACACCGGGCGTCCCTGGCCTTTAATCAGCGGTGCGGGGCAGATTTACGGTATGTATGTGCTGACCGGGCTACAGGCCACGCATACGGAATTTGACCGCTACGGGAAGGCGAAAAAAATTGAGTTTTCAATCAGCTTTCAGCGTTGTGATGAAGACCTACGCGAACGCCTGCAAGCGTCGTCCATTGGCGACCTGCTTTCAGGTTTGAAGGATAAAGCCACGTCCGCCTACAACTCCGCCAGCAGTACGCTGTCTGGCCTGTTCTGACGGTATCCATATAAAACTAAAGCGGGCATTTGCCCGCTTCATCTTCCGTAACACACCGCCATAACTGACCGTGCTGCAGCACCGTTAAAAATGATCATACTCGATACACATGGCCAGCACAGTTAAAACTGGCAGTGCGTGCCGGAATGCAGACTTATTCTGGCTTATCCGGCCAGGTAATGTCTGGCGCTTTCGACGTATCAACAACCTGCACAGCTTTGATGTATTTCATCCATGCTATCAAGCTGGCTTTGTCTTCATCGCTGATAATGCCTAACTGTAGTTCGGTCTGCCATAGGCTGATCGTTGTTTGTGCCTCTGCAAGTAACGCAGCCTTCTGTTGCTCCGCCGCTTCCACATCCGCTGCGTGCTGCGCTTTCGTATCCGTCACCCACTCGCTGCCGTTCCATGTGTCGTAAGGCGTTGGCGGTGCAAGCGTAGTGGTGTCATTTGGGTAATCACCGGGGGCGGAAATAATCACCGCTTCACCTGTTTCAGTGCTATATACCGTTTCTCCACGGTGATCAGCTACGTATTCCCAGGCGGTAAAATCCGCTGACCGGCAAATAGTGAAATCTTCTTTACTTTCACCCGGCGCATCAGTGCATGAGTTAGCGGGAATTCCAACCCCAACGGCCAGGTATTCAACGGATGAGGAAAGATACTCGCGCGTTTCGCCATCGTAATTAAACACGGTAATATCACCGGCCACTATCGCAATAAAATTGCTGTTTAATTTTGCCTCTGACATTATGCAGCCCTCACGATGTAGTTAAATGCAACGTTGCGCGGCCTGTTTTCAGACGCCACAGGAACAATGCGAGAGGCATCAAAAAATATTTTTTCACCCTGAGAAGGATTCAAGCCACCTGTTCCGCCAACACTCGGTGCATCTAATATGAAAGAGCCATCCTCATAAATTCCCTCATTGGCATTTTTGCCATTATTATAGAATGCTCCTGTTGACTTACCGTTATAGGGAACATCAAGCGACTGCTCTCCCGTGATATTGCGAATAGCATCGTTCTGAGCCGTCAATAAAATGCGCCCGCTGTCAGTGCCGCGCCCATCATCCCAGCCACGAACAAACTCACCTCGCAGATCCGGCAATTTCCCGGTGGAATAGACTTTCGCCAGTTTCGGATATTTGGCGGTATCAAACGTTGCACCATTACATTTAAGCCAGCCGCTCGGAGGCGTCGCCTGCGGCCACGGAAGTGGGAATCCAACTGGGATATATGTATCAATATCCGTCTCAAGCAAATACTGCGTATGGGGATCACTGGCAGCTACATGCGCGGCCAATTTCTGATCTACATAAGCCTTAACCTCAATAACGGCATCATCA
Organism: Klebsiella sp. WP3-W18-ESBL-02; assembly: GCF_014168815.1. Taxonomy (NCBI): domain Bacteria; kingdom Pseudomonadati; phylum Pseudomonadota; class Gammaproteobacteria; order Enterobacterales; family Enterobacteriaceae; genus Klebsiella; species Klebsiella sp. WP3-W18-ESBL-02. The sequence continues at coordinate 5,027,401 of NZ_AP021972.1, forward strand.
ACATATTTACGGGTTGCCAGTACCACGGACGGATCGATTTTCAGCGTTATAGCTTCGGTGCTGCTGACAATCAGGATCACGCGAATCACCTGCACGCGCCCGCTGCCTTCCTGCAACTGTGGTTTATAAGTCTCTGCACAGTTGGCAACCGCAATCATATCGCCGTCTTTATCAAACAGGCCGATCTCACGGATCCACCATCCGCCCACATCTTCCGGTATGACCTGTTCCGCAATGATCTGATTGGTGTTAACCGGGTCAATAGTCAGCATATTCAGTTGCGCACGGCGCAGCTCATGCGTCAGCGCGGTCTGTGCCGGGTTCGGTGTCGGCAGCGCGCCGTTACCATCGCCTACGGCCATCTGGGTGATCTCAACCTGCGCACCCAATGCCGTGGCGTTTGCCAGTTTTGCCGCCCCGATATTGGTTAACAGGGCAAAATATTTAGTCGCCACTTGCGATCTCCACGGTATCAATTAAATGGACTGCCGCGCCGGTGTAGTCGCCACCGCCCACGGATATGGTTTCAGGAAAATAGGGGTAAACGGTCAGCGTATCGCCGATATAACATCCCGCCCCGACTTCGATATACCCCTGCGACTGAAGCGAAAGGGACAGGCCAGTCAGGTGACGACTTCTCGGCTTGGCATCGTCAATAAGGCGCTCAAGCTCAAGATAGGTTTCCTCCGTAATCCCCTGTTCCTGAATACCGATTTCAAGCCTGAAGGTTCCCGGTTCTTCGCCGCTCTGCCACCACTCGATCACGCGCAGCAGAAAGCCGAAAGGTTCAACGACGCGGCGCAAAGCGGAAATAGTGCCCTTCTGACGGTGAACCAGCCAGGAGGCTTTAATTACCTGCCGTTTAGTCTGTTCTGACCAGTTCTTATCCCAGCGGTCAACAGACAGCGCCCAGGCGAGATAAGGCAGAAGATCAGCGGGGCATTCGTCCGGATTCCACAGCTTACGCAGATCAACAGGAATATCGGTAAGCCGTTCCGTCACCGTCTCCGTGCTGCGCATAAAGCCGCTGGCCGAAGGCGGCAGCATGTTGTTATTCATCGGTGCCCCCGGCCTCAATCGTGAATGACTCACACCGCGCCGCCTGCGTATCGGCGATCACAATATCGCTGGCAGGCTCCAGCAGTTCCACCCTCTGCACGCCCTGAACATGCAGCGCCGCCATAATAGCTGAGCGGGCAACGTCACGCCCAATCTTGCCCTGTTGATTCAGCCAGGACTGAAGCGCGTCCTGCGCGGCGATATGGATAGGTTCAGACTCAGGGCCGGGGTAGAAATACAGCAGCGCATTGATCTGATAATTCACGATCTCTGCCGCCTGAACGGTCAGACGATCGGCAACGGGGCGCTTATCATCAGCAGACAGCGCCTTATCCACCGTCGCCAGCAGTTCCGCGCTGGCGGTGCCGTCACCTTCGGTAGACAGTACAGAGACCACCACCACGGCGGGCGACGGGCTGATCGCTTTAGCGTCCGCCACTTTGCCGCTGGCACTTTTGGCAAAATATTCATATGCGCCGGTTGGCCCCGCCACGCTCAGCCCTTCAAACGCAGCCTGTGCGCGCAAACGCAGTGCGGTATCGCTTTCCGTTACTGCGTCAGTGGTTGCCGTCTCCGGGGTGATGATCAGACGTTCGGTATTCAGGTTGCCCGCGAGATTATCAAGATCGGACGATACGGCATGACTCAACATGCACGCTGCCGCGCCGTCATTAATCCGCTGCCTGAGCATCATTTCACGGTAGGCAACCACCTGGGCGATCACGTTCAGCGGTTCGGATTCCAGCTCCAGCGCGGCGGCAACGGATGCCTGCTGTTCCTTGGGGAATGCCGCCAGCATGACGGCTTTGACCTCGCTGAGAATGACTTCAAAGTCCAGCACTTCGATAATTTGCGGCTGCGGTAGCTGCGATAAATCAACTGTTGCCATTACTGCCACTCCTGAGCGTCAGCGCACTGCCTGCCGTCTGCATGGTTTCGGTAATAATGCCGACCAGTTCAGCGGTGACAGCACCATCCTTTGAATAACTGATATTGATGCCGTTCAGGGCAATACGCGGCTCCCACATCGTCAGGGCGATCACCGCCGCACTCATACATTGCAGGCGCGTCACTTCGTTTTGCGGTTCATCCAGCAGATCGGGGATCATGCTGCCGTAATCCCGCCGCATCACCCGGCTTGCCAGCGGCGTGGTCAGTATGTCGCGTACTGAATTCCACAGCTGATCGGTATCGGTAAGCTGGCCCGTGCCGTCCGGGTTCATGCCGGTATAACGAACAGTCATAGCGGTGCCCCTGTAGTGCCGCCGCTGTCGCCAGGGTGTTTGTGCGTGTGCAGGACCTTGCCGTTTGACGAAAGCGATCCGTCAGAATGAGTCACATCACCCTTCATCGTGCCGCCTTCCGTCAATTCGAACGTCCGCGTTTTCAGATGGTCGGTGCATTCCACCAACGGCGTTTCAAGCGTGACGCTGGCAGAGGCTTTGATATGTGCTGTTTTCATGCCTTGGGCTTCCAGCGCGCTGGCCTCCGCGTCATAGCGTAAAGAGGCACCGTCTGGCGCTGTCAGCACAATCTCTTTCAGACTGCTGCCCGGCGCAGGGTTGTCACTGCTGTAGAGACTGCCGATAATGACCGCCGTTTCTGGGTTGCCACCGATACAGCCCAGCCAGACCTGTTCACCCACGGAAGGCGGCACCCATATACTGAATGCCCCGGCGTGCGTGGTGTTCCAGCGCAGCCAGTCGGTCTGAAGTTCGCCGCTTTGCACGCGCACGCGCCAGCTCTCTTCATCAACGGCAATAACGACGCCGACACGTAGGATATTTTCCAGCAGGCGGATCAGTTCAGCGCTCATCGTGCGGCACTCCCCAGGCTGTTAACCATCTGTTCCGTAATCATCCGCTCATCGCCAGCGGTAAAGCCCAGCAGCTCACGCACCGGATATTTAGCAAAAGCACCGGGCCCGACCTGATCGCGCAGGCCGTACTGGTGCACACGCGCAATGCGCGCGGCTACGCCGTCATAACCCACGGAAGTGCCGCCAGCATCAGCGCGCATTTTGAGAAAGCGATAACTGCGCAACCGCTGAAACATCGGCACCTTCTTCGCAGTGCTGCGGCGCACTGAGCGCGTATTGATCTCGATGTAACGCTCAATATCGCTGCGGTAAAACGTGCGAATATCGTTGCGCTCTTCGTCAAAGCCGGTAATGGTGCGCCCGTATTTCCCCCGGCCTCCATGCCAGTTTTTCAGGCGGCGGATCTCACCCTGCCAGACAAACACAATACCCTGCTGAGAACGCAGCACCCTGCGGCGTCGGGCAGGATACGGCGAACCTTCGGGGTTTTGCTGTGCTTTGATGCGCTGCTGCTGGCTCTTTCGCAGTGCCTGGCCAACCGCGCGGGCGGTGCGAACACGTCCGGCCTGAGAGGTGCCCGCGAGTATGTCGTTGAATACCTGATCCAGCTCACGGAAGAGATCGTTACTCATGCGCGTCAGCCTCCCACGTTACATCTTCAAAGATGGTGCTCCAGTCGCCGTCCGCTGACGGTATGCGCGGTTTAGGTTCCGGTAAATGCTCCGCCCTGGGGATGCCTTTTGCGTCCAGAGTGACCTTTACGCGCTCGTGCAGCGGCATTTCAAAAAGAATGTCGGCGGTATCGTCGTTGTTGATAAGGGTCGTAAATTTAACGTTCCGGTTCTTCTCCGGGTTCAGCAGCAGATCGGGCTGGTTGTGCCAGAGCCATGCCATTAACGGCAGCGTGAAATCATCAATATCACCGGCAAAGTTCATTACAAACAGCACCAGGGTATAGCGGTACATAAACGATGGCGTTTCGCCGGTCGTCTCGATATTCCCTTCTTCCACAAAAACGGTGAAGGCTTCAGGATTGGCCCTGCACCATTTGTTAGCGCGGGTCAGGGTCTCGCGCAGTGAGTCAGCTTTCAGCATGGTGATACCTTCTTAACGCCCGAAACGTTCAATCGCGCCCGCAATGATCAGCAGATAAATAAGCGTCCAGTAAGGGTGAGCGCTCAGGTAGTCGAATAATGTCATGGTGTAGCCCTCGCGTGGTCAGTCAGTCTTTTCAGGCGGCGCAGATCGAGATCGGCTATCGCCGCCTTATCGGCGTTGCAGGTATCCAGCGCATCGCGCAGGCGATCACTCCAGATAGCTATTGCGCCCCACGTTACCAGGGCGGTCAGTTCCGGCGCTGGCGTTGCTGCCGTCAGGCTTTCCGGCACCGGTTCGTGCACGATTTTCATTTGCGGCTGCGGCGGTACGGTGTTGCAGGCTGTTACTGACAGAAGCAGGCACAACAGTACTGGCACACGTATCGTCTTTGATGGCATCGCGCATGTTTTCACGTCGCTTATCTCCCTCGGCGTTTCTTTGCTGTTCGGTTGCCCGCAACTGTGCAAGGACTTCGCGGGCGTCAGCAGTCAGCGCCCGCAGCTCATCCAGCACCTCACCATTACTCTTCACCTCGCGGGAAAGTGCTTCATTGCGGACGGAGTCTTTACCGCGTTGATGTGTCTGCCAGAGCAGGCCACCAGAGGTCAGCACCAGTAGCGCACATAAAATGGCTGTAATCTTCACTTAACAGCCTCCACGTCACGCAGGCACCACGCCTTAAAATCCGTTCTCCGGTTAACCAGCCCCTGGCTGCGTTTACCGCCGCTGTTCACAAAGTCCGTCAGCCGGTTACACATCGCCTGCCATTCATGCGCCTGCGCCTTCTTCCAGATGGTCGTGCGCTGCTTTCGCTTCTGGCTGTCCGTGAACCACATCAGGCCAGTACACCCCACATTAAGACTGGCATCCGTCATGGCCTCAAAGGCGGACTGTGGCATATGCCCGCCTTCAAAATTCTGGTTAATACAGTTTTCAGCGTGCCGCATATCGTTAATCCATCGACCGGCGATCTCGCTGTCACTGTACTCCCGCTTCTCAACGCGCCCCGTCGAACCAATTCCGACCGTGAGCACGCCAGCCGTGCAGTAGTAGGGCGTATTCCGGCAGTCTTCCCAACCAGCAATCTTCTGCTGGCCTTCAGGCGTGGTGCGCAACGCGCCCGTACTCAGCGTGATACCCAGCGCAACAATGGCCGCAATGGAGCATTTTTTAATAAGCTGTTTCATCTTCCGGCTCATTCTGTTGCAGAAGGTCAAGCGCCCGGCGCTCTGACTCACTCATTTGCCTGTGTTCTGCCTGCTCAAGGATCTGGTTAATCAATTCGTTTCGACGCTTCTGCCCACGTTCGATGCGGGCGCGATAGAGCCATCCACGTGCACCAAAAACCATCCCGACAAGAAGACCGGCCAGCGCAATCTTTTCGCTCAGTGTCATGACGCCGATACTCGTGACCATCGCTGACATCGTGAATGTCAGCCAGTCATTCAGGCGCTGAAAGAAACTTAATCCCATAGCTGCACCATCTCCTGTGTCGCTTTGTGCGCGATTTCCGGCAGTTCAATCTCCTGACCGGCATCAAGAAAAACCTGCTGGCTCAGTCCGGGATTGGCAGATAACACTTTTTCGGTCACGCCCTGCGTGTTGCCGTAGTGACGCCAGCAAAGCAAATCCACCGTATCCCCCTGCAATGCCTTCACTTTCATCAGCAAAGCTCCGCATAGAGTCGCGGGGTGTCGCGAATGTCAGCGATACTCCAGCGGGCATCCCGCCAGAGATCATCCCGTTGCAGGTCAAGTGCGGCGGCGTCTTTGTCGCCTTTCGCCGTGGTATCAACGTCGCGATAGCCTTCAAGTACCAGTGCCCTGGCAATCGAATAGACTGCGCGGCGGAAGCGGTACACCTTCACGTTTTCACCGTTGATAACCAGCTTTTCCGTATCACCTGACGGCAGGACTGAAGGCACATCTTCCAGCGTGTGAAAACCTGCTTTGACCTGACCGGCACGCCAGTCAAGCAACTGCGCGGTGACATGGGCTACCGCTTCCGTGGTGACGTGCATCAGCCTGGACGTGGTGATGCCGCCAGTGATGCGCGCGGCCAGACGGAGATCGGCCAGTTTAATCACCGGCCAGAAGTCCCCGGCACTGACGGTGGTATCACCATCATCAACATCGGGCGTATCGCTGTCGGCAGGCAAAACGCGCTTATTTGCCACAAGGCTGCTCATGCGCTTATCTCCCATAAATCAGGCGGTGGGCGGGTGGTTAAAAGACCGTATACGGGCAGATATCCACCCGCGCCGCCTGTCGGACGGGGCCGAAGTCGTTAATTCTTTTTCTGGCTGGCAGGCTTGCGTTTTGTCGCTTTGCCTGTTGCCGTCTTAGTCGTGGTTTTACGCGTCGTCGCTTTACCTGCTGCGCTGGCGGTGGCGCTTTTTTCAGGGACGGGATCAGCAGTACCGTCAGTTTTGTCGGTGCTGGCCGAGTCACCTTCACCCGTGCCGCTATCCGCAGACAGCTTCTTAACTTCACGGGCAAGCGTTGCGATCTCTTTTTTCACCCCGGCGTTGGGGTTGCGCGTCAGCGCCTCACGGAACAGCGCCAGCGCTTCCGCTTTGGCCGTGATATCAGTCGCGCCACGGCGGGCAAGTCCACGGGCCTTGCACAACTTGGCGCGCACCACATCCGGCATATCACTGTCGGCGACAATTCCCGCCACTTCGTCAAGCACTGCGATACCGGACGACAAATCAGCGTCGGCATCAGCAGCCGCGAGCGTCAACAGTGGCTTGCTCATTTCTTCAGTCAGGAAGGTCGCTGCCGTGCGGTTGAAGTTATCCGGCAGCGTCAGCCCGTGGCGTACCACGTAGCGCCCCAGCCTCAACGCAAGCGCATAGTCACGACAGTCAATCGCCCAGACCATCAGCCTGGTAATGACTTCATCCTGCCGCCCACTGTCGCCGTCGAGCGTGCCTTCAATCCATCCCTCGTATTCAGGCAGCATGGATTTCTTCATTTCGGCTTTGGTTTCTTCGGACTGCACGCCGCTGAGGCGGGACAAGTCCATACGCAGGCGATGCAGAATTTGCTCATGCGCGGTGCGCTGGATATCGGATTCTTCATCCGCCTGGCCCCGGCGTTCTGCCATGACCTTCTGAAAATGTCGTTGTGCCGGTGTTAACATCGTCACTTCTCCCCGTCATGGCGGGGCAATGCCCCGCCGCTTCTGTCACTCGCCTGCCGGTTCGGCCTGGGCGAACTGAATGCCGTCAATGAACGCAACATTGCCGTAGTCTTCAATGACGAAGTCATCGTTTGACGACTGATACGTTGCGACACGGTTGTATTCCGGCTCTTCTTTGATCGTCCGGCGCAGACCGCCACGCTGGTAGTACACCGACAGGTTTTTGAACGGCGTGATCAGCACGCCATTTACCGGGAAGTAAGGCGCGATAAAGGTCGGCATATTGCCTACGCGCTCCTGCGCGACAATAAGCTGACCGGCCAGCATTTCGGTATTCGGGTTGGTCTGGCTTAAGGCGTTGATGGCCGAGAAATTGCTGCTCGTCAGCAGGTCGCCCGCCAGAATCACCACGTTATCCGGGTTACGTTTGTGCCATTCATCCATCAGGCTGTTTTTGGCGTCGTACACCGCAGCGCCAATGTTGCCGTAGGTGCCTTTTGCGACAATCTTGTTATCTTCATCGCGCGAGGTGATCGTTACATTGGAAATGACGCGGTGCGGCGCTTCCTGGCGGATTTTTTCCAGCCAGCCAATGCCACAGTCCTGCAACAGCGGGTTAGCGGCACGGTCAGACGGGTCGCTGTACTTCACGCCGTTAAAGCCAATCATGATGCGGTCAAGCGACATCTGGCGGGCCATAGCCTTACTGATCAGCGGCTGGAACTCCGGCATGTGGGCCCACGCATCAAGCTGTTCATAACTGATGCCGTAGTCATAGTTGACCTTGCGGCACATGTAGTCGAACGGCTCCATTGAATGATTTGAGCCAGGGTTGCGACGACTGGTAACACTGTTGTTTACGCCAGCCATCGGGCCTTTGCTGCCGATCAGGACTTTCTGACCGATCTGCTGGTTTACGCCAAACACGTTAATTTTGCTCAGGAAAGAATCATCCTGCTGTGCGGCCTGTTCAAGGCGCTGCTGACGCGTCGGATCTACGGCAAATTTTGCAGCGACAGCGGCGGTTGATACGCCGTTGAGCTGTGCCTGCCGGGCGATGTACTGATCAAATAGCTGGCGGGTATTGTTATCCATGTTCTCTGCTCTCTTTGTGAATATCAGTAATCAGCCAGTTGCGCGTTAGCGCCACCGCTCGCGGGTTCCCGCTGGCTGAAATTGGCGTCTGTGCTGCCCAGCTTGCTGGTCAGCGCGGCAAGGTCGGAGGTCAGCTTCTGAATGGCCTGGCTGTCCTGCTCGCGGGCGCGGCTCAGGTCGTTGAAGCTGTCCAGCAGATCGGCATGGGACTGGGCGACGTTCTCCACGGCGTCACGCACCTGGCTGAATTGCTCACCATCAGATTTACGGCCTTTGCCGATAATCCCCATGACGCGCGCGAACCACTGTTTACCCTCATCGCTGCGCTGCTCAGCCAGTTCGATGATTTCTGCCTCAATGGCATCGGTGAACAGCGGGGCTTCACCCTGCTGATTGTTGAAGGACATAACCTGCTGACGCTGCTGCGCGGCAAACTTCAGACGCTCGGTGCCGAGGCTTGCCGGGGTATCGGTCATCGCCAGCCCCATCACATACGCCTTGCCGTTAAGCGCAAACTGCGGGTGCAGTTCTATGCTGGAGTAAATTTTCTTACCTTCCTCCGTCAGCTTCTTCATGCGCTCAGAAGGTTCAATCTCGGCGTAAAGCGCGGTGCGTCCGGCGAGCGGACCTTCGCTAATATCTTCAGCACTCAGCGCCGTCACATCCCCCATCGCGCCGAAATCACTGCCGGGGAAAGGCGAAAGATAGTGCTCCACGTTGACGCGTGCGCCGTACACGTCCGGGCTGTAGTTTGCTGCTGCATCACGAAGGTGCTCAGGGCGAATTTCACGCCCGTCAACGGTGGCACCGGAGACGGCAACGCGGAATTTCTTACGGGCTGGTTTAGCTGCGCTAGCCATGTCGATAATCCTGTTGAGTGGTTTCTGTACGGCCATGATGGCAGAGCGTAACTTGCTGTCTCAACGAGGTTTTGTTGTCGGAGGAAGGCCAGACCATAAAGGGGGCGATAGCGGGATCGCGCGCGGGGTAATCTTCACTCCATAAACGGTGGAGGGCAGATGATACAGGACGCTTTTGTACGTCAGAGGGCAAAACAACTTTACTGGCAGGGCTACCCGCCAGCGGAGATCGCGCGTCTGATGGGGATTAATCAGAACACAATTTACGCCTGGAAGAAACGCGATGAATGGGATGAAACGCCGCCCGTCCAGCGCGTCAGCCAGTCGATGGATGCGCGCCTCATCCAGCTTACGGATAAGAAAGACAAGACCGGGGGAGACTTCAAGGAGATTGATCTCCTGACCCGGCAACTGAAAAAGCTGTCTGACGGACAACCGGCAGGGGCCGGCACGGGCAAAAAAACGCGCAAGCGCAAGCTGAAAAATCACTTCACCGAAGAACAGATAGTCGCGCTGCGGGAGAAAATACTTGATTCGCTTTCGTGGCATCAACGCGGGTGGTATGAGCAACGCCACCACCGAAACCGCATGATACTGAAGTCCCGCCAGATTGGCGCAACCTGGTACTTTGCACGCGAGGCGTTGTTGGATGCGCTGCGCGATGATGTGAAATACCCGTACCAGCGCAACCAGATATTTCTGTCTGCATCCCGCCGCCAGGCTCACCAGTTCAGGGGATTCATTCAGAAGATGGCGGAAGAGGTGGACGTTGAGCTTAAGGGCGGTGACAAAATAGTACTGAGTAACGGCGCAGAGCTGCATTTCCTCGGCACGTCCGCTGCAACAGCGCAGTCATATACGGGCAACCTTAAGTTTGACGAATTCTTCTGGGTCAGCAACTTCACCAACCTGCGAAAGGTTGCAGGCGCGATGGCAACGCTGAAGGGGCTGACGCGTACCTACTTTTCCACGCCGTCAGGCGAGACCCATGAGGCCTACCCGTTCTGGACGGGCGATCGCTGGAATGAGAAACGCCCGAAGGCACAGCGCAAAGCGTTTGATGTGGGCTGGAAAACGCTGAACAGCGGGCTGTTATGCCCGGATAAAACCTGGCGTCAGATTGTCACTTTGAAGGACGTGATAGACCACGGCTGGGAATATACCGACCTTGAAGAAATTCAGGATGAAAACAGTGAGGATGAATTCCGCAACCTGTACATGTGCGAGTTCGTGCGCGATGGCGAGTCAGCCTTCAACCTTAACGCCCTGATTGGCTGCGGGGTAGATGGTTACGACGAATGGCCGGACTGGAAACCTTTTGCGTCCAGGCCGATGGGTAACCGCCCGGTCTGGATAGGCTATGACGCCAACGGCAGCAGCGGCAACGGTGACAGCGGCGCGATTAGCGTTGTGGTGCCGCCACTGGTGCCGGGCGGTAAATTCCGCACGGTGGAAACGGAACAGGTGCGCGGCCTTGAATTTGAAGAGCAGGCGAAAGTTATCGAAAACTTCACCTTCAAATACAACGTGCAGCATGTCGGCATCGACGTGACGGGCGGTAACGGTGAGGCCGTTTACCAGATAGTGAAGAAGTTCTTCCCGATGGCAATGCCCTACACCATGTCAATGACGTCAAAGCGCGCCCTTGTGCTGAAAATGCTACAGCTGATCCGCGCCGGTCGCTGGGAATATGATCGCAGTGAGCGTGCCCTGATCAACGCCTTTAACTCTGTTCGCAAGGTAAAGACGCCTGGCGGATTCATCACCTATGACACTGACCGCTCGCGCGGCGTCAGCCACGGTGATTTAGCCTGGGCGAATATGCTCGCCATTATTAACGAACCGCTGGGCCAGGAGAGTGGCAGCGGCGGGTTTGCTATGGAGTTCTGATGAAGAAGCGCACCTACAAAAACAATCACACTGCCAGCAGTGGCGGTGCCGGACAGCCTGATATTTCTGACGCGCTCAGAAGCGATCCTGCGCTCAGCGCCTTCACGTTTGACGGGCCATATTCGGTAACAGACGGCTATGATCTGCTGGACAGCATGTGCTGCGTCGATAACGGCCGGTACTACGAGACGCCAATAGACTGGAAGGGGTTAACCCGTGCGTTCGCGCAATCCCCGCTACATCAGTCGGCGCTTTACTTCAAACGCAATGTGCTGACCGGGTGCTATATCCCTCATCCGTTACTCTCGCGGCAGGCCTTCTCTGCGTTTGCGCTGGACTGGTTTGTCTTCGGCAATGCCTATCTTGAGCGTCGCTCTAATCGCCTGGGAGAGCCGCTCAAACTTAAGCATGTTCCGGCGCTGAACACGCGACGGGGAAGCGATCTTGATACCTACTGGTTTATCCGGCAGTGGAAAGATGAATATGAGTTCAAGGCGGGCGAGGTCTGCCACATTATGAACCCGGACATTCATCAGGAAATCTACGGTATGCCGGAATACATGGGGGCGCTTCTGTCCGCCAGCCTGTCACATTCCGCCGATAAATTCCGCAAACTCTATTACGACAACGGCTCCCATGCCGGATGTATTCTCTATGTCGGTTCGGAGAAGGTGGATCAGGAAAGCATAAAGGTGGTTCAAAAAACGCTGTCACAGGCCAGAGGGAAAGGCTCCTTCAAAAACGTCCTGATCCACGCGCCGGGTGGCGGCAAAGACGGCGTGCAACTGTTGCCGTTCAGCCAGATATCGGCAAAGGATGAGTTTCTTAACATCAAATCAGCAACGCGCAACGATTTGCGCGACGCGCACCGCATCCCGCCGCAACTGATGGGCGCAATGCCGGAAGGCAACGGATCGCTCGGTGATGTTGAGAAGGCCGCGCGTGTCTTCGCCATCAACGAAATGTTGCCCGTGATGGAAGCAATGAAGGGCGTCAATGACTGGCTCGGTCAGGAAGTGATCCGCTTTAATCCCTACGCTCTACTCAAAGACGAGTGACCCGACCCACCCGCCGCACATCCTGCGGCGGTTCTCCTTCAGTTATTTTCAATTCACGTATGACCGGCCACCACCTGAGCACCACTCTGCACAACCTTTAACCCCCGCTCACTCAGAGCGCATGAGCGCCATTCTGGCAGGCGCAATCTGCATTTTACCCCGCACATATCCAGAAGTGAGAAAACGCGCGGAGAAGGCGAAAAAGGCCGGAGAATGGCAATTAAAGGCATCACCTCCCGACCCTCCGTCGCGTGGGCTGTTCCCCCGTCACCTACGCGCGACATTTGCTTCGTTTTTTGTGCACTTGCCGATCCGGGGGCAGACCGCGCCACCACAGGGCGGACAGGGCATAAACAGCATCAAAAAAATTGTGCAAATTTGTGCACTATTGTGCAGACATTTTCTAAAAAAAATCCCGCCGAAGCGGGATTTTTCATCACAGCGATTTTTAAGCAGTTTTCATTCGATACGCAAACATTGAAATTACATTCTCAGAGTTCACACATGACGCAGAAACCAAAGTGTCATCATTAGCAAGTTCTGCGAGCATCGTAGGGGTTATGCTCAAACGCTGGGCTAATGTTTCGATATCCACGGACAAATCATTTAACAGGCATTTCATTGCTTTACTGAATAGTTCTGGCTTCTCACAAGGGATCAAATAATCTTCTTTCTCATCAATAGCCTCACCCTTTCGCTTGAGACCAAAAAAGGCGGTTTTGTATTGAGCGTCAGTCAAAAGCCCAAGTTGATGTGCTCTATAAATGATCGCGGCCTTACTCACTTTCCACGTTAATTTAAACTGGCTAAGACCTTGCCAGTCGATTCGACCACCAATCGGACGTGGAAAATATTTCGCCATAGCTGTTCTTGGCAAAAGCAATGCAGACGCGAAGCGGTTAGCCTGCGACTCAGTAGCCCTGTCTCCAGTAGAGACCCCCTCATGTAAAATTAAATGTGCAACCTCGTGAGCGATATCAAACCGCTGACGGCAGGGTGACTTTTTAGCTGTATTCCTTACGATAAATGGGCGGCTCAAAGGAACAGAAAGAGCATCAACATCGTCAGAAACAGAATCAAAAGAAGTGACAAACGCTCCCAGCTTTTCAGCAAGACGAGTCATGTTATCGATCGGCCCAAAACCTAGCCCCCAATCAGTCCGGCACTTCTCCGCTGCTTTTTCGATATCCTCTTGAGTATCCACCTTCAGTTCAGGAAATCTTACTTGCGGTAACTCCAGATACTCTTCAAAAATTTCAATAAGTCGTCGATACAGCTCAGCTTTGGCGAGAGTCGCCATTTTTGTGGCGACTCTCGTAGAACTACGCTTGCGGAAGTGAACGATCTCTTCATTTACAGGAGACTGCCATTGCTCTTCAAAAAAATGAGGCATCACCAGCAAGACGGCAGCTAATTTATTCGCAAGCTCGGGTGTTGGAACAGCCGTGCCGGATTCCAGCCGCTGAATATACTGGCGGGTCTTATCGACCCGCTCAGCTACTTGCTCCAGTGATAGCTCGTGATACAGACGAGCCAATCTTAAATTAGAACCGTTAAACACTTTTCACCTTCTACTCATTAATCTCAATCGCTCTCTTTTTCTTCCTTTTCGGGACGAGAAGGGCGAATGTCATCAAGTTCAATTCTAACAGACTCTGGCGGTGTATCATCCGTAGAGTGCAACAATGCTGTTGTTGGTTCATCGTTGTACGTCCACTTAGATACTTCTTCGTCCAAAGCGTTATAACCAATGAAATGAACTTTAGCGCCTTCACCCTCAAATTCGGGTTTCTCAACAACAAAGCGATGTAAAACGGGAATGTCCACCTCAGGAGCAAAAAGCTGATCAGCAGGATTTCGACGATAAAAACCATCCTTTTTAGGATTGGCCGGATCATCAGTGAAGAAACGAACAGGAATTGTATCGATCGTAAAAGTGATGTCTAAACCAGCGTTGGTGAGATGAAGCCAGTCGTACTGTCCACTCAAACATAAATCAATAAGTAACTGCCATTGACGACCAAAAGTACAAGTAGAACGTGTATAGTTGTTATCCAAGGTGGTCGAAAGTTGAGCATATGTGTCATTTAAGACCCTTAACAATTCTTTAGCAATAATTGTTAAACGCTCTTCAGTTAATTGTGGGTGAAAGTCCCAAGGTAAAGGCTGCTTAGACATCAATCCAAATCTCCATGAGTGCAAATATCAAACTTTGTCAACCAGAATGATGGTGCAGATTTTTCAATTTGTCAACTTACCCCTGTTAATTTTTACAGCCACTTTCCAGCGATTGAGAAGCTCATCAGATTTTTTCTTAACTGCCATTTTTTCAGTTGCTAATTTACCTATCCCCGACGCGGCGCGATTGCGCGACACCAGCCGCCCGTCCTGCACGGTCATAACAAGATCGCCGCACGCCACTGACGCACCGGCCATCATCGATCTGACCATTCCGGCGCTGGCATCAATCCCACGCAGCGCCAGCAGTTCACTGATCTGCTGCTCTTTCACGGACAGCCCGGCCCTGTCTTCCCTATCCGGTGGCCGTTTTTTACGCTTACTTCGCACATCGGCACTGAGCCGCTGCGCCAGTTCTCGCTTTTCCTGCCGTGAAAGCGCATCAAAATTCACCGTCACGCCCTCAGCTGGCACAGTCATTTCTGACTGCCCTGTAGCTTCGCTGGCGGCATGTTCAACACCGTCAGCACCTGCCGCGGGATCCCGCGTACAGTTATTGACAGAACTCCGAGGGGCGGCGCTGCCGCCTGAAAAACCAACGTCAACGGCCACACCGTCAGCGCTCTGGCGCTTCGGCACGATTTTGTATTGAGTGGTGCGGGTGAAGATCAAAGAGTCATTGCCCGTAATAGGGCAGTAAATACCTGTGATTCGCTGGACGTTATCGCCGTAGGCGTTGCCGTTTTCAGTGGTTTCATAATTCAGACGGATGCGCAGCTTATCGCGCTCAACCAATGGGCCACCCTGGACTAATACGTAGTTATCCCATTCGCCACCGTTAGCGGCCTGCCGGGCGGTTTCCAGTTCAGGGTGTAACACCAGTTCGCGATCGCCCAGGCGGCGAAGTTCGCGATATACCGTGACCGGCGCACCGCCGATCTGCTGAAACTGACGAATAGCCCAGCGCGATGCCCACGCGCTAACGCGGAGTGACATTTCTTTCAGGTCTTCCCCGGTTTCGTCGTCTTTCTCACCATCCAGCGCGAAGCCGTCGATATTCTTCGAAATGTATTTCGCTATGTAGCCGGTTGCGCTGCCGTGGGCATCGTCGATCGGCACAACCTGAAAGCGGTTTTCCTGCGCTCCCGGTTCGTTGCCGTCTTCTTTCAGGGCATATTTACGGAAGATTTCGCGCGCCTGCTCGACGCATTCCGGGCGCATAAAAAGAAGTAAATGCCAGTGTGGCGTTGCATCGTGGTGCGGTTCGACCACGCGAAAACCAAAGACGCGGATCCCTTTTCTCTTCCACGCTGCGCGGGTTCTCGCCCAGACTTTGCAAAGATATTGCTGCGTCTCGCGCGGCGACGCGCCACAGTATTTATTATTGCGGCGCCCGTTATGCTGCATGGAGTGGTAACGGGAAGGTGCTGTCAGCGTGTAGAAGTCACCGGCCAGCCCTTCCAGCTTCGCCAGATCTTCAAAGCCGCGCATTCTCGTCATGAGTTCGCGGCGACGGTTGGCCGGATTGGCAACACTGCCAGCGACTTTATCGATCAGTGAAATGCGCTCGCCCGTGTCCTGATCTTCCAGTTCCATAGCCTTGAGGTATTCACGGTTAGCCTTTTTCTGGGCCAGCCATTCCGTAAGGCACGGGGCGCTACTGTATGGGGAAGATTTTTTCTGGACGTATCCCGCTGCGATCATCAAATGCTCACGCCACCGGGCATGGATACGGCGCAGGCGGTTTAACCACCACTGCGGTGACTCAAGGCGAAGAACCGCGCGTAACGCGTCCTCCGCTTCCAGTTCTTCATTGCAATACGCCGTCCAGCCGGGGATCGGCGTTTTCAGATGCACCGCCAGCGACGCAATACGGCCATAGCCAGAAAGCGCCGCGAACTCAGGATCTCCGGTGCGTGCCAATTGGTGATCGGACTCGCGTATAAACTCGCTCGTAAAGATATCGGCAAGCGTATAAGCCAGTCTTTTTAACTCTTTCTTCCCTGCCCAGAGCATACGGAACAGCTGATCGCGAATTGGCAGCAGAATGCCGGGCATCATAGTGTCAGGCTGGTAAACACTGTTCACGCTATCAATTCGCGTTAATACGTGGCGCTCAAAGGTATTAACCAGCCAGTGATCTGCCGCTTTGCGGTCTTTCGCGTCCAGTGCATCCAGCTTCGCGGCAAAGTGGCGGCGGATATACTGCGGAAGTGAAGCCAGACGGCGACGCAGCAGCTTGCTGCGCTCCGGCTTTTCGTCTTCCGCTACCAGTTCACTGAACGCAATATGCTTACGCGTGCCGTCCGGCGTGAGATAGTCGAAACCATCCAGCCCCGGCGCTACATCAACGCCAATAGGATGGTATGGTTTGTTTCCCCCATAAGCGTAAGGGATAGCATTGTCAGTGCTACCCGGATACGGTGGAGGTGGAGAAGGGGCGCGACGGCCACGGGTTTCCGTGGTCATATTTGAACTACATCCCCTACTTTAACGGCTTTGGCTTCCTCTTCTGATTTCTTCAGAATTGTGGTTATTGACTCCCTTCCATAAGCTGTTACTTTCGCCTCAACCAACCAATACGGCGCAATCTCGCCACGACTCACGCTTATGATTTCAACGATCCAGGCGTCTGTAAGATTCATTAAAAAGCCTCCAGATCGTCAAACGTGCCCGCCGCAACCATCGCGTTGTAAGTCGCATCACCCATCACGGCGCCACAATCAGGGCAACCGCCGCCGTAACGCCCGCAGCAGTCGCAGACAGGCAGCACGCCGATCACTTCTTTGGCCTTCTGGCGGTTGTCTTTGTCGGTGCTGACGGAACGTTGCACGCTGATTTCGTGCATCTTGAAGGGCTGATAAATCGCGCGGGTGGCTTCGGTGTCGCTGTTTGAAATGACGACCTTCACGCCATGCTTACGGTTAACTTCCAGCAGTGCCTGGACTAACTGGCGGTGGTTGTCTTCCGTGAATGGTTCGGTATGGTATTGGGTGAAGTCCGCTGTTTTGCTCTCAGGCAGATAAGGCGGATCGCAGTAAACGAGAACATCGCCACCCGTGACGACCTGTAAAGAACGCTGGAACGGCGCGCAAAGAAATATTGCCTTTGTATCGTTGGCCTTTTCGGCAAACAGGCGGATTTCATTTTCAGGAAAGTAGACGCTCTTATACTTGCCAAACGGCACGTTAAAGCCGGTCTTACGGCTGTAACGGCATAAGCCGTTATAACCGTGGCGGTTCAGATACAGGAATTGAGCAGCACGCATGATGCACGCCATTTCAGCGCCATAACGCACCCCACCGCTTTTAACCGTACCCACCTGCTTATTGAACGCGGCGCGGACTTCGTTGTATCCCTGCGGGCTGTTCTTACTGTTGAACAGTTCGCGGGCCGCATCGATCACTAAGTCCGGGTAACGGGTGACTTCCCGATACAGGTTAATAAGATCCGGGTTGATATCAGCCAGCACATAGCGGCGGTATTCAGTCGCCAGAAATACCGATGCGCCGCCTACGAACGGTTCGATCAGGCAGTCGGCTTTAGGAAGGTGCAGCAGCAGGTCAGGAAGGACACGGGTTTTACCCCCTGCCCATTTGATGAACGGGCGGATCATTTTACAGGACTCCGTAATGGGAAGCTGGAATAGAAGGGCGCTGCAACTCTTCAATGCAGTGCTGGCGCAGATTGCTTATAAAATTGGTGGTTACTGACCCACTGGCAGAAAGGGTTAACTCGCCATCACGGCGGGTTTTAATGGTTAAACCTTCATTTTCGATAGCAGGTAAAAGAACATGCAAAATGAAGCTATATTGATCACGTCTGGTCATTATCTCTTCCTCAAAAAAGAATGAGTTGAACCGCCGCCACTTAATAAAGAGGCGGAGAAAATAGAGTTGATTTTTTAAAACCGAATTACTTAATTAGCTTTTTAAATAATTCAGCCAGTGCAAGCAGGAATCCTTTATTTATTCTTTGGGTATAAATAAACGGTTTATTTTTACCTTTGATAAATTGAACCTTCGCCGGTTCGGGCTTAAAAAATCTTCCGTCCGGCGTTTCCAGCCAGCCGCGTGAGTTCTTGAAGTGTGTGACCTGGCACCCGTGCTTAAGCAGGCTTGCCAGTGATGGGCATTCATCGTGCATCACTGCCCCCTTGCTTATACATCTGGTCAACCGTGCGCATGGCTTCCGCTAAAGCAAAGTCACGCCCGTAATAATCACCATTGCTGGAAATACGATAAGAGTGCTTAAACGTAAATGGATTACGCGGGCATTTCTGAATAGTGAAGCCACGATATAAATATGAATGACGACTTAACTGTATTAATTGCACAGCCACAAAAGCCCCCTCACATTCCCAATTTAAGCAATTTACCATCAACATGGCGGGCCACGTCTTTGGTTATTTTCTTAATCAGCTTTTTATCCCTGATCATAAACTCGCCGCTATTGGTGCGAATCATGAATCCCGTTTGCATATCTTTTAAATGGGTGTCCAGAATGTCGTTGCATTCACGCACCCGGTTTTCGTGGTTGGCTGTTTTCTGGCTCATCGCGATAACCTCAAAGACCGATCCACAGCAACCAAGCGTCGCGCTGCTCTCTCGGACGGTTGTAGTAGGCGTCACGCATTGCACGATTGAACTCAGGAATATAGATCCAATTCTCAGCACGGGCACCCAGGCTTTCCGGGTTCTTCCACGGAATGATCGGCAACTTACCGTCTTCAATCATGCTCTTAACCGTGGCGGGCTTCTTACCGATTAACTCGGCAAATTTAGGGTATGGAACCGCGTCAACGGCGTGACGCACTTCAATGAACCCCTCTAACTCTTTCTCTGTCATGTGTCATAATCCCCATCGGCGCTAGGCGCTTATTTCGGCTTGTAACTGCTTATATTAGCGGTTGCTAATGGTAGAGATTACCACCCTTAAGGAGAATGTTATGGTAGAGATCCCTACCCCGTCAAGCGGCGTGGGTGAAAAAATCAGAGCTATCAGGGATGCGGAGGGGTTAACAAGGCAGCAATTCTTTGAATTAACTGGAATACCTGCTGGCACGCAGAAGTATTACGAGACAGGAAGAGTGGAGAGTATTGGTAGCGATATCTTGCTTAAGATCACTCAGCATTCACGTTTCGCAAAATACACGCTCTGGCTCATGACTGATAAGACCGCCCCTCAAGCTGGTCAAATCGCACCGGCCCTCGCACACATTGGGCCAGAGTCAACTGGATCAGACCGCTCCGAGAAACAAACTGGTTAACTGTTTATAAACATTACATTTTCACTATCTGTTATCAGGATGGGGAAATAAACGCCGGAGGGCTTTCTTATGTCGATTAAGAAGCTCGAAGGTGGTCAATATGAAGTGGACGTATGGCCGCGCGGACGTAACGGAAAACGTATCCGCAGGCGATTTGAGAAGAAACAAGAGGCAGTTCTTTTTGAGCGTTATGTATTAGCCAACGCCGACAAAAAAGAATGGCTGGGCGCGAGCGTTGACCGCCGTACCTTAAGCGAGTTGTTAGATACCTGGTGGCTGCTATATGGACAGACTCAGGAAAATGGCGAGATTGAAAAGCGGCACCTGAATAAAACAATCAGGGCGCTTGGTGATCCAGCCGTTAACCGACTGAACAAGCGAATGATTGCACAGCACCGAAGCCAACGGCTGGAAGACGGTATCAGCGCAGCAACGATCAACCGGGATATTTACCGTTTGTCCGGGATGTTCAGCACGTTGATAAAGCTGGAAGAGTTCAGAAAGGAAAACCCCTGTAAGGGTCTGGAACCACTGAAAGAAGCGCCGCCAGCTATGACTTATCTCGCCAAATCAGAGATCAGCAAATTGCTGGATACTCTGACCGGCGACGATCGACGTGTAGCACTGCTATGCCTCAGCACTGGCGCACGCTGGGGTGAAGGCAGCACGCTGCGAGGTGAGCAGGTTAATCACGGGCGCGTGACGTTCCTTAAGACCAAAAACGGGAAAAAGCGCACGGTTCCCATATCGGAAGAACTGGAGAAAGAGATCAAGACCAGCGACACCGGGCCATTGTTCAAAGTTGACTATGAAAACTTCTGCGAACGGCTCAGACAGGTTAAGCCCGATTTACCACGCGGGCAGGCCACGCATGTGCTTCGGCATACATTTGCAAGCTGGTTCATGATGAACGGGGGGAACATTATTGCGTTACAGCAAATTCTGGGGCACGCCAGCATACAACAGACGATGGTTTATGCTCACCTTGCACCTGATTACCTGCAACACGCAGTAACTTTAAACCCTCTTGGCGGCGGGCTGATGGTGTGACAATGTTGTCTACATCTTGTCTACACCCTTAGCGCTTTATCCTTCTTGTAACTGCTTATGGCTGTTGCAAGGAGGATTGATTTATAAGGGATTTTTTCTAAGTGCCTGATAAAAAAAACCCCCACATCATGTGGGGGAAGACAGGGATGGTGTCTATGGCAAGGAAAAACAGGGTTTGTTACTGGTTGCTACGGGTATTGCTACTAAACAGATTCACATTCGAATCTTGTTGCATCCGTGCAACGTCACGCAGCTGCTCCATTCGCTGCTGGTGATTCTCATTTAAAGCCGCTTGCTGCTCTGGCGTAAGCAGGCGGTACATCTGATTGCGAACCTTTGCCATTTCAACCTGGCGATTCACCTGCTCCTCGGCCATTTTCTCGGCCTGGGCGCGCACAGCGGCTTCATCAAATTTTTCTGCGGTGACAAGGCGATGCATTGTCTCCATTTCGCTAACATTAACAGGTGGACGATCGTGTCGTGCCCGTTGCATCAGATCGCGCATCTGTTGACGTTGATGTTCGGTTAAACTAATACCGTCGAACATATGGCCCTGGCCGTTTCTCAGCGGGTTATTTTCCGCCGGGTGCCAGTTAACGCTGGTGACGACTTCATCGGCCTGGCTTAGTGCACTGAATGCCAGCGTTGAGGCCATGACGGCAGCGATAACATTGCGCATCACATGCTCCCAAAAACTTTTGTGTCGCGATTCAACGAGAGACAGTTTACGATTCAGGCTGAAAACATGCGTCAGGGGGTGTAAAACAACGTAAAGTCATGGATTAGCTGGCTCTGATGACGTAATTTCTGCCTCGGAGGGATGAAAATATGAATAAAATTTTATTAGTTGATGATGACCGAGAGCTGACTTCCTTACTTAAGGAACTGCTTGATATGGAAGGTTTTAACGTACTGGTTGCCCATGATGGCGAGCAGGCGCTTGCGCTTCTTGATGACAGCATCGACCTACTTTTACTCGACGTGATGATGCCGAAAAAGAACGGTATCGACACGCTGAAAGAATTGCGACAAACACACCAGACTCCCGTCATTATGCTGACCGCCCGCGGAAGCGAGCTGGATCGCGTTCTGGGCCTCGAACTGGGCGCAGATGACTATTTACCTAAGCCGTTTAACGATCGTGAACTGGTCGCTCGTATCCGCGCTATTTTGCGCCGTTCACACTGGAGCGAACAGCAGCAAAGTAGCGACGCCAGTTCGCCGACCGTTGAAGTCGATGCGCTGAGCCTCAACCCGGGTCGCCAGGAAGCCAGTTTTGATGGCCAAACCCTGGAGCTGACCGGCACTGAGTTCACCCTGCTTTATCTGCTGGCACAGCACCTCGGCCAGGTTGTCTCGCGCGAACATTTAAGCCAGGAAGTGCTGGGGAAACGCTTAACGCCGTTCGATCGCGCGATCGACATGCATATTTCCAACCTGCGCCGGAAGCTGCCGGAGCGTAAAGACGGTCATCCGTGGTTTAAAACCCTGCGTGGTCGCGGTTATCTGATGGTCTCCGCTTCATGATAGGAAGTTTAACCGCCCGCATCTTCGCCATCTTCTGGTTAACCCTGGCGCTGGTGTTGATGTTGGTTTTGATGTTACCCAAGCTCGATTCGCGCCAGATGACGGAGCTGCTCGACAGCGAGCAGCGCCAGGGCATCATGATTGAGCAGCACGTTGAAGAAGAGCTGGCCAACGATCCCCCCAACGATTTGATGTGGTGGCGTCGGCTGTTCCGCGCAATTGATAAATGGGCACCGCCGGGCCAGCGTTTGCTGCTGGTGACCAGCGAAGGCCGCGTGATTGGCGCAGAACGTAACGAAATGCAGATTATCCGTAACTTCATCGGGCAGTCGGACAACGCCGACCATCCGCAGAAGAAAAAATACGGTCGCGTTGAGTTAGTCGGGCCATTTTCGATTCGTGACGGTGAGGATAACTATCAGTTATACCTGATCCGTCCGGCCAGCAGCTCGCAGTCTGATTTTATCAACCTGCTGTTCGACCGGCCGCTGCTGCTGCTTATCGTCACCATGCTGGTCAGCGCGCCGCTGCTGCTGTGGCTGGCGTGGAGCCTGGCAAAACCGGCGCGTAAGCTAAAAAATGCTGCGGATGAAGTCGCCCAGGGCAACCTGCGACAGCATCCTGAGCTGGAGTCGGGGCCGCAAGAGTTTCTGGCGGCGGGCGCCAGCTTTAACCAGATGGTAATGGCGCTGGAGCGGATGATGACGTCCCAGCAGCGTTTGCTTTCCGATATATCCCACGAGTTGCGTACGCCGTTAACGCGCCTGCAGCTGGGCACCGCGCTGCTGCGTCGCCGTAGCGGCGAAAGCAAGGAGCTGGAGCGTATCGAAACGGAAGCACAGCGTCTGGATAGCATGATTAACGACATGTTAGTTATGTCGCGCAATCAGCAGAAAAGCGCGCTGGTCAGCGAAACGCTGAAGGCAAATCAGCTGTGGGGCGAGGTGCTGGACAACGCCGCATTTGAAGCCGAGCAAATGGGCAAATCATTTAGCGTCGATTACCCGCCGGGCCCGTGGCCGCTGTACGGCAACCCAAATGCGCTGGAGAGCGCGCTGGAGAACATCGTTCGTAACGCGCTGCGCTACTCGCACACCAAAATTGCCGTCAGCTTCTCGGTTGATAAAGACGGCGTCACCGTTCACGTGGACGATGACGGCCCGGGCGTTAGCCCGGAAGACCGTGAGCAGATTTTCCGCCCGTTCTACCGTACCGATGAAGCACGTGACCGCGAATCCGGCGGCACGGGACTGGGGCTGGCGATTGTGGAAAGCGCTATGCAGCAGCACCGAGGCTGGGTTAAGGCTGATGACAGCCCGCTCGGCGGATTACGCCTGACGCTGTGGCTCCCGCTCTACAAGCGAACGTAAAAGACAATCGGCCTGCTTATGCAGGCCGATTTTTTTGTAAGCTGAAAGAGGCGAAGCCGTCATCGGACAATGTGCACCTGACGGCCCGATGGCGCTAGGCTTATTCGGCCTTCCCCCACAATCTTCTGCGGTTATCTTCAATTTTGCCGCTCAGCCGACGTTTTTGCATCGTTCTGCTCCAGCTTGCCGACAGCCCGGCGGCGCTCAGCAGGCGGTGATACTGGTCGTCATCAAACGGCATATGCCAGGCAATAGCGGCGGCTTCATACACCGAAATATCGCTTAACCGCGATACCAGCTCCAGCGGCGCATCGCTGGAGACTTTGCCTGGTGCGATGACCCGATACAGCCACCCCACCTGACCGCTGTTCTGCATCAGGGAAGCCATGTCGCTAATCGCAAAGTGGAAATTAAGTTTGAAGCACGGCGAGCGCGGCTGAGTGACCTGAATTAACGTCTCGCCCCAGCGGTAAATATCACCGATAAACACGTTGTGCTCGGTCATTCCTTCCGTCGACAGGTTTTCACCAAATGCAGGGGGGCAAAACAGAGCGGCCTGTTCAGGAAATTCACGAATCAGCGTTTCGTAATGTTCGCGGGGGTACTGGCACAGCGCGCGATCGGGCCCACCGTGGATTTTTTTCTCGGCCTGTTCATCGCCGAGCAGTCCCCGCTCGGTCAGCTCCAGCTCACCGTCAATCTGTACTTTGGCAATCGCGCTGGGACGGCTACCGTCATAATCACGGATTTTGCCAATAAACACGTCAACCGGATAATGCATCTGCTGCTCCTTAGGCGGATACAAAAAAAGCGAGTCATCAGACTCGCTTCTCAGGACGTGCAATGCAAATTATTTTTTAGCGGCGAAACGCGCTGCTGCTTCGTCCCAGTTCACCACGTTCCAGAACTCTTTGATGTAGTCCGGGCGGCGGTTCTGGAATTTCAGGTAGTAAGCGTGTTCCCACACGTCCAGACCCACGATAGGGAAGCCGGAAGCGCCAGAAACGGCTTCACCCATCAGCGGGGAATCCTGGTTAGCGGTAGAAACCACGGCCAGTTTGTCGCCTTTCAGCACCAGCCACGCCCAGCCGGAGCCGAAACGGGTCGCTGCTGCTTTTTCAAATTCAGCTTTGAAGTTGTCAACGGAACCGAAATCGCGCTCGATAGCCGCTTTCAGATCACCCTGCAGGGTGGTGCCTTTTTTCAGGCCTTTCCAGAAGAAGCTGTGGTTCGCGTGGCCGCCAGCGTTGTTACGCAGAACGGTTTTCTTGTCGGCCGGCAGCTGATCCAGTTTGGTGATCAGCTCTTCTGCAGACAGAGAAGCGAACTCCGGCAGGCTTTCCAGCGCTGCATTAGCGTTGTTCACGTAGGCCTGGTGGTGCTTGCTGTGATGGATTTCCATCGTCTGTTTGTCGAAGTGCGGTTCCAGGGCATCGTACGCATAAGGCAGTGATGGCAGGGTATAGCTCATAATCATCTCCATTATTGTCGGGCGGCAAACCTGTAAACGCCGCGTAATCAGTTGGTTCATTATAGTTAATTAAATGATATTGAAAATGATTATCAATGCCGTAGTTTTTATATGGATATAACGAATTGTTATGTTCCTGATATTCTGTGTGCTTTCGGTTAATCATCTTGATGAATTCTGAAAATTTCACACTTTGACCTCGCCCAATACAACTACGTCGTTATTGCCACCTGAAGCCAGACGCTGGCAATAACCACAAGGTCTTTCACGTTTTTAACAGGTAATTTCGCCCCGGAACTATCAAACGTTGAGGGCAATATGAAATTACTACGGACAGTCAAAATACTTCTGTTGTGCTGCCTTTCGCTGCCTGCATTTTCGCATGCCGGGACGGTACTCCGCCTCGCTTATGCCGAGAACAGCCAGCCGGTGAAAGATGCGCTGCGATTCCTGGGTGACCAGATCGAGGAGAAAACGCACGGCGATATCAAGGTGATGTATTTCCCGGACGGCCAGTTGGGAGGTGAGCGCGAGCTGGTTGAGCTGACCCAGGTCGGCGTCGTGGACATCACCAAAGTCTCATCCGGACTGATGGAAAGCTTCTCGCCAATGTACGGCGTGTTCTCCCTTCCCTATCTCTTCGCCGACCGCGATGAATACTACAAAGTGATGGATAACCCGGACGTTATGACGCCGGTTTATCAATCAACCCAGGCACAGGGCTTTATCGGCATAGGCTGGTACGACTCGGGGGCCCGTAACTTCTACATGAGTAAAGCGCCGGTACGCAGCATTGACGATCTGAAAGGCAAAAAAATCCGCGTCATGCAGAGCGACACCGCCATCCGTACGCTGAAACTGCTGGGCGCATCGCCTATTGCCATGGGCCAGGCCGAAGTCTATACCTCGCTGCAACAAGGCATTCTGGACGGCGCTGAAAACAACGAATTTGCCCTGACCATCGCACGTCACGGTGAAGTTGCCCGTTTTTACACCTACGACATGCATACCCGCATTCCCGACATTCTGCTGATGAGTTCGCTCACGCTGGAAAAACTCACCGCCGAACAGCAGCGCATCGTCAATGAAGCGATAAAAGCCTCCATTGAATTTGAGAAAGCCGCCTGGGACGCTGAAATCGAAAAAACCAAACAGCAGGCCGTGAAGGACTTCAACGTTGAGTTTTTTGAAATTGATATCAAACCCTTCCAACAGGCCGTGCAGCCCATCTACGCCGATCTGAAAAGCCGACCGGTGCTGGATAATCTCTATCAGAAAATCCAGGCCGCGAAACACTGATACCTAAGGACTCAAAATGGAAATAATCAGAAAAGGACTCGATCGGCTACTGGAAGCCGTCTGCTGCCTGGTGCTGGCAATGATGGTTGCCGTTTCATGCTGGCAGGTCATTAGCCGCTATATCGTTGGCCAACCAAGCACCATTACCGAGGAACTGCTGCGCTTCTCTTTAGTGTGGATCTCGATGCTGGGCATGGCCTACGTTGCCGGTAAACAGCAGCATATCAGCCTGACCATTCTGGTCGATAAGGTCTCCGCGCAGGTGCGTCACGGATGGATGATCGTTCTGCAGCTGACCTTTATGGCGTTTTCTACGTGGATTTTAATCATCGGCGGCCTGAAAATTTCCGCCATCTCCATGCTGCAAATCTCACCTGCACTGGGCATTCCCATGGGCCAGGTTTACTACGCGCTGCCGATTGCCGGCGTGCTGATCATTATCTATAGCGTGCTGAACATCATTGATTCCCTGCGCGCTATGGCGCAACCGTCCCCGCAGCACGTGGAGAAATAACATGATAGATCCGATTACCGCTTCGCTAACGCTGATCGGCGTTTTTGTGGTCCTGCTGGCGATGGGTGCGCCGATTGGGATTTGTATCGTCATCGCCTCATGCAGCACGATGATGCTGGTGCTGCCTTTCGATATTTCGATGTTCGCGACCGCGCAGAAAATGTTCTCCAGCCTGGACAGCTTTGCGCTGTTAGCGGTGCCTTTCTTCGTGCTTTCCGGGGTCATCATGAACAGCGGCGGCATTGCCGCACGATTGGTTAACTTCGCCAAACTGTTTACCGGCCGCCTGCCGGGCTCGCTGTCTTACACCAACATCGTCGGCAACATGATGTTCGGCGCCATTTCCGGTTCCGCCATCGCCGCCTCCACGTCTATCGGCGGCGTACTCGTGCCGATGAGCGCCAAAGAGGGCTATAACCGTAGTTTTGCCGCAGCGGTCAATATCGCTTCAGCGCCAACCGGTATGCTGATACCGCCAACCACCGCCTTCATTCTGTATGCCTTAGCCAGCGGCGGTACCTCCATTGCGGCGCTGTTTGCCGGCGGCATGGTCGCTGGCGTGCTGTGGGGAATTGGCTGTATGGTGGTGACCTGGGTTGTGGCTAAACGTCATAACTACCGCGTCTTTTTCACCCTGCAAAAAGGCATGGCGCTTAAGGTCACGCTGGAGGCCATACCTAGCCTGCTGCTGATTGTCATCATCGTCGGCGGTATCGTGAAGGGGATTTTTACAGCCATCGAGGCCTCCGCGATAGCGGTGGTTTATACCCTGTTTCTGACTCTGATTTGCTATAAGACATTGAAGCTCAGAGATATGCCGTCGGTGTTCATTCAAACCGTCGTCATGACCGGGGTGATTATGTTCCTGCTGGCGACCTCATCAGCGATGTCTTTCTCGATGTCGATCACCAATATTCCGACCGCGCTAAGCGAGATGATTCTCGGTATTTCAGAAAGCAAGGCAATGATTTTACTGGTCATTACCGTCTTCTTGCTGATCATCGGTGCGTTTATGGATATCGGCCCCGCCATTCTGATTTTCACCCCGATTCTGCTACCGATCATGACCAAACTGGGCGTTGATCCGGTGCACTTTGGCATCATCATGATCTACAACCTGGCCATTGGCACCATCACGCCGCCGGTGGGTAGCGGCCTGTACGTCGGGGCTAGCGTAGGTAAAGTGAAGGTGGAAGAGGTGCTGAAGCCGCTGATGCCGTTCTATATCGCGATAATCAGCGTACTGCTGCTGATAACCTATCTGCCGGAGCTGACGCTGTTCCTGCCGCGTCTGTTGGGCGTGATGTAAGACAACCCTCCCGGCCGTGCAGTACGCGGCCGGGAGATAGCGTTACGCGGCTACCCGGCTACGCTGCCGCCACTGGCCCGGCGTCATACCAATCTCACGGTTGAACACCACCGAGAAATAGTTACTGTCCTCAAACCCACACTGCATCGCCACTTCGCCAATCAGCAGTTCGGTATGCTGCAACAGATACTGCGCGTGGCAAATGCGCAGCTGACGCAGGTAATGATTGACGGTCATCCCGGTCTGGTTGCGGAACTGCTGGCGCAGCGCGCGCTCGCTGCACGCCTGCTGCTCGCAGAAGGCATCCAGCGCGAATGGGCGATTAAGGCTGCCCGCCAGCGCGGTCAGCAGCTTGTCGAGCAGCGCTTCACTTTGCGTGGCCGCCAGATTGTCGGTGGCGTAGCGATAACGCTTCAGGCAAACCACCAGCTGCGCAAATAGCAGCTCAGACATCTGATTCGCCAGCGCATCATCTTTACGGCTTTCGTGTTCCAGTTGGGTCATGATCTGCCGCGCCTGCGTCATGCCGGTACTGCCAATGCGCCAGTGCGGCGCCCAGTGCGTACCGTGCAGGCCGGGGATGTGGGCAACCCAATCCAGGTTCAGCTTCAGGCGCTCTGGGCAATAAATAATGTTTTGTAAAACCAGATCGTTAACTGAGGCGTAGGAGTGTTTATCTTCGGCGCGGATATAGAAAAGATCGCCGCGGGTGATCCGATAAGGGCGATCGTTGAGGATATGCAGACCATTGCCGCGCCAGACCAGAACCAGCTCGCAAAATTCGTGCGTATGCTCGGCAAACACGTTCTGCGGATAACGATCCGCCACCGCCACGGCCTGCGTCGGGCTGGCAAAAAAATCGGCTTTTCGGAGAATGAGCTGGCCTGACACGCTAATACCTCAACGACTAACAACCGCTTATTATTCGTCGTTTTGCGGCAAAAAACGGTGACTGCCTTCGCGTTACTGAAGCATCGTATCCCGCCCCTGGCGGATATCGCGCGGCGACCAGTTGAACTCCCGGCGAAACAGCGTGGAGAAATGGTTGCTGTCGCCAAAACCGCAGTGATAGGCAATATCGGTCACGCTTTCATCGCTATGGCGCAGCATATGCCGGGCTTTAATCAGACGCAGACGGTTCAGGTAACGCTGTGGCGTCAGGCCAGTGCAGTGTTTCAGCTGGCGGTGCAGCGTACGCAGCGACAGTGAGAATTGCTCCGCCAGCCCTTCCCAGCACACATCGTCCGCATAGTGCTCCTCCAGCCACGCCATCAGCTGATTCAGACGGGCATCGTTATTCACGCCCCCCTGCACCTGGCTACCTTTACGCAGCAATACCAGCAGCTGCATAAACAGAATTTCACGATTCGCCAGCGACATCATATCGGTGCTGTCGCTGACCGCTTCCATCTGGCCGACAATCGCCCGCACCTGCTGTAGCGTGCTCTGGTTAACCCGCCAGTGCGACGGATAGTGGCCGTCTTGTTCCTGCGGCAGCAGTTTGTGAAGACCTGACAAGAACTGGAAAGCATCCGGCGCGCGGTACAGCACGTTGGTCAGACACAGATTGTCGGTATGCTCATACAGATGACGATCGAAGTCGCGGACGAAGCAAACGGTGCCTCCGCAAATAGTATGCGGCTGACCATTAAACACATGAATACCCGAGCCGTGCTCTACGATAACAATCTCATTAAAATCATGATGATGCTCAGGAAATGCAGCCTGAGGAAGCCGGGGTTCGATCGCAACGGGTAACTGACCGGAAGAGAAGAAATCCACGCTGTGTAGTACGGTCATAACGACTCCCGCCAAATGAGAAATGTTATCAGGATAGTAATATCCGCTGAGACATCTGACCTTGACGTTTTGACAGCAAAGCGCGCAAACCCGGTCGTTTTTTCAAGAAACAGCCGGAAAGATCGGGAAATGCGGTCACCATCACACCCCTCGCTAACGCGCAGTATCGCAGGAAACTGTGAACTCTCTCACGTTCATCTTTGCTTTCTTGCCAGCGCCCAATTTCGCCTGTCAGTAACGAGAAGGTAGTGACAATGGGCTTTTTTTAGACTGAGCGGCAATGACTCTCAAAAGGACTCTTGCCATGACTTTTCGCCATTGTGTGGCCGTCGATTTAGGCGCCTCAAGCGGACGCGTAATGCTGGCGCGCTACGACGCCCGGCAGCGTTCGCTTTCACTGCGCGAAATCCACCGCTTCACCAACAGCCTGCACCAGCAGGACGGGTTTGATACCTGGGATATCGACGGTCTGGAAGCCGACATTCGTACCGGTCTTAATAAGGTATGCGAGGAAGGCATCCGCATCGACAGCATCGGCATCGATACCTGGGGCGTTGACTACGTCCTGATCGATAACCTTGGCCAGCGGGTTGGCCTGCCGGTCGCCTACCGCGACAAGCGTACCGACGGCATCATGGCCATGGCGATGGAACAGCTGGGCAAAGGCGATATTTACCGCCGCAGCGGTATCCAGTTTCTGCCGTTCAATACCCTCTATCAGCTGCGGGCGCTGGTTGAACAGCAGCCTGAGCTGGTATCACAGGCCGCGCACGCGCTGCTGATACCGGATTATTTCAGCTATCGCCTGACCGGCAACATGAACTGGGAATACACCAACGCCACCACCACTCAGTTGGTCAACATCAACAGCGATAGCTGGGATGAAGACCTGCTCAACTGGACAGGTGCACCCGCATCCTGGTTTGGTACACCCACGCATCCAGGTAACGTCATTGGCCACTGGATCTGCCCACAAGGCAATGCCATTCCTGTCGTTGCGGTTGCCAGCCACGATACCGCCAGCGCGGTTATCGCTTCGCCGTTGGTCAGTGATGACGCCGCCTATCTCTCCTCCGGCACCTGGTCGCTGATGGGGTTCGAGAGCAAAACGCCCTACACCAGCGAGCGGGCGCAGCGCGCCAATATCACCAACGAAGGCGGTGCCGAAGGGCGCTACCGCGTGCTGAAAAACATCATGGGTCTATGGCTGCTGCAGCGGGTGCTGAAAGAGCAAAACGTCAGCGATCTGACGGCGCTGATTGCCGACACCGCAAAACTGCCCGCCTGCCGCTGGCTGATTAACCCGAATGACGATCGCTTTATCAACCCTCAGAACATGAGCGCGGCGATCCAGGCCGCCTGCCGTGAGGCGGGACAGCCGGTTCCCGTTACCGCCGCCGAGCTGGCCCGCTGCATCTTCGACAGCCTGGCACTGCTGTATGCCGACGTGCTCAATGAACTGGCGCAGCTGCGCGGTAGACCGTTCCGCCAGCTGCACATCGTAGGCGGCGGCTGCCAGAACCAGCTGCTGAACCAGCTGTGCGCCGACGCCTGCGGTATCACCGTTGTGGCTGGCCCGATTGAGGCCTCGACGCTTGGCAATATCGGCATCCAATTAATGACACTGGACGAACTCGCCAACGTTGACGATTTCCGCAAGGTGGTGAGCCACAACTACGGCCTCACTACGTTCACCCCACATCCTGACCATGAAATTGCCCGCTACGTTGCGCAGTTTCAGCAACAACGACAGACAAAGGAGCTTTGCGCATGACCACTCAACTTGACCAGGCCTGGGAACTCGCGAAACAGCGCTACGCCGCCGTCGGTATCGACGTCGAAGAGGCCTTGCGCCAGCTGGATCGCCTACCGGTATCCATGCACTGCTGGCAGGGCGACGATGTCGCTGGTTTTGAAAACCCAGAAGGCAATTTAACGGGTGGGATTCAGGCAACCGGCAATTATCCGGGGAAAGCGCGTAACGCCAGCGAACTGCGTGCCGATCTGGAGCAGGCGTTGAGCCTGATACCAGGACCAAAGCGCCTGAACCTGCACGCTATTTATCTGGAGTCTGATACCCCAGTTGCGCGTGACGAGATTAAGCCAGAACACTTCAAAAACTGGGTCGAGTGGGCAAAAAAACACCATCTTGGCCTCGATTTTAACCCATCCTGCTTCTCGCATCCGCTGAGCGCTGACGGCTTCACGCTGTCGCACGCCGACCCGAAAATCCGCCAGTTCTGGATCGACCATTGCAAAGCCAGCCGTCGCATTTCCGCCTATTTCGGTGAGCAGTTGGGCACGCCGTCGGTCATGAACATCTGGATCCCTGACGGGATGAAAGATGTGACCGTTGACCGCCTGGCACCGCGCCAGCGTCTGGCCGCCGCGCTGGATGAAGTCATCAGCGAGAAGCTCGATCCGGCACACCATATTGACGCCGTTGAAAGCAAGCTGTTCGGCATTGGCGCAGAAAGCTACACCGTCGGCTCCAACGAGTTCTATATGGGCTATGCCACCAGCCGCCAGACCGCGCTATGCCTTGACGCCGGCCACTTCCACCCAACGGAAGTGATCTCCGACAAAATTTCCGCCGCCATGCTGTACGTGCCGCGTTTGCTGCTGCACGTGAGCCGTCCGGTACGTTGGGACAGCGACCACGTGGTGCTGCTGGATGACGAAACGCAGGCTATCGCCAGCGAAATCATCCGTCATGGCCTCTTCGACCGCGTACATATCGGCCTCGATTTCTTCGACGCCTCCATCAACCGCATCGCCGCGTGGGTTATTGGTACCCGCAACATGAAGAAAGCCCTGCTGCGCGCGCTGCTGGAGCCAACCGCCGAGCTACGCCAGCTGGAAGCATCCGGCGACTACACCGCCCGTCTGGCGCTGCTGGAAGAGCAGAAATGCCTGCCGTGGCAGGCGGTGTGGGAAATGTACTGCCAGCGTAACGATACGCCAGCGGGCAGCCAGTGGCTGGAGAGCGTGCGCAGCTACGAGAAAGAGATTTTGAATCAGCGTAAATAATCGAATGCGATTGCCGGGTGGCGGCGTTGCCTTATCCGGCTTACGAAACAACGGCCATTATAGGCCCGATAAGCGCAGCGCCATCGGGCAGCAAAGTACACAGGATAACAAGACTATGCAGACCATTACCGATTCCTGGTTCGTCCAGGGCATGATTAAAGCCACCTCAGACGCGTGGTTAAAAGGTTGGGATGAACGCAACGGCGGCAACCTGACGCTGCGTCTGGACGAAGCAGATATCGCGCCGTTCGCCGCTGACTTCCACGCAAAACCGCGCTATATCGCCCTGAGCCAACCGATGCCGATGCTGGCCAACACGCCGTTTATCGTCACGGGCTCCGGCAAATTCTTCCGTAACGTACAGCTCGATCCGTCCGCCAACCTGGGCGTGGTGAAAGTCGATAGCGACGGTGCCGGCTACCATATTCTGTGGGGGCTGACTCACGAAGCCGTCCCCACATCCGAGCTGCCGGCACATTTCCTGTCGCATTGTGAACGTATCAAACTAACCAACGGCAAAGACCGCGTCATCATGCACTGTCACGCGACCAACCTGATCGCACTGACCTACGTGCTGGAAAATGACAGTGCGCTGATCACCCGCAAGCTGTGGGAAGGCAGCACCGAGTGTCTGGTGGTCTTCCCGGACGGCGTTGGCATCCTGCCGTGGATGGTACCGGGTACCGATGAAATCGGCCAGGCAACCGCCGTTGAAATGCGTCAGCATTCTCTGGTGCTGTGGCCGTTCCACGGGGTTTTCGGCAGCGGCCCTACGCTCGACGAAACGTTTGGTCTGATTGATACCGCCGAAAAATCCGCCGAAGTGCTGGTTAAGGTGTACTCAATGGGCGGCATGAAGCAAACCATCACGCAGCAAGAACTGATAGCCCTCGGCCAGCGCTTTGGCGTCACCCCGATGGCCAGCGCGTTGAATCTGTATAAATAAGCACATCGCCTGACCTCCCGCTACAGGGGTCAGGCGCCAGAGCTCATCCCATTAGAAATGGCTTTCATGCTGAGCTAATGGGATAGGTTTTCATCCCCAGTGGCATGACTCTTACTTATTTTCTCCGCCAGAAAGACAACGCCAATCATGCTGAAGGGACGCTGAATTTAACAAAATAGGTATCAAGGAGAAACACCATGAGTTTTATGTTAGCACTGCCAAAAATCAGCCTGCACGGTGCGGGCGCGATTGCCGATATGGTTAATCTGGTCGCGGGTAAACAGTGGGGCAAGGCGCTGATCGTCACGGACGGCCAGTTGGTTAAGCTGGGCCTGCTGGACAGCCTGTTTGCCGCGCTGGACGGCCATAAAATGTCTTATCACCTGTTTGACGAGGTTTTTCCAAACCCCACGGAAGAACTGGTGCAGAAAGGTTATGCAGCCTATCAGGCCGAAGGCTGTGATTACATCATCGCCTTTGGCGGCGGCAGCCCGATCGACACCGCGAAAGCGATTAAAATTCTTACCGCCAACCCGGGCCCGTCTACCGCTTACTCCGGCGTGGGCAAAGTGCTGAACGCGGGCGTACATCTGGTAGCCATCAACACCACCGCCGGTACCGCCGCCGAGATGACCAGCAACGCGGTGATCATCGACACCGTGCGCCAGGTGAAAGAAGTCATTATCGATTCCAATATCATTCCGGACATCGCCGTGGATGACGCCAGCGTGATGCTTGATATCCCCGCCTCTGTTACCGCAGCAACCGGCATGGATGCGCTGACCCACGCGGTTGAAGCGTACGTTTCCGTTGGCGCGCACCCGCTGACCGACGCCAATGCGCTGGAGGCTATCCGCCTGATTACGCTGTGGCTGCCGAAAGCCGTTGATGACGGGCATAACCTGGAAGCGCGCGAGCAAATGGCCTTTGGTCAGTACCTGGCGGGCATAGCGTTCAACAGCGCCGGTCTGGGCCTGGTGCATGCGCTGGCACACCAGCCTGGCGCGACCCACAACCTGCCGCACGGCGTGTGTAACGCCATCCTGCTGCCGATCATCGAAAACTTTAACCGCCCGAACGCGGTAGCGCGTTTTGCTCGCGTCGCGCAGGCGATGGGCGTCGATACCCGCAACATGAGCGATGAAGCGGCCAGTATGGAAGCCATTAATGCTATCCGTCAGCTCAGCGCCCGCGTAGGTATTCCGCAGGGCTTCAGTGCGCTAGGCGTGACCAAAGACGACATCGAGGGATGGCTGGATAAAGCGCTGGCCGACCCGTGCGCACCATGCAACCCGCGTACCGCCAGCCGCGAAGAGGTTCGTGAGCTGTATCTGGAGGCATTATGATTCGCAAAGCCTTTGTGATGCAGGTAAACGCCAACGCACACGAAGAGTACCAGCGTCGCCATAACCCAATCTGGCCGGAACTGGAAGCCGCGTTGAAATCACACGGCGCACACCATTACGCCATTTATCTCGATGAAGCGCGCAGCCTGCTGTTCGCAACTGTGGAAATCGAGTCTGAAGAGCGCTGGAATGCGGTAGCGAATACCGACGTGTGCCAGCGTTGGTGGAAATACATGACCGATGTCATGCCGTCGAACCCGGATAATAGCCCGGTCAGCGCAGAGCTGAAGGACGTGTTTTACCTGGCGTAAGTTAGCGCTATTTGTAGGCCGGATAAGGCGCTAGCCGCCCTCCGGCAATGTGCGCTAAAGAGCCTGATGGCGCCAGGCTTATCAGGCCTACCGAAGAAAAAGGCCTCTGCTTGCAGAGGCCTTTTTCTTCGGTAGGCCTCTGCAAGCAGAGGCCTTTGTTTTTTAGAAGTAGTATTTGAAG
Source organism: Klebsiella sp. WP3-W18-ESBL-02 (assembly GCF_014168815.1). NCBI lineage: Bacteria > Pseudomonadati > Pseudomonadota > Gammaproteobacteria > Enterobacterales > Enterobacteriaceae > Klebsiella > Klebsiella sp. WP3-W18-ESBL-02. Next base: position 5,063,025 of record NZ_AP021972.1, read on the forward strand.
CGAACGCGCGCGCCGTAGCGATCGTCGTCGGTGGAGATTTCCTGGTCACTCTGAATTTTAGAGTAATAGGTCCCCAGGTAAATGTTGAAGTTCTGCATATTCATGACGTTTTTAATCCAGTAGGAGGCATGCACGGTATGAATATCGTAAGTGCCTTCCTCCTGAATAATGCAGCTATTCTCACAAACTACGCCTGCAAAATCGCTAATCTTGTTATGTGCGTAGATATAACCCACTTCGAAGTTTTTCCACCAGATGTTGGTGGCGGCAGTAAAGTCATCTTCGTTGTTCGCGTCTAAGTAAGCGGTGTTCAGGTTAAAGATAACGCCGTTATCCGGATCGCCTTTGGTATTATCCCAGGTCATGGTTAAACCATAGCCGGTACGGTCGGACTGATCGACAAACTCACCCTTACTGTTGGTATAGCCGTAGGCGTTGTTCACAACGTTTGCTTCCATCGCCGCAGAGAAGGAAAGTTCAGACGTCGGCTTCCAGTTCACTACCGGACGCAGATAAACAACGTTTTTCTCCTGTTCCATCTTACGACCGTGGTAGGTACGGCCATCGACTTTTACGTTGTCACCATCGGAAAACAGAGTGGTGCCGTCTTCAATCAACGAGTTCAGTTCGAAGTACCAGTCGTCAACCTGCTTACTCATCAGGAAGTTACCGCCCGCATCGGAACGACCGCGGCCTTCTTTCATCATATAGATGTAACCCTGGCCATCGGTGTACAGGTCGTTGGCGGTGTTCCCGGAGTGCTCAACGAAGGTATCCTGATTAAGCGGGAACATATCGGCGGCTTCGAAGCGACCGATTTCAATTTTCCAGTCATTTTCCTGACCGAAGTTAAAGCGCGCATCATCAAGATTCATGCTGCCGTACATATCCGCCAGCGGCTGGATAGAGAAGCCCGCGAACTGGCCGTTATCCATCTTACGCTTACCGTCGAAGCCAATCAGGATACGACCGTCCATATCCCACGTTCCGATGGATTTATCTTCATTCAGCTTGGTGAGCGTGCCGCGGCGGCTTTCACCGTCCATGTTAAATTCCACGTCGCCATAGATTTTCAGATCGCCATAACCCGTTAACTGAAGGTTAGGCATTGCGGCATTTTTCTTGGTTTCATCAGCTGACGTTTGACCATTAACCGGCGTATTGCCTTGAGCGTCCTTAATTTCTTTGATTTCAGCCGCCTGCTGAACCTGCATATCCTGCACTTTCTGCTCGGCCTGGTCAGCGCGGCTCTCCGCCGCTTCCAGGCGAGATTCTAACTGCTCCAGCCGCTGTTCCAACGTCACTTTCGTTGTTTTAGCAAAACCGGTATTGGCCACTAATAATAATCCAATAGCAATTGCTAATGTTGATTTCTTCATTATTTACTTTCCTTGAAATAAAGACTCACTCCAAAACCCCAGAAGAGATTTCGTGCGCACTTGTATTACCGCGATGAATGTTTTTTATAATTTAATTACCAAAGGAAATGCTTCGCAAATAAAACACATTCCATGACAAGCACGAGAACACTAGCTAATAAAGTTTAGTCCGTAAATAACGGGCATTAAAAGATCGTGAGCGAGATAACACTGAAAATGAAGAAAATAAACAAGACGGAAAGAAATATAATAGAAAATTATTTATTAAATTTAAAAATAAAAACAATGCATTATTTTCACAATGTATTTATTTAATATCTATGCAGTAACATGTATTACTGCATAGAGACGACATCAGTTCTGCTCAGCGACCAGAATAGCCATCGTATCGGGCTCCAGCGCCTTAAACAGGTGCTCTTCATCTGCGGGATAGCAAATGTAGTCCCCCGCATTCAGCTCCTCCGGCCCGGAGGTTAACCCCACCAGCGCCCTTCCCTGCGTTACGATAATATGCTCAATTGAGCCCGGAGGATGAGGATGAGAGACGCGATCGGCACCCGGCTGCGTAGTCAGCAGGTAAATATCACGCCGTGCGCCCGGCGGGCAGGTCGCCAGCAGCGTCGCCTGATAGTTAGCCTGCTCGGCAATCACTTTGGTACCCTCACCCCGCCGAATAACCTGCGTTTTATTCGGCTGCGGCTCCAGCAGCCGCGCAAACGGAATATCCAGCGCGACGCAAAGCGCCCATAGGGTCTCCAGACTTGGGTTACCGTTGCCTGCTTCAAGCTGCGAAAGCGTAGATTTGGCAATACCGGCACGGCGGGCGATTTCGGCCAACGACAGGCCGGTTCTGGCCCGCTCGCGCACCAGGCTTTTTGCAATCACGCTGATTGGCTGTGTCATACACAACTCCATCGTTTTATATATCGAACGTAACGTTCGCCTTGAACTACCACCTTGATTCGTTCATTATAATGGATATATCGTTCGATATGGTAAATTTACATGTCTGTAAAAATGTTCTCCTGCCTGAAAAGCAGCACGGTGAAAGCCATTTTTCTGGTCTGTCTGGCGGTCGGCGTCGTGGGCGTATCTTACGGCTCGCTCGCGATGGCATACGGTTTTCCGCTGTGGGTTCCACTGCTGCTCTCCGTTTCCGTACTTGCGGGCGCCTCTGAATTTATGTTCATCGGTATTGTGGCCAGCGGCGGTAACCCGCTGGCCGCGGCCGCAGCAGGGCTGTTGGTCAACGCCCGGCATATTCCATTTGGCGTCACCGTGCGCGATCTGGTTGGCCGCCGCGCCGCCGGTTTTATCGGATGCCATATTATGAACGATGAAAGCGTGGTGTTTGGGCTGTCTCAGCCCACGCCCGAACAGCGAAAAGCGGCTTTCTGGCTATGTGGAATGGGCGTTGCGCTATTCTGGCCGCTGGGTGCACTTTTCGGCGCCGCAGTAGGCAAACTGCTGCCCGCCCCGGAAACAATCGGCCTTGATGCCGTGTTCCCGGCCATTTTGCTGGCACTGGTTATTTCCGCGTTTAAGAATCGCACCACGTTGATTCGCGCCTGCAGCGGCGCGGTTATCTCGCTCGCCTGCGTTCCTTTCGCCCCGGTGGGGCTCCCGGTGCTGCTTTCACTATTCGGTCTGCTGGCGAGGAAGAAATAATGGGCAATATGACACTGTTTATCACCGGTATCGCCGTGCTTTCCATTGGCACCTATTTGATGCGCCTGGGAGGCGCAAAGCTGGGCAGCCGCCTGGCCTTTTCCGAACGCTCGCAGGCGCTGCTTTCTGATGCTGCGACGGTGCTGCTTTTCTCGGTCGCGCTGGCCACCACCTTCTATGAAGGTGAGCATTTCGCCGGCATGGCGCGGGTTTTAGGGGTTGGGCTTGCGGTATTTCTGGCCTGGCGTAAAGCACCGTTGATCGTAGTGATTATTGCCGCAGCCGCGGCCACCGCGCTGCTACGTCTGGCAGGTATAAACTAAAAAAGCGCCCCGAGGGCGCTCTTTCGACTGTGGCAAATCGCTTATTTGGTCAGTTCTGCCGTCATGTGCACGCGATTACCGGTGTATGCCTGGGTAATTTTGTATGAGCTTGCACCTGCCTGTTCAGCCTGAGCCGCAATTTTTGCTTCAGCACCGTCGATGGTGGAGGCGGTCGCGGTAACGGTCTGGGCAGCAAAAGTACCGAAGGAAGCGGCAAGAGCCATAACTGCGACAAAAGTTTTGATGCTTTTCATGATATAAACCCTTTCACTTAGTTGTTTGGATAAGGCGTTGTGCCTTGATGTGATAATAGTAGGCCACATCTTGCCCAACTAATAGCGGAAGGATTTGCTGATATCATTCAAATTAATTGATTAAATTTTACACGCCTCACGTTCGATCCATTGGTTAACTTCTTCAATATCCAGCGGCTTTTGCTGATCGACGGTCAATACCGCCCCCAGCCTCATGGGCTCAGCGCGCGCAGCCAGTTGCGCCAGTTCCGGTAGATACTCTTCGCCAGGGTGGCCAGAAAGACGTTGCTGTAGCCGCTGCGCATAGCGCGAAACCACCTGCTCAGGAGAGATCGCGTTCCAGATTTCTAATATCTTTTCTACCCCGGCCTGCTGCGTCAGATGCTGCAAAACCTCCCTTGGCTGAAAACCAAACCAGGCATCCATCAACCAGATGCAGCTGGCGGGAGATTGCCCGACTATCGACCACATCGCTTCATAAGCCGCACAACCCAACTGGCGATTAAAAGGCCGATCGATATCGGTAAAGCGTGCCATAAAGGGTTCTTTGATACCGTCGATAGTCAGCAGCGGCAACCCAAACGTTTCTGAGAGCTGGCGAGTCAGCGTGCTTTTCCCCGAAGCGGGAACGCCATTAACCAGAATCACCGTTTTAGCATGGGGTATAAGAGCTCTTTTCATAACAGCGCAATCACCTCTTCTTTCGAATGTGACGAACGCAGTCTCGCCATTCGCTCGTCGTTATCCAGCAGCGCCACAATTGCCCGAATCCCCTCTTCAATATGCGCATTACTGTCCTGAGCACCAAACATAATCACAATGTCGGCAGCGTCGCTGTCAGCGAAACGAATGGGTTTTTCCAGTACGACCAGGCTAAAACAGTTACGCTTCACTCCGCATTCCGGGCGGGCATGGGGAATGGCTACGCCTTCCTCAAACACATAATACGCACCATGGCTAAGAGTATTATCAATAACGGCCTGGCCATAATCAGCCGAAATATAGCCTTTTGTCTCCAGCGGGCCAGCGGCCAGGCGGATGACCTGCTGCCAGTCCGACTCCGTCACGCCAACCTGTATGGCATCCGCCTCAATTAAGAGTTCTTTGATCGTCATAGCCACTCCCTAAATATTCCGACGAATAATATTCCGTAAATTATCGATGCGAATAAAAAGTGAATCTATCTGATTACGGTGTGATTGACTTTTCGCATATATCGGTAGCGCCCGGTTATAAACTAACATAAGTGCTTTTTGTATTTCGCCATTATCAGGGTGGCCCTGTAGTTCATCCTCCAGCCGGTTTATTTCTGCTGCCAGCTGGTGAGACTGTTCATCATAATCCTGCGGCGGGCTATTTTCTTTTTTCCACAACGTTTTCAAAGATTCAAACATAGCGAGCTCCCCCCTGACGAACTACAGGGCAATAAGAATAGTTAACCAAAGAATAAGGCGTTATTTAAATAAAGCGATTTTTTCCATCAATACCTGTGTAACGGCATTATTTGCCGGGATTAAAAACTTCCTCACGCTATCGTTAACCTTGCCTTTTTCGAACGTGTTCTTACATTGATCAACCCATTGAACGTTCATTTCCGTTCCTACGTTTACTTTATTGATCCCTTCAGTGACGGCGAGCCGCATATCTTCATCACTCACCCCCGTACCGCCGTGCAACACCAGGGGCACGCCGGTGGCTGCGCTTATTTCTTTCAGGCGCTGATGTTGAATCTCAGCTTTGCCCGTATAGAGACCGTGCACAGTGCCGACGGATACCGCCAGCATATCGACGCGGGTTTCCTCGGCAAAGCGTTTAGCATCTTCCACCGTGGTAAAGCAGATATCCTCCGCCGCAACGGCTTTGCCGTCTTCAGAGCCGCCTATTGCGCCCAGTTCACCCTCGACGGTGATATTTCGCGGTCGCGCCATCTCCACGACTATCCGCGTATTGCCAATATTTTCTTCAAGATCAAGGTGCGAACCGTCGTACATAACCGAAGAAAACCCCGCATCCATGGCGGTTTCAATCGCGCTGATATCCGAACAGTGATCCAGATGCAGGCAGGTAGGCACGTTTTCACTTTCCGCCAGCGAAACAACGGCATCAACCAATAAGCGGTAGCCAAGATATTCTGCGGTACCGGTTGATATTTGAATCATTAACGGGCTATGACTCTTTTGGGCCGCCTTGAAGAAGGCCGGCAGCATTTCAATGCAATGCAGGTTAAAAGAGCCAATTGCTTTGAAATTTCGTTCCTGCGCAATTTTCAGGATATCGTTGAAGTTATACAGACTCATGAACATTTTCCCCTTTCGGCTTAGCTGATTTGCCGTTTACGAACCATGCCAGTGCGGCGACGAAGACAATAAACAGTGCAACAAACAACCAGTTATTCTGGAAAGCATGGCCTAGCACCAGCCCTGAACTGATCACATCAGAATCGCTGAAGGTCACGCCGGTGAAACCATAACTCTCCAGCATCGGTACCAGAATGGCGGGCAGGAAGGTGATAAACAGGCCGTGTACAACGCCGCCAATCATGGCACCACGGCGTCCCCCCAGCGCATTACCAAACACTCCCGCCGTTCCTCCGGCGAAAAAGTTGGTCAGCAGGCCGGGTAAAATCATCGCCAGGCCAAACATCGGGAAGACCAGCATGCCGATGATGGAGCCAACCGTCGTCGCCAGGAAGCCAACAATCACCGCATTAGGCGCATAAGGAAACAGCACCGGACAATCAAGTGCAGGCTTGGCATCCGGGACGATACGCATCGCAATGCCGCGAAACGCAGGCACCAGCTCATTGAGAAGTAAGCGCACGCCGCTGTAGAGAACAAAGACCCCAGCAACAAACTGAATGGACTGCATAAAGGCATACATCAGATAGTTAATGCCGTTGGAAAACTGAGCGATATAGTCAGGACCCGCCGCCAGCGCAGGGATGAGGTACATCGGTACCATGACCACCGCCATGGCGAGGTAAGTATCCTGTAAAAATTTGAAGTTATCAGGCAGCTCAAGGTCTTCGGTAGAACGCGAGCCTTTCCCAACGACCTTCGCCACCGCGGCCTGGACCAGATAGCCGATAGTACAGAAATGCCCCAGCGCCACGTCGTCTGAGCCGGTAATACGCCTGACTACCGGCTGTGCCAGCGCTGGCATTAATACCGCCATCACGCCGCCAAAAATGCCGCCGGTCAGAATCAACGGTAGCCCCGTCAGGCCGGCCTTATAGCCAATCACCGCGCCGATGGTCGCCATCCACAGCAGGGCCTGGCCGGTCAGGAAGATATATTTCAGCGGCGTCAGGCGCGCAATAATGATGTTAACGGCAAAAATAACCATTAACGTCAATGCGACTTCGGACCCAAGCTCACGATTCGCCAGACCGGCAATGGCGGCAACATCGGTGATATAGCCTTTCATGCCAAAACCCTGGGTGAAAATATCATTCAGGAACGTTAACGTGGCGACAATAATGTTTATTCCCGCCATCATAATTAAAAAACCTAACAGCGTTTTAAACGTCCCTTCCGCCGTCTTGCCCGGCGATTTTTTCTGTAAGATCAGACCCAGCATTGCAATAAAGGCGATCAGTATCGAAGCCTGGCCGAGCAAATCTTTAACGATAAACTCAACGAAACTATTCATAATCGGCTACCTGTAAATTACGCTCATTTAAAAAAGCAACAATCTTTCTCTCAACCTCATCTTTGTCAGTCAATTTATTTAATATTACGACTCGTTTGATCTCTTCCTCACTGGCGTCAGCCGTTAAAATATCAGCAAACGTTTTCTGGGTCAGGATCATGTCAGACTTAAATGCACCAGCCTCAGAAACAGTGGTATGTTCAATATGTGCAGGAATTTCCAGTTTTTTTAAGACAGCTTTCGCCGTCATTTCAATAGCAAAGCTTGAACCGAGGCCGCAGCCACATACGCAAAGAATTTTAAGCATGTAGGGTCTCCTCAAATAATATTGAGTTGTTTGGCAAGTTTGTAATAGTGTCCTTCGGTATCAACCAGACGTTTTTTCATACTAAGAAGATCGATCGGAATAGGTTTATTGCTGGAGTTAATAATAATGGCTTTATTTTTCATCCCTGATTGAATGCAACGTACCACCTCGCTGGCCATAATCGTACCCTGATAAATTTCTTCACAGGTAGGATCGCCGTTACGCAAGCCGTAGCCGACAATCGTCTTACGAACGCGTACGCCAATACGTGGTTCAAGCTGCTTGATCATCGTATCAATGGCGCCCTGAAATCCGGGGGAGTACTCCCGCGTGTAGCCTTCGGAGCATAAAATAATGACGCTATTCTGCTCTACCAGCTTTTGCTTCACGCGCTCGGCGAGCACATCCAGTGGTATTTGTGACTCCGGAATTAGAGCGATATCAGCATTACTTTTAATTGCAGACTGTAAGGTTAATTCACCACAGTAGCCCCCTAATATTTCGACCATAAATACTCGGCCAGGAAGTGCTCTTCCGGTGTTTCGCAGTCGTGAAACCTCCTTAATAATCTGCTCACAGGCAGTGGAGAAGCCGATCGTATAGTCACTACCGTAAACATCATTATCGATAGTCATGCCAACGCCAAAGCAGTTAATATCAAACTCGCTTAGCGTATTGAGAAATTGCAAACTTCCATCGCCTCCAGCCATGATCAGCACATCAAGACGTAATGATTTTATTTTTCTGGCAATAACCTCATATTCACTACGCTGAAGCTTACGACTGGTTCGCCCAGAAGCAATAATTGGAATGGACGCGATAGAGAAATCAATCAGGTCGCGCAAGGCAATCTCATGATGATTTTTTTCTAGCAGACCGGGTATCCCGCCATTAAATAGCGTGATCTGCGCATTGGCGAGCCTGGCAATCTGGAAAATAAAATTATTAATACCAGAGACATCTCCACCGCTAATGACAATACCAATTTTCATCTTCTGCCCTCACGCTTTCCCGTGAAAACATTTTTCCCTGACTTCAAGGTTCTTATTTGCAATGAAGATCACAAAATAAGGATAATTTAGACCTACTCAAACATTGACGTGCGCTCAATGGAGATTATTTTTGTGATTAAAATCTCATTTTAAAAGTGAGATCTTTTTAACAGTTATTATTTTAAATCTTTAATTATCAATGAGTTGTTTTTTCAGATAATAACCATTATTTGCGCAATGATTTAGCAAACCTGAAGGGGAAATATGCGATAAAGGAAATGTGATAAATATCGCTTTTTTTTACGCAAAGGAGGAGGAGACAAGCGCCTGCATGACGCTAAAAAAGAAAAAAGCGCCCCGGGGGCGCTCTTTCGACTGTGGCATATCGCTTATTTGGTCAGTTCTGCCGTCATGTGCACGCGATTACCGGTGTATGCTTGGGTAATTTTGTATGAGCTTGCACCTGCCTGTTCAGCCTGAGCCGCAATTTTTGCTTCAGCACCGTCGATGGTGGAAGCGGTTGCGGTAACGGTCTGGGCAGCAAAAGTACCGAAGGAAGCGGCAAGAGCCATAACTGCGACAAAAGTTTTGATGCTTTTCATGATATAAACCCTTTCACTTAGTTGTTTGGATAAGGCGTTGTGCCTTGATGTGATAAATAATAGGTCACATCTTGATCAACAAAAAGCGGAATGATTTGCTGTTCTCATTCAAATTAATTGATTTATTTTCACACATCGAACTATTAGTTAACATCTTCACTTCCAACCCCCCTTGTCGACGGACGGCAAGCGACTGTCGGTGGCACAAGCTGGGCTTAATCATTTTCAACCGCAGGCCAAAAGCGCCCGGGTCATTTGCATAACGCCCCGTCAGAAACAAAAAAAGCGCCCCGAGGGCGCTCTTTCGACTGTGGCGTATCGCTTATTTGGTCAGTTCTGCCGTCATATGCACGCGATTACCGGTGTATGCCTGGGTAATTTTGTATGAGCTTGCACCTGCCTGTTCAGCCTGAGCCGCAATTTTTGCTTCAGCACCGTCGATGGTGGAGGCGGTTGCGGTAACGGTCTGAGCAGCAAAAGTACCAAAGGAAGCGGCAAGAGCCATAACTGCGACAAAAGTTTTGATGCTTTTCATGATATAAACCCTTTCACTTAGTTGTTTGGATAAGGCGTTGTGCCTTGATGTGATAAATAATAGGTCACATCTTGATCAACAAAAAGCGGAAGGATTTGTTGTTCTCACTCAAAAATACTGATTAATATTTAACCACCAATTAAACGCTGCGGATGGGTATAAATCGTTGCCCTTCCCGGCTTACAGAACCCTACCAATGTCAGGTTGCAGCGCTCGGCCACTTCGACCGCCAGCGTGGTGGCGGCAGAAACGGCAAACAGAATTTCAACGCCGCACATGGCGGATTTCTGCACCATTTCATAGCTGGCGCGACTGGAAACGAGCGCCGCCCCCTTCTGCCAAAGCGCCCCTTCTTTTGCCCGATGGCCCAGCAGTTTATCCAGCGCAACGTGGCGGCCAACATCTTCATGGCCGCCCACCAGCTCACCGGACGGCATCACCCACGCAGCCGCGTGAGTACAGCCCGTTTCACGGCCTACCGGCTGAACGTCATTTAAGTGCCTTAGCGCCCAATCGAGATGGGCCAGATCGAAAGTCTGACTAAACGGCAGCGGCTTGATAGGTTTGCCGATATCGTTGAGCTGTTCGACGCCGCACACGCCGCAGCCTGTGCGCCCGGCCAACGCGCGGCGGCGCTCTTTTAGCCCCATAAAGCGACGGCTGGAGAGCTCGATGCGAACCTCCATACCGTTACAAGCGGGCACGACATCCATACCGAAGATTTCACGCGGATGTTCAATGATGCCTTCCGACAGCGAAAAGCCAATGGCGAATGCTTCCAGATCTTTTGGCGTCGCCATCATGACCACGTGTGAAATGCCGTTGTAGACCAGCGCAACGGGAACTTCTTCAGCAAGAATATCCATGGTGGGTTGCATAATCTGTGGCCTTCTGAAGACGGTACGCTCGGCTGCGCCAACCAGCTGCAACGAGGTGTCGACTTCTTCATTAACATTAAACACGGCAAATACTCTGAACGGCGAAAAATAAGGGACGTCTATTCCATCACAACATGAGGGAATTGAGGCTTATTATGGATCAACTTTGTGCTGCAAAAACGCTCAGCCTCATATTATTTCGCCGCATATTGCTACAAATTGCCGGACAAAACCAGAACTAACCCCTTGTAGTTATCGCCGTTAGCGCCGCGAAAAAATCCGTTTATATTTAGATGAAATCGTGATCAACATCACGGTTCATTGTTAATGCCAGCAAAATCCATTCACCTGTCATTAACCGCATTGGAACAAGCCTACCGATATTGTGGTATTCTGATTTAAAGCCCTCCAGGAACTGAGGGCATCGCATTATTCAGCATCTTTGCCACTCGTTGGCGAAGAACAACTACAAGCAATGACAATGTCGAAACAAGGAGCTAACCATGCAGGTCAGCAGAAGGCAGTTCTTTAAGATCTGCGCTGGCGGTATGGCAGGAACCACGGCAGCAGCCCTGGGCTTTGCCCCAGGCATCGCACTCGCGGAAACACGGCAGTATAAATTGCTGCGTACCCGTGAAACCCGTAACACCTGCACTTACTGCTCTGTCGGCTGTGGGCTTTTAATGTATAGCCTCGGCGACGGCGCAAAAAACGCGAAGGCCTCAATTTTCCACATCGAAGGGGATCCGGATCACCCGGTAAACCGCGGTGCGCTGTGCCCGAAAGGCGCAGGTCTGGTGGACTTTATCCATTCAGAAAGCCGTTTAAAATATCCTGAATATCGCGCGCCAGGCTCCGACAAATGGCAGAAAATCAGCTGGGACGACGCGTTCGATCGCATCGCGAAGCTGATGAAAGCCGACCGTGACGCCAACTTTATTGAGAAAAACGATGCCGGCACCACCGTCAACCGTTGGCTGACCACCGGTATGCTGTGCGCCTCTGCATCCAGTAACGAAACCGGTTTTTTAACGCAGAAATTCACCCGCGCGCTGGGTATGCTCGCGGTCGACAACCAGGCGCGTGTCTGACACGGACCAACGGTAGCAAGTCTTGCTCCAACATTTGGTCGCGGTGCGATGACCAACCACTGGGTCGACATCAAGAACGCCAACCTCATCGTGGTGATGGGCGGTAATGCCGCAGAAGCACACCCGGTCGGGTTCCGCTGGGCGATGGAAGCCAAAATTCACAACGGCGCGAAGCTGATTGTGATCGATCCTCGTTTTACGCGAACCGCATCAGTGGCGGATTTCTACGCCCCTATTCGCTCCGGTACTGACATTACTTTCCTGTCAGGCGTCATGCTGTACCTGCTGAATAACGAAAAATTCAACCGCGAATACACCGAGGCCTATACCAACGCCGGCCTTATCGTGCGCGAAGATTTTAGCTTCGATGATGGTCTGTTCAGCGGCTATGACCCGGAAGCCCGTAAGTACGATAAAACGTCGTGGAACTACGAGCTGGACGAAAACGGTCACGCCAAACGCGATACCACCCTCACCCACCCGCGCTGCGTCTGGAACCTGCTGAAACAGCATATTTCCCGCTATACGCCTGACGTAGTTGAGCAGATTTGCGGTACGCCGAAAGCGGACTTCCTGAAAGTCTGTGAATACATCGCAGAAACCAGCGCTCACGATAAAACCGCCTCGTTCCTGTATGCATTGGGCTGGACGCAGCACTCCGTCGGCGCGCAGAACATTCGCACCATGGCGATGATTCAGCTGCTGCTCGGCAACATGGGGATGGCAGGCGGCGGCGTGAACGCCCTGCGCGGCCACTCCAACATTCAGGGCCTGACTGACCTGGGCCTGCTGTCACAAAGCCTGCCGGGCTATATGACGCTGCCAAGCGAGAAACAGGCCGACCTGCAAACCTACCTCGCCGCCAACACGCCAAAACCGCTGCTGGACGGGCAGGTGAACTACTGGGGCAACTACCCGAAATTCTTCGTCTCAATGATGAAGACCTTCTACGGTGATAAAGCAACGGCGGAAAATAGCTGGGGCTTTGACTGGCTGCCGAAGTGGGACAAAGGGTACGACGTGCTGCAGTACTTCGAGATGATGAACCAGGGCAAGGTCAACGGCTATATCTGCCAGGGCTTTAACCCGGTCGCCTCATTCCCGAACAAGAATAAGATCGTCGCGTCACTGTCGAAACTGAAGTTCCTGGTGACTATCGATCCGCTCAATACCGAGACATCAACCTTCTGGCAGAACCACGGTGAATCGAACGATGTCGATCCATCGAAAATTCAGACGGAAGTGTTCCGTTTGCCATCGACCTGCTTCGCTGAGGAGAACGGTTCTATCGTCAACTCCGGTCGCTGGCTGCAGTGGCACTGGAAAGGCGCCGATGCCCCGGGGGATGCGGTGACTGACGGTGAGATCCTGGCCGGTATTTTCTTGCGCCTGCGTAAGATGTACGCCGAAGAAGGCGGCCCGGTTCCTGAGCAGGTTCTCAACATGAGTTGGAACTACTCAACGCCGGAAGAACCTGCGTCTGAGGAAGTGGCGATGGAGAGCAACGGTAAAGCGCTGGCCGATATTATCGACCCGGCGACCGGTGCGGTTATCGTCAAAAAAGGGCAGCAACTGAGCTCGTTCGCACAGCTTCGCGATGACGGTACGACCGCTAGCGGCTGCTGGATCTTTGCCGGTAGCTGGACGCCGGAAGGTAACCAGATGGCGCGTCGCGATAACGCCGACCCGTCAGGCCTGGGTAACACGCTGGGCTGGGCCTGGGCCTGGCCGCTTAACCGCCGTATTCTCTATAACCGTGCTTCCGCTGACCCGCAGGGCAACCCGTGGGATCCAAAACGCCAGCTCCTGAAATGGGACGGTGCGAAATGGGGCGGCGTGGACATTCCGGACTACAGTACCGCGGCGCCGGGCAGCAACGTCGGGCCGTTCATCATGCAGCCGGAAGGGATGGGGCGTCTGTTCGCCCTCGATAAGATGGCCGAAGGTCCGTTCCCGGAACACTACGAGCCGTTTGAAACACCGCTGGGAACTAACCCACTGCACCCGAACGTGGTTTCTAACCCTGCCGCCCGTATCTTTAAAGGCGACAAGGAAGCGTTGGGCAAAGCGGAGAAATTCCCGTATGTCGGCACCACTTATCGTCTGACCGAGCACTTCCACTACTGGACCAAGCATGCGTTGCTTAACGCCATCGCCCAGCCGGAGCAGTTTGTGGAAATCGGTGAAAAGCTGGCAGATAAGCTCGGCATCGCCCATGGCGATACCGTGAAGGTCTCCTCTAACCGCGGCTATATTAAAGCCAAGGCGGTGGTGACCAAGCGTATCCGCACGCTGAAAGTAGACGGCAAGGATATCGATACCATCGGTATTCCAATTCACTGGGGCTACGAAGGCGTGGCGAAGAAAGGCTTTATTGCCAACACGTTAACGCCATTCGTCGGTGATGCGAACACGCAGACGCCGGAATTTAAGTCCTTCCTCGTGAACGTGGAAAAGGTGTAACGGAGACGACCTATGGCTTATCAATCGCAAGACATTATCCGTCGTTCCGCCACTAACGGTTTCACCCCCGCGCCTCAGGCGCGGGATCACCAGGAAGAGGTGGCGAAGCTCATCGACGTCACCACCTGTATCGGCTGTAAGGCCTGTCAGGTGGCGTGTTCGGAGTGGAACGATATCCGTGATGAAATCGGCAGCAACGTCGGGGTGTACGACAACCCCGCCGATCTGACCGCCAAATCCTGGACGGTGATGCGTTTCTCGGAAGTGGAACAGAACGACAAACTGGAATGGCTCATCCGCAAAGACGGCTGTATGCACTGTGCCGATCCGGGCTGCCTGAAGGCGTGCCCGTCGGAAGGTGCAATCATTCAGTACGCCAACGGCATCGTCGACTTCCAGTCTGAACAGTGCATTGGCTGCGGCTACTGCATCGCCGGCTGTCCGTTCAACGTGCCGCGACTGAACCCGGAAGACAACCGCGTCTACAAGTGTACGCTATGCGTCGATCGCGTAACCGTCGGGCAAGAGCCGGCCTGCGTGAAAACGTGCCCAACCGGCGCTATCCACTTTGGCTCCAAAGAGGATATGAAAACGCTGGCGGGCGAGCGCGTCGCCGAGCTGAAAACCCGTGGCTATGATAACGCAGGTCTGTACGATCCGGCGGGCGTAGGCGGAACACACGTAATGTACGTTCTGCACCATGCCGACAAGCCGAACCTGTACCACGGCCTGCCGGAAAACCCGGAAATCAGCGCCACCGTGAAGTTCTGGAAAGGCGTCTGGAAACCGCTGGCCGCTATCGGCTTTGCTGCTACGTTCGCCGCGAGCATCTTCCACTACGTCGGGGTCGGTCCGAACCGTGCGGAAGAGGAAGAAGACAATCTGCATGAAAAAGACGACGAGGTGCGCAAATGAAAAGACGTGACACCATCGTGCGCTATACGGCGCCGGAACGCATCAACCACTGGGTCACCGCCTTCTGCTTCATGCTGGCGGCGATAAGCGGGCTGGGATTTTTCTTCCCATCCTTCAACTGGTTAATGCAAATCATGGGCACACCACAGCTGGCGCGTATTCTGCACCCGTTTGTCGGCGTTATCATGTTTGCGTCGTTTATCATCATGTTTTTCCGCTATTGGCACCACAATCTAATCAATCGGGATGATATCTTTTGGGCGAAGAATATTCGTAAGATCGTCGTCAACGAGGAAGTAGGTGACACCGGGCGTTATAACTTCGGCCAGAAATGCGTATTCTGGGCGGCGATTATCTTCCTGGTGCTGCTGCTGGTGAGCGGCGTGATTATCTGGCGTCCGTACTTTGCGCCTGCTTTCTCAATCCCGGTGATCCGATTTGCGCTCATGCTGCATTCATTTGCCGCAGTGGCGTTAATTGTGGTTATCATGGTGCATATCTACGCCGCCCTTTGGGTGAAAGGCACCATTACCGCGATGGTGGAGGGATGGGTTACCAAAACGTGGGCGAAGAAACATCACCCGCGCTGGTACCGTGAAGTCCGCCAGAAACAGGAAAAGTCATCTGAATGAGTATTCGCATAATCCCGCAAGATGAGCTGGGTTCGAGCGAGAAACGTACGGCGGAAGTCATTCCGCCGTTATTGTTCCCCAGACTCAAAAACCTCTACAACCGCCGCGCAGAGCGTCTGCGCGAGCTGGCAGAGAACAACCCGCTGGGTGATTACCTGCGCTTTGCCGCGCTGATTGCCCACGCTCAGGAAGTGGTGCTGTACGACCACCCGCTGAAAATGGATCTCACCGCGCGCCTCAAAGAAGCGAATGACCAGGGCAAGCCGCCGCTGGATATTCACGTTCTGCCGCGCGACAAGCACTGGCACACGCTGCTGCAGTCCATGATTGCCGAACTGAAGCCGGAAATGAGCGGCCCGGCGCTGGCGGTTATCGAGAACCTGGAAAAAGCCTCCGAACAGGAGCTGGAGCAAATGGCCAGCGCGCTGTTTGCCTCTGACTTCTCTTCCGTCAGCAGCGATAAAGCGCCGTTTATCTGGGCTGCGCTGTCGCTGTACTGGGCGCAGATGGCCAGCCTCATTCCGGGTAAAGCCCGTGCGGAATACGGCGAACAACGCCAGTACTGCCCGGTATGCGGTTCGATGCCGGTTTCCAGCATGGTGCAAATCGGCACCACCCAGGGGCTGCGCTACCTGCACTGCAACCTGTGTGAAACCGAGTGGCACGTGGTGCGCGTGAAGTGCAGCAACTGCGAGCAGAGCCGTGACCTCCACTATTGGTCGCTGGATAACGAGCAGGCGGCCATTAAAGCCGAAAGCTGCGGCGACTGCGGGACTTACCTGAAGATTCTGTATCAGGAAAAAGACCCGAAAGTGGAAGCCGTAGCCGACGACCTCGCCTCACTGGTGCTGGACGCGCGGATGGAACAAGAAGGGTTCGCCCGTAGTTCTATCAACCCGTTCCTGTTCCCGGGTGAAGGGGAGTAATTTCCCGCGTTAAACCGGGCTGTTTTTGGCCCGGTTTACAGCGCGTAGGGTAAAATCACGCCCGGAAGCCTCGCAAAATCCTTTGTATTACGCGTCACCAGTTCCCGGCGATGAACATGCGCAGTGGCCAGAATAATCGCATCGGGCAGCTTCATGCCGTACTCCTGCCGTAGATTCACACTCTGCTCAGCAATTTCTTCTGTCACACCAATAATTTCGAATGCGCTCAAGGCTATTCGCGTTCGCTGCTCCTGATGAAAGCGCTTTGCCCCTATCATGACCTCCATCCAGGTGATCAGGCTTATCGCATGTTGCGGAGGGTAGGAATCCATCGCCCGCTTCGCCTCCATCCGCCCGCTGAAGAGATCGATTAAAATATTGGTATCAAAAAGAACGGGTCTTTTCATCGCTGCCACTCTTCCCGAAGTTTTCTTTCATACTCAACGCCATCTTCTTCACACCCTTGCCAGATGCCAAGCGCGCCAGAAATAGTGAGCTCAGCCTGACTCTGCTTTTCAAGATATTGCTCAACGGCTTCACGCAGCAGTTCCGCACGAGGCAGATTTCGCTGCTGTTTAAGTATGTCGAGGCGCTTAATCACCTCGTCCGACAAATCGAGAAGTATTCTGCCCATGTCCCTTTCCACCATCATGCTCATATATGCCTCAAGTATATCATCCATGCTCAATAAGCGAACAAGATACACACACTTTAAATATGGTTATAGACTGACATTAAGAAATCGTTCGTTTTTGCGAGCCGCTATCCACAATCACTATCCCACCCAATTTCCCGTTTCCATTCGCGATAAACCAGGCTATAAAACTGTATGTTTATACAGCGAAAAGGACATCATCATGGCATTGGAAAACGGTATGGCGCAGCTAGTTGCTGAGTTTATTGCGGCCGGTCGCCCTTCTTCACGCGAGCAGAATATTGATGACCGGAGAAAGGGGTATATTGCCAGCACGGCGCTGGCAGGCGAGAAAGAGATTCGCGTCAAATCAGAAGATATCGTGCTGGAAGGGATGACATTTCGCGTCATTTCGCCGCTAAATTCAACCTCATCACTCCCCTGCATTATCTACTTTCATGGCGGCTGTTTTGTCAGCGGTGGGTTTATCACGCACGACAATCAGCTACGTCAGCTTGCCTGGCACAGTGGATGCCGGGTGATTGCGGTGCAGTATAGTCTGGCACCAGAACACACTTTCCCCGCCGCTCACGATGACGCCGAGCGTGGCGCGAACCTGGTTTATAAATATGCTCAGCAGCTTGGTATCGACCGCCAGCATATCACGCTCGCTGGCGATAGCGCTGGCGGCCATCTGGCACTGGTCACCGCGCTACGCCTAAAAGCCAACGCGGCATGGACGCCGTCAAAGCTTATGCTGATTTACCCAATGCTCGACGCTACCGCCAGCTTTGCCAGCTACATCAGCAATGGCCAGGACTACATTATTACTCGCGATACGCTACTTTCAGGTTTTGAGATGTATCTGCAGGGAAACGATCCACTGGACCAGGAAGCTAGCCCACTCTGGCGTGACGATTTTAACGGCCTTCCGCCGGTGCATATCATTACCGCCGAATACGATCCGCTCCGCGATGAAGGTGAGGCGCTGTATGAACGGCTAACCCGACAGGGCGTGACCTGCACCTGCCTGCGCTATCATGGCGTTATTCACGGATTTTTCCAGCTTGGCGGCGTGAGCCAGGCGGCGCGGGATGCAATGGAGGATGTGGCCCGCAGGGTGGCAGGCCACTGAAGATAGCGAGGCTGGGAGATACCCTACTCCTCTTCGTTACCGCCTTCTTCGTACGACCCGAATGGCTTCGCAGGCAGCACGATATAGGTCCCCTCGAACACCACACCGGGGGTGTCATCGCCGAACAGCTCAACCTGCATCTGCACACGCGCTTTGCGTCCTCGGGCCAGTCGGTCCAGGTCGCCGCTAAGCGAGCCGAGGTCGGCAATGGCGGTCGGTTTACCGGCGATAGGTTTTCGATAGCGGATATGAGCATCGGCCAGAATAATAGTGCCGCCCAGGTGGCGCTCACGCAGCATCAGCCAGATAAGCCCCCAGCCGGTGAGTGTTGCCAGCGAAAAGAGGCTGCCAGCAAACAGCGTATGGTGCGGGTTCTGGTTGCCAGTTTCCGGCATGGTGGTAATGAATTTCTGCCCGGTGTACTGCTGGATGCGCACGCCCATCTTCTCGCTGAGCGGAATATGATCGTACCAGGCCTGCTGTAGCTGTGCACACCAGTCGCCGCGGTGCAGAATATCGTCCAGCGAGGCAACGGGTTTAATCATCAGGAAATGGCGAACGGGGGTGGTCTGCGGGGTAGTAATCTCCCCTTCGTTCTTGAATCCTAGCTTGGAAAAGAACGGCACGGCATCTTCACGTGCGCTACAGGTGACGCGTTTAACCCCTTCCTGACGCGCAACGGACTCCAGGGTCATCGCAATCAGCGTTCCCAGCCCTTTATCCTGCACGTCGGGATGTACGGCCATAAAGCGGATAGACGCTTCGTTATCCGCATTAATGTATAACCGCCCGACGGCGACCAGCTTTCCCTGTTCATCGACCACCATCTGATGGTGCGCCATGGCATCCCAGGCGTCGCGTTCGGAGCCTTTTGGCTGGTGCAGCGGTTTACGCAGCATTTCCCAGCGAAACTGATAGTACTCGTCTAACTCTTCTGCCGTTTGCGGTACTCGGAGATGGTACATAATCGCGCTCTCTTTTGCCCCCCGCGCTCTACCGGGAAGTGGGTTCATACCTGTAACCAGAATGTCACGGGGCCATCATTGACCAGCGACACCTGCATATCCGCAGCAAATCGTCCCGTTTGCGTGTGCATCTCCTGCTGGCGACAGCGCTGCACAAAGTACTCATAGAGCGCTTCGGCGCGGTCCGGCGCAGCGCCTTTAGAAAAGCTCGGCCGCATACCGCGTTCAGTATCGGCCGCCAGCGTAAACTGTGACACCACCAGCACGCTGCCTCCTGCCTGCTGAACGTTCAGATTCATTTTACCTTCGGCATCGCTGAAGATACGGTAGCCAAGCACTCGCTCGCACAGACGATTGGCTTTCTGTTCATCGTCATCTTTCTCTACGCCGAGGAGCACCAGTAGCCCTGGACCTATTTCCCCCGTGACCTCATCCGCCACGCTCACGCTGGCGCGGGTAACGCGCTGAATTAATGCAATCATGGTTCGTCTGCTTCTTGTTGTTCTGTTTTCAGTTTTCGGTATTCACCGAGAGTGACAGTTATTTCTGCGCCAAGCAAGACGATACACCACGTCCAGTAGACCCAGACAAACAAAATGGGGATCACCGCCAGCACGCCATAAATCAGCTGGTACGAGGGGAACGCGGTGATGTACAGGGAGAAGGCCTTCTTACCCAGTTCGTGCAACAGCGCGGCGACCAGTGCCCCAATAACCGCATCGCGGTTCGGTACCTGGGTCGTTGGCACGATGCTGTAAAGCAGCCAGAAAGAGAGCCAGGACAGCAGCAGCGGAAATACGCGCAGCACATTATCGATAACGCCGTGCAGTTCGCTGGCCCAGCGCAGCGACAGTAAATAAGAGCTGATTGCCAGACTGACCCCGGCCAACAGCGGCCCGAGCGTAAGGATCATCCAGTAAACGGCAAAAGAATATACTTTTGGCCGTACGCGCTTGCTGCGCCAGATGGTATTCAGCGCGCTGTCGATGGAATACATCAGCAGCAGCGCGGTAACAATCAGCCCGCAGGCGCCCACGGCGGTCATGCGATTCGAGTTGGCGACGAACTGCTCGATATAGCGCTGAATGACGTCGCCCGTCGCGGGAAGAAAGTTAGCAAACACGAAGTGACGAATCTGCAAACTCACTTCAGAAAACATCGGGAACGCCGCAAACAGGGCAAAAATGACCGCCACCAGCGGCACGAGCGAAAGCAACGACACGTAGGCCAGATTGCCCGCCAGCGTCGTCATATTATCTTCTTCGATACGCCGCCAGAGGAATTTACTCCACGCCACCAGCGGCCGGGTATGATGAATACATTTTTGATGAACGGTTTTTAACATAACGACTTCATAAAATAGTCGGGCAGGGTTTCTCTCCCTGTGACCAGCACGCTGGTAATACCCAACTGGTTAGCACCCTCTATATTATCGGCGTTATCGTCAAAAAAGACCGCATCGGCGGCAGAAAAACCTTCCAGCTCAAGTACCCGTTGATAAATACGCGCTTCCGGTTTACGCATGCCCATCTCCTGAGAAAGATAAACATGGTCGGCAGCGGCATAGATTTGCGGATATTCATCCGGCCAGAACGTGGTGTGCAGCGCGTTCGTATTGGAGAGTACGACCACACGATGCCCCTGTTCCCGCAGCGTTTTCATGATATCGATGACTTCAGGACGGAGTTCAACAAATACCGCCTGCCAGCCGTGAGCAAACTGTTCATAGCTGAGCGGCAAATCCATGTCATGGCACATTGCCTTTGCGAAAGCTTCATCTGATATTTCACCGCGTTCGTGCTGGTGAAATGCTTCCCCCATGGTGAAGTTCTGCTTCAGCCGGGCCAGCGGTACGCGGGCAAGATCGCTCCACGTGCCCAAAACACGGTTGAAATCAATGTCGACAATCACATTACCTAAATCAAAGATATAGAGCATTTTTGCCTCCGTTCGCGCCGTGGAAATTTCACTCTAGCGGGAAAGTCGGGCTTTGACTATGAACAAACGCTCTCTATTTCAAAAAGAAAAACCCCGCCATAAGGCGGGGTTTCAGGTCGTGACAAAAGCGAGATTACTCTTCTTTTGCACCGCGCATTGCGCGACGACGATCGTTTTCCGTCAGGTGACGTTTACGGATACGAATAGACTGCGGCGTCACTTCAACCAGTTCGTCATCATCGATGAATTCCAGAGCTTGTTCCAGAGTCATACGAATTGGCGGAACCAGAACAACAGCTTCATCCGTACCGGATGCGCGCATGTTGGTCAGTTTCTTACCGGTCAGGCAGTTTACAGTCAGGTCGTTAGAACGGCTGTGAATACCGATGATCTGGCCTTCATAAACTTCAGCACCGTGACCCAGGAACAGCTTACCGCGGTCCTGCAGGCTGAACAGTGCGAACGCAACTGCTTTACCCTGGCCGTTGGAGATCAGTACGCCATTCTGACGCTGGCCCACTTCACCCTGACGAATATCGTCGTAGTGGCTGAAGGTGGAGTACAGCAGACCGGTACCGGAAGTCATGGTCATGAACTCTGAACGGAAGCCGATCAGACCACGGCTCGGGATCACGTAGTCGAGACGTACGCGGCCTTTACCGTCTGGATTCATGTTTTTCAGGTCGCCTTTACGCTCGCCCAGTGCCTGCATGACAGAACCCTGGTGCTGCTCTTCGACGTCCAGCGTGACGTTTTCGTACGGCTCTTGTTTGCGGCCGTCGATTTCACGGAAGATAACTTTCGGACGGGAAACCGCCAGTTCGAAACCTTCACGACGCATGTTTTCAATCAGAACGGACAGGTGCAGTTCACCACGGCCAGAAACGCGGAACGCATCAGCGTCTTCGGTTTCGTCAACGCGCAGCGCTACGTTGTGCACCAGCTCTTTGTTCAGGCGGTCAAGGATCTGACGAGAGGTAACGAATTTACCTTCTTTACCACAGAACGGAGAGGTGTTAACGCAGAAGAACATAGAAACGGTCGGCTCATCGACGGACAGTGCCGGCAGCGCTTCGACGTTCTGCGGATCGCAGATGGTGTCGGAGATGTTCAGCTCACCCAGACCGGTGATCGCGATGATATCGCCCGCTTCCGCGAGGGTGCTGTCAATACGTTCCAGACCCAGGTGGGTCAGGACTTTACCGACTTTACCGTTACGGGTTTTGCCTTCGCTATCGATGATAGTGATCTGCTGGTTCGGTTTCACTTTACCGCGTTTGATGCGGCCGATACCGATGACGCCAACGTAGTTGTTGTAGTCCAGCTGGGAGATCTGCATCTGGAACGGACCGTCAAGGTCAACGTCCGGAGCCGGTACATGGTCAACAATCGCCTGATACAGCGGGGTCATGTCTTCAGCCATGTCTTCGTGATCCAGACCGGCAATACCGTTCAGCGCCGAAGCGTAGATGATCGGGAAGTCCAGCTGTTCGTCGGTCGCGTCGAGGTTAACGAACAGGTCGAAGACCTGATCAACAACCCAGTCAGGACGCGCGCCCGGACGGTCAACCTTGTTGATAACAACAATCGGTTTCAGGCCGTGGGCAAATGCTTTTTTGGTCACGAAGCGCGTTTGCGGCATCGGGCCATCGAAGGCATCAACTACCAGCAGCACGGAGTCAACCATGGACATAACGCGCTCAACTTCACCACCGAAGTCGGCGTGCCCCGGGGTATCAACGATGTTGATACGGTAGTCATTCCATTTGATAGCGGTGTTTTTTGCGAGGATGGTAATCCCACGCTCTTTCTCCAAATCGTTGGAGTCCATCACACGCTCTTGAGTTTCAGCACGTTCGTCGAACGTACCGGATTGCTGCAGCAGCTTGTCAACCAGGGTCGTTTTACCATGGTCAACGTGAGCAATGATGGCGATGTTACGCAAATTTTCGATCACAACTTTGCCTCGGGCATTAGAAATAGCGCGTTATTGTACACGGATTAATCGCACTACAAAACAGGATCACAGAGATCCTCCGCAAACAAGTATCGCAGAGTTTCTTTGTGATCGCTTTCACGGAGCATAAAAAGGGCACCTAATCACAATTTGCACCAATATGGTGCTCAACGCTCGCGTGTAAGCACTATAATGGTGCAAAAAGACTATCATGGTGCAGCCATTTTGCACTATGGTGCGCATGATAACGCCTTTTGGGGGTGATTTAAAAGTTGGCACAGATTTCGCTTTATATTTTTCACGGCAACACCGCCACTTTTAAGCAGTGATTGAAGACCTCGTTACCACGACGACAATGACAAATCCGGGAGATGTAAAGTATGTCCGCTGAACACGTTTTGACGATGCTGAATGAGCATGAAGTGAAGTTTGTCGATCTGCGCTTTACCGATACCAAAGGTAAAGAACAGCACGTCACTATTCCTGCCCATCAGGTTAATGCCGAATTCTTCGAAGAAGGCAAAATGTTTGACGGCTCCTCCATCGGCGGCTGGAAAGGCATTAACGAATCAGACATGGTTCTGATGCCGGACGCATCTACCGCTCTCATCGACCCGTTCTTTGAAGAGTCTACCCTGATTATTCGTTGTGACATCCTGGAACCAGGCACCCTGCAGGGCTACGACCGCGACCCGCGCTCTATCGCGAAACGCGCTGAAGAGTACCTGCGCGCTACCGGCATCGCAGACACCGTTCTGTTCGGGCCAGAGCCAGAATTCTTCCTGTTTGATGACATCCGCTTCGGCGCATCTATCTCCGGTTCCCACGTGGCTATCGACGATATCGAAGGCGCATGGAACTCCTCCACCAAATACGAAGGCGGTAACAAAGGTCACCGTCCTGGCGTGAAAGGCGGTTACTTCCCGGTTCCTCCGGTTGATTCCTCACAGGACATCCGTTCTACCATGTGTCTGATCATGGAAGAGATGGGCCTGGTGGTTGAAGCGCATCACCACGAAGTGGCAACCGCTGGCCAGAACGAAATCGCGACCCGCTTCAACACCATGACCAAGAAAGCGGACGAAATTCAGATCTACAAATACGTTGTGCACAACGTTGCGCACCGTTTCGGTAAAACCGCGACCTTTATGCCAAAACCAATGTTTGGCGATAACGGTTCCGGCATGCACTGCCACATGTCCCTGTCCAAGAACGGCGTAAACCTGTTCTCCGGTGACAAATATGCGGGTCTGTCTGAGCAGGCGCTGTACTACATCGGCGGCGTCATCAAACACGCGAAAGCGATCAACGCCCTGGCGAACCCGACCACCAACTCCTACAAGCGTCTGGTCCCGGGTTACGAAGCGCCGGTTATGCTGGCTTACTCTGCGCGTAACCGTTCTGCTTCCATCCGTATTCCGGTGGTTGCATCTCCGAAAGCGCGTCGTATCGAAGTGCGCTTCCCGGACCCGGCGGCTAACCCGTACCTGTGCTTCGCCGCGCTGCTGATGGCTGGCCTTGACGGTATCAAGAACAAAATCCATCCGGGCGAAGCCATGGATAAAAACCTGTACGACCTGCCGCCGGAAGAAGCGAAAGAGATCCCACAGGTTGCAGGCTCTCTGGAAGAAGCGCTGCAGGCACTGGACGCAGATCGCGAGTTCCTGACGGCTGGCGGCGTATTCACTGATGAAGCTATCGACGCTTACATCACGCTGCGCACGGAAGAAAACGACCGCGTACGCATGACTCCGCACCCGGTTGAGTTCGAACTGTACTACAGCGTCTAAGACGTTTTGAGTTGTACTGTCTGGATGAGGTCGCGTCATTGCCGATGGGCGCTGGCGCGACAATCTGGAATTGAGTTGCCGTGGAAACTTTCAGCCCATCTCAGGATGGGCTTTTTTCTCCACCAACAACCTGATCTTCCGCGCTTTTTATCCGTAAAAAGCTATACTGCACTAAAACAGTGCAAGCCTTTTCAGGAGACTGCTAAATGGCAACAGGCGCACTGCCCGATGCTGGGCAGATCCTTAACTCGTTAATCAACAGCATTTTGTTGGTCGATGACGACCTCGCCGTTCACTACGCCAATCCGGCGGCGCAGCAGCTGCTGGCGCAGAGCGCGCGTAAACTTTTCGGTACTCCGCTTCCCGAACTGTTGAGCTATTTCTCGCTTAACGTCGGTTTAATGCAGGAGAGCCTGCAAACCGGCCAGGGGTTCACCGATAACGAAGTGACACTGGTCATCGACGGTCGTTCGCACATTCTTTCGCTCACCGCCCAGCGGCTGCCTGACGGCTTTATTTTGCTGGAGATGGCACCCATGGATAATCAGCGTCGCCTGAGCCAGGAACAGCTCCAGCACGCCCAGCAGATTGCCGCACGCGATCTGGTCCGCGGGCTGGCACACGAGATTAAAAACCCGCTTGGCGGCCTGCGCGGCGCAGCGCAGCTGCTCAGCAAAGCGCTACCCGATCCAGCGCTCACCGAATACACCAACGTGATTATCGAACAGGCCGACCGCCTGCGTAATCTGGTCGATCGCCTGCTTGGCCCCCAGCATCCCGGTACGCATGTGACCGAGAGCATTCATAAAGTGGCCGAACGGGTAGTGAAGCTGGTGTCGATGGAGCTGCCGGAAAACGTCAAGCTGGTGCGCGACTACGATCCAAGCTTGCCGGAATTACCGCACGATCCCGACCAGATTGAGCAAGTTTTGCTTAATATCGTGCGTAATGCCCTTCAGGCATTGGGGCCAGAAGGCGGCGAAATTGTCCTGCGCACCCGTACTGCTTTTCAGTTAACGCTGCACGGCGTTCGCTACCGCCTGGCCGCCCGCATTGATGTCGAAGATAACGGCCCCGGCATTCCATCACATTTGCAGGATACGCTGTTTTATCCGATGGTCAGCGGGCGCGAAGGTGGCACCGGGCTGGGTCTGTCGATCGCGCGCAGCCTGATCGACCAGCACTCCGGCAAAATTGAATTTACCAGTTGGCCAGGCCATACCGAGTTTTCGGTTTTCCTGCCAATTAAAAAATAAGGTGTGTTTATGCAACGAGGGATAGTCTGGGTTGTTGATGACGATAGCTCCATCCGTTGGGTGCTTGAACGCGCGCTCACCGGCGCAGGGCTAACCTGCACGACATTTGAAGGCGGGAAAGAGGTGCTGGACGCGCTGGCCAGCAAAACCCCCGACGTACTGATGTCCGATATTCGTATGCCCGGCATGGACGGCCTGGCGCTGTTGACGCAAATCAAGCAGCGCCATCCGATGCTTCCGGTCATCATAATGACGGCACACTCCGATCTGGACGCCGCCGTCAGCGCCTATCAGCAAGGTGCCTTCGACTACCTGCCAAAACCGTTCGATATTGATGAGGCGGTGGCGCTGGTTGAACGCGCCATCAGCCACTATCAGGAACAGCAGCAGCCGCGCAACGTTCAGGTTGACGGCCCGACCACCGATATCATCGGCGAAGCCCCGGCGATGCAGGACGTATTCCGCATCATTGGTCGCCTTTCACGTTCTTCCATCAGCGTGTTGATTAACGGCGAATCGGGTACCGGTAAAGAGCTGGTCGCTCATGCCCTGCACCGCCATAGCCCCCGCGTTAAGGCACCATTTATCGCGCTGAACATGGCGGCCATTCCAAAAGATCTGATAGAGTCCGAGCTCTTTGGTCACGAAAAAGGGGCCTTCACCGGCGCCAATACCGTGCGCCAGGGCCGCTTTGAGCAGGCCGACGGCGGCACGCTGTTTCTCGATGAAATTGGCGATATGCCAATGGACGTCCAGACCCGTCTGCTGCGCGTGCTGGCAGACGGCCAGTTCTATCGCGTCGGCGGCTACGCCCCGGTGAAGGTCGACGTGCGTATTATTGCCGCCACCCACCAGAACCTTGAGCAACGCGTGCAGGAAGGCAAGTTCCGCGAGGATTTGTTCCACCGTCTGAACGTTATTCGCGTCCATCTGCCGCCGCTGCGCGAGCGTCGGGAAGATATTCCGCGCCTGGCGCACCATTTCCTGCAGGTCGCCGCCCGTGAGCTGGGCGTGGAAGCTAAACTGCTGCATCCGGAAACCGAAGCGGCCTTAACGCGTCTGGCCTGGCCCGGCAACGTACGCCAGTTGGAAAACACCTGCCGCTGGCTGACGGTGATGGCCGCCGGGCAAGAGGTGCTGATTCAGGATCTGCCGGGCGAGCTGTTTGAAGCGAGCCTGCCCGACAGCACTAACGCCTCCTCGTTGCCGGATAGCTGGGCGACGCTGCTGGCGCAGTGGGCCGATCGCGCGCTGCGCTCCGGTCATCAAAACCTGCTTTCAGAAGCTCAGCCTGAAATGGAACGCACGTTGCTGACCACCGCGTTACGCCATACGCAGGGGCATAAACAGGAAGCCGCACGCCTGCTCGGCTGGGGGCGTAATACCCTGACGCGTAAGCTGAAAGAGCTCGGAATGGAGTAAGAACAGGGTGAAGTGTAAATATTGCGCGATTGGCGCAAGTTGCTGCAATTTTATACTTTACTGTTCCGATGAGTTAAGTATTATGCTGCCCGGCAATCCACGGGGGGACGAAAATGCTTGAGTCATTGATTAATCTGGTATCGAGCGGTGCGGCCAGCCACTCACCGCAAACGGCGATGGCCGCCGTGCTGTGCGCGGCGCTGGTAGGGCTGTTCAGCTAAGCCGGATGGCGCTAGCGCTTATCCGGCCTGTAGGCCCGGTAAGCGTAGCGCCACCGGGCGATATCAACACTAAATCACCCGCGAGAACTGCTGCATACGCGCCTTCTGGCGCAGATAAGCGTCAAAGCACATGCAGATGTTGCGAATCAACAGCCGGCCTTTAGCGGTTACCTGAATGCCCTTTTCATCGATATCCACCAGCCCATCTTTCGCCAGCGGAGCCAGCAGCGCCAGATCCTCGGCGAAGTAGTCGCCGAAATTCAGATCCCATCGTGTTTCTACTGCCGCGAAATCAAGGCTGAAATTGCAGATTAGCGCCTTAATCACGTCACGACGGATACAGTCATCGCGGGTTAAAGCAATACCGCGCCACAGGGCATTCCCCTGCTCAGCCACCTGCTGATAATACAGCTTCAGCTCTTTTTGGTTCTGCGCGTAGCAGTCGCCAATCATGCTGATGGCAGAAACACCCATGCCCAGCAGGTCGGTATCGCCCTGGGTGGTATAGCCCTGGAAGTTGCGGTGCAGTACGCCTTCCCGCTGTGCCACGGCCAGCTCGTTGTCCGGGCGCGCAAAGTGATCCATGCCAATGAACTGATAGCCTGCCTGCGTCAGCGAGGCGATGGTCTCTTGCAGGATATCCAGCTTCTGCTGCGCCGACGGCAGATCGGCATCTTTAATCTTGCGTTGGGCGGCAAACAGCGTCGGCAGATGCGCGTAGTTAAACACGCTCAGCCGATCCGGGTTCAGCTCAGCCACGCGCTTGAGGGTAAAGGCAAAGCTCTCCGGCGTCTGCTTCGGCAGGCCGTAAATCAGGTCAATGTTGGTCGAGGTAAAGCCGATATCACGGGCGTGATTGAGCAGCGCAAAGATGAAATCTTCATCTTGCTCGCGATTCACTAGCCGCTGTACCTCTTTATTGAAGTCCTGGACGCCCATGCTCAGGCGGTTAAAACCTTCAGCACGCAGATGGTCAATCACATCGAGTTCAATTTCTCGCGGGTCGACTTCAATGGAGATCTCGGCGTCAGCATCAAAGTGAAAATGCGCGCGCAGTAACGTCATCAGGCGGCTGATTTGCGCCTTATTCAGATAGGTTGGCGTGCCGCCGCCCCAGTGCAGCTGGCTGACGTGGCGGCCGGTAAACAGCGGCGCACGCTGGCGAATCTCCTGCTCCAGAACGTCGAGATACTGGTCAGCTTTATGCTGCTGGCGGGTGACGATTTTATTACAGCCGCAGAAGTAGCAGAGCTTATGGCAGAACGGGATATGTACGTACAGCGACAGCGGCCGCTCTGGGTAACGCGCAACGGCGTCCTGAAACTCCGCTTCGCCAAAGGCGTCTGAGAATTCCAGCGCCGTCGGGTACGAGGTATAGCGTGGCCCGGAATAGTTATATTTCTGGATCAGGGCCAGATCCCAGTCGATTAACTGCACAGACATGCTCACTCCTTGCGATGGTGTCGAGAACGACGACGGCTTGCCGGCCTGGCCGCATGACGCAGCGTTAGCCGGTTGCGCAGCCAGTTTTGACGCCGCGACAACCGTCGTAGTTTAACGAATAACCACCCCAGATAACATATAACCAAAAGGGTTATAAGCAGGACGGGCAGGCCAATCGGGTGCAAACGTTACTTTCCGCCTCGCAGCAGACGCATCATGTCTTCTTTCTCTTCCTCTTCCTCTTCTTCTTCTTCGTCATCATCATAAGAGAGGCCGAGTTGCTGCATCAGTTCATCAATGCGGTCCAGCTTCGCGTCAACCCAGGTTTGCTCTTCAGCAGTCAGGGTTTCGCCTTCTTCCAGACGTTCCAGCAGCGCGTCCAGGCGCTCATCGGTCTCCAGCATATCCAGCTCAGCCTGCGGTGAAAGCATAGGTTTCTCGCTCTTCGGTTTGTGCTGCTTAACGACCGGCGCGTCGGTGACGCCCAGTGCGATCGGTTTTTTACTACCAATACGAGGATCTTTTTGCTGCTTCTGTTTATTGGAGCCCGATGCACCGTCACTGCCGCTGGCGCGGCTGCCCGGCGCATGGCCACGGTGCTTTTTGTCACGTTTACGGTCGCGAGCTTCCTGGTTCAGCTCTTCACGCGTTTTGCGACGCTGTTTGCCTGGCGCTTTACTGCGCGGCGCAGAGGTTGGTTTTTTCATGATGTCTGATCTTTTAAGCCGTTTTATTCAGTATAGAATTGAGGCGGAATCTAGCAGAAAGCAAACAAAGAAAAAAGGCGACAGAGTAATCTGTCGCCTTTTTTCCTGACTCACAACCCATTACGGGTTCTACATTCCGTGTTTGCTTTCAACGCACCCTGTTTATCCGTTAGCTCTATAACAGTCCCTGTTATTGTTCCCTTTCCTTGCGTAACGTCTCCAGACGTTGGTCATCCTGACAGATTCCGTAGGTCTTCGCCTCCTGGCGTTCCTGACCCCTCATCCTGAGTCTAAATCCTTCTGGCACCCTTGCCGATGGGTGCTACTTTACCGCGTTGAGTTAAACTAACAAGCAACAAATGAGTGAAAGTCTGACAAATGAGATTATTGCTCGCATGTAATATTATGATTTTAAATAATTTGAACATAATATAAGCAATATTTTCTCCTCAATGTCCCATAGCGAATAGAGCAAATGTCTTACAAACGTAAGGGCATTGGCTTACAGTTGAGGGGAGTGGAGGAAATCCAGCCTTTTTTTGCCGATCGGGTATAATCGCCCCCATTGCCTGATTTAACGGAGACGACCGTTTTGACTAACTGGAACTATCAACTGACGCACTTTGTCACCAGCGCGCCAGATATCCGCCACTTGCCTTCCGATACCGGAATCGAAGTGGCCTTCGCCGGACGCTCCAACGCGGGGAAATCCAGCGCCCTGAATACGCTGACCAACCAGAAAAGCCTGGCCCGCACCTCAAAGACGCCGGGTCGTACGCAGCTGATTAACCTGTTTGAAGTCGCCGACGGCAAACGCCTTGTCGACCTGCCGGGTTATGGCTACGCCCAGGTACCGGAAGAGATGAAAATCAAGTGGCAGCGTGCGCTGGGTGAATACCTGGAAAAACGTCTGTGCCTGAAAGGATTAGTGGTGCTGATGGATATCCGCCATCCGCTGAAGGACCTCGACCAGCAGATGATCGAGTGGGCCGTCGCCAGCGAAATCCCGGTTCTGGTGCTGTTAACCAAGGCAGACAAGCTGGCCAGCGGCGCGCGTAAAGCGCAGCTGAATCTGGTGCGCGAGGCGGCAATTGCCTTTAACGGCGATGTGCAGGTCGAAGCATTTTCTTCACTGAAAAAGCAGGGCGTGGATAAACTGCGTCAGAAACTGGACAGCTGGTTTAACGACATTCCTCCGCAGGAAGAAACGGAAGCAGCCGCAGAGTAACCCGCTCTATGTCCCGGATTGCGGCGCCTGGCGCCCTGTTCCGGGCACATTCTCTTTCGTCCCTACCCGTCTTTTTCACGCCAGGCCAACTGTGGCAAAACATTTCTTTCGCCCAATAAAAAACGCCCCAGTCATTACTGACTGGGGCGGCTAAAATATTCAGCCAAATCCGATTACGTGAAGTAAAAGGTCTGAAAGATAGAACATCTTACCTCTGTACCCTACGCGATTAACTCTACTCTTTTTTACGGCCGACAGAAAGCACTTTTTGTAGTTTTTTTTCAGTTGTTACATAACAAATTCTAATGTTCATCACAAAATTAGATAAGTTATGTTGCTTACTTACATAAAGCGCCGTTATTCATTGAACACTTAATGAGCTTGATCCCAGTTTTCACCGCTGCCCACTTCCACCAGTAACGGTACGTCCAGCGTGGTGCTGTTTTCCATGAGCTCATGCACCTTCTTCGACACCGCCTCAACATCGTCTTTATGCACTTCAAAGACCAGTTCATCGTGCACCTGCATAATCATTCGCACGCGCGGTTTCTCAGCTTCCAGCCAGCCGTCAACGGCAATCATCGCCCGCTTAATGATATCCGCAGCGGTCCCCTGCATTGGGGCATTTATCGCCGCGCGCTCTGCACCAGCACGACGTGCGGCATTGCTGGCTTGAATATCCGGCAAGTAAAGACGACGGCCATCAAGCGTAGCGACATAGCCCTGCTCTTTCGCCTGCGCACGCGTACGCTCCATATAGTCCAGCACGCCAGGATAACGTTCGAAGTAGAGATCCATATACTTCTGCGCTTCTTTACGCGGAATGTTCAGCTGGCGAGCAAGGCCAAAGGCACTCATACCATAGATCAGACCAAAGTTGATCGCCTTGGCGCTACGGCGCTGTTCGCCGGTCACGCTCTCCAGCGGCAGGCCGAAGACTTCTGCTGCGGTGGCGCGGTGAATGTCTTTCCCTTCGGCAAAGGCCTTCAGCAGGCCTGCGTCGCGCGACAGGTGCGCCATAATACGCAGCTCAATCTGCGAGTAGTCGGCGGAGACAATGACGTAATCTTCCGGCGCAATAAACGCCTGGCGAATACGGCGCCCTTCGTCGTTACGTACCGGAATGTTTTGCAGGTTCGGATCGGTTGATGACAAGCGCCCGGTAGCGGTAACCGCCTGGTGATAAGAGGTGTGCACGCGGCCGGTTTTCGGGTTGATCATCAGCGGCAGCTTATCGGTATAGGTTGATTTCAGCTTCGCTAGCCCGCGGTATTCAAGGATCACCTTCGGCAGCGGGTAGTCCAGCGCCAGCTCTTCCAGCACCTCTTCCGACGTGGACGGCGCGCCGCCCGGCGTTTTTTTCAGTGGCTTAATGCCTTGTTTTTCAAACAGAATAGTTTGCAGCTGTTTCGGTGAGGAGAGATTAAACTCTTCGCCAGCAATCTCGTAGGCTTTCTGCTCCAGCTCAACCAGACGTTTGGCAATCTCCTGCGAATGCGCGTGCAGCACGGCGGGATCGATCTTCACGCCGTTACGCTCGATGCGGGAGAGAACCGGCACCAGCGGCATTTCAATTTCGTTAAAGATACGCAGAGGGCCTTCGTTCTTTTGCAGCTTCGGCCACATCTTCAGGTGTAGCTGTAGCGTTACGTCAGCATCTTCCGCCGCATAGCGCCCGGCTTCTTCCAGCGCAATCTGGTTGAAGGTGAGCTGGTTCTTACCTTTGCCGGCAATCTCTTCAAAGGTGATCGTCTTGTGCTTCAGCCAGCGGTCGGAGAGGCTGTCCATATCGTGACGCCCGGCGACGCTATCCAGCGTGTAAGATTCCAGCATCGTGTCATAAGCAATACCGCGCAGTTCAATGCCGTAATTGGCCAGAATACCGCGGTCGTACTTCAGGTTTTGCCCCACCTTCAGCAGCGAGTCATCTTCCAGCAGCGGCTTGAGCAGCTCAAGTACTCGCTCCCGCGAGATTTGCTCTGGCGCATCCAGATAGTCATGGGCCACAGGTACATAAGCCGCTACCCCTGGCTCGATGGCGAACGACAGGCCCACCATATTGGCGGAAATATTGTCGAGGCTGTCGGTTTCCGTATCAAAAGCAAACAGCGGCGCTTTCTTCAGCTTTTCAATCCAGCTCACCAGCATCGCTTCATCGAGGATAGTGACGTAGTTCTCCGCCGAGAGCGTTGCCGCCGTTTCTTCAACCTCAACCTCAACGTCCGCAACGACCGCTTTACCTGCGGGTTTCGATGCCGGTTTAGCGCCTTTAGCCTGCATCCAGGTGCCGGACTCAACGTCGGTGATCCAGCGTTTAAACTCGTATTTCTTAAACAGCGCCAGCAGCTCATCCGCCGCCGGCTGCGCAACGGTCAGCTGTTCACAGCCAAGCTCCAGCTCAACGTCAGTTTTAATGGTCGCCAGTTTGTAAGAGAGATAAGCCAGATCTTTATTTTGCTCGAGCTTCGCCGCCATCGTTTTTGCGCCGCGGAAAGTAAGCCCGGCAATTTTTTCCGGTTCACCGTACAACGTGTCCAGGCCACCAAGCCCTTGTAGCAGCGCCTGCGCGGTTTTCTCACCCACGCCAGGTACGCCAGGGATGTTATCCGAGGAGTCGCCCATCAGCGCGAGGAAGTCGATAATCAGCTCCGGCGGCACACCGTATTTGGTAACCACTTCGTCTGGGCCAAGGATCGTGTTGGTCATGGTGTTGATAAGCGTAATACCCGGCGTGACGAGCTGCGCCATATCTTTATCACCGGTGCTGATAAGCACCGGACGGCCTGCTTTTTCAGCTTCGCGCGCCAGCGTACCGATGACGTCGTCCGCTTCCACGCCGGAAACGGCCAGCAGCGGCAGACCCATCGCTTTCACCATGGTATGCAGCGGTTCAATCTGCGCGCGCAGATCGTCCGGCATCGGCGGCCGGTGGGATTTGTAGTCCTCAAACAGTTCATCACGGAAGGTTTTCCCCTTCGCATCAAACACCACCGCGGCATGCGTCGGCTGGTATTGCAGGATCAAGCTGCGCAGCATGTTCAGCACCCCGTACATAGCGCCTGTCGGCTCGCCCGCCCGGTTAGTCAGCGGTGGGAACGCGTGGTATGCCCGGTAGAGATAAGAGGATCCATCAACGAGGATAAGGGGGTTTTCTGGGATCTGAACCATAATTTCCGTGCCTGTTTATCAGATTATGGGTAAAGGATGCCACAGACGGCATGAAAACATGAATTTTTCGCCAAAATAACGCGAAAAGATTTAGAGATCTTCACGATCGCACGCAAATAAAATTGTGGATAACTTTGTGAATAGTTTTATTTTACTGATAACAAATGATATATAACCGTCGGTTAAATAAAAATTAATTATTAATTTTCAATGCATTATGAAAAGATCGCAGGCTAAGAGTGCGATCTGGTGATAATTCACACTGTGTGGATAGAGATGCCGGTGATTTTTCTGTTTCAGTAAGACCCGTCATTTGGTGCGTTTTCTGATAAAATCAGCCCCTTGTGCCCTTTTATGCGTGCACGTTAAACAACTAACTATCTGAATAGAAACACTATGTCGAGATTGCTCGCGGCGATAACGCTACCCATCAGTATCGCACTCACCATTTTAGTGACGATTTTATGCTCCGTGCCGATTATTATCGCCGGGCTCATAAAACTCATTTTACCCATCCCGGTTATCTGGCGCTCGGTCTCGGTGTTCTGCAATTTCATGATGTACTGCTGGTGTGAAGGGTTAGCCGCGCTTCTGCATCTCAACCCCTGGCTAAAGTGGGATATTCAGGGGCTTGAATCGCTCAGCAAGAAAAACTGGTATCTGCTGATCTGCAATCATCATAGCTGGGCCGATATCGTTGTCCTGTGCGTGCTCTTCCGTAAGCACATCCCAATGAACAAATACTTTCTCAAACAGCAGCTGGCCTGGGTGCCGTTTATGGGCCTGGCATGTTGGGCGCTGGATATGCCGTTTATGCGCCGCTACTCGCGCAGCTACCTGATTCGCCACCCCGAGCGTCGCGGTAAAGACGTGGAAACAACCCGTCGTTCATGTGAGAAATTCCGCGCGCACCCGACGACTATCGTTAACTTTGTTGAAGGTTCACGCTTCACACCGGAGAAACGCCGTCAGACGCGCTCACCGTATCAGCATTTGCTGCCGCCGAAGGCCGCAGGGATTGCGATGGCCTTGAACGTGTTGGGGTCGCAGTTTGATAAGATGCTGGATGTCACGCTGTGCTATCCGGAAAACGACAAGACGCCGTTTTACGATATGTTGAGCGGCAGGCTGACGCGTATCGTGGTGCGCGTTAATCTGCGCCCTATCGATTCAGAACTGCACGGTGACTACGTTGGGGATAAGAACTTTAAACGTCGCTTCCAGCTTTGGCTGAACGGCATATGGGAAGAGAAAGACCAGCAGATAAAAACAATCAAAGCAGAATATAAAAACGCCGGTCACTGACCGGCGTTTTTATTTTTACTTCTTCTCAACCAGCTGTTTCACGGTATCCGCGTACTGCGCCACAAAGACATCCATATTGCTGGTGTCCATACCCTGCGGGTTCAGCTGATATTTACCGTTAACAAACATCGCCGGCACGCCCTGCAGCTGCAGGTCGGACGCGGCTTTTTCCTGCTGTGCGACCAGCGATTTCACCACGAAGCTGTTCCAGGCGGCGTCATAATCCTCGCCCTTCACGCCCGCATCGGTGAACACTTTGCGGATATCCGCCACGGTCTGCACGGTCTGGTTTTTCTGCACGGCTTCAAACATTGGCGCGGTGATCTGATCTTCAACGCCCAGTGCCATCGCCACTGCCCACGCCTGCGTCAGGTCTTTGCCCAGCGGGCCCAGGAACTCAACGTGGTATTTGGTCATTTTGGTGCCTTCAGGCAGCTTTTTCTTCACGTTGTCAGAAACGTGCAGAACCTCTTCAAACTGATAGCAATGCGGGCAGTAGAAGGAGAAGAACTCCAGCACCTGCGGCTCGCCTGCAACCGGCTTATCGATCGTAATATACTGTTTGCCGTCGGTAATCTGTGCAGCGGATGCGCTGAATGCCAGAATCATACCTGCCAGCGCAAGCCAAACCTTTTTCATAACTCACTCTCTCCTGACTGTGTTGAATTAATACATTGGCGTTAACTGAAGCGGCGGTTCCTGGAGGACTTTCACCTGCTCCACAAAAGTAGCGATCTGCCGATGCCAGAAATCTTCCCCGGTTAACCAGGGAAAATTTTTCGGAAATGCAGGGTCATCCCACCGCCTGATTATCCAGGCAAGATAATAAACCAACCGCATTGCACGTAAAGGCTCGATCAGCGGCAATTCGTCTGAATTAAAGCGGCTGAACTCTTCATAAGCCTCAACAATTGTCTCTAGCTGCATACGTCTCTCGGCAAGGGAGCCGTTAAGCAGCATCCATAAATCCTGTACCGCCGGGCCGTTGCGCGCATCGTCGAGATCGACAAACAGCGGGCCATCGCGCCAGAGGATATTTCCGGCATGGCAATCACCGTGCAGGCGCAGCGCATCGAACCGGCCGTGCCAGAGGCCCATAACGGCATCAATAAGATCGTCGGTAGCCTTCAGGAAACGGTCTTTTAAACCAGCAGGGATCAACGCCGACTGCTCAAACACCGCGCGCGGCTCAATCAGGTACTCTTTCACGCCAATCGACGGACGAGCGGTAAAGCGGGATTTGCGCCCGGTTTGATGCAGACGCCCGAGGTAACGCCCCACCCATTCCATTTGATCCAGATTATCTGACTCAAACTGACGCCCTCCCAGGCTTGGGAAAACGGCAAAGTAGAAGCCTTCGTGGGTCAGTAAGGTTTGGTCATTAAAGATGAGCGGGGCTGCAACGGGCACCTCATCTTGAGCCAGCTCCAGCGCAAACTGGTGCTCTTCAAGAATCTGCGCGGCCGACCAGCGTTCCGGGCGATAAAACTTGACCACCATCCGGCGGCGGTCTTCGTCCTGGAACTGATAAACCCGATTCTCGTAGCTGTTAAGTGGGGTGAGACCAGAGTCCACCCGGATGCCCTGTTCAAAAAGAGCATCGATAATGGTATCCGGGTGGAGGGTCTGGAAAGTGAAAGCCTTGTCGTTCATCCTGGCATCCGATAACGATACGAATGGTTCAGGATATCATTTCATGCGGATTTCAGCGGCTCTGCTTACAACCTTTTACTCTTTAATCACGCCGCGCGCGCGCAGCAGCGCCGTTTTAAAGTCTTCTTCGTAATCTTTCTGAATACCCGGAATGACCGCATCTTTCGCGGAATCACGCATTTTCAGATGGTAGATCAGAATATCATCCGTTAAATCGGCCAATTCGCCGTCATAGCCTGACTCCTTCGCCAGTTTCTGCAAAAATTGCAGTAAATTCAGCTCTGGCTCTTTCTGCCAGGCCGGCTGGAGGAGTTCAATAACTTCATTCAGACGTTTACATTTCATGGTCGTGCTCCTTACGCTTGATAGAGACACGTTAGCAGGGTAATCCCCACAATAAAAGAGGCGATATTGGTGAATGCAGAGAGCCAGATAACCGGCGTGGTGCTGGCAGGGGGTAAGGCCTCCAGAATGGGCGGGCAGGATAAAGGCTTAATGCTGCTTAACGGGAAGCCACTGTGGCAACATGTGGCTGATTGTCTGCGCCCACAGGTGAACAACATGATCATCAGTGCGAATCGTAATCTGGATATCTATCATCAGAGCGGTTTGACCGTCATAACTGATACGCTATCAGACTTCCCGGGTCCACTGGCTGGGCTGTTATCGGCTATGCAGCAAACTTCCGCTGAATGGTTTTTATTTTGCCCCTGTGATACGCCCTTTATTCCTGCTCGGCTCGTCGAACGGCTGGTCACACAGCGTCACCATGCCCCCGTAGTTTGGGTTCATGATGGCGATCGCGATCACCCTGCCGTGGCGCTGGCTCATCGCAGCCTGGCCCCGTTGATTGAGGATTATCTTGCCCGCGGAGAACGTCGCGTAATGGTGTTTATGCGCCAGGTTGGCGGGCATTCCGTCGATTTTAGCGACATGAAAGCCGCATTCCGCAATATTAATACGCTGGAAGATCTGCAGACCCATCAGGAAAGAACATGATCCCATTGTTAGCAATTGCCGCATGGAGCGGTACGGGAAAAACAACGCTGTTGAAAAAGCTCATACCGGAGCTTTGTCTACGCGGTATTCGTCCAGGTCTTATTAAGCATACCCATCACAATATGGATGTTGATAAACCCGGTAAGGATAGTTATGAGCTCCGTAAGGCAGGTGCTGCACAGACGTTGGTTGCGAGCAGGCAACGCTGGGCGCTAATGACCGAAACTCCTGAAGAAACGGAGCTGGACCTGGCTTTTCTGGTCAGCAGGATGGACGCATCAACGCTGGATCTGGTGCTGGTGGAGGGGTTTAAGCACGAAGCCGTCGCTAAGATTTTACTGTTTCGCCAGGATGCTGGACATGCAGTAAGCGAGTTGACGATCGATGAACATACGATTGCAGTGGCCAGCGATATTCCGCTGAACGTTGGTGTGCCGGTACTGAATTTGAATAATGTGCCGGAAATAGTCGCGTTTATTGTGGCGTGGCTGGAAGCAAAATCGTAGGCCGGATAAGGCGTTCACGCCGCCATCCGGCGATGTGCGCCAGGTGTGCCTGAGGGCGCTGCGCTTATCAGCGCCTGCAGCATGATTATCCGGAAATACAGACGCAAAAAAGCCCATCCGTCAGGATGGGCTTCTTCACTTAATTGATGCCTGGCAGTTCCCTACTCTCGCATGGGGAGGCCCCACACTACCATCGGCGCTACGGCGTTTCACTTCTGAGTTCGGCATGGGGTCAGGTGGGACCACCGCGCTACGGCCGCCAGGCAAATTCTGTTATTAACCCGCTTTTCGCCGGTTAATGTAATCTGTAATCAATGCTGAAAATCGTCTCAATTTCGCCAAAACAGCTTCGGCGTTGTAAGGTTAAGCCTCACGGTTCATTAGTATCGGTTAGCTCAATGTATCGCTACACTTACACACCCGACCTATCAACGTCGTCGTCTTCAACGTTCCTTCAGGACTCTCAGGGAGTCAGGGAGAACTCATCTCGGGGCAAGTTTCGTGCTTAGATGCTTTCAGCACTTATCTCTTCCGCATTTAGCTACCGGGC
This sequence comes from Klebsiella sp. WP3-W18-ESBL-02, assembly GCF_014168815.1. NCBI lineage: Bacteria > Pseudomonadati > Pseudomonadota > Gammaproteobacteria > Enterobacterales > Enterobacteriaceae > Klebsiella > Klebsiella sp. WP3-W18-ESBL-02. The sequence continues at coordinate 5,102,518 of NZ_AP021972.1, forward strand.
AATGCCATTGGCATGACAACCCGAACACCAGTGATGCGTCCACTCCGGTCCTCTCGTACTAGGAGCAGCCCCCCTCAATTCTCCAGCGCCCACGGCAGATAGGGACCGAACTGTCTCACGACGTTCTAAACCCAGCTCGCGTACCACTTTAAATGGCGAACAGCCATACCCTTGGGACCTACTTCAGCCCCAGGATGTGATGAGCCGACATCGAGGTGCCAAACACCGCCGTCGATATGAACTCTTGGGCGGTATCAGCCTGTTATCCCCGGAGTACCTTTTATCCGTTGAGCGATGGCCCTTCCATTCAGAACCACCGGATCACTAAGACCTGCTTTCGCACCTGCTCGAGCCGTCACTCTCGCAGTCAAGCTAGCTTATGCCTTTGCACTAACCTCCTGATGTCCGACCAGGATTAGCTAACCTTCGTGCTCCTCCGTTACTCTTTAGGAGGAGACCGCCCCAGTCAAACTACCCACCAGACACTGTCCGCAACCCGGATCACGGGTCTACGTTAGAACACCAGCCATTAAAGGGTGGTATTTCAAGGTTGGCTCCACACGAACTGGCGTCCGCGCTTCAAAGCCTCCCACCTATCCTACACATCAAGGACCAGTGTTCAGTGTCAAGCTATAGTAAAGGTTCACGGGGTCTTTCCGTCTTGCCGCGGGTACACTGCATCTTCACAGCGAGTTCAATTTCACTGAGTCTCGGGTGGAGACAGCCTGGCCATCATTACGCCATTCGTGCAGGTCGGAACTTACCCGACAAGGAATTTCGCTACCTTAGGACCGTTATAGTTACGGCCGCCGTTTACCGGGGCTTCGATCAAGAGCTTCGCGTTGCCGCTAACCCCATCAATTAACCTTCCGGCACCGGGCAGGCGTCACACCGTATACGTCCACTTTCGTGTTTGCACAGTGCTGTGTTTTTAATAAACAGTTGCAGCCAGCTGGTATCTTCGACTGATTTCAGCTCCATGGGTAAACCACTTCACCTACATATCAGCGTGCCTTCTCCCGAAGTTACGGCACCATTTTGCCTAGTTCCTTCACCCGAGTTCTCTCAAGCGCCTTGGTATTCTCTACCTGACCACCTGTGTCGGTTTGGGGTACGATTTGATGTTACCTGATGCTTAGAGGCTTTTCCTGGAAGCAGGGCATTTGTTACTTCAGCACCGTAGTGCCTCGTCATCACACCTCAGCGTTAAAAGAAGTCCGGATTTACCTAAACTTCCCGCCTACATGCTTAAACCGGGACAACCGTCGCCCGGCTAACATAGCCTTCTCCGTCCCCCCTTCGCAGTAACACCAAGTACAGGAATATTAACCTGTTTCCCATCGACTACGCCTTTCGGCCTCGCCTTAGGGGTCGACTCACCCTGCCCCGATTAACGTTGGACAGGAACCCTTGGTCTTCCGGCGTGCGGGTTTTTCACCCGCATTATCGTTACTTATGTCAGCATTCGCACTTCTGATACCTCCAGCAACCCTCACAGGCCACCTTCGCAGGCTTACAGAACGCTCCCCTACCCAACAACACATAGTGTCGCTGCCGCAGCTTCGGTGCACAGTTTAGCCCCGTTACATCTTCCGCGCAGGCCGACTCGACCAGTGAGCTATTACGCTTTCTTTAAATGATGGCTGCTTCTAAGCCAACATCCTGGCTGTCTGAGCCTTCCCACATCGTTTCCCACTTAACTGTGACTTTGGGACCTTAGCTGGCGGTCTGGGTTGTTTCCCTCTTCACGACGGACGTTAGCACCCGCCGTGTGTCTCCCGTGATAACATTCTTCGGTATTCGCAGTTTGCATCGGGTTGGTAAGTCGGGATGACCCCCTAGCCGAAACAGTGCTCTACCCCGAAGATGAATTCACGAGGCGCTACCTAAATAGCTTTCGGGGAGAACCAGCTATCTCCCGGTTTGATTGGCCTTTCACCCCCAGCCACAAGTCATCCGCTAATTTTTCAACATTAGTCGGTTCGGTCCTCCAGTTAGTGTTACCCAACCTTCAACCTGCCCATGGCTAGATCACCGGGTTTCGGGTCTATACCCTGCAACTTAACGCCCAGTTAAGACTCGGTTTCCCTTCGGCTCCCCTATTCGGTTAACCTTGCTACAGAATATAAGTCGCTGACCCATTATACAAAAGGTACGCAGTCACCCCATAAAGAGGCTCCCACTGCTTGTACGTACACGGTTTCAGGTTCTTTTTCACTCCCCTCGCCGGGGTTCTTTTCGCCTTTCCCTCACGGTACTGGTTCACTATCGGTCAGTCAGGAGTATTTAGCCTTGGAGGATGGTCCCCCCATATTCAGACAGGATACCACGTGTCCCGCCCTACTCTTCGAGTTCACAACCTGTGCATTTTGGTGTACGGGACTATCACCCTGTACCGTCGGACTTTCCAGACCGTTCCACTAACACACAAGCTGATTCAGACTCTGGGCTGCTCCCCGTTCGCTCGCCGCTACTGGGGGAATCTCGGTTGATTTCTTTTCCTCGGGGTACTTAGATGTTTCAGTTCCCCCGGTTCGCTTCATTACGCTATGTATTCACGTAATGATAGTGTGACGAATCACACTGGGTTTCCCCATTCGGAAATCGCCGGTTATAACGGTTCATATCACCTTACCGACGCTTATCGCAGATTAGCACGTCCTTCATCGCCTCTGACTGCCAGGGCATCCACCGTGTACGCTTAGTCGCTTAACCTCACAACCCGAAGATGTTTCGTAAAACACCATCGTGTTGCGAAAATTTGAGAGACTCGAACACACCGCTTATCTGCTCTTATTACGGAGAACAGACACAGTGTGTCGTTTCAATTTTCAGCTTGATCCAGATTTTTAAAGAGCAAAACTTCTTAATGCACTCGAAAGTACATTCAGAAGTTCATCATTTACCAGACAATTTGTGTGAGCACTTCAAAGAACGCTTCTTTAAGGTAAGGAGGTGATCCAACCGCAGGTTCCCCTACGGTTACCTTGTTACGACTTCACCCCAGTCATGAATCACAAAGTGGTAAGCGCCCTCCCGAAGGTTAAGCTACCTACTTCTTTTGCAACCCACTCCCATGGTGTGACGGGCGGTGTGTACAAGGCCCGGGAACGTATTCACCGTAGCATTCTGATCTACGATTACTAGCGATTCCGACTTCATGGAGTCGAGTTGCAGACTCCAATCCGGACTACGACATACTTTATGAGGTCCGCTTGCTCTCGCGAGGTCGCTTCTCTTTGTATATGCCATTGTAGCACGTGTGTAGCCCTACTCGTAAGGGCCATGATGACTTGACGTCATCCCCACCTTCCTCCAGTTTATCACTGGCAGTCTCCTTTGAGTTCCCGGCCGAACCGCTGGCAACAAAGGATAAGGGTTGCGCTCGTTGCGGGACTTAACCCAACATTTCACAACACGAGCTGACGACAGCCATGCAGCACCTGTCTCAGAGTTCCCGAAGGCACCAAAGCATCTCTGCTAAGTTCTCTGGATGTCAAGAGTAGGTAAGGTTCTTCGCGTTGCATCGAATTAAACCACATGCTCCACCGCTTGTGCGGGCCCCCGTCAATTCATTTGAGTTTTAACCTTGCGGCCGTACTCCCCAGGCGGTCTATTTAACGCGTTAGCTCCGGAAGCCACTCCTCAAGGGAACAACCTCCAAATAGACATCGTTTACGGCGTGGACTACCAGGGTATCTAATCCTGTTTGCTCCCCACGCTTTCGCACCTGAGCGTCAGTCTTCGTCCAGGGGGCCGCCTTCGCCACCGGTATTCCTCCAGATCTCTACGCATTTCACCGCTACACCTGGAATTCTACCCCCCTCTACGAGACTCAAGCTTGCCAGTTTCAAATGCAGTTCCCAGGTTGAGCCCGGGGATTTCACATCTGACTTAACAAACCGCCTGCGTGCGCTTTACGCCCAGTAATTCCGATTAACGCTTGCACCCTCCGTATTACCGCGGCTGCTGGCACGGAGTTAGCCGGTGCTTCTTCTGCGAGTAACGTCAATCACTAAGGTTATTAACCTTAATGCCTTCCTCCTCGCTGAAAGTACTTTACAACCCGAAGGCCTTCTTCATACACGCGGCATGGCTGCATCAGGCTTGCGCCCATTGTGCAATATTCCCCACTGCTGCCTCCCGTAGGAGTCTGGACCGTGTCTCAGTTCCAGTGTGGCTGGTCATCCTCTCAGACCAGCTAGGGATCGTCGCCTAGGTGAGCCGTTACCCCACCTACTAGCTAATCCCATCTGGGCACATCCGATGGTGTGAGGCCCGAAGGTCCCCCACTTTGGTCTTGCGACGTTATGCGGTATTAGCTACCGTTTCCAGTAGTTATCCCCCTCCATCGGGCAGTTTCCCAGACATTACTCACCCGTCCGCCACTCGTCACCCAAGAGCAAGCTCTCTGTGCTACCGTTCGACTTGCATGTGTTAGGCCTGCCGCCAGCGTTCAATCTGAGCCATGATCAAACTCTTCAATTTAAGTTTGATGCTCGTGAATTAAACTTCGTAATGAATTACGTGTTCACTCAGAGACTTGGTATTCATTTTTCGTCTTGCGACGTTAAGAATCCGTATCTTCGAGTGCCCACACAGATTGTCTGATAAATTGTTAAAGAGCAGTTGCGACGCGCTTTAGCGCCTGTCGCTGAGGTGGCGTATACTACGCTTTCCTCTTTCAGAGTCAAGCGTTTAATTTCGCTTTTCTCTGCCGAGATTCTCAGGAGAACCTCGCTGACCCGGCGGCTTGTAATCCGTTGTTCCGTGTCAGTGGAGGCGCATTATAGGGAGTTTATTCTGGCTGACAAGCGTAAATTCAAAATAATTTATCGCTCGCTTTTTTTTTCACCAAATTGTGTATCAATACAGCGTAAAAAGCCCAGACTGCTGTTTTTAACACCGATCCAGTACGTCAAATGGCATACTAAAGAAAGATAAATAATAGGAATGGCCTTTATGTCTCTTAGCGCACAGCAACTTGCAGCCCAAAAAAACATCTCCTGGGTCCTGGCGGAAAAAATAGCCCAGAAGATATTAACCGGTGAATATCCACCGGAAAGCATCCTCCCCGGTGAAATGGAGCTGGGTGAGATATTCGGCGTAAGCCGCACCGCCGTCCGTGAGGCGGTAAAAACGCTCTCGGCAAAAGGTATGCTGCTTCCGCGCCCGCGCATCGGCACACGCGTAATGCCTCAGGCGCACTGGAACTTCCTTGATACCGAGCTAATCTCCTGGTGGCTAACCACCGATAACTTCCAGGCCGTCATGAAGCACTTCCTGGTGCTGCGCCGCAGCCTGGAACCACAGGCGTGTATGCTGGCCGCCACGCTCGGCACCGCCGAACAGAAAGCGCAGCTGAACACCTTAATGGCGGAAATGGCAACGCTGGAAAAATCCTTCGACCGTGAGCGATGGATCGATATCGACACCACCTGGCACGAACATATCTATGAAATGAGCGCGAATCCATTCCTGACGTCCTTCGCCAGGCTCTTCCATTCCGTGTACCACATCTATTTCACGTCAATTACTGAAGATGAAGTGATTGAACTGGCCAGCCACCAGGCCATCGTGGATGCCATCCAGGAAGGCGATGGTCCAGGCGCATTTCAGGCCTGCCAGGCGTTATTAAACGCGCCACACATCCTGGCCGCAGTATAAAGGACAATGCATGACTGAAAAGAAAGCGCGGAGTATGGCCGGGCTACCGTGGATAGCCGCGATGGCCTTCTTTATGCAGGCGCTGGACGCCACCATTCTGAATACGGCGCTTCCCGCCATTGCGCATAGCCTCAACCGTTCACCGCTGGCGATGCAGTCGGCAATCATCAGCTATACCCTTACCGTGGCCATGCTTATCCCGGTGAGCGGCTGGCTGGCCGATCGTTTTGGTACCCGACGTATCTTTATGCTTGCGGTTAGCCTGTTCACGCTCGGTTCACTCGCCTGCGCGCTTTCCTCCTCGCTCGGTGAGCTGGTTGTTTTCCGCGTAATCCAGGGCATCGGTGGCGCGATGATGATGCCCGTTGCCCGTCTGGCTCTCCTGCGCGCCTACCCGCGTAGCGAACTGCTGCCGGTGCTCAACTTTGTCACGATGCCTGGGTTAATTGGGCCAATTCTCGGCCCAGTGCTTGGCGGCGTGTTCGTCACCTGGGCTAGTTGGCACTGGATATTCCTGATTAACATTCCGATCGGCGTCGTCGGCATGCTGTACGCCCGTAAATATATGCCGAACTTCACCACGCCACGGCGGCGTTTCGATCTGGCCGGATTCCTGCTGTTTGGGCTGAGCCTGGTACTGTTCTCTATCGGCATGGAACTGCTAGGCGAGCAGATTGTGTCGGGGTGGGTTGCGTTGATGGTCGTGTTGTTCAGCTTGATTCTGCTGCTGGCCTATATCCGCCACGCGCGTCGTCACCCGACGCCGCTCATCTCGCTGGGCCTGTTTAAAACGCGCACCTTTTCTGTCGGCATCGCCGGTAACCTGGCCACCCGCCTGGGGACCGGCTGCGTACCGTTCCTGATGCCGCTGATGCTGCAAGTCGGGTTTGGCTACCCAGCGCTGATTGCCGGCTGCATGATGGCGCCAACGGCCATCGGCTCAATTATTGCAAAATCGACGGTCACTCAGGTGCTACGCCGTTTAGGCTATCGGAAAACGCTGGTAGGGGTGACATTATTCATCGGCCTGATGATTGCGCAGTTCTCGCTGCAGTCGCCATCCATGCCGGTATGGCTACTGATCCTGCCGCTGTTCGTGCTGGGGATGGCCATGTCGACGCAGTTCACCTCAATGAACACCATCACGCTTGCCGACCTCACGGATGACAACGCCAGCGGCGGCAACAGCCTGCTGGCGGTGACACAGCAGCTATCAATCAGCTTAGGCGTCGCCATCAGCGCCGCGGTGCTTCGCTCCTACCAGAGCATGGTGGATTCGACGATCGATCAGTTCCACTACACCTTTATCACCATGGGCGTGATTACGGCAGTTTCAGCGCTGATGTTTATGCTGCTGCGGCCGAAGGATGGCCGCAACCTGATAAAAGAAAAGCATTAGTCTCAGACCGAGCCTCGCACCACCAGCTCGGGCGTCAGCTGCATACGCTGCTGTTTTTGCCCGGGCTGCGTGATACGGTGAATGAGTACATCTATCGCCAGCTCGCCCAGTTCATCTTTGGGTTGATGAATAGTGGTCAGCGGCGGCGTCATATAGCGCGCCAGTTCGATATCGTCATAACCGATTACCGCCATATCCTGAGGAATGCGCAGTCCGGCCTGATACAGCGCCTGATAAGCACCCACCGCCATCGCATCGTTGCCGACGAAGACCGCATCCGGACGTTCAGGATGCGCCAGCAGTTTCTGCATCGCGTCAAAGCCGCCGCCAAACTCGAAGTTGCTGGTAATTTCATAGCCGTCCGGGATCGGCAACTGCGCGTTATGCATCGCTTCCCGATACCCTTCCAGACGCAGCCGCGCCGGCGTTTTATCCAACGGACCGGCAATACAGGCAATTCGCGTATGCCCGCGCGCGATAAGGTAGCGGGTGGCCATGTCGCCGCCCAACAGCGAATTATCCTGAATCAGATCGCTGTCGCCGTCGAACGGCGCCCAGTCCATCATGACAGAAGGAATCGAAGGGTAGCGCTGCATAATCTCCAGCGACGGCTGGTGCGTTTCGGTACACAGCAATAGCAGCCCGTCGACGCGCTTTTGCATCAGCGTCTCCAGGTTGCGATTCATTCGCTGTTCATCACCTTCGGTATTGCACAGTACCAGGCTATAGCCGCGCTCAAAGCAGCTGCGCTCCACGCCGCGTACCAGTTCAGAATAGAACGGGTTGGTACTGGCAGTGATTAGCATGCCAATGGTATGGGTCTGATTTAGCTTGAGGCTGCGCGCCAGCGCCGACGGCGCGTAGTTCAGTTCTTTAATCGCCGCATCAACTTTCTCAGTAATGGCATCGCTGACAAACCGATCTTTATTAATAACGTGAGATACCGTGGAGGTGGAAACGCCCGCCAGGCGAGCAACATCCTTCATCGTGGCCAAGCGTTACCCCTGCTGACGTAAAAATTCGTCGATCTCTTCACGCCAGGGCACAGAAGGCTGCGCGCCTTTACGCGTTACGGCAATGGCCGCTGCCGCATGTGCAAAGCGCAACGCCTCGGCCAGCGGCGTGTTTTCCAGCAGCGCGGTCATCAGAGCACCGTTGAAGGTATCACCCGCAGCAATGGTATCAATGGCCTGGACCTTAAAGCCCGGCACGCGACGGCCTTCACCCTTAACGCTGGCCCAAACGCCACGGCTGCCAAGGGTAATAATCACCGTATCGATGCCCTTGTTGTGCAGCACCTGTGCAGCCTTCGCGGCATCGTCATCGTTTTCAACCCGCACGCCCGTCAGCTTCTCAGCCTCGGTTTCGTTCGGCGTAATAATATCCACCAGCGACAGCAGCGCATCCGGCAACGCACGTGCCGGGGCCGGGTTTAATACCACGGTAGTCTGGTTCTGGTGGGCTATCTGCGCGGCCAGCAGTACGCTGTCCAGCGGGGATTCGAGCTGCATCAGCAGCGCATTCGCATTGGCAATACGTTCACGCTGTGCTTCCACCAACGCAGTAGACAGCGCCGCGTTGGCACCGGCGTGAATACCAATGACGTTCTCGCCTTCGCCGTTAACGAAGATCAGCGCGACCCCGGTAGATTCGCCGCTAATGGCGCTCACCGGTGCAACATCAATGCGATCGGTGACGAGCTGCTTACGGATACGTTCGCCAATATCGTCATCGCCGGTACAGGCGATAAACGCGATATCAGCACCGCTGCGCCCGGCTGCAACCGCCTGATTTGCGCCTTTGCCGCCAAAAGCAACCTGATAATGGCTACCGGTGACGGTTTCGCCAGGCAGGGGGAAAGATTCAAGATTGAGAATGTGATCGGCATTGATGCTGCCAAGGACGACGAGTTTGCCTGCGGTTTTCATTTTCAGAGTGTCCGGTAAGATGCGCCACCGGCATCCCGGTGGCGCGTGCCCTGCTTTTCTTTATTGATGTTGTCCCTCAGGCTTCTGGAGCCTGAATCGCATTCGCGTTTATTACTGCTTAATTACCAGCTTCAGGTCAACAGGATATTTTGCCTGTACCTTTTCGCCTTTCAGCACTTTGTCAGCGGTTTCAACGCCTTTAGCACCGATCTGGTCCGGTAACTGAGCGATAGTTGCCGCCAGTTTACCGTCGTTAACGGCCTTTTCACCGTCCGGAGTACCGTCAAAGCCCACCACCATCACATCGGACTTACCGGCTGTTTGCAGCGCACGCAGTGCACCCAGCGCCATTTCATCGTTCTGTGCGAACACGGCTTTCACATCCGGGTGAGCAGTCAGCAGGTTCTGCATCACGTTCAGACCTTTAGTACGGTCAAAGTCAGCCGGCTGGCTGGCCAGTACATTAAATTTGTGAGCAGCAACGGCCTGCTGGAAGCCTTCGCCGCGTTCACGCGCTGCTGAGGTCCCGGCAATGCCCTGCAGTTCGATAACTTTGGCGCCTTCACCGGCTTTCTTCGCGATGTAATCCCCAGCAATTTTACCGCCCAGAACGTTATCAGAAGCGATATGGCTCACGACTTCACCTTTAGACGCTACGCGGTCCAGGGTGATGACCGGGATTTTAGCCTGGTTAGCCATCTTGATGGCGTTACCCACGGCATCGGAATCAGTCGGGTTGATCAGCAGAATTTTGGTACCGCGAACCGTTAAATCCTGAACGTTAGCCAGCTCTTTCGCCGGGTTGTTCTGCGAGTCCAGAACCACCAGGTTGTAACCCAGTTTGTCGGCTTCTTTCTGCGCGCCATCCTTCAGGGAGACGAAGAACGGGTTATTCAGGGTAGAGATAACCAGCGCGATAGTATCTTTCGCCATCGCGTTCGCACTGACGGTGGCGCTCAGCGCAACCGCGGAAACCAGGGTAGCCAGTTTTTTCATGTTCATATTTAAGATGTCCTGTAGTGTCGTTAGTTACTGCTTTTTGTTGTCCACCAGCACCGCCAGCAAAATCACGACTGCTTTAACGATCATCTGGTAATAAGAAGAAACACCTAACAAATTCAAACCGTTGTTCAAGAAACCAAGAATCAGCGCACCGATAAGCGTGCCGACGATACGACCTTTACCACCCGCCAGGCTGGTCCCCCCCAGCACCACCGCCGCAATGGCATCCAGCTCATAGCCGGTACCTGCCGTCGGTTGCGCAGAGGAGAGACGCGCCACTTCGATAATCCCCGCCAGCGCCGACAGCAGCCCGCACAGAGAGTAGACGATAATTTTGACTTTGTTGACGCTGATGCCGGAAAGACGCGTTGCTGCTTCGTTACCGCCTAGCGCATAGATGTAACGGCCCAGGCGGGTATGGTGCAGCATGTACCACGCGGCCAGGAAAACAATCGCCATGATCCACACCGGCGTCGGTATCCCCAGCGGACGGCCAATACCGAACCAGCCAAAGATATCGGCGTTATCGGTAAACCCGGTGTTCACCGGGCTGCCGTTGGTGTACACCATGGTCACCCCGCGCAGCAGCAGCATCATCACGAGGGTGGCGATAAACGCCTGTACGCGCCCTTTTGCAACAATAACGCCGGTAACGGCCCCGATTGCGGCACCCAATGCGAGTGCGGCAGCAACCGCCACCAGCGCATTGACTTCAATGCCGACAATCGACGCGGCGACCGCGCCGGTCAACGCCAGCAGCGAACCGACGGACAGGTCGATCCCCGACGTTAAAATGACCAGCGTCATCCCGACCGCCATGATCGCGTTCACGGAGGTTTGCTGCAGGATGTTGAACAGGTTATTGACGGTAAAAAAGTTCGGACTCATGGTCGACACAATCGCTATCAGCACCAGCAGGGCAATCAGCGATTTTTGCTCCAGCAGCCATGCTTTAGTGAAATAGCGGCGACCCGCCACAGACTGGGTTGTCATCTTTTTTACTCCTGGTTCACGCGGTTAAGCTTGCCCACAGCGGCAGCCATTAATACTTCCTGGGTGGCCTGCTCGCGTGAAAACTCACCGCCGAGATGCCCTTCATGCATCACAATAATGCGATCGCTCATCCCCAATACTTCCGGCATCTCGGACGAGACCAGAATGATGCTCAGACCGTCGGCCTTGAATTGGTTGATCAGCTGATAAATCTCTTTCTTTGCCCCCACGTCGACGCCGCGCGTCGGCTCATCGAGGATCAGCACTTTCGGGCGAGTCATCAGACCGCGCGCAATCGCTACTTTTTGCTGGTTACCGCCGGAAAGCAGACCGATAGCCTGTTCCATCGAAGGGGTCTTCACGTTGAACAGACGGATAAAATCACCGACCGCCTGCTGCTCATCTTTATGCTTCAGGCCGCCGCCGGCGCGGCTGAAATAGCGCAGCGCGGTCAGCGACATGTTCTCTTTCACCGACATGCCCAGCACTAAACCATCGCGCTTACGGTCTTCGGAGATGTAGACAATGCCGTTGGCCAAGCCATCCTGCGGCGAGCGCGTGACCACCTCATGGCCGTCGAGGGTGACGTAACCACTGGTGCGCGGCAGCGCGCCATACAGCACCTTCATTAATTCGGTACGCCCTGCGCCCATCAGGCCGGCAACGCCAAGAATTTCACCTTTACGCAGCGTAAAAGAAACGCCGTCCACGCCAGGGCCGCACAGCGCATCGACCTTCAGGCGGATCTCACCCGGCTCTTTATCCAGATGCGGGTACTGATCTTCGAGCTTACGTCCTACCATCATTTCAATCAGACGGTCTTCATCAAGGCTTGCCACTTCACGCTCGGCAATAAACTGCCCGTCACGGAAGACCGTAACGTCGTCGCAAATCTCGAAAATCTCTTTCATGCGGTGAGAAATATAGACAATGCCGCGCCCCTGCGATTTCAGCTCGCGGATCACGCGGAACAGGGACTCAGTTTCGGTATCGGTCAACGCATCGGTGGGTTCATCCATGATGATGACCCTGGACTCAAAGCTCAGCACCTTGGCGATCTCTACCATCTGCTGATCGCCGATGGAGAGGTCCCCGACCAGACGGTCGCTCTTAAAGCGCAGGTTTAGCTTCGCCAGCAGGACGTCCGCTTCCGCATACATCTTCTTCCAGTCGATTTTGCCAAAGCGGTTCACGAACTCACGGCCGAGGAATATGTTCTCGGCAATCGTGAGCTGTGGGATCAGGTTCAGCTCCTGGTGAATGATGCCGATACCGGCTTCCTGCGAGGATTTCGGGCCGTTGAAGGTGGTATCTTTACCTAACCACAGAAGGGAACCTGCATCGCGGGTGTAGATCCCGGTCAGCACCTTCATCATGGTCGATTTACCAGCGCCGTTTTCGCCCACCAGCGCCATCACGCGACCGGCATAGACGTTTAGCGCGGCGCCGGAAAGGGCCTTCACGCCTGGGAACGATTTATCGATCCCTTTGAGTTGTAAGAGTGCGTCCATGATGGCCTCAGAAGGTGACGCCAGCACAGAGAATGATATTCGCATACGGGGAACATTCCCCGCTGCGAATCACCGCCTGACTGTCTGCGGTTTGTTGTTTGAACTGCTCATGCGAGACGTAACGAACGTCAATGCGATTTCCCTGGTGTTGCTGCAGCTGCTCAAGGTGTTTGAGCAACGCTTCGTGGAGCTGCGGATTATGCTGTTGAATTTCCGCGGCGAGAATGGCGGCCTCGACCTGCATCTCCTGCGTCACCACGCCCAGCACCTGCATAAAGGTGGGAACGCCCTGGGTGAGCGCCATATCAATGCGCGCCGTGCTGCGAGGGATAGGTAAACCCGCATCGCACACCACCAGCGTATCGGTATGACCCAGACGGGAAATGACCGATGAGATTTCAGAATTGAGTACCGTACCTTTCTTCATTTATTTTCTGGCTCCACTAGCGAAACGTTTCGCTGTTATCAGTGTAGTCTTAAGAACGTGCAGAAAACCATCGGCAGGTTATAGAAATGTGATCGCCATCGAAACGTTTCGCGAACAATGAGAAAGGGATAAAAAAACGCCCTCCGTCAAAATGAGGGAGGGCGTTGATAGTGTTAGATTTCGACCTGGGTGCCCAGTTCGATAACGCGGTTCGGCGGGATCTCGAACTGATCCGGCGCGCGCAGCGCATTGCGTTGCAACAGCAGGTACAGCTTGCCGCGCAGGCGCAGGTACCACGGACGCTTGCCGACAATCAGCGACTCATGCGACATAAAGAAGGAGGTTTCCATCATCCGGCAGCTTAAGCCTTCCAGGCCGCAGCGGTGGAACACCTCTTCCACGTTCGGCGTCTCACGCCAGCCGTAGCTGGCTACCACGCGCCAGAAGGTCGGTGAGAGCTGTTCAATCTGCACGCGCCTAACGTTGTGCACGTACGGCGCATCTTCGGTGCGCAGCGTCAGCAGGATAACCCGCTCGTGCAGCACCTTGTTATGCTTGAGGTTATGCAGCATAGCAAACGGGATCACGTTGAGCGCACGAGACATATACACCGCGGTGCCCGGCACACGTACCGGCGGTGATTTCTCCAGTGAGGCGATCATGGCCTCCAGGGAGTTACCGTGTTCATGCATCCGACGCAGCAGGCGGAAACGCTCGCTTTTCCAGGTGGTCATGATGGTGAACATGATCAGCGCCAGGCTCAGCGGCAGCCAACCGCCGGAGACGATTTTATCGAGATTCGCCGAGAACAGCGGAATGTCGATGCACATAAACGCCACGAACAGCAGCGCCACAAAGAACTTATTCCAGCGCCAGTTCTTCCGCGCCACCGTGGTGAACAGAATCGTCGTCAGAACCATGGTCCCCGTAACCGCAATACCGTACGCCGCCGCCAGGTTTGAGGAGTGCTCAAAGCTGACGATCACCACCACCACCGAGATATAAAGCAGCCAGTTGATAAACGGGATATAAATCTGGCCGGACTCCATTTCCGAGGTGTGAATAATGCGCATCGGTGACAGATACCCCAGGCGCACCGCCTGGCGAGTCAGCGAGAAGACCCCGGAGATAACCGCCTGAGAGGCGATAACCGTCGCCAATGCGGCAATCACCAGCATCGGAATCAGCGCCCAATCAGGGGCCAGCAGGAAGAACGGGTTCTTAATGGCTTCCGGGTGTTTTAACAACAGCGCGCCCTGACCAAAGTAGTTCAATACCAGCGAAGGCAGCACCACCGAGAACCAGGCCAGGCGAATCGGTAATTTCCCGAAGTGACCCATGTCGGCATACAGCGCCTCCACGCCGGTGATCGACAGCACCACCGCGCCCAGCGCCACGAAAGAAACGGTTTTGTATTGCAGGAAGAAGTTCACCGCCCAGTAAGGGTTAAGGGCATGCAGGACCTCAGGGTTTGCAATAATGCTCCGCGCGCCCAATACCGCCAGCAGCAGGAACCAGATAAGCATAATGGGCGCAAACAGTTTGCCGACCATGCTGGTACCGTGCTTCTGGATCGCAAAAAGCAGCGTCAGAACAATAATCGAAATGGGGACAATCCAGGTATCGAGCGTGGGGGCGATAATTTCCAGCCCTTCAATCGCCGACATCACCGAGATAGCCGGGGTAATGACCACTTCGCCATAGAAGAAGCTTCCCCCAATGAGTCCAAGGATCACCAGGATGGATGTCGTCTTCGCAGAGGTGTTACGCCCGGCCAGTGACATCAGCGTGAGGATCCCGCCTTCGCCGGCGTTGTCCGCCCGCATCACGAAGGTAATGTATTTGAGTGAAACCGTAAAAACGAGCAGCCAGAAAATTAATGACAGAAAGCCAAAAACCGCGTCACGTTCGACGCCAAAACCAAACTGCCCAGACAAACATTCACGAAGCGTATAAAGAGGGCTGGTACCAATATCGCCGTATACCACGCCAATTGCAGCGAGTGTAATCGCTGATAAAGATTGTTTCTTATCAGTGCTCATAGACTAGTCTTTCGTTTTTGAAACAAATGTGTGCCTAGTCCCTTGGCCCACGAAAAGCGCACAGTATGCACGATTAACGCCAAAATCGTACCCCTTAATCACATCATATTAACCTGCCTCAAGAAATTGCGAGGTAGTATTGAGGCTATTCACCTAAAGACTTAAACGTCTATACTCAGCCAGTTAGCTGATTAAACGGCGAAAGGACGCAAGTTAATTATGGCCCAACCACATTTATTAGCAGAAAGAATTTCGCGGCTGAGCGGCGCGCTGGAGAAAGGGCTATTTGAACGTAGTCATGCCATTCGTCTGTGCCTGCTGGCAGCGCTGAGCGGCGAAAGCGTCTTTTTACTTGGCCCTCCGGGCATCGCAAAAAGCCTGATAGCCCGTCGCCTGAAATTTGCTTTCCAGCACGCCCGCGCTTTCGAGTACCTGATGACGCGCTTTTCCACGCCGGAAGAAGTGTTTGGGCCACTCTCTATCCAGGCGTTAAAAGATGAAGGTCGCTATGAGCGCCTGACCGCTGGCTATCTGCCGGAAGCCGAGATCGTGTTTCTGGATGAAATCTGGAAGGCGGGCCCGGCCATTCTGAACACCTTACTTACCGCCATTAACGAACGCCATTTCCGTAACGGCGCCAGCGTTGAAAAAATTCCCATGCGTTTGCTGGTTACCGCATCGAACGAACTGCCGGAGGCCGAAAGCAGCCTGGAAGCACTGTACGACCGCATGCTGATTCGCCTGTGGCTCGACAAAGTGCAGGACAAAGGCAATTTCCGCTCCATGCTGATTAGCCAGCAGGACGAAAACGACAATCCGATCCCGGCCAGTCTTCAGGTAACGGATGAAGAGTACTTCCAGTGGCAGAAGGATATCGGCAACGTCAAGCTGCCGGACGCGGTGTTTGAGCTTATTTTCACCCTGCGCCAGCAGTTGGATAACCTGCCAAACGCACCTTATGTTTCCGATCGTCGCTGGAAAAAGGCGATCCGCCTGCTGCAGGCCTGCGCCTTCTTCAGCGGCCGAGATGCGATCGCACCTATCGATCTGATCCTGCTCAAAGAGTGCCTGTGGCACGATGCTGAAAGCCTGAATCTGCTTAAACAACAGATAGATATTTTGATGACCGGACATGCATGGCAGCAGCAGACCATGCTCAATAAGCTGGGCGCGATTACCCAACAGCGCCTGCAAATTCAGCAACAGCAAAGCGACAAAACGGCGTTGAAAGTCATCCGCCTGGGCGGCATGTTCAGCCGCAAGCCGCACTACGAGCTGCCGCCGGAGGTACAATCGCCTACGATCACCCTACTGCTGCAGCAGCCGCTGAAGCTGCACGATATTGAAGTCATTCACATAACCTTCGAGCGCCAGGCGCTGGCTAACTGGCTGGAGAAAGGCGGTGAAATTCGCGGCAAACTGAACGGCATCGGCTTTGCACTAACGCTGAATATGGAAGTCGATGCTGCGCAGCACCTGGTGGTGCGCGACGTCAGTCTGCAGGGTACCCGGCTATCGCTGCCGGGCTCCGGCAGCACGGAAAATATGCCGAGCGAAATCCGCCAGCAGCTGCTCGCCTTAGAGGAAGAATGGCACCAGCAGCACAACCGCTTTAGCGAACAGCAAAAATGCCTGTTCATCAATGAAGAGTGGCTGGGGCGTATCGAAGCCAGTCTGCAGGACGTCGCAGCGCAAATTAAGCAGGCGCAGCTTTAATGCTCACCATCGACACGCTCAACGTCATGCTGGCGGTCAGCGAAGAGGGGATGATCGAAGAGATGATCATCGCCCTGCTGGCTTCGCCGCAGCTGGCCGTGTTCTTTGAAAAATTCCCACGACTAAAAAGCGCCATTACCGACGATCTGCCCCGCTGGCGTGAAACCTTCAGAAACCGCTTAAAGGGCGCGCCGGTGCCGCAGGAGCTGGAAGAGGAGGTTATCTGCTACCAGCAGAGCCAGATTCTCTCCACCAGCCAGTTTATTGTGCAACTGCCGCAGATTCTGGCGCTGTTGATTCGGGTGCAGTCGCCGTTTGCCGGCCAGGCTCAGCAGCTGGTGGCAAACAACACCACCTTTACACCGGCCCTTCATACCCTTTTTCTACAACGCTGGCGGCTAAGCCTGGTGGTTCAGGTCACCTCGCTCAACCAACAGCTGCTGGAAGAAGAACGCGAGCAGCTGCTGAGCGAAGTGCAGGAACGTATGACCCTAAGCGGCCAGCTGGAGCCGCTGCTGGTGGAAAACGACAGCGCGGGCGGGCGACTCTGGGACATGAGCGCGGGTCAGCTTAAGCGCGGCGACTATCAGCTGATTGTTAAATACGGCGAGTTTCTCAGCCAGCAGCCAGAGCTGCTGCGCCTGGCCGAGCAGCTTGGTCGCTCACGGGAAGCGAAATCTGTGCCGAAAAAAGACGCACCGATGGAGACGTTCCGTGCGCTGGTTCGTGAACCGTCGACCGTGCCGGAACAGGTCGACGGCATCCAGCAAAGCGATGACATTCTGCGCCTGTTGCCGCCGGAGCTGGCGACGCTTGGGATCACCGAGCTGGAATACGAGTTCTATCGCCGGCTGGTGGAAAAGCAGCTGTTAACCTACCGGCTGCACGGCGACGCGTGGCGAGAGAAAATCACTGAACGTCCGGTCGTGCGCCAGGATGTCGACGAACAGCCCCGCGGGCCGTTTATTGTCTGCGTCGACACGTCTGGCTCAATGGGTGGCTTCAACGAACAGTGCGCCAAAGCGTTCTGCCTGGCGCTGATGCGGGTGGCGCTGGCCGACAACCGCCGCTGCTACATTATGCTGTTCTCCAGCGAAGTGGTGCGCTACGAGCTAGCTGGCCGTCAGGGGCTGGAGCAAGCGATCCGCTTTTTGAGCCAGCGGTTTCGCGGCGGCACCGACATGGCCAGCTGTTTCCGCGCCATTATTGAGCATCTGCAAAACCCGCAGTGGCAGGACGCCGATGCGGTGGTGATTTCTGATTTTATCGCCCAACGGCTGCCGGATGAGGTGGTCAAAAAGGTAGGGGAGCTTCAGCAGAAACATCAGCATCGTTTTCACGCGGTGGCGATGTCCGCACACGGCAAACCCGGGATCATGCGCATTTTCGATCATATCTGGCGCTTTGATACCGGGTTAAGAAGCCGCCTGCTGAGGCGCTGGCGGCGTTAGACTGGGTTACAGCAGAGCAGAGACGCTTTCACGAACCTGGGCTGGCCATACGCCGCACTGCACCTGGCCGATATGAGACAGTTGCAGTAGCAGCATCGTCAAACGAGACTGACCAATACCGCCGCCGATCGTCTGCGGCATGTCACCGCGCAGCAGCGCCTGGTGCCACTCCAACTGTAAACGATCTTCATCGCCGGTGATCTGCAACTGGTGTTTCAGCGCTTTCGCATCCACGCGGATCCCCATGGAAGAAATCTCAAACGCGTCTTCCAGCACCGGGTTCCACACCAGGATATCGCCGTTTAGCCCGGCAAAACCGGAAGCGGCCTGAGTGCTCCAGTCATCATAGTCCGGCGCACGGACGTCGTGCCGCTGGCCGTCAGACAGTTTACCGCCGATACCAATCAGGAAGACCGCGCCCAGCTCTTTGGCAATTGCGCGCTCGCGCCCTTTCGCATCCAGGCCCGGGTAACGGCTCAGCAGCGTTTCGCTGTGTACAAAGTGAATCTGCTCTGGCAGGAACGGCGTCAGACCAAATTCTTTGCTTACGGCGGTTTCTGTTTCTTTAATACCCGCCCAGATAGCCTTCACGGTGCTTTCCAGCGTGCCGATATGGCGTTCATCATCACCCATCACGCGTTCCCAGTCCCACTGGTCAACGTAAACGGAGTGAATCGGAGAAAGTCGGTCTTCATCGGGGCGAAGGGCCTTCATGTGCGTGTACAGCCCTTCGCCCGCGCTGAAGTCGTGTTGTCCCAGGGTTTGACGCTTCCACTTCGCCAGTGAATGAACCACTTCGAACTGGGCGTCTGGCAGTGTTTTCACTTTCACCTGAACCGCCTTCTCGCAGCCAGACAGGTTGTCCTGTGTCCCATCGCCCACGCGGCTTAAGATCGGCGCCTGGACTTCTACGAGCCCTAGCTTCTCTTCCAACTGACGGGAAAAATAGGATTTAACGAAACTAATCTGGCGTTGTTTTGCGATGTATGCGGTTTTCATTATTTTTACTCCTGCGTCCTGTTGCCACTGATTAAGCAACAAAACCGGCCCACAATTCAATAATCAAACAACAAAAAGCCCATCTCACTTTTAATTCATCAAAATTAAAGGCTAGAATAGAAAGAATCACTAATCTTCATAAGAAAAACCTATGGAAAATTATCAGATCGACAATCTGGACCGCGGCATCCTGGAAGCGCTAATGGCCAATGCCCGTACCGCTTACGCCGAATTGGCTAAACAGTTCGCCGTGAGTCCGGGGACCATCCATGTGCGCGTAGAGAAGATGAAACAGGCAGGGATCATCACCGGTGCGCATGTGGACGTCAGCCCCAAACAACTCGGTTATGACGTAGGGTGCTTTATCGGCATCATTCTCAAGAGCGCCAAAGACTACCCATCAGCGCTGGCACGCCTGGAAAGCCTGGATGAAGTCACCGAGGCGTATTACACCACCGGCCACTACAGCATCTTTATTAAGGTGATGTGTAAATCTATCGATGCGCTGCAGCAGGTACTTATCAACAAGATCCAAACAATTGATGAAATTCAGTCCACTGAAACGCTGATCGTTCTGCAGAACCCGATCATGCGTACCATCAAGCCTTGATCGCTTTTTTTAATCCCACATTTTTCCACAGGTAGATCCCAGCTCGCTCACAGCGTACAATGCGCTCTCTCTATAAAGGTGGGCGAGCATGGCAGACATCACTTTAATCAGCGGCAGCACGCTTGGCAGTGCGGAATATGTCGCGGAACACCTGGCCGAAAAGCTGGACGACGCCGGCATGACCAGTGAAATACTGCACGGGCCGATGCTGGATGAGGTTCCGCATGAAGGAATCTGGCTGGTGGTCAGCTCAACGCACGGTGCCGGTGACATTCCGGACAACCTTCTGCCCTTATATGAAGCATTGCATGAGCAAAAACCGGATCTCTCTCAGGTTCGCTTCGGGGCTATTGGCATCGGTAGCCGCGAATATGACACCTTTTGCGGCGCGATCGATAAGCTGGAAGCCGAATTGAAAGCCTGCGGGGCAAAACAGATCGGGGAGACGCTGCGGATCAACGTACTGGAACATGAAATTCCGGAAGATCCGGCGGAAATATGGCTGCGATCGTGGCAACCAATGCTCTGAGATTTGTAAAGATCGAACTTTTTTATGTGGATAACTCTGGTTAAAAGCTTGGATCAACCGGTAGTTATCCAAAGAATAACCGTTGGCTAGTTTTTGAGTTGTGTATAACCCTCCACTTTGATCCCAGCTTATACGGTCCAGGATCACCGATCATTCACAGAAAACGATCCGCCTTAACCGGTTGATCTTAATGTCAGGATCGTACTTATCCACAAGACTTGCCGATCCTAATAAGAGATCACAATAGAACAGATCTCTAAATAAAAAGATCTTCTTTTTAATACCCAGGATCCAGACGCTTTCTCCATCGACTAAAGTTGAGTAGAATCCACGCCCGGACTTCAATCCATTTAAAAACCGCAGTACGCGAGGCAAACCACCATGTTTTATCAGGATCCTTTTGACGTCATCATCATTGGCGGGGGTCATGCAGGCACTGAGGCCGCGATGGCCGCAGCGCGAATGGGCCAACAAACCCTGCTTTTGACACACAATATCGACACTCTGGGGCAGATGAGCTGCAACCCGGCGATTGGCGGCATTGGGAAAGGACACCTGGTAAAAGAAGTGGATGCGCTTGGCGGCCTGATGGCAACGGCGATCGACCATGCAGGTATTCAGTTTAGGATACTAAACGCCAGCAAAGGCCCGGCCGTTCGTGCCACTCGCGCCCAGGCAGATCGCGTACTTTACCGTCAGGCGGTGCGTACCGCACTGGAGAATCAGCCAAACCTGATGATCTTCCAGCAGGCGGTAGAAGATCTGATTGTCGAGAACGATCGCGTTGTCGGTGCTGTCACCCAGATGGGGCTGAAATTCCGCGCGAAAGCGGTAGTGCTGACCGTGGGGACATTCCTTGACGGTAAAATTCATATCGGTCTGGATAACTACAGCGGTGGCCGTGCGGGCGATCCGCCGTCTATCCCGCTGTCTCGTCGTCTGCGTGAACTGCCGCTGCGCGTCAGCCGCCTGAAAACCGGTACGCCGCCGCGCATTGACGCACGGACTATCGACTTCAGCGTACTGGGCCAGCAAAACAGCGACGACCCTATGCCGGTGTTCTCGTTCCTTGGCGATGTCTCTCAGCACCCGCGTCAGATGCCGTGCTACGTGACGCACACCAACGAGAAAACCCACGACGTCATCCGCAATAACCTCGATCGTAGCCCGATGTATGCTGGCGTGATCGAAGGGATCGGCCCACGCTATTGCCCGTCGATCGAAGATAAAGTGATGCGCTTTGCCGATCGTAATCAGCACCAGATCTTCCTCGAGCCGGAAGGGCTGACGTCTAACGAAATTTATCCGAACGGTATCTCCACCAGCCTGCCGTTCGATGTGCAGATGCAGATTGTCCGCTCCATGCAGGGGATGGAAAATGCGCGCATCGTGCGCCCTGGCTACGCCATTGAATACGATTTCTTCGATCCGCGTGACCTGAAGCCAACGCTGGAAAGCAAGTATATCCACGGCCTGTTCTTTGCCGGCCAGATCAACGGCACCACCGGTTACGAAGAAGCTGCCGCGCAGGGGCTGCTGGCGGGCTTGAATGCCGCCCGTCTGTCTGCCGACAAAGACGGCTGGGCGCCGCGCCGCGATCAGGCCTATCTTGGCGTACTGGTCGATGACCTCTGCACGCTGGGCACCAAAGAACCGTACCGCATGTTTACCTCACGCGCTGAATATCGCCTGATGCTGCGCGAAGACAATGCTGATCTGCGCCTGACTGAAATTGGTCGCGAGCTGGGAATGGTCGATGATGTCCGCTGGGCGCGCTTCAACGAGAAGCTGGAGAACATCGAACGTGAACGCCAGCGCCTGAAATCCACCTGGGTCGCGCCTTCGGCAGCGACGGCGGCAGAAGTGAATGCTCACCTGACCGCGCCGCTGTCTCGTGAAGCTAACGGTGAAGACCTGCTGCGTCGCCCGGAAATGACCTACGCACAGCTGACCTCTCTGACGCCGTTCTCACCGGCGCTGGACGATGTACAGGCGGCGGAACAGGTTGAAATCCAAGTGAAATACGAAGGTTATATCGCGCGTCAGCAGGATGAGATCGAAAAACAGCAGCGCAATGAAAATACGCTGCTGCCTGAAACGCTGGACTATCGCCAGGTTAACGGTTTGTCCAATGAAGTGATCGCGAAACTTAACGATCACAAACCGGTTTCTATCGGCCAGGCGTCACGCATTTCCGGGATCACCCCGGCGGCAATCTCTATTTTGCTGGTATGGCTGAAAAAACAAGGTCTGCTGCGCCGCAGCGCGTAATGATTGAACATTGCCCGGTGGCGCTATGCTTACCGGGCCTACTTTGTAGGTCGGATAAGGCGAAGTCGCCATCCGGCAGATTATCGCTAACAGGTATTCTCTGTGCTCAACAAACTCTCTCGACTGCTGAATGAAGCAGGCATTTCCCTCTCCGATCACCAGAAAAATCAGCTTGTCGGCTATGTCGATATGCTGCATAAGTGGAACAAGGCGTACAACCTGACGTCGGTGCGCGATCCGAACGAGATGCTGGTTCGCCACATCCTCGACAGCATTGTGGTGGCACCGTCGCTGAAAGGTGAACGTTTTATCGATGTCGGTACCGGGCCGGGCCTGCCGGGTATTCCGCTGTCTATCGTGCGTCCGGATGCGCACTTCACGCTGCTCGATAGCTTGGGCAAGCGCGTTCGCTTTCTGCGCCAGGTTCAGCACGAACTGAATCTGGACAACATCACGCCGGTGCAGAGCCGCGTTGAAGCATTCCCCGCTGAGCCGCCGTTTGACGGTGTCATCAGCCGCGCCTTCGCCTCGCTGACCGATATGGTGAACTGGTGTCATCATCTCCCGGGTGCGGAAGGGCGCTTCTACGCGCTGAAAGGGCAGCTGCCGGAAGATGAAATTGCGCAACTTCCAGAGGGATTTAGCGTGGAGTCCGTGGTCGAATTACGGGTTCCTCAGTTGGAAGGGGAGCGTCATTTGGTGATTATTACACCAAACAAAATTTAATTTTTATCAAAAAAAGTAGAAAAAAAAGGCGGGTTCAGGTGTTAACAAACTGGCGACACTGCCCGCCGTTGTATGACTGAATTTTACTAAGACTTAACCTGTTTTTATCTTATCGATAACCAAGCTTTTTTTGTTAATGATGAGAATAGTAAACGTGGAAAATATCAGTCTGCTATAAATCAGCAGGTAAGTCATTTGTTCATGTTAATAATTTATTATAAATGTCAACGAATGGTTTTTGTTCTGTATCTACGTTTTTTTAAAAGAGTACTCAGATTTAGCCTTAGATATCAAAACGATGAGAACTCATATTTTGCGACGTTGATACAGAAGCCAGGCTCTAAAATGTTTAATATGTGATCTTGTGCACGCTTTATAGTCACTGTTTTCGCTGTATTTGCACTTTTGTACGATCGTTCACACTTTGACGAAAAGTAGGAAAATAGCGCGAATGAAAAATATTTAAATATTTATTCACCTTTTGGCTACTTATTGTTTGAAATCACGAGGCACCACCGTATAATTTGACCGCTTTTTGATGCTTGACTCTGAGCTTTAAAGAACGTTTTATACGACACGCGGCATACCTCAAAGGGAGCAGGAGTTCAAACGTGATGTCTATGTCGCTCGTGAGTCGAAATGTTGCTCGTAAGCTTCTGTTCATTCAGCTTCTGGCAGTGATAGCAAGTGGATTGCTGTTCAGCCTTAAAGACCCCGTCTGGGGCATCTCCGCCGCGTGTGGAGGCCTGGCAGTGTTACTGCCTAATATGTTGTTTATGATTTTTGCCTGGCGTCACCAGGTGCATACACCCGCGAAGGGCAAAGTGGCCTGGACGTTCGCCTTCGGCGAAGCGTTCAAGGTGCTAGCGATGCTGGTGTTACTGATTGTGGCGCTGGCGGTTTTAAAGGCGGTATTCTTACCGCTGATCGTTACATGGATTTTGGTGCTAGTGGTTCAGATACTGGCGCCCGCTGTAATTAACAACAAAGGGTAAAAGGCATCATGGCTTCTGAAAATATGACGCCGCAGGAATACATAGGACGCCATCTGAATAACCTTCAGCTGGACCTGCGTACTTTCTCGCTGGTAGATCCGCATAACCCCCCAGCCACCTTCTGGACGCTCAATATTGACTCCATGTTCTTCTCGGTGGTGCTGGGTCTGTTGTTCCTGCTTATGTTCCGTAGCGTTGCCAAAAAAGCGACCAGCGGCGTACCAGGTAAATTTCAGACCGCGATTGAGCTGGTAATCGGCTTCGTTCATGGCAGTGTCAAAGACATGTACCATGGCAAAAGCAAGGTTATCGCTCCGCTTGCCCTGACGATCTTCGTCTGGGTCTTCCTGATGAACCTGATGGACTTACTGCCTATCGACCTGCTGCCGTATATTGCTGAGCATATACTGGGCCTGCCGGCGCTGCGCGTGGTTCCGTCTGCGGACGTAAACATCACCCTGTCTATGGCACTGGGCGTGTTTATCCTGATTCTGTTCTACAGCATCAAAATGAAAGGCATCGGTGGCTTCGCGAAAGAGCTGACACTGCAGCCGTTCAATCACTGGGCATTTATTCCTGTCAACTTAATCCTTGAAGGGGTAAGCCTGCTGTCCAAACCAGTATCTCTGGGTCTGCGACTGTTCGGCAACATGTATGCCGGTGAGCTGATTTTCATTCTGATTGCTGGTCTGTTGCCGTGGTGGTCACAGTGGATTCTGAATGTGCCGTGGGCCATTTTCCACATCCTGATCATTACGCTGCAAGCCTTCATCTTCATGGTTCTGACGATTGTCTATCTGTCGATGGCGTCTGAAGAGCATTAATTTACCAACACTACTACGTTTTAACTGAAACAAACTGGAGACTGTCATGGAAAACCTGAATATGGATCTGCTGTACATGGCTGCCGCTGTGATGATGGGTCTGGCGGCAATCGGTGCTGCGATCGGTATCGGCATCCTCGGGGGCAAATTCCTGGAAGGCGCAGCGCGTCAACCGGATCTGATTCCTCTGCTGCGTACTCAGTTCTTTATCGTTATGGGTCTGGTGGATGCTATCCCGATGATCGCTGTAGGTCTGGGTCTGTACGTGATGTTCGCTGTCGCGTAGTAAGCGTTGCTTTGAATTAAGTAAGAGCAATATCAGAACGTTAACTAGATAAGAGGCATTGTGCTGTGAATCTTAACGCAACAATCCTCGGCCAGGCCATCGCGTTTGTCCTGTTCGTTCTGTTCTGCATGAAATACGTATGGCCGCCGTTAATGGCAGCCATCGAAAAACGTCAAAAAGAGATTGCTGACGGTCTTTCTTCTGCAGAACGAGCTAAAAAGGATTTGGACCTTGCACAGGCCAATGCGACCGACCAGCTGAAAAAAGCGAAAGCGGAAGCCCAGGTGATCATCGAGCAGGCGAACAAACGTCGTTCTCAGATCCTGGACGAAGCTAAAGCTGAAGCAGAGCAGGAACGTACTAAAATCGTGGCACAGGCTCAGGCAGAAATTGATGCCGAGCGTAAACGTGCTCGCGAAGAGCTGCGTAAGCAAGTCGCTATCCTGGCTGTTGCTGGCGCCGAGAAGATCATCGAACGTTCCGTGGATGAAGCTGCTAACAGCGACATCGTGGATAAACTTGTCGCTGAACTGTAAGGAGGGAGGGGCTGATGTCTGAATTTGTTACGGTAGCTCGCCCCTACGCCAAAGCAGCTTTTGACTTTGCCGTCGAACACAAAAGCGTAGATCGCTGGCAGGACATGCTGGCGTTTGCCGCCGAAGTGACGAAGAACGAACAAATGGCAGAGCTTCTGTCTGGCGCACTGGCGCCGGAAACGCTCTCTACGTCGTTTATCGCTGTATGCGGTGAGCAACTGGACGAAAACGGCCAGAACCTGATTAAGGTCATGGCTGAAAACGGTCGTCTTAAAGTGCTCCCTGATGTTCTTGAGCAGTTCGTGCATCTGCGCGCCGCGAGTGAAGCTACCTCTGAGGTAGACGTCATCTCCGCCAATGCGTTGAATGAAGAACAGCTCGCGAAAATCACCGCCGCGATGGAAAAACGTCTGTCACGCAAAGTTAAGCTGAATTGCAAAATCGATAAGTCTGTAATGGCAGGCGTTATCATCCGTGCGGGTGATATGGTCATTGACGGTAGCGTACGCGGCCGTCTTGAACGCCTTGCAGACGTCTTGCAGTCTTAAGGGGACTGGAGCATGCAACTGAATTCCACCGAAATCAGCGAACTGATCAAGCAGCGCATTGCTCAGTTCAATGTTGTGAGTGAAGCTCACAACGAAGGTACTATTGTTTCTGTAAGTGACGGTGTTATCCGCATTCACGGCCTGGCCGATTGTATGCAGGGTGAAATGATCTCCCTGCCGGGTAACCGTTACGCTATCGCACTGAACCTGGAGCGCGACTCTGTAGGTGCTGTAGTCATGGGCCCGTACGCTGACCTTGCCGAAGGCATGACCGTCAAGTGTACTGGTCGTATCCTGGAAGTTCCGGTTGGCCGTGGCCTGCTGGGCCGTGTGGTTAACACCCTGGGTGCACCAATCGATGGTAAAGGCGCGCTGGACAACGACGGCTTCTCCGCCGTTGAAGCTATCGCACCAGGCGTAATCGAACGTCAGTCCGTTGATCAGCCAGTTCAGACTGGTTATAAATCCGTTGATGCCATGATCCCAATCGGTCGTGGTCAGCGTGAACTGATCATCGGCGACCGTCAGACCGGTAAAACCGCGCTGGCAATCGACGCCATCATCAACCAACGTGATTCCGGCATCAAGTGCGTCTACGTGGCTATCGGCCAGAAAGCGTCCACCATTTCTAACGTGGTACGTAAACTGGAAGAACACGGCGCGCTGGCTAACACCATCGTTGTTGTGGCAACCGCGTCTGAATCCGCTGCACTGCAATACCTGGCACCGTATGCCGGTTGCGCAATGGGCGAATACTTCCGCGATCGCGGCGAAGATGCGCTGATCATTTACGATGACCTGTCTAAACAGGCTGTCGCATACCGTCAGATCTCCCTGCTGCTTCGTCGTCCACCAGGACGTGAAGCATTCCCGGGCGACGTATTCTACCTCCACTCCCGTCTGCTGGAGCGTGCTGCGCGTGTTAACGCCGAATACGTTGAAGCCTTCACCAAAGGTGAAGTGAAAGGGAAAACCGGTTCACTGACCGCTCTGCCGATTATCGAAACCCAAGCGGGTGACGTTTCTGCGTTCGTTCCGACCAACGTAATTTCCATTACCGATGGTCAGATCTTCCTGGAAACCAACCTGTTTAACGCCGGTATTCGTCCTGCGGTTAACCCGGGTATCTCCGTATCCCGTGTAGGTGGTGCAGCACAGACCAAGATCATGAAGAAACTGTCCGGTGGTATCCGTACCGCGCTGGCACAGTATCGTGAACTGGCAGCGTTCTCCCAGTTCGCCTCTGACCTTGACGATGCAACCCGTAAGCAGCTGGACCACGGTCAGAAAGTAACTGAACTGCTGAAACAGAAACAGTATGCGCCGATGTCCGTCGCGCAGCAGTCTCTGGTTCTGTACGCAGCAGAACGTGGTTATCTGGCGGATGTTGAACTGGCGAAAATCGGTAGCTTCGAAGCCGCTCTGCTGGCTTACGTTGACCGTGATCACGCTCCGTTGATGCAAGAGATCAACCAGTCCGGTGGCTATAACGACGAAATCGAAGGCAAGCTGAAAGGCATCCTCGATTCCTTCAAAGCAACCCAATCCTGGTAAAGTCTGACGGCCTGTCTTAGGGCAGGCCGTAGGCATTGAGGAGAAGCTCATGGCCGGCGCAAAAGAGATACGTAGTAAGATCGCAAGCGTCCAGAACACGCAAAAGATCACTAAAGCGATGGAGATGGTCGCCGCTTCCAAAATGCGTAAATCGCAGGATCGCATGGCGGCCAGCCGTCCTTATGCAGATACCATGCGCAAAGTGATTGGTCACCTTGCGAACGGTAATCTGGAATATAAGCACCCATACCTGGAAGAACGCGACGTTAAGCGCGTGGGCTACCTGGTGGTGTCTACCGACCGTGGTCTGTGCGGTGGCTTGAACATTAACCTGTTCAAGAAACTGCTGGCGGATATGAAGGCATGGACCGAGAAAGGCGTTCAGTGCGACCTCGCAATGATCGGCTCGAAAGGTGTGTCCTTCTTTAATTCCGTAGGTGGCAACATTGTCGCTCAGGTAACCGGTATGGGCGATAAACCTGCCCTGTCCGAACTTATCGGTCCGGTAAAAGTGATGTTGCAGGCCTACGACGAAGGTCGTCTGGACAAGCTTTATATTGTCAGCAACAAATTTATTAACACCATGTCTCAGGTGCCGACGATCACCCAACTGCTGCCGTTACCGGCTTCAGAAGATGATGATCTGAAACGTAAAACCTGGGATTACCTGTACGAACCCGATCCGAAAGCGCTGCTGGATACCCTCCTGCGTCGCTATGTCGAATCTCAGGTCTATCAGGGCGTGGTAGAAAACCTGGCCAGCGAGCAGGCCGCACGTATGGTGGCGATGAAAGCCGCGACCGACAATGGCGGCAGCCTGATTAAAGAGCTGCAGTTGGTATACAACAAAGCTCGACAGGCCAGCATTACTCAGGAACTCACCGAGATCGTCGGTGGTGCATCCGCGGTATAACCAGGTTAATTCGTAGAGGATTCAAGATGGCTACTGGAAAAATTGTCCAGGTAATCGGCGCCGTAGTTGACGTCGAATTCCCTCAGGATGCCGTACCGCGCGTGTACGAAGCTCTTGAGGTGCAGAATGGTAATGAAGTTCTGGTGCTGGAAGTTCAGCAGCAGCTCGGCGGCGGTATCGTACGTACCATCGCTATGGGTTCTTCCGACGGTCTGCGTCGCGGTCTGGATGTTAAAGACCTCGAGCACCCGATCGAAGTTCCGGTAGGTAAAGCAACACTGGGTCGTATCATGAACGTTCTGGGTCAGCCAGTAGACATGAAAGGCGACATCGGTGAAGAAGAGCGTTGGGCTATCCACCGCGCAGCACCTTCCTACGAAGAGCTGTCCAGCTCTCAGGAACTGCTGGAAACCGGTATCAAAGTTATCGACCTGATGTGTCCGTTCGCGAAGGGCGGTAAAGTCGGTCTGTTCGGCGGTGCGGGTGTAGGTAAAACCGTAAACATGATGGAGCTGATCCGTAACATCGCGATCGAGCACTCCGGTTACTCCGTGTTTGCGGGCGTAGGTGAACGTACTCGTGAGGGTAACGACTTCTACCACGAAATGACCGACTCCAACGTTATCGATAAAGTATCCCTGGTATATGGCCAGATGAACGAGCCACCGGGAAACCGTCTGCGCGTTGCTCTGACCGGTCTGACCATGGCTGAGAAATTCCGTGACGAAGGTCGTGACGTACTGCTGTTCGTCGATAACATCTATCGTTACACCCTGGCCGGTACTGAAGTATCTGCACTGCTGGGTCGTATGCCTTCAGCGGTAGGTTACCAGCCGACTCTGGCGGAAGAGATGGGCGTTCTGCAGGAACGTATCACCTCCACCAAGACCGGTTCTATCACCTCCGTACAGGCAGTATACGTACCTGCGGATGACTTAACTGACCCATCCCCAGCAACGACCTTTGCGCACTTAGATGCAACCGTCGTACTGAGCCGTCAGATCGCTTCCCTGGGTATCTACCCTGCGGTTGACCCGCTGGACTCCACCAGCCGTCAGCTGGATCCGCTGGTTGTTGGTCAGGAACACTACGACACCGCTCGTGGCGTTCAGTCCATTCTGCAGCGTTATCAGGAACTGAAAGACATCATCGCCATCCTGGGTATGGATGAACTGTCTGAAGAAGACAAACTGGTGGTAGCACGCGCACGTAAAATTCAGCGCTTCCTGTCCCAGCCGTTCTTCGTAGCAGAAGTATTCACCGGTTCTCCGGGTAAATACGTTTCGCTGAAAGACACCATCCGTGGCTTTAAAGGCATCATGGACGGCGAATACGATCACCTGCCGGAGCAGGCGTTCTACATGGTCGGTTCCATTGACGAAGCAGTGGAAAAAGCCAAAAAACTTTAACGCCTTAATCGGAGGGTGATATGGCAATGACTTACCACCTGGACGTCGTCAGCGCAGAGCAACAAATGTTCTCTGGTCTGGTCGAGAAAATCCAGGTAACGGGTAGCGAAGGTGAGCTGGGTATTTACCCGGGCCACGCCCCGCTGCTCACCGCCATTAAGCCTGGTATGATTCGCATCGTTAAACAGCACGGTCACGAAGAGTTTATCTATCTGTCCGGCGGCATTCTTGAAGTGCAGTCTGGCACCGTGACCGTTCTGGCTGATACCGCGATTCGCGGTCAGGACCTCGACGAAGCGCGAGCTCTGGAAGCGAAACGTAAGGCCGAAGAGCACATTAAGAGCTCTCATGGTGACGTGGATTACGCTCAGGCGTCTGCGGAACTGGCCAAAGCGATCGCTAAACTGCGCGTTATCGAGTTGACCAAAAAAGCGATGTAACACCGGCTTGAAAGTCAAAAAGCCAGTCTGGTTTCCAGACTGGCTTTTTTTATGTCTTGTTTTAATTTAAATGAAACTGAAAAGGTATTTTAAATATTTTGTGATTAAGGTCACAAAACTGTTGATCGAAAAAATCTGGAGGAGTAGACTTCGTTTTGTGAGTTGAGTCACAAAAAATATCACTACTATCGCAGGATAAAAATCATGAAACTGATCAACAAAATCATCGCTCTCTTCAGCTCTATGAACATCTCTTTCGGTACTTTCAACCTGTAAGGTTGATGACCGCACTGACCGCCTCACCTGTAGGTCAGATGCCGTTCTGTTAAGCGCTGTACCGCTAACGAAAACCACAACACACGCGGTGTAAACAGAACCCAAAACGAAGAAGGTCGCCTCACGGCGACCTTTGTATTTTGTAGGCCGGATAAGCCGTTTACACCATCAACCGGCAATGTGCTCGCGGCATACCTGATGGCGCTGCGCTTACCAGGCCTACATGACAGACCACATTAATCCTTAGTCAGGAAATTCCCGGTATCAAAACTTCCATCCGCATTACGCTTCAGCGGCTGCGGTAACGACAGAGACTGGAAGTCTTCCGCGCGCAGTTCCTTCCCTTCGGTATTCACGCTTTTACCCTGCTCGATAAAGTAGTTGGTGGCATCGATATTGCCAACAACGGCATCATCGTATTTCCCCGGCTGGCTGCGCAGCGAAATGTTGTCGCTGAACACGCCCTGGGTGGCGGGATCGCCGTAAGGACTCGGGCGGAAGATAAAGTTAAAGCGCTGGTTATCGACCGCAACGTTGTTGACGACCACCAGCTTGCCCGGGTTGAAGTTATCGGTGAAGCCATCGAGATGGTTGCCAACCGCAATACTATTGCGGATCTCATGGGCGACCGGCTGGCCTTCGCCGCCTAGCTTAAAGCCATTGCTGGTATTATTACGGGCGATGGAGTTTTCAATCACGACCACGCCGTTGGCACCGTCTTCAATCTTGTTGAACAGGTCGTACCCATCGTCAATGTTATCATGGGAATAGCAGCCTTCCAGTCGGTTACCCTCACCCACGCGCATCTTCACGGCGAAGCCGTCGGCGTTAATCTTACCCGGGTCTTCGTTGCTATAAGACTCGGAATTCACCACCCGGTTGTAGCTGGCCCACAGCGGGCGACCAATCTTATCTGCCGAAGATATCTGAATCCCGGTATCGTCATTACGGTAAGCGCTGACGTTTTCAATCAGGTTGTGGCTCCCCTGAATACGCAGACTCTTATCGGTGATATCGATACCGCGCAGCGTCCAGTAGTGGCCGTCAAGCAGCATACCGTGGATAACCGCCTTTCCGGATGCCTCTAGCGTTTTATGGCCGTTTTCAAGGCCGCTAGCGGACAGCGGAATATCGGTCTTCGGGTAATCACCCGCAGCGAGCACAATTTTTCCGCCCGGTGGCACTAGCTCAATTGCCGTTTTCAAATCTAATGGCGAACCCTCAGTGCCTTTGGCGTCGACCTTGCCGTCTGCTGCCGCATACAGCGTGGTAGCCGTAATGCCTTTTTCCTGGCTTACGGTCAGCTGCTGCTCAACCGGTGAACGATCTTTGCCGCTGGTGGGGGTGAAGCTAATCTGGAACGTATTGTTGTCTTTCAGCCGGGCCGGCAGGGTGAACATTTCGCCGGCTTTAACCGCTTTATTCTCCCCGATCACCACTTCATTTTGCCGTACGGTGAACTGCCCGTCGTAGTTAGCACGTGCCTGGAGGGTATACGTTGGCGTCTGACTCTTACTGCCAGAGGCTATCTGCATTACCACCGGCCACGATTTGGCGACGAAAGGTTTAGAGGCGACGGTTTGGGCCGCTGAGGTGGTTAATGACGCGTTGCTGACGGTAATCCTGGCATTACGTGATGCAAAGAAGCCGACGTAATATTGTTGCTTATCCTGAACGGAAATGAGATCGGCATGTGGTACGCGTTCGCTCACCCACTCTTCGCTATTGGCTGGAGCCCAGGCGGTGATGAAGCCGTCGTTGGTGCGTTCGAGCTTGAGGCGGAAGGTTGGTGATTGGTGAAGATCGATCCCCTCTTTATAGCTGACCTTTTTGATCTCAGAACCGGCGTTGCCCCACGGCTGAGTAATACCGTTACGTGCAATCGCCTGGAGCTTCACGCGGTAATCATCCTTTTTATCCTGCGTCATGATGGCGTTCATCACCATATTTGACGCAGCGGGGAACTCTTCATAGCCTTCTTTCAGCGGCTCCTGGCGCGGAATACCGATGATATCGCGCACCAGCAGGCCTGCGCCTTCCTGTGCTGCTGGCCTGGCGCCATTTTCCGGACCGAACTGATCCACGGTGACCGTTGCCGAAAGAACAAAGTTCTTATCGGTAGGCAGTGTGGTGTAGAAGAAGGTCAGGCCATCATGAGAGTTGGCGATTTTTCCGCCGCGGCTTTCAATGGTGATGGGTTTACTGAGATCGGCAATTTGCTGTGGTGTCAGCGTCTTACCGTCGATGGTAACGTTATTCACGCCCACTTTCTCCGCCAGTACGTTGGAGGAGAAGTTGACGTCGGTGGACTGCCCAAAAGCGATCGCTTTCCATTGCTGGGGCGTCTGGGCCTGCGCGGAGAGAGAGAGCGCTGCGCTACAGAGGGTAAGAGCCAGAGGTATCTTCTTGTTCATATTATCTTCCTGAATGGTTGAGCGCCGTAATTATCACCAAATCAAAACGCTGTTTCTTTTTTGTTCGTCACAATAATGAGTAAATAAAACGCTGTTTTAATTAGACGCGTTCTTTATTCAGGTGGCAAAAAAACAGGATAAGCAGTGAGATAGCGTAGAATCAGACTGTTGGTCTGATTTCTTACAAGACAAATGGATTTGATATGGACGAAAATAAGGAAAGAAAAACAGTGCTAAAGGGAATGTTGAACGTTTTATCGGCAGGCCATTTCATGCTGCAAAATATGTAGAATTTTCAACGATAACCCGGTTTACTTCATACTTAATCTACAGACAGGATACCTATGTCTAACCGTACCATGAGCGTTGTGATCCTTGCCGCTGGCAAAGGCACACGCATGTATTCCGAACTTCCGAAAGTGCTGCACACCCTGGCGGGAAAACCCATGGTGCAGCATGTCATTGACGCCGCTAACCATGTCGGCGCGAACCAGGTGCACCTGGTGTACGGCCACGGTGGCGATTTACTGAAGCAAACCTTAACGGAAGGTAACCTGAACTGGGTGCTTCAGGCTGAACAGCTGGGTACCGGCCACGCCATGCAGCAGGCGGCACCGTTCTTTGCTGATGACGAAGATATTCTGATGCTGTACGGCGATGTGCCGCTGATCTCGGTGGAAACGCTGCAGCGCCTGCGTGAAGCGAAGCCGCAGGGCGGCATTGGTCTGCTGACGGTCGTGCTCGACGATCCAACCGGCTATGGCCGTATTACCCGCGAAAACGGTAAAGTTTCTGGCATCGTGGAGCAGAAAGATGCGAGTGAAGAGCAGCGCCAGATTCGTGAAATTAACACCGGCATTCTGATTGCGAACGGTGCCGATCTCAAACGCTGGCTGGCGAAGCTCGACAACAACAACGCGCAGGGCGAGTTCTATATCACCGATATTATCGCGATGGCGTACCACGAAGGGCGTGAGATTGCTGCGGTTCATCCGGCGCGTATCAGTGAAACCGACGGCGTGAATAACCGCCTGCAGCTGTCACGTCTTGAGCGTATTTATCAGTCCGAACAGGCAGAAAAATTGCTGCTGGCAGGCGTGATGCTGCGCGATCCCGCGCGCTTCGACCTGCGCGGCACGCTTACGCATGGGCGCGATGTTGAGATTGATACTAACGTTATTCTTGAAGGCAACGTCGTGCTGGGCAACCGCGTCAAAATCGGTACCGGCTGCGTCATTAAAAACAGTACCATCGGTGATGGCTGCGAAATTAGTCCATACAGCGTTGTAGAAGATGCCGTTCTCGAGGCGGCCTGTACTATCGGGCCGTTTGCTCGTCTGCGTCCCGGCGCTGAGCTGCTGGAAGGGGCACACGTCGGTAACTTTGTCGAAATGAAAAAAGCGCGTCTGGGCAAGGGCTCGAAGGCCGGTCATCTGACTTACCTCGGCGACGCGGAAATTGGCGACAACGTTAACATCGGCGCAGGGACTATCACCTGCAATTATGATGGTGCGAACAAGTTTAAAACCATTATCGGCGACGACGTGTTCGTCGGTTCCGACAGCCAGCTGGTGGCACCGGTCACCATCGGTAACGGCGTGACCATCGCCGCAGGAACCACGGTTACCCGTAATGTGGCCGATAATGAGCTGGTGCTGAGCCGCGTACCGCAGGTACACAAGCAAGGCTGGCAGCGTCCGGTGAAGAAGAAGTAGTTTTTTGTAGGCCTGATAAGGCGTAGCCGCCATCAGGCAGACAGGGGCGAGGCGATAACATAATCTCCCGCCCAACGTGCAGTACCTATAAAAATAACCCCATTCTCTACAAGGCTCGGGGCGCCCGGTATACGGGCAACAGGTTGACCGACAACGCGTAAAAAATCGGAACATAAAACTATGTGTGGAATTGTTGGCGCAGTCGCGCAACGTGATGTAGCTGAAATCCTTCTTGAAGGGCTTCGTCGTCTGGAATACCGCGGATATGACTCTGCCGGTCTGGCCGTCGTCGATGGGCAAGGGCATATGACCCGCCTGCGCCGCCTGGGCAAAGTCCAGATGCTGGCACAGGCTGCGGAAGAGCACCCGCTGCCAGGCGGCACCGGTATCGCTCACACCCGCTGGGCAACGCATGGTGAACCTTCAGAAGGCAATGCGCACCCGCATGTGTCTGATCACATTGCGGTGGTGCATAACGGCATCATCGAAAACCACGAACCGCTGCGTGAAATGCTGCAAGCACGCGGCTATGTCTTCGTTTCAGCGACCGACACCGAAGTGATTGCTCACCTGGTGCACTGGGAAATGGAACAGGGCGGTACATTACGTGAAGCCGTGCTTCGCGCGATTCCGCAGCTGCGCGGAGCGTACGGTACGGTGATCATGGATTCTCGCGATCCGAGCACGCTGCTGGCAGCGCGTTCCGGCAGTCCTTTGGTTATCGGTCTGGGCATGGGCGAGAACTTTATCGCTTCTGACCAATTAGCGCTGCTGCCGGTCACCCGTCGCTTTATCTTCCTGGAAGAGGGCGATATCGCGGAGGTTACCCGTCGTACCGTGGCCATTTTCGATAAGACTGGCGCGGAAGTGAAGCGTCAGGATATTGAATCCAACGTGCAGTATGATGCGGGTGATAAAGGCATCTACCGCCACTACATGCAAAAAGAGATCTACGAGCAGCCGAACGCGATCAAAAACACCTTAACCGGGCGTATCAGCCACGGTCAGGTGGATCTGAGCGAGCTGGGGCCAGAGGCCGATGCGCTGCTCGCTAAGGTTGAGCACATTCAGATTATCGCCTGCGGAACGTCCTATAACTCGGGCATGGTCGCGCGCTACTGGTTTGAATCGCTGGCCGGTATGCCGTGCGACGTCGAAATCGCCTCTGAATTCCGCTACCGCAAATCGGCCGTGCGCCCGAATAGCCTGGTGATCACCCTGTCGCAGTCCGGAGAAACCGCCGATACGCTGGCAGGTCTGCGTCTGACCAAGGAGCTGGGTTACCTGGGCTCGCTGGCGATTTGTAACGTGGCGGGTTCGTCGTTGGTGCGCGAGTCGGATTTGTCGATCATGACCAAGGCCGGTGCGGAAATTGGCGTCGCGTCGACCAAAGCATTTACCACTCAACTGACCGTTTTGCTGCTGCTGGTGGCGAAAATGGCGCGTCTGAAAGGTCAGGATGCGTCCGTTGAGCACGATATCGTCCACGGTTTGCAGGCGCTGCCGAGCCGTATTGAGCAGATGCTCTCACAGGATAAACGCATTGAAGCGCTGGCAGAAGATTTCTCTGACAAGCATCACGCGCTGTTCCTGGGCCGCGGCGATCAGTACCCCATCGCACTGGAAGGGGCATTGAAGCTCAAAGAGATCTCCTACATTCACGCAGAAGCGTATGCGGCGGGTGAACTGAAGCACGGCCCGCTGGCGCTGATTGACGCCGATATGCCGGTGATTGTTGTCGCGCCGAACAACGAGCTGCTGGAAAAACTGAAATCCAACATCGAAGAAGTGCGCGCGCGCGGCGGTGAGCTGTATGTCTTCGCCGATCAGGATGCGGCATTCAGCAACAGCGATAACATGCATATCATCGAACTGCCGCACGTCGAAGAGGTGATTGCGCCTATCTTCTACACCGTGCCGCTGCAGCTGCTGTCTTACCACGTGGCGCTGATTAAGGGCACCGATGTGGATCAGCCGCGTAACCTGGCGAAATCGGTGACAGTCGAATAAGGTATTACTCTCTGGTAAAAAAGGCCGCATAGCGGCCTTTTTTTTATTGGTGACATGACACAATAATCGTGTGATTTTTCGTTCGAAACTTAACCATAGCACAAAATGCAAATAAAATACCGGAATAATGATTATTCTATTTTTATCTTTTTGATATTGATTTCTTTAGCGTTATTTTTACTCTGGTATAAATTTATTCTGAATTATCATGCATTTTATGCAAGAATCTTAATGTATGTGTATAATTTAAATGTGTTATATATATATTTTGTCTTTGGTTTTACGTGTGGTATTGAAATATTACAATTATTCCACCGGAATAAATAAATTTTCATTCTGGAAATTAATTTATTTATCTTGTGACTAATTTGACTCCAGATGTATCATCATCCTGCAATTAAACCTCTATGTATATTATCGATAAAAATAGTGGTTATTATAATCAATGTTTATGGAGTCTAAAATGAAAGGAAAATTAACGGCTATTTCTTTAGCATTGTCCTCAGTATTTTTTCTCGGACATGCGATGGCCTCTGATGGTACTGTCCACTTCCGTGGTGAAGTGATTGACAGTACGTGTGAAGTGACCTCAGATACCAAAGATCAGAATGTCGACTTAGGTAAAGTAAACCGCACTGCATTCACCGGTGCAGGTTCTACCGCCGCGCCGATGGCTTTTGATATCAAATTGAAATCGTGCCCAGATACGTATACTAAAGCTGCCGTACGCTTTGACGGCACTGAAGATGCTAGTGGTAATGGCGATCTGGCTATTGGTAATCCGCTAAATACTTCAAACCCTGGTGATTATACCGGTACTGAACCCGCACCTGTTACCGCAACTGGCGTGGCCATTCGTATCTATAACAAAGCTGACAACTCTCAGGTTAAGCTGTATGAAAAATCGGCTGAAACCCCGATTGTTTCTGGTAAAGCTGCTATGCCATTTATCGCACGTTATGTTGCAACTGCTGCAAGCGTCACTGCCGGTACTGCTAATGCTGATTCTCAGTTTACTGTGGAATATGTGAAGTAATATAAGGAATCATTATTTTATTTTGATTTTTATTGTTAATTAGATGGCGCTCGTCACTGTGCTATCCCTTTGTCTTTATTGAGGCGAGCGTCTTTTTACTTTTTTGGATGTGTGTATGTCCGGTAATTTTATTAATGTAATATTATTTCTGCTTTGTTCATTTTATTCATCGTTATCTTTTTCCGGTGTTGTGGTGGGTGGTACACGAATTATTTTTCCTGGTAACGCACCTGATGCAACAATATCTATCTATAATAAAGAAACAAAACTACCCTATTTAATTCAATCATGGGTCGATCCATTTGGCAAAGATGATAAAAGTAAACCACCGTTTACAACAATACCTCCGGTATCTCGTCTTGAGGCAGGCCAGGAGAAAATTTTACGTATTGTGAAAACATCAGGCAGTCTTCCTGAAGACCGTGAATCTGTTTTTTGGTTTAATGTTAAAAATATACCTCCATCTGGTGATAATCAAGAGAGAAGCTCTCTTGAAATCGCTATCAAAACTCGAATTAAACTTTTCTGGCGTCCTACATCGATAACGATCACACCGGAAAAAGCGATTGCCAACGTCACCTGGAAGCACCAGGGAAATAATTTGGTGGTAACAAATCAGAATCCGATTCATATCAATATAATGAGCGTTGCGGTTGATGGGAAAGATATCTCATTGAATATGATTAGGCCTTTTGAAACCCTGACGCTGGATATCCCAGCCGGTGCTTCAGGCCGGACGTTGGTATGGAAATTCATTAACGATTACGGTGCGGTCAGCGATCCTATCAAACAGGCGCTTTAGTTACCCGATAAGGATGTCACGATGATTGATTCGCGTTACTGCATCGTATTGGTTTCTGGTGTATTCCTGAGCGCTGCTTTTCAGAGCATGGCACAGGATACTTTATTTAACCCGAACCTTCTGGAAATCGATCATCCTGTCAATATTGATATCCGCCAGTTTA
The DNA here is from genome assembly GCF_014168815.1 of Klebsiella sp. WP3-W18-ESBL-02. Classification (NCBI taxonomy): domain Bacteria; kingdom Pseudomonadati; phylum Pseudomonadota; class Gammaproteobacteria; order Enterobacterales; family Enterobacteriaceae; genus Klebsiella; species Klebsiella sp. WP3-W18-ESBL-02. The sequence goes on from NZ_AP021972.1 coordinate 5,141,710, forward strand.
ACCGTTCCAATGCTCTTCCTCCTGATAATTATAAAGTTGATGTGGTAATTAACGGTCGTTTTTTTGAACGGCAGGATATTAAATTTATTCAGGATTCACCAGAGGGTGAACTTCATCCTTGCTTTATTACCGTAAAAGATGTTTTGTCTTCCTATGGCGTAAAAGTTGATGCGGTTAAGGCACTTAATAATATTGATGATAGTGCTTGCATAAATCCTGCTCCATTAATTGATGGATCTTCTTGGTTTTTCGATGCTAATAAATTGGCGTTAAATATATCCATACCACAAATTTACCTGGATAGTTCGGCGTATGATTATATCAGCCCCTCTCGCTGGGATCAGGGGATTAATGCGCTGATGGTTAACTATGATTTCTCAGGGTCACACACGTTAAAATCTAATTATGACTCCTCTGAGGATGACAGCTATTACCTCAACTTACGCAACGGTCTGAATATCGGCGCCTGGCGGTTACGTAACTACAGTACTTTAAACGCGACGGAAAATAGTACTGAATACCACTCTATCAGTAGCTACCTTCAGCGAGATATTGCCGCGCTACGTAGCCAGATCATGCTAGGAGATACCTGGACGGCGAGTGATATTTTTAACAGTACGCAAATCCGCGGGGCAAGGTTGTATACCGACGATGATATGTTGCCATCCAGCCAGAACGGCTTTGCGCCGGTAGTGCGTGGTATCGCTAAAAGCAATGCGACGGTGATCATCCGGCAGAATAATTACGTTATCTATCAGTCGGCAGTGCCGCAAGGTGCGTTTGAAATCACCGATCTGAATACCACCAGCGGTGGTGGCGACCTTGAGGTGACTATCAAAGAAGAGGATGGCAGCGAGCAGCATTTCACTCAGCCCTATGCTTCACTGGCCATTCTTAAGCGTGAAGGACAAACCGATGTGGACATTAGCGTCGGTGAAATGCGCGATGAGAGCGGTTTTACGCCCAACGTCCTACAGGCTCAGGTTCTTCATGGTTTGCCATGGGGCCTGACGCTGTATGGCGGCACGCAGATAGCGAATGATTATGCTTCTGCGGCAATGGGGATGGGGAAAGATATGGGATCTCTCGGCGCGCTTTCATTTGATGTCACACATGCTCACGCTCGATTTGACGACGGAGGCGATGAAACCGGCCAATCCTATCGTTTTCTCTATTCTAAGCGTTTTGATGAAACCGATACGAATTTCCGTCTGGTTGGATACCGTTACTCCACGGAAGGATATTACACGCTCAATGAATGGGCATCTCGGCAGAATAAGGATGAAGATTTCTGGATGACTGGCAACCGACGTAGCCGGATTGAGGGGACGTGGTCGCAATCTTTTGCCCGGGGTTACGGTAATATTTACCTGACGGTGAGCCGGCAGCAGTACTGGAAAACGGATGACGTCGAGCGGCTGGTTCAGTTTGGTTATGCTAATACCTGGCGGCGTATTTCATGGAACGTTTCCTGGAACTATACCGATTCTGCCAATAGTTATACGGGTAGCGAGTCTTATGATAATGAGAACAACCATGAGCATATTTTTATGCTGTCGGTTTCGGTACCGCTTTCCGGCTGGCTGGAGAACAGTTACGTCAATTATTCGCTGACGCAAAACAATCATAATGACAGCACGATGCAGGTCGGATTGGGCGGTACCGCGCTGGAAGATCATAACCTTGCCTATAACGTTCAGGAATCATGGGTTAGCGATCCGCAAGACAGCTATAGCAGTAACGCCAGCCTGAGCTATGACGGTACCTATGGCTCGGTTAACGGTAGCTATGCCTATAGTCAGGATTCACAGCGCCTTAACTACGGAGTTCGCGGCGGTATTCTGGTTCACAGCGGCGGCATCACTTTTTCGCAAGAGCTAGGAGAAACGGTGGCATTGGTTGAAGCGCCGGGGGCTGATGGCCTCTCAGTGGAGAACGCCACCGGCGTATCCACCGACTGGCGTGGCTACACGGTGAAAACACAAATGAACCCGTATGATGAAAACCGAGTGGCGATTAACAGCAATTATTTTTCGCGCGCCAATGTTGAACTGGAAAATACCGTGGTTAATCTGGTGCCAACGCGCGGCGCGGTGGTGAAAGCAACGTTTGTTACCCATGTCGGTTACCGCATTCTGTTTACGGTAGCGATGCCCGATGGTAAACCCGCGCCGTTTGGCGCGATGGCTTCGGCTGACCTGGAGTCAGGTACGGTGACGGGGATTGTTGGTGATAATGGTGAACTCTATTTATCCGGGATGCCGCTGGAAGGCCGCTTTACGCTAGCGGGGAGTCAGGGAACCTGTACTGCGCAGTATCACATTTCTGCGCCGAAAAATAATGAACTGCTGCAAATGCCGGTTCGTTGTCAATAAAAGGGATGTTAACTTGAAACGACTCAATAGTTTTTTACTAATTACCGCCCTGAGTTTCTATGGACATGCTTTTGCTGCGGATGTTTATATTCAGGGGGATATCACCGCTCCACAGGAGTGTGAAGTTAACGGTGGGCAAGTGATTGAAGTCAATTTTGAAAAAATACCGGCTTCTGAATTTTCGTCAACGCCGGGTTCGGCGATAACCAGCCGTAAAATTCCGATCAAAGCATCGGTGAAGTGTACGGGAATGGCGGCTGGGCAAGATGTTGAAGTTTCGCTACATGCGACGCAGACGGCGGCATCGCCCACAATGTTACAGACATCAAACGACGATGTTGGAATCAAGATTTATGATGAATACGATAAAGAAGTTGATGTGAACGGCGGGCGCATGGAAACAGATATGGGAAAACGTTCGCGTTTGGGTGAAGAAGATGGCGAGTTCAATTTCTCTGCCGCGCCCGGTAGCGCCACCGGCGCCAGGCCAAAACCCGGTACCTTTAACGCCAATGCCACGATCATCATGGAAATTAAAAACTAACGTCTTCAAGCACAACGGCTGTTTATGACAGCCGTTGTCATATTTGCCATTCTGAACCCGTCTTATTCAAAAAAAACAAGAATCCACGTGAATTATTTTTCATAATTATCAATTAGTTATGTTTTACGTGTTTGCTGTCATTAAACTGTCATAAACCTTACATATAACTGTCACCTGTTTGTCCTATTTTGCTCATCGTAGCCACTAAACAACGATTTACGAATTCTTGCAGGAGACATTATGAAAGTTATGCGTACCACTGTCGCAACTGTTGTCGCCGCGACCTTATCGATGAGCGCTTTCTCTGCCTTTGCAGCAGCAAGCCTGACGGGCGCGGGTGCAACTTTCCCTGCGCCGGTGTATGCCAAATGGGCGGATACCTACCAGAAAGAAACCGGTAATAAAGTCAATTACCAGGGTATCGGCTCCTCCGGTGGCGTAAAACAAATTACCGCTAACACCGTGGATTTCGGCGCATCTGATGCTCCGCTGTCTGACGAAAAACTGGCGCAGGAAGGCCTGTTCCAGTTCCCGACCGTGATCGGCGGTGTGGTGCTGGCCGTTAATATCCCTGGCCTGAAATCCGGCGAGCTGGTGCTCGACGGTAAAACGCTGGGCGACATCTACCTGGGTAAAATTAAGAAGTGGGATGACGAAGCCATCACCAAACTGAACCCGGGCGTGAAGCTGCCTTCTCAGAATATCGCCGTGGTCCGTCGTGCTGACGGTTCCGGCACCTCCTTCGTCTTCACCAGCTACCTGGCGAAAGTGAACGAAGAGTGGAAATCTAAAATTGGCGCGGGCTCTACCGTTAACTGGCCGACCGGTCTGGGCGGTAAAGGTAACGACGGTATTGCGGCGTTCGTACAGCGTCTGCCGGGCTCCATCGGCTATGTTGAATACGCGTATGCTAAGCAGAATAACCTGGCTTACACCAAGCTGGTTTCTGCTGATGGCAAACCGGTTAGCCCAACCGAAGACAACTTCGCTAACGCCGCTAAAGGCGTTGACTGGAGCAAAACCTTCGCGCAGGACCTGACCAACCAGAAAGGTGATAACGCGTGGCCGATTACCTCCACCACCTTTATCCTGGTCCACAAAGAGCAGAAGAAACCAGAGCAGGGCGCTGAAGTGCTGAAGTTCTTTGACTGGGCGTACAAAAACGGCGGCAAACAGGCTAACGAACTGGATTATGCCTCTCTGCCGGAAAGCGTGGTTGAGCAGGTTCGTGCTGCATGGAAAACCAACGTAAAAGACAGCAGCGGTAAAGCGCTGTACTGATGACGGTCGCCCGGCGGCAACGCCGGGCAGCTGTCAGCGTCGTGGCGGATTTTAAACTGGAAAGAGTGATTTATGGCTGCAACTAAGCCTGCTTTTAACCCACCGGGTAAAAAGGGTGACATGATATTCAGCGCGCTGGTAAGACTGGCTGCGCTGATTGTGCTATTGATGTTGGGCGGGATTATCGTTTCTCTGATCATCTCCTCCTGGCCCAGTATGGAGAAGTTCGGCTTCGCCTTCCTGTGGACCAAAGAGTGGGATGCGCCTAACGACATTTACGGCGCGCTGGTGCCGATTTACGGTACGCTCGTGACCTCCTTTATCGCGCTGCTGATCGCCGTTCCGGTGAGTTTCGGTATCGCACTCTTCCTGACCGAACTGGCGCCAAACTGGCTCAAACGCCCGTTAGGTATCGCCATTGAGCTGCTGGCGGCCATCCCCAGTATCGTGTACGGCATGTGGGGCTTGTTTATCTTCGCGCCGCTGTTCGCGACCTACTTCCAGGAGCCGGTCGGCAATATTCTTTCTAACATCCCGTTTGTCGGCGCGCTGTTCTCCGGCCCGGCATTTGGTATCGGTATCCTGGCGGCCGGGGTTATCCTCGCCATCATGATCATCCCGTATATCTCTGCCGTAATGCGTGATGTGTTCGAGCAAACCCCGGTGATGATGAAAGAGTCGGCCTACGGCATCGGCTGCACCACCTGGGAGGTTATCTGGCGTATCGTTCTGCCGTTCACCAAAAACGGGGTGATAGGCGGCGTCATGCTCGGCCTGGGCCGCGCGCTGGGTGAAACGATGGCGGTGACCTTTATCATCGGCAACACCTACCAGCTCGATAGCGCCTCGCTGTATATGCCTGGCAACAGCATTACCTCCGCGCTGGCGAACGAATTCGCCGAAGCGGAATCTGGCCTGCACGTGTCTGCGCTGATGGAACTGGGCCTGATCCTGTTTGCGATTACCTTTATCGTACTGGCCGCATCGAAGTTCATGATCATGCGCCTCGCGAAGAATGAGGGGGCACGCTAATGGCTACGCTGGAAATGCAAAACACCGCTGCGCTGGCAGAGTCCCGTCGCAAAATGCAGGCCAGACGCCGCATGAAGAACCGCATTGCGCTGACGCTCTCTATGGCCACCATGATCTTCGGCCTGTTCTGGCTGGTGTGGATCCTGATGGCGACCATCACCCGCGGGATCGATGGCATGTCGCTGGCGCTGTTTACCGAAATGACGCCGCCGCCAAACACCGCCGGCGGCGGTCTGGCTAACGCCCTCGCGGGCAGCGGCCTGCTGATTCTGTGGGCCACCGTGTTTGGTACCCCGCTGGGTATTATGGCGGGCATTTACCTGGCCGAGTACGGGCGTAAGTCCTGGCTTGCCGAGGTTATCCGCTTTATTAACGACATTCTGCTTTCCGCTCCGTCGATCGTTGTGGGCCTGTTTGTCTACACCATCGTCGTGGCGCAGATGCAGCACTTCTCCGGCTGGGCGGGCGTGATTGCGCTGGCGCTGTTACAGGTGCCGATCGTCATTCGTACCACCGAAAACATGCTGAAGCTGGTGCCGGATAGCCTGCGTGAGGCCGCGTATGCGCTGGGTACGCCGAAATGGAAGATGATCTCCGCCATTACGCTAAAAGCGTCTATCTCCGGGATCATGACCGGTATCCTGCTGGCGATTGCGCGCATTGCTGGTGAAACGGCACCGCTGCTGTTTACCGCGCTCTCGAACCAGTTCTGGAGCACCGACATGATGCAGCCCATCGCCAACCTGCCGGTCACCATTTTTAAATTTGCTATGAGCCCGTTTGCTGAGTGGCAGCAGCTGGCCTGGGCCGGGGTGCTGATTATCACGCTGTGCGTCCTGCTGCTGAACATTCTGGCGCGCGTCATTTTCGCGAAGAAGAAACACGGTTAAGTTTATTGCCTTGCCGGATGGCGGCGTAAACGCCTTATCCGGCCTACGAATGACATAGATGTAGGCCTGAAAGCTGCGCGCCATCAGGCATGATGAGGAAGAGATTGAGATGAGTATGGTTAACACGACTCCGGGTAAGATTTCAGTACGTGACCTGAACTTCTACTACGGCAAATTCCATGCCCTGAAGAACATCAACCTGGATATCGCCAAAAACCAGGTGACGGCGTTTATCGGACCGTCGGGCTGCGGCAAATCAACGCTGCTGCGTACCTTCAACAAAATGTTTGAGCTTTACCCGGAGCAGCGTGCGGAAGGTGAAATTCTGCTGGATGGTGACAACATTCTCACCAACACCCAGGATATCGCCCTGCTGCGCGCCAAGGTCGGCATGGTTTTCCAGAAGCCGACGCCGTTCCCGATGTCTATCTACGACAACATTGCCTTCGGCGTACGCCTGTTTGAAAAGCTGTCGCGCACCGATATGGACGAGCGCGTGCAGTGGGCCTTGACCAAGGCCGCATTATGGAATGAAACCAAAGATAAACTGCACCAGAGCGGGTACTCTCTTTCCGGTGGTCAGCAGCAGCGTCTGTGCATCGCGCGCGGTATCGCCATTCGCCCGGAAGTGCTGTTGCTGGATGAGCCGTGTTCCGCGCTCGACCCGATCTCCACCGGGCGTATCGAGGAGCTTATCACCGAGCTGAAAGAGGATTACACCGTGGTGATCGTGACCCACAACATGCAGCAGGCTGCACGTTGCTCCGACCACACGGCATTTATGTATCTGGGCGAGTTGATTGAGTTCAGCAACACGGACGATCTGTTCACCAAGCCTGCGAAGAAACAAACTGAAGACTACATTACTGGCCGCTACGGTTGATCGGGAGAGAACTGTGGACAATTTAAATCTTAATAAACATATTTCCGGCCAGTTCAACGCAGAACTGGAAAGCATCCGCACCCAGGTCATGACCATGGGCGGCATGGTTGAGCAGCAGCTTTCTGATGCTATTACCGCGATGCACAACCAGGATAGCGAGCTGGCGAAGCGCGTTATCGACGGCGACAAGCACGTCAACATGATGGAAGTGGCGATTGATGAAGCCTGTGTGCGTATCATCGCTAAACGCCAGCCTACGGCGAGCGACCTGCGTCTGGTGATGGCGATTATCAAAACCATCGCCGAGCTGGAACGTATTGGCGATGTGGCGGACAAAATCTGTCGCACCGCGCTGGAGAAATTTTCCCAGCAACACCAGCCGCTGCTGGTCAGCCTGGAGTCGCTGGGCCGTCACACCGTGCAGATGCTGCACGATGTGCTGGATGCGTTCGCGCGTATGGATCTTGATGAAGCGGTACGTATCTACCGTGAAGACAAGAAAGTGGACCAGGAATATGAAGGCATTGTGCGTCAGCTGATGACCTACATGATGGAAGACTCACGGACGATCCCAAGCGTGCTGACCGCGCTGTTCTGCGCACGCTCCATCGAGCGTATCGGCGACCGCTGCCAGAATATCTGTGAATACATCTTCTACTTCGTGAAGGGGCAGGATTTCCGCCACGTGGGCGGCGATGAGCTGGACAAGCTGCTGGCGGGGAAAGATCCTAAGGAATAAGCGGCCGCCGGGAGCACCCGGCGCCGCTGTTGTAGGCCGGATAAGGCGTTACGCCGCCATCCGGCATTCTGCGTAATGCTGCATGATGGCGCTTCGCTTATCAGGCCTACGGTTTAACCGACAATATTCCACCCGCGCGCTTTCCACAGCGCAGGCAGTTCCGCGAGATCGGTAAACGTCGTCACCTTTGGATGGTTAATCGGTTTGTTGTGCGGGTCGGCGCAGAAGTAGAACACCTCCATGCCTGCATCAATGCCCGACTGGGCGCCAGCAGAGGAGTCATCTACCAGAATACAGTGCTCAACGTTGACGTTCATCGCCTTTGCCGCGTGGAACATCAGGGCCGGATCGGGCTTCCAGCGCTGGATATCGTAGCCGCTGAACAGCTTTTCCGGGAAATGATGCAACATGCCCAGCTTACCCAGCGAGTGCTGCATTTTACTGACCGGGCCGTTAGAGACCACACACATCGGTACGCTTACCGCATCCAACAGCGCGTTGGCGCCGGCAATCACCTCCAGCTCGGTGTCGAAGAGGCGTGCGACCTCGGCGCGATAAACCGGCTCCAGATCCGCTTTCGCCAGGTTAACCCCGTGCTCTGCGTTGATGATATCGATGATCTCGTAGAGCTTTACGCCCTTAAAACGTTTAAAAATCTCTTCCAGATCGAGCGTGATGCCAAATGTTTTGAACATATGGACGTAGGCCCGTGAACAGATCACTTCGCTGTCGACCAGCGTACCGTCACAGTCGAAAAAAACCGCTTCAACTCCGGACATGTCATTTCCTTTTTAACAAGTTTAACGTTTACCTGATGCTGAATTGAGAGACGCAATCGTTGCCGTATAAGCAAAACCAATGAAAAAAAATATCTCACAACCGCGCCTATTGTCGCATTTTGGTATAGGATAGCGACGAATTTTCCTCCCTTTCTGCGGAAATAGATAATGAGTCAACAACACACCACCCCGGCAACTTCCGGTCAGGGGATACTGGAGCGCGTGTTTAAACTGCGCGAGCATGGCACAACGGCACGCACCGAAGTGATCGCCGGTTTCACTACCTTCCTGACGATGGTCTACATCGTTTTCGTAAACCCGCAAATTCTTGGCGTTGCCGGCATGGATACCAGCGCGGTGTTCGTGACCACCTGCCTGATTGCGGCGCTGGGCAGTATCCTGATGGGCGTATTTGCTAACCTGCCGGTCGCGCTGGCGCCAGCGATGGGCCTGAACGCCTTCTTCGCCTTCGTGGTGGTGCAGGCCATGGGGCTGCCTTGGCAAGTCGGTATGGGTGCTATCTTCTGGGGCGCCATTGGCCTGCTGCTGTTGACCATTTTCCGCGTCCGCTACTGGATGATTGCCAATATTCCGGTCAGCCTGCGCGTGGGGATCACCAGCGGTATCGGCCTGTTTATCGGCATGATGGGGCTGAAAAACGCCGGCGTCATCGTCGCAAACCCGGACACGCTGGTTTCCATCGGTAACCTGACCTCGCACGGCGTCCTGCTGGGCGTGCTGGGCTTCTTTATCATTGCGATTCTGGCGTCGCGCAATATCCACGCGGCGGTGCTGGTGTCTATCGTAGTCACCACTCTGCTGGGCTGGATGCTGGGCGATGTGCACTACAGCGGCATCGTCTCTGCGCCACCGAGCATCACCACCGTGGTGGGCCACGTTGATCTGGCCGGGTCGTTTAACCTGGGACTGGCGGGCGTCATCTTCTCCTTTATGCTGGTTAACCTGTTCGATTCCTCCGGTACCCTGATTGGCGTAACGGATAAAGCCGGGCTGGCCGATGCGAAAGGTAAGTTCCCGCGTATGAAGCAGGCGCTGTTCGTCGATAGCGTGTCCTCCGTTGCCGGTTCCTTTATTGGTACTTCTTCCGTCACCGCGTACATTGAATCCTCCTCTGGCGTCTCCGTGGGCGGCCGCACAGGGCTGACGGCAGTGGTTGTGGGTATTCTGTTCCTGCTGGTTATTTTCCTGTCGCCGCTGGCAGGCATGGTACCGGGCTACGCTGCTGCGGGTGCGCTGATCTACGTTGGGGTGCTGATGACCTCCAGCCTGGCGCGCGTGAAGTGGGATGATCTGACCGAAGCCGTTCCGGCGTTTATTACCGCCGTGATGATGCCGTTCAGTTTCTCAATTACCGAAGGGATTGCACTGGGCTTTATCTCTTACTGCGTGATGAAAATCGGTACCGGTCGTTTCCGCGACCTCAGCCCGTGCGTGATTGTTGTCGCGCTGCTGTTTGTACTGAAGATTGTGTTTATTGACGCACACTGATGAAGTGAACCCTCACCCCATCGGGGTGAGGGTTTTTAAAGAACTTACGCTTTTACGCGCTGAATATACTCGCCAAACGCGGTCAACTGACCGGCCAGATGATCTAATGTACCTTGCTCGATCACTTCACCCAGCTGCGGGTCGACTTTGTTCTGAATCACGCCACCCATAAACTCCGGCTTGTTCATCACCATCGCATCCAGGAACACCAGAATCTGGCGCAGGTGATACTGACAGCGTGCGCCGCCGATAGCGCCCATCGAACTGGTCTGAATCAGTACCGGTTTACCGGACAGTGGCTGGTCCGGCATACGGGACAGCCAGTCGATAGCGTTCTTCAGCCCACCCGGGACGGAATAGTTGTATTCGGGCGTCACGATAACGACGCCGTCGGCCTGACGAATTTGCTCAGCCAGCGCCTCAACGCTCTGTGGGAACCCTTCTTCTTGCTGGAGATCGGCATCGTACAGTGGGATATCGCCGATGGACGGCAGTGCTTCAACGCTCATGCCCGCCGGGGCGATTTTCGGCAGGGTGCGTGCCACCATACCGTTAAATGAACCTTTGCGCAGGCTTCCCAATAACGTAACTACTTTCAACGCTTCAGACATGATTACTCCTTTGCATCATGAGGCTGTTTCCCAGCCGAATCAGTTGAGTATAAGCGCTTTCTCTGCCGGAAGGCTCGTGAATCTCATCAACCGCGCGGCCGGTTCGTTGGCCCGCGCCTGAGCGTCGGGCAGGCTGCGCCAGCCGTACTTACCGTCAAACTCCCATACCTTCAATTTTTCAATCGAGGGTGAGGCAGACAGCGACCACACCAGAATATCTTCGGCATCGCATATCGCTTCGAGCTGCTCGGTATGCGCGGCGCGCAGGCGGCCGGAGCCGGGCAGCAGCTGGAGCATTTGTGGGGAGTCGCGGTGAACGTCGCCGGTCATTTTCAGCACGCTCTGGCGCAGCGTAATCAGCTGTGCGCGCGCTTCATGCGGGTCGTTCTGGTTGTTGATCCACAGATTTTCATTACTGGTAAAGCGGTAGTTTTCCATTATTGTGGCCTGCGGCGTGTTACGCAGCACGCGCAGCAGTTCCATATCCAGGCCGCAGCGGCCTTCGGTCGTTAGCGCTACGCCGACAATATTACCCGCATAGGAAATGGAAAAATCAGGCAGGTGGCTATCCTTAAAGTGCGGCTTGCCCTCATCAGGCGTGACAATTTCCGGTAATTCACTGATGCCATACAGCATAAACAGCAGCTCGGCTAACAGCGCGCGTGAAGCCAGGTAACGCGTGCGGCGGTGTGCCGGTAGCTGGCGTGCGATGTTATGGCTGGTGGATGATAGCCGAACCGACAGTAGATGCCCGTCCTTAAGGATCCCTCTTGCAAAGTGCGTCGCCATTTTTCGCTCCGTGATTAATGGACAGTGGTTTATAGGAGAGTAACATTTACGCTAGTTATGATCAGGTTTTACTGCCTAAAAATGCGATTGAAAAGGGGTATTACGAGACTTTTACACTTTCCCCTAACTGAAATGGACTATTTTTACGAATAACTCATCAGGAAACACCGAGATATAAGGTTTTAAGCGTTTCACGCAGCCAGATAATTTTCGGGTTGTGACTATTTCGTTTATGCCAGAGCAGGGTGAACGGCACCAGCAGCTTATCTTGCTGTGCGGCGTCGAATGGCAGGGGGCGAGCGACCAACGGCAGCTGGTGAAGTTGATTGTAATACTGACAGTAGCGCGGCGCGGTCGCCAGCATGGTGTGATCCGGCTGAGCGGCCATAAACAGCGACTGTTCGAACCCCGGCAGGCTGAGGGCAATATTGCGCTCGCGGCCCATCTCTTGCAGGACATCGTCCAGCGCCCAGGTGTCGCTTTGCTCCCAGCAAATACTGATGTGGGGATAGCGCAGAAACGTCTCCAGGTTCCACTCTTCCTGCAGCGCCGGATGATCCTCACGCAGCCACACCCACGGAAGATCGGTGAATAGCACTTCGTAATCGATCGACAGCGGCAGCAGGCTTAGCAGCTCGCGGGATCGCGGATGGCTCTCGCGCCCGGTAAAACCGATGTCGACCTCACCGCGGATAATGGCATCCAGTGAATCGTAGTCCCAGTTGCGGACTTTGATCGTGGCCTGTGGATAACGTTGATAGATCTGTTGCGACAGGGCGTTGAACAGGATCATGATCAGCGGCGATTCGGCCACCAGATCGAACTTCAGCCCACGCGGCGTTTCATGATGCGGCTTATCGAGCAGCTGGTTGGCCATCTGCATCCACTCCGCCAGGCTTTGCTCCATGCTAAACATCAGCGGCGTCGGCGTCAGCCCCAGCGGTGTGTTCACAAACAACGGATCGTCAAACCAGGCGCGCAGCTTCGCCAGAGATTTACTCACCGCCGACGGCGTGACGTTCATCCGTTTGGCGGTTTTGGTAACGCTGCGCTCCTGCATCAGGAGCTGCAGGCAAAGCAGAAGGTTAAGATCGAGGCTGGTGAGCGGTTTCTTCATGTGCAGACGCGGACCGGTTAGGAGCAACTGAAATAATCAGCATGATGCTCACTATGCTACAGCCAATCAGAATCCCGATCAGCATATTCAGCGCGTCGAAGCCAAGGATAGCCGCCAGCCAAATCCATAGCGATGAGCCACACACCTGCGCAATCCCCAGCGCCGAGCTGGCGACGCCCGCGCGCAGGGAGAACGGGCCTAGCGCCTGGCTCATCGCCACGCCAAATCCCACCGAGAAACCGGCACAGATTAAGGTCAGCCCGAAGAGGGTGAACGCGTGGGTTGTCGCGAGAATTAAGACGATACCCGCGGCCAGGAATAACGTCTGTGAAGTGAGCATCAGCGTACGGGGTTTAAACAGACTCAGGGCGAACGGGGTAGAGAAGGAGACCGCCATGCTGATGCCTGCGGTCATCGCCATGGTGGTGGCGTATTCGCCGCGGTCGAAGCCCATCACTTCCATCAGCAGCACCGGAGAGGTGTTTACGAAGGTGAGGATCACCGACACGCTGAGGGTGGTTATCGCCAGGCGACTCAGGAAAAAGCGATTTAGCAGCGATTCGGCAGCGTGATGCTGCTGCGTCGAGGCCGTCAGAGCCGCTGGACGCGATTCTCGCAGGATAAATACCGACAGCAGGCAAACGACCACGCCCATGCCGATCATCGTGTAGAACAGGCTCTGCCACGGGTATTTGAGCATAATCAGGTGCCCCATGACCGGCGCCAGTACCGGCACGATACAGGTAATCCCGTTGAGCAACGACAGCACTTTAGCCCGACGGCGGTCGTCAAGCGTATCGCGCAGAATCGCGAAAGCCACCACGTAGCAGCAGCCCGCACCGATGCCCTGAATAAAGCGGCCGACGAGAAACGGCGTGCCGCTTTCTGCCAGCGAACAGAGAGCGGAGGCTGCGATGTAAATCAACGCGCCGACAATCGCGACCGGCTTACGTCCTGATTGGTCGGCAACTTTACCGGCAAACAGCATGGCGGTGGCCATGCCGGCCAGATAGACCGAGAAGGCGATATGCAGCTGCGCTTCGCTGGCCTGTAAATCGGCCGCAATGCGGGGCAACCCGACCAGATACATATCGATACCGGCGGGATAAAGCAAAACTAAGGCAAAACTGCACAGAAGAAAGCGTGTCATAGCGACCTCACGGGAAATGTGGCGCTAAGCATACGGGGAGAGCGGTGATGTCACGAGTTGCCATTTGGACAACAGTGATTTCCTGCTGGGAAATCACTTGTCGCCGGAGGGCGGCCTTGCCTTATCCGGCCAACGGGGCCTGTAGGCCCGGTAAGCTTTGCGCCACCGGGCAACACACCGTTATTTACCGATACAGAAGCTGGAGAAAATCCGCCCTAGCAGGTCGTCGGAGGTAAATTCCCCGGTGATCTCACTGAGATTCTGCTGTGCCAGACGAAGCTCCTCTGCCAGCAATTCTCCGGCCCAGGCACCCAGAAGCTGGGCTTTACCCTGCTGTAGGTGTTCTGCGGCCTCTGAAAGTGCCTGCAGGTGACGACGGCGCGCCAGGAAACCGCCTTCCATATTGGTTTCAAAGCCCATGCTCTGCTTGAGATGGTTACGCAGCACGTCCACGCCTTCGCCGGTACGGGCGGAGAGGCGAACAAGTGAGTACTCATTCACTTCACTCAGACCCAGCGTCTCGCCGGTGATATCCGCTTTGTTACGCACCACGGTAATCGGCAGGTTTTTCGGCAGGCGGGCGATAAAGTCTGGCCAAATCTCCGCCGGGTCGGTGGCGCTGGTGGTGGTGCCGTCCACCATAAACAGTACGCGATCGGCCTGCTCAATTTCCTGCCACGCACGTTCGATACCGATACGCTCGACTTCATCGTTGGCGTCGCGCAGACCGGCGGTATCGATGATATGCAGCGGCATCCCGTCGATGTGGATATGCTCGCGCAGCACGTCGCGGGTGGTACCGGCAATATCGGTAACGATAGCCGCTTCACGTCCCGCCAGCGCGTTCAACAGGCTCGATTTCCCGGCGTTCGGGCGCCCGGCGATAACCACCTTCATCCCTTCGCGCAGCAGGCTGCCCTGGCGCGCTTCGGCGCGGACGGCGTCGAGATCGGCAATCACGGTATTAAGTTGCGCTTCGATTTTACCGTCGGAGAGGAAGTCGATCTCCTCGTCCGGGAAGTCGATGGCCGCCTCGACGTAGATGCGCAGGTGAGTAAGTGCTTCCACAAGGTGATTTACGCGGGTGGAAAATGCACCTTGCAGCGAGTTCAGCGCGGAGCGTGCGGCCTGCTCGGAGCTGGCGTCGATGAGGTCGGCAATGGCTTCAGCCTGGGCCAGATCGAGCTTATCGTTTAAAAACGCGCGCTCGGAGAATTCGCCCGGGTTGGCGATACGCACGCCCGGCAGCGTCAGAATACGTTTGAGTAGCAGGTCGAGGATCACCGGGCCGCCGTGGCCCTGAAGCTCCAGCACATCTTCACCGGTAAAGGAATTCGGGCCCGGGAACCACAGCGCAATGCCCTGATCCAGCGCGCTGCCATCGACGTCTTTAAACGGCAGGTAGTCGGCATAGCGCGGCTTTGGCAGCTTGCCCAGCACCGCCTGTGCCACGTCGCGAGCCTTCAGGCCGGAGATGCGCAGAATGCCCACCCCACCGCGTCCCGGTGGGGTAGCCTGGGCGACGATAGTGTCGTTATGGCTCATGGTTTGTCTCAACTTTGTTGCAATAAAAAAAGGCGGTCATTCGACCGCCCTTTGATTTTCGTTCCGTTTGCCGGATGGCGGCTTCGCCTTATCCGGCCTACAACCTACAACCGAATCAGGATTTTTTCTTCTCGCGGCTATGCAGGCCACGTTTTTCCAGACCACGGTAGATCAGCTGCTGCTGAATAATGGTTACCAGGTTGCTGACGATATAGTAAACCACCAGACCTGACGGGAACCACAGGAAGAACACCGTGAAGATGACCGGCATAAAGGTCATGATCTTCTGCTGCATCGGGTCGGTCACGGTAGTCGGAGACATCTTCTGGATGAAGAACATCGTCGCGCCCATGATGATCGGCAGGATGTAGTACGGGTCCTGTGCGGACAAGTCGTGGATCCACAGGATAAACGGCGCATGACGCAGTTCAACTGAGGCGCTCAGCATGTAGTACAGCGCAAGGAAGATTGGCATCTGAATAATCAGCGGGAAGCAGCCACCCAGTGGGTTAACTTTTTCCGCTTTATACAGGGCCATCATTTCCTGGCTCTGACGCTGTTTGTCATCGCCCAGACGCTCACGCATTGCCTGAATCTTCGGCTGCAGCATACGCATCTTCGCCATGGAGGTGTACTGCGCTTTGGTCAGCGGGTACATGATGCCACGAACGATAAAGGTGATAACGATGATGGAGAAGCCCCAGTTACCCAGGAAGCTATGGATCCATTTCAGCAGTTTGAACAGCGGCTGAGAGATGAACCACAGCCAGCCGTAGTCGACGGTCAGATCCAGGTGCGGCGCAACGGCGGCCATTTTGTCCTGAATTGCCGGGCCAACCCACAGGGTGCTCTGCAGTTTATCTGCCTGGCCTGGCTGTACCAGAACCGGCTGAGATTTGTAGCCAATCGCCACTACGCCATTACCGAGGTTAGCGGTGTAGAAGTTATTGGTACCGTTGTTCTGCGGAACCCATGCAGTCGTGAAGTACTGCTGCAGCATGGCAACCCAACCGTTTTTGGTGTTGGTGTTCAGGTTCTCGTTATCAACGATGGTATCGAATTTATATTTTTCGTACTTAGAGTCAGACGTTGAATACGCTGCGCCACGGAAGGTGTGCATGGTAGACAGGCCGCCGGTCTGCGTATCACGCGCAGTAGGCAGGGCCGCAGTCTGCTTCAGCTGACCGAAGGTAGACACTTCCAGCGGTTTCTCGCCGGCGTTCTTCACGTCGTAGCCAACGTTCACCGCATAATCACCGCGTTTCAGGGTGAAAGTTTTGGTGAAGACGTTGCCTGCTTTATCGGTATAGGTCAGCGGAACGACGATTTCGTTCTGGCCATCGGCCAGTACAAACGCATCTTTACCGACGTTATACAGCGGACGCGGGCCATTAGCCGGGTTGTCCGGGCCGTCACGACCGGTTAAGCCGCTCTGCGCCTGATAGACAAACTGAGGAGTGGTTTCCAGTAACTGGAACGGTTCGTCAGACTTCAGCGTTTTTGGGTACGCCGGAAGCAGCGCTTGCTCAATATCACCACCGCGGGTGTTGATAGTCAGCTCAAGCACGTCAGTTTTAACCGTAATCAGTTTTCCTTGGCCACTGGCCGGTACGCCCTGGTCGGCGGCGCTACCCGCTGCTGTGGTCGTAGTCTGCGTGGTCTGCTGCTGGGTCTGAGGATTGTGGTCCTGTTCCCAAGCTTGCCAGATCATGAAAGACACGAACAACAAAGCGATGATAAGAAGATTGCGTTGCGAATCCATCGTTAGTGTTCTCTGGTATCAAATGGTCCGGGCGGGACGGGATCGTCACCACCAGGGTGTAAAGGGTGGCATTTTAATACGCGTTTCACTGTCAACCAACTGCCTTTTATCACTCCAAACCTGCGCAATGCCTCAATTCCGTATTGAGAACAGGTTGGGGTGAAACGGCAATGCGGCCCGAGTAGCGGACTAATCAGGCGCTGATAGACCCGAATCAGGCCTATCAGGAGCCGCGAGAAAGGCGACAGTGACGGCGCCATAATTTTTCCAACGCTTCCGAGAGAGCACGGTTATCGAGGTCGGCAACCCCTTTCTTCGCCACCACCACGAAATCCATTGGCGGGAGTTCATGCTGACGCAAACGGAAGCTTTCACGCGTCAGACGTTTAATCCGATTGCGTTCATGTGCGCGTTTAACGTTTTTCTTGGCGACGGTAAGACCGATACGGGGATGCCCCAGCGAATTCAGGCGGCCGAGGATGGTGATTTGCGGCGTGCCAGCCCGTTGTGGCTGCTGGAAGACGAATGTGAAATGATTGGGAGTTAACAAGCGTAACTCCCTGGGAAATGCTAGCTTAACCACTCGAGGGGTTAGCTTTATTACTTAGAAACGGTCAGACGAGAACGGCCTTTAGCACGACGACGTGCCAGAACCTGACGACCATTTTTAGTAGCCATACGAGCACGGAAGCCGTGAGAACGGTTGCGCTTCAGTACAGACGGTTGAAAAGTGCGTTTCATGGCGATTTCTACCTAAACTTGAATAAATTCAATGGCTTTATTGGATATCCGACCGAAAATTGAACGACGGACGCCGAAGCCATGGGTGATTAAAGAGGCCGGATTGTAATAATTGTACACTCCGGAGTCAATTCTCTTTCCTTATTTACCGCGTAAAAAACCGCGTTCGACCGCCGTTTTTTGCCCGGTAAATGAGCAGCGTCCCTCACCGAAATTCGAGCAGTACACGCCGGGTGGGGGATTATACGGGCTGCCCGTTAAAGCGCAAGGATCATCCTGGATCTTTGTTAGATCATTTAAGCAGAAATTTGTCGCTAGTCATTAATTTTTCCAATATGCGAAGGAAATCGTGCCTTCTCCTTGCCGGGATCGTTTACACTTAGCGCTTCTGGATCCACCCTGTGGATAAATCGGGAAGAATCTGTGAGAAACAGAAGATCTCTGGCGCAGTTTACGCTATGATCCTCGGCCCGATCGCGATCGGTGGATCGTAACAGGGGAAAATAACCGCGTTATTTCAGCAGAATGTCTGAAAGAGGCCGTTGAAAACCGCAGATAGCGGTTCGCA